>NZ_CM184556.1:0-3734570 GCF_059628195.1 Sulfitobacter sp. IGS-18 | reverse complement strand
TTTTTCTAACTCGTCCCCAGCCAGGTTTCTAACAAGCGCCGGAGCAGTCCGGCACTACACACAATCCAGAACACAGATCGATTGTCCGGTCCCAAACGGAAACCGACCCAAGCATCTGGACCTTTCAAACAAGGATTTCGCCAATCGATGCAGCCAGGTGCATCGGTCTTGGCAAAAGCCGTCCGTATCAAAACGAACAGGGCAAACGCGCTAGCAGCAGCATTCGCAATACGGGTGTGACGTGACCAAACCACATCCACCCGCGTCCCAAAATAGATACTATCCGATTCCGAAAGTGCCTATTTACAGGGCCTGTCCCCCCACGCGAAATGAATCGCTCTATGTAGGTAGCAAGGACAGAGGCCGCGCTTCAACATATCTTCCGACTTGACTCACTTTTTTGTCGGGAAAGAATCTATGTTGGTTTTTTGAGACCTCAGACACGAAAAAAGGCGCCGCTATGCGACGCCTTTTGATTCAAGCAGATAGTCGATTCGGTTCGCGAGAACCCTGAAAATCAACCCAGAGCTTTGACCCGTGCCGCGAGGCGCGACATTTTTCTCGATGCGGTGTTTTTATGAAACACACCCTTTGTCACACCGCGCATCAGCTCGGGCTGTGCTGTTTTCAGCGCTTCGGTCGCTGCTGTCTTGTCGCCGGAAGCGATCGCTTCTTCGACCTTGCGCAGATATGTGCGGATGCGCGAACGACGCGCCTTGTTGATCTGGAAACGCTTTTCGTTCTGACGTGCGCGCTTCTTGGATTGTTCTGTGTTTGCCATGAGGATCAGCCTTCGGGTTTTTCAATTTCGGTTCAAGGCGCGTGACGCCAAACCCGTGCCGGATGTACCGGGAAGGTGATTCTAGCCTGAGCGGGCTGCACGCGCATGTATTGGGCGCGCTATAGCGGGAAATGCAGCCGGTTGTAAAGCCATCGGAACGTCAGGCCGCAATGGCGCGGCGGCGTTCAGGCAATTGCAAGGCACCGGCCGGTTGGCGGGCCATCCGAAGCAGGACGGCCTTACTTGTCCCTGAACTGTGCTTCGCGCTTTTCAAGGAAGGCGGACATGCCTTCGTTCTGGTCCTCGGTCGCGAACAGCGAGTGGAACATCCGGCGTTCAAACAACAGCCCTTCGCGCAGCGGCACTTCGTAGGCGCGGTTGACCGCCTCCTTGACCACCATGACGGAGATCATGGATTTCTCCGCGATCTTTGCGGCGGCGCTCATGGCTTCTTCCATCAGCTTCTTTACCGGGACAACCCGCGAGACCAGGCCGGAACGTTCGGCCTCTTCTGCGTCCATGAAGCGGCCGGTCAGGTTCATGTCCATCGCCTTGGATTTGCCGACAAGGCGGGTCAGCCGCTGGGTGCCGCCGATCCCGGCCACGACGCCAAGGTTGATCTCGGGCTGGCCGAACTTCGCGGTCTCGGAGCAGATGATGAAGTCGCACATCATCGCCAGTTCGCAGCCGCCACCCAGCGCATAGCCGGATACGGCAGCGATGATAGGCTTGCGGACGCGCATGATCTGTTCGGTTTCGGGTGTGAAAAGATCTCCGGAAAAGGCTTCGACGAATGTCTTGTCGCGCATCATGGCGATATCGGCACCGGCGGCGAAAGCCTTTTCAGAGCCGGTGATGATGATGCAGCGGACCTTTTCATTGTCCTGCGCACCCTTCAGCGCGTCGGCAAGCTCGGACATCAGAACATCGTTCAACGCGTTCAGGGCATCAGGTCTGTTCAGCGTGACAAGCGCCACATGGTTTTCCACATCCACGATGATCGTTTCGTATGCCATCAGAGGGTCTCTCTATCGTTGCGCTCAGGTCGCCACGCATAACACGGGCAAAATACGTTTCAAGCTATCTTTGACATTCACCGCAATAGAACGAAGAGCGTCCGGACTGCACGATGCGTCTTATGACCTGGCCGCAGCCCGGCGTGCGACAGGGGGCGTTTTCGCGCCCGTAGACATCGAAATTGTGCTGGAAATACCCCAGTTCGCCATCCGCCTGACGAAAGTCGCGCAGCGAGGATCCGCCAGCTTCAATCGCCTCTGAAAGCACGTTGCGGATGATCGGAACCAGGGTGGCAATCCGCGTGGCCGAGATACGGTCGGCCTTGCGTGCGGGATGGATGCGGGCGCGGTAAAGCGCTTCGCAGACATAGATATTTCCCAATCCCGCGACGATGCGCTGATCCAGCAGCGCGGATTTGATCGGCGTGTTGCGCCCCTTGAGCGCGGCAATCAGATGCGCCTCGTTGAAGGTGTTGCCCAGAGGTTCCGGCCCCAGAATGGCCAGCAGCTTGTGCTGATCGGCCCGGGCGGTCTGCATCAGGTCCATCGCGCCAAAGCGGCGCGGGTCGTTGAAGGTGATCTGCGCACCATTGGCCATGTGCAGCACTACGTGGTCGTGTTTTTCGGGCGCGGGATGGCTGTGCACGAATTGGCCCAGCGGGTCACCGGAAACCAGCATGCGGCCCGACATCCCGAGGTGGATCAACAGCGATTCCCCCGATGCGAGATCGGCCAGTATGTATTTTGACCGGCGGCGCAGACGCTCGACCATCTGCCCCGTCAGCCTTTCGGCCATTCCGGCGGGAAAGGGCCAGCGCAGGTCGGGGCGGTTCACCTGCGCCCGTTCGATCACAACGCCTTCCATCGCCGGGGCAAGGCCACGGCGCACGGTTTCGACTTCTGGCAGTTCGGGCATCTGGCCTCCTTTTCACGGGCAGTCGGGGCCTGCGGCAATTGGCGGTTTGTATCCCGCGTGTCTAGGCTATATCTCCGCCTTGATAATATCGGGACGCTGATCATGACAGACAAGACCACGCATTTCGGCGCGCAGACCGTGCGCGAAGATGACAAGGCCGGAATGGTCCGCAACCTGTTTTCCGATGTGGCGAACAAATATGACATCATGAACGATGTGATGAGCATGGGCATCCACCGTATCTGGAAAGAGGCGATGATGGATTGGCTTGCCCCGCGCGCCGGGCAGCGGCTGCTGGATGTGGCGGGTGGCACGGGTGACGTTTCGTTCAAGTTCCTCAAACGCGCAGGGCAGGGGCATGCCACCGTCTGCGACCTGACCGAAGGGATGCTGGTCGAGGGGCGCAAGCGCGCCGAGGCAGAGCAATTGGCCGACAGTCTGGACTGGGTTGTCGGCGACGCGATGAACCTGCCCTTCGACGACAACAGCTTTGACGTCTATACCATCAGCTTTGGCATTCGGAACGTGACGCGTCCGCAAGAAGCGCTGAACGAGGCCTATCGCGTGCTGCGTCCCGGCGGGCGGCTGATGGTGCTGGAGTTCAGCCAGCTGCCGAACCCGATGATGCAAAAGGCCTATGATCTTTACAGTTTCAACGTGATCCCGCGCATGGGGCAGGTCATTGCCAACGACCGCGACAGCTATCAGTACCTGGTGGAATCGATCCGCAACTTCCCCGACCAGGAGACGTTTCTGGACATGGTCCGCGCCGCGGGATTCGAACAGGCCAAGTACCGAAATCTGACCATGGGCATTGCCGCCCTGCATTCAGGCTGGAAGCTTTAGGTGCGTGGGCCCCATAACATATGGCGGTTGATCCGCACCGGTGCCACGCTTGAGCGGACAGGTGCGATGAACCTGGTGCTGGATGCCTTCGAGGCGACGCCGACCCTTCGGTTTGTGGCCCGTGCGCTTGGCCTGCCGTTCAAATGGCTGGGCTACAAGGGCGATCCGTCGATGCCGCCCGCGACCCGCGCGCTGACGGCGCTGGGACCGGCCTACATCAAGTTCGGGCAGGTCCTGTCCACCCGTCCCGATGTGGTGGGCGATGAGCTTGCGGTGCAATTGCGCGTGTTGCAGGACAAGCTGCCGCCCTTTTCCATCGAAGAAGCCAAGGCCGAGGTGGAGCGTGAGCTGGGCGAGCCGGTGAGTGATCTGTTCTCCGATTTCAGCGAATCGGTGGCCGCGGCCTCCATCGCGCAGGTGCACAAGGCGACATTGGCGGATACGGGCGAGCAGGTTGCGGTCAAGGTGTTGCGCCCGAACATCGAACGCGCCTTCCGCAAGGATGTCGATGCCTTCTATCTGGCGGCCCGCATGGTTGAAATGTTCTCTCCCGGTTCGCGCCGCCTGCGCCCGATGGATGTGATCGAGCATTTCGATGGCGTTGTGCGGGGCGAGCTGGATCTGAGGCTGGAAAGCGCTGCGGCGTCGGAATTCGCCGCCAACACCAAGGATGATGAAGGATTCCAGCTGCCTGCAATCAAGTGGAACCTTTCGGCGCGACGGGTGATGACCCTGGGTTGGGCGGATGGCGTGTCGATGGGTGACAATGACGCCATTGATGCCGCCGGCCATGACAGGGTGGCGCTGAGCAACCGGGTGCTGCAATTGTTCCTGAACCATGCGCTGCGCGACGGCTTCTTTCACGCCGACATGCACCAGGGGAACCTCAAGGTGGCGCCGAACGGCGATATCATCGCCTATGATTTCGGGATCATGGGCCATATCGACGCCTATACCCGCCGCGTCTATGCCGAGATCCTCTATGGGTTCATCCGCCGCGATTACATGCGTGTGGCCAAGGTACATTTCGAGGCGGGATATGTGCCTGCCGACAAGGATGTCGACGAATTCGCCCGCGCCCTGCGCGCTGTGGGCGAGCCAATCTTTGGCATGGATGCCACGCGGATTTCCATGGCGCGGCTGTTGACCTATCTCTTTGAAGTGACGGAGCGGTTCGGGATGGAAACCCGGACCGAACTGATCCTGCTGCAACGGACGATGGTGGTGGTCGAAGGGGTTGCACGCTCGTTGAACCCGCATATCAACATCTGGGAAGTGGCCAGCCCGATCGTGACCAATTACATTTCCAAATCCATCGGTCCCAGGGCGCTGCTCAGCGATCTTGCCGGCACGGCGCAGGTGCTGGCGCGGTTTGGTCCACGGTTGCCGGGTCTGGTGGAAGCGGCGCTTTTGCGGCAGAGCAACGAGACGACGATTGTGCGCCCGCCGCGCAAACGCTGGATCGCCCTGTCCGCGCTGGGCGGGGCCGCCGCAATGGCGGGCCTGATCGTTCTGGTTGAAGCCCTGACCTGATCCGTCGCACCCTGCGACAGACAAATACAAGAGACCGCGCGATGAGCCCTACGATGAAACTGGCCACAGGCAGTATTGCGATTGGCATTGTCGTGCTGCTGCTCAAGGTGATTGCCTATTGGGTTACCGGTTCTGTCGCGCTGATTTCCGATGCTCTGGAAAGCTCCGTGAACGTGGCCACCGCCATTGCCGCACTGATCGCGATCCGGATTGCGGCGCGGCCCCCGGATTCGAACCATCCCTTCGGTCATCACAAGGCCGAGTTCTTCAGCGCGGTGCTGGAGGGGGTGATGATCATCGTCGCCGCCCTGATCATCCTGAACCAGGCCTATGCCGCCTTCGCATCCCCCCGTGAGCTGGATGCGCCGATCGAGGGGCTGTTGATCAATCTTGGTGCCACCGCGCTTAACGGTGTCTGGGCCTGGCTGCTGGTGACGCGGGGGCGTCGCTACAAATCGCCCGCGCTGGTTGCGGACGGCAGGCATCTGTTTACCGATGTGCTGACGTCATTCGGCGTTGCATTCGGGATATTGCTGGCTTTTGCCACCGGCCTTTGGGTGCTTGACCCTTTGATGGCCGTGGTGGTGGCGCTGAATATCCTTTGGTCCGGCTCGAAGGTGGTCAAGGAATCGCTGAGCGGTCTGATGGACGAAGCGGTGCCGGAGAGCGAGCTGGACCAGATCAGGGAAATCATCGCGACCGAAGCGGGCGGCGCGACGCAGGCACACGACCTGCGCACCCGGCACGCAGGCGCGATCACCTTTATCGACTTTCATCTCGTGGTGCCGGGAGAGACCTCCGTCTTTGAGGCGCATGAGATTTGCGACCGTGTGGAGAACAGGTTGCGGTCCGAACTTGGCGAGGCGCAGATCACCATTCACGTGGAGCCCGAGCACAAGTCGAAGAGCACGGGCATTTTCATCGTCGATTGAGCATATGCTGTTCGCAGCTCAGCGCCGGACATGAAAAGGCCCCCGCCGGTGCGGAGGCCTTCTGTTTTGTCGTCAGATCATTCGGTCCAGCGAACGGCCGTCAGGTCGGTCGCCTGTGTCGGGGCGTTTTCCCACAGGCCTTCGATCCCGGCTTTGGCCACCGTCGGCAAGGCCAGCTGGAACAGGTAGCCATTCACGTAATCCTCCGAGATCATCCGCTGCGCATCACCCAGCATCTGGTTCCGCTTGTCCGGGTCGGTGGTGCGGTTCAGATCGGCCATCAGCGCTTGCAGATCGGGGTTGTCATACTGGAAATAATAGTCGGGATTGGCATAGATCCCGATGTCCATCGGCTCGGTATGGCTGACGATGGTCAGGCCGAAATCCTTGCCCTTGAACACGGTTTCCAGCCATTGCGCCCATTCGACGTTGGTGATTTCCGCCTTGATGCCCACTTCGGCAAGCTGCGCCGCGATGATCTCTCCGCCGCGCCGGGCGTAGGAGGGGGGCGGCAGGTGCAGCGTGGTTTCGAACCCGTCGGGGAAGCCTGCTTCGGCCAACAGCGCCTTGGCCTTTTCGGGGTCATATGCGCTCAGCGAGGTCAGATCGACATAGGCCGGGTTGTGCGGGGCGAAATGTGTGCCGATGGGCGTGCCAAGGCCGAACATCGCGCCGTCGATGATCGCCTGCCGGTCAATCGCATGGGCCATCGCCTCGCGCACTTTCACGTTGTCAAAGGGCGCGCGGGTGTTGTTGGTGGAGAGAATAGTCTCACCCTCGGTCGATCCTACGATGACCTGAAAGCGCGGATCAGCCTCGAACTGGGGCAGGTTTTCCGGCGCAGGGAAGCCCGCGAAGACATCCGCATCCTCGGCCATCATCGCGGCAAAGGCGGCGGTGGGGTCGGAGATGAACTTGAACGTTGCCGATTCAAGTTGCGCGGGCGTGCCCCAGTAATCGGGGTTCTTCGACAGCACGATCTTGTCGCCCTGTGTCCAGCTGTCGAACTTGAAGGCGCCGGTCCCGATCGGCTGCTGTTTGATGTTGTCGATGCTTTCGGGTGCCACGATCACCGCGTCACCCCAGGCAAGGTTGAACAGCATGCTGCCGTTCTGCTCGCTCAGCTTGACCTCGACGGTCGCGGGGTCGATCACGTTGACTTCGGAAATGGCTGAGTAAAGCGCCTTTTGCGCATTTGCGCTGTCCTCGGCATTGATGCGGTCAAGGCTGAATTTCACATCCTCTGCGTCCATGGTGGTGCCGTCGTGAAAGGTGACGCCTTCGCGCAACTTGAAGGTATAGGTCAGCCCGTCTTCGGAAATTTCCCAGCTTTCGGCGAGGCCCGGCACGACGGAGCCGTCGGACATGAAGCGAGTCAGTCCCTCGAACACATTGGAATAGAGCACGGAATCGATGGCCCCGGCAGCAGCTGATGTGGGGTCAAGGTGAGGCGGCTCAAGTTGCAGCGCGACGGTGATGTCGTCCTTGGCAACAGCCGCGCCTGCCATCAGGGCGGCGGTGCTGACGCCAAGCAGCAAGTGGCGAAGGTGGAACATGGGTGGTCTCCCTTTTGATTATGGTGAAAGGCTAGCCAAATCGCAGACTTCTTGCCAGCGTTCTTAATCGGTCAATTGCCATTCATGCACGAAACGCCTAGTCAGCGACCTTTGATTCAGGGGCGGGCGGCGGCATGTCAGCGACATTGGGTATAGATTTCGGCACATCAAATTCTGCCGCCGGGATCCTCGTGGATGGCAGACCGCATTTGATTCCGCTGGAGGCCGATGCGCAGACCTTGCCGACAGCGGTCTTTTTCGATTTCGCGGCGGGTCAGATGGTGGTGGGAGAAAGGGCGAGCGCCGCCCTGCTTGCGGGTGATGAGGGGCGCTATATGCGCGGGCTGAAAAGCCTGCTGGGCACAAGGCTGATGCGCGAAAGCAGGATGCTGCTGGGCGAGCGGCTGGATTTCATCGACATCGTCGCGCGGTTCCTGGCGGAGCTGAAAGCAAGGGCCGAAGCGGCAACCGGATTTCAGTTTGATCGGGCGCTTTCCGGGCGGCCGGTCCGGTTTCATTCCGCCGATGCCAGGCGCGACACCCAGGCATTGCTGGACCTGACAGAAGCCTACCGCCGCGCCGGGTTTGCAGAGGTGCGGTTCATGAACGAGCCGGAGGCGGCGGCGCTGGCAAACCGCGAGGTGCTGGCCCCCGGCGATCTGGCGTTGATCGTGGACATCGGTGGCGGCACGTCGGATTTCACGCTGTTCCGGCAGAAGGGCACGGCAGAGATCGACATTCTGGCCAGCCACGGCGTTCGCATCGGCGGCACCGATTTCGACCGCCATCTGAGTATCGGGCGGGTCATGCCGCAGCTCGGCATGGGCAGTCCGATCCGCCATGCCTTTGGCGATGACACGCATATCGCGCCGAATGCCATCTTCAATGACCTTGCGACCTGGGCCAAGATCCCGTTTCTCTATGGCCCCGATACCCGGAAGGCGGCGGCGGAGCTGGAGAAATTTGCGGTGCATCCCAAGCGGCTGGGTCGTCTGGTCAGGGTGCTGGAAGATGAATTGGGCCATGATCTCGCCTTTGCCGTCGAGGCGGGAAAGATCATGGCGAATACGCCGGGGGTCGCCGACCCGGTGGTCAAGGTCGGGATGCTGAAACCCGGTGCCACATTGCCCTTGCCTGCGGATTGGATGACGGCGCGGCTGGCCCCGCTCGCGGATGAGATCGGCGCGGCGGCTTCTGATGCGATGGCCACGGCAGGGGTTGCGCCGGAACAGGTCGACAAGGTGATCTTTGTCGGCGGCTCCAGCCTGATGCAGGTGGTCGAAAACGCCCTGCGCATGCGTCTTCCGAATGCCGAGATCCACCGGGGTGCGGCGCTGACGGCAATTGTCGATGGGCTGGCCATCGGTGCCGCGACCGCCTTTGACGGCTAGCCTTTCATCAGCAGGCTTTCCATCGCGGCACCCATGACCATGGCACTGTCGATCATGTCATCTATGCCGATCCATTCGTCGGGTTTGTGGGCCAGTTCCAGCACCCCCGGCCCGTAGGCGATGCAGTTCTTCAGGGTGCCGATCCGGTCGATGTGTTTCTGGTCATAGCTGCCGGGCGAGGCGACATATTCAGGCGCCTTGCCCATGACCTGTTCGATGGCGTCTGCCACGGTGCGAACCACCGGCGCGTCACGGTCCGTCATGGAGGGCAGGACCGAGTTCCGCTCGGTCAGTTCAAAGTCAAAATTGGCGCGTGTGGCGCGCAGCCCTTCCAGCAGCTCCATGACCTCACCCCGGACCTGATCCAGCGGCTCTTCGATCAGGAACCGCCGGTCAATCACGATGCGGCAGCTGTCGGGGACGCAATGGGCCTGCAGGCCGGTGAAACCTTCCTCCGGTTCGGCCTCTCCGCCGTGGATGGAGTTGATGTTCATCGTCGATTGCCGCGCGCCTTCAGGCACGACCGGCATGTCGGTATAGCGGGCAGCCATCGCGGGAAACAGCTTGTCCTCGAACTCCTGCAGGACCGCGCCCATGTGGCGGACGGCGCAATCGCCCAGAAATGGCATCGCACCATGGGCGATTTCGCCCTTTGTCTCGATCTCGGCCCACCAGCCACCGCGATGGCCCAGGCAGATGCGGTCCTTGTTCAGCGGTTCGGGGATGATGACGTGCTGAACGCGGCTCGGGTTGAAATAGCCCTGCTCCGCCAGGTAGGCGACGCCGCCGTAGCCGCCGGTTTCCTCGTCTGCAGTACCTGAAATCTCAATCGCACCTGCGAAGTCGGGATGCGTTTCGATAAAGGCCTCGGCCGCAATGATGGAGGCGGCCAGCCCGCCTTTCATGTCGCATGCACCGCGTCCGTAAATCTTGCCGTCGGCGACGTCACCGCCGAAGGGATCGAAGGTCCAGCCCGCGCCGACCTCCACCACGTCCGTGTGGCTGTTGAAGTGGATGCAGTCGCCGGGCCGCGTACCCTCGCGCCGGGCGACGATGTTCCAGCGCGGATATTTGTCGCTGTCGCCAGGGGTGCCGGTGGCGCGGATCAGTTCCGTCTCGAAACCATGCTTGCGCAGGCGATTGTCCAGATATTCGCAGATCAGGCGATAGTCCCGGCCCGGCGGATTCAGGGTGGGAATGCGGATCAGGTCCTGGGTCAGCGCGATGAGGTCATCACGCTTGGCAGAGATGGCAGTGCGGAGCGATGTGTTCATACCAGCATCGTTCACTGGTCTGAGACGATTGGCAAGGTCATCTCTTGCATGGCCAGCAACAGCGCCCGGACTTCCGCGAGGGTGTTGTAGTGACAAAGCGAGACACGCACCGCAGCGTCAAGGCCAAGCGGGGTCAGGACATTCCCCGAATAATGATCGGCGCGGCGGATGTGGGTGCGGATTCCGTTGTCGTTCAAATTCGCCACGATCCGGTCGGCGGGAAGCCGGTCAAGCGCAAAGCAGACAAGTCCCTCGCGATCTTCATTTTCGGCCCCGCCCAGTATCGTGACACCCGGCAGCGAGGTAAGTCCGGGCAGGTTGCCCAAGCCATAGAGCAGGGCATCCGTCAGCGCCTTTTCATGGGCATGGATGCTGGCACCTGCAGCGATGATCCGGCTGCGGGTGTCGGTCTTGTCCGATACCTCGCCACCAAGCCAATCCAGATAGTGCACGACATCTGAAAACGTGGCGTAGGCTCCGGTGTCGCGGGTGCCCATTTCCCAGTTGCCCTGAGGTCCGCCCGCAAGCGTCTCGATCTTGAGAGCGGTCAGCCTGTCGGAGGCCCAGGCCACGCCATAGCCGTGCCGGGAGAACATCTTGTAAGGCGAGACGACATAGCCGTCGATGTCATAGGCGGCAATGTCGACCTGCCCGTGGCTGGCGTGCTGGATGCCGTCCACGATGATGAAGGCATCCGGTGCCTCGGCGCGGATCGCCCTGGCGATGGCGGCCACATCGTTGGCAATGCCTGTGACAGGCGAGGTGTGCAGGATGGTCGCCACAGTGACATCTTCGCGCATGACATCGCGATAGGCGGAGGCCGTGACCTGGCCGGTAGCGTCGTCATGCGGCACACTGAGGTATGCAACACCCGCTTGCTGCGCCCAATGCTGTGCCGCGCTGCGGGACGCAGGATGCTCGACCGTTGATCCGATCACCGCGCCGCGGTGCGCAGGCCCCATGATTGCGGTCCGTATCAGCCTGAACAGCAGTTCGGTCCCCGATTCACCGACAAAGAAGCGGCCCGAGTCTGCGTTGAAGAACAGGGCCATGTCCGCCTTGGCGTCGGCGATAACCTTTACCAGTGCGGCCGAGGCCGGGTTGTCCCGGCCCTGATTGTCCGGGATCGCAGCAAATTTTGCAGAAGTCTCCACCACGGATTTCAGGGTAAGCGCGCCGCCCGCGTTCTCGAAGAAGATGCGCGGCCCCGTGAACGGGCAGGTGTCGACATGTGCAAATCTTGCACGGATTTCATCGCTAAGACGGTCGGAGTGAGGTTTCATGGATTCTTCCTTTGCTGAGCATTGTTTTGAAAGCTCCACGCGGCAGGTGCAAGAAGGCTAATTGCGCAAAGGCGCTGTCCGCATCGAAGAACTGCACTAGTTCCCACAGAAATCGGTTTAAAGGATGATCGCCATGGCGCCACTGATCCGGCATCACCCCAGTGAAAAAGAATTCGAAGACGCGGCGGAAGAGAAATCGGTCCACGAAGCGGCGGCATTGTCGCCGCGGATGATCTATGAGGTCATCCGGCGGGATGGTGAAGAGGAACTGGCCCGCACCAAGAGATCCCTGATCTGGTCAGGCATCGCCGCGGGCATGCTGATCAGCCTCTCGGTGCTGGGGGAGGCGATATTCAGGGCGCATCTGCCTGATGCCTCCTGGCGGCCACTGCTGGAGAATCTGGGCTATTCGCTGGGCTTTCTGGCCGTGATCATGGGCCGAATGCAATTGTTCACGGAAAATACCATCACGACAGTTCTGCCGATCATGCATCAAAGGTCCGTGCATTCGCTGCTCTGCATGGCGCGGCTGTGGACGATCGTGCTGACCGCGAATGTCATCGGGGCCTTTGCGGCGGCCTCACTCTTCGTCTTTACCCCGGCCATTCCGGGCGAGACGATGGCGGCCATCCTGGCCCTGTCGGAACATGCCACCGGGATGCCCGCATCGGAAAGTTTCTGGCGCGCCATTCCCGCAGGGGTGATTGTCGCCCTCATCGTCTGGATGCTGCCGCAGGCGGACGAAGCGGCGTTTTTCCTGATACTGACGTTCACATGGCTGATCGCTGCGGGTGATTTCACGCATATTGTTGCCGGGTCCGTCGAAATGGCCGTGTTGCTGTTGCGTGGCGAACTTGCCGGCATGCAGGCAATCTTCGGGTTTTTCGTGCCGGTTCTTGCTGGTAACATCATCGGTGGGACGATTATCTTCACCCTCGTCGCATGGGGGCAGGTGCGCGACGATGTTGAGGAAGGATAGCTTATGGGAACGCTCAAACTGCCGAGAAGTCCCCGATTGTATTGGGAGGCATTCAAGGCGAGCCTGAGCCATGTCGCGGAAAACGACCTTTCCCTTGTCTCTGCCGGCGTCGCCTTCTTTGCAATGTTGTCTTTGTTCCCCGCTCTTGCTGCTGTCATCGCCATTCTGGGGCTCATCTCGGACCCGGCTGTTGTCCTGCCGCAGCTTGAGGACATGCGCAGTTTCCTGCCCAACGATGTCTATGAGATCATAAATGGTCAGGTCACGTCGCTGATCACCGCCAGCAGCGAAACGCTGGGCTGGGCAGGGCTTTTGTCACTGTTCTTTGCCCTTTGGTCAGCACGGGCAGGCGTCGGCGCGATGATGGTCGGACTCAACAACGTCTATAAACAGCGAAACCGGAACACGGCCTGGCATTATTTGCGTGCGCTCATGCTGACTGTCATGCTGGTTGTGGTTGCAATCGTCGCGATGCTGGCGCTTGTCGTGACGCCGGTTGTGTTGGCGTTCTTTCCCTTGGGTCCCTTCGGGACATTGGTGGTCGAACTGATCCGCTGGGTGATCGCAATTGCCGTTCTGTTCGCCGGTGTCGGCGTGCTTTATCGGTTCGGCCCGAACCGGAAGGCGGCGCGGTTGCCCTGGCTGTCTGCCGGTGCCGTTCTTGCGGTTGTCGCCTGGGCGATCCTGTCTTTCGGCTTTTCCTATTACGTGGCGAATTTTGGCAATTACAACCAGGTTTACGGGTCCATCGGCGCGGTAATCGCGATGCTGATCTGGCTGTGGATCTCAAGCTTTCTGGTGTTGTTCGGGGCCTCACTGAATGCCCAGATCGAACTGCGGACCTGGGAGGATTCAACCGTCGGCCCATCCAGACCCATGGGGCAGCGTGGCGCGGTCGTGGCAGATGAAATCGTGGAAGTCTCCGAGTAGATCAGCGCCTAACCACCGGGATGTCAAATTACATGAGCGGTCTGGGCCGGAGTGCGTGAAAGGATGTCATTCCAAGCCTGGCCAATTCTTCAGGTTGCATGATGTGCAGTGACCCGTTGCTCCAGGAAACCAACTGCGCCTCTCTCAGCTTGGCGAGCGTCTTGTTGGTGTGAACAAGGGAAAGACCCAGCGCATCGGCAAGATCACGCTGGGTATAGGGCAGCGCCATCTGATTGTTTTCGACCATGCCCAAGGCCAGACCGCGCTGGTAGACCTTGATCAGCGCCCAGGCCAGGGATTGCGTGGCAGTCCGCTGGCCCAGCGTCGCGACAGTTTCACCCAGGAAATGTTCCTCGATTGCGGCAAGCCAGGTGATGTCAAAGGCGCGGCTGGGGTGGGACCGGAAAAAGTTCCAGAATTCAGAGCGGTCGAAGACACAGAGCCGCATGCGCGTCCGCGCTTCGACGGAATGCCCCATCTTTCCCATCAGGCCGGCCTGTAAGCCAAGGAATTCTCCGGGAAAAACGAAGCTCACCACCTGACGCTCCCCGTTTTCCAGCATTTTATCGCGGATACCCATGCCTGACAAAACCGTGAACAGTTGGGGTGCATTCGATCCTTCCATCAGAATCGGCGTGCCGGGGTCGATGGTCAGTTCACCGGCTTTGAATTTCTGCATGAAATCGACTTCGTCCGAGGAAAGAGCGATAAAAAGGTCCTTTTGTCTGAGCGGACAATTCTTGCATTTGGTCGCCATTCGATCACTACCTCGTTATGTCATAGTTTAATGCAGTGTAGGATGTTCTGCTGTATGTCGTCGTTTTTAGGCCGGAAGTCAGACTGCCATGTTTTACCTAGTTTACGAGCGCGACCCCTTTGTTCGTGTCGACATCTGCGAAGCGCTGGTCGGCGAATTTGAGGGCAAGCCTGTTGTGGAATGCGACACTCTGGAAAGCCTCGAACAGGGGTTGGCGGTGTATTCTGACCGGCTGCAGCAGACCTGCGTTGCCTTTGCGGTTTCGGCCGACGAGTCGGAGGCGGAACTGGAATGGCTTTCCAGGATGGCACCGGTCGGTCGTCTGGTGATCCTCGCGGATGAAGTGCCTCCGGATTTCCCAAGACGTCGCGATGCCGTGTACCTGTCCAAACCCTTCAGCACGCATGGACTGATCGCCGCTATCCGCGACGGCCTTTCTGACCAGCTTGCATCCCAGACATGAACGCCAAAATGATCTGATACAAGGTGCCCTGCAGATCACCGCTCTTGTGTTGTCTTGCCAGTTCCAGCCTTTCCAGTTCCCGCCGGGCGGATCGGTTCCTGGCTGAAATCATGGCGATCACGATCAGGCCCGCCCCGAAATAGATCCCGCCGATGACCGTCGCGGCGGTCAGGGCGGTCGATACGGTTGCCAGATAAATCCAGAAAGCGGCCGTCAGAAAACCAAGGCCAACGACAAGCAGCAAGGAAGCACCCAGACCAAGCACAGCGGTCTGTGCGGCCTGGGTGGCTTTCACCTGTGCTTTTTGTGCGAGGTGATCCAACATTCAGCGGCGTGCCGTCAGCAGGCCGATCAGAAACCCCGCGCCGGCGGCGATGCCGATTGCGGTCGCAGGCTGGGTGCGAATGAAATCTTCTGCCTGCTTCTGGGTTTCCCTGGCCCGTGCCTGCGCCGCACCACCCAGTTCAGACGCTTTCAATTGCGCGGTGTCGCGGACTTCGGCGGCCTTGTTCTGACTGTATGCTCCGATCGTGGAGGTCAGTGATGCAATGTCGTCTTTCAACACCTGCAACTGTTTGGAGAGGTCCTCGACCGTGACGTCACCGGCCTTGTTGTGGATTGCTTTGGTAACGTTCGACATATCATTACTCCTGTTTGATTTTGTGATCATTTGTCTGGGAGTTAACGTCGCGCGCGGCCAAATGTTCCGTGCAAAGGAAAAGCCCCGCAGAAGGCTGCAGGGCTTTGTTCATTTTTCGGTTGTTGAAACGGTCAGGCGTTGAGCGTCTCTGTCGAGGAGAAGAACATGGCCTGCGATACGGATGAAACAACCTGCTCCACCGTGTAGGGCTTGGAAATCAGGAACGCCGGTTCCGGCTTGTCGCCGGTCAGCAGCCTTTCGGGGAAGGCGGTGATAAAGATCACCGGGCGGGTGCCCATCTCTGTCAGAATGTCGTTCACCGCGTCGATGCCGGATGAATTGTCCGCCAGCTGAATGTCGGCCAGGATCAGATCGGGCGGATCCTGACGGCCCAGTGCAACGGCCTCGTTCCGGGTGCGGGCCACGCCGGTGATCCGGTGACCCATCTCGGCCACGATGCTTTCGATGTCCATCGCGATGATTGCCTCATCCTCGATGATCATCACTGACCCTGTCGCGCTGTCCGCCATTTCACGGCGCGCGATCTCGACAAGTTCTTCGGCCTCTGCCTGCTCGACGCCGATGATCTGGGCAATCGCAGAAAAGGAGAAACCCTCGATGGTGTGAAGCAGCAATGCCTCGCGCGAATTGTTGGTAAGAGTCGCAAGCCGGACTTGCGCCTTGGCGCGTGCACCGCTTTCGCCTTCTTCGATCGGTGCGCCCGCGCTGGCCCAGATGCCATACAATACCTTGAACAGACCCGTTCTGACATCGGTGCCGTCAAGAACGGACCGATCCGCCAGAATCGCTTCCAGTGCTGCGGCGGCGAACATGTCACCGCTCTGCTGGCTGCCGGTCATCGCGCGGGAAAATCTGCGCAGGTATGGAATGTTTTCTCCCAATTCATCACTGATGTTGCGTGGCTCATTGGCATCACTCATTTCGGCAGTCCTTTATTTAATAATTCTTGGAACCAAACGCCGCGCGCGCTGGTTAAGTTCCAGTGTGGGTATAAAATATCTATGATTAAGGTTGAAGAACCAGAGGTATGTTTGTGAAATCTGCGAAGAATGAGGATCGCGAAAGCGTTATTGATGAAAATTTGAAGAAGGTTTTCAACGAGACGCTGGAAGAGGGAATCCCGGATCGATTCAAGGACTTGCTGAGTAAGTTGAAGCAGCAAGAATCCCAGCGCGGTTCCGAAAATGACTGACAAGGGTCCCCGCGACGAGCTGGTGGAGCATCTGCCTGCCATGCGCGCATTTGCAATCAGTTTGACACGGAACGGGTCACTGGCCGACGACATGGTGCAGGACACCCTGGTGAAGGCCTGGACGAATATCGAGAAGTTCGAGCCGGGAACGAACATGCGTGCGTGGCTCTTTACCATCCTCAGGAACACCTATTATTCGTCTCGCAGGAAATCCAAACGCGAAGTCGCAGATGTCGACGGCGTGTTCACCGAAAGCCTGGCAGAGAAACCCGCACACGATGGTCACATGCAGATGAACGATTTCCGCAAGGCGCTGGGCAAGCTGAAAGTCGAACAGCGCGAAGCCTTGCTGCTGATCGGTGCCTCCGGTTTCTCTTACGAGGAAGCGGCCCAGATGTGCGGCGTTGCCGTCGGGACAATCAAAAGCAGGGTCAACCGTGCAAGGGCACAGCTGGCAGAGTTGATGGAGCATGGCGAAAACGAGTCGCTTGAAATGACGGACGATGCAACGATGTCCGTTATCTCTGCCTCCAAGGTCGCCAGTTTCTGACGATGACTTCCGGGTTCTTTTCCGGAAGCCTCCTGAAAGGGCTGGCGGTCAGGGTTCTGTTCTTCCTGTCGCTGGCCCTGATGCCTATCGGGTTGATCGCAATCGTCCAGACCTGGGAAATTTCCAGACAGAACCAGACAAGCGCAGAACTGTCATTGCTGGCGGTGACGGAACAGGCCTCATCCGCCGAGCGGCGCGTCCTGCAAGAAGCATTCGGTGCCGTGGATGCCCTGAGCGCATTGGTCAGGCTGTACCGTGATGACCCTGTGGAATGCAGCGAATTGTTTCGCGAATACCGGAATGCCACCCGCAACTATGAGGTTGTGGGCTTTGTTCAGGTGGATGGGCAAATGGAGTGTTCGTCCTCAGGTGGCACCTATGACCTTTCGGAAAGGGCCTGGTTCAAATCAGCCATGGCGAACCCGATCCGGGCCGCGACCACCGTGGATTCCGGGGCAGTGTCCCGCAAATCTGTAACGGTGGTTCAGGTGCCAGTGTACGAGGATGAAGAACTGATCGGATTCATGGCAATTTCCATCCCGGCGGATGTCATCGCGTCCGAGGAAGAACCTGAACTGTCCCTCACGCCGCTGGCCATGGTTACCTTCAACGCCAAGGGCGACATACTGACCTCGGAACGGGGGATGGATGTTTCCGGCGTTGAAATGCCGGAGAACATCTCTTTGTCGGTCTTTGCCGGAACCGACACCAAGGTTTTCTTTGCCGAGAACGCCAAGGCCGTGAACCGCGCCTATGCTGTCCTGCCGATTGTACCTGACACCGTCTATGCGCTGTCTGTCTGGCCGGAAAACACGCCATTCTTGCAGATGGATCTGTCAACGCGGCTCAGCACGCTGCTGCCTGTCGCGATGTGGGCTGCGAGCCTGATCGTTGCTTTCTGGGCGCTGAACCGGCTGGCGATCCGGCATATCCGCAAACTCGGCCGCCAGATGAGACGTTTCGCGTTAAGCAGGACGCTGCCGCGTGACACGTTGTCTCCCTCAATTCCCACCGAACTGGCAGAGATGGAAACGGCGTTTGTGGCGATGGCGGAATCCATTCTGCGCGACGAGGCGACGCTGGAAGACAGCCTGCGGGAAAAGAACATTCTGCTGAAAGAAGTGCATCACAGGGTCAAGAACAACCTGCAGCTTATCTCTTCGATCATGAACATGCAGATCCGGCAGGCCAAGACCGAGGATGCGCGTTTCGTGCTGAGACGGCTTCAGGAACGTATTCTGAGCCTCGCGACGGTACACAAGAACCTGTACCAGGATGACAATCTGGTCCGGGTCGATGCCAAGGTGCTGCTGGAAGAGGTCATGGGGCAACTGCTGAAAGTCGGCCTGGGGCCGGGCGGCCATGTGAAGATCACCCAGGATTTCGAACGGATCAGCATTGATGCCGATGATGCCGCACCGCTGACGCTGCTCACGTCAGAGGCCATTACAAATGCATTGAAGTACCTGCCGCAGTCTTCGCATGACGCCCGTCTTGAGGCGAACCTGCGGCTGATCGGCCCCGAAGAGGCAAGGCTGACCGTCACAAATTCACTGGGTAGGGTGCCCAGCGTAACGGGCACCGGCCTTGGGTCACGCTTGATAGATGCCTTTGCCCGGCAGTTGAACGGTCAGGTCGAAGTTGAACAAACCGACAGTACCTACACTTTGAACGTCACCTTCCACGTCCCGAAAACCGCCAAACAGATATATGACTACTAAACTCGTGAGCCCGGCGTGGGCCGGACGACAGCAGTTGCAGAGCGACATGGAACCAATTGTGCCGTCGCTCCGTTTGTTCCGTGACAGAAGCTGCTGAAAGGACATGAGATGGATGCCGATCTGTTCCTTGGTGGCTTGGCCGTACTAACCCTCGCGGCAATCGTTATCGTTGCAATGACCTCGGGTGGTTCAACCATCCGGTCATTCGGATCAAAGCAGGATCCCGACGAGAAATCGCAAGGATAGAGGCGATCGAGAGACCACCAATCGAAGGAAGAAGGGTGGCGCAGCAAGACGCCGCGCCACCCTTCGCGATGATGATCAGAAGCTTGGCGGGGTGCAGGCACTGACCACTTCGCAGACCTCGGTGCCGATATTCCGGAACCTGTGCGGCAGGTGGCTTTCGAAAATATAGCCATCGCCGACGTTCAGAACAGTGACGTTGCCATCCACAGTCACCTCGATTGACCCTTTGACCACAATTCCTGCCTCTTCGCCTTGATGAGAAAGCGATTCCGGCCCGGTATCCGCGCCGGGCGGGTAGGTTTCATGCAGGACCTGCAGGCTGTGGTTTTCGATGTTTCCCAACTGACGCAGAGAAACCTGGCCCGGCGATGCCGGGGCAACTTCGGTGAACTCGTCCGCCGCATAGAAGAACTTGGGCTGATCGTTGTTTTCCAGTGTCGAGAAAAACTCGGCCATGCTGATCGGGATAGCGTCCAGCAGGCTTTTCAGCGATGCCACCGACGGGCTGGTTCTGTTCATTTCGATCAGGGAGATCGTACCGTTCGTCAGGCCGGCGCGCGCGGCCAGTTCCCGTTGTGACAAACCGCGCTGTTTGCGGATGGTTTTCAGTTTATGGCCGATGTCCAAGTCAGCGCCCCTTATGCTGTTTCACATGTTCTGCAAGCACCGAAAACGATGTCTGCCACAAGCAAAATCCGGCCCAGATACCGTTGGCAATCCCTTAATACGCAAATCTGTGATTGACAATTATATTAAACGGAAGGATAGCAATTTTTAAACGCGGCTCTGCGCGTTTTCAATCGAAAGGATACCTTTTCAATGTCCGATACCGCCAAGAAACCGCGCCGCAAGGTTGCCCAGAAAAAAACCACGAAGTCTGCTGCATCCGCGCAGGCCGTCGTGAAGAACATCGTTTCCGCCGCTGTTGCAGGCGCAGATGTCACCAACGCCCAGTTGATTGCACGGCGCAATGCCGCTGTTGCACGCGGCGTTGCCTCTGCCGCACCGATCTATGCCCAATACGCTGAAAATGCCGAACTGTGGGATGTGGAGGGCAACCGCTACATCGACTTCGTGGGCGGCATTGGCGTGCTGAACACCGGCCACCGTCACCCCAAGGTGATTGCGGCGGCCAAGGCGCAGGAAGACCATTACACGCATACCTCCTTTCAGGTTGTGCCCTATGGCCCCTACATCGAGCTGGCTGAAAAGCTGAACGCCCTCGCCCCCGGCGACGCGCCCAAGAAGACCCTGCTGGTCACCACCGGCGCGGAAGCCGTCGAAAACGCGGTCAAGATCGCGCGTGCGGCTACCGGCCGTCCCGGCGTCATCGCCTTTACCGGCGGCTACCACGGCCGCACCCTGCTGACGCTGGGCATGACCGGCAAGGTCAGCCCCTACAAGAAGGGCGTCGGCCCCTTCCCGGCGGATGTCTTCCGCGCGCCTTTCCCCTCTGTCCGTGACGGGATCACCGTCGAGGATGCGATCACCGGGCTGAAGAACCTGTTCCTGACCGATGCAGAGCCGTCCCGCGTGGCAGCGATCATCATCGAGCCCGTGCTGGGCGAGGGGGGCTATACGCCCGTACCTTTCGAGATGATGCATCAGCTGCGCGAAATCTGCGACCAGCACGGTATCCTGCTGATCGCGGACGAGGTGCAGGCGGGCTTTGGCCGGACTGGCACATGGTTTGCAATCGAGCATTCCGGCGTTGTGCCGGACCTGATCACTGTGGCGAAATCCATGGCAGGCGGCTATCCGCTGGCGGGTGTGATCGGCCGTGCCGATGTGATGGACGCCATGGAGCCGGGCGGCCTGGGTGGCACATACGGGGGCAACCCCGTCGCCTGTGCTGCGGCGCTGGCGGCAATCGAAGCGATCGAGGACGAAGGTCTGCTGGCACGTTCCACGGCGATGGGTGAAACCCTGAAAGCCCGGTTTGCCGAAATCGGCGCGCGCTCTGCCCCCTACCGTTTCTGGGACATCCGTGGTCTTGGCGCGATGATTGCCGTCGAGTTTGTTACCGATTTTGACAGTGCAAAACCGGATGCGGATTTTACCAAGCGGGTCATTGCCCATGCCCTCAAGCGTGGTCTGCTGCTGCTGAGCTGTGGCATGCACGGTAACGCGGTGCGTGTGATGGTGCCGCTGACGGCATCTGATGCGGTCGTCGAGGAAGGTCTGTCGATCTTTGAAGCGGCTGTTCAGGCGGCGCTTGCCGAAGAAGCCTGAACTTAACGGTCCTGGACTGAAACGCGCGCGGTTCGCCGCGCGCGTTTTGCGTTTGGTGTCGAATTTTTCGGACAAATCGGTCCGGAAATTCTGAACCTGCTAGTCAATGGGCGCGAAACTGTCGGCCCTTGCGCGGGCCCAGCGGGTCTTGTCCCCGTGATAATCCTCCGCGTTGTCATCCAGCAGATAGCCTTCGGGAAGATAGGCATAGACCTCGTTGCCTTCGACCATGCTCTTGTCGCCCTGTCGCAGCATCAGGTGACGGGGCAGGAACGCACTGGGATGGCTCAGGCCGGCGGCACCGGTCATTTCTGCCAGCGCCTCCATGGTATTGCGGTGAAACCGGGCGACGCGTTCGCTCTTGTGCGTGACGTTGAGCGCGCGCATCCGGGTCTTGTCCTGTGTCGCAACACCGACAGGGCAATGATTGGTATGGCAGGCCTGCGCCTGGATGCAGCCGATGGCGAACATGAAACCGCGCGCGGCATTGCACCAGTCCGCCCCCAGCGCCAGCGCGCGGGCGATGTCAAAGGCGGATACAACCTTGCCTGCCGCGCCGACCCTGACCTGATCGCGCAAACCTGCGCCGCGCAGGGTGTTATGGACGAATGTCAGACCTTCGATCATCGGCATGCCGACGTGGTTGGAGAATTCGACGGGCGCGGCACCGGTGCCGCCTTCGGCCCCGTCGACGACGATGAAATCGGGTACGATCCCTGTTTCCAGCATCGCCTTGACCATGCACATGAATTCCCGCCGGTGCCCGATGCACAGTTTGAAGCCGACCGGTTTGCCGCCAGACAGATCCCGCAGCTGCTGCAAGAACTGCATCATCTCGATCGGGGTGTGAAACGCGGAATGGGCGGCAGGAGAGACACAATCGCTGCCCATCGGCACGCCCCGTGCCTCCGCGATCTCCGGAGTGATCTTGGAAGACGGCAACATGCCGCCGTGACCCGGTTTCGCCCCCTGGCTGAGCTTGAGTTCGATCATCTTGACCTGGTCAAGCGACGCGGTCTGGCGGAATTTTTCGGGGTCAAATGATCCATCAGCTGCACGGCTGCCGAAATAGCCCGATGCAAGTTGGTAGATTAGATCACCACCCCCTGCCTTGTGATACCGGCTGACCGAGCCTTCGCCGGTGTCATGGGCGAAATTGCCCAGTTTCGCCCCCGTGTTGAGCGCCTCGATTGCATTGGCAGAGAGCGATCCGAAGCTCATGGCGGAAATGTTGTAGATCGAGGCGGAATAATGTTGCTTGCAGGCGTGGCCGCCGATGGTGATCCGGAAATCGAAATCCTCGATGTGAACCGGTTGGATGGAATGGGTGATCCAGGAATAACCGGCATCATAGACCCGCTGGCGGGTGCCGAAGGGCCGGGCATCTTCCTGTCCCTTGGCGCGCTGATAGACCAATGACCTGTCATCCCGGCTGAAGGGTTCTTCATCCTGGTCGGATTCGATCAGGTACTGGCGAATTTCGGGTCGAATGCCTTCGAAGATAAATCGCATGTGCCCCAGGATCGGGTAATTGCGCAGGATTGAATGTTTGGTCTGAAAGAGATCGTAAATGCCCAGAAGGCTCAGCCCGGTAAAGACAAGGAATGGCAACAGGAACCAGCCCGACCAGCTTGCGCTCAACACCAGGCTGACGAAGGAAAGGATCGCGACCGCGACCAGGGAGGCAAAGCGGGTGTAGTCGGAAAAATCTGGCATGAATATCTGCGTCCTGCATGTACTAATCCGGGGCCATGCCAGTTTCACCGGATTGGGATTTCGTGCAAGGTCTAGTCTGGGGAAACACAGTTGCGCGTTTAATATACTAGACAAATCGCCCGGGTTCTGACCGTCGCTCTGGGTGAGCCAGGATCTATAAGTTATTTCATACAGGTAGTTAGGTGCAATAACTGCGGTTTCGTAATGCCTGCTTGAACCTAATTTCAAACGTGCCTAACGTGGAATGAGATTCCGCTAATCCGTGCCTTAGACTTTCCGCGGCATGGATCGGAGCATGGCAATGCGCATGCGCCCGAAAATTGCTCTGGGCAGTTACGGATTGCCGAGACGGTACGGTGTCCGCCGAAATCAGGCGGGCGTCGAAACAATAAAAAGGGAGTTACTTATATGAATATGTTCAAGATACTCGCACTTGCCGGGGCCGTTGCGGCCGGTACTGCGGCCACCGCACAAGAGAAGTTCATCACCATCGGGACCGGCGGTCAGACCGGTGTCTACTTCGTCGTCGGTCAGTCGATCTGCCGTCTGGTGAACCGCGGCACTGCCGATCACAATCTGAAATGCACCGCGCCCTCGACCGGTGGTTCCATCGCCAACATCAACGCCATCAAGGCGGGTGACATGGACATGGGTGTGGCCCAGTCCG
Organism: Sulfitobacter sp. IGS-18; assembly: GCF_059628195.1. NCBI lineage: Bacteria > Pseudomonadati > Pseudomonadota > Alphaproteobacteria > Rhodobacterales > Roseobacteraceae > Sulfitobacter > Sulfitobacter sp. IGS-18. The sequence continues at coordinate 3,710,928 of NZ_CM184556.1, read as the reverse complement.
ACTGGCAGTTCCATGCCTACAACGGGTCCTCGCAGTTCGAAGGGGACAAGTTCGACAAGCTGCGCGCGGTGTTCTCCGTACATGGTGAGCCGTTCAACGTGATCGCCCGCAACGACAGCGGCATCACCTCCTTTGACGATCTCAAGGGCAAACGGGTCAACATCGGCAACCCCGGTTCCGGTCAGCGTGCCACGATGGAAGTCGTGATGGATGCGAAAGGCTGGACGCTGGACGACTTCGCCCTGGCCTCCGAGCTGAAGCCGGCAGAACAGGCCGCCGCGCTGGGCGACAACAAGGTTGACGCGATCATCTATACCGTTGGCCACCCCAATGGTTCGATCCAGGAAGCGGTTTCAACCATTGATGCCAGCCTTGTGCCCGTCGAAGGCCCCGAGATCGACAAGCTGATCGCGGACAATCCCTACTATGCAGCCGCAACCGTGCCGGGCGGCATGTACAAGGGCACCGACAATGACGTGAACACCTTTGGTGTGAAGGCGACATTCGTGACTTCTGCCGACGTGGATGACGAAGTTGTCTACCAGGTGGTCAAGGCGGTCTTTGACAACTTTGACCGGTTCAAGCGTCTGCACCCCGCCTTCGAGAACCTGACCGAAGAGGAAATGATCACGGGCGGTCTGTCCGCGCCGCTGCATGACGGTGCCGCGAAGTACTACAAGGAGCGTGGCTGGATCGAATAAGCCAACCTGTTCCATGCTTTTTCCGGTGGCGGTCCTGATCGCCGCCGGAGCGCCCGAAGGGGCATATAACAAGCACCTGCGCAAATGCGGGGCTCAGACAGGGACGATCTATAATGACCAACAATGATCAGCAGCAGGCCGCCGCGGTTGAAGCCGCCGCCGATGGCCGTGGTGGATTGAGCCAGGCAGAACTGGACGAACTTGTCGCATCCTCCGACACGGGTGGCAGGTCTGTTGGCGGACCCATCGGCACCTTGCTGATGCTGGTCGCCCTGGCATGGTCATTGTTCCAGCTTTACATCGCATCGCCATTCGGCCTGTTCAACGACACGCTTGCCCGCTCGATCCATCTGGGCTTTGCCGTCTTTCTGGGGATCATGGCGTTCCCCGCAGCGCGGACCAAATTCCAGGTTGCACTGGGCATCATCGTACCGCTGGCGCTGGCAGCGCTGTTCATGGTTGCGGCCAAGCAGGGTATCGCGACCTGGTGGATCCCGCTCCCGGCAATCGGGGTTGCCGCGACAGTTATACTCGGCTCTCCCAAGGATCGGGTCCCGATCTGGGAATGGGCGCTGGCCATCATCGGTGCGCTTGCTGCCTTGTATCTCTTCCTGTTCTACCGTGAAATCGCCAACCGGGTCGGCGCGCCGATCACGCAGGACTATGTGGTTGCCGTCATCGGCATCCTGATCCTGCTGGAAGCGACACGCCGCGCATTGGGGCCGGCCCTGATGATCGTGGCGTCGGTTTTCCTGCTTTATACCGTGCTTGGCCCGAACATGCCGTCGATCATCGCGCACAAGGGCAACAGCCTGTCCGAGATCGTGAACCACCAATGGATCACCACCGAAGGTGTATTTGGCATCGCGCTGGGTGTTTCCACCTCATTCGTGTTCCTGTTCGTGCTGTTCGGCTCCCTGCTGGACCGTGCCGGCGCGGGCAATTACTTCATCCAGGTTGCCTTCAGCCTGATGGGCCACATGAAGGGCGGACCGGCCAAGGCCGCTGTTGTCGCCTCTGCCATGACGGGTCTGATCTCTGGTTCGTCCATTGCCAACGTGGTGACGACCGGCACATTCACCATCCCCCTGATGAAGAAGGTCGGGTTCAGCTCTGAAAAGGCGGGCGCGGTCGAAGTTGCCTCCTCGGTCAATGGTCAGATCATGCCGCCGGTGATGGGGGCTGCGGCCTTCCTGATGGTCGAATACGTGGGCATCCCCTATTTCGATGTGGTCAAACACGCCTTCCTGCCGGCGGTGATTTCCTACATCGCCCTGGTCTACATCGTGCATCTTGAGGCGCTGAAAGCCGGCATGCAGGGTCTGCCCCGTGCCTATACGCCCAAGCCCATCGTGCAGCGCCTGATCGGCATGGCCTTTGCCATCGCGGCGATCTGTGTCCTGTCTTTCGTGGTCTACTACGGCATGGGCTGGGTGCGCCCGGCCTTCCCGGAAACGGCTTCCTACATCATCTTTGCCTTCCTCACGATCGTCTATGTTGCGCTGCTCTATGTGGCGAGCAAGGAAGAGCCGCTGAAGCTGGACGATCCGAACGACGAAGTCACAGCCCTGCCGATGCCCGGGCCGACCGCACGCTCCGGCCTGCATTTCATCCTGCCGGTTGTCGTGCTGGTCTGGGCGCTGATGGTGGATCGGTTGTCGCCGGGTCTCTCGGCCTTCTGGGCCTCGGCCTACATGATCTTCATCCTGCTGACCCAACGTCCGCTGATGGCGATCTTCCGGGGCGAGAGCAAACTGGCGTCAGATATCAAGGACGGGTTCCTGGACCTGATCGACGGTCTGGTGACGGGCGCGCGTAACATGATCGGCATCGGCATCGCCACGGCGACCGCCGGTATCATCGTGGGCGCAGTCAGCCAGACCGGCGTGGGCTCTGCCCTGGCCGATGTGGTCGAAGTGCTTTCGGGCGGCAATATCCTTGCCATCCTGGCGCTGACCGCGGTGCTTTCGCTGATCCTCGGGATGGGGCTGCCGACCACTGCGAACTATATCGTGGTGTCCGCGCTGCTGGCACCGGTGATCGTGACCCTGGGTCAGCAGAACGGGCTGATCGTTCCGCTGATCGCCGTCCACCTGTTTGTCTTCTACTTCGGGATCATGGCGGATGTGACGCCGCCGGTCGGCCTTGCCTCCTTTGCCGCTGCTGCGGTGTCGGGCGGCGATCCGATCAAGACCGGCGTGGTCGCTTTCTTCTATTCGCTGCGCACAGCGGCGCTGCCCTTCCTGTTCATCTTCAACACCGAACTGCTGTTGATCAATGTCGGATGGGGGCAGGGCATATTCGTCTTTGTCGTGGCCACGGTTGCGATGCTGCTGTTCGCGGCGGCAACGCAGGGGTGGTTCCTGGCTAAGAACCGTTTCTACGAGACCATCGCGCTGCTGCTGGTTGCCTTTACGCTGTTCCGCCCGGGGTTCTGGATGGACATGGTATCGCCACCCTATGATGAGGTCGCACCCACCGAGATCACGCAGGCTGCGGCCGACACGCTGCCGGGCAACGATCTGCGCCTGCGTGTCGCCGGGGTCAACGATCTGGGCGATCCCATCGAATTCGTGGCGATCCTGCCCATCGGGGAAGGCGCGACAGGTGAGGAAAAGCTGGAGGCCGCAGGTCTGCTGTTCCGCGAGGATGGCGACAAGATGATCATCGACGATGTTGGTTTCGACAGCGCGGCGCAAAATGCCGGTCTGGATTGGGACCAGGAGGTGCTGCGCGTACTCAAGCCGGTTTCGCAGCCGACGAAGTACATCATGTTCATCCCGGCGCTGTTGCTGCTGGCGCTGGTGGTCTTCCTGCAACGGGGCCGCAACGGCCGCCCCGTGCGCGGACCTCAGACGGCCTGACTGTCATCCTGGCACAGCAGTCATATCAGCCTGAGCAGGGCGTATCAGGCAGGGGTCACATCACCTGTTCCCCTTCCGCTTTGATGGGCGTAAGGGACGTGCAATCCGGTGCATTCAAGGGCCTCTCCCAGCCCTCGCACCGCCTTTCACGGAGTGACAAGTTATGACCCCATTCGCAATTGCCGGCGTACAGATGTACGTCAATGCACTGCAATCGAACGTCGACGGCATGATCCAGCGGCTCGACATCCTGATGGCACGGTTCCCCTGGACCCAGATGGTGCTGTTCTCTGAACTGGCGCCCTTTGGTCCGTTGGACCGCTTTGCCCTGCCGCCCGAAAACGAAACCATCGGCAAGTTTCAGGAGGCTGCGAAAAAGCACCGGGTCTGGCTGATACCGGGTTCCATGTTCCTCAAGAACCCGGAAGATGGCCGCGTCTACAACACATCCGTGGTGATCAACCCGGAAGGCGAAGTGATCCGCCGTTACGCCAAGATGTTCCCGTTCAGGCCCTATGAGACCGGCATCGCCGCCGGCACCGAATTCTGTGTGTTCGATGTGCCTGAGGTGGGCCGTTTCGGCCTGTCGATCTGCTATGACATGTGGTTCCCGGAAACCACGCGCCAGCTGACCAGCCAGGGCGTCGAGGTGCTGTTGCACCCGGTGCTCACCGGCACGACGGACCGCGATGCCGAACTGGCCATCGCGCGGGCGACCGCGGCGCAGTTCCAGTGCTACATATTCGACGTGAATGGCCTGGGCGCGGGCGGCGTCGGCAAATCCTGCGTTGTCGATCCGACCTCAATGGTGCTGCACCAGTCGGCGGGGCAGGAAGACATGTTCCCGATCGAGGTCGACCTGTCCATGGTGCGCCGTCAGCGCGAGACGGGGATGAAGGGGCTGGGCCAGGTGTTGAAGTCGTTCCGCGACCGATCAACCGATTTCCCGGTCTATGACCGTGCCAGCGGGACAGATGCCTTTCTGCATACGCTTGGCCCGCTTGAGATCCCGCATCAGGGCACACGGGCGGGATTGCATGTGGATGTACCGGCCCAGCGGGTGCCGGAGGCTCCGAGCTTCAAGGGGCAGGATTCAATGTCTGCCTTTTCGCACACCCCGGGCGGTTTCGCGCCCGAACCGATGCCGAACCCTACCGCCGGAACCGCAGTTCCCGCGGCTGAATCACAAATCCCCGCGGCGGCCGCCGGGGGGGTACCAAACCCACCTGTCAAACCTGGCATTCTGACCGGGACTGAAGAAACATCCAGCGGGTAATCCGCCATACGTTTGCCCCGGCGCAGAAGCGCCGGGGCGGAATGTCGTTGGTGACCCCGCTACAACGGAGAACACAATGCATTCCTTGAACGATTATTCCTCGGCGATCCAAATGCGCTCTGATCGGTGGAGCGCATTGAGAGAGGCGACTTCCGCCCTCACGCGCGATCCCAAACCTGCCGAAAAGAACAGGCTGACCAAGTCCGCCAGGGAGCTGTTTGCCTCGCTGGCGATGGTCGAACCTTATTGGGCCTTTCCGGGCATGGCGGCCTTCGAGCATATGCGCAGGCAGCTCGAACATGAAAAATTCGAAGATGTCGCATTTGCGATCAACCGGGTGACCCGGGCGCTGACCACAGGGGCCTACAGGCGGCGGCATATCCCGCTGGAACGCGACAGCATCGACCAGGACGAACATGATGACGAGGCCATGCTGCCACCAGAGGCGCGCGCGCTGGCCAAGCCATATTTCGAGGTTCTTATCGTCGACAACGTGAACGAACATCAGGAACGCTGGCTCAAGGCGAACATGGCCCGCATGCGGCGCAGCGAGGACCCTTTCATCTATGAAGCGGTTGTCGTGCCAAGCATCGAGGACGCGCTGATCGCGGTGATGTTCAACCACAACATTCAGGCGATTGTCGTGCGGCCCGGCCTGACCCTGAAATCCTCGATGGATCTGCAGATCCTGACGCGCTACCTGGCCCGTGCCGGCGGGCGCAAGGAAATCAGCGCGCTGTCGCCCGAGGTCTACGGCCCCGAATTGTGCCGGATGATCGCCAAGGTGCGCCCGGAGCTGGATGCCTATCTGGTCACCGAACGTTCGGTCGAAGACATCGCCGGACTGGATCTGGGAATCTGCCGCCGGGTTTTCTACAATCAGGAAGACTTCATGGAGCTGCACCTGAACATCCTGCGGGGTGTGCAGTCGCGGAACAAATCCCCCTTCTTCACGGCGTTGGTTGAATACTCCAAGCAACCCACCGGCGTTTTTCACGCCATGCCGATCAGCCGGGGAAAGTCCATTTCCCGGTCGCACTGGATCCAGGACATGGGGGCGTTCTACGGGCCGAACATCTTCCTGGCGGAAACCTCTGCCACCTCGGGCGGCTTGGACAGCCTGTTGGAACCGCATGGCCCCATCAAGGAAGCACAGGAACTTGCCGCGCGGGCATTCGGGTCGAAACAGACCTTCTTTGCCACCAATGGCACATCGACCTGCAACAAGATCGTTGTGCAGGCGCTGATCAAGCCCGGTGATATCGTCCTGGTCGACCGCGACTGCCACAAGTCGCACCATTACGGCATGGTGCTGGCGGGTGCGCAGGTCTGCTATCTGGATAGCTATCCGCTCAACAAATACTCGATGTATGGCGCGGTGCCGCTGCATGACATCAAGCGGCAATTGCTTGAACTGAAGGCCGCGGGCAAGCTGGACAAGGTGCGCATGCTGCTTTTGACCAACTGCACCTTTGACGGGCTGGTCTATAACGTCGAACGCGTGATGGAGGAATGTCTGGCGATCAAGCCTGACCTGATCTTCCTCTGGGACGAGGCATGGTTTGCCTTTGCCCGTTTCAGCCCGACGTACCGGCAGCGGACCGCGATGAATGCCGCCAACGTGCTGCGTGAAAAGCTGCGCTCTGACGAGCACGCGCAGCAATATGCAGCCCAGCAGGCAAAGCTGGAAAATGCCGATGTCGAGAAATTGCTGAAAACCCGTCTGATCCCGCCACCCAATGCGCGGGTGCGGGCCTATGCCACGCAGTCCACGCACAAGACGCTGACCTCGTTGCGGCAAGGGTCGATGATTCACGTCAACGATCAGGACTTCAAAGGCGAAGTGGAGCAATCCTTCCACGAAGCCTATATGACGCATACCTCGACCTCGCCCAACTACCAGATCATCGCGTCGCTGGACGTGGGCCGGCGACAGGTCGAACTGGAAGGCTTTGAATTTGTCCAACGACAGGTCGAAGCCGCGATGTCGATGCGCCGGGCCATTTCCGAGCATCCTCTGTTAACCAAATATTTCAAGATTTTGACGGCCGGGGACATGATCCCGGAAACCCACCGCGAAAGCGGCGTGACCAGCTATTTCGACACCCAGCAAGGCTGGACCGATATGTGGGATTGCTGGGAAAATGACGAATTCGCCCTTGATCCCACGCGGGTGACACTGGCGGTCGGCGGCACGGGCTGGGACGGTGACACGTTCAAGACCGAGATCCTGATGGATAAATACGGCATCCAGATCAACAAGACCTCGCGCAATACCGTGTTGTTCATGACCAATATCGGCACCACGCGGTCCTCTGTCGCCTATCTGATCGAGGTTTTGGTGGAGATCGCCAAGAGCCTGGATGAGCGTCTGGATGATGCCAGCCGGATGGAGCGTCTGTCCTTCGACAAGCGGGTCACCAACCTGATGGAACATTACCCGCCGCTGCCTGACTTCAGCCGCTTCCACGATGCCTTCCGCGCTGCGCAGGACACGCCGGAGGGGGATATCCGCACGGCGTATTACCTCAGCTACGACGATGAGAACTGCGACTACCTTGAGCTTGATGGCTCGCTCAAGGATGCGATGAAAGAGGGCAAGACGCTGGTCTCCGCCAGCTTCATCATCCCCTATCCACCGGGTTTCCCGATCCTTGTCCCCGGACAGGTGATCTCTGAGGAAATTCTTGATTTCATGCGCGCTTTGGATGTCAGCGAAATCCATGGCTACCGGCCCGATCTGGGCCTGCGTGTGTTTACCCAAAAGGCATTGGATGGCGTCAGCGCCAACCGGCTTGCTGCAACTTCGGACTAAGGAAAAGGACCAATACCATGGCTACTATTCTCAAGAATATCTCTGAAATCCGCCGGTTCTTTCACCGGAACGAAGACCCCGTCTATTTCATCTCGGCGACGAACTTCAACCTTCTGGGCCTGGACGAATGGGTGAAGAATTTCAAATACATCTGCTATATTGACTGCTACGGCGGCAAGCACCCGAACGTGTTCTGCCCTTCCGAGCAGCCGCATGCGGAATTCCAGTCCATCGAAGACATCAACAACTACCTGTTGCAGCACAAGGAAGTCATCGACTTCATCAAGCGGCGTGGCGGCAAGCCCAAGTTCGTTTTCCTGATGTTCGACGAGGAAACCGAACGCCTTTCCAAGGAGCTGGGCGCGACGGTCTGGTTCCCGAAAGCCAAGCTGCGCACCGCGATGGACAACAAGATCGAGACCGTCCGCATCGGCAACAAGGCCGGGGTGCCATCGGTGCCCAACGCGCTGTCGGAGGTGAAGGACTACGACCACCTCAAGAAGATCTGCGAGAAGGAAAACCTGGGCCACGACCTGGTGCTGCAATCGGCCTTTGGCGACAGTGGGCACACGACGTTCTTCATCAAGTCCGAAGCCGATTTCCGCCGCCACGAGAGCGAGATCGTGGGCCAAGGCGAGATCAAGATCATGAAGCGGATCGACTGCCGTGGTTCGGCGATCGAGGCCTGCGCCACCAAGGAGGGCACAATTGTCGGCCCGCTGATGACGGAACTGGTCGGTTTCAAGGAGCTGACCCCCTATCGCGGCGGCTGGTGTGGCAACGAGATCCTCGCCACTGCGTTCCCACCCAAGGTGCGGGAGAAGGCGCGGGACCTGACCTTCAAATTCGGTGAGCAGCTGCGGAAGGAAGGCTATCGCGGTTATTTCGAGCTCGATTTCCTGATCGACAAGAAGACCGGCGATCTTTGGCTGGGCGAGTTGAACCCACGCATCACCGGCGCGTCCTCCATGACGAACCACGCCGCCTTTGCCCATGCGGATGCGCCTTTGTTCCTGTTCCACCTGCTTGAGTTTTCCAAGAAGAAGTTCGACCTTGATGTGGATGAGCTGAACAGCCGCTGGGCCGATCCGGAGATGATCGACGGCTGGTCCCAGATGGTGATCAAACATACCGAAGACAGTGTGGACATCTGCACGGCGTCGCCGGAAACCGGCATCTACAAGATGCTGGAAGACGGGCGCGTGGTCTTTGACCGCTTCGACTATCACCGGCGTGCCGTCGAATCGGAGAACGAGGCCTTCTTCCTGCGCATCCTGCAACCCGGCGATTATCGTTACGAAGGAGCGGATATCGGCATCCTCGTGACGCGTGGCCGGTCGATGACAAAAAGTTTCCAGTTGAACGAGCGCGCGAAAAAGTGGATTCACGGGATCAAAAGCGGCGTGGACGGCAAACCCCTGCCGACCGCCCAGGCCGGTCCGGAACTGTCAGACCCGGCTTTCAAGATCCTGTAATGTAACTTTCACCCCTGAAAGGCTGCGATGTACTGGCGCGCACTTGATATCGAAATGCCCGGATCGAAATGGTCCGGGCTTTTCGCCGAATATTGGCCTGACTACCGTAACTGGTGGCTCAAGGAAGGTGCGTCTGCCCGGCCGACCTATTCGGAGTGCAGGCGCGCCCTGGGTGCGCATATGCCCGAGATGCTGCCGCTTTACGACGACCTTTGCGCGCTTGCGGGCGGTGGCGACAATGCCGCGCGGTTTCTCAGCTTCTACAACCCGCCGCCTTACCTTTCGGGCTGTTCGCAGGCGATCTGGGCCGGCAAGGAGCCGGTCATGGTGCGCAACTATGACTACAACCCGAATGCATTTGACCAGCTGGTCCTGCGGACCAACTGGCAGGGCCGCAGGGTCATGGGAACCTCGGACGGGCTTTGGGGGCTGGTCGATGGCGTGAATGATGCCGGGCTGGCAATTTCGCTCACCTTCGGTGGCCGGCGGATTGTCGGGCAGGGCTTTGGCGTGCCGCTGATCCTGCGCTATGTCCTGCAGACCTGTACAACCACGGATGAGGCGACGGCGGTTCTGGCGCGGGTGCCCACCCATATGAGCTATAATGTGACCGTGCTGGACAGGAAGCGTAAGTATGCGACCGCCATGATGGGTCCGGACCGCGAGGCGCTGATCACCCGCGCAGCCGTGGCAACAAACCATCAGGAGAACGTGGAATGGGTCAGCCATGCCAGGTTCACGGCAACGGTCGAACGCGAGCGGTTCCTGCTGCAACGCCTGCGGCTGCACAAGGATCCCGAAGAGAAATTCATCAATGCCTTTCTGAAGCCGCCGCTTTATTCGACGGCCTTCAATGCCGGGTTCGGCACGCTTTATACGGCGGTCTACCGGCCGCGGAAGCGCGAAATGGAGCTGCGTTGGCCCGGCACGACCTGGGCGTTGTCGCTGAGTGATTTCACCGAAGGCGCGCGCGAAGTGCTTTTGCCGGGCGCCGCGTGACCCGCCGGAAAGCGCGCTGACAGACCTCTGGCAAAGGTTCACACGACGCTTTTAACCAGAAATGGCCCCGCCCAAGGTTGAGCGGGGCCATGGTCGCAGGGCTCAGCCTCCGGGGTTACGCAGGTCTATGCCGCCTTGCGCTCGTGTTTGCCTTCCTCGATTTCTTCGACGATCTTGGCGACGAAAGCGTCCAGGTCGCCGGGCTGGCGGCTGGTCACGATGCCCTGATCGGCAACGACTTCGCTGTCTTCCCAAAGCGCACCGGCATTTTTCATGTCGGTGGATATTGACCCATAGGACGTTGCCTTGCGGCCTTTGATGATACCGGCCTCGATCAGCAGCCAGGGTGCGTGACATATGGCGGCAACCACTTTGCCGGCATCGGCGAAGTCTCGGATCAGTTTCACGGCATCATGATTGACCCGCAGCAGATCGGGGTTGATCTGGCCGCCGGGCAGGACAATTGCATCGTAGCTTTGGATATCCACGTCCGAGAGGGCAAGATCGGCGGGCACCGTATTGCCCCAGTCATCTGCATCCCAACCCTTGATGTCCGCGCCGTCCGGTGTCGCCACATGAACCGTGGCGCCTTTCGCCCGCAGGTCATCACGCGGCTTCTCCAGTTCGGATTGTTCAAAACCATTGGTGGCCAGGATCAGGATACTGGCGTTGTTGATCTGTGTCATTTGGTGAATCCTCGATTGAGTGGCGTTTCGCCGTAAGAACGCCCGCCACTGGCTGTTGTTCCACCATGGCGCGAGGGGCGGCAGAAAACCGCACCGGGCGACTGTCGCGAAAATAGGCGTGTAATGCCGCCAAACCTTCCTATATCAATCGCTTATGAAGGACACAGTCGAACCCATGACGCGCACGCCGCTGGACGAACTGATTGTTTGTCCGCAATGCGACGCCGTCTATCACCTCAAACGGCCGCGCGTGGGAGAGCGTGCGCAGTGCCAGCGATGCCATAAGGTATTGATTGCGCCCAGGAAGAACGCCGGGCTGCGCATTATTGCCGTCGCGCTTGCGGTCCTGGTTCTTATCATCGGGGCGGCCGTGTTTCCCTTTCTGTCGATTGATGCGGCGGGCACGCAAAATGCGGTTTCGGTGCTGGATGCGGCGCTGGCCTTTTCCGGTGGACCGATGATCTTTCTGTCGCTGGCAACGGCGGGGCTGATCATCATCGTGCCGCTGCTGCGCGCCTGCCTCACGCTTTATGTCCTTGTGCCCGTGGTGCTGGACCGCGACCCGGCCCCGCATGCCATGCAGGCGTTCCGCCTGTCAGAGGCACTGCGCCCTTGGTCCATGGCAGAGATTTTCGCGATCGGCTGTGCGGTTGCGCTGGTCAAGGTTTCGGATCTGGCCCATGTCGGATTTGGCCCCGCTTTCTGGATGTTCGGCATCCTCGTTGTGCTTGTCATCGCGCAGGACAGCTTTATGTGTAAATGGTCTGTATGGAACTCACTGGAAAACCCCAGAACGTCGTCAGCGCCAAGGACCTGAACCTTGTTGCCTGCACACGATGCGCAAAGGTCTGGCCGGTTTCGGCCAGCACATGCGGTCGTTGCGGTCACAAGCTGGTGTCGCGCGATTCCCAAAGCCTGAGCCGCGTCTGGGCGCTGTGGGTGATCGGGTTCATGTGCTACATCCCCGCCAACATCTTTCCGATGCTGAAAACCCGCACCCTGTTTCAGGAGGAGGACAGCACCATCATCGGCGGCGCGGTCGAACTGGCGCATTACGGCAACTTCGGAATCGCGGCGATCATCATCTTTGCCTCCGTCTTTATCCCGCTGGGGAAATTCTGGGCGGTGGCCTATCTTGCGATCAGCATCAAGGCCGGTTCCCGGATCAGCATGAACCGCCGGCAGATGATGTATGAGGTGGTCGAATACATCGGTCGCTGGTCGATGATCGACATTTTTGTCGTTGCGATTATGTCCGCATTGGTGCAACTCAAGACACTGGCGTCCATAAATCCCGGCCCGGCGAGCATATTTTTTGCATTGTCGGTGATTTTCACGATGCTGTCAGCGCAAGCTTTCGATTCCCGTTTGATCTGGGATGCGCAAGTCAAGGATGGGGGTCCAGGACGCGATGAATGACGAGTTGCCGGATGTATCGGTATCACCTGTGCGCAAGGTTTTTTTCAGCGGTGCGTCCTTTATCTGGATCCTGCCGATCCTGGCATTGGTGGTTGCACTGGGTGTTGCCTGGCAATCCTACAATTCCCGTGGTCCGCTGATCATTGTCGAGTTCGAGAACGGCGCAGGTATCAAGGCAGGCGAAACAGAGCTGAAATACCGCGACATCACGGTGGGCAAAGTCGAAAACGTCGGCTTTACCGAAGGTCTGGGAAAAGTGGTCGCCTCCATCCGTGTGGACAAGGACGTGGCACCCTATATCGACAGCTCCTCGGTGTTCTGGATTGTCCAGCCCGAGGTGACGGCCCAGGGCATTACCGGGCTGTCCACGGTGCTGAGCGGCGTGCATATCGAAGGGTCATGGGATGACCAGATCGGTACGTCGACGGAACGGTTTGTCGGCGCGGCAGAGCCGCCGCTGATCCGGTCGGGCCAGGCGGGGCTTGAAATTGCCTTTCGCACCGTGGCCAATGGCCAGCTGACCGACAACGCCCCGATCCTGTTCAAGGGGATCGAAGTTGGTCGCGTCGGACGTGCCAAGATTGCTCCGCGCGGCAATTACGCCATCGTCGAGGCGCTGATATTCGAAGAACACAGATCACTTGTGAATGAAAATACGCGGTTCTGGGATGCCTCCGGGTTCAGTGTGAACATCGGCCCCTCAGGCGCCGAGATCGACTTTTCTTCGCTGGCGACCCTTGTTGGCGGCGGCGTCACTTTCGACACTTTCGTCTCTGGCGGCGGCCGGGTGCAGGATGGGTCCGTGTTCGAGATTTACCCGGATAAGGAATCCGCGCGCAATTCACTTTTCAATGCGTCCGAGGTTGATCCGCTGAAACTGAGCGTGGTCTTTGAGGACAATATATCCGGCCTTGCCGTTGGGGCGCCGGTTGAAATGTCGGGCCTCAAAATTGGCGAGGTTGAAGCCTTGTCAGGTGTCGTGGACTACGATGTCTATGGCGACAGCCGGGTTCGTCTGAGCGTGAATATCTCGGTCCAGCCGGCGCGACTGGGCCTGCCCGGGGAGGTGACGGCGCAAACCGCTCTGGCCTTCCTCAAAGAGCGTGTGGCCACCGGCCTGCGGGCGCGGCTTGCGTCGGCAAGCCTGCTGACCGGCGGGCTCAAGATCGAATTCGTTGATGTGCCGGACGCAACCGAAGCGCAGCTTGTCAGCGAAAACGGGATGTCGCCGCAGATGCCGACCACCGAAAGTGAAGTGTCGGATGCCGCTGCGACGGTTGAAGGGGTGTTCAACCGCATCAACAGCCTGCCGATCGAGGAGTTGCTGAATTCTGCGATCACCTTCCTCGACTCTGCCGAGGCGCTGGTTTCCGATCAGGCCCTGCGCGAAACACCGCAGGATGTACGCAACCTGCTGGCCGAAATTCAGGGCCTTGTCGCTTCTGAAGACGTGCGCAATATTCCGGTGGCCCTGAACGCAACTCTCAAGCGGATCGAGACTCTGATTGCCGAGCTGGAGGAACAGCAGCTGTCGGCCAAGCTGGTCGCTGCCATCGACACGGTTGCCGATACCGCGGATTCGGTTTCCACGTCGATTGAAGGGGTTCCCGACCTGATCAACGACATTCGTGCCGTGGCACAGAAGGCCGAAGCGCTGAAGGTAGAGGAACTGATCACCGAAGTGACCGCATTGGTCGATACGGCAGAGGCTGTTATCGGATCGGAAGAAGCCGCAGCGCTGCCTGTTGCCCTGAAAGATGCGGTGGACCAGGTGAACGCGACCTTGAAGGAGCTGCGTGACGGCGGTGCGGTTCGTGATCTGAACCAGACGCTTGCCTCTGCCCGTCAGGCCGCCGCCAATGTCGCATCGGCAACGAACGACCTGCCGGAGATTTCCGCCAAGATCAGCAAGGTTCTGGATGATGCGGCCAAGGCAACCGATGCGGTCAATTCTTCCGTGGCCGGTGTGCCGCAGCTGATTGCCCGGTTCGAGGCGGTTGCGAACAAGGCCGAGTCTCTGGAAGTCGAAGAACTGCTGTCCGAGCTGACAACCCTGACGCGGACGGCGGATGAGCTGATCGGTACCGAAGACGCCAAGGCGCTGCCGGGATCGTTGAAGCGGGCGCTGGACGAGGTCAACTATACCTTGCAAGAGCTGCGTGAAGGCGGGGCGATCAACAATGTGAACCAGACATTGGCCTCCGCACGGAATGCAGCGGACAATATCGCAGTGACGGCACGGGACCTGCCGCAGATCATGGAACGGCTGACAGGGTTGTTTGCCCAGGCCAGCCGGACCATCCAGGGCTATGACAAGGGCGATCAACTGAGCCGCACGGCCCAGGATACGTTGCGCGACATTCAAAAGGCTGCCGATGCGCTGACCTCGCTGGCGCGGGCGATTGAACGTAACCCCAATTCTCTTTTGCTGGGAAGATAACAGATGGTATTTGTAAAACGCGCACTGGGCTTCGGCCTGATCCTGATCCTGGCAGCCTGTGGTGGCAACGCGACCCGCTTTGCGGTCAATACCCCTGCCGTGACGCAAAGTGAGCGCATTGCCTTTGCCTCTGTCGAAGTGCGCGATGTCTCTTTGCCCAGCTATGCGGCATCCGATGAAATCGCTGTTCAGGCCGCAGACGGGACGCTCACAAGCTCCTCTGATGTCCTTTGGGCCGATGCGCCGGAGCGCGCGATCGCGCTGGAGCTGAGCCAGAACCTTGCCCGGATGACGGGGCGCCGCATCGCATCGGAACCCTGGCCCTTCCAGGCCTTTCCCGATGCACGGCTTGAGGTGCGTTTTGCCGATCTGGTGGCCATGTCTTCGGGATCATTCCGCGCGTCGGGGCAATATTTCGTCGCCGTGCTGGACGGCGGGCGGGAACGCTCCGGGTTGTTCGACCTGAGCGTGGCTTTCGATCCGGCCGGTGGACCGGGGGCCATCGCCGCAGCGCGGGGGCAGCTGATCCTGGATCTTGCACGTTTCATCGCGCGCGACGGGATGAAATAGGGTTTTCCCCGGAAAGCGCCCCGGCCATCGACGGTCTGTATTGAACGATCAGTAGATCGCCATGTAGCGGATGATGATCGGTGTCAGGGTGATCAGAAACAGCGCCGGCAGCATCAGCACCGACATCACTCCGGACATCTGGACAGGAAGCTTGTTGGCTTTCTCCTGCGCCGCCAGTTCGCGCATCTGGCGCATCTCGATGGCATATGTCTTGAGCGCAGTCGTCAGGCTGGTGCCGAATTGCAGGGATTGCGCGATCACCAGGGCAAAGGAGCGCGCCTCGTCAATGCCCATCCGTTCGGCCATGTCGAACAGGGCGCTTTCCCGGTCCCGCCCGGCCTGAATCTCAAGTTGGAGCAGCAGAAATTCATAGGCAATCTCCGGGGCCACGCCCCCCAACTCGTTGCCGACACGGTTGATCGCAGCGTCAAAACCCAGCCCCGCCTCGACCGAGATCTGCACCAGGTCCAGAGCGTTGGGGAAAGCCTTGGAGATCTTGTCCTTCCGGGCCTTGATCCGGGAATAGAGCCACATGCCCGGCCCATAGAAACCGACACCCGCCCCGATGGCGGCAACCTGCAAAAGCCGGAGTTTCGAGGTCGCTTCGATCTTGTCGGCGAGCAACGGGGGCAACAGGCCGCCCTGCGCCAGAAAGATCGCGGCAAAGACGGCGACCGGCGGAGCCAGGGCAAGGCACAGCCGCACAAAGAAGAAAATCTCGACTGAATCCGCACGCTCGAAGCCGACCTTGGCAAGCTGAAACCGGATTTGCGCCCGTTCGGAGGGATCTTCGGGTATCAGTGCCTTTTTCAGCCCGCGCGGGGCGGATTCCTTGCCTTTGGTCAGGGTTGATTTGCCTTCGTTCATGGCTGCGGACAGGCTGCGCATCCGCGCCGCTGAATGATCGCGGGTCTGGATCAGGCCATAGGCGGCAAACAACAGCATCGCAAACCCCCCGAGTGCGGCGAGCATGATCAGCGTCTGCGGTGACCCATACAGGGTGGCGTCGGTGAGGGTGGATGCAGTCAGCATGAGATGCCCTAAATC
This sequence comes from Sulfitobacter sp. IGS-18, assembly GCF_059628195.1. Lineage (NCBI taxonomy): Bacteria > Pseudomonadati > Pseudomonadota > Alphaproteobacteria > Rhodobacterales > Roseobacteraceae > Sulfitobacter > Sulfitobacter sp. IGS-18. Next base: position 3,694,636 of record NZ_CM184556.1, on the reverse strand, counting down.
TTGAAGGTTACGAGTTTGCGCAGTGCCAGAAAATTGGCCAGGACAAGGGCAATGATGGTTATGGCGATGGGCTGGTACATCGGGTCGTCACTGATTGCGCCATAGTAGTCCGGTGCCGTGTAGGATGTGATACCGTAGATCAGCACAGGCAGCGCAGAGAGCACATAGGCCGACATGCGCCCCTCGGAAGAGATCGCCTTGACGCGGCGCCGCATCACGATGCGGTCGCGGACGACCTTGGCAAGCGTGCCCAGCATATCGGCCAGGTTGCCGCCCGTGCCGTGCTGTATGCGGATCGAAACGGCCAGATATTCGACATCCTCCTGGCCCACGCGATCCGCGAGATCGGTGAAAGCATCGGTCAGGTAATCGCCATGGCTGACCTGTTCGGCCAATTGACGGAATTCGGCACCAATCGGGTCCGGCATGGTCCGTCCGACATTGGCGATGGTGGCGCTGACCGGATGGCCAATCCGCAGCCCGCGCATCATCAGGTCAAGCGCATCGGGCAATTGGTGGGTCAGGGCGTCGACCCGTTTCGCATGGCGTTTCTGCAGAAAGGATTTCACCATGAACACCGAGGCGATGATCCCGGCGGGATAGGCCACAACTGCGCTCAACCGCAGTGACAGTGCAAAGCCCAGCCCCAGGGCCAGCACCGCGATTGCGACCAGGATAAGGGGCTCCTTGCCTTCCAGCCCCGCGCGGCGCACCAGAAGGGCCGGATCACCGATCAGCGGAATGGACCGGCCGGTGGGCCGCCGGCTTTGTTTGCGAACCATGGCCTCGGCGATGCCATGGCCTGTCCTGGGACGCATCTTTTTCAGTCGCTTTGCCGCGGTCCGCTCCTGTGCATTCTCTGGGGCAAAGATCATCCTGAACGCCACGATTGCCAGCAGCAGGATGCCTGCACCGGCCAGATACCAGATCAGCGTCAGAGAGCTGTCGATGGGCATCATGCCACCTCGTCCATCATCGAAAAGGCATCGGTCGCCAGTTTGACACCGGAAGACATCAGCGCCTCAAAGCAGCGGGGGCGGACACCTGTCGCCATCATCCGGCCTTTGACATTGCCGTCGTCATCGACACCCATCTTCTTGAAAACGAAAATATCCTGCATCATCACGGTGTCGCCTTCGAGGCCGACAATCTCCGAGATGCTGGTGACCTTGCGGCGCCCGTCCGACAGGCGGTTCAGCTGCAAGACCAGCTGCAGGCCGGCAGCAATCTGCGACCGGACCGCCTGCATCGGAAAATCGCCGCCGACCATGGTGACCATCTGTTCCAACCGGCTGATCGCATCGCGGGCGGTGTTGGCGTGGATCGTGGTCATCGACCCGTCATGGCCCGTGTTCATCGCCTGCAACATGTCAAAGGCTTCATTGCCGCGGACCTCGCCGACCATGATCCGGTCCGGGCGCATCCGCAGCGCGTTGATCAGCAGATCCCGCTGGGTGATGCGGCCCGTGCCTTCGGCATTTGCCGGGCGGGTTTCAAGGCGGACGACATGTTCCTGCTGCAATTGCAGTTCGGCCGCGTCTTCGATGGTCACCATCCGGTGGCGCGGGTCGATGAACGCGGACAATGCATTCAGCATCGTTGTCTTGCCCGATCCGGTGCCGCCCGAGATCAGGATATTCATGCGGCCCTTCACGGCGGCTTCCAGGAACAGCGCTGCGGGTTTGGACAGCGCACCATGCTCCAGCAGCTTGTCCATGTGCAGCGGGGTGCGGGAGAACTTGCGGATCGACAGGCTTGGCCCGTCGATGGCGCAGGGGCGGATGATCGCGTTCACGCGGCTGCCATCCTCAAGACGGGCATCAACCCAGGGCTGGCTTTCGTCGATGCGGCGACCCACGCTTGATACGATCTTGTCAATGATCCGCAGCAGGTGGCGCTCGTCCCGGAAATGCACATCCGTCCGTTCCAGCAGACCGCGCCGTTCGACAAAGACCTTGTCGGTGCCGTTGACGAGAATATCGCTGATCGTGGGGTCTGCCAGCAGCGGCTCCAGCGGGCCCAGGCCCAGCACTTCGTCCAGCAGTTCATCCATCAGCGCCTGGAAGGCGGCGGATGGCATCTGCTGGCCCCGGTCCTGCAGGAACTGCGCGGAAAGACCGGAGATTTCGTGCCGCAGATCGGATTTGCTGACCTTATCCAATACGGTCAGGTTCAACTGCTCCAGCAGCAAGGTGTGAAGTTCGGTTTTCAAGCCGTTGTTCGGGTCCGCAACCGGTCTTGCCACGGGCCGTTCCTCGGGCTCGGGGCGCGGTTGGCGCGATGCCGGTGCGGCGGAAGGCAGTGTTGCCTTGGTGGGCCTGGAGGAGGCGTTGAAGGATTTGAACATCTGCTTATCCTTTCCGGGTGGCGGCAAAGAGCGTTTTGTGCAGGCCTGCCATCGCCTTTGCCGGTGCGGAGCGTTTGGCGCTGGTGATCAGTGGCGTGCCAAGGTCAATGGCGCGCTTGGCCGCGCGGGCATCGGTGGGTATCCAATAGAGCAGCGGGCGACCGATCAGCTGCGCCGCTTCCTTTTGTGCTTCGCTGGTGACCAGCGGCTTTTTCTCAAAATTCATCACAACCTTGATCGGCAGGGTCATATGTTCTTCGGCGATCAGGTTGATCAGCCGACGCGTCCGCTTGACCGAGGGCAGGGACATGTCCGCAACCACCAGAACGCGGGATGCGTTGGCCAGAACCGGATCCATCCAGTCGACAATCGTTTGCGGCATGTCGATGATGACATGATCATAACGGGACTTGAGCGCGCTCATCAGGGTGATCATGTCCTCGGGGGCGATTGCCGATAGCGGCGCAAAGATATCGGGCGCGGTCAGCACATCGACCCCACTTGCGTGGCGCACCATCGCCTTGTCCAGGAAGGCGGCGTCAGGCGTGGCATTGCCTTGGACAAATCGGGTCGCTTCTTCGGAATCTGGCAGGTCCAGCATCAGGGCGATGGCACCGTTCTGAATATCCAGATCAACCAATGCGGTCTTGCCTGCTTCGCTGCCCTTGGCGAGGGATGCTGCGAGGTTGACCGCGATGGTTGATGCGCCCGCCCCCCCGCGCGCCCGCAACATGACGGTCACGTCACCGTGGCCCTTTGCGATCATGTGAGGGGTCGTTTCGGTTTCGGCCGGGGCAGAAGCAGTCGGCGCGATTGCCGGTGTTTCGGGTGCGGGGGCTGCCGCCTGCGGCTCCGGTTCGGCTGCCGGATCGGTTTGCTGCAGTTTCATCACCAGCAGATCCTGCACACTGGCGTCTTTCAGCGCCGCCCGGGTGTCGTCCGCCAATGCGCGGGTGGATACGGCGATGAACTGCGGCACCGTAAGGATGTCCTGCATTCTTGCCAGGCCGGCAATATCCGCCTCCGGGTCGTCGCTGACCTCAAAGGCGATGATGTCGATCTTGCCCAGATCCATTTCAACGGACCGAAGCACGGAAGCCAGATCCCCCTGCACAATTGTTCCGTCCACGCCTGGATCCTGCCCCATCTCATCGCTCAGGTTCTGGCCCAGCTCGGGGGTCTGAACGGCGATGATGACCTTCGTGCGATGCGCATGTCCCAGGCTGCTCTGCTCCGCGACGGCGGCTGCAACCTGTTGTTCGATGTCATGATGGGCGATGGTCATGGGAGGATTCCTAGTTGATGGATTCTGCGGGCAGGGATGCGCTCATGGCGGGAAAGGTGAACCCTTCCCCCAGCGTGCTGCCGCTGGAATTGCTGGCGAAATCCGCCAGCGCGCCGAGGGGCGAAATGAAATCGAACCGAAGCGAGGCCAGTTCGACAGTGACAATCGGCGTATAGGCCGCCGCAACGCGGTTGAGGCTGCGATCATAAGTGTAGCTGAAGCGCAGGTTTTCAGGCTTTGCGGTGTTGGGCAGCAGCGGTCTGACCCGGCTCCAGATCAACTGCGCGGTCGGATTGTCCAGCGAGCCATTGCAGGAAATGGTGCCGACATCCTGGCACAGACCGGTGCGGGCGGTGCAGGAGGTCCCGTTGGGCAGGTCCAGCGACACGACGCCGACCAGCCCGCGCTGATTGACCCGTGGCACATCCGGGCAGGCGGGCGCGCGCACAACGGCCATCCGCACCGCTTTCTCGGTCGCCTTTTCCGCCATCACGTTGGAAAACCCCAGGCGGGCAAAGTCGATCAATGCGAAAATCATGAAGATGAAGATGCTCAGCACCACGGCGAATTCGACCAGCGTCGCGCCCTCCTCTTCGCGGGCGAACCGGGGCAGATTTATCCGGGCAAGCAGTCTCACAGGCCCAGGATCCTTGTGCTGTCCGTGACCTGTGCATTGACGGATTTCGCGGTGATGCCCGCCAGTTTGAACAGCGAGGCGAAGGGCACGCCGATCTGCAGGCTGGCGCTGACGGTGGCCACGCCAGTGATGCCACCCCGAAAGCCGGAATTCTGACAGCTCAGGCTGGCGCTGACACCGCTGATCGAAACGGCGCGGGGAAACATGCCTTCGCCCGACTGGCTGGTGCGCACGATCTCGGTCAGCTTGTCGTCCCAGACACTGATCGAGCCGCCGTTCCGGCACACGTCATGATCCACGACCCGACTGAGATAGCGGGTTGCGTCGCGCACGCCGGTGATCGTGGTCTGGTAGGACCAATAGGTGCGCGTGCCCTCGACACAGAGGCCGACGAACAGGAACAATGTAGGCAGCAGTATCGCGAATTCGACCAGCGCCGCACCGTTTTCATCGCGCCAGAAGCTGTGGAGGCTGCGGATCATTCAACCAACCTCACCACATCGACAACTTCGGTATCCAGGTTCCCGCCACCGCAGTTTCCACCAAGGCAGGCGGTAATTTCTACGTTGAGCAATCCGTTTTCGGCAGGACCAAGGGCGAAGACCTCAAAGAATTGCTGCACCGGTGGCACGGTCACGGCGGCATCCAGCTCTGCCGACAGGCAATCAATGCCTGCCACAACCATCAAACGGCGTTTGATGTCCTTGTTTGCTTGGGGGGCGCACATGCGGGGCTCGGATGCGATGCCACCCAACAGGCCGCCGACAGCACCCAGCAGGGGTGTGCCTTCCATTTCAATGGCAGCTTCGATTTCAGCCTGGTAGAACTCAAACCGCGTCTGCGCCTCCGGATGGGGGTCTTCGCCGCCGTAATGCGCTTCGATATAGGCGGTGCGCCCGGCATCCCAGACCCCGTTTCCCTGCACTGAACACCCGCCCGTGGCAAGGCAATCGTCGGTCGGAAGGCCGATGTCGTCATTGCCAAGGCCAAGCAGGTTGCCCACCGGCAGGCAGAGCCCGGCTGCGTTCAGCAGACCGGTCAGCACATTGGGCGCGGCGCTGAAGTTGGGGTTGTTCTGGAAACCCGACGCGATACCGCTGAACTTGTCGAACCGTGTGTTGATAGCATCGGCCAGATCATTGGCGGAAACATCGGCGGTGATATGCAGGCCACCGCCACCGGCACAGGCTGTTTCAGGCTGACGCGCGGCCAGCAGGCAAGCGGCAAGGCTCTTGCCCAGGAGGCCCGCACAGATTTGCAGCCCGTCGAGGGAATCAGTCAAAGTGTGCACCGCTCTGAGCTGGCCGGGGATCAGGCGGCTGACGTTCACGTCCAGCTTGACCTCCAGTGTCTTGCCGATGTTGGAGGCGGCGTCGAAATCGACGGCGGGCAGGCACATGGCGACAGGGGCCACGTTGCAGGCCTCAAGCGAAAATCCCGCGACCCCGCTGGCGGATGCGCTGCTGTCGGGTGTTTCTTCACCGGTGAGGGAGCTGAAGGCGGCTGTAACGGCGGCCCTGACATCACGGTCGCGGATACGGGCTTCGACAAAGCGGGCGGCATAGCTGTTGGTGGTTTCGAGCGCGGCTGAGCGCTGGAACTTGCCGTCTGAGCCGGGTTTGTAGAACACCAGCGTCACGTCATTTGCGAAATCCAACGCGCGTGCGCCGTCGCCAAAGGTCTGCGAATCGCTGATCAGGCTGGAAGCGGCTGAAGTGGCACGGGCAATCGAATCGGCTTTTCCATCAAGCTCTGCGGCTGCGGCAAGGCTGACGCTGTCAGCATAGGATTGCAGTTCGGATTGGGTTGCCGCCAGGCGGCCCACGTCAAAGATCAGGCCGAAGAAGCCCAGAATCATGACGACGCAAACGGCCCAAAGCAAAAGTACGCCCCCGTGCTCGTTCTTGCGAAAGCGTTGGAGTGTCGCAGCCGGAGTCATTGGGAGGCACCTTCGTTAAATCGTTAAACATTCCTTACGGAAGGGGGAGCCGCGCCAATCCTTGGCCGAAACCGGCTGTGATTGGCGCGCCTCAACAGTGAGTTCAGGCAGGAAACCTAACGTAGTTAATCTGCCTCAGCTGGCTGATTCAGGGCATCCTTGGCGTCGCTGAACTTGGTGTTCACGTCGCCACCCAGTGTCAGCAGGGCGCCAGCACCGACGCTGACGGCGATGCCCAGTGCAATACCGTATTCAACAAGGGTCGCGCCTTCGTCACAGCTTTGCAGCCGGGCGATCAGTTTTTTCAGGGTATTCGTCATCTACTTGGTTCCTTTAAAAGTGGCCGAAACTGGCCGAAATCATTATGGCCCGCGGTCCATTTGGGCCGTCGATGAAAGGATATTTACCCAAGCTTATTGGTTAACACATCGTTCAGGACGATGAGTGTTCAAGGCCATTTCGGGGCTGTTCTGCCCAGAATGGGGTGATTTCGCGTTCCAATAGGGGCCTGCGGTGCAAGGAAACCACGATACTATATAAGCAGCAGAATAGCCGACTTTTACGGGCACACCTTCCCAATTTTCGCCACATTCTGATGGTCGATGGGGCAAACACCCCGTCTAACGTCAGGTCGGGGGACAAATGCCGGAGACCGCAATGCACAGGTATAACGTCAAGGACCGAACCGATCTCGTCCCTTTTCACGGCGCGACGGATACGCAAATTCGGATTGCCTGCAGTTTCGGACTGCTCAACGATTGGCACGCGGCGATTTCAGGGAACGCGCCTCTTGGTGATGTGATCGACGTTCTCACGCGCCTGCTCTCGGCCCGAAACATTTCTTTTTATCGCTACAAGGATGACCGGGCCATACACATCGCGGCATCCGCACGACAGGGTGAGGTATCTGGCCCGGAAAAGAGCATGGGCACCCTGACAAAATACCTGCGCGCCACCCGGACCGCGTCAATTGTGCCAGGAACGATCCTGACGCTGAGCGAGCTCAGACAGGAGGCGGGCTTTGCCCAAAGCGACGCAGCTGCCGAATGGGATGCGCGCAAGAATATCCTTGATGTCGCTCTTGTGGTTCTCGCAGATCAACCCGGTCAGCTGGATGTGTTCGAGATCATGTACGACGCCGTACCTGTCACCAGCCCGGAAGTGCCGGTAACGCTGCTTGCGATGGCGCTGGCCGAAGCATGGACCCTGCGCGCGCCGGGGCTGATTACCAGAATAATCCTGTCAAACACCCGGAGCCGTGCATCGGTGACACAGGCTGCCGCCTCCAGCATATTGAGCAGCAACAATCCCTGCGGTCTGAGCCGGGCGGAACAGCGGGTCTGCCAGTTGCTGGTGACCGGGAAAAAGGCAAAGGAAATCGGCGAAACGCTACGCCTGTCGGTTCCGACGGTGCGGACACATCTGCGCAATATCTACTCCAAAACCCAGACCGGCGGTCAGGTCGATCTGATCGCGCTGGTGAATGATCCGCAGGGGCTTCTCGAATGACGGCGCTGGCGAATATGGAGATCCCGGTGGCCTGGCTGGTGGCGCCCTTGCTGATCGCGGTTATCCTTTACGATCTGCGACTGATGCGCATTCCCAACGTGCTGGTGGGATTGTTCCTGGTTGTTGCACTCGTCAGCCTGCCGCTGACGGAACCCCTGTCTGAAATCCTGTGGCGGTTGCTGGCGGCGCTGGCCGTGTTCGGGGCGGGGCTGGCGCTGTTTGCTGCGCGGTTGATGGGCGGCGGTGACGTGAAACTGATGGCGGCGCTGACATTGCTGATCCCGACAGCGGCACTGCCGGTCTTTGGATTGCTGTTTTCGGTTGGAATTGTGCTGGGCGTTCTGGGGCTGATGGTCATGCGGCGGCTGGCGGACAGGAAACAAACCCGCTGGCGCAGCCTGCGTGAACACGGACGGTTTCCCCTGGGGTTGAGCATCGGCATGGCCGGTCTGGTTTTTGCAACCTTCGGAGAAAAACTGACGCTGGCCTTCGGCGCCTGACCCTGGCTGCTGACCGCATTGCAAAGGGGATCAGAGACAGTGAAACGAAAGCAGCATCACCGGGAAATTCGGGTCAGGGTCGCCCTGGACACGAGAAGCATGGCAATGCCTGTGGCGAAAAAGTTCAGCCCGGTGAGAAAGCCGAGGACCCATCGGGCTGTCGAAGGCCATTGCAGCATGATGACGATGCCCAGAATGAAGGAACAGGCACCACTTGCCACGATCCATTGCCATTTCTCGAGCTGACCGCTCATCCTGAGCCCCAGCAGGACGGACAACACCCCCTCAAGGATAAAAACACCGACGAGGATCGCGGTGATGAAGGATGCGCCCCAGCCCGGAACCAGGACAAATAACAATCCGCTGCCTGCAACCACTGCAAATCCGACAGCGACGATCCGCCATTCGGAAAAGGCCTTGAAAGACTGCGCGAACAGCAGACCCGCCAGCCCCCAGAGCAGCATCAGCCAGGCGATAAATTCCTCGACCAGCACGGTCGCGACGGAAGGCAGGACAATCGCCAGCGTCCCGAGCACGGCAAAAACCAGTCCGACGGCGCGGAACCGGTTTCGCATTCTCGCGATTTCAGATTTGTGCAGCGCTGAAATATCGGTCGCCATCTTTAGTGATCCTTGCTTTCCACTGGTTTCGGGATGGTTAGCTGACCAGATACGACCGTGGTTCGCCTCCAGCTTTGTGCCAATCTTACTTTTTTGTCAGAAAGGCCCCGCAGTCTTGTTTATCTGCCCGACTGCCCCGATGATCGGGGGATGAACATGATCTGTCAGCCGAAACCGGTTGCGGCTGGGTAAGGGACCGCCATGAAGATATTGCTGGCAGAGGACGACGCCGAGATTGCGAAATTCGTGATTGCCGGGATAGAAGAAAACGGCCACAGCGTCGACCACGTGACCGATGGGCGCGATGCGTTGAGTTATCTTTTGTACAATGAATGCGACGTTGCCGTGCTGGACAGGATGATGCCGGGCATGGATGGCCTGTCCGCGCTCAAGGCAATGCGGGCTGCGGGAAAATCCCTGCCTGTGCTCATGTTGACCGCGCTTGGTGATGTCGACAGCCGGGTAGAGGGCTTGCAATCGGGGGCCGATGATTACCTCGCAAAACCGTTTCATTTCTCGGAACTGATGGCGCGGGTCATGTCGCTGACCCGGCGCAGAACCGATCATGCGGCCCAGACGGAACTTGTCGTCCATGACCTGACTCTCGATCTGCTGACCCGAACAGCCCGAAGGCAGGATCAGAACATTGAACTGCAGGCCAAGGAATTCGCCATGCTGGAAATCCTGATGCGCAATTCCGGTCGTGTGGTGACGCGCACGATGCTGCTTGAGAAGGTCTGGAACTTCAATTTCGATCCCAACACCAGCGTTGTGGAAACACATATGAGCAGGCTGCGGTCCAAGGTGGACAAACCTTTTGACACCGCGTTGATCCATACCATTCGCAATGCGGGATATTCGATGCATGGACCGCGGTAACATCTTCACTGGCGGCGCGTTTCGCGTCACGGTCTATGCGACCTCGACACTTCTGACTGTCTTCGTACTGACCGGCATTGTCGGATACCGCTACCTGCAACAGGCGCAATACGAACACGCGCGGAACTGGGCACAACCGGTGATCGGGATATTTCAGAACCTCTATGCACAAGGTGGCGATGCCGCTGTTGCCGAACGAGTCCAGCATATGGCCGACTGGCAGGATCCGGCGAGCCGCTTGCTCAGCGTATACCGCGAGTCCGGCGACGTCATTGGTGGTGCATTCAAGCTCAGGATCGCCCCGCAAAGCTGGCATGTCCGGTCCATCGTTCCCGAGGAGGACAGCGGTCAATCCAGTGAATATTATTTGCAGTCGGTCAAGATCGGCACGCATACCTTTGTCGTTGGCGAAGATCTGACACCGCTTGTCCGGATCGAGGCGATCTTCATCCGGACCTTGATGATCATCGGCAGTTTCCTCGCGGCCTGTTTTGTGGCTTTGGGGTATTTTGCCAGCAGGGCCATCCAGATAAAACTGGAGCACATGGGCAGGGCTTTGCGGCGGTTTGCCGATGGCGATACAGCCATACGCCTGCCCGTTACCACAGCCAACGATCAGATCGACAGAGTTGCACAGACCATGAATGGCCAGCTTGAGCGTGTGTCCACGCTCCTGTTCGAAACCCAGGCCAGCGCCACCTCCATCGCACATGATCTCAAACGCCCCCTGGGCCGCGCGGTGCTGAGCGTGGAGAGGGCATTTGATGCCGCGGAGAGGGGAGAGGCACCGCAGGCCGCTTTGGAAGACGTTCAGGCCGAATTATCCAACCTCAACGCCGTGTTCGAAGCCATTCTGCGGATCTCACGCATTGATGCAGGCCATGGTGCGCGATTGCGCGATGACGTCGATCTTGTTGCCCTCGTGAAAGACCTTGCAGAGACCTTCGAAGTGGTCGCCGAGGAAAGCGGCCAGTCGTTCAAGCTGGTCCTGCCCGAAGGGGACACCCTGTTCCAGCGGGGTGACCTGGGCATGCTGACCCAGATGTTGGCGAACCTGCTGCAGAACGCGGTCAATCACGGGCCGCCGGGCAATTGCATTTGTCTCGCCCTTCTGGACGACCCGGCGGGGCCGATCCTTGAGGTCAGCGACACGGGCCCCGGCATTCCCGAAGCGGATCGCGCCCGGGTTTTTGACGCTTTCTATCGCGCCGAGTTATCCCGCAGCACACCGGGCAACGGCCTGGGGCTTACGTTGGTGAAAAGCGTGGCGGATCGCCATGGCGCGCGGATCACCTTATCTGACAACGCGCCCGGGCTGCGGCTTTCCGTTCAGTTTCCCCGGTCGGCGCGCTGATCCTGCCGGTGCGCCTGCAAGGCGTCAGTCAGGCGCGGTTGCCATCCTATCCTTCAATGCACCGGGGCGCTTGCCGCGCCCGCCCTGGGCCTCTGCATGATCAGGATGACCGGCAACATCAGGAATGCAGCCCAGCCTGTCAGCGTGAAGGCGTCCTGAAAGGCCAGCATGCTGGCCTGCGCCATGACCTGTCCCGAAAGCTGCGCTGCGCCCATCTGGGAATTTACATCCAGTCCAAGAGGGGCAAGCCAGGACAGGACGTTGGGGTTGAAAGGCGTGATCCCCGCGCTCAGCGTGGCCCAATGTAGCTGGGTTCGCGCCGCGACCTGCCAACCGATGATGGCGATCCCGATGGAAGATCCCAGCGACCGGGTCACGCCATAGATGCCGGATGCTTCGTCCTGCTTGTCGGGTCCGATGTTCTGGAATGCGAGCGTGGACATGGGCACAAAGAACAGGCCCATCCCGAGCCCGGCCACGACCCCCGGTGTCGCCAGATCCCAGAAGCCGGCGTTCAGGTTCACCGAACCCAGCATCAGGTTGCCGTATCCCGTCAACACCAGCCCGGCTGCCACCAGAAGACGGGGATCAAAGCGGTTGACCAGCACCGCCCCGGTGAAAACCATGGAGAACCCGGCCGCCAGCCCGCGCGGCATGAAGAGATAACCGGCATCAAGGACCGGATAGCCCAGCAACCCCTGCACGAACAGCGGCAGCACGGCAATGGTGCCGAACATCGCCACACCGAAGCCCATGATCGCCATGTTCGCCCCGGCAAAGCTGCGGTCCCTGAGCAGGGAAAAGTCGATGATGTTTGTCTTCAGGCCCCAGCCCCGAACAAAGAAGAACGCACCGGAAAACGCGGCGACAAAGGCACAGATCTGGATCAGCGGCGACGCGAACCAGTCGCGGGATTGCCCCTGATCCAGCATCAGTTGCAAGGCGCCGATGGCAAAGACCATCAACCCCAGCCCGATCCAGTCAATCCGGACGTGCCTGGTGTCTTCCTTTTTCAGCTCGCCTGACAACATCAGCAGCGCGAAGGCGGCAATCGGCAGGTTCACATAGAACACCGCACGCCAGGAGAAAGTTTCGGTCAGGATGGCCCCCAGCGTCGGGCCCAGGACCGGGGCGACCACCACGCCCAGGCCAAACAGCGCCATGGCCTGGCCGCGTTTCTCGCGCGGGAAATTGTCGAAGAGGATCGATTGCGACAACGGGATCAGGAAGGCGCCGAAAAGCCCCTGGCCCAGGCGGCAGAACACGATCATCTCGACGCTTTGCGACAGCCCGCAAAGACCGGAGAAGGTCATGAACCCAAGGATCGCCGTGGTGATCAGCCGCCTGCGACCGAACATGCGCACGAAGAAACCGGTCAGCGGCATGACCACGACGGAGGCCACGATATAGCTGGTAAGGATCCAGACAGTCTGGTCGTTGGTGATGCCGAATGCCGCCTTCATATGCGGCAGGGCGACGTTCACGATGGTGCTGTCCAGAACCTCCAGCACAGCAGTCAGGACCACCGCGAGGATGATCGGCCAGCGTGCCGCCTGCACAGGCGTAGAGATGTCCGAGGTGCTCATTGTCCGGCTTCGTCGGCAGAGGTATCGACAGTTGCGGTGACACTTGCACCGACCCGCAATTGAACCGCAGGATTCCCGGGTTTGTCCTCCAGCGAAATGCGCACCGGGAACCGTTGGGTCACCTTGACCCAGTTCCCGGTCGCGTTTTCAGGCGGCAACAGGGAAAAGACCGCGCCGGATCCTGCGCCGATGCTCTCGATCTTACCGCTCAGCCTGGTGTCCGGATACATGTCGATGGAAATCGAAACCGGCTGACCGGGACGGATGCGCATGAGGTCCGTTTCCTTGAAGTTACCGTCGACCCACCAGTGGCCATCCTCAACGATGGAAAACAGCGGTTGTCCGGCTGCCACCACCTGTCCGGGCCGAAGCGTAATATTTGCCACCCAGCCGTCGACAGGTGCCGTCACCGTTGCATGGTCCAGTGCGATCTGCGCTTGTGTCAGCTGCCCCAGGGCCGCGCGCACCACCGCATTTCTGTCACCCGGCTCACCGGCCTGCGAACGCGCTGCTGCAAGTGCCGATTGCGCTGCCTGAAGTGTCGCGGTGGCCTGATCCAGTGCGGTGGATGCCTGGTCTAGCGCGGCCTGTGATACGTCGCCCTTTTCAAACAGGGTTTTCTGCCGGTCATAACTGGTCTGGGCTTCATCCCGTGCCGTCTGCGCGCCTGCCACACGCGCCTGGGCGCCGAGGACATCGGCACTGGTGGAGCCTGCATTGCGCCGCGCCTGGTCATAATTGGCCTGCGCTGTTTCAACAGCGGCCTGCAACTGCGCGGTATCGAGTTTGAAGATCAGATCGCCTGCCCTGACATAATTGTTCTCGCCGGTGGAAACCTCGGTCACACGCCCGGAAACCTGCGGCGCTATGGTCAGGATATTGGCCCGCAGATAGGCATCGTCGGTGCTGGGGTAGATCAGCCCGTTCTGGTACCACCAATACAGGCCACCCCCGGCGATCACGGCGGCAATGGCAAGTCCGATCAGTTTGAAATTCGTCATGTGGCAGGCTTTCGGATGAATGTTGGCGGCGGCAGGGTTTGTCGGCCTGCCGCCGCGTGATCAAGTCAGCAACAGGTCATGCTGCTGCGCTTTGATCCTTGTGGATTTCGGCATGCGCCTTGTTGAAGGCGCGGCGCAGATGGTCTTCGGCGCTGGTGTCGAGGTTGGTGCGCAGGATATGCCCGCCCTTCATCCCAAGCCGGGTGATCACCTTGTCGGAGGCTTCGGTGCGCATCATCATGAACAGCGCGGCCTGGCCGGGTTTGAGCACATGGGCGACGTCTTTCATGAAGTCATCGTTGAGCCCATAGTCGGTCAATGCGCCGGACAACGCCCCGGCCCCGGCACCCACAGCGAGACCCAGAAGCGGGTTGAAGAACAAAAACCCGATCAGGACGCCCCAGAATGCGCCGCCCGTGGCCCCGACCGTCCACATGTTCACCATTTGGTTGAGTTTGACATGGCCGTCACTGTCCGCCGTCGCGACAACGGCATCGGCCACATCGACGAGATACTCTTTCGACATGCCGAAAAGCTCTTTGCGCGCGGCTTCGGCCTGTTCAGGTGTTTCATACCCGATTACAACAAGTTCAGACATTTGATTTCCTTTCGGTTTTCCTGGGTTCCTGGTTGATGCCGGAGGTCGGCTTGCGATGCCGGCCCCGGGATGGGTGTTGACCGGTTCAGGTCATCGACCAGCCATGGCTGACGTTCAGCGACTGACCGGTCAGGGCGTTGGTTTCGAAGGCCGCGAACATCCAGGCGACCTCGGCCACATCCTCGACGGTGGTGAATTCGGTATCCACGGTCTCGCCCAGCATGACCTTGCTGACGACTTCCTCTTCGGAGATGCCAAGGTCTCTCGCCTGTTCGGGGATCTGCTTTTCCACCAGCGGTGTCTTGACGAAGCCGGGGCAGATCACATTGGCGCGCACGCCCTTGTCGCCGCCTTCCTTGGCAATCACCCGGGCGAGACCGAGCAGGCCGTGCTTCGCGGTGACATAGGCCGACTTGAGCGCCGAGGCCTCCTTGGAATGGACCGAGCCCATGAAGATGATCGACCCGGACCCTTTCTTGTACATATGCGGGATGCAGGCCCTGGAGGTCAGGAAGGCGCCGTCGAGGTGGATCGACAGCAGCTTTTTCCATTCGTCGAAGGGAAAGTCCTGGATCGGGTGAACGATCTGGATGCCCGCGTTGGACACCAGCACATCCACCCCGCCCCATTCCTCGACGACCCTGGCCACGCCATCGTTGACCTGTTTCTCATCGGTCACGTTCATTTCGACGGCCATCGCCTTGCCGGGCCCGGTCTTGGTAAGGTCATCGGCGGTCTTTTGCGCCGCATCCAGTTTCAGGTCGGCGATCACCACACGCGCGCCGTCGGCGATATAGCGTTTCGCGATTTGCAGGCCGATGCCGCTGGCACCGCCGGTGATGATGCAGACTTTGTCCTTGAGGTTCATGATTTGAGTCCTTTCGGTTGCAAGTTGTTCAGTTGGCGGCCCAGGCCAGCGCCTCTGCGCGCCGGGTCAGGTCAAAGAATTTCACTTGGGCGGGCATGAAGGGGGCAAAGGCCCGTACCGTGCCCTTGATCCAGGCGTGATCGGTCACGAGGGCGATCTTTTCAAAATCGCACCAGTGTTCGAGCCCCAGCGCCGCGTCATCCAAAGCGGCATGGGCGGTGAAGCCTTCGAATTCGGGGCCGATTTCAAGGACCAGCCGCGCCTTGCCCTGTTCTGCGACCATCTTGTCCACGGCGGGGGTCAGGACGGTCTTGTAATCTGCGTCCTCGATCTTGCCGATGGCTTTGACAGCGATGAGGTTTTGGGATGTCGGTTGAATGTGCTCCAGCATCGGAAGCGCTCCTTTCTTGTTGATTGCGGGGATCAGGATTCGGTCAGGTAGTCGTGCACGACCTCGCCCAGCCCCAGTGTCAGATCGGCCACCAGATGCACCGCGCTGACGACCTCAAGCACCGGCAGGTCGGCCACGGGGGCGAGTGCATGGGCGTGCAAATCCAGTGCTGCGGGACCTTCCCATGCGCCTTTCAGCGTGATGTCGGTCATGTAGTAGCGGACCAGTTCACAGATGCGTGGCGTGCAATCGACGTGGGGGATGATCTTGAGAAGGAAGCTGGGCGTGGTCAGGCTTTGCATCACCGCGTCATGGTCCAGCGCGTGATGCTTGTAACCCATGGTGCCGGTGGCGACCCGTACCGACCCCATGTCCAGCGTGCCCACCAGGGTTTCGCTTTCGACGCGCAGCGCGGGTTCGGCCAGCTTCTTGGGAAAGCCCCAGATCTCGCGGCCCCCGGCGATGGGCGCATCGTCATTCAGGTACATGCCGTGCACGTATCCGCCCTTTTCGGCCTTGTAGCTGACCGGGATCACCTGCCCGGATTCGGTGTAGTCGCCAAAGCCGGTTGAATCGGGCATCCGGATGAATTCGAACTTGACCAGCGGGTCGGTGATCTCAAGCGGTTCGGGCACCACGGCGCGCAGGGCGTCCATGTCGGTGCGGTAGGTGATGATCAGGAATTCACGGTTCACGAAACGGTAGGGGCCGCGCGGATACGACGGGCTGGTCAGTGGCATGGAGAATGCCCGGGCGGTGACGTCGGAGATTTTCATTTCGATTTTCCTTTGCTGGTGGTTTCAGCTGCACCAAGGTCGAACACCTGCAAACCGTCCTGGCCGATCTTGCGTGCCTTCCAGGTCTTGTGATTCAGGGTGACCTCCACGTCCTCGTGGCCTTCGTTCCAGTGTTGCGTCATCGAAAGCCGGGAGAATTCGTAGTCCTTGGCACCGCCTTCAAAGCTCTGCTTGCGGTGGATCAGCTCGACCAGCGTGATCGGGCAGTCCGGCCCGGTTGCCTGCAATGTCTTCAGGTCCGGGTCGTCTTTCAGTTCCTTCGGGAGCCGCGCCGCAAGCCGGTTCGCCGCCATGCGCAGGTTGTGCAGCTGACGATAGCGGTCCGTGGTCAGGCGGGTGCGGCTGGAATAGCGGATATCCTTTTCACGCTGGCCAACGTCCAACATGGTCGCCGGCACCGCGTCCCTTGCGCTGAACAGGTCGATTTGGAAAATCAGGGCCGGATCGCCGGACCCCAGATTATCCATGACGAATTGTAACGGGGTGTTCGAAACCAGGCCCCCGTCCCAGTAGAAGTGGCCGTCAATCTCTACAGGCGGGAAACCCGGTGGCAGGGCACCGCTGGCCATGATGTGCTCTGGCTTGATCTCCATCCTGGCGCTGTCAAAATATGCAAAGTTTGCTGTTTCGACGTCGACAGTTCCCACGCTCAGGCGCGGGCCTTTTGCATTGAGATAGTCGAAGTCGACGAATTCGAGCAACGTTTCGCGCAATGGCGAGGTGTCATAGACGCTGATCGCCGGATGGGCGGAAATCGGAAAGAAAGCGGCGGGCCACCGTGGTTTGAAGAATCCCGGCACGCCGGTCGCCATGACATTCATCGCAGCGGCCTCGCCGTAGATCATGCGCGAAAACGGCGCTGCCAACATGGGTGCCGTGCTCAGCCGCGATGTCACCCGGTCCCAGAAACCGGTGAGGGCACCCAGACGGTCCTTGGGCGGATTCCCGCAGATCAGCGCGGCGTTGATCGCACCGATCGAAATGCCGGCAACCCAGTCCGGGCCCAGCCCCGCCGCCGCAAGCGCCTCGTAGGCACCCGCCTGATAAGCGCCCAGCGCACCGCCGCCCTGCAAGACAAGAACGATATTTTCCCTGATTTCAGACATCGTATAAGACCTCCGGTACCTCGCCAGATCGTTTCTGGCGTTCCGTGGCCTTACATATATGCAGGGCATGGCGCGCAGGAGTTGTGCGAAACTTACTTCTTTGTAAGGTTTGGATTTTCAGGGGTCTCGGGGTGCAAACGCCTGACCGAGGCGTTGATCAACAGGCGTCAGAAGACGATATCTGTCCGTTCCCTTCGGCAGGATCGCGGCGACAACAAACAGCAGGGGCAAGCCACATCGGCAGCGTGCATGGCGTTCATCCTGCGATTCTCGGGTCTTTTGCCGCAGCAACAGCAATCAGGCTGATCGGATTCCTTTGGGGATCGGCCATCGGCCATGCTGCCGCCGTGCCCCGGGCGAAAGCGGTGGCAAAGCGGCAGACTGCCCCTGCTTGAGCAATAAACCGGAGTGCTACCAGAATGTTGTCTGAGGATTTGGTGCCCAGGAGAGGACTCGAACCTCCACACCGTTGCCAGTACTAGCACCTGAAGCTAGCGCGTCTACCATTCCGCCACCTGGGCAGGTCACGTGAGCGCTGCATGTAAGGGGGCAACGGGCGGGTGTCAATTGCATTCTGGCATGAAATTGAACTTTGCGGGGTTCTGCCGGGGGTGGCTGGTGATTGCGCCTTGTCCGAGGATGGGGGTATCGTTAAACCGGCTACGTGAATTTGATCGCGCGAGGTGCTTTATCATGTCCAGGCTGGTTACGATCTACGGCGGTTCCGGGTTTATCGGGCGCTATATCGCGCGCCGCATGGCAAAGGCAGGCTGGCGCGTCCGCGTTGCTGTGCGCAATCCCAATGAGGCCATCTTTGTCCGTCCCTACGGTGTTGTCGGACAGGTGGAGCCGGTCCTGTGCAACATTCGCGATGACGCCTCCGTGCGCGCCGCGATGCAGGGGGCCGAGGCAGTTGTGAACTGCGTGGGCATCCTTGTCGAAAAGGGCCGTAACAGGTTCGATCCCGTGCAGGCGGAAGGTGCCGCGCGGGTGGCCCGGCTTGCCGCCGAGGAAGGCGTCGCGCGGATGGTGCAGATTTCCGCCATTGGGGCGGATGCCGATGCGCCCAGCGATTATGCCGCCAGCAAGGGCGAAGGCGAAATGGCCGTGCAGAAGTACATGCCCGATGCGGTTATCCTGCGGCCGTCGATTGTTTTCGGGCCCGAGGATGACTTTTTCAACCGTTTCGCGGGCATGGCGCGAAACAGCCCGGTATTGCCCGTTGTCGGCCAGGACATTCGGTTTCAGCCGGTCTATGTCGACGATGTCGCACAGGCTGCCGTGTTGGCTGTGATGGGCAAGGCGGAGGGCGGCATCTACGAACTGGGCGGGCCCGAGGTCGATACCTTCAGGGGTCTGATGGGGCGGATGCTGGATGTGATCCACCGCCGCCGGCTGATTCTGAACCTGCCGAACTGGATCGCGCGGATCATGGCCGGAGGTTTTGACCTGCTGCAATCCATCACGCTGGGGCTGTTCACCAACCGGATGATCACCCGCGACCAGATCAGGAATCTTGCCAAGGACAATGTCGTGTCCGACGGCGCTAAAACCTTTGCCGATCTGGGGATCAAGCCGGTCTCCATGGCATCTGTCCTGCCTGACTACCTGTGGCGCTTCCGCCCGTCGGGCCAGTATGACGCGATCAAGGATTCCGCCCGCAATCTGCGCAACAGCTGATGGATATCACAATCGTCGCGGCCTTTCTGGGCCTGCTGGAAGGGTTGACGGAGTTCATTCCCGTGTCTTCCACCGGCCATCTCTTGCTTGCCGGGCATTTTCTGGGATTCGAAAGCGCCGGCAAGACCTTTGAGGTGGTGATACAGCTCGGGGCGGTATTGGCGATCCTGACGCTTTATGCGGCGCGGCTGTGGGCGGTATTTGCCGCCGCACCCAGTGATCCGGCGGCGCGGCGGTTCATCCTGTCGGTGCTGGTGGCCTTTCTGCCTGCCGTGGTGATCGGTGTGATT
This sequence comes from Sulfitobacter sp. IGS-18, assembly GCF_059628195.1. NCBI lineage: Bacteria > Pseudomonadati > Pseudomonadota > Alphaproteobacteria > Rhodobacterales > Roseobacteraceae > Sulfitobacter > Sulfitobacter sp. IGS-18. The sequence goes on along the minus strand of NZ_CM184556.1, from coordinate 3,675,249 downwards.
GCCCATGATTTCATCAAGACGGTGCTTTTCGAGACACCGATGCTGATCGCGGTCATGCTGGTTCTGGGGGGTATCGTCCTGCTGTTCGTAGACCGGATCGCGCCGGAACCCCGGCACGAGGATGCCATGGCCTTTCCCCTGTCGATGGCACTGAAAATCGGATTCATTCAATGCCTTGCCATGATTCCGGGCACTTCGCGCTCAGGGGCCACCATCGTGGGCGCGTTGATGCTGGGGGCCAGCAAGCGGGCAGCGGCAGAATTTTCGTTCTTCTTGTCGATGCCGACCATGGCCGGTGCCTTTGCCTATGACCTTTACAAGAATCGGGACGTGTTGGATGCTTCGGCCATGGGCGAGATCGCCGTTGGCTTTGTAATGGCGTTTATCGCGGCTGTGCTCGTGGTGCGCTGGCTGTTGGATTACGTGAGCAGGCATGGCTATGCGCTGTTCGGCTGGTGGCGAATCATTGTCGGGCTGGGTGCGATTGCTGCGTTGTGGGCGGGTTACTGACGGTTAGGTCCGGATCGGAACTAATTAGAGGTGATATTTGCCAGAAAATCGCGAGCAGGGCTCAGAAACTGATATATAGGTCAGCATGTCTGACTTTATTTCCAATTTATGCTAGGATAGAGGGAAGGTCTCGCAGTAATTCTGGAAGGGCATGATCATGGCAGAGCAGCCGATGCTGAAATTCGTGAATATCGAACGGGACATGCCCGAGAAACGTCCGCCCGATCTGCGCCGGACAGATTTCAACGAAATTTATGCAGAATACGCGGATGCCAAGGCCAAGGAGCAATCCAGCCGCTGCAGCCAATGCGGCGTGCCCTATTGCCAGTCTCATTGCCCCCTGCACAACAATATCCCGGACTGGCTGCGCCTGACCGCCGAGGGGCGGTTGCAGGAGGCTTATGAAGTCAGCCAGGCGACCAACACCTTTCCCGAAATCTGCGGCCGCATCTGCCCCCAGGACCGTCTGTGCGAAGGCAATTGCGTGATCGAGCAATCCGGCCATGGCACCGTCACCATCGGCTCGGTCGAGAAATACATCACGGACACCGCCTGGGAGGAAGGCTGGGTCCAGCCGATCAAACCGGGCAGGGAGCGCCCCGAGAGCGTGGGCATCATCGGCGCAGGCCCCGGCGGTCTGGCGGCGGCGGATGTGCTGCGCCGGGCCGGTGTGCAGGTGACGGTCTATGACCGTTATGACCGTGCAGGCGGGCTGCTGACCTATGGCATCCCCGGCTTCAAGCTGGAAAAGGACGTGGTGATGCGCCGCAACGATCAGCTGGCGCAGGGCGGGGTCAATTTCGAGCTGAACTGCAATGTCGGCGTGGACATCTCCTTTGCCGATATCCGGGACAGGCATGATGCCGTCATCATTGCCACCGGTGTCTACAAGACGCGGGAAATTCAGGCGCCCGGCAGTGGCGTGCCCGGGCTGGAGCGGGCGATTGATTTCCTGACCGCCAGCAACCGCAAGAGCTTTGGCGATGCGGTGGAGGATTTCGACAACGGGCGGCTGAATGCCTCCGGCAAGAAGGTCGTGGTGATCGGCGGTGGCGACACGGCGATGGATTGTGTGCGGACCTCGATCCGGCAGGGTGCGACCTCGGTCAAATGTCTTTATCGCCGGGACCGGGCCAACATGCCGGGCAGCCAGCGCGAAGTGGCCAATGCCGAGGAAGAGGGGGTCGTTTTCGAATGGCTCTCGGCGCCCAAGGGCTTTGTCGGCGATCCGGTGACCGGCGTGATGGTGCAGAAGATGCGCCTGGGCCAGCCCGACGCGACAGGCCGCCAGGCGCCCGAGCTGATCGAGGGTTCGGATTATGTCGAAGAGGCCGATCTGGTGATCATGGCGCTGGGGTTCGAACCCGAAGACCTGCCAACCCTCTGGGACGAGGCCGATCTGCCGGTGAACCGCTGGGGGACGATCAAGGCGGATTACGTGTCCGGGCAGACCGCGCTCGACGGGGTCTATGCGGTGGGTGACATCGTGCGCGGCGCGAGCCTTGTTGTCTGGGCCATCAAGGACGGACGCGACTGTGCGGAGGCGATCCTGAAGCGGCTGGATCAGGGCGCGACCGCGGTCGCTGCGGAGTAGGAAAGCAGCAGGCACAACCTGTGCACCATCCGTGCTCAGGGGGTACACCACTGCGGTGACATCGGAAACACGACAGGTCCGCAAATCAGACCTGTATGGGATCAGGGAGAATGACAATGCCGAGCGACGTGATCAGCGGTCAGTGCCTCTGTGGGGCGGTGAAGATCACCGTGACCGACCCGTCGGGTTGGGTCGGCGTCTGCCATTGTGCCATGTGCCAGCGGTGGAGCGGATCGGTCTTCGCCAGCTTCCCCGCCGCGCCCGAAACGGTAACGGTCAGCGGACCGGTCAAGGTTCATGCATCGTCCCAGCTGGCGGAACGCGCCTTCTGCGGTACCTGCGGGTCACATCTGTGGATGCGCGACCGCGAAGAGACCGCCGAATACGATCTGATGCCGGGTCTTTTCGAGGCGGCAAAAGACTGGCCGCTGCGCAGCGAAATCTATTGCGACGAGGCCCCGGCGGCCTTTTCGCTGGAAGGCGATCACCGCAAGGCCACGGCAGAGCAGTATCGTGCAAAATATCCCCGCGCGCAGGAGGTGACCGACAATGTCTGAAATCAGCGGCCAATGCCTGTGCGGCGCGGTTCGTGTGACCGCGCGCACAGAAGACCCGATCCTGCGGGCCTGCCACTGCGACATGTGCCGCAGGCATACCTCCGGCGCATTCTTTTCCATCGAAACGGTGCCTGGCAGCGTTGAGGTATCTGGTGACGCTTCGGTCTATCGGTCCTCCGAATGGGCGCAGCGCGGGTTCTGCAGCACCTGCGGGTCGACCCTTTGGTATGAAACTCTCCATGACGGGCGCCGCAACCTGGCGGCGGGCCTGTTTGCGGATGGCGGCGGCGCCCCGCTGAAGATGGAATTCTTTGCCGATATGTGTCCGCAGGGCTACCGGCTGGCGGGGGACCACAAGCGCCTGAGCACCGAGGAAACCATCGCGATGTTCAGCGGAGGCGATGCATGATGCGCGCCCTTGCCCTGATCCTGCTGGCCGGCCCGGCGGCTGCCGGTACATTCACCCCGCCGCAGGGCTGCACCGCGCATCTTACCGTGCAGACCCGCAGTTGCGTGGTGGAGCATCTGTGGACCTGTGCTGCCGATGCCCCCGGTCTGCAATGGCGTGGCGAGATCGACCAGCGCGGGCTGGTCTATGTCGGTCAGATCGACGCAGAGGCGCAATGGGTCCAGTCGTTCTTCCTGACCAGCGGAGAGCGGGAAAGCCTGATCACCCCGGCGACAGATCCGGCGAGCCTGAGTGGCCTGTTGCAAAGCGGGCTGGATACCTATGACTTCAGCCTCGACACGGCGGAGGGCACGCACCGGGTGGTCGGATTCGACCGCATTGCGGAGCGCAACGTCATGATTGATGGCGAGCGGCTGCACCGCACCGAATATTCCATCCGCAAGACAGATGCGGATGGCGCGATGATCTACGAGGCCGAAGGGTCGGAGTTCGTGTCGGAAACCCATGGCAGGTTCTTTTCCGGCACCGGCGATGTGACCCGCCCCGATACGACGTTTTCCTATGACAGCCGGCCTGTCGATTTTATCTATCCCGGTCAGAAAGGTTTTCTGTCCGATACCCCCCTTTTTGGCTGTGACGCGCTTGCGGCCAGCTTTGTGAGCGAATGAAAGGATCCGATACCATGATCTATGATGAAAAATGGGCCGAGGACATGGCCGCCAAGCGTGCGTATCTGGCCGAGAACGGGCTTTACAGCGAAGCCGAGGAGCATTCCTCCTGCGGGGTGGGTCTGGTGGTCAATATCGACGGGTCCAAGTCGCGCGCGGTGGTGGAGAACGGTATCAAGGCGCTCAAGGCGATCTGGCACCGGGGCGCCGTGGATGCGGACGGGATGACAGGCGATGGCGCGGGTATCCATGTACAGATCCCGGTGCCGTTCTTTTACGACCAGGTGCAGCGCACCGGCCATACCCCGCGCGAGAACGAGCTGATTGCCGTGGGCCAGGTGTTCCTGCCGCGCACGAACTTCAGCGCGCAGGAGACATGCCGGACCATCGTGGAAGCCGAAGTGCTGCGGATGGGCTATTACATCTATGGCTGGCGGCATGTGCCGGTGGATATTTCGGTGCTGGGTGAAAAGGCCAATGCGACCCGCCCGGAGATCGAGCAGATCCTGATTTCCAACGCCAAGGGCGTGGACGAGGAAACCTTCGAGCGGGAGCTTTACGTGATCCGCCGCCGGGTGGAGAAGGCCGTGATCGCGGCACAGGTGCCGAATTTCTACATCGCGTCGATGTCCTGCCGCAGCATCATCTACAAGGGGATGATGCTGGCCGAGCAGGTGGCGGAATTCTATCCCGACCTGAAGGATGAAAGGTTCATTTCCGCCTTTGCGATCTATCACCAGCGCTATTCCACCAACACTTTCCCGCAGTGGTGGCTGGCCCAGCCCTTCCGCATGCTGGCCCATAACGGCGAGATCAACACGCTTCGCGGCAACATGAACTGGATGAAAAGCCACGAGATCAGGATGGCCTCTGCCGCCTTTGGGGAAATGGCGGATGAGATCAAGCCGATCGTCGCGGCGGGGTCCAGCGACAGTGCGGCGCTGGATTCGGTGTTCGAGGTGCTGGTGCGGGCCGGGCGCTCCGCGCCGATGGCCAAGACCATGCTGGTGCCTGAAAGCTGGTCCAAACAGGCCGTGGAACTGCCCCAGGCCTGGCGCGACATGTATTCCTATTGCAACTCGGTGATGGAGCCCTGGGACGGCCCGGCAGCATTGGCGATGACCGATGGCCGCTGGGTCTGCGCGGGGCTGGACCGGAACGGTCTGCGCCCGATGCGCTATGTGGTGACAAGCAACGGCATGCTGATCGCAGGGTCCGAGGCGGGGATGATTCCGCTGGACGAGGCCAATGTGGTGCGCAAGGGCGCGCTGGGGCCGGGACAGCTGATTTCCGTCGATATGAAGAAGGGCAAGCTTTACGGCGATGCCCAGATCAAGAACAAGCTGGCCGCGGCTTTGCCGTTTGGCGAGTGGGTCGGCAAGATCGTGGAATTGGACGAGCCGCTTGCGCAGGTGACCGAAAAGCCGGTCTTTACCGGCAATGAACTGCGCCGGCGGCAGGTGGCTGCGGGTTATTCCATCGAGGATCTTGAGCAGATCCTGGCGCCGATGGCCGAGGACGGCAAGGAGGCGCTGGCGTCGATGGGTGATGACACGCCCTCTGCCGTGCTGTCGAACCAGTACCGGCCGCTGAGCCATTTCTTCCGCCAGAACTTCAGCCAGGTGACCAACCCGCCGATTGACTCCCTGCGCGAATACCGGGTGATGAGCCTGAAGACACGGTTCGGGAACCTCAAGAACGTGCTGGACGAGGACAGCAGCCAGACCGAGATCCTGGTGCTGGACAGCCCCTTTGTCGGCAATGCGCAGTTCGACGCGTTGTTCAGCCATTTCAACGCGGACGTGGTGACCATCGATTGTTCCTTCGCCCCGGGTGAGGGCAGCCTCAGCGCGGGCCTGAAACGCATCCGGGCAGAGGCGGAAGACGCCGTGCGTTCCGGTGCGGGGCATCTGGTGCTGACCGATCACCTGAGCGGCAAGGACAGGGTCGCCATGCCGATGATCCTGGCCACCTCGGCGGTACACAGCCATCTGACCCGTCAGGGGCTGCGGACCTTTACATCGCTGAACGTGCGGTCGGCGGAATGTGTGGATCCGCATTACTTTGCGGTGCTGATCGGCTGCGGTGCAACCGTGGTCAACGCCTACCTGGCAGAGGATTCGCTGGCCGACCGGATCGAGCGCGGCCTGCTGGACATCTCGCTGACCACCGCAATCGCGCGCTATCGCAATGCGATTGACCAGGGGCTGCTCAAGATCATGGCGAAGATGGGCATCAGTGTGGTGTCCTCCTATCGCGGCGGTCTGAACTTCGAGGCCGTGGGCCTGTCCCGGGCCATGTGCGCGGAGTATTTCCCCGGCATGACCAGCCGGATCAGCGGCATCGGCGTGACCGGTATCCAGCGCAAGTCCGAAGAGGTCCATGCGCGGGGCTGGTCGGGCGATGGCAGCGTTCTGCCCATCGGCGGCTTCTACAAGGCGCGCAAATCCGGCGAGACCCACGCCTGGGAAGCCTCTTCCATGCACATGCTGCAGATGGCCTGCAACAAGGCATCCTATCAGATGTGGCAGCAATATTCGGCCAAGATGAAGTCGAACCCGCCGATCCACCTGCGCGATCTGCTCGACATCAAGCCCCTGGGCGCACCGATCGGGCTGGAAGAGGTGGAAAGCATTACGTCGATCCGCAAGCGTTTCGTGACGCCCGGCATGTCGCTGGGCGCGCTCAGCCCTGAGGCGCACAAGACGCTGAACGTGGCGATGAACCGGATCGGGGCAAAATCGGATTCGGGCGAAGGTGGCGAGGATCCGGCGCATTTCGTGCCGGAACCCAATGGCGACAACCCTTCGGCCAAGATCAAGCAGGTGGCGTCCGGGCGTTTCGGCGTCACGGCGGAATACCTGAACCAGTGTGAAGAACTGGAGATCAAGGTGGCGCAGGGGGCCAAGCCCGGCGAAGGTGGTCAGTTGCCGGGGATGAAGGTCACCGACCTGATCGCGCGGCTGCGGCATTCGACCAAGGGGGTCACGCTGATTTCCCCGCCGCCGCACCACGACATCTATTCGATCGAGGACCTGGCTCAGCTGATCTATGACCTCAAGCAGATCAACCCGCGCTGCAAGGTGACGGTGAAACTGGTGGCCTCAAGCGGTGTCGGCACGATTGCCGCCGGCGTGGCCAAGGCCAAGGCGGACATCATCCTGATCTCGGGCCACAATGGCGGCACCGGGGCATCCCCCGCGACCAGTATCAAATATGCGGGTCTGCCCTGGGAAATGGGCCTGACCGAGGCGCATCAGGTGCTGTCGATGAACAACCTGCGCGACCGCGTGACCCTGCGGACCGATGGCGGGCTGCGCACCGGGCGTGACATCGTCATGGCGGCGATGATGGGGGCCGAGGAATATGGCATCGGCACCGCCGCGCTGATTGCCATGGGCTGCATCATGGTCCGCCAGTGCCAGTCCAACACCTGCCCGGTGGGTGTCTGCACCCAGGACGAGGCGCTGCGTGGCAGGTTCACCGGCAGTGCCGACAAGGTGGTCAACCTGATCACCTTCTACGCGCAGGAAGTGCGCGAGATTCTGGCAAGCCTCGGGGCGCGCAGCCTGGACGAGGTGATCGGGCGTGCCGATCTGCTGGCGCAGGTCAGCCGTGGCTCCGCGCATCTGGACGACCTGGACCTCAACCCGCTGTTGATCGCGGTCGATGGGGCGCAGCACAATGTCTATGACCGGGACAAGCCCCGGCAGGCGGTGCTGGACACTTTGGACGCCCAGATCGTGCGCGATGCGGCGCGTTTCCTTGAGGATGGCGAGAAGATGCAATTGTCCTATGCGGTGCAGAACACGCACAGGACCGTGGGCACCCGCGTTTCCAGCCATATCATCAAGAAGTTCGGCATGCGCAACAAGCTGCAGGCGGATCACCTGACGGTGAAACTGACCGGATCGGCCGGGCAGTCGCTGGGCGCATTTGCGGCCAAGGGCCTGAAGCTCGAAGTATCGGGCGATGCAAATGATTATGTCGGCAAGGGCCTGTCGGGCGGCACGATCGTGGTCCGGCCCAATATGGCGAGCCCCATCGTGGCCTCGGAGAATACGATCATCGGCAATACCGTGCTTTACGGGGCGACATCCGGCTATCTGTTTGCGGCCGGTCGCGCCGGTGAGCGCTTTGCCGTGCGGAACTCCGGTGCGAAAGTGGTGATCGAGGGCTGCGGCAGCAACGGTTGCGAATATATGACCGGTGGCGTCGCGGTGATCCTGGGCGAGATCGGCGCGAATTTCGGGGCCGGGATGACCGGTGGGATGGCCTATCTGTATGACCCTGAAAATACCGTCAAGGCGTTGATGAACCGGGAGACAATTGTGACCTGCCCGGTCACGGTCGACCACTGGCTGGGCGAGCTGGAAGAGCTGCTGGAGCGTCATCTGGAGGAAACCCAAAGCCGCAAGGCAGAGGAGATCCTGCAGCATTGGGACACCGAAAAGCACAACTTTATCCAGGTTTGCCCAAAGGAGATGCTGGCGCATCTGCCTGCGCCGCTGAGCCTGGACAAGGCGGCCGTCCCCGCCGAATGAGGCTGTGAAATGCCGCGCGCCCCGCTTTGAATTGGGGCGCGCGGACCCTTTATTAGGTCATAATTGACTAAAATCCGGTCATAATGAGACCTGATTTTCCGGCGATACACAAAGCCCGCAAGAGCCGAAGGTGTATCCATGCCCGCATCCTATCAGGACCAGTTTTTCACCGTCGATCCCGGCGCCGCACCGCCCGTGGGCACGCCGCTGACCTTCCAGCTGGTGACGTTCACCGATCAGAATGACGATGGTCTGATCCGGAACAACTCGGGCGACACGTTCAACGGCACGGCGATCACCGATGTCTGGGTGGGCGATACACTGACCATCCGGTTGCCGGACAATTCCACGGTGACATATACCGGCGTGACCTTCTACCTCGCTTCCGGCGCCCCGGTCTTTACTCCGACAGACGGGCAGGTCTTGCAGAACGGGACCTTCGTTTCCTCCACCTTCGTCACCAACAGCACACAGACGCCGGTGGGCAGTTTCGGCCCCACATGTTTCACGCCCGGCACGATGATCCGGACGCCTGGGGGGCTGCGGGCCATCGAGACCCTGGAGATCGGAGATGAAGTCGAGACGCTGGACCACGGCGCACAGCCGATCCGTCAGATTCTGGCGGACAGGTTTCGGGCGGCGGGCGATGTCGCACCGATCCGCTTTGCGCTTGGGGCCATCGGAAACACGGCACCTCTGCTGGTGTCACCGCAGCACCGGATACTTGTGTCCGGGTGGCGGGCGGAATTGTACTTTGGCCAGGACGAAGTGCTGGTTGCGGCCAAACATCTGGTCAACGGAGATACCGTGCGGCAGGTGTCCGGCGGTGTGGTGACCTATGTCCATCTTGTCTTTGACCGCCATCAGATCATTTTTGGCCAGGGCATCCCGTCGGAAAGCTGTCTGCCCGCCTATGCGCTGGATGCGGCAGGGACGGCGGCACAGGCGGAGTTGCTGGCGCTTTTCCCCGACCAGATTGCAGGTCCGGCGGATGACGGGCGTGCCGTGCGCAGGGTTCTGCGGCGGGCAGAGGCGCAGATGATCGCCGCCTGAACCGACACCCCCGCCCTTTACCTCGGGCCGGGGCAGGCTAGCTGCCTTGCCTGATGATCAGACTGCTTTCCCTTTTCCTTCTGGCTGTTGCATTGCTGACCGCCTGCACCGACGCGACCCGGCGTGGCGGCGGGGACATTCTGGTGCTGGGCGATTCCGTCATGGCCTGGAACGGGGGCAGCGATGCCGCGATTCCCGATGCGATGCAGGCGGCACTGGGCCGCAATGTGGTCAGCAAGGCGGTGCCGGGGGCACAGTTCGACAATGACTCCGGTCTTGCCGGGGCGGTGGGCTTTGACATCAGGCGGCAGTTTCCCGGCGGGCGGTGGAACTGGATCGTGATCAACGGCGGCGCGAATGATTTGGGGTCCGACTGTGGTTGCGGCGCTTGCGCCGGGGTTGTGGACAGGCTGATCGGGGCAGACGGGATGTCCGGTGCGATTCCGGCTTTTGTCAGCAGGCTTCGGGCAGAAAGTGGCGCGCGGATCCTGTGGATGGGCTATTACGCGGGCAACGGCAAAGGGTCGTTCAACGGCTGTCGCGACGATCTGGTGCGGATGGAAACACGCCTTGCGCGGTTTGCCAATGCCAGCCCCCATGTCCTGTTCGTGGATTCCGAGGATGTGATCGACCCGACCGAACCGGGGAACTACGCCGCGGACAACACCCATCCATCGGCCCGGGCCTCGGCACTGATCGGGGCCTACCTGGCGCGGCAGATTGCACAAGCGGGGCGTTCACAAAACCCCTGAGCCCCCCTATAGCTGGGGGATGGCCCGCGCATCGAAAACCACACTGAAAAAGACCACGTCAAAGCCGCCCGCCCGGCGCTCGTTCAAAAAGCGGGTGACGCGGCTGGTGCTGCGGGCGGTATCGGCGGTGTTTCTGCTGGTGGTGTTCCTGGTGGTGCTGGGCGCGGTGATCAATCCGCCGACGACAGCCTATATGTTCTCTGAAAGCCGCCGGCTGGGCGGGGTCAAGCAGACCTGGGTGTCCCTGGACAGGATGGCACCCGTGATGGCGCGGTCTGCCGTGGCGGCGGAGGATGCGAATTTCTGTCAGCACTGGGGGTTCGACATGATCGCGATCCGCAAGGCGATTGCGGCGGGGTCGAACCGGGGCGCATCGACGATCAGCCAGCAGACGGTCAAGAACGTCTATCTGTGGCATGGCCGCACCTGGCTGCGCAAAGCCATGGAGGCGCTGATCACCCCGGTGATGGAGGCAGTCTGGTCCAAGCGGCGGATTGTCGAGGTTTATCTGAACATTGCCGAATTCGACGAGGGTGTTTTCGGGGTCGAAGCTGCGGCGCAGCATTATTTTGGTGTCCCGGCCTCCGACCTGTCTGCAAACCAGGCCGCACGGCTGGCGGCGATCCTGCCCGCGCCCAAGAAGAGGTCCGCGGCAAAGCCCAGTGATTATGTTCTCAAACGCGCCCGGCAGGTGCGCGACGGGGCGGCAACGATCCGCAATGACGGACGTGCGGCCTGTTTCGAGAGTTGAAAACCACCGGGATTAGGGGCATGGATGGCTCCACTCCTTTATTATCCGAAAGCTGAGTATGGCCCGTCTGTTTCACGTCCCGCTATCGCCTTTTTGCCGCAAGGTCCGCCTGAGCCTCGCCGAAAAGAAGATCGAGGTGGAACTGGTCGAGGAACGCTATTGGGAACAGGACCCCGATTTCATGCGGCGCAATCCGGCAGGCAAGGTGCCGGTGCTGCGGCTCGACGGGATCATGATGGCCGAGAGTGCTGCGATCTGCGAATATATCGAGGAAACCCGCCCCGAGCCGCCGCTGATGCCCGTCGACCCGGTGCAGCGGCTTGAAGTACGGCGGCTGGTGAGCTGGTTCGATGACAAGTTCCACCGCGAAGTGACCTCCAAACTGCTTTATGAGCGGGTCAACAAGAAGGTGATGAAACAGGGTTACCCGGACAGCACCAACGTCAAGGCGGGTGCCAAGGCGATCAAGTATCATCTGGATTACATGGCCTGGCTGCTGGACCATCGCCGCTGGCTGGCGGGCGATGTGATGACCCTGGCGGATTTCGCCGCGGCGGCGCATCTGTCGTCTTTGGATTATATCTCGGACGTGGACTGGAACCGCAGTGATGTGGTCAAGGACTGGTATGCCAAGATCAAGTCGCGGCCTGCGTTCCGCGCCTTGCTGGCGGATCAGGTGCCCGGTTTCCCGCCTCCGAAACATTACAACGACCTGGATTTTTAAGCCGCGCGCCGGGGGGCTTTTTGCCCCCCGGACCCCCCGCGGATATTTGAGGCCAAAAAGAATGGACCTGAAGGCGAAGCTGGTGGCAGAGGCGCTGCGCGAGGGGTTCGTCTCCGCGCGGATCTGCAGGCCCGATGCCGTGCCTGAGGTGCCGGGGCGGCTGCAGGCCTTTGTCGAGGCGGGATATCACGGGCAGATGGGCTGGATGGCCGAGCGGATGCACTGGCGCGGCAACCCTGCGGCGCTTTGGCCGGAGGCGCGGTCGGTGATCATGCTGGCAGAAAGCTATGCGCCGGAGCAGGACCCGCTGGCGGTGCTGGAACACCCGGAAAAGGCGGCGATTTCGGTCTATGCCCAGGGGCGCGATTATCATGATATTGTCAAGAAACGGCTCAAACGGCTGGCGCGCTGGCTGATCGCGCAGGAGCCTTGCGAGGTGAAAGTCTTTGTCGATACTGCCCCGGTGCCGGAAAAGGCCCTGGCGCAGGCCGCCGGGCTGGGCTGGCAGGGCAAACATACCAACCTGTTGAGCCGGGACTGGGGGAACTGGGCCTTTCTGGGGTCGGTATTCACCACACTGGACCTGCCGGTGGATGCGCCGGAGGCTGACCATTGCGGGTCTTGCCGGGCCTGTCTGGATATATGTCCGACAGGTGCCTTTCCCGCCGCTTACCGTTTGGATGCGCGACGCTGCATTTCCTATCTGACGATCGAGCACAAGGGCCCGGTGGACCTCGAATTGCGCGGCCTGATGGGCAACCGCATCTATGGCTGCGACGATTGCCTTGCGGTCTGTCCCTGGAACAAGTTCGCCGTCGCCGCCAGCGATCTGCGCTATCACGGGCCAGAGGTGCGCGCGGCGGATCTTGTGGCGCTGGCGGCGCTTGACGACACGGCCTTTCGCGCGCGTTTTTCAGGTTCGGCGATCAAGCGGATCGGGCGGGACCGGTTTGTGCGCAACGTGCTTTACGCCATCGGGAACTCTGGCCTGCCCGAATTGCGGCAGGCTGCGCAGGCATTGTGCGAGGACGCGGACGCCACGGTGGCCGATGCTGCGCGCTGGGCGGTTGCGTGTCTGGAGCCTGCGTAGGATTAACGCGGCCTGAGCCCTGGGGTATGGACCACGGCGCGGGGTCAGGTACACCGTTAGCGGAACAGAGTGGAGACTGGCATGGCGTTGCTGTTGGGCGTGGACACGGGCGGAACTTATACGGATGCGGTGCTGATCCGCGATGATGAGGTGGTGGTCGCCTCGGCCAAGTCACTCACCACCCGGCATGATCTGGCCGAAGGGATTGGCGGTGCCGTCCGTGCGGTGCTTGCCTCGGCCGACATCGCGCCGTCGGAGATTTCGCTGGCGTCGCTGTCGACCACACTTGCCACCAATGCGCTGGTAGAGGGGCAGGGCGGGCGCGTTGCGCTGATCTATATCGGTTTCCGAGAGCGGGATCTTGAGGCGCATGGGCTGTCCGACGCTTTGAAGGGGGATCCGGCCATCGTGCTGGCGGGTGGTCATGATCACGCTGGCGCGGAAGTGCAGGCGCTGGACGAGGCCGGGCTGATCGCCTTTCTGGAGCGTCACCGACAGGATGTCAGCGGCTTTGCCGTGGCCGGTCAGTTTGCCACCCGGAATCCGGCACATGAACTGCGGGCGGCGGAACTGGTGGCGCAGGTGACCGGGCGGCCGGTTTCGGCCTCGCATCAGTTGTCGGCAAAGCTGAACGGCCCCAAGCGCGCGATGACGGCTGTGTTGAATGCGCGGCTGATCGGGATGATCGACCGGCTGATCGGACGCGCCGAGGATGAGCTGAAGTCGCTGGGGATCACGTCGCCCATGATGGTCGTGCGGGGCGATGGTGCGCTGATTTCCAGCGCCCAGGCCCGCGAGCGCCCGATCGAGACAATCCTGAGCGGGCCTGCCGCCTCTATCGTGGGGGCGCGCTGGCTGACCGGGGCAGAACTGGCACTGGTGAGCGACATCGGGGGGACAACGACGGATGTGGCGCTGTTGCGCGGCGGCAGGCCGGCGATTGACCCGGCGGGGGCGCGGGTCGGCCCCTATCGCACGATGGTCGAGGCGGTGGCGATGCGCACCACCGGTCTGGGCGGCGACAGCGAGGTGCATTTCATCAGCGAGGGGCTGCGCGGTGGTGTCACGCTGGGGCCGCGCCGGTTGTTGCCGGTGTCACTGGTGGCGGTCGATGCGCCGGAAGTGGTTCATGATGCGCTGGATGCGCAGTTGCGGGCGGTGACGCCGGGCGAACATGACGCGCGGTTTGTGCGGGCGGTGCCCGGCCAGACCACAGAGGGGCTGGGCCTGCGCGAGGCGGCCTTGCTGGAGCGGATCGGGGCCGGGGTGCATCCCCTTGGCGACGTGTTGCGTGCGCGGATCGAACAGGGTGCGCTGAAGCGGCTGGTGGAGCGGGGGCTGGTGCAGATTGCGGGAGTCACGCCCTCTGATGCCAGCCACGTGCTGGGCCGGGTGCTGGAGTGGGACACCGCTGCCGCGCGCAAGGCGTTGCAATTGTTCGGGCGCAGGCGGACCGGGGCGGGCGATGTGCTGTCCAACAGCGCCGAGGATGTGGCGCAGATGATCGTGGACCGGCTGACCCATCAGACCTGTCTGGCGCTTCTCGAAACCGCGTTTGCCGAGGAAGATACGGTTTTCGGGATCGCGCCGGAGGCGCTGGCGCAACATGTGCTGATGCAACGCGGCATGGCGGGACATCGCGGGCTGGTGCGGTTGCAGACCGGGCTGGATGTGCCGGTGATCGGATTGGGGGCCTCTGCCGCCAGTTATTATCCGGCGGTGGGTGCGCGGCTGGGTTGCGAGATGATCCTGCCGGAGCATGCCGGTGTCGCCAATGCCATCGGGGCGGTGGTGGGGCGCGTGACGATGCGCCAGAGCGGCACCGTGACGGCACCCAGCGAGGGGAAGTACCGGGTGCATCTGGTGGAGGGGCCGCAGGACTTTGGCGATCAGCATGCGGCACTGGACCGTCTGGAAGAGGTCCTGCGCGGCCTTGCGATGGCGGATGCGCAGGCTGCGGGTGCCGCTGACATCCAGATTTCCGTGAACCGCGACATTCGCACCGCAGGTGTCGAGGCGCGCGAAGTGTTCATCGAAGCGGTGGTGACGGTGGAGGCCTCTGGGCGGCCAAGGGTGGCGGAGGGCTGACCCCGGGGCGTGCATGCCCTGCGGGCGCGGCAATCTGGCGCTCTGCTTTTGAATGACAACAGATTGTCGGAGTCCTAACGTCTGCTCATGAAACCGAAGATACTGACGACAATGCGGGGTTATACGGGATCGCTTCTGATTCAGGATGCGATTGCGGGCGTGACCGTTGCGATGGTGGCGCTGCTCCTGAGCCTTGCCATCGCGATTGCCTCCGGCGCTGATCCGGCGAAAGGGCTGGTGACCGCCATTGTCGCAGGCTTCCTGATCTCGCTGCTGGGCGGGAGCCGGGTTCAGATCGGCGGCCCGACGGGGGCGTTCATCGTCGTCGTGTTCGGGGTGATCGCGGAACATGGCTATGACGGGTTGGTCATGGCCACCTTCATGGCTGGTTTGATCCTGCTGGTGGCCGGATATTTCCGGGCCGGGGTCCTGATCCGGCATATTCCGGAGCCTGTGATCAACGGGTTCACCATCGGCATTGCCATCATCATCGCGACCAGTCAGCTCAAGGATCTTTTCGGGCTGGATGTGGCGGGGGTTCCTGCGGCGTTTCTTGCGAAGCTGGAGGTCCTTTGGGAAGCTGGTTCAAGTTTCTCTGTCGCCTCGGCGCTGATCGGGTGTGTCACGATGGTGCTGATCGTGCTTTTCCGCCGGGCGGCGCCAAAACTACCGGGGTTGATTGTCGCGGTTGCCTGCACATCCGCATGTGTGGCGATCCTCGACCTGCCGGTGGAGACCATTCGGTCGCAGTTCGGGGAGTTGCCGAGTGCCCCGGCCTGGCCGACACTGCCTGTCGTTGGGTTCGACCGGGTGATCGAGCTGCTGCCCTCGGCTGTCATCATCGCGTTTCTGGCCGGTGTGGAATCGCTGCTGTCCGCCATGGTGGCCGACAGGATGATTTCCGGGCATCACCGCCCCAATGCAGAACTGCTGGCCCAGGGGGCCGCAAACATCGGGTCCTCCTTCTTTGGCGGGTTGCCCGCAACCGGGGCAATCGCGCGGACGGCCACGAACATTAGGGCGGGCGGCAAGACACCGGTGGCCGGTCTGATCCATGCGGTGACGATTCTGGTTGTCATGCTGCTGGCATCGCGGCTGGTCGGATACATGGCGATGCCCGCGCTTGCCGGGCTGTTGATCCTGACCGCCTGGAACATGAGCGAGCCCCAGAAGTGGCGGGGCTATCTGTCGGCCCGGAAATCCGATGTTTTCCTGCTGTTCCTGACCCTGGTGCTGACGGTGCTCGCTGATCTGACGGTTGCCATCGGGGTCGGCGTTGCCCTGGGCCTGGCCTTCAGACTGCAACGCAGCAACAGCGCTGCGTCAGACTGGTCCGAGCCGGATCGCTAGATCAAAACGGTAATAACCTGGCGGCACGGTCAACAGGCCCGGGATGGTTCCCGGGTCTGTCGGATTTGAATTGTGATCGCGGTCTATTCCGCTGCGGCGCGTTTGGGTAGGACCCAATCGGCGCGGGGGAAGTGGCAGGTATAGCCGTTCGGGATGCGCTCCAGGTAATCCTGATGCTCCGGCTCGGCCTCCCAGAAATCGCTGACGGGTTCGACCTCGGTCACGACCTTGCCGGGCCAGATGCCAGAGGCCTCGACGTCGGCAATCGTCTCCAGCGCGGTCTCTTTCTGGGCCTCGTTGACGTAGTAGATCGCCGAGCGATAGCTCATCCCGCGGTCGTTGCCCTGCCGGTTCAGCGTGGTGGGGTCGTGAATCTGAAAGAAGAACTCCAGCAGCGCGCGATAGGATGTCTTCTCCGGGTCGAAGATGATCTCGATCCCCTCGGCATGGGTGCCGTGATTGCGATAGGTTGCATTGGGCACATCGCCGCCCGTGTAGCCCACCCGGGTCGAAACCACACCGGGCCGTTTGCGGATCAGGTCCTGCATGCCCCAGAAACATCCGCCTGCCAGTACTGCGCGTTCGGTACTCATGCCACGTCCTCCACCTGGTCAAGGTATTCACCGTATCCCTCGGCCTCCATGTCGTCGCGGTGGACGAAGCGGAGCGAGGCGGAATTGATGCAATAGCGCAGGCCGCCGCGGTCGCGGGGGCCGTCAGGGAACACATGGCCAAGGTGGCTGTCACCATGTTTGGACCGCACCTCGGTCCGGACCATGCCGAGCGTGACGTCGCGGTGTTCGGTCACATTGTCGATGGGTTTGGTGAAGCTGGGCCAGCCGCAGCCGCTTTCGTATTTGTCGGCGCTGGCGAACAGGGGTTCGCCTGACACGATGTCAACGTAGATGCCCGGCTCCTTGTTGCCCAGCAGCTTGCCAGTGCCGGGGCGTTCCGTGCCGCTTTCCTGTGTGACATAGAATTCTTCCGCACTAAGTGCTGCAATGGCGTCGGGGTTTTTGGTGTAGGTTGGCATGCAATCCCTCCGTGAAACTCTCAGTGCAATAGATGGTGTTTTCGCGCAAGAATGAAAGGGTTTACCTTTCCGTGCAACTCAATGTGATCCCGCGCCGTGTCTGATGGTGCAGATTGCTGAACGGAGAATGATCATGCGGTGGTTCCTGGCTTTGATCCTGAGTGCAACGCTGGCGCAGGCGGCGCCGCGCGATGTGGTGTTTTCGAATATCGACGGGGGCGAACACCGGTTCAGCCAATGGGCCGGACAGCCGGTGCTGGTGGTGAACACCGCGTCGCAATGCGGCTACACCGGGCAATATGACGGGTTGCAGGCGCTTTACGACCGCTACAGGGCGCGCGGGCTGGTTGTGCTGGCGGTGCCCTCCGATGATTTCAATCAGGAGCTGGCAAGCGCGGCGGAGGTCAAGGAATTCTGCGAGGTTTCCTTTGGCCTTGACCTGCCGATGACCGACATCACCCCGGTTCGGGGCAGCAAGGCGCATCCGTTCTACCGGGCGGTGAAGGCCGAGACGGGGTTTGAGCCGCGCTGGAATTTCAACAAGGTTCTGATCGGGCCGGATGGCCGGGTGGCTGGCACATGGGGCGCGCCGGTAAAGCCGGAATCCCCGGCGATTGTCGGTGCGATTGAGGCATTGTTAAAGTCGCGGTAGGGTCGTGGAAAAGGAGTGTTCATGACCGATCCCGACCTTGAAAAGGCCTATGCGCTGCAGACACCTGACGACAACCGCAAGCTCTATGCCGATTGGGCCGACAGCTATGACAGCGGATTTGCCAGGGAGATGGATTATCAGTTGCCGCGTATGGTGGCGCTGATCCTGGCCGAGACCTATCAGGGGGAGGGGCCGGTGCTGGACCTTGGTGCTGGCACCGGGCTGATCGCGGATCACATGCTGATGCGCGGAACGATGGCAATTGATGCGCTGGATATCTCGCCGCAGATGCTGGCCACGGCCGCCTCCAAGGGCCATTACCGCCGGACGATCGAGGCGGATCTGACCGGGCCGTTGGACATTCCTGATGCGACCTATGATGCGGTGGTTAGCTCAGGCACCTTTACCCATGGGCATGTGGGGCCGGATGCGCTGGACGAGGTCATCAGGATCGCCCGTCCCGGCGCGGCTTTTGTGCTTACCATCAACGCCGAACATTTCGAGGCACGCGGTTTTGCGGCGAAATTCGAGCAATTGGCGCCGGCCATCGCGGAGGTGGAGCACCGGCTGGTCAATATCTACGGGGGCAAGGCGGCCAAGGAACACCGCGACGACCAGGCGAGTATCGCCATTTTCCGGAAGCGCTAACTCAGCTCCCCGGCATTCTGATCTGTTTGTCCAAAGGCACCAGCGCATTGATCTGCGCGATGTGTTCCGGCAGGCATTTGGTGAGGAAATCATATTCCTTCACCACGTGGTCCCGCGCTGCCTTGCCGATATGGGCATAATCCTGCGGGTTGGCCAGCACCTTGACCACCTGTGCCGCCACCGCGTCGGGATCGAAGAAATCGACCAGCAGGCCGGTTTCGTTGTGGGTGATCGCCTCGCGGACCGGGGCCACATCCGATGCCACGATGGTGGCCCCCATCGACATGGATTCCAGCAGCGACCAGGACAGCACAAATGGCATGGTCAGGTAGATGTGGCACCGGCTGAGCTGGATCATCTTCTGGTACAGGGGGTAGGGGATATTGCCCAGGAAATGGACGCGGTCCCAGTCGAGGTTCTTGCCCACCTCTGCTTCCATCTCGGCGCGCAGCCCGCCGGGGTGCTGGCTTTTGCCGCCGTAGGAGACGTCGTTGCCGCCGACGATCAGGATGCGGGCCTCCGGGCGTTCGCGCAGGATGCGCGGCAGGGAGCGCATGAAGATGTGAAACCCCCTTGTGCGTTCGAGGTTGCGGGACACATAGGTCACCACCTCGTCCTTGCGGGTGAGTTCGCGGGACAGCCGCCCCAGGCCAAGGCTGACATCGGGGTCGGGTCGCAGTTTGTCGGTGCGGATCCCGTCGTGGCAGACATACATCCGGTCATGAAAGCTGCGCGGGAAACGGTCGCGCTGCCAGTAGGTGGGGCAATGGCCCAGGTCGACGGTTTCGATATTGGCCAGCGGCACGGCATTGCGCGCATGCATCATGAAGGGGGCGTGATCCGATATGGGTTCATCGGGGTCAAAGCCGACGGAACCGCCCGTGAGGTTATAGTAATATTCAAAGAAGCCGATGATCGGCACATCCGCCCAGATCTGTTTGAAGAAGGTCAGTTCGCCCCAGCCAACGTGACCGACCACGATGTCGGGCCTGAAGCCTTCCTGCAGTTCGATCCGGCGGGCGGCCACCGCTGCGCCAAAGCCCGCGCCGGTGGCTTCCTCCCAGACACGGGACAGGCCATAGGCGTCTTTCGCCGGGGTGCGGTGGGTCTGGTACTTGCGGGTCTCGACCCCCGGCAGGTCTGGCGCGTTCTTGCGTTGCGTCAGGAAATAGATGCGGTGCTGGCCGGTCGCCGCCAGCCATTGCACAAGTTCGCGGTACTGGCCGGGCATGTTCTGGTGGACGAAAAGAATGTTCATGTGCGGGCCCTGTCAGCGCGTGATTTCAGGCAGATAACCAAAGCCGGGTGGCAATGGCAACGCGTGCGGCATCGCTGTGGTTGACAGGGCAGATGTTACCGCGCGTAATCGGACCCTTCCGAGTCAAGGATCGCCTTGAGTTCGGTCAGGTGCCGTGCATCCTGTTCGGGATAGTTTTCAAGTTCCTGCGCGGCCTTTTTCGCGATGTCATCCGGGATGCGGCGCAGCGGCATGCCGGTTTGCAGGGCCTTGATATAGGTCTCTGCCGCACGCTCGAAATAGTAGAGGCGGTTGAACGTCTCGGCCACCGTCTCGCCAATCACCATGACCCCGTGCGATCCCATGACCATGACCTTGTGTTTCGGATCTGACAGAAGGGCGGCGCAGCGGTCGCCTTCGTCCTCAAAGGCAAGGCCGCCGTAATCCTCGTCGATCACGATACGGTTGTAGAAGGTGCAACAATTCTGGTCGATGGGGGGCAGGCGGCTGTCCTGCAGGCAGGCCAGAACCGTGGCGTGGATGGAATGGACATGCATCACGCAACGCGCGTGGGCGCAAGCGCGATGGACGCCGCCGTGCAGGCCCCAGGCCGTGGGGTCCGGCGCGTTTGGCCCCGACAGGGTTTCTGGATCATTGGCGTCAATCAGCAAAAGGTCACTGGCCTTGACCCGCGAAAAATGCACCTGATTGGGATTCATCAGGAATTGCGTGCCGGCATCATCCACGGCGAGAGAGAAATGGTTCGCAACCCCCTCGTGCATGTTCAGCCTTGCAGTCCAGCGAAAAGCGGCGGCGAGGTCCACGCGTTCCTGCCAGTAATCCATGTTCGGTTTCATTTGGGTAACGGTCATGATGCGGCTCCTTCGGGCTGACACTAGACGATGACACAGATTTTCCAAGGCCCGGCCCGGCAGGTCATGTCGTTTGTGATCCGCGCCTCGGAAAAAGGCGGCGTTCTGGTCAGGTCAGCGGTCGGCTGGGCACCCAGGCATAGCCGTTTTCGCACAGAATATAGGCTTCGCGCAGGCCGTGGGGTTTGTCGGTGGGGGCCTGCAGGACGGTGCCGCCCGCTGTTTCTGCCTTGCTGCAGCTGGCTTCGGGGTCGCTGTCATAGAGCCTGATCTCGATGCCGCCGCCGCGCGGGGGGCTTTCGGGCAACAGGCCCAGCAGCGGATTGCTGTGATAGGTGCCATCGCTGTGCAATTGGAACACCTGATTGCCGTAGGTCATGATCGCAAAGTCAGCGGTGGGCTGAAAAGCCTTCATGCCGAAAACCTGTTCCAGGAAGGAGACCTGCCGCGCCACATCGCGCACCAGCAGGTTCAGCCCAAGTCCGCGCAGGGAAGCACCGAAATCTTCCGGGGTAATGTCGTCGTAGTTCATGGTGCCCTGCCGGTTGTTGCCCGAACAGTCTAGGCGCGGTTGCCTTGGGCGTCTATCAGCAAGTCCCCGTCTTCCTTGTGGTAGGGTCCCTTGGGCCAGGTCGGCAGCAGGTCGAGTACGGTTTCGGAGGGGCGGCACAGCCGGACGCCCTGCGGGCAGGCGACGATGGGGCGGTTGACCAGCACGGGATGGGTCAGCATCGCCTCCAGCAGGGTGTCGTCGCTGACGTCGGGGTCAAGCAGCCCAAGTTCCGCCGCCGGGCTTTTGCTGGTGCGCAGGGCGGTGCGCGGCGTCAGCCCCGCCGCCGCAAAAAGCGCCAGAAGCTGTCCACGGGTCCAGCCGGTATCGAGATAGGGGATGACTTCGGGCTGATAGCCCGCGTCGCGGATGATCTGCAGCACGTTGCGCGATGTGCCGCAGTCAGGGTTATGAAAGATCACGATGTCCATTCGGCCTGCATAGGCGGGTAATATGACAGTTTCAAGAAACCCGGCGTCGCCCCTTGCACGCGGTCGCGATTCTTGATCCATTACGCCATGACGCAAGATATTTTTCCATCATGGCCCGATAGCGCCGCGCAACTGGTCGATGTAGCCGCCGGTCGCGCCCCTGCCGACACGATCATCCGGGGGGGTGTCTGGGTCAATGTCCATACCCGCGAAACCCTGGCCGACCATGACATTGCCATCGTGGCGGGGCGGATCGCCTTTGTCGGACCGGACGCAGGGCATTGCCGGGGCGCGCACACGCGGATCATCGAGGCCGAAGGCCGCTACATGATCCCCGGTCTTTGCGACGGACATATGCATATCGAATCCGGGATGCTGACCCCGGCGGAATTTGCCCGCGCCGTGATCCCGCATGGCACCACCTCGATGTTCACCGACCCGCATGAGATCGCCAATGTGCTGGGACTGGCCGGCGTGCGCATGATGCATGACGAGGCGCTGATGCAGCCGGTCAACATCTTCACCCAGATGCCCTCCTGCGCGCCTTCTGCGCCGGGAATGGAAACCACGGGTTTCGAGATCAGCGCCGAGGATGTGGCCGAGGCAATGGCCTGGCCCGGCATCATCGGGCTGGGCGAGATGATGAACTTTCCCGGGGTGTCCAATGCCGACCCCCAGATGCTGGCCGAGATCGCGGCAACCCAGCGGGCGGGCAAGACGGTGGGCGGGCATTATGCCTCGCCCGATCTTGGCCCGGCCTTTGCGGCCTATGTGGCGGGCGGGCCTGCGGACGATCACGAAGGCACCTGCGAGGCGGATGCGGTGGCGCGGATGCGGCAGGGCATGCGCTCGATGATCCGGCTGGGCAGCGCCTGGTATGATGTGGAAAGCCAGATCACCGCGATCACGGAAAAGGGGCTGGATTCGCGCAACATGATCCTGTGCACCGACGATTGCCACTCCGGCACGCTGGTCAATGACGGGCACATGAACCGGGTGGTGCGCCATGCCATTGAGTGCGGTTGCGACCCGCTGGTGGCGCTGCAGATGGCAACGATCAACACGGCAACGCATTTCGGGCTTGAGCGTGAGATCGGGTCGATCACGCCGGGGCGGCGGGCCGATGTGATCCTGACGTCGGATCTGAAGACCCTGCCCATCGAACTGGTGATCGCACGGGGGCAGATCGTGGCGCAGGACGGCGTATGCCTGACCGAATGCCCGCATTATGACTGGCCGCAAGAGGCCCGGAAGACGGTGAAAATGGCACGTGATCTGGTGGGCGATGATTTCGCCATTCCCGCGCCGGAGGGGGCCAATGGTGTCACCGCCAATGTGATCGGCGTGGTCGAAAACCAGGCCCCCACCAAGGCGCTGCAGTTCGAGCTGCCGGTGACGGAAGGCCGGGTTCAGGCCACCGGCGAGGTTTGCCAGATCGCGCTGGTCGAACGGCACCGGGCGACGGGCGGGGTGGTCAATGCCTTTGTCTCGGGCTTTGGCTATGAGGGGCGGATGGCGATGGCCTCGACCGTGGCCCACGACAGCCACCACATGATCGTGGTGGGCACCGATGCCGACCAGATGGCGCTGGCGGCGAACCGGCTGCGCGGCGTCGGCGGCGGTATCGTGATCTTTCGCGACGGGCAGGAGCTGGCGCTGGTGGAACTGCCCATCGCGGGCCTGATGTCGGACAGCCCGGCAGCGGAGGTTGCGGCAAAGACCCAGGCGATGATGCAGGCCATGCGCGACTGCGGCTGCAAACTGAACAATGCCTATATGCAGCATTCCCTGCTGGCGCTGGTGGTGATCCCCGAATTGAGGATCTCTGACCTGGGGCTGGTGGACGTGCGCAGATTTGAATTTACCGATGTGATCGTGTCGTAACATCGCGCAGCTATCACGCGGGGAAACGAGGGCAGGACCGCCCCAAAAACAAAAGAAGGAACCGATATGAAACTGAAAACACCAGATACCCCGAAGGCCGAGGCCTTTACCGATGCCACCGCAGCCGTGGACAGGCTGACAGCACTTTATAATCAGGCAACGGCCTTTCTGCGCGACAGCTTTGAAACCGTGACACAGGCAGCGGAGGATGGCACCCGCATTCGCGCCTATTACCCCGAGGTGCGGTTCACCACCTCAAGCTATGCGCATGTGGACAGTCGGCTTTCGTTTGGCCATGTGTCCTCGCCGGGCACATTTTCGGCAACGATCACACGGCCGGACCTGTTCCGGCACTACCTGATCCAGCAAATCGGCCTGCTGATCGAGAACCACGGCCAGCCGGTTGTCATCGGCACCTCGGATACGCCGATCCCGATCCATTTCGCGGTCACCTCGGAAACTGCCATCAACCTGCCGCAGGAAGGGGCGGGCAATTTCATCCTGCGCGATGTCTTTGACGTGCCGGACCTGAGCACGACAAACGATGATATCGTGAACGGCACCTTCGTCGAAACCGACGGGGTGCGCCCGCTGGCACCCTTTACCGCGCAGCGCGTGGATTATTCGCTGGCGCGTCTGGCGCATTACACCGCCACGGCCCCCGAACATTTCCAATGCCATGTCATGTTCACCAACTACCAGTTCTACGTGACCGAGTTCGAAGCCTTTGCCCGCGCGCAGCTGAACGACCCGGACAGCGGCTATACCTCCTTTGTCAGCACCGGAAACGTGGAGATCACGGATGGCGACACAGCCATTCCGGATACGATCAAGACGCCGCAGATGCCCACCTATCACCTCAAGCGGGCGGACGGGTCGGGGATCACGCTGGTCAACATCGGTGTCGGCCCGTCCAACGCCAAGACGGCAACCGATCACATCGCGGTGTTGCGGCCCCATGCCTGGCTGATGGTCGGCCATTGCGCCGGGCTGCGCAACACCCAGGCGCTGGGCGATTTCGTGCTGGCCCATGCCTATCTGCGCGAAGACCATGTTCTGGACGATGACCTGCCGATCTGGGTGCCGATCCCGGCGCTGGCGGAAATCCAGATCGCGCTGGAAAAGGCCGTGGCCGAAGTGACCCAGCTTGAAGGCTATGAGCTGAAGCGGATCATGCGGACCGGCACCGTCGCCACCATCGACAACCGCAACTGGGAGCTGCGCGACCAGTCCGGCCCGGTGCAGCGGCTCAGCCAGTCGCGATCCATCGCGCTGGACATGGAAAGCGCGACCATTGCCGCGAACGGTTTCCGGTTCAGGGTGCCCTATGGCACGCTTTTGTGTGTTTCGGACAAGCCGCTGCATGGCGAATTGAAGCTGCCCGGCATGGCGTCAGACTTCTACAAGACACAGGTTTCGCGCCATCTGATGATCGGAATCCGGGCCATGGAAACGCTGCGAAGCACCCCCCTGGAGCGGATTCACAGCCGGAAATTGCGGTCATTTGACGAAACGGCCTTCCTTTGACGGCGAAAAACCGCGAAAAAGCGAAGAAAATAAGGATTTTCGACCTACAACGCGTTGTGTTGCCCCACAACATACCGTTACATTCTGCACACGAGGCCCCAAATTCGGGCAGTCTAAGGAGATAAGAACATGGCAACCAAACCAATGACAAAGACTCAGCTCGTCGCCGCGCTGGCGGAACAGATGGGTTCTGACAAGAAATCGGCAGGCGCCGCACTGGAAGCAGTCTGCGACCTGATCACCAAGGAAGTGTCCGCAGGCGGCGCAGTGACCCTGCCCGGCGTCGGCAAGATCTATTGCCGCGAACGCCCCGAGCGTATGGTGCGCAACCCCGCCACCGGCGAACAATTCAAGAAAGACGCGGACAAGGTGGTCAAGATGACCATCGCGAAAGCGCTTAAGGACAGCGTGAACGGTTAAGCCGTCACCTTACGCTGACTTGAACAATTGACTGGGCCGCCTTCGGGCGGCTCTTTCAGTTTTCAGGGTCCTGTCGCAGCATGCGATAGAGCATCGGGTGAAACTTCAGCCCCTGGACCTTGGGCGTCTCAGCTTCCTTCAGTGCCTTGGCCGCTGCGTGGAAATGCGCCGGGCTTTCCCATTCGGCGATATTGACCAGTCGGAATGTCGCGCCTTCATCGAGGGCGGTGTGCAGGCTGGTGGCGACATAGCCCGGCTGGGCCTTCATCACATCACGGGCGGCTTCCCACATGGCGACGGTTTCTTCATAGCGCTCTTCGGGCACTTCAAAGACGTTGATGAGTGTAACGGTCTGCTGCGCCATGGCGGCACCTCCTGCGATCAGAATGGCTGTGGTGAGGGCGGGTGGAATCAATCGGAACATGTGATTTCTCCTGGCTTGAATAGCATGCTATGTATATTTGTCTGATGGTCTGGTCAAGGATTTTGTATAGCATGCTGTTGAAATTCCGGTTAGGGTCTCCTCATGTCGCACTTCAAGGACCAATCGGCCGGTTATCTGGTCAATCATCTTGCCCGCCTCATGGAGCAGGCGCTGGCGGAAGCGATTGGCCCTCTGGGCCTGTCGCCGGGGCAGTTTCCCACCCTTCTCGCCCTCTGGGAACGGGACGGGCGGACACAGGCTGAACTGGTCCGGGAGGTGGACGTGGAACAGGCGACGCTGGCGCTGACACTCAAACGGATGGAGCGGGACGGGTTGATCCGGCGCAAGCCGAACCCCGATGATTCCCGCTCGCGACTGATCTACCTGACACCCCATGCAAAGGCGTTGGAAGAGCGCGCACTCGCCCTGGCGGCCGGGGTAAACGACCGCGCGCTGGCAGATCTGGATGACAAGGAGGTGCCGCATTTTCTTTCCCTTGCAGCGCGCATGATCCAGACCTTGCGCAAAGGGTCCGATTGATTTCTGGCCATTGCCTTGCCTGATTGTTACAGGATGCAGAGGCGCAGGCACACGGTTGCCCTTCCCTGAAGTGATCCGAGGCAGTTACGTAAAGGCAGAACATGGATATTCGCGCAATTCTGGCGGGTCTGGTCTTTGTCGTGATGTGGTCCTCGGCCTTTTCCTCTGCCCGGATCATCGTCGAATATGCATCGCCGCTCTGGGCGCTTTCGGTGCGCTATCTGATTTCCGGCCTGATTGGCGTGGGGATCGCGCTTGCGCTGGGCCAAAGCTGGCGGCTGACCCCGGCGCAATGGCGGGCGACGATTGTTTTCGGTGTCTTGCAGAACGCGACCTACCTTGGCCTGAACTTTGTCGCCATGCAGACCGTCGAAGCGTCTCTGGCCGCGATCATTGCCTCAACCATGCCCCTGTTGGTCGGCTTTGCCGCCTGGGCCTTTCTGGGCGAACGGTTGCGGCCGCTGGGGGTGGCGGGGCTGCTGGCCGGGGTGGTCGGCGTGTTCATCATCATGAGCGCCCGGCTGAGCGGCGGCGTGGACCTGACCGGCGTCCTGCTTTGCGGCCTGGGTGTGATGGCGCTGACGGCAGCAACGCTGCTGGTGCGCGGCGCGACCTCGGGCGGGAATTTCCTGATGATCGTGGGCCTGCAGATGCTGGCGGGCTGTGTTGCGCTGGCGCTGGCGGCGCTGCTGTTCGAGACGCCGCGTCTGGACCCCAGCTGGCCGCTGTTCTTTGCCTTCGTCTATACCTGTTTCGTACCGGGGTTGGCCGCGACGATGATCTGGTTCTGGCTGGTCAATCGACTGGGGGCAACGCGGGCGGCGACCTTTCATTTCCTCAACCCGTTCTTCGGGGTCGCCATTGCGGCGCTGCTGCTGTCCGAGCCGCTGGGCGCCAGTGACATCCTGGGTGTCCTGATCGTGGCGCTGGGCATTCTGGCGGTGCAGATTTCGCGGCAAAAAAAGCAATAAGTGTCGTAAGCGGCATCTGCTGTCGCAGATATTATCGCGCCGCGCTCAGGGCCGGGCCCAAGATGAGGCCATGTCGGTTGAACCTGATCCATTGCCGCGTTCTTATGCGTTCTTGTTGATACCCGGCTTTTCAACGCTTGGCTTTGCCTGTGCCTTGGATTGCCTGTCACTTGCCAATCATCACCCTTCGGGCAGGCGGTTCTATTCATGGCGTCTGTTGTCCGAAAAGGGGCAGCCCGTCGCGGCCTATAACGGGGTGCAGGTGAATGTGGATGCGGGGCTGGTCGAACTGGACCGGCGTGAGACGCTGATCGTTTGTGCGGGCGAAAATGCAGGGGCGGGCAGTTCGCGGGCCGTGCTGGACTGGCTGCGGCGCCAGACGCGCAAGGGCATGGATTTCGGGGCCCTGTCCTCCGGCACCTATACGCTGGCGCTGGCGGGGCTGATCGGCGGCAGGCGTGTGACGACCCATTGGGAGTACAAGACCGCCCTGACGGAGATGCTGCCCGATGTCATCATGCAGGACACGCTCTATTCCGTGGATGGCCGGATCTTTACCTCGGCAGGCGGGGCGGCTTCGATGGACATGATGCTGCACCGGGTCCAGGCAGACTATGGGGAGGACCTGGCCGCATGGGTGGCTGACCAGATGGTATATTCCCTGCCGCGCCCGGAAAACCACGCGCAGCGCAGGTCGCTGCAACCCCGTGCCGATGTGCGAAATCCAAAGTTGCTGCTGGCCTTGCAGTTGATGCAGGCAAATCTCGAAGAGCCGCTACGCCCGGACGAGATCGCGGAATTGGTCAAACTGTCGAGCCGCCAGCTGGAGCGGCTGTTCGCGCGGTATCTGAACACGTCGCCCAAGCGTTATTACCTGCAGCTGCGGCTGGAGAAGGCGCGCCATCTCTTGCGGCAAACCGGGCTGAGCGTGACGGAAGTCTGCGTGGCCTGCGGTTTCCGGTCGCTTTCGCATTTCTCGAAAAGCTACCGGGCCACATTTGGCATCCCGCCCGGCGCGCAGTCGGTGGATGGCAAGGCGTTCTGGCAGCCCTCCGGTCAGACCTGAGCCGGTCTGATCAGTTCGAAGAAAGGTTGCTGGCGGTGTTCACCACACCAAAGACCGATCCGACCAGCCCAAGAACGGTACGTGTATCGGTCAGGTTCGATTCGGTCGCCAGAACCAGATCGCCGGACTGGATCATGAAGTTCCGCGCCGAGAAAAGACCGTCAGAGGAGGTCAGGTCGATGGTGAAGACCACCCGCTGCTTGCGGGGACCCCGCACGCCGGCACTGACGGCCGAAGCGGGATACTCCCGCAGGACAAGAATGCCGCGCGGGTCGGCGCGGGCATCGTTGACGCCGCCGATGATGGCCAGGGCATCCAGTGCGGACACCTGGTCGCGGTTGAAGTCGTGCTGCGCCTCGCGCCCGGCGGCACCCAGCGACAGGAAGTAACGCCTGTCAGCCTCGACGATCACCTTGTCACCGCCTTGCAGACGGGTGTCGAGATGGGGGTTTTCGTAAAGCGTGCTGACCGAGGTTGCATAGATATTGCTGCCGCGTACCAGTTTCACCTGAGGGTTATCCAGCGCCGCGCTGACACCGCCCCCGGCCGAAATTGCGGCCAGAACGGTGAAATTCTGGTCCGGCAACAGGATATTGCCCGGCTTGCTCACGCCGCCGACGAGGTCGATGGAGTTGCCGCGACCTTCGGCCATCGAAAGCTGCACCTGCGCCGAGGGGACAATCGCCTCAAGCTGTCGCTGGATCAGCTGGCGGGCGCTGTCGGGGGTCCGTCCCGACACCTGAACCTTGCCGATGTAAGGCACGAAGACGGAGCCGCTCTCGGACACGCGGATGTTGGGCAGAGTTGCAACCCGTTGTTCGTTCGAGGTCAGCAGGGAATTGTCGCCGCTGTCCCAGACCAGGATGGCAAGCTCATCTCCGGGGCGGATGATCTGCGCGTTAGAGCCGCGGCTGTTTCCGATCCAGGCATGTCTCTTTTCACCAACGCTGGGCCAGTGCTGCACGCTGGGCAGAAAGGCGCGGGTCACCGGATAGACCGCGATGTCAGAAGTTGGCGAATCCGCGTTGCGGGTGATTTCGTTCTGTACGGCAGCGCCGCGCGGAAGTTGGGAGCAGGCGGAAAGTGCCACTGCGAGGAAGACGCCAAAACACCGTTTTACAGTCATGCGCATTATTCTACTCTGCTCACTTCTTGTGATCCCGCAGACCGGGGCTCAATGTTCCCATACGCAATGACGCGGCTGTTGAAAAGCACGGCGGTATAAAAAAGGGTCGCGATTGGATATCTGTTTCGGGCAAGATACCTGCTGTAAGGTACAGGTCAACGATTTCGGGCGGGACGATGCGAAATAGCGGGGTATTGCTGCTTGGGGCATCCGGGCGTCTTGGCAGAATGGTGCAGGCCTTCTGGCCGGCAGATACGGAACTGATATGTCACAGCAGGTCTGTGCGACCGGGATATGTCAGTTTCGACCCGCTTTCGGATGCCGAGGCGCTTTGCGCAGCGATGGAAGGGCGGCGTGCGGTGTTGTGCCTTTCGGGGATCACGCCGGCACATGCGGCCGCCAGCGGAAATCCGCTCTCTCTCAATGCGGCATTGGCGCTTGCCGCCGTCCGCGCGGCGGGCCGGGCGGGGGTGCCACGGCTTCTGCTGGCCTCTTCCGCGGCTGTTTACGGCGCGGCCCAAGGTCCGCTGAGCGAAGACATGATCTGTGAACCGGCTTCGGAATACGGACAGGCAAAGCTGGAGATGGAAAGGGATGCCTTTGCCACTGCCAGAGACTGCGGTCAGGCGGTGACGATGTTGCGTATCGGCAATGTCGCCGGGGCCGATGCGATCCTCGGCGGCTGGAAGGAGGGCATGCAGCTTGATGTTCTGCCTGACGGGACGACACCCGCGCGCAGCTATATCGGGCCGGCAAGCCTTTCCCGTGCGATACATCGTCTATGCACCGCGGACGACCTGCCCGGGATTGTGAATGTCGCGGCACCCGGCGTGGTCCATATGGGTGCGCTGCTGGATGCCGCCGGTCGGGCCTGGACTGCCCGCGAAGCCGGACCTGCGGCGATCGCGCGGGTGGAGCTGGAAACGAAGCGACTTGAAAAGCTTGTCGAATTCGCGCCTAACGCGGGACAGGCGCAGGGCCTTGTCGCGGAATGGCGGGCCTACCTGGCGCAACCCGACAGTTCTCAGTGAAGGCGATCGAATGACCTGGCGCAAACGAATTTTCGATCTGTTCTTTGCCTCTTTGCTGGTGGTGATCCTTGGACCGGTCCTGATCTGGCTGCTGATCTATCTGCTGATCAAGGAAGGCCGCCCGCTGTTCTTTGTGGCGGAGCGGATGAAGGGGCTGGATGAACCGTTCAATCTTTGGAAGCTGAGGACGATGACCGTGGTCGACAGCGATCAGGGCGTGTCCGGGGGCAATAAATCATCCCGGATCACGGAAACGGGTGCCTGGTTGCGGGCCAAGCGGCTGGATGAGTTCCCGCAGCTTTGGAACATCCTCAGGGGGGACCTGAGCTTTGTCGGGCCGCGCCCGCCCCTGCGGGAATATGTCGAGCGCTTTCCCGAGATCTATGGCGAGGTACTGAAATCGCGGCCCGGCGTGACCGGCCTGGCCACGATCCGGTTCCACAAGCACGAGGAGCGTCTGCTTGCACGTTGCGAGACCGCTGCGGAAACCGATGATGTCTACTGCCGAATCTGTGTCCCCAGAAAGGCGCGGCTGGACCTCATTTACCGGGAGAATCAGTCGACGTGTTATGATTTTGACTTGGTATTCCAGACCATCGGTAACTTATTCAGGCGCAAAGGTAGGCCAAAAACCGCCAATAAATAAGGCATTTTGCCTTTATAGGTGCATTTGACGGCAACCTGTTGGAAACCGGACTGTGATTGTTGGCGGAGATCGTGTAATAAAACTCCTGTTTTTGAACAAAAATTTGCCGGGGGATCACCACGCTGCCAATGACGGTCGCGCGCTGTAACCCATGTGTATCTGATATATTTCCACCTGGGTGAGGGCGACTTTAACTCTATGCTGAACCTGATCAAATCCTTTTCCAAGCGCCAGAAGCGCGGCATTTTGCTGACCCTCGATTCCATTCTGGTCGTATTTTCCATCATGTTTGCCATCGTGGCGCAGGCGCTGCCGGGCGGGCTTGTGGCGAACATGATCGCCTATATTCCGGTCCTGCCCTATGTGCTGCTGGTCGGCATCGGCGTTTCCATGTGGCTGGGTGTCTGTGCAATCCAGTTGAACTCCTATGAAACCGCGGCAATCGGGATGACCGGCGTGTTCGCGATGTTCCTCGCCATCACGTCGATTATCGTGTCGAACATTTTGGGTCTTGGCATGCCGCTGGGTGTCCATCTGGTGTTTGGTGCGGCGTTCTTTTCTTCCGTGGTGATCAGCCGGGCGGTCTTGTTGCAGCTGGTGCTGGCGATTTACCGCCGCTCCACTTCGCGGTGCCGGGTTCTGATCTACGGCGCGGGCACCACCGGAACGCAGCTGGTGTCGGCCCTGCGCGGGCATGAGAACATCGAGCCGGTTGCTTTTGTGGATGACAACGCGGCCATTCAGGGCCTCAGCGTGGCGCAGCTGCCGGTGTACAATCCCCTGCGGATTGCCGAGGTCGCGCGGGAAAAGAAAATCGACCGGGTGCTTCTGGCGGTTCCCTCGCTGAGCCTGCCAAAGCAGGCCCAGATTGCCCGTCGGCTCGAAAAGATGGGGCTGGAGGTGCAGACCCTGCCATCCTTTGCCCAGCTTATCGGAGAAGAAGCGCTGGTCGACAAGCTGACACCGCTGTCGGCGCACCGCTTCCTGAACCGGGATGAAGTGGATGACACGATCAGCGAAACCACCGCCTGCTATACGCAGAAGGTGATCCTTGTATCCGGTGCCGGCGGGTCCATCGGCGCAGAACTGTGCCGTCAGGCGCTGGACCGTCGCCCGACAAAGCTGGTTCTTTTCGAACTGAGCGAATTTGCGCTTTACAACGCGGACATGGAACTGCGCCAATTGTCAGAAGGCCGCGCGATCGAGATCGTGCCTGTTCTTGGCTCCATCACGGATGCGCGGCAGGTCCGCAAGGTCATGACGGAGCACAATGTTCAGGTGGTCCTTCATGCGGCAGCCTACAAACATGTTCCGCTGGTCGAGGCCAATCCGCTTTCCGGACTGGTCAACAATGTCTTCGGGACCCAGACACTGGCCGAACAGGCGGCGAAGGCCGGGGTGGAACGGTTCATCCTGATTTCCAGTGACAAGGCGGTGCGGCCCACCAACATCATGGGAGCCTCCAAGCGTTTGGCCGAACTGGTGATACAGGACATGGCGCGCCGGTCTGCGGCCAAGTCGGGCGGAACGATCTTTTCGATGGTACGCTTTGGCAACGTGCTGGGCTCCTCCGGTTCCGTTGTGCCGCTGTTTCAGGATCAGTTGAGCCGGGGCGGTCCGCTGACGGTGACCGACAAGCTGGTGGAACGGTATTTCATGACCGTTCAGGAGGCGGTGAGGCTGGTTCTGCAGGCAGGTGCCATGGCACAGGGCGGAGAAGTATTCGTGCTGGACATGGGCAAGCCTGTTTCCATCTTTCAGCTCGCCCGCCAGGTCATCGAAAGCGCGGGCTATACCCTGCGTGACGAAGACAACCCGGATGGTGACATCGAAATCGAGTTCACGGGCCTGCGCGCCGGTGAGAAAATGGTCGAGGAGCTGACCCTGTCCGGAGAGCGGTTCCCGACCCAGCATCCCAAGATTTTCGCAACCCGCGAAGAGGGGCTTTCGGAGATCGAGATCGCATCGGCGACCCGGCGCCTGCGCGAAGCTTTCGTTGCATCGAACGAGGACATGGCCCGGGGGGTCGTGATGCGCTGGGTCGAAGGCTATGCCAAACATGCGCGCGAGCGGAAAACCTCCTGAATATGTCGCAGTAATGTCTCTATCCCCTTGTGGCTGTCCCAGCCTGCGGGGGAATGGTTGATTTCTGGGATTGTGGTTGGCAGAACCAGCTAAGGTGTCTCAGAAAGAGGACAACAGCGTGTCGCAGGTAAACGGGAAAGCCACTACAGGGGCCTGGCGGTCTGCGCCGGTCAGGGGAACCTGCCTTGCGCTCTCCATCTCGGCCGGAATGCTGGCGCAGCCGGTCCTTGCCGATGACACCTATGATATCTTCGCTGTCCCGGATCGGCCGACGCTGAATTTTTACGGCTCTCCCGGTCTGATCGACATGCCGACAGGCGAGGTCCTGCCCGACGGGCAGATCACGGTCGGCGTCTCCAACTTTGGCGGAATCACCCGGACCACGCTGACCTTCCAGGCCACACCGCGCCTTTCGGCCAGTTTCCGGTATGTCGGCATCCAGGACTGGAACACCGACGGCTTTGAAACCTATCGCGACCGCAGTTTCGACCTGCGCTACCAGGTGCGCAAGGAAGGCCGGATCTGGCCCGCCATCACGGTCGGCCTGCAGGATTTCGCAGGCACCGGTATCTATGCCGGCGAATATGTCGTGGCGACCAAGACCTTTGACAATATCGGTAGCATTCCCGGCGCCTTCAAGGTGACGGCGGGTCTGGGCTGGGGCCGGTTGGGCAGCTCAGGCTCAATTGGTGCGCCCTTTGGTGGGCCGCGCCCCGCATTCGACGCCCAAAGCCGCGGGGGCAGCCCGTCTTTCGATCAGTGGTTCCGTGGCGATGCCGCCCCCTTTGCCGGGGTTGAATGGCAGATCAACGACCGTTGGGGGCTGAAGGCGGAATACAGTTCCGATGCCTATGAGGCCGAAACGGTCACGCGCAGTGTCTTTACCCGCAAGTCGCGTTTCAACTTTGGCGCAGAATACCAGTATTCGGACCGGTTGCGGTTCGGGGCCTATTATCTTTACGGTTCCGAATTCGGCTTCAACGCGCAGTTGCAGTTCAACCCGAAACAACCGCCAACCCCGACACGGGTGCTGCCGACCGCTCCGATCGAGCCACGCCCAAGCCGGGCAGCGCAGCCGCAGGCCTATGACACCGCCTGGTCGCAAAACCAGAATGCGGCGCAGACCATGCGTGACAGGCTGAAGCCGGTTCTGGAAGATTACGGGCTGACCCTTGTATCGCTGAAGGTCTCGGCGTCGAGCGCGGAACTGCGGATGCGCAACGGGACCTATCGTGCCATGTCCGTTGCAATCGGGCGTGCCGCGCGGGCGATGGCGCAGGTCCTGCCCGCCTCTGTCGAGACGTTCCGCATCGTGCCGATGCAGGAAGGGCTGGCGCAATCGGCGGTGATCATGCGCCGGTCCGATCTGGAAGCGCTTGAATTTGATCCGCAGGCCGCAGATGCCCTGCTGGCGGTGACCGGTTTCGGTGCCGCGTCGCCCGATCTGCCGGGTGCGGCGGTCAATGCCGATCTTTATCCCGACTTCTCCTGGTCGTTCGGACCCTATGCCGATCCGAGTTATTTCGACCCCGACAATCCGGTGCGTGTCGATGCCGGCCTGAGGGCGGATTTCAAGTACCGCCCGGCACCGGGCTGGGAAATCGGCGGCCTGGTCAAACACCGCCTGTTCGGCAACGTCGGTGACAGCGCAAGGCTCAGCAACTCGCAGCTGGCGCGGGTACGGACCGACGGCATCCTTTACGCGCGGGCCGGTGATACCAGCCTTGAGAACCTCTATGTCCTGCGCCAGTGGAAACCCGGCAACGATGTCTATGCCCGGGTGACCGCTGGTTACCTCGAACGGATGTTCGGCGGGATTTCTGCCGAGGTCCTTTGGAAGCCGGTGGCAAGCCGTCTGGCACTGGGGGTCGAGGCAAATTACGTCAAGCAGCGCGATTACGGCGGCCTGGGTTTCCAAAGCTACGGCGTCGCCACCGGTCATGCCTCGGCCTATTATGATTTTGGCGGTGGTTACCTGGGGCAGGTCGATGTGGGTCGTTACCTGGCAGGTGATGTCGGTGGCACGGTGACCGTGACCCGCGAATTCTCGAACGGCTGGCGCATCGGCGGGTTCTTTACCCTTACAAACGTCTCCTCGGCCGAGTTTGGCGAAGGGTCATTCGACAAGGGCATCAACCTGACCATCCCGGTCAGCTGGTTCCTGGGTACCCCCGGCACGCGGACGGTCAATACCACCATCCGGCCGATCCAGCGGGACGGTGGCGCGCGTCTGAACGTTCCGGGAAGGCTCTATGAACAGGTCCGGTCGGGCCATCGCGATGCAATCGAGAGCGAATGGTCGAGGGTTTGGGAATGATGCGTGCGATCTCTTTGATGGTGATGGTCTCTGCCCTTGCCCTTGCGGGGTGCAGCAGCAACCCCAACGGCGGTGATCCTGCCCTTGCCGCGTCCCGGGCATTGTTCGATTCGATCAAGTCCAGGGCTGCAGGCGCCGGTGCCCCCGCTGGCCCGCCCATTCGTATCGACGTGACCCGCAAGCAGTTGAACCAGACCCCCGGTCCGGTGATGCAGGTGATCCCCGACAATACGCAGGCGCAGGATTTCCTGCGCTTGATTGCCCGCCGCGACGACAGCAATCCCGGCACAATCGAGGTCTGGCAATCGTCGGATGATGCGCAGGTGATCCTGCGCAACGGCGTTCTGGTGGGCACCAAGGGGCTGGGCGGCGACATACGCTCTGCCGAGGCGGAGGCAGCCTTTGCCGGGTTTGACGGGCAGGGTGGGGGCGGTCAGCGCCTGATCACCATCGACCGCACGAACGGGACAGCGCAGACGGTCGCTTTCTCCTGCGACATGACCCAATTGGGGCGCGAAACCATCCAGATCGTGGATCAGCGGATCTCAACCTACCGGATGCGCGAAGATTGTTCCAATGGTCAGGCCAGTTTCACCAATGAGTACTGGGTGGAAACCGGCAGCGGCCGGATGCGCAAGTCCCGGCAATGGGCCGGGCCGACCTTTGGCTATATCGACTTCCTGCGCCTTCAGGGCTGAGCCCTTGTTCTGACGCGGGTTCGGGTGCAGGTTGCGCAGATGGACAACACCCTTCTTTCACTTGGCCACGGCTATTCCGCGCGGGCGCTGGCGGCGCGCCTGATCCCGCAGGGCTGGCGGGTCATCGGCACGACCCGCAGCGCGGAGAAACAGGATGAAATTGCCCGCACCGGTGTGGAACCGCTGTTGTGGCCGGGCACCGATCTGCGCCCGCTCCTGCATGAGGTCCGGCATGTCCTGGTGTCGGCGGGGCCGGGGCCCGAAGGTGACCCGGTGCTGGCAGCACTTGGTCCTGACATCGCGGCAATTGCGCCACGCCTGCGCTGGCTGGGGTACCTGTCGACCACCGGCGTTTACGGCGATCACAAGGGCGCTTGGGTGGACGAGCAGACACCCCTGACCCCCGCCACAAAGCGCGGTCAGGCACGGGTAGAGGCCGAAGCTGCCTGGCAGGCGATCCCTGACCTGCCGCTGCACATTTTCCGGCTGGCGGGGATCTATGGACCGGGCAGGGGGCCCTTTGCCAAGGTGCGCCGTGGCACCGCCCGGCGCATCATCAAAAAGGGGCAGGTGTTTTCGCGTATCCATGTGGAAGACATCGCGCAGGCGCTGGTCCTGTCAATCGCCCGGCCCGATCCGGGCGCGATCTATAACCTGTGCGACGACGACCCGGCGCCTCCGCAGGACGTGATCGGCCATGCAGCAGAGCTTCTGGGCCTGCCGCTGCCCCCGGCAGAGGATTTCGAGACGGCGGAAATGACGCCCATGGCGCGCAGTTTCTACGCCGAGAGCAAGAAGGTGCGGAACGATCACGCAAAGCAGGCGTTAGGCTGGGACCCCCAATTCCCGAACTACCGCACCGGACTCGCTGCAATGCTCAAGAATGACATCTGATCCTGAAACCGCCGATACAGACGACAAGAACCAAACGTTAAGTCATCTTCTGGACGGCATGGATCATGCTGCGCGCCGCGATACCGTGTCGGTGCAGGATGTGCTGACCGAATTCGGCGACCGCACCATCACGCCCTTCATCCTGCTGATCGGGGTTCTGCTGGTGTCCCCGATCTCCGGCATTCCCGGCATGCCCACCATTGCCGCGTCGATCATCGTGATCATGGCGGTGCAGGCCTTGTCCGGACGCCGCCGCCTGTGGCTGCCCGATTTCCTGCTGCGCCGCACCATCGCGAGCGGCAAGCTGCGCAAGGCCGTTTCCTGGATGCGCAAACCCTGTGCCTTTCTGGACAGGCATTCCCACCAGCGCCTGATGTTCCTGACCCGGGGGCCGATGCGCTGGGTCACTCTGGCGGCCTGCGCCGTGATCCCGCTGGGCTGGCCGCCGCTTGAGGTGCTGCCCATGGTGTCCTCCATCGGCGGCGGAACCGTCGCCTTGCTGGCCTATGGCCTGTACACCAAAGACGGCGTTTACGTGCTTTTGGGCTACATCATGATCGCCATATCGGCGGGTGCCATCCTGTCGTTCTGGCCGTGACGCTTCGTCCCTTGTTCGCATCGTGACCAGGCTCCATATAGGGTCCAAAGATTGAGGCAGGCCGCAGAAAATGAACTTGAAATCCTTTGTCGAAGCACCGCGTTTCAGCAGTTTCATCATGGGGGTCATCATCTTCAACGGGATCCTGCTGGGGTTGGAAACCTCACAGGTTGCGATGGCCCATGCAGGCGGGCTGATCGTGTTGCTGGACAAGCTCTGCCTGGCGGTCTTCGTCGTCGAACTGCTGCTGAAACTCGTCGTTCACCGCTTCCGGTTTTTCCGTGATGGCTGGAACATCTTCGATTTCGTGATTGTCGGTGTCTCACTGGTTCCGGCGGCGCAGGGTTTCAGCGCGCTGCGGGCCCTGCGTATCCTGCGGGTGCTGCGGCTGGTCTCTGCCGCGCCGCGCCTGCGCCGGGTGGTCGAGGGGTTCATCACCGCCCTGCCGGGCATGGCATCCGTCTTTTCCCTGATGGCGCTGATCTTTTACATCGGTGCGGTCATCGCGACCAAGCTCTTTGCCTACAGCTTTCCCGAATGGTTCGGCACCCTGGGCCGATCCGGTTATTCCCTGTTCCAGATCATGACCCTGGAAAGCTGGTCCATGGGCATCGTCCGCCCGGTGATGGAGGTCTATCCGCTGGCATGGCTGTTCTTCATCCCCTTCATCATGGTGACGACATTCGCGGTGGTGAACCTGCTGGTCGGTCTGATCGTGAACTCCATGCAGGACGCCCACCATGAGGAAGAGAATGCCGAAACCGGTGCCTACCGGGACAGCGTAAACGAGCGCCTGATCGCGATCGAGGAACGCCTTGACCGGTTGCTGGAGCAGCAGAAGGCCAAGTAGCTGCTGCGCGGCCTCAGGCCCGCTGCACCCCGATCCGGGTCACGCCCAGAACATCCAGTACCTTGGCCTCGATCTGTTCGGCGTTCATACCCGCAACCGCATACATATCTGCCGGTGAGGCCTGGTCGATGAAGATGTCGGGCAAGACCATGGAGCGGTATTTCAGCCCCTTGTCAAAGACACCTTCCTCCGCCAGCAATTGCGCCACATGGCTGCCAAAACCACCGACGGCACCTTCCTCGATGGTGATCAGCGCTTCGTGATCCGCCGCCAGGGACAGGATCAGGTCGCGGTCCAGCGGTTTGGCGAAACGTGCATCGGCGATGGTGGGGGTGATCCCCTTGGCCGCCAGCGCCTCGGCGGCTTTTTCGACCTCGGCCAGCCGGGTGCCGAAGGACAGCAGCGCCACGCGGCTGCCCTGCCGGATCATCCGGCCCTTGCCGATCTCAAGCGGTTTGCCGCGCTCCGGCATGTCCACGCCGTTGCCCTCGCCACGGGGAAAACGAAAGGCGATGGGCCCGTCGTCATGGGCAGCCGCCGTGGCGACCATGTGTTTCAGCTCCGCCTCGTCCGCGGCGGCCATGACGACAAAGCCGGGCAGGTTGGCAAGGTAGGCCACATCGAATGCGCCCGCATGAGTCGCCCCGTCAGCCCCCACCAGACCCGCGCGGTCGATGGCAAAGCGGACCGGCAGGCGCTGGATCGCCACGTCATGCACCACCTGGT
This sequence comes from Sulfitobacter sp. IGS-18, assembly GCF_059628195.1. Taxonomy (NCBI): domain Bacteria; kingdom Pseudomonadati; phylum Pseudomonadota; class Alphaproteobacteria; order Rhodobacterales; family Roseobacteraceae; genus Sulfitobacter; species Sulfitobacter sp. IGS-18. The sequence continues at coordinate 3,635,933 of NZ_CM184556.1, read as the reverse complement.
CGTACCCGCGTTGCAGGAAGGTCGAATACATCGTGCAGAAGGGCCGCATCCCGCCGGCAGCAAGCGCGGCAGAAAAGGTCACTCCATGCTGTTCGGCGATGCCCACGTCAAAGCAGCGCGACGGATAGCGTTCGGCGAAAAGGTTCAGCCCGGTGCCATCCGGCATCGCAGCGGTCACGGCGCAGATCTTGTCGTCCTCTGCCGCTTCCTCCAACAGGGTCTTGGCAAAGACCGAAGTATAGCTGGGCGCGTTGGAAGGTGCCTTTTTCTGTTCGCCGGTGACGACATTGAACCTGGACACGCCGTGCCCCTTGTCCCGCGCGTTTTCCGCAGGGGCGTATCCCTTGCCCTTCTTGGTCAGCACATGGATCAGGATCGGCCCCGTCGCCCGCGCCCTGACCGTGCGCAGCACCGGCAGCAACTGGTTCATGTCATGCCCGTCGATGGGGCCGAGATAGGAAAAGCCCAGCTGTTCGAACAGGGTGCCGCCCACAGCCATGCCCTTGAGCATGTCCTTGGCGCGTTTCGCGCCCTCACGGAACGGATAGGGCAGCAGGCTGACCGCGCCCTTGGCCGCCGCCTTGAAATCCTGGAACGGTTCTTCGGCATAAAGGCGGCTGAGATAGCTGGACATCGCGCCCACCGGCGGGGCGATGGACATCTCGTTGTCGTTGAGGATCACGATCAGGCGCTTTTTCAGGTGACCTGCGTTGTTCATCGCCTCATAGGCCATACCGGCCGACATCGCCCCGTCGCCGATTACCGCAATCGCATCGCCCAGACCTTCGGGCACCACACCGCCCAGATCACGCGCCACGGCAAAGCCGAGCGCCGCGCTGATCGAGGTCGAACTATGCGCCGCGCCAAAGGGGTCATAGGGAGATTCGCTGCGCTTGGTGAACCCGCTCAGCCCGTCCTTTTGGCGCAGGGTGCGGATGCGGTCACGCCGCTCCGTCAGGATCTTGTGTGGATAGCACTGGTGGCCCACGTCCCAGATGATCTTGTCACGGGGGGTGTCAAAGACCGCGTGCAATGCGACCGTCAGCTCAACCACGCCCAGCCCGGCGCCCAGGTGTCCGCCCGTTTCGGAGACGGCAGAGACGGTCTCGGCCCGGACCTCGCGGGCAAGCTGAATGAGCTGGGTATCGGTCAGCCCGTGCATGTCAGCAGGGCGCTTGATCTTGTCCAGCAGCGGTGTGGCGGGTTGGTCAGGCATGTCTGCCCCCTCTGTCAATTCCTGCGGGTGACGGCAAAACGCGCGGCGTCCCGCAGCGTCTCGGCGTCTTTGCCATATACGTCAAGCGCATCACAGGCTGATTGCACCAGATCCTGGGCACGCTGTCTGGCTTCTTCAAGGCCCAGCAGGGACACGAATGTGGCCTTGCCTGCCCTGGCATCCTTGCCGGTGGCCTTGCCGACGGTAGCGGCATCACCCTCGACGTCCAGAATGTCATCTGCGATCTGAAAGGCAAGACCAAGCGCACCGGAATAGGCCGCCAGCGGTGCGGCATCTGCGCCCGCCATCCGCGGCCCGGCCATGGCGGACCAGCCGAACAGTGCGCCGGTCTTGCCCTGCTGCAATGCGGTGATCTGATCAAGCGTGAGCGGAGACAGGGCTGTTTCCGCCGCGATATCCAGCGCCTGGCCCAGCACCATGCCCCGCGCGCCGGCAGCCTGCGCGAGGGTGCGCGCCAGTTCCATGCGGGCGCTGTCATTGCCCGCATCGGGATGGGTGACCAGTTCGAAGGCCAGGGATTGCAACGCATCACCGGCCAGAACGGCTGTCGCCTCGTTCCAGGCGACATGCACCGTCGGCGCGCCGCGCCGCAGATCATCGTCATCCATGCAGGGCAGATCGTCATGTACCAGACTATAGGCATGCAGCGCTTCGATCGCAGTGGCAGGCCAGATCGCTTGCTCGGGGGATATCCCGTGCAGCCGGGCCGATTCCAGCACCAGAAATCCGCGCAGACACTTGCCGCCACGGGTGGCATGACCCATCGCCATGACAAAAGGCAGATCGTCAAATGACCCCAACACCCGCTCAAAGTGCTGTGCCACGGCATCCGCCGCCTCGGAGAGCCTGCTTTGGAACACCGCAGCTACAGGCCTTCGACCGCCTTGACACCGGTGGGGTTGCCATCGCCATCCAGCGTGATTGCGGCAACCTTTTCCTCGGCTTCTTTCAGCTTTGCCTCGCAGCGAGCTTTCAGGGCGGCGCCGCGCTCATAGAGCGCGATACTCTCGTCCAGCGCGACATCGCCACGCTCCAGTTGGCCCAGGACCTTCTCCAACTCCGCCATGGCGGTTTCAAAACTCATTTCTTCAACGGGTGTGTCGGACATCGGAGCCTCACTGATCATAGGTTGCGGCACAATAGCGATGATCGCCGATGGCTGCCAGCCATGCCCCCGCTTCTTTTTGGCAAAAATATTCTGGGGGCACACAGCCCCGGCGGTTGCAACAAGCGCGTCAGTCAGGGGCCAGCATGTAGCCCGCGCCGCGCACTGTCTGCAGGTATTGCGGCTGCTTGGGGTTCACCTCGATCTTGCGCCGCAGCCGGGTGATCTGCACATCCACCGCGCGTTCCTGGGCCTGACCCCGGTCACGGCCCAGTTCCTCGACCAGGCGTGCACGGCTCATCGGTTCGCCGGGCTGAGCGGCAAATATCCGCATCAGCTGCACCTCGGTCGCCGTCAGCCGGACCAGCTCGTCGCCCTGCCACAGCTCGCCGCGCTCCATGTCGTAGCGGTTGTGGCCCAGCGACAGAACCTTGGGCGCGGTATCCTCCGGCCGGGTCTCGGGCATCCGGCGCAGGATCGCGTTGATCCGCAGCAGCAGCTCCTTCGGCTCGAACGGCTTGGCGAGGTAATCATCCGCCCCTGCCTCCAGCCCTTCGATCCGGTTCCCGGTCTCGCCCTTGGCCGTCAGCAGCAGGATCGGGGTCTGCCGGGTTTCGCGCAGCGAGGCCGTGAGGGTAAGACCGTCCTCGCCGGGCATCATCACGTCCAGCACGATCAGGTCGAAATCCAGCCCCGACAGGATGCGCCGCGCATGGGCGGCGTCCCGCGCGGCGGTCACCAGGAATCCGTGCCGCATCAGGAATTTCTTCAGCAGGGTGCGAATGCGTTCATCGTCATCGACGATCAGCAGATGGGCGTCCATGGCGGTCATCCCCCGGTCTCGCGCAGCCGCGCATAGCTTGCACGCATCTCTGGGTCCATCATCGCCTCCAACACCTTGCGGAACCCTGCGACCGCTTCTGGCCCCGCTTCCCTGAAGGCAGCCCGCAACCGGGCGCGCTGCGCATCGGACAACTGCCGTTCCAGGGCCTTGCCTGCGTCGGTCAGGTGCAGATGGCGTTCACGTTTATCGTTCCGTCCTACCTTGCTTTCCACCAGACCATCCGCGATCAGGGTCCGCAACACACGGTTCAGTGACTGTTTCGTAACGCCAAGGATGTTCAGCAGGTTGTTCACCGTGGTGCCCGGCGCCCGGTTGATGAAGTGGATCGCCCGGTGATGCGCCCGGCCATAGGCCAGATCCATCAGAATTCGGTCGGGATCGGCGGTGAAGCCGCGATAGGCGAAGAACATCGCCTCGCTCCCCTGGCGCAGTTGTTCGTCCGTCAGAAACAGCAGGTTCTCGCCACCGATCCCTGTTGGGGCGCGTCCGTCCGCCATGATGTACCTCTTTGCCTTTGAGGGGGCATATTACGTCAGCCTTGTTGACACTCCAAGAGCGAAACGATAGTCATCCACAACTTTCACGACATAAAGTGTCCGACGCGGGCCTTGTCGCGCAACATTATTCAATCAAGGGGTGAAAAAATGGTAGGTGCCTATGATGACCGGGATGGTCACATCTGGATGGATGGCAAGATGGTCGATTGGCGCCAGGCCAATGTGCATATCCTGACCCATGCGATGCATTATGCCTCTTCCGTCTTCGAGGGGGAGCGTGCTTATGGCGGCAAGATCTTCAAGAGCCGCGCCCATTCGGAGCGTTTGAAACGCTCTGCCGAGATGATTGATTTCGAAATCCCGTACTCCGTGGACGAGATCGAGGCCGCCAAGGCCGAGGTTCTGAAAGTATCCGGTCTGACGGATGCCTATGTCCGTGCGGTGGCCTGGCGCGGCGCGGGCGACGACATGGGGGTCGCTTCGGCCCGCAACCCTGTCCGGCTGGCGATTGCTGCCTGGGAATGGGGTGCCTATTACGGCGACGCCAAGATGAAGGGCGCAAAGCTCGATATCTCCAAATGGAAACGTCCCAGCCCCGAGACGATCCCCGTCCATGCCAAGGCGGCGGGCCTTTACATGATCTGCACCATGTCCAAACACGCGGCTGAGGCCAAAGGATGTTCCGACGCCTTGTTCATGGATTATCGGGGCTACGTGGCCGAGGCGACGGGTGCCAACATCTTTTTCGTCAAGGACGGCGAGGTGCATACGCCTGACGCGGATTGCTTCCTTAACGGGATCACGCGCCAGACGGTGATCGGAATGCTCAAGGACAAGGGCATTGCGGTGCATGAGCGCCATATCATGCCGGAAGAGTTGGAAGGCTTCGAACAATGCTGGCTGACCGGCACGGCAGCCGAAGTGACCCCGGTGGGACAGATCGGCGATTATACCTTTGAAGTCGGCGCGATGACCCGCGAAATCGCGGAAAGCTACGAAAAGCTGGTCCGCAGCTGAGATAGCCCAAAGCAGAGGCGGGACCCCGGGGTCCCGCCCAGAGGTTCAGTACAGCGCGACAGGATTGACCATTGCCTGCACCGTTCCCTTGATCCGGGGCTGGCCCAGCACAAACATGAACTCGTTCACCCCATCACGCAGCAGCGGGCCGACATTCATGGTTTCCAGAATATAGATCCCGTTGTCCTTGAGCAGGGTGACATGGCCGTAGAACACCTTGTCTCCTTCTGCGGCGGGGATCGCGTCCAGCCCCCAGGTGTCCGCGCCCACCGCCATCGGGTTGAGCGAGGCGAGATAGACCGCGCCTTCGTTGGTCAGGCCGGGTTCGGCGCTGCCCCATAGCATCGGGTCGCTTTCCAGCATGCCTTCGGTCCAGCCGGTGTGAAACAGGATGATGTCACCCTCACCCATGGTGACACCCTGTGCCTCGGCGGCGGCCTTGATTTCTGTTGATCCGAAGTGTTCCCCGGCTTCCATGACCTCCTTGCCGAGGTGTTTCGCCATGTCGATGATCACAGCCCGCCCGACCAGTGGCGGCACATCATGGGTGCCCAGTTTGGTCAGGCCGGTGATGGCGGAAATCTCCTTTTCGTCGAGGCAGTTGTAGTAATGCCCGCCTTCGCCCAGATGCCCCAGCCCGTCCAGTTGCGAGCCGATGCCGATCCAGGTTTGCAGGATATCGTCGTTGTAGTTGCCCTCGTAGCCGAAGCTGGTCAGCTTCTGCCCGCCCTGCTGGTTGGGTTGCACCACCTGCAGGTTCAGCGACCGGGGCGGAAAGGCCGGCGTGTCCGGGCCGATGGTGATGCCCAGCGGCATGGATTTGCCCTGTTTGATCAGTTTGGCCGCCTCCAGCGTGCGTTCCGGCGTCACCAGGTTGGCGGAACCGATCGTGTCATCCGCACCCCATTTCGAAGGCGCGCAATCCTGCGCGAAACTCGCAGTCGCCCCCAGCACCAGCGCGGCCAGTGTCACGGTCATCATTCTTGTCATGGTTTCCTCCCTAGGATTAGGGGCCTCGGGCGAGATTCGCCTGGGCCCTGCGCAAAGGTTACACGAAATTTCCCCAATCACGGGAATCCCCGGCGAATTGGCCCGGGCTGAAACCGGCAGGTGCAGGGCGGTTACCCGCAGGGACCCCGGTGGGAACGGATGTGTCGGTTGCTGTCATGAAACCTTGAAAAACTTGTCACGAAACTGTCGGCAGACCGTTACGCGACTGCGGTTTGAGTGGCGCAGAATTCATCCAGACAGGGAAAACCCATCCATGACCAGACTCCTGCGCCCCACCCGCCGCTCCGTGCTGGCGGGGTCCGCCGCCTTTGCCGCAACGCTTGCAATGCCCGCAATCAGCCGCGCGTCCTCCCGGCCCGTATTCACCCATGGCGTTCAGTCAGGGGATGTGGACACGAATTCCGGTATGATCTGGACGCGCACCGACCGCCCCTCGCGGGTGATGGTCGAGGTTTCGACCACGGAGAGCTTTGCCAATGCACGTCAGCTGCCCAGCATGGACGCGGTGCCGGGGCATGACATGGCGGTCAAGCGGTTGCTGCAGGACCTGCCGAGCGACCAGGATATCTTTTACCGGTTCACCGCCGCCGATCTGACCGACCTCAACGTGACCTCCGAACCCCTGGTGGGGCGGTTCCGCACCGCGCCGACCGCACGCCGCGATGTGCGTTTTGCCTGGTCGGGCGACACGGCCGGTCAGGGCTGGGGCATCGACGCGAATGGCATGCGCACCTATGCGACGATGGCGCGCCATACGCCTGATTTCTTCCTGCATTCCGGCGACACGATCTATGCCGATGGCCCGATGCAGGACGAGGTCGACCTGCCTGACGGTGGTAAGTGGAAGAACGTGGTTCTGCCCGATGAAAAGCGCAAGGTTGCCGAAACGCTGGACGAATATCGCGGCCAGTGGAAATACAACATGCTGGACGAACATGTGCGTGCATTGAACGCGCAGGTGCCGACCTTCATGCAGTGGGACGACCATGAGGTCGTCAACAACTGGTCGGCGTCCAAGGACCTGACCGCCGATGACCGCTATACCGAGAAATCCGTGCATGTCCTGGCCGCCCGCGCTGCCCAGGCGTTCCACGAGATGACGCCGCTGCGGATCACCCCGGCAGAGCCGAACCGCGTTTACCGCAAGATCAACTATGGTCCGATGCTCGACGTGTTCTTTCTGGACCTGCGCAGCTACCGTGGCCCGAACGGCGCATCGCAGGAAAGCGAGATCAACGCGGACAGCACGATCCTGGGTTCCGAACAGATGGCATGGCTCAAGCGGGAACTGACCAATTCCACCGCCACCTGGAAGGTGATCGCCTGCGACATGCCGATTGGTCTGGTTGTACCCGATGGCGAAAAGATCGAAGGCGTGGCCAACAAGAACGACGGCGCACCGGGCGGTCGCGAGCTGGAAATCGCGGAACTGCTGCGCTTCATCAAGAACGCGCGGGTGCAGAACACCGTCTGGTTCACCGCTGACGTGCATTACACTGCGGCGCATTACTACAACCCCGACAAAGCACAGTTCCAGGACTTTGAACCGTTCTGGGAATTCGTCTCGGGGCCGCTGCATGCGGGCACGTTCGGGCCGAATGCGCTGGACGCGACCTTCGGGCCGGAGCTGAAGTTCGTGAAAGCCCCCGCAGAGGGTCAGGTGAACCTGCCGCCCAGCGCCGGCTTGCAGTTCTTTGGCCTCGTGGACATTGACGCGCAGACCCAGCAGATGACGGTGCGTCTGATGGACCGCGCAGACACCGAGCTTTACTCGGTCACGCTCGACCCCAAGGGCGCGTCGATCTGAGTATTCGATCCGAGATACCAGATGGGGCGGGCCGGTTTGGCCTGCCCTATTTGCGCAGCGCAGGCAGGCCGACGCCCGTGCTTTCGAAACCGCCGTCAGAGGCGATGACCTGCCCGGTGACATAGCTGGCTTTCTCCGAGCACAGGAATACGATGACTTCGGCGATCTCGCGCTCCGTGCCGTAGCGGTTCAGCGGAATCGCGTCATGGTAGGCGTCGATGATGTCCTGGGTATGCACGGCCATCGCCAGTTTGGTGCGCACCGGGCCCGGACAGACGCAATTGGCGCGGATGCCGTATTCACCCAGTTCCGCCGCCTGCTGTTTGGTCAGCTGGATCACCGCGGCCTTGGAGGTGCCATAGGCGACCCGAAGGGTAGAGGCGCGCAACCCCGAGATCGACGCGATGTTGACCAGGGCGCCCTTTGTGTCCTTCAGCGCGGGGGTGACCGCCTGCGACATCAGGAAGACACCGTCTAGATTGGTTTCCATCACCCGGCGCCACCGGGCGAAATCGGTCTGTTCGATCGGGCCGAAATCGGCCACGCCCGCGTTGTTCACCAGCGCGTCGATCCGCCCGAAACGCGACAGCACATCCGCGACGGTCCGGTCCACGGCGCCAGGGTCCGACACGTCGCAGACAAAGGCGCTGGCTGCCTGTCCAAGGTCGGCGGCTGCCTTTTGCAATGCGTCCGCATCGCGGTCCAATGCCGCGACCAGCCAGCCCTCTTCGATGAAGAGCCTTGCGGTGGCCAGCCCGATTCCCCGTGCAGCGCCGGTAACCAGCGCAACCTTCTGGGCCTTGCTCTGCTCTGCGGGCATCAGAAATCGACGCCCTTCTGCGCCTTGATCCCGGCCTTGAAGGGGTGTTTCACCTCGGTCATTTCGGTGACCAGATCGGCATATTCGCACAGCTCCGGCTTGGCGTCGCGCCCGGTCAGGATCACGCCGGTGCGCTTGTCGCGCGCCTCCAGCCCTGCGATGACCTGTTCGACCGACAGGTATTCATAACGCATGGCGATGTTGATCTCGTCCAGCACCACCAGATCGTAATCGCCGCTTTCCATCATCTCGCGCGCCTTGGCAAAGGCGGCCTGAGCGGCGGCGATGTCGCGTTCCTTGTCCTGCGTATCCCAGGTGAAGCCTTCGCCCATGGTGTGCCAGTCGACGCCGCCCAAACGGTCAAAGAACAGTCGCTCGCCGGTTTTCCACTTGCCCTTGATGAACTGGACAACACCAACGCGCTGTTTCCAGCCCAGCGCCCGCAACACCACGCCGAAGGCGGAAGACGACTTGCCCTTGCCCGCGCCGGTATGGACCAGCACCAGACCCATTTCCGGGTCCTGCAGCTCGGCCACCTTCTTGCGCTGTTCGGTCTGACGCTCCTGCATCTTTTCCTTGTGGGACTGGTCGGTCATGGCACTCTCCTTTTACGGGGTCAGGACTTGGGGTCGGACACGGCGCGCACCTTGCTGCGGTCCATGCCGAGCTGGTGTTCGCGCCAGATGACGAGGACACCGGCGCAGATCACCAGCGCGGCCCCCGCCAGCATCATGATCGTGGGCAGTTCGCCAAAGATGACATAGCCCAGAACAATTGCGAACAGCATCGAGGTATAATCATAGGGTGCCAGCATCGACACCGATCCAAAGCGGTAGGACGAGGTGACGAGGATCTGGGCAACACCGCCCACCAGCCCTGCCATCACCAGCAGCGCTGCGGTCTGGCCGGTCGGGACCACCCAGCCAAAGGGCATGGTAAGCAGCGACAGCACGGTTGCGGTGGCGGAAAAGTAGAAGACGATGGCAGCGGTATGTTCGTTCTGCACCAGCTGGCGCAGGTGCACCTGTACGAGGCTGCGCATCATCGTGGCACCGAGGATCAGCATGGCGCCGATGGTGGCCATATGGTCGAGCTGTGAACTGCCAAAGCGGGGCCACAGGATGATGACCACGCCAATCAATCCCACCGCCACGGCGCTGATGCGCAGCAGGCGAATGCGTTCGCCCAGCATCACGGCGGCCAGCACCACGGTGAAGATCGGCGTGGCGAAACCGATGGCTGTGACTTCGGGCAGGGGCAGCAGGCCGAGCCCGGCAAAGGTCAGGCCCATTGCGGTGGTCCCGAACAGCCCGCGCCAGACGTGGCCCATGGGGTTCCTGGCCTTGAGCCCGATCTTCAACTGTCCGCGCTGGGCCAGCCAGATCAGGATGATCGGGATCGCAAAGAGCGAGCGGAAAAAGACCTGCTCACCCGGCGGGATCTCGTCCGAGGTGGACTTGATGATCGCCGACATGCAGGTGAACAGAAAGATTGCGGTGATCTTGAGTGCAACCCCGAGCGCGGGTCTTTCGGAAAAATCTTCTACCTTCATGAATGGCTCATGCGTCCGGGCCGATGATGCCGCGGTTCTCGCCCACCTGTCCCCGGTGCAACAGCATGTGGTCAAGCAGCACACAGGCCATCATCGCCTCGCCCACCGGAACCGCCCGGATGCCGACACAGGGGTCGTGGCGGCCCTTGGTGATGATCTCGGTTTCCTCGCCGGTCTTGGTGATGGTCTTGCGTGTGGTCAGGATGCTGGAGGTCGGTTTCACCGCGAAACGCACCACGATGTCCTGCCCGGTGCTGATCCCGCCGAGGATGCCACCCGCGTGGTTGGAAGAATATCTCGGCTCCGCCCGCTTCACGATCGGCAGGCCGCCATTTGCGATCATGCGTTTGTTCAGCGCCTTGCGCGTGACCTGAAGCGTCATGCCGCCCTCGGCCTCGGTGAAATGGAACAGATCCTTCACCTTGAACCAGCGTTCCTTGTCGTTCTCGTTCTGAGGTCGGATGATATATGTTCCCGTGGCGTCCAGTCTGGCACCTTTGAAAAAGATCTCGACGATGTCTTCGGATGCAGGGGGTGCAAATATCTCATCCGCGTTCAGCTCACCGGTCAGCATCGCCGCCGACATGCCCTCGCCGATCTCCACGCCTTTGACCGCGTTGATGCTCATCATCGCGGCGGCCAGGTCGGTATCCAGCTTGCCATAGACCGGCGCACCAAGGCCCGCGGGTACGCCACGCGCCACGACCTCTATGATCGCGCCGACGCTGCTGCCCGATTTGCGCAGACCGTCGAGGTATTCCGCCCAATCGATTGCGGCTTTGGCGTCGGGCACCCAGAAGGGGTTTTGTTCGATCTGGTTCCAGTCAAAGGCATCGCGGTCGATCTTGTGCGGGCCCATCTGCACCATGTAGCCGGTGATTTGCACCTGGGGCGCAATTGCCTTGATCGCCTCGCGGGCCAGACCGCCCGCCGCAACCCGGCTCGCGGTTTCGCGGGCAGAGGACCGGCCGCCGCCGCGATAGTCGCGTACGCCGTATTTCTGGAAATAGGTGATGTCGGCATGGCCCGGGCGGAACTTGTCCTTGATGTCGCCGTAATCCTTTGACCGCTGGTCGGTATTCTCGATCATCAGCTGCACGGGCGTGCCGGTCGTGACGCCTTCGAACACGCCGGACAGGATGCGGACCTCGTCCGCCTCGCGGCGCTGGGTGGTGTATTTGTTCTGGCCCGGTTTCCGTTTGTCCAGCCAGTGCTGGATCATCGCCGCATCCACCGGCACGCCGGGGGGGCAGCCGTCAACCGTGGCGCCAAGCGCGGGCCCGTGGCTTTCGCCCCATGTGGTGACACGAAAAAGGTGGCCAAAGCTGTTGATCGACATAGGGACGCTCCTTTGCTGACCCTGTTACCGGGCGTGCAAAGGGGCCTCAAGGGATTTCGCCTTGCAAGTCGGGTAAGAGCGTCCTAGCTCTTGATGCACCTCGGGGGGCCCAATCGGGCTGAGATTGCGCAAGCTGACCCGTTGAACCTGAACCGGTTAACACCGGCGGAGGGAAGGTCTGGACATCCATCCAACGCTTTCTGACGCCGCATGATGGAGGATGCCATGAGACATCTAACTTTTGCTGCTTTAGCGACACTTGCCGCAACCGCCGCGCAGGCCGAGACGCCTGTGCTGACAGTCTATGCCGGCGATTATTTCACATCCGAATGGGGCCCCGGCCCGGTCATCGAGGCGGAATTTGAAAAGATCTGCGATTGCGATCTGCAATTCTCGACCGGCGATCTGCTGCCGCGCCTGCTGCTGGAGGGCAAGCGGACCAAGGCGGATGTGGTGATCGGCCTGACCTCGGACGTGACGGCCAAGGCGCGGGCGACCGGGCTTTTTGCGCCGCACGGCCAGGACAACAGCGCGCTGACGCTGCCGATCGAATGGACGGATGATGTGTTCCTGCCCTTCAACTACGGGCATACCGCCTTTGTCTTTGATGACACGCGGATGGAAAACCCGCCCGCGACCTTCGACGATCTGCTGAACATGCCTGATGACGTCAAGATCGTGATCCAGGACCCGCGCACGTCCATCTCGGGCCTCGCGCTGGTGCTGTGGGTCGAGGCGGTTTATGGCGACAAGGCGCAGGAAGCCTGGGGCAAGCTGGCACCGAAAATCCTGACGGTGACGAAGGATTGGTCGACCTCCTACGGGATGTTCACCGATGGTGAGGCGGACATGGTGCTGAGCTATACCACTTCGCCCGCTTATCACATGTTTGCCGAGGAAGACTTTACCAAACATGCCGCGCTCTTTCCGGAGGGGCATTATTTCATGGTCGAAACCGTGGCCAAGGTGGCAGATACGGATGTGCCGGAACTGGCGGATCAGTTCATGGGCTTCGTGATGTCTGAAATCTTCCAGAAACTGATCCCGGCCGCCAACTGGTCGCTGCCCTCGGCACTGCCGCAGGACCAGTGGCCGGACGGCTGGGCCAAGCTGGATCTGCCGGAAAAGGTGCTGTTCTACGATGAGACCGAAGCCGCCGCCGTGCAGGAGAAAGCGATCGAGGCATGGCGCAGCGCGCTGACCCAGTAACGCGCATTGCGGGCATGACCGCCGCCGGTTTGACGGTGGCGGTTGTGCTGGCGGCCTGTGTCGGGATTGTCTCGCGTGCCGAACCGGGGGGATTTGGCCCCGGCGACGGTGCAGCGATCCGGTTCACGGTCATGCAGGCGCTGCTGTCGGCCGGGTTTTCCGTTGTGCTGGCGGTGCCGCTTGCGCGGGCACTGGCGCGGCGGCAGTTCTTCGGGCATGGCATGTTGGTGATGCTGCTGGGGGTGCCCTTTATCCTGCCGGTGATTGTCGCCGTGATCGGCTTGCTGGCGGTGTTTGGCCGGAATGGCATGCTGAATACCGTGCTTGGCACCATGGGCCTGCCGGAACTGTCGATCTATGGGTTGCACGGTGTGGTGCTGGCGCATGTCTTTTTCAACCTGCCCCTCGCCACGCGGCTGCTGCTGCAGGGGTGGCAATCCATCCCGGCAGAGCGATTCCGGCTGGTGGCGCAGCTTGATCTGAGCCCCCGCGCCGTGGCGCGAACGCTGGAATGGCCGCTGTTGCGCCAGGTCGCGCCGGGGGCCTTTGCGCTGATCTTTGTCATCTGCCTGACCAGTTTTGCCGTGGCGCTGACCCTGGGCGGGGGGCCAAGGGCCACAACCATCGAACTCGCCATCTATCAGACCTTCCGCTACGATTTCGACCTGACGCGCGCGGCGTTGCTGTCGCTGGTTCAGCTGGTTGTTGCCGGCGGCGCGGCGCTGGTGGCGTTGTGGTTCATCCCTTCGGTGGGCATTGGCGGCGGGCTGGACCGGGTGCCGCGCCGGTGGGATGCGCGCGGCGGCATCCAGCGCTGGGGCGATGTTGCATTGATCCTGCTGGGCGCGGCCTTTCTGCTGCTGCCACTGGGGGCAGTTGTGCTGAGGGGCGTTGCCGGGCTGCCGATGATGCCGGCTTCGGTCTGGCAGGCGGCGGGGGCGTCACTGGGCGTGGCCATGCTCAGCATCGTGGTTTTGCTGGCGCTGGCACTGCCCATGGCGGGCTGGATCGCCGGCAGGGCGTCGGGTGGGGTGGAAGCCATCGGCCTGTTTGGCCTGTCCGCCTCTCCGCTGATGATCGGGACGGGGTGGTTCATCCTGCTCAACCCGGTGGTGGACCCGGTGGCATTGGCGCTGCCGGTAACGGCGCTGGTGAATGCACTGATGGCCCTGCCCTTTGCGCTGCGGATCCTGGTGCCGCGCCTGCGGGACACGTTGCGTGAATATGGCCGGTTGAGTGCTTCGCTGCAGATGCGTGGCTGGTCGCTCTGGCGGTGGGTGATCCTGCCGCGCCTGCGGCCTCAGGTCGGCTTTGCGGCGGGGCTGGCGGGGGCGCTGTCGATCGGGGATCTGGGCGTGATTGCGCTTTTTGCCGATCCGGACCGCGCCACCTTGCCTTTGCAGATGTACCGGCTGATGGGGTCCTACCAGATGCAGGCGGCTGCCGGCGCGGCGGTGCTGCTGCTGGTCATGGCGCTGGGCGTGTTCTGGATTTGCGACAGAGGAGGGCGCTGGCATGCTGCGGATTGAGAAGGTGGAAATCACGCTGGGCAGTTTTCGGTTGTCCGCTGACATGGCGCTTGAGCAGGGTCGGAAATATGCGGTGATCGGCCCTTCGGGCGCGGGAAAATCGACGCTGCTGGGGGCGCTGGGCGGGTTCGTGCCGCTGACGGCAGGGCGGTTGATCTGGCGGGGGCAGGACATCACGCAAGCGGCCCCGGGCGCACGGCCCATGACGATGTTGTTTCAGGACAACAACCTGTTTCCGCACCTGAGCGTGACGCAGAATGTCGGGTTGGGGATCAACCCCGAAATGCGGCTGAGCGCGGAGGACCGCAGCCGGGTGACGCAGGCGCTGGAGCGGGTGGGGCTGAGCGCATATGCGGACAAGCGGCCCGGCGCGCTGTCCGGCGGGCAGCAAGGCCGTGTGGCGCTGGCGCGCGTGCTGGTGCAGGCACGGCCGCTTCTGTTGCTGGACGAACCCTTTGCTGCCTTGGGACCGGCGCTGCGCAACGAGATGCTGGATCTGGTGCAGGACCTTGTGGCGGAAACGGGGGCGGCACTGATCATGGTGACCCATGCGCCCGATGATGTGCGCCGGATCGCGGATGAGGTGATCTTTGTCGCGGGCGGCGTGGCAGAGGCACCGCAACCGGCGGCGGCGTTGATGGACAACCCGCCGCCGGAACTGAGGGATTACCTGGGCTGAAGGTGCCGGAATTTTCGAAAATTCCGGTCCGATCTTTTCAAAAAGATCGGGTTACGCCGGGATCGGTTCCAGGGCCTCAAGCATGCCCAGCGCCGCTTTTGCGGCTTCTTTCCCCTTGAGCACGAAGTGGTCCCGATAGATGGCATTGTGATGTGCGGTTTCCTGATACTGGTGCGGTGTCAGGGACACGGACAGCACGGGCACACCGGTTTCAAGCCCCACGCGCATCAGCCCGTCAACCACCGCAGCGGCGACAAAGTCGTGCCGGTAGATGCCGCCATCCACGACGAAGGCGGCACAGGCGATGGCGGCATAGCGGTCCTGCCGGGCCAGTTTCTGCGCCATGAGCGGCATTTCGAACGCGCCGGGCACGTCGAAGACATCGACCTGGTCGGCGGGAATGATTTCGGTAAAGCCGTCAAGCGCGCGGTCCACGATATCGGCGTGCCACGCAGCTTTGACAAAGGCGAAGCGGGCGGGGCGTTGATAGCCAAGTGTCATATGTGATCTCCTTCTGGTCCAGACACGTCCACCCAAGGCGATCACGACAACAACAGGGGCTGGTGGCCCCCCTTGCCTTCGCATTCTCTTCCATCCGGACTGTGACCGTCGGCTCTGGACTTTGACCAGATCTGCTGACCCGGTGCCGCCCGAAGGTGGCACCGGCGCTCGCGGGCTCGGGATTGCTCCCCTACCGCCGGTGGGGAATTTCACCCCGCCCTGAGAATAGGCTTATGTTGCCAAGCCGCAGAATTGTCTGCAAGTAGGAATCGTTGCGCGACGAAGGGGAATACGATGCATCCGAATCCGGTTTTCCATGATGCCGATACCGACCGGAATATCGCCTTTGCGCGGGACAGGGGATTTGGTGTTCTGGCGGCGCAGGGGGCAGGTGCCCCGATGCTCAGCCATGTGCCCTTTCTGATCAGCGAGGATGGCGCGCTGGTTGAGCTGCATCTGGTGCGTTCGAACCCGATTGCCCGCGCGCTCAAGACCCCGCTTGACGTGACAATCGCCATTTCCGGGGGCGATTCATATGTCTCGCCCGATTGGTATGGTGTGCCCGATCAGGTGCCGACGTGGAATTACGTCGCCGTCCATCTGACCGGAACGCTGGAGGTTCGGCCCGCCGGCGAGCTGCGCGATCTTCTGGACCGTCAGTCGGCAGCCTATGAAGAGCGTCTGCTTCCCAAGGCACCCTGGAAAACGGACAAGATGACGCCGGAGGTCATGGACAAGCTCATGCGGATGATCGTGCCGTGCCGGATGCAGATCACCGGCGTGGACGGCACCTGGAAACTGAGCCAGAACAAGCCCGATGCGGTGCGTGAGGCGGCGGCGGAGCATTTGGCAGGCTATGGATTCGGCAGTGAGGTGGAGGTGCTGGCCGCGCAGATGCGGGCAGACCGCAACAAATAGCGCGCCGCAGGTCATTGCCTGTCACCACAGCGCCTGTGATACTGCCCCAAAGCGACAGGAGATCCGCCATGAAACTCGCCTATTCACCCACTTCGCCCTATGTCCGCAAGGTTATGGTTTTGCTGCATGAAACCGGTCAGCTTGACGATGTAACGCTGGAAACCATGCACACCACGCCGGTAGAGCCGGACAGCGCGCTCTTGCCGCAGAACCCGCTGGGGAAGGTGCCTGCGCTGGAGCGTCCGGAGGGGCCGACGCTGTACGACAGCCGGGTGATCTGCGCTTATCTGGATGATCGCGCGGGTGGCAAGCTTTATGGCACCGGATCGCGGCATTGGGATACCTTGACCCTTGAGGCAACGGCGGACGGTATTCTGGATGCAGCGCTTTTGATGGTCTATGAAGGCCGGCTTCGGCCTGAACACGCGCAGATGCCCGAGTGGGTCGAAGCGCAGTGGAACAAGGTTGACCGGGCGCTGACCGCGTTGAATGCCCGCTGGATGAGCCATCTGAGCGGCCCGCTGGATATGGGCCAGATCGCGGTCGCCTGCGCTTTGGGTTATGTGGAGTTTCGTCATGCTGCGCGCGGCTGGCGGCGCGGCAAGGATGCGCTTTCGGAGTGGTTCAACGGGTTCGAATCGCGTCCTTCGATGCAGGCAACCAAGCCGCCTGAGGCCTGAATCGGCGGCATTGGCAGGAATAATTCCCTGCCTGCGACGGTTTGCGCGCCTTTGCCATCTGGACGGACGCGCGCCAGCCCGCTAGACAGCGCGATGAAGTCAGGGGGCTGAACCGCCCCCGGTATGTCCAATGGCCTCTGTGCCAAGAAGTGGAGTAGAGCCGTGTCCAACGCAGAAGATCACGCAGGCACCCGGAGGGATTTCCTGTATTACGCAACCGCTGGCACAGGTGCCGTCGCCGTTGGCGCGGCTGTCTGGCCGCTGGTGAACCAGATGAACCCCTCTGCCGATGTTCTGGCGCTGTCGTCTATCCGCGTTGATGTGAGCGGGATTGCAGAAGGAACGCAGCTGACAGTCAAATGGCTGGGCAAGCCCGTGTTCATCCGCCGGCGCACCGAGAAAGAGATTGAAGAGGCACGTGCCGTCAATGTCAGCGACCTGCCGGATCAGAATGCCGAGAACGCGAATATTGCGGCGAATGCGCCTGCAACCGACGAAAACCGCGCGCTGGACGAAACCGGCGAATGGCTGGTCATGATGGGTGTTTGTACGCACCTTGGCTGCGTGCCCCTGGGCAATGCCGGTGATTTCGACGGCTGGTTCTGCCCGTGCCACGGATCGCATTACGACACTGCCGGGCGCATCCGCAAAGGGCCCGCACCGCGCAACCTGCCGGTGCCCGTCGCCGAATTCGTGGACGCGTCCACGATCAAACTGGGTTAAGGGAGAACTCGATGTCTGGAATTCCTCACGACCACTACGAGCCGAAGTCCGGCGCAGAAAAGTGGCTTGCCCGCCGCCTGCCCGTTGTTGGTCTGCTCTATGACACATTGATGATCCCCACGCCCAAGAACCTGAACTGGATGTGGATCTGGGGCATCGTCCTGACCTTCTGCCTGGCGTTGCAGATTGTCACCGGCATCGTGCTGGTCATGCACTATACACCGCATGTCGATCTGGCGTTCAGCTCGGTCGAGCACATCATGCGCGACGTGAACGGCGGCTATATGCTGCGCTACCTGCATGCGAACGGCGCCTCGCTGTTCTTTGTAGCTGTCTATGCGCATATTTTCCGGGGGCTCTACTATGGCTCCTACAAGGCCCCGCGCGAGATCACCTGGATCATCGGCATGCTGATCTATCTGCTGATGATGGCCACCGGCTTCATGGGTTATGTGCTGCCCTGGGGGCAGATGTCCTTCTGGGGCGCGACCGTGATCACCGGCCTGTTCGGCGCGATTCCCTTTGTGGGCGAGTCGCTGCAGACCTTCCTGCTGGGCGGACCTGCCGTGGACAATGCCACGCTGAACCGCTTCTTCTCGCTGCACTACCTGCTGCCCTTCGTGATTGCGGGCCTCGTGATCGTGCACATCTGGGCCTTCCACTCCACCGGCAACAACAACCCCACGGGTGTTGAAGTGCGCCGCGGGTCCAAGGAAGAGGCGCAGAAGGACACGCTGCCGTTCTGGCCCTATTTCGTGATCAAGGACCTCTTCGCACTTGCGGTGATTCTGGCGGTGTTCTTTGCCATCGTCGGCTTCATGCCCAACTACCTGGGCCACCCCGATAACTATATCGAGGCGAACCCGCTGGCGACGCCTGCGCACATCGTTCCTGAATGGTACTTCCTGCCGTTCTACGCGATCCTGCGGGCCTTTACCTCTGACGTCTGGGTTGTGCAGATCGCGTCCTTCGTGACCGGTGGCATCATCGACGCCAAGTTTTTTGGCGTGCTGGCGATGTTCGGTGCAATCGCGGTGATGGCACTGGTGCCGTGGCTGGACACATCCAGCGTCCGTTCCGGCCGCTATCGTCCGATGTTCAAGTGGTGGTTCGCGCTGCTGGTGATCGATTTCTTTGCCCTGATGTGGCTGGGGGCGATGCCTGCGGAAGAACCCTATGCGTCCTTCTCGCTGATCGCATCGGCATATTGGTTCGCGTACTTCCTGGTGATCCTGCCGCTGCTTGGCGTGATCGAGAAACCGCTGCCGCAACCGGCGACGATCGAAGAAGACTTCGACGCCCATTACGCGCCCAAGGCCGGTGGCTCGAAAGCCGCTGCGAAACCGGCGCAATGACGGAGATGACAATGATCAAGAAACTGACCCTCTCCGCCCTTGTGGCACTTGGCCTTGGCACCACCGGTGCCCTGGCCGCCGGCGGCGAAGCCCATGTCGAGGATTTCGACTTTTCCTTCGAAGGGCCTTTTGGTGCCTATGACGTGAACCAGTTGCAGCGCGGCCTGCAGATCTACACGGAAATCTGTTCGGCCTGTCACGGGCTGAAATTCGTCCCGATCCGCACACTTGCGGACGACGGCGGACCCAGCATGCCCGAAGATCAGGTGCGCGAATACGCCAAGCAGTTCGAAGTGTTCGACCCGGAACTGGATGATTTCCGCGAAGCGACTCCGGTGGATCACTTCCCGGCCTCGTCTTTGGACAATGCGCCCGACCTGTCGCTGATGGCCAAGAAGCGCGCCGGTTTCCACGGTCCTTACGGTCTTGGCATCAACCAGTTCTTCAAAGGGATTGGCGGGCCGGAGTACATCGCTTCCCTGCTGACCGGATACGAGGAAGCGCCGGATTGCGCACCCGAGGATTTCCCCGGTTCGTACAACAAGGTGTTCGCCTCGGGCGGTATCCCCGATTCCTGCCGTGATGAAGAAGGTCATTCGACCGTCACGGGCAGCTGGATTGCCATGGCACCGCCGCTGGCGGGTGATGACGTGGAGTTCGCGGACGGTCACGAAGCAGACGTCCATCACGAAGCCATGGATGTGGCGGCCTTCCTGATGTGGACGGCAGAACCCAAGATGATGGCACGTAAGCAGGCCGGTTTTGCGGGTGTGATCTTCCTGACCCTGCTGGCGGTTCTTCTGTACCTGACGAACAAGCGTCTCTGGGCTTCGGTCAAATACAAGCGCGAAGACTGATCCAGCGCGCGGCGACTTGCTAAAAAGCCCTCCCGACTGTTGCGGTCGGGAGGGGTTTTGCTTTCCGGGGGGCCTCATAATGGGTGAGGTGCCCGGAAAACGGGGACAGATACAATACCGGAGCCGGGTCAGTGGCACAGACCACCCTTGGGCAGATACGCACGGCTTAGCCGCCCTCTCTGCAACCTGATCCAGAACTTTTCTAACTTTGCCCTGCAATGCGCCGATGAATAAGGCGATCGAGGAACCAGAGCAGCGTCGTTACTATGGTTCCAACCTAAATCTTGACGTAACGGCAGTCTGTGATCTGGGTCACACAAGCTGAAAAAGTTGGATTCTAGATTTCGTTGATATCGGCGAGGTCTCTCAGCGCGTCGCGATTCAACAGGCGCAGCCCGCCACGGGAGGCGCTGACAATGCCACTGCGTCCCCATCTCGAAAGGATCTTTGAAACCGCTTCGCGGCTCGCGCCCGCGAATTCGGCCAGCTCTGACTGGGACAGGATCAGCAATGGTTCGGGATCAGAGATATGGGAGGTCAGATGCAGGACCTTCTTGGCCAGGCGGGCGGGCAGGGGCAGGAAGACCTGTTCTGACAGCTGATAGCCCATCCAGCGCATCCGCTTTCCGGCAAGCCGCAGCATGTCGATCCCGAAATCGGGAGAGCGTTGCAAGGCCGTCATCGCATCGGCATTGCGGATGCCCAGAACACGGGATTGCTCCAGCGCGGTGACAGTTGCCGTGCGCGGGCCGGGGTCGAAAAGGGCAATCTCTCCGAAGACCGCGCCAGGGTGCATCACATCCAGCGAGAGTTTGCGCCCCCCCACCGAAATGACGCTGAATTCCAGCGCGCCTTCAAGGATTGCATAGAGGGTATCGCCGGGGTCTCCATGCTCGAACAGGACCTCACCGGCGCGCAGGGTTGTTTCCGTCGCGAGCGCGGCCATCGTTTCCCTGAGTGCCGGGGAGGCCTCTGCCAGAAAACCGCAATCAAATAGATGTTGATCTTTCATAAGCCCCCGCCGCCTTTGCGGGGAAACTACAGCAATTCAATCAGAAATTGTACTGAAAGTCGCGGGGCGGGCGCCAATTCAGGCGATCAGCGCGTTCCGAGATTTTCCGGTCACTCTGGTCGTGACAATCGCGCCCTCGACCTGCGGCGTATCGAAACGGACTTCGGTGAATTGTTCGGTGCGGCCCATGGTCGGGCTTTCCATCAGGATATGGTGGGTCTGGCCGACTTGCTGTTGCAAATGGCGCTGAACCTGCGCCTCACCAGCCGCACGCAGGCGGGCGGCGCGCTCCTTGATCGTGCGGCCGTTGACCGCCGGCATCCGCGCAGCCGGGGTGCCGGGGCGGGCAGAATAGGGAAAGACATGCAGCCATGTCAGATCGCATTCATCAACCATGCGCAGGGCATTGTCGAACATCGCTTCCGTTTCGGTCGGAAAGCCCGCGATGATATCTGCGCCAAAGGTCATGTCAGGGCGCAGCCTGCGCGCCTCGTTGCAGAAAGCGATGGCGTCATCGCGCAGGTGCCGCCGCTTCATCCGTTTCAGGATCATGTCATCGCCATGCTGCAGGCTGAGGTGCAGATGGGGCATCAGGCGGGGTTCGGTCGCGATGGCAGCCATCAGGTTGTCATCCACCTCGATGGAATCGATGGAACTGATCCTGAGGCGCGGCAGATCCGGGACCAGCCTGAGGATGCGCATGACCAGATCGCCCAGACGCGGTGCCGCCGGAAGGTCCGCGCCCCATGAGGTCAGGTCGACGCCGGTCAGAACCACCTCGTTGAACCCCTTGTCCACCAGCCGCTTGATCTGATCCACGACGACACCTGCCGGGACGGAACGTGAATTGCCCCGGCCATAGGGAATGATGCAAAAGGTACAGCGATGGTCGCAGCCGTTCTGCACCTGCACATAGGCGCGACTGCGAGTCCCGAATCCGTCGATCAGGTGCCCGGCAGTTTCAGTCACGGACATGATGTCGTCGACCTGAACCGATTCCGTCTCTCCGATGAAGTCCGCAGCGAGGCCCTGCCAGGTGCCCGGCTGCATTTTTTCGGTGTTGCCGATGACTGCATCAACCTCGGCCATGCTGGCAAAAGTATCGGGTTCGGTTTGGGCCGCACATCCGGTGACGATCAGACGGGCATCGGGATGTGCCTTGCGCAGCTTGCGGATGTCCTGGCGCGCCTTGCGCACAGCCTCTGCCGTGACAGCGCAGGTGTTGACCACAACGGCATTGGCCAGACCGGCCTGTCCGGCAAGGTCCTTCATCGCCTCAACTTCATAGGCGTTCAGGCGGCAGCCGTGGTTGGAAAAGACCGGTGCGTTCATGCGATGCTGTCCAGGAATGCGGATGTCAGGGTGCCGGAAAAGACATGTACGGTCGGGCCGGTCATCCACACGCCGTCCTCGCGCCAGTCTATGTGCAGGGTGCCACCGTCGAGGTCGATCTGCACCTTGCGCCCCGTCAGGCCGCGCCGCGCTGCGGCGACCGCACAGGCGCAGGAGGATGAGCCGGAGGCCCATGTCACCCCCACACCGCGTTCCCAGACCCGCATGCGGATGTGGTCCGGCCCCACCACCTGCGCGACCTGCACATTGGTGCGTTGCGGATAAAGCGGGTGGTGTTCTATCGCCGGGCCGAAAGTTTCAAGCTCAACCGCGCCAGCATCCTCCACAAAGAAGGTGCAATGCGGGTTGCCCATACCGGTCGCTGTCGGCGCGCCGTCCATGGGCAAGGTCAGCGTGTCCATCTCCTGCGCCAGCGGCACCTCGTGCCACAGCAGTTGCGGCTGGCCCATGTTGACCGATGTGATGCCGCCACCCTGATCCTCGGCGTAAAGATCGCCGCGGTCGGTTGTCAGGTGCAGGCGGGCTTCACCCGTTTCATCCATCAGATAGCGGGCGATGCAGCGTGTCGCGTTGCCGCAGGCCGCCGATAGCGATCCGTCGGCATTGTAAAAGGTCAGATGCGCGTCGCCGGTTCCTTTGGAAATCACCGCAAGCTGGTCAAAGCCGACGCCGAAATGGCGATCTCCGATGGCTTTTGCCATGCCGGGCGTGATCTGAGTTGCCAGCGTGCGCGCGTCGACAACAACGAAATCGTTGCCAAGCCCGTGCATTTTCATGAAGGGCAAACCGGATGTCGTATCACTGCTCATTTCGCGCATATAACCCCGCCTGCCTGACTAATCCAGCGGACAGCTGAAGAATCGTGGATTAAGGGCTTGACCCCCCTCGCTCACCTTTCTAGATACGCGTCCTAGTGGGCCGTTAGCTCAGTTGGTAGAGCAACTGACTTTTAATCAGTAGGTCGTTGGTTCGAACCCAACACGGCTCACCACTTTTCACAAATTATCCTTTCCCTGTTTGGGTTTGGTGCCGGATTTGACGAACCTCTCCGGAAGGTTCGCCAAATTGCGTGCGCCATTGGGGCAGGCGATCAGTTTCGCGGCGGCGGAATCGGCGATGCCTTCCCGGCCAGCCTCCCCGAGGGCAAAGCTGATCACGCCTGACTTAGCTGTTGGGCCGTACACGGGCCGCGGTCTTGTTGGCGAAGGCTTCGAGGCGCGCGCGCGCGGCCGACTGGGTGTTGACGATTCCGCCCACGAAGGCTTCGGCAAAGGCGGCGTCCAGACCGGACATGTTGTTCATGTGGCTGACAGCCGAGCAGATCGCGAAGTTCGTCAGCGGCAGATTCTGCGCGACCTTTTCCGCCAGTTCCATCGCCTTGGCAAAGCTGCCCCCGTCTTCGGTGATATATTGCGCCAGACCCAGATCGACGGCCTCTTGCCCCTGGTAGACGCGCCCGGTCAGGATCATGTCGATCATCCGGTACTTGCCGATCATGTCCGACACCCGGATCGTTGCGCCGCCGCCGGTAAAGATCCCGCGCTGGCCTTCGGGCAGTGCAAAATAGGTGCCCGGGTCGATCACCCGCACATGGGCGGCGCTGGCCAATTCCAGCCCGCCGCCGACAACCGCGCCCTGCAACGCGGCGATGATCGGCACCCCGCCATATTCCATCTTGTTGAAGGCCTCGTGCCAGCGCAGGCAGACATGCATGAAGTCATCAGGGCTGCGGTCGGCCTTCCAATGTTCGACCAGATCGAGACCGGCGCAGAAGTGATCTCCCTCTCCGGCCAGCAACACGGCCCTGACGCCCGCCATCCGCGCGCCGCTGAAGAAGCGGATCAGTTCCTCGATCGTGGCCACGTCCAGAGCGTTGCGTTTGGAAGGGCGGTTCAGCGTCACGACATACAAGCCGTTGTCACGCGCGGAAATGGCGAGGCGTTCGTAGGTATCGGGGTTCACGACATCATTCATCGGTTGGGTCCTTTTGTGGGATTAATCAGGGAAAGTCGCGTCCAGCAGGCTGGGCGCGCCCAGCAGGATGCGGGTTTGTTCGGTGGTGCATTCGGGCAGAATGTGCCGGGCAAAGAACAGGGCAGTCGCGATCTTCCGGGTCATGAACGCGCTGTCCTGTCCGGCGGCGCGCGCGGCATGCGCCGCAAGGGCGCCCTTGCCAAGCATCCAGCCCGCCGCCAATGTGCCCGACAGCATCAGGAAGGGGACAGAGCCGGCAAAGGTCCTGTCGATGTTCTTGCGGCAGTTTTCCAGCATCCAGTCCAACGCGGTTTCATATGCGCCGCGCGCCTGTGCGAGGCTTGTGCCGATCGCCCGAGCCGGGGCGTCACCGCTGGCAAGCTGCGCTTCGGTTTGCGCAATCCGGCTGGCGAAAAGACGGGCTGTCGCCCCCCCGTCCCGCATCACCTTGCGCCCCAGAAGGTCATTGGCCTGAATGGCCGTGGTGCCCTCGTAAATCGGCAGAATGCGGGCGTCGCGGTAGTGCTGCGCGGCCCCTGTTTCCTCGATGAATCCCATGCCGCCGTGGATTTGCACACCCAGGGACGCGACCTCGACCGCGCGTTCCGAGCAAAAGCCCTTGACCAGCGGGACCATGAATTCGGCCAGGGCGCGTGCCTCGGGGTCATCCCCATGATGCGCGACATCCAGCAGCCCCGCAGTCGCGGCCGCCATCGCCCGTCCGCCTTCGGTCAGGCTGCGCATCCGCAGGAGCATGCGGCGCACGTCCGGGTGGTCGATGATCGGGACGGCGTCTTTGCCCAGACCGTTCACCGGGCGGCTTTGTACCCGGCCCCGCGCATAGGCCAGCGCTCGCTGATAGGCCCGGTCGGAAATCGCAACGCCCTGCACCCCCACCGAAAACCGCGCCGCGTTCATCATGATGAACATGTGCTCCAGCCCGCAGTTTTCCTGGCCGATCAGAAACCCGGCAGCGTCATCGTAATCCAGCACGGCCGTCGGGCTGGCATGCACGCCCAGTTTATGTTCGATGCTCACACAGCTGACTGCGTTCTCGGTCCCCGGTGTTCCGTCCGTTTCCACCAGTTTCTGCGGCACGATGAACAGGCTCAGCCCCTTGGGCCCGGCTGGTGCATCCGGTATGCGCGCCAGCACGAGGTGAATGATGTTCTCGGTCAGATCATGGGCGCCATAGGTGATGAAAATCTTGGTGCCTGTGATGCCAAAGCTGCCATCTGCGCGCCGTACCGCCTTTGTCGTTACCCGGCCCAGATCGCTGCCTGCCTGCGGTTCGGTCAGGTTCATCGTGCCGGACCAGCGCCCTGCGATCAGCGGCCCGAGGTAGGTGGCTTTCTGTTCGTCCGAGCCGGTCAGCAACAGGGCCTCGATCGCCCCGTCGGTCAGGAGCGGGCAGAGGCCAAAGCTCATGTCGGCGGCATTCAGCATCTCGACCGCTGCCGCGCCAACCACGCGCGGCAGCCCGACGCCGCCATGTTCCACCGGGTGGATCAGCGCCTGCCAGCCCATGTCGACAAACCGGGCATAGGCCCGGGCGTGGCCTTCGGGCATGGTCACACGGCCCTTGTCGAACCGGGCGCCCAGCCTGTCCCCGACCTGGGACAAGGGCGCGACCTGTTCGGTGCAGAACCGGGCATAGCCGTCCAGCGCGGCGCCGATATCCGACAGTTCGCAATCGGAATATACATCCAGTGCGGACAGGTTTTCCCAGTGGGACAGATGTTCGATGCAAAACATCAAATCCTGCAGGGGCGGCTGATAGGGCATGACTGGCTCTCCGACAGCGACTATGGTTTCCCGTCATCTAGCCGCTGCTTTCCTTGCCAATAAGCTCATCTTTTGCCAAGTTCTTATCCGATCACGCCATTCAGGGCCTCTACATGAGCAGTCATGACCCCATCTCCCTGACGACCGTTTCAGCGGGTTTCATCCAGGACTGGCTCGATGCGCTGAACGCCCGATGCACGCCGGACGCAATGACCTCCCTGCTCCAGCGCTCAGGTCTGCAAACCAGCCCGATGGCACCCGCGCAGCGCGTCACGCTGGAAGAAATCGCCCGGCTCTATCAGCTTGCCGCGCCGGAGACCGGGGATGAAATGATGGGGCTCTGGAGCCGTCCGATCCGCCCCCGCGCCCTGCAGCATCTGTTGACCGTGCAGCGTGAGGCGAGCAGCCTGGTTTCGGCTCTGTTTCGGTTCACGACGTTCTGGAACCTGCTTTTGGATGATTTCCGCCTGGAATTGCGGAGCAACCCGGAGGAGGTGGAACTGGCATTGGTCCCTTACCTGCGTGAAACTGCCCCGCAGCGATTTGGTCACATGCTGATCCTGAAACTGGCGCATGGGCTCCTGTCCTGGCTCAGTGGGTCGGAAACGGGTGTGAAAGAGGTGCGATTTGCCTTTACCCGTCCGGATTTTGCCGCCGATTACGCGGTTGTCTTCCCCTGTCCGGTCGCGTTTGAGGCAGCGCAGACCAGCATCCTGTTCGATCCGCGCCAATTCGCGAGCCCGATCGCCCGCAGTCCCGCCGAGGCATCCGTGTTTCTTGAACGTGCGCCGCTTGACTGGATCTTCACCGGCTCGCGCGCGCATACGAACAGCCTGCGTGTCCGCGCCTTCCTTTACGGCGCGGCATGGCAGAGCTGTCAGCTTCTGGAGGCGGCCCAGGCCCTGAAGATGACGCCCCGGACGCTGAACCGCCGCCTGAAAGAGGAAGGAACATCCTTTCAGAATATAAAGGACGCATTGCGCCGCGACATCGCCATCCGCGCGCTTCAGCAAGGCACGGAGAGCATCGAACAAATCGCCTTTGACACCGGCTTTTCCGCCCCTGCGAATTTCCATCGCGCCTTTCGCAAATGGACCAGCCGGACGCCCGGATCATACCGGTTGTAGGGTCGGGTCGATCTTGCGGAGGCCTAAAGCGCCCGATCTTTTATCTGAATCATCGTGACACGAATGTCCCGAGAACGCCGCAGGCGTGGCAGGGTATTCGTGTCTCAGGTTTAAGGTCGGACGCTATATCGAGACCGCGCGCTTGATAAGGAACGCCTCCATGCCGAATGTTTCTTCAATGGGGTCGAATGCTTCCGCGGTTAATGAAAGTCCCGGCTCGGGAACAGCCGCTTGGCCTGATCCCTCGGGTGCGTTGCACGTGGGGATGGCAGGGGGCGTGGGGCGGTGTCTGTTTTGGAGGTTGTCTGGCCGATGGCGCTGTCCATCGGGTGGCCGAGATCGGACAGGCGGGGCGAGAGGTCTTCGATCTGCTGGGCGATCAGATGTACGACGATGCCTTCGCGTTGCAGGTAGCCTGTCACGCGCAGCAGGCGCCCGCCCATGACGATGCGGCGGAACTGCTCATAGACCTTTGGCCAGACCACCACATTCGAGACCCCGGTTTCATCTTCGAGCGTCAGGAAAATAACGCCTGACGCCGTGCCGGGGCGCTGACGGGTGATGACAAGGCCGCAGACGCTGTAACGCCCCAGCGGCACGTTATGCAGGCTGTCATGTGTGACCAGCCCGGGAATGGAGGGGCGCAGCAATTCCATGGGATGGGCGCGCAAGGTCAGACGCATAGAGACGTAATCTTCGACAACCTCTTCACCCAGCTGCATTTGCGGCAGCACAATCGTGGGTTCGTGAATGCTCTCGCCGTCAAGGGGATCGTTGAACAAGGGCAACGGGGCCTGCCCGCGAATGGCCCGCACCTGCCAGAGTGCATCGCGTCGGGTCAGTCCCATATCGGTAAAGGCATCGGCCTCGGCCAGCCGTTCCAACACCACGGGGGCCACTCCGGCGCGCAACCAGACCGATTCAGGATCGCGGTAGCCATTGCCCCGGGCGGCCACGATCCAGCCGGCATCCTCCTCTTTGAAGCCCTTGATCTGCCGAAAACCCAGCCGCAGGGCCAGTGCCCCGTCGGCGCGGCGTTCCAGCCTGTTGTCCCAATGACTGGCATTGACGCAGATCGGGCGGACCTCGACCCGGTGTTCGCGGACGTCGCGCACGATCTGGGCAGGCGCGTAGAAGCCCATCGGCTGTGAATTCAGTAAGGCACAGGCAAAGATCGCCGGGTAATGACATTTCAGCCAGGCCGAGACATAGGCGAGCATCGCAAAGGCCGCCGCGTGGCTTTCGGGAAAACCGTAATCGGCAAAGCCCTCGATCTGGCCGAAACAGCGTTCGGCGATTTCGGGGCTGTAGCCGTTGGCCAGCATGCCCTTGATGAATTTATCCCGGTGTGTGCCAATCGTGCCCATCCGCTTGAACGAGGCCAGCGAGCGGCGCAGATGGTCGGCCTCTTCCGGGCTATAGCCCGCGCCGACCACGGCGATCTGCAATGCCTGCTCCTGAAACAGCGGCACGCCGAGGGTGCGGCGCGTCACGGCCTCCAGCGCGGGGCCGAAAGGCTCGGCCTTTTCAAGCCCCTGTCGCCGTTTGATATAGGGTTGCACCATGCCGCCCTGGATGGGGCCCGGGCGGACGATGGCGACCTCGATCACCAGATCATAAAAGGTCCGTGGCCGCATCCGGGGCAGGAAATTCATCTGGGCGCGGCTTTCCACCTGAAACACCCCCACCGCATCGGCCAGGCAAAGCATGTCATAGGTGGCGGTATCCTCTTGCGGAACAGCGGCGATGCTCAGGTCATGCCCCTCGTGGTCGCGCATCAGGTCGAAGGCCTTGCGGATGCAGGACAGCATCCCCAACCCCAGCACATCGACCTTGAGGATGTTCAGCGTGTCGATATCGTCCTTGTCCCATTCGATGATGGTGCGGTCCTCCATTGCCGCGTTTTCGATGGGGGCAAGCTCATCCAGCCGCCCCTTGGTAATGACGAAACCGCCCACATGCTGGGACAGGTGACGGGGAAAGCCGATGATCTCTCTGATCAGGCGGATGGTCTGGGCAAGGCGTCGGTCGGTCGGATCAAGGCCAAGCTCCTTGACCCTGTCCGGGTCGGCTCCACCATCGGACATGCCCCAGATTTGCCCGGACAGGCTTGCCGTCACATCCTGGGACAGCCCCATCACCTTGCCGACTTCGCGGATCGCGGCGCGGCTGCGGAAATGGATCACCGTGGCGCAGAGCCCGGCGCGGTGGCGGCCGTATTTTTCGTAGATCCACTGGATCACCTCCTCGCGGCGTTCATGTTCGAAATCCACGTCGATATCGGGCGGTTCGCCCCGGTGTTTGGAGATGAAACGCTCGAACACCATGGCGATCTGATCGGGGGAGACATCGGTGATGCCCAGCAGGTAGCACAGGATCGAATTGGCCGCCGAGCCGCGCCCCTGACACAGGATGCCCTGCGCGCGGGCGAACTGGACAATATCGTAAACGGTCAGGAAATAGGCCGGAAAGCCCAGTTCCTCGACCAGTTTCAATTCCTTGTCTATCAGGTCATGGACCCGCTGCGGCGCGCCTGCCGGATAGCGCCGTTTCAGCCCGTCGCGTGTCAGTCGCTCCAGCCGTGCCTGCGGGGTTTCGCCTTGGGATATCTCATCGGGGTACTCATAACTGAGTTCGCCCAGGTCAAAGCTGCACCGGGTGGTGATCTCCAGCGTGCGGCGCAGGGCGGCGGGATGGTCGCGGAACACCCGCGCCATATCCGCGTGCCCTTTCAACCGGCGTTCGCTGTTGGCCAGGGCGCGGGTGCCGATCCGGTCAATCGTGATATGTTCCCGCATGCAGGTCAGCACATCGGCCAATTGCCGGCGGCTGGCCCGGTGCATCAGCACATCCCCCACCGCCACCATCGGTGCCGAAGTTCCAAGTGCCAGCCGGGCGCATTCCCTCAGATAGGCCTGATCGGAGCCGTCATAGCGCGGCGCCGCCCCCAGAAAGACATGGCCGGGGAAGCGGCGCTGCATCTGCCGGATATGCGCGGCGGCGGCGTGCAGCCTGCCCTGTGGCAGCGCGATCAGGATCATGCCCGCGC
Source organism: Sulfitobacter sp. IGS-18 (assembly GCF_059628195.1). Taxonomy (NCBI): domain Bacteria; kingdom Pseudomonadati; phylum Pseudomonadota; class Alphaproteobacteria; order Rhodobacterales; family Roseobacteraceae; genus Sulfitobacter; species Sulfitobacter sp. IGS-18. The sequence goes on along the minus strand of NZ_CM184556.1, from coordinate 3,605,953 downwards.
AACCTTCATACAGATCCGCCCGGTCAAGATGGCAGCCGCCTTTTTCCGCCCGCCGCTTGCCCAGGGTCAAAAGCCGCGTCAGCCGCTGATAGGCCGCCTTGTCGCGCGGCAGGGCGATCCAGTCCACCGCGCTGTCCCGCAGGACAAGGCGGCATCCGACGATCAGCTTTGGCAAATGCACGGTATCCGGCCGCGTGATCGGGCTGGGCTGCCCCACCTCCTGACGCGAGCAGTGATCGATCTGGTGCTGCGAACGGATGCGGATGTCGTTTTCCATATCCCGCCGCAGTTCTTTCAACGCCCGGTAGGCCCGCACCACCCCGGCCAGAGAATTGCGGTCCGTGATGGCGATGGCGGCCAGACCAAGCTCCGCTGCCCGAACGACCAGTTCTTCGGGATGGGACGCGCCGGTGAGGAAGGTGAAATTGGTGGTCACGCAGAGCTCGGCATAGGTGTTGCGCGGGCCAAAATCCCCCGGTGGGTTCATGGCGCGGTCATTACGCGGGATTGCTGTCATGCGAATTCCCCCTGCACGAACCAGCCGGGGTTTTGCGGCGTGTAGAACAGCCACAGCCGCCGCCCTTGCCGGGTTTCCGCATGCCAGTAGTCTCGTATTCCGCTGCGCCAGTTGTCATCGGGCAGCCACCATTCCGGGGCGATCCGTTCCGGCCCCGTCGCCCGCGCCGTGGTCAGTGACATACGCCGCCAACGGAACTGACGGGGTGGGCGTGCCCCGGTTCCGGTAATCGATTCCGGCGGAAACAGGCGCACAGGGCGCGGGCGCGGGGCCACCCACGACCCGCCCGGTTCGGACCAGGCAGCGGCGGCGATCAGGAAACTGCGCTCGGGGATATGGCTGTCGGCGGGCAGGAAACGCTGCACATTCTCCAGCCCGATCCGGGTGCCGATCCGGGTGATCAGGTCATCCAGCTGGTCCGCCCGTCCCGTAGACACATGGCTGACCTGATGCACCGGCAGCGGCTCAACCTGCACCGCCTCCAATCGTATCTGGTCGATCCCATAACCGGCATCGACCTCACCCACACCGCGCGCGAACAGCGGCAGGATGCGCGCGGCGTCACGGAGCGGGCTGGCCAGGCGTAATTCGACCGCCTGTGCCTCTTGATCGACCCGGCGCAGCGTCAGGCAGAGCACCCGCGCCCCGGCTTCCTGCGCTTTCAGCTTGGCGCAAAGCTGGTCCAGCAGGCGCGATGTGGCCGCCATCACGTCATCCGACAGGCCGATTGGCTCAGGCAGGCTCAGGCGGATCCCGTAATGGGGTGGCTCGGACAGCGGGGTGACCTGTTCCGGCTGACGGCCAAGCGCCTGATCCAGCCGCAGCAGCAGGTCCGGGCCGAAGCGCCGGGCCAGTGGGGCGCGGGCGGCGCTTTCCAGGTCACCGATCCTGCGCAGGCCCAGCCGTTGCAGACCCGTAATGGTGGCTTCTTCCAGCCGCAGCGCGGCAACGGGCAAATCCGACAAAGCCTCCAGTGGCGCCCCGGTTTCGGTCCGGCCTTCGCCGTGATGGGCCAGTGCCCAGGCCGCGCCGCGCGTATCGCCCAGCCCGATCCGCGCGGTCAGCCCGGCACGGCTCAACCGCTGGCGCATATCGGCCAACATCATCGCCTCGCTGCCGAACAGATGCGCGGAGCCGGTGATGTCCAGCACCAGGCCATCATCGCCCTCGATCCCGACCCATGGGCAATAGCGCGTGGCCCAGCGGCGCAGCACATGCAGGAAGCCTGTGTCCGCAACGGGATCGGCCGGACGGCTGAACAGACCGGGACAAAAGGCGCGCGCATCGGCCAGGGTCATCCCCCGGTACAGGCCCTGCCGCTCGGCCTCCATGTTCAGGCAATGCAGCCGTTCTGCATTTGCCTGTTTGAGTGTCAGCGCGAAGGGACCTTCAACCGGGCGCGTCCGCAGAACCCGGTCGCTTGCCAGCCGGGGAAACCACATCGAGACGACGCGCCGTTGTATGCCATCGAACATGCCAGGCCCCCAATGTTCCTGATTTGTTCTTGATAGTTTCCCAGCGCATCAGAGTCGAGTCATCAGCATCGAAAACCGGGGTGCAATGCCACCGGGTTTCGGCAGCGTTGCCGCCCATGCCTTCGGGGATCAGGCACAATCCGGTGGCCTGGCCCGCCTTTGCGGCAAGCAGCAACCGTCGCCCCATGCGCAGATCAAGCGGGCGGCTGGTCTCGATAATGACCAGCGGTACCGCGCCGTCCTTAAGCGCCTCTTCCGCGATGGCGAGCGATTCGGTCTGGTCCCTGGTCTGGGCCAGCAGCAGTTTCGACGGGTCGAAGAAGACCGACAGTCCCATTGGATTGATGGCCTCTGTCTGCCAGGCCTCCCGGATCCACAGCACAGTCCCGGCCCGCGCCGCCGCAACGGCCGCAAAACTTACCGCACCCGGTCCGAACGCCTCGTGAACACGGGCATTGCGCAAGGGAAGCGGTATGTCGCTGGTCGAGGTCATGAGGTGCATCATAACGGGTGGCGATCCGTTTAAGCCAGATCAAAGCGTTTGGTGGCCGGGACCAACGGTTGCTTTGCTTGCGCGAGATGATGAACCGGGGGCGAAGACCGTCTGCGGGCCGAAGGCTGGGTCTGCAACCACAAGTAGCGACAGACAGGCCGCAAATTTACGCCATTTCCCGAGTGATATTATTTTTCCAATAACACTCAAGAGCGTTAAATAATTTTTCGACTATCATGTTAGCGCCTATACCAACCGCCACGTATGGACTTTGAGAGGTGTAAAGTCAGGCATGCGAAACCACAAACGGATTTGGGGCGACCGCCAGGAATAGGTCAGTCGCCGATTGGGAGGATAAATGAAGTATCTTGCTCTGGCTCTTGCCATGACCGCGACGACGGCCGTGACTGCGAACGCGCAATCTGCGGAGGTCATTCATTGGTGGACATCCGCTGCGGAGTCGGCGGGCGTTGGCGTGATTGCTGATGCCTACGGTGACACCGGCGGCGAATGGATCGACCAGGCCGTGGCCGGCAGTGACGCCGCGAAGACATCCGCGATCAGCCGGATGGTCGGTGGCAACCCGCCCGACGCGGCGCAATTCAACCTTGGCGCGGATATCGACAACCTTGTCGACAGCGCCGTTCTGGCACCGATTGATGCTGTGGCCGAAGCGAATGACTGGGCCAGCGTCATGCCCCAGGCCGTGCTGGATGCCGTGACCCGGGACGGGCACATCTACGGCGTGCCGATCCAGCTTCAGGGCACCAACTTCCTCTTCGCTTCTGCGGATGCGCTCGGCAAGGTGGGTGCCGGAATGCCGCAAACCTGGGACGAATTCTTTGAAACCGGCGACAAGCTGCGCGAAGCGGGCATTGTGCCCTTTGCCTAGGCGGGTGACCGCGACGTCTGGTTCATGAACACATTCCAGGCGGTGCTTGCATCGGTCCTCGGCACCGAGGAGTGGAGCAAGTTCACCGGACCCGATGGTGCCGAGTTCGTCCGCTCCGACGCATTCCGCCCGGTGGCAGAGATCATGGCGAAACTGCCGAGCTATGCGGATTCCGGCGTCTCCGGCCGTCAGTGGAACATCACCAACCAGATGATCCTGAACGGCGAAGCGGGCTTCTTCATCATGGGCGGCTGGGCGATTGGCGAAATCGGTGCCGCAGGCTTTACCCCCGGCAAAGAAGTGCTTTGCGGTGTCGGTCCGAACCAGGCCCCGCTGGTTGTGGCCGGGGATGTCTGGGCGATGCCCGCCAAGGGCGACGGGCTGACCGAAGCGCAGACCAAACTGGCCGAGGTCACCACCTCTGTCGAGGTTCAGGCCGAGTTCACCGCGACCATGGGCTCGCTGCCGGTACGCTCAGGCGTGGACACATCCAAGTTCAACGCCTGTGCGGCGGCGGGGGCCAAGGCGATCTCGGACGGCAATTCGGTCATGGCGCTCTTCATCAACTTCTCGCCCGAGAAGCTCGGGGCGTTGGGGTCCGAGCTGAAGGTGCTTTGGGTCAACCCCGATGCGACCGCCGACGACTACGTCGAAACCGTCGCGGGCATCCTGGAAAACTACTGATCCTGAGTCCGACCAGAAATGCGCATCGCAGGGCTGCCTGCGGCGCGCACCACCCACGCGTCAATGGAGGATCTGGCGATGGCTAAATTTTCGGGAACGCGCGCGCATGTCTATCTGGCGATGCTGCCGGTCTGGATCATCGTGCTTGTTGCACTTGTCGGCTCGACTGTCTGGACGTTCGTCATTTCCCTGACCAACTCCAAACTTCTGCCCATCTACAAGTTCAACTTCTTCCACCAGTACGAACTGCTGCTGAAACTGCCGGCCTGGCAGGTGGCGGTGACCAATCTGATCGTGTTCGGCGTGCTCTTCATCGCGATCTGCCTGGTCTTCGGCTTTATCATGGCGATCATGATGGATCAGCGGATCCGGGGCGAGGCGTTCTTTCGCACGGTTTTCCTTTATCCCTACGCCATGTCTTTCGTGGTCACCGGCCTGGTCTGGCAGTGGGTGCTGAACCCCGGTTTCGGCATTCAGGCCGCGGTCAGGGGCCTTGGGTTCGAGAACTTTACCTTCGACTGGATCGTGCAGCCCGACCGGGCGATCTATATCCTTGTCCTTGCCGCCGTGTGGCAGGGCAGCGGGCTGGTCATGGCCATCCTGCTGGCGGGTCTGCGGGGCGTCGACGAGGACCTGTGGAAGGCCACGCGGATCGACGGCATCGCGAAATGGCGTGTCTATACTTCCATCGTTCTGCCGATCATCGCGCCGATGGCGGCAACGGCCACCGTGCTGCTCGCTGTCTCGGTTGTGAAGGCCTATGACCTTGTTGTTGCCCTGACCGGCGGCGGCCCGGGGAATGCCACGGAAGTTCCCGCCAAGTTCGTGATGGAAAACCTGTTTGCCCGCCAGAACGTCGCCCTGGCGAATGCGGGCGCGATCATGATGCTGGTCGCCGTCATCGCGATCCTGGTTCCGATGTATTACGCGCGCCGCTACATGGCGCAGAAAGCGGAGGCATGATCATGCGTGCGAATTCTGAAAAGACATTGGCCCGCACCGGCGTCTACGCTTTCCTGGTGATCTCGGCGGCCTTCTTCCTGATGCCCTTCTACGTGATGGTCGTGACCTCGCTGAAGACGATGGATGAAATCCGCGTCACCTCGATCTTTGCCCTGCCGGACGCCCCGACGCTGGAGGCCTGGATCACGGCCTGGAACTCCGCCTGTACGGGTCTGAACTGCAATGGCCTGTCGGTCGGATTCTTCAACTCGGTCATGATCATGGTGCCCGCGACGGTGCTGTCGATCCTGCTGGGGGCGGTGACGGGCTATGCCCTTTCGTTCTGGCGTCCGAAAGGCACCGAGCTGATCTTTGGCATCCTGCTTGTTGCGGCCTTCATTCCCTATCAGGTCTTTATCTACCCGTTGGTGCGGATGCTGAGCCAGGTGGGGCTTTACAACAGCCTTGCCGGGATCGTGGCCATTCACGTGATCTTTGGCATGCCGATCATGGTGCTCCTGTTCCGCAACTACTATGCCGGGCTGCCCCGTGATCTGTTCAGCGCGGCCCGGGTCGATGGCGGTGGCTTCTGGGTCATCTTCATCCGGCTGATCCTGCCGCTCTCGCCGCCGATCCTGATCGTCGCGGTCATCCTGCAAAGCACACACATCTGGAACGACTTCCTGTTCGGTCTGGTGTTTGCCGGATCAGACAACCAGCCGATGACGGTCTTGCTGAACAACATCGTCAATTCGACGCAGGGCGAGAAGGCCTACAACGTGAACATGGCCGCAACCATCCTTACCGCTGCGGTTCCCCTGATAATCTATCTGGCTTCCGGGCGCTGGTTTGTGCGCGGTATCGCTGCCGGCGCCGTGAAGGGATAAGACATGGCTGAAGTTTCAATCGAAAATCTCGACGTCCAATTTGGTGCCGTAAGCGTACTGAAAGACCTCAACCTGTTGATTGCAGAAGGCGAGTTTATCGTACTGCTCGGCTCCTCTGGCTGTGGCAAGTCGACCTTGCTCAACGCGATTGCGGGGCTCATCGACGTGACCGGCGGCAAGGTCCGCATCGGTGGCGAGGACAAGACCCTCGCGGAACCGAAGGATCGCGGCATCGGGATGGTTTTCCAGTCCTACGCGCTTTACCCGCAGACCACGGTCGAGGGAAACCTGAGCTTTGGCCTGCGCATGGCGAAGATGCCCAAGGACGAGATCGCGCGGCGTATCGACCGGGTGTCAAAGATGCTCCAGATCGAACCCTATCTGAAGCGGCGCCCGGCGGCCCTGTCCGGTGGTCAGCGCCAGCGCGTGGCCATCGGGCGGGCGCTGGTGCGGGATGCCGATATCTATCTCTTCGACGAACCCCTTTCGAACCTCGACGCCAAGCTGCGCGCGGAACTGCGGGTCGAGCTGAAGGAATTGCACCAGACCATCGGCAAAACCATGATCTATGTGACCCATGATCAGGTCGAAGCCATGACCCTGGCCACCCGCATCGCCGTCATGCAGAACGGCGTGATCCAGCAGCTTGCCTCGCCCGAGGATATCTACGAACGCCCTGCGAACCTTTTCGTGGCGGGGTTTGTTGGTTCGCCCGGCATGAACTTCTTTGACGGCAGCCTGCGCTCAGAGGCGGGCAAGACCGTCTTCGTGATCAATGACGGACCGGAAATTGACGTATCCGACTATGCCTTTGACGCGCCGGTCGGGCAGTCCGTCACTGCGGTGCTGGGCATCCGGCCAGAGCATCTGTTCGTCGATGCCGGGGACCTGCCTTTGCGCCTGCCTTTCACCGTCAAGGTATCCGAGTCGATGGGGGCCGACAGCGTGCTGTGGGGCACCACAGCAGGTCAGAAGGCGTCGGTCCGCTTTGGCAGCGAGCTGAAGCTCAATCCGCCGCGCGGCACTGAAATGGAGCTTGGTTTCTCGTCCCGCACCCTCTCGCTCTTTGATGCGGAATCCGGCGTGCGGCTTTGATCGAAGCCAAAAAATTAGAAGGAATGATGATGGATACTGCCTGGGTTGAAGACACTCTGCAAAAACTGACGCTTGAGGAAAAGGTCTCTCTCCTCGCGGGTGCCAACTTCTGGGAAACAGTCGCCATCGAACGGCTTGGCGTGCCTGCTGCGAAGGTCACCGATGGCCCCAACGGGGCGCGCGGCGGGGTGACCGAGAACGGCCCGACGGCGGCGGTCTTCCCGGCGGGGATTGCGCTGGGGTCAAGCTGGAACCCGGAGCTTGTCCGCGAGATTGCCGCGGCCCTGGCAGAGGAAACCCGGACCAAGGGCGCCAACGTCCTGTTGGCACCGACGGTCAACATGCATCGCGGGCCGCTCAATGGCCGCAACTTCGAATGTTATTCCGAAGATCCCGAACTGACGACCGAGATCGCGCTGGCCTATATCGACGGGCTGCAATCGAACGGGATTGGTGCCACGATCAAGCACTTCATCGGCAACGAGAGCGAATATCAGCGGATGACCATGTCGAGCGATATCGGCATCCGGGCGCTGCGGGAAATCTATTTACCGCCCTTCGAGGCGGCGGTCGCGGCGGGTGTCTGGGCCGTCATGTGTTCCTACAACAAGCTCAACGGCACCTACACCAGCGCGCACAAGTGGCTGTTGAGTGACCTGCTGAAGGACGAATACGGCTTTGACGGGGTGGTGGTCTCTGACTGGACGGCGGTAAAGACCACGGCGGAGAGCATGAACGCGGGTCTCGACCTCGAAATGCCCGGACCGGCGCTTTATCGCGGGCAAAAGCTGCTCGATGCGATCGAGCGCGGTGAGGTGAACATCGATATGGTCACCGACGGGGCGCGGCGCATTCTGGGTCTGGTCGACCGCGCGGGTGTCCGCATCAAGGAAAACCCGAAAGAGGAGCAATCGGTCGATGCCCCGCACCATCGCGCGCTGATCCGGCGGGCCGTGGCCGAAGGGACCGTGCTGCTCAAGAACAATGGCATCCTGCCGCTGCAATCCGGCCAGAAGGCCAAGGTGGCCGTCATCGGGCCGAATGCCGATGTGGCCCGGATCATGGGCGGCGGCAGCGCGCGGGTGAATGCGCATTATCGCATCAGCCCGCTGGAAGGCCTCAAGGCCCGCGACGAGCTGGACATCCGTTTCGAGACCGGCTGCGCGAACCATCTGCTTCTGCCGGTGGTGCAGGGGCCGATGACTTCGACCTTTTACAACAGCCCGGATTTTACCGGGCCGGTTGCGTTTGAGAAGCAGTACAACCAATCCGATGCCAAATGGTTCGGCTCAAACGAGCCGGGCGTAGACCTCAAGGTGTTCTCGGTCCGCAACACGTTCGAATTCACGCCGACCGAAAGTGGCCGCCATGAGCTGGGTCTGGCGAATGCCGGTCTTGCCCGTCTCTATGTCGATGACGCGCTGGTCGTCGATGGCTGGGACGGTTGGGAGCCGACAGGGGCGACCTATTACGATTTCGGTGGTGACGAGCGGATCGTGGAGATCGACCTTGAAGCAGGAAAGACCTACCACTTCCGGGTCGATTACCAGTCCACCACCGGAGTCATGGACGGCATCCAGGCCTTCCGCGTCGGCGTTCACCGTCCGCTCGGCGAAGCCGGGCTGAAGCGCGCGGAAGAGATCGCGCGCGATGCCGAGGTTGCTGTGCTCTTTGTGGGACGCACACCCGAGTGGGACAGCGAGGGGCGGGACCTGCCGGGCCTGTCGCTGCCGCGCGAGCAAGACGCGTTGATTGCGCGCGTGGCCGCAGCCAACCCCAACACCGTGGTTGTGCTTCAGACCGGCGGACCGGTGGTCATGCCGTGGAAAGACGACGTGGCTGCGATCCTTGAGGCCTGGTATCCGGGGCAGGAGCTTGGGCACGGCGTTGCCGATGTCCTGATGGGCGATGCGGAGCCAGGCGGGCGCTTGCCACAGACCTTCCCGAATGCGCTCGACGCCAATCCGACCACCGGCAACTATCCGGGCGACAACGGCCATGTCAGCTATGACGAGGGCGTGTTCATTGGGTATCGGCATTACGACGCAAAGGGTGGGGCGGGTGTCTTGTATCCGTTCGGGTTCGGCCTGTCCTACACCGACTTTGAGATCGGCGCGCCGGTGGCTTCGGCCTCCGAGATCGACGCGGGCGGCAGCGTGACGGTCACTGTTCCGGTTATGAACACCGGGCAACGTCGTGGCAAGGCTGTCGTACAGCTTTATGTCGCGCCGCCGGAAGGGCGGGGAAGACCGGTCAAGGAGCTGCGCGGGTTCAAGGCGTTGACTCTGGAAACGGGCGCGGCCTCCGAGGTGCGGATCGCACTGGACATGCGCGACCTGGCCTATTTCGATGTGGACAGCAATGCGTGGAAAGCGCCGGCAGGGGATTATGCGCTGTGGGTTGGAACCTCGGCGGCGGACCTTGGCGGCAAGGTGATCCTGCGCCTGACAGAAGACTGGACCAAGGCGTGCAAGACCGCAGCCCCCGATGCCTGAGGCGTGAGGGTGCCGCGGGACTTGCTGGTCTGATCGGCCCCGCTGCGCCCTGTCGTTTCAGGGTTCAGACCCGGTGCCGGGCCAATGGATAGGGATGTGGCGGGTTACGAAGCAGGCTCATGTTAGCGCTAGACTGAACTTGGTGCATACATTAAATAACTCCTGTCCAGTAATATACGGCAGGAAAACAGGTGAACGATCTCGGCCTCCTTCGGATACTGGTTGCGGTGCACGAATGCGGTTCGACAACGGGGGCCGCAGAGCGCCTGAATGTCTCTCAGCCCTCGATATCGCAGGGTTTGGGACGGTTGCGTGACATCACCGGCGACCAGATGTTCATCCGGGGGTCGCGGTCCATGACCCCGACGTCACTTGCCACCCAGCTTTATCTCGAATGCCGCAGTCCGCTGAACCAGCTGGAAGGCACGTTTCGTGCGGACGAACCCTTTGACCCCAAAACCACAAGGGACCGGTTCACCATCGCGTTTTCGGATATCGGGGCGCTGACATTCCTGCCGCCACTTGTCGGCGCTCTTCAGAAACGGGCACCTGGCATACGGATCGAGGCGACGCCACTGGAGATTACCCAGGTGGATTCTCTGCTGAAGTCCGGGCGTCTCGACTTTGCAATCGGCAAGCTGGAAACCCAGGACCCCGCATTGTCTCAGATAGACCTTATCGACCAACACTATGCGGCCATCGTCCGTCGCGATCACCCGACGATTCAGGGCGCGTTGGACGAAGAGACTTTCCGAAACGCGGCCCATGCGGTTGTTTCCGATGCCGCAGGGCACTGGCAGGCCGTGAGCCATGTTGTCCACGCTGACGAACCCGCCTTTGATGTGCGCCTGACCCTGGCGCAGTTCAACGTGTTGCCCGCCACGATCAGGGAAAGCAACCTGATCGGCGTGGTGCCGCACCGCAGCGCCGTCGCCTTTTCGGAGACCTGGAACCTGCAGGTGCTCGATATCCCGATTCCTCTGCCGCGGTTCACTGTCAGACTCCTGGCGCACAAGGGCACAGGCCAGCGCCGGACCGCCTATGACTGGATGACGACCTTTATCAAGGACGTCCTTGGGTCCGGGCCGACTGATCCCGGCCAAATGTGAGCGCATAAGCCTGGGATGGCGTGACCAGATACCTGTTGGCACCCAGATGATCACCCGTGAACGCAGGAAACTGGCAGGGCGTGTCAAAGACGCGTGGCTTTGGCGTGCAGGCGAACCGACACTGCGAACCCGGTGCAGCCTGCGGCGAACAGCGGGAAACCTCGTCAGGCGGGCATCTCATGAATTTTCCGAACCGGATGGTGCCGGCGCCTGTTCGAGCAATTTGTCCGTCAGGGCGCGCGTGCGGTTCTCTGCGTCGGCCAGCGCCGCTTCCAGTGCGGCAATGCGGGCCTGGATTGTGGGCTCATCTACCTTGCGGCACTCCAGATCGCCCCACATGGCATCTATTTCATGGGCCATGGTGGTCAGGTAGAGCCCGAATTCGGACCCGCTTCCCTGTGCCGGGCCGGTTGAACCCGCCCGCAGATACAGGCTTTCGAATTCAGTGATTGCGGGACCAATCGAGAAGCGATCGCGGATCGCATGGGTGACCTGGCGTACCTTTTCCTGGTCGAAGTCTGCCAGTTGCCGGCCCAGCCAATCGCTGTCCATGACGCTGGCCGAGGTAAAGTAACGCGGGCTGAAATTGGAAGCGGCCCAATCGTCGAGCGTGTCCGGAACCACAATTGCCCCGGCAAGTTGCGGCACAACCGGGATCACCGCGCATCCGCTGGCCGCCGCTTCGATGGCCGAGCGTCCGATGGCAAATGCGATGTCGTAGTCGGGCAGGAAATACTCCGGGCGGGGGCGGGGGTTGCCATATGCATAGCCAACCTTGTCCAGCGCGATGCCATGATCCGCGCAGGCCGTTTCAAGCAGCTCCAGCTCTGCGGGGTAGAACCCTGACTGGCCATAAAGGACAGCGCGTGCCGGTCTGGCGATGGTCTTGCGCACCCGGGAGAAACGCTCCAGATCGACGAAATTGGGGATCGTGACGATACGGTCTTCGGGGATGGTGGTTTCGGTGGCCAGCCGGGGGGCCATCCGCTCCGACGTGACCACATGAAAGCGGATGCGGGGATGGACGGGGGGGCGTTCGACCCAGGGCCTTGTGCCGTGCCAGCAGTAAATTGCGGGCGTGTCCGGGAAATGCGCGAGCGCCGCCATGGTCGGCAAATGATGCTGACCGTGGATCACATCAGGTGTGAAGGGCACCTCAGCAGGTGTTTCGCAGACCGGGATACCGCTGGGCGTGACGATATTGGCCAGTTTTCCGGGGGCAGGGCAATAGATGGCAACCTCGCGTCCCCGGTTCTTGAGGGCGCGCGCGACCTCGATGGCGAAGAACTCCGAGCCGCCGTAGTTCTTCAGCTCCCGCTGCGTGATCAGAATGCGTTGCGGGGCTGGCTGAACGGTATCGGGACTATCCAAAGCACTGGCGGACCGTCGCAGCAGGCGGCGCAGGAAGCTGGGGCTGCCGGTCACGCCTTGGGGCCCAGGCGCAAGGGTTGGACGCGCGGCAGGGGCGTTGCGCAACGCCCGGCTGCGGCTGGCGTGTGGGCGGCCCAGCCTGACCGGACCGGAGGCGTCTGACGTTTTGCCAGCCAAAGGCGATAATACGGATTATCCGGGCCGCCAAGCGGTGCCTGGTCGATATCGAATACCGCATGGTAGGCCCGCGCGTTCGCCGTGCCAAAGCGGCTGTCGTCCACCGGATAGATCCGCCGACGCACCCGGCCGGCGCCGGGGTAGATTTCCCAAAGCTTCAGACCGATGACCGATCCGTAGGCGTCCAGGAGGTAGCCCGCCAGCACGCCGGAATGGGTGGTGTGATTGCCGGTGATCCCCAGACCTTCGCCGCCATCCCAGCGATCACTGGGCCGTCCGCGCCGGTCCATGAAACTGGCAACCGGGGTGCCCATGGGCATGATCACATCGACGGCGCGGCAGCCGCGCCGCCAGTTGGCCACGGTCCGCAGGGCATTTCCCGCAAATTTGGGCAGAACAACGCATTCCTCGCTGCCCCAGTAGGCGACATGTGCATCCAGGAAGTCCTGATAAGCCTGGTTGAATTGCGTCTCCGGCCAGCGGTGCGAGGGCGGCGGAGGCAGGGGCAGCCAATCGGGTGCATCTGACGGGTTGGCAGCCAGGAAATTGCAAATTGGTGCAGATTTGCCAGTTGCTTGGCGCATTCAGAAAAGCTCCGACGTGGAAATCAAGTGGATCAAACCAGAAGATTATACAGTCGAATCGGCAATTCAGTGAAATTCTTTTGCCGCGCGTGTTGCACGCATGGGCATTCGATCAGCTGGGCGGGCGTTACCGCAAGTGCAGGACCCGCGCCGGAACCGGGGCTCAGCCCGCCACAACGGCCTGCAGGTCGAAGATCGGCAGCAGCACGGCAAGGACAATGACCAGCACCATTGCGCCCACCAGCATCATCAAGGCCGGTTCAAGCAATGCGGCAATGCGTTTGCGTTCGGTGGAAAGGCCGTTCTCGACCAGCACCGCGCTGCGTTCTGTCATGCTGGCCAGCCTGACAGAGGCCTCCCCCGCCTGGATGAGTTGTCTTGCGACGGGCGGGATGATCGTCAGCGCGCGCAGCGCCTGCGACATCGTCTCGCCCCGCGAGATCGCCAGCGAAACCTGTGCGGCTTCCTGCTGGAACCGGGCCACATCCAAGACTTCGGAAGCGTTCTGGATGGCGACAGGCACGGTGTTCCTGCTGCTGAGAACCAGCGCCAGCGTGCGCAGATATTGCACGGCGGCGGACAGGCGCATGAAACGGCCCACCAATGGCAGGCGCAAGAACAGCTTGTCGCGCTGGGCACGGATGGCAGGCACACGCCCGGAGGCAAAGCCGAAAGCGACAAGGCACGCCAGGCCGATCAGCAGAATGGTGAAATTGGCCTGTATCCAGTTGCTGATGCCCAGCACCACCTGCGTGATGGAGGGCAGCGGCTGGTCGGACAGCTCGTACATCGCCACGATCTCAGGCGCGACGTTGACCATGAGGATCGCACAGACCAGCAGGGCGACAGCGGCGACAAATGCAGGATAGATCAGCGCGGTCGAGATCTGTGCCTTGTCCACCCCCTGGTTTTCAAGGTGATCGGCAAGTTCGTTGAACACACCGGCGAGGTTGCCGGCCGTCTCACCGGCCCGGACGGATGCGACATAATAGGGGGCAAAGCCCGCCTGTGTCCGTCGCAATGCATCCGACAGGGTTGAGCCATCCATCAGGTCCGCGCGCGCCCGCGCGGCCACCGCATCAAGGCTGGGGTGTCCGCCTTGCCGGACCGCTTCCAATGCTTCGTCCACCGGCAGTTCGGCACCCAGCAGGACAGCCATTTGCCGGGTGAACACCGCTTGAAGGTCAGGGCTCAGGGTGGTGCGTCTCTGGCCGGAAAAAAGCCCCGATGTCGTTCTGTTGCGCCGTTCATTCAGCTCAGAGACGAAAAGTCCCTTTTCGGCAAGCTGGGCAGCGGCATGGGCTTCGGTATCGGCGATCACCGTGCCGGATTTGCGCTTTCCCGCTTTGGTGTACGCAACATAGGCGTAAGCTCTCACGCGACGTCCCCGACCACGCGGAGGGTCTCGGCGATGCTGGTCCGTCCCGCCGCGACTTCGATCAGGCCCTGTCCGATCAAGGTTTCCCGCCCGGTCAGTGCCAGCCTGCGCATCTCGGCTTCGCTGGCGCCGGCATCAATGGCCGCACGCAGGGCTTCACCTACTTCGATCATCTCGAAGATACCGACCCGGCCCGCATAACCGGAATTGCCGCAGGCTGTGCAGCCTTCTGCGGCGTAAATGGTTTCGGGAACCCGCAGGCCATGTCGGTTGAAATGTTCGGCCTCGGCCTCGCTTGGTGCATGGGGGCGGCGGCAGGCGCTGCACAGGCGGCGCAGCAGCCGCTGGGCAATCACGCCGCGCAGGGTGGCCGCGATCAGGAAGTCGTCCAGCCCCAGGTCGCGCAGGCGCACCACCGCGCCCACCGATCCGTTGGCGTGCAGCGAGGAAAACACGAGGTGCCCGGTCAGTGCGGCCTGTGCGGCCACGCTGGAGGTTTCGCCGTCGCGGATCTCCCCCACGAGGATCACATCCGGATCCTGCCGCAAGGTGGCGCGCAGCCCGTTGGCAAAGGTCATCCCGATCTCGGCGTTGATCTGGGACTGGGAGATGCCGGGAAGATCGTATTCGATGGGATCCTCGACAGTGACGATATTGCGCTCGTCCCGGTTGGCCAGCTTCAGCAGGGAGTAGAGTGTGGTCGTCTTGCCCGCACCTGTCGGCCCGGTGGCGAGGATCACGCCGTTCGGCAGCGCCGCCAGCCGGTGCAGCAGCGTGACCTGATCCTTGCTGAGACCCAGGTCGGACAACTCCATGAGCCCGGCAGAGCGGTCCAGAATCCGCAGAACGATCCGTTCGCCGTAGTTGCCGGGAAGCGAGCTGACGCGAGTGTCGATCTGCCGCCCGCCCAAGGACAGGGGGATGCGCCCGTCCTGCGGCAGCCGCGTTTCCGCGATGTCGAGACCGGCCATGACCTTGAGCCGCGACACCACCCGCTTTACGGGCACGTCAGAGCGGTCCATCACCGTCTTTAGAAAACCATCAACGCGCATTCGCGCCCGCAGGCCGCCTTCATAGGGCTCGATGTGCAGGTCTGACGCACCCGCCGTCACGGCGCGGCGCAGCAGTTGATTCACCAGTTGAATGACCGGAGCATCGCCGGAATCTTCCAGAAGATCGCGCTGGCGGGCCGGACCCTGACCACCGCCGCCGGTGTCTTCCAGGTCAAAGGACAACGTGTTCTGCGTGTCGGTGCTGTCGTCCTTGGATTGATAGACCCGTGCCAGCGTTGTTTCGAAACCTGCTGCATCCTGGGTGACAAGGGTCAGCGGCCCCTGCCTTGCCGCGCGCCGCTGCGCCTCGCGCAGGCCTGTCTGGGTGGCGGCCGGTCCCAGGATGATATCCGAACCATCCAGTATCACCTGCTGATCGCGGGCAAAGACGAACGGCAAACGCCGCTCTGCCGGGGCCGGATCAGTCACGTCCTCCTTTGAACCGAAGCCGGGTCGGGAGGGGGGGATAGTTTCGGTTTTGCGCAAAGTCATCGACAAATCCGGCGTCAAAGGGTTGGTTCAAATCCACGCCATCGAAGGGCAGGGTGCCACTGGGCGTCTTCGGGTACTGTCCATCATCGGGGGGTTGCAGCGCAAGGGTCGCGTTTTTCGCCTCACGGGCAATCGCTGTGGTGATCTTGCGGGCTTCATGGTCATCCTTGACCACCCGCGGGCGCAACATGACCAGCAGCACGCGCTGGTTCTTGTTGGCGTTCTTGCCCCGGAACAGACCACCGACAAGTGGCAATTTGCTGAGCCCTGGAACCCGTTGCGACACGGACCCGGAGCCATTTTCCAGAAGCCCGCCCAACATGATCACATTGCCGTCGCGCACCAGAACGGTTGTGGACAGGGCCCGGCGTGCCGTGATCTCTCCCCCCGCTGAGGACTTGCTGTTGGTCAGGTTCGATACTTCCTGTTCGATCTCCATCCGCACGGTGCGGTCCGCGTTGATCTGCGGTGTCACCTTGAGGGTCAGGCCCACATCCTGGCGTTCGATGGTCTGGAACGGGTTGTCCGGCTGGGCGGTTTCACCAACCTGGGCGAAGGAACCGGTCACGAACGGTACATTCTGCGCCACCACGATCTCGGCTTCCTGGTTGTTCAGGGTCATGATCGAGGGGGTGGACAAAAGGCGGGTCGAATTCGTGGAGGCGATGGCGCCGAGCAGCCCGACGATGCCCTCACCGCTGGAATTGCGCGCGCCGACGCCGAAATAGCCGCCGTTGCCCGGGGTCGGCACGGTGTTTGTGGTGTTGTTCAGAACGGAGGACACAAGGCTGGTCAGGCTGGGACGCCCGTCCAGAGTGAACTCCACGCCGCCGATGATCGCGTCGTTGAGGATTGCGCCGAATTGCGCGGACAGGTCGGCAAAGCCAATGACCGACATTTCAAAGATGACCGCTTCGACCAGCACCTGGGTGGGGCGGCGATCAAGGAAATGTACCATTTCGATGATGTCGCCCATCTGTTCGGGCGGGGCGGTGATCAGCAGGGTATTTGTCTGTGTCTCCGCAATGATCCGGACAGCCGCATCGGTTTCGGCGCGTTGTTCGTTGGTGATGGCGCGGGTCACCACATCCGCAAGACGGGTGGCATCGGCATAGTTCAATTCGACCGCGCGGGAGGCGACATTGGCGTTCTGCGTGTCCAGCCGCGAGGCAAGCGTGCGGATCTGCTGCACCAGGCTGTCAGAGCCGGAGACGATCAGCGCATTGGAACGCCGGTCGATGGAGACCGCCGCATCGTCGGGAACGATCTGCATGGACTGGATCACCTGCAGCACCTCGGCGGCATCGGCATTGCGCAGGCGTACCATTTCGATGGGCCGTTCGCGCGGGGTGTCCAGACGGCGGATCAAGGCTTCGATCCGGGCGTGGTTCTGGCCCCTGTCCGACAGGATCAGCAGGTTGGACCCCGGAACGGGGGACAGCACGGCCTCCGCGGGGAGCAGGGGGCGGATCACTTCGATGATCTCTGTCAGGGGTACATTGTTGACCTCGATCACCCGGGTCTCGAAGCCTTTGGGTGCGGTCCGTGCCGGGCCGGAGGACAGTTCGCGCGCAACGTTCATCGGGACGATCCGGTCGACGCTGGATCCCTGCACGATGGTCAGCCGGTTCAGTTCAAGAACGTTCAGGAAGACGTCGTAGAGTTCCGCCGGGGTCAGCGTATCGGGGGCCAGCACCGTGACAGTGCCGCGCACATTGGGGTCCAGCACAAAGCTGCGGTTGGTTGCCTCTGACACGATCTCGACAAAGCTGCGCAGATCCGCATCGCGCAGGTCCAGTTCAATCTGGGCAGCAGCCGGGGGGGCCGTGACCACAACCCAGGCGAGAGCCTGACAACATGCCATAGAAAGGGCCAGCATTGCCGCCCTCAGGGATAAAATACGTTTCATGACCGCTCTCTGCCTCAAGCCCGGTGCAGGTTCTTGATGACCGCATTCGGGGGATTTGCCATGTATTGGCTTGAATCCTAGCGCATATTCGACAGCGATGCACGTCTTTCATGCGCAATCCCGCGGGATGTGGCCAATCGGTCGCGCGGCATTGTCAGCCGGGCGGTTGCTTTTCCTCGACAAATCCGAGGAGCGCCAGATCATCACCCCCGTTGTCGACCCACACACCCTGCTCGTCGATGCGCTTGACGGTCGCCCCGTTGCTGAGCGTGTCGCCCACCCGCATCAGTTGATCGCCGGTGGGATGCGACACCATCGCCCAGATCTTCTGATCCACGCGCACAACCCCTTTCAGGGCATAGCCGAGACTGTCCAGCGGGGGGCGTGGCGGCTGAGGTTCGGGCGTCGGGGCGGGTGGCTGCGGTTCAGCAGCGGGCGGCGGTTTGGGGGGCTGAAGCTCTCCGAACACGGCGGGCCAGCGCCTTGGTCTTGGCGGCTGGGCCGGTGGTTGCGGTTCGGCAACCTCGCCATCCGTGACACGGACGCCTGTGACTTCGTCGCCGGGGGTGTTCAGCGTTTCATGAAGCTTTTGACCCGCCAGCCCCGAGGCGGCGAGGGCAATCAGTGTCATTATCGCAGCTATCAGTCGCATTGTTGCACCGCTCCTGCGCGTTCGGGACGGGATTTGTAGACGCAAATCCCGTCCTGTGGTAAAGGTAAACTTAATAAACCAATAAATAAAGAGCAGGCAAATGCAGGTATACACACACGCCCGGGCCGGGACGATTGTTCTGTGCGCCCTTCTGATCTCAAGCTGTGCCGAGAACGGCAGCCTTGGTCAAAAGTCCTTTGAAACAGAGTATTCTACTGCGCGAAACGCCTTGGAAGGCGGCGATTTTGCCAAGGCGAACCGCGTCTACAAACGTCTTGTTCCCGATGCAGGCGGGTTCGAGCCGCGTATCCGTCTGGAGCTTTCCCATGGCTATCTCCGCGCGGGTGATTTCGATGCCGCCGCGCAGGAAGCGGGCAAGCTGGCGCAGTCGCAAAATGGCGACGGACGTGCGGCAGCCCTGTCTGTGCAGGCCACCGCGGTGCATGAACTTGGCCTCAAGGCGCTGGCAAAAGGCGACAGGGAGGCCGGAAAATCCTACCTTGAGCAGGCAGAGGCGGCGCTGACCGAAGTGCTGGCGACCAACCCTGATCTGGACCCCCTGGGCAGCCTGGCGGGTCGCAAGGCCAGCATCCAGTCGCGTCTCAGCGGGATGAGGTAAGGTTCAGGAGGCCGGGGTCAGGGCCAGCCTGGCGCTGACCTTGCCGGATTCCTCTGTTGTTTCGAAGCGGAAGGACGAGATGTCATAGCCCCAACTGCGGCTGTTGGCGGACATCCAGTCTGCCAAGGCGGTGAATTTGACCTGATCGAACCGCAATTCGACGACGCCCTGGTCCGCCACCGCCAACTCGCTGACAAAGGGGCGCAGACCGGCAGCGATCAGGCTTTCCTCTATGGCGCTTGATCCGATCGGTGCGGTCGCTGCCTGTTCCGGGCCCTGGGCGATCTGGTCCAGTTCGGCAGCGCGGTCCCGGACCCAGATGTTCAGCGCAACGGCCTCGGCATTTTCCGCGAGTGCAGCATCCCTGCCGTCCTTCAATGGCAGCAGAACCGCAAAAATCACAAGCAGGGGCAGGCCGACAGCAAAGAGCAGGGCCAGCAACATCCTTTCGCGCCCGGACCGCTGAAGCAGAAAATCAATCAACCGTCCGCTCATTTTGCCGCCTCCGTCCCGGGGGGGCGCAGGCGGATTTCGCTGCGCACGGCGGCGGAGCCTTCGCTGACACGCGATTGCACGACAGTTACCGTCAGCCCGGCAGCGCGCAGGTCGCTGGCAAGCTGGTCGACGCTGGCGAAATCGGGCATTGTCACATCCAGAGCAACCTCTGTTGCGGATACGGTGCTGACCTGATCGGTTTCCACGCCACGGGTGCTGAGAACGCCGGCCGCTGTGGCAAAAAGGTCCAGCGCCGTTATCTTGTCCTGCCAGCCCGCTGCGCGCAGCTGACGCTCGGCCAGCACCTGGCTGACCTGAATGCGCATGTCCAGCAGTGGCCCCGTCGGGATGAACTTGTCGCGTACCAGTTCACGGGTCTGGGTGTTCAGTTGGGCGGTTCGGGTTTCGATCCGCCGTGTTTCGATGACCTGAGAGGCAGACCACAGGCCTGCGGCAATCAGCGCGAAAAGCAGCGGCCAGCGCCAGGGCAGGACCTGTTTACGTAATTTGGTCCGCGCCATCTGCGGATCGCGCCGCAGATCGAATTCAATCTCGCCATGGGTGAGAACCGCAGGCACTTCCAGCCCCAGGCCCTTGGCCTCGGCGGGGGAGGCGATGAGTGGGACGTCGTGGATGTCAGCAAGTGCTTTCAGCCCGTCCGGTGCGGTGCCAAGGCACAATATGGCACCGGGGAGGATGTCCCTGGCCTGATCAAGCTGCATTTCCAGCATCACCATTGCCAGATCAGGTTGCGCGGTGAACCCTTCGTCAGGCCCAAGGCGCACCATCAGCATGTCGTTCCGCATCGCCATGGACCAGATGCCGGAGGCGGTCGGCAAGGACAGGTAGTCGGGCAAAACAGCACGGCAATGGGGGCCGGCGATGGCCTTCCACTCTGCCAACAGGGCGGCGTCCGCGATCAGGACCTTCGACCATTTCTCGCTCTGCTTCGGGGGATAGATGGGCCTGATCTCGGTGGTTTCCGCCGTCAGCCCTGCGCGGTCCTGCAATTGGCGGCGGGCGACCTGCTCGCGGGCCTGCCCGCGCAGGCCAGGGGGTAGGTCCAGAGTGATGACCGGAACATCCGCGCCGCAGACAACCGCAACCTGCTGGGCACCGGGGGCGGTGCCGTCGCCGGTCAGCGCGACAAAGTCCTTGCCCGCGTCATATGTGGCCACTTCGGTCACCTGTCGTATCCCGCCCATTTCTGCGGTGCCACGATGCAGGCTCCGCGAGGATTGATCAATGGGCAGGCATCCAAGTCAGTCATATTGGCTGACCCGGAGGCGCACATATGTCCCGCTCTGGCGGTTGAGACGGTAAAGCAATGTCATGCGTCTTGCATGTTGCCCATCCAGTTCGGCAGCGATGTCTGTGCGGAACCATTCCGAGGACACCGTGAGGCGTGCTGGTGAAAATTCTTCCGGCAACTGCTCGCCCAGGCGATCTTCCAGCGCGTCGATGAAACCATCTACAGACAGAAAAGGCGTCCGGTCGCGGGTGTTCAGTATCTGGTACAACGTGCTGGGCGGCAGTGTCGGCATGAGGTCCACGAGCATCTCGACAGAGGCGGTGTTGATGTTCACCGGAAGCCCGCCGGGCAGAGCAGTCGCAACGGCGCGCAGGCGGTCTGTTTCCTGTGGTCTGAGGCCGGGAATCTCGCTGATCTGGTCAAACATCAGCAGGGCACCGCCAATCGGGGCGCGGGCCGGGGTCAGCGCCGCATAGGCGCGTTTGTTGTCCGGTCCGCCCGGTTGAATGAAATCCCTGATCAGATCGCCGACGCGGGGCGACAGGCTGGCCCGTTGCAGGAGCTTGTCAAAAGCGCTCTGCGCCGCGTCATGGGTTGGGTCATTCAGCCAGTTGAGGTTGAACAATGCCTGCTGATCCAGAATCCGGCCGGCGACGCGGCCCCGGTCCAGCGGAACGGCGATGTCGGTCTTTGCCCAGGCTTCATTGGCATCATCATGATTGCTGGTCATCAGGTCGGCATTCAGCATGGTGATCGCCAGCGCATCGAAGGCATCCAGATAATAGCTGAGTTGTCCGGCGGTCTGGCTGGCCTGCAAACGCGCGCGACCACCTTCGGCCCGGGTCAGCAGGAACACCGCCGCCCCGGCAAGGGCCGCAACAATCACCAGCGCGTTCACCAGCACGAAACCGGCCTGGCGGGTCATTTCAGTGTCTCGATCAAGGTGATCTCGCCCCAAGTTGTGGTGACCAGTGTAACCTCGATCGCCAGCGGGACGAAGTCGGAGTAGTTTTCCGCAGCCGGACCTACCCGGTCGTCGTCTTCTTCGGCGCTTGGGGCCGGTCGGTTCTGCAGCATCGGGTTGGTTGGCCCGTCGACCCAGCCCAGGCCGCTCCAGTAGCTGCGGATGCGCAGGTCTTCGACACCGGCCATTACCGTGATTTCAGGCTGCAGGGCCTGTGTGTCTGCCGGGATGAGTGTTGTCCAGACGCGCCGGAAAAGCCTGCCGTCCTCGGGCGCCAGCCGCCATTCCACGCGCTGCAGGTGATCGGACAACTCCGGCGCGCCCAGGGCAGGTTGCCCCGATACCGAAAGGGAAAAGACGCGCCCATCGGTGCTTTGCCCGACGGCCTCTGCCGACGGGCTGTCCGGGGGAAAGAACCGCATCGGCATGATCGCTGTCAGATCGTTGCGCATCAGGGCGACTGCGCGTGACAGCTCCGAGGTGCTGTCATCCAGTTCTGTCAACCGGTCCCGGATGTGCAGCATGCCGGACAATCCCTGAAGCCCCATGACGGCAACCAGTGCAAAGATCGCCATGGCCACCACAAGTTCGATCAGGGTCATCCCGGTATCACGGTGCTGATCGGTCATGATGCGGGCTCCACCGGGAGGTAGATCACGAAAATCGCGCCGCCGCCGCGCTGTGCCCTGGCCGTCACCGTTGTCTCGGTCAGTCCGGCGGCGGTTGTCTTGGTGGTTGTGGCCAGGCTGATCGTCTGGCCGCCCATGGTGATTTCTGTTGGCAGGGCGGCGCGCTCCTCGGGCGGGAGCAGGCGCAGTTCCTCGGCCCGGTTCCGGGCCACGATCTGCGCCAGCAGCCGGTCCGCGGCACCGCCGATGGCCAGCCGTGATTGATCGGCGGCGCGCAGGGCGGCGATGCTTCCGATTGCCAGGACCAGCACGGCGACAGCCAGTTCGATCAGGGTCAGGCCCCTGTCACCCTTCAATCGCCGCCGCATTTCAGCCCCGTCCATCCGTCGCTCCGGCAGCTTCGCGATGCGCCACGGCTCCCTGAAAACAGGATGTTGAAGGCGGTTGTCTGCCCGTTCGCCAGCAGGATGATCTGGGGTTCATCCAGCCCCGGCCGCGGCTGAAGATTGGCAATGGTCACATCACTTTGCCAGCGGCGGACCGGGTCGCCGATGTCCCAGCCCTGGTCCGTTTTGCGGGCAAAGCCGAGGCCTTCAGGCGTGATGTTCAGACCCTTGCTGTTGCGTCCCTGCATCGCAAGGTCCTGAAGGGCGCGAAACTGTGTCTCGAACCAGGCGCGGTCCGATGCGGCACTGTCCGTACCGCGGCCGGATACTGCCAGCGTTGCCCCCACCGAAAGCACCGCAAGCACCGAGATGACAACAAGCAATTCGATCAGGGTAAAGCCCCGGTCGGGCGCAGGATTGGATTTCAGTTCTGGTTCCATGATCCGATGTCGGAATCCGGACCGGTGCCGCCTGACACCCCGTCCGCACCATAGGAGAACACGTCGAAATCCCCGTGGACCCCCGGTTGCAGGTATTGATAGGGCTGGCCCCATGGGTCGATGGGCAGCCGCTCCATGTAGCCGTTTGTTGCCCAGTTCGGCGGCTGCGGATCGGTGGTTGGCGGGTTCACCAGAGCGGCCAAACCCTGTTCGGTGGTCGGATAGCGAAAATTGTCCAGACGGTAGAGGTTCACCGCACCGGAAATTGCAGCGATATCGGATTGTGCACGCGCGGCACGGGCCTGATCGGGGCGGTCAATGACACGGGGAACAATCACCAGAGCAAGAATTGACAGGATGACGACCACAACCATCAGTTCCAGCAGCGAAAAACCTGCGTCGCGTCTGGATGGTGTCCCTGCCCGGTCAATGTTTCTGCGCGAAGCAGCACGTTTCATCAAATATGTCCTTTTCAATTCAGCACATGATAGGAGGGGGGCGATATGATTGTCTATGCGATGTTGCAAAATTTGAAGGGACGGCCGGTCGGATGACAGGGGCGCAGCCGTTGCTATTGCTGGTGATCCTGCTCGGCCCGGCAATCGGGTCTTTCCTCGCCGTGCTTGTGGACAGGCTGCCGCGCGGAGAGGGTACCATTCTGCGCGCCTCGGGGTGTCGCAGCTGCGGTGCGGCGCTCAAGGCTTGGCAGATGGTCCCGATCCTGTCGTTTCTGATCCAGCGGGGGCGGTGCAAAAACTGTGGTGCCGCGATACCGTCCTGGCTGCTCTATCTTGAACTGATCTGCCTTGGCTTTGGTATTCTGGCTGTCCTGCGCGGCGGTGGCGCGACGGAGGTTGTCTTGTCGGCGGCTTTCCTGTGGCTTCTAGCGGCGCTGGCAACAGCAGACCTGATGTGGTTTCGGCTGTTCGATCCGCTGACGGCAGCGCTGGCGCTGGTGGCCTTTGCCATGGCGCTGGCACCGCAGGGTGTGGGTCTGGAACAGGCCGCATTGGGCGCGGCGCTGGGCGCGGGCAGTTTCGCCGCCCTGCGCTGGGGCTATTGGCTGGTGCGGCGGCGCGAAGGGCTGGGGCTGGGGGATGTAAAGCTGATGGTGGGGCTCGGGGCCTTTGGCGGGCCATACGACCTGCCGCTTCTGGTTCTGCTTGCGGCGGTCACGGCCCTGGTGGTCGCGCTGGGACAGAGGTTGGTGAACAGACAGTCGCTTGCTGCCGACCGCCCCCTGCCGTTTGGCGCTGCCCTCTGTGCCGCTGCGGCGTTGCTCTGGCTGACCGGACCGCAGCTGGCGCCCATGGCCTGGTGAATTGACTTCACGTTCGCGCCGGGTATGGTCGCGGTGCATTTAGAAATTTCGCCTGCAGGACCATTGCTGCGGCACCTGTCCCCTTATCCGAGCGAGCATATGATTTCATTTCAGAATTCCGCAACCCGCCTTCTTTCGGTGACCCTTTTGCTCGCGGGACTGGCTGTACCATTGGCTGCGCAGGACAGCAGCGCCACATCCGACAGCGCGACAGATGAAGCAGCCGCGCCCGCGACCATGACAGAGGTCGAACAGGCGTGGCAACGCGGCGATTTCGTCTTTGTCCGCAGGGGGCTCAAGACCCTGGCCGAGCAGGAGGGCACAGCCCTCGCGCAATATCGCTATGGGCGGGTTCTGCTGGAGGGCACAGGCGGGCCGAGAGACGTGCAGGGCGCCGTCGGCTGGCTTGAGAAAGCGGTCGCGCAGAACAATGCGGATGCCGCCACGCTGCTGGCGCGTGTCTTGCTCAGCAGCAAGGGCGAAGGGAACGCGGAGCGCGCTGCGGAGCTGTTGTCGAACGCCGCGACACGCGGCGATGCCGAGGCGCAATATTACCTTGGGTTGCTTTTGCTGTCCGGCAAAGGGGTGGAACAGGATGTCGGGCGTGCCTTTGACTGGTTTCTCGCGGCAAGCGAGGGCGGCAACATGCACGCGCAATTCGAGCTGAGCAAAGCCTATTCCCGGGGGCAGGGCACCCAAGCAAACCCGCAGGAGGCGCTGCGCTGGCTGGAAGAAGCTGCCGGGGCCGGTTTGCCTGAAGCACAGTATTTTCTGGCCAATGCGCTGGACAATGGCGGCGGGGTGCCCGTGGACAAGCAAGCGGCGCTGGACTGGTTTCGTCGGGCCGCCGAGAATGGACAGCCGCAGGCGCAGCGCGAACTGGGTACCAAGTATCTTGTCGGCGCAGATGGTGTGACACCAGACGCGGCAGAGGCCCTGCGCTGGCTTGGTGCCGCGGCAGAGGCGGGCGACCGGTCGGCCATGCACAACCTTGGCATCGGATATGTCAGCGGTGGTTTGTTGCCGCAGGATTACAACAAGGCGCTCAGGTGGTTCGAACAGGCGTCGGACCTGAACCTGGGCCGATCCACCTTTGCGCTCGGGCAGCTTTATGCAAACGGTACAGGAACGGAACAGGACCTGGCCAAGGCCGTGGCGCTTTATGACAAGGCGGCACAGCAGGGTGAGTTGAATGGCGCGCTGGCAATTTCGCAGATGGCCAAGGCCGGGCTGCTTGACGGTCTGATGTCGCCGCATCAGGCGGTCCCCTGGGTCATGACCGACCTGATCCAGAATGCCGATGCAGAGGCTGAGGCATGGCTCTTGGGCCAGGCGGATGCCGGGGTGCGGATCGCCCAGGTCAAACTGGGAGAATTCTATCTGCAAAAGGAAGGCAAGAAGGCTGAAGGCGTCGACCTGATCCAGCGCGCCGCCATGGCGGGAAGTGTTCCGGCCCAGTTTCAGCTGGGCAACCTGTATGTAACAGGTGACGGGGTCGATCTGGATTATGTCGCGGCGCACAAGTGGCTGAACATCGCGGCCGCCAGCGGACACCCGGAAGCGGCAGAGACAAGGGCGGTTGTCGGTGACCTGATGACGCCGGATCAGATAGCCGAGGCACAGGCCGAAGCCCGCGCGTATTTCGACACGGCGCGGGCGCGCGCCCCGCAGACGGATCAGGTGGTCCGGACCTCTGATCCCGGTGCCTCCGAACCGACAGCGCGCGACTGATGGCGTTCCGTCCGGTACTTCACGCGATCCTTGCCTTGGCACTGGTTTGTTCGGGCGGGCAAGTCTGGGCGCAGACCCTGAACGAAATACCGTTGGCCGAGTTGGAAGTGGCGGCAGAGGCCGGGCAGGCCGAAGCGCAGTTCGCGCTGGGCATGCGTTACCACAGGGGCGATGGCGCATCGGAGGATTATGCAGCGGCGGCGCGGTGGTTCGCGCTTGCTGCGGCACAGGGGCATCCGGGTGCCAGCAACCAATTGGCGCGCTACCGCTTCGAGGGGCTGGGCGGCGACAAGGATGTCGAAGAGGCCTTGCGCCTTTTCGAGAGCGCTGCGGCATCTGGTGATCCGCATCATGTCTATGATCTGGCGCGCGCCTTGGAAGTGGTCGGAGACGATATGGGCCGGGTGGCACAGCTTTATCAGCAGGCCACCGACGCCGGCCTGGATGATGCCGCTGTCAGCCTTGGTGTTCTCTACCAGGAAGGGCGTGGGGTCGAGCAGGATTATCTTCGTGCGCTTGAGCTTTACGAGGGTCCTGCGGCGCAGGGCAACGGGCGTGCGTTGAACAATCTGGGGCTTCTTTATGTGCGGGGCACCGGCGTGCCGCAGGATTATGCGCGCGCGGCAGAGTATTTTACCGCTGCAGTCGAATTGGGGCTGCCAACCGCGATGACCAATCTGGGCGTGCTTTACGAGAATGGTTATGGGGTCGAGCTTGATGAAGAGCGGGCGAAGGCGCTGTACCGCGCCGGGGGAAGGCAGATTGAACCCGACGCAGAACAGCAATCTGCCTTGATCTATGATGCGCGGCTCAAACCGCTGGATCTGTCCGAGCAGGTGCTGAAAGATGTGCAATCCCGGGCCTCCGGCGGGGACCCGGTTGCGATGTTCCAACTGGGTTGGGTCTTGCTGCAATCGCCCGATGCGCCGTTTCAAAATCAATTCCAGGCCGCCGCCCTGTTCCGTGCGGCCGCCGAAGCCGGATATGCGCCAGCCATGGCCAATCTCGGCAGCCTTTATTTTCAGGGGAAAGGAGTGCCGCAGGACTTCGTACTAGCACAGATGTGGATCCTGCGGGCGGCGGCGGGGGGTGTGGAACAGGCAAAAAACATGAGCGATGGCTACATCAAGCTGATGACAGCGGCGCAGATAAACGAGGCTCAGGCACGCGCCAAAGTGATTCCCTGACCTGCGCGAATTTCTACCTTAAGTAGAAGATTGACTTCGCCACTGTTCGGGGATCAGTGACAATTGGTTGAAAGCATAACAAAATGCTTCGAAACAAGACGATTTTGAGATAATGTTTGCCTGCGGCAGGCCTTGTTTGATATTTTATTAAACTAGGCAGCTGCGGTCGGTGCGATTTAGCGAATTTGTATTTCTTTCTTTTAACGGTCGGTGCGAACAATGCGCAAAGCGGCCGAAACTGACAGCCGACCATTGCTGACAAATGATTTCGCGGCATTGACCGCATATTATGAAGGGAAATTAACATGTCTATTACTGTATCCAGAATAAGGGGTAGCACCGCGCTGGCCGCGGGTGCCCTGTTGCTGACATCCGGCATGGCGATGGCGGATATCGTTCAAGCCGACGACGTGATCATTACGCGGTCGCTTTGCGTGGGGTTCGATTGTGCCAACGGTGAGGCCTTCGGTTCCGACACGATCCGGCTCAAGGAAAACAATCTGCGGATCAAGGCGATGGATACGTCCGTTGGCGCTTTCCCTTCCGTGGACTGGCAACTGACTTTCAACGATTCCACGAACGGCGGCGCCAACAAGTTTTCCGTCGATGAAATCGACAGTGGCAGAACGCCGTTCACCATTCTGTCCGGTGCGCGTTCGAACTCGATCTTTGTGAACGGCTCGGGGAAGGTGGGCTTCGGAACTGCGACGCCCGTTGTCGATCTGCATGCCAGGAGTGGCAACACGCCCACTTTGCGTCTTGAACAGGACACATCCAGCGGTTTTGCGGCGCAAACTTGGGACGTGGCCGGCAATGAGACGAACTTTTTCATTCGTGACGTTTCCAACGGGAGCACATTGCCATTCCGCATCGCGCCCGGCGCTGCAACATCGTCCATCCATATTGCCGGCAACGAAAACGTAGGTATGAGCGCAGGCACAAGCCCCGAAGCATCTTTGCATGTGAAACGGTCCAGCGGTCCTGCGAACCTTTTGATCGAGGCCAACGGCGCGGGCAATGACGCGTCCTTTGCACTGGAAACCGCTGGTGCGGTCGCGGGGACATGGGAATTCCGCGCGCAGGCGGATTCCGGGCGTCTGAACATCGGTGTGGTCGGTGGCAACACACCGATCAAGGTGGACGAAGGCGCGGACAACAACCTGCTGAAGATCGGTGACAATGCCAATTCCGACGCTGTCATCGTCACAGGTCAGATCATCGTCAACGGCACACCGCTGAACGTGCCGGATTACGTCTTTGAACCGGATTACAAGCTCTTGCCGCTGGCAGAAGTCGAGGCGTTCATCGAAGCAAACGGTCACCTGCCGGGAGTTCCTTCGGCGAACAAGATCAATTCGGAACTGCGTTTCAACGTCGTGGACATGCAGCTGAAGTTGCTGGAGAAGGTCGAAGAACTGACCCTCTACACGCTTGAGCAGCAGGCGCTGATTTCAGAGCTGAAAGCGGAAGTCGAAACGCTGAAAAGCGCCAACTGATCAGGGCGAACCGCGAAGATAAAGAAAAGCCGCCGCTCCGGTAACGGGGTGGCGGTTTGCGTTTCTGCTGGTGCGCATTGAGGTCGATATCTCAATGGGGTAGCTCTGTTCGGGCAGACCAGAACGCAGTTCAACCCAGGTTTTCACCTTTCACCGCGGACTGTCGTTTGACCACAAGAGATACAGGGCACACATGAACCTTTCCCCCATGAAACTGTCCATTGTCGTGATCATGCACAACATGCGGCGGGAGGCGGCGCGCACGCTGTATTCCCTTAGTCTTGCACATCAGATCGGGGTGAAGCCCGACGACTACGAAGTGATCGTGATTGACAATGGCTCTTCCGCGCCGCTGGACAAGGCCGACGTGACCCGCTTCGGGCCGCAGTTTCAATACCATTTCCACAAAACAGCCAGCAAGTCCCCCGTTGACGCGATCAACCTGGGTGCGCAGATGGCCAAGGGAGAGGTGTTGGCACTGATCGTGGATGGCGCACGCATGGCAACGCCCGGCATTTTGCATTACACTCTGTCGGCTTTCACCGCATATCCCGAGGCGGTTGTCTGTGCGCTGTCGTGGCATCTGGGGCCGGATGTGCAACCCAAATCGACGCAGGAGGGGTACAATCAAACGGTCGAAGACGCCTTGCTGGAACAGGCAGCCTGGCGCGGGGACGGGTATCGCCTGTTTGACATATCCACGATAGCGCCCTCGTCCGGCACCGGTTTCTTTGGCGATTTCCCGGTGGAGTGCAGCTGGATCGCCCTTTCCCGGGACAGGTTCCTCGACTTGGGCGGCTTCGATCCGGCGTTCCAGTCACCGGGGGGCGGGTTCTGTAACCATGACTTCCGCAACCGGGTGCTGCAGCAGCCCGGAGTCGTTCCGGTCAAACTGCTGGGTGAAGGCGTCTTTCATCAGGTGCACGGCGGGATCGCAACCAATGCACCGCCCAGGCAGCGTCCGTTGCAGGCCTTTCACGAGGAATACACAGAATTGCGCGGCGCACGCTTTGCCCCCGTGCCGGTGCCAAACCCGATCTATGTCGGGGGTATGCCCGCCGCAGCGATGCCGTTTCTTAAATGAACGTCCCGACCGCACCCATCACGGCAATCGGGGGGCTGGGTGGCAGTGGCACCCGGGTCGTCGCCGCAATGTTGCGGCAGGCAGGTGTGTTTATCGGCGAGGATCTGAACGGTCCGTTGGACAATCTGTGGTTCACTGTCCTTTTCAAACGTCGCGACTGGACGGACAAGCCGCCGCTCGCGTCGCAGATCGTGACCGCGATCAGGCTGTTCCGGCAGGCGATGACACTCGGCCTTGCTGCAGGATTGTCGGGGCCGGATCAGGCGCTGATCGAGACGCTGCAACGGGACCTGCTGCCAGACGGGACATGGGACAGCGGGGCCAAGATCGCGCAGGCGCGGAATCTGCTGCAAAGCGGTGCATCGCCGGTCGCCATGGGCGGGCCATGGGGATGGAAAGAACCGAACACCCATGTCTTCCTGCCATATCTGGATCAGCTGCTGCCGGATTTTCGCTACATCCACATTGTCCGGGACGGGCTGGATATGGCTTTCAGCGGCAACACCTGGCAGGCGCAGAACTGGGGTCATATCCTTGGCCTTTCGCCTGAACCCGATGTGCCGCTGCCCGTACATCAGCTGCGCTACTGGCTGGCCGCGAACCGGCGCGCGCTGACCTATGGCCAGACACGGATGCAGGGCCGCTTCATGGTCATCCGATACGAGGATTTCTGCACCGACCCGATGCGCTATTGGCATCTGATCAAGGCGTTGTCCGGCGGCAATGCGGATTCGATGCCGCCCCCGGATCTGGTGCGTCCGACCACCATCGGACGTGCTGGCACAAACGATCTGTCGGTCATTCCGACCGATCTGCGGCGGGAGGTAGCGGACTTTCAATTGGATTTGGCGAATGCGCGAGATTGAGGTATCTTGCGCACATTGGATTTTTTGAAAATTGAGTTTCACAATGACAGATACATCCGCGCCGACAGGTCCCCACACGCTACGACTTGTCCTGAGTGTTCTGATTGTTGCCGTTCTTGCCTATCTGTTCTGGACCGGATCGCGCTATCCGGCGCTGGACGAAAAGGCGATGATGTCGGGTGCAATCCAGCTTGAAGATTCACTGAGTTTCGAGGCCAAGTTCCCGATCACGGCGGATATGACTCTGCCCCAACGGATTTTCTGGTCCACGCTGAACTGGATCAATACCAACAAGAAGGGCATGACCTTTGGCGTCCTGTTTGCCGCGGCCTTCCTGACGATGATCCCCTATCTGCGACGGCGCAGCTTCAAGGGCGGGTTTGCCAATTCATTTCTGGGCATGGTGATCGGCGCGCCACTGGGCGTTTGTGTGAACTGTGCCGCCCCGATTGCAAAGGGCATGTATTCTGCGGGTCTGCGGGCGGAAACGACCCTCTCTGCGATGATCGCATCTCCGACGCTCAACATTGTGGTGCTGACGATGGCGTTTTCGATCCTGCCGTTCTTCATGGCGGTGACAAAGATCGCTTTGAGCCTGCTGGTGATCCTGGTCATCGTGCCGTTGATCTGCCGCACTCTGGCACGGAATGAACTGCCGCAGGACGAGGTCGTTTGCGCGATGAGCCCAGGTGGTGGACTGATGGCGGGAAAGCGGCTGGGCAACAGCCCGGTGGGGGCTGTGGTGAACGTGGCCAAGGAGTATCTGCAGAACCTGTGGTACATCCTCAAGCTGACGGTTCCCCTGATGCTGCTGGCCGGTTTCCTGGGAACGGTGGTCGCCGTGTTGCTGCCGCAGGACATGATTACCGGCCTGTCGTTCTCGTTTCTCGCCCTGATCGCCATCGCGCTGGTCGGGTTGTTCCTGCCGGTGCCGATCGCCTTTGACGTGGTGGTCACGGGGGCATTGCTGAGCGCGGGGCTGTCACATGGATACGTGATGGGGCTGCTGTTCACGCTGGGTACCTTTTCGGTCTATTCCTTCTTTATCGTCTGGCAGGCCATCGGGTTGCGAGCGGCTGGTTTGCTGGCCGCCGCGGTCGGCGTGCTGGGGATCATCGCCGGGCTTGGCGCGCAAATCTATTATGACAAGCAATCGGAACGGGCCCTGGACATTCTGTTGCAGGGCAATGCCGCCCCGGTCAACGCGCCGCTCTTTATGGCTGCGGAGGCAGCGGGGACCGATCCCTGGCAGGTCACCAGCGAAGATGCGGACCGGATCACCTTGGCTGCCCAGCCGCTGGCACCGCTTTCGGACTCCGCCGAGACAGGTTTCACCCGGATGGAGGCGAGCACGATTGGCATCGACAAACCTGTCGAGTTTTCCTTTCGCGACATGTGGCCGCCGTTCTGGGAAGGCCGGTCGGTTTCTTCGGGGGATATTGACCGTGACGGCGACCTTGACCTCGCCATCGCCTCCACCGAGGTGGGCCTGTACCTTTACCTGAATGACGGGAAAGGGCAGTTCACACGGCAGAAGATCGACATGGGGCCGCTGGCCGATATGGCTGTGTTTCAGTCGGCTCTGGTGGATATCGACAATGATGGCTGGCTTGATCTCTTCCTCGGCACCTATCGTCAGGGCAATTACATCTGGCGGAATGCGGATGGGCAGTTCAGCACGGACAGCCTGCGCCCGGTGCAGGGCCGGGACACGGATATACTGGCTCTCTCGCTCAGCTTTGCCGATGCGGACCGCGATGGCGATCTTGACGTTGCACTGGGGAACTGGGCCGCTGGCTGGTATCGCCGCATTCCGGGTGAGGAATCGCGCAACCGGGTGATCTGGAACGATGACGGCGCGCTTTCGGGAAAGCAATTTACCGATCTTCCGGGATTGCCGGGCGAGACGCTGAGTATCCTGTGGACCGATCTTGACAGTGACGGGGCCACCGATCTGGTGGTCGGCAACGATTTCGACATCCCGGATTATTTCTATCGTGGTGACGGCGCTGGCGGGCTGTCGATGATCGACCACGCCTCGGGGCTGATCCCGCATACAACCACCACCACCATGGCGGTAAAGACGGCGGACCTGTCCAACGACGGCACACCGGAGATCTACCTTGCGCAGATCGCGGGCCGGTCGTCGGGCGTGTCCCGAAAGCTGAAGATGCAGTCGCTGGACCAATATTGCGACGGCATTGC
Organism: Sulfitobacter sp. IGS-18; assembly: GCF_059628195.1. Taxonomy (NCBI): domain Bacteria; kingdom Pseudomonadati; phylum Pseudomonadota; class Alphaproteobacteria; order Rhodobacterales; family Roseobacteraceae; genus Sulfitobacter; species Sulfitobacter sp. IGS-18. The sequence goes on along the minus strand of NZ_CM184556.1, from coordinate 3,573,074 downwards.
CGATCCCGAGGCCAAGGCCACCTGCGCCAGGAACATGGAGATCAAGACCTGGTACAAGTCCGGCAACAACTTTGACCCGACCTACGCCAGCCGGTGCCAGGAGCTGGAAGGACGTTACAAGGACGAATGCCGCGCCATGCTGGTCAAGGACCTTGCGATCCAGAAGGAAGACCCCGGTATTTGCACGCTGATCCCCGTGGGGCAGACCATTCCCCGCGCCTATTGCGATGCTCATTTCATGCCGGTGCGTCAGCCAAAGCCGGAGGAAATCGCCCTGACCCACCCGCAAATCCTGCGGTCCAACGTGCTGCTGTCCTGGGGGGAAAATGCCTATTCCGATCAGGCTGCAGAGGTTGGCCTTGATGTCGGCGGCTGGAGCTGGGACACCAAGATCTTTGATTTCGACAATGACGGCTGGCAGGACGTATACATCGTGAACGGCACCTGGGTGCCCAACGAAGTGTCACCGTCCAACTTGTTTTTCCACAATCAGGGGAACGGCACCTTCAAGGAAGCCTCAGGGCCCTTCGGGCTGGAAGATTACCTGATGACAGCCGCCGCGACCCAGTTCGACATGGACAATGACGGCGATCTTGACCTGCTGACCCACCCCGTCAACGGCCCGCTGGTCGTATTCCGTAACAACAGCCAGACCCGGGGCATCGTGTTCGAACTGGCGGATATGGCGGGCAACCGTGACGGCATCGGTGCCGTACTGCGCCTGACGGATGCAAACGGGCTGACCCAAATGCGCGAGGTGCAGATGGGCGGCGGGTTCATGTCTTTCGATGCGCCGCGCGTGCATTTCGGGTTGGGTGAAACTGGCCGCGCGACAAAGCTGTCGCTGCGCTGGGCAGATGGCACCGAAACCACCATCGAAGGCCAGCTTGACGCAGGCAATATCTACCGGATCAGCCGCACCGCCGGCAACGGTTAGGCTCTGTGCCCCTTGAACTGCGCCAGGGATATGCCTGCGGCTTCCAGCTCTGACCGGACAGCGGCGGCGATCTGAACCGCCTCTGCGGTATCGCCATGCAGGCAGATCGTGTCGATCCGCGTCGGGATATGCTTGCCGCTTTCCGTGATGATCGCCCCTGCGCGCACCATCTCGACCATCCGTTTGCCTGCGAGGGCGGCATCGTGGATCACGGCACCGGGCAGGGAACGATCCACCAGAGTGGCGTTGTCGTTGTAGGCGCGATCCGCGAAGATCTCTCCGGCCCAGGCGCAGCCAAGCGCCTCTGCCGCGCTCTGTTGCGCCGTGGCAGAGAGCACCATGACGATGAGGTCGGGGGCCACGCTCAGCGCGGCTTCGTAAAGATCGCGGGCGAGACCTTCATCTTCCGAGGCCATGTTGGCCAGGGCGCCATGCAGTTTGAGATGGCGAACCTCAGCACCCAGGCTGCGGGCCATGCCGACACTTGCGGCAACCTGGTAGCGGATCTGGTTCTGCAAGGTGGCGCGCGGCACCGACATGCGGTTGCGGCCAAACCCGGCGATGTCCATGAACCCCGGATGCGCGCCGATGCCGACCCCGTTGTCATGGGCAATGCGCATGGTCGCGGCCATCACATCGGCATCCCCGGCATGACCGCCACAGGCGATATTGGCAGAGGTGACGATATCCAGCAGGGCCGCATCGTCACCCATCTTCCAGGCACCATAGCTTTCGCCCATGTCGGCGTTCAGATCGACGGATGGCATGTCATGTTCCCTCTTCAAATGGGTTTGCATTGGCAGATACGGCGCCGCCAATCAGTTGATAGGATAGCAGATCGCGCATTTCAGCAGGATTGCGGACCAATGGATAGCGTTTGCCGGGCAGGGCAGTCAGCTCGGCGGCGGCACGCTTTTCGATGGCGATGGCTTCTTCCAGCGACACGAAGGCGAACCGGATTGCGGCACCTGCCGGGGCCTGGGCGATGCGGGGCAGATCGGCTGGCAGCACGGTGGCAATGCGCGGATAGCCTCCGGTTGTCTGGCTTTCGCACATCAGCACGAAGGGCGCACCGTCACCGGTGATCTGGATATCCCCCTGCACGATCACTTCCGAGACGATGCTGAGCTGACCGTCGGAAAAGAACCCCTCACCGTCGCTGTCCATCCGGACACCCTGCCGGTTTGCGCGCGGATCGCGTCTGAACGTCGTCCGGGTGAAACGCGCGCGGGTATCGGCGTTGAAATGAACGGTCTGCATGCTTTCCACCACATGTACCGTACCGCCGTCGAAACGGTTGTCGCGTGGCAGCGCCATGCCGGTCTCAGACCCCTTGTCAGGCCCGATGGCCAGCGTGTCGCCGGATTTCAGTGCCGCCCCCAGACCGGCGCTCAGGTGGCTGGACCGCGACCCCATCAGTTCCGGCGTGGCAAGCCCGCCGCCGATATGCAGGTAGCCATAGGTGCCGCCCGTCGCCCCGCCGATGGTCAGCTTGGCACCGGCGGGCAAAAGGTGGCTGGCATTCCAGACGATCGCGGCCCCGTCGATATTGGCGGTCATCGCCGCCCCGGTCAGCGCGATGCGCAGGTCGGTGTCGCTGGTGAACGTGCCGCCTGCGCCGATCATCTCGATCGCGGCCCCCGCCGGCTGGCGGAGCAGGGCAGCCCCTTCGTGCAGGGCGATGGGGTCGGCGGCGCCGCCCCTGGTCAGCCCCTGCGCGCGGTATCCCGTGCGACCGAAGTCCTGAATGCTCAGCGCCGGACCGGCCTGCACAACGGTCAGTGTCGCGCTCATGCCAGGACCTCCCTGCTTGCGCCGCCATCGCCGGATTGGTCCTTGCTGCGGATCTTCTCCAGCTCGGCGGGCTCAATCGCGGGAAAACACAATTCGTCCCCCGGTGAGAGGGCAAAGGCATCCTCGCTTTCAGGGCGGAAGGTGCGGAACGCGGTCTGTCCGATATGGCGCCATCCGGTGGGGGAGGCATTGGTGAACAGGACCAGCTGCCGGATCGCGATGATCAGCGCCCCGGCGGGGACCGACTTTGACAGGGCCTGCTGGCGGGGGATGTTCCAGGTCTCGCTCAGCTCGCCCAGGTAGGGCTGGCCGGGGGCGAAACCGATGGTCAGCACCCGCACACGCGCGCCCGAGATCTGGCGGATCGCCTCGTCCGGGTCGACACCGGCGACTTCGGCGGCTTCTTCAAGCTGCGGCGCAAGATCGGTGCCGTAGACGGTGGGAATGTGCCAAAGGGTCCGCCCCGGTGGCAGGTCCGCCTTGTACCAGTCGCGGCTGGTCAGCAGGTCGCGCAGGCGTTCCGTCATTTCCTCTGCCGGGGTCACGGCAAGGTTCACCTGCAGAAAGGTGGAGACAAGGGAGGTGCTCGTCTCGGTCACCTCTGGCCAATCCGCGTCCTCGATCGCCGCGCGCAGGGCGAGCGCGGCGCGGTTGGCGGGTTCGGTCATCGCTTCGGCGAAGGTGACAAGGATCCCGGACAGCCCGACGCGGCGGATTTGCGGCCAGTCAGTCATCGCAGAGCATCTTTCGGTAGAGGCGGGGCAACAGGATAGGTGTGAGATACATCGGCACCTGCCAGCAACCGACGAAGACCAGCAGCGGTGCCAGCACATCTGCCGGGAGCGCCACGAGGAACAGCGCGATGTTGCGGGTGCCTGCGCCAATGGCCAAAGGCCCTGCGACGGGTCGCAGGCGGGTGTGTCGCAGGGTCAGCAGCACCGCGATCTGCAAGCCATAGCTGATTGCGAAGGCCAGCAGCATCCACAGGGCGACCAGCCCCGGTGTCGTGCGCAGCGCCGGGTTGAGCGCGGCCATCAGCCCGATGACGATGATCGAAAACGCCAGGGTGGATGCGCCATCCATCGCCTTGATCTGGGAGGGTGTCGGCACGCGGAGCAGCCAATGTCTGAGCGCGAAGCCCAGACCGGTTGAGACGATGATCACCAGGAGCAACCGAAATGACGAGGCGAGGACGGCCTGTGCCGGGCCGAGCTGCGGTAACAGCGCGAGGATGGGCAGCACGGTCAGCGGAAAGGCTGCCGTGCCCAGGACGAGGATCTGCATCGTCCGTCCCGCGTCCTGCTCCATCATCAAGGCCAGGTTCGGTGACCCCGATATGGCAGGAGCCGCGCAGGTCAACACCAGCGCAAGCGCGCCGGGTGTATTGTGCAATCCGAACGGAACGAGACAGGCGTAAAGCGCCAGCGGCAGGGCCAATTGCAGCAGGGCAATCGCACCCAGCCCCCAGCGCAGGTCCCGCACCGCGCCCAGGGCCGCGCGCCGTCCGATGCGCAGCGCGGTCAGCAGCAGGAGCAGCGCCACCATCTCGGCCAGCCAGGGATAAAGCGCGCGGGCGAGCCCCGGCAGCAGCAGCCCCGCCGCAAGCCCGGCGATCAGGCAGGCGCGGGCATGGGTTGCCACCAGATGAAGAAACCGGATCAAGGCAAGTCCTCATGACGGCCCCTGGCGCAGGTTGTCAGGCAGCCAGGTGGCGATGTCGGGGAAGAAGATGAGGACAAAGACCATCACCACCATGATCGCGAACATCGGCAGGGCGGCCCTGGTGATGTATCCCATTTCGTGATCGGTCATGCCTTGCAGGACGAACAGGTTGAACCCGATGGGCGGTGTGATCTGTGCCATCTCGACCACGACCACGACGAAGATGCCGAACCAGATCAGGTCGATGCCCGCGCCGCGCACCATCGGCTCCACCACCGCCATGGTGAGCACGACCGAAGAGATCCCGTCAAGGAACATGCCCAGCACGATGTAGAACACCAGCAGCGCCATCAGCAGCTGGAACCGCGTCAACTCCATCGCCGCGATGCCGTCGGCCAGGGCGCGGGGCAGGCCGGTAAAGCCCATCGACAGCTTCAGAAAGGCCGCCCCCGCGAGGATCAGCGCGATCATGGCAGAGGTGCGCATCGCCCCCATCAGGCTTTCGCGGAAGCTGTCCCAGTTGAGCGACCCCTGGAACAGCGCCAGCACCAGGGCACCGATGACCCCGATGGCCGCCGCCTCGGTCGCGGTGGCAAAGCCGAGGTACATCGACCCGATCACGACAGTGATCAGCGCAAAGACCGGCAGCAGGAACCGCGAATTGGCCAGCTTCTGCGCGAAGGTCATGGAGGGTTCGGCGTTGGGTTTCCAGTCCTTTGACGTCAGGGCCGTGAAAGCGACATAGGCCATGAACATCAGGGCGAGGATGAGGCCGGGAAAGACGCCGGCGAAGAACAGCTTGGTGATGCTTTCGTTCACCGTCACCCCATAGACGATCAGGGCGAGAGACGGCGGGATCATCAGGCCCAGCGTGGCCGCCCCGGCCAGCGTGCCGATGATCATCTTTTCGGGATAATTCCGGCTGCGCAGCTCGGGGATCGACATCTTGCCCACGGTCGTCAGCGTCGCGGCCGATGATCCCGAAACGGCGGCAAAGACGGTACAGCCGACGATATTGGTATGGACCAGTCCGCCGGGCAGGCGTGCGAGCCAGGGGGCGAGACCCTTGAACATGTCCTCGGACAGGCGCGTTCGGTACAGGATTTCACCCATCCAGATGAACAGGGGCAGGGCGGTCAGTGTCCAGGAGCTGGACGAGGCCCAGATCGTGGTGATCATCGTGTCGCCGACGGGGCGCGTGGTGAAGAGCTCCATCCCGACCCAGGCGACACCCATGAGGGCCAGACCGACCCAGACGCCGGTGCCCAGCAGGAAGAACAGGACAAAGAGGAAAAGCGTGATGGCGTAGACTTCGGTCATGGCATCATTCTCCGAAGCTTTGATCGACAAGGTCGCGGCTGAGGCGGTGATTGCCCCGAAAGACGACATGCAGCAGGTTGTCGGTCAGCGCGATGGCAAGGATCGCGCCACCGATGACCATGACCGATTGCGGCATCCAAAGCAGTGTGGCGTCCTGATCCTGGCTGACCTCCTTGAACTTCCACGACCAGTAGACGAACCAATAGGCGTAATAGGTGAAATACCAGGCTATCGCCGCCGCAAGGCCGAAGCACCAGATTTCCAGCAGGCGTTTGGGCCCTTTTGAAAGCGTGTTCAACAGGATCGAAACGCGAATGTGCGCGCCGCGGTTCAGCGCATTGGCGAAGGCAAGGAAACTGGCACCGGCCATCGCATATCCGGCATAGCTGGCGGCGCCCGGAAAGACGGCACCGGTCCATCGCGCGACCATCTGCGCCACGATCAGCAGCAGAATTGCCACAAGGCAAAGAGCAGCCACAGCCCCCGCCGCAACGTAAAGTCCATCCAGCGTTCTGCGCAGTGCTGTCATCTGACCCGCCTCCTTGTGCGAACAGGAAAGGCGGCCCGTTGAAGGGCCGCCCGAGGTGTCGTGATCAGTTCATGGATTTGTAGGTATCGACCAGCGTCTTGCCGTCTTCACCGGCCGCTTCCAGCCATTCGTTGGTCATGGTTTCACCAATCTCGCGCAGGCCCGACATCAGCTCTTCGCTGGCGGGTTGCACGATCATGCCGCCTTCTTTCAGACCATCATAGGTGAACTGGGTGTAGTCCTTGGACTTCTGCAGGCCGCGCGCTTCGGCTTCGGAAGCGCAGTTGTTGATCACTTCCTTGTTGGCGTCCGAAACACCCGACCAGACATCCGCGTTCACCATGACGTAGTTGCGCGGCAGCCAGGCGTCTACTTCGTAGAAGTGCGTCAGGCTTTCCCAGACCTTCTGGTCATAGCCCGTCGCGCCCGAGGAAATCATCGATTCCGCCACGCCGGTCGCAAAGGCCTGGCTGACCTCGGCGGCTTCGATTGTCACGGGGGCCATGCCCGTCAATTCAGCCAGACGCGCGGTCGTGTTGTTGTAGGACCGGAACTTCACGCCCGCCATATCGTCCACGCTGTTCACTTCTTTCTTGAAGTAAAGACCCTGCGGCGGCCACGGCACGTTGTAGAGCAGGTGCAGTCCCTGCTCCTCCAGCAGTGCTTCGATCCCGGGCTTGGCAGCCTCCCACAGTTTGCCACTGTCATCAAAAGAGGGGGCGAGAAACGGGATGCTGTCAAAGCCGAACAGGGCGTTTTCGTTCTGGTGGCCGGACAGCAGCCGCTCGCCGATCTGGACCTGGCCGGTCTGGATCGCGCGTTTGATGTCGGCGCCGGCAAAGAGCGCACCGCCGGGGTGAACGGTGATTTCGATCTCGCCGCCTGTGCCGTCGGTCACGCATTTGGCGAACTCGACGCCGTTTTCGGAGTGGAAGTTTGATGCCGAATAGGCCATCGGCATGTCCCATTTCTCTGCTGCGAATGCGGGCAGGGCGGTGCCAAGTGTCAGGGCGGCTGTTGCCGCTGTTGCCATCAGTTTCTGTGTGCGTTTCATTTTTTCGTCTCCCGGTTGGTTTTTAATGGCGCTATTTGAAGCGCTGAGGATGGTAGGGGGCAAGGTCGGTGTTGACCGGTTGCCCTGCGATCAATCCGGCGACCAGTCGGCCCGTTTTTGGACCACCCGTCAACCCGATGTGATGATGCCCGAAGGCGGTAAAGACCCGGCTTTGTCCAATCTCGCCGATCAGGGGCAGGCTGTCGCTGGGGGCGGGTCTGTGCCCCAGCCATTCGATTTCACCGGTGGCGCTGAGCCCGGGAAAGGCGCGCTGGACCTGGCGGCGCAGCAGGTCAAGCGGCGCGCGCGAGGGTCCTGCCTCCAGCCCGCCAAATTCCAGGATACCGGCGCAGCGCAGACCTTGTTCCATGGGGGTCGCCACGAATTTCCCGCTGGCAATCATCGTAGGCTGACGGGGTCCGCCTGTCGCGCCCTCAAAGACCACATGATAGCCGCGTTCGCTTTCCAGGGGCACTTTCAGCCCCAGCTTGGCCATCATCGGTTTCGACCAGACGCCGGTTGCCAGCACAGCGGCGTCGCAAGGGATGGTGCCCGTGCTGGTTTGCACGCCGGTGATCTTCCCATCCGTCAGGTCAAAATCCGTGACCTCGGCTTGCATGATCTTGCCGCCACGATCCGCAAGGGCTTTGGCCAGCGCCTGAACATAGCCGCCCGGGCTGCGGATGAAACCGTGGTCTTTCATCACCGCCAGACAGGTGATGTCCGGGCCCAGGGCGGGGTCATATTCCTGCACCGCCGGCCCTTCGATCAATTCGGGTACGAAACCGGCTTCTTTGCGCAGCTCCCATGCGTATTTGTCCGCCGCGAATGCGGCGCGGTCGCTGTAGGCAAAGCAGTAGTCACTGTCGGTCACCCAGTCGCCAAGACCCAGTTCGCCACAGAGGCTCTTGTGCTGTTCGACGCTGTCGCCGACGATCGGGGTCAGTGCCTTGGCGATCCGTCGGGTGTCGGTATCGTTGGCATTCGCCATGTAGCGACGCAGCCATGGCAGCAGCCGGGGCAGGTATGACCACCGCAGGAACAGCGGGAAATTGTTGTTGAGCAGCATCATCGGGGCCTTGTGCAGCAGGCCGGGCGCGGTGACAGGCACCATGGAGCATGACGCCAGCACCCCCGCGTTGCCATGAGATGTGCCGGTGCCGGGCAGGCCCCGGTCGATGACCGTCACCTCAACACCCGCCCGGCGCAGCCAGATCGCGGTCGATATACCAACAATGCCTGCGCCGATCACGACGATTTGGCGGCTCATTTGGCGGGCTTTCGGGTCATGAATGTCGTGCCTTTGATTCTCTCGGAGCATCATTACACGAATTCACAAAACATCAACAAAATGTTTGTAAAATGTCATCGTTGGACCAGCCGGGGCATCCTCATGTCGGTATCCGATGTGATTGCGGAGCGGGCAAGGAGGGTTTTGACGGTCAGCCGCGTGCGTCTTGCAGGATCATGTCGCTGGCCTTTTCACCGATCATGATCGCAGGTGCATTGGTGTTGCCGGAAACGATTTCCGGCATGATGGAGCAATCCGCAACGCGAAGCCCCGCGATGCCGTGGACCCGCAGGCGCGCGTCGACCACCGCGTCCTTGCCATCGCCCATCTTACAGGTGCCGGCGGGGTGATAGATCGACGCGCTGTTGCTGCGCGCCCAGTCGAGGGTGGCATCGTAATCGTCCATCGGCAGGCTGGCGTCGGGGCGGTATTCCTGTGAAATCTTGCTGGTCAGGGGGGCATGGCGTGCAATGCGCCTGGCGATGTTGACGCCTTCCACGACGGTCCGGCAATCGGTGTCCGTGCTCAGATAATTCGGAAAGATCCGGGGATAGTCACGTGGTCTGGCGGAGTTCAGCCTGATCTCGCCCCTGCTTTCAGGGCGCAGCTGGCAGACCGACATGGTAAAGGCCGAGAACCTGTCGGCCCCCTTGCCGGGGTTCTCTGCTGACAGGGGCTGAACGTGGAATTGAATATCGGGGGTTTCCAGATCTTCGCGGGTCTTGAGAAAGCCGGTCGCGAGGCTGGCTGCCATCGTCATCGGCCCAGCCCGGAACATCAGATACTTCAACCCGATGCGCGCCTGCCCCATCAATGTGCTGACCTCATCGTTCAGGGTCGGCTCATTACATTTGTAGACCAGCCGCGCCTGCAGGTGATCCTGCAGGTTCTTGCCCACGCCGGGCAGGTCATGGGCCACCGTGAGACCGTGTTCGGAAAGCTGGTCCGCCTCGCCGATACCGGAGAGCATCAGCAGTTGGGGCGAATTGATGGCCCCGCCCGAAAGAACGATTTCGCGGTTGGCGGTTACGGTTTGAGGCCTGCCGGCGCGGTCGGTATAGCGCACTGCGGTGGCGCGGCGTCCGTCCAGCAGGATGCGGTCCACCTGCGCATGGGTGACAATCCGCAGGTTCGGCCGCTTCTTGACCGGGTTGAGGTAAGCAACCGCGCTCGAACAGCGCCGCCCGTTTTGCGATGTCAGTTGAAAAAAGCCGACACCCTCCTGTGTCGCGCCGTTGTAGTCGGGGTTGAATGGATAGCCTGCCGCCTGTGCCGCCGCGACCCAGGCGTCGGTGATCGGGCGCTGGATGCGCATGTTGGAGACCGACAGCGGCCCCTTGTCCCCGTGAAAGGCATCGGCACCGCGTTCATTGTTCTCGGCCCGCTTGAACAGCGGCAGAACGTCGTCCCACCCCCAACCCGTGTTGCCCATCTGACGCCAGCGGTCATAGTCCTGCGGCTGTCCACGGACGTAGAGCAATCCGTTGAGCGAGGAAGAGCCGCCCAGCACCTTGCCGCGCGGCCATTCGATGGACCGCCCGTTGAGGCCTGGATCGGGTTCGGTCTTGTAGCACCAGTCAACGGAGGGATTGTGGATCGTCTTGAAGTAGCCGACCGGGATGTGGATCCAGGGATTGAGATCGCGCCCGCCCGCTTCGAGCAGGATCACGGAGTTCTTCGGGTCCGCGCTAAGACGATTGGCCAGCACACATCCGGCAGAACCTGCCCCGATCACAATATAGTCCGCTTTCATGCCACTGCTCCTCCGCACGGTGAAGAAATTTGTATACAGATGCGCGTTTCCATACTAGTGTTTTTTGAAACAAAAAGTCTCAATAATTGACAATAGCACTTGAATGGGAGGAACCAAAATGAGTGTTCAGGAGAAACTGAAAGGCATTTCCCGTCGTGATTTGTTCAGGTTGGCTGGGCAGTACGGCATGTCGTCGACCCTGCTTGCGGCGGGTACTTTCGGCGGCGCGATGAGCCTCGGCAATCTCGCGAAAGCTGCCGAATCGACCTATGAAAAGCGGTTCGCGAAAGAGCCCAAGGTCACGTTCAAGTTCGGCGCCTCCGGGTTCAACGCCCGCAACCTGCTGATCGAACGTGCCGGGTGTCTGGAATTCGCCCGCGATCTGGAAAGCCGGACGGATGGGGAGATCCGGGTCGAATTCATCGGCGACAACCAGATCTGCGGCCAGACCTCCTGTGTGGAGAAGGCGCAGCAGGGCATCGTGGACATCTACGCTGCCTCGACACAGAACTCCGCCGGTGGCGCGCCTTATCTCAACGTGCTGGACTATGCCTATATGTTCCCGTCACGCGCGGCGCAGTACCATTTCCTGTATAGCCCGGAGTCGGTCAAGCTGCTGCGCGATCCTTATGAGAAGCGTCACGGGCTGAAGTTCCTGTTCAGCCATTGCGAGCTGCGCGGCATCCAGATGGGGCTGGGCTGGCAGGACAAGCCCGCCATCACCAAACTGGAGGAAATGTTCGGCACCAAGAACCGCGTGACCGGAACCCAGCTGGGCCGCATCGCGATGCAGGCGCTGAACCTCAACCCGGTGCCGGTGGCCTGGGAAGAGACACTTGACGGTCTCAAGCAGGGGCTGATCGACGGGGCGGAGACATGGGCCTCGGCCGTGGCCTATGCCAATATGTCGCCCGTGGTGTCGCAGTCGGTCGACCTCAAGTTCTTCTGCGGAACGGAGCATACCGCCATGTCCGTCGCGGCCTTCGACAGCCTGGATGGTGCGCTGCAGGACGCGGTGATGGAATCGGCCTACCTGACGCAGGTTCACGTGCAGGCCGCGAACGAGGCCGCGCTGGTCAAGACCGTCGGTTTCTCTGACCCGCAGCTGCCCGGCACGATCTTTGCCGAGAACAACGTGCGCAACGTCTTCCTGCCCGACGATCAGATCAAGATGGCCGAGGAAATGTGTTCGCCCCAGTATCAGCCACAGCTTTGGGAAGAATGGCGGGAGCGTCTGAACGGTTGGGCCGGTGGTCTGGATACCTATCAGGAAATCTATGACATTGCCCGTCAGATCCCCGTCGATACACTGCCCGAAAACGTGGAGCCGCGGCGCTGGTGGAAGGCCTGAACCCGGCCGACACGTAACGAAGGATGAAGGGACCGGTCCCACAGGGGCCGGTTTGATACCACCACGCCATCGGGAGGGATGGCGCATTGCATTTTCCGGGGAGGAAGGCAGATGTCCATCTGGGCGGACGCAACCACGATCATCACCTCAACCCTGAGCGGCGACATAGATTATTCGAGCGTACAGGCCTATCGGTCGGAGGCGGCCTGGTGGGTGTTCGGCGCCATGACGGTACTGGGTGGCATCCTGGTCTATTACATGTACCGGGCGGTTCCCTTTCTTGACCGGCACCTGGAACGGACCATCGTGGTCTGGACCTATATCGTCATTGCCCTGATCATTTTTGTCGGGGTGATCCAGCGCTTTGCTGCGGACATCTGGTGGATCCCGCAGGCCTGGCACGGGCAGGTGGCCTGGTCCACCACGGTCCCGCCGCTGCTGTTCATGGTGATGGCCTGGTTCGGCTGCGCGTTCAACGTGCGCTTGCGGACCCATCTCAGCTTTGCCGAATTCCGCACCAACATGCCGCCAAAGCTGCAGATCCTGACGCTGATCCTGGATGCGGTGTTGTGGATGGGCTTTTGCATCATCGTCGTCACCACGACCGCGCGGGTCACCGTCAACAGCTATAACAACTTCCAGATCGTGCTGGGGACCGACAACCTGATGCAATGGATGTTCCTGATCACGGTGCCCGTGGCCTTTATCCTGATGGCCGGTCGGGTGATCGAGAACCTGCTGGAGGATCTGCGCAATTATCGAGAGGGCCGGCCGCTGATTCAGCAAGCAGTCATCGGGGGGGATGTCTGATGACCGACGGAACCTGGATCACACTGATTTCGCTGGGTGTCACGCTGTTGTTCATGCTGGGCATGCCGGTTCTGCTGGTCATCTTCTACTGGGTTGTCGGCTGTTCCTTTGTCATGGGGCTGACGCTGGATAACACCGGTGCGGAACTGCTGAACGTCTTTAACAAGGGCTTTGCCCTGTTGGCGATGCCGCTGTTTATCCTGACGGGGGACCTGATCAACAAATCGGGGATTGCCCGGCGGTTGTCGGATTTCGCCTATGCCTGTCTGGGCTGGATGCGCGGCGGGCTTGCCATGGCCTCCATCGGAGCCTGCGGGCTTTTCGCCGCGATTTCCGGGTCAAACTCCGCCACCACGGCGACAATCGGGTCCATGCTGCATCCCGAAATGGTCAAGGGCGGCTATGACGAACGGTTTTCCGCAGCGACAGCGGCGGCAGGCGGCACGGTCGGCATCATCATCCCGCCGTCGATCATCTTTATCGTCTACGGATTCCTGATGAACCTGCCGATTTCTGATCTGTTCATCGCAGGCATTGTGCCCGGCACCCTGATGGTCCTGGCAATGATGGTGGCATGTTTCATCATATGCACCGTGAACAAATGGGGGTTTCTGATCGCGCTGAGCCCGTGGCGCGTCTTCAAGACTGCCGTTGGTGCCTGGCTGGGTTTCTTTGCCATCGGTCTGGTGCTTTGGGGCATCTACACCGGCAAGTTCTCTCCGACCGAGGCGGCAGGGGTCACGGTGGGTTTCTGCATCATCGTGGGGGTGCTGTCCTGGCCCCTGAACAAGCTGATGGGCAGCAAGCCCGACACCCCGGTGGAGGCGAAATCGCTCGCCTCCATGGTGGTTGTCGAAGGGTTCACGCCGCTTGAGATCCCCGCCATCGTGGTGCGGTCGGCACAGATCACCGGCATCCTTGCACCGCTGATCGCCGTCAGCGTGGTAATGCAGCAGATCCTGTCGCTGCTGGGCGCGCAATCGGTGATCTCGGGCTTCGTGACGGGCATGGGCGGCTATTACCCCGTGCTGTTCACGGCGATGGCTATCGTCTTTGTCGCGGGCATGATCCTGGAATCCCTGCCGGTGACGATCATTCTTGCCCCTATTCTCGCACCTATCGCCCATTCCGTGGGTGTCGATCCGATCCAGTTTGCTGTGATCTTCCTTGTTGGTGCCTCCATCGGGTTTATCACGCCACCCTACGGGCTGAACCTCTACGTCGCTTCCGGTGTGACAGGTGTGCCCTATTTCCGCTTGCTGCGTTACGCGACGATGTATCTTGGATCGCTTGTTGCAGTGTGGATCGCAGTCGCGTATTTCCCCTCTCTATCGAAAACGCTGCTGTCCGGCGGTTACCTGTACGAGCATATTCCGATCTGGTTCGGGGCTCTTACCTTCTGGAACTGATCGGTGTGCGGCATAACCCGGACGGATGAAGCGCAATGGATGATGTCGGCGAACGCGAAAAGGCGATACCGACCAATTTGCGCCTGCTGCTCTTGCTGGAAGAGATCGCCCGTGTCGGGGCACCGATGACGCCGACCGCCGCGAACGAAGTTCTGGGATTGCCGAAGCCCACGGTGCACCGGCTGTTCCACAGGCTTGAACAGGAGGGGTTCCTTCAGCGCGACATTGACGGACGGTCCTATTCCGCGGGGCAGCGGCTGCGCAAGCTTTCGGTCAACGTCCTGTCCTCCAGCCGGTTGCGGACCGTGCGGCTGGCGGTGCTGAACGCGCTGACCGAAGACGTTGGCGAAACCTGCAACGTCGCGATGCCGGACCGGGACGGGATGGTCTATCTCGACCGGGTCGAGACGAAATGGCCGCTGCGCATCCAACTGCCTGTCGGCACAACGGTTCCCTTTCATTGTACCGCCAGCGGCAAGATGTACCTGTCTACCCTGCCGCCGCGGATGTTGGGCAAATACCTGTCGTCAGCAGCGCTGGAACCGCAGACATCAAGAACACTCACCGATCCCGACGCCCTGAATCGCGCCATCGAAGAGGTGCGCAAACGTGACTATTCCACCGATGATGAGGAGTTCATGGAAGGCATGGTCGCTGTCGCCGTTCCGATCTGGGACGATCAGCGGCGGCTGATGTCCACACTTTCCATCCATGCCCCGACCCAGCGTGTCAGCATCGGAGACCTGGAGGCGCATCTGGATCGGCTCAGATCCGCTGCCGCCGATCTGTCAGAGATAGTTCTGCGCTGAGGGGCGCAGCCAGCCGTCCTCAAAAGCGACCTCGGTGACACCGGCAAGCTTGCACAGTTTTTCCAGTTCAGCCTCGAAGGCGCGTTGCCGTCCGCTGCCCCAGCGTGTCCTGCCCTCTGGCCACAGCGCGCGGACGCGCAAGACATCCTCGTCGCGAAAGGCCTTCATGTCGACACGGCCAACGATGCGGTCTCCTTCGAGAATGGGAAAGACATAGTAGCCAAAGGTGCGCTTCGCTTCCGGCACAAAGACCTCGATCCGGTAGTTGAACCCGAACAGCCGTTCTGCACGATTGCGGTCCCGCAGGGCCGGATCAAAGGGGCTGAGCACCCGCAAACGGCTCGTGGGCTCCTTGTCGCCTGCCGGATCCTGATCAAGGCCTGGCCGCGCATAGGCAAGTTTGACGGACCCGTCCGCACCGGTGACCTGCACCTGTTCCAGCGCGCCTGCCGCCAGCGCCTCTGCGCACCAGTCGCGGGCCTCTGCCGGGGTGACATGATCCCAGAAGGCGGCGATCTCGGTATGGGTGGCAAACCCCAGCCGTGCCAGCGCCTGATCGCAGCACCAGTCGATCGTGGCCGCGACATCGGGACAGTTCGCGGGGTCGTGCAGATGCTGCTCGATCACCCGCTCCGTCAGGTCATAGCGTTTCTTGAACCCGTCGCGCCCGACCACACAAAGCGCGCCAGAGCGCCACAGATACTCCAGCGCAGTCTTGGAAGGGTGCCAGTCCCACCAGCCGCCGGATCCGCGTGTTTCATCCTTTCCGACATCGGATGAACACAGCGGCCCCTCGGCTGCGATCTGCTCCAACACGTTCTGAAACCGTTTCTCAAACCCGTCACGCCGCCAGTTGCGCCACCGCGCGCGCAGTTTTTCGGCGTCGCGCTGGCGCCTGAGATTCCACTGCGGATAGAAGTCCATCGGAATGACAGCCGCATCATGTGTCCAGTGTTCGAACAGCGCCCTGTCACGTTCGTACAGGTTCTTGAGCGCCTTCGGCCGGTATCGTTGCCTGCGCGAAAACAGGATCAGGTCATGCGCGCGGGCCACGGTGTTGATGCTGTCCAGCTGCACAAAGCCAAGGTCATGGATCAGCCCGTGCAGTGCCGCACCCCTTGCTTCGCCGACAGGGGGGTCGGACAGGCAGTGCCGGTCAAGGAATATCCGCCGCGCCTGGCCATTGCCCAGGGTCAGCATGGTCAGCGGCGATGGCGGCGCAGGGTGTCCCCGTAGGACAGGGTTGGCGTCATGGTTACCTGCGTCGGCACATCCGGGTCCGGAGTCTCGGAGGTGTAGTTCAGAACGATCTTTGCCGCCGCCTGGCCAATCTCGCTCCGGCAGGCATCCATCGTCGCCAGTTGCCGTGGCAGCCCCTGCAACAGCTCGACACCGTTGAAGCCGGCCAGGCCGATCTGGCCCGGGATGTCGATTTTCTGGTCAATCAGATACAACAGGCCGCCTGCGCCGATCATGTCGTTGGAGTAATACAGGAAATCCAGGTCCGGAGAGCGTTCCAGCATCTCCTGCGTCATTTCCCGCCCCTTGGCCAGCGCGGACCCCCCGGAATAGAACGCGCGATCCTCGATCTCCACACCCGCCTTGGCCAGTGCTTCCGTGAAGCCTTCGAACCGTTTGCGCGCGCGGTGGTCCAGCGGCATCTTGGTCCCCATGAAGCCGATATGCTCATATCCTTCCTTGAGGATCGCATTGGCCATCTCGCGCCCCGCCCGGCGATGCGAGATACCCACCATCGCGTCAACGGGCCGGCCGTCAGTGTCCATGATCTCAACCACGGGAATGCCAGCGTTCTTGAGCATGGCGCGGGTCGCGTCAGAATGTTCCAGCCCGGCGATGATCACCCCCGACGGCCGCCACGACAGCATTTCGTAAAGCACCCGCTCCTCTTTTTCGGGCAGGTAGTCCGTTACGCCGACCACGGGCTGCAGCGGCGTGTCCTCAAGGACCTGATTGATGCCATTCAGAACTTCGGGAAAAACCATGTTCGACAGCGACGGGATGATGACCGCCACCAGGTTCACCCGTTGAGAGGCCAGCGACCCAGCAATCTGATTTGGCACGTATCCCAGCTCCTTTGCCGCCGCCAGCACCCGGTTGCGTGTGGCTTCCGATACATCCCCCCTCTTGCGCAGAACTCTGCTCACGGTCATTTCCGAGACGCCACAGGCCTCGGATACATCGCGGAGGGTAAGCGGCCGTTTGGAAGATGTGGTCAAATTTTCATTCCTGATTACTCAACAACCAGTTAGCGCGAAGCATGGGCAACGATCAAGCGCAGGCTTTGTTTTCGTTTCTGCCGATGACAAGCCCGCCGCACTGCGCTAGACCCTTCCCCGGCGGTCCCGTGGCTCAACTGGATAGAGCAGCCCCCTCCTAAGGGGCAGGTTGCAGGTTCGAATCCTGCCGGGATCACCAGTTCGGTACAGATTTATTCAAACTCGGTCGCGTTATTCGAGCGGACAGTTCTGATCACTGCCCACCCGATGGCGTTCGGCGGCGGGGGGCGTGTCCGGGAAACCGCTATTGGGTCAGCCGCAGCTGCCGGATCTGATAGGCGATGGCCTCGAAGACATCCGCGATGCTGTCGCCGTCTGCCTTGAAAAAATGAGACGGGGAGGAAGCGCAATCGCGCATCTGCTGTTCCGGAGTACCCGGTGCCTCGAAGGCAATCGTATAGATGATGATCGGGCGCGGGCTCCGGCTTTTGGCGAGGTCACATTGCTGAAAGAAGCTGTCGACGTTGGTGCCCGCCGATGTGATCGTTTCGCGTTCGTTGTGGCGGCCCCTTTGCAACTCGCGGACCGGGTTTTCAACGTCCATCGTGTCTATGGGGCGCACCTGTTCGGTGATCTGGCCGTCCGTCATCAGGATGATGTACTTTTGCGTTGTGCTGTCATCATAGGATGCCGGCCGCCCGATGAATTCCGGCGCGGCAAGACCTGCATTTGCCAGCGCGGTCACATCGTCCTGCGACGAGGGGTCAAGCATGGAGACGGCCCATTTCATCGCGTAATGTGTGCCGGTGCCGTCATGCATCCGCATGTTGTTGATCAGATTTTTCAGGCCGGCGCGATCATTGCTGAGGTATTGGATCGAGGTCTGATCCTGCGGGCACCAGCCCCAGTCCATCACGTTGCCGGCAATGTCCCAGTTCATGAAATGCGGCGTCTGCGGGTAAAGCATGCCCGATGGCAGTTCTGCCGAGGAAAAGCCGCCGGTCCCGATGTCCAGGCAGGAAGAGACGTTGGGATAGACGTAGCGCGTGTTCTGATCCGACCCGACACCGCCGATGGCATCTTGTGGCAGTTCACCATGGCTGAGGTGCTCCGGGATGCCACCGTCGGCCTCGTCCATGGCCATTGCGGGATAGCGTTCCCCGTTCAGGCGGTCGAACATGAAAGGGCCGGGGTTTGTCTGGCCTGCATAGGGAACAAGGGTGACAGAGGTTTTCTGGGCATTGGCGTCATCCAGCACAATGTCGAGGAAATCCGCTGCGGCAGGCCGAAGATCATTCATGCGGTTGGAGAAACGCATCGACCCGGAGATATCAAGGACCAGCGAAATCTCCACATTCGGCACACGGTCTTCGGCAGTGGCAAGGGCGGGGACATTCAGCGTTTCGACGCCGAAGTAATCCATGAACTGCGTGGTCATGGTGGTGGAGGCACCCACGGTCACAGTGCGAAAGCTGAGCCCCTCGCTGACCTCGAC
Source organism: Sulfitobacter sp. IGS-18 (assembly GCF_059628195.1). Taxonomy (NCBI): domain Bacteria; kingdom Pseudomonadati; phylum Pseudomonadota; class Alphaproteobacteria; order Rhodobacterales; family Roseobacteraceae; genus Sulfitobacter; species Sulfitobacter sp. IGS-18. The sequence goes on along the minus strand of NZ_CM184556.1, from coordinate 3,554,623 downwards.
GTTCGACATGAAGTCCCGGATGCCGGATTTTGTGAAGTAATCCGCCACCACATCTTCGGGGGCGAGGCGCTGGTTCAGCGCGGTCGCGGCAAGCACGGCGCGGTCCGCAGTGGCCTGAAGGCGGCTGCGGTCCATCTCGTGACGCATCACGTCGACAGAAATGCCGCAGATCATCAGCATGCACAGAACCATGAAACAGGCAAAGATCGTAATGGATCCATCTTCGCTGCGGCCAAAACCGCGGATGGATGCTTTCAGTCTACGCATGTCGGGTGGCGTTGATCTTGTTGCCATTGTCGTGAACCTCTCAAATGTGCCCCCATTTGATCAGCGCCGCCCCCAGAGTGCGGCCTTGGTCTGGTCAATATTTCGCCTCAATCCTCCGCAAAAGATAGGCAGGTTTTCTCTAAAAATAGGGTAACTCTCCACCGCCGCGCGCCAATCTGGCCAGAGTCCCGGCACTGGGCAGCGAGCGGCGACAATGCCACAATTGGCTGGCTCCCGCTTGCCATGTATTTGCCGGGATTTGGCCCGATTGTCCGTGCCAGAATCGATGGGATTGCGGGTCAACGACAGGTGATTCTTGCCAGAAAGCTGCCGGTCCGGCGCGGATTCCAGGGGGATTTACGGCTGATATGGCGTGATTTCCGCAATGTTTTGCCGGTTCTCAGAACACTTTAATAGACGCCTGATTTCCGACGGCGCGGGGCCTGCAAGGGTGGTATATTCTAAGGATGCTTTTTGACCTTCCAGATCACAGCACGCTTTATCAGGCGTTATTGGCCCGCAACGCGGCCTATGACGGGCAAGCCTATGTCGGCGTGTCCACAACAGGTGTGTTTTGCCGCCTGACCTGCCCCGCGCGCAAGCCAAAGCCTGAGAATTGCACCTTCTATCCGTCGGTCGGCGCTTGCCTCGAAGCAGGCTTTCGCGCTTGCAAACGATGTCACCCGCTGCAGCCGATGGCCTCTGCCGATCCGTCGATCACCGCGCTGCTGGCGGCATTGGACGAGCGGCCGACATATCGCTGGTCGGAACACGACATTGAACGCATGGGGTTCGATCTTTCGACGGTCAGAAGAAGTTTCAAACGCCAGTTCGGCATGACGTTTCTAGAGATGGCGCGACAGCGGCGATTGCGGGATGGATTTGAGACGATTGCCGGAGGCGGGCAGGTCATTGATGCGCAATTGGATGCAGGCTTCGACTCTCCCAGCGCATTCCGTGCGTCCTTTTCCAGGCTACTGGGGCGCGCGCCCGGCAGGCTGGACAGCACGCCGCTTCTTTTTGCCGACTGGATCGAAACGCCGCTGGGCAACATGATTTCGGTTTGCAGCACGTCCCGGCTGCATCTGCTGGAGTTTCTGGATCGCAAGGCATTGAAAACAGAGCTTGGCAAACTGGATGCCTTTGCCAAGGGCAAGATCGGTATCGGGAAAACCGGCCCCGGCGCGCAGATCAAAAGCGAACTGGCCGCCTTTTTTGACGGAACCTCCGCCCGGTTCTCGACCCCTCTGGCTTTCGGAGGTTCTGCTTTTGCCAGAAGTGTCTGGGCTGAATTGGTGCAGATCCCACCCGGCGTGACCCGCAGCTATTCCGAGATCGCCAAGCGGATCGGGCGGCCCTCGGCGACCCGCGCCGTTGCACGTGCAAATGGCGCGAATCAGATTGCGCTAGCCGTACCTTGTCATAGGGTTCTTGGTGCGGATGGATCACTGACGGGATATGGCGGCGGGCTTTGGCGCAAACAAAAACTTCTCGAAATCGAACGACACTTCAAAACAACCTCAAAGGACATCACGGAATGAAGGATCATGCAGCAAAGAGTGCTCAGTTCAGGACAATGCACGTAAAGGGCGATCCGCTGGTCCTCTATAACATCTGGGACGCCGGCGGTGCGCGGACGGTAGAGAAGGCGGGTGCAAAGGCAATCGCAACCGGCAGTTGGTCGATGGCGGCAGCGCATGGATTTGCAGATGGGGAAACCATCCCGCTGGACCTGGTCGCCCAGCTGGTTGAACGTATTGCAGTCTCGGTCGATCTTCCGCTCACGGTAGATTTTGAAAGCGGTTATGCCACTGCACCAGACGAAGTTGCAGAAAATGTGCGCCGGATCATTCGGGCAGGTGCCATCGGGATCAATTTCGAAGATCAGATCGTGCAGGGCGATGGGCTTTTTTCCATTCAGGATCAGGTGCAGCGGATCAAGGCCATCCGCAGTGCCGCTGAGCAGGAAGGCGTCGATCTGTTCATCAACGCGCGGACGGATCTTTTTCTGGCCTCTGACCCATCCGAGCACGAAGGTCTGGTCGACGAAGCCATCAGGCGCGAAGCCGCATACAAGGATGCAGGTGCCAATGGGTTCTTTATCCCGGGGCTTGACGCCACACGGCTCATCAAAAGAATCGTGGATGCCGTGAGCTTGCCCGTGAACGTCATGATGATGGGGAATCTGACCTCAATCCGGGACGTTGCGCAAACCGGTGTTTCCCGGGTCAGCTATGGCCCCGGGCCATACCGCAGCGCGCAGTCTGATCTGAAGGCACGCTTTGAGGCTCTGCAATGACGGCTGACTGTTCAGGTGATGAACCTGCGAAGAACCGGTCTTAACTGATCGGTTCTTATTATTGGTCGGGCTGAGAGGATTCGAACCTCCGACCCCCTGCTCCCGAAGCAGGTGCGCTACCAGGCTGCGCTACAGCCCGACCGATGCGCGCCACATAGCTTAGTGGCGCTGCCTTGGCAATTGTTCTCTTACACTTGCGACAGTCTTGCGTGCGATCAGGCTGAGGCGGGGCATGCCGCCCATTTCCGGCCTGCGGCTGAGATTGTTCAGCACGGGCAGATGTTCTGATGTGCCGCCGCCTGCTTCGCGCAGAACGATATAGCCGCCGCTGGCAATGATGATTCCCGCTCCGATGAATGTCGTCAGGTCCGAGGTTTCCGCAAAGAACAGCCAGCCAAACAACGTGGCCCAGAGGATTTGGCTGTACTGCATCGGGGCAACGATGGCTGCATCGGCAAGCGTATAGGCACGGATCATCAGGCTCATCGCGGTGACGGCAAGCAGGGCGATCAGCAGCACAAGGCCGAGATCGGCAAGGGGCATCGGAACATAGACAAACGGCAGGATGCACAGCATCACACCGAAATTGGCCAGCAGCGGATAAAGCAGCAGGACCTCTCGCCGTTCCCGCGCGCCGATCTTGCGCATCACGACAGCCGCAAGGGCGCTGCCAAAGGCAGATACCAGTGCGGCCAGATGGCCAAGGCCCAATTCGGCCGACCCCGGCCGCAGCACCACCAGCACCCCGATCAGGCCGGCAAGGACAGCGAGCCAGCGGTGCACACGCACGACCTCTCCCAGCAGGGGGACGGACAGGACCGTGATGATCAATGGCGAGGCAAAGAGAATTGCATAGGTCTCGGCCAGGGGCAGGACGGCAAAGGCGTAAAAAGCGCAGAAACCGCCGATCACGACGGCAGCGGTGCGCACCCCCGCCCAGAACGGATCGCGCGGGCGCAGGTTCTCTGCCTTCGTGTCACTGACCAGCATCAGCGTCACCATCGGAAAGCTCAGCAGCACCACAAAGAAAACGATCTGGAATGGCGAATAGGTGCTGCCAAGCGTTTTGATCGCCGCATCGTGGCTGGCATAGAGCGCAAAGGCCAGCAGCCCTGTCAGCACGCCCCTAAGGGTGGTGCTGCGGACCTGCTGGTGATTTTCACTGGTCACGGTCGCCTCGGGCATGTCGCCGAGTTAGTATTGCCAGGGTGCAGCGTAAAGGGCCGACTGGGCAATTCGTCGGCTTGCGCAGAATATTTGGTCGGCCTGCGCAAGCGCTGTGCATCGCGTTAAGCCACAGCCGTCACAGGCTGGCGTCCAGTGCCGCCAGGATCACATCACCCATTTCGGTGGTGGAAATCGGTGTGCCGCCGTCGGGACCCATCAGGTCAGCGGTGCGCGCGCCATCCGCCAGAACCTTTTCGACCGCCTGTTCGAGCCGCGTCGCCTCGTCCCCCTGGTCAAAGGAATAACGCAGCGCCATGGCGAAGCTGAGGATGCAGGCAATCGGGTTCGCCTTGCCCTGGCCCGCGATGTCAGGGGCGGAGCCGTGAACGGGTTCATAGAGGGCCTTGGGCCGGCCATCGGCATTCGGCGCGCCAAGCGAGGCGGAGGGCAGCATGCCCAGCGACCCGGTCAGCATCGCGGCGCAATCGGACAGGATGTCGCCGAAAAGGTTGTCGGTCACGATCACGTCGAACTGCTTGGGCGCGCGGACAAGCTGCATCGCGCCGTTGTCGGCGTACATGTGGCTCAACTCGATATCCGGATAATCCGCGTCGCGCACGCGCTGAACGACTTCACGCCAGAGCACGCCCGATTCCATCACGTTGGCCTTCTCCATCGAGCAGACCTTGTTGCCGCGGCGGCGGGCCAGTTCGAAGGCTGACCGGGCCACGCGTTCGATTTCGGATTCGGTGTAGCGCTGGGTGTTGATGCCGACGCGTTCGTTGCCTTCCTCGAAGATGCCGCGCGGTTCCCCGAAATAGACGCCCGATGTCAGCTCGCGCACGATCATGATGTCGAGCCCGGCGACCACATCCTTTTTCAGCGAGGAGAAATCAGCCAGCGCATCAAAGCATTGTGCCGGGCGCAGGTTTGAGAACAGGTCCATCTCCTTGCGCAGGCGCAACAGGCCACGCTCGGGTTTCAGGCTGAAATCGAGGTTGTCGTATTTCGGACCACCCACGGCGCCAAGAAGGACGGCATCTGCCGCCAGCGCTTTGGCCATCGTATCGTCATGCAGCGGGGTGCCATGCTTGTCATATGCAGCGCCGCCGACCAGATCATGTTCGACATCGAAGGCAAGATCGCGTTTCGCGCCGAACCAGTCGATCACGCGGGTGACCTGCTCCATGACTTCCGGTCCGATGCCGTCACCAGCGAGGATTAACAGGGTGGGATTTGCCATGGGATGCTCCTGAAAGATCATGTTTCAGGCGGCGTAGCCTGCCCGGCGCGGCGGGTCAAGTTGGGCTTGGCAGCTGGCCGGTATCAGGTCCCCAATTCGACCCAAACAAGCTGATGGCGGCTTGCCTCCGGATTGGGCGCGGTGATCCCTGATCCGATGACGGTCCAATCGGCAGAGGGCAGGACGTATTCCACCCGCAGCGGCCCGGTTTGCGGCCAGTTCACACTGGCCTGTTCCGGCAAAGGGTCTTGCAGACGTGCGTCGGCCAGCAAGCGGCGTATGGCGATGCTGCGGCCATCCCCCCGGTTCGGATCAAGGTTCGCATCACCGGTCAGGATAAACCGTGCAGCAGGCGGGGGGCCGAATTGACCATCTAGGTATTGCCGCCAGAATTCCGTTTCATCGTGGTTGCGTCTGCCATTGCGGTCTTCCGGCCCGTCAAAGACCGGGGGTGCGGCGTGATAGGTGAGAATGTGAATGGGCCCCAGGGCGGGATGCGAAATGGGCACCACCCAATGCCCGTTGCTGGACAGGCGCTGGATCGCCAATGCCTCGGCACTTGGGAAAGGCGCCTGCCGCGTTCCGGGCAAAAGCGCCCCTGGCAGTTCGCGCCAGAGCAGGGTCGAATAATCCTGCACCTCTGATTGTCTGATCGGAAAGCGGGACAGTATCGCCATGGCTCCCTGGCCAAAGAAATGTCCGAAACCCTGGGCATCACCCGGCCCGCCAACTCTGCTGTCGCCATCCAGGTCCAGATCTGTCATCAGGCCTGCATTGGGCGGGCCTGCGTATCGGTAGGGATAGGTCAGGCCACGCGCCCTGATCTGCGCGGCAAGGGCTTCCAGAGTGCGTCCTTCCAGGTCATAATCCACGCCCTGAAGAACCAGGATATCGGCGCGGGCGGTGACCAGCACGTCGACCACGGCGACGACCTGCGGATCGTCACCCTTCAGAATGTCCCGCAGCAGGAGGCAAGGGCCCTCGCGCGCAAGTTCGGTGTTGTAGGTGGCAATCCGGATGCTCTCGGCCGATGCTGCCGAGACGCTGCAGATCAGGCAGAGGAAAAGGGCAATCAGGCAGTCTGGAATGGGGTATCCGCGTCGGCGTAGGTGCGGCGACGCTTGTCTTCGATCATGTCGGCGACCTTGCCCATTGCAAGGCCACGCATGATCATGCTGGCAGGCAGAAAGGCCCATGCGCTGATTGTCCAGATCAGGGTTTGCGGATTTTGCAATGTGATCGGGTCTATCAGGTCGGACGCCGCCTTGACCAGAGCGGGGATGATAAAGGGCAGCAGGAAACCCAGTGCGATATTCACGCGGGCATCGCGTTGCAGGCGGTATACAACATCGCCCCCGACCGTCGGGTCGAACAGGGGGAGGTTGATCCATACGTTGAAAATACCTTTGCGGGCGGGCCAGTTCATCACGCGGACAAGGATCAGGAAGGCGGTCATTGCCACCAGCGAAATCAGATAGGCGAGCCCGGCTGAGGTCCGCACGGAGGCAACCAGTTCGGGGTTGGCGGATTCGGGCAGCATCAGGACCACAAGGCGCACCGGCGAATAGGGAAAGTCGACGGCATTGCCGATGATTGTCCCGACGGAGGTCAAGGCGCCGGTCAGCAGGGTCGGCTCGGTTGCGCCCCGCAAGATCATGCTCAGCAGCAGCACCGTCACGAAGAGCGAGGCAAAGCGCAGCCGGTTGAAAGGCGGTGCATCGCGGAATTCCATGATGCTGGGAAAGTTGGAGTTGTATTCGACGAAGGTCAGGAAGGCGGCCAGCAGTGCAACGAGAACGGAGATCTGTGTGGAATCGGCAGCCACGCCCGGAAGCACAAGCGCTGGCAGCAATACCAACAGGGCCACAAAGAGACCACGCGCCGCGGCGCCTGTCATCCGTCCGATCACAAGTTTTCCCTTCCAAACTGGCCAGCCGCGGTGCATTGCCGCGTACTTGTCCCAACTTGCTGCCCCCGGGGTTTGGAGGCCTGCCTCATTATCGCCCAATTTGTGCCTTCTTTCGTCTCAATCCTCAAGACTATTGATGAACAGAACTTAAACCTTGGGGCTTTTTGAGGGCAGGGGTGGTGCCTTCTTGCATCTATTTTCGGGCAGGAAAATGGCGCGATCCATATCTTGTGGGCGAAATGGTATCGCCCACAAGTGCTTTGAAATCTCTGCTGAAATATTCAGCGACTGTCAGACCCAGGGCCGGCTTTGCGCGACGGCTGTTTCGAAACTGTCGATGGCGGCGGCCTTTTCCATGGTCAGGCCGATGTCGTCGAGGCCGTTCATCAGGCAGTGTTTCTTGAAGGAATCGAGCTCGAAGGAAAAGGTCTCGCCGTCAGATGTTGTGACGGTTTGCGCTTCGAGGTCGATGGTCATGCGCGCATTTGCGCCCTTCTCTGCGTCCTTCATCAGGACATCGACCTGTTCCTGCGGCAGGGCGATGGGCAGAATGCCGTTCTTGAAGCAGTTGTTGTAAAAGATATCGGCGTAGGAGGGGGCAATCACGCAGCGGATGCCAAAATCCTTGATCGCCCAGGGCGCATGTTCACGCGACGATCCGCAACCGAAGTTGTCGCCGGCCACAAGGATTTCCGCATCGCGGTATTGCGGTTTGTTCAGGACGAAATCCGGGATCTCATTGCCGTTGTCGTCGTAACGCATCTCGTCGAACAGGTTCACCCCAAGGCCGGAGCGCTTGATGGTTTTCAGAAACTGCTTGGGGATGATCATGTCGGTGTCGATATTGATCATGGGCATTGGTGCCGCAATGCCGGTGAGGGTGTCAAACTTGTCCATTGAAATGAACTCCTGTTTCAGGGCCACGCAGAGAGGGGGCCAGATAGTTGGATGCACCTGTCAGAGGTGCTTTTGATGTGATGGCTTTCATGGCTGCCGGTTGCGCAGGACAAGGCCGACGGCGGCAAAACCGACGCCGTCCATGACCAGTTGAATGCCCAGCAGAAGCCCCAGCAGTTGCGTCGCCAGCGACTGGAAGTCGGAAAAGATCACGACCCCCACAAGAAGCGAGGCAGCGCCGGACAGCAGGAGCGGCACATAAGAAGGCGTGTCCCGGCCTGCCCGAGTTGCCCAGATGATCCGCGCGATGCCGGAGATGACAAAACCCGCGCCGACGACGATGGCCAGGGAAATCGTGCCCTCCAGCGGGTTGGCCAGCAGCCAGACACCGACCACAAGTGTGATCAGGGCGATGATCCAGTTCAGCGCACCGTCAAAGCCTGTCCCGGTCTTGAACAGCAACCAAAGCTGCAGGATGCCGCCCAGCAGGAAAAAGATACCGACCAGGGTGGTGACCGCGATCGAAGCGGCGAGCGGATTCGCGATGGCAAGAATGCCACCGATGATCAGCACGACGCCCATGAGGACAAGTGTAAGCCAAGGTTTCATAGCATTTCTTCCTTCAGATGTCCGGTATGCCAGCCGGGGTTCGGCTGGCACCGGTGTTACATCATGGTCCGAACATCGGTCAGCTTGCCGGTGATCGCCGCTGCCGCTGCCATGGCGGGTGACATCAGATGGGTGCGTCCCCCCCGGCCCTGACGGCCTTCGAAGTTGCGGTTCGAGGTGGCCGCGCAGCGTTCACCGGGTGACAGCTGATCGGGGTTCATCGCCAGGCACATGGAGCAGCCGGCCAGACGCCATTCGAACCCGGCCTCCTTGAAGATATCGGCAAGGCCTTCTTCCTCGGCCTGGGCGCGGACAAGGCCGGAACCGGGGACGATCATGGCACGCAGGCCTTCCTTGATCTTCCTGCCCTTGAGGATCGCAGCGGCGGCGCGCAGGTCCTCGATCCGGCCGTTGGTGCAGGATCCGATAAAGACGGTGTCGATTTCCACTTCGGACAGCGGTGTGCCGGCGGTCAGCCCCATGTAGTCGAGCGAGCGCTGAGCCGCCCCGACCTTGCCGCCCTTGAAATCGGATGCGGCGGGAACATTGGCGGTGATGGGCAGCACGTCCTCGGGGGAGGTGCCCCAGGTCACGACCGGCGCGATGTCCTCGCCCCTGAGCGTGATCACCTTGTCCCAATGGGCATCGTCGTCGGAATAGAGGGTTTTCCACCAGTCCATCGCGGCTTCCCACTGCGCGCCTTTCGGTGCGTGGGGGCGGCCCTTGCAATATTCAAAGGTCTTTTCATCCGGTGCGATCAGGCCCGCGCGCGCGCCGCCTTCGATTGCCATGTTGCAGACGGTCATGCGCCCTTCCATCGACAGCTCACGAATGGCCTCGCCGCAGTATTCGATGACATAGCCGGTGCCGCCTGCCGTGCCGGTGGCGCCGATGACGGACAGGGTGATGTCCTTGGCGGTGACGCCGGGGCTCAGCTTGCCGGTGATCTCGACCTTCATGTTCTTGGATTTCTTCTGGATCAGCGTCTGGGTGGCCAGCACGTGCTCCACCTCTGACGTGCCGATGCCATGGGCCAGCGCGCCGAAAGCGCCGTGGGTCGCCGTATGGCTGTCGCCGCAGACGACGGTCATGCCGGGCAGGGTCCAGCCCTGTTCCGGGCCGACGATATGCACGATGCCCTGACGCACATCGGTCACCGGATAGTAATGCAGACCGAATTCCTTTGCATTGGTGTCAAGCGCTGCCACCTGGATACGGCTGTCTTCGGTCATCGTCTCGGCATTGGCGCGATCCAGGGTGGTCGGCACGTTGTGGTCCGGCACCGCGATTGTCTTTTCCGGTGCGCGGACAGTGCGACCGGTCATGCGCAGCCCTTCAAAGGCCTGCGGGCTTGTCACCTCGTGGACAAGGTGACGGTCGATGTAGAGCAGACAGGTGCCATCCTCGGCCTCGTGGGCCACGTGGGCATCCCAGATTTTGTCGTAAAGCGTTTTGGGGGACATGGGTCCTCTCCCGTATTGGTGGTGTGGAACAGGCGAAAGGGCCGCGCGGATGCGCGGCGGGCAGGCTTATAGGCGTGCCAGCACCGTATGCGTGGCACCGAAAAAGCGTTCGCGCAGGCGTGCGCGATCAGTTTGATCAAAGACCTGTATCATGGGGATGAGATAAGGCACCGCGCAGATTCCCGCAAGGTGCCTCTTGATGCAGGCCGGTGCCGCCGGAAAGGACCCCCGCCGTTGCGGGGATTGGGGTAATGTGCAAGCATGAAACCGGTACGGTAGCGAGGCAAGACATGGATCAACCCACAGACCCGTTTGCACATTTCCTGGGTTCGCTTGAGAGCGTCTGGATCAACGCGATGGGATTTGTTTCGGGGGTGATCCAGCCGGGATGGCGGCAGAACCAGGTGCTGATCGTGCTGGGGCTGGCGCTGGTTGCATGGGTCCTGCACCGTTTCAGCGATCGGGCCGTCCGCAATTGGGTGCGGTCACGGCAGGGCTGGGCAAAGTGGCAGCTGCGGGTGATCGTGCAGGTGCGCCGCAGACTGGGCCTGATCTGGTTCTCGCTGATGGCCTATATGGTCTACACGGTGATGCAGAACGTCACCTGGCCATCGCGGTCCTATCTGATCGGTCTGGCGGCAACCCTGGCGATTGTCTGGGTCGGCATCGCCTTTGCAGCGCAGCTGGTGCGCAACCGGCCGCTGCGCCGCATCGTGACCTGGGCCTTGTGGATCTACGCGACGCTCTATTTCCTCAATATTTCGGACGATGTGGCGGCGTTCCTGGACGGTCTTGCCATCGAAGTCGGTGATTTCCGCCTGTCCGTCCTGACCCTGATCACCGCGCTGGTGGTGATCGGCGCGCTCTTCACGGTTGCACGGCTGGTCAGTCAGGCGACCGCCAGCACAATCAGAAAGAACGAGGAAATAAGCCCTTCGATGCAGGTGCTTGCGGTCAAGGGCATTCAGCTTGCCCTTTATGGCTTTGCATTCTTCATGGGGGTCAAGGCGGTCGGCATCGACCTGACCGGGCTTGCGGTGCTGTCGGGTGCCATCGGTGTCGGCCTTGGTTTCGGTCTGCAAAAGGTGGTGTCGAACCTTGTTTCGGGCGTCATCATCCTGATCGACAAGTCGATCAAGCCGGGCGACGTGATCTCACTGGGAGAGACATTCGGCTGGATCCAGACTTTGGGCGCGCGCTATGCGTCGGTCGTTACGCGGGATGGCAAGGAATACCTGATCCCGAACGAGGACCTGATCACCGGGCAGGTGGTCAACTGGTCGCATTCGAATGATTTCGTGCGTTTGGACATCTATTTCGGCACGGCCTATGGCGATGACCCCCATGTAGTCCGCAAACTGGCGATCGAGGCTGCCTCGGGTGTAGAAAGGGTGCTCAGCTTCAAGGCACCGGTTTGTCACATCGTCGGCTTTGGCGACAGTTCGGTCGATTACATCCTGCGTTTCTGGATCAAGGACCCCACCGGAGGGCTGACCAATATTCGCGGCAATGTCTATCTGGCGCTTTGGGATGCATTCAAGGAAAACAACATTTCCATCCCCTTCCCGCAGCGCGAGGTCCTGATGCTGGAAGACAGCAAGCTGGCGCTGTCGCGCAACGTCCGGAACCCGGTAAAGGATTGACTTGCTTTGCGCCGGTACAGGGGTAATTTTCCTGAAACGCCACGGCGCCCGGGGGAAATTCCATGACAGAACGCGGTCCGGTTGTTCTGATTCTGGGGTCCGGTCCAAATGTCGTGCAGGCTGCCGGTTGGCACAGATCCCTTTTCGATCATATCGTGGTGATCAACAACGCCTGGCAGGTCCGGCCGGACTGGGACGCCCTGGTGTTTCCCGAGGATTTCCCGGCTCACCGTATGCCGCCACGGGTTGGCCCGGACCAGACACTGGTCGATGCCAGCGCCTTTGTGCCCGCGCAGAACCGCTATGGCGGTTTCGTTTTTGCCGGCGCGACGATGGCTTTTACAACGGCCTATTGGGCGCTGGCTGAATACCGGCCCGGCGTAATGGCATTCATGGGCTGTGACATGGTTTATCCCGATCAGGGGCCAACGCATTTCTACGGGGCCGGTGCCGCCGATCCGCTGCGGGCCGACATCTCGCTGCGCGATCTCGGGGCCAAGTCGGCACGTCTATCGGTCCTGGCGGCCTTGCAGGGTTGCGCCTGCGTGAACCTATCCGGCGATGTGTCCCGCCTGATGTTTCCACGATGTGACGCGGCTGACCTGCACGAGGTGACAGAAGCGGGCGCGGTCGACCGGCACATGGTCGGCAGCCTGCTGGCGAGGGAACGCGCCTTGGGATATGCAACGCCTGACGGACGCCATGACGCCTTGCAGGAAAGGGCCGATCTGGAAGCGCTGGATGCGCTGGACAGGGATTGGCAGGGCCTTTCCGGACCTGCAACGGGGCGCGCGCAATCAGGCGGCAGAACAGCGTTTCCAACGGTTCAATTTGCGCCAGCAGTGTGAGTGGTTTCGAGCAGGAAGTTCGCGGCCTGTTGAAAGATATTGGTGCCGGAGAAAGCGGCATCATCAGCCGCGAAGGCCGGTAAATGCCGACAAATCCCGGTTGTCATTGAATTGTCACCCCTGGATTGCTAATTTGGGGTTACCCAGCATCGGGGGAAACGGTGCATTGAAAAGGAGGACAATGTCCTGTCAACCCAAGCCAACGCAGCTTTGGCTGCGAACCCTCAGGCGGCTGTCATGACGGCCACTGCTGATATGGCCACAAGCGATGCTGTGCTGGCTGCTGTTCTCAACTCTCTTCAAGACGACAAGGCCGAAGACATCGTGCAGATTGATCTGCGCGGGAAGACGGCAATTGGCGACTACATGGTCATCTGCTCCGGCCGGTCCACACGGCAGGTCTCGGCGATTGCCGAAAAGCTCGCGCAGAATATCAAGGATGAATTCGGTGTAACGCCGAAAATGGAAGGCAAGGACATCGGAGACTGGGTTCTGATCGACACCGGCGATGTCATCGTACATGTTTTCCGTCCCGAAGTGCGCGACTTCTACCAGCTGGAGAAGATGTGGATGGCGGGCGGCGAGGCCGCAGTTCAGAACTGATCTGCCCGGACCGGCGCGATGCGCGTTCATATCTGTGCCGTCGGGCGCCTGCGCAAAGGTCCCGAAAAGGATCTGGTTGATGACTACCTGACCCGGTTCGACCGGACGGGCAGGGGGCTGAGCCTTGGCCCGGCCCAGGTGATCGAAGTGGATGACCGCAAGGGCGGCGGCATGTCCGCCGAGGCGGCCCTGCTGGAAAAGGCGCTGCCAAAGGGGGCAACCCTGTGCGTTCTGGATGAACGCGGCACCGTCGAGACTTCTCCGAAATTTGCAAAACGTCTGGCGGGCTGGCGCGATGGCGGGGTCGGTGATCTTGCCTTTGTCATCGGGGGCGCCGACGGGATAGACCCAGCCCTGCGCGCAAAGGCGCATCACGGGCTGTCATTCGGCAAGATGGTCTGGCCGCATATGCTGGTACGGGTGATGCTGGCCGAACAATTGTACCGTGCCGCATCCATCCTGTCCGGCGGGCCGTATCACCGCAGCTGACGGGCAGGCAGCCCGAGGCGGTGGCCGTGTCAGACCTTAACGCAGCTTGATGCGTTTGATATCGGGTGACCAGCCGTTCACCGTATCGCGCGCCTGAATGCCGATTTCGGTCACCCCCTCGGGGATGCTGACCCCTGAAAGGGACCGGGTGAAGGGCTGCTCATTCACATGGGGGTGGGCCAGATTGCGCAGGCCCAGTTCCTTGCCGTCGCCATCCACGATGCGCCAGCCATCGGCATAATCGTCCCAGCCGGTATCTGTGTGCTTGATGGTCACATCAAAGTTCCAGGTATCGCCGGTTTTCTTGATGTTGACGTTCTGAATGACCGGCGGGTCCGCCAGCGCGGGTGTCGTGGCAAGAGCTATGGCCAGTATGGATCGCTTGAACATGGGACTCACCTTGGGAGGATTGGAACGTATATATTTACCATATCTACTTTTCCAAGAGTATCCCCCGGGAACGGGAGGCAAACTCCCGTCGCCAGATCACAAATAGTGTCACAAATGCACCAGCGATCAACATCAGGGCGCCCCCCAGCCAGGCCACGCTGGCCAGTCCGAAATAGATCGAGCGCAACCCCCGGTTGAAGCTGCGCGCGGCAAAGATGTTTATTTCAGCGGCCTTGTGGGCCATCCGGGGCGCTTTGGGGTCGGTGGCGTCATTGGGCACCGCCGCCATCAGGACGGAACAATATCCGAAGAGCCGGTTTGACCAGATGAACTTCAGAAAGGCGTTCGCCAGGAAGAAGACCACAAGCAGCAGTTTGATTTCCCAGACAAAGACGGGCTGATGCGCAAATGTCAGATCCTTTGCCACGCTGGCAAGACGTTCGGCATTGCCAATCAGCGCGAGTGTCCCGCCGATGGCGATCACGCAGGTGGAGGCAAGGAAAGACGAACCCTGCCTCAGCGTGCTGATGGTCTGCGCATCGAAAATGCGGGGCTGGCGGGTGATCATCTGGCGCATCCATTCGCGACGATAATCTGCCATCAGGACCGATACCGAAGGCCGGTGGGCGGCCGGGTTCTCAATCCGCCATCCAAGAGACAGCCAGAGAAGGATGATGATTACCACGGCTGAAAAATCCAGCGGGTCAAACAGGGCAAGGCGGTCGATCCAATTCATGGGTTGTTCATACGCGACTGGAATACTATTGCCATAGCGGTAAATTGGTCATATTATTTTACCAAATTGGAGTAGTGCGATGGAAATGCCGATCCCGGATGCTACGGTCCTTGCCCGCAAGGCACGTATCGTGGCGCGTTTGCGTGACGTGTTGCCGGAGGATGCGGTGATCGACGATCCGCGGGAGACGCGGGCCTATGAATGCGACGCGCTGACCGCCTACAGATGCGCGCCGATGGTGGCGGTGCTGCCCTCCACCACGGCGGAAGTCTCTGCTGTTCTGCGGATCTGCCATGCTGAAGGGGTGCCGGTGGTGCCGCGCGGGTCGGGGACATCGCTGGCAGGGGGTGCTCTGCCAACAGCGGATTGCGTGATCCTCGGTGTGGCCCGGATGAATGCGGTGATCGAAACCGATTACGTCAACCGCCTGATACGGGTGCAGACGGGACGCACCAATCTCAGCGTGACGGGTGCGGTCGAGGCGGATGGATTTTTCTATGCGCCCGACCCGTCCAGCCAGCTGGCCTGTGCCATCGCCGGGAACATCGCGATGAATTCGGGCGGGGCACATTGCCTGAAATACGGCGTGACAACCAACAATCTGATGGGGGTCACCATGGTGATGATGGATGGCGAGATTGTTGAGATCGGCGGCGGACATCTCGATGCCGGGGGTCTTGACCTGTTGGGGCTGATCTGCGGATCGGAAGGCCAGCTTGGTGTCGTGACCGAGGCGACGCTGCGGATCCTGCCCAAGCCGGAGGGCGCGCGGCCTGTCCTGATGGGATTTGACGACAATGAGGTGGCAGGGGCCTGTGTGTCGGACATCATCAAGGCGGGTGTGCTGCCGGTGGCGATCGAATTCATGGACCGCCCCTGCATCGAGGCGACGGAGGCTTTTGCAAAGGCGGGATACCCGATGTGCGAGGCATTGCTGATCGTCGAGGTTGAGGGATCAGACGCCGAGATCGACCATCAACTTTCGCTGATCAAGGAGATTGCACTGCGTCATGACCCGGTAGAGCTGCGCGAAAGCAAATCGGCGGAGGAATCGGCCAAGATCTGGCTGGGCCGCAAGTCTGCCTTTGGCGCGATGGGGCAGATCAATGATTACATGTGCCTTGACGGGACAATTCCGGTCTCTTCCCTGCCGATGGTCCTGCGCCGGATCGGTGAGATGAGCGCGGAATACGGCCTGAAGGTCGGCAACGTCTTTCATGCGGGCGATGGGAACATGCATCCGCTGATCCTGTTCGATGCGAACAAGCCCGGCGATCTGGAGCTGTGCGAGGCCTTCGGGGCAGAAATTCTCAAGCTGTGTGTCGAGGTGGGGGGCTGCCTGACCGGAGAGCATGGCGTGGGGATCGAGAAACGGGACCTCATGCATGTTCAATATGCGCCGGAGGATCTGGAGGCGCAGATGGCGGTGAAAGATGTGTTTGACCCGGCGTGGCTGTTGAACCCGGCCAAGGTGTTCCCGCTGAATGCCTCGGAACGGCGGCGGGCGGCGATGCTGGCGGCTGAGTGATGTCGCCGGGTGACTGCGGCAATGCATTGGGGGCGCTGCCCCCAAACCCCCGGGAATATTTAAGGCCAAAAAGAAAATGAATCTCAGTTCGGAAAAAGAAGTCAGCGCAGCTATTGCCGGGGCCAGGGGCCCTCTGTCGGTTTGCGGTGGCGCTACGCGTGGTCTGGCCGGCGCGGGCGAGGCCCTGAGCGTGGCGGGGCTCTCTGGGATCACGCTTTACGAACCGGGGGCGCTTACCATGGTGGCGCAGGCCGGAACACCTGTCGCGGAGATCGAACAGGCCCTCGCCAGGGAAAACCAGCGGCTGGCATTCGAACCGATGGACCACAGGGGCCTTCTGGCCACGAAAGGCGAACCCACCATCGGCGGGATATTCGCGGCAAATGTAGGGGGGCCACGACGCCTTGCCGTAGGGGCGGCGCGGGATTTCCTGCTGGGGGTTCGATTTGTCGACGGTCAGGGTGTGGTCATCAAGAATGGCGGGCGCGTGATGAAGAATGTCACGGGCTATGATCTGGTCAAGCTCATGGCAGGGTCATGTGGCACGCTGGGGGTTCTGACGGAGGTGTCGATGAAAGTTCTGCCCCGACCCGAGACCGAGGCAACTCTTGTACTGTCCGGTCTGGACGATATGCGTGCCGTCGCGGCGCTGTGTCGCGCGATGGGCAGCCCCTTTGAGGTCACCGGCGCGGCACATGATCCGGGCGCCGGGGAAAGCTATCTGCGTCTTGAGGGGTTTGAAGATTCGGTCTCCTATCGGATGCGGCGGTTGAAGGACCTGTTGGCCAGCGCCGATGCGCATGTGCTGCAATCCGATGCCTCGGCGCGGAAATGGGCCGCATTGCGGGATGTCGAGGCGTTTCACGGCGTTTCGGGCGATGTCTGGCGGGTGTCGTGCAAGCCCTCGGCCGGGCCGGAACTGGCGGCAAGATCGGGTGCCGAGGCGCATTTTTTCGACTGGTCGGGCGGGTTGATCTGGCTGCGGGTGCCGACGGGCCATGACCTGCGCGGTCGGCTGGGGGCGTTTGACGGCCACGCGACCCTGATCCGGGCCGATGCGGCGACCAAGGCGCGGTTGGGCCGATTCCAGCCGGAATTGCCCGGCGTGGCGCGGTTGGCCGCGGGATTGCGCGCGCGGTTCGACCCGAAGGGTATCTTCAATCCGGGATTGATGGAGGCTGTATGACAGTTCTGATCGGTATCTTCGCGATCTTCTTTGTCGGGGGGCCGCTGACCTTCCGGGCATTGACCCGACCGGCCCCGTCGCGTGATGCGCTGCAGGCACTTATTGTCTTTGCCGGAGTCTTTGCCCTGTTCGGGCTTGGGCTGCGCATTGGCTTTGCTGGGCTATGGGGGCACGAGGTGATGCTGACGGTGGGGGGCATTCTGGCGCTGTGGTTCGCCTGGATCGGTGTGCTGGCCCTTGGCGCACAGGCTTTCCGGCGGGCGGAACCGGGGCTGTACATGCGCCGCTGGACCGGCATTCTGGGGGCGGGCGGGACCACGGTGCCCTGGTTCGGTCTGGCTTCCGCCCAGTTGCTGGTCGGATGAACCCGTCGTCAGATCAAAGTTAGCGGAGCCATCATGCAGACCACCTTTACCCCCGCCCAGCTGAAGGATCCCGACGTTGCGCGCAGCAACGAGATCTTGCGGTCTTGCGTGCATTGCGGGTTCTGTACCGCCACCTGCCCGACCTATCAGATACTGGGAGACGAGCTGGACAGTCCCAGGGGGCGGATTTACCTGATCAAGGACATGCTGGAAAACGAACGGGTGCCGGATGCCAAGACGGTCAAGCACATCGACCGTTGCCTGTCCTGTCTGGCTTGCATGACGACCTGCCCGTCAGGGGTTCACTACATGCATCTGGTGGATCATGCCCGCAGTTATATCGAGCAGAACTACAAGCGGCCCTTTGGCGATCGTGCCCTGCGCTGGATGCTGGCACGTATCCTGCCCCACCCGATGCGGTTTCGCATGGCCTTGCTGGGCGCAAAGATCGGCCGCCCCTTTGCCCGGCTGATGCCGGATGCCCGGCTGCGGGCGATGCTGGAAATGGCGCCCAGGGTTATCCCGCCGGTCAGCCGCAATGATGACCCGCAGACGTTCCCTGCCAAGGGGAGGGGCAGGATGCGGGTGGCGCTGATGACGGGCTGTGCCCAGAAGGCGCTGAACACCGATATCAACGATGCCACGATCCGGCTGTTGACCCGCATGGGTTGCGAGGTTGTCGTGGTTCGGGGGGCGGGATGTTGCGGAGCCCTGACCCATCACATGGGCAAGACCGACGAAAGCCATCGTTCCGCGGCGCGCAACATTCGCGCCTGGACCGAAGAGATGGACGACGCGGGGCTGGACGCCATCGTGATCAACACCTCGGGCTGCGGCACGACGGTCAAGGATTATGGCCATATGTTCCGGAACGATCCCCTGGCAGAAGATGCCGCGCGGGTTTCCGCGATTGCCAGGGATGTTTCCGAAGTTCTGGTCGACCTGTCCGATGCGTTTGCGGCTGATGGGGAAAGCCCGGGGTCCGGCGATCACCTGGCAGGGGCGGATGCAGGGCGCGGTGATCCTCACCGCCCCGCAGCGGGGCTGACAGTGGCCTATCATGCGGCCTGTTCGCTGCAGCACGGCCAGCAGATCAAGAGCCACCCGAAAGACCTGCTGAAGGCTGCCGGGTTCACCGTGGTGGAGCCTGCGGATCCGCACCTGTGCTGCGGTTCCGCAGGGACGTACAACCTGATGCAGCCGGAAATTTCAAAGCAATTGAAAACCCGGAAAATCCGGACGCTGGAGGCGCGGCACCCCGATGTGATCGCGGCGGGCAACATCGGCTGCATGATGCAGATCGGATCTGCGGCCTCTGTCCCGGTGGTGCACACGGTGGAATTGCTGGACTGGGCCTCAGGCGGGCCGGTGCCGCCCGCCCTGAGCGGAAAATTGTCGGCCGAGGCGGAAATTCCCCGGCTGCGTTAAGGGGGATGCCCAATTTTTGCCGCAAGTTGTCCATAACAAGGCACGAGTGGCTTGGCTTAGGGGAAATTCGTGCGGCGTTTACTGGCATTTACATTGGTGGTGGTCGTCACCGCAACGGCGGTTGTAGCGCAGGATGCCCGGCTCAAGCGTCTGGATTCCGGTGATGATGCTGCCGCATGGGAGGCCGTGGGGCGGCTGGATATCGCCGGAAGCGGATTTTGCACCGGCACGCTGATCGCTCCCCGTCTTGTGCTTACCGCGGCGCATTGCCTGTTCGACCGCGAGACGAAACAGCGTGTGGATCACAGCAAGGTGCGCTTTCTTGCCGGGTGGCGAAACGGCCGCGCCGGGGCCTACCGGGACATCCGCAGGGCGGTGGTGCACCCCGATTACGTTTATGACGATGTCGTCTCATCCGATCGGGTGCGCAATGACCTGGCGCTGCTGGAGTTGCAGCGGCCCATCAACAACACGACGATCAAGCCTTTCGGCACTGCCGCACGCCCCAGACCGGGGGATTCCGTTGGTGTGGTCAGCTATGCCAAAGACCGGTCCGAAGCCCCCTCGCTGCAAGAACTCTGCAAGGTGATCGCGCAGCAGGAGGGCGTTCTGGTGACCTCTTGCTCGGTCGATTTCGGATCAAGCGGCGCGCCGATCTTCTCGCTGGAAAACGGCGAGGCCCATGTCGTCTCCGTGGTCTCGGCCAAGGCAGAGGTCGAGGGGGAAATGGTCTCTCTCGGTACGGCGCTGTCCACGCCACTGGCATTGTTGCAGGCGGAACTGGTCGCCGGAAAAGGTGTGTTCCCGGTCAGTGGCAGCGGCAGCAAGAGCATCCTGGCCGGGCAACGCGGCACGGATACGGGCGCGAAGTTCGTGCGCCCCTGATCTGTCAGCGGGGTCTTGAAACCCCGATATGGTATTCCCACATCTTCGATATCAGGACGCCTCTGCAGGGTCCTGACAACAAGGCCGGACCTGTCCAATGGTGGAAGGTCCATATCGTTAATCGCTCGAAGATGAGGATGACACATGCGTACTTATGATTTTGCACCGCTTTACCGTTCCAGCGTTGGCTTTGACCAGATCGCCAACATGATGGACCGCGTGTTGAGCAATGACGGGGCAACCCCCAGCTACCCCCCTTACAACATCGAGAAACTCGACGACGACAGCTATCGCATTTCGATTGCGGTGGCAGGTTTTGCCGACGCTGACCTGAGCGTCGAGGTCCGTGAAAAGGCACTGATCGTGTCTGCGCGCAAAGCGGATGCGGATGAAGAAAAGACCTATCTGCATCGCGGTATCGCGACACGGGCATTCGAACGCCGGTTCCATCTGGCAGATCACGTCCAGGTGACGGGTGCCGCGCATGCCAACGGGATGCTGCACATCGAACTGCAGCGCCAGGTTCCCGAGGCACTGAAGCCCCGGCAGATCCAGATCGCATCGGATACCAAGGTGCTGGACAAGGATGTCGTCGACGCGAAATCCGTCAACTGAGGCGGCCGGTTCACGCTGGTCAGCCCCAAGGGGCGGATCACGGTCTGAACCTCACTCAAGACGGACCGGGCCCGGAGCAGAGATGCTCCGGGTTTTTTGATGAGCGGCGCTCAGGCTATGGGTTTTTCCAAATGTGGCCGATGTTCATCCGCCGGTGTCCACCCTGACAAAAAAGGGGGCCGGATCTGCCGTAGCAGAACCGACCCCCGGAACAGCCGAGGCAGTCTTGGGTTCAAACCGGGAGAAATCAGTTTGTCTGCGTCTCGGTGCCCGTCCCTGCGCCATTGCCCAGCTGCTGCTGGACTGCGGCGGCGAATTCCTGTTCGGTGACTTCCAGTTCGAGCTGGCCTTCGGCATTCAGCTGGTCGGCGCTCTGGATCGACACGCGGCCGCCTTCGACATCATATGAATCACCCAGGGCGATCTCATAGCGGTTCATGCCGTCTTCCAAAGCGGTCACCGTCTCGATCTTGCCGATCACCGCATCGTCTGACGTCACCGCGACAGCCGTACCGTTTTCGATCGCCTCGGTCGTGGCGCTGTTGATCTCGGCGGTGGCTGCGGGTGCGACTTCGGTTGTCGGCTGTTCTGGTGTCGGCGAGGTTGCCGGTGCTTCCTGCGCCATCAGCGGCATGGAGAATGCGGCCGCGAGAGCTGTCGATCCGACGAGGGTGCGGGTGATTTTCGAAAAGGTCATAGGTTTTCCTTTCTGTCTGTTAAGGCGAGAGACCGGCAGGCATCCTGCCCACCGGTTGTGGTGCCAACCCGGATATGGGCAGGGGGTTTCCCGCCTGCCACCGCGTCGGCGGCAGCTTGCGCAGATCGCAGGATGTCGGCGGCAGACCGCTTCTTGCGCCCCGTCGCGGGCGTGGTAAGGGGCTTGCAATCGCAGCGCGGTTTCCCGGTGGCGACGGTTACGGAATATTAGGGCGCAACTGCCAGTCTGCCCCGGTCCCCCAGGCCGGAGCCGTGATGCGTGTCGTTTCCCCAATTCTGCTGGCAGTGCTGTGCGCATCGGTTCCATGCAACATCCTCCGCGCCGAAAGCGGATCGTTGTTTTCGCAAGGGAACTGGGGCGGCGCGCAGGGCGGGTTGATTGCAACGCCTGCCCTTTCGCGTGACAGCAAGGAGACCCCCAGCCTGTTCGTGGGCCGTGCCGCGGCCGGCCTGTTCGCGGAAAGACCGGCCCATGAACCTGCCTTCGACACTGCGTCGCCGGTGCTGGCGCAGGGCTCTGATGTTGCGCGGCTGCGGGCGCTGATCGGTGCGGCGGAATCGCGGCGCGATGGCTATGAGGCCGTCCAGCATGGGGCGCGCGTCAAAACGCCGAAACCCCCGACACAGATGACATTGGCCGAAATTTACCGCTGGATCGGGCAAACACCGGGCCAGCCACATGCCATCGGCAGATACCAGTTCATCCCCGCAACCTTGCGCCGGGTTGTGGCAAAGCTTGGGATCGCCCCGAATACTACGTTCAGCCCCGCTGTTCAGGACCGTCTGGCAGATGTCCTGTTGGCGGAGGCGGGTCTGCATGAATTCCGCGCGGGCAGGCTGGGGCGCGTGGCCTTCATGAACAATCTGGCGAAGATCTGGGCGGGTTTGCCCAATGCCACCGGCAAGTCGCATTATCACGGATATGCAGGCAACCGGGCGTCGATCACATGGGCCCGGTTCGATGCGGAGATGGCGAGGATTGATCCGGCGGTGATTGCTGGCCATGGGGTTGAGTAGCGGACGCCCCCCTCACCCTAACCCTCTCCCCCGTGGGGGAGAGGGGATTTGTTTCGCCCGTGGCAACCGGGCAGTCAGACGGACATGCAGATGTATTTCATTTCGAGGTAGTCTTCGATCCCGTGGTGGCTGCCTTCGCGGCCCAGGCCGGATTGCTTGACGCCGCCGAAGGGGGCAACCTCGGTGGAGATGATCCCGGTGTTCACGCCGACGATGCCGTATTCCAGCGCCTCGGCCACCTTGTAGACGCGGCTCAGGTCCTTGGCGTAGAAGTAGGAGGCGAGGCCGAAGATCGTGTCATTGGCCATTGCGATCACATCATCTTCGTTTTCGAACTTGAACAGCGGGGCGAGGGGGCCGAATGTCTCTTCCTTGGAGACTTTCATATCCTGGGTCACGCCGGTGATGATGGTCGGCGCGAGGAAGTTGCCCGCGAGCTTTTCTTCTGCCGATCCCAGAACGATCCGGGCACCCTTGGAAACGGCATCCTCCACATGTTCCCTGACCTTTTCGCTGGCGTCACCGTTGATCAGCGGCCCCAGTTCGACGCCCTCCGCGAAGCCATCGCCGACCTTCATCTTGCTGACGCGGTCCTTCAGTTTGGCAGCGAAAGCGTCATAGACGCCTGCCTGGACATAGATGCGGTTGGCGCAGACGCAGGTCTGGCCGTTGTTACGGAACTTGCACAGGATCGCGCCTTCGACCGCGGCGTCGAGATCGGCGTCGTCAAAGACGATGAAGGGGGCGTTGCCGCCCAGTTCCATGGAACATTTCATGACCTGATCGGCGGCCTGGCGCAGCAGGATGCGCCCGACTTCGGTGGAGCCGGTGAAGGTCAGTTTGCGCACCGCAGGGTTTTCGCAGAATTCCTTGCCCACGGCAGAGGAAGACGAGGAGGGCACCACGTTGAACACCCCGGCAGGGATGCCGGCTCGTTCGGCCAGGACACCCATGACGATGGCCGACAACGGTGTTTCCGCAGCGGGACGGGCGACGAAGGCGCAGCCTGCGGCCAGCGCGGGGGCAGCCTTGCGGGTGATCATCGCATTGGGGAAGTTCCAGGGTGTGATCGAGGCCGCAACCCCGATGGGCTGCTTGATCACCGTGATGCGTTTGTCGCGCTGATGACCGGGAATGGTTTCGCCGTAGATGCGTTTGGCTTCTTCGCCGAAGAATTCGATGAAAGATGCGCCATAGGCGATTTCGCCCTTGGCTTCGGCCAGCGGCTTGCCCTGTTCGGCGGTCAGGATCGTGCCAAGATCGTCCTGGTTCTCCATCATCAGGTCGAACCATTTGCGCAATACGTTGGCGCGTTCCTTGCCGGTCCAGGCGGCCCATTCCTTTTGCGCCTTTTCGGCCTGTGCGATGGCACCTGCGACCTGCGCGCGGCTCAGGTCCGCAACCTTGGCGATCACATCGCCGCGGGCGGGGTTGGTTACATCAAATGTGCCATCCTCGCCATCCACCCATTTGCCACCGATATAGGCGCGGGTTTCCAGGAGGCCGGGATCCTTGAGCATGGATTTCAGATCGGTTTTTGCGTCTGTCATTTGGTTGTCTCCGCTTTTGTTTGTGGAACCCAAAGCAACATTGGCTATGATTGTCCAGTTCCCGTTTGGTTTCGGGGCACTATCCAGAGGACGACTTATGACGCAATTTGACGATGCCTATGACAATTCCGGCCATATCGAGGGCGCTGAAACATACCCTCCGAAGTGGGAAAAAGCAGCTGCTGCTTTTCGCCAGGAGCTGGGGGCGCGGGCGCAAATCGGGGTGTCATATGGCCCTTCTGACAGGCAGGTCTTTGATTTCTTTCAGCCCGAAGGCGTGTCGCGCGGGACCGTGATTTTTGTTCATGGCGGTTACTGGAAGGCATTCGACAGCAGCTATTGGTCCCATCTGGCCGCGGGGCCGCTGTCGCGCGGCTGGGCTGTCGCCATGCCGTCCTATGATCTGTGCCCCGACGTGCGCATCGGTGAAATCACCACCCAGATTGCCGCCGCCGTTACCGAGATTTCCAGGCGGACATTCGGCACGTTGTCGCTCGCGGGCCATTCGGCGGGCGGGCATCTGGTGTCGCGGATGACTGATCCGCTGGTGCTGCCATCCGAGGTGCGCGACCGGATCGCGAATATTGCCCCGATTTCCGCCGTTGCCGACCTTGCACCGCTGATGCAGACATCGATGAACGACATTCTGGGGATCGACGCGGCAGAGGCACAGGCGGAAAGCCCGGTCAACATGAGCCCGCCGCATGGCGTCAATGTGACCGTCTGGGTCGGTGCGGATGAACGGCCCGCCTTTCTTGAACAGTCCGAACAGCTCTCGCGGGTCTGGGGAGCGCGGCAGGTCGTTGTCGAGGGCAAGCATCATTTTGACGTGATCGATGCCCTGGCCGATCCTGAAAGCGACATGGTCCGGGCTGTGCTGGGCGGCTGAACCCTGCCCTGGCCGGTCAGGTTGCGGACCCTGCGCAGGTTGCGCCCGAAGGAGGGGTCCTGCCTGCCCGGAGGTAAGCGCCCGATCAACCTTGACCCGGCAGATCAGTTCAACAATACCGATGTGAAATTCACGTTCGGGCCAATTCGTCAGGATGCGGCGCGGCAATGAAAGAGCCTGGATGCAAGACAAGCTGATTGACGATGAAGAGATCCGCCTTGCGCTCCTGCGCGGATACAACATCCTGGACACGGCGCCCGAGGAAGGCTTCGATGAAATCGCACGACTTGCGGGCGAGATATGCGGGACACCCATCGCATTGGTGTCGCTGGTCGAAAAGGATCGTCAGTGGTTCAAGGCGGTTCAGGGTCTGGATGTGACGGAAACCCCCATCCAGATGAGCATTTGTGCGCATGCCATCCAGTCCGGCGATTATCTGGAGGTCCAGGACACAACCAATGACCCGCGCACGGCTGCAAATCCGCTTGTCACAGGCGATGAGCAGATCAGGTTTTATGCGGGAGCTTTGCTGACATCGGCCGATGGCGTGGCGTTGGGCACATTATGTGTTCTGGACCGCGTGCCGAGGGTGCTGACAGAAATGCAGCGCACCACGCTGAAGATCCTGGCAAAGCAGGTGATGCGTCACCTTGAGCTGCGCGAAGCCTTGGGTGCTGCGGAGATGCTGCGCCGCGAGGTCGATCACAGGGTCAAGAACTCCCTTCAGGCGCTGGAGGCGCTGATCCGTATCCAGACGCGTTCGGTCAAGACAAACGAAGCGCGCGAGGCGCTGGAGGCTGTACAGGGACGGTTGGCCATGGTCAGCAACCTGCATGAGGCGCTGTATCTGTCCGATGCGGGTGCCATGGTAAATCTGAGCGGCTTTCTTGACCGGGTGGTTCAGACGGCTTCGGCGCAGATGCCGCAGGGCATCCATGTGCGCCATGAGGTGGAACCCTGCAAGCTCCAGTCCCGGGCTGCCTCAGCGGTCGGAATGATCGTGAACGAGGCCATCGCGAATGCTGCGAAATATGCCTTCGAGGGGCGTGACAAGGGGGCTTTCGACATCACCGGCAAGATTGAAGGCGAAAGCTATGTGCTGATCTGTGCCGACGACGGCGGGCCGCCTGCTGCGGGGGGCGTTCAGACCATCGTCGGAACCGGCCTGGGGATGCGCATCATGCAGGCGGCAGCGCAGCAGCTGGGAGGCGAGTTGACCTCGCATTCCGGTGAAAAAGGGCATGTTGTGACCCTGCGCTGGCCACTGACCTGACTCAATGCCCTCTTTTCAAGGGCATGGGCTTTTGCCACACTCTGCTTAAATTACGGGTGTGGGTGATGTAAATTGCCATAACATTACCTACATGTACTTTAACTTATTGGAAAGCGGAGACTTTAATGTCGAATTTGGATGCACAGGTCAAGGAATCCCAGGCGCAGGTCGCACAGGCGCAATCCAAGATTGCAGAGCTGACCAGCCGGATCGAGACAGCGCGGGCCAAGCTGAAGACGGGTGACGATGCGATGATCGACATCGAGAACGCGTCTCTGGAAGATGTCCACGCCCATACCGATGTGATGAACGCGAACATCGCCGAACTGATCATGGGTCTGGACGATGTCACCGCCGGATTCAGCCGCGATTTCGACGAGATGCGCAACAAGACGGGGATGGAAACCTTCATCGGTATCTTCTCCCGCGCAAAGGCGGACAGCATGCGGCAGGAACGGGTGCGCTCTGCCTCGATCGACGACAAGTTGCAGGATCTGATCAGCAAATCCGACGTGATCGTCCAACTGCTGGAGGGGCAGTTGGCGATGCTGGAAGAGCAGAAAGTCAAGGTCGAGAGCAATCTGAGCGAGACGCTGGATGAACGCGAGCTGACAGTGGGAGAGCTGGAAACCATCCGTGCCGACATCGGCGGTATGGACCCGGACATCATCAAGCTGGAAAACGCCATCGCGTCAGAAGCGGATGCCGCGAAACGTACCAAGCTGGAAACCGAGCTGGCAGAGGCCAACGCGAAATACAACGCGCTGGTGCAGGAGGAGCAGGTCAAGCTGGCCAAGTCCCAGACGCTGGAGCGCTATATCGAGAAGGGCAAGACCTGGATCGATTCATTGCAGAACCAGGCGGCGACGCAGATGGTGCTGATCAACAAACTGCAGACGGACACAAAGCAGCGGGTGGTGCTCTATGACGCGCTGACCAAATCGCTGAAAACCGCGCAACAGCAGGATGTGGCGCACCGCATCAACGAGATCGGTGTGAAGACGGACCAGGAGGCGCAATCGGCGATGGCCGGGATCGGCGCCGCCACCAACGCCCGCATGGCCGAGATGATGGAAAAACACGAGGATCACATGGTGTTCGCGCGTGAAGTTCTTGAGGCCAAGGCCAAGGCCGATGAACGCTTTGCCCGGCGGTTTGCCGCGATCATCGAGAAACATGACAGCAATCAGTATGGCGGCTGAAAAGGAATACAGGAACAGGCATTCGGGAAACTTGCTTTCCGACCGAGGCAGGCGCGACTTGTTGATTGGTATTTCGCTTGTTGGCCTTCCGCCCCTTCTGGTGGTTGTCTTCAATATCGGCATTGGAGCCAATTTCTATGCTCTGGGGTTGTTGATTGCCGTGTTCCTTATCATCCGGACGTGTAGCCGGGAGTTAAACTGGCTCATTCTGAAAAGACGCTTTTTTGATGGCTGATCTTACGCTTTCGCAAGACCACGTCGGCATCACCGACACCTTCGCGTCGCGCCGCTACTTCGCCAAGTTCGAAGGCATCATGCAGCACATGTTGCATGTGGCCGGAGTGATGGAGGCCGAAGGGGCGCTGGACCGGGATGAAATCGACATTCTCACCCGCTATGCCGCCAAGCTGACCCATAGTTTCCGTGCGCTCAGCTACAAGTACCTGTTGGTGGGGCGCGAGACGGGCCGCTTCTTTGGTTCGTTGACCATGGACAACCGCGACAGCGGCTTTCCGGTGGCGGCGGAAATCATGACCATGGCCAATGACGCGCAGCAGGCCGCCAAACACCTGGAAAACATGCCGACCGAGGCGCGGCTGAAGGATGAGATGGTGCAGACCATTCTCGGCGACCGGAAAATTCCCACCAAGCTGCAATTCGCCCTGTCCCAGCGGATGTATTACGCGGAACTGGCGCGCGGTGATCTGTTCTGGGTGCAGAATGATCCGCAGGCGGCCTGGCTGGGCAATGTGAGCGAGGGGCGCAGACGGTTCCGCCTGCACTGGGCCACATACGATTCAGAGGTCAACCTGCCGGTCATCTACCTGATGGAACTGGAGGATTCCGGCCGGATCGGCCTGCCCAAGGACGAACGCCGCTGGCCGGAGGTGCAGGCCCATCTGAGCGCGCAGGCGCTGGGCGGGCTGAAACTGCTGACCATCGCGCGCGGCTTCGATCAGGACTTTGACGATCTGCATCCCAAACGGCTGCGCCGGTTCCATCTGGGGCCGATGTACAGCCACGCCTACACCCGGCAGGCGGGCCCTCTGCGCGAGGTTCTGGCAGAGGCGAATGCACCTGCGGGCCAGGACTGGGCGCTGGTCTGGACCGAGGAAGAACTGGTGAGCGACCGGGTGATCGAAGAGAAATCGGGCTGGTTCTCGACGGTCGAGCGGGAAGTCTTCGCGCTTGATCCATTTGGCGTGCAGGGGCCGGACCTGGGCGCCACGCGGACGGAGCGCAGCATCATCCTGCCCCAGCGGCCCTATCAGGTGCTGGAGGAAAAACGCCCCCCCGGCTTTGCCTCGGTGCGGAAATATGTGGTCAGCCCGAAAGGACGTGTTCTTCGATATTAGCGACGTCGTGCCGGAAGAGTGTATTTATTGAACAATGAAAATGAGTTTGAGATATGAGCCAGACATCTGACGCGATGGAGCTTCGGGAAGAGGATATTGCAAAGCACGTGAGCGTGGCACTCTCCCTGCTGGAGGGGTTCGACCACGCGCCGCGCATCGGCAGGGCCGCGGATGAGGTGCCCCGGTCAGAGCGGTCGCCGGGCATCGGCACGCGGCGGCGGTTCCGCAGCACGACGCCGGGTCTGGCCACGCGGCGGACCACACCCAGCGGTGCGGTGCAGCTTCTGGCGCGGATCGAAGGGGCGGATGATGGTGACACGCTGGTCACGCCCCTGCAGGCCACCGTCATGCACGCCCTGCGCCGCGCCACAGCCATCGCACTGGCCGTAGCCGAGAATGTGGCGGAGCAATCCGGGCTCGGCGATCTGAAACGCGCGAACCTGGAAGGGTCCCTGCCCGCCGCGCGCAAATCCGAGTTTTCCGAATTGTTGGCGGCGGAAGCGCTGGTGACGCTTTATGTCTTCGGTAACGCCACCGCCTATCTGCTGTCGTCGCATCTGTCCGAAACGACGGTCGAGGTCGGCGATGTGGATGAGGTGCTGACAGACAACGGCCAGACCGCCCTGCATGGCGCGTTGTGGGAGCTGGATCAGGACATCGCGGCGCATGCGCAGGACGATGCGCGGCTGGTGGCCACGGTCAGCGCCTTTGCCGAGGCGCTGATGGAGAAGGTCGCCCTGCGCGCCCAGACCGCCCCGCGCCTTGAAGGGTTCAGGGGCGCGTCCTGGCGTGTCGAGGCGGATGATTTCACAATTGCCGGGTTCAGCCCTGCCTCCAAGGCGAAGTCCACCAAGCTGACGATGACCTTCAAGAAGCCCAACGAGGTCGTGGGCAACCACATCGCCAAATATCAGGCGATGAAACTGGCCAAGATGTTGATGGCCTATGACTTCGACCGCCGCCTGAACCCCTTTGCCGATCTGGGCGGGTTCATCTTTACCTTCATGGGTGACGGCGCGCCGGGGACGGGCAAGACCACGTTGATCCAGATGATGGCGGGGCTGATCAGCGAATATTGCGGCAACGCGGGCTATCCGTTCCGCTATCAGAACCTGAGCACGGACAACATCGACAGCTATCAGGGCAAATCGGGCCAGAACGCCAAGGCCTTTATCAACAACATCATCGACCCCAGCGTGATCGGCTTTGGCACGATTGATGACATCGACCAGCTGGCCGGCAAGCGCGGCGACCGGCAGTCGAGCGCGGGCCAGCTGGAGATCACGGCGGTTCTGATGGAAAGTTTCGCGGGGGCCAATACGGTTGTGCGGGGCAATTGCACCTTTGGCATGTTCTCCAACTACCCCGAGAACGTGGACGATGCCCTGCGCCAGCGTGCCGGGGCGCGGTTCCTTGTGGACGGCCCGCAGACGCGGGAGGATTATGTCGACATCCTGTATCTGCTGATGGGCAGGAACCACGACATCCCGCTGGGGGACCACAAGGCCTTCGAGGCGCAGGCGATCAAGAAGGCGGTGGCGGCCTCGTTTGAATCCCATTCCAGGCCCCATGAGGCGGGGTTGCTGCGCGTCTATGAAGCGGTGCGCGGGGAGATCGGGGAGCTGGACACGATCAACAAGCTGGGCACCTACCTGAAGGGCATTCAGGAGGCGGACGCGCGGTTCACGGGTCGCGCGATCAAGAACATCACGGATGCGGTGAAGGTCCGCGCGATGGACTTTGAATTGCCCGATGAATGGATGGAGAACCCCGATCTGTTCCTGTTCAAGGGGTATGACGCGAAGAAGGCGATGATCGAGGACATGCGCCAGCCGATCACGGTGGAGATGGTGATACAGGAGATCAACCGCTACGCGGATTCAGAGTTCCGCTATGCCGACAAGTCGGACGAGGTGGCGATCGAGAACGCCGTGCGGGAGATGGGGCGGATGGAAGAGGCGAAGAAGCGGTATTTGGGGGGTGAGCGGTGAATAAGAAACGCTCCAGTGGAGCGTTTCCACCGCGAACGGGCGGAGCCCGGGGGGTGAAGTTTGCGCTCACCTAAGGTGTATTGGCGGTATCTTCGACGAGATTGGAGAGTGAACGGTTGGGAGGCGACCGACACTGGTTGGCTATTGACCATTGGAGTAATTCTGGTGGTTCAGAGCATTGCGCTTCCTGTTCGCTGCTACGAGCAGTCTTGCTCGTCAAAGCTTGAGGACTTTTTCAAACTACAACCGAGTGAGATGGGTGACACACTCGCAGGAATTTTTTCAAGTTTGGCATTTATTTGGATCATAGTAACCGTGTTCTTGCAAAGGAACGAGTTGAGAGAACAGCGTATGGAAAACCGTGAGCAACGATTGGCAACAGAAGACATGGCAAGGGCAATGAAAGCCCAAGCAAAAGTATTTGAGGACGAACAGAAGTATCGGTCCGAAGCACGAGCGGCGGCAGTTTTGGAACAGGTTCTAAAAGGAATCCAAACTCAGCTAGTCATTGCTGAAAAGGAAAGTTGGTACGTCCTACAAACTCCAGAGTTGAATCTACTCCAAAAGTTGTCAAAGCAGAGCGCCTTGCGAGAAAACCGGGAGTATCACGAGAAAGAGCCAGAAGAGGCGACAGTTCGTGCAAAGCTTTTTGACGGGATGCTTGATGTGGATGAGAACGTTAGAACTGCGTCGTCAAGAATTTCCGACCTTTCTGAACATCTGAAATCGGATAGGGTTAAAGAGATAATAAGAAGGCCGTGGCAGTCAGAGTTTCGGCGTCTCAGGATAATGCTCGACGACATTAATCGTTTGGAAGAGATTCTTGCGGATGACCAGAAAATTCGACTGCATAATATGAGAATTGCTGCACTCTCTCAGCGCCTGGACGAACTACTAAGTTTAGATGTCTGGAAGTTGCGTGATCGCGAGTTGCAGCCATGAACCGCCTCATCCGCCACGGCCTCATGTTCGGCAACCTCTTCCACGTGGATTCCCCCGCGCTGGTGGACCGCTACAACCGGGCGCTCCAGCATCTGACGGGCAAACGCACCGACCTCACCGATTTCCACATCGACATCTCAGGCTATTCCCCCGAAGTGGGTGACGAGCTGGGCGATCACCTCTATCTCAACCATGCGGGCGTGAACCGGCAGTTCATCCTGCTGAGCATGGAGCAGCGCTCGGCGCCTTTGCTCAACATGAAATTCTCCACTTCGCGCGGTATCCTGCAGCAGTTCATCGCCGAGAATGAGGCGCAGTTGTTCGCGCTGACCGCCCGTGACGCGGTGGCGGGGGAGTTGGTGAACAGCGTCTATGATGTCTCAACCCCCGCGCGGTTGTTCGACATAAGACGCGTGAAGGTCGAGGCCGATACCACCGCGGGCACCGTGCGCGACGCGGAAAAGCTGGGGCAGATGGTCGAGCGGTTCAAGACCGAGAAAGACGGCTGGTACGACGATGTGCTGATCGCGCAGATGATCGAACTGGCGGGCAAGACCGGGGATGTGGTGCGCAACCCGGTCAGGCTGCGCCAGATGTCCTTTGATCAACGGAATTTCTGGACGGCGCATTTCGGCGGGCTGTACCTGTTCCAGGATCTGGACCATCCGGCGGTCGTGGCCCCCTCTGGCAAGGATCGTCTGGGCGATCTGCCGATCAAATATGTTTTTGACGCCGACGACCGGAACCAGCTTGCCAAGTTTTTCGAATACAACGGCCTGACGGAAACGATTGTCGAGGCGCGGGGCATCAACTCGGCGGCGATCCTGCGGCAGAAGATGGATTTCATCCTGATCGACGCGGTGGCGGATGAGGGCGGCGACCTGACCGGGGCCACGCGCGCCGATATGCGGCGTCTGGCGCGGGAGCATGTGGACAAGCTGCCGGAGGAGTTCCACGCGCTGGGCGCGCTGGTGAACTGGGCCGAGAACGGTGGCAACTGGCCGCGGATATCCTCGGACCATCCGGCCTATTTCTATACCCTGCGGGCGAGCGATACCAAGGACGCGGCGCTGGTGAACATGCTGCTGGCCGAACTGGCCCCCAAGGACGCGCGGCAGATGTTCATCTGCCACAAGGAATTGTTCTATCAGACCTATGCCCGCTGGCCGGATGCGAAGAAGGCCTATGTTGCCGATTTCCTCGTGGCCGAGTATCAGATGGACAAGGCGGGTGCGCGGGCGGCGCTGTTCGGCCATGATGCGCCGATGGAAGAACCTGCCCCCCGCAAGCCCGATCCGGTGTCCGACATGATCGCCCGTGTCGGCCCCTGGGGCGCGGTGAGGGAGAGATAGATGTTTGCACTGGCGCGTCTTGTGGTGATCGGCTTTGTCGTTCTGACGATCATCTATGTCTGTCTGTCGTTCTATTCGCGCAGCGTGCGGCGGTCGAAGCTGCGCAAGAAGTGGTACGAGGGCAAACAGCTGGTGGACCGCGACACGTTTGTGCAGCGCGGGCTTGAACGCTATGACGGGTCGATCCGGCGCAAGCTGATCCTGGGCGTCTATATCGTACCCGTCGTCGTTGTCGGCGTGGTCATTTACCTGACGAATTTTTCCTGAGAGGGGCCAACATGGCGATTATCAAGTGGGTTTTCTGGATCACCATCTGGGTGCTGGTGGCGGCCTTCTTCCACTACACACTGCCGCAGGTCGATATCGTCCGGGTCACCGACACCTACGAAAAGCGTGTCGATCCGGGTGAAAACTCGATCTTCTGGGCGCAGGCGGATATCGGAACGGACGGGACGCTGGCGAACCGGGATGTGTTCTTCATCCAGACGCGGCGCGCCAAGGGTGACGTCATGGTCTATCGCAACGAGGATACAGGCTGGGGCTGGCCGCCCTATTTCAAGTTCGACACTTCGAACCTGCAGGCAGAGGCGGCGGATGCCAAATCGACCGAGGCGGCGCCGGAATGGTATGCGATCAAACACTACGGCTGGCGCAACGAGTTCCTGACGGTGTTTCCCAACGCCATATCGCTGCGCAAGGTCGAGGGGCCCGACGCTTCCAAGGGCATCCCCTGGCTGAACATCATCATTCTCACGCTTTTCTTTGCCATCGTCTATGCCATCTGGGTGCGCTGGCGGCGGTTCCGGCGGGCGCGGATCGACCCGACGCTTGAGGCGCTTGAGGATGATCTGGCGGAGAAACGGCAGGGTATGTCGCGGTGGATCGGGAGCTGGCGGGCAAAGAAGTGACCGCGCTGTTGTGATCCCTGCGTGCCGGTGAGGGGGCGGCTTGCCCTCTCGTTCCCCCAAGCGGCGGTTTGCCGGCAAAAGAACGATGATCTGCGTCAGTCTGCGAACAGATAGTCCGTCTTGGCGATTTCGCGGGCCTTGTCCTTGGAGATGTTCAGGAATTTCTCAAGGTTTTCGGCGTTGAGCTCGGGATCGGCAGCCTCGCGGATGCGAATGTGGTTCTCGAACTGGGCGTCGCGGATGCGGTCGCTTTCGTGCACCATGTCGTTGCGGATCGTCGGCAACAGGCGTTCCAGCGTGTCCTGCGATGTCTGTTCCCCGGCAAGGCCCACGCGCATCGCATGGCCGATCAGGTAGTCGTCGGTGAACTGGCATTCGATTTCCAGAATGCGGGTGATGGACCGGTCAGAGGCGAAATCGTTCAGAAGCTCGATATTGCCCGGGTCCATGCAGACGATCATGCGGTCGGTTTCGAAATAGTCGAACAGCATCCGCATCAAGGCCCGCCGGTGACGGTGGCGTTTTTCCAGCGTGTTCTGGATGCCGCCCAGATCGGGCAGAGTCGTATCTTCTTCGTTGAAGAGGTACTCGATCGCGGGGACGTTGGTGACCTGCCGGATGCGGTCGAGGACCCTTTTGGCGACATGCCATTTCTTGCAGACAACGATCAGCAGTTCCCGTTCGCGTCCCAGCGTGCTTTCGGTTTCCCAGAAACGGGTGGCAAAGCGGCGACCGATCCGGCCCCGGCCTGACAGGAACTTGAACAGGCCGCGGCCTTCGTTGCTGATCTGGAACTGGACGCCCTCGGCGGCGTAGAGCAGCCCGAGCCTGCGTTTCAGGTCCTGCGCCTCGGGGCTGATCTTGCGGGCGAAAAGGTAATCCTGGCTGAGCAACAGCTCGTAATGGTCATTGTAGAAATTGACCGGCATCCCGTAATCCGTGAACATCAGGAAGGTCAGGGTGCGGCAACGGATCTCGACCTCGGGCACCAGGTGGCGGACCAGCGTCTGAAAGAAGGTTTCATCGGGAATCCAGGTGGACCGGAAGAAACGGACGACATCGCGGCGCTTTTTCACAAAATCCAGCAGCCATTCAACGGTGCGGCGGCGGAGGCACCACCACTGGCTGCCAATCATGATCTGCAGATCGGCGGGGATGTTGCGGGTCAGCCCCAGTTTCTTCTGGACCTCGTACATCCAGTAGAACCGCTTTTTCTGGGTCCGTTCATTGAACCAGTGCCGGTAGATCAGACGTTCCTCTTTCCAGCCGGTCTTGATCCAGTCGCTTTCGAAGTAGTCGAAGCTTTCGATGAAATCGGCATCGTTGTCGTCAAGGAACTGGTGAGTGTATTCCGCCGACTTGATCGCCATGCAATCGCCGGAAAGCATGTAGAAATGCGTTGCGCGGGGAAACGCCTCAACGGCGGAGGTCAGGGCACTGAGTGTTGCCTGCACAAGGGACCATTCGCCCCAGCCGCATTTCACACGTTTCTTCGCGAAGATCACGTTCGGGTTATTGTCCAACGCCGCGCGGATCTGCTGGTAATGCTCGGGCTTTGCCCGGGAGTCGAAGTGGATCGACATATAGTCGCCGGCCGTCGTCAACCGCTCTGCCTGCCGGATGATCGCCAGCGGGTCCTTGTGACAAAGCAGTATGTAAGCGATTTTGGCCACGACTGAAACGAACTGCCTCTTTACCTTGTATTGTTTACCTAGATAATGATGAAGCAACATTGAATAAACCGCATTTATTTGCTTTTTTGCGGCAACTCAGAACTGTTGCTAAAAACAGTCATGACAGAACGAGTGAGAGGCAGTCGGCTATGGGGTTTCCCGGAACATGGATGACGGAAAGCGAAAGCGTGGTCTATCGGGTGGTGCCCAAGTGCGCCTGTTCGACAATCGGGCAGATCATGTACTACTCCGACCACGGCGAATTCTTCGACGGTGACATCCATGATGCGCAGTCCGGGTTGCACAAATGGGCGTTGGATGCCTCGCAACTTCCGATCACCGAGAACGTCAAGGGCCACAAGTCCTACACCTTTACCTGCGTGCGCAATCCCTACACGCGGATCCTGAGCTCGTTCTTCGACAAGATCTGCGGCATCCAACGCAACGGCAAACGCTATCGCGGCAACCTGGTCCCCCTGCTGATCCAGAAGTATGGCATCGAAGTCGGCGGCGATGACGGCAAGCAGGAGTTCGACCAGATTGCCAGTTTCCGCAGGTTCCTGTTGTTCGCCCGCGATACCATCCGGTGGCGGCGGCCGATGGACCCCGACATTCACTGGTCGGCCATGTCCGGCCATGTCAGCACCTTCATCGTGAACGGTGGGCGCTATGACAAGATTTTCTGGACCGAGGCATTCAACGACGGGATGCAGGACGTGCTGGATGCGATCGAGACATCCCACCAGGTCCGTCTTGCGGATATCCCGCGGTTCAACGAGAGCGAGGGGCACGGCCCGAAGCGGGCCCATCCGGTAGAAGACTACTTCGACGATCTGTCGATGCACCTGATGCGCGAAATCTACAAACGCGACTTCGAATTGTTCAAGTATGATTTCGAGAATCCGGGCAACAAGATGCCGGTGGGCGAAATCGACCTGGACGAAGTGCACGCCAAACTGGGCGATTGAGGGCCATGGCAGCCCCTGGCCATAGGGTGATGCCGTGAGCCTGGAAAGCCTTGTCAGCACCTATGGCGTGCCGGCTCTGTTCCTTGGATGTGGGATCGAAGGGGAATCCGTTGCGATCATGGGCGGCGCTCTGGTGCACCGGCATGTCCTGCCGTTTTTCCCGGTGTTGCTTGCCATCGGGTCAGGTGCCTGGGTCGCGGATACATTGTTTTTCTGGCTCGGGCGGCGTTTCCGGTCTCACCCGTTTGTGAAGCGTCAACTGGCGGGAAGCCGGATTGCGGCCCTGCTGGGCAAGGTCCGAAGCCAGCCCGGCCGGTTTGCCGCATCGTTTCGCTTTATACCCGGCATGCGGATATTGGTTCCCTTGGCGCTGGCCCAGACAGAGATCACCTATCGCCGCTATGGCGCGATCACCGCAGTTTCATCTGCGATCTGGGCTTTGTTCTACATCCTGGTCGGGCATCTTGTGGGCGCGGTTCTGGCGCGGGTGCTGGGCCATATCCACCATATTCCCGTCATTGTCTGGGGCGGCGGCATGGCTGCCACGCTTTCGCTGCTGCTGGCCGTGCATCACCTGCGCCGCTCTCAGAAGCGCGGGTAACAGGCGCTTCATGCGCGTTTGAATGCGCCGCCAGGACACGCCGCGCGGCGGCGGTGGCGCTCCCCTTGGTGGAGGGGGGACCATATCCGCCGCGTGATAGCTGCCGTCACTTGCTGCAGAAGTTTGGCGGAAATCCGGGGAACTCTCCCCGAAGTTGTAGGCAATGCTGCTCGTGCTTTCCGTATTAAGGACAAAGCAACTGCGAAAGCGCGGTGCCGAACCTTGCACTGGCTTTGGGTGCGCTCTACATCTGCCTGCATGTCACAGGTCAAATCCGCCACGAAATCTGATCCCAATTACAAGGTGATCGCCGAAAACCGCCGGGCGCGGTATGATTACGCTATCGAGGAAGATATCGAATGCGGCATTATCCTGGAGGGGTCAGAGGTGAAATCCCTTCGGCAGGGCGGCGCGAACATCGCGGAAAGCTATGCGGCTGTGGAAGAGGGCGAGCTGTGGTTGGTCAACTCCTATGTGGCGCCCTATGCGCAGGCAAAGACGTTTCAGCATGACGAAAGGCGGCGGCGCAAGTTGCTCGTCTCGCGCAAGCAGATGGCGGATTTGTGGAATGCCACCCAGCGCAAGGGGATGACCCTGGTGCCACTGGTGATGTATTTCAACCATCGTGGCATGGCAAAGCTGAAGATCGGCGTCGCCAAGGGCAAGAAGAATCACGACAAACGCGAGACCTCGGCGAAACGTGACTGGTCGCGGCAAAAGGCGCGTCTGCTCAAAGATCATGGCTGACGGTTTCACGCTGATCGGGTTCAGGCATTCGGTCTACGCGCGGATTGTCCGGGTTGCCCTGATCGAAATGCGCCTGCAGGCCAGCTATGTCGAGGTGGACCCGTTTTCCGATCCGTCCGCGTTGGATCGTTTCACGCCGCTGGCCCGCGTGCCGGTTCTGCGCCACGGTGATTTCACGCTGACCGAGACAGCGGCGATCCTGCGCTATCTGGCGCGGGTCAGTGGCGCCATGCACCTGCTGCCCGACGACTCACAGGCGCTCGCACGGATGGATCAGGTCTTTGGCATTGTGGATACCAGCCTGTACTGGCCGCTTGTCCGGCAGGTTTTCTCCAACGGCTTCTACGCACCGCTGATGAATGAACCCTTTGATGCCGATCAGGTCGCGGCCGGTATCAAAGCGGGCAGGCCAGGCCTGAAACTTCTCGATACCATCGCGGCGGAGGGGCTGGTGCTGAACGGCATGGATCTGACCCTTGCCGATCTGCATCTGGCCCCGGTCATGGATTACCTGACGCGGGTTGCTGTGGGGGCAGAGCTCCTGGCAGAGTATCCCGACCTTTCGGCGTGGTGGTCCGGAATGTCAGGCAGCCCGTTGGTGCAGGAAACGGACCCGTTTCCCGGCGAGGAACGCCCGTAATCACTCCGCAACCGGGGCGCGCTCTTGCCAGTTTGCATCAGCGCGGCTAGGCAAGAATGGAGCCATTTTCTAGAAGGACTGCCCATGGTTGATGATCCCAAGACGCTCGTGTCCACCGCATGGTTGGCCAAGCACCTCAAGGACCCGGACCTGCGGTTGCTGGATGCATCATGGTACTTGCCGGATGCGGGCCGTGACGCAAAGGCCGAGTATGACGCCGGTCATATTCCAGGCGCCCGGTTTTTCGACATTGACGAAATTTCGGATGGGCGTTCGGACCTGCCGCATATGGCGCCGCCGGTGGAAAAATTCATGTCGCGGATGCGCGCGATGGGCGTGGGCGACGGGCATCAGGTTGTGGTCTATGACGGGGCCGGTCTGCTCTCTGCAGCGCGGGTCTGGTGGCTGTTCCGCCTGATGGGTCAGGAAAATGTCGCGGTGCTGGACGGCGGATTGCCCAAATGGGTGGCCGAGGGGCACCCGACGGAAGACATGCCGCCGATTCCGCGTGATCGCCATATGACGGTCCGCCTGCAGAACCAGCTTGTCCGGGATGTGACGCAGGTGGCCCAGGCTTCCAAGCTGGGGGAGCCGCAGATCGTCGATGCGCGGGCACCCGCCCGGTTCCGTGGCGATGCGCC
Source organism: Sulfitobacter sp. IGS-18 (assembly GCF_059628195.1). Taxonomy (NCBI): domain Bacteria; kingdom Pseudomonadati; phylum Pseudomonadota; class Alphaproteobacteria; order Rhodobacterales; family Roseobacteraceae; genus Sulfitobacter; species Sulfitobacter sp. IGS-18. The sequence goes on along the minus strand of NZ_CM184556.1, from coordinate 3,515,587 downwards.
CGAACCACGCGAAGGGCTGCGCGCGGGCCATATTCCGGGGTCGCGCAACGTGCATTACGAGACCCTGTTGAACGATGACAAGACCATGAAGGATCCCGACGCCCTGCGCGCGGTTTTCGAAGCCGCAGGTGTCGATCCCGCGAAACCGGTCATCACGACCTGCGGGTCGGGTGTCACGGCCGCAATCCTGGCGCTGGCGCTTGAGCGGATGGGGCAGACCTCGTGGTCACTTTATGATGGATCATGGGCGGAATGGGGGATGTTCCCCACCGTGCCGATCGCTACCGGAGACGCATAAGATGTTCGAAACCCTACAAAGTCAGCCCGCGGACAAGATCCTTGCCCTGATGCAGATGTACCGCGACGACCCCCGGGACACCAAGATCGACCTTGGTGTCGGCGTCTACAAGGACGCGACGGGCCTCACCCCCGTGATGCGGGCGGTAAAGGCGGCAGAACAGCAGATTTGGCAGTCGCAGGACAGCAAGGTCTACACCGGGCTTATCGGTGACCCGGCCTTTTCCGATGCGATGATCGAACTGGTGCTGGCGGGGGCCGTTCCGCGCGACACCGTGGCTGCGGCGGCGACACCGGGCGGCACCGGTGCGGTGCGTCAGGCGTTCGAGCTGATCCAGATGGCCCGCCCCGATGCACGGGTATTCGTGTCGGACCCGACCTGGCCCAACCACCTGTCGATCCTGAAGTATCTTGGCATGGAGGTGGTGAACTACCGCTACTTCGACGATGAGTCGCGCGGGGTCGATTTCGACGGCATGATCGCGGATCTGAGCAAGGCACATGCGGGCGATGTGATCCTGTTGCACGGCTGCTGTCACAACCCGACAGGGGCGAACCTGAACGCCAGTGAATGGGATGCCGTCATCAAGGTGTTGCAGGAAACCGGCGCCACGCCGATGATCGACATCGCCTATCAGGGCTTTGGCGACGGGCTGGCAGAAGATGCCGCCGCGACCCGCAAGATCGCGGCAGCAGTGCCGGAATGCCTGATCGCCGCCAGTTGTTCAAAGAACTTCGGGATCTACCGGGAACGGACAGGTCTTCTGATGGCCATTGCTGCCGACCCGGCGGCGCGCAAGCTCAATCAGGATACTTTGGCGTTCCTCAACCGCCAGAACTACAGCTTCCCGCCGGACCACGGGGCGCGGATCGTGACGACGATTCTGAACGACGCTGCGCTGCGGGAGGACTGGATGCAGGAACTGGAAGACGTGCGCGGCACCATGCTGAACCTGCGGACCCAGCTTGCCGGTGAATTGCAGCGCCTGTCGGGATCTGATCGTTTCGGTTTCCTCGCGCAGCACCGGGGGATGTTTTCGCGCCTTGGCACGACGCCTGAAAAGGTCGAGGAGCTGCGCGCCAAACACGGGGTCTATATGGTGAGCGACAGCCGGATGAATATTGCCGGCCTGAACCAGCAGACCATTCCGATCCTTGCCCGGGCGATTATCGACGTCGGTATCTGAGCAGGACATCAAAGGGGCCCGCGCTGATCTTTCGGCGCGGGCCCCCGGATGTTTCAATCCCGGATGTCGTCGGGATCAGATCTTGTTGCCAAATGCGCCTTTGACCGCGCCCTTGGCCTTTTGTGCCTCGCCCTTGATCTTCTGGGCTTCGCCCTCGACCCTCAGCTTGTCATTTCCAGTCACTTTGCCCGCCGCAGATTTTGCGGCGCCAATGGCTTTGTTGGCATTGCCCTTGGCCTTGTCTGCAATCTCACCCATGGTCTGATCCTCTCGGGGTAGGTCAGGTGCGGCGCGCGGTGATCGCGTGTCCGGTCTGATCTATGTGGAAACCCGGCAGGGGTGGTTGCGGTTCCCGATGAGTGATCTTGATAAAGGCGGGTCGGCCAGATCTGGCTGACGGGCCAATCGGGGCGGGCGGCATAAAAAAACCCGGCCTCGAAAGGCCGGGTTCGCTGCCACAGGGTTTGAGGGGGATCAGCCCTTGGAGAACTCCGGATAGGCTTCCATGCCCAATTCGGTGGTATCCAGACCCTGAATTTCCGCTTCTTCGCTCACCCGGATGCCCATCACGGCTTTGAGGATGCTGAAGACGATGAAGCTTGAGATGAAGACAAAGGCGCCGATGGCGACAAAGCCGATGATCTGCGTCACGAAGGATGTCCCGTCGGTATAGACCGGCACCACCAATGTGCCCCAGAAGCCCGCGACCAGGTGAACCGGGATCGCGCCGACCACATCGTCGATCTTGAGCTTGTCAAGGAAAGGCACGGCGAAGACCACGATGACACCGCCCACAGCGCCAATCCACAGCGCGCCAAAGAGCGTCGGGTCAAGCGGGCCAGCGGTGATGGAGACCAGACCGGCAAGTGCGCCGTTCAGCACCATCGTCAGGTCGACCTTGCGGTACAGGACCTGTGTCAGGATCAGCGCCGCGACGGCACCGGCTGCTGCCGCCATGTTGGTGTTTGCAAAGATCTGTGCAACCGCATCGACATCTTCCAGCGTACCCATGGCGAGCTGGGATGCACCGTTGAAGCCGAACCAGCCCATCCACAGGATGAACGTACCCAGCGTCGCCAGCGGAAGGCTGGAACCCGGCATCGGCACCACACGACCGTCCTTGGCATATTTGCCGATGCGCGGTCCCAGGATGATGACACCGGCCAGGGCAGCAAAACCACCCGCGGCGTGCACCAGTGTGGAGCCCGCAAAGTCAGAGAAGCCCATCGCGGAAAGGAAACCGCCGCCCCACTGCCAGGATGCCTCGATCGGGTAGATCAGGCCGGTCAGCACGACAACGAAGATCAGGAAGGGCCAGAGCTTCACCCGTTCGGCCAATGTACCCGAAACGATGGAAGCGGTGGTGGCGCAGAACATCAACTGAAAGAAGAAGTCGGAAGCGTTGGAATAGCCGCCTGCGTCGATGTCCGTCTTGATGTCCTTGGGTGAAATCGTGCCAAGCACGCCGTCCATCATCCAGTTGCCGTCGCCGGGGTACATCACGTTATAGCCGATCAGCCAGTACATGATTGCGGCGATGCCGAAGAGGCCCATGTTCTTGGTCAACTGGGTGGTGACGTTCTTGGACCGGACCAGCCCGGCTTCGAGCATGGCAAAGCCTGCAGCCATCCAGAACACCAGAAAGCCGCCGATCAGGAACAGCAGCGTGTTGAAGATGAATGTTGTCTGGGCGAGTGATGCAAATTCCGCATCCTGGGCCGCCCCCAGCGTGGGCACCAACGCAATCGCGGTGGCCAGCGGGATATATTTGAGTTTGTTCATTTCGGGTTTCCTCAGATCTAGGGGAAGGTTCAGATGGCGTCTTCGCCGGTTTCGCCGGTGCGCACGCGAACGGCCTGTTCGACGTCGAGCACGAAGATCTTGCCGTCACCGATCTTGCCGGTCTGGGCTGTCTTGGAGATCACTTCGACCAGCTGGTCCGCGACGTTGTCGGCGACGACAAGCTCCAGTTTGACTTTGGGCACGAAGTTCACGACGTATTCGGCGCCGCGATAAATCTCGGTATGACCTGACTGGGCGCCAAAACCCTTGATCTCGGTCACCATCAGCCCGCGGACACCCGCTTCGGTCAGCGCTTCGCGCACTTCCTCGAGCTTGAATGGTTTGATAGTAGCAATGATGAGTTTCACCTTCTGAGTCCCTCTTCCGGTTGGCAGGTTCGACCTGCGTGATGCCCCCGCAGAAAACAGGGTATTGAGCCTGTGGTGAAAGGTTTGACGCAGGTATATGCGCAGAAAATCGCCGCTTCCTGCATGGAAAATGTGCAGAAATAGGAATCTGCACAAAAAATAATCAAATAAATGATGGGCTTTCCGGCTGGATGCGCTAAACAATCCTGCATTTGCAGCGTAAGGTGCAGAAAAAGACAGGCGAGCAGGCCAGATTCATGAGTGATTCATCAAAGCGCAAACGCCCGTTGGTGGCGGACAAGCGCTATCCGTCCAAAAGCAAGGCTGCTGCGAAACAGCCTGCCAGGAAACCGGTTGCGAAGAAGGCTCCGGTGCGGCGCAAACCCGCCCGTACCAAAAAGCCCCGTCGCGGCGGGATCATCGGTCTGCTGGCGGCGCTGGTGTCATGGATTCTGCGGCTGATCTGGAAGATCGTCTGGCGGGTGACGGCGGTTGCCGTTCTGTGCCTCGCGCTGGCCGTGGGCTATTTCTATACCACATTGCCGCCGCTGGAGGCGCTGCTGGATGGCCGTGCGCGCGGCTCTGTCACCTTGCTGGACCGCAACGGCGATGTCTTTGCCTGGCGCGGCGACCAGTTCGGCGGTGTGGTCACTGCCGACAGCGTGTCAAAACACCTCAAGAATGCTGTTGTCGCGACCGAGGACAAGCGGTTCTACCGCCATTTCGGGATCAGCCCGCGCGGCATCGCCTCTGCCGTGCGCATCAACCTGAGCGAGGGGCGCGGGCCGCTTTCCGGGCACGGTGGTTCGACCATCACCCAGCAGACTGCCAAGCTGATCTGCCTGGGAGAGCCCTTTGACCCCTCGACCGGCCAGACCGAGAAGGAATACGAGGCCGGGTGCCGCGCAGGCAACCTGCAGCGCAAGGCCAAGGAAGCGCTCTATGCCATGGCGATGGAGGTCAAGTATTCCAAGAACGATATCCTCTCCATCTACCTGAACCGCGCCTACATGGGCGGTGGCGCCTATGGGGCCGAGGCCGCCGCGCAGCGGTTCTTTGGCAAGTCGGCAGCGGCGGTCAATCCGTCCGAGGCTGCAATGCTGGCGGGGCTACTGACCTCGCCTTCCGTCCTGTCGCCTACAAACAACCTCGACCGGGCGCAGAACCGGGCGGCAACGGTGATCCGGCTGATGCGTGAGCAGGGGTATCTGTCGGCCGAGGAGGCCGAAATGGCCATGGCAAACCCCGCCGAATTGTCCGAAGCGGCAGAAGCCCGCGCGGGTGGCTATTTCGCGGATTGGGTCATGTCGACGGGGCCGGAGTTTTTTACCCGCAACACGACCGAGGACGTGATCATTCGCACCACCCTGGATCAACGCATCCAGAAGGCCGCCGAGGACGGGCTGAAGTGGGTTTTCGAGAACAAGGTCCGCGAGGGATCGACGGCGCAGGCCGCGGTCATCATCATGTCGGCGGACGGTGCGGTGCGCGCCATGGTGGGCGGGCGCAAGACCAAGGTGGCGGGGGCATTCAACCGTGCGACCCAGGCCCTGCGGCAGACCGGCTCCGCCTTCAAGCCCTTTGTCTATGCTGCTGCGCTTGATCTGGGATATTCGCCCAATGACATCGTTGTGGACGAACCGTTTTGCATGAACATCCCCGGGTCGGGCCAGTGGTGCCCCAGAAACTATACCAACCGTTTTCTCGGCCCGGTGACGCTGACCCATGCCTTGAAGGATTCATTGAACATTCCTGCGGTAAAAATCTCGGAAAGCGTCGGGCGCGATCTGGTCAGCCGGGTGGCCGACCAATTCGGGATCAAGAATGACCTCGCCGCCGGTCCGGCGCTCGCCCTGGGGGCTTCGGAAAGCACATTGATCGAGATGACCGGCGCCTATGCGGGCATTCTCAACGGCGGTTCCTCCGTCACGCCTTACGGGTTGGTGGATCTGCGCCTGATGGGCGACAACGATCCACTGATGGGGACCGGCGGGGGTATCGGCGAACGGGTCATCCAGGAAGAAGCGGCCCGCCAGCTGGTCTATATGATGGAGAAGGTGATTTCGGACGGCACCGGAAAGCGGGCGCAGTTCGGCGGGCGCGAGCTGGCCGGCAAGACCGGGACAACCTCGGCGGCCAAGGATGCCTGGTTCATCGGATTTTCGGCAGATTATGTGGCCGGGGTCTGGATGGGCTATGATGACAACACCCCGCTCAAGGGGGTGACCGGTGGTGGCCTACCCACAGACATCTGGCGCGAGGCAATGAGCCGCGCGCATGAAGGGGTCGAACTGAAAGGGCTGCCGATGTCGCCCCCGATCGCGCCCAGTGGTTTGGGTGAGGGTGATCCAGTGCTGGCCTCTGACCCGATTCCGGTTGATGACAATCGCGGCAATCAGGGCACCGGCAACATTATTGACCAGGTCCTTCAGGACATCTTTGGCGGCGGCAGCACCGGATCGGGCAGTTCCTCCCCCCCGCCCAGCCCCTCGGACAGGTAACCCTCCAGTTCCGGTGAGGGTCACCACACTTCGCTTGATTTCTGTTCCGTCTGGCACTCTGCCGACCAGGCGAGTTGGCGCGGTGCGCCGGATGTGAACGGGCCACAGTTGCCGGACTTGCGGATTCTTGGAATGGAAATTCGCTGTTAAACTGGCTATGCCATGACTGGTCGGGCCTTTTGGGGCATTGTCGGGTCGATCTGCGGCGTCTGTCGCTGTCTGTCCTGACACCGGAGATTTTAGACAGCCTTTGGGCAGGAAGGCGCAGATGCGTGATGAAATAACTCAACGTGGCCTTGCCGAACTACGCGCTGTGCGCAAGCGCAGTCGCGCGCTTTACTGGACGGTGGCGCTGTTCAGCCTGTTTGCCAATTTGCTGATGCTGACAGGCCCCATGTACATGTTGCAGGTCTATGACCGGGTGCTGGGCTCCGGCTCCGAAGAGACGCTGATTGCCCTGTCGATCCTGGTGGTCTTTCTCTACGGGGTGATGGGGGTTCTGGACCACACCCGGGGCCGCATCATGGCGCGGGTGGGCGCGCGGTTTCAGGATGCCTTGGACCGTCGCGTCTTTGACGCGGTTGTGCGCAAATCGGCGATTGCGCCGGATACCCGGACCAATGCCAACCTGGCCGATCTGGAAGCTGTGCAGCGGCTGCTGACCTCACCGGTGCTGATGGCGTTCTTCGACATGCCGTGGACGCCGATCTTTTTCGCCGCGATCTTTATCTTCCACCCGATGCTGGGCTGGCTTGCCGTCTGCGGCGCGGGGGTTCTTATCGCGATTACATTCGCCAACCAGATTCTGTCCCGCAATTCGCAGGCAAAGGCGGGGATGGCAGGACAGGCCGCAGGTTCAATCGCGGATCAGATCCGGACAGAGGCCGAAATGGTGCAGGCCATGGGGATGCGCGATGCGGCCTTTGACCGTTGGCAAAAGGCCCGGGGCGAGGCGCTGGAAAGCCAGATCAGGGCGACGGATGTCGGCGGCACCTTTTCGTCAATGACCAAGACGCTGCGCCTGTTCCTGCAGTCGGCCATGCTGGGGCTGGGTGCCTATCTGGTGTTGCAGGGTGAAATGACACCGGGGGCGATGATCGCCGGGTCCATCCTGCTGGGCCGTGCCCTGGCGCCGGTGGAAATGGCGCTGAATCAATGGCCGGTCGTGCAACGGGGCCGCGACGGCTGGCAGAGCCTTGCGACCTTGCTGGGGGCCGTGTCGCCCGAGCCGCTGCGCACAGCGCTGCCGAAACCGGCGGCCAAGCTGGTGGCCAAGAACCTGACCGTCGTCCCGCCGGGAGAGCGCCAGGCCTCGCTCAAGTCGATCAACTTCAACGTTGAACCGGGGCAGGCCGTCGGGGTGATCGGCCCTTCCGGGGCAGGGAAGACCACCCTGGCGCGCACCCTGACCGGCGTCTGGCCGCCCGCTGGCGGATATGTGCGGCTCGATGGTGCGGCGCTGGACCACTATGGGGCCGAAGTGCTGGGCCGACATATCGGCTACCTGCCGCAGCGGGTCCAATTGTTCGACGGTACGATTGCGGAAAACATCGCACGCCTGTCGCCGCAGCCCGACGATGCAAAGGTCATCGAAGCGGCCAAGAAGGCGGCAGCGCATGAGATGATCCTCGAACTGCCCAAAGGCTATGATACCCAAGTCAGTGCCGGGCAGATCCGGCTGTCGGGCGGTCAGATGCAGCGGATCGGGCTGGCCCGCGCGCTTTACGACAATCCGGTGATCCTTGTCCTGGACGAACCGAATTCCAACCTCGACAATGTCGGCTCGCAAGCGCTGAACCATGCGATCCGGTCGATGAAGGCCGATGGCCGTTCTGTTCTCATCATGGCGCACCGCCCGGCGGCGATCCAGGAATGTGACACATTGCTGGTGCTGGATGGTGGCATGCGCATGGCCTTCGGGCCCAAGGATGAGGTGCTGGCAGGCATGGTCAAGAACGCGAAGGCGATCCAATCGGCCCCGGCGGACGCAGGAGGTGTCACATGACCCCGCAACCGACAAGAAGGTGGTCCGCGACCGGGCCTGTTGTCATTGGCCTTCTCGGCCTGTTGGTGCTGGTCGGCGGGTTTGGCACCTGGGCGATGATGACCCAGATCGCCGGTGCGGTGGTCGCATCGGGGCGCATCGAAGTGGAGCGGAACCGGCAGATCGTGCAGCATGAAAACGGCGGTGTCGTTGCCGAAATCCGCGTGGTCGAGGGCGATGCGGTGGTCGCAGGGGATATTTTGCTGCAGCTGGACGGCCAGCAGATCGGGTCGCAGCTGGCGATCGTCGAAGGGCAATTGTACGAATTAATGGCCCGCCGTGGCCGTTTCGAGGCCGAGCGAGACGAAGCCGAAGAAATCGTTTACGAAAAGGAACTGATCGCGACCGGCGCAAGGGATCCCGAAATTGCGGAACTGATGGAGGGGCAGCAAAATCTCTTCGTCGCCCGCCGCGCCTCTGTCGCGCGGGAGATCGAGCAATTGGGCAAGCGCCGCAATCAGATCGGCGCGCAGATCAACGGCGTCACCGCGCAGGAAGACGCGCTTGCCCAGCAGCTTGGGCTGATTGAGCAGGAGCTTTCGAACCAGCAGTCCTTGCTGGATCGCGGATTGGCGCAGGCCTCGACCGTGCTGAACCTGCAAAGGGAAAAGGCGCGGTTGACCGGGCAGATCGGTGAACTGGCGGCCAGCCGGGCACAATCCGAGGAACGGATCACCGAGATCGAGATCGAGATCCTGAAACTGGGCACCGCGGGTCGGGAAGAGGCCATCACCCGCCTGCGTGATCTGCGGTATCGGGAGCTTGAGCTGATCCAGCAACGCCGCGCCCTGCAAAACGAGATCGAGCGCCTGTCGATCCGCGCGCCGGTCTCCGGCATCATCTACGGGCTTCAGGTGCAGACCCCCCGGTCGGTCGTGCGGGCGGCGGAACCACTGATGTTCCTGGTGCCGCAGGACAGGCCGCTGGTGATCGCGGCGCGGGTTCTGCCGATCCACATCGACCAGATCGTTGTCGGCCAGCAGGTCAACCTGCGCATGTCGGCGCTGGACCAGCGCACGACGCCGGAACTGGTGGGACAGGTCATGCAGATTTCGGCAGATGCGATAGAGGACGAGGCCACGGGCCAATCCTATTTCCGTGCGGAAATTGCCCTGAACCCCGGCGAGATGGACAAGCTGCCGGAGGGGACGATCCTGTTGCCCGGCATGCCGGTGGAAGCTTTCATCCGCACCGGCGAGCGGTCCCCCATGGCTTATCTTGTCAAACCGGTTGCCGATTATTTCGCCCGCGCGTTTCGCGAAAGTTGATCGCGGGGCTTTCGGATTCCGCGCTGCGGCGCTAGTTTCTGCGTAAGCAATATTCGCGAAAGGACGATCCATGAGTTTTGCAGACCAGCTGTCGGCACTGGGCGTGACCCTGCCCGATGCGCCCGCCCCGGCGGCAAACTATGTGCCTTACGTGCAGGTTGGGAATATCCTTTACGTCTCCGGCCAGATTTCCAATGGGCCGGATGGTTTTATCCTTGGAAAGCTGGGCGCCGGCATGACTGTCGAGCAGGGGGCAGATGCGGCAAAATCCTGTGCCATCAGCCTGCTCGCCCAGGTCAAGGCGGCCTGCGGTGGCGATATCGAGCGGTTGGTTCGGGTCATCAAGCTGACCGGTTTTGTCAACTCCACCGAAGATTTCACCGATCAGCCCAAGGTCATCAATGGCGCCTCCGACTTTCTGGTAGCGGCGCTGGGGGACGCGGGGCGGCATGCCCGTTCCGCGGTTTCCGCGCCCTCGCTGCCGTTGGGCGTTGCGGTCGAAATCGAAGGCATCTTCGAAATCAAATGACCCTGCCACGCGCATTCCACTCTACCCCTATCGCACACAGGGGCCTTCACGATGTGAACGCCGGGCTGCCTGAAAACAGCCGTGCTTCCATCCGCGCGGCCATTGCGGCGGGTTACGGGATCGAAATTGACCTGCAGCTGAGTGCGGATCATGCGGCAATGGTCTTTCACGACTATGCGCTGGACCGTCTGTCGGTGGCGTCAGGGGCCCTGCGGTTGCGCAAGGCCGAAGAACTGGCACAGATCCAGTTGAAAGGCGGCGACGAGGGGATACCGTCCCTGCGGGAAATCCTTGATCTGGTGGCGGGGCAGGTGCCGCTCCTGATCGAGCTGAAAGATCAGGATGGCGGTATGGGTCATGACATCGGGCCATTGGAAGCGGCGGCTGCCGAGGGCCTTGCCGGCTATGTCGGCCCGGTTGCAGTGATGTCTTTCAATCCGCATTCGGTGGCGCGAATGGCTGAACTGCTGCCCGAGGTGCCCCGTGGCATCGTGACCAGCGCCTACCGGTATGAAGACTGGCCATTGCCGCGTGCCACCTGCGACATGCTGCGCGAAGTGCCGGATTTCGACCGGGTCGGCGCGTCATTCATCAGCCATGAGGTCGACGATCTCGCACGTCCCCGCGTGGCAGAGATCAAGGCGAAGGGCGCGATGATCTGCTGCTGGACGATTCGCGATGCGGCGCAGGAGGCATGGGCGCGCAGGGTCGCGGATAATATCACCTTTGAAGGGTATTCACCGGCCATTCCCGCTTGATCCGGCGCGTGCCCGGACCAGATAAAGGGCAGGCAGGGCAATAGGCATGAGCGCACAAGAGATTGAAATCAGGGTGGTTCCCCACCTGTCCGAGATCGGGCAGGCCGATTGGGATGCCTGCGCCTGCCCCGAAACCGGCGATGGTGGCGCGCCATACGACCCCTTCACGACCTACCGTTTCCTGTCTGCGCTGGAGGAAAGCGGCAGTGTCGGTGCCGGTACGGGATGGCAGCCCCAGTATCTGGCGGCCTCCGTGGCAGGGCAGGTCATCGCGGTTGCGCCGCTTTATGCGAAATCCCATTCGCAAGGCGAATACATTTTTGATCACAACTGGGCCCATGCCTATGAGCAGGCGGGCGGCCGGTATTATCCCAAGTTGCAGATCGCCGTGCCGCATACCCCCGCGACGGGCCGCCGGTTTCTCACCCGACCGGGGTTCGAAGAGACGGGGCTGGCGGCCCTGGTGCAGGGGGCGGTGCAACTGACGGAAAACAATGGTCTGTCTTCGCTGCATGTCACCTTTTGCACCGGCAATGAGGTCGCAAGGGCAGAGGCCTTGGGCATGATGGTGCGCAAATCGCAGCAATTCCACTGGCGCAACGAGGGCTATGCGGATTTCGACGGTTTTCTCGCGGGGCTCAACTCCCGCAAGCGCAAGAACCTGCGCAAGGAACGCGCGCAGGCACAGGGGTTCGGCGGCACGATCCGGACCTTTGCCGGTGACGACCTGCGGCCAGAACACTGGGACGCGTTCTGGCAGTTCTACCAAGACACGGGGGCGCGCAAATGGGGTTCACCTTACCTGACGCGCCGGTTCTTCGATCTGGCCCAGGAAACCCTGCGCGACGACATGGTGCTGGTGCTGGCGGAGCGCGAGGGACGATGGGTCGCCGGAGCGCTGAACTTTGTCGGACGGCATGCGCTTTACGGGCGCTATTGGGGGTGTATCGAACATCATCCCTGCCTGCACTTCGAACTGTGCTATTATCAGGCGATGGATATCGCCATCGCGCGCGCTCTGAAAACCGTCGAGGCGGGGGCACAGGGCGAACACAAACTGGCGCGCGGCTATCTGCCGACGCCGACCTGGTCCCTGCACTGGATGCGCGATGCGGGTTTCGCCCGCGCGGTCGAGAACTATCTACAGGCCGAACGGGAAGCGGTGGATCATGAAATTGAAGTGCTGACCGAATACGGCCCGTTCAAACACGTTCAGATAGAGGAACAGCAATGACCGAGAAACTCAGTGAAGAGACACGCCACACCGTGCTGCAACCCTTGTTCGACAGTGGCTGGGAGGTGACCGAAGGCCGCGATGCCATCCGCAAGACATTTGTCTTTCAGAACTTCGTGGAGGCATTCGGTTGGATGACGCGGGTGGCCATCTGGGCCGAAAAATGGGATCACCACCCCGAATGGGACAATGTGTACAAGACCGTGAATGTGACGCTGACCACACATGACGTGGACAGCCTGACCACGCTGGACGCGAAACTGGCCCGCAAGATGGATGGATTGTACGGAATCGAAAAGGACCGAGTGGACAGGGACTGATGGATAAAGAGTTGAATAATTTTCTGAATACCGAGATCTGGAACGGCAAATCGCTTGCCGATCTCTTGACGCTAGAGTTTCTGGCAAGCACCGCAGGCTCTATCCTGGGTGCGATTGCCATTCTGCTGGCGGGCTGGATTATCTCCAGTTGGTTGCAACGCCGGGTCCAGAACCTGGGCAAGAAGAACCGGCACCTGGACGAGATGCTGTTCGATTTTCTGGCGTCCATCGTGCGCTATGTGGTCCTGGGTTTCGCGGTCCTGTTCGTACTTAACACCTTCGGGGTGCAGACCACTTCGGTTGTTGCGCTCATCGGTGCCGCGGGTCTGGCGATCGGCCTGGCGCTGCAGGGGACGCTGTCCAATGTTGCCGCCGGTGTCATGCTGATCCTGTTTCGCCCGATCAAGATCGGTGATTTTGTGGAGGTCGCCGGAAAGATGGGGACGGTCAAGCAGATCAACCTGAACTTCACCGAGCTTGCCGATCTGTCGAATGTCCATGTCATCGTGCCGAATTCACAGGTATGGGGCAATGTGATCGACAATTATTCGGTCAACCCGACCCGGCGCGCCGAATGGACTTTCGGGGTGGGTTATGGTGCGAATCTCAAGGATGCTGAAACCATCATTCGCGACACCATCATGGCGGATGCACGGGCAAAGACCGAACCTGCCCCTTTCGTTCAGGTCACGAATCTGGGCGACAGTTCCGTCGATTTCCTGGTGCGGGTCTGGTGCGATGCCGGGGATTATTTCGGGTTCAGGGCCGATATGACCCGTCAGGTCAAAGAGGCGCTGGATGCCGGTGGCGTCGATATTCCGTTCCCGACGCGGACATTGTACCAGGCAAGCTGAACAGCGCTTGCCGGGAAAAGGCCGGGCCCCTCGATCAGAGGCCCGGCCTTTTACAGCGTCCCGCCTTTAACCTGATACACTCAGTATCGCCGATGTCCCGAGAGCGCGAAGCGCGGCAGGGTATCGGCGATTCAAGTTTAAGGCGGGGCGCTTTGGTTCTTACATGCTGGCCAGCAGACCTTCGCCGCCCGACACGTCGCAGACACCGGAGTTTTCCTCGGGCTGGAACAGGGTGACCTTGCCGTTTTCGACCAGCATCGCATAACGCTTGGACCGTGCGACCAGCCCGGCGGGCGGCGCGTCGAAATCCATGCCGATGGCCTTGGTGAATTCCGACGTGGCATCGGCCAGCATGGTGATCCCGGCTTCGGTCGCGCCGGTCGCCTCACCCCAGGCTTTCATCACAAAGGGGTCATTGCAGGAAATGCAGATGATCTCATCCACGCCTTTGGCGTCGAACTGGTCCTTGGTGCGCACAAAGCTGGGCACATGGGCGGAATGGCATGTGGGCGTGAAGGCACCGGGTACAGCGAAGATCACCACCTTGCGCCCCGCGACCTTGTCGGCCATCTTTACCGGCGCCGGCCCTTCCGCACCCATCTGGACAAGGGTTGCGTCGGGCAGTGCGTCGCCTGTTGAAATTGTCATTGGCTGGGCCTTTCGTGTGATTGTGTTTATTCCTCGCAACCATATAGGTTTCCCCAATCGGCGCGACCAGAATAATCGGAAGGAATGACCATGGGACATGTGATAGTTGTGGGGGCGGGGCAAGCTGGTTCGTCCTGCGTTGCCAAGCTGCGCAATGGCGGGTTTGACGGTGAGGTGACCCTGATCGGCGCAGAGCCGGTGCCGCCCTACCAGCGTCCACCCCTCAGCAAGGCCTATCTGATGGGCGACATGTCGCTTGAGCGTTTGTTCCTGCGGCCCGAGGCGTTCTATGCCGACAACCGCGTTACGTTGCGCATGGGGACCGCAATTGAAAGCGTGGACACCGCGGCGCGCACCGTGACCCTGTCCGGTGAAACGCTGTCATATGACGAATTGGTGCTGACCACCGGGTCCACCCCCAACAGGCTGCCAGCAGCGATCGGGGGCAATCTGGAGGGCGTCTTTGTCGTGCGTGATCTGGCGGATGTGGACGCGATGGCCCCCCGGTTCAAACAGGGTGCGAAGGTTCTGATCGTCGGCGGTGGCTATATCGGGCTGGAGGCGGCATCGGTTGCCGCCAAGCTCGGGCTTGAGGTGGTTCTGGTGGAAATGGCCGACCGGATCTTGCAGCGGGTGGCGGCGCCTGAAACCTCCGATTTCTTTCGCGCGCTGCATCGCGGGCATGGTGTGGACATCCGCGAAGGCGTCGGGCTGGACAGATTGCTGGGCGAGGGTGCCGTGAGTGGCGCGCGGTTGACCGACGGCACCGAGATTGCGGCCGATTTTGTTATTGTTGGCGTCGGCATCCGGCCGGGTGTGGCGCTGGCGGAGGCTGCGGGCATCGAAATCGACAATGGCATCAAGGTTGATGCGCAGGGCCGCACCTCGGCCCCGCATGTCTGGGCGGCGGGTGATTGCACGTCTTTCCCCTACCGTGGCGGGCGCATTCGCCTGGAATCGGTTCCGAATGCCATCGACCAGGCAGAGGTGGTGGCAGAGAACATCATGGGTGCGGGCAGGGACTATGTTGCCAAACCGTGGTTCTGGTCTGATCAATATGATGTAAAGCTCCAGATTGCGGGCCTGAATACCGGCTATGACCGGGTGGTGACCCGGCGCGTGGACGCGGATTCGGTCGGGTTCTGGTATTACCGGGGGGAGGAGCTGGTTGCGGTGGATGCGATGAACGATCCGCGCGGCTACATGGTGGGCAAGCGCCTGATCGAAGCAGGAAGATCGCCTGATCCCATGGCCATCGCCGACCCGGCAACCGACCTGAAGGCATTGCTAAAGGCGTGAGGATTATCGCGGGCAGATTTCGCGGCACCGCATTGGCGGCTCTGGGCAAGGGGGACGCGGCGGCGCATCTGCGGCCGACGTCGGATCGGGTGCGTGAGAGCCTGTTTTCCATGCTGACCCACCGCGATGTGATTGCGGGCGCGCATGTGCTTGACCTGTTTGCAGGGACCGGCGCGCTGGGGCTGGAGGCGCTTTCCCGCGGTGCGCAGGAGGTTTGTTTTGTCGAGAATGGTCGCGTGGGCCAGCGGTTGATTTCCCAGAACATCCAGAAGCTGAGGGTTGCGGAGGAGGTGAAACTCATGCGCGACGACGCGACCCGGCTTGGGGCCTGGCCTAACGCGCCCTTCGATCTGGTGTTTCTTGACCCGCCTTATGGCAAGGGGATGGGCGAACTGGCTCTGACCGCTGCCCATGCGGGGGGATGGCTGGCCGCAGAGGCCACCATCGTCTGGGAAGAAAGCGCGCCGATGATTGCCCCGAATGGCTTCGCGCCGCTGGACAATCGCCGGTTCGGGGATACCCATGTGACGCTTTTGCGCCACGCGGGATAGGGTCAGGCGGCGCGGATCGCTGCCGCCAGTCGTTTGATGCCTTCGCTGATCTTTGCATCATCCGCCAGGGAGAAGGCCAGCCGCAGGGTGTTCGCCCCGGACCTGTCGGCAAAGAAGGCCTGACCGGGCACAAAGGCCACGCGCTGGGTTTCCAGCGAAACACGCAACAGGTCGGCGCCGTCCATGTGTTTTGGCAGCGTGATCCAGACGAACATGCCGCCTTCCGGTTTGGTCCATGTCACGCCATCGGGCATATGGGTTTCCAGCGCCGCCAGCATCGCATCACGTCGCGCGGCGTAGGTCCGGCGCAGCCTGGCGGTGTGATCGGCAAAGACACTGCGCGCGACGGTATTGATTGCCATCTGATTGATGGTCGAGGAATGCAGGTCGGCGGCTTGCTTCATCAGCACAAGGCGGCTGATGACATCGGCAGCACCGCAAACCCAGCCGACCCTCAGTCCCGGTGCCAGGGATTTGGAAAAGCTGCCACAATAGAGTGTCCGGCAGTCTTCGATAGTTCCCTTGCGGGCAACTTCCAATGCCAGCATCGGCGGGATCGGATCACCATCGTAGCGCAGCACCTGATAGGCGGCGTCTTCGATCACCGCGATGTCCATCTCGTCCGCAAGGTCAAGGATGCTCTGGCGCGCGGCAAGGTCCAGCGTTTCACCGGTCGGGTTGGCAAAATCGACGGAGGCATAGGCGAACTTCACCCGTCCGCCCTGCGCGCTGGCTGCCTCGGCATAATCCGATGCGGACCGGTTCCCACGCGGGATCAGGCGGTCGTAGTTGGGTTCATAGGCGTTGAACGCCCCCAGCGCACCAAGGTAGGTCGGCCAGCCGATCAGCGCGGTGTCACCGGGCGACAGCATCAGCTTGCCCAGGTAGTCCAGCGCCTGTTGCGAGCCGGATGTGATCAGCACGTTGTCGCGGGTACAGGGCACGCCCAGCGCCTCCATCTGGGTGACGATCCAGTCACGCAGGGGCGCGTATCCTTCGGATACCGAATACTGCAGGGCGGCGCTGGCGTTTTCAGGGGACAGGGCATCGGCCAGGGCCGATTTGAAGGCTTCGGTCGGAAACAGCGCCGGGTCGGGAATGCCGCCGGCAAAAGAGATGATGTCGGGCTGATCCAGCAGTTTGAGCAACTCGCGGATTTCGCTGGCCTTCATGCGGTCCATGCGCGTCGCGAAAATATCGTGCCAATCCATGATGGGTCCCTCCCTTTTTGGGGACGTAACCACGAAACCAAATCTATGGCAATAGTTCTTACCTAACTGGCGGGATAGTTGCCGGGCCCGGGGATTGGGCGAAGACGGGTCAGCGTTCGGATTTTCCTGGGTGCATCCGGGTAAATCAGGGGCGGTTCGGACAAATGGACAGTTTGGCCCAAATACCCCGCCAGCAGGCAAAAGCTGCAAAGGCTCCGCTTCCGTGCTTTTTTCCCCGCATGATGGATTTGACATTGCCACGCTGGGCCCTGCCCTTGTTTCAGACAAGGGCCAATGACCGCACCGCGCCTGTCCGCACTCCGGCAGGCCCCGCGATCTTCATCACCGATGCGATCACACCTGTCGCGGGGGAGACCCTGCTCAGCCTGCTGATGAAGCAGATGGCAGAAGCGGAAGACAACCCGGAGGGTTAGCCGCCATAAGTCGGATGAAACATGTTCGATGGAGACAGGGTAAAGATCTCGACCCCATCTTCCGTCACGCCGACAGAATGCTCAAACTGTGCGGACAGGGATTTGTCCCGTGTCACGGCAGTCCAGTCGTCGGACAGGGTCTTGGTCTCGGCCCGGCCCAGATTCACCATGGGTTCGATGGTAAAGAACATGCCCGGTTCAAGGATCGCGCCGGTGCCGGGTCTGCCGTAATGCAGCACGTTGGGCGGCGCATGAAAGACGCGGCCCAGCCCGTGCCCGCAGAAATCCGTGACCACCGACATGCGCTGCGCCTCGACGTAGGATTGGATCGCATGGCCAATGTCGCCAAAGGTGTTGCCGGGTTTCACGACCCCGATGCCCCGCATCAGGCTGTCATGTGTGACCTCGATCAACCGCTCCGCCTTGCGGGGCAGCTTGCCCGCGACATACATGCGCGACGTGTCCCCAAACCAGCCATCGACGATCACGGTCACGTCGATGTTCAGGATGTCGCCGTCCTTCAGTTTCTTGTCACCGGGAATGCCGTGGCAGACCACATGGTTTACACTGATGCAGGAGGCATGCTGATACCCCTTGTAGCCGATGGTCGCTGATTTCGCGCCGGCCGCATTGACCTTTTCCTCGATGATGCGGTCAATCTCGCCGGTTGTCTGGCCGACGAAAACATGTTCGGCAATCTCATCCAGGATGGTTGCCGCAAGCCGCCCGGCCGCGTGCATTCCGGCAAAATCCGACGGGTCGTAGATGCGGATGCCGTCCCTTGTGACGCGGCCACGGTGCTGTTCGTTCACCGGCTTCTCCATGATGATACCATTCTCATTTCCAACGATATTTAACCCGTGGGGCCGCGCAATGCCAGAGGGGCGGCCAAAGTGACGCATTCCGGGCTGATATGGGTGCCGAGACACAGCGTTTCCACCCCGGCCCGGGTCGCCGCCGCATGGGCCACAGCATAGGCAGGGTCAATATCCGCGGCCATTGTAACATCTGTGCAATCGGTACGCTGCACCAGATAAAGCAATACGGCACGATGGCCATCGCGTGCCATTTGCGCAAGTTCGTCCAGGTGCCTCGCACCCCTTGCGGTCACGCTGTCGGGGAACTCCGCCAGGCCCGGTGTTCGGCAAAGCGTGACCGATTTGACCTCGACATAGCAATCGGGCCGCCCTGCACCGGACAACAGGAAATCGACACGGGACTTTTCACCATATTTCACCTCGGCACGCAGGGCGTCATAACCTGCCAGCCCGGCAATCTCACCGGCCTCCAGCGCGGCTTTTACCGCCCGGTTGGGCAGGCTGGTATCGACGCCGGTGAAATGACCGTTCTCATGATCCACCAGCCGCCAGCCGAATTTGAGCTTTTTCTTCGGATCGTCGTTGGGCTCCAGCCAGATCTTGCTGCCGGGGTCGGCAAGCCCCATCATCGACCCGGGGTTGGCGCAATGGGCGGTGATCTCGCGCCCGTCCTCCAGCCTGCAATCGGCCAGGAACCTCTTGTAGCGTCGGATCAGCCGGGCGGGGACAAGTTGGGTTTGAAAGCGCATGGGGTGCGGCCTATACCGATCCTGAGAATGCCTCAAGGAGAACCCGATGCCAAACCCTACCGCCGCCATGATCGTCATCGGAGACGAGATACTGTCGGGCCGAACGCGGGACAGCAACATGTACCATCTGGCGGGCAAGCTGGCGGAGGCGGGGATCGACCTGAAAGAAGTGCGCATGATCAGCGATGACCATGATGCAATTGTCGGCGCTGTGCAGGAGGTGTCAGCCCGCTACGATCATGTCTTTACCAGCGGCGGCATTGGCCCCACCCATGATGACATCACGGCCGACAGCATTGCCGCGGCCTTTGGCCGGGGGATCGACGTGCGCGACGATGCCCGCGCCATCCTTGCCGCGCATTATGCCAAATCCGGGACCGAGCTGAATGCCGCGCGCCTGCGCATGGCGCGTATTCCCGACGGGGCGGCACTGATCGAAAACCCGGTTTCTGCCGCGCCCGGTTTCAAACTTGAGAATGTGCATGTCATGGCGGGGGTGCCCAGCGTCTTTCACGCCATGGTCGAATCTGTCCTGCCCGGCCTGACCGGTGGTGCCCCGCTGATCAGCCGCAGCCTGCGCGTTGACCGGGGCGAGGGGAACATAGCCGAACCGCTGGGCGCATTGGCCAGGGCCTATCCGATGTTGTCGATGGGGTCCTACCCGTTCCAGAAAGACGGCAAATACGGCGCGCATGTCGTGATCCGGGGCAGTGATGCCGTGGCCGTCGATGCGGCGCTGGTTGAGCTGAAGGCGGCCTTTCCATGACACCTGAAACGGCACGGTTCTTCGAGGTCTGCGACCGGACTTGGCCCGCCGCGCGGCGTTTCGATCACGGGGTCTGGACATTGCGGGAGGGGCAGGGCGGTGGCAAGCGCGTCTCTGCCGCGACAGCGCGGGGTCAGGTTGCTGCCGCCGACATCGAAGATGCCGAAACCGCGATGCGCGCGCTGGAACAGACCCCTTTGTTCATGATTCGCAACGGGGATGAGGCGCTTGACAGGATGCTTGAGGCGCGCGGTTACCGGGTTGTCGATCCGGTTGTCATCTACAGCCTGCCGATCGAGCGGTTGACCGATGTGCCGATCCCGCGGGTGACCGCTTTCAACATCTGGGAGCCGCTGGCCATCATGCGTGAGATATGGGCGCAGGGCGGGGTCGGTCCCGCGCGTATTCAGGTGATGGAACGCGCCGAGGAGAAGACGGCGATCCTGTCCCGTTGGAAGGAAATGCCCGCCGGGGTCGCCTTTGCCGCGATCCATGACGGCATCTGCATGGTTCACGCGGTCGAGGTTCTGCCCCATCAGCGGCGGCAGGGGGTCGCCGGGTGGATGATGCGGCGTGCCGCCTTCTGGGCGCAGGCGCGGGGCGCGACGCAGATGGCGGTGCTCTGCGTGGTGCAGAATGCAGGCGCAAACGCGCTTTATCGGGCTATGGGCTTCACCGAGCAAGGACGCTACCATTATCGTCAATCCCCGGAGTAGAGGAGACTTTCGTGGCTGACACATCCCCAACCGCACTGGACCTGCCCATGGTCCAGCCCTTGCCAGAGCAGACGCAGAAGTATTTCGATGTCTGCATGGACAAACTGGGGATGATCCCCAATGTGCTGCGCGCCTATGCCTTCGACATCGACAAGCTGAACGCCTTTACCGCGATGTATAACGACCTGATGCTGGGCGACAGCGCCCTCACCAAGCTTGAGCGCGAGATGATCGCGGTGGCGGTGTCCTCGGTCAACAAATGCTATTATTGCCTCGTTGCCCACGGGGCGGCGGTGCGGCAATTGTCGGGGGACCCTGAACTGGGCGAGGCGCTGGTGATGAACTACAAGGTTGCCAGGATCGACGCGCGGCAGATGGCGATGCTGGACTTTTCCGTCAAGCTGACCCGCGAAAGCGCCGCCGTGGTCGAGGCGGACCGGCAAGTGCTGCGCGACCACGGTTTTTCCGACCGCGATATCTTTGATATTGCCAGTGTCGCGGGGTTCTTCAACATGACCAACCGCGTGGCGAGCGGTACGGACATGCGGCCAAACGCCGAATATCACGCACAGGCGCGATGATCCTCCGGGTGCTGGTTCTGGGCTGTTTTCTGGTCGGTCCGGCGGCGGCCCTGGAACTTTCCCTGCCTGCCGCGGCGCGGCTGACGGCCGAACGCAACACCGGGCCTGACAGGTATTCCGCCCCGGCGGGCATTTTCCGCAATGGCCAGGTTGTCACGCTTGAGGTCGAGGGCGACGTGCACCGTGCCGCCTGGCGGTTGAGCCAGCAAGGGCTGACACCGCTGCAACTGGTCCGCCCCCTGCGGCGGCAATTGGTCGACGCCGGATACGAGATACTGCTGGATTGCGCGTCGCAGACCTGCGGCGGCTTCGATTTCCGCTTTGCCACGGAAACGCTGCCGGGGCCGAACATGTACGTCAACATCCGGGCCTATCATTTCATCACCGCTGTGCGCCCCTCTGTCGCGGCTCCGCAGGAGGTGCTGACAATCCTTGCGAGCACTGCGGCAAACTCGGCCTATCTGCAGATCATCCGCGCGGGCGAGGTAAGCGATGACGAGGTGGTGACCGATGCGCCGGTGCCTATTGCCCCGGCAGCGCAGGTCGAGAACGATCTGGGCAACCGGCTGATACAGCAGGGCCATGCCGTGTTGCGGGATCTCGAATTCGCGACCGGGGCCTCTGACCTCAACGACGGCAGCTATGCATCGCTGCAAACTCTGGCTGAGGTGCTGGAGGCGCGGCCAGAGCTGCGCATCGCACTTGTCGGACATACGGATTCGGTCGGCGGGCTGGACGGTAATATCGCGCTCAGCCAGCGCCGCGCACAATCCGTGCGCCGGCGCATGATCGACAGCTACGGGATCGACGGTGCAAGGATGGAGGCTGAAGGGATGGGATACCTCGCGCCTATTGCGAGCAATCTTGAGGAAACAGGCCGCGACGAAAACCGCAGGGTTGAGGTGATCGTGCTGGGAGAGTGAGCCGAAGGCAGAAAAAACCCCGACACCTTGAATGTGCCGGGGGAGTTCACCGAGGGAGGTTGGTGTTCGTAATTCTGTGGCCGCTCACCAGTCGTTGGGGCCCTTGTCGGCAAAGGCATGCACCAGAAAGTCGATGAAGGCCCGCACCTTGGGCTGGGTGAACCGGCCCGGCGGATAGACAGCGTAGATGCCCTGGGTCTCAAGCGGCAAATCGGGGATCGCATCTTCGATCAGCCCTTTTTCCATCGCGTCGGAGTAAAGGAAGCTGGGCAGGTAGGCGATGCCAAGGCCCGAGATCGCCGCATTCAGCAGGGATTGCCCGTCGTTGACCGACAGCCAGCCCGCGGTGCGCACCTGCCGTTTTTCGCCCGACGGGGCGGTCAGTTTCCAGACGTTGCCGCTGGACTGGTTGGAATAATGCAGCAGCTTGTGGTCGTTCAGATCGTCAATCTTTTCAGGCCGCCCATAGGTTTCGAAATACTTCGGGCTTGCGATCATGCGCTTTGTGGTTTCGGTCAGCTTGCGCGCGCGCAATGTGCTGTCCTCCAGTTCCCCGATGCGCACGGCCATGTCGAAACCTTCGCTGATCAGTTCGACGTAACGGTTGTTGAGCACCATGTTCACGGTGATATCCGGGAAATCCTTGAGGAAATCCGACAGTGCCGGTGACAGGTGGTTCACGCCGAAATCGGTGGCAACCGAAATGCGCAGCAGGCCGGAGGGCGCGGATTGCATCGAGGTGACAAGGGCATCCGCCTCGCCCGCATCGTTCAGCACGCGACGTGCCCGGTCATAATAGGCAAGGCCGATTTCCGTGGGGGACACGCGGCGTGTGGTCCGGTTCAGCAGGCGCGCGCCCAGCCGCGCCTCAAGGGACGAGACGTGTTTTGACACAGCGGATTTGGAGATCCCCATTTTCTTGGCGGCATCGGTAAAGCCTCCCTGGTCCACCACGGTGGCGAATGCTTCCATTTCTGTCAGGCGGTCCATACAAGGGTTCCTCGTCCTCTTAGTTTCAAGGACCGTGTATGCTGTTCAATTTAGGCAAGATCGCGGCAGGGATGGGACAGTTGCAAGGTCTTTGCAGGAATCGTTGATGGCAGGGAAACGACGGAACAGTCTGTTTCTGCCTGTGATCAGAACCAGCGCACCAGCTTGAGAAGGGCAACCATGATGGCGCCCAGTCCCAGCATAGACAGGCTAAGGATGGCAAAGGCGCTGGGCGATCCCACACCCGGCATACCACCGACGTTGACCCCGAAGAGCCCGGTCAGGAAGCCCAAAGGCAAAAAGATGGCAGCGGCCACGGATAGTACATAGCTGTGCCGCGCCTGCCTCTGGGCGATATTCCCGTCA
This sequence comes from Sulfitobacter sp. IGS-18, assembly GCF_059628195.1. Lineage (NCBI taxonomy): Bacteria > Pseudomonadati > Pseudomonadota > Alphaproteobacteria > Rhodobacterales > Roseobacteraceae > Sulfitobacter > Sulfitobacter sp. IGS-18. The sequence continues at coordinate 3,492,393 of NZ_CM184556.1, read as the reverse complement.
TGTTCTTCCTGAACGGAGATCAGGCGACCCTGCAGCTCGTCAAGTTCTTCCACCGCAATCGCGGCCCGGTTTGCAAGTTCGCGCAAACCCAGGCTGACAGTTTCCGGAATCAAGGGCAGGTCAAGTGTTGAAAGTTTGCTGAGTGCGGCGCGTTGCGGCTCCAGGTAACGACGCAGGCGAATGACACTCCGACGGTTTTCCGGCAGGTCCCGGGGCATCGGCGTGTTCTTGTCCTCCAGCGCAATTTCATAGTGATCCGTGCGCGCGTCGATCGTGGCCACATGCTGATCCACCCGGTCGGTCAGCCCTTCGATCAGGGTTTCAAGGAACTTAGCCGTGCTGACCGGGGCTTGCTGAGCCTCTGCATTCCGGCGGATTGCGTCGATGGCAAATACCTTGTTGCGGCGGACGGTGATCAGCACGTCCTCATCAGCGTAGATGCGGACCGACACCATCTCGTCCGCATCCTGTCCTGCGTTCAGGTTGATGCCCCGAAGGTTCAGGATCAGCCCGCCCTCGAAGCGGTCGCATCTTGGCCGTGTCTTGGGTTGGATCAGGGCACCACCCGGAATGCTGTGCAGGTGTTCTCTGGTCCAGGCCTCAAGCAGTGGATCGGACAGGTCGAAATGCCACCACCGGAAAACCCCGCCGCCGGTCAGATTGTTGTCCTGCGGCACTGTGGTCGTACCGTCCTCGGCAATATCGAAAACACAGATCGGCATTGGCGGTCCCTCGTTACCCGGGCTTGAGTCTGCACCCGGCAGCCCTTGCCCGCAAGGTGTAGTCGCACCCGGTTCAGAGTGTCGCCGCCAGTCTTGTCCCCTGATTGATCGCGCGTTTTGCGTCCAGTTCCGCCGCAACATCCGCGCCGCCAATGACATGGCAGGTCTTGCCCTTGGCCTCCAGCGCATCGGCCAGCGACCGGTCCGAAAGCTGCCCTGCACAAAGCACGATTGTATCAGCCGCGATCAGGGTCGGGTTTTCACGCGCCTCGCCAAAGCTGATGTGCAGCCCCTCCGCGTCGATCTTTTCATAGTTTACGCCTGCGATCATCCTGACCTGTTTCATGGTCAGTGAGGCACGGTGAATCCAGCCTGTGGTCTTGCCCAGGCCCTTGCCGACCTTGCTGGTCTTGCGTTGCAGCATGGTGACCTCACGGGCGGGGGCGTCGGGCTGGGGGCCTTCCGGGGCAAGACCCGCGCGATGCTGCGCCGGGTCGGTCACACCCCATTCACGCATCCATTCGGGCAGGTTCAGCGTTGTACTTTCGCCGTCGTGGACAAGGTGTTCGGATACGTCAAAGCCGATGCCCCCCGCGCCGATGACCGCCACCCGCTGCCCTGCCTTTGCGGTGCCGTTCAGCACGTCGATGTAGCTGACGACATTGCCGCTGTTCTGGCCCGGGATCTGCGGGTCGCGGGGGATGACACCGGTGGCGATGATCACTTCGTCAAAACCGTCCAGATCGTTGGCAGAGACCTCTGTGCCGAGTTCAACCGTGATCCCATGGAATGCGACCATGGTGCGATACCAGTCGACAAAGCCCCAGAATTCCTCCTTGCCCGCGACCTGCTTGGCCAGGTTCAACTGGCCGCCGATCTCTGACGCGCGGTCAAAGATGGTCACGGCATGACCGCGCTCCGCCGCGGTGATGGCGGCCGACAGGCCCGCCGGCCCGGCCCCCACAACGGCGATGGATTTTGGCGTCGCGGCCTTTTCGAGGGTGAGTTCGGTTTCATAACAGGCGCGCGGATTGACAAGGCAGGTTGAAATCTTGCCGCCAAAGGTATGGTCCAGGCAGGCCTGGTTGCAGGCGATGCAGGGTGCGATCCGGGCGGCATGCCCTTCCATCGCCTTTTTCACGAATTCGGCATCCGCCAGCATGGGGCGGGCCAGGCTGACCATATCGGCGCAGCCGTCCGCCAGCACCTGTTCGGCGACGTCGGGCGTGTTGATCCGGTTGGAGGTGATCAGCGGGATGCCGACCTTGCCCATCAGCTTTTTCGTGACCCAGGCAAAGGCGGCACGCGGCACGGATGTCGCAATGGTCGGGATGCGCGCCTCGTGCCAGCCGATGCCGGTGTTGATGATGGTGGCACCTGCCTTTTCGATCTCCTGCGCCAGTTGCGCAACTTCGTCATAGGTCGATCCGTTCGGGATCAGGTCGATCATCGACAGGCGGTAGATGATGATGAAATCGGGACCAACCGTTTCGCGGACACGTTTGACCACCTCGATCGGCAGGCGCATCCGGTTTTCATAAGAGCCGCCCCATCGGTCGGAGCGTTTGTTGGTGTGGGTGACAAGGAACTGGTTCAGGAAATAGCCTTCGGATCCCATCACCTCGACGCCATCATAGCCCGCGTCCCTGGCGCGCCCGGCGCAGGCTGCAATGTCGCTGATCTGCTTTTCGATGCCTTCCTCGTCCAGCTCCCTGGGGGCGAACATGGAAATGGGGGATTTGATCGCCGAAGGGGCGACGCAGTCGGGAGAGAAGGCATAGCGGCCCGCGTGCAGAATCTGCATCGCGATCTTGCCGCCTGCCTCGTGCACCCGCCGGGTCACGATGCTGTGGTTCGACACGTCCTGATCGCTGATCATCATCGCCGCACCATGCGCGACGGAGCCTTCGGCGTTCGGGCCGATGCCGCCGGTGACCATCAGACCAACCTCGCCGCGTGCGCGCGTTGCGTAGAATTCCGCGACACGGTTCCAGTCGCCGGTTTCCTCAAGTCCCGTATGCATGGACCCCATCAGCACGCGGTTCTTCAGCGTGGTAAACCCAAGATCGAGAGGGGCGAGCATATGAGGGTAGCTGGACATGGAAAATCCTTTCTGGCTTGCGGGCACTTGTGCGCAAGAACACCCGATCCGGAGGCTTGTGTCACGGCAGACGCGGCGTCATCCTGACCATTGGTAATGATCGGGGCGATGGAGGCAAGGATGCAGGTGCGGGCGCGCAGGGATCAGGGCGCGGAGGACGAAGCGCTTGGCCGGATCATGTATGATGCTATTCATCACGGTCCGAGCCAGTATTCAGCCGCGGAAAGGCAGGCCTGGCTACCGGCCCCGAACGCGGGCGATGGGTGGCGCGCGCGCCTGTCGGCGCAACAGGTCTGGGTCGCCCATGACGGCACCGGTCCGGTCGGTTTCATGACGCTTGACGGGGATTACATCGACCTGGCCTTTGTCGCTGCAGGCTGGCAGGGGAAGGGTGTTTTCAAGACTCTTTTTGCCCGGGTCGAAGCGGCGGCTCAGGGTCATCGGCGGCTTTGGACCCACGCCAGTCTGATGGCGCAACCTGCCTTTCTGGCGGTGGGGTTCCATGTTATCCGTCAGGAAAACGTGACCCGGAACGGTGAGGTTCTGCGCCGCGCCGAAATGGAGAAGATGCTCGCATGACCCCCGAAGAAATTGCCGAACTGCCCTATCGCCCCTGCGTCGGCGTGATGTTGGTCAATGCCGCTGGTGACGCCTTTGTGGGGCAGCGCAAGGACCGCGACCAGGACGCCTGGCAAATGCCGCAGGGCGGCATTGAAAAGGATGAAGCCCCGCGCGAGGCGGCACTGCGTGAGCTGGAAGAGGAAACCGGCGTCTCGCGCGATCTGGTCACGGTGGTCGCTGAAACGCGGGGCTGGGTGCCATATGACCTGCCGCATGATCTGGTGCCGAATATCTGGAAGGGCCGGTTTCGCGGGCAGGAACAGAAATGGTTCCTGATGCGTTTCACGGGTACGGACGATCAGGTGAACATCGAAACCGCGCACCCCGAGTTTTCCCGCTGGCGTTGGTTGCCTGTGGATCAGCTGGTGCCCAGCATCGTTCCCTTCAAGCAGGCGGTTTACCGCGCTGTGGTAGATGAGTTCGAGGAGTATCTGTAATGCGATCTGTTGTCTTCATGCTGGCACTCTGTGCCCCGTTTCCGGCCCTGGCGCTGTCCTGCATCGCCCCATCCGTCGAGCGGACCTTTCACGAGGTCAATGATGCCAAGGCCGAATACGTCGTGGTGCATGGACGCCTGACGCTGGATCAGAGCAAACTGCCAAGTGAGGGTACGACGCAATCCAATCCGCCCAAGATGACGATGGTGCCTGCGACGCTGAACGGAACCTCGCTGAGCGCATCGGGCTTCCACACGCCCTTTGATCACGACATCATGCTGGAAGTCGCCTGTTTTGGTCCCTGGTGCGGATCCATCGCCGATGGTGCGGATGTCCTGGCCTTTGTCCGCCGTGATGGCGGGCATTATGCATTGGGGATCAACCCCTGCGGGGGGCATGTATTTGCCCCTGCCCAACCGGCTCAGATGGAACAGGTAAGACAATGTTTCACCGGCGGGACCTGCAAGAAGAAATAGCCGTTCCGGAGAGGTTCGCGGGAACTGAACGTCGGTAACCCTGAACCCGGTAAGACCGTTTCAACATATCAAGACATGTCATTTATGACATGTCTTGATATGTTTCCGGGTGCAGGCGTTGTCGAAAAAGGCAAAGCGGCGCAGACGGGGCCGCCCCCTGATGCGCAAGCTGCTCAACCGGGCTGGAAGATCGGGACATGGCCAGCAGCCTCAGCGGGCAGGATGCCGGACAGACGCGGATCATCTTCGATCTCGATCTGCTGTCTGTAGGGAACAAAGCCGCTGCGGATGTAGAACCCCAGGGCCTGCGGGCTGTCCAGCGTGCAGGTATGCACGTGAAGCCGCGTGATCGGCGCGCGCCATGCCAGCGCAATCGCCTGGTTCATCAGGTAACGCCCGGCACCGGAGCCGATCAGGCTGGACGCCAGCCCGAAATAGGCAAGCTCGCAGGCACCTTCCTGGCGGAAGTCCAGCTCCAGGATTGCCGCATCCTCACCCGCCTTCTGCAGGGTATGGAATGTCACCTTGGGATCATCCAGGATCGCCTGAAGCTCGGCATCCGGCATCATCCGGCGACCAAACCAAAGCCAGTCGCGTCCGACCCGATCAAACAGCGCCCTGTAGCGGGCCAGGTCGGGCCTGATCTGTTCGAATGTCAGCCCGGCAGGCAGATCGACGGGGCGCAGGGGCGGTTTTGCCTGCATGTGCAGATGCGTGACCACCATTGCCACCTTGCCCGGCGGAACGTCATGCAACCCGTCCGCGATCATGGCTCAGAACAGACCTTCGGCCCGGAACCTCGCCAGCATGTCCGCTTGCGGGCGTGGTCCGATGTGGCTGATCACCTCGCCAGCGCAAAGATTGCCCATGCGGCCGCAGGTTTCCAGATCGGCCCCCTTGGCGAGGCCGAACAGGAACCCGGCCGCGAACTGGTCACCCGCGCCGGTGGCGTCCACCGGCGTGATCTTCTTCACCGGCACATCAACCCGTTCACCCTCACGGATCAGGGTCACGCCGTCGCCCGAACGGGTGCAGACCACGATCGGGCAGATCGCTGCGGTCTTGCGGATCGCCTCCTCCAGATCTTCGGTTTCGAACAGGGATTTCAGCTCCGCCTCGTTGCCGATCACATAGTCGAGGTCATGTTCGATCAGGGTCAGAAAATCCGCGCGGTGGCGCTCGACGCAGAACGGATCGGAAATGGCGATGCCTGCCATGCCGCCTGCCGCCTTGGTCGCGCGCGCGGCCTCGCGAAAGGCGGTCTTGCCCGCGTCCTCGTCAAACAGATAGCCTTCGAGAAACATCATCTTTGCGTTGCCCGCGACGTCACCCGATACATCCTCCGACGCCAGGCCGGTTGAAATGCCAAGATATGTGTTCATCGACCGCTCCCCGTCGGGGGTGACAAAGATCATGCTGCGCGACGTCGGCATGTCGCCCGAAGTGACGGGCGGATTCACAAAGTCGATGCCGTGGTCCGACATGGCGCTGGCATAGAACTTGCCCAGGGCATCGTCCCGCACGCGCCCGATGAAACCCGTCTGCAACCCCAGCGCACCGGCCCCCGCAATGGTGTTGGCCACGGACCCGCCGGGCGTCTGCACCCGTTCCGCCATCGCGGCATAAAGCGTTTCGCCCCGTTCGCGTTCCACCAGTTGCATGATGCCTTTCTCGATCCCCATGTGATCGAGAAAACTGTCGTCGCACTGGGTAATCACATCCACAACGGCGTTGCCGATGCCAACAAGGTCGTAGGTCTTCATATTGTCTTTTCCTCAAATGGGCAGAGATCACGGATAATGCAGGTCCTGCACAAGGGTTTGCGGGCTTTGCAATGATAGCGGCCGTGCAGGATCAGCCAGTGATGCGCGTGCAACTGGAAATCCGCCGGTATGTGGTCTTCGATGGCGCGTTCCACCACGTCCACGGTCTTGCCCGGCGCAATGCCGGTGCGGTTGCCGACGCGAAAGATATGGGTGTCCACGGCCTGGGCAGGCTGCCGCCACCACATGTTGAGAACCACATTGGCGGTCTTGCGCCCGACACCGGGCAGGCCCTGCAGGGCGGCGCGGGAATTGGGCACCTCACCGCCATATTCCTCCACGAGGATCTGGCTCATTTTCATGACGTTCTTGGCCTTCTGCCGGAACAGGCCAATGGTCTTGATATGCTCAGTCAGGCCTTCCAGCCCCAGTTCGACCATCTTTTCGGGAGTATCGACGATCTTGAACAGACTGCGCGTCGCCTTGTTCACCCCGGCGTCGGTGGCTTGCGCGCTCAGCGCGACGGCAACCAGCAGGGTATAGGCGTTGACGTGATCGAGCTCCCCTTCGGGTTCCGGGTCAGCAGCCTGGAAGCGCAGGAAAATCTCGCGGATCGTATGATAGTCGAGCTGTTTTGCCATGTCGGGCATATGACGCAGAAACGGGGGTGGGGGCAAGGCATGGCGGCAAAGGCGCATGTTTCGGGTCGCCTGGGCGCTTCGGACTGCCTAGATTGGCTGCATGACAAACCAAGCTTCCTCCCCCGCCGATGACGGCTACCACTTTGGCGTGATGCGCCGCGCGATCGATTTGATTGATGCGTCGGAAACCCCCCTGACGCTTGAGGCGCTGGCGGCCCGGATGGGCATGTCTCCCGCCCATTTCCAACGGGTGTTCTCCCGCTGGGTCGGCGTGTCGCCCAAAAGGTATCAGCAATACCTGATGCTGGGCCAGGCCAAGCAGATGCTGCGCGATCATGCCACAACCCTGCATGCAGCCCATGAGGTCGGCCTGTCGGGGACCGGGCGTCTGCACGACATGTTCCTGCGTTGGGAGGCAATGAGCCCGGGCGATTTTGCCCGCAAGGGGGCGGGGCTCACCATCTATTGGGGCTGGTTCGACAGCCCTTTCGGCCCGGCGCTGGTCATGGGGACCGACAAGGGGATCTGTGGCCTGGCCCTTGCCGCTGAAGTCGGTGAAGAGGCGGCGATGCAGGATCTGACAGGTCGCTGGCCGCTGGCGGATTTCGTGGAGGACCCGATGTTGCTGCGGCCATGGGTGCTGGCGGCCTTCGGCGCGCAGGATGACAGGCTGGAAAAGGCGCCGCTCTACCTGATCGGTGCGCCCTTCCAGATCAAGGTCTGGGAGGCACTGCTGCGCATCCCCTCGGGGCAGGTCACGACCTATTCCGACATCGCACAGGCGATTGGCAGCCCACGCGCGGTCAGGGCCGTCGGCACGGCGGTGGGGCGTAACCCGGTGAGCTGGCTGATCCCCTGCCACAGGGCGCTGCGGAAATCCGGCGCGCTGGGGGGCTACCACTGGGGTATGCCGGTCAAACGCGCGATGCTTGCCTTTGAGGCCGCCCGCGCAGAGGCCTGACAGAGCGCTGTTAACGCGTTTCCGGTTTTCGTTGAAACAAGGCATCGCCGATGTCCCGGGAGCGCCGAAGGCGTGGCAGGGTATTGGCGATACAACATGAACTGGAAACGCTGTAGGCGGGATGCTGCCGATCGAAAATTCCCCCTGAACGCGGGCCGTTTGCGCACTATATATGCGCTACATCGAGATGCCGCGCCCGAACGCGGCCCCAGAACCAAAGGCAGTAGATATGATTTCTTCCAAACTTTCCCTCGCCGCGCTGATCGCCGGCGCATTGACCCTCAGCGCCTGTACAGAGCCAGGTCAATTGGGTGCAGGTCCCAACGATCCGAACCAGAAAACCAAGAACGGCGCGCTGATCGGGGCCGCGTCCGGTGCGGTTCTGGGCGCGCTCACGGCAGATGACGGCAACCGGGGTGACCGCGCCCTTGCCGGTGCTCTGCTCGGTGGTGCCGTCGGTGCTGGCGTCGGCTATTCACTGGACAAGCAGGAGGCCGAGTTGCGCCGCCAGATGGACAGCCGGGTCGTGATCACCAACACCGGTGACCGGCTGATCGTGACCCTGCCGCAGGACATCACCTTTGCCACCGACAGCACCGCGGTGCAGCCGAGCATTCAGGACGATCTGCGGGCACTGGCCCAGAACGTGCAGGTCTATGCAAATTCCACGCTGCAGATCATCGGCCACACGGACAGCGACGGCGATGCCGCCTACAACCAGACCCTCTCCGAAGGTCGTGCGAATGCGGTGGCCCAGGTGCTTTATGCCAACGGCGTGCCCGTCAGCCGGGTCCAGACCTACGGTCGCGGCGAAAGCCAGCCGATTGCAAGCAACCTGACGCCGCAGGGCAAGCAGCAGAACCGCCGGGTCGAAATCGTGATTCTGCCCAACGCGCGCTGATCCCCGGGCGCCCCGTCACGGGGTGCTTGATTGCTGAATTTTGCACGGAGCCCCTGCATGGCGCGGGGGCTCCTTGTTTTTGTGCCTGCGCCCGACCTGGCGTTTCGGGATATACCTGAATCACTTGTTCGCTGCCGCTCCCTTCGGCCCTGCGCGAAAAGTGATGTGGGATGTTTCAAACCCATCCCGAAACGCTGTAAAAGGCAGAGCACTTACGGGGAGCGAAGATTGCCATGACAAAGCCAAAACTCCTGGGGATTTCGGGGTCCCTCCGGACAAATGCCACCAATACGCTTCTGCTGCGCGAGGCCGCGCGGCTGTTTGGTGCGGCAGAATATACCCAGGCCGACATTCGGTTCCCTTTGTTTGACGCCGACGAGCAGGCAGCAGAGGGCGTGCCGGAGGCCGTGGTCAAGGTTGCCCGACAGATCGAGGCGGCGGACGCGGTGATCATCTCTACCCCGGAGTACAACAAGGGACCCTCCGGCGTGATCAAGAACGCGCTGGACTGGATCAGCCGGGTCGACTTCAAGCCATGGAACGACAAACCCGTCGCCGTGATGTCGGCGGCTGCCGGTCGCGCGGGCGGGGAACGCGCGCAGATGGTTCTGCGCGGATTCATGGTGCCTTTCCGCCCCCGGATCCTGCAGGGGCCCGAAATTCACCTTGCGGGCAGCGGTGACCAGTTTGACGAGGCGGGCAGGCTCAAGGGCGAGATTTACGTCAGGGAGCTGACCGGTCTCATGCAGGCCCTGCGCCGCATGATCTAGAGGTTGTCCGCGACCCGAAAACCATCGGGGATGGCATCGACCCCCTCCAGCATGAGATCAGCCATCACCTCAGCCACCTTGGGTGCCATGCCGAAACCGATCTTGAAGCCGCCGTTGGCGATGAAATGGCCGGGACGGTCGGGCCACGGCCCCAGCATCGGTGCGCGGCTGCGGGCACGGGGCCGCACCCCGGCCCAACGGGCGATCACGGGTGCATCCGCCAGCACAGGCACCGCCGCGCGGGCCCGTTCGATCACCTCGTCCAATTGCGCATCGGTCCGGTCCGGGTTGTCATAATCCCGTTCCGAGGTGGAGCCGATGGCGACAGTTCCGTCCTGATGCGGGATGATGTGAACCCCGCCCGCGAACAGCTGCGGCGCGCCCCTGGCGTCATGTTGCAGCAGGGCGGCCTGTCCTTTGACGCCTGCGCCGATCACACGGTGATGAGCGGCATTCATAGTTTCAAGCCCGGCCACCCCCGTCGCCCAGAGGGTCGAACCCTCATCGGCCCCTTCGGTGGTGACCGGGACTCCATGGGCGGCAAGGGCGCGCACCAGCGATGCGCAGCCCTTGCGCGGATGAACCAGTGCGCTCAGCGTGTCCTGGATCAAGAGCCCGGTCGGGCTTGTCGGTTCCCATGCGGCACCCGTGGCGGGGATGATCTGCCATGTGGCGTGATCCTGCCACAAGGCCTTCGCTGTTACCGCGCGGGCCTGCGCAAGCTCCAGCAGATGCGGATCGGGGATGGGCTGCAGGCGGCCGTGCCGCGCATAACCGCTCTCACCGCCACCCGCTGCGTCCACCTCGCGCCAGAAGGCGGCGGCCATCAGCAGGCTCTCCAGTTGAAACGCCTTCTTGGGATTCCAGTTTTCCGGCACATGTGGTGCCAGTGCTCCGACGATGCCACCGCTGCTGCCTGCGGCGGGGCCGTTGGGGTCGATCACCTGCACCTTGGCACCGCGCCGGAGGCAGGCCCATGCTATCGAAAGGCCGAAAATGCCTGCGCCTCGGATGGTGATATCATGCATTGCCATTCCCCGCCTGTTGTCGCACATCTGGCGCAACTCTCCCCAGCGGGCAACCCCATGCAGCAACCCTCCGATCCGATCACCTGGCGCGACGGCAATATCCCCGTCTCCACCCGTTTCGACGACCCGTTCTTCAGCCTGGACGACGGGATCGCCGAGACACGCCATGTGTTTCTGACCGGCAATGACCTGCCTGCGCGGTTCCGCGATGCATTTGCCATCGGCGAATTGGGTTTCGGCACCGGTCTGAACCTGTTGGTCGCTTGGGATGCTTTCGCCACCGCGATGCCGGGGGCAACGCTGCATTTCACCAGTTTCGAAGCCTTTCCCCTGTCATCCGATGACATGGCCCGCGCGCATCGTGCTTTCCCTTCATTCGACGGCAAGCGCGATACGCTGGCAGCGGCCTGGACCGGGACCGGCGGATCGTTCGATCTGCCGGGATTGCGGCTGAACGTGATCCTTGGCGATGCGCGCGTCACGCTGCCCGCATGGGCCGGACGCGCAGATGCATGGTTCCTTGACGGTTTCGCCCCGGCCAAGAACCCCGAACTTTGGTCGCCGGAGCTGATGGCCGAGGTTGCAGCACATACCGCACCACAGGGGACGGCGGCGACCTATACGGCGGCGGGCGATGTGCGGCGCGGTTTGGCGGCGGCAGGATTTGAGGTGCAGCGGGTACAGGGATTTGGCCGCAAGCGGCACATGACACGGGCAAGGATAGCAGGGTGAGTCAGGGCAACAATACACCGCTGGGCATTGGCCTGATGATCGCGACGACATTTGTCTTTGCGGTTCAGGATGGCCTGTCGCGGCATCTGGCATCGGAATACAACGTGCTGATGGTGGTCATGATCCGCTACTGGTTCTTCGCAGCTTTCGTGATCGCGATTGCGGGGCGCAAGGCCGGCGGTGTGCGTGCGGCGGCCCGGACCTCGCAGCCGATCGTGCAGGGTATTCGCGGTTTTCTGCTGGCCACCGAGATTTGCGTCATGGTTTTTGCCTTCACCATTCTGGGGCTGGTCGAAAGCCATGCGGTCTTTACCTGCTATCCTTTGCTGGTGGCGGCGCTGTCGGGGCCGATCCTGGGGGAAAGTGTCGGCTGGCGGCGCTGGGCGGCCATTGCGGTCGGGTTTGTCGGCGTGCTGATCATCCTGCAACCGGGGATGAGCGTCTTTGACCCTGCCGCGCTGATCCCCCTGCTGGCGGCTGCCATGTTTGCGGTCTATGGCCTGCTCACCCGATATGTCGCCAAGAAGGATTCGACGGCCACCAGCTTCTTCTGGACCGGGGTCACGGGGGCCATCACCATGACCCTCGCAGGTGTCTGGTTCTGGGAACCGATGGCCGGTTCCGACTGGCTGATCATGGCCTGTCTCTGCGTGACGGGCATTTCCGGCCACTGGCTGCTGATCCGCGTCTACGAGGTGGCCGAAGCCAGCGCGGTGCAGCCCTTTGCCTATTTCCAGCTCGCCTTTGCCGCCGTCATCGGGTTGAGCTTCTTTGGCGAAACCGTGCGGGCAAACGTGGTTCTGGGGGCCGCCATCATCGTGGCGGCGGGGCTATTCACCTTTTGGCGCGAACGCCTGAAGCGTCGACCCGGTCAGCTCCTCTGAGAAGGGCACCGGCAGCGGATCCTTGCCCAGCCTTGCTCGGTAGGTCGGCAGGCTTTCCGTGACACGCATGATGTAGTTCTGGGTTTCGCGGAACGGCACCATTTCGATCCAGTCGACGATGTCGATCTCGCCTTTTCGCGGATCGCCGTAAAGCGCCATCCAGCGCGGCGGTCGCGCCGGCCCCGCATTATAGGCGGCCGACATCATCACCACGTTCCCATCGAACCGCCCTGCCATCTGGCTGAGATAGGTCGCCCCCAGCCGCGCATTGTAATCCGGGTCGGCGATCAGCCTGTCGGTGGTGTGCAGGCTGCTGATGCCAAGGTCGCGCGCGATGTCGCGGCCCGTTGCAGGCATGATCTGCATCAGGCCCCGCGCGCCCACTGCGCTTTGCACCACCGGGTCGAATTCGCTTTCCCGGCGGGCGATAGACAGGGTCATTTCCGGGGCCATGGGCAGATCCATCTCGATCAGCGAATGCAGCGGGTAATAGGGCGCTGCGATGGTCAGACCCCGCTGCGCGGCGCGCTTGCCGATCATCACCGCCAGATGCGGCTGGCCGATGTCAATCGCCGCCTGCCCCAGCAGATGCAGGTCCTCTTCGACAAGCTGATCGGCAAGATGGGTCCAGAAACGTTCCGCCAGGCTCAATTCTCCCGACGCCTGAAGCAGCAGGCCCGCTTCGAACAGGGGGGCTTTGGCCAGCGCCGAGCTGCGCCAATCCTGTTCCGGTTCAGGCCCCGCAAGGCTGGTGTCGAAGGGCAGGCCGCCACGCTCCGCCGCAAGCAGCCCGTAAAAGGCGGTCTGGAACTTTGCCCCCATGGCATAGGCCTTGGCGGCCCCTTCGCTGTCGCCCATCGCCTCAAGCGCCCGGCCCTGCCAGTAGCCTGCCCGCCCCTGCGAGATTGGTGATTCGACGGCGCTGTCATGGTTGCTGAAGTGTTTCAGGGCGGTTTCCGGATCCTTGAGAAAACGCAGTGCGATATAGCCGGACAGCCATTCCAGATCGGCATAGTCCGACCCCGGCAGCAGGAAATGCCGGGAGGCCATGCGATAGGCGACCTTGGGGTCGCCGGTGCGCATCTCCTCCCGCGCCAGCGCGCGGCGCCGGTTGCCCCATTTGTCGGGTCGGCCCAGGGCTTCGGCGGATGTCGAGCGTTCCAGCATCAGATCCCTGGCGTCATCCACCAGGTTCTTGCGGAGGCGCCATTCGAAACGGTCATGCTGCAACCCGGCGTCGGCCTTTTTGGAGGCGGGCAGGGCGTCGATCATCGCGTTCACGTTGCCTTGCAGCTGTTGCAAGGCGATGCGGGTTTCGGCCAGCGCTATGTCCTCCTTGCCCACAAGGTCGAACATCTGCCGCGCCTCGGCATGTGCGCGGTCCCAGAGCATCGCCTCCAGCCGGGCGGCATGGTGGGGTTTCAGCAGCTCGGCATGGTCTTTCAGGAACAGTGCCTGTGATGTCGCATTCATCGGCATCGTCCGCCATGCCAGAACCAGGTCAGCCTGAGCATCACCCAGGTTTCCCGCCGCGGTCAGGGCCGCCGCATGGGCCAGGACGCCGCGCGGTGTCTGCGGTGCTACATTCTTGAAAAAGGCCAGGATGGCTTCATTGCCCGCGTCGATAACGGCATCTTCGCTCTGCCGGCGCAGATAATCTTCGCCGGGCCAGTCGGACCGGCGCGCCAGGAAATCCCGGACCTCGGCATAGGTGCCGCGGCCCGCGCGCAGGCGGTGCCATTCGATCACATCTGCCGCGACTTCGCCGTCGCGGGCGGCGATCATCGCGGCTGTTTCCCAATTGCCGTTGCGCATGGCGTCCATCGCCCAGCCCAGCGGGCGCGGGCGTTGCTCGGCCTCAGCCGCGAAGGCGACAGTGCAAACCAGCATCAGCGCAGTCAGAAGTCGTGTCATCGCTTGAGTTTCCATGGGTCAGGGGCTAGAGGCTTGCAACATATGGCATGCTGAGGTGAGTTCAAATCACTTGGCTGTGCCTGCCAATGTATTCCAGTCCGGCAACCCGCCGGCCAGCACAAAAGGAGCGTGCAAATGTTCAAAGGCTCACTGCCTGCCCTCGTCACGCCGTTCAGGAACGGCGAGCTGGATTTGGGGACATTGAAGAAACTTGTGGAATGGCACATCGGCGAAGGGTCGAACGGCCTTGTCCCGGTGGGCACCACCGGCGAATCCCCGACCCTGACGCACCGCGAACACGAACAGGTGGTCGAAGAGGTTGTTAAGGCGGCGGCGGGCCGTATCCCGGTGATCGCCGGTGCCGGTTCGAACAACACGCTTGAAAGCATCCGGCTTGCGCGACATGCCGAGGCGGTGGGCGCAGACGCCATTCTGGTGGTCACGCCCTATTACAACAAGCCGACCCAGCGGGGGTTGATTGCACATTTCACGGCGATCCATGATTGCTGCGAACTGCCGATCATCATCTACAATATCCCCCCCCGGTCGGTCATCGACATGACACCGGCGACGATGGGCGAACTGGCCAAGCTGCCGCGCATCGTGGGCGTCAAGGATGCGACCGGCGATCTGGCCCGTGTCAGCGCCCAGCGCATCACCTGTGGCAAGGATTTCATCCAGCTCTCCGGTGAAGATCCCACCGCACATGGTTTCAACGCCCAGGGCGGCGTCGGCTGTATCTCGGTCACGGCCAATGTCGCGCCCCGGCTGCTCAGCCAGATGCAGGCGGCCTGTGCCAAGGGCGATTATGCCACGGCCCTGGAAATTCAGGATCGCCTGATGCCGCTGCACACTGCCGTGTTCACCGAGCCTGGGCTGGTTGGCGTGAAATACGCCATGTCACGGCTTGATCTGTGCAGCGAAGAAGTGCGCCTGCCGCTGACAAGCCTGTCCGACGAGACCAAGAAACTGGTCGATGCCGGTCTGCGCCATGCAGGGCTGTTGAACTAGGCTCCATCGGCGCAGGGTAGCCCGCGCGACACATCCTCCGAAAGCAGGCGCAGGGTTGGGCAAACCCTCGCCTGACCGGAGTTTCTGACATGGACATTCTGCCCACCGTCGCCACGCGCGCCGGGGACGCTGTGTTGCACCCAGGGCCATGCGGGCACCGCCGGGCTGCATAATCCGGGCTATGTGCCGGATACATCTGTCCTGCCCCTGGGCGCCTCGATCATGGCGCGGGTGGTGGAGCGGCGGCTTCCCCTGAACGGCTGACCCATCCAGGGGCAGGTTCAGCGTTTGCCGTAGTAGAGACCGACCACATGTTCTGCCTCTGCAAAGAACAGCCAGCGCGAGGCCAGCACGCCTGCCACATGCGCCAGCACGGCGACCACCGCCAGCAGGTGGCTGAAGGGCAGCAGCAACAACAGCACCGGCAGCACGATCATCAGGCCGAATGAAATCACCCGCAGCTTCTGCGCGTGCTTGCGGCCGATCTGAAAGACAAATTCACGCAGCAGATAATTGGTGCCGGTGTGCGGTGGCTCAAAGGCGCGGACCTTGCCGATGCCGCCCAGTTGTGTGGCGCTTGCGATATCGGTCCCCGATTGCTTCAGCGCCTTGTCACCCAGCAGCCATGTGGCGATCTGGACCGCGCCTGCGGCGATCAGCAGGACGACCGCCCAGGTGATCTGACCGGCAAGCAGGGCACCCCCCGCGAGGCTGAGGGACAGGAAATAGAAAGGGGTCAACGGCTGGTGCCAGCGCGGCACAGTCTTGAGCTGGGTATAGATCATGGCCGTGGTGAACACCGTGCCAAGCGACAGCAGCGCCCCCAGAATCCCGAGGGGCTGCCAGGCGGCGTCAAAGAACACCAGCCCCGCGCCATAGATCGCCATCACGATCAGGGCTGCAACGGCGCAGAGGCCTTCACGGCTCAGCCAGCTGGAGCGCCATTGCGTGAAGGCCTTGAGCGCCCGTTCCGGGTGGCCAAGGTGGAAGGTCGAAGAGATCAGACCGCCCACGGCCAGCAGGTATGCGATGGTGAAGAAGGCAAAGGCGGACCAGCCGCTGACCGCGGGCACACCGAAGCCCAGCCAGAACAACAGGCCGAACCCCAGGCCGGAGAAGGTCGAAAATGCGATGACGGAAGGTGCGGGATGCATCAGAGTTTCTCCAGTGCCTTGTCGAGCCAGCCCAGGAAACCGCTGGGCTCCTGCGCCACCGGTTCCAGGAAGGGGGCCAGCACGTCGATTTCCGGCAACCTATCCTTTGGCCGTGGCGGCAGATATTTATTGACGGGTCTGGTGCCCTGTTCGGGCATCAGGTCCACGCCGCCACGTTCTGCGACCAACTGGCTGACATCGCTGTCGGGGTCGCCCAGGTCGCCGAAGTGCCGCGCCCCTGCGGGGCAGGTGCGCACACAGGATGGGATGCGGTCCACCTCCGGCAGGTTTTCGTTGTAGATACGGTCCACGCAGAGGGTGCATTTCTTCATCACCTTCTCTTCCATGTCCATCTCGCGCGCGCCATAGGGGCAGGCCCAGGCACACAGCCCGCAGCCGATGCAATCGGACTCGTTGACCAGCACGATCCCGTCTTCGACCCGTTTGTAGCTGGCACCCGTCGGGCAGACGGTGACGCAGGGCGCATCCTCGCAATGCAGGCAGGACTTGGGGAAGTGGATCAGCTGCGCATGGCCTTCCTCGGGTTGCACCTCGTAGCTGTGCACCCGGTTCAGGAAGGTGCCGGAGGGGTTGCCGCCATAGGCATCCTGGTCACTGAGCGGCGCGCCGTAGTTCTCCGTGTTCCAGCCCTTGCAGGAGATCACGCAGGCATGACAGCCGACGCAGGTATCGAGGTCGATGACAAGGCCCAGCTTCTTTTCGGTGGAGGGTGGGAGAGTGGTCATCTGATGCGCTCCGTTGTCGGTGTGGCACCGGGGCGCTGCCCCGGACCCCGGGAATATTTAAGGCCAAAAAGAGAGGGGATCATTTGCCGACCTTCCACGCCAGATTGTCCGGGGCGTTCGGGACGGGCGATTTGATCACAGGATACTCGGGCCGTGCTTCCCTGGGCGCTTCGGTCTTTTCGATGCGCACTTTCAGGTCGAACCAGGCCGCCTGACCCGTGATCGGATCGGAATTGGCCCAACGCATCCCGTCCGCCTTGGGCGGCAGCAATTCATGGATCAGATGGTTCAGCAGGAACCCCTTGGTCGCCTCGGGTGCATCCTTGTCCAGCGCCCAGGCTCCCTTGCGCTTGCCGATGGCGTTCCAGGTCCAGACGGTATTCTCGTTCAGCGCAGCCATCTCCATCACCGGCACGGTGATTTCACCATGTGGCGAGCTGACCCGCGCCCAGTCGCCATCCGACAGGTCATGCTGGCGCATCAGCTTGGTCGGCAGGTACAGCGGGTTGTGGCCGTGCAGCTGACGCAGCCAGGCGTTCTGACTGCCCCAGGAGTGATACATTGCCATCGGCCGCTGGGTGAGGGCATTGATGGTGAAACCCTCGTTGCCCTGCTGGTCGGTCTCGTACCAGATCGGCAGGGGTGACATCGTCGCCTTGATCCGCTCGCGCAGATGTTCAGGCGGCTGGCGGTCGCCATGGCCCTCGGCAGCAAGCTGGAACTTGCGCATCGGTTCCACGTAGAGCGAGAACAGATAGGGTTGCGGGCTGTCGTAGAGGCCCAGTTTGACCGCCCAGTCCTGATAGGCCCGGTTCCAGGGTTTGTAGTAATTTGCACCATCGGGGATGTGTTCGGCAAAAAAGCCGCCGTTCCTGATGTAGCTGTCAAGCTGCCCTTCGTTCGGTCCGCCGCGCCCGTGTTGCAGGCCGTTTGCCCCCATCCGCCAGCCCGCCAGCGGGCCGATGCCGGGGCGGCGTTCGTGGTTGGTGATGTAATCCGCATAATCGGCGTATTTCTGGCTGCCATCTTCGTTCACGAAGCCGGGCAGGCCCAGCTTCGCCCCCAGATCGCAAAGCGCGGACTGGAAGCCCTTCACATTGCGGTCCGGCTCCACCACCGGCCAGCGGATCGCGTCGGCGGCGGCGTCCGCCTCGCAGATCGGGCGATCCAGCAGGGAAATGCAGTCATGCCGTTCCAGATAGGTGGTGTCGGGCAGGATCAGGTCGGCATAGGCCACCATCTCCGAACTATAGGCATCCGAGTAGATGATATGCGGGATGACGTAATTGTCGTTCTCGTCCTTGTCGGTCAGCATCTGCATCACGCCGCCGGTGTTCATCGAGGAGTTCCACGACATGTTCGCCATATACATGAACAGCGTGTCGATCTTGTAGGGATCGCCTGCATGGGCGTTCGAGATCACCATATGCATCAGCCCGTGAGAGGACATTGGGTTTTCCCAGGTGAATGCCTTGTCGATGCGGGCGGGTGTGCCGTCTTCCTTCAGCGCCAGATCGTCGGGGCCATGGACAAAGCCGAGGTGCGGGCCGTTCAGCGGCCCCCCCGGCGTCATGCCGACATGGGGCTTGGGATGTGCGGTCGCGGGCTTGGGGTAGGGCGGTTTGAAACGGAAACCGCCAGGCACCTCGACCGTGCCGAGGATGATCTGCAGCACATGCAGCGCGCGGCAGGTCTGGAAGCCATTGGCATGGGCCGAGATCCCGCGCATCGCATGGAAACTGACCGGGCGGCCGATCATCGTGTCATGGGTCTCGCCCCGGAAGTCGGTCCACTTGTGGTCCAGCTCGAACGCCTCTTCAAAGGCGACGCGGGCAAGTTCCGATGCGATGGCACGGATGCGGTTTGCAGGCAGGCCGCAACGGTCTGCGACGGCCTCGGGGGCGTAGTCCCCGCTCAGGTACATTTCGGCCATCTTGTGGAACACGGGCCGGTGGGTCACGCCCTTTGCACGGTAGGTGGCGGACAGGTCCGGCTTCACACCGGGCCGGTCATAGGGTGTCAGCTTCTTGGTCACACGGTCCATGACCAGTTGCTTGCCATCCGCATCGCGCAGGTAGAGCCCGAACTCCGGCGACTTTTCATCACCGTTCACCAGAACCGGGGCATCGGTGTATTGCGCGAGGTAATGCAGGTCGATCTTGCCCGCCTTCATCAGGCAATGGATCATCGACAGGATGAACAGCCCGTCGGTGCCCGGGGTGATCCCGACCCAATCGTCTGCCACGGCGTTATAGCCGGTGCGGATGGGATTGACCCCGATGACCCGCGCACCGCGCCCCTTGATCTTGCCGATCCCCATCTTGATCGGGTTGCTGTCATGGTCCTCCGCCACGCCGAACAGCATGAACAGCTTGGTATGGTCCCAGTCGGGCTGGCCGAATTCCCAGAAGGCGCCGCCCATGGTGTATATGCCCGCGGCGGCCATGTTGACCGAACAGAACCCACCGTGTGCCGCATAATTCGGGGTGCCAAAGGCCTGTGCCCAGAGGCTGGTGAAGCTCTGCGATTGGTCGCGCCCGGTGAAGAAGGCCAGTTTCTCGGGATTTGACTCGCGGATGGGCCTCAGCCAGTCGGCGGCGATCTGATAGGCCTCGTCCCAGCTTATCTCCTCGAACTCGCCCGACCCTCTGGGCCCGACACGTTTCAGTGGCGCACGCAGGCGCGAGGGGGCATTGTGCTGCATGATCCCTGCCGACCCCTTGGCGCAAAGCACACCCTTGTTCACGGGATGGTCGCGGTTGCCCTCGATATAGGCGACCTTGCCCTCCTTGAGGTGAACGTTGATCCCGCAGCGGCAGGCGCACATGTAGCAGGTCGTCTTGCGCACCTCATCTGACACTTTCGGGCTCAGGTTCAGCTTGGGCTGGTTCATCACTCGGGTCCTTTTTTGGGAGTCAGATTAGGCTGCGGATCAGCGAGAGCATCGCCAAGCCGATCAGAAGGCTGAGACATAAGGGTTTGTAGTAGGGTTCCCACCTCGGATTAAAGAGCCTGGTACCGAGCCAGACGCCAAGCAATGTCACCGGCAATAGGAACATGGCAGCCTGTGCTGACGCAAGGGTCATCACGCCAAAAGCCAGAAGGTATATCAAAGATCCAAGTGAGCCGACAAAGAGGTAAAGCACCAGGGTGCCGCGCATGGTCCGCGCCGTATCGTTCTGGCTGAGCACATAGAGCGCGACCACCATCCCGCCCACATGTGCCACGCCAGAGACGATACCGGCCAGCACCCCGGCAACGAGCGTGCCACCACGGGTGGCGAGGGCGGGGATGTTGACCTTGAGCATCTGCAGGGCGGCCAGCACAAGGATCATGCCCAATGCGATGCGGCCGGACGCGGTGGCGGGCAGGCTTACGGTCAGCCAGAGGCCCAGGGGCCAGCCGATCCAGTTGCCTGCAACCAGCAGACCCGCGCGGGTTCGGTTCGCGGATTGCCAGCCGCCCCGTGCCATCAGCAGGCTGGCCGCCATTTCCTGAAACCACAGGATCGGGATCAACAGGATCGGCGCGATGAAACTGGCCGCAGCCGCCATCACCAGCGCCGACAGGGCAAAGCCCGCGAACCCCCGCACGAGACCGGCGGCGAAGGTGATGCCAAGCAGCAGCGCCACCTCGACCGGGGTGAGAGGCAGGGGGAACCAGGGATCAGGCATCGGCGGTGTCGATGCGGGTCAGCTGCGCGGCCTGCATGGCGATATGCGCCTCTTCGGCGGCGGGGACAACATGGACAGGCAGGTCCCCGGCCCAGCGCAGCAGGTCGGTGATGCGGGTGCGGATGTCCGCGTCGTTCTCGCCGATGCCGCCGGTAAAGGCGATGGCGTCGCAGCCGCCCATGGCCGCGAACATCGACCCGGCCTGACGTGCGGCCCAATAGGCAAAGTGATCGCGGGCGAAGGCGGCCTCAGGCGTGTCACCGGCAGCCAGCTCACGCATGTCGCCGCTGAGGCCCGATAGCCCCAGCAACCCGCTCTGCGCGCTGAGGATCTGATCGGCCTGCGGCAACCCGACGCGGGAGACCAGTTCCAGCACCGCGCCGGGGTCGATCACGCCGACGCGGGTGCCCATGGTGAGCCCGCCCAGAGGCGAATAACCCATGGTGGTGGCCACAGACTTGCCCTCGCGGATCGCGCAGAGCGAGGCACCGTTGCCCAGATGTAATGCCAACAACCGAGCGGGCAGCGGCGCGCCGGTCATCTCCGGCAGGGCGCGGGTAAGTGCGGCATAGCTGTTGCCATGAAACCCGTAGCGCCGCAGCCCGCGCGTGGCGGGCAGATCGGGCAGAGCGTATCGCCGGGCGACCTCGGGCACAGTGGCGTGAAAGGCGGTGTCGAAGCTGGCCACCTGCGGCAGCGACGGGGCGGCCTGCGCGATCCAGTCGATGGCGGCCAGATGATGCGGGTTATGCAGCGGCGCCAGCGGGATGCATGCCTCAATGCCCGCGCGGACCTTGTCAGTGATGCGCGCCGGGGCGGTGAATTCGTCCCCGCCATGCACCACGCGATGGGCCACCAGCGCGAGCCGGTCCAGCGCTGCACCTTCCGCCGCCAGCGCATCCGCCACCGCGCGCAGCGCGGCGGCATTGTCCGGCAGGGACAGGGCGCGCGGTGCGGCACCGCTGACCTTCACCGCGCCCCGGGCACCGACCCCCGTTGCCTCGACCCGCAGCATCTCGCGGAAATGCGCCCCGAAAAGCGCGCATTTGATCGACGAGGATCCCGCATTGAGGACGAGTATCGGCCCCGGCACAGATCAGACCGACTGCGGCCGCATGTCGGACTTCGAGATGCCCGCAACACTGACCGGCTTTTTCATCGCGTCGCGGCGGAAGGGTTCGCCCAGTTCCTGGTTGATCATGGCTTCGATCAGCGTGGTCTTGCCGTGGTTCATCTGGTCGTCGATCGCCTGTTTCAGGGCCGCCGTCAGTTCATCCATCGTGCGCGCCACGACACCCTGCAGCCCGCAGGCCTGGGCGATGCCCGCATAGGACACCTTGGTGTCCAGCTCGGTGCCGACGAAGTTGTCGTCGAACCACAGGGTCGAGTTCCGCTTTTCCGCACCCCATTGGTAGTTGCGGAAGACGATCTGCGTGACCGCCGGCCATTCGCCACGTCCGATTGCCGTCAACTCATTGACCGCGATGCCAAAGGCGCCGTCACCCGCAAAACCCACGACGGGCACATCAGGCTGGCCGATCTTGGCACCCACGATGGCGGGCAGGCCATAGCCGCAGGGGCCAAAGAGACCGGGTGCGAGGTATTTCCGGCCCGCGTCGAAATCGGGATAGGCATTGCCGATGGCGCAATTGTTGCCGATGTCCGAACTGATGATCGCCTCGCGCGGCAGCGCAGACTGGATCGCACGCCATGCCATGCGGGGCGACATCCAGTCCGGCTTGTCCTTGCGGGCGCGTTCGTTCCATGTGGTGCCGGGATCGTCCTCTTCGTGGTCCATCGAGGACAATTGCTGCGCCCAGGTGGATTTCGCTTTGGCGATGCGCGCCTTGCGGTCTGCGCGGCCGGCGTCGCCCGCATCGTCGGACAGCTGGTTCAGGATGCCCCTGGCCACCTTGGCCGCGTCGCCCACGATGCCCACCGTGACCTTCTTGGTCAGGCCGATCCGGTCGGCGTTTATGTCCACCTGGATGATCCTGGCGTCCTTGGGCCAGTATTCCATGCCATAGCCCGGCAGGGTCGAGAAGGGGTTGAGCCGGGTGCCGAGGCAGAGAACCACATCGGCATCCTTGATCAGCTCCATGCCCGCTTTGGACCCGTTGTAGCCCAGCGGGCCTGCAAACAGCGGGTGCGAGCCGGGGAAGGCGTCATTGTGCTGGTAGCCGACACAGACCGGGGCATCCAGCCGCTCGGCCAGCGCCTTGGCCGCGTCAATGCCGCCTTCGGAGAGGACCACGCCGGCGCCATTGAGGATCACGGGGTTCCGGGCCCCGCTCAGCAGTTTGGCCGCCGCGGTGACGGAGCCTTCGCCGCCCGGGGAATGTTCGAATTCCATCGGTTCGGGGATCTCGATGTCCACCACCTGGGTCCAGAAATCGCGCGGGATGTTCAGCTGTGCGGGACCGGACAGGCGCTTGGCCTTGGCGATGACGCGGGTCAGCACCTCGGCCACGCGGGTCGGGTCGCGGACCTCTTCCTGATAGGCGACCATATCCTCGAACAGTTTCATCTGTTCGACTTCCTGGAAGCCACCCTGGCCGATGGTCTTGTTCGCGGCCTGTGGCGTGACCAGCAACAGCGGCGTGTGGTTCCAGTAGGCGGTTTTCACGGCGGTCACGAAATTGGTGATGCCGGGCCCGTTCTGCGCGATCATCATCGACATCTTGCCGGTCGCCCGGGTGAAGCCATCGGCCATCATCCCGGCCGACCCTTCATGGGCGCAGTCCCAGAACATGATACCCGCCTGCGGAAACAGGTCAGAGATTGGCATCATCGCAGACCCGATAATGCCAAAGGCATTGTCGATGCCGTGACGTTGGAGGACTTTTACGAATGCTTCTTCGGTCGTCATTTTCATCGCAGATGATCCTTAATATTTCGTGAGTCGCGCGATTCCCGGGCGTTTGGCCCACCCTAGGCGGCTATATCCCCTACTGTTAGGGCCAAAAAGAACAGGCGCCTAAGGCCACTTCAGGAAAACTCCCGGATTGCCTGTGCAACCAGGGCCAGGCCCTCCGGGATGCGGGCGGCGGGGATCGAGGAATAGGCCAGACGGTAGTAGTTCGATGGTTGATGTGCGCCGGTAAAGAAGGGGCGGCCCGGTTCGATCAGCACGTTCTGCTGATGCAGCCTGCGGGCCATCACGTCGGTATCGACCCCGTCGGGCGCGCGCATCCAGAAGGAGGAACCGCCGTAATAGCCGCGCCCGGAGATGCGCAGGTCGTGCTCTGACAGGGCCTTTTCCATGACCGCGCGCCGGTCCTGCAGGGCGCTGCCCATGCGCCGGATCAGGGCATCGTAATGGCCCAGTGACAGGAAATAGGCGGCGGTGCGCTGGATATGTCCCGGCGGGTGCCGCAGGACGGAGGCGCGCAGCGCGCGGGCTTCCTTGATGAAAGGCTCGGACCCCACGAGATAGCCAAGACGCAGCCCCGGAAACAGCGACTTGGAAAAACTGCCGACATAGATCACCCGGCCATCGCTATCGAGGGATTTAAGCGCCGGCGAGGGTGGTTTGAGAAAGGACATCTCGAACTCGTAGTCGTCCTCGACGATCAGGGCGTTCATCTCTCCGGCGCGGGCCAGCAGGGCATGGCGGCGCTCCATCGGCATGGTGGCATTGGTCGGGCATTGATGGCTGGGGGTGGTAAAGATGACATCCGTGTCGGGGGGGATCGCATCGGGCGGGATGCCATCGGCATCGACCCGGACGGGTGTCATATGGCAGCGCGATTGGGTCAGGATGTCGCGCAGCGCGGGATAGCAGGGGTCTTCGACGGCGGCGCGTCTGCGTTGGGTCAGCAGCACCTGGGTGGTCAGCCAGAGGGCGTTCTGCGCACCCAGGGTGATCAGGATCTGTTCGGGCCGGGCGTTGATGCCCCTGCGCGGCAGGGTGTGTCTTGCGATGAATTCGATCAGCTGCGGGTCGTCGCGGTCAAAGTAATCGGTGGTCAGGGCCGAAAAGTCGCGCTGGCCCAGGGCCTGCAGGGCGCAAAGCCGCCAGTTGGCATGGTCAAACAGGGTCGGGTCGGCCTGACCATAAATGAAAGGATAGCGGAACTTTGCCCAATCCTGCGGTTTCGACACGGTGGCGCCGCCACTGAACTTCTGGCCGATGGCGCGCGACCAGTCGACCGCGTCTTTCCGTTCCGCCGCCGGGGCAAAGCTGGGCGGGGTGGGGGCGTTGCCCGACACGAAGTAGCCGGACCGGCCCTTGGAGGTCAGGTAGTCGTTTGCCAGCAGTTCGGTGTAGGCGATGGTGACGGTGATCCGGCTGACGCCGAGATGTGCGGCCAGCCTGCGGGTGGAGGGCAGCTTTTCACCCGGCCGGAACCGGCCCGACAGGATGCCCTGCGCGATCATTTGCTGGATCTGCTGCTGCAGTGTTCCCTGTGTGCCGGGGCGCAGAAAGAAGGTTTCGACGGGAAGGGCCATGACGTTACCTTAGATTGGACCTAACGGGCAATCAATCTGGAGATATCGGTATGCGAAATGGAATTGCCTTGCAGGGAGAGTCTATCTGGTCGTTCAGCGCGTGTAAATCAATAAATGAGACTTTTGGTTTCGTTCAATTCCATTGATCGAAGGGAATTGGCCGACACAACCCGTACACGGGCGATGCACCGCAGGGTGCATCCTCTGTTTGTTCAGCTAAGCGCGCCATCCTTGCCGCCACCATAACCCGGCGAATGGATGCGCATACCGAAATGGGTCCAGAGCCTGAAGCGGCTGCAGAACGGCATGAAGGACGCATGGCTGCGGGAAAGCCTGACCGAAAAGTGGATCGGGCTGGATCGACGGGCACCTGTCCCGCGACCGACAGCGCGGATCAGCGTGCCATGATCTCGGCCCACCAGCACGCATCGGAGTCAACAAGGGCCGAAATGAAGAAGGGCCCCGCCTTGCGGCGAAGCCCAACCGATCCTTGGAGGGATGTTCAGTCTTACGGGCAGGCCGCCGAATAGCGCGAGCCATCGGGACGCTGGTAAACACAGGTGCCCGTCTGGGTCTTGCCGATGTAGTTCCCGGCAGCGGCACCAACGGCACCACCGATCAGCGCGCCGGCCACACGGTCGTCACCGCCGGAAACGGCAGCGCCTGTTGCGGCACCAAGAGCGGCACCGGTCAGGGCGCCCTGATTTGGACCGCCCGGTTCACAGGCTGCAAGTGCGGCGATCATGGGGATGGCGATAAGAAGCTTTTTCATTTTGGTCTCCCGAATTGTTGTTCGTGGGTTAACGCGATCCATTCCAGAAAAGTTCAGACAAATTTTTAACCGACCGGTTTATCGGCGGAGATCAGCCATCTGGCAGGGTCGCGTATCTTGTTCGGGCAAGACATGGCGTGGGTCGGATAAATCAAAGGCCGGGTCAAGCCCGGCCTCTGTTTCTATTGGCAAGAAAGCGCTGAGCGCCCGGATGCTCAGGCGAAGACGCGGCCCAGCGCCCCGTCCACCGCTTCGACGATCTGGTCAATGTCGTCCTTTTTCGCGATCAGCGCGGGCGAGAAGCACAGCGTGTTGTTCTTGCCCGGCAGGGAGCGGTTGGTGGCGCCGATGATGACACCCTGCCCCATGCAATCGCCCACCACCTGCTGCACCAGCTTTTCAGCGACGGGTTCGCGGCTGTTGCGATCAGTGACAAGCTCTGCGCCCAGGAACAGGCCCTTGCCGCGGACCTGACCGATGACGGCGTGTTTGTCGGCCAGCGCCTGCAGCTGGTCCAGCATGTAATGGCCCATGTCGGTGGTGTTCTGCAGCAGGTTCTCGTCTTCGATGATCTTCATGTTCTCGATGCCGGCGGTCGGCCCGGCGGTGCAGCCCCCGAAGGTGGAGATGTCGCGGAAGTAGTTCAGCGGGTCGGCGGCATCGTCCTTGAACATGTTGAACACCTCTTCGGTGGTGACAAGGCAGGCGATGGCGGCGTAGCCGGAGGCGACCCCCTTGGCCATTGTCACCATGTCCGGCTGGATGCCGTAGTTCTGGTAGCCGAACCAGGTGCCGGTGCGGCCCACGCCGCAGACAACCTCGTCGATGTGCAGCAGAATGTCGTATTTGCGGCAGATTTCCTGGACACGTTCCCAATAGCCCTCCGGGGGCGTGATGACGCCGCCGCCGGCGGTCACGGGTTCAAGGCACAGGCCGCCGACGGTATCGGGCCCCTCGGCCAGGATCACCTTTTCGATCTGGTCAGCGGCCCAGACGCCATAGTTTTCCTGCGGTGCGCCGTCCTGTTCAAAGCTGCGGTATTCCAGGCAATGCGGCACCCGGACAAAGCCGGGGGTGAAGGGGCCGTATTGCGCATTGCGTTCGTCCTGACCGCCCGCCGACAGCGCGCCGATGGTGGTGCCGTGGTAGTCGCGGTCGCGGTAGAGGATCTTGTGCTTCTTGCCGCCGTAACGCTTGTGCGCGATCTGGCGGACCATCTTGAAGCCCTTCTCGTTCGCTTCGGACCCCGAGTTGCAATAATAGACGCGGCTCATGCCGGGCATCTTGTCGATCAGCATCTCGGCAAAGTTGGAGCCGGGGATGGAGCCTGCGGAGCCTGCGAAGTAGTTGAGCTTGATCAGCTGGTCGCGCACGGCATTGGCGATACGCTCGCGGCCGTAGCCGACGTTGACTGTCCAGACTCCGCCGGAAACGGCATCGAGGTGTTCCTTGCCCTTCTGGTCCCAGACGCGCATGCCCTTGCCTTCGACTATGATGCGGGGATCGGTGGTCTCGTAGGGCTTGTGCTGGCTCAGGTGGTGCCAGATATGCGCGCGGTCGGATTCCACCACGCGGGAAATATCGTTCTCGTTGAAATTGCCATCCATGGATCGGACCTTTCTTCGCTGGGAGAGCGGGTGAATTCAGGGCACAACTGGCCCCGTCTGTCCAACTGTCTGAGGGTTGCGGGCAGAATCAAGTAGGGCCAGACCTGCCCCATTCGTAGCGCCAGAATTCGGGCGTGTCTAATGGGGCAGAGGTCAGAAGATGAAATCCGAGGCGTCCAGGTCGCTGAGGTCGGTGCCGGTGAGGGTGATGGTACTGCCGTCGCCGGTGTCGATCACCACGTCCGCACCGATCTGGAACAGGTGGTTGTCGTGCAGATCCGCGAAATTGGTGATGGCTGTTACGCCACTGAGGTCGATGCGCTCGAAAGGGTTCAGAGCCTCGAAATCGGCGATAGTGTCCTGCCCGAAACCATCTGCAAAGATAAAGGTGTCGGCATTGTATCCGCCGATCAGGCTGTCGTTCCCAAGCCCTCCGTCAAGCCTGTCGAACCCTGCATCGCCGGAAAGAAAATCGTTCCCGTCATTGCCTTCCAACGTATCGTGACCGGTGCCGCCAAATATGCGGTCGTTACCGTCGTTCCCGGACAACAGATCGTTGCCCTGCTGGCCGAACAGCGCGTCGTCAGAACCGAGCCCCTCGATGCTGTCCTCGCCGGTGCCACCGTACAGGCGGTCAGAACCGACGGATCCTTCGAGGAGGTCATTACCATCCTCACCAAAAAGCCAATCGGCGTTGCCCCCGCCACGCAGGGTGTCGTTGCCCGTGCCGCCATATAGGGTGTCAAAGCCGAAATCGCCTGTCAGAAAGTCATTGCCGGCACCACCATGCAACCGGTCATTCCCGGAACCGCCGCTCAACTGGTCATGGTCATTTCCGCCGTGCAGGATGTCGTTGCCACTTCCGCCCTGAAGGTTGTCACGCCAGTGACCGCCGAAAAGCACGTCGTCCCCGCTGAACCCGCGCAGGTAGTCGTTGTTGGCACCGCCGTAGAGCGTGTCGTCGCCGTTAAAGCCATCAAGCCTGTCGACGCCACCGTTGCCGTAGATCACCGTGCCGGTCTGATAGCCCCAGATTATTTCGCCGTACATGCCACCCATGATCGTGATGGACTGTGGGTCGGGGAGGTAGTCGTAAAGCGTCCCTTGATATCTCATGTAGCCCATCGAGGCATTCAGAACGATATCCTCAACCCGCAGCAGGTCCACGAGCCCGGCGAAGCGCGCATCGCCTGTCAGGGTAAGTGCGTCATCCAGCGCTTGTGCGACCTCTGCCGCATCCCAATTCATGCCTGTCATGTTCGAGGCGACGGTGGAAAGATCGGCCTCCAGATAGTCAATTTGGGTGACGGTTCCTGAAATCGGCCATCCGGCATCATCGAAAACCAGATCTGTTCCGATGACCCGGATCGCCCGTTCCCCCTCGATCGTTGGCAGGAACATGAACTGATCGGGCGTATCGGGGTCTGACACCAGTTGGTGCCCGCCTGGGATCCAGTCACTGAACTGGTGATAGCTGTTGTTGGAAAATATGACCATTTTTCTGGCCTTTCAATCTGCGGAGCAGTTCTGTTGAATGAGATCAGGTTAGGAGGTGTGGCAGCCGAGGTCAAATCCGGCGGTCGCGCGCGACAGGTTGTGCCATCTGGACTCATGCACTGCCGCCGGTTGGACGTTTGTTCGCGGCGTGATCGCTCACAGGATCGGGAGCCAGGTCAGATCGGATTTCGATGTTCCGAATGGCGAAATCGGGTTTGCTGAAATGTCCCCTTGGCTCTGCCCAAACATCAGTCAGCGGTCGTGCGAAAACCGGAACAAACGAGAAAACAAGGCAGAAATTTGAAGGTGAGCGCGGCGTCCCTTGCATTTTCGCGCAGGATAACGCCCAACTTGGCATTACAAATTGAGACGATACGACCCAATAACGGGCAGCCAATGTCCGTAAATAAGATCAAAGGGAGATTACAATGATCAAGAAAACCACCACCAGTTTTGTCGCCGGCGCCGTGATGGCCCTGACCGGTCAGGCCGCATTGGCGGATGCCCATTCCGGCGAGATCACCGTCGCCTATTTTCTCGAATGGCCGATGCCGTTGCTGGCGGCCAAGGCTTCGGGTGCCTATGAGGAAGCGCTGGGCAAGAAGATCAACTGGGTCTCTTTCGAGACCGGCACCGCGATGTCCGCCGCCATGGCTTCGGGCGACGTGCAGATTTCAATCAGCCAGGGTGTGCCGCCCTTCGTCGTGGCGGTCTCGGGCGGGCAGGACATCCAGGTGGTCGATGTGGCCGTGTCCTATTCCGACAATGACAATTGCGTGGTGAAGGCCGATCTGGAGATCGACAAGGACAGCGCGTCCGAACTGGCGGGCAAGAAGGTTGCCGTGCCATTGGGCACGGCGGCGCATTATGGCTTCCTGCGCCAGATGGACCACTTCGGCGTGTCGCTGGACAGCCTGCAGATCGTTGACATGGCACCGCCGGAAGGTGCCGCTGCGCTGAGCCAGGGCGCGGTTGATTTCGCCTGCGGCTATGGCGGTGGCCTGACGCGGATGAAGGAATATGGCAACGTTCTGCTGACCGGCGATGAAAAGGAAGAACTGGGCATCCTGGTGTTTGACGTGACCTCCGTGCCTGCGTCCTATGCGGCGGAAAACGGCGAGGAACTGGCCAAGTTCCTGAAAGTCTCTGCCGAGGCCAATGCGCAATGGGCGGCCGACCCCAGTGACGAGATGCTGGCCCAGATCGCGGAGCAATCCGGCATGGACCTGGAAGCGGCTCGGTCGGCGATTGCGACCTTCAAGTTCCCCACCGTGGAAGATCAGCTTTCCGAGCGTTGGCTGGGCGGCAATGCGGCGACCTTCATGAAAGGTGTGGCCGAGGTCTTTGTCGCGGCGGGCTCCATCGATTCGGCGCTGGACAGCTATGAAGGTGCCGTCAACACCGCGCCGCTGACAGCGGCCAAGGAGATGATGGACAGCGGTTCGTGATGGTTCGGGGCCGGTGCGGATTTCTCTGCACCGGTCCCGATAAACTGGCGACCTAACGAAACTGAGGCGGGTGTACCCGCCCCATTGCCCCCCGGGCAGAAAGCCGAAATGATGAGCGGACTTTCCATCGACAATCTCTCCATGCGTTTTGATCTGCCGGGGGGCGGCCATGTGCAGGCCCTGCAGAACGTGACGCTGGACCTCAAGGCCGGCGAATTGTTGAGCGTGCTTGGCCCGTCGGGATGCGGCAAGACCACCCTGTTGAACATCGTGGCCGGGTTCCTGGCCCCCACCGGCGGCAAGATGACCCTGAACGGCCACCAGATCACCGGCCCGGATGCGGAACGCGGCATGGTGTTTCAGCAAGGGGCGCTGTTCGAGTGGATGTCGGTGCGGGAGAATGTGGGCTTTGGCCCCTCGATGAAAGGCATGCCCAAAAACGACAAGGCCGAGACGGTGAATCGTCTGCTGGATGTGGTGGGCCTGCAGGATTTCAAGGAAAAGGCGGTTTACGAACTGTCAGGCGGGATGCAGCAGCGTGTGGCGTTGGCGCGGTGCCTGGCCAATGACCCTGACGTCATCCTGATGGACGAACCGCTGGGCGCGCTGGATGCGCTGACCCGCGAGAAGATGCAGAGCCTCGTGCTCAAACTTTGGAAAGAGACCGGCAAGACCATCATCCTGATCACCCATTCGGTCGAGGAGGCGTTGCTGCTGGGTGAGCGGCTGATCGTGATGGCACCCCGGCCGGGGCGCATTCACAAGGAATACCGCCTGCCCTTTGCTGAGCTGGGCGTGAATGCGGACCTGCGGGAGGTCAAGAAACATCCCGAATTCGGGCCGCGCCGCGAAGAGATACTCAACATGATCTGGGACATGGAAGAGGAGATCATGGGCACCAAGGAGGACGCGGCATGACCGGTCTGTTCTTCCTCGCGATCTATGTCGCCATCTTTGTTGTCAGCGCCTTTGTCGTGACCCGCGTGCTGCAGAAGACGGCGCAGGATTATACCTCGTTGAAAACAGTGACCTTCGGGGATGAAAGTGCTGTGCGGCCAAACCGGGTTGCCGGTGTGGTGTCGATCCTGACGATCTTTGTGATGTGGGGGGTCTTTACCGGGTCCAGCCTGCTGCCCTCCTTCCTGCATGCGCCGGGTGCCTTTGTGGGGACAACCACCTTTACCTATACAGCCCAGGCGCCGGGGCAGGCACCTGACGATGCCACGGTGACTGTGGTGGTTCATCCGCGCGGCGCGCCTGCGGAGGCGCCCGAGGTGCCGCCGGGAGAGGGCTTTGCCAAGGACGATTCCATCGCCATTGCGCAATGGCGCAGCGGGTTGATCCGCGTCGATGCCAACGACGCGCTGAAAAAGAGCGACGGGGCCGAGGTGATTGCCATCAACGGTCAGAAGATCGCCCCCGGGGGGACGGTTCAGACGGCGGATGGCACCGTGACCCTCTCGGACAAGGGGACACCCAATTTCCAGCCCGCGCGCGGCTGGCAGATGGAGCCTTTGTACCTGCCTGCCCCCGAAGTGGTCTGGAGCAGAACGCTTCAGATCATGCGCGACGGGTTCCGCAATTTCACGCTGTTGGAACATCTGGGCTATTCGCTGTTCCGGGTGATCCTGGGGTTCCTGCTGGGCGCTGTCGTGGGGATTCCGCTGGGCTATGCGATGGGGCTGAGCAACTGGTTCAGAGGCTGGTTCGACCCGATCGTGGAGTTCATGCGCCCGGTGCCGCCCCTTGCGCTGATCCCGCTGGTGATCATCTGGGCCGGCATCGGGGAGGCGGGCAAGATCATCCTGCTGTTCCTCGCGGCGCTATGGATCATGGCAATTGCGGCACGCTCCGGCGTGTCGGGCGTCAAGATTTCCAAGGTGCATGCGGCCTATTCGCTGGGGGCCAGCAAATGGCAGGTGATGCGCTATGTCATCATCCCCAATTCGCTGCCTGAAATATTCACCGGGGCGCGTGTCGCCATGGGGGTTTGCTGGGGCACGGTTGTGGCGGCGGAACTGGTTGCGGCGGAGCAGGGCGCGGGCATGATGATCATGACCGCATCCAAGTTCCAGAACACCGATATCGTGATCATGGGGATCATCCTGATCGGCGTCATCGGTTTTGGCATCGACATGCTGATGCGGGCGGCTGAGCGGTTCCTGGTGCCCTGGAAAGGAAAGGGATAACCCCTGCGGGTTATCCCTCCGGCGCGGGTCGCGCCGATTTTTTCGAAAAAATCGGGCCGGAGTTTTTGAAAACTCCGGGTCCTTGCCCCGGGCGTCTTACTTCGGCTTGAAACCGCCCTTGCCGCCTGCGGGTTTGCCGCGCGCGGGTTTGGCGCCGGGCTTGCCCATCTTGTGCGGCGGGGTGAAGCGTTTCGAGGGATCGCCCGCGCGTTGATAGGTTTTCTTGGCCGGTTTGCCCTCGCCCGCCGGGGCAGCCCGGCGCGGTGCATCAGACTTTGGCCCGTCCTTTTTCCACACGGGTTTCGCCTTGGGGGGCGAGCCGTCTGCCTTGGGCTTCGGCGCGGCACCGGGCTTCATCGGGCTGCGTTCGGTCTTGTGCGACTTTGGCGGGCGTTCGCCCTTGGGCGCTTTGGGCTTGTCGAATTTCGGCCGGTCGGCCTTTGGTTTGTCAGCCCTTGGTTTGTCGCCCCTTGGTTTGTCAAACTTCGGTTTGTCGAATTTGGGCTTTTCCGCGCGTGTCTCTGCCATGGGCGCTGCATCGCGGGGGGCGCGGGGTTCGCGGCTGTGTGATGGCGCGTCGGGATCATAGGCGGGTTTGCGCTGCGGCTTCGGGCCGCCGGGCTTCGGTCCGCGCGGGGCGCGCGATGCCGGTCCGCCCTTGGGCAGGTCCGGGGCCTTGTCCAGCTGGGTGACCACCGCGCCTTCCTCTGCCGTGCGGTCGGGGCCGAGGGCATTGAGGAACTTGGGGGCGGAACTGGCAAGGATCTCCACAAAGCTGTGGCTGGCCTGCACGCGGATTGCGCCGATGTCGTCCTTGGTCAGGTCGCCGGCGCG
This sequence comes from Sulfitobacter sp. IGS-18, assembly GCF_059628195.1. Lineage (NCBI taxonomy): Bacteria > Pseudomonadati > Pseudomonadota > Alphaproteobacteria > Rhodobacterales > Roseobacteraceae > Sulfitobacter > Sulfitobacter sp. IGS-18. The sequence continues at coordinate 3,459,058 of NZ_CM184556.1, read as the reverse complement.
GCACAGCATCGGCAGCAGCGTGCGGGGCTCTGCCCCGTCGTTGCGGCCCTGGCTGACCGAGAACCAGACCGAGGGGCCGAAGGCCGGGCGCTTGCTGTCGTCCTTTGATCCCGGATCGGCCAGTTCCTCGGGCGCGGAGGCGCGGGCGCGGTAGAGGTTGACGAAAGCGGTGGCAAGCTGTTCGGCGCTGTAGGTCGCGACCAGGTTGGCGACGAAATCGGCGGCCTCCTCCGGCACGGGTGCTTCCCAGGCCGGGTCTGCAAGCAGGCGTGCCTCGTCGGCGGCGTTGACCTCTTCGGCGGAGGGGGCGGCAGCCCATTCGGCCTTGAGCTTGGCCCAGCCCAGCAGGCGGTTGGCCTTGGTCTTCATCTTGGGCGGCACGATCAGGGCGGAAACCCCCTTGCGCCCCGCGCGCCCGGTGCGGCCGGAGCGGTGCAGCAGCGTATCGGCATTGCTGGGCAGGTCCGCGTGGATCACCAGTTCGAGGTTGGGCAGGTCGATGCCGCGTGCGGCCACGTCGGTGGCGATACAGACCCGCGCACGCCCGTCGCGCAGGGCCTGCAGCGCATTGGTGCGTTCCGATTGCGTCAACTCGCCCGACAGGGCCACGACGGAAAAGCCGCGGTTGGTGAATTTGGTGGTCAGCCGCGCCACGGCGGCGCGGGTGTTGCAGAAGACGATGGCATTCTTGGCTTCGTAGAACCGCAGCACGTTGATGATGGCGTTTTCGGTGTCGCGGGGATGCACGTTCAGCGCGCGGTACTCGATGTCCGCGTGCTGGCGCGCCTCACCGGTGGTGCTGATGCGCTGGGCGTCCTTCTGGTAGGATTGCGCCAGTTTGGCGATGGCCGCCGGGACCGTGGCCGAGAACAACAGGGTGCGGCGGTCTTCGGGGGCTTCCGAGAGGATGAACTCCAGCTCTTCGCGAAAGCCGAGGTCCAGCATTTCGTCAGCCTCGTCCAGCACCACGGCGCGCAGGGTGGACAGGTCGATGTTGCCGCGCTTGATGTGGTCGCACAGGCGCCCGGGGGTGGCCACGACCACATGCGCGCCACGGTCCAGGGCGCTGCGTTCGCTGCGCTGGTCCATGCCGCCCACGCAGGTGGTGACCACGGCCCCCGCCTGACCGTAGAGCCAGGTGATTTCGCGGGCCACCTGCATGGCCAGTTCGCGGGTCGGCGCGATGATCAGGGCGAGCGGTGCCCCGGCAGCGCCGAAGCGGGGCTGGTCGCCCAGCAGGGTGGGTGCGATGGCAAGGCCGAAGCCCACGGTCTTGCCCGAGCCGGTCTGCGCCGAGACCAGCAGGTCCGCGTCGGCCAATGCGGGGTCGGTCACGGCCTCCTGCACGGGGGTAAGAGTATCGTAGCCTTGGGCGGCAAGGGCGTCGGCAATGGTCTGAATCACGGGGTCCGTCCTGTTCGTGAGGTCGCTGTGCACCGCACAGGGGGCCGGGGAGGCGGCCTTTGAAGGGGTTGGGCAGGCCTTATGTTGTTCAGGCACGTTTGTACATGGGGTTCTTTTCAACGTCGAAACAAGGGTGGTTTCGCATTTTGCTTGAATATAATGGATAAAGTCCATTATATCTGGGCTGCTGTTGGTGGAGGCAATCAATGTCACATGATTTTGACACCTCGGGTGCATTCGAGATCCCGCGCGGGAAACATCCCGCGGTGACGGGCATCACGGATGTCATCACGTTCAAATTGCATACCCTGGAAACGATCGGAGACCGGTCAGCAAGCGGCTGGTCCGAGGCGTTGTTCGGGGTGAGCCTCACGGCGTGGCGGGTGCTGGCGGTGGTCAGATCGCAGCAACCGGTGCGGGCGGGCGATGTTGCCGACATCCTGTTGATGGACAAGAGCCAGCTGAGCAGGGCGATCAAGCAGTTGACCGCCAAGCATCTGGTCGTCGATACCACCGACCCGCGTGACGGGCGCGCGGTGGCATTGAAGCTGACGTCGATCGGGCTTGATCTATATGATCGGGCCATGGCGCATGTCCTTGACCGGAATGAAAAGGTGCTTGAGCCTCTGAGCCTGGCGGAAGTGGCGAGCTTTGACATGATGCTTGACAAGCTGATCGCGCATGCGCGGGCGACGCTGGCCGCGGGTTTTCCAACCGCCAAAAAATAGCCTGCCGGGGGGGGCGGATGAAACGCTGCTGCCGGCCTTTCGCGCTGGGGGCGCGGCGGCGCATCTGCACCCCCGGTCGCGGGATTTTCATTAGCGATGGGCAAGATGCGCTGTTAGGAACAGGAGCGGCTGCGCCGCATTCGATCTATTTTTGCTGATGAGGGGCGCTGCCCCTCAAACTCCCCGGGAATATTTATGGCCAAAAAGAAAAGGCAGGATGGGTGTTGAACGCGGTGCCCCTGACCCGTGATCTGCTGCTGGTGGGTGGCGGGCATGCCCATGCGCTGGTGTTGCGGAGCTGGGGGATGGACCCCTTGCCGGGGGTGCGGGTGACGGTGATCAATCCCGGTCCGACGGCACCCTATACCGGCATGTTGCCGGGGCATGTGGCGGGGCATTACGGGCGCGATGAGCTGGAGATCGACCTGGGCAAGTTGTGCCGTCATGCGGGCGCGCGGCTGATCCTGGGCCGCGCCGAGGCCATCGACCGGGCGGCGCAGCAGGTCCGTGTCGCGGGGCGCGGGCCGGTGGGATATGACGTGGCCAGCATCGACGTGGGCATCACCGCGCAGATGGATGTGCCGGGATTTGCCGATCATGCGGTCGGGGCCAAGCCGCTGGATGTCTATGCGGCGCGCTGGCGGGCCTTTCTGGAGCGTGTCGAGGGTGGGGCGGTTGCGCCCGAGGTGGTGGTGATCGGTGGCGGTGTGGCGGGCTGCGAATTGTCGATGGCCATGGCCCATGCCCTGCGCGACCGCGGCGCTCTGCCCGAGGTGACGGTGATCGAGGCCGGACAGCAAGTCTCGGGCCTGGGGGACCGGGCGCGCAGCCATGTGCTGTCTGCCATGCGCGGGCTTGGCGTGACCTTGCGGACCGGGGTGCAGGTGGCACGGATCGAGGCTGATCGCGTGGTGCTGGGCGATGGCAGCAGCGTGCCAGCGCGGTTTTGCGTGGGGGCGGCGGGTGCCTTTGCCCATGGATGGATCTTCGGGACCGATCTGCCGCAGCGCGATGGTTTCATCAAGGTGGGGCCGGACCTTGGGGTCATGGGGGATGACAGGCTCTTTGCCGTGGGCGATTGCGCCGAGATGGACCATGCCCCGCGGCCCAGGGCCGGTGTTTTTGCGGTGCGCGCGGCGCCGGTCTTGCATGGCAATCTGCGCGCGGCACTGGGGGCGGGACGGCGGCGGGCGTTCCGGCCGCAGAAGCATTATCTGAAGCTGATTTCCCTTGGCGGCCAATCGGCGGTGGGGGAGAAGTTCGGGCTGGCGGTTTCCGCCCCCTGGATGTGGCGCTGGAAGGACCGGATCGACCGGGCGTTCATGGACCGGCTGGGCGCCTTGCCGTCGATGCCGCCGCCCCGGGTGCGCGGCCCCGTGGCGCAGGGCGTGGCCGAGGCGCTGACGGACAAGCCGCTTTGTGGCGGTTGCGGGGCCAAGGTGGATGGCGCTGTGCTGGGCGGTGCGCTGGCCGGTATCGCCCAGAGTGGCAATGACGTGGTGACCGGCCCCGGGGATGATGCCGCGATCCTGCGGCAGCCCAACGGGGGGTTCCAGGTGATCAGCACCGACCACCTGCGCGGTTTCATCGAAGACCCTCATTTGATGGCGCGCATCGCGGCGGTGCATGCGCTGGGGGATGTCTGGGCGATGGGGGCGACACCACAGGCCGTGCTGTCGTCAATCGTGCTGCCGCAGATGTCGGTTCAGATGCAGGCGCGGACCCTGGCAGAGATCACGCAGGCGACGCAGGAGGTGATGGCCGAGGTGGGCGCCCAGCTGGTCGGGGGCCATACCACCATGGGGGCGGAGCTGACGCTGGGCTTCACCGTGACCGGCCTGCGGGACGACATGCCGCTGACGCAGGGGGGCGCTCTGGCGGGTGATCTGCTGATCCTGACCCGTCCGGTCGGGTCAGGCGTGCTGCTGGCTGCTGACATGGCCGGGCAGGCCGATGGCCGCGATCTGGCGGCGGCACTGGCGGTCATGGCACGGCCCCAGCACCGCGAGGCCAAAGTCCTGGCGCGGGTGGCCCATGCGATGACGGATGTGACCGGCTTTGGGCTGGCCGGGCATCTTGCGGCGATGGCCCGGGCCTCTGGCCTGGATGTGGAGATCTGGGGCGACAGGGTGCCTTACTTTGCAGGTGCGCAGGCCCTGTCCGGCGCGGGCGTCGCATCCTCCCTGATGGCGGCAAACCGGGTGAATGCGCCGGTGAGCGGGCGCGCCGATCCGCTGCTGTTCGATCCGCAGACGGCGGGCGGGCTGCTGGCCGCCGTGCCGGAACCGCTGGCGGAGGCGACGCTGGTCGCCCTTGCTGCCCAGGGGTGTGACGGCCATCTGATCGGGCGGCTGTGGTCCGGCGCGGGTGCCTTGCGGGTTACGTGAAATCCGCCGTCAGCCGGGCGGCTGCGGCGCGCAGGGTTGCGGCCTCAAGATCGGGCAGATCAAGCCGGCGCATCGGCGCGGGGGCGGATGCATTGGCCTTTTCATAACGCGGGTCGTAATGGGTCTGCATCAGCCCCTCGGCCAGCGCGACGAAATCGCCGGTGTCGGCCTGCTCTTGCCATTGCGCGATCTGTTTGGCCGCGTGGTAGGGCCGCAGGTGATCAATCTGGCGGTGCAGGCGGGCGGGGTCTTCCTTCAGCTCCGCATATGCGCGGCACAGATAGGTCGCGCGGGCCTGCAAGGGGGCATGGATTTCGACCCTTGGGGCGGCGCACATCGCGGTCCAGAGCGCGGGCGGGATGATCCGGTTGCCAACCTTGCTGCTTTCGGCCTCCACCCAGGTCAGGCGGGAGGGCTCAAGACGGCCAAGGGCGCTGGCAATACGGCTTTCGAACATCTTCTGGCTGGGTTGAGCCACTTCTGTCGCCCCGAAAAGGGAGCCGCGATGCCGGGCCAGCCCCTCAAGGTCCAGCACCTGCGCGCCTGCCTCCTGCAGGTGGTGCAGCATTTCCGTCTTGGCGGTGCCGGTGCCGCCGGAGACCAGCGCGATACGGTGCGGCAGCGCCCGGTCATAAAGCGCATCCACCACAAGACGCCGATAGCTGCGATAGCCGCCCTGCAACAGAGTGACGCGCCAGCCGACCTGGTCGAGGATGGTGGCGAAGGCCCCGGAGCGCTGACCGCCGCGCCAGCAATAGACCAATGGCTGCCAGCCGCCTGGCTTGTCCGCAAGCGGTCCGTCAAGATGTGTTGCGGTATTGCGCGCCACCAGCGCCGCGCCGACCTTGCGCGCAGAAAAGGGCGAGACCTGTTTGTACATTGTGCCCACGTCGGCGCGCTCCGCGTCATAGAGCACCGGCAGGTTGATGGCGCCGGGCATATGGTCTTCTGCAAATTCCGCGGGGGAGCGCACGTCGATGATGGTATCGACGGTCAGGTCGGCCAGTTCGGCAAGCGAGGTGAGGGTCAGTGGTTTCATCGGACGCCTTGCACTGGGACAGGCTCTTTTAGCTGGGAATGGGGCAGGGGCGCAATCTGGCTCTGCTCATGGGCCAATGCGTGATGGCTGTCATCCCCTGGCCAATGTTTCATCACATCCGAATTCCGAGAGAACCCAGGACAAGGTTTGCCGCAGCGACAGGTCGTGGGCGTGGTGTCTGGACCAGGACAGGAACAGGAATTCGCCCGATGGTTCCGAAAGCTGCCATATCTGTTTCAGGCGACCGGCGCGGATATCAGCCTCTGTCATGTATGTCGGGGCGATGGCGATGCCATGCCCCTGAATGGCGGCGTCCACGGCAAGGGCCGCGCTGCCGAAGTTCAGTATCCGTTGCGGCCCCTGATGGTCCGATGCCTCGATCAGCTGTTTCCAGCGGTGATGGGCATCCTGCAGCAGCGGCAAGGTCAGCAAGGTTCCGAGGTCGACAGGCCCGTCGGGGAGCGGGAAATCCGGGCTGCACAGGGCCACGAGCCGCAATTCGCAGAGGCGCCGGATATGGTGGGCCGCATTCGGTTTTGGCGTTCTGGCAGGCCATATGGCGATTTCATTGCGGCCCAGATTGCGTTGCAGCAGGGTGCTGTGGATCTGTGTTTCCAGCGAAATGTCGGGATGGCGCATGTTGAATGCATCCATCCGGGGCATCAGCCATTTCGAGGCGGATGACGCCCCGATGTGCAGCGTGATCTGGCGACCGGGCTGTTGCAGGTCGGTGGTGGCCTCTGTCAGGATCGTCAGCGCCCGTTCCACGGCATCAAAGTATGTCCTGCCCTTGTGGGTCAGTGAAACGCCGCGCGGTTTCCTGTTGAAGAGGATGACACCCAGATCGGCCTCAAGCTGCTTGATGCGCTGGGAGACCGCGCCGTGCGAGATGTTCAGCACCTCTGCCGCATTCTGAAAGCTGCCATGCCGGGCGGCCATGGCAAAGACGCGCAGGGCGTTAAGATTGAGGTTTTGCATCGGGTTGCCAAGCTGTTAGTTTTTCTAACATCGCAAGCAAATTTCCTGCTTTGTCAATTCGTTCCGTTTCTGCAATCGGTTGTGCGCGACCCATCATGCCCCGCGAACAGGAAAGGCTCCCCATGTCCCTTGCAATCCGACCTGCCAAGCTGCGCGACCTTGATGCTGTTTCGGAGCTGCTGCTTGCGGATGCTGAGGCACGGCACGCCCTTGATCCCGATTTGTGGAAGCTGGATCAGGCGGCCCGGGACAAGATCCGATCAACCGTCAAAGCGGCGATGGAGGCTGCGCAGCCACCGTTCCGGCAGCAATGGCTGATCGCCGAGGATGGGGGCAAGGCCATTGGTGTTGCCCATACCATCCTGTTGCCGGTGCCGCCGATCTATGCGGGCGCATTCGGGCCGCCCGGCCTGATCATGGAAGACTGCTTTGTTGTGCCGGATGCCCCGGCGGAGACCCGGCGCGCGCTGTTCAGAGCCGCTGAAGCCGACCTGATCGAAGCGGGCGCCGTGATCCTTCTGGCCTCCGGCGTGGAGGGCGGGGATTGGCAGGAGACCTATGCCGCGCAGGGCTATGACCGACTTACTGCGTATTTCGCGAAATCCGGGCTGCGGGGGCAGACTGCCGGGGCAAAGGTGCGAAGAGCAACCGGTGGCGACATCCCCGGGATTGTCAGGGCAAGCGCCCTGCACCGCCGCGTTCTGGACAACATCCATCACCTGTTCTGGCAACCACATGAGGAGGCGGACGCACGTTTTGGATCCTGGATGCGGCGGAGCCTGTCGCTGGAGGACCGTGACATGTTCGTTTCGGAGGACGAAGGGGGCATCCGGGGCTATGCCATCTCGCAGCCCGCGACCGCGCTGCATTTCCCGGCAGCCCATGACATTTCGGATGTCGGGGTGATAGACGATTTTTTCCACGATGCCTTTGAAGACAGGCAAATGCGCGCCAGCTCCGGGCCGGAAGCAGCGGCGCTCTTTTCGGCGGCGGAAGCGGCGCGTGCAGAGCGGGGCGATCGGGCGATTCTGGTGGTCTGCCCGGCCCGGTGGCAATCCAAGATCAGCCTGCTGGAACAGCAGGGATATCGAAACGCGATCACCTGGCATATCAGGATACTGGTATCTCCGGCCTGATTTCGGGCATTGCAAAGGGCCGGTCAACGGCGGCGAGGCGCGCAGGCGATGGCCCGACGCAGCAAAAGACCAATACGACAGAGGCCATCCGGCCAGAGGCAAATCCCCTGACGAGAAAGGCAAACCTATCTGGTCTCTTACGAAGAAAGGAATGGTGGAGCATAGCGGGATCGAACCGCTGACCTCCTGCATGCCATGCAGGCGCTCTCCCAGCTGAGCTAATGCCCCATTCAGGTCCGCGTCTTGTCTGCGGTCCGTTTGGTGGTGCGTGATTAGGCGCAAGCGGGGGCGGGATCAAGTGGAAAATCCACTCCCGCCACCGCAAATGGTTCAATCGTCGTCGTTGGTCGTCACATCCGCGATGTCGTCCAGCGGCACTGTGTCATCATCATCGTCGTCGTCGTCCAGGATATCGTCATCCAGATCGACATCGACATCGTCGTCATCGTCCAGAATCACATCATCTTCGACTTCGGCCTTCTTGGCCTTGGCTGTTTCGGCATCCTCGGCGTCGGCGGCGATCATGCGCGACTTGGATGCGTCGATCTCAAGCACTTCACCCGTGTAGGGGCTGACGATCGGATCCTTGTTGAGGTCGTAGAAGCGCTTGCCCGTTGTGGGGCACAGGCGCTTGGTTCCCCATTCTTCGTTGGGCATGGAACACCCCTTCTGAAAATTGCGTTTGCGTGTAGATGATTCAGGGCAAGTGCCATATGAGGGGGAGACTGTCAAAGGCTTTAGCCCCTTGTCCGAGTAGAGTCCGATTGATGAGCGATCCTGTCCTGTCCGGCGACCCGCCTATTCCCCTGATCCTGCGTCGTTCCGCACGGGCAAAGCGTATTTCCCTGCGCATTTCGCAACTGGACGGACGGGTCACGCTGACGCTGCCGAAACGGCTGGCGGAGCGGGAGGCACTGGATTTTGCGCGCAGCAAGGAAGGATGGATTCGCAAGCATCTGGATGCGCGTGGTGCAGATCTGCAGGTGTTGCCGGGGGTCGAGGTGCCGGTGGCCGGTCAGATGCTCAAGGTGGCGCGGGGGCAGGGGCGCCGGGTGCAGATCGGGGCTGACGTCATCGCCGTGCCGGGGCCGGAGGAGCGCGTGGGTGTGCGGCTTGCCAGCCATCTCAAGCTGGTGGCGCGGGACCGGCTGGCAGCGGCCAGCGACGCCTATGCCGCGCAGCTTGGCCTGGGATACAGCCGCCTGACCCTGCGGGACACGCGGTCGCGCTGGGGGTCCTGTACCAGCGACGGGGCGCTGATGTTTTCCTGGCGCCTGATCATGACGCCGCCCGAGGTGCTCAACTATGTCGCCGCGCATGAGGTTGCGCATCTGGCGCAGATGAATCACTCGCCCGCCTTCTGGGCCGAGGTCACGCGGCTCTACGGTGATTATGATCCGCCCCGGCGCTGGCTGCGGACACATGGCAGTGGCCTGCACCGTTATCGGTTCTGATCCGGCGGTCTGTAGTGCCTTCAAATCGCTTGACCGGGTGAAAATTTGTGATCACACAAACCTCATGAACCTGAACCGCCGCCCTGCCGAGGCCACGCCGCCAGCCCATGACCGTGTCTATCGACGGATGCGCAGCCGGATCATGCACGGCGATCTGCCGCCGGGTCAGGCGCTGACCCTGCGCGGCATCGGCAAGGAATACAACGTGTCGATGACGCCCGCGCGCGAGGCGGTGCGTCGCCTGGCCGCCGAGGGAGCGCTGACCATGTCGACCTCGGGGCGGATTTCGACGCCGGAATTGTCCAGCGACCGGATCGAGGAACTGGCGGCCCTGCGCGCCCTGATCGAGGTGGAACTGGCAAGCCGGGCCCTGCCGCGCGCACATCTGGCGCTGATCGAACGGTTGCAGACCATCAACAATGCGGTGGGTGAGGCCGTCGCGCAGCGCGATGCGGTGAGCTATATCCGCACCAACCTTGAATTTCACCGCACGCTTTACCTGCGTGCGCAGGCGCCGGCGATGCTTGCCATGGCCGAAACGGTCTGGTTGCAGATGGGGCCGACGATGCGCGCGCTTTACGGGCGGTTGCGCCGTACCGAGCCGCCGCAGTTTCACCGGCTGATCATTGCCGCCCTGCGTGCAGGGGATGAACCCGGTCTGCGGTTGGCAGTGCGGTCCGACGTGACGCAGGGCCTGCGGATGCTGGCGCGGTAGCCCTTCAGCCGGAGACAAGCCGCGGAAACTTGCCCTTGCCGCCGCGGCCTCAGCCCGCAGCGTCGCCGGTGGTGACGATCGGCTTTTCCATCATCCAGTGGGTGCCTGCCGACATCACGCAGCTTATGCCGTCCGGGCGGGTCAGCAGGATGGTAAAGCTGCCTCTTTCTTCCGAGCTCCAAACCTCGATCAGGGCCGCGCCGTTCTGCAACCCCCGCGCGGTCAGCGTTTCGGCATATTCCGACGTCAGCCGCGCCACCAGCGCCTCGCGCGGGGCGCAGGTCAGGGCCCAGGCCGGGGGCCCGGTGCAGGCCATCCCGAAGAGCAGGGCAGCGGTGAGAATGCGTTTGTACATGACTGGCTCCTTTCCGATGTGATCCGGAAGGCGCCTAGGGGCCAAGAGGTGGTCTCAGACGCCCTCTGATACAAATATCGTGATGCGGGGGCGGGTTTGCAATTCAGGCAGCTTCACAACTTCGGCGGTGTGGCGTTGACACATCACCTGTCCGGTCGCAAATTACCCCTATGGAAAACCGCCGTACCACGACCCAGCGCTACTATCGCCGCACCCAATAAGCGCGGTCCTTTCCCTATTCAGAAACATTTGGCCGCCTGACGCGCGGCCCCTCCGTGCGGTCGGCCCGAACGGAGCTTTTCAATGCCTCTCATCAGACCTGTCACCGAAAACGATCTGCCGCAGGTTCATGCCATGGTTTGCCACCTTGCCCGGCACCATGGCGATACCGCGCAGCTTACGCTTGACGACCTTGCCCGCGATGCGCTGGGTGCGCATCCCTGGCTGAGTGTCCTTGTCGCCGAAGCGGCACAGGGCCTGTCCGGCTATGCCGCGCTGTGCCCGCTTGCCCAATTGCAGTTCGGCGTGCGTGGCATGGACCTGCATCACCTGTTCATCCGGGACAACATGCGCGGGCAGGGTGTGGGGCGCGCCCTGGTCGACGCCTGCATCGGCGTTGCGCAGGCGCGGGGCTGCCGGTTTCTGGCGGTCGGGACCGATCCGGGCAACCTGGCCGCGCAGGAGGCCTATGTCGCCATGGGGTTCGACCGTGTCCCGCAACCGGGACCACGGTTTCGCATCAAATGGTAGGGGGCGTCAGGCGGCCAGGCCCTTGGCGCCCATGTCCAGGTATTTCTTGCGGCGGTCGGCGATCAGGGCGGCAGCATCCTTGCCGTCGAGTTCTTTCAGCATGGCGGCGATTGCGCTGCCGACGGCCTTGATCGCGGCAGGGGCATCGCGGTGCGCGCCGCCTTTCGGTTCGGTGATGATCCTGTCGGTGACGCCCAGTTTGCGCAGGTCATCGGCGGTCAGGCGCATGGCCTCTGCGGCCTCGCGCATCTTTTCGGAATCCTTCCAGAGAATCGATGCGCAGCCCTCAGGGGTGATCACGGAATAGACCGCATGTTCCAGCATCGCGACCCGGTTGGCGGTGGCAAAGGCGACAGCGCCGCCCGATCCGCCCTCGCCGATGATCACACTCACCAGCGGCACGCCGATCTGCAGGCATTTCTCGGTGGAACGTGCAATCGCCTCGGACTGGCCACGTTCCTCGGCCCCCTTGCCGGGATAGGCCCCGGGCGTATCCACCAGCGTGATCACCGGCAGGCCGAACTTGCCGGCCAGTTCCATCAGGCGCACCGCCTTGCGGTAACCTTCGGGGCGGGCCATGCCGAAATTCCGCTCGATCCGGGACTTGGTATCATTGCCCTTCTCATGACCAATCACCATGACGGGGCGGTCGCCAAAACGCGCAAGGCCGCCCATGACCGCCAGATCGTCGGCAAAGTTGCGGTCGCCTGCCAGCGGCGTGAATTCGGTGAAAAGGGCCTTGATGTAGTGTTCGCAATGCGGACGCTCGGGGTGCCGGGCAACCTGACATTTGCGCCAGGGGGTCAGAGAGCCATAGATTTCCTCAAGCAGGCTGGCTGCCTTGGCATCCAGCGCCTTGGCCTCGGCCGTGATGTCCATTTCCCCGTTTTCGCGCGCCATGGCGCGCAATTCTTCCGCCTTGCCCTCGATCTCTGCCAGGGGTTTCTCAAAATCCAGATACTGCGTCATGTAATGCTCCGCCTTGTTGCCCGATATATGGCCGCAGTTGCGGCGCTTTGCAACGCGGCGGCAGCGGGGCGGCGGGCGCGCGCGTGCGTACCCCCGTGTTTCGCCACCGGCGACAATTGGCTGAATGCGGCGCAATTAAGGCGAAGAACCTCGCGGAAACAGTGTGTTTTCCTTGTTTTACTTGCGAAAACCCCGGGTCAGGCGAAGGGTGGGCCTTGGATTAAGGCGGAAATATGTTGGTAAAGGGGCCAAAGATGGCGCTGGTAAATTACATTCTCGCGGGCATGCTTGGCACGGTTGTGGCCATGGCGATCTACCAGCATCGGGTCAGCTTTGGCAGCGATGCCGCCGATCAGCTGCCCCCGGCGCAGCAGCAGATGGTCTGAGCCGGCCCCCTGTCAAAAGGGGCCGACCCGGCAGGTTGAAGGCAGAATTCAGCTGTTCGCAATCATTTCTGACTGGCGCACGATCACTTCGGCCTGCTTGATGCTGGCGATATCGACAAGGCGACCCTTGTAGACCGTCGCCCCCTCGCCATTGGCTTTGGCCTGCTCCATCGCGGCCAGAATTTCGCGCGCTTCGGTGACCGCTTCTTCCGAGGGGGTGAAGACCTCGTTGGAGATTGCGATCTGTTTCGGGTGAATGGCCCATTTGCCGACCATGCCCAGGGTGGCAGAGCGCCGCGCCTGCGCCCGGCAGCCTTCGTCGTCTGAGAAGTCGCCAAAGGGGCCGTCCACCGGCAGGATGCCATGGGTCCGGCAGGCGGCGACAATGGCGGTCTGCGCCCAATGCCAGGGGTCGGACCAATGTTTCTGGCCCTCGTGCAGCATATAGTAGTTTTCCTGCGTGCCGCCGATCCCGGTGGTCTGCATCCCCATGGAGGCCGCGAAATCTGCGGCCCCAAGGCTCATCGCCTCAAGCCGGGGGGAAGATGCGGCGATCTCCTCAACATGGGCGATGCCGGCGGCGGATTCGATGATGACCTCAAGCGCAATCCGCTTGGTGCGCCCCTTGGCGGCCTCGATCGCCGTCACAAGTGCGTCGACGGCGTAGACGTCCGCCGCGCAGCCCACTTTCGGGATCATGATCATGTCGAGCCGTTCTGAGGCCTGTTCCAGAAGATCCACCACATCGCGATACCAGTAGGGCGTATCAAGGCTGTTGATGCGCACCGAAAGGGTCTTGTTGCCCCAGTCGACGGTGTTGATCGCCTCGATCACATTGGCGCGGGCCATGTCCTTGTCATTGGGCCCTACGGAATCCTCCAGATCGAGATTGATCACATCCGCTGCCGAGGCCGCCATCTTTTCAAAGAGTTTCTTGTTGGAGCCGGGGCCGAACAACTGGCAGCGATTCGGGCGGGCGGGCGGCGTGGGCTGGATGCGGAAAGACATGGCGGATTCCTTCGTGGCGAAATAATATTACGATTTTCCTGATGCAATCAGGTATTAAATTGCGCAGCAAGCTGCAAGCCGGATTTCGCAGGTGCAGCATTTCATTGGCGCGGCGGTTGCAATATTCTTGCACATATATCAGGCTTGACGCTGGAAACTTGTCGTCGTGACGCTGTCGCTTGCAGAATTGCAATCGATTTGCGTGCCACATGGCGGAAGATGCGACAAACCACCTTATTGGAGAGCCTGCCATGATCGAGACCCCATATCTGTTGTTCCTTGGCGATGCGCCTGACCAGCTTGCCGCGAAGGTGGCCCAGGGCATCAAGGACTGGCGCCCCGAGAATGCAGTGGGCCAGTTCCGCATGGCGGGGTGCAAGGCGGATGTGGGTCTCAAGGACATGACCCTGGCGGAGGCAAAGGAAGCCGGTGCCAAGACGCTGGTGATCGGCGTGGCCAACCGGGGCGGGGTGATTTCCGCGGCCTGGAAAGAGGTGCTGGTAGAAGCGCTGAACATGGGGTTCGACCTGGCGTCGGGCCTGCACAATCTGCTGGCCAATGAAGGCGTGCTGGTCGCCGCCTCCCAGGTCAACGGCCGCACCCTGCATGACGTCCGGGTGCCGAACGTGGAATACCCGATCGCCAATGGCAAAAAGCGGACCGGCAAACGGGTTCTGGCGGTTGGTACGGATTGTTCAGTGGGCAAGATGTACACGGCGCTGGCGCTGGACGTGGCGATGCGCGAGCGCGGCATGAAAAGCACCTTCCGGGCCACCGGGCAGACCGGCATCCTGATCACCGGCTCCGGCGTGCCGCTGGACGCGGTGATTGCCGATTTCATGGCCGGTGCCGTGGAATACCTGACACCTGACAACGACCCCGATCACTGGGACATCATCGAGGGGCAGGGCAGCCTGTTCCACGTCAGCTACTCCGGGGTGACGCTTGCGCTGATCCATGGCGGTCAGCCCGATGCGCTGATCCTGTGCCACGAGCCGACGCGCCCGCATATGCGGGGCCTGCCCGATTACACGCCGCCTTCGCTGGAAGCGGTGCGCGACGTGGCGCTGACCCTGGCACGGGTGGCCAACCCGGATTGCAAGGTCGTCGGCATTTCGGTGAACACCCAGCATCTGTCCGAGCAGGAAGCAGACGAATACCTCAGGAAGGTAGAGGCCGAACTGGGCCTGCCTGCGGTCGATCCGTTCCGCCACGGTGCCGCGCGCCTGGCCGAGGCGCTGGAAGTCCTTTGACCGTCGCGACCGCAGCGCGTCCGGGATTGGATATTTTTGGCCAAAAAGGGGAGCGGTCATGCGCATAGAAGTGAGCCGGGATGTCTTTCCGCTGGCACAGGTCTTTACCATATCGCGCGGTTCGCGGACCGAAGCGAAGGTGCTGACGGTGCACATCCACGCGGATGGCGTGACAGGCTGGGGAGAATGTGTGCCCTATGCGCGCTATGATGAAACGCTGGACAGTGTCGCGGCGCAGATCGAGGGGTTGAGCGGCAATCTGACCCGCGCGGGCCTTTATGATCTTTTGCCCGCAGGTGCTGCGCGCAACGCGGTGGATTGCGCCCTTTGGGACCTTGAGGCAAAGCGCGCCGGCAAGCGGGTGTGGGAACTGGCCGGTCTGCCGGAACCGGGGCCCGAGATCACCGCCTATACCCTGTCCCTGGCCGAACCTGCGGAAATGCGGGCGCAGGCGGCGAAAAACGCCCATCGCCCCCTGTTGAAGATCAAGCTGGGGACGCCGGACGATATGCCCCGCCTTGAGGCTGTCCGTGCCGGTGCGCCGAAATCGACCATTATCGTGGATGCAAACGAAGGCTGGTCGGCGGCGGTCTATGCCGACCTTGCCCCGCATCTGGTCCGCCTTGGGGTGGCGCTGGTGGAACAACCGCTGCCCGCGGGCGAGGATGACGCCCTGATCGGGATGGACCGGCCGGTGCCGGTCTGCGCGGACGAGAGCGCCCACGACCGGACGAGCCTGCCGCATCTCAAAGGCAAATACGATGTGGTGAACATCAAGCTGGACAAGACCGGCGGTTTGACCGAGGCGCTGGAACTGCGGGCGGCGGCGCTGGCCGAAGGATACGACGTGATGGTTGGCTGCATGGTCGGATCGTCGCTGGCGATGGCGCCTGCGACACTGGTCGCCCAGGGGGCGCGTGTGGTTGATCTTGACGGGCCGCTGCTTCTGGGCGAGGACCGCGAAAATGCCCTGACGTTCGACGATGCCGGGGTGCACCCGCCGCTCGCCGCACTTTGGGGGTGAGGCGCGTCCCGGAAAAGCTCCAGTGGCGCTTTTCAGCGCCGAACGGGCGGCACCGGGACCGCAAAAGGGATGGACAGGCGGCGGCGTCCGGGCCATGTCGGACCCGGACAAAACAGGACGGGCGTCGCCCGCTGAAAGAGGATTGAGAAGATGCGGACAGTCTATGTGAACGGCGAATACCTCCCCGAGGACGAGGCGCGGGTCTCGATCTTTGACCGGGGGTTCCTGATGGCTGATGGCGTATATGAGGTTACATCCGTGCTGGATGGCAAGCTGATTGATTTCGACGGCCATGCCGTGCGCCTCAGCCGCTCGCTGAACGAGCTGGAGATGAAGAACCCGATCAGCAAGGATGATCTGCTGGAGGTGCACCGCGAGCTGGTGCGCCTGAACGGGATCGACGAGGGTCTGGTGTATTTGCAGATCACCCGTGGCTCCGACGGCGATCGCGATTTCGCCTATCCCGCGCCCGAGACCGAGCCGACCGTTGTCCTGTTTACCCAGAACAAGCCCGGCCTGGCCGATAATCCGGCGGCGCGGAAAGGGGCCAAGGTCATCAGCATCGAGGACATCCGCTGGGGTCGCCGCGACATCAAGACGGTGCAGCTGCTCTATCCCTCCATGGGCAAGATGATGGCCAAGAAGGCCGGTTGCGACGATGCCTGGATGGTCGAGGATGGTTTCGTGACCGAAGGCACCTCCAACAACGCCTATATCGTGAAGGGCAACAAGATCATCACCCGCGCCCTCAGCAACGACATCCTGCACGGCATCACCCGTGCGGCGGTGCTGCGGTTCGCCCGCGAGGCGCAGATGGAAGTGGAAGAGCGCAACTTTACCATCGACGAGGCCAAGGAGGCGGATGAGGCCTTCACCACCTCGGCTTCGGCCTTTGTCATGCCGGTGGTAGAGATCGACGGCGTGGCGCTGGGCGATGGTACGCCGGGTCGTGTGGCGCCGCGCCTGCGGGAAATCTATCTCGACGAGATGCGCAAGGCGGCGGTCTGAACGACCTGTCGCGCTTGGGTGATTGTGGTTGCCTGCGCTACCTGAAACAGAGCCGACACAAGGCTGCGCCGCAGCTCCGGGATCCCGGTCAGGCTTGTGAAAAGCCCGATGCCATGCGGCGCAGGAAGACGGTAACGGAGCATTTGGACGCCAATCGTTAAAGCGTCATGCGAGAGAGCGGAATCACGTAACGCTGCCTGAAATCTGTTTCGATACAGGGTGCGACCACGCCAAAGAAAAAGGGCCGCGATGAACGCGGCCCTGAGGCTGCTGAAAAAGCACGTTCCTGCACCCGCCCCCCCCCGAAACAACGAAATCGTTCTTCCACGACGCCAGCCACAAGCCTTGGCCCGGGTGTCAGCCCGGGCCGCGCCCGACCCTCCCGTCAAACCGAAGGTTTGCCTCCGGCAAAACGGGAGGGCGCTTTTGGTGACTTCTCGTATCACACTGACAACATTGATATTTGTAAGGGAAGCGCTCCGAATGCGCGTCTCAATGCGCCCTCCCAGGCTCGGGCGCGGCCCTTCGTTCGAAAACGAAACGCTGAGCGCAGAAGAACGATTTACCTCCGGCGGCAGCCGTTTCCGGGTTTGTCAGCAATCTGAGGGCCGCGATGAACGCGGCCCCCGTGTTTTTGACGGGATCGGTGCTTAGGCGTCGCCGGTCCAGGCCATCCGTGCCGGATGGTATTCAAAGCCGATGTGGTGCGCGGCACCCACCAGGCCTTCCCGGGTGTGGTTGTAGAGCGACCGCCAGTAGGGCTGGATCGTCACGCCATCCTCCTGCAGCATCGCTTCGCCCTTGGCCATCAGCTCGCGGCGCTTGTCCACATCTGCTGTTGCCAGCGCCTCGGACAGGAGCGCGTCGAATTCGGGGCTGGAATAGCCGAACTCGTTCCACGCCTCGCCCGTGCGATAGGCCAGCGCCCAGATCTGTACGCCCAGCGGACGCGCGTTCCAGTTGGTGGAGCTGAACGGATACTTCGTCCAGTCGTTCCAGAAGGTGGAGCCGGGGAGGATGGTCCGCTTGACGTTGATGCCCGCGTCCCGCAGCTGCGCCGCCACCGCGTCGGTGGTGTCCTTGCGCCAGGCATCGTCGATGGAGAACAGCTCGTGCTCGAAATCGCCGTAGCCTGCTTCGTCCATCAGCGCCTTGGCGGCGGCGGGATCGACCTTGAGCGGCGGCAGTTCCGCGTATTCCGGGTGCATCGGGCCGACGTGGTGGTTGGCGGCGACGATGCCGCGCCCGGCATAGCCGAGTTCCAGCAGGATCTCGTTGTCTACCGCCATCGCGATGGCCTGGCGGACACGCTTGTCCTCGTAGGGGCGCTTGCCATCGACTTCGGCCAGCTGGTTGGGCCGGATGACGATGGTCGCGGCGGTCGCGATCTCGTTCTCGACCCAGCCGTCCAGCGTGCTCATGATGTCGATGTATTCGCCTTCCATGGAATAGAAGGCATCGACTTCCTCGGCCTCCGCCGCGGCAATCCAGGCCGAAGGATCGGTGCCGTAGTCGATGTATTCCAGCCGGTCGATGTAGGGCCCGCCATAGACCTCTGTACCCCACCAGGTGTGATCGGGATTCTTGACCAGCACACCCTTCACGCCCACTTCGAGCGATTCAGGCAGGTAGGGGCCGGTGCCGACGGGGTTGTCGACCATGTTGTTGGCGTCAAAATCCGCGGGCACGATGGCCGCAGGATAATCGGCCATGCCGGGAATCAGGGTGATGTCGGACACCGGCAGCTTCAGCTTGACGGTGTGGCTGTCGACCACTTCGATTGCACCTTCGAGGGCCTGACCGGTTTCTTCGTCGATCAGCGACGCGAAACGGCCCGCCATGGAGTTGCCTTCGAGCGACTTGTCGCACCAGCCGGTGATGTTGCGCGCCACGTCTTCGGCGGTGAAATCGTCACCGTTGTTCCATTTGACGCCCTGACGGACGTTCAATGTGTATTCGGTGGCGTCGTCGTTGATTTCCCAGCTTTCCAGCAGGGCGGGGCTGAATGTACCGTCGTTTTCCCAGATGGCGAGGTATTCCAGCCAGCCGCGCGAGAAGTTCGCGATCTGCGACCAGTCGTAGGTGCGCGGGTCCTTGAGGGCGCGGACTTCCATCTGCATGCGGACGGTGCCGCCCTCTTTCATGTTGGCATGCGCATCGGCGTAGGCCGGCGGCGTCATTCCGATCATGCCATAGGCGGTGGCGGCGGTCGCACCGAATGCACTGGCGAGCGCCAGGAATTCCCTGCGGTTGACCGGATCTCTTTTTGCGGCCTCGGCGGAATCCAGAATGGATTGCGGCAGCGGTTTACCGGTACGTGTAAGATGCTTCATTGTCTTCCTCTCTGTTGTCAGCGGGATGTCGATGTCCCGCCAATTTGATGCCTGTTCGGACACCGGGTGATACAGTTGACCTGCATGTTTTATGTCAAACCCCGCAGGGTGCCAGCAGAGTGTCACGCACTCCCCCCCGTAAGGTCAAGCCCATCGGGCCTTCCGTCCCGCGGCTGCGGGCGCGTGACATGTACAATCGGGTTGCTGATCTGAAAGCATTGCGCGCGCTGGCCGATTGCAAGGATGTTCCGATCGGGTCGCTCCGGCGTTCTTTGGCAGCAGCGGCATTGGGAAAGCGTCGTTTCAGGCGGTCTGGCTGTCGCCCAGAGGCAAGTCTGCCAGCGCAGTTCTGACAATCGCCTGCGCGGGATCGGGCGTTGGTTCGGCCTTCGCCGCCGCTGAGGGGGCGGCCGGGGAACATCAGAAAAAATGTCTCGAATGTGGCGCCATCGCCGGTTTTTGCCGGTCTTGCCGGCGCAGCTGGCGAATCTGCACGCGGTATCGTCTTCTGCTCGGTACTTTACCCGGCCCGGAAAATTTGCCACCGATGCGGCATGAATGATCAACTCAAGGGCCTGCTCATCACGTTGTTCGGCGTGCTGTGCGTCGTGCCGGATTCCCTGTTCGTGCGCCTGATAGACGCCCCGGCGCTGACTGTCGCCTTCTGGCGTGCCTTGCTGGTGGGTCTGCTGATCTTTGCAGCCCTGCTTGTCTGGCAGGGGGCAGCGCCGTTCCGCGCGTTCTGGCGGACCGGATGGCCCGGGCTGATCTATGTGATCGCCATTGGCGCAAGCGGTGTCATGTTCGTGATCGCGGTCAGCCTCACCTCGGTTGCCAATGTTGTTTTCATCATCGCCTCGCTGCCGGTTTTTGCGGCCCTGTTCAGCCGCGTCGCACTGGGCGAACGGCTGAGCCTTCGCATGTATCTGACCATGGCGGCGGTGCTGCCGGGACTTGCGGTAATCGCCTATGGCTCGGGCGAGACGGCGAATGCATCGCTGGCAGGCGACCTGCTGGCGCTGGC
This sequence comes from Sulfitobacter sp. IGS-18, assembly GCF_059628195.1. Classification (NCBI taxonomy): domain Bacteria; kingdom Pseudomonadati; phylum Pseudomonadota; class Alphaproteobacteria; order Rhodobacterales; family Roseobacteraceae; genus Sulfitobacter; species Sulfitobacter sp. IGS-18. Next base: position 3,439,107 of record NZ_CM184556.1, on the reverse strand, counting down.
GGTTTCGGCGGTCTTCGCTGCCGGGCTGACCGCGGTGCGGCTGGTCCGGCAGGTGTCGATGGTGCCCGGCGTGGCGCTGGGTTACATGCTGGGCGCGCTGGTGATCCTGCCCTGGGCGCAGCCCGGCGCGATACAGCCGGAGCAGGCGCCGCTGGTGGCAATGCATGTGGGGTTCATCCTGTGCAGTTCGGTGCTTTTGGCGCTGGGTCCGCGCTACATCACCTCGGCGGAGGTGGGGCTTCTTGTCCTGCTGGAATCGGTGTTTGCACCGCTGCTGGCCTGGTTCTTTATCGGCGAGGACCCTGGGGGCTATGCATTGCTGGGCGGCGGCATCGTGGTCGGTGCGCTTTTCCTGTCGAACCTTGTCGTGCTGGCGCGGCGGCGCAGGGCGCCTTCGGCAGGGTCCTGACCCCGGCCAAGCGCGCAGGGCCTCTGAACAGGGCAGATTGTCCGGCCGTCGAAAGGGGGCCTGATGGCTGACCATCCCCCTTGATCCCTGCGGTCATCCCCCCTATACCCCGCCCATCCGGAATCGCGTTTCTGCGGCTCCGGTGCTTTGCGTTATGCGCAAGCGACAAGGAAAGACGATGTTACCTCCGGTGGGCCACCCCCTTGAAGGGATCACGGTGCAGACCCGACAGACAGACCGAAGCTCTTGGATCGGACAATCAACTTCGTGGCATACCACGAGCACATTTAGGAGAATGGTCAATGGACCTGATCGCACAACTAGAGGCGGAACAAATCGCCGAACTGGGCAAGGAAATCCCCGATTTCCGCGCCGGTGACACCATCCGCGTCGGCTTCAAGGTTACCGAAGGCACGCGCACCCGTGTCCAGAACTACGAAGGCGTCTGCATTGCACGTAACAACGGCCACGGCATCGCCGGGTCCTTCACCGTGCGCAAGATCAGCTTTGGTGAAGGCGTCGAACGTGTGTTCCCGCTGCATTCCACCAACATCGACAGCATCACCGTGGTGCGCCGCGGTCGCGTGCGTCGCGCAAAACTCTACTATCTGCGCGCCCGTCGTGGCAAATCCGCGCGGATCGTCGAGAACGCGCATTACAAGCCCAAATCTGGCGCCGAAGCGTAAGGAGAGCGGTCATGAAAGCCGATACACATCCCGAATACCACACGATCAACGTCAAGATGACCGACGGCACCGTTGTGGAAATGAAATCGACATGGGGCAAGGAAGGCGACCAGCTGTCGCTGGACATCGACCCTTCCGTCCACCCGGCATGGACCGGCGGCACCAGCCGTCTGATGGACACCGGTGGCCGCGTGTCGAAGTTCAAGAACAAATACGCCGGTCTGGGCTTCTAAGCCTGCCAGCAGTTATGACGAAGGGCGTGGCCAGCGATGGCCGCGCCCTTTTTCGTTTTGGCGGGGGATGCACCGCGCGCCCGGCTCACGCGACATTAACCCGTCGGCGGCATCCTTGGCCCCGTTGCAACACCCGCCGGTGCGGGCCATCAACCCGACCGGCATCCCATAGGACCAGAGGCGCGCAGGCCGCGTCATATCTGAACGGTTCAGACATGCAGGGATAAAATCCTGTCTCACACTCCGATCTGGCGGCGCCGCCTTTTTTACGGCCTTCCCACGATCCACATCAGATGAAACGGAATAACTGCCCAGGAGTGTTCCGGCGCAGACGTTATGCGTGAGTGTATGTAACCCACACCTGCCCTTGGATGCGGTGTGGGGCAAGGTCCGGTGAGCGGGACGAAGCTGCCGTTTGAAATGGAGTGCGAAGCCGCGCATCGTCGGGCCGTGGTGCGGCGATCCGACCGTCGTGCATGCCACTTTATGGCAGCCAAGCACCTCCCACCTATCCGTCACGCGCAACAGCAACCAAATCGCCGTGCCGTGGGGCGGCCCGGCGATGCGCGGCGGCCTGCGGCCTTGATTCCGCGCGGGGGATAGCCGCGAGGCTTCGAGCTAAGACCCCACAACCACCCCGCACACTGTCATTTTTGCCAGCTTTGCGCCTCTCCCTGCTTTTCACAGGTCGATCCACAACATATAGTGTGCCAAAGAAGGCAAACCGCACAGAAACCGCGGATGCAAGGGGACAGGCATGGCGCATATCATCGTTGTCGGAAACGAGAAGGGCGGCGCGGGCAAATCAACCGTGTCGATGCATGTGGCCACCGCACTGGTCCGGATGGGGCACAAGGTCAGCGGGCTGGACCTCGACCTGCGGCAGCGGACATTTGGCCGCTATGTCGAGAACCGGATTGCGTTCCTCAAACAGGCCGAGCTTGAGCTGCCCAGCCCGATCCTGCATGAGCTGCCCGTGATCGAAGCCGGGGCGTTGCGGCCCGGCGAAAACATGTATGACCACCGGCTGAGCGCGGCGGTCGCGGCGATGGAGCCGGACAGTGATTTCATCCTGATCGATTGTCCCGGTTCGCACACGCGCCTCAGCCAGGTGGCCCATTCGCTGGCCGATACGCTGATCACGCCGCTGAACGACAGTTTCATCGACTTTGACCTGCTGGCCCATACCGATGCCAGCGGCGACAAGATCACCGGGCCGTCGGTCTATTCCGAAATGGTCTGGAATGCGCGGCAGTTGCGCGCGCAGGCCGGGCTGGCCCCGATCGACTGGGTTGTGGTGCGCAACCGTCTGGGCGCGCAGCGCATGGTCAACAAGGAAAAGATGGAACGCGCGGTGGCCAACCTGGCCAAGCGCATCGGGTTCCGCGTGGCCCCCGGCTTCAACGAGCGGGTGATCTTCCGGGAGTTGTTCCCGCGCGGTCTGACCTTGCTGGATCTCAAGGACATCGGGGTCAAGCAGTTGAACATATCCAACGTTGCGGCGCGGCAGGAGCTGCGCGACCTGATCAAGGCGCTGAAATTGCCCGGCGTCAACGCGGACTTCTAGGGCCGGGTCCTAGGGTTTCTTGTAGCGCGCCCAAAGGTCCGGGCGGCGCGTCTGGGTCAGTTCCTGTGACTGCGCCTGACGCCATTTCGCGATTTCGCCGTGATTGCCCGACATCAGCACGGGGGGAATGTCATGGCCTTCCCAGGTGGCGGGGCGGGTGTATTGCGGGTGTTCCAGCAACCCGCTTGAATGGCTTTCCTCGACCGTGCTTTCCGCATTGCCAAGCACACCAGGCAGCAGGCGCACGGTGGCGTCGATCATCGCCTGTGCGGCCAGTTCGCCCCCGGTCATCACGAAATCGCCAAGTGACACTTCGGTCACGTTGTAATGTTCCAGCACACGCTCATCCACGCCTTCAAACCGGCCACAGAGCATGGTGACACCGGCGCAGCTGGCCAGATCGCGGGCCATGGATTGGGTAAAGGGCCGGCCGCGCGGCGACATGTAAAGGATCGGCCAGCGCCCCCGTGCGTGTGATTGCGCCTCTTCAATCGCGGGGCCCACGACATCGGCGCGCAGCACCATTCCCGCACCGCCGCCCGCCGGGGTGTCATCCACATTCCGGTGCTTGCCGATGCCATATGTCCGCAGGTCATGGGTGTGCAATTGCCACAGCCCGTCGTTCAATGCCTTGCCGGTCAGGCTGGCCCCCAGCACCCCGGGGAAAAGCTCGGGGAACAGGGTGATGATCCTTGCCTGCCAGACATCGGCATAGTCGGGCGCTTCCTGCATCAGCTCGCGCGGCTTCAGCGTGGCGCGGACGGATTGGCGGCCGTGGGACCGGGGCGGTTTCATCGTGGCTGCGCCTCTTTCAGGATATGGGCCTTGGCGGCATTGCGTGCCGCGGCGCTTTCATGGGTGCGGTTGGCCTGCAACATGGCCTGCAGAACGTCTTCGCCCAGCCGGGTATTTGCCGGCGGCACGGCTGTCAGCTCTGCACGCAGGCTCAGCGGTATGTCGCAAAGGTCCAGCAGCGGGTCGGCGGGACCAAGCGGCAGATCGGTACAGCTTTCCAGCGCGCGGTGATGTACCGGCACAGGCACGCGGCTGGCGACCTCTGCGACCATGCCGTCAAGGTCTGATGCACCCCGGTAGCGCGCGGCGAAATCGTCGAAATCCAGGGTCATGTTGGAGGCCTTGACGTGCTCGGCATAGGCAGAGGCCAGCCAGGGTTCGGGCGCGCGGGTGGACAGATAGATCATGATCTCGGCCTCCGGGTATCGCGCGCGGGCGATCTCCCAGAAAGCATAGAGCAGGATCGGCGCGGCGGAATAATCCTCCAGCGCGCCGCGTCCGGGCAGGTGGCCGGAAAGCTCTTCGGCAGAGATGACAAGCGTGCGCCGCGGCATGCCGGGCAGGTCTTCCATCAGCCTGGTGAAACGATCCTGCACCTTGATCAGCGTCAGCGGGTCGCGCCAGGTCGAATAGCCCCGGGTGGCGGCGACAAGGTCTTTCATGTGCCAGCGCAGGCGCAGGGCGACATGTTTCTTCAGCGCCACCCGGTTTTCGCGCAGCGTGGCCTGGATTGAGGTCGTGCCGGTCTTGTGAAAGCCTGCGTGGATTATGATCCGGCGCGGCATCAGTCGCGCGCGTCGGGCAGGATGCCCTCCGGCGGATCGGCGATGATGCGTCGGGCCGCCAGGTCCACCGTGGGCACTGCCGCTTTGGTGAAGGGCAGGAAGGTGGTGGCCGAATTGCCGGCAAGTTGCAGTTCAAGCAGGTCGTCCGCCCCGTGGTTCTGCACGGTCTTGACCCGGCCCAGCAGGACGCCGCCGGTGTCATAGACATCCAGCCCGATCAGGTCGGCATGGTAGAATTCATCATCCGGCAGGCTGGGCAGCTGATCCCGGTCGGCATAAAGCGCCGTGCCGCGCAGGGCGTCGGCGTCTTCCTTGGTGGCGACCTGCGGGATGCGGGCGGCAAAGCCGTTCTTGATCGGGCGCAGGATGGCCAGCGCGAACTGGCGGCTGCGGTCCTCGGACCAGAGCGGGCTGTAGGTTTCGATGTCTTCCGGCACCGCGCAATAGCTTTTCACCCGCAACTCGCCGCGCACGCCGTAGGCACCGGCAATGGCGCCGACGCAGATCATGTCGGTCATTGAAGCAACTCCGAATTGACGCAGATGGTGCCGGTCCAGCCGCCTTCGCCGGCAGCGCATTCCTTGCGCATCTGCCAGCGGTCATAGCTGACCCCCATGCTGAAACCGATGGCGAGTGTGATGACAATGGTGATCAGGCGAAACATCAGCGGTCCTCGATATGAAGGGCGGTGGCCCGGGTTTCCCAGCCCCTGGTTTCCAGTTCCGGCGTCAGGCTGTCTTCCTCGGGCCAGCCCAGGCACAGGTAGGCAACCAGCGACCAATCCTCCGGAATTGCAAGATCGCGGTTGAGGCGCGCCGGGTCAAGGATGGAGACCCATCCAATGCCCAGGCCAAGGCTGCGGGCGGTGAGCCACATCATCGTGATCGCACTGACCACGGAATAGCGGCGCATTTCGGGCATGCTGGCAGCCCCCAGGCCGGATCCCTTGGGGGTGGCATCGTCGCAGTAGATCGCGAGATGTTCAGGGGCGTCTTCCATGCCGGAGAGTTTGAGCGAGGCATAAAGCGCGGCCTTGTCGCCGTCATAGCCTTGCAGGGCCTTGGCATTGGCGGCCTTGAAATTGGCGATGGCTTGGGCGCGGGCGGTGTCGCTGGTGACACGGCAGATGCGCCATGGCTCGCTCAGGCCCACCGATGGGGCAAGGCCGAAGGTATCGAGGCAGCGCTGCAGCAGCGCCGCCTCCACAGGTTCGCGGCGAAAGCGGCGCACATCGCGCCGCCATCGCATCAGGTCGGCAAGCCCGGCACGGAATTCGTCTGAAAACTGTTCCATGCCGGGCAGGTCGCCTTATTCTTGTGCTGCGGTTTCTTCTGCCGGGGCTTCCTCGGCAGGGGCAGCGGCGGCTTCTGCAGCGGCAGCGGCCTTGGCGGCTTTCTCCTCGACGCGGGCAGCGGCTTTCTTGCCGGGTGTGCCCTTCTTGGGGTTGTTACGCTCGGTCTTGGGCAATGCGCCTGCAGCTTCCAGCATGCGCTTGACGCGGTCGGTCGGCTGGGCGCCCTTGGCGATCCATTCCTTGACCTTCTCGACGTCCATCTGCACGCGGTCTTCGCTGTCCTTGGGCAGCAGCGGGTTATAGGTGCCCAGCTTCTCGATGAAGCGGCCGTCGCGCGGCATGCGGCTGTCGGCGGCTACGATACGGTAGAACGGGCGTTTCTTGGAACCGCCGCGGGCGAGACGAATTTTCATGGCCATTGTGTGTATTCCTTAAGAGTCAGATTGGTGGATTTGGTGGTGCCGAATGACTTCGGCGATGATGAAGTTCAGGAACTTCTTGGCGAATTCGGGGTCGAGGTCGGCCTCTTTCGCCAAATCTTCAAGCCGTGCGATCTGCGTGGCTTCGCGCGCAGGATCAGACGGGGGAAGGTCGTGTTCGGCTTTGAGTTTCCCCACAGCCTGTGTGTGTTTGAACCGCTCGCCCAGAGTGTAGACAAGGATGGCGTCCAGCCGGTCGATGCTGGCACGGTGGCCCTTCAGCAGTTCGGCGGCGCGGGTGATGGCGTCGGTCATTGCAGGGCCCCCTTGTAGTGGCGGTAAATATTGACGAAAGGACCGTCGTCGTCGAATTCCCCACCAGGGCCATTGGCCTTTTTCGTGGTTTCGGGATCGAATGTCGCACCCAGTGCGCGCGCTACGGCGACGGACGGTTCATTGCCGATGTCGATATGAGACTGCGCCGTGTCCACACCCATCGCGTCCCATGCCCATGGAATGATGCTGCGCATGGCCTCGGTCACATAACCTTGCCCTTCGTATTGCGCGTCGTAGAGCGTCCAGCCGAACTCTGGTTCTTCTTGGTGTAAGGGATGAAAAATGCCAAAGCCGCCGATTGCGGTCTCCAGATCATCCTTGCGGGCCGCCATGAACAGCCCGTATCCCCGCAGCAGCCACTGGCCGGAAATGGCAAAGAAACTTCGTGCCGCATCCTTCCGGCTGGCTTTGCCGCCCGTGAACTCTGTCCGATCCGAAGTTTTGAACCCAACGTAGGCGTCCACATCCGACAGACGCGGGGCGCGCAGGACCAGACGTTCGGTTTCAATCACAGGGATTTGACACGTCAAGGCAGTCATTTCTTCTTCCCGAAACCGGACAGGCCGGGGGGCAGGCCCATGCCGCCACCACCAAAGGGATTCTGGCCGCCCAGACCGCCGGGCAGCTTGCCGCCCATCGCCTTTGCGGCGGCTTCAAGCTGCTTGGGGTCCATCTGGCTGGGGTCCATGCCGGCGCCACCCTTGCCCATCATGCCCTTCATCGCCTGTTTGAGCATGCCGCCTTTGCCCATCTTGCCCATCTTCTTCATCATGTCGGACATCTGGCGGTGCATCTTCATCAGCTTGTTGAGGTCGGAGACCTCCATGCCGGCACCCTTGGCGATGCGTTTCTTGCGGCTGGCCTGCAGCAGCGCGGGGTTGGCGCGTTCCTTCTTGGTCATCGACTGAATCAGCGCGATCTGCTGGGTCAGGACCTTGTCGTTCATGCCTGCGTCTTCGACCTGTTTGGCCATCTTGCCCATGCCGGGCATCATGCCCATCATGCCCTGCATGCCGCCCATCTTGATCATCTGTTCAAGCTGCATCTTCAGGTCGTTCATGTTGAACTGACCCTTGGCCATGCGCTTCATCATCTTCTCGGCCTGTTCGGCCTCGATGGTTTCCTGCGCTTTCTCGACCAGGGCAACAATGTCGCCCATGCCCAGGATACGGCCCGCGATCCGCTCGGGTTCGAAGGTCTCCAGCGCGTCCATCTTTTCGCCCAGGCCGACGAACTTGATCGGCTTGCCGGTGACGGCGCGCATCGACAGGGCGGCACCGCCGCGGCCGTCGCCGTCCATCCGTGTCAGGACAACGCCGGTGATGCCGATACGGTCGTCAAAGTTCTGGGCGGTGTGCACCGCGTCCTGACCGGTCAGGCCATCGACCACCAGAAGGGTTTCGCGCGGGTTGGCGACATTGCGCACCGCTTCGACCTGTTGCATCAGCTCTTCGTCGATGGACAGACGGCCGGCAGTATCCAGCATGTAAACGTCATAGCCGCCCAGCCCCGCCTGCGTCTTGGCGCGTTTGGCGATGGCGACCGGGTCTTCGCCCTTGACGATGGGCAGGGTATCGACGCCGATCTGCACGCCCAGAATGGCAAGCTGTTCCATCGCCGCAGGGCGGTTCACGTCGAGCGAGGCCATCAGGACCTTCTTGCCCTCGCGCTCCTTGAGCCGTTTTGCCAGCTTGGCGGTCGTGGTGGTCTTGCCGCCGCCCTGCAGGCCGACCATCAGGATCGGGGCGGGCGGGTTGTCGATCTTGAGCGCGCCGGGCTCGCCTTCGCCCTTGAGGGTGTCGATCAGCGCGTCATGCACGATCTTGACGACCTGCTGGCCGGGGGTGACGGATTTGGTGACGGCCTGTCCGGTGGCCTGATCCTGCACCGCCTTGACGAAATCGCGCGCCACGGGAAGCGACACGTCGGCTTCCAGCAGGGCGACGCGGACTTCGCGCAGCGCGGTTTTCACATCCTCTTCGGACAGTGCGCCCTGTTTGGTCAGTCGGTCGAAGACGCCGGAGAGGCGTTCGCTGAGGTTCTCGAACATGGGCAAAGCCCCTTATCGTCGGTTGCGGAATACCCCAGATGTAGGGAGGCCGCAGTGAATACACAAATGCCCCCACGGGCGTAACACGCTGGTGGAGGGCGATCCCCGCACAAGGCAGGGACCGGAAGGCGATGCTTCCGGGGATTGCGAGCGCTTTAGGCGCTGGACGGGGCGGAGTCAAGCATGGCGGCGTTTCAGCTGAGCGGGAAGAAGAAAGCGATGGAGAGAACAGCCGCGCCGCCGACAATCAGGTTCATTGGCACGCCGATCAGCAGAAAGTCGCGGAAGTTGTAGTTTCCGGCACCATAGACCAGCGTATTGGTCTGATAGCCGATCGGCGTGGCAAAGCTTGCCGAGGCACCGAACATCACGGCCACCACCAGCGCGCGGGGGTCGATGCCCAATTGCTGTGCAAGGGTGATGACAATGGGAGTCAGGACCACCGCCACGGCGTTGTTGGTGACAAGCTCCGTCAGAACCGAGGCGGTCAGATAGACCGCCGCCAGCAACAGGACGGGCGGGAGGGTTTCCAGCAGCGGGGTCAGGGTGCCCACGATGGTTTCGACGGCACCGCTGTTTTCAAGCCCCGTGCCGATCACCAGCATCGCAAAGATCAGGATCAGGATGCTCGCGTCGATCGACCCCCAGGCCTCATCATTGTCGATGCAGCGCAGCAGCAGGATCAAAGCCACCGCAAGGATCGACAGCAGCGTGATGCTGGCCAGGTTGAGGGCGGCGAGGATCACGACAGCCAGCAATGCGCCGATGGCGATGGGGGCCTGACGCCTCCGGTATGCGCGTCCCGAAGGCCGCGAGACCGAGACGATGGTGCCGCCGCGCGCCAGCGCATCCAGCCCTGCCGCCGTTCCCTGCAAGAGCAGCCTGTCCGCCGAGCGCAGCTTGACCGACCACAGGTCGGGACCCGGAATATGCCCGTGCCGGTTTGCCCCCAGGATGCGCACGCCATAGTCCGCGCCCAGCCCGGTGACCCCCAGCATGGTCCGGCCCTGGGCCAGACCCGGCGGCACGATGGCTTCCGCGATCAGGGGGTCTTCGTCCTCGCGGGGGCGGCCCGGGCGCCGCAGACCCACGCGCAACCCCGGAATGTCGTGCAATGTCAGCAGTTCCGACGTCGGCAGTGACAGGATCAGCGTGTCGCCTTTTGCCAGTACCGTTTCGGGCAGGTCCGACCGCTGGATGTTGCCGCCCCGGCGCAGCCCGGTGATGCGGATCGCCGTGCGGTTGAATTCGGGCGTGTCGGCAAGCGTCTGGCCGATCATCGGCGCGTCGGGCAGGATGGCAACCTCCGTCAGGAAGGTGGTTTCGGTCAACATGGACACGGCACCCTGGTCGGCACGGTCGGGCAGCAGGAACCGACCGGCCAGCACCATGAAGATCAGGCCGGTGAGGGCCACAACGATGCCCACCGGCGCGATTTCGAAAATGCCAAAGGCGTCGAGGCCATTCTGCCGCGCAACGCCATCCACCAGAAGGTTGGTGGAGGTGCCGATCATGGTGCAGGTGCCGCCCAGGATCGACACATAGGACAGGGGGATCAGCAAGCGGGTCGAAACGATGCCCACCGCATGGCTGAGGCGCAGCACCAGCGGGATCAGGATCAGCACGATCGGGGTGTTGTTGACAAAGGCCGAGGCGACCAGCGCGGCAAGGAAGAAGGTGACCAATGCGAGGGTGGGCCGCGTCCTGGCCCGTTCGACGATGAAACCTGCCATGGCGTCCAGCACCCCGGTGCGCACCAGCGCGCCCGAGACGACGAACATCGCTGCAATCGTGATCGGGGCGGAGTTCGAGAAGACGGCCATCACGTCGTCCGGGCTGACCAGACCCAAGAGGATGAACACGGCCGCGCCAACGACCGCTGTTGTGTCGGGCGGGTATTTTTCGAGGATAAAGGCGATGAACACGCAGGCCAGCAGGCCCAATGCGACAAGATCCTGGGACCCCGCAAACCAATCACTCATCTTCACCCCTTTGTGCGCTGCGGCAGAACCCGACTGTCAACGCGGCAGGGCGGCGGGTGGTTCCGGCTGGCTGTGACCGGGTGGCAATAAATTGCGCCGGACCGACAGGGGGTGTCGGCCCGGCGTTACTGGCGTTCTTACTGTTCGGTTGGTTTGGCCTCAGGCGGCGATGGCAAGCCCGTCGACCTGGTCATTTGCCCGGGCGATGGTGCCTTCGGCATCCTTGGCCAGCGCATCTGCTGCGACGATGGTCACATCGGTCATGCCAAGGAAACCCAGAACGAATTTCAGGTATTCGGTGACGAAATCGGCGGGCGACCCTGCCGGCACACCGCCAGAGGCCATGGCGATGATGACGCGCTTGCCCTTGACCAGCCCTTCGGGGCCATTTTCAGTGTAGCGGAAGGTGACGCCGACGCGGGCCACAAGGTCGATCCATGCCTTGAGCGATGCGGGCACGCCGAAGTTGTAGACCGGCGCGCCGATCACGATGGTGTCGGCGGCCAGCAGTTCGGCGACCAGCTTGTCGGATTCCTTCAGCGCCTCGACTTGCTCGGGGGCGCGGTCGGCTTCCGGTGTCGCGCGGGCAACGGCCCAGGTGTGGGTGATCTGGGGCAGCGGTTCGAGGGCGAGGTCACGGGTGACGATATCGCTGTCACCCAGTTTGGCGACGATGCGGTCGGTGAGCTTGCGTGTCACGGAATCTGCGGTATTTGCGGAGGAGTCGATGCGGAGTATGGACATGATATGTTTTCCTGTCTTGCTGTTCTGACATCCAAAATCAGCACTTGCATTTCCAAACACAACTGGCAGAAAATGCACTTGCGTTGTTCAAATTTGCACAAGGCGATGTGAGGGATCGAATGGACAACTGGGACGAGATCAGGACCGCTTTTCATGTGGCCCGGCTGGGCACGGTCAGCGGTGCGGCGGAGATTCTGGGCGTGCATCATGCCACCGTGATCCGGCATATCGACGCGCTTGAGGGGCGGCTTGGGGTCAAGCTGTTCCAGCGCCATGCGCGCGGTTACACCGCGACCGAGGCGGGGGTGGACCTTTTGCGCGTGGCACAGGCCACCGACGATCAGTTCAACCAATTGGTCGGGCGGATCAAGGGGCAGGGTGCCGATGTATCGGGCGAGCTTGTCGTGACCTCGCTGGCCAGCCTGTCGCAAAGCGTCGCGCCCATGCTGGTGGCCTTCCAGCGGCAATATCCAAGGGTCATGGTGCGCTATCTGACTGGCGACCGCCTGTTCCGGCTGGAATATGGCGAGGCCCATGTCGCCATCCGGGCGGGCACCGTGCCGGACCAGCCCGACAATGTGGTGCAATCGCTCGCCTCCAGCCGCATCGGGGCCTATGCCAGCCGCGCCTATGTCGATGAATACGGCCTGCCCGAAGGGCCGCAGGACTACGCCAATCACCGGTTCATCGGGCCGGATAATGTCAACAGCCGCGCGCCTTTCTACATCTGGCTGCGCGAAAACATTCCCGCTGAGGCGATCAGCTTTCGCTGCACCGACTCTCATGCCGCCGATGCCGCCCTGCTGGCCGGGGCCGGGATCGGCTTTCTGGATGCGGTGGAAGCTGCCCGTAATCCCGATCTTGTCGAAGTCCACGCGCCGCGCGACGAATGGGCCGGGCCGCTCTGGCTTGTCACCCATGTGGACCTGCACCGCACCACCAAGGTGCAGGCGCTGGTGGCCTTCATCAAGAAACATGTGGGCGAGGCATGGGTTTGAGCCCCGGCGCACAGGGCCATCTGGCGATGCTGGCTTTCTCGGCGCTGGTCGCCGGGTCGTTTTCGCTGGGCGCGCTTGTTGCCAATGACATCGCGCCCACCGCGTTCACGGCGCTTCGTTTCTGGCTCGCGGCGCTTGTTGTCGGGATGCTGGCCTGGCGTCGCGGCTCGCTCTCGCGCTCCAGCTTTGTCGCGCCGTGGCGTTACCTGATGCTGGGAGGGTTCTTTGCCTTCTACTTTGTCCTGATGTTCGAGGGGCTGAAAACCGCGCCGCCGGTCAGCGCGGCGGCGGTGTTCACCCTGGTGCCGGTCATGGCTGCGGCGATTGCCTGGTTCATGTTGCGACAGGTGCTGACCTCCCGGATGGCGCTGGCGCTGGTCATCGGCGGGGTCGGGGCGCTTTGGGTGATTTTCCGCGCAGATCTGGGCGCCCTGATGGCGTTCGACGTGGGGCGGGGCGAGGCGATCTATTTCGTGGGCTGTGTCAGCCATGCGATCTATACGCCGCTGGTCCGCCGCCTGAACCGGGGCGAGGGGCCTGTCACCTTCACTTTCGGGACCTTGCTGGCCGGTGCCGTCTTGCTGCTGGTCTATGCCTGGGGCGACATCGCTGCCACGGACTGGACGGGATTGCCGCCGCTTGTCTGGATCACGCTGGCCTATGTGACCATCTGCGCCACGTCGATCACCGTGGTGCTGCTGTCTTTTGCGACGCTTCGGCTGCCCTCGGCCAAGGTCATGGCCTATACCTACCTGACACCGACCTGGGTGATCGTCTGGGAAATTTTCCTGGGCAACGGGGTGCCGTCGGTGTTCGTGTTGGGGGGTGTCGGGCTGACCATATTGGCGCTGCTGCTCTTGCTGCGGGACGACACGGCAAAGAATATCTGAAAGGCCGGGAACCAAAGCCGCTGATCACGCGTTCGTTATTCAATCTGAATAAAAAGGAGCGTGAACGTGCGCAGCATCATTTATCTCATTGGCCTCGTGGTCGTTGTTCTTGCCATCCTGCGCCTGATCGGCCTGGTCTGAGCGGCCGCGGATGCGTAACCTCATTTACATCGTTGGTCTTGTTGTTGTCGTTCTCGTGATAATCCAACTGGCCTTTTGAAAACACGGCGCGTGAGGGATCACGCGCCTTTTTCATCTGGCGTTGGCAGCTCCGTTTCCAGAAAACGTTCAAACGCGTCCAGATGGATCGGTTCGAACTGGCCAAAGCCCTGCATCCAGGTCGATGCGGCCTTCATCGCTTCGGGTTCCAGTTTGCACCATTTCACCCGCCCCCTCTTTTCCTGAGAGATCAGTCCAGCGCCCGTCAGCACGTTGAGGTGCTTTGAAATCGCGGCCAGCGACATCTCGAACGGTTCCGCCACATCGGTCACGGCCATGTCGTCTTCCAGCAGCATGGCCAGAATCGCGCGGCGTGTGGGATCGGCGAGGGCGGCAAAAACCTGATCGAGTGTGGGTGTCATCCCCTTTCAATAACGAAGCTGTGGGGTTTGGGGAAGCGGTTCAGCTGCGGGGATGGTGGCTGTGCTGCGACGGCAGGCGCAGGCGGTGCGGTTCGAGCGACGCCAGGTCGATCCCTGCATCCCGCGCGGCGCGGTCGGTCAGATCGCGCAGGTGCGGATGTTTGCGGCGTTGAAACAGGCTGCGCAGTGACTCCAGGATGCGTTTCAAATTTGCACGGGTCTTGTTTGACTTCTGGACCATTGGATATGCGACATAGGCCATCTTTGTGCCTTCCTTGCTTGCTGTTGCAGCTAATTTGCCAAAATCGCCCAGGCCCCACAAAGACAAATGGTTGACGTGAGATGTGCGAAAACTGCACAAGTAAGCATGAGCCGAACATTGCCCCCGCTGAATGCCCTGCGCGCCTTTGAGGCTGCGGGGCGTCACCAGAGCTTTTCCCGCGCGGCGGAAGAGCTGCGGGTCAGCCATTCGTCCATCAGCCGTCATGTCCGGGGGCTGGAGGACCGGCTGGGCGTGCAATTGTTCCGCGATCTGTCGCGGGGTCTTGTGCTGACCGATGACGGTGCTGCCTATCTGGCGCAGGTCTCGCCCGCGCTCGATGCCATCGGCATTGCCACCGAAGGGCTGGCCGAGACGCCGGAGGGAACGATCACTGTCAATTCGGAACCCCTGTTCGCGACAAAGTTCCTCATACAGCATCTGGCGTCTTTCACCGGCGCGCACCCGGAGGTGAATGTGCGGCTGGAAGCGTCGCGCCACCTGGCGGATGTGGCGCGCTATGAGGCTGACCTTGCCATCCGTTTCGTGCCGCCTGGCGCGCGCTATCCGAATTCGGAGCTGCTGACCAACGCGAAGTTGTACCCCTTTGCCGCGCCGGGGCTGCTGCGCACTGCCAAACCCTCTCCGCGTGACCTGCTGAGCTATCCGCTGCTTCGGGACCGGTCGGAGGGCAGCTGGGACAAGTGGTTCGCGTTGGCGGGCGGGGTCGCCCCGGCGGAAGTGCCGGCGTTTACCTGGCGGCTGAGTTCCGTTCTGAGCGTCGAGGCCGCGATTGCCGGTCAGGGCGTCTTGCTGGTGTCCGAAGAGGTGGTCGCAGGCGAGGTGGCGGCGGGGCGGCTGCTGCGGGTTTCCGACATCGGGATTCGCGAAGGGGGGTATCATCTGGTGCGTGGTCATGGGGTCCTGCGCCGCAAGGCCGTGCGCGTTTTCCGTGACTGGTTGTTTGAGCAGACGGCGGCCTGGCGGACACCGGACGAGAATGATCAACCAAAAGGTTGAATATGAAAAGCACCGCAGTTTCGGCGTGCTGGCGGGGGCGTCGTGTCGCGAAGCGATCTCATTCGACCTGTAACGCATTGTAAATGATTGCTTTATTGCCTCTCCGATCTCAGTTGACTCTAACGGCCCTGCCCAGTACCTAACGCCCAAGTCATCCCTTGGGGTATGCGGCATGAGCGATCCGGACCAGCAGCAGCAGCTTGAGCAGCTAGAGGCGCGGATCAAAGCCGTAAAGAAGCGCAGCGCGCCCAAGCCCCGTGCGGATGAACATCACTCTCAGGCACAGCTTGCCTGGCGGATGGTGATCGAACTTGTGGCCGGTCTGGGGATCGGTTTTGGCATCGGATACGGGCTGGATGTGCTGTTTGGTACATTGCCGATCTTCATGGTGCTGTTTGTCATGCTGGGCCTGGCGGCGGGGGTAAAGACGATGCTCCGCTCCGCACAGGAAATCCAGGAAAAGAAGATGGTCGAAATGACCGGGGACGCGTCCGACACGGACGACAGGAACGAAGGAGCCTGAGATGGCGACAGAGACACACGGTGCAGAAGAAGGCGGTCTGGTCTTTCACCCGATGGATCAATTCATCGTCGAACCGTTTTTCGGCGAGGGCGCGGTTTCCTGGTACACGGTGACCAATGCGACTTTCTGGATGTTCCTTGCGGTTGTGGCGACCTTTGCGCTGATGGTCCTGGGCAGCTCCAAGCGGGCCATCGTGCCTTCGCGGATGCAGTCGGTGGCAGAGCTGGCCTATGGCTTTGTCTACAAGATGGTCGAGGATATCTGCGGCAAGGAGGGGGTGAAATACTTCCCCTACATCATGACGCTGTTCATGTTCATTGTCTGCGCCAACTTCCTCGGGCTGATCCCGACGTCTTTCACGCCGACATCTCACTTCGCGGTGACGGTTCTGCTGGCCCTGGCCGTGTTCCTGACCGTCACGATCCTGGGGTTCGTCAAGAATGGCGCCAGCTTCCTGGGCCTGTTCTGGGTTGCTTCCGCGCCGCTGGCGCTGCGCCCGATCCTGGCGATTATCGAACTGATTTCCTACTTCGTCCGCCCGGTCAGCCACTCCATTCGTCTGGCAGGCAACGTCATGGCGGGCCACGCGGTGATCAAGGTTTTCGCAGGTTTCGCCGCGATCACCATCATCAGTCCCGTCTCCGTGGTGGCGATCACCGCGATGTACGGGCTTGAGGTTCTGGTGTCCTTTATCCAGGCCTATGTTTTCACGATCCTGACGTGTGTCTACCTCAAGGACGCGCTTCACCCGCATCACTAAGATAACGGCGGGCTTGCCCGCCACCTCTCAACTTCCAATCGTAAGGAGAATTCACATGGAAGGCGAACTCGCACACATCGGCGCAGGTCTGGCAGCAATCGGTTCCGGCGCAGCCGCAATCGGGGTTGGCAACGTTGCAGGCAACTACCTGGCTGGCGCATTGCGCAACCCTTCGGCTGCTGCATCGCAGACAGCAACCCTGTTCATCGGCATCGCGTTCGCAGAAGCGCTGGGCATCTTTGCCTTCCTCGTCGCGCTGCTGCTGATGTTCGCCGTTTAACTTCCAGGTTACGACATCCTTACGAACGGGCGGGTGTGTTGACATCCGCCCAAGCGTATAGGCCAAGTTTCCAAGGAGGCCCTGATGGCAACTGAAACACATAGCGATGGCCTTGCCGACGCCATTGGCGTCGATATGGCGGAACACGCAAGCACACCCGGCATGCCGCAGCTGGATTTCTCCACTTGGGGAAACCAGATTTTCTGGCTGGTGCTGGCGCTGATCGCGACCTACCTGATCCTGTCCCGCGTGGCGCTGCCGCGCATCGGCGCGGTTCTGTCGGAACGGCAGGGCACGATCACAAACGATATCGCCGCTGCCGAGGATCTCAAGGCCAAGGCCCTGGAAGCGGAAGAGGCCTATAACAAGGCGCTTGTCGATGCCCGCGCCGAGGCGCAGCGCATCATCGCAGATGCCAAGGCCGACATGCAGGCGGATCTCAATGCCGCCATGGCCAAGGCCGACGAAGAGATCGCGGCCAAGACCGCCGAATCCGAAAAAGCCATCGCGGAAATCCGCGAAGGGGCGTTGGAGAACGTGGAGAAAGTCGCCAAGGACACCACAAAAGAGATCGTGGCAGCCATGGGTGGCAAGGCGGATGCAAAGACTGTCAATGCGGCCGTTGCATCCCGGATGAAAGGATAAACCATGCGTTTGACCCTGACCGCCCTCACCGCCGCTCTTGCCGCGTCACCGGCGCTTGCCGCAGGCGACGTGTTCTTTTCGCTGGGGAACACCGACTTCGTGGTGCTTCTGGCATTCATCCTGTTCATTGCCGTGCTGTTCTATTTCAAGGTGCCCGGCATGATCGGCGTGATGCTGGACAAACGTGCCGCGGACATCCGGACCGAGCTGGAAGAAGCCCGCGCCCTGCGCGAAGAAGCACAGACCCTGCTGGCAAGCTACGAGCGCAAGCAGAAGGAAGTGCAGGAACAGGCCGACCGCATCGTCGCAACCGCCAAGGAAGAAGCGCAGCGTTCAGCCGGACAGGCGCGTGAAGAGCTGGCCAAATCGGTTGAGCGTCGTCTTGCGGCTGCGGAAGACCAGATCGGTTCTGCCCAGGCGGCAGCGATCAAGGCAGTCCGTGATCAGGCCGTGACGATTGCGATTGCTGCGGCACGCGATGTCATCGCCAAGCAGATGTCGGCAGCAGAAGGCAACAAGCTGATCGACGATGCAATTACGCAGGTCGACGCCAAGCTGCACTGATCGGCGTTTCCAGAAACGTTTGAAAGCTCCGGCCCTGCCGGGGCTTTTTTCGTTCCGGGGGCAACGTCCCGGCGAAACCCGTGAAGAGCGCGCGCCCCCTGGGACCTGCGGGTTATCCTTTCGTTTCGTGCTGCAACCGCTGGCGTGCGATGCTTTCGTTCCGGTCGGCCTTTTTCTGGTTGGTCAGCGCATCCTCGACATAATCCAGATGCGCTTCGACGGCCGCCCGCGCCTGTGTTGCGTCCCTTCCCTGCAGCGCATCGTTGATGGCGCGGTGCTGGTCCAGCAGGGCGGCGCGGGTTGTGCGTTGCTTGAACATCACCTGCCGGTTGTAGAACACACCGCCGCGCAGCAGCTCGTACATCGAGCGCATCATGTGCAGCATGACCACGTTATGGCTGGCCTCGATGATGGCCATGTGAAACTGCGCGTCCAGCTGCGCCTCTTCATCGCCGTTACGCTTGCCGTGGGCGGCTTCCATCTTGTCATAGACCGCCTGCACCACGGCCAGATCGGTGTCCGACCCATGGGTGGCGGCACGTTCTGCTGCCAGCCCCTCCATGTCGCGCCGGAACGACAGATAGTCTAAGACAGCCTCGTCATGGCGCGCGAACAATTCCACCAGCGCGGGCGCGAAGGCGCTGCCAAGGACGTCAGCGACATAAACCCCGGCACCAGCCTTGGCGCTGAGCAGACCGGCCGCCTGCAGCGCACCGATGGCATCGCGCAGCGACGGGCGGGAGACGTTCAGACGCTCGGCCAGTTCACGCTCCGGCGGCAGCCGCTCTCCCGGACGCAGGATGCCGCGCAGGATCAGTTTCTCGATCTGGCGGATCACGGCCTGGGACAGTTTCTCGGGGGTGACGGGTTGGAATGGCATGGGCTTTCCCTTGAATTGGTCAAATCATATGACCAGAGCGCCCCTGCCGCAAATGCATTATGGCGGTTTGGTCTCGCGGGCCCCTGGGGGAAAGGATTTGTTAACCCTTCCGCCCTCCACTGGTGTCATGAGATCCCTGTTTGCTGTTTGTGCCGCGGTATTCCTGATTGCCTGCAATACCCCGTCGCCTGAATTTCGCGGGGTCGCCCCGACGCGTGTGACCGTTCAGGGCTCCACCTTCGATGTCAGGGTGCGGGGTGGCAGGGCCGAGGCCATTCGCGTCAACGCGCAATATGCGCCGAGGTTCGGACCGATCCAGTCGCGCGCCGGTGCGGCGATCGCGATGGTGAGCGGTTGCAAGGTGGTGGAGGTGACCGGCGACCAGGCCCAGGCCTTTGCGCGGCTCGATTGCGGCAACGGTCCGCCGCCGAAAAGCCGCAGGTCGATGCCATGGGAAATCGAATGTCTTCCGGTGCCGGGCAGCGAAATCGAGATCGCCGGCGAGGTTTCGCTCGACCTGGACTGCGCGGCCTTCTGAAACCGCAATATCTTGTGGATAAGTCCTTCGCTCCCCCTTGTTCTGGTGTGTTGCTGTTGACAGGATGGCCTTTCGGACCGCATTTTCCATGGATGACTGAATCATCGGGGCCATTCTAGGTGCGCTTTTCCAAACTCAGGCTGACGGGCTTCAAGAGCTTTGTCGATCCGACGGATCTGATCATCGCCGATGGTCTGACCGGGGTGGTGGGTCCGAATGGCTGTGGTAAATCGAACCTGCTGGAAGCGCTGCGCTGGGTGATGGGTGAAAACCGCCCCACCGCGATGCGCGGCGGTGGCATGGAAGACGTGATCTTTGCAGGTGCTGCAACCCGGCCTGCCCGCAACTTTGCCGAAGTGGCCCTGCATATCGACAATTCGGAACGTCTGGCCCCGGCGGGGTTCAACGATCACGACGCGCTTGAGATCGTGCGCCGGATCACCCGCGATGTGGGCAGCGCCTATAAGGCGGCGGGCAAGGACGTGCGCGCGCGCGATGTGCAGATGCTGTTTGCCGATGCCTCGACAGGGGCGCACAGCCCTGCGCTGGTGCGGCAGGGTCAGATCAGCGAGCTGATCAACGCCAAGCCCAAGAACCGCCGCCGGATCCTTGAGGAAGCGGCCGGTATTTCCGGTCTGTACCAGCGGCGTCACGAGGCGGAGCTGAAGCTGAACGGTGCCGAGGCGAACCTGGCGCGGGTCGACGACGTGATCGAACAGCTGGCCACCCAGCTTGCGCAGCTTGCGCGGCAGGCCCGCCAGGCGGCGCGCTATCGCGAGATCGGCGATCAGCTGCGCAGGACCGAGGGGATGCTGCTGTATCGGCGCTGGCGCGAGGCGGATGATGCCCGCGCGAAGGCGGAAGATGACCTGCGGGCGCGTGTGACGGCAGCAGCACAGGCCCAGAGCATCGTCCAGCAGGCGATCAAGGCACGCAGCGCGGCGGAAGAAGCCCTGCCGCCCCTGCGCGAGGAAGAAGCCATTGCCGCCGCTGTTCTGCAACGTCTGGTCGTGCAGCGCGATACCCTTGCGGATCAGGAGGCCCGGGCGCAGACCGCGATCGAGACCTTGACGAACCGGATCGCGCAGCTGACGCGCGACATCGAACGCGAAGGCGGGTTGAACCGTGATGCGGGCGAAACCATTGAGCGGCTGGAATGGGAGCAGCGCGAGCTGGCCAAGGCGAGCGAAGGGCACGAGACCGCGCTGGAACGCGCGTCAGACGCGGCACGCGAGGCCGCGACCGTGCTGCAGGCGCGCGAGGGTGATCTGTCGCAACTGACCGAAGACGTGGCCCGTCTGGCCGCGCGGCACGGATCGGCCGAGCGCCTGCTGGAGGACAGCCGCAAGACGCAGGCAAAGTCGGAAGCCGAGGCGTTGAAGGCACAGGAAGCGGTCACCCAAAGCCGCGCCGCGCTGGCCAAGGCGGCAGAGGATTTCGATGCGGCCAAAGCTGCCGAGACAGAGGCGGTGGCCGCAGCGGCATCGGCGGATGAGGCCCTGCACCAGGCCGAGGAAGCACGCGCCGAAACGCAGGGCCGCGAGGCTGACGCGCGGGCCGAACGCTCCGAGGCTGAGGGCGAGATGAACGCGCTCAGGGCCGAAACCGGCGCGCTGGCAAAGCTGTTGGAGCGTGACACTGCGGAAGGCGGCCAGATCCTCGACCGTTTGCAGGTCGAACATGGCTTTGAAAAGGCCTTGGGTGCGGCGCTTGCCGACGATCTGCGTGCGCCGGAAGTCGACAGCGATGGCCCGTCAGGCTGGGCGATCCTGCCTGCCTATGACACGGATCAACCGCTGCCCGCAGGGGTGACACCCCTGACGCAGCATGTGTCGGTGCCGGATGTGCTGACCCGGCGGATGGGGCAGATTGGTCTGGTGGACCCGGATGAAGGTCCGGCATTGCAGGCGGCACTGCTGCCGGGGCAGCGGCTGGTGTCTCTGGAGGGGGATTTGTGGCGCTGGGACGGCTACCGCGCCTGGGCCGAGGATGCGCCATCTGCTGCGGCGCTTCGGTTGCAGCAGTTGAACCGCCTGGAGGTTTTGAAACAATCGCTGGAGCAGGCCAGCCAGCGCGCCGAGGGTGCCCGGGCTGCGCATGAGACCCTGACCCGTCTCATGGTGGAACAGACCGAGGCAGACAAGCGGGCGCGTGAAGCCCGCAGGCAGGCGGACCGCATGGTTGCGGACGCCGGACGCGCGCTGAGCCGGTCCGAGGCGGACCGTAACCTTGCCGAAGGGCGGCTCGAAAGCCTTGGGCTGGCCGTCAAGCGCCACGAGGATGAGGCGATGGCCGCCCGTGGCCGGGTACTGGAGGCCGAGCGCGCCCTGGCGGAACTGGGCGATCTCGCGCAGGCTCGTGCAGCTGTGGACGATATCCGCATGACCGTTGAGGCAGCCCGCATCACCATGATGTCGCGTCGTTCCGCACATGACGAATTGCGCCGCGAGGGCGAGGCCCGTTTGAAGCGGTCGCAGGAGGTCGTCAAGGAGCTGAGCGGCTGGAAACACCGCCTTGAGACGGCTGAAAAGCGGACTGCGGAACTGGTGGAGCGCAAGACGGCCTCCGAAAGTGAATTGAAGGACGCCAGCGCGGCGCCGGCCGAACTGGCCGCCAGGCGCGAAGAATTGAGCAGTGAGATTGCCAGGGCCGAAGCGCGGCGCGGCACGGCCGCCGATGCGCTGTCAAAGGCGGAAAGCGCGCTGCGCGAGGCGGCTGTGGCAGAGCGGGAAGCAGAGCGGGAGGCCTCCGAAGCGCGCGAGGCCCGCGCAGGGTCCGAAGCACGCGCCGAGGCGGCCCGCGAAAGCGTGACCGCAGCGGCGGAGCGGATTGCCGAGGACAGCCAACTGACCCCGAACCAATTGCTGACACGTCTGGACACCAACCCGGACCAGATGCCCGGTGCCGATGCGCTGGAAGCTGACGTGAACCGGCTGAAACGCCAGCGTGACGCGCTGGGGGCGGTGAACCTGCGCGCCGAAGAAGATGCAAAGGACGTTCAGCAAGAGCATGATTCACTGATCGCGGAGAAGAACGACCTCGAAGAGGCGATCAAGACCCTGCGTTCGGGCATTGCCAGCCTGAACCGGGAGGGCCGGGAGCGTCTGCTGACGGCCTTCGAGCAGGTGAATTCCAACTTCTCCATGCTGTTCCGGCATCTGTTCGGCGGGGGGGAGGCCAACCTGGTGATGGTCGAATCCGACGACCCGCTTGAGGCCGGGCTTGAGATCATGTGCCAGCCGCCGGGCAAGAAGCTGAGCACGCTCAGCCTGCTCAGCGGGGGGGAGCAGACGCTGACGGCGATGGCGTTGATCTTTGCCGTGTTCCTGGCAAATCCGGCCCCGATCTGCGTGCTGGACGAAGTCGATGCGCCGCTGGACGATGCCAACGTCACGCGCTTTTGTGACCTGCTGGACGAGATGTGCCGCCAGACAGACACGCGTTTTCTGATCATTACCCACCATGCGGTCACCATGGCACGCATGGACCGGCTGTTCGGTGTCACCATGGCCGAACAGGGGGTCAGTCAGCTGGTCTCCGTGGATCTGAAAAAGGCTGAAACGCTGGTGGCCTGAGAACTGGTGGTCTGAGAAAACGCCCCGAGCGTAACATCGACGTGTTTTGCGCGATGGTGTTTTGACGCGGGGCAGTTGGCGCGTTACCCATGTTCATGCGTTTCCTGATCCCTCTGCTGCTGGCCGCGGCACCTGCAACTGCCGATCCCTATGCCGTTCTGGCGGGGGATACCGTTCTGGCCGCTGCCGAAGTCCATGCGCTGATCGACGGGCAGACGCTGACCTATCATGACGACGGTCAGTCGCGCTATTTTGTCGGCGGCGCCTACAGCTATTCCTATGCGGGCGGGGCAACGGCCTATGGGGTCTATGATATCGGCGCCGATGGCACCGTCTGCGTGGCCTTCCACAACGGGCGCAATCGTTGCGACCGCTTTGCATGGCGCGACGGCGGCGTCGTCTTGCTGACGCAGAAGGGCGACCGCTTTCCGGTGCGCCGATGATGGTTAACCGTTCCTGAAAATTCTGTCCGCACCATGCCCCGGCCGCGACCCGTCGCGGTGGAAGGAGGTGATGAGGCTGGAAGAGCAATCGTTTCGAAAATGGATGGTCCTGATTGGTGTGGCTACACTGATCGTCGCGATCATCCGGCTCTGGCTCGGGGTTTGATACCCTGAAAAAGAGTGACCCCGCAGAGTAGACGCTCTGCGGGGTCTGTAGTTCAGGTGAAGAAGCTGGACTACAACTTCGTTTCGATCTTCAGAATATAAGTCAAAGCTAAACAAAATGCAAACATGCGCCTTGTCTGGCGATACCCGTTCCGGCCGGGAAACTGACTAAAGCGTTTCGGGATCGCCCTTCTTTTCCACCGGGCCACCGGCCTTTTCCCAGCCGCCGAAACCGTCCCGCAGGTGGGCTGCCTCAAAGCCCATCTCCTGCAGCGTGGCGACCGAAATGGCAGAGCGCCAGCCGGAGGCGCAATGGAAGACGAACTTCTTGTCCTGGGCAAAGACATCCTTGAAATAGGGGCTTTCGGGATCGACCCAGAATTCCAGCATGCCACGCGGGCAATGAAATGCGCCGGGGATGAAACCGCTGCGATCACGTTCGCGCGGGTCGCGCAGATCGACGAACTGGACATCGGGGTCTTTCAGCAGGGCGATGGCCGCCTCGCTGTCAATCTCCTCGATCTTCGCGCGGGCATCGGCAACCATCTGGGCGGATGTTTTCTTCAGAGGCATGTGGTTTCTCCTGGGTTCAAAGTTGCGATAGCAGTTCGGGCGTTGGCCATCCGTCGACTGTCAGGCCAAGCCGCACCTGTTCTGCGCGCACGGCGGCGCGGGTGCCCGCGCCAAGGATGCCGTCAACACCACCGACATCATGACCGCGTGCTTCCAGTTTGGTTTGCAGGGCCTTCATCTGGGTGCCGTCCAGCCCGGTCCGGGGGCTGCCTGGGTCAAAGACCTGCGCACCCTGAAGCCTGGTGGCGAAATAGGCGGCGGTCATGACGTAGGTAAAGCTCTGGTTCCAGTCGAAATAGACCCGGAAATTGGGATAGGCCAGGAAGGCCGGGCCATCCTTGCCCTGCGGCAGCAGGACCGATCCTGTCAGCCCCTCGGCCAGCGGGCCGTTGCGGGGCTGCACCCCAAGCGCTTGCCATTCGGACACCGGTTTCGTCGTCTCCAGGCCGGTCAGGGACCAGTCGAAATCCGATGGCATGACAACTTCGGCAAGCCAGGGTTCACCGGCGCGCCAGCCGAGGCTTTGCAGCATCCTGGCCCCGGACAGCAGCGCATCGGGGGCCGATGTCTTGAGCGAAACGACACCGTCGCCATCACCGTCCACGCCGTTCTCCAGAATATCGCGGGGCAACATCTGGACCATGCCGATTTCCCCGGCCCATGCACCGGTGGTCCGGCGCGGATCGAACCCGCCCTGGGCAAAGAGCGTCACCGCAGCCAGTACCTGGGGGCGGAACAATTGGGGACGGCGGCAATCATGTGCCAGTGTGACCAGGGCATTGGCCGTGTTGAAATCTCCCTGGAATGCGCCGTAATCCGTCTCGAAGGCCCAAAAGGCCAGCAAGACGCCACGGTCAACGCCATATTCGGTTTCTACCCGGTCAAAGATTGCATCGTATTTCTGGGCGTTGGCCCGGCCCCGGCGCAGGCGATCTTCGGAGATCAGGCGGCGCGCGAAATCCACGAACGGGATCTGGAAGACACCCTGTTTGCGGTCTGCTGCCAGAACAGCCGGGTCCTGCCGGATGCCGTCAAAGAAAGCATCCGCCGTCGCGGGTTCAATGCCATTTGCAATTGCTTCGGTCTTCAGCTCGGAGACGAAGCTTGCAAAGTTACCGCCGCAGGGCGTGTCGGCCAGGACGGGCTGGGCCAGGAGTGTCAGGGCAAGCGTACAAATAAGTTGGCGCATGAAAATCCTTCAGGACGAAATCAGTATCAATATCGCACACAGGCCCAGCATCACGCCCCAGGCCTGCCACAACCGGCGGATCGCCGCGTCCACGTCAGCGGCAGCCAGGGTGCGCCTTCCGGCGGGATGGACCCATGCAAAGTTCTGCATCGCGCCATCATATGCCCGTGGCCCGGCCAAGGCCACACCAAGCGCGCGGGCCATGGCGGCTTCGGGCCAGCCGGCATTCGGGGATCGGTGCAGGCGGGCGTCATCGGCGATGGCGCGCCAGTCGTTGATCACGCCGGAGGTCAGGGCGATCAGCACTGCGGTCAGGCGTGCCGGGATCAGGTTCAGCAGATCGTCAAGCCGTGCAGATGCCCATCCAAAATCCTTGTGGCGCGGGGTGCGGTAGCCGATCATGCTGTCGGCGGTGTTGACAACCTTGTAGATCAGAATGCCTGGAAGCCCGCCGATCAGAAACCAGAAGGCCGGTGCGATGACCCCGTCGCTCAGGTTTTCGGATGCGCTTTCGATGGCAGAGCGGGCGACGGCAGAGGGCGACATATCGGCGGTGTCGCGGCTGACGATCATCGCAACCGCGCGGCGGCCCGCAGGCAGGGACAGGCGCAGGCCATCGGCAACCGCATTCGCATGTGCGACAAGGGAGCGTTGCGCCAGCAGGATCGCCACCACCAGCACCTCTACCACCGGTCCCAGCAGGCTGAGGATCTGCCCCGTTACCGCTGCGGCGACCACAAGGCCGGCGATGGCTGCAAGGCCCTTTGCCCTGCGCGCCTGGCCCGTGTTCAGTTTATCGTCGCACCAGGCAACCGCACGGCCCATGAGGACGGCGGGATGAGGCACACGCCGCCAGAGCCATTCGGGTTCGCCCAATGCGGCGTCCAGAAGCATCGCCAGGAGAAGCAGAACTGCGGTCATGCCAGCGCCCGTTCCAGCCTTTGCCAGGCGTCTGGTGCAGGCAGGCCCAGCCGGAGCCAGCGCGCGTTATAGGGGAACACCCGGCACCATATCCGATGGGAGGCCAGCCGCATCTGCCAGTCGGCGGCATTGGCGACATCGTAAAGCCGGAACAGCGTCGTGCCACCAATGGCATCTGCCCCGGCGTTGATCATCAGTTGATCCAGCCGCGCCGCATCGCTTTGCAGGCGAACGCGTGTCTTGTCGGCCCAGGCCTGATCCTCAAGCGCAAGCGCGCCGATCCGCAGCGCCGGACCGGATACCGCCCAGGGTCCGAGCCCGGCAGACAATTGGTGAACGAGTGCGGGATCGCCGATGACAAATCCCAGCCGCAGACCCGCCAGACCCCAGAATTTGCCAAAGCTCTTCAGGATCAGCGTGCCGGGCCGGGTGGCCTGATCCATCAGGGTTGCTGCTGGGGTGACGTCACAAAAGCTTTCGTCGATGACACGCAATGCACCGTCCAGATCGCCGGCCTGCCAGATGCGCCCGTCCGGATTGTTCGGGTTGACCAGCACAGAGGCGCTGCCCGCCTGCGCCCCCACCTGCCAGCCAGCCGCTGCAAACCCGGCGGCATGTTCGTTATAGGTAGGTTCGGGGATGCGCACCCGGTCCGCTGCCGCAAGCAGGGGAATGCGTGCAATGGCCGCCGAGGCCCCGGGGACGGCGCAGATCGCTGCCCCCTTCGGTACATTCCAGAAGTGCCGGGCCGCGGTCTCAAGCCGGAGGCGGGCGTTTTCGTCGGGCAGGTCGGTCCAGTCCGAGGCGGGCAGATCAGGCACATCATAGGGCAGGGGGTTTATCCCGGTTGAAAGGTCCAGCCAGCTGTCGCGCGTGCCGCCAAAACGCCGGGCGGCGGCGTCAACACCGCCCCCATGATCACGCTTTGCTGATTTTGGCGCTACTTGATCGACTGACATATTGGCCTAAAATTCCCTCACTCTGCGTTGTCAAAGCTGAAAAAATCGCGATCTTCAAGGAAAGTCTGAATCGTTAATCAATTTCACCGCTTTTTAACCATTTGTTAACCTATCGGGCAGACCACCGTTATTCAGGCCATGGTGCGCCCCGCTGCCGGACGAGGACCCCATATGAAAGTGCTGATCGTCGAAAGCTGTGCTGAGCTGGGTCGGCTTTGGAAGCGGCATCTTGAGCGGCACGGGATGGACGTGGTTCTGCGCCATACACAGGACGATGCGGTCAGCTACCTGTCAGAGAATGAACCCCAGATCATCATCCTGAACCTTGTGCTGGCTGACGGTGCCGCGCTGGCGGTTGCGGATTTCGCCAATTACAGGATGCCGAAAGCGCAGGTGATCTTTGTCTCCAACACCTCGTTCTTTTCGGATGGGTCGATATTTGCCCATGTCGCGAATGCCCGGGCCCTTGTTCCCGTGGGGACCGAGCCGGAAGACCTTGCCGCGATGGTGCAGCATTATGGCCGGGAAGTGGACAGCGCCTGACCCGCCCTGATCAGCCGCGTCCGTGCGGCGCGTCAAAGTCCGGCTGCGGGTTGATCGGGATGATCCGGTAGGGATTTATCGACTCGTGGCTGTAGTGGTAGTGGCGCACGATGTGATCGAAGTTCACCGTGTCCGACACGCCGGGCCATTGGTACAGCTCACGGGTGTAGGCCCAGAGGTTCGGGTAATCGGTGATGCGGCTGCGGTTGCATTTGAAATGCGTGTGATAGACCTTGTCAAAGCGCAGCAGCGTCGGCAGCAGGCGCCAATCGGCTTCGGTCACCCGATCCCCTGTCAGGTAGCGGTTGGTCGACAGGATATCCTCAAGCCAGTCCAGGGTGTCGAACAGCGGATAGACAGCCTCTTCGTAGGCCTCCTGCGTGGTGGCAAAGCCCGACCGATAGACGCCGTTGTTGAAGGTGTCGTAGATGCGGGCGTTCAGCTCTTCGATCCGGGCCTGCAGCGGCTCCGGGTAATAGTCGTCGGTATTGCCGGTGACCCCGTTGAACGCGCTGTTGAACATGCGGATGATCTCTGCGCTTTCGTTGGAGACGATCGTGCCCTGCGATTTGTCCCACAGGATCGGCACGGTCACGCGGCCGCTGAACCTGGGGTCTGCGCGGATGTAGATGTCGCGCGCATAGGGCAGGCCGAACAGGGTGTCGCCGGTGGCACCGGGGAAATCGGTGTCAAAGGTCCAGCCCTCGCCCAGCATATCGGGGTGGACGGCGGAAATACTGATGTGATCGGCCAGGCCCTTGATCTGGCGGAAGATCAGGGTGCGGTGTGCCCAGGGGCAGGCAAAGCTGACATAGAGGTGATACCGGCCCGATTCGGCTGCAAAACCGCCGGTGCCGGATGGTCCGGGCGCGCCGTCGGAGGTGATCCAGTTGCGAAACTGCGCGGCGGAACGTTCGAATTTGCCGCCTGTCTTGCTGGTGTCATACCATTTGTCGTGCCAAACGCCGTCGATCAGAAGGCCCATGTTGTTCTCCCCTTTTCAGTCCAAACCATATCTAGAGCGGTTGGAGGCTTGCGCACAGGAATCCCCGCGCGCAGCACATCTGCAACCTTGCACAGATGATCCCCGTAATGAAATATTCACTTGATTTTGTTTGGCTTTCGCCCAGTTTGATTAATCAGTTGGGTGGGGGATTTCATGGAAACGGTATTCTCGAAAGAGGTTCAGGCAGGCCTTGATGCGGCC
Source organism: Sulfitobacter sp. IGS-18 (assembly GCF_059628195.1). Taxonomy (NCBI): domain Bacteria; kingdom Pseudomonadati; phylum Pseudomonadota; class Alphaproteobacteria; order Rhodobacterales; family Roseobacteraceae; genus Sulfitobacter; species Sulfitobacter sp. IGS-18. The sequence continues at coordinate 3,410,294 of NZ_CM184556.1, read as the reverse complement.
CGCATGGCGAGCCTGAGACGCGCGTCCCGGTTGCGGATCGACGTGGGCGGGGTGACCTATCCGATTTTGCGGATGTGGAAATCGGGTTTTGCCGTGGACGCTCAGGATGCGCCAAAACTACGCGGGCTGGTCGATATTTTCGACGGGGCCAAGCATCTGTTCCAGTGCCTGATTGTCGCCACGGACGAGGTTGTTCCGGGTGAGATGCATTATGAATTCAAGCGCGCCACACCCGTGGCGGACCATGCCGCACTTGACTTTGAAAGGGCGGAAAACGCGCCCGCCGGGCTGATTACCGACAGGCGCAGGGGCTGAACGCCGCTATTGCAGATCGCGGAAGGCGTCCGTCAGGCGGTTGCAGGCCTCTTCGACACGGGCGCGGGGCGTGGCGATGTTGAAGCGCATGAATGTCTCGCCCCCCTTGCCGAATGTCTCACCGTGGTTGACCGCGATGGCGGCGTCTTCCTGAACCCGCTTGATGGCCTCGCTCATCGGCATGCCGGTATCCTCGAAGTTCACCCATGACAGATAGGTGGCCTCCAGCTTCATCGACGACAGCCCGGGAATGGCATCGATCGCCGCATCGAACAGCTTTCGGTTGCCATCCAGATAGGTCACCAGATCATCGACCCAGGCGGCCCCTTCGGGCGAATAGGCGGCGGTGGCCATGAAAAGACCGAATGAGTTGGGGGACAGGCCCAGTGCCATCATCCGCGCACCGAATTTCGCGCGCAGCTTGTCGTCTTCGATGATCACATTGCCGACGTGCGCCCCCGCAATGCTGAAGGTCTTGGTGGAGGCGGTCATCATCACCAGCCGGTCGGTGACCCCTTCGATCAGCGCCATCGGCGTATGTTTGTGGCCGGGCATCACGAGGTCATGGTGGATTTCGTCGGAAACGATGATCAGGTCGTGGCGCTTTGCGAAATCGGCCACGCCCTGCAGTTCCTCACGGGTCCAGACGCGCCCGCCGGGGTTGTGCGGGGAACACAGGACCAGCATCTTTTCGTTGCCGGTCATCTGAGCGTCCCAGCGGTCGAAATCCATCTCGTAGCGACCGTTGTCGTTGATCATCTCGCATTCGACAACCTGACGGCCCGCCGCAGAGATGACCCGGGCAAAGGCATGATAGACCGGGGTAAACAGGATGACCCCTTCGCCGGGCGCGGTGAAGCTTTCGACGCAGAGTGCGGTGCCGTTCACCAGACCGTGGGTGGTGAAGACCCAGGAGGGATCGACCTTCCAGCCGTGGCGGTTTTCCATCCACCACTGGATCGCGGCGAGGTATTTGCTGTCATCGCCGAAATAGCCGAAGAAACCGTGATCGACCTGTGCCTGCAGGGCATCGCGCACCACCTGGGGCGGCTGGAAATCCATGTCGGCGACCCACATCGCGATTCCGGTGTCGCGTGGCACGCCATAAATGGCTTCCATCTTGTCCCATTTGGCACAATGGCTGCCACGGCGGTCGATGATCTCGTCAAAACTCATGAGGCGCTCCTATAAACTTGGGGTGCAAGCTATCCTCAATTCCCGCGGCTGCAAGCCCCCGGTTGCAGAGGTGCAGGTGTTGCCCTAAATCGTGGCCATGAAGCGCACGATCCTTTTGCACCCCGACCCGCGCCTGAAAAAGGCAGCAGCGCCCGTGGACGACCTGTCTGACGATTTGCGCGCCCTGGCCGATGACATGCTGAAGACCATGTATGAAGCGCCGGGCATCGGCCTTGCCGCACCGCAGATCGGCGTGTCGAGCCGGTTGATCGTGCTGGATTGCGTCAAGGCGGAGGGTGAAGCACCCCGCCCGCTGGTCATGTTCAACCCCGAAGTCATCGCCTCCTCTGACCGGCTGAACACCTATGAGGAAGGGTGTTTGTCCATACCGGACCAATATGCCGATGTGACCCGCCCGGCAGAGGTGGAGGTGCGCTGGATCGACCGGGACGGGAACGAACGGACAGAAACCTTTGACAAGCTCTGGGCGACCTGTGTGCAGCACGAGATCGACCACCTGGATGGCAAGCTGTTCATCGATTACCTCAAGCCGCTGAAACGGCAGATGATCACCCGCAAGATGGTCAAGCTGAAGCGCGAACTGGCGCGGACATGAGCATTCTGCCGATCCTGACCTGGCCGGACCCGCGCCTGACAGAGATCTGTGCCCCCGTGGCCGGGATCACGCCGGAGATCGAAACGCTGGCTGCCGACATGCTGGAAACCATGTATGCCGCACCCGGGCGCGGATTGGCCGGGCCCCAGGTGGGTGCGATGCTGCGTCTCTTCGTGATGGATGTCGGCTGGAAAGAGGGCAAGCCCGACCCGCTGGTCTGCATCAACCCGATGATACAGGAGGTTGGTGAGGACCGCGCCGACACCGAGGAGGGATGCCTGAGCATTCCCGGCGTAACCGCGATGGTCAACCGTCCGACGCGGGTGCAGATGGTCTGGACCGGGTTGAACGGGGGCCGCTATGTTCAGAGCTTTGACGGTTTCGCCGCCGTCTGTGCGCAGCATGAGCTGGATCATCTGGACGGTGTGGTGACCTTTGATCACCTGGACAGCGACACAAGGGCGGCGCTTTTGGCCGAGTATGAGGGGCTATGACACTGCGCAAGTGCATTGCCTGGCCGGACAAGCGCCTGCGCACCGCTGCGGAAAAGGTGCCCGAGATCACGGATGAGATCCGCGCGATCTGGGAGGACATGATCGAGACGATGGATGCCATGCCCGGTGTCGGGCTGGCCGCGCCGCAGATCGGCGTGATGCTGCAGCTTGCTGTCGTCGATGCCTCCAGGGACCGCAAGAAACGCATCCGCATGGCCAATCCACAGGTGCTGGAAGCATCGGTGAAGATGAACGACTACGAGGAAGCCTCGCCCAACCTGCCGGGGGTGTCCGCCAGGATCAGCCGCCCGCGCGCGGTCAGCGTGCGCTATATGGACGAGACGGGAACGATCAGGCGCGGCGAGTTCGTGGGGCTTGAGGCAACCTCGGTCCAGCATCAGATCGACCACCTGGCCGGGCGGATGTATTTCGACCACTTGAGCAAGGTCAAACGCGACATGCTGCTGCGGCGTGCAAAGAAACTGAACAGCTAGGGCGGGCCATCCGCCGCCCTCCGTCGGGAGACATTGATGCGTATCGTTTTCATGGGCACACCCGAATTCTCCGTCCCGGTGCTGGAGGGGCTGGTGGCCGCCGGGCATGACATCGCCGCGGTCTATTGCCAGCCGCCCCGTCCTGCCGGGCGCGGCAAGAAGGACAGGCCGACGCCGGTACATCAGCGGGCAGAAGCCATGGGGCTGAACGTCCGGCATCCTGTGTCGCTGAAATCCGAGGCCGCTCAGGCCGCGTTTGCAGAGCTGAAGGCGGATGTGGCGGTGGTGGTCGCATATGGTCTGATCCTGCCGCAGGCGATTCTGGATGCGCCCGCGCGCGGATGCCTGAACATTCACGCCAGTCTTTTGCCCCGTTGGCGCGGCGCGGCCCCGATCCACCGGGCGATCATGGCGGGGGATGCGCAGACCGGGGTCTGCATCATGCAGATGGAGGCAGGGCTGGACACCGGGCCGGTGTTGCTGCGCCGGGCGGTGGATATCGGAGCGGAGGAAACCACCGCGCAGCTACATGACCGGCTGAGCAGGCTGGGCGCCGAAGCGATCACCGAGGCGCTGGCGCATCTGGACACCCTCGTGCCAGAGCCGCAGCCGGAGGCGGGCGTGACCTATGCCGCCAAGATCGACAAGGCCGAGGCGCGCATCGACTGGACCCGGCCCGCGGCCGAGGTCGACCGCCTGATCCGGGGGCTGTCGCCCTTTCCCGGGGCCTGGTTCGAACAGGAGGGGACGCGCATCAAGGTGCTGGGGTCGCGGCTGGCTGACGGGAGCGGGCAGCCGGGGCGGGTATTGACCGAAGGCCTGCATGTTGCCTGCGGCACCGGGGCGGTTGCATTGACGCGTCTGCAAAAGGCGGGCAAGGCTGCTCAGGACGCGGATGTGTTTCAAAGCGGCGCACGGATTGCGCCCGGCACCCTGCTGGGGGAAGGTTAAGCGATGTTTCTGGCACTTTTCGGCACCGTGGTGATTGCAGGGATCGTCGGCTATGTCTCTGAAAAGACCGGGTGGACCCATAACGGCATATTGCAGAGCATCATCATCTGCATCGGGGGTGCCTTTCTGTTCTATTTTGTGCGGATCATGTTCGGGATCGGTTTCGCCAGCCCGGGCATGAATGCGATCGTATCCTCCATCGGGGCGCTGATCATCGTGCCGTTCCACTGGCGCAGGTAGTTGGATGGCCCTGCGGGCCATTGCCTCCGGCGGGGAATATTTAAGGCCAAAAAGAACAGGGTCAGGACTTTGGCGGGGTGCTCTTGTAGACGGGCAGGTGCCAGCCGAAGGCAAGGGACCCGGCGCGCAGAACCCAGGTGGTCACGGCGCAGGCCAGCAGGGTGATGAGCAGGTCAAACCCGTAATAACGAGACAGCGCTGCAGCCGTGGAACCGGCAAAGGCGGCGGTCACGTAGAGTTCTCCCTGTTTCAGGACCACGGGCACATCGCCCACGACGACGTCGCGCATCAGCCCGCCCATGCAGCCGGTGACCATGCCCATCAGCACCACGATGACAGCGGATTGATCCAGCGCCAGTGCCACCCCCGCGCCCGCCGCGACGGCAATCGCCAGTGCGACGCTGTCAAGCCAGACCAGCGCACGCATCCGGCTTTCCAGCAGGTGGGCCGTGAAAAAGACCACCAGCGCCGCCCCGGCGGCCACCGCTAGATAGGTGGGGTTTGCGATCCAGAAGATCGGGTTGCGGTCCAGCAGAAGGTCGCGGATGGTGCCGCCGCCCAGGGCCGTGAGGCAGGCGATGAAGGCAAATCCCACAAGGTCAAGCTGGGCGCGGCTGGCCACCAGTGCTCCGGTGATCGCAAAGACCAGAACCGATCCGTAATCCAGAACCGCGAGCAGGGTCATTTCTTGAAAGGGGCCATGCCCGCTCGCGCCAGCGCATCCGCGCGTTCGTTCTCGGGGTGGCCGGCGTGGCCCTTGACCCATTCCCAGGTCACCCGGTGGCGGGCATTGGCGGTGTCCAGCCGCTGCCAGAGTTCGGCGTTCTTGACCGGTTTCCTGGCCGCGTTCTTCCAGCCGTTCTTTTTCCAGCCGTGGATCCAGCCGGTGATGCCGTTCTTGACGTAGTTGCTGTCGGTGACGATGGTGATTTCACTGTCCCGCTCCAGCGCCTCCAGCGCGTGGATCGCGGCCAGCAGTTCCATGCGGTTGTTGGTGGTGGCCGCTTCGCCACCCTTGAGCTCGCGTTCCTTGATCACCCGGTCGCCGTCGCGCGCCTGCATCAGCGCGCCCCAGCCGCCGGGGCCGGGATTTCCTGAACAGGCACCATCGGTATATGCGTAAAGTTTAGCCATTTGCGTGGATCACGATCCAGCCGTCATACTGCCCGGCCAGCCCTTTGCCATAGCCGGTCCAGTGCTGTGTCGGCGAGAAGCCTGCCGTCTGCAGCAATGTCTCCAGTTCTTCCTGGCTGTAGTATTCATAATGTCTTCCCAGATCGTCACGCCCGCCGCCGGTGCCGGTTTTCATGCCGATGAAAAAGGTGCCGCCCGGTTTCAGCGCCTCGCGCAGGCGGGTGAGGTGGCCCGGCAGTTCGGCGCGCGGGGCGTGCAGGAGGGAGAAACTGGCCCAGATGCCATCATAGGCGTCCTGTTCCGTCACATCCTCGAAAAACCCATGGCGTGCCGTCACGCCGGGGATCGCCGCGGCGCGGCCTGCCATTTCCGCCGAGGCGTCGATGGCGGTGACCTTCAGCCCGGCCTCTGCAAAAATGCGGGCATAGTTCCCCGGCCCGCAGCCGAGGTCGAGCACGCTGGCCGCTTCGGGCAAGGCCGTGATGAAATGGTGTACGCGCGGGTCGGCCGTGGCTTCCGCCTGCATCATCGCATCGTAGTCGTCTGCCTGAGCGTCGTAGACGGCGAGGGTTTGAGGATCGCTCATGCCCAGATACCGATGGCGATGCAGATCAGGACCACGACGGTCAGTTGAATGCGCAGGGCCAGCCACCAGGATGGCGTCAGTTGCCACCGGTCAAAGGCGATTTCGATCAGCAGCAGCGCGGCAAAGCCGATGGCGAGGTTGATCAGCGCGGTTTCGGCGCTGGTGCCGGGCATGAAGAACCACCACAGTGCGGGCAGGACGGAAGCGACATAGGCGGCGAAAGCCGGCGGGCCTTCTGCCCGCGTCGCAAAGGCCCAGAGGGTGCCTGCCATGAAGGGCAGGATGATCCCGCCGTAGCGCACCATCAGCAGGCGGCCGTCCCCCGCGAATACGGCAGGCAGGTTCCAGTCGGCCGCCGAGGTGAGCCCCAGCGCCAGCAGGGCGGCCCACAGGAACGGGATCAGGCCTGCAAGGGCCAGCAACAGGGCTGGGGCGGGTATGCGGTTCATCAGGTTTCAGATCCCGTTTCAGGCGTGTTCGAAAGCAAGGCGTCCTTAGCAATCCGTTGACCGCTACGCTAGGGCCAGGACCGATTAATCCTGCAAACCGGCGGGGCAGGGTGATTGCGATTTGGTTCAACCGCAGGCGAGTGAGACCGAAAAGGCACCCGCTCAGCCTGCCTTGCGCAAAATCCGGGGAACCTTGAATTCCACGTTTTCCTGTGCCGTTTCCACCAGTGTCTGAGTGACGTCAAACCGGGTCCTGAAGGCATCTATCACTTCGTCGATCAGCACTTCGGGGGCAGAGGCGCCGGCGGTGATGCCGATGGATGTGATCCCCTCAAGCGCGCGCCAGTCGATGTCATCGGCGCGCTGGACCAGTTGCGCATAGCTGCAGCCGGCGCGCGCACCGACTTCGACCAGCCGCTTCGAGTTGGAGGAATTCGGGGCACCGACAACCAGTATCGCGTCGCATTTCGGCGCCATCGCCTTGACCGCCTCCTGGCGGTTGGTTGTCGCGTAACAGATGTCTTCCTTGTGCGGCCCGACGATTGCAGGGAAGCGGGCCTTGAGCGCCGCGACGATATCCGCAGTGTCATCCACGCTGAGCGTTGTCTGGGTGACATAGGCCAGACGCTGCTCATCCCTGACCTCGATCGCCGCGACATCCTGAGACGTTTCTACCAGCAAGACCTCGCCCTCGGGCAGCTGGCCCATGGTGCCCACGGTTTCGGGGTGGCCCGCATGGCCGATCATGATCATCTGCAATCCGTTGTCGGCGTGACGCTGCGCCTCGATGTGGACCTTGCTGACCAGCGGGCAGGTCGCATCGACATAGATCATGTTGCGGGCCTGGGCGGCATTTGGCACCGATTTCGGCACGCCATGGGCCGAAAAGATCACCGGGCGGTCATCGGGGCATTCGGCAAGTTCCTCGACAAAGACCGCGCCCTTGTCGCGCAACCCGTCGACGACGAATTTGTTATGCACGATTTCATGGCGCACGTAGACCGGCGCGCCCCATTTCTCCAGCGCCATCTCGACGATCTTGATCGCGCGGTCCACGCCCGCGCAGAAACCGCGCGGGGCGGCAAGGTAGAGCGTGAGGGCGGGTTTTGTCATCGGGGTCTCCTGCGGCATGGGCCAGACTTAGGCATTCATGCGCCGCAGGTCCAGAGACCTGCCGGGTCAGGGGGCGGCATCGCCCTGGTAAATCAGCGCCGCGACCTGCGCCCGGTTGTTGACGCCCAGCTTGCGATAGGCGGATTTTGCGTAATCTGACACGGTATGTACCGAAATGGTGCAGAGTTCAGCGGTTTCCTGTCTGCTGCGGCCCTGTGCCAGAAGGTAGACAATTTCCCGCTCACGCGGGCTGAGCATTTCAAAGGGTTCCGGCAGTTCCGGCGCGATCAGGAATTTGGAGAACTCCCCGTTTTTCGATGTCTCCGGCACAGGCGTGGCATTCTGCGTTGTCAGTTCTTCGAAGCGGCGGTGGACCAGCAGGCAGAACAGCCTGATCTCCTCGGCCCGAGGAAACACCTTTTCCATGAAACTGGTCTTGTCCCGGCCTGTGCCGACGATGAAGCCGCCAAAGCGGTCGGACCCCCTGAGCCGCATGGGTATCCCCAGACAGGAGCGCATTCCCGCCTCCGCCGCGCTCTCGATGAAACTGCGCTCGGTGTCTGTTACATAAGGATGGGCGTCAATGAATTCTGCGCCCAGTGGAAGGATGCGGTAGCTTTCGCAGACATAGCGCAGGAAGGGGTCTTGCTCCGGTGGGCGCTGGGCATAGACTTCGGGGGCGGTGCAGCGCAGGAAAGGCGCGGTGAAATCGGATGAGACCGTGAGATAGATCGCGTGGTCGAAACCGGCACTGGCCAGTGTTGCGACTGTCGCGTCCCAAAGGGCGTCGGCATCGTCAATCCGTTCAAGCGTTGCCGCTCTGTTCACCAGCATGGTTTCCTCCCCCCCCTTTTCGGGGGATCGCAATTATTTCGCAGCAGTGTAGGAAGGGCGGCGGGGGCACGGAAGCCCGTGATGTATAGTATCCCTGCCAAATTTAAGAATTTTTGCACACCGAAGGCTTTCAGAGTCTTCGGTGTGCTATTGCGGGTTGAATTCTGTAGGGAGTATTCCGATGAGTTGGGATTATTCCGGTGAATTGTCGCGAGGCGGCCGGCCGATCACTTCACGCAAGTCTTCCAGTTCGATGAAATTGTCGGCCTGGCGGCGCAGATCGTCGGAGATCATCGGTGGCTGGCTGCGGATTGTGGACACGACCGACACCCGGACGCCCTGCCGTTGCAGGCTTTCGACCAGTGGCCGGAAATCGCCATCTCCGGAAAAGATGACGATGTGGTCCACGCGGGGCGCAAGTTCCATCGCATCCACGGCCAGTTCGATGTCCATGTTGCCCTTCACCTTCCGGCGGCCCATGCTGTCGGTGTATTCCTTGGCCGGTTTTGTGACCATCGAAAAGCCATTGTAGTTCAGCCAGTCGACCAGCGGACGGATCGGCGAATATTCGTCGTTTTCCAGAAGCGCCGTGTAATAGAAAGCACGCAGCAGCTTGCCGCGCCTCATGAACTCAGCTCTCAGCAACTTGTAGTCGATGTCAAAGCCGAGTGTTTTTGCCGCTGCATAGAGGTTTGAGCCATCTATGAACAGCGCAAGACGCTCATCCTTGTAAAACATTCTGGTTTCCTTTCGGCGAGGACTTCGCCATGCAATCAAATTTGGTCTAACGTGCTTTGTGGCTCAAAATTCAACTATGACCAGAAGATCGCGCGATTAGATAACGCGCATAACTAAGGATTTTTGGCCATGCTTCAAGCCACGAGTAACGGGGAAAAGGGCGGTCGTCCGCTCATTCATGGCCAAAACGCCTTGCTGGCGCTTGGAGCAAACCAAAAGTCAGCCCTTGGTTCACCCGATCAAACCCTTTCTGCGGCGCTTGCCGCGCTTGAAGCACAGGGCACAGTGATTCGCCAAGTTTCTTCATTTTTTCTTACTCCGGCCTTCCCTGCGGGGTCAGGTCCCGATTTTGTGAATGCCGCAGCACAGGTCGAATTTTCAGGGGGAGCACAGGCCTTTCTTGACCTGTTGCACAAAATCGAGGCGGAAATGGGCAGGAAGCGCAAGGTGCGCTGGGGGCAAAGGACGCTGGATATTGATCTGCTGGCAGTTGGCGACCAGGTGCTGCCGGATCTGGAGACCTACCGGCGCTGGGGCGCGTTGCCCCTTGATCAGCAGGCACAACAGGCGCCGGATCAATTGATCCTGCCGCACCCGCGCCTGCAGGATCGGGCGTTTGTTCTGGTCCCGCTTGCAGAAATTGCGCCGGATTGGATCCATCCGGTGCTGCAGAAATCCGTCAGGGACCTGTTGGCGGCCCTGCCCCGGGCAGATGTCGAGGCGGTCAAACGAATCGAATAGCCGCTTGTAAATCAGCGCGAACACGCCTAGGTAAGCCTCTTCTTACCGCCTCTTTCAGATGGGAGCACCTAAATGGCCCGCGTTACCGTAGAAGATTGTGTCGACAAGGTTCCGAATCGTTTTGAGCTTGTCATGCTTGCGGCCCACCGGGCACGCGAAATCTCTGCCGGTTCCGCCGTTACTGTGGACCGCGACAATGACAAGAATCCCGTCGTCTCCCTGCGTGAAATCGCCGAGGAAACGCAGGCCGCAGATGACCTGCGCGAGCGTCTGATCGAAAGCAACCAGAACCAGATCGAAGTGGACGAGCCCGAAGATGACGCCATGGCGCTTCTGATGGGTCAGGAGCAGGACAAGCCCGAAGAAGACAGCATGTCCGAAGAAATGCTGCTGCGTCAGCTGATGGCGGCACAGGGGCAGGGGTAACCCCGGTAACGGGCGCATGGGGCAGATGGCATGGAAAGCGCCGAGACAACTGCCGACGATCTGATTCGCCTGGTCAAAGCCTACAACCCGAAATCGAACGAGACACTGATCCGCGCCGCGTTTGAGTTTGGCGCGGAAATGCACGAAGGGCAGTTCCGCCACTCGGGCCAGCCGTATTTCACGCATCCGGTCGCCGTGGCGGCGATACTGACCGAACAGCGGCTTGACGATGCCACGCTGATCACGGCGCTTTTGCACGACACCATCGAGGACACCAAGGCATCCTATGCGGATGTGGAGAAGAAGTTTGGCCGCGAGGTGGCCGAGCTTGTCGATGGCGTGACCAAGCTGACCAACCTGCAGCTGAACTCTTCCGAGACCAAGCAGGCCGAGAACTTTCGCAAGCTTTTCATGGCGATGTCGAAAGACCTGCGCGTCATCCTGGTGAAACTCGCCGACCGCCTGCACAACATGCGCACCATCAAGGCGATGCGCGCCGACAAGCAGGGGCAGAAGGCGCGCGAAACCATGGACATCTATGCGCCGCTTGCCGGCCGGATGGGCATGCAGTGGATGCGCGAAGAACTGGAGGATCTGGCGTTTCGCGTGCTCAACCCCGAAGGGCGCGCAAGCATCATCCGCCGCTTCATCACGCTCCAGCGCGAGACCGGCGATGTGATCCAGCGGATCACCGGCGACATGCGGACCGAACTGGCCAAGGCCAAGATCGAGGCCGAAGTCTTTGGCCGTGCCAAGAAGCCCTATTCTGTCTGGCGCAAGATGGAAGAAAAGGAACAGAGCTTTGGCCGGCTGTCCGACATCTACGGTTTCCGCGTGATCGCGGAGAACGAAGAAGACTGCTATCGTGCGCTGGGCGCGATCCACCAGCGCTGGCGCGCGGTGCCGGGACGGTTCAAGGATTATATCAGCCAGCCGAAGTCGAACGGATACCGCAGCATCCATACCACCGTTTCCGGTCGGGACGGCAAACGGGTCGAAGTGCAGATCAGAACCGGCCAGATGCATGATGTGGCCGAAACAGGCGTGGCGGCGCATTGGTCCTACCGCGACGGGGTGCGGTCGAGAAACCCCTTTGCCGTGGATCCGGCCAAGTGGATTTCGCAACTGACAGAGCAGTTCGACGCGGAGGAAAACCACGAGGATTTCCTCGAAGCGGTCAAGCTGGAGATGTATGCGGACAAGGTCTTCTGCTTTACCCCCAAGGGGGACGTGGTGAAGCTGCCGCGCGGGGCCACGCCGATTGATTTCGCCTATGCGATCCACACAAGGATCGGCAATGCCGTCGTCGGGGCCAAGGTGGATCACATGCGCGTGCCGCTCTGGACCCGGATCAAGAACGGCCAGTCGGTCGAGATCATCACCGCGCAGGGCCAGACCCCGCAGGTGACCTGGCTGGATATCGCAACCACCGGCAAGGCCAAGACAGCCATCCGGCGCTCGCTCAGGGAAGTGGACCGCGAAAGGTTCATCAAACTGGGGCAGGAACTGGCACGCTCTGCCTTTGCCCATGTGGGCAAGCGGGTGACCGACAAGGTGCTGCGCACGGCGGCCAAGAACATGCGTCTTGATAGTGCCGAGGAAGTCCTGGCGCGGCTGGGCAGTTCCGAATTGTCGGGCCGCGAAGTCGTGCGGGCGGTTTATGCGGATCTCGCCCCGCGCGAGGGCGATCATATCGACAAGGCCCGCGCAGTCATCGGTCTGGAGCCCGGACAATCCTTTGACCGTGCTCCGTGCTGCAACCCGCTTCCCGGTGAGCGGATCATCGGCATCATGTTCCGTGGCCGGGGCGTGACCGTGCATGCGATTGATTGCGACCGTCTGTCGGCCTATGAGGAACAGCCGGACAGATGGCTGGACCTGCGCTGGCATGACGGCAACCATCCCGCCGTTTACGAGGCGGTGCTGGACATCACCCTGGGCAATGGCGCGGGCGCGCTGGGCCGCATCTGTACATTGATCGGAGAAGCCGCAGCCAATATTTCGGACCTGACATTTCTTGAGCGCAGGCCTGACTTTTATCGTTTGTTGATCTATGTGGAATTAAGAGACATTGCGCATCTGCATTCACTGATGCTGACGCTGGAGGCGGAAAGCGAAGTCGCGCAAATCAGCCGCTACAGGAACAAGGATCTGCCCGAAAAGGCGGATACGCAGGCATCGCTCAAACGCCAGGACAATTGAGCGGCCATAATGAAATTGGAAACTGGATTTGATTTTCAAACGCCGTGATCCGAAACCGACATTGCGCGCGATGGCCGAGTTCCTTTGGCCCCGCGGCGGATGGACGCGTGCGTTTCACTACGTCAAACACCGCATGAAACGGCTGCCCGACAGCCCGGAACGTATCGCCCGCGGGATCTGGGCAGGTGTCTTTACGGCGTTCACACCTTTCTATGGCCTGCATTTCCTGATCGCCGCGCTGCTGGCGAAACTGATGAAGGGCAATGTGCTGGCCGCCCTGATGGGGACCTTCTTTGGCAATCCGCTGACCTATGTACCGATCGGTGTGATGGCGCTGCAAACCGGGCATTTCGTTCTGGGATCGCATTTGCCCGAGGGCGACCACCGATCTTTCGGCGGCAAGTTCGCCGATGCCGGGGGCGATCTTTGGTGGAACCTGCGGGCGATGTTCACGAATGCCGACATGGATTGGTCGGGCATCGTGGTCTTTGTCCAACAGATTTTCTATCCCTATCTGATCGGGGGCATCCTGCCCGGCATTTTCTTTGCCACCCTGTCCTATTACCTCATGGTGCCGCTGTTGCGCGCCTATCAGAAACGGCGCAAGGGGATGATCAAGGCAAAGTTCGAGGCGCTGAAGCAAAAAACGGCACTTAAGGCTGATGCCAAGCGCAAAGTGGATTAGTTTGTGGATCAACGAGGGGGTTGGATATGGCGGAACAACAAAAGCTCAGACTGGGCGTGAACATTGACCATGTGGCGACCGTCCGGAATGCGCGGGGCGGCCAATACCCCGATCCGCTGCGCGCGGCAAAGATTGCCGAAAAGGCAGGTGCCGACGGCATTACCGCGCATCTGCGCGAAGACCGGCGCCACATCTCGGACGCTGATATCGAGGGGCTGATGGATGTGCTCTCGGTGCCGCTGAACTTTGAGATGGCCGCGACCGACGAGATGCAGAAGATCGCCCTGCGCCACCAGCCACATGCGGTCTGCATCGTGCCGGAAAAGCGCGAGGAACGCACCACCGAAGGCGGGCTGGACGTGGCGCGCGAGGAAAACAGGCTGGCCCATTTCATCGCGCCGCTGCGGGATGCGGGATGCCGGGTATCCATCTTTATCGCCGCCGATCAGCGCCAGATCGAGGCTGCCAACCGGATTGGTGCGGAAGTGATCGAACTGCATACGGGTGCCTATTGCGACGCCTATGCAGAGGGGCGGTTCGATGAGGCTCAGGAGGAATTGCGCCGCCTTCAGGAAATGGCGACCATGGCGCATGGCCTGGGGCTGGAAGTGCATGCCGGGCATGGGCTGACCTATGACACGGTGTCGCCCGTTGCCGCCTTTCCCGAGGTGCGCGAGCTGAACATCGGCCACTTCCTGATCGGGGAAGCGATTTTCCTGGGGCTGGAACCTGCCATTGCGGAAATGCGTCGGCTGATGGATGAAGCACGGTCATGAGCAAGGTCGGTGTTGCGCCGAACGGGGCGTGACCTCTGTGCGAAAGGTTTCCTCATGATCCTGGGCATCGGCACCGACCTGGCAAATATCGAACGCATTCAGGCCACGCTTGACCGTTTTGGTGACAGATTTCGAAACCGGGTCTTTACCGAAGTCGAGCAACGAAAGGCCGAACGTCGCAAGGATGTGGCCGGAACCTATGCCAAACGCTGGGCCGCGAAGGAGGCTTGTTCCAAGGCGCTGGGCACCGGGTTGCGCATGGGGATCAGCTGGCGCGACATGGCTGTCAGCAACCTTGCAACCGGCCAGCCGGTGATGGCGGTGACCGGCTGGGCGGCGGAACGCCTGAACGAGATGACCCCGCCGGGCCATGAAGCGATCATCCATGTGACCCTGACAGATGATCATCCCTGGGCGCAGGCCTTTGTCGTGATCGAAGCGCGCCCGCTCTCCTGAACTGCGGCGTGCCGCTTCCGCTCACCCGGGCGCACCCTCCCTTGACAGTAGCGCTGTCCCTGCGCATGTACCCTCAAGCCCGAGCATAAAGGAAAGCGCCGAATGGCCGAGAAGGAAAAGACAGGCAACGCCTTTGTCGAAACCGTCAAAACAATCGTCTATGCACTGTTGATCGCAGGCGTGTTCCGAACATTGTTCTTTCAGCCGTTCTGGATTCCCTCCGGTTCGATGAAGGAAACATTGCTGATCGGTGATTTTCTTTTCGTGAACAAGATGGCCTATGGCTATTCCTATGCCTCCTGTCCCAGCCTGATGCTGCCCCGCTTTGGCATCGAGGTGGATGCCAAGGACATCTGCGGTGTCTTTGACGGCGAGAACACACGCCTGTTCGGGAGCGAGCCCGAACGCGGCGATGTGGTTGTCTTCCGCCACCCGGTTTCGGGCCGCGACTATATCAAGCGGCTGATCGGCCTTCCCGGCGATACGGTTCAGGTCAAGGCGGGTGTGCTGCACATCAACGGCGAACCCGTGGCGCTGAAAGACGCAGGTGTCTTTGAGGAAGAGATGACCGCGCAGGGCCCGCAGGGTTTGCGCCCCCGGTGCGAGAATGGACCCGTGGGCGAGGGCGGCACCTGCATCAAGAGCCGCCGGATCGAGACCCTGCCGAATGGCGTGTCCCACGCGATCCTGAACATCGGCGATCAGCAGTCGGACCACACCGGGATATATAACGTGCCCGAAGGGCATTATTTCTTCATGGGTGACAACCGCGACAATTCTGCCGACAGCCGTCTGGCGCAGCAGGCGGGCGGCGTTGGTTTCGTACCTTTCGAAAACCTGATCGGCCGGGCGGATCGTATCATGTTCAGCTCTGCCGGCCGGTCGATGCTGTTTTTCTGGACCTGGCGCGGCGACCGGTTCTTCAAAGCGGTGAAATGAAACTGAGCGCGGACCTCAAGGCCTTCG
Source organism: Sulfitobacter sp. IGS-18 (assembly GCF_059628195.1). Classification (NCBI taxonomy): domain Bacteria; kingdom Pseudomonadati; phylum Pseudomonadota; class Alphaproteobacteria; order Rhodobacterales; family Roseobacteraceae; genus Sulfitobacter; species Sulfitobacter sp. IGS-18. The sequence goes on along the minus strand of NZ_CM184556.1, from coordinate 3,394,902 downwards.
AAGAGCGCATCGGCCACCAGTTTGCCGATCCAGCTCTTCTGGTCCGCGCGGTGACCCATGCCTCGATGTCTTCGGCCAACCGGGACGACAACCAGCGTCTGGAGTTCCTGGGCGACCGGGTTCTGGGGCTGGTCATGGCAGAGGCGCTGCTGGCGCTGGATACCGGGGCGACGGAGGGGCAACTGGCCCCGCGTTTCAACGCCCTGGTCCGCAAGGAAACCTGCGCGGATGTGGCGCGCGAGATTGATCTGGGAAAGGTTCTGAAGCTCGGCCGGTCCGAGATGATCTCCGGTGGCAGGCGCAAGCTGGCGCTTTTGGGGGATGCGATCGAGGCGGTGATTGCCGCCGTCTACCTGGATGGTGGCTTTGACGTGGCCAAGGCGCTGGTTCTGCGGCTTTGGGGCGCTCGGATCGACACTGTCGAGGAGGATGCCCGCGATGCCAAGACGGCCTTGCAGGAATGGGCGCAAGCGCGCAAGCTGGCGCCGCCGCAATATGTCCAGACCAACCGCAGCGGCCCCGATCATGCCCCGGTCTTTACCATCGAGGCGCGATTGGAAAACGGCAAACAGGCACGGGCAACCGCCCCGTCGAAACGCGCAGCCGAACAGGAAGCTGCAAGCACGCTGCTCAGGCAGCTGGAGAACAACACATGACCACCCGTGCCGGATTCGTTGCCCTGATCGGAGAACCCAACGCGGGTAAATCCACCCTGCTCAACCGCATGGTGGGGGCGAAAGTCTCCATCGTCACCCATAAGGTGCAGACCACCCGGGCCCGGATCCGGGGGGTGGCGATGGAAGGGGAGGCCCAGATCGTCTTTGTGGATACGCCGGGGCTGTTCCAGCCGCGCCGCCGGCTGGACCGTGCGATGGTGGCCGCCGCATGGGGCGGGGCCGCGGATGCCGATGTGGTTGTCCTGCTGGTCGAGGCCCATCGCGGGGTTACCGAAGGGGTCGAACGCATTCTCGAAGGCCTGGGCGATATCGGCGAGGGCCGCAAGGTGGCTCTGGCGATCAACAAGATCGACCGGGTGGAGGCGCCGGTTCTGCTGGGTCTCAGCAAGGACCTGAACGCCCGTTATGACTTTGCGGAGACCTTCATGATCTCTGCCGAGCGGGGACATGGCGTGGACGCCCTGCGGCAATGGCTTGCGGGTGAGGTTCCGCAGGGGCCCTGGCTGTACCCCGAGGATCAGATCGCGGACCTGCCGTTGCGCATGATCGCCGCTGAGATGACCCGCGAGAAACTGACCCTGCGGCTGCATCAGGAATTGCCCTATCAATTGACGGTTGAGACGGAGAACTGGGAAGAGCGCAAGGATGGTTCCGCCCGGATCGATCAGCTGATTTATGTCATTCGCGAAGGCCACAAGGGCATTGTCCTGGGCAACAAGGGCGAGACCATCAAACAGGTCAGCAAGGCCGCGCGGGAAGAGCTGGAGGAATTCCTGGGCAGGCGCATTCACCTGTTCCTGCAGGTCAAGGTTCGGGCGAACTGGCTGGACGAGGCGGAGCGCTATACCGAAATGGGTCTGGATTTCAAAGATGGCAACGGGTGAGCCCGGCCGGAATGTTGCGCCGGAAGAGTGTATTTTTGGAACAATGAAGCGGGGGATGGCGTGCCCCGTCTGACCGCACGATTCTGGGTCGACGCCTATCTGGCGCGGTTGCGGCTGAGCGATATCCCGGCCTTTGTGGTTGCGCATGGCGATGACACCGGCGGTGCGGTGCTGGTCAAGCTTGCGACGCTGGATGGCAATGCCGTGTTGTTCCAGCGGTCATTCGACCTGATGACCGGGGAGCGTCGCTGGGTCGAGCTGAGCAGCGGTGCCGAGCGCGCGGTGGATGACACGGTGGCGCGGCAGCGGGGTTTTGACCCCGATCTATGGGTGATAGAGGTCGAGGACCGTCAGGGGCGGCACCTGCTGGATGAAATAGGCCTGGCCTGATGGAATGGCGCGGTCAGGGCATATTGCTTGGGGTGCGGCGCCACGGGGAGACATCCGCCATCATCGAAATGTTCACAGCGGCACAGGGGCGGCATCTGGGCGTGGTGCGCGGCGGCACCAGCCGCAAGATCGCGCCGCACCTGCAGCCCGGTGCGCAGCTTGACGTAGCATGGCGCGCGCGGCTGGAAGACCATATCGGTGCCTTTACCGTCGAACCGCTGCGCAGCCGGGCTGCCCTGGTGATGTCGGACCGGCTGGCGCTGGCCGGGTTGAATGCGGTTACCGCGATCCTGTCCTTTTGCCTGCCGGAGCGTGAGGCGCATCCGGGGCTTTATCACCGGACGGAGCGACTGCTTGATCTGCTGGGGCAGAATGAGATCTGGCCGCTGGCCTATCTGCAATGGGAGCTGGGGCTGCTTGAGGAGATGGGCTATGGGCTTGATCTGTCGTCCTGCGCGGTGACGGGGACCACGGAGAAACTGGTGTATGTGTCCCCCAAATCCGGGCGGGCGGTGTCAGCAAAAGGGGCCGGCGACTGGGCCGAGCGGCTGTTGCCGCTGCCGGATGTGCTGCGCGGGCAGGGTGACGCAGAGGACATTGAGATTGCCGCGGCCTTTCGCACCACCGGATATTTTCTGGAGGCTCATCTGGCACGGGATCTTGGCGACAAGCCCCTGCCCGAAGCGCGGGCGCGTTTCGTCGAAGCCTTCAGTCGGCGGCTTTGAACGTCAGCAACACGCCGCTGTCATCCGACAATGTCAGCGTGTCACCCAGCACCTCTGACAGGGTGGCGGCCTCCAGCAGGGTGAAATAGGCGCTTTCGGCGGCAAGGTCCGGACAGGCGCGTCGCGTGGCGAGGATCGGGCCTGCATCGAACCACGGGTAGGGCACGGTATTGGTGGTCGAAAAACCGTTACAGGGGCCCTGACCCCTGACCACGCCCTTTTCAGGGAAAGTGAGTGTGGCGGTGGCGGCAAAGGCGGCGTCCTGCAATTCGACCAGGCGCCATTCCTTGTCAGCGGCACCATGGCCACGCAGGGTTTCGTCGCTGTCGCAGGCCGCGAGGGCAAACAGCGCCAGAAGCGGCAGGTGGATTTTCATCATTCGAGTGCCAATACGGTATCGACAAGGATTTCAAAAGCCGCCGCAGAGGTCTCGTCACCGGATGCCGGGACCTGAGGCAGGCCGATCAGGGAGGCCAGCAGCGCGCGGGCAAAGTCGGGGTTGCCCAGGCCCAGCTGGCGCAGCAGATCCTCCAGATGGGACAGCCTTTCCGCGTCGATCCGGGCGAGGGCGCGGGCCACGTCGGGCATGCTTTGCGCCCAGACCCGCAGAGAGGGCTCGGTGGGGTCGGCCAGCATCCCAAGGCCAAAGTCGCGCAGCCTGCGGTTGGCGGCACCGTCCTGCTGTCGCAAATCCGCCAATTGCGCCAGCGCATCTGTCTGCCAGCGGGCGAGCAGTTCCGCGTGATAGGCGGGCACATCCTTGAAATGCCAGTAAAATGACCCTTTGGTCGTGCCCAGCCTGCGGGCCAGGGGCTCGGCGGCAAGCGCCTGCGGGCCCGCCTGCCGCAGGGCGTCGAACCCCGCCGCGATCCACCTGTCCGAATTGAGCCGCGTTGTATTCATGCGCCAGTGGATAGGGCCGGGCCACGGTCAGCGCAAGCCGTCACGCGAAGCAATGTTTCCGACACGCGAATTGTCGCGTAATGCTGCGACGGGCCGGATGCCATGTGATCAAGAAACAGGCATGATCAGTCCACGCGCGCCATTGCCGCTTACCCATTTGCACCTTCCACAGGTCCGCGATTTTGCGATTCTTGCAGGGCTGGAGGCGGGCGTGCGCGGGATGCTGATGTCGGTGATGCCCCTGGTGATATACCGTGCCTATCCGGATGCCAGCCTGGTGAGCTGGATTTACCTTGGCGTCGGGATCGTGTCGCTGCTGTTCGGGCTGATGGTTCCATCGCTGGCGGCGCTCCTGATGCGGCGCTGGATGTATACTGCGGGGACGGCCTTCTATCTTCTGGGTGTTGCCCTGGCCCTGACCCAGGTGCCGGTTCTCAGTGCGCTGGCGCTGGGTGTGCTCAGCCTCGGGACGGTGACCTGCGCGGTCTGTCTGAACGCCTATGTGCTTGATTACGTGGCGCGGACCAACCTGGCGCGGTCTGAATCTATGCGGCTGCTGTTCAGCGGGCCAAGTTGGGTTGTGGGGCCGATCACCGGGGTCTGGTTGCTGAACTGGTGGACACCGGCACCCTTCATTGTAGCGGGGCTGTTTGCCCTGGTGCAGATGGCGATGTTCTGGCGGCTGCGGATGGGCAATGGCAAACAGATCACCCGCGCGCGGTCGCAGGCGCCGCAGCCGCTGGCCTACCTCGGTCGCTTCGTGCATCAACCCCGGCTGGTGGCGGGCTGGCTGTTTGCGGTGATCCGGTCCTGCGGCTGGTGGGTCTATGTCGTATATCTGCCGATCTATTGCGTGGAAAACGGGTTGGGCAATGCGGTGGGAGCGGCGGCGCTGTCGGCCTCGAACATGACATTGTTCGCGGCACCGCTGCTGATGGTGGTGGTGCGCCGGGTCGGCGTGCGCAACGCCGTCAGCGGGGCCTTCGCCGTGGGGGGTGCCTTTTTCATCGGGGGATGGATGTTGACAGCCTCCCCCTGGATGGCGGTGGCGAGCCTCTATATCGCATCCGTGCTGCTGATCATGCTGGATGTCTGCGGCTCGCTGCCGTTCCTGATGGCGGTGAAACCGTCGGAGAGGACGGAAATGTCGGCGGTTTATTCCAGCTACCGCGATGCCTCGGGGATCGTGACACCTGCGGTGGCGGGTCTGGTGCTGTTGAGCATGCCGATCGCAGGTCTGTTTGCGGTCTGCGGGGGCGGGATGTTGTGGGCGGCCTGGCTGGCGCGGGGTTTGCACCCGCGCCTGGGGGAGGCAAGGCCGAGGTTTTCTACCTAGCCAAGCAACCGCCGTGCGATGACCTGCGCCTGGATTTCGGCGGCCCCTTCAAAGATGTTCAGGATGCGGGCATCACACAACACGCGGCTGATCTTGTATTCCAGGGCAAAGCCATTGCCGCCGTGGATCTGCAACCCGTTGTCGGCGGCGGCCCAGGCGACCCGTGCGCCCAGCAGCTTGGCCATCCCGGCTTCCACATCGCAGCGGCGGCCCTCGTCCTTTTCAAAGGCAGAGAAATAGGTCAGTTGCCGTGCAATCATGATCTCGACCGCCATCATGGCCAGTTTCGATGCCACACGCGGGAAGTTGATCAGTGCCTTGCCGAATTGCTTGCGGTCCTGCGCATATTGCATGGAGATATCCATTGCCGATTGCGCCACGCCGATGGCGCGGGCCGCTGTCTGGATGCGCGCGGATTCAAACGTCTCCATCAGCTGTTTGAAGCCTTTGCCCTCTTCGCCGCCCAGCAGGTTTTCCCCTTTGACGTGGAAACCGTCAAAGCCCAGTTCGTATTCCTTCATGCCGCGATAGCCCAGGACCTCGATTTCGCCGCCGGTCATGCCTTCGGTGGGGAAGGGGTTGGCGTCATCGCCGGGGGTCTTTTCGGCAAGGAACATCGACAGGCCGCGGTAGTCGGTGGTGTCAGGGTCTGTCCGGGCGAGCAGGGTCATCACATGGGTGCGCGCGGCATGTGTGATCCAGGTCTTGTTGCCGGTGATCTTGTAGTCGTCGCCGTCCCTGACCGCGCGTGTGCGCAGGCTGCCGAGGTCGGAACCCGTGTTCGGCTCGGTAAACACCGCCGTGGGCAGGGTTTCTGCAGAGGCGATGCGCGGCAGCCATTTCTCTTTCTGCGCATCCGTGCCGCCCGCGATGATCAGTTCCGCCGCGATTTCAGACCGGGTGCCAAGGGAGCCAACACCGATATATCCGCGTGAAAGTTCCTCCGAGACCACGCACATCGAGGCCTTGGACAGGCCAAAGCCGCCGTATTCCTCGGGGATGGTCAGGCCAAAGACACCCATTTCGGCCAGTTCGGTGATCACCTCCATCGGGATCAGCTCATCCTTGAGGTGCCAGTCATGGGCAAATGGTTCGACTTTTTCGACCGCATAGCGGCGGAATTGCTCGCGAATCATCTCCAACTCGTCATCGAGGCCGGTGGCCCCCATGGTGATGTTTGCGGATTGCTCCTGCATGAGTGCGACAAGACGGACCCGCGCGGCCTGCGTGTTGCCGCCCTGGGTCAGCGTCATGATCGCGGGTTCCATCAGGCCCCGCATGTCATCCTGCGACAGGCCCAGGTCCTGCAGGCGCAGGATTTCGCCCTGGTTCATCTGGATGCCGCCGTAGATCTGCCAGAGATATTCGCCAAATGCGATCTGGTGGATCAGCTGCTCGATCTCGCCGAACTTTCCGTTCGATTCCAGCGCTTCGGCCCATTTCTGCATCTGGCGCAGGGATTGGGCGTAGGTGGCCAGCCAGGCAAGGCCATGGGCTGCGGTCTGATTCTGTTCGATCAGATCGGCCGACACCCGGCCATCGGCGCTGACCATCGCGCGCAGGCTGACCTTGGCCTTTTCAAGGATGGTATCAACCGGGCCAACCGCTGCTGCGGTAAGCGCCAGCAGGTCGTCCAGTATCACAGGTGCATTCAGTTTCGTCAGGTCCTGACCATCATGTGCCATGTATATCATCCCTTTTCTGCTGGGTGACCACTTAGCCTCTTCGCAGTCGCAGCACAACAAAGATACGTTTCGCTGCGGAAATTTGTTCTAAAATTGCGCAGCCGATTGTTTCTTTCCTGCATGACACCACGCAAAAAACGAGCGTTGACAGGCGGCTACCCTATCTTTGGCCGTCACGGCGGCCAAATCAATGTTGAGATTGGGTTTCGCCGCCGGGTTGGCGCCCGGCTGCTTTCAGAACAACCACGTGTCGAAACAGCGGGCGCTTGGCAAAGGATGATGCCCAAACGGGCCTGATTTATAATGAAATCTTGCGACAGCTGCAGGGGAGCCCTGCAGCCATCTTACACCTGACGTGCAACCGTGACGCCGGAAACGTCTTCGATAAAGGTGACGATCCGGGTTTTCACGGCATCGTCCTTGATGGACGCCAGCGCAGAGACGATTTCCATGCTCGGGTCAGCATTGGGGGCGGTGTTCGCATTGTCATGCAGCCCCTCAAAGAAGTAGGACGGCGGAACATCCAGGATTTGCGACAGCTCGAAAAGACGGCTGGCGGCAACCCGGTTTGAACCGATCTCGTATTTCTGAATTTGCTGAAACGAGAGTTGGAGCTTTCGTGCTACATCTGTTTGCGAAAGGCGGCGCAGAGTCCGAATTTGCTTAAGTTTTTTGCCCACATGGGCGTCTACAGGATGGGTCATAACTTCAAACCTCTGGTTGAACATACACTTTAATCGCGAGTTTCCCCATTTCGTTCAATTGCGTAGATTCTGTTATTTTCTGATCACGAATGTGATGTAGATGGGTGATATTTGTTGCATTAATGGGTGATTGGTTTACGATTTTCGTTGATGAATAAACCCATGACCGACATCGACGTAACACCGAATGATATCGAAAGCGCGCCGCCTGCACTGCTTTTCGAGATGATCCGGTCATTTGTCACGCTTGCCCGAACTTTGAACCTGAGCCATGCTGTTAAGGAGTTGGGCAGCACAAGGCAGACATTGCGCCGACACATTGCCTCGCTTGAGGCGGAGCTGGGTGCACCGTTGTTTGTCGTGGATGACCGGCGTTATCAGCTGAGCGAGAAAGGCGAGGCAAGCCTTGCCGGTGCAAAGGATGTCCTTGCGCGGGGCAAGACATGGCTGCGCGGCGCGTCCTCGTCGCATGGGAACCTTCAGTTTCTGCAGGCCCATGTCGGCGAATGGGATTTCTACCAGGAGCAGAAACCGATCGGCCTGATATGGGATGACTCGTCCCTTCTGCTGCGTGAAACCTTTCGGGCCTGGTCCATGTCCTGCGGCCAGATTGAGAGCGATAATCTGGCCCATGTCCGGCCCTATCTTCTCGTGTACCGCGAATCAGGGACAGAATGGCTCTGTGTCGAATTTGGTGAACGGTCGGCCTATGTGGGATGGTTTGGGCTGGATTATGCCCGTTCGAGCATCGGCCGACCCATTGCCTTGCTGCCTGCAGGCGAAGAATTCGGCCATATGCTCAATCAGGCGTTTCACGATGTGCAGGCAACGCAGCTTGCCCGGCTGGATCATGTATTCACCCGAATGCCCCGTCCGGACGGTGAAGGCTGGGTGCCAATCGCATATCAACGCCTTATGATGGCAGGCTTTTTCCCAGACGGATCACCGGCGGTCATGACCCTTGTTGTGCCTACTCCGAAGGTCCTGATTCGCAACCTTGAGCCCGAAAAACTGGCCGGTTTGGTGGATATTGGGATGCAGGAATTCGACAAAAATGAGGCAAAATTCGAGGAGATTTCCATGACTTGAACGAGTTGCTGCCTTAATTTTGACAAATTCGATTCAATTTACGGGTGTTTTTCTACTTCTTGGCGTAACCTGTGGTCAGGCGGCTAAGGAGACCAATAGTCATGACTGTTCAATTCCCAAGCAATGCGGCGCCCTTCATTGCGACAAGCGGGAACATTCTGGGGGCCAGCAAAATAGAGATCACAGTCGGCAGCGACTTTGAGATTTATAAGACCGTCGTCGAGGAAGAGCGTCCCGCGCAAAAGCTTGGCGATCCATTCAACCCTGATTACCACGATCTCGGTGCGGAAACGGGTTTCTGGCTGATCGGTCGCAACCAGTTTGGCGAATTGATCCATACCCAGGCGTTCAAGACAATCAGTCTTCAGGATGTCGCGCTCAGCACCTATCTGATGCGGAATTATCAGAATTTCCCGCCGCCCATTCCCGGTGTCGATCTGGGCCGGTCGCGGTATCGGGCTTCACCCGGTGCCCATCGGATCAACGGCGATGCCGTTTACCATGGTGAGGTCTGGATGGCCCCGGACGACGGGCTGTATCGTGGCACCGGTCTGTCCAGCGTGCTGACGCGTGCGGGCATCCTCGAAGCGGTCAACCGCTGGGATCCCGACTGGATATTCGGCTTCATGTTGCGTGCCGTGGCCTTCAAAGGGTTCTCCGAGCGTGTGGGCTATATGCATACCGAACCCGGCGCGCTGAAATGGGCTGTCCATGGCCGTGAACAGCTTTTGGAAGCCTTCATGGTTTACCTCAGCCGTGAGGACGCCCGCTTCATGCTGGATATCCCGGTCGAAGAACTGGTGGCCTGAACCGGACAGACGCGCCAGCATCCAAGCCATGGTTCTTGTCGGAACCGTCGTTGCCAAATCAAAAACGCCCTCGCAACTGCTGCGAGGGCGATTTTTTTTGTGAGCGCATTTGACGCGAAACTGGCACGCTGTCACCCCAAGCCGGGATAACAGGAAACCGGCATAAAGCCTTAGCCGATAGCGGCTGCTTTTACGTCGTCATCAATGTGCGCCATGTATTGGCCGAAGTTTTCCGAGAACATCGTGACAAGCTTGACCGCCTGGCGATCATAGCTTTCGGGGTTGTCCCAGGTGCGGCGCGGGTCCAGCAGGATATCCGGCACACCGTCGACCGATACGGGGACTTCGAAGCCAAAGTTGGGGTCCTTGCGATATTTCACATCCGCCAGCGAACCGTCCAGTGCAGCGGTCAGCAGGTTCCGGGTGGCCCTGATCGGCATCCGGCTGCCGGTGCCATAGGCGCCGCCGGTCCAGCCGGTGTTCACCAGCCAGCAGGTCGCACCGTGCTGGGCGATCTTCTCGCGCAGCAGGTTGCCATAGACTTCTGGGCGTCGCGGCATGAAAGGCGCGCCGAAACAGGTGGAGAATGTGGGCTCCGGCTCGGTCACGCCACGTTCGGTGCCGGCGACCTTGGAGGTGAAGCCGGACAGGAAGTGGTACATCGCCTGCGCGGGGGTCAACCGTGCGATGGGGGGCAGGACACCAAAGGCATCGCAGGTCAGCATGATGATGTTTTTCGGATGGCCGCCCAGGGCCTTCTTGCTGGCATTGGAGATATAATGCAGCGGATAGGCGCAGCGCATGTTGGCTGTCAGGCTGTCATCTTCGAAATCCAGTTCCTTGGTCTCTTCGTCATAGACCATGTTCTCGATCACTGTGCCGAATTTGGTGGTGGTGGCATAGATTTCCGGCTCTGCCTCCGGAGACAGGTTGATCGTCTTGGCATAGCAGCCCCCTTCGAAGTTGAAGGTGCCGTTGTCTGACCAGCCGTGTTCGTCATCGCCGATCAGCGTGCGCTGGGGATCGGCGGACAGGGTCGTCTTGCCGGTGCCGGACAGGCCAAAGAAGACCGCCGTGTCCACCGGGTTGCCGGTGGCGTGGTTGGCGGAACAATGCATCGGCATGATGTTCTTTTCCGGCAGCAGATAGTTGAGCAGGGTAAAGACGGATTTCTTGTTCTCGCCCGCGTATTCGGTGCCGCCGATCAGGATCAGCTTGCGGTCAAAGTTCATCGCGATCACCGTTTCGGAACGGCAATCATGTTTCTTTGGGTCGGCCTGGAAGGTCGGGCAGTTGATCACTGTGAAATCGGCGGTGAAATCGTCCAGGTCCGCGCGGTCCGGACGCCGCAGCATGGTGCGGATGAACAGACCATGCCAGGCCAGTTCGGTGACCATGCGGACGTTGATCGCGTGGCGGGGATCGGCGCCGCCGACCAGATCCTGCACGAAGTAATCCTTGCCCTGCATATGGGCAATCATGTCATCATAAAGCGCATCGAAGCCTTCGGGCGACATGGCGGCGTTGTTTTCCCACCAGATCGTGTCGACGACGCTGTCGGTCTTGACCACATGCTTGTCCTTGGGGGACCGGCCTGTGAACTTGCCGGTGGTCACCAGGAATGAGCCGCCATTGCCAAGCGTGCCTTCACCACGTTTCACCGCGGTCTCGATCAGAGCTGGTTCCATCAGGTTGTAATAGACATTGCCCAGCCCCGCGATCTGTTGATCCTCAAGGCGGAACTGCGGGTTTACCCGTCCAAATGTCATGTATTTTCTCCTGCAGGCGCGCGGAAATTGCGCAAATCAAGGTTGCTCAGGCAGTCAGCCTGCGACCATCTAGGGTCATGCAGCGCCTCTTAACACGAGGTTTCAAGATAAGAACAGGCAGGTTTGTCGCAGTTAGCGCCATCATGGCAAACTTTGGCGGAAAGGGTGCTCAAAGAGGTTCCGGGCAGGCGGTGTCCGGGGCGGGCAGGCCGGCTGATGTCCATGAAAAAGTGCGGCAATTTAGCCATTCCTAACCAAATTGTGGCCGAATTATGGGTGGAAGCGCGGTGATTCGTAGTTAGAGATTGATTCGGTGGCCACATTCGGGGTTCTATAAATCAAAAATCAAAAACGAATGTTGAGCAGCATAAGAAGGAAGCGGGCAATGTCTAAAATTGCATTGGTTGACGACGACAGGAACATCCTGACGTCCGTCTCGATGACTCTGGAAGCCGAAGGTTTCGAAGTGGAAACCTATAATGACGGGCAGGCGGCACTTGACGCCTTCAACAAGAAACTGCCGGATATGGCAGTTCTTGACATAAAGATGCCGCGCATGGACGGCATGGACCTGCTGCAGCGGCTGCGCCAGAAAACGGCGATGCCGGTCATCTTCCTGACCTCCAAGGATGACGAGATTGACGAGGTTCTGGGCCTTCGGATGGGCGCGGACGACTACGTCAAGAAACCCTTTTCGCAGCGCCTTCTGGTTGAGCGCATTCGCGCCCTGTTGCGCCGTCAGGATGCGGTGGAGACCGGAGAGGTCGGCGATACCGAAGAGACAAAGGTGATGGAACGCGGCGATCTGCGCATGGACCCGCTGCGGCATGCGGTCAGCTGGAAGGGCAAGGAAGTGTCCCTGACCGTGACCGAGTTCCTGCTGCTGCAGGCTTTGGCCCAACGCCCCGGTTTCGTGAAATCCCGCGATCAGCTGATGGATGTGGCCTATGACGATCAGGTCTATGTCGATGACCGGACCATCGACAGCCATATCAAGCGCCTGCGCAAGAAGATGCGGACCGCCGACGACGAATTCTCGGCGATTGAGACGCTTTATGGGATCGGCTACAGATATAACGAAGAATAGAGCAAGCCCTTGGCAATTGCCGAAAGGAACTTTGTGCGCGACACGAGCACATCTTCACGGGATGGCGATATTGTTCTAGGCGATGACTGGATCGCACCGGACAACGAGGCGCCGGACGAAATGCGGGCACGCCGGGAACGGCGCGGCCTGCTTTCGTTGCGCTCGTCACCGCTGACCCGCAAGATCATCACATTCAACCTGATTGCGTTGAATGTGCTGGTCGCGGGCATCCTGTATCTGAATTCATCCCGCGACAGCCTGGCTGTTCAACGTGCCTCGGCGCTGGTCTCCGAAAGCGAGCTGATCGCAGATGTGTTCGAAGCGCAACTGCCCAGCAATGCGCCGGTGAACCTCGCGACGGGTGATGGTGTGGATGTCGCCGCCACGCTGTCCGCGCTCGACCTGCGCAGCGGCGTAGAGGTCTATGTATATGACACCGCCGAGACGCTGATTTCCCAGACCGAAGGCAAGATGGGCAGCCCGTCTGAGGTCGCAGAGCATACCTTGCTGACCGATGGCCTGAACTGGCTGTGGGCGAAATTATCGGCACCGTTTGGCGGCCCGGATGACGCGGAAATCCCTATTGAGGACAGGCTGAAATCCATGATCCCCGGTGCGGCGGCAAGCGGGACCCAGATCGAAAACAACTTTGACGCTGACGGTGGCACCCTGTTCACCGTGATGACGCCGATCCTGCAAAACGGTCAGCCCGTCGGCTTTGTCGCGATTGCTTCGGCGGCGGGGGAGATTGACCGCCTGGTCCGGGGCGAGCGCGAGCGCGTGTTGCAGATGTTCGTTATTGCCACGCTGGTGTCCATCGGGCTGAGCCTTGTTCTGGCATCGACCATTGCCAACCCGCTCGCGGACCTGTCGGCGGCGGCGGAGCTGGGGCGTGACAAGAACGCGCGCAAGGTAAACCCCGGACGGATTCGCATCCCCGATCTGACCGCGCGACCGGATGAGATTGGCCGCCTGTCAGGGGCGTTGCGCGGCATGGTTTCGGCGCTTTACAACCGGATCGACAGCAACGAACAATTTGCCGCCGACGTGGCACATGAAATCAAGAATCCGCTGGCCTCTCTGCGGTCCGCCGTGGGGACGCTGCGGATGGTCAAACGTGACGATCAGCGCGAAAAACTGCTGGATGTGATCGACCACGACGTGCGGCGCCTCGACCGGCTGGTCAGCGACATCTCCAACGCCTCCCGGCTGGATTCGGAACTGGTCAAGGAAGAGGAAGAACAGTTCAACCTGCTCAAGATGATCGGAAACCTCAGCGAATTCCTGGGCGAAGAAGCCAGGGGCAAGGGGATCGACTTTATCACTGATCTGCCCCCGGACCCGATCCTCGTGCACGGGCTGGAGGCGCGGCTGGCGCAGGTATTCGTCAACCTGATCACCAATGCGATTTCCTTCTGCGAGGACGGTGATGCCATCCGGGTCTGGGCGCGCAAGCGGGAGAACCGGGTTCTGGTCGTGGTCGAGGATACCGGCCCCGGCATTCCGGAACAGGCACTTTCCAAGATCTTCACCCGGTTTTATTCCCAACGTCCCGAAGAGCATTTTGGCAATAACTCCGGCCTCGGGCTGGCGATTTCCAAGCAGATCGTCGAAGCGCATGGCGGTGTGATCTGGGCCGAGAACATTCGCCCGACAGAGGCGGATATCACCTCTGACCCGCTGGGCGCGCGCTTTGTCGTCGGGTTGCCGACCTGAGCGGAGAAACCGACATCCTGCATGCCAGCACGGTCCGCATCGCGGATCGCGGGGTGTTGATCATCGGGCCTTCGGGGGCCGGAAAATCCGCCCTGGCGCTGCAATTGATTGCGCTTGGCGCGACATTGGTCGCCGATGACAGAACGCGGGTTTCCCGGCGCGGTGATGGTGTGGTCGCGGATGTGCCCGAAAGCATTGCCGGGATGATCGAAGCCCGCGGCCTGGGCATCCTGCGGGTGCCAGGTGCCGGGCCGACGCCGCTGGCGCTGGTTGTTGATTTGTCCCGGGCAGAGCAGGACCGGTTGCCGCCGGCCCGGACCCATCAGGTGCTGGGGTTGGATATTCCCTGCCTGCACCGGGTCGACGGCCCGCATTTCGCCGCTGCCATCTTGCTTTATCTGCGGTGCAGCATAAGTTCTGAGCAATGAACGATAGTGATTCAGCCGGGTCTGCCGACCGCCGCGCCACGCATCCGCATATCGTGCTGGTCACGGGACAAGCTGGTGCGGGGCGGTCGACTGCACTCAACGTGCTGGAAGATGCGGGTTATGAGGCAATAGACAATCTGCCCCTGCGCCTGATGCCGGCCTTGCTGGCCGCGCCTGCACGGTCAAGCCCCATGGCGCTGGGCATTGATCCGCGCAACCGGGATTTTTCGCTGGATGCGATGATGGATCTGCTGCGCCAACTGGCCGCAGCCCCGGATCTGACGTCGGAACTGCTCTATCTCGATTGTTCGACCGAAGTGCTCTTGCAGCGGTTTTCGGAAACCCGCCGCCGCCACCCCCTGGCCCCCGTGGACCAGCCGGAAGAGGGCATCCGCCGCGAGCGTGACCTGCTGGCCCCGATCCGCAACCGCGCGGATGTGCTGATCGACACGACATCCTACAGCGTGCACCGCCTGCGCGAGGATATTGAAAAGTGGTTCGTCCCTGGTGGCCAGCACCACCTTGCGGTTTCGGTGCAGTCATTCTCCTACAAGCGCGGCGTGCCGCGCGGGGTCGATATTGTCTATGACTGCCGTTTCCTGCGTAATCCCCATTATGAAAAGCAGCTCAAGGCGCTGAACGGGACAAACGCCGCTGTTGCCGATTACGTCAAGCAGGACGCCCGGTTCGATACCTTTGCGCAGAAGGTGCTGGAGCTGAGTATTTATCTGCTGCCCGCCTACCGCGAAGAGGGGAAATCCCATATTGCCATCGCCTTTGGCTGTACCGGCGGGCAACACCGTTCTGTGACCATGGCCGAAGACCATGCTTTGCGTCTTGCAGAGGCAGGGTGGCCGGTGTCAATAAGGCATCGCGAACTGGATCGCCAACGAATAGCAGAGGCACCATCTTGATCGGCATTGTGATTGTAGCGCATGGAGGATTGGCACAGGAATACCTGTCGGCGATCGAACATGTCGTGGGATCACAAAACGGCGTGCGTGCCATTGCCATTCACGCCGATCATGACCGCGATGCCAAACAGGAAGAAATTTGCGAAGCGGCCGATGAGGTCGACCAGGGGACCGGTGTGGTTGTCGTGACCGATCTGTTCGGCGGTTCGCCCTCCAACCTGTCGTTGCTGGCCTGCAAGCAGGCCAACCGGCGGATCATCTATGGCGCGAACCTGCCAATGCTGATCAAGCTGGCCAAATCCCGCCAGATGGATGTACCGGATGCCGTGCGCGCGGCGCTTGAAGCTGGTAAGAAGTACATCGACAGCCAGAACGTGAGCGCGCAGTAGAAAGTCCAAGTCCTGAAATGACAGATATTTCCCTCAAGATTATTAACGTAAAGGGGCTTCACGCACGTGCATCCGCCAAGCTGGTGGAAGTTGTAGAAGCCTTCGACGCCCGAGCCGAAGTCAGCAAGGACGGCATGTCCGCTTCCGGTGACAGCATCATGGGTCTTTTGATGTTGGCCGCTTCCCGTGGTACCACTATTGACATCCAGACCTCCGGCCCCGATGCAGATGCATTGGCCGAGGCGCTGACCGCATTGGTTGCGGATAAGTTCGGGGAAGGCTACTGACACCGCTGATGCGCGTATGACAAAGGTGATGTTGCTTGGTGGATGAGTCACAATCATTGATAAACCGGAACACGAGTGCGAACAGCACCCGTGCTGAAACCGTTTCGTTCAACAAGTATGATCGGCGCAGTCTTTCCTATGCGTCAACTTTTGACGATCCCTGGAAGGCCCGCTTTATCAGTGTGATGGAGATGTTTACCGGGAAACTCACCATCCTGCGCATGATCCGCCAGTTCGAAAAACGTGGCGCCCCCTCGGGACAGGCGTTCTGGCGTGCGGCCCTTGATACGATGGGGATCGACCTGACGACACCGCAGGAACAATTGGAGCGCATCCCGGCGAAAGGTCCTGTTGTCGTGGTGGCGAACCACCCCCATGGCATGGTCGATGGCATGATCTTTGCCGATCTGATCGGGCGGGTCCGCTCCGATTACCGCATCCTGACACGGTCGTTGCTGACCTCGATTGACGAGGTGGCCGGCAGTTTCATGATACCGGTGCCCTTCCCGCATGACGCTGACGCGCAGCGCAAAGGGGTCGAAATGCGGGCCAAGGCGATGGCCCATCTCAAGGATGGCGGCGTTGTGGCGCTGTTTCCCTCTGGCGTCGTTGCCTCCTCCGAGACCTGGTGGGGCCCGGCGGTCGAGGCCGAATGGAACGTCTTTACGGCCAAGATGATCCGCCGCTCGGGTGCTGCTGTCGTTCCGATGAAGTTTCCCGGCCAGAACAGCCGCGCCTATCAGATTGCCAACCAGATCAGCCCGATGTTGCGTCAGGGCCTCTTGCTGCACGAGATCGTCCATTCCTGCAACAAGCCGCAGGGCCCTATTGTCGGCCACCCGATTGATCAGGCTGAAATCGACAGATACGCCGACGATCCGCGCGGGTTCATGGCCTGGCTGCGGGCGCATACGCTGGCGCTGAAAGACTGATCAGGCCGGTCCTGCGGCCGACCTAACGGGTCGGCACAGGCGTGTCGCCGCGATAATCGTAGAAACCCCGCTGGGTCTTGCGGCCCAGCCAGCCCGCTTCGACATATTTGGTCAGCAGGGGGCAGGGCCGGTATTTCGTATCCGCCAGCCCGTCATGCAGCACGTTCATGATCGCAAGGCAGGTGTCCAGACCGATGAAATCGGCCAGTTCCAGCGGCCCCATCGGATGGTTGGCCCCCAGTTTCATCGAACTGTCGATGGATTTGACAGACCCCACACCTTCGTAAAGCGTGTAGACGGCTTCGTTGATCATCGGCATCAGGATGCGGTTGACGATGAAGGCGGGGAAATCTTCGGCGCTGGCGGCGGTCTTGCCCAGCTTGTCCACCACATCAGCGCAGGCCTTGAAGGTTTCCTCGTCGGTGGCGATCCCACGGATCAATTCGACCAGTTGCATCACCGGCACAGGGTTCATGAAGTGAAACCCCATGAATTTCTCCGGGCGGTCCGTGCGGCTGGCCAGCCGGGTGATCGAGATCGAAGAGGTGTTCGAGGTCAGGATCGTCTCTGGCTTCAGATGCGGGATCAGGTCCTCGAAAATCGCCTGTTTCACCGTTTCGCGTTCAGTTGCGGCCTCGATGATCAGGTCGCTCTTGCCCAGGTCGGTCAGGGTGGTGGTGGTTTGAATGCGCGCCATCGCCGCCGCCTTGTCCTCGGCTGTGATCTTCTCGCGGTTGACCTGCCGTTCAAGGTTTCCGTCGATGATCTCGACCGCTGCGCGCAGGGCGTCTTCGGAGACATCCGTGAGTTTGACGTCATAGCCGGCCAGCGCCATCACATGGGCAATACCGTTGCCCATCTGACCTGCGCCCACGATACCGATTGTCTGGATGTCCATGGCCCGTCCTTTGTCTGAGTTCGGCACACATTAGTGCGCGCGGGGCCCGAGCCGCAAGGGCTGCAGGTGTCTAAAAGGCTCGGCAAATTCTTCCATTTACAAAATCGCAAGCGGAGGTGGTGCAGGGTGCGGATGGGTGAGTTAAATGAGGTGGGTTTATGACCTATGATGTGCTGGGGCCGGGGGCCCTTGATTATCAGCCGTGTCGGTATGCCAATTCCAAGCTTGTGTTCCGGGGGCCGCAACGCAATCTGCAAGAGCCCTATATTGCCTTTCTGGGCGGGACAAAGACATATGGCAGGTTCATCGAAAGGCCCTTTCCCGCATTGGTCGAGGAGGGGCTGCGCAAGCCCTGCGTGAATTTCGGTCTGCCCAATGCGGGCATTGATGCTTTCACGCTTGATCCCTTTGTCATTGACGCGGCAGCGCGGGCCGATGCGGTTGTGGTGCAGGTCATGGGCGCACAGAACATGTCAAACCGGTTCTACACGGTCCATCCGCGCCGGAACGACCGGTTCGTGGCGCCGTCACCCCTGTTGCAAACCATCTATCCAGAGGTGGATTTTGCGGATTTCCATTTTACCAGGCACATGCTGGGGCACCTTCATCAGGTGTCGCCGGAACGGTTCGCGGCGGTCCGCAGGGAGTTGCAACGCGCCTGGATTGCGCGGATGAAACTGCTGTTGGGCCATGCCGGAAGGAAGTGCGTTCTGCTCTG
Source organism: Sulfitobacter sp. IGS-18 (assembly GCF_059628195.1). NCBI lineage: Bacteria > Pseudomonadati > Pseudomonadota > Alphaproteobacteria > Rhodobacterales > Roseobacteraceae > Sulfitobacter > Sulfitobacter sp. IGS-18. Next base: position 3,376,562 of record NZ_CM184556.1, on the reverse strand, counting down.
GTTTTCCGACCATGTCCCGGCAGAGGATGACGGCGACGGCATGGAGCGCTGCGGTGCCGGTCCCTTGTTCGTCACCCGCATGATGCTGGAGCAGGTCGCAGCGGATGCGACCGATCTGGTCGAAGTGGTCGCCTCTGCCGCTGCGGTACAGAAGGGGACAGGGGGGATGATCTTCAGCCCGTTGGAGGAGATGGCGGCGGCGCAAATGCTCGGGCCACAGGCACATGAGGAATGTGCCGCCAGATTGATCGGGAAAATCGGTTCTCTTTGACACAGAAAGGCCCGCCAGTGGCGGGCCTTTGAGCGTTCCGAAATGGCCAGCCTGGCTGGCTGGTCAGATCACAGTTTTCCCAACAGTTCCGGCACAGCCTCAAAGAGGTCGGCAACCAGACCGTAATCGGCGACCTGGAAGATCGGGGCTTCTTCGTCCTTGTTGATCGCAACGATGATCTTCGAATCCTTCATCCCCGCAAGGTGCTGGATCGCACCGGAGATGCCGACCGCCACATAAAGCTCGGGCGCGACCACCTTGCCGGTCTGGCCAACCTGCCAGTCGTTCGGGGCATAGCCCGAATCGACCGCTGCACGGGACGCGCCAACGGCGGCGCCCAGTTTGTCGGCCAGTTGCTCGATCAGCTTGAAGTCTTCTTCCGAGCCGACACCACGGCCACCCGACACAACGATCCCGGCCGAGGTCAGCTCGGGGCGGTCGCTGGCGGCAACCTTGTCTTCGACCCAGGACGAAAGGCCGGGATCAGCCGCTGCGCCCACCGTCTCGACCGGGGCAGAGCCGCCGGTCCCGGCCGCATCGAAGGTCGATGTACGGAAGGTGATGACCTTCTTGGCGTCTTTCGACTTCACGGTCTGGACCGCGTTGCCTGCATAGATCGGGCGTTCGAACGTGTCGCCATCCACAACGCCGGAAGCGTCCGAGATGATCATCACGTCCAGCAGCGCCGCAACGCGGGGCATCACGTTCTTTGCGTCGGTGGTGGCGGGGGCGACGATGTGCTCGTAATCGCCGGCCAGCGACACGATCAGCGCCGCCGTGGATTCCGCCAGACGGTGACCCAGCGTTGCATCCTCGGCGACCAGCACCTTGGACACGCCGTCGATTTTCGCGGCGGACTCACCCGCGGCAGCAGCAGAGCCGCCCGCGCAGAGAATGGTCACGTCACCAAGAGATTTGGCGGCGGTCACAGTCTTGGCGGTGGCGTCCATTGCCAGTTCGCCATTGTTGACCTCGGCAAGAAGCAGAACAGCCATTACACAACTCCCTTTTCTTTGAGCTTCGCCACCAGCGTGTCCACATCGGGCACGATTTCCCCCGCTGCGCGGGCCTCGGGCTCTTCTGTCTTCAGAATTTCAAGCCGGTTGGCGACTTCGACCCCGTAGTCGGCAGGTGTCTTCTCATCCAGCGGCTTTTTCTTGGCCTTCATGATGTTGGGCAGCGAGGCATAGCGCGGCTCGTTCAGACGCAGGTCAACCGTCACCACGGTGGGCATGGTCACCTTGATGGTCTGCAGCCCGCCGTCCACTTCGCGCGTCACAACCGCATGGTCGCCGTCAATCGAGACTTCGGAGGCAAAGCTGGCCTGCGACCAGCCCAGCAGCGCCGAGAGCATCTGGCCGGTGGCGTTCATGTCGTTGTCGATCGCCTGCTTGCCGCAGAGCACCAGGCCCGGCTGCTCTTCGTCCACGATCGCCTTGAGGATCTTGGCAACGGTCAGCGGTTCGATGTCCTGATGCACGTCGTCGGTCGCAACCACCAGGATCGCCCGGTCCGCACCCATCGCCAGCGCCGTGCGCAGGGTTTCCTGCGCCTGCTTCACACCGATGGAAACAACGACGATCTCTTCCGCATCACCCGCTTCCTTCAGGCGGATCGCCTGTTCGACCGAAATCTCGTCAAACGGGTTCATCGACATCTTCACGTTGGCAAGATCAACACCGCTGCCATCCGATTTCACGCGGACTTTCACGTTATAGTCAATCACGCGTTTGACAGGCACCAATACCTTCATGTGCGTTCTTCTCCTTGGTTGCTGCACACCCACATAGGGCGGGCGATGGAATTGTCTCGTGCTGGTTTAGCGAAACCTCAAGGGGCGAAACAGGGAAAAATCGGCATTTTCCGCAGTGAAGACGCCGCGTTCTGACCTGTTAGCGCTGGCAATGGGTCGCTCGGGTCCTAGTCCCGGTTGGCGCCCGGCACCCACAGCACGTCATCCTTGCCACCGTTGTTCGCCATCCGTGCGGCGACAAAGAACCAGTCGCTGAGCCGGTTGAGGTACTTTACCGCCGCGCTGTTCACGTCGCCCTGCTCTGCCAGCAGAACGGTCAGACGCTCCGCCCGGCGGGCAACGGTGCGGCAAACGTGCAGATGAGCCGCCAGCTTGCTGCCACCGGGCAGGACAAAGCTGCGCAGCGGTTCCAGCTCGGCATTCATCACGTCGATTTCCTGCTCCAGCCGGTCGACCTGGGCCGCGGTCATCCGCAGGGGCGGGTATTCGGCCTTGTCGTCCGATGCCATGTCCGGCCTGCACAGGTCGGCACCCAGGTCAAAGAGATCGTTCTGAATGCGGCTGAGCGCCTTGTCGGTCTGGCCTTTCGCCTCAAGCCGCGCCACGCCGACAAAGCAGTTCAGCTCGTCGCAGGTGCCATAGGCTTCCACCCGGTCGCTGTGCTTTGCAACACGGTCGCCATTGCCCAGTGCGGTTGTTCCGGCATCGCCGGTGCGGGTATAGATCTTGTTGAGGACAACCATCAGTCCGCTCCTCCGCGTAGCCAGACGAAGCCCAGGATCAGCAGGACCGCGATGAACTGCGCGAGAATCCGCAAGCGCATCAGCTTGTTCGCGTTGCGCTTGTTGAATTCGCCGCCACCGGCAAAGCCGCCAAGGCCGATCAACAGGACAACTGCAACAGCCACAACAGACAGAAGCACAACGATGAACAGAGGGTCTTCAAACATGATCATTCCCTTTCCCTGGGTCGGGATGTAGCGGCGATGGCCTTGAACGCAACCTTTATCCTGCCCCCATCACCCGGTCCAGCAGGGCGGTGGGCAGCAGGCGGCGCAGCATCCCCGCCAGATAGGTCGGAGTCGTGACATAGTATCGCGCCTGGGGGCGGGTGGCTTCACAGGCATGGATCAGGCGCTTCAGAACCGCTTCCGGCCCCAGTTCGAAACGATCCGGCCCGGACGATTCGTAGAGCCGTTTCAGCAGGCTGCCACGGTATTGTTCGGCGCGGGGCGAGGCCTCCCAATCAATCCAGCGTTCGAAATGCGGGATCGAATTGACCCGGATCTTCGAGGTCACGGGCCCGGGCTCGATCAGGCAGATGTGCAGGCCGGTGCCGCGCATTTCAAGGCGCAGGGAATCGGTCAGCCCTTCCAGTGCGAATTTCGTCGCACTATAGGCGCCGCGCCAGGGAATTGTGACCATGCCCAGCACGGAAGAACATTGCACGATCCTTCCTTGACCCTGTGTCCGCATCACCGGGATGACCGCGCGCGTCAATGTATGCCAGCCAAAGAAATTGGTTTCGAAGATGCTGCGCAACCCCTCGGTCGGCAGGTCCTCCACCGCGCCGGGCAGGGCGAATGCACCGTTATTGAAAAGCGCGTCCAGCGTGCCGCCGGTTGCGGCAAGTACCTCGTCCAGTGCTGCGCGGATGCTGTCCTCATCCGCGTAGTCAAGGCGCGGAGACTCGAACCCGGCGGCAATCAGGCGGTTGCAATCTGCCTGTTTGCGGCAACTGGCAAAGACCCGCCAGCCGCGCGCCCGCATGCCATGGGCGCAGGCTTCGCCGATGCCGCTGGAACAGCCGGTAATCAGGATGGAACGTGCCGACATGAAAAGGCCCCCGTGGTGGAGGCCTTTCTTCGCGCGGGTCGGATGCTTTGGCAAGCCGGGGTCAGCCCCCGGTCAAAAGGAAATCCGCCATCCAGCCTTCGGGGCCGCCATCGAGCGGCTGCATCTTCACCCAGCCATCGCCGTTGTCCAGAACGACGCGTACGGCGTCACCTTCGGCAAGTTTTGTCACAACGCCGAAATTGGTGCCGGGCCCGCCCCGCACGTTCACACGGTTGCCCGAGACAATGCGAATGTCGCCTTCGGTGCTCGAATAGGATGCGGTGGTCAAACCATCGTTGGGGTTGATCAGGCTGGGGATGATCGCGGGTGTATCGGCGCTGGATGTCAGGCTGCCGACGTTCTGCGGCACAGCGCTGTCATCTGCAGATACGGCGGCATCGGTCACTTCGGGATCGACAGAACCGCTGTTTTCCAGAATGTCGCTGATGGCGGTCAAATTCAGAGAAACCCGGGTCACGCTGTTGTCATCAGGGGCGTTCAGGGGCGGATCGGTGTCAACGAAAGCGGTTTCGGTGCCGGGCTGTTCGGCAGTACTGGTGACGACCGTCTGCTCCTGCACCTGCGGCGCCGGGTTCATGCGTGCGATCTGAACGCTGCGCGGTTCAAAGTCCGCTCCGCCGCTCATTTCGTAGAAAGCCCAACCCAAAAAACCGAAACTCAATAAAATAAATCGCTTCATGACGCTCCCCAATGTACACGAGTTACAACACTAACACATAAGTCACGCGTTTAGGTTCCCTAGTTGAAAAATATTCCGGAGGGACCGGGGAAAAAGCAAAATTCGGTCCCCCGTGGCGCAACTGCCGCAATGCGGTAAAATGCGGCCATTCCAGCGCTTGCCGCCCAAGCGCCCCTTGGATAGAAAGCCCTCCATGTCAGATGTAACCGACCCCCCTCAGGCGGACCCGAACAATGTGTCCGAACCGCTGCGCCGCGCACTTGGCGACAGGTATCTGACCTATGCGCTCAGCACGATCATGCACCGCGCGCTGCCCGACGCGCGGGACGGGCTGAAACCGGTTCACCGCCGTATCCTTTTTGCGATGCGCGAGTTGCGGCTGTCCTCGACCGGCGGATTCCGCAAGTCGGCCAAGATCTCGGGCGACGTGATGGGCAACTATCACCCGCACGGCGATGCCGCGATCTATGACGCGATGGCGCGTCTGGCGCAGGATTTCAACGTGCGCTACCCGCTGGTCGACGGGCAGGGCAACTTTGGCAACATCGACGGCGATAACCCCGCCGCCAGCCGTTATACCGAGGCGCGGATGACCGCCGTTGCCGAGGCGATGCTGGAGGGGTTGAACGAGAACGCTGTCGATTTTCGCGAGAATTACGACGGCACGCTGACCGAACCGGCGGTATTGCCCGCGCAGTTCCCGAACCTGCTGGCCAACGGGTCCAGCGGGATCGCTGTGGGCATGGCCACGAATATTCCGCCGCATAACATCGCTGAGCTTTGCGATGCCTGCATTCACATGATCAAGGTGCCCGATTGCCGGGATGATACCCTGCTCAACTTTGTGCCCGGCCCGGATTTCCCCACCGGGGGCGTCATCGTGGAACCGGCCGAGAATATTGCGCAGGCCTACCGCACCGGCAAGGGCGGCTTTCGCCTGCGCTGCCGCTGGGAAGTGGAAGACCTGGGCCGGGGTCAATGGCAGATCGTGGTCACGGAAATTCCCTATCAGGTCCAGAAATCCAAGCTGATCGAAAAGATCGCCGAGCTGATCCAGGCCAAGAAGATCCCGATTCTGGGTGATGTCCGCGACGAATCCGCCGACGACGTGCGCCTGATCATCGAGCCGCGCTCGCGCTCCGTGGATCCGGATGTGCTGATGGGGATGCTGTTCCGCAACTCCGATCTGGAAGTGCGGTTTTCGCTGAACATGAACGTGCTGATTGATGGCGTGACGCCAAAGGTCTGCAGCATGAAGGAAGTGCTGCGGGCCTTCCTGGATCACCGCCGGGAAGTGCTGCAGCGCCGGTCCGCGCACCGGATGGAAAAGATCGACCATCGGCTTGAGGTTCTGGAAGGGTTCATCGTTGCCTTCCTCAACCTGGATCGCGTGATCGACATCATCCGCTATGACGAAGACCCCAAGGCCGCGCTCATGCGTGAGGACTGGGGCAAGGACCACGTCCGCGCGATGGACGAAAAGGACTATGTCAGCCCCGCCCCGGGCGAGGGCGAATTGTCCGAAGTGCAGGTCGATGCGATCCTGAACATGCGCCTGCGCTCCTTGCGGCGGCTGGAAGAGCTGGAGCTGCTGCGCGAGCAATCCGAACTGATGGAAGAACGCGCCGGGCTGGAGGATCTGCTGGAAAGCGAAGACCTGCAGTGGGACAGCATCACCGAACAGCTGCGTGCCACCAAGAAGCAATTTGGCAAGGACTGGATCATTGACGGCGTCGATTGCGGACAGCGGCGCACCACTTTTGCCGAGGCAGGCGTGGTGGAGGACGTGCCGATCGAGGCCATGATCGACCGCGAGCCGATCACCGTTGTCTGTTCCGAAATGGGTTGGATCAGGGCGATGACCGGCCATATCGACCTGACCCGCGAATTGAAATTCAAGGACGGCGACGGCCCCCGGTTCATATTCCACGCCGAAACCACCGACCGGCTGCTGGTCTTTGGGTCAAACGGGCGGTTCTACACGATCTCTGCGGCCAATCTTCCCGGCGGGCGTGGCATGGGCGAACCCCTGCGTCTGATGGTGGACCTGCCCAACGAGGTGCGCATCGTCGATCTGTTCATTCACCAGCCCGACCGCAAACTGCTGGTCGCCTCGACCGCAGGCGACGGGTTTGTCGTGCCGGAAGCGGATGTCGTGGCGCAGACGCGGAGCGGCAAGCAGGTGCTGAACGTGCGGGGCGATGTGAAGGCGCTGGTGTGCAGGCCCGTCACGGGCGACCGTGTCGCGGTGGTGGGCGAGAACCGCAAGGTGCTTGTGTTCGGTCTGGACGAATTGCCCGAGATGGGCCGGGGCAAGGGCGTGCGGCTGCAGAAGTACAAGGACGGCGGCATGTCCGACGCCACCACCTTTGACGGTGCCACGGGCCTGACCTGGCTTGACCCCGCTGGCCGCACCCGGACAGAGATCGAATTGACCGAGTGGACCGGCAAACGGGCCTCCGCCGGTCGGATGGCACCGCGCGGCTTCCCCCGTGACAACAAGTTCACCTGATCCGGGCTGCCTGGCATGAGCGATACCGCTGTGCCAGACAGCCCCTGGGCCGCCCCACCGCAGGCAGCACCTGCGCAGCTGCAGCCGGATGGCATGCAGGTTGAATTCACCGGCAGGCGATGGCCGCTGTTCTGGCTGGCGCTCAAGACCGGTTTCTTCACCATCCTCACCCTGGGGTTCTACCGCTTCTGGATGAAAACGCGGCTGCGGCGCTGGTACTGGTCCGCGATCCGGCCCGGCGGGCATCCGTTGGAATACGTGGGCGACCCGCTGGAAAAGCTGCTGGGTTTTTTCATCGCGGTTGTGGTGCTGACATTTTACATCGGCATCGTGAACCTGCTGCTGATGTTCGTCAGCTTTTCGGTCTTCAATTCCTCCTGGCTGGGATATCTCGCCAGTTTCGCAGGGGTCATCCCGATCTGGTTCTACGCCCGTTACCGCGCCCGGCGCTATGTGCTGGCCCGGACCCGCTGGCGCGGGGTTCGCTTTGGCCTTGAGAAAGGGGCTTGGGGCTATGCCGGGCGGGCGCTGGTGCATTGGGCGGTCACGATCCTGACGCTGGGCATTCTCTGGCCCCGGATGACCTTCGCGCTGGAGAAATACCGCACCGACCGGACGTTCTTTGGATCCGCCCGGCTGGTTCAGCAGGGACGCTGGCAAATGCTCTACCGTGCGGCGCTGCCCTTTATCGCGGTGGTGATCGCGGGTATGGCACTGGCCCTGTGGATATTGGTGATTGACCCGATCACCCCGGATCTGCTGTCCAATCCGGGCTCCCTGCCGTCGCGGTTTGTGACAGCGCTGCAACTTGGCCGCTGGCCGCTTGGCTGGGAAAGTCCGGAGCGGCTGTGGGCGGTTCCGGTCCTCATGGCGGGGCTGGTCTACGGTGCGATACATTACCGGTGGGTGGCCAAGCGTATCATGGCAAACCACAAGGCCGCCTATGGCGTGACCTTTGCCTCGCGCCTGCAGGGGCCGCGCATCGCGATGATCTATACGCTGGGCACCTTCATCTCCTACCTGGTGCTGGTGCTGGGCATCGCCTTGTTGGTGGTGCTGAGCATTGCCATGTATGGCCCGACTGCCTGGCTGGAAGGGGCCAATGCTGCCGGGCTTGGCGGGTTAGGCAACCTGCCGCGCTGGTTGTCCTTTGGTATCCTCGGGGTGATCTACCTGTCGGTCTTCCTGCTGTGGGGGGTGTTGCACAATACCTTCGTCACCTTTCCGATCATGCGTCATATGGCGCGGACGACAACCCTGCCGACAACAGCGGGCCTGCAGGCGATCAGCCAGCGCGACCGCGATGCCTTTGCCGAGGCCGAAGGCTTTGCCGAAGCGCTGGATCTGGGGGCCGCGATATGAGCATCGGGTTTGACGCCATGGGGGCGGCCTTTTTCGAAGGTGACAGGCCGGTGGCCGAGGAGGTCAGCCTGCATATCGCTTCGGGCATCCTCCAGATCGGGCTGGATGACGGGCGCATTCTACGCTGGCCCGTGGGGGATGTGCGGCAATTGCCGGATACGGCTGGAAAAGGTGGCGCAGTGCTGTGGCTGAAGGGTGACCCGCTCGCGCGGCTTTTCGTGACCGACGCCAGCCTGCTGACACATCTGCCGAACCGGTTGCGCCGCACGCCGCCAAAGGGCCGCGGCCGGCTGGCCGCCTGGGCGCTGGCGGCAGTTGCGGCAGTGGCCCTGCAGATTGGTGTTCTGGTTCCACTGCTGGCCGACAACATGGCGGCCTATATCCCGCCCGCGGGGGAACGGGCGCTGGGCGAGGCGACATTCGGCCATATCCGTGAGGCGCTGGACGATACCGGCCTGAACCCGGTGCCGCTGTGCGAGGCCCCCGAAGGCGTGGCCGCGCTGGAGCGGCTGGTGGCCCGCCTGGACGCGCCGACAAATGGCGTGCCGCAGATCAATGTCGCGGTACTGGATCACCCGATGGTCAATGCCTTTGCGCTGCCGGGCGGCTTTGTCGTGCTGTTTCGCGGGCTGATCGAGGCGGCTGAAAGCCCCGATGAGGTCGCGGCGGTGCTGGCCCATGAGATCGGCCATGTGGTCAGCCGTGACCCCACCCGCCATGCCTTGCGGTCTGCCGGGTCCATCGGTGTGCTGGGATTGCTGTTTGGCGATTTCGCCGGCGGTGCGGCGGTATTGTTCCTGACGGAGCGGCTGATCGCCGCGCAATATTCCCAGGAGGCCGAGGCGGGTGCGGACAGTTTTGCCCATGACGTGCTGGCGCGCGCCGGTATCAGCCCCGGTGCATTGGGTGACATGTTCGAGAGCTTTCGCCGCAAGTATGGGGACCGCGACGGCGTGGCGGCGCATTTCCTGAGCCATCCAGCCTTGGGTGCCCGCATCGAAGCGGCGCGGGCGGCAGTCGAGGCGGGAGCCGCGTATGACCCGGCGCTGAGCGCGGAGGATTGGGCCGCCCTGCGCACAATCTGCGAATGAGGCCTGGTCGGCCCAGAGCCTAGGTCGTGTTGACATTCATTGTCGCCCACCCGCGCGAGACGGATTTTTCCGCTGGCGCCCTGATGAGCGCGCAGCAATGTGATCATTGGAAGCGAACATCCGGGATGGCAGAGGCAAAATCCGCCGCGCCCCGCAGGGGTTTCGCCAAAATTGCCCATTTCTACGTTCCAGCGTCCCGCCTTTATTTTAAGGCAGATCACCTCGCCAATGTCCCGAGAGCGCGTAGCGCGTCAGGGTATTGGCGCTTCAATTTCAAGGCGGGGCGCGCAAAGAGAGCTTGAAATAGCTGGCTATTCCTGCGCTCTCTTGCCTGGAACTGAGCAATTTTGGACTGAAACGGGTGGGCGGCAATGAATGTCAACACGACCTAGAACGCCGCCTCGACCTCTTTCATCAGCGGATGGGTCAGCCCGATCTTGCGAAACGTGTCAAAATCCTGCTGGACGACTTCTTCCCATGGATCGCCGTCAATCTCTGCGCCCCGCCCGGCAAGAAAGATTTCTTTCGCAGCGTCCGTCTCTTCCTGAAACATCAGCGCATAGGCCAGATGGGCGGCAACGCGGCGGTTGTCGGGTGCTGCCTCAAGCGCCTCCCGTGCCAGGGTTTCGGCCTTGTCCAGCCGCGAAAACAGCACATCCCCGAAAGAGACAATTGCCGCCTGTCTGGCAAAGAGATCACCGGCCACCCGCAGGTCATCGGCCAGATCGCTGTCTTGCGGAAAGGCCGCCACAAGGCTGCGCGCATGATCCAGCATCTCGCGATAGCCTTCCAGGGCGGCGTCATAGTCTTTGCTTTCTTCCTGAAGGGCGGCAATTTCATACAGGCTGCCCGTGACGGCGCGCCGGGTGCCGGGATCGCCGGGCAGCAGCGCTGCCGCGCGCCTGCGCCAGTCCAGCGCCTTTGCGTGATTTTGCCGGGCGCTGTCCGGATCATCCGTCTGATTGGCGTGGGTTCCCAGGCTGAAGAACACCATGCCAAGGTCGCTGGCATATGTCGGATTGTCGGGCTGTGCTGACGCCAGCGTGGCAAAGATTTCGCCCGCCGCCTCAAACTGCGTTTTTGCGGCCTCGGGATCGACCATGAGTTCGGCGAGCTGTGCCAGGCGCATTTCGACCTTGCCCAGTTCATATTGCCACTGCAGGTTGATGGGCGAGATCAGAACGAGGCGCTGAATCGTGCGACGCCCCTGCTCAAAATAGGCTTTTGCCGCCGCGTATTCTCCGGCCTTCTGGTCCGCCGTGCCCGCATCGAACAGGCTGATCGCCAGATCGTGCTGCCAGCCTTCATTCAATGGGTCGCCTTGCGCCAGGGCCCGCGCCAGGTCGAGGCGCTGTTCGAGATAGGTCCGGCTTTGATCGGCATCGCCCTCAGCCCGTGCAATAGCGGCCAGAGCCTCCAGCAGGACTGCGGTTTCATGTTTGAACGCGGCATTCTCAGGGGCCAGCCCAACAAGGGTTTCGCGTATTTCGAGCGCCTGTTCCAGCAGGTCCCGGGCCGCAGCGGGCGTGTCGCGTGCCTGAGCAAGGCCGGCCAGCGATTTCAGGCTGTCGGCATATGCGCTCTGCCAGTCCGGATTCGCGGGTTCCCGCTTTAGCAATGCGGCGCGCAGGTCGTGGGCTTGCGTGAACATGTCCTCCGCCGCACTCAGGTCATTCTCGTCCAATGCGCGTTGGCCCAGCTTGTCCAGGATCGCCGCAGTACCCGCCCCATGACGGCCCAGCGAGGGGTCCACATCGTCCAGCGTCAGGGACAGATCAAGTGCTGTTTCGTAGTGCTCCCGCGCTTCCGCAGGGTTTCCTTCGGCCATTGCAAGGTCACCCAGCCGCTCTGTCGTGACCGCGAGGGCATGCTGGCGACCCGTGTGATCGGGTGTTTCCGCAAGCAGTGCCATCTGTTTGTCCCGCGCCCCCTGATAGGCTTTGCGCGAAGATCTGAGGTCGCCGGAGTGGAAGAGCGTGTCGCCGACACGGGTCTGCGTCATGGCCGCAGTTGCCCGCAAGGCGCGGTCGCGGGGAAAGTTCTGCATCAGGTCGCCGTGCAGATCCTGGGCCTGCACCAGAATCCTGCGCCTGGTGTCTGCGGGGAGGGTGGCAGAGGAGAAATCCTGCGCCAGCTCCGATAGCAAGGTGCCAGAGGCCACAGTGGCGCTGCGCAGGGCGGCTTCGGCCATGCGTTCGCCGTCGCGCGCCGCATTGCGCTGGGTCCAGCCCACAATGCCCAGGATGCCGACAACAATCAGGGCCGCGACCGCGCCAAGGGCTGTTCTGCGTTGGCGCCGGGCCGTGGCCCTGCGGCTTTCCAGGATAAAGCGACGCTGTTCGGCCGTCGGTTGCGGCGCGTCTCCTGGTTGCTCTGCCAGCCAGTCCTCGGCGGCGTGCAGTGCCGGCCCGCGCAGGGCCTGCGTGCCGGGCCGCGCCGCCGCAGTCCAGCGATGGGCCAGGGTGGCAAGGCGTGTATGTTCCCTGATCCAGCCGATATCGGTGGCCATGGCCGATCTGATGTTGTCCACCGCAATGGCAAGATCATCGTGGTCGGTTGCATGGATGTAGTTCAATCGCGCCAGTGCTGTCGGCACCGTGCCATCAACATGATCCACCACCACGGGGACGATGCGCTTGTTCAGGCTGTCGGCTAAATCAAATTGCCATGCGCAATCCTCGGAGGCTGCGGACCGGGGGCTGAGGGCAAAGAGGAATATATCGCTGCTGCGGATCAATTCTTCCAGGTGCCTGCGCGATTCCGGCGCGTCCGGGCTGTCTTCGGTGCCATGAAAGACCGTGAGACCGGGCTCATCCGCGAGGCAGGCGCAGAGTGTTTCCACCTTTTCCCGGTCATCGGGGGAATAGGAAATGAAAAGTCTCGTCTCTTCCGACATGTTGCCTGTGCCCGGTTACCCGGGCGCATCTTGCGCCCTGGCCCGGGCGAAAGCCAGCAGTGATCCTGAAACGCGCGCCGCTCAGGTCTTTGCCGGTGCGTTCGCTGGTTTCGCCGTCATCCAGACGCCCCCCTCCGGGCGCAGGGTCAGGATCATCACCGGCTTCGGTTCCCTGCCCGCGACGGCGGTGAATTCGAACCGCGACAGCAGGGTCGCCAGAATGATCACCGCCTCTTGCAGGGCAAAGGAGGCACCGATGCAGATGCGCGGCCCGTCCCCGAAGGGCAGATAGGCATAGCGGTCGATTGCCCTGCGATCGGCAAAGCGTTCGGGGTCGAAACGGTCGGGGTCTTCCCACAGCAGCTCGTTGCGGCCCAGGGCATAGATCGGAATCATCACCGTATCGCCCGGGCGGATCTCCCGGCCGCAAAGCGTATCGCTTTTCTGTGCGGTGCGCGAAATGATCCCGGCGGCGGGGTAAAGGCGCAGGGTTTCGTCGATGATCATGCGGATGTAGGGCAGGTTTTCCACGTCGTCGCCGGTGCAGGCGCGGCCCTGCAATACCTCCTGCACCTCCAGTCGGGCGCGTTCCTGCACCTGCGGATCGAAGCCCAGCAGGTACATGGCCCAGGACAGGGTGAGCGCCGTCGTTTCATGCCCGGCCACGATGAAGGTCAGCAGGTTGTCGCGCAGCTCGGAGGTGGACATCTGTCGCTTCGTCTTGGGGTCGACGCCCTCCAGCAACAGGTCCAGCAGATCCGGCACGCCCTGATGGCCCCGTTTCGCGCGGGCCTCGATGGCGCTGTCGGCCATGGATTTCATTTCCTTCAGCGCGGCACCGGACATGATGCGCCCCGGGCGCGGCACCCAGTCGGGGAAACCCAGGACGTCGAACAGGCTGATCTTGCCCGCTTCGGCGATGTAATCGTCGATGGCACCATGTACCTTGTCGCGGTCAAAGGTATCGCCGCCAGAAAAGGTCACATCGCCGATCACGTCGAATGTGGTTGTGACCATCTCGTCCAGCATGTTGACTGCGCGGGGTCCTGCCGCCTCGATCCGGGCCACCGTGCGTTCGGCGGCAGCGGTCATGATCGGCGAAAGGTTCATCACATTGCGATGGGAAAACACCGGCGCGGCCGCGCGCCGTTGCCAGCGCCAATGGGCACCTTCCGCAATGAACAGGCTTTCGCCGATGGCGGGTTTCAGCAGGTTCTTGGTGACCAGTGACTTGGGGTAATCCTCCAGCCGGTCCAGCAGCACTTCGCGGATTGCACCGGGGTCCATGACCATGTGCCAGCGTTTTCCCGTCTTGCCCGAGACCATGGGCTGTCGCGTGGCGATGTCCGGGATGATGCTGAGCACATTGCGCCGTGCTTCCGAGAGGCTTTTGAAGATGCCCCAGGGTTCTGTGACCAGCGGCACGCGGACGGGCAGGGTGGTGGACATGGGGGAACCTCCTTGGGCCGGTTGACTGATAGATAGGGGGTAGGGCGCCATTCGCCAACGTGGCAATTGATTGCACCGGCGGCAACCATCGGGTATCGCCTGTGAAAGCTTGGTGCTGGAAGAGGTAAACAGATGATCCGCGTACTTGCCGTATTGATGTCCGTGGCATTTCTGACCGCCTGCAATGGCGCGGCAGACCTGAACAAGGCGCCCGTGCCGCTGGGAGACTTCAGTCTCAAGCACAATATCGCGGTGGCCCCGAAGGCCGTGAAAGGCCCCCTGAGCCGCGAAGTCACCAAGGAACAGCTGACCAAGGCGCTGACCGATGCCACCGCGGAACGCTTTGGCCGGTACAACGGCAGCCGCGACTATCACTTCGGGATGAGCGTCGAGGGCTACGTCCTGGCCCAGCCGGGCATTCCGCTGGTGTTCGCGCCAAAGTCGATCCTGATCGTCAACCTCACCGTCTGGGACGACGCGAAGAACCGCAAGCTGAACGAAAAGCCGCATCAGATCACGGTATTCGAATCCTTCGATCAGGGGCCGGTTGTGGGATCGGGCTATACCAAATCTGCGGAAGAGCAGCTCAAGAACCTCAGCCAGAATGCGGCGAAGTCGATCGAAAGCTACCTTGTGAAGCAGAACAAGGAACAGGGCTGGTTCAGTGCAGGCCCCGGTACGGGCGCACCTGTCGCCGAAGAACCCAACGGCTAGGGCAGGGCTGCAAGTCGGTGCGAAGTCGCGCTTGATTTTACTGGCAAGACCCAATACATCGCCCGCCAGATAGGACCGGGCCGATGCGGCCCCTCAATTCAAAAAGGGTGCTACCACCATGGCAAAGGCAAAGTTTGAACGTAACAAGCCGCACGTTAACATCGGCACGATTGGTCACGTTGACCACGGCAAGACAACGCTGACAGCGGCGATCACGAAGTATTTCGGCGACTTCCGTGCGTATGACCAGATCGACGGCGCACCCGAAGAGAAAGCCCGCGGGATCACCATTTCGACCGCGCATGTGGAATACGAGACCGATGCGCGTCACTACGCCCACGTCGACTGCCCCGGCCACGCCGACTACGTCAAGAACATGATCACCGGTGCGGCGCAGATGGACGGCGCGATCCTGGTTGTGAACGCGGCTGACGGCCCGATGCCCCAGACCCGCGAGCACATCCTGCTGGGCCGCCAGGTGGGCATCCCCACCATGGTTGTCTACATGAACAAGGTCGACCAGGTGGACGACGCGGAACTGCTGGAACTGGTGGAAATGGAAATCCGCGAGCTGCTGTCTTCCTACGAATACCCCGGCGACGACATCCCGGTCATCCCCGGCTCCGCGCTGGCGGCGATGGAAGGCCGCGACCCCGAGATCGGCGAGAATTCGATCCGCGCGCTGATGGCTGCGGTTGACGAATGGATCCCGACCCCCGAGCGTGCGGTTGACCAGCCCTTCCTGATGCCGGTCGAGGACGTGTTCTCGATCTCCGGCCGTGGTACGGTTGTGACCGGCCGTGTGGAACGTGGCGTGATCAACGTGGGCGACGAGATCGAGATCGTCGGCATCCGCGACACCAAGAAGACGACCTGCACAGGCGTTGAAATGTTCCGCAAGCTGCTGGACCGTGGTGAAGCGGGCGACAACATCGGCGCGCTGCTGCGTGGTGTGGAGCGTGAAGGCGTCGAGCGTGGCCAGGTGCTGTGCAAGCCGGGTTCCGTGACCCCGCACACCAAGTTCGAAGCCGAAGCCTATATCCTGACCAAGGAAGAGGGTGGCCGTCACACGCCGTTCTTCGCGAACTACCGTCCGCAGTTCTACTTCCGGACCACCGACGTGACCGGCACGGTTCAGCTGAACGAAGGCACCGAGATGGTGATGCCGGGCGACAACGTGTCCTTTGGCGTTGAACTGATCGCGCCGATCGCGATGGAGCAGGGCCTGCGCTTTGCGATCCGCGAAGGCGGCCGCACCGTTGGTGCGGGCGTGGTGTCGAAGATCACCGACTGATCGGGCAGGCGCCCGCAAGGGCGCGCTCCTGAGCACACGAACAGGCAAGGCCGCTCCCACAGGGGGCGGCCTTTGTCGTTGGGGGCGGGCATGAAAGAGGTGGTTCCGTCGTGGGTCACGATTTGTTAAAGTGCAGGTGAAACCGATGGAGGGTGACATGACAACAACCGCGATCTGACCCAATCTTTTCCAGATCAAAGGAGCTGTCATGCCCGATTCACGACCTTTCCCCGCCGCCGACGTCCTGCATCCGGTGCCATTGCCCGATGGCAGCACCCATGCCGGAACGGTTTTTCTTGCCGCCGCAGTGGACCATCCGCGTATTTCGGTCGGCGCCTATACCTATGCAAGCGCCCACCAGCCGCCCGAGGATTGGGCGGCGCATCTTGCACCCTATCTTTACGACTTCAGCCCGGAACGTCTGGTGATCGGGAAATTCTGCCAGATTGCAGATGGTGTCACCTTCATCACCGCGTCGGCAAATCACCGGTACGACGGTATTTCCAGCTTTCCCTTTGCCGTCTTTGGCGGTGGCCCTGCCGAGGGACGGCCTTCGATGCCGGGACCCGGGCCCGATACGGTGATCGGGAATGATGTCTGGATCGGGCAGGGCGCCCGGATCCTGCCGGGGGCGCATCTGGGGGATGGCGTGATTGTCGGTGCCGGTGCGGTGGTCGCAGGGCAGATCCCGCCCTACAGCGTCGTTGCGGGCAACCCTGCCAGGGTCCTGCGCAGGCGCTTCGAGCCGCAGCAGATTGAGGTCTTGTTGCGCCTTGCTTGGTGGGACTGGCCGATTGACAGGATACTGGCGCATGAGGCGCTGATTGTCGGGGGTGACGTCGCCGGGCTGGTGGCGGCGAGCGGCGGTTGAACCGACAGGCCCAAGGGGTGCGACACATCTGCCCTCTATCAAGCGAAAGCCCCCGATGCGGGGGCTTTCGTAGTATTATGATTTGGTCAGCGCTTAGGCGGCGGCCTTGTTGACGCCGCCGTTGGTGGCAATATCCGTCATATGGCGATCGCCGTCATAGGTGTTGTCCAGAAGCTTTTGCAGAATGCCGGCCTCCTCGTCCAGGTTCAGACGGTTGGCAAAGGCGACAAGGGAGCCGTAGCCTGCCAGCGCGTAATGCACCATGCGCTGGTATTGCGTGATGATGACAACGTCTCGTGTCGCGTCATCGGCGAAATCCGCCTTGATCGCATGGGCGCGCGCTTCGGTCACCAGGCCTGCCATGCCCTTGCAGTGCTCGCCTTCGG
This sequence comes from Sulfitobacter sp. IGS-18, assembly GCF_059628195.1. NCBI lineage: Bacteria > Pseudomonadati > Pseudomonadota > Alphaproteobacteria > Rhodobacterales > Roseobacteraceae > Sulfitobacter > Sulfitobacter sp. IGS-18. Next base: position 3,359,428 of record NZ_CM184556.1, on the reverse strand, counting down.
GGTCGATGTCATGTCTGGCGCAGATCGACTTCAGGTGATCCATGCCTTCGCTGATCCCGTTGGCACCGGCGATCAGGGCTTCGCTCAATTCCTCGTCTGCGGCGGCGCGCCCAAGCTCTGTGGTGGCGTCGAGCGATTGTTTGCAGGCGCTGTAAAGGTCCTGCAGCTGATCGTGGTAAACGTCGTGAAGGTTCTTGAGTGTCATTGCGGTCTCCTTGATTTTGGGGCTCTTGCCCGTGTCAAAGGGTCAACGCCCCGCCCCCGAGGCAGAGTTCCATCGCGATCCGGTGAATTTAGCGGCAATGCGCGCGATGCCCCTTGATCGCGGCGGCATTTGCGACTAGTCGGAAGTCCGGCATAGGGGTTTAGCTCAGTTGGTAGAGCATCGGTCTCCAAAACCGAGGGTCGTGGGTTCGAGTCCCTCAGCCCCTGCCAATCTCCGAAATCAGAATCTATGACCTGTGCGGCGGTCGTTTTTAACCGCTCTCCCGCAATTCCCGTGGAAAATTTTCATGCGATTGCCACGGTGAAGCTGCGGTCGCTGCGGCGCCTGAAAGAACCCTTGCCTCGTTTTTGACATATTCTCGCCAATCAACAGGCTGATTGCGTCAGTATCGAAGCGCGGACTGGCTGAGAGATGCAAAGATGACGACAGCGAACGAAAACATCAAGGAACCATCGGATATCGCTCCACAGGGGCCGGCATCGCCCGCGGTGGCAGAGCTTGACCCGAGCGCCCTTGCCGCGATCCGTGATCTGCTGGCATCGGAGGAACAGGCCCCGCAACCCGTTCCGGAACCGCAGGCCGCCCCGCGGATGGCCCAAAGGCCATTGGCTGCAACAGCGCCGAGCAAGCGTGAATTGCTGGAACAGCAGGCAATCGCGCCGCCGGAGCCGCAGGCCCCTGCCGCCCAGCCCAGGAAGAAATTGGGCCGGGGCAAAAGGGCCAAAGCTGCGCGCCCGCCGCGTTCCGAAGACGGCCGAATCGCGCGTATGAAGGCCGCCGTGCTGGGGTATCGCCCGACACCGCGCCATATCGTGATCGCTGGTGCTGTCCTGATGGTCTTCTTCCGGCCCTGGCTGGTGCTGGGGCTTGCTTTCCTGTCGCTGTTCATTCTCACCGGTATCTTCCTGATCCTCGGCTATGACGGTTTCTGGCGCCGGGCCATGGGGTTTGCACGCTGGTATGCCCGCAGGCATCCGACCCGCGCGGTGGAAATGCACCGCAAGCTCGACAGTTTCGCGATGAAGTGGGATGCAATTCTCGACCGGTTCCCGGAAGGGACCGTCGATGGCCTCTACCTGCCGGACTTCGGCGATCTGGCAGAAGCGGAAAGCCGTCATGACGCCGCCCTGGACCGCCGGTTTTCCGAAATGCGCGAGAGCGAGGTCTGACAGGCCCGCGCGGCAAAGCGATTGGGCCCGGCTGTTACGGCTTGAATCCGCCCGACGCAGCCTTTAGATGCTTCGGGCAGACAAGCGTTAGGATATATCAGATGGCCACCACCAATCCGCTACAGTTCATTCAGCAGGTGCGTGCCGAGGTGGCGAAGGTCGTATGGCCCACCCGGCGCGAGGTGCTGTTGACCACGGTGATGGTGTTCATCCTCGCGGCACTCACAGCCGTGTTTTTCGCGATCGTGGACATCCTGATCCGCGGCGGGCTGCAAAGCATTCTCGGGATGTTCGGCTGAGCGACGCTCTGTCGGAGCTGTGCCGTGAATTCGCAATCCTCCCTTGAAAGACCTGCGCGCGCAGGGTATTGCGCAGGCCTGACCTGACAAGGGCGTGCGGCGATTCGAGTTGCGCGCCGCTTTTTTATTCAGGCTTTTTCAGGTGTGCCCCACGCGGCGCACGAGCGTTACTCAGAAGGCGGCAGATGCCGCGCAAGACAGGGACCAGAGTTCAGATGGCAAAACGGTGGTATTCGGTCAGTGTCCTGTCGAACTTCGAAAAGAAGATCGCCGAGCAGATTCGCACCTCTGTCGAAGAGCAGGGCCTTGAGGACCAGATCGACGAGGTGCTGGTGCCGACCGAAGAGGTGATCGAAGTTCGCCGGGGCAAGAAGGTGACGGCAGAGCGCCGCTTCATGCCCGGCTATGTGCTGGTACACATGGAAATGTCCGACAAGGGCTATCACCTGATCAACTCGATCAACCGCGTTACCGGCTTTCTTGGCCCGCAGGGCCGTCCGATGCCGATGCGCGATGCCGAAGTGCAGGCGATCCTGGGCCGGGTACAGGAAGGCGAAGACGCGCCGCGTACCCTGATTCATTTCGAAGTGGGCGAGAAGGTCAAGGTGGCCGATGGCCCGTTCGAGGATTTCGACGGTATGATCGAAGAGGTCGACGACGAGAACCAGCGCCTGAAGGTCTCTGTGTCGATCTTTGGCCGGGAAACCCCGGTGGAACTGGAATTCACGCAGGTCAACAAGCAGGCCTGAGTGTCGGGGCATCCGCCCTATCATTGTGGGAGGCAAGGGGGCCGCGGCACCCGAACCGGACCACGCAACCAAAAACTCTTGAGACGCGTCTCAAGGGTGTTGAAAGGAGAAGGCCAATGGCCAAGAAACTCGTCGGTACGATGAAGTTGCAAGTCAAGGCGGGGCAAGCCAACCCGTCCCCGCCCGTGGGCCCTGCATTGGGTCAGCGCGGCATCAACATCATGGAATTCTGCAAGGCATTCAACGCCAAGACAGCGGACATGGAGCCCGGTGCGCCGTGCCCGACCGTGATCAGCTATTATCAGGACAAGTCCTTTACCATGGACATCAAGACGCCCCCGGCGTCCTACTACCTGAAAAAGGCTGCCAAGATTAACTCTGGCGCGAAAACGCCCAGCCGTGAAACCGTCGGCACCGTCACGCCCAAGCAGCTGCGCGAGATCGCAGAAGCCAAGGCCGCCGATCTGAGCGCCAATGACGTTGAAGCGGCGATGAAGATCATCCTGGGCTCTGCCCGCTCCATGGGCATCGAGGTGAAGTAAGATGGCAAAGCTTGGAAAACGTACCGCCGCCGCCCGCGAAGCATTCGTCGGCAAGGAAGATGTGACTGTTGAAGAAGCGGTTGCACTGATCAAGAGCAACTCCAAGGTCAAGTTCGACGAGACCATGGAAATCGCCCTGAACCTCGGCGTTGACCCGCGTCATGCGGACCAGATGGTCCGTGGCGTTGTCGGCCTGCCCAACGGCACCGGCAAGACCATGCGCGTTGCCGTGTTCGCCCGTGGCCCCAAGGCAGAAGAAGCCCAGGCCGCCGGAGCGGATATCGTTGGCGCAGAAGACCTGATGGAAACCGTGCAATCCGGCAAGATCGAGTTTGATCGCTGCATCGCCACGCCCGACATGATGCCCATCGTGGGCCGTCTGGGCAAGGTGCTTGGCCCCCGCAACCTGATGCCGAACCCCAAGGTCGGAACCGTGACCATGGACATCAAGGAGGCCGTCGAGGCAGCCAAGGGTGGCCAGGTTCAGTTCAAGGCCGAAAAGGGCGGCGTCGTGCATGCCGGCGTCGGCAAGCTGAGCTTTGATGAGGCCAAGCTGGCTGAAAACATCCGCGCCTTTGTGGGTGCGGTGGCCAAGGCCAAGCCGACAGGCTCCAAGGGCACCTACATGAAGAAGATCAACCTGAGCTCGACAATGGGCCCCGGGATCTCCGTGGCGGTTGACGACGCGATGACCGGTCAGGCCTGATCGGCCTTGAACGGATAACTGATTGGAGAGGGGCGGTGGCAATGTCACCGCCCTTTTTCTTTTAAGACCCGTCCTTTTCCGATCTGTCTGCTGCCGACAGATCGGCACTCAGATGTGACCCAAAGGTCGCGTTTGGGGGCATCCGCGATCTTTGCCCAATTTTTGCCATATTTCCTGCCGATTTCTTCCATCGAAGTAATTTGAAAATCGCGTCAAAAGCGATGAACGAGGCAGTATGCAGTCTGGTAAGTGGTCCGTGGTGGCCATCCTTCGCGAACCCCGCGAAGTCTTGGAGCGGTTTGTCGCATGGCATTTGCATCAGGGCGCGGATCGTATTTTCCTATATTTTGATGATCCGGAAGATCCGGGTATCGCGGCGATGGGCCGCTTTGGCGACCGTGTTGTCGTGACCCGTTGCACAGAGGCTTTCTGGGAAGAATTGGGCGTGCTCGACGCGGTGAATTTCACCAAGCGGCAAAACGCGGCGATCCTGCATGCATACCGGCAGATCAAGGACGGCTGGGTCGCGGTTGTTGATGGGGATGAATTGATGTGGTCCAGGGACCGGCCCCTGTCGGAGGTGTTGGCGTCCCTGCCGGAAAGCGACAGGTCCGTTGTTTTCCGTCCGGTCGAATACGTCAATTTCCCGCAGCAGCCGGACAGGCTTCTGTTTCGCCGTTTCATCGACGGCGATCTGCTGGACAAGGTGTTCGGCATCTTCGCGGTCTACATGAACCGGAACCGCGGCTTTGCCGGGCATGTCACCGGCAAGACCCTGACCCGCGCCGGGCTGGAGGTTTCCCGCGCGCATCCGCATTGGTTTGTCGATGCGCAGGGCAAGCGGATCACTGACGGGTCCAAGACGCTGGACGACGGTTGCGCGCTATTGCATTTCTACTTCCTGAATTACGCAGACTGGCGGCGCAAAGCGGATTTTCGGCTCAAGGCATTCAGGAACGGTCGGCGGGACCTGCTGTTGGCCAAGATGAACCGGCTGGTGAAACTGGGCCGCGAACGAAAGCTGCGGCATCTGTGGAGCCGGTTGCACCAGATCACGCCGGAACAGCATGACACGATGAAAGCGCATGATTTGCTGCTGGAACTGGACATGGACATGAAGGGCATCGTGCACCAGTATTTCGGCGAGGTCGAAGAACACTTGCGCATGGCGGGCTGATCCGGAATACTTCGGAAAAGGCCTGTATCCCTGCTGCGCCGGACCGCGCCAAGCGGTCTGACCGGGCTAAGTGTGCAACTTGCGCATTTGGGGGTTGGAAATCCCCCGTCAACTGTTTATCCCACCCTCAGGTACAAAGCGCGATTCGTCGCGCTTTTGTGCTTTTCGTCCGAGACGGTGGGTGTTGAAGGCTTTTCAACATAATTCCTGCCTGAGACGGGAAACGGCAGATTTTCTTCGGACAGCCCGATGGGCGATCCGCAGCGACGCGTCCGGCCCCCGTAAGGACCCGAAAGTCGGGGCCATCAGTCCCGGCAAAACTGAGCCGGAGGGGCAACCCTCCCTTACTGGAGTGAAACTGTGGATAGAGCACAAAAAGAACAGTTGGTCGACGAGCTCGGCCAGATCTTTGAAAGCTCTGGCGTCGTTGTGGTAGCCCACTACGTCGGTCTGACAGTTGCTGAAATGCAGGACCTTCGCGCGCGTGCTCGTAACGCTGGCGGGGCCGTGCGTGTTGCCAAGAACAGGCTCGCCAAGATCGCCCTTGAGGGTAAGCCATGCGCAAGCATTGCCGACCTTCTGACGGGCATGACCGTTCTGACCTATTCTGAGGATCCCGTGGCTGCGGCCAAGGTTGCTCAGGACTTCGCCAAGGAGAACCAGAAGTTCGTTATCCTTGGCGGTGCAATGGGCGAGAACGCACTCGACGTGGCCGGTGTGGAATCCGTGTCCAAGATGCCTTCGCGGGAGGAGCTTATCTCCACCATCGCGGGCATGCTGGGCGCACCTGCATCGAACATCGCCGGGGCCATTGGCGCACCTGCAAGCAACATTGCATCCATCCTGTCCACGATCGAGGACAAGGCTGCGTAAGCAATTCGTCATATCGGCGTGCTGGTTGAAACAACACGTTGGAACACACATATCGTTAACGGAAAGAGCTAAACATGGCTGATCTGAAGAAACTGGCAGAAGAGATCGTTGGTCTGACCCTGCTGGAAGCACAAGAACTGAAAACAATCCTCAAGGACGAATATGGCATCGAGCCCGCAGCTGGCGGCGCAGTGATGATGGCCGGTCCTGCTGACGCCGGTGGCGCAGCAGCCGAGGAGAAAACTGAATTTGACGTCGTTCTGAAGAACGCGGGCGCATCCAAGATCAACGTGATCAAGGAAGTGCGCGGCATCACCGGTCTGGGCCTGAAAGAAGCCAAGGACCTGGTCGAAGCCGGCGGCAAGATCAAAGAAGGCGTCGACAAAGCCGAAGCCGAAGAAGTCAAAGCGAAGCTGGAAGCAGCTGGCGCGGAAGTCGAGCTGGCCTAAGCGGTCGCCAAGGGAGCCGATCTTTTCGAAAAGATCGGACCGGAATTTTCAAAATTCCGGCACATCCCGCAAGAATATTGGCTGGACGGGGCGATTGTCCTGTCCAGCCAAACCTGTCTTGAAGGGTGCTTTTGCGAAAGCATCCTTCTGGAGAGGTCCACAGGTCGGAAGGGGTGCGGTGGGACGCATCCCAGCATTGACCGGAAAACTCCGCTCTTAAAGCAGCGCCTCACGGCCCCGGTGAGGACGCGCTTGGTGAGAGAATCGAAAGGTGACACGACACATGGCACAATCCTTCCTTGGCCAGAAACGTCTGCGTAAATATTATGGCAAAATCCGCGAAGTGCTGGAGATGCCGAACCTGATCGAGGTTCAAAAATCGTCTTATGACCTTTTCCTGAATTCCGGCGATGCCGAGACCCCCACGGATGGCGATGGCATCCAGGGCGTGTTCCAGTCGGTTTTCCCGATCAAGGACTTCAACGAGACTTCCGTGCTGGAGTACGTCAAGTACGAGCTGGAAAAGCCCAAGTACGATGTTGAGGAATGTCAGCAGCGCGACATGACCTACAGCGCACCGCTCAAGGTGACGCTGCGTCTGATCGTGTTTGATATCGACGAAGACACAGGCGCCAAGTCGGTCAAGGACATCAAGGAACAGGACGTGTTCATGGGCGATATGCCCCTGATGACGCCGAATGGCACGTTCATCGTGAACGGCACGGAGCGTGTGATCGTTTCCCAGATGCACCGTTCTCCCGGCGTGTTCTTCGATCACGACAAGGGCAAGACGCATTCCTCGGGCAAATTGCTGTTCGCCTGCCGGATCATTCCCTATCGCGGCTCATGGCTGGATTTCGAATTCGACGCCAAGGATATCGTGTTCGCGCGCATCGACCGTCGCCGCAAGCTGCCCGTGACCACCCTGCTTTATGCTCTGGGGCTGGACCAGGAAGGCATCATGGATGCCTATTACAAGACCATCACCTACACCCTGCAGAAGAACAAGGGCTGGGTTGCCCCCTTCTACCCCGAGCGGGTACGTGGCACGCGCCCAACCTATGACGTTGTTGACGCGGCCTCTGGTGAAGTGCTCTTCGAGATGGGCAAGAAAGTCACTCCGCGCGCGGTGAAAAAACTGATCGACGACGGGAGCGTCACGGAGCTGCTGCTGCCCTTCGATCACATCAACGGTAAGTTTGTCGCCAAGGACATCATCAACGAGGAAACCGGCGCGATCTATGTCGAAGCCGGTGACGAGTTGACGCTGGAATACGACAAGGACGGCACGCTGATCGGTGGCACCGCGAAGGAGCTGATCGACGCGGGCATCACCGAGATCCCGCTTCTGGACATCGACAACATCAACGTCGGCCCCTACATGCGCAATACCATGGCGCAGGACAAGAACATGAACCGCGACACCGCGCTCATGGACATCTACCGCGTCATGCGTCCGGGCGAGCCGCCCACCGTGGAAGCGGCCTCTGCCCTGTTCGACACGCTGTTCTTCGACTCCGAGCGCTATGACCTTTCCGCCGTGGGCCGGGTCAAGATGAACATGCGTCTCGACCTCGATGCCGAAGACACCGTGCGCACCCTGCGCCGCGAAGACATCGTTGCCTGCATCAAGGCGCTGGTGGACCTGCGCGATGGCCGTGGCGACATCGACGACATCGACCACCTGGGCAACCGTCGTGTGCGTTCCGTTGGCGAACTGATGGAAAACCAGTACCGCGTCGGCTTGCTGCGCATGGAGCGTGCGATCAAGGAACGTATGTCCTCGGTCGAGATCGACACGGTGATGCCGCAGGACCTGATCAACGCGAAACCGGCCGCAGCCGCGGTGCGTGAATTCTTCGGCTCCTCGCAGCTGTCGCAGTTCATGGACCAGACCAACCCGCTGTCCGAAGTGACGCACAAGCGCCGCCTCTCGGCGCTTGGACCGGGCGGTCTGACCCGCGAGCGTGCCGGCTTTGAGGTGCGCGACGTTCACCCGACCCACTATGGCCGGATGTGCCCGATTGAAACGCCGGAAGGTCCGAACATCGGTCTGATCAACTCGCTGGCGACCTTTGCCCGCGTGAACAAATACGGCTTCATCGAAACGCCCTACCGCGTGGTCAAGGACAGCAAGGTGACCGATGAGGTCCACTACATGTCCGCGACCGAGGAAATGCGCCACACTGTGGCGCAGGCCAACGCATCGCTGGATGAAAACGGTCGTTTTACCAACGAGATGGTGAACACCCGTCGGTCCGGCGACTATACGCTGGCCCCCACGGAAAGCGTTGACCTGATCGACGTGAGCCCCAAGCAGCTGGTCTCGGTCGCCGCTTCGCTGATCCCGTTCCTTGAGAACGACGACGCGAACCGCGCCCTGATGGGATCGAACATGCAACGTCAGGCGGTTCCGCTTCTGCAGGCCGAGGCGCCGCTGGTCGGCACCGGCATCGAGGAAGTCGTGGCACGCGATTCCGGCGCGGCCTATATGGCCAAGCGGGCGGGTATCATCGACCAGGTCGATGCGTCGCGTATCGTGATCCGGGCAACCGAAGACCTTGAGCTGGGCGACGCGGGCGTGGACATCTATCGCATGCGCAAGTTCCAGCGGTCGAACCAGAACACCTGCATCAACCAGCGTCCGCTGGTGAAAGTGGGTGAGACGGTGACCAAGGGGCAGGTGATTGCCGATGGTCCGTCCACCGACATGGGCGAGCTGGCTTTGGGCAAGAACGTGGTTGTCGCCTTCATGCCGTGGAATGGCTACAACTACGAAGACTCGATCCTGATCTCCGAGCGTATCTCCCGCGATGACGTCTTTACCTCGATCCACATCGAGGAATTCGAAGTCGCCGCGCGTGACACGAAACTCGGGCCGGAAGAGATCACCCGCGACATTCCCAACGTCGGTGAAGAAGCGCTGCGCAACCTCGACGAGGCGGGCATCGTGTACATCGGCGCGGATGTGGAGCCGGGCGATATCCTGGTCGGCAAGATCACACCAAAGGGCGAAAGCCCGATGACGCCGGAAGAGAAACTGCTCCGCGCCATCTTTGGTGAAAAGGCATCGGACGTCCGCGATACATCGCTGCGGGTGAAACCGGGTGACTTCGGCACAGTCGTCGAAGTGCGCGTGTTCAACCGCCATGGTGTGGAAAAAGACGAACGTGCGCTGCAGATCGAGCGTGAAGAAGTCGAACGTCTGGCCCGTGACCGCGACGACGAACTCGCGATCCTCGACCGGAACATCTATGCGCGTCTGCGCGAGATGATCCTGGGCAAGGTCGCTGTCAAAGGCCCGAAAGGTGTCAAGTCGAACAGCCAGATCACCGAAGAGCTGCTGGACGATCAGCTGTCCCGCGGTCAGTGGTGGCAGTTGGCGCTTGAGGACGAAGACGACGCGAAAATCGTCGAGGCCCTGAACGAGCAGTACGAGATCCAGAAACGGACCTTGGATGCACGTTTCGAGGACAAGGTCGAGAAAGTGCGTCGTGGCGATGATCTGCCCCCGGGCGTGATGAAGATGGTCAAGGTGTTCGTGGCGGTGAAGCGCAAGCTGCAGCCGGGCGACAAGATGGCCGGTCGTCACGGGAACAAGGGTGTGATTTCGAAAGTGGTGCCGATGGAGGACATGCCGTTCCTCGCGGATGGGACCCCGGTCGATTTCTGCCTCAACCCGCTGGGCGTGCCGTCGCGTATGAACGTCGGTCAGATCCTTGAGACACACATGGGTTGGGCCGCGCGCGGTCTGGGTCTGAACGTCGACGAGGCGCTGCAGGAATATCGCCGGTCCGGCGACCTGACCCCGGTGCGCGAGGCGATGAGCCATGCCTACGGCGAAGACGTCTATGCCGAGGGAATCGAAGGCATGGATGAGGACACGCTGATCGAGGCCGCAGGCAACGTGACGCGCGGTGTGCCGATTGCCACGCCGGTCTTCGACGGTGCCAAGGAAGCGGATGTGAACGACTCGCTCAAGCGGGCCGGTTTCGACACCTCCGGTCAGTCGGTGCTGTTCGACGGTCGCACAGGCGAGCAATTTGCCCGTCCCGTGACCGTGGGCGTCAAGTACCTGCTCAAGCTGCACCACCTGGTGGACGACAAGATCCACGCGCGTTCGACCGGGCCGTACAGCCTCGTTACCCAGCAGCCGCTGGGCGGTAAGGCGCAGTTCGGTGGCCAGCGCTTTGGTGAGATGGAGGTCTGGGCTCTGGAAGCTTACGGCGCCGCCTACACCCTGCAGGAAATGCTGACCGTCAAGTCGGACGACGTCGCGGGCCGGACCAAGGTCTATGAAAGCATCGTCAAGGGCGAGGACAACTTCGAAGCGGGCATTCCGGAGAGCTTCAACGTTCTCGTCAAGGAAGTGCGCGGCCTCGGCCTGAATATGGAACTCCTGGATGCGGAGGAGGATGAGTGAGGCATCAAGCGGTGCGCAGTAAATGCGCACCCTACGCAAGGTGCGCGTTCATCGCGCACCTTTCGCCGAAACCTTCCCCGCACCCTCTTACAAATGAGGAAAAGATATGAACCAGGAACTGACAAACAACCCGTTCAACCCGCTGACGCCGCCCAAGGTGTTCGACGAGATCAAGGTCTCTCTGGCATCGCCCGAGCGGATCCTGTCGTGGTCCTTCGGCGAGATCAAGAAGCCTGAGACGATCAACTACCGCACGTTCAAGCCCGAGCGTGACGGTCTGTTCTGCGCGCGCATCTTTGGTCCGATCAAGGATTACGAATGCCTCTGCGGCAAATACAAGCGCATGAAATATCGCGGCGTCGTCTGCGAGAAATGCGGCGTGGAAGTGACCCTGCAAAAGGTCCGCCGCGAGCGCATGGGCCACATCGAACTGGCCTCGCCGGTTGCGCACATCTGGTTCCTGAAATCGCTGCCCTCCCGCATCGGCCTGATGCTGGACATGACGCTGCGCGATCTGGAACGCGTGCTGTACTTCGAGAACTACGTCGTGATCGAACCCGGTCTGACGGACCTCACCTACGGTCAGATGATGACCGAGGAAGAGTACATGGACGCCCAGGACGCCTATGGCATGGACGCTTTCACCGCCAACATCGGTGCCGAAGCGATCCGCGAAATGCTGGCGGCGATCGACCTGGAGGCCGAGGCCGACCAGCTGCGTGAAGAGCTGAAAGAAGCCACCGGCGAGCTGAAGCCCAAGAAGATCATCAAGCGTCTGAAAGTCGTGGAAAGCTTCCTGGAATCCGGCAACCGTCCGGAGTGGATGGTGCTGACCGTGATCCCCGTGATCCCGCCGGAACTGCGCCCGCTGGTGCCGCTGGACGGTGGCCGCTTTGCGACCTCCGACCTGAACGACCTCTATCGTCGCGTGATCAACCGGAACAACCGTCTGAAACGCCTGATCGAACTGCGTGCGCCTGACATCATCGTGCGCAACGAAAAGCGGATGTTGCAGGAATCCGTCGACGCCCTGTTCGACAACGGCCGTCGCGGCCGTGTCATCACCGGCGCCAACAAGCGTCCGCTGAAGTCGCTCTCCGACATGCTGAAAGGCAAGCAGGGCCGCTTCCGTCAGAACCTTTTGGGCAAACGCGTCGATTTCTCCGGCCGTTCGGTCATCGTGACCGGCCCGGAACTCAAGCTGCACCAGTGCGGCTTGCCCAAGAAGATGGCGCTCGAACTGTTCAAGCCGTTCATCTACTCGCGGCTGGAGGCCAAGGGCCTGTCCAGCACCGTCAAGCAGGCGAAGAAGCTGGTGGAAAAGGAACGTCCCGAGGTCTGGGACATCCTGGATGAGGTCATCCGCGAACACCCTGTCATGCTGAACCGTGCGCCCACGCTGCACCGTCTTGGCATTCAGGCGTTCGAACCCGTCCTGATCGAAGGCAAGGCGATCCAGCTGCACCCGCTGGTCTGTTCGGCCTTCAACGCCGACTTCGACGGCGACCAGATGGCGGTTCACGTGCCGCTCTCGCTGGAAGCGCAGCTTGAGGCGCGCGTCCTGATGATGTCGACCAACAACGTTCTGTCGCCTGCCAACGGCGCGCCGATCATCGTTCCCTCGCAGGATATGATCCTTGGCCTTTATTACACCACGCTGGAACGCGCGGGCATGAAGGGCGAAGGCAAGATCTTTGGCACCGTGGACGAAGTGCAGCACGCATTGGATGCGGGCGAAGTACACCTGCACACCAAGATCAAGGCCCGGATCAAGCAGATCGACAACGAGGGCAACGAGGTCATGGTGCGCTATGACACGACCCCCGGTCGTGTGCGTCTGGGCGCGCTGCTGCCGCTGAACGCCAAGGCACCTTTCGACCTGGTCAACCGTCTGCTGCGCAAGAAGGAAGTGCAGCAGGTCATCGACACCGTCTACCGCTATTGCGGCCAGAAGGAATCGGTTATCTTCTGTGACCAGATCATGACCATGGGCTTCCGCGAAGCGTTCAAGGCGGGCATTTCGTTCGGCAAGGACGACATGCTGATCCCGGACAGCAAATGGGGCCTCGTCGACGAGACCCGCGAGCAGGTCAAGGATTTCGAACAGCAGTACATGGACGGTCTGATCACCCAGGGTGAGAAGTACAACAAGGTCGTGGATGCCTGGTCGAAGTGTAACGACAAGGTGACCGAGGCCATGATGGGCTCGATCTCTGCCGAGCGGCTGGACGAAAACGGTGCCGTGATGGAACCGAACTCGGTCTACATGATGGCCCACTCCGGTGCCCGTGGTTCCGTGACCCAGATGAAACAGCTGGGCGGGATGCGCGGCCTGATGGCCAAGCCGAACGGCGACATCATCGAGACGCCGATCATCTCGAACTTCAAGGAAGGTCTGACCGTTCTTGAATACTTCAACTCGACCCACGGTGCCCGGAAGGGTCTGTCGGATACGGCTCTGAAAACCGCGAACTCCGGTTATCTGACACGGCGTCTGGTGGACGTGGCCCAGGATTGCATCGTACGCATGCACGACTGCGGGACCGAAGCCGCGATCACTGCCGAAGCGGCGGTCAACGATGGTGAAGTCGTGTCTTCCCTGGCCGAGCGTCTGCTGGGCCGTGTGTCGGCGGATGACATCCTCAGACCCGGCACCGACGAAGTGCTGGTGCCCGCGGGGACCATCATCGACGAACGGATGGCGGATCTGGTGGACGAAGCTGCGGTTCAGTCCGCACGCATCCGTTCGCCGCTGACCTGCGAAGCCGAAGAGGGCGTCTGCGCCATGTGCTATGGCCGTGACCTCGCACGCGGCACCCTGGTCAACCAGGGTGAAGCCGTGGGCATCATCGCGGCGCAGTCCATTGGTGAACCCGGTACACAGCTGACGATGCGGACCTTCCACATCGGCGGCGTTGCGCAGGGTGGCCAGCAGTCTTTCCTTGAGGCGTCTCAGGAAGGCAAGATCGTGTTCGAAAACGCCCAGACCATCGAAAACGCCAATGGCGAAGTGATCGTGATGGGCCGGAACATGAAGCTGCGGATTGTCGGTGAGGACGATGCCGAGCGGGCCAGCCACAAGATCGGCTATGGTACGACGCTGTTCGTCAAGGACGGGCAGAAAGTCGCCCGGGGTGACAAGCTGATTGAATGGGATCCCTATACCCTGCCGATCATCGCGGAGAAATCGGGCCTGACCAAGTTCGTGGACCTGGTGTCGGGTATCGCCGTCAAGGACGAGACCGATGACGCGACAGGCATGACCCAGAAGATCGTGATCGACTGGCGCGCGGCCCCCAAGGGCAACGAGCTGAAGCCGGAAGTGATCCTTGTGGGTGAAGATGGTGAACCGGTCCGCAACGATGCGGGCAACCCGGTGACCTATCCGATGTCCGTGGATGCGGTTCTGTCCGTTGAGGACGGCACCGACATCAAGGCGGGTGACGTCATCGCGCGTATCCCGCGCGAAGGTGCCAAGACCAAGGACATCACCGGTGGTCTGCCGCGCGTGGCCGAACTCTTTGAGGCGCGTCGCCCCAAGGATCACGCCATCATCGCGGAAATCGACGGCTATGTGCGCTACGGCAAGGACTACAAGAACAAACGCCGTATCGCGATCGAGTCTGCCGATGATCCGGACGTCAAGGTCGAGTACATGGTGCCCAAGGGCAAGCACATCCCGGTTGCGGAAGGTGACTATGTCCAGAAGGGCGATTACATCATGGACGGCAACCCGGCGCCGCATGACATCCTTGCGATCATGGGTGTGGAGGCTCTGGCCGACTACATGATCGACGAAGTGCAGGATGTTTACCGTCTGCAGGGTGTGAAGATCAACGACAAGCACATCGAGGTGATCGTGCGCCAGATGCTGCAGAAGTGGGAAGTCCAGGATTCGGGCGAGACCACGCTGCTCAAGGGCGAACATGTCGACAAGCAGGAGTTCGATCTGGCCAACGAGAAGGCGATCAAGAAGGGCGGTCGTCCGGCCAAGGGCGAACCGATCCTGCTGGGCATCACCAAGGCGTCGCTGCAAACCCGCAGCTTCATCTCTGCCGCGTCCTTCCAGGAAACCACGCGGGTTCTGACCGAGGCTTCGGTTCAGGGCAAGCGCGACAAACTGGTGGGTCTCAAGGAGAACGTCATCGTGGGCCGTCTGATCCCGGCTGGTACGGGCGGTGCGACCATGCAGATGCGCAAGGTTGCCCAGGACCGTGACAACGTGGTCATCGAAGCCCGCCGCGAAGAGGCAGAGCAGGCCGCACGCCTCGCCGCGCCGGAAGCAAGCGACGATGTGGTCGGCGGCGATGTCTTTGACACCGTGATCGTGGATGAAGAAAGCCGCGATTGATCTGATCACCCGTGACTGAAGAAAGCCCCCGGCACCCCAGGTGTCGGGGGTTTTCGTTTTTCCGGCCCCTGCGTCGGGTGGGATTGTGCATGCCCGGCGACGCGGCATAGGGTGCGCGAGTTACACTTGTCGAAGGGCGCCGAACAATGTCACCCACTCTGCTTGGCGCGTTGCTGATGACGGCCTCCATGGCGTCTTTCACCCTGAATGATGCGCTGCTGAAACTGACGGCGGGCGCGGTGCCGCTGGCGCAGCTGATCTTCATCCGTTCGCTGATCACCTGTTCGCTGATGCTGGCGACCAAGGGGCGGATCGGGACGATGCATTTCGACATCGCGCGCCGCGACTGGGTCCTGATCGGGGCCAGGGCCGCGACAGAGATCAGTATCTCTTACTTTTTCCTCACCGCATTGTTCAAAATGCCGCTCGCCAATATCACCGCGATCATGCAGGTGGTGCCGCTTGCCGTGACCCTTGCCTCGGCGCTGTTCCTGCGCGAGGCGGTCGGGCGTCGGCGCATCACGGCGATCGTGATCGGGTTTGCGGGTGTCATGCTGATCATCAGGCCGGGGGCGGAAGGGTTCAACATCTGGGCGATCTATGCGCTGCTGGCGGTGCTGGGGGTCACCGCCCGTGACCTGATCACCCGGCAATTGTCGCCGCAGGTTCCCTCGATGACCGTTGCGCTCAGCACGGCGGTTGCGGTGATGGTGTCCTTCGGTCTGGTGTCGCTGTTCGGCCCTTGGGTTTCAATCGCGCCGGATATCTGGGTGCTGATCATCAGCTCGGCGGTGGTGATCATGGCCGGCTACTTCCTGTCCATCTGGGTGATGCGGGTGGGCGACGTGTCTTTCACCGCGCCCTTCCGCTACACGCAGCTGGTCTGGGCATTGTTGCTGGGCTGGTTCGTCTTTGGCGAATGGCCCGGCTGGATGACATTGACGGGGGCGGCAATTGTCGTGGCGACCGGGGTCTTCACCTTCTACCGCGAGCGCAAGCTGTCAGCTGCCTGAAAAGACCCGCCTGACGTGATCCGCCTCGATGGCAAACCGTTTCCTGAACAGCTTTTCCTGTGCGGCGGTCAGCGGGGTCACCGGGATCGGCTTGACCTTTTTCTGCCGCGAATCGTTAAAGCCGTTGTGGCTGCGCACCCACATCGCGGGGTCCGAGAAACTGATTGCGGGCATGAACCGGGGGATCTTCTCATGCGCAAAGTTCATGATGGTCTGTGAACAATTGCCCTTGATGTACATGCCCAGCGAGGCGACGTAGAACTGTCGGAACATGTCCACCGCCGCAATCCCCTCCGCACCGAATTCTGCCACGAAGCCGCGGTTCCAGTCATAGGCGACCGTGCGGTTGCTGCCGATCAACGCGCTGGAATCTGCCACCGCGCGGCGCAGCTTTTCGATGAAATCGACAGAGACCGCATCATCGTCGTCATACCGGAATTGCAGGCAGGGCTCCGCCGGATTGATCCGTGCTTCGTTCAGGATTTCCTTCATCACCTCGCGCTGGTTGCGCGGTGGTTCCTTGTGAATCAGGGCCTGCGGCAGGTCTTTGACAAGGGATTCGAGCCGTTTCTCATGGTGTTTCGGAAACTGGTCGCCAATGACGATGATCAGGCTGAAATCAGGGTCGGTCTGTGCCCTCAGACAGGGCAGGGCGACGGTTTCGAGCAGTTGAAACCGCTCTTCCAGCCGCCTGTCTTCGTAAAGATAGGCGATCCTTTCCTCGATGTCCTCATGTTCGACCTGGAAGCCCCCCAGCGCGGGATAGGAAAAACGGCAAAGTCCGATCGCCTGCATACGGGTGGTTTCCTCTTGAGGCCTGCGGGTGACCCCGAATATGCAGGTGCGGCAGGCGCCGTTGCAAGCGCCTTTGCTCCTGGTTCGCTGCGATCCTGACGGGCCGGGGGCTGTTGACACCCTGTGCCCAACGGCCTATACGCGCGCTATCCGGGACGTGGGGCAACCCCTGCTGGCCCGAAATCATAAGCTACGTGGTCAAGACCCGGTCTAATGCTGATCCGGTCCTCTGTAACCCCACCGCCTCGTTTTCCTCGGTACGGGAACGTTGCGGTGTTTTTGCTTTGCCGAAGGTAAAGCATCGAATTTGAAACCGCATGGGGTGCTCCTCGTGCATCTGATATGAGACAGAACGGGGATAAACCGGAATGCCAACGATCCAACAGCTGATCCGCAAGCCGCGGCAGCCGAAGCGTAAATACTCGAAATCCATGCACCTGCAGGAATGCCCGCAGAAGCGTGGCGTCTGTACCCGCGTGTACACCACCACACCGAAGAAACCGAACTCGGCCATGCGTAAGGTTGCCAAGGTGCGCCTGACCAACGGCTTTGAGGTCATCAGCTATATTCCGGGTGAAAGCCACAACCTTCAGGAACACTCCGTAGTCCTGATCCGCGGCGGCCGTGTCAAAGACCTTCCCGGTGTGCGTTACCACATCCTGCGCGGCGTTCTGGATACGCAAGGCGTCAAGGATCGTAAGCAGCGCCGTTCCAAGTACGGTGCCAAGCGTCCGAAGTAATTTGTGCAGCGGTGCGCAGTCAATGCGCACCCTACTCATCCATCCGTAGGGTGCGCATTGATGCGCACCACCCGAGCCCACGAAGGAAGACAACGACATGTCACGCCGCCACGCCGCTGAAAAACGCGAAGTTCTGCCGGACGCCAAGTATGGCGATCTGGTTCTGACCAAATTCATGAACAACCTCATGATCGACGGCAAGAAATCCGTCGCCGAAACAATCGTCTACAATGCGATGACCCGCGTTGAGGACAAGATCAAACGCGCGCCCATCGAAGTGTTCCACGAAGCACTTGAAAACATCCAGCCCTCCGTCGAAGTGCGCTCGCGCCGCGTCGGTGGTGCGACCTACCAGGTGCCCGTGGAAGTGCGTCCCGAGCGTCGTCAGGCGCTGGCGATCCGCTGGTTGATCAAGGCCGCGCGTTCGCGCAACGAGAACACCATGGAAGAACGTCTTGCCGGGGAACTGCTGGATGCCGTTCAATCCCGTGGCACAGCCGTGAAAAAGCGTGAAGACACGCACAAGATGGCCGATGCCAACAAGGCATTCAGCCACTACCGCTGGTAATTCACTTCAAAGATCGGGGCTGCGATACGCGTGGCCCCTGACCCTTTTTAACGCAAGACCTCTGAGGACACCTCCCAATGGCACGCGACTATCCGCTTCAACGCTATCGCAACTTTGGCATCATGGCGCACATCGATGCCGGCAAGACCACATGTTCGGAACGCATCCTGTTCTACACCGGCAAGAGCCACAACATCGGTGAGGTCCACGACGGTGCGGCCACGATGGACTGGATGGAGCAGGAGCAGGAGCGCGGCATCACCATCACTTCCGCTGCGACGACAACGTTCTGGCAGCGCCAGGAAGAGCCGACAGCAGATGCCACATCCGACACCAAGTACCGGATGAACATCATCGACACGCCCGGCCACGTGGATTTTACCATCGAGGTTGAGCGTTCATTGGCCGTTCTCGACGGCGCGGTTGCCGTGCTTGACGCCAACGCCGGTGTCGAACCGCAGACAGAGACTGTCTGGCGCCAGGCCGACCGCTACAAGGTGCCGCGCATCGTCTTCGTCAACAAGATGGACAAGATCGGCGCCGACTTCTTCAACTGCGTGAAGATGATCAAGGACCGTACCGGTGCGACACCGGCACCGATCCAGATCCCGATCGGCGCCGAAAACGAGCTTGAGGGCATGGTCGACCTTGTGACCATGAAAGAATGGGTCTGGGCCGGTGAAGACCTCGGCGCGTCCTGGGAACAGCGCGAGATCCGCGACAGCCTCAAGGCACAGGCCGACGAATGGCGCGCCCACCTCATCGAGACTGCGGTCGAGATGGATGATGACGCCATGGAAAACTACCTGATGGACGGCGCAGAGCCGGACGTGGACACGCTGCGCAAGCTGATCCGCAAGGGTACGCTGGCGATCAAGTTCATTCCCGTCCTCTGCGGTTCCGCGTTCAAGAACAAGGGCGTGCAGCCCCTGCTGAACGCCGTGATCGACTATCTGCCCAGCCCGCTGGACGTTGTCGATTACATGGGCTTCAAACCCGGTGACGAAACGGAAACCCGCAACATCCCGCGCCGCGCGGATGACGACATGGCGTTCTCGGGCCTTGCGTTCAAAATCATGAACGACCCCTTCGTCGGCTCGCTGACCTTCACCCGCATCTATTCGGGCAAGATCAACAAGGGTGACAACATCCTGAACTCCACCAAGGGCAAGAAAGAGCGCATCGGCCGTATGATGATGATGCACTCCAACAACCGCGAGGAAATCGAAGAAGCCTTTGCGGGCGACATCATCGCGCTGGCGGGTCTGAAAGACACCACCACAGGTGACACGCTTTGTGCCCAGAACGATCCGGTGGTGCTGGAAACCATGACCTTCCCGGATCCGGTGATCGAGATCGCGGTCGAGCCCAAGACAAAAGCCGACCAGGAAAAGATGTCCGCAGGTCTGGCCCGTCTGGCTGCCGAAGACCCGTCCTTCCGCGTGGAGACCGACCTCGAATCCGGTCAGACCATCATGAAGGGCATGGGCGAACTTCACCTCGACATCCTGGTGGATCGCCTGAAGCGTGAATTCAAGGTCGAAGCGAACATCGGTGCACCGCAGGTGGCTTACCGCGAAACGATTACGCGCGAAGCCGAGATCACCTACACCCACAAGAAACAGTCCGGTGGTTCCGGTCAGTTCGCCGAGGTGAAGATGATCCTGATGCCGACGGAGCCGGGCGAAGGCTATTCCTTCGAAAGCCGCATCGTCGGTGGTGCCGTGCCCAAGGAATATATCCCGGGTGTGGAAAAGGGTATCAAGTCGGTTCTGGACTCCGGTCCGCTGGCGGGCTTCCCTGTCATCGACTTCAAGGTGGCGCTGATCGACGGTAAGTTCCACGATGTTGACTCTTCGGTGCTGGCGTTCGAAATCGCGGCCCGGATGGGTATGCGCGAAGGCATGAAGAAGGCCGGTGCGAAACTGCTGGAACCGATCATGAAAGTCGAAGTGGTGACGCCCGAGGAATACACCGGCGGCATCATTGGCGACCTCACGTCGCGTCGCGGTCAGGTGCAGGGTCAGGACACACGCGGCAACGCGATTGCGATCGACTGCTTCGTGCCGCTGGCCAACATGTTCGGCTACATCAACACGCTGCGGTCGATGTCGTCGGGCCGTGCGAACTTCACCATGCAGTTCGACCATTACGAGGCCGTGCCGCAGAACATCTCGGACGAAATCCAGTCCAAATTCGCTTGATCCAGCGGTGCGTGGGAAACCACGCACCCTACACCAACCCGTAGGGTGTGTGCCGTGCACGCACCGTTTTGAATAAAAATGAAGGAGCCACACCATGGCAAAGGCAAAGTTTGAACGTAACAAGCCGCACGTTAACATCGGCACGATTGGTCACGTTGACCACGGCAAGACAACTCTGACAGCGGCGATCACGAAGTATTTCGGCGACTTCCGTGCGTATGACCAGATCGACGGCGCACCCGAAGAGAAAGCCCGCGGGATCACCATTTCGACCGCGCATGTGGAATACGAGACCGATGCGCGTCACTACGCCCACGTCGACTGCCCCGGCCACGCCGACTACGTCAAGAACATGATCACCGGTGCGGCGCAGATGGACGGCGCGATCCTGGTTGTGAACGCGGCTGACGGCCCGATGCCCCAGACCCGCGAGCACATCCTGCTGGGCCGCCAGGTGGGCATCCCCACCATGGTTGTCTACATGAACAAGGTCGACCAGGTGGACGACGCGGAACTGCTGGAACTGGTGGAAATGGAAATCCGCGAGCTGCTGTCTTCCTACGAATACCCCGGCGACGACATCCCGGTCATCCCCGGCTCCGCGCTGGCGGCGATGGAAGGCCGCGATCCCGAGATCGGCGAGAATTCGATCCGCGCGCTGATGGCTGCGGTTGACGAATGGATCCCGACCCCCGAGCGTGCGGTTGACCAGCCCTTCCTGATGCCGGTCGAGGACGTGTTCTCGATCTCCGGCCGTGGTACGGTTGTGACCGGCCGTGTGGAACGTGGCGTGATCAACGTGGGCGACGAGATCGAGATCGTCGGCATCCGCGACACCAAGAAGACGACCTGCACAGGCGTTGAAATGTTCCGCAAGCTGCTGGACCGTGGTGAAGCGGGCGACAACATCGGCGCATTGCTGCGTGGCGTGGAGCGTGAAGGCGTCGAGCGTGGACAGGTGCTGTGCAAGCCGGGTTCCGTGACCCCGCACACCAAGTTCGAAGCCGAAGCCTATATCCTGACCAAGGAAGAGGGCGGCCGTCACACGCCGTTCTTCGCGAACTACCGTCCGCAGTTCTACTTCCGGACCACCGACGTGACCGGCACGGTTCAGCTGAACGAAGGCACCGAGATGGTGATGCCGGGCGACAACGTGTCCTTTGGCGTTGAACTGATCGCGCCGATCGCGATGGAGCAGGGCCTGCGCTTTGCGATCCGCGAAGGCGGCCGCACCGTTGGTGCGGGCGTGGTGTCGAAGATCACCGACTGATCGGGCACGCGCCCGCAAGGGCGCGCTCCTGAGCACACGAACAGGCAAGGCCGCTCCCACAGGGGGCGGCCTTTGTCGTTGGGGGGGGGAGGGGGCAGTAGCGCGCAGACCGCGCCTGGCGGGGCCTATTGCAGGCCTGTGGGGGCCGGAGCGGGCAGGGCAGGGGCTCAGGCGTGGAAAGCGGGCTACCTGGCCTTCTTCGCCGCTTTTTCTTCCTTGGTCAGCTTGCTGCCCCATTGATTGTTGCTAAGCCCGAGGTCTTCGCGCATCGGCTTGGTCTTGCCCTTCTTCACCTCTCCGCCCTTGTCCAGGAAGGCCTTGATGAGGGCGGCATCGGTCGTCGGCTTGGGTACTTTCTTCATCGCGCTGGACCTTTTGTTATGGGATGCGACGAGCCTATCGCTGACATGATGCAAAATCCATAGCATGGGATATCGCGCAAACAGAAAGCCCCCGCTGATGTCTCAGCGGGGGCTTTCATATCTCTACGTCTTGGTCAACAGAGGTGCGCGCAGAGCGCACACCCTACGTAGGGTGCGCATTCATGCGCACCGCCTACCAATCTTCTCTGACGACAACCCGTGTCTTGATCAACAGCTCCACCAGAATCCAGGCTGTGCGCTTGTTGCCGTCAATAAACCCGTGGTTGCCAACCACGCTTTCCAAAAGCGCAGAAGCCTTTGCCGCGATCGAGCGGTGGTAGCCAGAGTATGGCCTCGAAATTGCGGACTGGATGAGGTGAAGGCTGGAAACACCATCACGACCTCCATAGGTTAGCGCTTCATCGTGAGCGGCCAACGCGTCGGCGAGTGTTATCCTGTAATGGCGTTTACCGATCCGCAAGTCGCTGCAACGCAACGCCTCGCTTGCTGGAGACTTCTTTAATCGTCTTAACCGTCTTCGGGTTGCTTTTCGACGTACTCGCGTTCGTCCCGACTGCGACGAACTTACCGCTTTTTGCGTTACGGGCGATCCAGCCCCCGTTTACTACGGTTTTTTTCGTGTTGTTCGCCATGCTCTCCACTCGCACACTCAAAAGCGCTTCATCGCTATATATCATATGCGAGGTATCGTTGCGCAAGAGTCTGTAAGAAGCGGCAGGCAAACAGAAAGCCCCCGCTGATGTCTCAGCGGGGGCTTTCATATCTCTATATCTTGGTCAGCAGAGGTGCGCGCAGAGCGCACACCCTACGTAGGGTGCGCATTCATGCGCACCGCCTACCAATCTTCTCTGACGACAACCCGTGTCTTGATCGGCAGCTTCATCGCGGCCAGGCGCAGCGCTTCGCGGGCCACGTCGTCACCGACACCGTCGATTTCGAACATGATCCGGCCCGGCTTCACCTTGGCTGCCCAGAAGTCGACGGAACCTTTACCCTTACCCATACGCACTTCGACAGGCTTGGAGGTGACCGGGACATCCGGGAAGATACGGATCCAGACGCGGCCCTGACGCTTCATGTGGCGCGTCATGGCACGGCGTGCGGCTTCGATCTGGCGTGCTGTGACACGCTCAGGCTGCAGCGCCTTCAGGCCGTAGGTGCCAAAGTTCAGGTCAGACCCGCCCTTTGCCAGACCCTTGATCGAGCCTTTGAACTGCTTGCGGAATTTCGTCCGTTTTGGCTGTAGCATCTATCTGCTCCTTACCGGCGACCGCCGGCACCGCGAGGTGCTGGGCCGTCTTGAAGTTCCTGGTGCTTGCGATCGCGGGCACCCGGATCATGTTCCATGATCTCGCCTTTGAAGATCCAGGTCTTGATCCCGATGATGCCATAGGCCGTTTCGGCTTCCACGTGGGCATAGTCGATGTCCGCACGCAGTGTGTGCAGAGGCACGCGGCCCTCGCGGTACCATTCGGTCCGGGCGATCTCGGCACCGCCAAGGCGGCCTGCGAGGTTCACACGGATACCCAGGGCACCCATACGCATGGCGTTCTGAACCGCACGTTTCATGGCGCGGCGGAAGGAAACCCGGCGCTCCAGCTGCTGTGCGATGCTTTCACCGACCAATGCGGCATCCAGTTCGGGCTTGCGGACTTCAACGATGTTGAGGTGCAGTTCCGAGCTGGTCATCTTGGCGATCTTCTGACGCAGACCTTCGATGTCCGCACCTTTCTTGCCGATGATGACGCCGGGACGCGCGGTGTGGATCGTGACGCGGCACTTCTTGTGCGGACGTTCGATGATCACGCGGGCGATACCGGCCTGCTTGCACTCTTCCTTGATGAAGGCGCGGATGGCGAGGTCTTCCAGCAGAAGATCGCCGTAGTCCTTCGTATCGGCGTACCAGCGGCTGTCCCAAGTGCGGTTGACCTGCAGGCGCATGCCGATCGGGTTTACTTTGTTACCCATTATGCTTGCTCCTCAACTTGACGCACGACGATGGTGACTTCGGCAAACGGCTTCATGATCTTGCCGAACCGGCCACGCGCACGCGGGCGACCGCGCTTCATGGTCAGGTTCTTGCCGACATAGGCTTCGGCCACGATCAGCTCGTCCACGTCAAGGTTGTGGTTGTTCTCGGCGTTGGCGATGGCGGACTGAAGGCATTTCTTCACGTCCTGCGCGATCCGCTTCTTGGAGAAGGTCAGGTCCGTGAGGGCACGTTCCACCTTCTTTCCGCGGATCAGGCCGGCAACGAGGTTCAGTTTCTGCGGCGACGTTTTCAGCATGCGCAGTTTTGCGCGGGCTTCGTTGTCTGCCACGCGGCGGGGATTTTTATCCTTGCTCATGGCTTATTTCCGCTTTGCTTTTTTGTCGGCGGCATGACCGTAGTAGGTCCGTGTCGGGGAATATTCACCGAACTTCTGACCAATCATGTCTTCGCTGACGTTGACGGGGATGTGCTTGTGACCGTTGTAGACGCCGAACGTCAGGCCAACAAACTGCGGGAGGATCGTGGAACGGCGCGACCAGATCTTGATCACTTCGTTCCGGCCGCTCTCACGCGACGCTTCGGCCTTCTTGAGGACATAAGAGTCGACAAAAGGGCCTTTCCATACTGAACGAGACATCTATTAACGCCCCTTCTTCTTGGCGTGCCGCGAGCGGATGATCAGCTTGCTGGACGCTTTGTTCTTGTTGCGGGTCTTGGCACCCTTTGTCGGCTTGCCCCATGGGGTCACCGGATGACGACCACCAGAGGTCCGGCCTTCACCACCACCATGGGGGTGGTCGATCGGGTTCATTACGACACCACGCACAGAGGGGCGGATGCCCTTGTGACGCATGCGGCCCGCTTTGCCGTAGTTCTGGTTGGAGTTGTCGGGGTTCGACACGGCACCGACGGTGGCCATGCATTCCTGACGCACCAGGCGCAGTTCGCCGCTACTCAGACGGATCTGGGCATAGCCGCCATCGCGGCCTACGAATTGTGCGTAGGTGCCTGCGGCACGGGCGATCTGACCGCCTTTGCCGGGCTTCATTTCGATGTTGTGGACGATTGTGCCGATGGGCATGCCGGAGAAAGGCATTGCGTTGCCCGGCTTGATGTCCTGCTTTGCGCCTGCGATGACCTTGTCGCCGACGGCCAGACGCTGAGGGGCCAGGATATAGGCCTGTTCGCCATCTTCGTACTGGATCAGGGCAATAAAGGCTGTCCGGTTCGGGTCATATTCGATCCGCGCGACAACAGCGGACATGTCCAGCTTGTTGCGTTTGAAATCAACGATACGGTAGAGGCGCTTTGCACCACCACCTGTACGACGCATTGTGATCCGTCCGGTGTTGTTCCGTCCGCCGGATTTGGTCAGACCCTGAGTAAGGGCTTTGACCGGGCGGCCTTTCCAAAGCTCCGAACGGTCGATCAGTACCAGCCCACGCTGGCCCGGCGTCGTCGGTTTGTACGACTTGAGTGCCATGTTGTCTGTCTTCCGTTTAGCTGTGTGCCAGCGCGAGGCTGGCTATGGTTTATAGGGCCCCGAAGGTCCCCGAGGGATTGGCGCACAACCTGTGCACCGGATGTACACAGGGCGTGTACCGCCCGGCATACAAACAACGACAGAGCCCCGGACGAATCCGGGGCTTTGCCGATGGGGTCGTGTAGGGGAGGACGCGGGGAGGGTCAAGTGATTAGACCCCAAATCCCGCGAACTGTCCCCGGCAGCCACATGTCAGTATCCTGAGCCGCCCCTCAATGGGTGATCGGAGACAGCAGGTCAGGGTTAACCACCAGATTGCGGACGCCATGGGCGTGGTCTTCCTCAAACGGGTTGTCCTTGAGCCAGGTTTCGACGGACTGGATGCTCACATGCGCAACCTTGGGCCGGACGTTCCATGTGACCTCAAAAGGCGACGCCTTTTCATTGTACCCCGGCCCGGTTGTCGATCCGGCATAGGTCACGGGTTCCCCCAGCGTTTCCAGCAGATTGGGCGCCTGGTAGTAGCCGTTCACTTTATCAACCTGCGCCAGCTTGGTGAAATCCAGCGCCTGTTCATCGTTCACCAGGACCATGACTTCGGCCTCGACCCGCAGCTGCGGGTTGCCGATGGCATCGTTCAGGCAGGCCCCCAATGTCGGGCCCGGTTCAACCTGGGCAGTGGAATAGACAAAGTGAACCTCGATGGTGTCACCTGGCTCAAGATCGCCATGCTCGTTGACACCGACCTTGTGATCCAGCGGTGCAAGTTCGGCTGCGGTCAACTCACCATCATACTTGAAGCCGGTTCCGTTGCCGTGGCCATCGCCATTTCCGGCGTAGGTCGTGAACTCGCCGCCGCGGTGCTCCGCGTTTTCGTGGAAGTGGATGTTGCAAAGGTTCATCTGCGTATAGGCAGGTGCCGCACCAAAGACGCGCGGGTTGCTGCCCGTGGTCACGCTGATGTCACGCGGGGATTGCGGGCCAAAGCCAACGCCGTCGGCGCTGGAGGCAAGTGCCGCGCGTTGTTCGGCAATGGTGGAGTCGGAGGCATCAACGGGTTCATCGGCGAAGGCAGTGTTGAACAGCGCAATCGACGCGAATGCTGCCACAAGATATTGTCTCATTTTAGAGTCCATAATAGTTCCTGTAACGGACCGGACCATGGATATGCGGACTGTACCTCGGCAGGTCCAAACTCCAATCCTGCGCTTGGCATACTCCTCATCAGCACAGGCTGTATAGGTTCTAAGGCCCAGAATTTGCTTACAAATATGTAAGGTAGATTGCCGCCGGCGGTGCAAATGCGCTAAACCTGCACCGCGAAACAGAAAAAGGCCCCCCGCTTGCGCGGAGGGCCTTTGCGTCTTTTCGCGTCTCGGGCCTTACAGCCCGGTGGAGACGTCGATTGTGTTGCCTTCTTCCAGCGTCACATAGGCCTTCTTGACGTCCCGGCGTGTGCCGATCTGGCCACGGAAACGCTTGACCTTGCCTTTGGTGATGGTCGTGTTCACCGCCTTCACCTTGACACCAAAGAGCGCCTCTACGGCCTCCTTGATCTGGGGCTTGTTGCTGCCCATCGCCACTTCAAAGACGACGGCGTTGTTTTCCGACGCCATTGTCGCTTTCTCGGTGATGATCGGCTTGCGGATCACGTCGTAATGTTCGTGCTTGGCGGTCATTTCAAACGGGCCTCCAGTGCTTCGATCCCCGCCTTGGTGATCACCAGGGTGTCACGCTTGAGGATGTCGTAAACGTTTGCGCCCATTGTCGGCAGGATATCCAGACCTTCGATGTTGCGCGCGGCTTGCAGGAAGTTCTCATTCACGGTTGCACCGTCAATGATCAGCGCCCGCTTCCAGCCGAGGTTTTTCACCTGCTTGGCCAGAGCTGCTGTTTTGCCATCGGACATCGCGTCATCAATGATGACCAATGCACCGGCTTTCGCCTTGGCGGACAGCGCGTGGCGCAGGCCCAGCTTGCGGAACTTCTTGGTCAGTTCGTGACCGTGGCTGCGCGGGGTCGGGCCCTTGTAGATACCACCCTTGCGGAAGATCGGTGCAGAACGTGCGCCGTGGCGTGCGCCGCCGGTGCCTTTCTGGCGATAGATCTTCTTGGTCGAGTAGCTCACTTCGGACCGTGTCTTGACCTTGTGCGTGCCTTGCTGGGCGTTGTTACGCTGCCAGCGCACGACGCGGTGCAGGATGTCGGCGCGCGGCTCAAGGCCGAACAGGGCCTCGTCCAGGTCTACCGATCCGGCCTTGCCGCCGTCGAGTTTGATGACATCGAGTTTCATGCGTCACCTTCTTTCTTGTCTTCGTCAGCGGCCGGCTCATCGGAACCTTCGGCTGCGATTTCGGCTTCAGCGGCTTTCAGCGCTTCGGCTTCGGCTGCTGCTTGCTCTTCGGCCAGACGCTTGGCTTCGGCTTCTGCCTCGGCTGCGGCTGCGGCGGCTGCCTCTTCAGCGGCTTTCGCGGCTTCGTCGGCGGCGGACTTCAGCGCGGCGGGCAGGATTGCGTCATCGGGGAACGGTTTCTTGACCGCGTCCTTGACGGTGACCCAGCCACCCTTGGAGCCGGGGACGGCGCCCTTGACCATGATCAGACCACGTGCGCTGTCGGTTTTGACAACTTCGAGGTTCTGGGTGGTGACACGGGCAGCACCCATGTGACCGGCCATCTTCTTGCCCTTGAACACCTTGCCGGGGTCCTGACACTGGCCTGTGGAACCGTGCGAACGGTGCGAGATCGACACACCGTGCGAGGCCCGCAGACCGCCGAAGTTGTGGCGCTTCATCGCACCGGCAAAACCTTTACCGATGGAGGTGCCTGCAACGTCAACATACTGACCGGCAAAGTAATGGTCCGCGATGATTTCCTCACCAACGGGGATCAGGTTTTCCGCGTCCACGCGGAACTCGGCAACCTTGCGCTTGGGTTCAACCTTGGCGGCGGCAAAGTGGCCGCGCATCGCCTGGGAGGTCCGCTTGACCTTGGCTGTGCCCGCACCGAGCTGAACGGCGGTATAGCCGTCTTTTTCGGTGGTACGCTGTGCGACAACCTGAAGCTTGTCGAGTTGAAGAACGGTAACGGGAATCTGACGCCCGTCTTCCATGAACAGTCGGGTCATGCCGACTTTTTTCGCAATAACGCCTGAGCGCAACATGTTCTTGCCCTCCTTACGATTGCAGCTTGATCTCGACGTCCACACCAGCGGCCAGGTCGAGCTTCATCAGCGCGTCCACGGTCTGGGGAGTCGGATCAACGATGTCCAGCAGGCGCTTGTGCGTGCGGATCTCGAATTGGTCACGGGATTTCTTGTCAACGTGGGGACCACGCAGAACGGTGAATTTCTCGATCTTGTTCGGCAGCGGAATGGGGCCGCGAACGGAGGCGCCGGTGCGTTTGGCGGTGTTGACGATTTCCTGGGTGGAGGCATCAAGCACCCGGTAATCAAACGCCTTCAGGCGAATGCGGATGTTCTGGCTTTGAGCCATGTGCAAATCCCTTGTCTTTGGGATGTCAACGGATTGGAGGACAGGCGCTCATCGCTCGCCCTCGTCGCGTCTTGATGTGTAACTGAAACGGGGCGCGTGTGGACGCACCCCGACTCAATGGCCGTGCTATAGGGGATGCGGGGGGAGGTGGCAAGGGGTGAGTTCTGACTGCTGGCCGATCTGCAGGGACCGCCCGAACGGCTGTCGGTTCAGTCCTTGCGGCGCAACAGGGTTCTGATCTCGCGCTCTATGGTGCCTTCGCGCACGCGGCGAAACAACAGGTCCAGCCCGCCGGGGGCTAGCGTGCGGTGGAATTCCTGCATCTCGTAATCCCCCGCCGGGTCGATGAACAGCGAGAAGACGGAGAAAGTGTCACCCTCAATCCGGGCCCAGACAAAGGGTTCGCCCTGCAAGGGGTCCAGCGGCGTGGCCTTGCCGAAAAGGTTCGTCTTCATCGCGGATTGATAGATGTTGTCGCGGGCGCTTGGGACGAATCCGATGGAATAGGACTTTTCCTTGATCCGGCCGTCCTCGCGGTGGGTGGCGGAGGTCCAGCTGAGTTTGAACCCCTCCTTGGTCGGCGCGATCGTGACGCTCATGTTCCGTTTCTGCGGGACGCCGTCCACCATCACCTCCGCTTCGCCTTCGTAGGAGCCGACAAAATCCTTGATGGTTGCGGCATGGGTGATCGCGGGGATCAGCGTCATGCAGAACGCGAGGATGAGCGCCAGCAGGAGGGCAGGCGGAAACCGGAGGGGGGAGAGGCGAACTGTCATTCTGGAACCTTACCGCGTTTGGCCTGGCAGTGTCAGGATTCTTTGCTGTGCAGTGCGCGCGCTGTGCTGCGGCAGGCACCGGCACCGGTCATTGATATATATATCGTGGAACCTGTCGCGCCGCATGGGCGTTGATCACGAAATATTGACAACTTTACAGGGCCGCGCGGCCCGCAGGGGGAAACACATCATGGCTGACAGCAAGAAGACATCGTGGAACACGGAACTGTTGGCGGTCGGTGCGGTTGCGGTTCTTGGCTGGGGCACGGCGCTTTACTTTGTTACTGCGCAGTCGCAGTCGGATCGGACGATCCAGCAGCTTGAAAGCGACATCAGTCAGCGCGCCGAGGCCAGCGGAACTGTCGAGGATCTGCAGGCACGGATCGCCAGCCTGCAACCCGAAGTCGCGACGCTGGAGGGGGATCGCGATGCGGTCCAGGGTGAAATCGACACGCTGCAGCCACAGCTGGACGGGTTGCGCAACCAGCAATCCGAAGCCGAGAGCACAGTTGCGCAACAGCAGCAAAAGATCGAGGAACTGGAAGCGCAACTGGCGCCGATGCGGGAAGAGATCGCCGGGTTCGAGCAACGCAAGAGCGGCCTGACCACGGAAATCGACGCGCAGTCGCAGGAGCTGAACGATGTGAACGCCCGCCTTGAAGAGGCGCGGTCCGAAGAAGCGACATTGCGCGAGACTCTGGCAACCCTGACCGACGACAGCGCGCGCCTGTCAGAGGATGCCGCCGTCGCTGAAAAGAAGATGCAGGAACTGACGCAGCAGGAGACGGATCTGCGCGCGCAGGTGACCACGATGGAAACCAGCCTGACCGAGATGGAAGCGCGCAGGCAGACGCTGCAATCCGACATCGAGCGGCTGACGGCAGAGCGCAGCGCATTGGCCACCGACGTGGAACAGGCGGAGGGGCAGCGGCAGGAGGTCCAGCAGATGGTGACCGATCTGACCGCGAACCTTGAGGAGCGGTCGAACGCGCTGCTTGAGGCGGAACGGCGGATGAGCGAATTGCAATCGGGTGATACAGCTCAGGGCAGCGAAGCGACAGCGCCCGGCGATGGCACTTCTGCAAAGGGGACAGAGGACAGCCCCCGGGATGGCGATAAAGCGGTTCAATCCGGCACGGATGGGGCGGCTGCGGAGGGCTCCGCCGCCGAAGGATCGGAAAACGCCGATGCGCCGGCTGGTGATGCCCAGTCAGATGCCGGTTCGGACAGCGAAAGCACGGAGGATGCCGGTACTGCGGATCAACCGGCCGGTGACACGGAAGAAGCCCCCAAACCCACCGACAAGTGATCGCGCGCACATTATATAGTGCAGATATAGTAAAGCAGAGCCAGACCCCCGTCCGCGCAGCTACCGGCGGGGGCATTGCTGCGCTGACCTGCCAGCTTCAGCCCCAGCTGTAGTTGAAGCTGACGGAGATGCGGTCGTCCTCGGACATGTTCATCGGCACCTCGTGGCGCAGCCAGCTTTCCCACAGCAGGACATCACCCACCTTGGGCGCGACATAGGCAAATGTGCGCATTTCGGGCCGGGCGTCCTTCAGCCGGCCGGGGGCGGCCATCATCATCGGCAGGCGCGGGTCCTCGAACTTGATGGCGCTGGCCCCGTCGGGCATGGCGACATAGGTCGTGCCGGAAATCACCGAGTGCGGATGCAGGTGGCCGGTGTGGATGCCGCCCTCGGGCAGGATGTTGATCCACAGGTCCTCAAGCTTCAGCTGCTTGCCATCCAGGTCGAATTGCAGATCCCTGGCAAAATCCGCCACATGTTTGTCCAGCGCCTTGACCAGATCCTTGAAGATCGGAAAGCGGTAGGGCAGGTCGGTCAGCGAGGCGTAGGAAGTATAGCCGGGGTATCCGTTGTCTTCCGACCATTGCTGCCCCGCCTCGTCATCCTCTGCGATGGAATAACAGGAGGCCTCCATCTCGTCCGGGTCGATGGCAGGGCCATGCGCCGACAGGGCGGCATGGTAAAGGCGGGTCACGAAGAGGGATCTGATATCGGTCATGGCGGCTGGATACCCCAGTGACGCGGGCAAGGCGAGTGGTAAGAAGGGGCGAAGTGACGGTCTTTGCCACGCAAAATGGCCCAATCCGACAACAGGGGTTGCGTTAAATCGGCTCCCGGCGTATTGGCACCCTTCATCATGAACTCCACCAGAATCATGGTCACCCTTTAGGGGCCTGCTGGTGATGTTGAAAGGAAAGCGTCAATGAACGCCAAGGAACTGCATGACAAGACGCCGGATCAGCTCCGGGACGAGCTTGTCAACCTGAAGAAAGAAGCCTTCAACCTGCGCTTCCAGCAAGCCACCGGCCAGCTGGAAAACCCCGCACGTCTGCGTACCGTCAAGCGTGACGTCGCCCGTGTGAAAACAGTGTTGAACCAAAAGGCCGCTCAAGCGGCTGCTGCGGAATAAGGAGAGCACCTATGCCCAAGCGTATCTTGTCCGGTGTCGTGACCTCCGACGCAAACGAACAGACAGTCACCGTTTCCGTGGAACGCCGTTTCACGCACCCGGTTCTGAAAAAGACCATCCGTAAGTCCAAGAAGTACCGGGCGCACGATGAGAACAACACATTCAAGGTGGGCGACAGTGTCCGCATCATCGAATGTGCACCAAAGTCGAAAACCAAACGTTGGGAAGTGCTGCAGACCGCTGAGGCCTGAAGCACCAACCGTTAATCGAAACCCTGGGGACAAGGCACGCATCGCCCCCCAAAGGTCGGGAGAAACCAAATGATCCAGATGCAGACCAACCTGGATGTTGCTGACAACAGCGGCGCACGCCGTGTTCAGTGCATCAAGGTCCTGGGTGGTTCCAAGCGCAAGTACGCGTCCGTCGGCGACATCATTGTCGTGTCGGTCAAGGAAGCCATCCCCCGCGGTCGTGTGAAAAAGGGCGACGTCCGCAAGGCCGTCGTTGTTCGCACCGCCAAGGAAGTACGTCGTGAGGATGGCACCGCCATCCGCTTCGACCGTAACGCCGCCGTCATCCTGAACAACAACAACGAGCCGATCGGTACACGTATCTTTGGCCCGGTTGTGCGCGAGCTGCGCGGCAAGAACTTCATGAAGATCATCTCGCTTGCGCCGGAGGTGCTGTAATGGCTGCTAAACTTCGCAAAGGTGACAAGGTCATCGTTCTGGCAGGCAAGGACAAGGGCAAGACGGGTTCGATCACGTCTGTTGACCCGAAATCCGGCAAGGCCGTTGTGGACGGGATCAACATTTCCATCCGCGCCACACGCCAGTCCCAGGAAAGCCAGGGCGGCCGCATCCCCAAGGCGATGCCGATCGACCTGAGCAACCTCGCCATCGTCGATGCCAATGGCAAGGCGACACGCGTGGGCTTCAAAATCGAAGGCGACAAGAAAGTGCGCTTTGCAAAAACCACGGGGGACGTGATCGATGCTTGATACTGCAACCTACACACCCCGTCTTCTGAGCGTCTACCGCGACGAGATCCGCGCCAAGATGCGTGAAGAGTTCGGCTACAAGAACGACATGATGATTCCGCGCCTCGACAAGATCGTGCTGAACATCGGTTGTGGTGCCGAAGCCGTGCGTGACAGCAAGAAGGCCAAGAGCGCGCAGGAAGACCTGACCGCGATCGCAGGCCAGAAAGCCATGACCACCGTGGCCAAGAAATCCATCGCCGGTTTCCGTGTGCGTGAAGACATGCCGCTGGGCGCGAAAGTGACCCTGCGCGGTGAGCGCATGTATGAATTCCTGGATCGTCTGATCACGATCGCAATGCCCCGTATCCGCGACTTCCGCGGCATCTCGGGCAAGTCTTTCGACGGCCGCGGCAACTATGCCATGGGCCTGAAAGAGCACATCGTGTTCCCCGAAATCGATTTCGACAAGGTCGATGAGACCTGGGGTATGGACATCGTCATCGCCACAACGGCGAAAACCGACGCAGAAGCGAAAGCATTGTTGAAAGCCTTCAACATGCCTTTCAACTCCTGAGCGCGGGGAAGGATTAGATATGGCTAAGAAATCCATGATCGCACGCGAAAAGAAGCGTGAAGCACTGGTCAAGAAATACGCAGCAAAGCGTGCCGCGCTGAAAGAGATCATCAGCGATGAAAGCAAGCCGATGGAAGAGCGTTTCCGCGCCTCCCTGAAGCTGGCGAAACTGCCCCGCAACTCCAGCGCCGTGCGCCTGCACAACCGCTGCCAGCTGACGGGCCGTCCGCACGCCTATTACCGTAAACTCAAAATCTCGCGTATCGCGCTGCGTGATCTCGGCTCCTCGGGCCAGATCCCCGGCATGGTCAAGTCGAGCTGGTAAGGAGCGCATCAGATGAACGATCCTATCGCAGATATGCTGACACGCATCCGCAACAGCCAGATGCGCGGCAAGTCCACCGTCATGACACCGGCTTCCAAGCTGCGTGCCTGGGTGCTGGATGTGCTGGCCGACGAAGGCTACATTCGCGGCTATGAAAAGATGACGGGCGCCGACGGCCACCCCGCCATCGAAATCAGCCTGAAGTACTACGAGGGTGAACCTGTCATTCGCGAGCTGAAGCGGGTTTCCAAGCCCGGTCGCCGCGTCTACATGGGCGCCAATGACATCCCGCAGGTCCGTCAGGGTCTGGGTGTGTCGATTGTCTCCACCCCCAAGGGTGTGATGTCGGATGCTGCTGCACGGACTGCCAATGTTGGCGGCGAAGTGCTCTGCACCGTATTCTAAGGAGAATTCGATGTCTCGTATTGGTAAAAAACCGGTCGCACTGCCCAGCGGTGTTTCCGCGTCCGTTTCCGGCCAGACCGTCGAAGTGAAAGGCCCCAAGGGGACCCGCAGCTTCAAGGCGACCGACGATGTGACCATCACGGTCGAGGACAATGTGATCACCGTGACGCCGCGCGGCAAGTCCAAGCGCGCGCGCCAGCAGTGGGGCATGTCCCGCACCATGGTGGCGAACCTCGTCACCGGTGTGACCGACGGCTTCAAGAAAGAGCTGGAAATCCAGGGTGTTGGTTATCGTGCCGCGATGACCGGCAACACTCTGAAACTGAACCTCGGCCTGTCGCATGACGTGGACTATGTTGCGCCTGAAGGCGTGACCGTCTCTGCGCCCAAGCAGACCGAAATCGTTGTGGAAGGCATTGACGAACAGCTTGTTGGTCAGGTTGCTTCGAACATCCGCGCGTGGCGCAAGCCCGAGCCCTACAAGGGCAAGGGCATCCGCTACAAGGGCGAGTTCATCTTCCGCAAAGAAGGCAAGAAGAAGTAAGGAACGCAAAGATGGCAAACACGAAAAGACAGTTGTTTATCAAACGCCGCCTGCGCGTTCGGAACAAGCTTCGCCGCGTCAACGCCGGGCGCCTGCGCCTCAGCGTGCACCGGTCTTCCAAGAACATCAGCGTTCAGCTGATCGACGATGTGGCTGGCAAGACAATCGCTTCCGCCTCCTCCCTGGAAAAGGATCTGGGCGTGGTCGGGAAGAACAACATCGACGCGGCAACCAAGGTTGGTGCGGCGATTGCGGAGCGTGCCAAGAAGGCTGGCGTGGAAGAAGCATACTTTGACCGGGGCGGTTTCCTGTTCCACGGCAAGGTGAAGGCGCTTGCAGATGCGGCCCGCGAAGGCGGTCTGAAAATCTAAGTGGCGGTGCGCAGTGAATGCGCACCCTACGATCAAAAAAGCTGTAGGGTGCGCATTCACTGCGCACCTTCGATGATCCGGGGGCCACATGCCCACCTGGATTGACCAAACAGGGCACAGGCCCGCAGAACAAGGAGGCCGCAAATGGCCAGAGATGACAACCGTGGGGGCAACCGCCGCAATCAGCGCGAAGAGACCCCTGAATTTGCAGACCGCCTTGTGGCGATCAACCGCGTGTCCAAGACCGTCAAGGGTGGTAAGCGCTTTGGCTTTGCCGCACTTGTCGTTGTCGGCGACCAGAAAGGCCGCGTCGGCTTTGGCAAGGGTAAGGCCAAGGAAGTCCCCGAGGCGATCCGCAAGGCCACAGAGCAGGCCAAGCGCCAGATGATCCGCGTTCAACTGCGCGAAGGCCGCACTCTGCACCACGACATGGCCGGCCGTCACGGCGCGGGCAAGGTTGTGATGCGCAGCGCACCGGAAGGTACCGGGATCATCGCCGGTGGTCCGATGCGTGCCGTTTTCGAAATGCTGGGCGTCAAGGATGTTGTGTCCAAGTCCATCGGTTCGCAGAACCCCTACAACATGATCCGCGCCACCATGGACGGCCTGCGCAAAGAGCAGTCGCCCCGTTCCGTGGCGCAACGTCGCGGCAAGAAGGTCGCGGACATTCTGCCCAAGCGTGAAGATGCCGTTGAAACATCTTCGCAAGTAGCCGAGGAGGCCTAAACCATGGCGAAAACCATTGTCGTAAAGCAAATCGGTTCGCCGATCCGCCGCCCCGCAAAACAGCGTGCCACGCTGATCGGTCTGGGTCTGAACAAGATGAACCGTACCCGCGAGCTGGAAGACACGCCTTCCGTGCGCGGCATGATCAATTCGATCCCCCATATGG
Source organism: Sulfitobacter sp. IGS-18 (assembly GCF_059628195.1). Classification (NCBI taxonomy): domain Bacteria; kingdom Pseudomonadati; phylum Pseudomonadota; class Alphaproteobacteria; order Rhodobacterales; family Roseobacteraceae; genus Sulfitobacter; species Sulfitobacter sp. IGS-18. The sequence continues at coordinate 3,323,215 of NZ_CM184556.1, read as the reverse complement.
TCGAGATCATCGAAGAAAAAGGGTAACCGGTTTTCCGAAAGAACCGGACCGGGGTTTTCGAAAACCCCGGCACCAGTATCAGACGCCCCGCAGGTTGCTGCGGGGCGTTTTGTATTTCACTACCCGTGAAAGGCCGCCACGGTCTTGAGCGATGTGAACCCGTAGAGCGCCTCGAACCCCTTTTCGCGGCCATGGCCCGACAGCCCGGTTCCGCCAAAAGGCAGTTCCACCCCGCCGCCGGCACCATAGTTGTTCAGGAACACCTGACCCGCGTGCAAGGCGCGTGCCAGCCGCATCTGCCGTGCGCCATCCCGCGTCCAGACCGAAGCGACAAGCCCGTAGTCGGTGCCATTGGCGATGGCCAGCGCCTCGGCCTCATCCTCGAAGGGGATGATGACCTGCACGGGGCCAAAAATCTCGTCCTGCGCCAGCGGGTGATCCGCCGCGACCCCGGCAAAGAGGGTGGGGGCAACGTAAGCCCCGTTCTCTGGCAAATCGCCAAGAATGGCCTGCGCCGCAATTTCCAGATCGCTGCCGCGTTCGAGGAACCCGCGCACGATGTCGCGCTGCCGGGTCGAGATCAGCGGCCCCACGTCCAGATCGCTCAGGGCAGGACCGACCCGCAGCGCGGCATAGCGTTCGGCCATGGCGCTGACGACCCGGTCATAGACACCGCGCTGCACCAGGATGCGCGAAGAGGCGGAACAGGTCTGGCCCGCGTTCTGGATGCCCGCGTTGACAAGGAAGGGCAGGGCGGCGTCAATATCGGCATCGTCAAAGACCAGCTGCGGCGATTTGCCCCCCAGTTCCAGCGTGACCGGCACCACATTGTCACCTGCCGCCTTCTGGATCAGCTTGCCGACCCCGACAGAGCCGGTGAAGGAGACGTGTTGCACGCCGGGATGCCCGGCCAGCGCCGCGCCTGCCTCGGCCCCCAGCCCCGGCACCACGTTCAGCGCGCCATCGGGCAGGCCCGCCCGGCGCGCCAGCTCGCCAAAGGCCAGTGCGGTCAGGCAGGCTTCTTCCGCCGGTTTCAGCACGGCGGCATTGCCGGTGGCCAGGGCGGCACCGACCGACCGGCCGATGATCTGCATCGGGTAGTTCCAGGGGATGATATGCCCGGTGACCCCATGCGCCTCGCGCAGGGTATAGACGGTATAGCCGTCGAGATAGGGGATGGTCGTGCCATGCAGCTTGTCCACGGCACCCGCATAGAACTCCATGTAGCGGGCCAGGGCGTTCACATCCGCAAGGGCCTGTTTCAGGGGTTTGCCCACGTCCAATGCCTCAAGCCGCGCCAGTTCGTCGGCGTTTTCCAGCACCAATGCGCCGATCCGCGACAGGATGCGCCCCCGTTCCAGCGCGGTTGCGCGGCCCCAGGCCCCGGCATGTGCTGCTGTTGCCGCTGCGACGGCCCGGTCAATGTCCTCCGCCGTGCCGCGCGCGATCTCGCACAGCGCGCTGCCGTCCGACGGGTTGGTCAGCGGCAAGGTCGCGCCACCTGCGGGGGGCTGCCACTGGCCATTGATCAGGCACAGGGCAGGGTCGATATCGAGCGGGCGTAGCGGCATCGGGAATACTCCGAGAGAATGAAGGCCGGGTCAGGATACCGCGCCGCCCCGCAGTGTCGAGAGCTGTCAGCGCGGCAGATGATCGGCGAGAAAGTCGAACACCAGCCGGATGCGCGGATTGCTGTGCAATTCCCGGTGCGCCACCAGCCAGGTGGGAAAGATGATTTCCGGAACCAGATCGGGCAGGACTGGCACAACCCCTGTCGTCCGGGCGCCAAGGGTTTCGGACATCAGGCCCATGCCCAGCCCATGGCGCACCATTTCCCAGCCGACGACGCCGCTTTCGGACCAATGGACAAAATTGGCGGTGGTCAGTGGCAGTTTCAGCGCGGCGATCTGCGGCAGCATCTGCGCCGGTTCGCCATAGCCGATCATGCGCGCCCGGGTGAAATCCGCGATGCTCCGGGGCAGGCCGTATTCTTCCGCATAACTTTGCGCGGCATAGCAATGGGCGCGGGTCTGGAACAGCAGCTTGGCGGTCAGGTCGTGTTGCGTGGGGCGCACATGGCGGATGGCAATATCGGCCTCGCGACGCCTGAGGTCGCTCAGCGCGTTGGAGGCGACGACCTCTACCGTGATGCCGGGGGCCGTGTGGCGCAGCAGGGCCAGCGTTTCCGGCAACAGAAGCGCGGCGGTCACGTCGCTGGCGCTGATCGACACATGCCCCTCGACCGAGGTCGACCGCCCGGAGGCGGCCAGGGATATCCGCTCGGCGGCAGCGCCCATGCGTTTGAAATGATCCAGCATGTCGCGCCCCGCGTCGGTCAATTGCAGGGTCTTGCCGACACGGTCGAACAGCAGCACGCCCAGGTCCTGTTCCAGCCCCGCGACCTGCCGGCTGAGGGTCGGTTGGGTCAGGCCAAGCGCGCGGGCGGCGGCAGAGAGCGACCCATGTTCAGCCGTCGCCAGAAAGGCGCGGCCCCGGTTCCAGTCAAAGCTCATCTGGGCGTTATCCATGCAATATCGTATATCGAAACTGCATTCTTCCACAATTACCTTCCATATGCGTATGCATTACCCAGTGACAACACAGAGAGTGGCAAGCTGAGGGAGACGAAGATGAAGCCAAGTGCGAAATTCTGGGATGGTGCCGCCAGGAAATACGCCCGCCAGCCCGTCAGGGATGAAGCGGCCTATGCCCAGACGCTGGACCGCATCCGATCTTACCTGCGCCAGCAGGACAGGGTGCTGGAGGTCGGCTGCGGCACAGGGTCGACTGCGCTGATCCTGGCCCCACAGGTTGATCATTTGCATGCGACGGATCTGTCGCTGGCGATGATCGACATCGCGAAGGGCAAGGCGCAGGCGCAAGAGGTTGGCAATGTGACCTTCAGCACGATGGCGGTCGGGCGCGGTGTCGACGCGGGCGGCCCCTTTGACGTGGTGATGGGGTTGAACCTGTTGCACCTGGTGGAGGACCTGCAGGGCGCGCTGGCGGGACTGGCGGACCAGACCGCCAAGGGCGGGCTGCTGATCACCAAGACCGTCTGTCTGGGCGAGAAGCCGGGCATCTGGCGCTTGGTCCTGCCGGTGATGCAGCTGATCGGCAAGGCCCCCTTTGTCCGCTTTCTCAGGATCGCCGATCTGGACCGCACCATCGAAGAAGCGGGGTTCGAGATTATCGAGACCGGGAATTACCCGGCCGCACCACCCAGTCATTTCGTCGTGGCCCGCAAGCTGTGACGTGCGGTCCGCGCGGGGGGATGTGCAACCCTGCTTGATCCTGCGCCGGTGCTCGTCTATACGCCCCCAGTGGACGCATGACGCGTCCGCTATAGATTCGTAAACGCCGCGTTTGGCCGCTCCCGTCGCTGGGGGCCAATTCCGGCAAAAGGAGAAGCGACATGAAACTGAATGAACTTTCCGACAATCCGGGCGCATCCAAGAAACGCATGCGCGTTGCCCGTGGCCCCGGCTCTGGCAAGGGCAAGATGGGTGGCCGTGGTATCAAAGGTCAAAAATCCCGTTCCGGCGTCTCGATCAATGGCTACGAAGGCGGCCAGATGCCGCTCTACCAACGTCTGCCCAAGCGTGGCTTCAACAAGCCGAACCGCAAGAGCTTTGCCGTTGTGAACCTGGGCCTGATCCAGAAATTCATCGACGCCAAGAAACTGGACGCAGGCAAGGCGATCGACGCCGCCGCGCTGGTTGCATCCGGTCTGGTGCGTCGCGAACTGGACGGCATTCGCGTGCTGGCCAAGGGCGACATCACGTCCAAGATCGACCTGCAGGTTGCAGGCGCGTCCAAATCTGCCGTTGAAGCGGTGGAAAAAGCGGGCGGCACCCTGACCGTCACAGCACCTGCGGCGGCAGCAGCCGAGTAATCGGACCTTAAGACTTGTGAGCGGGCCGCGACCCGCTTACATGTTCCTTCGAGTTTTCCCAGAACGCCGCCCGCCGGAAAACGGCCGGGGCGGCGTTTGCATAACAATAAAAGAGACCCCTCATGGTATCAGCCGTCGAAAACATGGCCGCCAACACCAGCTGGTCCGCATTGGGCAAGGCGACAGACCTGCGCAACCGGATCCTGTTCACGCTGGGTTTGCTGATCGTCTACCGGTTGGGCACCTTCATTCCGGTGCCGGGGATTGACGGCCAGGCGCTGCGCGATTTCATGGAAAGCGCGGGCCAGGGGATCGGCGGCATGGTGTCCATGTTCACCGGCGGGGCGCTGGGACGGATGGGCATCTTTGCCCTTGGGATCATGCCCTATATCTCGGCCTCGATCATCGTACAGCTGATGACCTCGATGGTGCCCGCGCTTGAGCAGCTCAAGAAAGAGGGCGAGCAGGGGCGCAAGAAGATCAACCAATACACGCGTTACGGCACGGTGGCGCTGGCGACCCTGCAGGCCTATGGGCTGGCGGTCAGCCTGGAGGCGGGCGACATTGCCGCCGATCCGGGGCTTTATTTCCGCATCGCCTGCATGATCACGCTGGTCGGCGGCACCATGTTCCTGATGTGGCTGGGTGAACAGATCACCTCGCGCGGGATCGGCAACGGCATTTCGCTGATCATCTTTGTCGGCATCATCGCCGAGGTTCCTGCCGCGATTGCACAGTTCTTTGCCTCTGGCCGGTCCGGCGCGATCAGCCCGGCGGTGATCATCGGCGTGCTGGTCATGGTGGTGCTCACGATCATGTTCGTCGTGTTCATGGAACGTGCGCTGCGCAAGATCCACATCCAGTATCCCCGCCGTCAGGTCGGGATGAAAATGTATGACGGCGGGTCCAGCCACCTGCCGGTCAAGGTGAACCCTGCGGGCGTGATCCCGGCGATCTTTGCCTCTTCACTGCTGCTGCTGCCGGTCACGATCAGCACGTTTTCGGGCAATTCCACCGGTCCGATCATGTCGATCCTGCTGGCGAATTTCGGCCCCGGTCAGCCGCTGTACCTGCTGTTCTTCATTTCGATGATCGTCTTCTTTGCGTATTTCTATACGTTCAACGTCAGCTTCAAACCTGACGAAGTCGCCGAAAACCTGAAAAGCCAGAACGGTTTTGTCCCCGGCATCCGTCCAGGCAAGAAGACGGCGGAATATCTTGAATACGTGGTGAACCGCATCCTGGTTCTGGGTTCTGCCTATCTGGCGCTGGTCTGTGTCCTGCCAGAGGTGCTGCGTGGTCAATTCGCGATCCCCTTCTATTTCGGCGGCACATCGGTGCTGATCGTTGTCTCTGTGACCATGGATACGATCCAGCAGGTTCAGAGCCACCTGCTCGCGCATCAGTACGAAGGTCTACTCGAAAAATCTCAGTTGCGCGGTAAAGGTGCCGGCAAAGGAAAACCACGCAAGAAACGGAGCCCCGTACGCCGATGAACATTATTCTCCTTGGACCGCCGGGCGCCGGCAAAGGCACGCAAGCACGCCATCTGGTTGAAACCCGCAACATGGTTCAGCTTTCCACCGGTGACATGCTGCGCGAGGCCAAGGATTCAGGCACCGAGATGGGCAAGATGGTCGCCGATGTCATGGCGCGTGGCGATCTGGTCACCGATGAGATCGTGATCGGCCTGATCCGCGAAAAGCTGGAAGGCGACAACAAGGGCGGTTTCATCTTTGACGGATTCCCCCGGACGCTGGCGCAGGCAGATGCGCTGTCGCTCCTGATGGAAGAGGTGGGCCAAACCATCGAACATGCGGTGGAACTGCAGGTCGATGATGATGTTCTGGTAGACCGCATCGTCGGCCGCGCCGAAGAGGCCCGCAAGGCAGGCCAGCCGGTGCGCGCGGATGACAATGCCGAAAGCCTGAAGGTGCGCCTGATGGCCTATTACAAACAGACCTCGCCGCTGATCGGCTATTACCACGCCAAGGGACTGCTGCGCGGTGTGGATGGCCTGGGTGCCATCGAGGATGTTCAGCGCAGCATTTCCGCGACTCTGGATTCCTGACGGGACTGTCTCCCGCATCTGATCCATGGACCGGCGCGCGGGATTATTCCGTCTGCGCGCCATGCCACCATCTGTTTCGCCATCAATTTGCCATGAATTTGACTGATCGTTGAATCGGATCCACGAAGAATCGTGGGCCGAACAGGGGCGTCAGACCCCTTCAAGGTGCGGGCAGAATGTCAGGCGAGCAGTTCCTCCTTTCCGGCAACCAGATTGCGAAGTTCTCGACCGCGCATGTCACCTTTCCCGGTGGCACCTCGACCATCAGGCTGAATGGCATCAAGACGCTGGGCGACGAGACCTCCCGCTTCTTCCTGATCCGCACTCAGGGCGAGGGTGAAACCATTGGCAATGGCCAGTTCTTTGCAATCCACGCCGCCGTTCCGAACGCTTCCGGCACGCTGGTGCCGTCGGCCACACCACTTATCTCTGCCAATTTCTCGACGCCGGATGCCTATAACAATACAGGCGCCGGGGACGACTACATCATCTTCGGCCTTTTCGGCGGCTCCAGGTTCGTCATCGACCTTGGCGGCTTTGCCGATGCCGGGACCGCCACATTCGTGCAGGGGCGCGATGTGCTGCCGGGCGGCAACGGGGAACTGGAGCTGTCGGATATCGCATCCGCCAACCCGGACGAGATTGTCTGTTTCTGCCGTGGCACGCCGATCCGCACGCCGGACGGGGAAGTGGCGGTAGAGAACCTGCGCCCGGGCGACATGGTGACGACCCTGGACAATGGCGCCCAGGCGATTCGCTGGATCGCGACCACGCGCGTCGCCCTGACCCCCGAAAATGCGGCACTTGCCCCCATCCGCTTGCGTGCCGGCGCGCTGGGGAAGGGCCTGCCGCTCTGCGAAATCATGGTGTCGCCCGCCCATCGCTTCCTGTTCTCCGGATCCCGGTGCGAATTGCTGCTGGCAACAGATCAGGCGCTGGTGGCCGCGCGCCATCTTGTCGAAGGCTCAGCGATCCAGGAGGTGCGCGACCTGGCGGAGGTCGAATACTGGCATTTCATGTGTGACCGGCACGAAATCGTCTTTGCGGCGGGCAGCGAAACCGAGAGCTTCAACCCAGGCGACCGGGCAGTCGGCGCGGTGGACGAACCCACCCGGCGCGAGCTGTTCCGCCTGTTTCCCGAATTGCGCAGCGGCGTTTTGCGTGGCATGTGGAAGACCGTTCGGCCCACTGTGCGGGCCTATGAGGCGCGTTTGCTCTGCGCCGCGATCTGACCTGGCGGGAAACCCCGATCGGGTTCGCGAAACCCCGCCGTGCCCGGCAAAACCGCTTGCATGTGGCGGAAGCGGGCCCATCGGGCAGTTCGTGCCTTGACCCTTGTCCGGATTGCCCGTAACCAGCCGTATCTTGACGACGAATCAATTTGCGGCAAGGGGGTTTCTCCGTTCCGCAAGATCACCTGATCAGCCAGGCCCGACGCGCCCAAATCGCATCGGGCTTATGTTGTGAAAAAAGGGTCCGGGATGACGGACCCGCAACGAAAAGGAATATGACACGTGGCACGTATTGCCGGCGTTAACATCCCGACTGCAAAGCGGGTTCCCATCGCCCTCACATATATCACCGGTATCGGCAACTCTTCGGCACGCGCGATCTGCGAAGCCGTTGGCATCGACCTGTCCCGCCGGGTCAACGAACTCAGCGACGCTGAAGTCCTGAAAGTGCGCGAGCACATCGACGAAAACTACACCGTCGAAGGTGACCTGCGTCGTGACACGCAGATGAACATCAAGCGCCTGATGGACCTTGGTTGCTACCGTGGCCTGCGCCACCGCCGCAACCTGCCGGTTCGCGGTCAGCGCACCCATACCAACGCACGCACACGCAAGGGCCCCGCAAAGGCCATTGCCGGCAAGAAGAAATAAGGGAGGGCTGAGAACATGGCACGCGATGCAAAACGCACCAAACGCAAGGTCTCCAAGAACATCGCCGCAGGTGTGGCGCATGTGAATTCGAGCTTCAACAACACCAAGATCCTGATTTCCGACGTTCAGGGCAATGCGATCAGCTGGTCCTCTGCCGGAACATGCGGTTTCAAAGGCTCGCGGAAATCCACACCCTATGCCGCCCAGATGGCTGCAGAGGATGCGGGCCGCAAGGCGCAGGAACATGGCGTGAAGACTCTGGAAGTCGAAGTTCAGGGGCCGGGTTCCGGCCGTGAGAGCGCCCTGCGCGCCCTGGCGGCTGCCGGTTTCAACATCACCTCGATCCGTGATGTGACACCGATGGCCCACAACGGCTGCCGTCCGCCCAAGCGCCGCCGCGTCTAAGCGCGACTTTATTGACGGGGCCGCGTGTTTTCACGCGGCCCCATACCGCTTTTTTGAAACCTCGAGCGTATCCGCCGACCGGACATGCGGCAGATACTAGGATGGAGGGACACATGATCCATAAGAACTGGGCCGAACTGATCAAGCCACAGCAGCTTGACGTAAAGCCGGGCAACGACCCCGCGCGTCAGGCCACCGTGGTTGCCGAACCGCTGGAGCGCGGTTTCGGTCTGACCATGGGCAACGCGCTGCGCCGCGTTCTGATGTCCTCGCTTCAGGGTGCCGCGATCTCCTCCGTGCAGATCGACAACGTGCTGCATGAATTCTCTTCGGTTGCCGGTGTCCGCGAAGATGTCACCGACATCGTCCTGAACCTCAAGGGTGTCTCGATCCGCATGGAAGTCGAAGGGCCCAAGCGCCTGTCGATCTCCGCCAAGGGTCCGGGGGTTGTCACCGCAGGCGACATCAGCGAATCCGCCGGTATCGAGATACTGAACCGCGATCACGTCATCTGTCACCTCGACGATGGTGCGGACGTCTACATGGAACTGACCGTCAACACCGGCAAGGGTTATGTCAGCGCTGACAAGAACAAGCCGGAAGATGCGCCCATCGGCCTGATCCCGATCGACGCGATCTATTCGCCGGTCAAGAAGGTCAGCTATGACGTGCAGCCCACCCGCGAGGGCCAGGTGCTGGACTATGACAAGCTGACCATGAAGGTGGAAACCGACGGGTCGATCACGCCGGATGACGCCGTGGCATTCGCCGCGCGCATCCTGCAGGATCAGCTGGGCATTTTCGTTAACTTCGACGAGCCGGAATCGGCCTCCCGTCAGGACGACGACGACGGTCTGGAATTCAACCCGTTGCTGCTCAAGAAAGTCGACGAGCTGGAGCTTTCGGTGCGTTCCGCGAACTGCCTGAAGAACGACAACATCGTCTACATCGGCGATCTGATCCAGAAGACCGAAGCAGAAATGCTGCGCACCCCGAACTTTGGCCGCAAATCCCTGAACGAGATCAAGGAAGTGCTGTCGGGCATGGGTCTGCACCTTGGCATGGACGTCGAGGACTGGCCGCCAGACAACATCGAAGATCTGGCCAAGAAGTTCGAAGACAACTTTTAAGAACCCGTAGGGTGCGCATTTATTGCGCACCTTGCACCCCGGGCATCCTGCCCTTTCATTGCCCGCCCGAGGGCGGACAACGACCGGGTTACGCGCCTCCCTCCGGGTGACGCTGACCCCAAGGAGAGTTGGCGCTACGCACGCCAGCCGGACAAAGCAAAATCGCCCGTAGAGGGCACATTAGGAGAAGAAATATGCGTCACGCACGTGGATACCGCCGCCTCAACCGCACACATGAGCACCGCAAGGCGCTCTGGGCAAACATGGCAGGCTCGCTCATTGAGCATGAACAGATCAAGACAACGCTGCCCAAGGCCAAGGAACTGCGCCCGATCATCGAAAAGATGATCACGCTGGCCAAGCGCGGCGATTTGCACGCCCGCCGTCAGGCGGCCGCGAAGCTCAAGCAGGACGCCTATGTGGCGAAACTGTTCGACATTCTCGGCCCGCGCTACAAGGACCGCCAGGGCGGTTACGTGCGCGTTCTCAAGGCGGGTTTCCGCTATGGCGACATGGCGCCGATGGCGATCATCGAATTCGTCGACCGCGACCGCGATGCCAAGGGTGCAGGCGACAAGGCCCGCCTGTCAGCGGAAGAAGCCGCGGAATAAGAATTTGCGCATTTTGCGCGTTGAAAGCCCTGCCTTCTGGCGGGGCTTTTTTTGCTGCCGTGGTGCAGGGATATTTATTGCCAAAAAGAGCAGGGGAGTTGCGCATTCCGCCCTCGCCGCGCATATCTGGGGCATGAGATATCTGTTGATGATCCTTGCCCTCGTGGCGGCGCCCGCGCTGGCCCAGCAGGTGCCGCAATCCGCCGCCCAGATGCAGCTCAGCTTCGTGCCCCTGGTCAAACAGGCGACACCTGCGGTGGTCAATATCTATGCCAAGATCATGGCCGCCCCGCGCCGCACACCGCTGCAAAGCGACCCGTTTTTCGAGCGTTTCTTCAGCGATCCGTTTTCAGAACGGCCCCGGGTCCAGAACTCGCTCGGTTCGGGTGTGATCCTCTCCGCCGACGGGATTGTCGTGTCGAATTATCATGTGGTCGGCATGGCAACGGAAATTCGCGTCGTGCTCAACGACCGTCGAGAGTATTCGGCGGAGGTCCTGCTGGGGGACGCAGAGGCCGATCTGGCCATATTGAAGATCAATGCGGAGGCGCCGCTGCCCTTTCTTGAACTGCGCGACAGCGAGACGGTGGAAGTGGGCGAACTGGCATTGGCCATCGGCAATCCCTTCGGTGTGGGCCAGACCGTGAGCAGCGGCATCGTATCGGGGCTTGCGCGCTCCGGTGCGGGGGGCGGCAATTCGGGGCTGGGGTATTTCATCCAGACCGATGCGCCGATCAACCCGGGCAACTCCGGCGGGGCGCTGATTGACATGGCCGGGCAGCTGATCGGCATCAACACGTCGATCCTGACACGGTCGGGCGGGTCCAATGGCATCGGTTTTGCCATCCCTGCCGACCTGGTCAAGGCCTTTGTCACGCAGGCCCGCGCGGGTGAGGTGGCCTTTGCCCGGCCCTGGGCCGGGATCAGCGGCCAGCCGGTGGACAGCGACATGGCGGGACCCCTGGGGCTGGACCGGGCCGGGGGGATCATCATCTCGGGCCTGCATGCGGCCAGTCCCTTTCTGGAGGCCGGTTTGCAGGTGGGGGATGTGATCACCCATGTGGGCGGCGCGCCGGTGCATACGCCCAATGAGATGATCTACCGGATGAGCGTTGCGGGCCTTGGCAGCCAGGCTCCGGTGCGCTTCCTGCGGGGCGGGGAGGAGAAAGAGGCCGATGTCTCGCTCATCGCCGCACCGGATGTGCCCGCGCGGGACGAGGAGGTGCTGCCTGCCCGCAGCATCCTGCCGGACATGCGGATCGCACGGGTGAACCCGGCGGTGATATCAGAGCTGAACCTGCCGCTGGAGGCAACGGGCGTTGTTGTCATGGACGCGGGCCGGTTCGGCCCCCGGGTCGGGCTGCGCAACGGCGATATCATCCTGTCGGTCAATGGCGTGGAGATCGAACACCCCGGGGACCTGCAGGCCCTGTTCGGTGGCCAGGTGCGGCAGTTTGAACTGCTGATCCAGCGCGGCGACCGTCGCAGCCTTCTGCGGTTTCGGGTCTGAGCGGTGGCAGATCTCTTCGATACCGGGGATGCAGAGGAAGGCGGCGGGCATCGCCCGCTGGCCGACCGGCTGCGGCCGCGCGCCATTTCCGAAGTCATTGGCCAGCGCAAGATCCTGGGGCCGGATGCGCCGCTGACGGTGATGCTGGGGTCGGGGGCGCTGTCCTCGCTGATTTTCTGGGGGCCTCCGGGGGTGGGCAAGACCACCATCGCGCGTCTGCTGGCGGATGAGACGGAGCTGCATTTTGTGCAGATCAGCGCTATTTTCAGCGGCGTGCCGGAGCTGCGCAAGGTCTTTGACGCGGCCAAGCTGCGGCGGCGGCAGGGGCAGGGGACCTTGCTGTTTGTCGACGAGATCCATCGTTTCAACAAGGCGCAGCAGGACGGGTTCCTGCCGCATATGGAGGATGGCACGATCCTGTTGGTGGGGGCGACCACCGAGAACCCCAGTTTCGAGCTGAACGCCGCGGTGCTGTCCCGCGCGCAGGTGCTGGTGCTGGAGCGGCTGACGGTTGACGATCTGGAGCTGATGGCCCGGCGGGCCGAGCAGGAGCTGGGGGTGGACCTGCCCTTGCAGCCCGACGCCCGCATGGCGCTTCTGGAGATGGCGGATGGCGACGGGCGGGCGCTGCTGAACCTGATCGAGCAGCTGGTGGCCTGGAAGGTCGAGGGCAAGCTGGACAAGGCATCGCTGGCGGCGCGGCTGATGCGGCGGGCGGCGCAATACGACAAGAGCGGCGATTCCCATTACAACCTGATCTCGGCGCTGCATAAATCGGTGCGCGGGTCGGACCCGGATGCGGCGCTCTATTGGTTTGCGCGGATGCTGGAAGGCGGCGAGGACCCGCGTTACCTCGCGCGGCGGATCACCCGCATGGCGGTGGAGGACATCGGGCTGGCCGATCCCCAGGCGCAGGCGGTCTGTCTGCAATCCTGGGAGACGTTCGAGCGTCTTGGCAGCCCGGAGGGCGAGCTGGCGCTGGCGCAGGCGGTGACCTATCTGGCGCTCGCGCCCAAGTCGAATGCGGCCTATGTGGCCTACAAGGGCGCACGGCGTGCGGCGAAGGAAACCGGATCGGCCCCGCCGCCCAAGCATATCCTGAACGCGCCCACGAAGATGATGAAGGAACAGGGCTATGGCGATGGCTATGCCTATGACCACGATGCCGAAGACGGGTTTTCAGGGCAGGATTACTTTCCCGAAGGGGTGGCGCGACAGGCGCTTTATGCCCCGGTTGAGCGGGGCTTCGAGCGGGAGTTGAAAAAGCGGCTGGAGTATTTCGCGAAGCTGAGGAGCAAGCGGGGTGGTGCCGAGTAATCCCGTGCCGGGCCTTCCGATGCCGAGACAGCAAGAAAGACATGTCATGTCGTCATTTTTGGAAAATCACGGGGTTCCGGTGCTTCCGGGTGCGGTGTGATCGCGACACAGACTGGCGTTGGCTGACGCGGGCTGGTGAAGACCGGCGCGGATTGTCAGGAAAAGGGGTCTCAATTGCGTGCAAATGCCGGGCAAGGGCGTGAATTCTTGACAATCGCCCCGCAAACCGTGACAGACGCCGCATGATTTCAACCTTGTCTCTTGTTGCGCTCGGCGGTGCCATCGGTGCCGCGCTGCGGTTCCTGTCCGGTGTCGCGATGCTGCGGCTGACCGGCCCGCAGGACTTTCCGCTCGCCATCATAACGGTGAACGTCGTCGGGTCCTTCCTGATGGGGGCTTTCGTGGTGTTTGCCGCGCACAAGGGGTTGACCCATTACAGCCCCTTCGTGATGACCGGGCTTCTGGGGGGATTTACCACCTTTTCCGCCTTTTCGCTGGAAACGGTCACCCTGATCGAACGCCAGGCCTATGGGCAGGCCGGGCTTTATGTATGCGCCTCCGTCGGATTGTCCGTGGCGGCTTTGATGCTGGGGCTCTGGGCCTCGCGGGGGATCCTGGGATGAGCAAGGTACAGACATTGACCGTGCAGGAAGGCGACGGCGATCAGCGCCTGGATCGCTGGTTCAAACGGCAGTTTCCGCAGATATCTCAAGGCCGCATCGACAAGATGTGCCGCAAGGGGGAGATCCGTGTCGATGGCGGCCGCGTCAAGGGGGCGACGCGCCTTGAGGTCGGCCAGCAGGTGCGCATCCCGCCCTTGCCGGACAGCGACGCCCCGCCGCCACCCAAGCGGACCCGCGTGACGGATGCGGATGCCAAGTTCATCCGCTCCTGCGTGATCTACCGCGATGATCATGTGATCGCGCTGAACAAACCGCCGGGCCTGCCGGTGCAGGGCGGCTCTGGCCAGTCTGACAGGCATGTGGATGCGCTGGCCGAGGCGCTGATGTTCGATCTGGATGAAAAGCCGCGTCTGGTGCATCGGCTGGACAAGGACACATCCGGTGTTCTGATCATGGCGCGCACCCGGTCGGTAGCACAGGCGCTGACGGCGAATTTCCGGCACCGCGAGACGCGCAAGATCTACTGGGCGGCCATCGCAGGTGTGCCGCATCCCAAGAACGGACAGATCAAGTTCGGGCTGGTCAAGGCTGGCGGTCACGGGGCGCGCGGTGAAGGCGAAAAGATGATCGCGGTGCATCCCGCCGACATCGACAGCACCGAAGGGGCCAAGCGGGCCACCACCGATTACGCGGTTCTGGCGCAGGCGGGCAGCCGCACCTGCTGGGCCGCGCTGATCCCGGTGACGGGCCGCACCCATCAGCTGCGGGCACATATGGCCGAGATCGGGCATCCCATCGTGGGTGACGGCAAATACGGCGGCTCGGGCCAGGACAACCCCGGTGACGGTTGGGGTGCGCAACTGGGGGGCGATATCTCCAAGAAGCTGCACCTGCATGCGCGCAGCCTGACGGTGGAGCATCCGGTGACCAAAGCGGTCCTGAAACTGGTGGCCCCCTTGCCCGATCATATGGCCCGCACCTGGGAGACGTTCCAGTGGTCTCCCGCCGATGTGCCGGACGATCCGTTCGAGGAAGGCTGGGGATGAGCGACGCGCCCCTCAGCCTGGTGATTTTCGACGTGGACGGCACATTGGTCGACAGCCAGGGCGATATCCTGGCGGCCATGGCGGCGGCATTCGGGGCTGTAGGCCAGCCCTTGCCGCAACGGGCAGAGCTTCTGGGGATCGTCGGGCTTTCGCTGGATGTGGCGATGGCCCGGCTTGTACCGGCATTGGAAGCCGTTGATCATGAGCGCATGGTCGGGGCCTACAAGGCCGCCTATATGGACTTGCGGGCGACAGCAGGCGTGGCGCAGTCTTCGCCGCTTTATCCCGGTGCTCTGGCGGCCCTGCAATTGCTGCAGGACAGGGATGATGTGCTGCTGGGCATTGCCACCGGCAAATCCAAGCGGGGGCTGGACAAGCTGATCGAGGGGCACGGGCTGGAGGGCATGTTCCAGACCCTGCAATGCGCCGATTTCCACCCCTCCAAACCGCATCCTTCCATGCTGCTGGCCGCCCTGTCCGAGACGGGGATCGCTGCGGAGCGGGCGGTGATGGTGGGCGATACGAGTTTTGACATGGACATGGCCCATGCCGCAGGGATTGCGGGGGTCGGCGTTGGCTGGGGTTACCATGACCGCCAGCGCCTGACCCGCGCGGGTCAGGTGATCGACAGTTTCGATGCCCTGCCCGCTGCGTTGGACCTGATCTGGGGGGTAGCCGCGTGAGCGACTGGAAAGCCAAGAGGTTCTGGAAACAGGCGGCAGTTGTGCCCGCCGCAAGCGGATTTGCGGTCGAACTGGACGGCAGGCCGGTCAAGACACCGGCGAAGCAGCCGCTGTTCCTGCCCACCGAAGAGATGGCCAGGGCCGTCGCCGCCGAATGGGACGCGCAGGAAGGGGTGATCAACCCGAACCTGATGCCGGTCACCAAGACCGCGAATTCGGCGATCGACAAGGTTGCGGTGCAGCACGCCGAAGTGGCGGACATGCTGGCCGACTACGGCGATGCCGACCTTCTGTGCTACCGTGCCGAAGCGCCGGAGGAACTGGTGGCGCGGCAGGCGGCGCATTGGGACCCGATGCTGGATTGGGCTGCCGAAGTGCTGGGTGCGCGGCTGGAGCCCCGCAGCGGCATCATGCACAAGCCGCAGGACCCCGCCGCCCTGGACACCCTGCGCGCCCGCACCCATGCCTTGAACAATTTTGAACTGGCCGCCTTTCACGATCTGGTCAGCCTCTCTGGGTCCCTTGTCCTGGGCTTCGCCGCAACCCTCGGCGCGCGCGATACAGAGGTCCTGTGGGACATTTCACGGCTTGACGAGGCATGGCAGGCAGAACAATGGGGCCGCGACGATGCCGCCGAAGCGCTGGCGGAAGTCAAGAAAGCGGCCTTTTTGCATGCCAGCCGGATGTTTGCCCTGAGTCAGGCCGATTAGCGTCAATGCAGAGCGTTCTGAGACCGCATTCGTGTCAATCGGTCGAAAACCCGGGGGCTAACCCTTGACCTTTTTGCGGGAATCCGAGCACATTAGCCTACACTGAGCATGGGAACTCCTGCACAGTATCGCCTCCGGCATCGAATTGTCGGATCAACCGTCCAAAACGTGGCGGATTATCAGGAAGAGGTAAAAATGAACAAATCTATGATTTTTGGTGCGTTGACCGTTGCGGGTCTGGCTGCCGGCGCTGCCGGCGCAGCTACGCTTGACGATGTCAAGGCACGCGGCAAACTCAACTGTGGCGTGACAACCGGTCTGATCGGTTTCGCGGCACCGGACGCCAACGGTGAATGGAAAGGCTTTGACGTTGCGGTATGCCGCGCTGTCGCCGCTGCCGTTCTGGGGGATGCGACAGCTGTCGAATTCGTCCCGACAACCGGCAAGACACGCTTTACCGCGCTGGCATCCGGCGAAATCGACGTGCTGGCCCGTAACACCACATGGACCTTCTCGCGCGATGTCGACCTGAAATTCGACTTTATCGGCGTCAACTACTACGACGGTCAGGGCTTCATGGTGCCCAAGGCGCTGGGCGTATCCTCGGCCAAGGATTTGGACGGCGCGACCGTCTGCATCCAGACCGGCACAACCACCGAGCTGAACCTCGCGGACTTCTTCCGCGTGAACAACATCAGCTATGAGCCGGTGCCGATCGAAACCAACGCCGAAGCGCAGCAGCAGTACCTTGCCGGTGCCTGCGACGTCTACACAACAGACGCCTCCGGCCTCGCGGCGACACGTGCCGCCTTCGAAAACCCGGGCGATCACGTCCTGCTGCCTGAAATCGTCTCGAAAGAGCCGCTGGGCCCGCTGGTCCGTCACGGCGACAGCGAATGGGGCGATGTGGTCCGCTGGACCCTGAACGCGCTGATCGCAGCCGAAGAACTGGGCGTCTCCTCTGCAAACGTCGGTGAAATGGCTTCCTCGACCAACAACCCCGAAATCGCGCGCCTGCTGGGCACCGAAGGGGAACTGGGCGCCATGCTGGGCCTGGACGCAGATTGGGCCAAGCGCGCCATCGAAACCCAAGGCAACTACGGCGAGATCTTTGCCAAGAACATCGGCGAAGACACACCCATCGGCCTGGCACGCGGGCTGAACGCCCAGTGGACAGACGGTGGCCTGCTCTACAGCCCGCCGTTCCGCTAAACAGAACTGCCGGAGGGCGCGGAACATTCCGCGCCTTTCGCACCTGATGGCACCAAATCAGCGCGATGCGGTGCCTGCGACCAATAATGACCCTGCCGCATGTGCCACAAAGGCACAGTGAAAAAAATCAAGGCATGGGACACAGGGAAAAATCTGATGACAACACTCACCGACCCTCCGAAGGAGTCGTTCCGGCTCTCTATGCTGTTGAACGATACACGCTATCGGTCGCTGACAATGCAGGCCATCGCGGCCCTGCTGCTGGCACTTGCGATTGTTTATCTCGGCAACAACCTGATCCAGAACCTGCGGGCTGCAGGGCTGAACATCTCCTACGGGTTTCTCGGCAGCGCCTCGAACTATGATATCAACCAGACGCTGATCGAATACAGCAGCCGGTCCACGCACCTCAGAGCGGCTGTCGTCGGCATTCTCAACACGCTGCTGGTTGCATTCCTGGCCTGTGTGACCGCGACGGTCTTTGGCGTGCTCGCCGGTGTCCTGCGCCTGTCGCCGAACTGGCTGGTGCGCAAGCTGATGGCAGTCTACGTGGAAATCTTCCGCAACATTCCCGTGCTGATCTGGATCATCATCATCTTCACCGTGATGACCGCCTCGATGCCTGCACCCAGCGCCTTCCGGGGCGAGGATCCGGCGTCTTCGATGTTGTTGGGCGCCTTCGCCTTTACCAACCGCGGTGTCTATGTGCCCGCGCCGGTCTGGGGGGCAGGGTCCCTGGTGGTTGTCGTTGTCTTTATCCTGTCCATTATCGGGGTCTTTGCCTATCGCCGCTATGCGACGAAGCTGCTGTACGACACGGGCAGGCTCTTGCCGATGTTCTGGCCTTCGGTCGGGATATTGCTGCTGCCCGCAATCCTTGCCTATTTCATCATGGGGTCCCCCATCAGCCTGGACTACCCGGAACTGCGGGGCTTCAACTTTGGCGGCGGGATCAAGATCGGTGCACCGCTGATCGCGCTCTGGTTCGCCCTGTCGATCTATACCGGTGCCTTCATCGCGGAAAACGTGCGCGCGGGCATCCAGGCTGTGTCCAAGGGCCAGACAGAGGCCGCCGCGGCCCTGGGCCTGCGCCCCGGACGGGTGATGAACCTGGTGGTCCTGCCACAGGCGCTGCGGGTGATCATCCCGCCGCTGATTTCGCAATATCTCAACATCACCAAGAACTCATCGCTGGCGATTGCTGTGGGCTATGCCGATGTGACGGCGACGCTGGGCGGCATCACGCTGAACCAGACGGGCCGGGCCATCGAATGTGTCCTGTTGCTGATGCTGTTCTATCTCACGATCTCGCTTCTGATCTCGGCGTTCATGAACGTCTACAACAATGCCAACAAGCTGAAGGAGCGCTGAGATGTCGGACACACATGCACAATCCGTCGCTTTCGTCCGCGAAACAGCCATTCCGCCCTCAGCACCGCCCTCGACTGCGGCAGGGCCGATCAAATGGGTGCGGGACAACCTGTTTCCCACCTGGGCCAATGCGCTGCTCACGGTCGCTGCACTTTATGTGATCTGGCTGGTCCTGTCCTCGACCCTGCCCTGGATCCTGGGTGGCGTCTGGAACACCAACAGCCTGGCCGCCTGCCGCGAGGTTCTCGATGGCCGGTCCGCTGCCTGTTTCTCCGTGCTGACGGAGCGGTGGCACCAGTTGCTTTACGGCTTCAAGTATCCGTCGGAACTGTATTGGCGGCCCAACCTGGCGCTGCTGATGCTGTTCTTTGCTGCGGCACCGGTGTTGTTCTTTGACCTGCCGCGCAAGCTGCTGATCTTTACCGGGCTCTATCCCTTCATCGCCTATTGGCTGATCTGGGGCGGCACCATCCTTGCGCCGCTGGTGGCGCTGCTGGGCTTCATCGTGGGCTACCTCGTCTATGCACGGTTTGTCAAAACCAGCTTTGCCCAGGGGTTTCTGGGCGGGATCGCTGCGGCGGTTCTGGTCTGGGCAATCGGTGGCTACCTGATTCCGGCAGGCGCATCGGCCAGTGCCATGCTGGAACCGATCCCCAGCAGGGACCTCGGCGGCTTCATGCTGAACCTGATGCTGGGCGTGACCTGCGTGTCGCTGTCCCTGCCCATCGGCATCGCGCTGGCGCTGGGGCGTCAGTCGAACCTGCCGCTGATCAAGGGCATCTGCGTTGTCTTCATCGAGTTCATTCGCGGCGTGCCGCTGATCACCTTGCTGTTCGTGGCAAGCGTGATGCTGGCCTATTTCTTTCCGCCGGAATCCACCGTGGACCTGTTCCTGCGGGTGGTGATCATGATCACCATGTTCTCCTCGGCCTATATCGCCGAGGTGATCCGGGGCGGTCTGGCTGCCCTGCCCAAGGGGCAGAACGAGGCGGCGGATTCGCTGGGGCTGGATTATGCGCAGGCCATTCGCCTGATCATTCTGCCGCAGGCGCTCAAGATATCCATCCCCGGCATCGTGAACATCGCGGTGGGCCTGTTCAAGGACACCACGCTGGTCTCGGTCATCTCGCTGTTTGACATCGTGGGCATGATCCGGGGTCCGATCCTGGCCTCGACGGACTGGAACGGGGTCTATTGGGAACTTCTGATGTTCGCCTCGATCCTCTTCTTTGTCGTCTGTTACGGCATTTCGCAATATTCGCAGTGGCTGGAACGCCGCCTTGCGACAGATCATCGTTAAGAAAGGGCTGACACATGGCCACTGCAACACAAATGAAAGTATCGGACGAGATCGCGATCTCGATCCAGAACATGAACAAATGGTACGGCACCTTCCATGTGCTGCGCGACATCGACCTGACGGTCTACCGGGGTGAGCGGATCGTGATCTGCGGGCCATCGGGGTCCGGCAAATCGACACTGATCCGCTGCATCAACGCGCTGGAGGAGCATCAGAAGGGCCGGATCGAAGTGGACGGCACCGTGCTGTCCTCGGACCTCAAGAACATCGACAAGATCCGGTCCGAGGTCGGCATGTGCTTTCAGCACTTCAACCTCTTCCCGCATCTGACCATCCTGGAAAACTGCACGCTGGCCCCGATCTGGGTACGCAAGACGCCCAAGAAGGAAGCCGAAGAGACGGCGATGCATTTCCTGGAAAAGGTGAAGATCCCCGATCAGGCCGACAAATACCCCGGCCAGCTTTCGGGTGGTCAGCAACAACGTGTCGCCATCGCCCGCAGCCTGTGCATGCGTCCGCGCATCATGCTGTTTGATGAGCCCACATCGGCGCTGGACCCCGAGATGATCAAGGAGGTTCTCGACACGATGATCGAACTTGCCGAAGAAGGCATGACCATGCTCTGCGTGACGCATGAGATGGGCTTTGCCCGTCAGGTGGCGAACCGGGTGATCTTCATGGATCAGGGCCAGATCGTCGAACAGAACGAACCGGAAGAGTTCTTCAACAACCCGCAATCGCCGCGGACCCAGTTGTTCCTGAGCCAGATCCTCGGTCATTGACCACGGGGAAGGGCAGCCGCCCGACCTGCACAATGCTTCAAAGGGCGTCTGCGATCAGCAGGCGCCCTTACAGCGTCCCGCCTTTAACCTGATACTCTCAGTATCGCCGATGTCCCGAGAGCGCGAAGCGCGGCAGGGTATCGGCGGTTCAAGTGTAAGGCGGTGCGCCCTTAGTGCGAAAGGTCGCGTGGCACGACAAAGGCGGCGGGATGGCCCTTGCCCCAGCCCACGAGCGACCACATGTCCTGATCGAAATCCGCAACCAGCGTCGCACCGGTTGGAAAGCCGATGAACTGCGGATGATCCGGCGCGGTGGCAAGGATTTCATCGGCACACATGCCGACCCCGGGATTATGCCCCAGCACCAGCACCGAATTGCCCGTTGCCCGCTGCAACAGGCTCAGGATCTGGTCCAGCGATGCGAGGTAGAGCTTGCGGGTGATCGTGGTCTTGATCCCGCCGGGCAGGTTCAATCCCGCCAGAGTCTCCTGTGTCCGCACCGCCGATGAACATAACACCTCGTCCGGCACAAAGGCCTGATCCCGCAACCAATTGCCAAGCGCGGGCGCATTCGCCCGGCCCCGGTCGTTCAGGGTGCGGTCGTGGTCGATCAGGGCTTCGCCCGACCAGTCGGATTTTGCGTGGCGCATCAGGATCAGGCGTTTCATGTCAGGCCCCTTTGAATTGGCGCATGTGATATTCGGATTGCGCAGGCAGGCGGCCAAAACGCTGAGAGACCGGGCAGGCCCTGCGCACCCGGCAGCCCCCGGTAAGACAGTCCTGTCCGGCCGCCATTTCCAGATATGCCTTGCACGCCGGTACGTCGTAGCCCGCCGGCGTCAGCGCGGCAACGGGGCAGGCGGTGACGCAGGGCGTTGCGGCGCAAGTCTGGCAGGGCGAGGGCGGGCTGTCGGGCAGGTCTATATGCGCCTGCAAGGCCAGCGCGCCCCGGAAAGAGACCATCAGCCCCGCCGTGTCATGGACCAGGAATTGCACCGGCGCGGCATGGACCCGCCCGCTGCGCAGGGCCCAGCTGTAGAACGGCAGATAGGGCGGTCCGCCAAAAGGGTAAAGCGCCTGCGCCCCAAGCGTTTCCGCCCAGGCGCCGATCACCCGGCGCGACCAGCGGTCCATCGGGTCGGGGGCGCCGTCCAGGGCCTCGGGGCTGTCTTGGTACGCGGGCCAGAATGCAGGCTCATCGGGGCCAAGCAACAGGATGGTTCGGCAGGCTTGCGGGACATCGTCACCGGCGTCGGGGTGAAAGCCGCCAAGGATGCTCAGGTGACGCGCGCGGGCGCTTTTCTGAAGCGCCGCGAAAGTCATCCCTGCCGGATGATGCTGCCCGCACCGTGTTCGGTAAAAAGCTCCAGCAGGCAGGCGTTGGGAGCGCGTCCGTCCAGGATGACGGCGGCACGCACGCCACCCTCCAGCGCATCCAGGGCGGTAACGGTCTTTGGGATCATGCCCCCGGCGATGGTGCCATCAGCGACCATTTCGCGGATCTGCGCCGCAGTCAGCTCGGTCAGCACTTCACCCTCGGCATTCTTGACACCGGCCACATCGGTCAGCAGCAAAAGCCGGTCGGCCTTGAGCGCGGCGGCAATGGCCCCGGCGGCGGTATCGCCGTTGATGTTGAAGGTCTCGCCCCCGTCGCCCATGCCCAGGGGCGCGATCACCGGGATGATCCCCTTGTCCGCCATGTCGCGCAGGATGCGCGGGTTCACGCGGGTCGGCCTGCCCACCAGACCCAGACGCGGGTCCTCGTGTTCGCAGACGATTAGGCCGGAATCCTTGCCTGACAGGCCCACGGCGCGGCCGCCCTGTTCGGAAATCGCCTGCACGATGCGCGCATTCACCAGGCCGGAGAGAACCATTTCGACAACTTCCATCGTCGCCTCGTCGGTGACCCTTTGGCCGTCGACGAATTCGGACTGGATGTTCAGCCGCTTGAGCATGGCGTTGATCATCGGCCCGCCACCATGCACGATCACCGGGTTGACCCCGACCTGCCGCATCAGGGTGACATCGCGGGCGAATTCATCCATCGCCTCGTCGCTGCCCATGGCGTGGCCGCCCAGCTTGATCACGACGGTGGCATCGGCATAGCGCTGCATATAGGGCAGGGCCTGGCTGAGGGTCTTGGCGGTGGCGATCCAGTCGCGGTTCATGTCTTGTTTTCTCATGCCTTGGGTTCCGGGAACGGCGGCGGGATTATTCCAGCGTCGCGATGATGGCACGAAGCGTGGGGATGCCCCAGCCCTTTTCCGACGATGTGACGATGATTTCGGGATAGGCAGCGGGATGTTTCGCCAGCGCGCCGCGGACCTGATCCAGCACCTTTTCGCGTTCCTTTTCCTTGACCTTGTCGGCCTTGGTCAGAACCGCCTGAAAGGTGACGGCGGCACTGTCGAGCAGGGAGAGGATTTCCTCATCCACCTTTTTCACCCCATGGCGTGCGTCGATCAGCACAAAGGCGCGGCGCAGGGTCTGGCGGCCGCCGAGGTATTGTTTCAGCAGGCGTTGCCATTTTTCGACCACCGGAAGCGGCGCATTGGCATAGCCATAGCCCGGCAGATCGACGAGGTAATGCGAGTCACCGGCAGTGAAATAGTTGATTTCCTGCGTCCGGCCCGGCGTGTTGGAGGCGCGAGCCAGCGCCTTGGTCCCGGTCAGCGCGTTGATCAGGGTCGATTTGCCGACGTTGGAGCGCCCGGCAAAGCAGACTTCCATCCGGTCGGCGGGCGGCAGGCCATCCATCGCCACCACGCCTTTGACAAACAGTGTTTCCCCGGCAAAGAGCAGGCGGCCCGTTTCCAGGGTCTGCGCTTCGGGTTCTGCTGCGATGGGGAAGGGAAGCTGCATCATTTCACCTCGATCGCATCGCCGATTGCCACCTGGCCCGACTGGATCACCTCGGCGTAGACACCGAAATCCTGGTGGTCCCATGAATTGAGGATGCCCAGCGTGTCCACGTCGCGTTCTCCGGTTTCGGGGTTGGCGGCGGTATGCAGGCAGCGGCGGATCGGTTCACGCACCCGCAAAAGCGCGCCGCCAATGGCCACGTCCTTGCCGATCCAGTCGAATTCGTCCCATGCGGTGCCCGTGTCGAACCAGATGTTGCCACGCCAGCGCAGATTGGAAAGCGCCACGCCTGCCTTGTCCGCGACGGCCCGGTGAGACGCCAGGTTGCACAGGCTGACCGAGGGGAACGGGGTGTCGGTGAAACCACGCTCGGCCAGGCGCAGAATCCGGTCGGGCAGGGCGCGGTCCTGCGGGACCAGCGGCAGCACCCATTCGATCAGCCGCGCAGCTTCGCTGTCGGGCTGGAAGGTCAGATCGGGCCGTTCCGGATGCGACAGGGTCAGCGTCTTGCCATCCTCCGCCAGCACGGCATTGATCGCGGCCAGTTTCGGGGCCTTGGTGCCGATGCTGAAATTCACGCATCGCGCCCATTCCGACCCATCCGCCCTGGAGTGGTCATGCGCCACGGCCCAGAGCCGGTCGAAGGGCATCGCCTGCCCGGCGGTCAGGGTCACGCTCTGCAACTCTTCGCGGCCGTGGCTCTTGAGAGGATGGCGGAAAAGTTGAACCAGCGTTGTCATTTCTTGGCGTCCGGCTTTGGCTTGCGCCGGAACGACCCCAGGATGTTCCCCATGAGGTCAGGCTTGTAGCCCTGACTGCGCATGATCAGGTATTGCTGGGTAAAGGTGATGGTGTTGTTCGCGATCCAGTAGACCACCAGCCCGCTTGCAAAACTGCCCAGCATGAACATGAAGACCCAGGGCATCCAGGCAAAGATCATCTGTTGCGTGGGGTCGGTGGGCGCCGGGTTCAGCTTTTGTTGCAGGAACATCGAGATGCCCAGCAGCAGCGGCAGGATACCGATAAAGATCAGCGCCATGATCGTGCCGGCCTCGGGCGCGCCCCAGGGCAGCAGGCCGAAGAAGTTGAACAGCGAGGTCGGGTCAGGCGCGCTGAGGTCCTGGAAGGGGCCGAAGAACGCCGCATGGCGCAGCTCGATGGTGACAAAGATCACCTTGTAGAGCGAAAAGAAGATCGGGATCTGCAACAGGATCGGCAGGCAGCCCGCGGCCGGGTTCACCTTTTCCTTGCGGTAAAGCTCCATCATGCCCTGCTGCATTTTCTGGCGGTCGTCGCCCGCGTCTTTTTTCAGCTTCTCCATCTGCGGCTGAAGCTCTTTCATCTTGGCCATGGAGACGTAGGATTTATAGGCCAGCGGGAACAGGATCGCCTTGATCAGCAGGGTCAGCCCGATGATCGCGATGCCCATGTTGCCGATCAGCTTGTTCAGCTCGTGCAGCAGCCAGAAGATCGGTTTGGTCAGGAAAAAGAACCAACCCCAATCAATGCTGTCGATGAATTTCGGCACGCCGGCGGCTTCGTAGTCGCGCAGGATCGCCCATTCCTTTGCACCGGCAAACAACTGGGTTTTCATGCTGGCCGAGGCACCCGCTGCCACAGTCTGGGTGGGCTGGCGGGTGACGGCGCGATAGACGTCGGAACGCGCGTCATAGGTCAGCGCCTCGTCAAAGGGCTGGCCCTGATCGGGGATCAGGATCGCCTGCCAGAAGTGGTCGGTAAAGCCGATCCAGCCCGTGGTCACATCTTCCTTGACGATGGCCTGGCGGCCCCATTTCGCGTTTGCATCCGCTTCCGAGATGTCGTCCCAGTCGGTTTCGATCAATTCACCATCTGCGATGGATACGGCACCTTCATGCAGGATGAAGAATTTCTGCAGATCATCGGGCTGGGTGTGCTGGACGATCATGCCGTAGGGGGCGAGGGAAATCGGGGCCTCGCCATTGTTGGTGACCCCCTGGCCCAGCGTGAACATGTAGTTGTCATCCACCGCGATGGTGCGGGTAAAGACCTGGCCCGCGCCGTTGTCCCAGGTCAGGGTCACCGGGGAATCGACGCCAAGCGTGTCGCCTTCGGCAAGCGACCATTCCGTGTCGGGGCCGGGGACCGATGTCGGGTCGATGCCGGTGCCGGCGGCCCAGCCTTGCAGGGCATAATAGGCGTCTGTCGTGCCCTGGGGGGACAGCAATGTGACGATGGGCGCATCGGCGTCCAGCGTGGTGCGGTAATCCTTGAGTTTCAGATCGTCGATCCGGCCGCCGACCAGCGAGATGGAGCCGGTCAGGCGCGGCGTCTCGATGTTGACGCGGGGCGCATCGGCAAGCGAAACGGTCGATGTGGTGTCGTCCCCGCCCGAAATCGGTGCGGTCGCGGGATCGGCGGGTGCCACGGGCACGGTTCCGTCAGCGGTCTGCTGGGTCGCCGGTGTCGTGCTGTCGAGGGCGGGGTCCGGTTCGGGTGGTGGAAACAGGACGAACCACGCAAGGATCACGATGAAACTGAGTGCCGTCGCGAGAATGAGATTCTTGTTCTGTTCGTCCATGGGGACCGCCACCTTCGGGATGCTTTTGATCTGGGTGGGTTGAACAGAGTTGAGGCCCAGAGGTCAAGCGGATTCGGGCAAAACCTCCGGTCTGCGCGATGATCCGACGCAGGCCCCGCAGGCTGGTTTGACAGGGCGGGAGGGCCCCGTGCCGCCCGAGGCGGTCAGCCGCTCTTGCCATCCATGAAACGGGGGGTGTCGGCCAGTTTGGCGGTATGGCGGCTGATCCAGTCCAGGGTCTGGTCGAATGGCATGGGCCGCCCGATGCCATAGCCCTGCACATGGTCGCAACCCAGTTGCGCCAGCAGAACGTGTTCGCCCACGGTTTCGACGCCCTCCGCCAGGGTCTCCACCTCCAGCCTTTCGGCCATGGTCAGGATCGCGCTGATCATGCGTTGCTGTTCCGGGTCGCGGTCGGCCTTCATCACGAAGGAGCGGTCGATCTTGATCCGGCTGACCGAAAACCGCCGGATCGAGGTGATCGCCGCATGGCCGGTGCCAAAATCATCCAGATCAATGCGGCACCCCATTGCGCCCAGCGCGTTGATATTGCGGGTAATCAGGTCATCCGGCGTGCAGGCGACCACTGTCTCAAGCACTTCGACGGCAAGCCGGTCCGGGGTCAGATCGAACCGGTCGAGCTCCCATCTCACCTTGTCGGTCAGACGGGGATTGCGCAGTTCCGAACTTGTGAAATTGACGCCGACCTGGGGCACATGCGCATCCGCACCGTCCCATGCCTTGAGCGCGGCAAAGGTGTGGTACATCATGACCTCGGTCAGCCGTTCCAGCAGACCGGCGCTTTCGATGGCGGGCAGGAAATCCTTGGGCAGCAGGATGCCCCGCTGCGGATGATGCCAGCGGGCCAGCGCCTCGAACCCGGTGATCTCTCCGGTGTCGGTGGAGATCTGGGGTTGAAACCAGGGCTGGATCTGGCCGGAATCCAGTGCCTTGACCACGTCATCGCGGATCTCTTCGCGGGTTTCGATGGCGATGCGCATCTGATCGGAAAATGCCCGGATCGCGGAAGGCCCCCGGTGTTGCGCTTCGCGCAGGGCGGTGAGGGCGGCGTGCATCCAGGCGTCGCCACCGCTGTCGGGCGCACGCGTATGCTGGCAGAATCCGACACTGGCAGAGACGTAGATATTGACGCCGTTGATGGCCACGGGTTCTTCCAGCGCGGTCTGCAGGCGGGACGCCATTTGAATGCAGGTTTCCAGATCAAGATGGCGCAGCGGGGCCGTGCAGATGCCGAACCGGGCGTCGCCCAGCTGCGCAACACTGTCCACATCGCGCAATGTGGCGATCAGCCGTTCACCGGTGCGCAGGACAACCGTGTCGGCGGCGGCCTGACCGTATCGGTCTGCAAGCGCGTCGAATTCACTTAATGCGATGGCATAGATGACGGCAAATCTGTCTTCGGCATGGGCCTGTTTCAGGGTCTGGCTGACGATCTCGGAAAAGGCCTGACGGGTCAGAATGCCCGGCACCGCGGGATCAGAGGCCCGAAACCGCAAGGCACCCTGTCCGAAGATCAGATAAAGCCCCGGCATGGAAAGCGAAAACCAGATCAGCCCGGTTTCGCCGGCAGCCATGTAGACGGCCAGGGTCAGGGTCGGCAACAGGACCAGAGCGCCGGGCCAGTTCAGCGCGGAAGTGAGATGATTTTGCCATCTTGCCAGTGTCCTGGCCCGCCGTCGCGCCATAGGTGCTTCCCCGCTCGTCGTAAGATGCGTCCGCTGCATCTGCAGGAGCTTAGCCTGCGTGGAATGAGCCGGGGGTTAATCTTGCCCGAAAAGATGGCGTCCTTTTAGCTAAAAGTCTGCGGATCAAGCGACAGGCCGGCAAAATCGAACAATTTGGGGTCCAGCAGATGCGAGGGGCGCGCATTCATCAGCGCCCGGAACATGACCTGACGCCGGCCGGGGCTGTTTTTTTCCCAGCCGTCGAGGATCTGCTTGACCTGCTGGCGCTGCAACCCGTCCTGCGAGCCGCAAAGATCGCAGGGGATGATCGGGTATTGCATCGCGCCGCTGAATTTCTCGCAATCGGCCTCTGCCACATGGGCAAGAGGGCGGTAGAGAAACAGATCGCCCTGTTCGTTCACCAGCTTGGGCGGCATCGTGGCCAGGCGCCCGCCGTGAAACAGGTTCATGAAGAAGGTTTCCAGGATGTCGTCGCGGTGGTGTCCCAGCACCACGGCGGAACAGCCTTCCTCGCGCGCGATCCGGTAGAGGTGGCCGCGGCGCAGCCGCGAACACAGCGCGCAGAAGGTGCGGTTCGCCGGCACCTTGTCCATCACGATGGAATAGGTGTCCTGGTATTCGATCCTATGCGGGACGCCCATCTTTTCCAGAAAGGCGGGCAGGACCGTTGCGGGAAAGCCGGGCTGGCCCTGATCGAGGTTGCAGGCCAGCAGGTCGACCGGTAACAGCCCGCGCCATTGCAGCTCGTGCAGAACCGCCAGCAGGGTATAGCTGTCCTTGCCGCCCGACAGGCAGACCAGCCAGCGGGCGCGGGGGGCGTCGGGTTCCTGCGCGCCCGGGGCGATCATGCCATATTGCTCGATCGCCTCGCGCGTGGCGCGCACGATCCGCTTGCGGAGTTTCCTGAACTCCGTCGTCTGGGGCGCACCCTGAAACAGCGCGTGGATTTCTTCGGGTTGGTCGAGCATGTGATCGCAGTAATCCATTGCCCAAAGGCGATCAAGGACGCGATGCGCGGCGGAGGAAGGTTTCGCGCTAAAGGCGAGAACATGCTACGCTGCCTTTTATTGCCGACCCTATTGATAAAGGAATTTGAGACATGACCCTATTTGCAAGCCGGCGGACCTATAACGCCCAGACAAACAGATTCACCAATAATGCTGCGGCACTGACCCGTTATGTACAGATCACCAGCTCTGCGGGGGCGGTGAGCAAGGGGGGCATCATTTCGCGCGCGGATTGGCACCGGGAGGTCCTGCGCGCGTCGCAGAGCCGCGAGATCCTGTTTTTCGTCCACGGGTTCAATACCTCGCAGACAACCATGTTGCAGCGGCTGGCGGCACTTGAGCAGGGGTTGCGCAAACATGGCTATCGCGGTGCGGTGGTCGGCTTTGACTGGCCCAGCGACGGGAATGTGCTGGCGTATGATTCCGACCGCAATGACGCCAAAAAGGTTGCGCCCTACCTGGTGACGGAAACGATCGGTCTTTTCCTGAATGAAAACCCCCGGTTCAAGCTGCATGTGCTGGCCCATTCGATGGGCGCCTACCTGACCTTGCGCGGGTTCTCCGGTGTCGGGGATGCGCCCGGCGCGCGCAAATGGGACGTGGATCAGGCGATTTTTGCGGCGGCGGATGTGGATGTGGAATGGATGCGCAAGGGCGCATGGGGCAGTCTGGTGATGGACCGTCGGTCGAACCGCCTGACGAATTATTACAACGGCAATGATGCGGTGCTGCAATTGTCGGGGGATTTCATCAACGGGGGCCGCAGGCGCGCCGGGCGCAAAGGGCTGCCTGATCTGGTGGAAAAGGATCAGGTCGATGTCGATGCCACACAGCGTTATGCGGCCTTTCCCCAGAAGGGCGCGCAGATTTCGCATCGTTTCTATTTCGGCGATGATGGATTTTTCAAGGATGTGGCGCTGACACTTGCGGGAACGGCGGCGGCGGATATGCCGACCCGGCTGATCACCAACGGGGACGCGGTGTTGAAGGCGTAAGGGGCGTGTGAGGCTGCCAGGGGCTGCAGTCCTGGAAGGGCTTGTGGTGAATTTGAGCCAGCCGGAGGCCATTTAGGGCGCCCCGCCTTAAACTTGAATCGCCGATACCCTGCCACGCTTCGCGCTCTCGGGACATCGGCGATACTGAGTGTATCAGGTTCAAGGCGGGACGCTGTAAACAATATATTCCAGCGTGTTGAGCGGATGGGGCAGGCGCGCGGTATTGCGGCGCGTTACAGATGCCGCTTGCCCCTGCGCGTCAGCGTCAGTTCATACCGATAGTCCTGCAAATGATGACATGTCATTTTTGACATGTCTCCACGGGAGTGTGTCATCGGGGAGTGTCCGGTTCAGCAGGTGGAGCAGGCCGTGGGTCGTTGACAGCGGGCGGCGAACCTCTCCCGATCCCGTTGGCATGGCGGCAGGTGGCAGGCTCAGACCTCAGTGCGGCCCGTGGTCCTGCGACATGGGCGGCACGGGATCATAGCCGCTGCGCCCCCAGGGGTGACAGCGCAAGATCCGGCGCAGTGCCAGCCAGCTGCCCTTCAGCCCCCCATGGGTTTCGAGCGCTTCCAATGCATAGGCGCTGCAGGTTGGCTGATAGCGGCAGTTGAACCCGACCCAGGGGCTGAAAACCAGCCGATAGGCGCGCACCGGCAGCGCCAGGATGCGGGCAAGGGCGGTCACGCGGGCGGCCTGTGCAGCTTGCCCAGGGCGCGGGCGAAGTCGGACTGCATTTGCGCAAAGGGCAGGGTGGCGGTGGCCCCGCGCCGGCCGATCAGCACATAGTCATGTCCCCGCTGGCCCATCGCTGGCAGGGACAGACGCGCGATTTCCCGCAGGCGTCGTTTTGCCCGGTTGCGGGCCACGGCATTGCCGACCTTCTTGGAGCAGGTAAACCCCACGCGAATGACATCCGGATCGGCTGTTTCATCCGGCTTGCGCCGGCGCATCTGCACAACGAAACCGGGCATCGCGACATGGCTGGCGCGGGAGGCGCGCAGAAAATCGGCGCGGTTCTTCAGCACCTGCAGACGCAAAGAAACCGCCGGAGGATTGTTCCCCGGATTGGCAGTGCTGCCATCCACGGGGGCCTCCGGCGGTGTCATGCTTTGCAAGGCGCTGCGCGGTTTACGCGCTCAGCGACTTCCGGCCCTGGGCGCGGCGTGCGTTGATGATCTTGCGGCCCGCTTTGGTGGCCATGCGCGCACGAAACCCGTGACGACGCTTGCGGACAAGGTTCGAAGGTTGATAGGTGCGTTTCATCGCGTCGATCTCCAATAGGTCATTCGGGGCGCAGATTCGGCCCGTCACGTCAATTCAGACCCGCTCTCTAGTCAGGATGCGCGGGCAAGTCAAACCCTGCAAGCGGGTTTTCCCCCCTCTCTTGCAACAATTTATCCGTCGCGGCTGGTATATATTTCAATTCAGGCCGATCTTTCACGAAAGACCCCCGAAAAGCACACCTTGGTTCAAGGGGCCGTGATAGGGCTAGGCGCGGGCCGGGTTCCGGATCATCTGTGAGGCAGGCAGATAGGCCGGTTGCGGCGGAGAGACGGAAATGGCGGACAGGGCCGACGGAAAACACACCGGATCGCAGCGGGCGCGCATTGTGCCCCTGATCGCGATTGCCGTCGCGGCGGTGATCGGTGCCTTCACGCTGCGCGACTACCTCAGCTTTGACACGCTGCGCGACAACCGCGAGGCGCTGATCGCCTTCCGGGACAGCAATTACCTGGTAACTGCGCTGCTGTTCATGGCCGCCTATGTGGCGATTGTCGCCTTTTCCCTGCCGGGGGCCACGATCGCCACCCTGACCGGGGGCTTCCTGTTCGGCACCGTCCTGGGGACCGGGTTCAACGTGACAGCTGCCACCATCGGCGCGACCCTGATCTTCCTTGCCGCGCGCATGGGGTTGGGGCAGGTGCTCAAGGCGCGTCTGGAGGCTTCCGAGGGGCTGGTGTCCAGGATCGGCAAGGGCCTGGACGAAAACCAATGGTCGATGCTGTTCTTCATCCGCCTTGTCCCTGCGGTGCCCTTCTTTGTCGCCAATCTGATCCCGGCCCTGCTGGCGGTGCCGCTGCATCGCTTTGTGGTCTCCACCTTCTTCGGGATCATGCCGGGGGCTGTTGTCTATACCTCCGTCGGCGCTGGGCTCGGCGCGGTTTTCGCGCGCGGAGAAACGCCGGACCTTGGCATCATCTTCGAGCCGCATATCTTGTTCCCCATCCTCGGGCTCTGCGCATTGTCCCTGCTGCCCGCCGCACTCAAATGGGCCACGGGCCAGAAGGATGTATTGAAATGAACCGGATCAAGACGGACATTCTGATTATCGGCGCAGGCTCCGGCGGCCTGTCCGTCGCGGCGGGTGCGGTCCAGATGGGGGCAGATGTGGTCCTGCTGGAAGGCCATGAAATGGGCGGCGATTGCCTGAACTACGGCTGCGTGCCCTCCAAGGCGCTGATCGCCAGCGGCAAGGCGGCCCATGCGCAGCGTCACGCGGCGCCATATGGTGTGGCCAATGCCCCCGGCACCGTGGACTACGCCGCCGCCAAGGATCACGTCGCCGATGTGATCGCGCAGATCGCCCCGGTGGACAGTCAGGAACGCTTCGAAGGCCTGGGCGTCAAGGTGATCCGCGCCTATGGGCGCTTCATTTCCCGCGACGAGGTGCAGGCAGGCGATACGGTGATCAAGGCCCGGCGCATTGTGATCGCCACCGGATCATCGCCGCTGGTGCCGCCGATTCCGGGTCTCGATACGGTCCCCTATGAGACCAATGAAACCCTGTTCAAACTGCGCGAGAAACCCCAACATCTGCTGATCATCGGCGGGGGCCCCATCGGGATGGAAATGGCCCAGGCCCATCTGCGTCTGGGCTGCAAGGTCACCGTGATCGAAGGGATGAAGGCGCTGGGCAAGGACGACCCGGAAACCGCCCGCGTCGTGCTGGACACCCTGCGGGACGAGGGCGTGGTGATCGAGGAAAACGCCACCGCCGCCGAAGTGCGCGGCACGGCGGGCAAGATCGAGGTCGAGGCCAAGGATGGCCGGATCTTCAAGGGCTCTCACCTGCTGATCGCGGTGGGGCGCAAGGCCAATACCGACAAGCTGGATCTCGGCAAGGCCGGGATCGAACCGGCCAAAGGCGGGATCAAGGTGGATGCATCGCTGCGCACCACCAACCGCAAGGTCTATGCCATCGGGGATGTGGCCGGCGGGCTGCAATTCACCCATGTGGCAGGCTATCATGCCGGGGTGATCATCAGATCCATGCTGTTTGGCCTGCCGTCCCGGGCAAAGACTTCCCATATTCCCTGGGCGACCTATACCGACCCGGAACTGGCGCAGGTCGGGTTGACCGAGGCCGAGGCGCAGGAAAAACACGGCGACAGGCTGGAAGTGGTCCGGTTCCACTATGAACACAACGACCGCGCCCTGGCAGAGCGCAAGACCAAAGGGTTCATCAAGGTCATGGTGGTCAAGGGCAGGCCCCTGGGCGCCTCCATTGTCGGCCATCAGGCGGGAGAACTGATCGGCCTTTGGGCGCTGGCTCTGGCAAACGGCATGAAAATGAGCCAGATTGCAGCCATGGTGGCTCCTTATCCGACAATCGGTGAAGTCAACAAACGTGCGGCGGGGGCCTATTTCAGCCCGCGCCTGTTCGAAAGCGATCTTGTAAAGCGGGTGGTGCGGTTTGTTCAGCGATGTGTGCCGTGACAACGGGGGCCTGCGCGCCGGGGCGCGACAGCCCGCCCGCCGTCCCATGGGGGTGACGCAGGCATGCTGAATTCCCTGTCCGGCCGCCTGCTGATCCTGACAAGTGTTTTTGTCATGGTGGCCGAAGTGCTGATCTTCGTGCCCTCCATCGCGCGGTTCCGCGAGGATTACATGCTGCAGCGGCTGGAGCGGGCGCAGATCGCCTCGCTGGCGCTTCTCGCGGACGATATGCTGGACCCCGCGCTTGAGGCGGAACTGCTGGAAACGGCAGAGGTGTTCAACGTTGTCCTGCGCCGTGACGCGGTGCGCCAGCTCATGCTGTCTTCCGAGATGCCGCAGGCGATCTCGCAGACCTTCGATCTGCGCAACGCCACCGCGATGACATTGATCCGGGATGCGGTGATGCGTCTTTTCCGGCGTGAAAACGAAGTGATCCGTGTCATCGGGGCGCCGGTCCGGGATGCGGGGCTGCTGATCGAGATCACGATGGAAACCGCACCGCTGCGCATGGCGATGATCGACTATGGCCTGCGCATCCTGATTCTCTCGGCAGTGATTTCGGCGATCACCGCGACCCTGCTCTTCCTGACCATCCGGGCGATGTTCCTCAAACCCGTGAAACGCGTGGTGGGTCATATCCAGCGCTATGCCGAAGCCCCGGAGGACGCCCGCCGCATCATCGAACCCAAGGCAGGCGTGACCGAGTTGCGCGAAGCCGAAGTCGCCCTGCGCACGTTGCAGACGGAGCTGACCCAGGCGCTGAAGCAGAAGGACAGGCTGGCGCAGCTTGGCGCGGCGGTGAGCAAGATCAGCCACGACCTGCGCAATATCCTGACCACCGCGCAGCTCTTTACCGATCGCATCGAAACCTCGGAGGATCCGGCGGTCAAACGGCTGGCACCCAAACTGGTGGGGTCGATCACCCGCGCGGTCCATCTGTGCGAAAGCACCCTGGCCTTCGGCAAGGCGGAAGAACCGGGGCCGACCCTGACCATGGTGCCGCTTGCCGAACTGGTCGAAGAGGTGATCGAGAACGAACGCCTGGCGACCCAGAGCACGCAGATCAGCTTTGTTGCCGATGTCGCCCCCGGCCTGAAGGTGCGCGCAGACCCCGAACATCTCTACCGTGTGCTCAGCAACCTGACCCGCAATGCCCGGCAGGCGCTGATGTCGGCCGGGACGGGGGGTGAAATCACCCTGCGGGCAACCGAAAACGAAACCAGCTGGAACATCGAGGTGGCCGATACCGGCCCCGGCCTGCCGCCCAAGGCGCGCACTTTTCTGTACAAGCCGTTCCAGGGCGGCACCCGCAAGGACGGCACCGGACTGGGCCTGGCCATCGCGGCGGAACTGGTGCGCGGCCACGGCGGGCAATTGTCCCTGTTGAGCAGCGATGAAACCGGCACATGTTTTGCGGTCTGCCTGCCCAAGGGCGACGCCGCCGTCTGACACCGCCAGGAAATCCGCCACAGGTCAAAACTGGGGCTTGCAAACCCCCGCGCAGGCCACTAAACCGCCCGACAGTGGACCGATAGCTCAGCTGGATAGAGTACTTGACTACGAATCAAGGGGT
Source organism: Sulfitobacter sp. IGS-18 (assembly GCF_059628195.1). Lineage (NCBI taxonomy): Bacteria > Pseudomonadati > Pseudomonadota > Alphaproteobacteria > Rhodobacterales > Roseobacteraceae > Sulfitobacter > Sulfitobacter sp. IGS-18. Next base: position 3,288,243 of record NZ_CM184556.1, on the reverse strand, counting down.
CGGGGGTTCGAATCCTCCTCGGTCCGCCACTACCCCCCTGTAAGTTGCCAAGCAAAACCGACTTTTGTGACAGGTAACTGACCCAGAGCGCGGCGCTACGTTCGGAGGACGGGGCAGGGGCTAAGCGGCATTCGTGAAAAATGCAGCGAAAGTCGTCTTCGAGCCCGAAGTGACGCAAAGCGCAAGCCGGGCCAGCGCCTGCCCGGGGTGGGCGATACTGACCTTGGTTCATGCCACTTTATTTCTCAACCGTGATGAATCCCAACGAGGGAACAACTAGCCTCACCAAATCGCCTACCCGACCGGCGGGCAGGCGATGGCCCGGCGCCTTCGGCTTGTTCCGGGCCTGGGTGCTCATGTTTGATGGCAGCAAAGTCCGCACTGCCGACTTTCGTGTGCATCGCGCCGAAGGTCCGGATGGGTCGGAAATGCTTGGCATTTGGGTCGGAATTGCTTGGCATGGCCCACTGACAAGATTCAGAAAATTCGCCGGAAAGAGTCGGAAATGCGCGGCATTCGACACCCCTGTAAGACGTCAGACGAAATTGGCTTTTACGTCACATCGCTGACCCGGATCGCGGCGTGACCGCCGAAGGACGGGGCAGGGGCAGCGGTCATTCGTGAAAACTGCAGTGAAGGTCTGCTTTGAGGGGCGGTTTCAACGGATCAACACTTAAGTGGACACTTGACTTTTGTCAGGCGCGCTATAACTTAAGCGTATGGTTGAGCATTCCAAACAACTTGATATGGCGTTCCACGCACTTTCTGACGCAACGCGGCGCGGGATCCTTGATCATCTTTCACGCGGATCGGCCTCCGTAAGTGACCTGGCCAAGCCCTACGACACATCCCTTTCCGCGATCCATCAGCACGTTCAGGTGCTGGAGGCAAGTGGACTGGTTGTAACGGAAAAACGCGGCCGGGTCCGCGAATGCCGGATTTCCAGCGAAGCTGTCTTGCGCGTCGAAATCTGGTTGAGCGAACGTCGCCAGCTTTGGGAAGGACATTTTGACCGGCTCGGAGAATTGCTCGAAAGCAAAGAAACAACAGACATGGCTGACGGTTCAGGCCAATCCTCCAAGGGAAATGAGACATGACCGAAAATCGCTTATTCCATGGGACATTTACACTGAAACGACTGTGGGCGGCACCGCCAGACCGCGTGTTCAGCGCATGGTCCGATCCGCAGATCAAGGCGCAGTGGTTCACCGGCCCGGCCGAAAAATGGGCCCTGATGCGCCGTTCGATGGATTTTCGCGCCGGTGGTCAGGAAGTCCTGCAGGGGCGTTTCAACGAAAGCGGTCTGGAAACACTGTTCGAGGCACGTTTCCATGTCATCGAACCGGCCAAACGGCTTGTGTATGACTACGACCTTCACCATTCCGGCAGCTTTCATTCCGTGACGCTGTCGAGCCTGGAACTTGACGCAGACGGCGACAAGACCCGCGTCTCCTACACCGAACAGATTGTGTTCCTGGATGGAAAGGACGGCACCGCAGACCGCCGTCACGGCACCGGAATCCAGTTCGACATGATCGAGGCCACGCTTCAATCGCTGGAGATTCTTCAATGACCCTTGCGCTCTATGGGCATCCCTTTGCCTCCTTTGTCTGGAAACCGCTGATCGCTCTATACGAGCGCGGCGTCGCCTTCGACTTCCGAATGGTCGACCCCGATCACCCGGAGAACGCCGCTCGCATGGCCGCCCTTTCCCCCACCGGGCAGTTTCCGGCGCTGGTCGATGGCGACCGGGAAGTCACTCAAAGCAACGCTGTGGTCGAATATCTCGACCTGTTTCACGGCGACGCGCCGCCGATGGTTCCCGAGGATGTCCGCGAAGCGCTGGAGGCTCGCATGATCGCGGATGTGTTCGATGACTATATCCATGCGCAGACGCAACGGATCGTCGGTGACGCCCTGCGTGGCGAAGATGAGCGTGATCCCCGTGGCGTTGCCGATGCGCATGTGCTTATAGACCGCTGCTATGATTGGATGGAACCCCGTCTGCAAGACACGGAATGGGCGACCTGTGGTCGTTTCACGATTGCCGATTGCGCAGCTGCTCCGGCGCTTTTCTATGGTGACTGGGTTCATCCGATTCCAGAGCGTTGCTCCGCGCTCGCCGCCTACCGGGCACGGCTTCTGTCCCGCCCCTCGGTGGCCCGCGTCGTCGACGAGGCGCGTCCCTTTCGATCCTTCTTCCCATTAGGAGCACCTGACCGAGATTAGGTCTCGAATGTCCGCTCCGTCCGCTCACCCGTCCTTGACCCATACCACGCCCAAAGTCTGGTTTGGGTCAGAGATGCTTGGCACTTAGGTCGGAATTGCCTGGCGCGGCCCACTGGCATGATTCAGCAAATTCGCCACCCTCGCGTCGCAGTTGCGCGGCGCCGGTGTTGAGCGCGGGCTGATGACGTTTCTCAGCCCGCGCTCGTGGCGTTTAGCTACCAAACCGCTCAATGACCTCGGTGAGATTGATGTGGCCCAGACAGGCGCCGCTCCCCGGGTTCATATCCCCGTTCTCAAGAGCGGTCGCGTAGATGACAGCCGGATGCGCTTCAATTCGCGCGCGAACAGCCGCAAGTTTTGGCCAGCGGCCTTTGTCAGCCAGTTCGTGGAAATCGAGCCAACGCGCGACACCGACCAAGAGGGCGTCAGCCAGCGTAGGGTGATCCGCGATCAGGAACCTGCTGTCCCCGATCATCTCTTCGAGCTTGTCGTGGCGTTCGAAAACACCGTCCCGACCCCACTCGCTGAGTGCAGATCGTACCGCCTGGTTCATGTCAGCCATTTCCATGGCCGCCCAAAGCGGTCCGAACGATCCTGTAAAGCCGGTGTTGATGAAGGCCATCAACTGATGCATCCGGTCGGCTTCTCTCGACAGCGGGTCAAAACTGATGCTGCGCCTGGAATCCCTGGCTTCCAGCCATGATGCTATCGCCAGCGTTTCAGTCAGTACGTCGCCGTTGTCGGTGATGAGGACCGGCGTCTCAACCCGCGGATTGATGCGCAGATAGGATGGGTCGCGCATCTCACCGAACATATCGACACGGCAAAGACGGTAGGGTTTCGCCAGCCATTCGAGAGCTGCGACAAGCCCCATGGAGCTTCCAGACGGGAAGCCATAAAGTAGAATCGGTTCCATGATTTATACTCCATAATCTCATGTCATCACGCTGCGCAGCGAACCCGAAACATACCGCCATGTATTCCGGGGTAAATTACGCACCTTTTTGTAACCATGAGGTCCCAATGAAAAATCTTGTGTCGCGATGCCCGATCGAAGAGGTCATGCAAATCCTGAGCGGCCGGTGGCCGACGCTGCTCATCTATTACTTGAAGACGGGCACCAGGAGGTTCAGCGATCTGCGCCGCGACAACCCGACGATTTCCCATAAGATGCTGGCACTGGAGCTGAGGAAGTTGGAGGATGCGGGGATCGTTCAGCGCACGGAATTCAGCGGCTACCCGCTGCGGGTGGAATATGATCTGACTGCCGACGGACATGATCTGGTGCCGCTGATCGACGCGTTGGGAAGTTGGTGGGAAGACCTCGAAGATCGAGACGCACCTCGGAACATGACTGAGGCGAACAACGCGGCGCGAACCGCCCGGTGAGCAACGATCAGGCGCTCCCGCGCTGTCGTTCATCGGTGCTGCATGTGGCCCGTACCATGCCGGGGCCACGGTGCGACCGGTTCAGTCGCGCATGGCCGATATCGGAGCTTGGGTCCGGGTGCCCCTCCATTCAGCGCAGCTTGCCAAGGCAGAAGCTGCCATAGCACCAGTGTCACGGTGCAATTTCACCTCTACCCGCTGTCGAAGGCGTTTTTGGGGTGATCGGGACTTTGTGAGTTCTTCATGCCCTCAGGGGCCCTTGCGGCAGGGGCTGCCATAAAGGGGATGGACGGCGCGGGAAGGATAGGTTCAGGTCGCGGCGGCAATGATCACGGGGGGAGAGAACATGATGCGCGGTGCAGATCTATTGGTAAGAACGCTGGCATCCGCCGGTATCACCCGCATCTTCGCGCTGTCGGGGAACCAGATCATGCCGATCTTCGACGCCTGTTTCGATGCCGGGATTGAGATTGTCCATACCCGTCACGAGGCAGCGGCGGTGTTCATGGCGGAGGCCTATGCGCAGCTGACCGGAACCGTGGGCGTGGCCCTGGTGACCGCGGGGGCAGGGGCGGCAAATGCGCTGGGGCCGCTGTTCACCTGCTCTGAATCAGAGACGCCGGTGCTTCTGCTGACCGGCGATTCTCCCATCGGTCAGGATGGCAAAGGCGCTTTCCAGGAGCTTGACCAGGTGCCGATGACAGCGCCGGTGACCAAGCTGTCGTTCCGTCCGACCCGCGCGGCGGATTTCGGCGTTGAGACGGCGCGCGCCTTGCGGGTCGCGCTTTCGGGGCGGTCGGGGCCGGTGCATATGGCGCTGCCCTTTGACCTGGTCGAGGCGGATGTGGGCGATGTCGATGTGCCCCATGCGGTCACGAAAGAACCGATGGGTTTGTCGGCTTCCGATGCGGCGGCGATTGCGGCGGCCGTCGCCGGAGCGCAGCGGCCCCTGATCATCTGCGGCCCGGCGATGAATGCCACACGCAATCCGGGCAGGCTGGAGGCGCTGGAAGCGGCCCTTGGCGCGCCCGTTGTGGTGATGGAAAGCCCGCGCGGCCTGAAGGACCCGGCGCTTGGCGACATCGGCAAGGCGCTTGGGCAGGCCGACCTTGTCGTTGCCCTGGGCAAGCGGATCGACTTTACCCTCGGGTTTGGCGGCGCGGCGGCGTTCCATGCCGATTGCCGCTGGATGGTTGTTCAGGCCGGCACGGAAGAGCGGGACCGGGCGCATCGCAATCTTGGCAATCGGCTGGCCGCCTGTTTCGCCGCTGATCCCCGGGACAGTCTCGGTGTTCTGATCGAGGCCGGGCAGGGGGGGCATGACCAGTGGCGGGCCGATGTGGCGGCGCATCTGGGACGGCGCGGGTTCAGCACCGCCGACATGGTGCCTTCGGGGCGGATCACCCCTGCGCAATTATGCGCCGCCGTGCAGCGGCAGATCGACAGGGCGGCGCAGGCCGTGCTGATCTGTGATGGTGGTGAATTCGGCCAGTGGGCGCAGGCCGCCACGCGGGCGGAGCGCCGGGTGATCAACGGGATTTCCGGGGCGATCGGGGGCGGGCTGTGCTATGCTCTGGGCGCCCGCGCCGCAGCGCCGGATGCTGCGATCTTTGCGCTGATGGGGGACGGCACGGTCGGTTTCCACTTTGCCGAGTTCGAGACGGCAGTACGCGCGGGGCTGCCGTTTGTCGCGGTGATCGGCAATGACGAGCGCTGGAACGCCGAGCATCAGATCCAGCTGCGCGAATACGGCCCCGAACGGCTGATCGGCTGCGGGCTCAGCAGGGCGCGCTATGATCTGGCCGCCAGGGGGCTTGGCGCGCATGGGGAATATGTGACAGAGCTTGCCGGGCTTGACGAGGCATTGGCGCGCGCGGTGCAAAGCGGTAAACCCGCTTGTGTCAACGTGCTGATCGAAGGCCTGCCCGCGCCGAGCGGCGCTGCGCATTAATCAAGGCGGAAACCCTTGCCGCGGATGAACTGCGCGAAGCCTTTCCGTTCCGGCAGGCTGTATTGACGGGCCTTGTCCATTGACCATGTGTAGCTGTCGCTGGTGCCGTAAAGGTCGGTGCGGCGCTGATTTGCATAGGGTTGCACGGCGGCGCGCTCCGCGTCGTAGGCTGCGATGTCTGCGGTTGTCGTCTCGTTGAAACGGTCCAGGTGAAGCGTCGCCCGCAGGGGCAGGCGGGGGCTGATCCGGGGGGCAGCAGCGGGTTGGCCGATGGCCAGCGCGGCAACGGGAAACACGTGGTCCGGCAGCCCCAGAATATCGCTTGCCTCTGCCGCCCGGTTGCGGATCGTGCTGATCGGGCAGCAGCCAAGGCCCGCCGCCTCCGCTGCGATGACGAAACTTGCCAGCGCGATGCCCGCATCCACACTGGCGTTGAAGAACGCGTCGAGATGATCGTTGGCAAAGTCGAGCCCCTGCATCTCATGCAGATGACGCTGGCGGCGGTTGTTGGCACAGAAGACCACAAGCGAAGGCACCTGCCCCGTCCACGCCTGGTCAGAGACAAGATCCAGCAGCCGTGACTTCTGTTCCGCATCATCGACGATCACGATGTCGCGCTGTTGCAGATCGCTTTTCGACGGCGAGGCGAGGGCGATTGCGCCGAGCGTTCTGAGCGTTTCGAGGGGGACCGGATCAGGTTCGAATGACCGGCAAGAGCCCCGTCCGGCAATGGCCTGCAGGGATGAAACCTGCGCCAGGTCCGCAGGGACCTGCGGCGCATCGGAAAAGCGCGCGGCGAGGAGGGCAGAGAGGTGGTCACTCATCAGACGTCAGCACCGGTTGCACAGCAGGGTGCGCCGCCATCAGCGCGCGCTGCGCCATTATGCTTGGAAAGGCCGCCGCCGACCGCAGCGATATGGACGGGCGATGCGGCCGTTTCCCCGGCGTCGTACAGCGTCAGCATGCGGTTCCTCCCTGGACTTCAGGGGCGATCATAGCGGTCGGCAAGCAATTGAAAAGGCTGCGTTAATGTAACCAAATCTTAAGAAACGGGTAAGTCTTTATTCCTTTTTGTTAGAAAAACAATCATCTATATTGCCGCGGAACCACCCTGCAACCGATGGAGAGGCGCTTGGCCAATGAAACCCATATGTCTGTCTCGGTCTGGCGCGGCGACGCCGTGGGGTCCTTTCAGCCCTTTGAAGTGAAGGTCGAGGACAACCAGACCGTGCTCGATGTGGTCGCCTGGATCCAGCAATACGCCGACCCGACCCTGAGCTATCGCTACGCCTGTCGTGTCGGCATGTGCGGATCCTGCGCAATGATGGTGAACGGCACGCCGCGCTGGACCTGCCGGACCCATGTCAAGAAGGTGCTGGTGGACGGCCACATGCAGATTGCGCCGCTGCGCAACCTGCCGGTGATCAAGGATCTGGCCACCGATATGGACCCTTTCTTCGACAAATGGGTCGCGGCGGAAGGGGTCCACCACCCGACCCTGACCCGCAACGACCCGATCGAGGCACTCGACCCTGCGGAGGCCGCGCGGGTCGAGAGTGCGGCGGGCATCGAATGCATCAATTGTTCGGTCTGCTATGCCGCCTGCGACACGGTGGCGAACAATCCCGATTTCCTCGGCCCCGCCGCATTGCAACGGGCCTGGAGCGTCTACAACGACAGCAAGAACGCGGACAAACAGGCGGTGCTGGACGCGGTGTCGGGTGTTGGCGGTTGCCACAATTGCCACAGCCAGGGCAGCTGCGCGGTGCATTGTCCGAACGCGTTGAACCCGATGAACGCCATCGCCGGCCTGAAGCGCGAGACCGCACGCAACTTCTTCAGGAGGCGCTCCTGATGACGCTTGGTCTTTATATGGCGCAGCGGATTTCGGCGCTGATCATGGCACCGCTGGTGCTGCTGCATATCGGTGTGATGATCTATGCCATCCAGGGCGGGCTGTCCGCCGCCGAAATCCTTGGCCGCACAAAGGGCAGCATCCTTTGGTTCGCGGTCTATGGCACATTTGTCGCCGCCGTGTCCGTGCATGGGGCGATTGGCCTGCGCACGGTATTGTCGGAATGGCTGGGCCTGCGGGGCGGCGCCCTGAATGCGGCGGCCTGGGCCATTTTCGCCCTGCTGCTGGTCCTTGGCATGCTGGCTGTTCACGGGGTGACGGCGAGATGAGGCGCGGCTACCGGAACCATACCCTTTGGGCCGCCTACCTGTTGCACCGCCTGTCCGGTGTGGCGCTGGCATTGTTCCTGCCGGTGCATTTCTGGGTGCTGTCCTATGCGCTGAACCAGCCGGAACACCTCGACGGGTTCCTGCGCTGGAGCGAGATGGGCATCGTCAAATTCGCCGAGTTCGGCCTGGTTTTCCTGCTGGCCGCGCATCTGTTCGGTGGCCTGCGCCTGATGGCGCTGGAATGGCTGCCCTGGACATCGGGCCAGAAGACCGCCGCCGCCGGTGCGGTTGCCGCGTCGACGCTGATTGCGGGCGTTTTCCTGATGAGGGCCATCTGATGCAGATCGAGAGACATGATACCGATATCCTCATCCTGGGTACGGGCGGCGCGGGCATGTTCGCCGCCCTGCACGCCCAGCAAAGCGCCCCGCCGGGGACGAAGATCACAATCGCGGTGAAGGGCCTGATCGGGAAATGCGGATGCACCCGCATGGTGCAGGGCGGCTACAACGTGGCGCTGGGCGGTGGCGATACTGTTGAGCGGCACTTCATGGACACGATCAACGGCGGCAAATGGCTGCCCAATCAGGATATGGCCTGGAAGCTCTGCGAACAGGCGGTGGTGCGGATCCGCGAGCTGGAGAACGAGATCGGTTGTTTCTTCGACCGCAACCCGGACGGGTCGCTGCACCAGAAGGCCTTTGCCGGGCAAACGGCGGACCGCACCGTGCACAAGGGCGACCTCACGGGGATCGAGATCATCAACCGGCTGATGGAGCAGGTCCTGTCCCGCCCGGTGGAGAAGTTGCAGGAGCATCGGGCGATTGGTCTTGTCCCGACAGCGGACGGCAGCGCGCTGGCCGGGGTTCTGATGATCGACATGCGCAGCGGCAGGTTCCGCTTCGTGCGGGCCAAGACCGTGATGATGGGCACCGGCGGCGGGCCGACCATGTACAAGTACCACACCCCCAGCGGCGACAAGACGATGGACGGTCTTGCCATGGCCCTGCGCCTGGGCCTGCCCCTGCGGGACATGGAGATGGTGCAATTCCACCCCACCGGCCTGCTGGCCGGGGACCACACCAAGATGACCGGCACGGTGCTGGAAGAAGGGCTGCGCGGGGCGGGGGGCCAATTGCTCAACGGGGCCGAGAACCGCTTCATGTTCGACTACGATGCCAAGGGCGAGCGGGCCACGCGCGATGTGGTCAGCCGTGGCATCTTTGCCGAGATGCGCAAGTCGAACACCAGCGAACACGGCGGCGTCTATATCTCCATGTCGCACCTTGGCCCGGAAAACGTGCGCGTGAAATTTCCCGGTATGGTCAAGCGCTGCGCCGACAGCGGTTTCGATCTGGCCGCCGGCAAGGTGGAGGTGGTGCCGACCGCGCATTACTTCATGGGCGGCGTCGTGGTCGACCCCGACACGCGCACGGCGATGGAGGGGCTTTACGTCGCGGGCGAGGACGCGGGGGGCGCGCATGGCTCCAACCGCCTCGGTGGCAACGGCGTGGCAAATTCCACGGTCTACGGTGGCGTTGCGGGTGATGTGATGGGGGCGGACATCCGGCGCATGGGCGCGCTCCGTGACCCGGACGAGACGGTGCTGGAGGCAGAAATCGCCCGCGCGCTGCGGCCCCTGTCGAACAAGGTCGCCCCGATCCAGCCCTTGCGCGACAAGTTGCAGGACGCAATGTGGGAGGATGTGGGCGTGATGCGCACGCAAACCGGCCTGGCGCGCGGATTGACCCGGATCGCGGATATCCACGACGAACTGTTGCAGGCCGGCGTGGCCGGTGACAACCTGGCCTTCAACCTGACCTGGCATGACTGGCTGAACATGGCCTCGCTCTGCGAAGTGTCGGAGGTCATCGCGAAAGCGGGGCTGGCGCGGGAAAACTCGCGCGGCGCGCATTTCCGCGAGGACTTTCCCGACAGCGGCGCGATGGAGAGCAGCTATTTCACCGTGGCGCGGCAGACAGGCGATACGCTCGATGTCAGCCGCGAGGACGTTCAGTTCACGATTGTCAGACCGGGCGAGACGATATTGCCCGAAAACGAACCCCTATCCCTGGTGGAGGCTGCCGAATGATCCAGATAGACATCATCCAGAAGACCGCGGAAACCCTGATGGACAAGGCCGCCATCGAAATTCCGCAGGATTACCTCGACGGTCTCAAGGCCGCCGCCGAGGTGGAGGACGGCGATCTGTCGTCCTTCGTGCTGCAGGCGATGCTTGAGAATTACGAAGCCGCAAAGGAGGACCGCCGCGCGATGTGCGGCGATACCGGCACGCCGCGCTGGTACGTCAAGATGGGCAACGACACCCGGATCGAGGGCGGACCCATCGCGCTGGAAGCCGCATTGCGGCGCGCCACGGCGAATGCGACCAACGGCGTGCCGTTGCGGCCCAATCGGGTGCATCCGCTGTGGCGCACCGATCACAACAACAACGTGGGCATCGGCGCGCCCGAGATCGAATACGGCTATGAACCGGGCGGCGAATGGATCGACCTGATCACCGTCCACAAGGGCGGGCTGTTCGGCACCGATTACCGGATGCTTTTCCCCTCCGACGGGATCGAGGGGATCAGGCGGTTCTACCTCGACAGCCTCATTGCCTTTGGCAAACGGGGGCTGGCCTGCCAGCCTGCCATCATCGGCATCGGGCTGGGCGGCTGCAAGGATACCTGCATGGTGCTGGGCAAGCGCGCGGCCTGCCTGCGCACGGTCGGCAGCGAAAACTCCGATCCGAAAATCGCCCGGCTGGAGCGGGAGTTCAAGGAGCTGGGCAATTCCATCGGCATGGGGGCGATGGGTTTCGTCGGCAAATCCATGGTCGTCGATTGCAATATCGAGGTGGGCTATTGCCACACCGGCGGGATGCAGATGTCGGTTCACGCCTTCTGCCTGTCGTCACGCCGGGCCGTGGCCCGCGTGTTCCCCGACGGGCGGGTGGAATACCGCACCGATCCCGACTGGTTCACCGACTACCAACGTCGTGAAACCGTGGAATGGGACGCCCCGGCGATGGAGGCCGCGGAATGACCGAAATCCTGACACCGGAGGCCCCTCATGAGCCCACGTAAGATCCGCCTGAGCACCACGCCCACGCAAGAAGCGCTGGATGACCTGCAACTGGGCGACATCGTCTATCTGGACGGGCTGATGTATACCGCCCGCGAAGGCGTCTACAAACGCGCACTGGAGGAAAAGGCCAACATCCCGATGGAACTGCCGCGCGATTCGGCTGCGAATTTTCACTGTTCGCCCGCCGCCCGGATCAACGCCGACGGCAGTTTCGAGATGGGGGCGGTGACCGCCACCGCGTCCTTCCGCTTTTCCAAGTGGTTGCCGGAATGGATGGAAAAATCGGGTGCCAAGCTGATCATCGGCAAGGGCGGGATGTCGTCGAAGGACTACAAGTCCTACTTCGTTCCCAATGGTGCGATTTACCTGTCCACGGTCGGCTACGGCACCGGTGCCCTGCTCGGCCGCGGGGTCGAGAACGTCGAGGCCGTCCACTGGAACGAGGAACTGGGCCTTGCCCAGGCCATGTGGGTCATCAGGTGCAAGGAGATGGGGCCCTTCATCGTCGCATCGGACAAGAACGGCGATTGCCTGTTCGAGCGGGAGAATGCGAAGATCTCGCAGAATTTCGACAAGATCTACGAGGGCACCCGCCCGGCCACGCTGAAACGCTATGGTGAGACGGATGATCGGTCGGACGAGGTGATCTAAGCCCGCCGCTCAAGCGATAAGGTTTGGTATTGCGACAGGTCCGCGGGCAAGGCGTCAATGCCAAGCCCCGGTGCCGTGCCGATGGTGAAATTGCCGTCATCGCGCAGCCGCGCGCCCTCAAAGGCATCGCGGAGGGGGTTGGGGTTCACATCCACCTCCAGCAAGCCGTCGCCTCCGACAGCCGCCAGCAGATGGGCCGAAGCGATCAGACCGATCCCGCCGCCCAGGAAATGCGGACAATAACGCAGCCCGGCATCCCTTGTCCGCCGCGCAGCCGCCCGGCAGCCGCTGATCCCGCCCCATTTCACGATGTCCGGCTGCACCACAGAGATATGACCGGCAGCGATGGCGGTCTCGAACCCGCTGTTGCCGGTGATGTTCTCGCCCGCGGCCAGGGGCGTGGCAAAGCCGTCTGCCAGGGCTTGCCAATCACCGGCGGGCAGATCGGCGCGGATCGGTTCTTCGAGCCATTGCAGCCCCAGCGCATCTATTGCAGCCGCATGTGACAGCGCCTCGGTGACGGTCCAGGCCTGGTTGACATCCGCCATCAGACGCTCGCCATCATCCACCAGGTCGTCCGCAAGGGCGCGCAAGGCGTCGATATCGCGCGCGCCGTCAAAGCCGATCTTCACCTTGAAGGCGTTGTGACCCACCGCGCGGGATCTGGCGATCAGCTCCGCCGCCGCGCCGATGGCGATGCCGCTGGCGTAGGTCGGCACCTCTGCGGCAGCGCCACCATCGAGGAATTGCGCCAGAGGCAGGCCGCGATGGCGTGCAAAGATGTCATGCAGGGCGATGTCCAGCCCGGCAATCACCTGCCGGAACGGCCCCCATTCCCCCGACTGCAACGCGCGGATGTGGGTTTGCGCGGTCAGGCTTTCGAACAGCGCATCGGCAGTGGCGACATTCGCGCCGACCACCAGATCGCAGATGTCCTGCACAAGCAGCTGCGCGCGGTGTTCCGCAGCGGCGGCAGGCCAGTTCGCGAAGATTTCGCCCCAGCCATGGCATCCGGTGCTGTCCGTCAGTTTGACAAAGACGGCGGGTCGGTCCCGCATCACGCCAAAGGAGGTCGCGACGGGCACTTTCACGGGAACCCGGTAACAGAAAACTTCGACGCGTTCGATACGGCAGGTCATCCCATCACCACTCTTGCCATCAGGATCAGCCCCGACACCAGCATCATCGCAATCAGCAGGCGGCGGAACTGGTTGTCGGTAAGGCGTTTGAAAACCGCGATGCCGATCTGTGCGAAGATCATCGTCGTCGGCAGGGCCACCGCGCCATAGATGATCGTCTGGGTCGTGTAGGTCCCCTTGAGGGCAAACACGATTGCCGCGAGCGCCAGCACGCAGACGTTGAAGGGCTGCAGGACCGCGCGGGTCTCGGCCTTTGGCCAGGGGCGCATGGCGCACCACATGGTCGGCAGGGCACCGGAAAGGGATGCGGCACCGCCCAGGATGCCGCCGAAAAAGCCCACCAGCACGTCGACCACCGGGGTCGGGCGCTCCAGCCGGGGCAGGGAAGAGCGCAGCGTGAAGAACCCGCCATAAAGGATCAGAAAACCCGCAATGATCAGGCGAAGCATGTCGGGTTCGAGCATCGACAGCATCGCCACCCCGAGCGGCACGCCGATCAGCGCAGGCAGCAGGAAACGCGCCAGCCGGCGCGGATGATCCGTGATCGACCTGCGGACCAGCCAGACGCCCTGCAATCCCGCCACCACCGACATGACCACGACGATGGCCACCGCCTGGGCCGGTGGCATGATCTGCAGCCAGAACCCCAGCGCAAAAAGCGCGGTGCCAAACCCGGCCAGCCCGTTCATGAACCCGCCCGCTGCGGCGCCAAGGGCGAGGATGACAAAGAAATACAGGCTCATGGTGCCGCAACACCGGCAGGAAAGGGATCGAAGACACCGACGCGGACAGCATTCAGAAGCTCGGCCTCGACTTCCTGAAGGACCCGCAGCTTGACCGTGTTCGCCAGCGACAACAGCCCCAGTTCGCGCACCGGCGCGTCGCTGCCAAGGGGGATGTACCTGAGCGGCAGCGGATTGGGCGGCTGAACGCACCGGCGCGGCACGATGGATACGCCAAGATCGGCATGCACCATGCTCGAAATGTTTTCGAGGTTTTCCAGCTCCATCGTGTCTTTCACCACGATGCGGTTCATCTGCAGCCAATTGTCGATGATGTCGCTCAGCAGTGCCTTGCGGGTGAAGCGGATGTAGGGATGTGTGGCCAGAATTTCGAAGGGGTCTTCGGAGGTGACATTCAGGGAGGTCACAAGCTGCATCGGTTCTTCGGCGATCGGGGCCCAGACCATGTTGCGCGGGATCACATGCGGCTTGGTCACGACAGCGGCGTCCAATATGCCGCGTTCCAGTTCCACGACCAGTTCCTTGGTCTGGCCGGGCGTGACACCGATGTGCAGTTCGGGAAAACGGGCCTTGATGGATGTAATGGCGAAGGGGATCAAACTGGTCAGCCCCGTCGGCACACTGCCAAGCGACAGGTTTCCCCGCAGCCCGTCATCGCCCAGGACGGAGGGCAGCAGGTTGTCATAGGCCGCCACGATCTCCCGGACACGGGCAACGATGGAGCGACCGACAGGGGTCAGTTCCGGCGTGCGCCGGGTGCGGTCGAACAGGGCAATGTCCCATTGCGCCTCCAGCGCCTTCATCTGCTGGCTGACAGCGGCATGGGTGATGAACACGGCCTCACCCGCCGCACTGAACGTGCCGTGATCGGCCACGGCGATCAGGGTGCGAAACATTCTGATGGACATCTGAGTTACGCTTTTCGTTAGCAATACTTTCGGAAATTGTAATGAGTTTCCGCTTTATACAAAATTGACTTACCAATAGAGTTTGTCAAGGATCGTCAGGTCGCCAGGATTGTCGGCCCAGCGAGCTGAGTGAAATCAGCCATTTGTTTTTGGGAGGAAACGATGAAATTTGCAAAATTCGGTGCGGTCGGCGCCCTCGTCTTCGGGCTCGCGACGGCAGCAGCGGCGGAATATCCTGAACGTCCTGTCAACATGATCATCCCCTTCGGCGCGGGCGGTGCGACAGACATTTCTGCGCGCACGATAGCAGAGCCGCTGGGCAAGGTTGTCGGCAAGCCGCTGATCATGGCGAATGTAACCGGGGCCGGTGGCGCCACCGGATCGGTCGCCGCGATGAACGCAAAGCCGGACGGCTACACGATGCTGTTCACCCGCGTCGGCTCGCATTCGGTCAACCCGGCGATGAAGGCGACACTCCCCTACACGCTGGACGATTTCCGCTATGTGACCGTCTACGAGATCAACCCCTTTGCCTGTGCGGTCGCCGCCGATTCAGACATCAATTCGATGGATGATCTTGTCGCCAGGGCGCGTGAGGGCGGGGTCAGCTTTTCCTCTTCCGGCGTTGGCTCCGGCCTGCACCTGGGCGGGGTCATGGTGATGGACGCTTTCGGCGTCGAGGACCCGCTCAACCAGGTGACGCATATCCCGATGGACGGTGGCGGTGCCGCGGCGACAGCCGTGTTGGCGGGGACGGCGACCTTTCTGTGCACAAACTCCTCTGCCTTGGCGAGCTTTGTCTCCAATGGCCAGCTCAAGCCGCTGATGGTCACCACATCGGAGCCGGTCGTGGGCTTTGACGCCCCGACAGCAGCCGAGCTTGGCAAGCCGGAACTGGAACAGCTTGTGGGTTGGACAGGCATCGCCGGTCCCAAGGACCTTCCGGATGAAGTCGCGGCGAAGTGGGGCGAATGGATGCAGGCCGCAGCGGGGGACGAAGAATTCGTATCACGCATGGAAGCGGTCGGTTCGATCATCGAGGTGATGAGCCCGGAAGAAGCCAATGACTTCATCCGCACCCAGTACAACACGTTCAAGGATCTGGTGGATCGCCTCGGCATGCGGATCGAAGGGTAAACCTGAACCGAACCGGCGCACGAAGCCATTCGTGCGCCCTTTTCTTTGCACGGGGCTCGGTTGGACATGCAGCGCATCAAGCGACAATCCCTGATCGGAATCGCAAGCATCATCGTGGCTGCGATCCTGATGTTCGCGGTCATACCGACATGGGTTTCCTCACCCAGCAACGTGCGCAATATCGTGCTTTCGCCGCTGTTCTGGCCCTATATCCTCAGCGGGCTGACCGTGCTGATCGGGCTGGGTCTGGTTGTCACGGGCTTTTTCACCACCGACCCGGATGAGCCGGAACAGCCGGCCATATCCGGCGGCTACAGGCGGCTGGGCATCCTGGCGGCAATCATGGCGCTGACCATGTTCGCGCTGCCGCGCCTCGGCATGGTCTGGACCTCTATGCTGATTTTCGCAGCAACGGCATTCCTGATCCGGACCTCCCATCCCCGGACCGCGATCATCTGCGCCATTACCGTGCCACTGGTGCTTTACGGATTCTTCGCCCATGTCGCGAGCGTTGCGATCCCGCAGGGCAATTACGTGAGATTGCCATGAGTTTTCTCGACAGTATCGCCGCGGGCCTGTCGCTGGTCGGCAATTTCGAAGCCTTCGCAGCGCTGTTTGTCGGTGTGTTGATCGGCACCATTGCCGGGGCGATTCCGGGCATGTCGGCCACGATGGCGGTTGCGCTGACGCTGCCCTTCACCTTCGCGATGGAGGCGGTTCCGGCGATCCTTCTGCTGCTGGGTGTCTACAAGGGCGGCATCTTTGGCGGCTGCATTCCCGCGATCCTGATCAAGACGCCCGGTACGCCCGCCTCCAGCGCCACTGTGCTGGACGGCTATCCGATGGCCGAAAAGGGTCAGGCGGGAAAGGCGCTCGGCATGGCGCTCTGGGCATCCTGCACGGCGGATCTGATCTCCAATCTCTCGCTGATCCTCTTTGCGGGCTGGCTCGCCTCCTTCGCGCTCAACTTCGGCCCGCCGGAATTCTTCACGCTGATCCTGTTCTCGCTGACGATCATCGCGGGGGTGTCGGGCAACAGCCTGCTCAAGGGGGCGCTGTCGGCGATGCTGGGGCTGCTGCTGGCGACTGTCGGTCTTGACCTGGTCTATGGGACGAACCGGCTCACTTTCGGCGATCCGAACCTGATGGGCGGGTTGAATTTCATCGCCGTCCTGATCGGGCTTTTCGCGATGCCCGAGGTGATGTCGATGGTCTGGGATCCCAAGCCGCACGAAGGCAAGGCGCGCGGCCTGGGCAATGATTCCGTCACCTTCGGCGAATACAAACGCTGCTTCCGGACCATCGTGCGCGGCAGTTTCATCGGTGTCTTCCTGGGGTCCATTCCGGGGATCGGCGCGGCCCCGGCTGCCTTCCTCTCCTACAGCGAGGCGCGCCGGAAATCGCCGAACAAGGCGAACTTCGGCAAAGGCGAGGTGGAAGGCGTGGCCGCATCCGAATCCGGCAACAACGGCGTGGCGGGAGCCACGCTGATCCCCTTGCTGGCACTTGGGGTGCCGGGTGATGTCATCACCGCGATCATCATCGGTGCATTCATGATCCACGGGTTGCAGCCCGGTCCCATGATGTTCGTGCTGAACAAGGATCTGATCTACGGCCTGTTCATCGGGCTGATCGTCAGTTCCGTCTTTCTGTTCTTCATCGGCTCGCTGGCAATCAGGCTTTTCAAATACGTGGCCGACATTCCGCGCGGTGTGCTGTTTCCCGGTGTGCTGGTGCTGTGCATCTACGGGGTCTTCGCGGTGAACAACAACATCTTTGATGTCGGGGTGATGTTCGTCATGGGGTGGGTCGGATACGTGATGCTGCGCAACGACATTCCCGCAGCCCCCTTCCTGATCGCCTTTATCCTCGGCCCGCTGCTGGAGAACAATTTTCGCCAGGCGATGCTGATGTCCGGCAATTCGCCTGAAATCCTGTTCCGGGGTCCGATCACCTGGTTTTTCTGGTTCCTGACCCTGCTCACCGTTGCCGCGATCATCCGTGCCGGCATTCGGGCGACGCGGAACATGCGCAGCAAACCCGGCGCCGGGTAAGCCGCTTTTCGCGGCGGTCTATGAAATCCGGTCCAGGAATTGTTCCACCAGGGACGGGACCGCACTCGCAAACTGCGGGTTGGAGCGCATGATCGCGATCGAGCGCTGCGCGGTCTCAAGCGCCGCCACGTCCCGGCGGATCTCATCCGGCGACAACTGCCCGGCCTGATCGCTGTCCAGATGCGCGGCACCCTTTGCGATGCGCCCCATCCCCAGCGCGGGTGCGATGCGGTTCTCGCAGCGGCAGGGGGCCTTCGCGGATTGAATGCCGCAATGCGATTGCATGAAACCGCTGACCGCAGACCGGGCGCGCCGCAATCTCTGGCGGTAGGTTCCGGCCGGAACATCAAGCACGTCGCTGGCTTCGGTATCGGTCATCTCGAAGATGTCGCCCAGAATATAGGCCATGCGCAACGGCCGTGACAGGCACACCAACAGGGCCAGGGTGCAGCCCACCTTCACTTCCTTCAATGCAAGCTGATGTTCCATCTCCGTCAGACCCAGATGCGCGGAGTCCCCCTGGCCCAGGTGCAGGTCTTCGGCGAAATCGTCAAAGGTCAGGCGCATCCTCTCGACCCGTCCCAGCCGCGCGGATTGGGCAAGATGGCGGGTCGCCACGCGAAAGGCCCAGGCCCCGGCAAGCTCGGTGTCACGCAGATCGCCCAGATGCGTGATGATCTTGATCAGAATTTCCTGTGTCGCATCCTCTGCGTCCTCCCGATGGGCAAGCATGCGCATGGCCAGATTGAAAACCGGGGCTTTCGCCGCGTTCACAAGTGTTTCAAGGGCCGCGCGACTTCCCTTTCGCGCGGCCTCCACGTCAACCGGATCAAAGCGGATCATGCGGCAAGAATCCCTTTCAGTTTTTCCAGCTCGGTTGCCAGAATGCCCTTTTGCGCTTCCAGCGCGCCTTCCAAAGCCTCAAGCGGCACAGGCGGTGCCATCAATACAAAGGTATATATGGAATTATCTGCGCCATTTGCAGTGATCCGCGAATAGGCCGAGGCGACGGAACCGTCGGGAAAGGTCATCAGCCAGTCGACATTGCCCGCCTCGCGCGAGGTCACGGTCTGCAAGGTGATCGGAACCTCGCCGTTCGGGGTCACCAGAACGGCTGTCGTGGCATCGGCGCGGGAAAACGCGTTGGTCCATTTCGGCAGGTTCGCGGGCTGCGAGATATAGTCGAATGCCGCTTGGGCGGAAACGGTAAGGCCGATGGATTGTACGTCGAAATTTTTCATTTTGATCTCCATGTTTGCCGCCGCGAAACTGCGGCGGATACATATGAAGAGGGCGCGAAGCAGCGATGTGTTACATGCGGATTCAGGTTTTTTCAGAATCACCTGCCCGGCCTGGGACCCGGGCGAGGCATTTGGGGTCTGGGCATCGCAATAACGGGACGACCGCTGCGTCCGCATGGTAAACATCGACACCTCAGCGGGTTTCGCAACATCGACGGTGGTTCACCCGACGTTTCACAATCAGGGGGCAGCAGGCGGTATGATCGGCAATTTGCTGGAGGCTTTCATCTCTTTCAAGGACAGGTTCGAACGAATGCTCGTCACCCCCGGCAGCCGGCGCAGGGTACTGTCGACAAAGCTGCTGTAATCATCCAGATCCCGCGCCACGACGATCAGCAGGAAATCATCCGCCCCGGTGGTGTTGTGACAGGCCAGGATGTTTGGCGTCGTTTCCACGATCCGCTGAAATTCCGCCGTTGCGGCCTGATCGTGTTTGGAACAGCGCAGCTGCACAAAGGCCATCACACCCAGTCCCAGCTTGCGGCGGTTCAGGTTGGCCTGATAGCCTTCTATGATCCCGTTTTCCTCCAGCCGTTTCAGCCGCCGCCAGCAGGGCGTTTCGCTCATCCCCAGCTTTTCGGACAGCTTCGCATTGGTCATCCGCCCGTCACTTTGCAGCAGGGACAGCAAATGGGCGTTCACTGCGTCAATCTCGGGCAAGGGCAGAAACCTTTCGAAACTTGTCGGATAAGAGGGGTTCTCACTCAAGAATACCAGAAATCCTGCAAGATTGGCAAAGTTGTTTCCCTGCTGAACGCTATGATCACCCCGATTCACACTCCAAAACGAAAGCCCCGCCATGAAAGCCGTCCTGTTCGAAAAGTTCCAAGAAGCGCCCAGGCTGGTCACGGTGGCTGATCCCAGCCCTCAGACGCATGGCGTGGTGCTGAAGGTCGCGGCCACAGGCGTCTGCCGCAGCGACTGGCACGGGTGGATGGGCCATGACAGCGACGTCGATCTGCCGCATGTGCCGGGCCACGAACTGGCCGGCGTGGTCGAAGCGGTGGGCAAGGATGTGACCAACTGGAAGGTGGGGGACAAGGTGACCGTGCCCTTCATCTGCGGCTGCGGCAGTTGTCCGGAATGCCACGCAGGCCATCAGCAGGTGTGCCTGCATCAGGAACAGCCGGGTTTCACCCACTGGGGCTCTTTCGCGGAATATGTCGGCATCCATCAGGCTGATCTGAATCTCGTGGCGCTGCCCGAAACGATGGATTTCGCCACGGCGGCCAGCCTTGGCTGCCGCTTCGCCACCTCCTTCCGCGCGGTGATTGATCAGGGCAAGGTCAGGGCGGGCCAATGGGTGGCCGTGCATGGCTGCGGCGGCGTGGGGCTATCTGCGGTGATGATCGCCACCGCCGCCGGGGCCAATGTGATCGGCGTGGACCTCGACCCGGCCAAGCTGGCCCTGGCGCAAAAGCTGGGTGCTGTGGCCGTGATCAACGGGGGCGAGGCCGATGTCCCCGAGGCAATCCGGGAGATCACCCGCGGCGGGGCGCATGTCTCCCTCGATGCGCTGGGCCATACCGTGACCATGACCAACTCCATCCTCTGCCTGCGGCCAAGGGGCAAACACATCCAGGTCGGCCTGATGCTGGGTGAACATGCGGCCCCGGCCATTCCCATGCCCAGGATCGTGGGGCAGGAGATCGAATTGCTCGGCTCGCACGGGATGCAGGCGCACCGCTACGGCGCGATGCTGGACATGGTGGCCAGCGGCAAGCTGGATCCCGCGCGGCTGGTGGGCGACCGGATCAGCCTTGCCGAGGCACCGCAGGCCCTGATGAACATGGACAAGTTTCAATCCGTGGGTGCCACGGTCATCACCCGGTTCTGAACCATGGGTGGCATTGGTTTCACCGGCGGCGGCAATATGCCCGCCGCGCCAGGGCAGCGCGAAAGGTCCGAGGCATGTTCGAGAAACTAGAGGAGTACCCGGTCGATCCCATCATGATCGGGGCGGATTACTTTGCCCAGGACCCGCGCCGCGACAAGCTCAACCTGACGGTTGGGATCTATCAGGACCAGGACGGCCAAACACCGGTTCTGCGCGCCGTGAAGGAGGCGGAGCGGCGGCTGATCGAGACGCAGATGACAAAATCCTACCTCGCCCTGACCGGCGACGCCGAATATTGCGCGGTGCTGGGGCAGGAAATTCTGGGCGCGGCCTTTGGTGCCGATTGGGTTGCGGCGCAGACCTCGGGCGGGGCCGTGGCCCTGCGGGTCATGGCGGACCTGCTGGCGCAGATGCCTGAACCGCCCAACGTATGGCTGCAAACGCCGACCTACGGCAATTACGTCCCGATCCTGAGCGCTGCCGGGGCCCGCTTTGCTGCCGTGCCCTATTACGATCCGATTGCGCGTCAGATTACCTTTGATCAGATGCTGGCGGGGCTGAATGCCGCCCGGCCCGGCGATGTCTTCCTGATGCAGGGCGTATGCCACAACCCGACAGGCGCCGACATGACGCCAGAGCAGTTTGCCGCCCTGCTCGATCTGCTGGAGGCGCGCGGGATCATCCCCTGGATCGATCTTGCCTACCTCGGATTCGCCCAGGGCTTTGACGCGGATTGCGCCATGGCCCGGCAGGTCGCCGCGCGCTTTGCCGAATGTATCGTCTGCGTCACGCTTTCCAAATCGTTTGGCATCTACCGCGACCGCGCCGGGGCGTTGTTCGTGAAAACGCGGCAAGCGGACCGCGCCCGCATGCACCGCGCCGTCTCTGCCATCGTGCGCGCCGGCGCGTCCCATGCCCCCGATCACGGCCCATCCGTGGTGCGTACCATCCTGCAGGATCAGACGTTAAAGGCGCTCTGGCTGCAGGAACTGGACCAGATGCGCGCCCGCGTGGCACAGGTGCGTACCGCTATCGCAAAGACCGAACTGAATGATTTCGGCACGCAGGAGCTGGCCTATTTCGCCCGGCAATCGGGGATGTTTTCCCTGCTGCCGCTGACAGAGGGTCAGGAAAAGGCGCTGACCGCGGAGCATGGCATTCACGTCGTCAAAGGCGGCCGGGTCAACGTCGCGCGCCTCGGCTCAGGCGATATCGACTGGCTGATCCGTGCCGTACATGCGGTGAGGGCGCAGGCGTAGCCGGTGCCATCCCCGGCGCGGGCCGCGACTGAGCTGGTCTATACCTTCTGCAAATCCCGCCAGACCCGGGCAGCATCCCCCGGCGATACACCGTTCCGGCATCAGGAGGCGGCTTTGACCTGAGACAAATCAAATCGCCAATGTCCCGAAAGCGCGCAGCGCGGCAGGGTATGGGCTACTCAAGCTTAAAGCGTCCGACCTTTACCCTGAAGCATCCAGCGACATGAATGTCCCGAGAGCGCCGCAGGCGCGGCAGGGTATTCATGTCTCGGGTTTAAGGTCGGGCGCTCTAAGGCGGGGCGTTTTCATCGGCGCTGACCGGGGCGCGGGGCCCGTTACCCCTCCGGCGGCAGCATCTGCGGATTCCAGACGATTTCCCACAGGTGCCCGTCAGGGTCGCAGAAATAGCCCGCGTAGCCGCCATAGAATGTGTCCTGTGCGGGTTTGATTATCCTGGCACCGGCCTGTGCCGCGGCCGCAAGGTTCTGATCCACCTCTTCGCGCCGGGCCACATTATGCCCGATGGTGACGGCTGTCGGGCTGACCGGCTGCACCGCCAGCCCGGTGTCATGGGCAATGTCGGCCTGCGCCCACAGGGCCAGCTTCATGCCGCCGGACAGGTCGAAAAACGCAACCGCGCCATGATCGTACTCCTGCCCGATGATGCCTTCTGTCGGCAGCCCGAGGCCGTCGCGGTAGAATGCCAGCGAACGTTCGAGATCGGCGACACCAAGTGTGAGAACGGATATTCCGGGTTTCATGTCATGCCCTTTCCTATCGGCGCCCGCACCATGCAGACGCCTGGATAGTCTTGGGCCGCTGACAATCAGCAGAAGGACCCGCAGGGCGCGGGGGCCGGGCCAACCTTCCCGGGCCTGACCTGTTTCAGACCCGTCAAGGATAGACAGCGCCCCGGCGCCGGTCAAGAAGGGCAGGGTCAGCTTCCCGACAAACGGCAGGGCCTGTTTTCAACCCCGCTTCGCGATCACGGATGCGACAGCGTTCAGCAAATCGACCTGTCGCACGGGTTTCATCAGGCGGATGTCATCGGCGTGCAAGCCGTTGCCGTGGACCATGGCCTCATTGGCATAGCCCGACATGAAGATGAAGGCGGCGTCGGGGTCCATCGCCCGAATGGCTTTCGCCAGATGGGTGCCCTGCAACTTCCCCGGCATGACAATATCTGTCGCGATCAGGTCAAAACTCGGGTCCTTTTCCCAAAGGGCCATCGCATCGTCGCCGGAGGGTGCGGTCGTGACCTCGATGCCGGCCCTCACCAGAATGTCTTCAAGCGCGATCAGAAGGTCGGCGTTGTCTTCGACCAGCAAGATCCGCTTGCCGGCGAGATGCGACATATCCCGGGGCAGGGCAGCGGCCGCCCTGGTCTTGCCACCCTCCAGGGCCGCTTTGAAATACAGTTTCAGTGTCGTGCCGGTGTTCCTCTCCGAATAGATGCGGACCGTCCCGTTCGACTGTTTCATGAAGCCCTGAACCATGGACAGCCCAAGCCCCGTCCCCTGGCCGGTCGGCTTGGTCGAGAAGAACGGCTCGAATACCCGTTTCAAATCTTCTTCCCCGATCCCGACGCCGGTATCGCTGACCGCAATCATCACATAGCGCCCCGGCACCAGATCTTCGCCACGGTCCTCGATGTATTCATTGTCGATGCGGACATTGGCGGTCTCAATCGTCAGCCGGCCACCGTCGGGCATGGCATCCCGCGCATTCAGCATCAGGTTCAAAAGCGCGTTCTTGGCCAGACTTTCATCAGCAGTAAACCGCCACAGGTTCGCCAGCAGCGAGGTCTCGATCTGAATGTTCGCGGGCAAAAGCCGGTTCGACCAGTTCAACACATCGCGGATCATGTCATTGGCCTGCAGCAGGGTCGGTTCCAGATGTGAACGGCGCGCAAAACCCAGCATGTTCCGGGTAAGGTCGGCACCGCGCTGCGTCGCATCAATCGCGTTTTCTATGTAATCCGCATGCCCGGCGTGATCGGGTTCAGTCTGCAGCAGCTCCAGATTCCCAAGGATGACGGCGAGGATATTGTTGAAATCATGCGCCATGCCACCCGCGAGATTGCCGATCGCCTCCATCTTTTGCGACTGGCGAAGTTCGTTTTCCATATCGACCAGCATGGAAACATCCTGCAGCGTGCCGGCCATGCCTATGATCTCTCCCCCGGCATCCAGAATGACCTCTCCGCTGTCGACGACATTCACGATCGACCCGTCAGGGCGCCGCATACGGTGCAGGTTTGAAAACTGCCCCTTTTCCGACTGCGCCAGATCGACCGCTGCGCGCAGCTTGGCCCGGTCCTCCTCCAGGACAAAGGCCCAGCCCTCTTCGACGGTCGTCGGAAAATTTCCGGGTTCAAGCCCGCAGATCCGGCCCACGGCTTCGGACCAGTAGAGATCGCCCTTGAGGTCGGATTTCCAGCGCCCGAGCCGGGCGATGCGTTCCGCCTGAAGAAGAAATGTTTCCTGCTCCTGCAGCTTCAGCTTGTCGGTTTCGGCCTGACGGCGCCGTCTTGATTGCACGACGGCAACCGCCAGGGCCCCCGCCACGACGGAAGATGCAAACAGAAGGGCCACGGCATAGAGGATGGCCCGTCGGCGTGCCATCACATCCAGAATCTTGTGTTCGAATTCTCTGATGCTCCGCGCGGCGTCCGTATCCGATACGCGAACGCGCTCATCGACCTCGGCAATTGTCAGCTGATCCCGTATGTCGCGGGTCCTATCCAGCATTTCGCGATAGGTCGCCAAAGTCGACCTCAGGTCGGTCATCTGTTCCTTAATGCCCAAATTCGCGGCCTGAACTTCAATCTCTGAGATCGCGACAACAGCAATGTTGTAGTCTTCAAGGGCCGCGTCCAGATACCCCGTCTCGTCGGGGCGCAGCACGTGATTCTTGAAATTATGGATGAACCCGGCATAGCCGATTGACCGTTCAAGCAGCAGAAACAGGCGCGGCAATGTATAGGATGCACGCTCATAATAGACAAAACGCTGGCCGAGCAACACCATCGCGAAAATGACACAGACAGCGGCCAGCAGCAGCAACGGCCTGTGCAAATTCGATAATTTCATGTTCTCAAGCCTCGTTTGAGGGCGCGGGGATTATGCATAGTCGAGATTTTTGTTTTCAACTTCAAGCCGACACATTCAAATGGATGCAATGACCACCCCGGCCATTGCCCCTGCCAGGCCCCCGTGGTTTGTCGTGAACCTCGCATGGGCGCATGCATAGACTCAACTTCTTGCATTCTCGTCAACAAGCCAGCCCTGCCTGAGTTCTTGGGTCTGGATGGACGTCGGCCGCCACCAAATTGATCATCCAGTGCAGCGAAGGCTGGTTTGGTTCCCGCCCGGCGCCTCAGGCTTGCACCGGGCATGGGTGGCAGTGATCGGCGGCGTTCTGCCTAGTCGCCCCTTGCGGATGCGGCGCTTTCCAGGTTGCGGATCAGATCCTTCAGCGTGGCGATGAAGGTCGCATATCTGTCGCTGCCGATCGCATCGTTCAGCGATTGCAGGTGCCCGATGGCTTTCGCTTCCATCATGGCCTGCTGCCTGATGCCCTTTTCGGTGGCGACGCTCAGATGAATCCGGCGGTCGCTGGCCGATCTGAGACGCACGATCATCCCCTCGTCTTCCATCCACCGCAGCGCCTTGGTCACACTGGATTTGTCGCGCGCCGAGGCGGTGCCGATCTGGGTCTGGCTGATATGCGGGTTGCGCACGATCAGGGTCAGGATGGTGAAATAACCCGGATGCAGGGCATCATCGCCCAGACGTGCCCGGAAATCCTCATAGGCCGTCTCATGGGCGCGGCGCAGATACATACCGATGAATTCGTGCAAAATGCCATGGTCCAATGTGTCGGTGTCCGGGGCCTGTACCGACCCATAGGACAGCACGTCGCCATCCCTGATCCCCGGAGCTGCATCGTATGTCTTCTTGTCCATATTCACCGCGCCATCAGAGGAAGGACCATCACGATCCATGGGAAAGCAATTATGATAATGATGCGGACAATATCAGCCAGAACAAATGGCAGGATCCCCCGGTACATCTGACCGACCGACAGGTCGCTGATGACGGATTTGATGACAAAAAGGTTCAGCCCCACCGGCGGCGTGATCAGCGAAAGTTCCGTCACCATCACGGCAAAGATCCCGAACCAGATCGGATCAAATCCCATCTGTGTCACGATGGGAAAGAATATCGGGATGGTCAGCAGGATCATGGAGAGGCTTTCCATGAACATGCCCAGAAACAGATAGATCACGAGGATGGCAAAGATCACCGCCATCGGGCCAAGGCCCAGCGAGGTGATCAGATCCGACAGGGCGGCGGGCAGGCCGATCAGGTTCATGAAGTTGGAAAAGACCAGGGCCCCGATCAGCACCAGGAACAGGCTGGCCGTGGTGGTCACGGTTTCCACCAGCGAGGCGATCAGCCCCTCCCAGGACAGGGCGCGCCGCCACAGGGCAAAGGCCAGCGCGCCGGTTGCGCCAACGCCCCCCGCCTCGGTCGGGGTAAAGACACCCTGGTAAAGCCCGCCGATGATGCCGATGAAAAGCAGCAGGATGGGCCCGACACTGCGCAGGTATCGCAGCCGTTCGGCCCAGTCCGCGCGCGGGGCAGCAGGCGCGCAGGCAGGGTCGATCTGTGCGGCAATCCGGATCGCCGCCAGGTAAAGCAGGATCGCCAGCACACCGGGCAGGATACCCGCGATGAACAGCGAACCGATGTCCGTCCCGGTCGCGATCCCGTAAAGCACAAGGATCACCGAAGGCGGGATCAGGATGCCCAGGGTGCCGCCCGCCGCAACGGCAGAGGCCGCGAAACCATCGGCATAGCCATAGCGGCGCATCTCCGGCACGGCGACCTTTGCCATCGTGGCCGCCGTCGCCAGCGAAGAGCCGCTCAGCGCCGAGAAACCGCCGCAGGCCAGGATCGTCGCCGCCGCCAGACCGCCGCGCATATGCCCCACGAACCCGTGACAGAGCCGGTAGAGATCCTCCGACATCCGTGCCCGTGTCACGAAGACCCCCATCAGGATGAACATCGGCAAAACCGACAGCTCATAGGACATCGTGGCGTTGATCGGCAGCTGGCCGATCATGCCCATGGCGGTGCGGTCCGAAATATTGATCCAGATGCCCGACAGGCCGACCAGCAGCATCGCCAGCGCAATGGGCATGCCGCCCATCATCATCACAAAGACTGCGGCAAAGGCCAGACCGGAGATTTCCCAGACCGCCATCAGAGCCCACCGCCCGTCTCGGATACGGCAGGGCGCGCCCGCCTCAGCACATCAATGGCACAGATGAGAAAGGCGAGGGCGGCAACCGCCAGAAACACCGCCATGCCCTGGGCAATCAACCCCTTGGGCACCCGCAGTTCCATCGTGACCTCGTTATAGGTCAGCAGCCGCTCACCCTGCAGCCAGACCCGCCAGGACACAAAGGCCATCAGCGCCGCACCCACAAGATCCGACAGGAAGGTGGCAACCGCCAGCACCTTCGGGGGCAGCCGCTCGGTCAGGATCGTCACGGTGATGTTGCCCCGCCTGCGCACCATCAGCGGCACAGCGGTAAAGACGATCAGTCCCATGCCGATCTCGATCATCTCGAACCCGCCCATCAGCGGACTGCGGAACCCATACCGCATCACGACACCGGTAAAGGTGACAGCCATCACGAAAAAGGCGATCAGCCCGGACAGCCAGGCAAGCGCCAGACACAATCTGTCAAAAAGGGTAATGGCGGCTGTCACGGTGATCTTCCCTCCGGGGCGCGCGGATGACGGAATGAAAAAGGCGGCACCTTCTGCAATGCCGCCTAGGCTCTGGACCCATTAATTCTATATACTCAGCGGTGATTTCACGAGATTTCAATGGTTTGGGGCGTGCAGCCAATAGTGGTTCTATTTGCAAGCGACCCAAGATATTGAAATGAAGTGAAATCGCCGCCCTTCGGGTTTGACGGATTTTCCCGCAGTCTGCGTCACATCTGCTTGGAATAGAACCACTATTCCTGCGCAGATGTTCCTGGTCTGCAAAAAAATCTGTCAAACTGAGCATATAGAATTAATGGGTCCAGAGCCTTACATTACTTTACCACATTCACCACTTTGTCCGTGCGGTAGTTCTCGACCATGTCCCGCGCATATTGCAGGATCGCATCCCCGTCGAAGCCCTTTTCCGAGGCCTGCGCCAGCCATTCGGCCTCCAGCGGCTTCAGCTTTTCGCGCGCGGCGGCAACATCTGCCTCGGGCAGGGTCACGAATTCCACATTGTTTTCGTTCAGCTTCGCTTCGCCATGCTTGTCGCCATTGGTCCAGGCAAAGCCGGAGAGCATGGCGATGGCCATGCCCGAATGTTTCTCGACCGCGGCGCGTTCCTCATCGCTCAGGCTGTCCCAGCTGTCCTGGTTGAAGGCGACCCAGAAGGTATCGGTATAAAGCCCGCCGGGAATCCGCGTGATCGAGGAGATGACCGGGGTGATGCCGAAAAAGTCGATGGATTCAGACGGGAAGGTGATGCCATCGGCCACACCGCGCGACATGGCGGTCTGCGCTTCGGTCGGGGGCAATTGCACCGGCGATGCGCCCAGTTCGGACATGATGCGCCCGGTGACATTGCCGCCAACGCGGATCGTCTTGCCCTCCAGATCGGCAAGCGTGTCGACCCGGCCCTTTGCCATGTTGATGTTGGGGTTCGAATGGGTGAACAGCCCCACCACATGCGCGCCCTCATGCTCGCCATATTCGGCACCGTACTTCTGGTAGGTCAGCCAGGAGGCCGCAGAGCCGGCCCAGGGATCGGGCGACATGAACGGCAGGTCCATGACCTGTGTCATGGTGAAACGGCCCGCGTTATGGCCGGACACGCCATAGCCGACGTCAAAGGCCTGATCCAGCAACAGGTCGAACTGCGCGGGCGGCGGGCCAAGCGGCGATGTCATGATCTCGAACTTCAGCGACCCGCCGGTTTCCTCTTCGATGGCCGTGGCCCAGGGCTGCAGGATACCCGAAACGATCAGGTGATGCGGCGGCAGCCAGGACCCGATCCGCATGGTCTTGGTGTCCTGCGCCAATGCGGGCAATGCCGCGACAGTCATGGCCGCCGCCAATGTCCAGGTCGTAAAGTGTTTCATCTTACTCTCCCTTGTGTTTTGCGGCCTTCGCCGCGCTTACGTCAAAATTGTCAAAGCTTGCTCGGCCCACTCAGTTTGAAGATTTCCAGGGCATCCGCCGTCTCGCCGCCGCGCACGGTCAGCAGGCGGAACTGTTCCGCAGCCATGGCGGTGAAGGGCACCGGCGAGGTGCAGGAGCGCGCCAGCGCACAGACCGAATCCAGATCCTTCAGCATGGTATAGACATGCCCCAGGGGCGGCTCATGCTGCGCATTGACCATGCGGGGCAGGAAGATCTGCAAGGGCTTGCTGTCCGCAAATCCGCCCGCCAGGGCCTCCGGCAGCCGCGTGGCATCCACGCCCGCATTGGTGGCAAGGCGCGCGGCCTCGGCCAGCACCGCCATGGTACAGCCGACAATGACCTGGTTGCACAGCTTGGTGGTCTGCCCGGCCCCCGAAGGCCCCATCAGCGTAAACCGCGCGGCCATGTCCAGCACGGTGCTCTCGACCCGGTCAAAGACCTCTTGCGCGCCACCGGCCATGATCGCCAGCGTGCCCGCCTCGGCCCCCGGCACGCCGCCCGAAACCGGCGCGTCGATCCAGTCCATCCCGGTCTCGGATTTCAGCTGCTCCGCCATCCTGACCGATGCATCCGGCTGGATCGAGGAGAAATCGACCAGAACGCTGCCCTTGCGCGCGCCCCTGGCCACGCCGTTTTCGCCAAAAACGGCCTCTTCCACGGCATTTGTGTCGGTAAGGCACAGGAACACGATATCGGAGCGGCCGGCCACATCGGCGGGGCTTTCCCCCATCGCGGCACCCTTGTCCACAAGCCCCTGCGCCTTGGCCGCCGTGCGGTTCCAGACGGTCAGCGGATGGCCCGCCGCCAGCAGCCGTGCCGCCATGGGGGTCCCCATCAGACCGGTGCCGATATAGCCCAGTGTTGCCGTCTTGGTCATGTCGTCTTTCCTTTCCTGCGGGTTTCCGGCCATTGCGCGTTGCCCGCATGGGTCACGGCACCTTCATGGGCCTGTCCCACCGTCGCCGCATATTTCGACAGCAGACCGGCGCGATGCCGCGTTTCCGGTGCCGTCCAGCCTTCGCGGCGGCGGGCCAGTTCATCCTCTGACACGTGCAGCGTGATCGTCGCGGCCTTGCCATCGATGGTGATGCTGTCGCCGTTCTGCACCAGCCCCATCGGGCCGCCGGTCGCAGCCTCGGGCGCGGCATGGCCGATGCACATGCCCCGCGTCGCGCCGGAGAAACGGCCATCGGTCAGCAGGGCAACCTTTTCACCCATGCCCTGCCCATAGATCAGCGCCGTCAGACCCAGCATCTCGCGCATGCCGGGGCCGCCCACGGGCCCCTCGTTCCGCACGATCAGAACCTCGCCTGCCTTGTAGTCGCGCGAATGAACCGCCTCCACAGCGTCATCCTCGCTCTCGAACACGCGCGCCGTGCCGGTAAAGGTCAGCGATTTCAGCCCCGCCACCTTGAGCAGCGCCCCATCCGGGCAAAGGTTCCCCTTCAGGACAACCACGCCGCCCGATTGCATGATGGCGTCGGACACGGGGCGGATGATCTCACCATCCGGTGCCGGCGCATGGGCGACCTCCTCGGCCAGGGTCCGGCCCGTCACGGTCAGCGTATCGCCATGCATGAACCCATGGGCGATCAGCTCCTTGATCACCACATGCGCACCGCCGATCTCATAGACGTCCTTGGCATGGTATTTCCCGCCGGGACGCAGGTTGCCGATGAAGGGTGTCCGCTGCAGCACTGCGGCAACGTCATCGGCGGTAAACTTGATGCCCGCCTCATGGGCAATCGCCGGAATGTGCAGCGCGGTATTGGTTGACCCGCCGGTCGCCGCCACAATGGCGCAGGCGTTCTCAAGCGCCTTGCGCGTGACAATCTCGCGCGGCAGCGGGCCGCCCCGTTCGATCAGTTCCATCACCAGCGCGCCCGCACGCTGGCCCACGCCCTTGCGTTCCGAATAGACGCCGGGAATCATCGAGGAATTGGGTACCGTCATGCCCAAAGCCTCTGACACCATGGCCATCGTATTGGCGGTGAACTGGCCCGCACAGGCGCCGATGGTCGGCTTGCAGGCCTCTTCAAGCTGGGTCAGCTCATCTTCGGTCATCGTGCCGGCCTGCACCGCGCCCACCGCCTCGTAAGTGTCCAGAACGCTGACATCGCGGCCCTGGAACCGCCCGGGCAGGGCCGAGCCGCCATAGACAAAGACAGCAGGCACATTGCAGCGCACCATGCCCATGATCACGCCGGGCAAGGTCTTGTCGCAGCCGCCATAGCCGACGATGCCGTCATAGGCATGGCCATGAATCACCGCCTCGATGCTGTCGGCGATGATCTCGCGGCTGACCAGGCTGAACTTCATGCCCTCATGGTTCATCCCCACCCCGTCCGAGACAGAGATCGTGGTGAATTCGCGCGGTGTGCCACCGGCCATCGCGATGCCTTCCTTGGCATATTCGACCTGCTGGTAATGGGTCATGTTGCAGGGCGTGGTTTCACCCTTCTGGCTGACAACCCCCACCATCGGCCTGGCAATCGCGGCGTCGTCCAGCCCCATGGCATGCATGAATGCGCGGTGCGGGCTGCGGTCGATGCCATCCGTCGTGATTCGCGAACGAAGTGGCTTTTTGTCAGACGATGCCAT
This sequence comes from Sulfitobacter sp. IGS-18, assembly GCF_059628195.1. Classification (NCBI taxonomy): domain Bacteria; kingdom Pseudomonadati; phylum Pseudomonadota; class Alphaproteobacteria; order Rhodobacterales; family Roseobacteraceae; genus Sulfitobacter; species Sulfitobacter sp. IGS-18. The sequence goes on along the minus strand of NZ_CM184556.1, from coordinate 3,256,544 downwards.
GGTTGCCGCCTCCAAAGAAAGTTTCATGAAAGAAGGTTTATGCTTGAACCAAACCACCGAATCCCGTTTTCTGTCAACAATGAATCCAGGGCGGTACACATGAAGCTGATATCCAACATCTCGATGATGTTCTGCGAAGTTCCACTGATCGAAAGGCTGCGCGCCGCGCGGGACGCCGGGTTTCAGGGCGTCGAAATCCAGTTCCCCGAACTGGCCGAAATTGAACCCCTGAAGGAGGCATCTCAGGCGCTGGCCATGCCCATCACCCTGATCAACGTGCCGCGCGGACCGGGTGACGCCGTCGGCCTTGCCGCATTGCCCGGTGAACAGGACGCCTTCCGCACCGCCGTTGCCACCTGCGCCGGACAGGCCGCGGCACTGGGCGTGCGCAAGGTCAATGTGCTCTCCGGCAGGCCGCCCGAGGGCGCCTCCCCTGCGGAATGTCTGGCGGTGTTAAAGGCCAATCTTGTCCATACCGCAGATGTCATGGCCGAAATCGGTGTGCAGGTCATGGTCGAACCGGTGAACCGCGATGATGTGCCGGGGTTCTTCCTCTCCGGGCTCGACCCTGCGCTGAACCTGCTGGAGGAGATAGACCACCCCAATCTGGCGCTGCAGTTCGACCTTTACCATATGGCCATCACCGAACCGGACCTGCCTGCCGCCATCCGCCGCGCAGGCGCGCGGATCGGCCATGTGCAATTCGCCGACACGCCGGGCCGCCACGAACCCGGCACCGGCATGATCGACTTTCCCGCCGCCTTTGCGGCCCTGCGCGACACCGGCTACGATGCAGAAGTCTCTGCCGAGTACCGGCCTCTGGAAAACACCGGCGACGCGCTTGAATGGATCACGGATTTCAAAAGGATGATGGCATGACGGACCTCCGGACGCTGGCGCAGAAGATTTTCGATGATGTGCTGAAGGGCAATGCCTTTGACCCCTATGCCAAGGACCCGCCGCGCACATTGGCACAGGCCTATGCCATTCAGGACGCGCTGACCGCAGCCCTGTCCGACCCCGCGGTGCGCGGCCCGGTTGCGGGCTGGAAGATCGCCGCGAATTCGCAGCAGCTGATGGCACGTTTCAAGCTGAGCGAACCTGCAACCGGCCGCATTTTCGCCAGCCAGCGTATTGATGGCGAGGCATCGCTGAATGTGGCCGATTACACCGAATTCGCCATTGAGCCAGAGATCGTCGCCGTGATGAAGACGGGACTCAGCCCGCAAGACACCCCCTTCACCCGCGCGCAGGTCATGGGTGCCATCGACCGTTTCGTGCCGGGGATCGAGCTTCTGGACCTGCGGCACACCGACATGCCCAACACCCATATCCCCGACGCCATTGCCCAGAACATCTCCAACGTCGGCGCGGTGGTCGGCGGACCGGGCCTCGCGCCCGAAGACCTGAACGTCGGTGACCTGCAAACCACCCTGCACATCGACGGTGAGATCGTGCATGACGTCACCGGCGCCGCCCCACAGGACCCGCTGGATGCGGTGACCTGGATCGCCAACCACCTGGCCGCGCGCGGCTTTGCGCTTGAGGCGGGCCAGGTCGTGTTCTGCGGCACCCACAGCCCGATCTGGTATCACAAGGGCAAGGGCCGGATCGAAGTCCAGATGTCCCGGCTCGGCACCGCGGCGCTGACGCTCAACTGATCGCGCGGGCCGGCCGGCCAACCTCACCGCGGCAATGCGCTGTAGGGGCAGACATCCTCCCCGAACGGCACCTGCCGCTGGCGAAACGCTGTCCCTTCGACCAGCACGGGCCCCGTGATGCGATCCATCCGGAAATGACGGAAATCGCCCCGTGCGGGATCCCATGACACCAGATACCACAGCGGCGGCAGGATCAGCATCGCCTGCGGTTCGACCTCGCGGCGTGTCTCAATTCCCCTGGCATCGCAGTAGTCGAACCGCAGATGGCGGCGTTGCAGGAACGCGGTTTCAAAGGCGGGCAGCAAAGCGGGGTCGATCGTGCCCATGTCCGACAGGTCCTGCAACGGGGACAGTTTGCCCACATGCAGGCAGTCCAGAAAACGGCGCAGGTCGCGCAGCTTGTCGCGGGGCAGGGTCCTTTCGATCTTTGCCAGCCCGGCATCGGCCAGATCGGAAAAGGGCAGATGCCCCGCCGCCCGCATCGCCGCCACGCTGATCAGCAGCGCAAAAACCTCCGTCACCGCCAGCCGCGCGGTTGTCTGCATGGATTGCGGGTCAAGCTGCAGACCGCCGCCGCGCCCCGGTTCCGAATCTATGACAAACCCCTGATCGCGCAGGGCACCGATGTCGCGCAGCACCGTGCGGCGCGAAACGCCGGCCTCGCCGGCCAGCTGGTCAACCGTCGCGGTCCCCCTGCGGCGCAGGCTGCGGATGATGGCGTCATGGCGGCTGCGAATATCCATTTCCGCAGTCTAGCACATTTGGTGACAAAATTTGGCACCATTTGAACATAGGGATTCTCCAATGACATCAAACCGGAGAAACCGACATGCAACGCACCGCCGTAAACCCCTGGGACTGGTCCCTGAAACTGGGCTATAACCAGGCCGAAATCATCGAAGGCGCATCGCGCCAGCTGATCTGCGCCGGCCAGACCGCCGTGGATGCAGAAGGCAATCCCCGGCATCCGGGCGACATGCGCGGCCAGATCGGTCTGGCGCTGGACAATCTCCAAGCGGTTCTGTCCGGCGCAGGCATGGAGCTTGGCCATGTCACACGACTGGCCATCTACACCACCGATGTGGATGAGGCGCTGAAGCATTTCGATCTGCTGGGCATGCGCTTCGGCGCCGCCCGCTGTGCCCCGCCGATGACCCTGCTTGGCGTCACCCGTCTGGCCATCCCCGGTCTGCTGTTCGAGATCGAGGCAACCGCCTGTGCCTGAGGCAGTCTGAAGGCAGGGGCAGGCAGCCGGCTCCGGTCGGCGTGCCTCAGGCTGCTGAAAAAGCACGTTCCTGCACCCGCTCCCCCCGAAACAACGAAATCGTTCTTCCACGACGCCAGCCACAACCCTTGGCGCGGGCTGAAAGCCCGGGCCGCGCCCGACCCTCCCCCCGGGAGGGCGCTTTTGGTGACTTCTCATATCACACTGACAACATTGATATTTGTAAGGGAGGCGCTCCGAATGCGCGTCTCAATGCGCCCTCCCAGGCTCGGGCGCGGCCCTTCGTTCGAAAACGGAACGCTGAGCGCAGAAGAACGATTTACCTCCGGCGGCAGCCGTTTCCGGGTTTGTCAGCAATCTGAGGCAGCCGACTCCGGTCGGCGTGCCTGTCTCATCTCCGGGCGCAGCGCAGGCCACAAAGCCCGCGCTGACACTTAGCGGAAACAGTTAGTTTCTGGATTCCTGCTCCTGATCCGTTGCGCTCCCCCTGATCGCCTCCCTATCATTGCGCTCTCTACACGGTCGGGAGCCCTTTAGATGCCGCCTTTCACAGATGTCCGCTCAGCGGGCTATTCGCTTTCCATCAGTGGAATCGGCATGCAGAGTCTCGACGGCGGGCAGGGCGATGACACGCTGACGGCGGCGGTGCCCGATATTGGCCAGATACATCTCAGGGGCGATATCGGGGATGATCTGTTCAACCTCGACCTGCGCAATGACTTCGGGCGTCAGGGCCATCACGTTTACGGCGGCGAAGGGGCCGACATCTTCAACTTCACCAACATCCATCTGGTGAACGCGCCGGTGGTGGGGCGGATCAACGACTTTGAGCCGACGCGGGATGTCATCATGATCGAAGGGTATCCGATCGACCTGAACGCCCTGCCGGCAAGTGTCAGGATTGCTGACGGCACCAGCGTCCTTGTGCGCATCGTGTCCTTTACCTCCTATGGCGAGGGGCACGGTGCCGCGGAACTGGGACTGGGCCCGCAGCAGTTCCTGCAGATCGGCGACAATGTCTTTTATGCGCTGGACGGGTCGCGCCACGGGGGCAACGAGCTGCATTTCATCAACGTCCCGACCGCAGAAGAGCTGACCGAGGTGGCCTATCACAACGAGGTCAATTTCGTGCCCTTCGACCATTACGAAAGCCTGCACCTGCGAATCAGGAACGTGGTCCACAGCGATGACGGCTTCAGCGGGTTCGAAACCTCCGAATACATCCGCGGGAATGTGCAGGGCGTGGCCCAGGCCGGAACCGGCGCCTATGAGGTCATCTATGCCAACGGGGGCGATGACGTGGTGGACGGTGCCACCGGCGATGACACGATCTTTGGCGGCACCGGCAATGACAGCATCGCCGGGGGGCTGGATGCCGATCGGCTCTTTGGCGAGGACGGCGACGATCACCTCTGGGGTGGCGACGATCACGATGTGCTGCGCGCCGGGATCGGCAATGATTTCCTCGATGGCGGTAGCGGCAACGACTTTCTCGAAGGCTGGGGCGGCTTCGACACGATCTATGGCGGCGCTGGCAACGACAGTATCGAAGGTGGCACCAACGCCGACAGCCTGTTTGGCGGCAGTGGCGACGATACGATCTGGGGCGGCGTGGGGCTGGATCAGCTTTGGGGCGATGCCGGGGCGGACCGGCTCAGCGGCGGCGACGACAATGATCACATCCGGGGCGGCGAGGGCAATGACACCCTGTTCGGCGATCAGGGCAACGACATGCTGGAGGGCGGCGAGGGAGACGACCGTATTCTCGGCGGATCAGGCTTTGACACCCTGCGGGGCGGGCAGGGAAACGACCTGCTGACCGGCAATTTCAACGCCGATTGCTTTGTCTTCGTGGATGGCGACGGCAACGACACGGTGGAGGATTTTGAAGCCACCAATCCTTTCGAGATCATCGACCTGTCCGGGGTGTCGGAGATTACCGATTTCGCCGATCTTTCGGGCAATCATATGGTGCAACAGGGCGACAACGTCGTGATCACCGCCAGCGCCGCGCAGCAGATCACCCTGCTTTCGGTGGCCCTGGCTGACCTCGATGCCGGGGACTTTATCTTTTAGCGCCGATTCCCGGCCTTCGCCGACCGCCACCCCGACCCCGGGGCAACTGCGGCGCTTTATGTCGCAGATTTTCCCACTTCCCCTTTGCCCCGGTTTGCGGCAGTTAAACCCGCATGACACAGGGCCTGCGCAAAACCATACTGGCATACTGCACCACGCTTATGCTCGCGGTGCTCAGTGCCGTGTCGGCCCATCACATGGCCCCCGATCGCGACGATGCCCTGCGCATGGAAGCCTTCATCGCCATGGGCAGCCTTGCCGGAGACCTGTGCGGTCTGGATGCAGAGGCCTCGGATCATCGCTGCCCCTTCTGCCATAAACTGCCCAGGGCCGCCGCCGCCCGCGCACCCGACCTGTCGCAGCGGGTGCAGCCGGTCTTTGTTCAGGCCGCCCGGCCCGACCTTGTTGCGGGCCACGCGCGGCTTTCGGCCCCGGTTGGCGTCCGCGCACCCCCTCTCTTCAGCTGAGTTCAATCCATCCGTGCCGGTGCTCCGGCGCGAATTCATTGTTGGGCGCGCCTTCCGTCAGCGCCCGGATCTCTGTGGAGACTCTCATGACCTATCCAAAGACCACATCAATTGCGGCCCTCTGCCTTGCCATGCTGGCAGGCACCGCCCATGCCCATGCCACGCTGGAACAGAAACAGGCGGCAGTGGGCGCCACCACCAAGGTAACCCTGCGTGTCCCGCACGGCTGCGCGGGCGAAGCGACCCATACCCTGCGCATCGACATTCCCGAAGGCTTCTATGCGGCCAAGCCGATGCCGAAAGCGGGCTGGGAACTGACCACCGAAACCGGCGCCTATGCCACACCCTATGACAACCACGGCAAGGAAATGACCGAAGGGGTGCGGGCGGTGATCTGGTCGGGGGGCGATCTGCCCGACGCCTTTTATGACGAATTCACCCTGCGCGGCACCGTCGGCCCCGGCATGGCCCCCGGCGAAACGCTCTATTTCCCGGCCCTGCAGACCTGCGCCAGCGGAACCGCGGACTGGACCGACACCAGCGGATCACATGATGTGCCAAACCCCGCGCCGGGGCTGACCCTTGTTGCCGGCAGCGACGGTCACGGCCACGGCCACGGCCATGCGGCGATGGACATGCCCGCCGATGAAATGGTGACCCTGGGCGATCTCGAACTGTCGGCCTATTTCGTCCGGGCAACCCTGCCGAACCAGCCCGTCGCGGGCGGTTTCTTGACCGTCACCAATGGCGGCGACAGCGACGATACCCTGATTGCCGCCACTTCCGACGCCGCCGCGCGGGTGGAAATACACGAGATGGCGATGCAGGGCGAGGTCATGAAGATGCGCGCGCTTGAGAACGGCCTGCCGATTCCCGCGGGCGAGACGGTCATGCTGAAACCCGGCGGCTATCACATCATGTTCATGGACCTTTCCGGCCCGATGACCGAGGGCGACACGGCCGAGGTCACCCTGACCTTTGAAAAGGCGGGCGCGGTGACGCTGACCATGCCGGTGCTGGCCCGCGACGGCACGGCGCATGACGCGCATGACGGACATGATGCGCATCACAAGAAGAGCGAGTGACCGCGCCATGACCTCACAACGCAAGAAATTCCTGATCGGCCTCTGGGGCATCACGCTGATCGCGCTTCTGGCCCTGGGCTGGTTCACCGTGCTTGAACCGCGCCTCAACAGATCGGTTGCCGATGAACTCGGGCGGGGCGACTACAGCCTGACCATGACCGACGGCGGCACCTTCACCCAGGACACGCTCATTGGCACCCCCTCTGCCGTGTTCTTCGGCTTTGCCCATTGCCCCGAGGTCTGCCTGACCACGCTGGGCGATGTCTCCGGCTGGCAGGAGGCGCTGGCCGAGGAGGGCGAGGAACTCCGGGTGTTCTTTGTCACCGTCGACCCTGAACGCGATACGCCCGAGATGCTGGGGGATTATGTCTCCTGGGTGCCGGGGGTGACCGGTGTCTCCGGCTCGCGCGCGGAAATCGACAAGGCGATCAGGGCCTTCCGCATCTATGCGCAGAAGGTCCCGCTGAGCGAGGGCGGCTATACGATGGATCACTCGGCCTTTGTGCTGCTCTTTGATGATCGCGGGCGTTTCGCCCAGCCCATCGCCTATCAGGAAGATTTCGACAGTGCGGTGGGCAAGATCCGCAAGCTGATCGCGGGCTGAACCGGCGCCGATGCATTCTCCCGCTCCGGCACGACCCGGAGCGGGCAAACAAATCTCAAGGAACCACGGGACATGACCCCTACATCTACACGCAGCGCGGGTGATTCCGCGCTCTATCGCGCGGTCTGGCGCTGGCATTTCATCGCCGGGCTGATCATCCTGCCCTTCCTGCTGATCATCGCCACCACCGGGGCGATCTATCTGTTCAAGGATGAATTCAACACCGCCGCCTATGCCAAGCTGCGGTTGGTGGAACCGCAGGCCACCGCACCGCTTGCCCCCTCGCAGCTGACCGCCGCCGCGCTGGCCAGCCATCCCGGCACGCTCAAGGCCTATACGCCCGCCGCCGCCCCCGACCGCGCGGCAGAGGTCCGCATTCTCGGCGCGGAGGGGCTCAAGGATACCGTCTTTGTGAACCCCTATTCCGGCGAAGTGCTGGGCAGCCAATGGGACGCAGGCCCCTCCGGCAGCCCGGCGATGTATGTCGTGCGCAAGCTGCACTCGCTGGAATATGTCGGCTGGCTGGGCAACCGGCTGGTCGAAGCGGCGGCAGGCTGGATGGTGCTGCTGGTGGGCACCGGCATCTACCTGTGGTGGCCGCGCGGCAGGAAGCTGGGCACAATGTCGATCAAGGCCACGAAAGGACGGCCCTGGTGGCGCGACCTGCATGCCGTTACGGGGATCTACACCGGCGCGTTCATCCTGTTCCTTGCCATGACCGGATTGCCCTGGTCCTCGGTCTGGGGCGGGAAATTCTATGACCTGTCCTATGCCGCAGGGCTGGGCATGCCCGATGGCTACTGGTCCAAACTGCCGGTTTCCACGGTGCCGGTGGGCGATGCGATCGACCGCGCGCCCTGGATCATGGAAAAGCAGCCGATGCCGGTTTCGGGGGCCTCGGACGGGGTTCCGGCAGGGCTGGATCAGGTGGTCGCAACGGTCGAGGGGCTTGGCATTGCGCCCGGATATGCGCTGAACATGCCCGGCGGGCCGGAGGGGGTATTTACGGCTTCGGTCTATCCCGACGACATCAGCCAGGAACGGGTGATCCACCTGGACCAATATACCGGCGCGGTGCTCTATGACGCGGGCCTGTCCGACCTTGGCGGTCTGGGCTGGGCCGCTGAATGGGGGGTCAGCATCCACATGGGGCAGGCCTGGGGGCTGGCCAACCAGATCGTGCTGCTGCTGGCCTGTCTGGCGATGATCATGCTGGCGGTTTCGGCGGCGATCATGTGGTGGAAACGCCGCCCGGCCGGGGCCATCGGCACCCCCGCGATGCCCACGGACTGGCGCATGCCGCGCATGTTGCTGGTGCTTGCGGTACTGGCCGGGGTGTTCTTTCCGCTGGTGGGCCTGTCGATGCTGGTCATCGCGGCGGTCGAGATCGCGCTGCACCTGACACGCCGCCGCCGCGCCCGTCTGGCGTGAAGCAACAGGAACGCCCGGCCTGATTCCGGGCGTTCCGAACCCCGCGCGGAACCGCCTGCCGTGAACATCCGCGATTCGAGGCTCTTGCGCGCGCGCCTTAAATAACCTATATGCGCGGCTGTCTAAGGGGCGATTACAGCACCGGACGCAGTACTGAGGCAGGGTCGGAACCATCCGGCCCTATTTCTTTTGCGTCTGCCGGATCGGCCCGAGGTCCAATTCACACCCAAGACCGGCGGAGACAACCGCACGGCCAGATACATCTTAAAAGGAAACGTAAAGCTACATGTCAAATGCTATGGACGAATTTGAAGCACTCCTGGAGGAGAGCTTCGAGATGGACACCCCCGAAGAGGGGTCTGTTGTCAAAGGCAAGGTCATTGCCATCGAGGCCGGTCAGGCCATCATCGACGTCGGTTACAAGATGGAAGGCCGCGTCGAGCTGAAAGAATTTGCCGATCCGGGCGAAGCGCCCAAGATCGAAGTCGGCGACGAAGTCGAAGTCTTCCTGCGTCAGGTCGAAAACGCCCGTGGCGAAGCTGTCATCTCCCGCGAGATGGCGCGCCGTGAGGAAGCCTGGGACCGTCTGGAAAAAGCCTATGCCGCAGAAGAACGTGTCGAAGGCGCGATCTTTGGCCGGGTCAAGGGCGGTTTCACCGTCGATCTCGGCGGTGCCGTGGCCTTCCTGCCCGGTTCCCAGGTCGATGTGCGCCCCGTGCGCGATGCGGGCCCCCTGATGGGTCTCAAGCAGCCGTTCCAGGTTCTGAAAATGGACCGTCGCCGGGGCAACATCGTGGTGTCGCGTCGTGCGATCCTCGAAGAATCCCGTGCCGAACAGCGCGCCGAAGTCATCGGCAACCTGACCGAAGGTCAGAACGTCGATGGTGTGGTCAAGAACATCACCGAATACGGTGCCTTTGTTGATCTGGGCGGTGTTGACGGGCTGCTGCACGTCACCGACATGGCATGGCGCCGCGTGAACCACCCCTCCGAGATCCTCGCCATCGGCGAAACGATCAAGGTGCAGGTGATCAAGATCAACAAGGAAACCCATCGCATCAGCCTCGGCATGAAGCAGCTGCAGGAAGATCCCTGGGATCTGGTGGCCGCCAAGTATCCGCTGGAATCCTCGCACACTGGCCGCGTGACCAACATCACCGATTACGGTGCCTTTGTTGAGCTGGAGCCCGGTGTCGAAGGTCTGGTTCACGTCTCCGAAATGTCCTGGACCAAGAAGAACGTGCACCCCGGCAAGATCGTTTCGACCTCTCAGGAAGTCGAAGTCATGGTGCTGGAAATCGACGGCGCCAAGCGCCGCGTGTCCCTGGGTCTCAAGCAGACCATGCGCAACCCGTGGGAAGTCTTTGCGGAAACGCATCCCGAGGGCACCGAGGTCGAAGGCGAAGTCAAGAACATCACCGAATTCGGTCTGTTCGTGGGTCTGCCCGGCGACATCGACGGCATGGTTCACCTCTCCGACCTCAGCTGGGACCAGCGTGGCGAAGAAGCCATTCAGGACTACCGCAAGGGCGACATGGTGCAGGCGGTTGTCTCCGAAGTCGACGTCGAGAAGGAGCGCATCTCGCTCTCCATCAAGGGTGTCGGCGGTGACAAGTTCGCCGAAGCCGTGGGCGGCGTGAAGCGTGGCTCCATCGTGACCGTCACCGTGACCTCCATCGAGGATGGCGGCATCGAGGTCGAATACGAAGGCATGAAGAGCTTCATCCGTCGCTCCGACCTCAGCCGTGACCGTGCCGAGCAGCGCCCCGAGCGTTTCTCTGTCGGTGACAAGGTCGACGTGCGCATCACCAATGTCGACACCAAGGCACACCGCCTGGGCGTGTCGATCAAGGCACGCGAAATCGCGGAAGAGAAGGAAGCCGTCGAACAATACGGTTCCTCCGACTCCGGCGCATCGCTGGGCGATATCCTTGGCGCGGCGCTGAAAGGCGACGACGACAAGTAAACGCCTCGCGTTTGACGAAATCAAAGGGCCCCGCATGGCGACATGCGGGGCCTTTTGCCTGTCACGGCTGCCCGGATACGGCGGATGCCGCGCCGATCAAGGGGCGATGATATGTCATGTGACATGCCGAACGAATCGGCGGCGCCCGGCCTGCAGGAGCTTCCGCTTTTCGCCCGGATGCGGCGCCGCAGCTCAGGTGTTATGCAAAAAAGCCAAAAAAACAGGAGGTTCCGCGCCGAAAAAGTCGAAGTCAGGCGCAAGCACGGCTTCACGGCGGCGGGGTTTCTTTTTATAGTGGCATGTGGAACGCAAAAATAGACGCACCTTGGGGGGTATCGCGATGATCCGGTCTGAACTGATCCAGAAGATTGCGGATGACAACCCGCATCTCTACCAGCGCGACGTCGAACGCATTGTGAATACCATCTTCGACGAGATCACCGGGGCCATGTCCAAGGGAGATCGCGTGGAGCTGCGCGGATTTGGCGCATTTTCTGTCAAGAAGCGTGATGCCAGGGTGGGGCGGAACCCCCGGACCGGCGAAACCGTTCACGTCGAAGAGAAACATGTGCCGTTTTTCAAGACCGGCAAGCTGCTCCGGGACAGGCTGAACGGGAAAGCATGATGCGTTACATCCGCTACTTCTGCATCGCGATCTTCGCCGTCGCGCTGATCGCGGTTGCGCTCGCCAACCGGGAAATCGTGGAACTGAAGGTGCTGCCGGGCGAAGTGGCCCATTGGTTTGCGGTGACGCCGCAGATCAGGCTGCCGCTGTTCCTTGTCATCTTGGGCAGCATCCTTGCGGGGCTGCTGATCGGCTTTGTCTGGGAATGGATCCGCGAATACGGCGAGCGGGCCGAAGCGGCCAGACAGGCGCGCGAGATGCGCAGGCTGGAGCGTGAAGTGGCGCGTCTGAAGGGCGAAAAGCACAAGGGCAAGGACGAGGTCCTGGCCCTGCTGGACGAAGCCGGCTGAGGCGCCGATGCCCTCTGCCATCAACGTCAAGATCTGCGGGTTGACCGAAAGCGCCGATGTCCCCGCCGCCATTCTGGCCGGTGCGCGCTATCTTGGGTTCAACTTCTTTGCAAAATCACCGCGCTACCTGGCCCCCGCCGATGCCGCCTTTATCGCGGGCACGGTGCCGGAGGGGATCTGCAAGGTTGCCCTGACGGTCGATGCCGACAATGCCTTTCTGGATGCGCTGGTGGCGGTCGTGCCGCTGGACATGCTGCAATTGCACGGTGCCGAAAGCGTCGAGCGGGTGCGCGAGGTCAAGGCGCGCTATGGGCTGCCGGTGATGAAGGTGGTCGGCGTGGCGGTGCCGGAGGATCTGGCGGCGCTGGATGAATACGGCACGGTGGCGGATCAGCTGCTGGTGGATGCCAAGCCGCCAAAGGGCGCGGTCCTGCCGGGGGGCAACGGGCTGACCTTCGACTGGCGGCTGATTGCCGGACGGCGCTGGCCGGTGCCCTGGATGCTGGCGGGCGGGCTGACACCGCAGAACGTCGCCCAGGCCATCGCCATGACCGGCGCACGGCAGGTCGATGTGGCCTCCGGCGTGGAAAGCGCACCGGGGGTCAAGGACGCGGATCTGATGGCGGCCTTCTGCGCGGCGGCCCGGTCTGATGGCGTTGTCTGAATGAACCGCTGACGCGGTGCGCGATCCATTTTGCTGATGAGGGGGCAGGCCCCCTCAAACTCCCCGACGGGGACTATCCTGAATTTTGTGCTCTGGCGTGGTAGCTCTGAGATGAGGAGACCCCCGTATGAGCATCAACAAAGACCTTTTGGACCAACTTATGGAAGGCCGGAAGCCCGGCGACCTGTTCGGCAAGGACGGGATTTTGCAGGAGCTGACGAAGGCTTTGGCGGAACGCGCCTTGAGCACCGAGCTGGACGCGCATCTGACCGAGGAACGGGCCGATCCGCCGCCTGAAGGTGCGAACCCGCCGCCGAACCGGCGCAACGGCAGCAGTCAGAAGACGGTAGCAACGGACAACGGCAAGGTTGTTCTGGACATTCCCCGGGATCGCAACGGCAGCTTTGATCCGTTGCTGATCGCCAAATATCAACGGCGGTTTCCGGAGTTCGATACCAAGATCGTCAGCATGTACGCGCGCGGCATGACGACCCGGGAAATCCAGGGCCATATTGAGGAGATCTACGGCGTCGAGGCCTCCCCCAGCCTGATCTCGGCGATCACCGATGCGGTCATGGACGAGGTCACCGCTTGGCAGAACCGCCCCCTGGAGCCATGCTATCCGGTGGTGTTCATGGATGCGATCCGGGTCAACATCCGCAGCGACGGGGCTGTGTCGAACAAGGCGGTCTTCGTGGCCCTGGCCATCCTGCCAGACGGGACGCGGGACGTGCTGGGCCTTTGGTTCCAGGCGAACGAGGGCGCCAAGTTCTGGGCCAAGGTGCTGAACGATCTGCGCAATCGCGGCGTACAGGATATCCTCATCGCGGTCGTTGACGGGCTCAAGGGCTTCCCCCAGGCCATCGAGGCGGCGTTCCCGCAGACCCAGGTCCAGACCTGCATCGTGCATCTCCTGCGCCATTCCATGAGCTTTGCGAGCTACAAGGACCGCAAGGCTGTCGCGAAGGCCTTGAAGTCCGTCTACACCGCCGTGGATGCCGAGGCGGCAGAGGCCGCGCTGGCTGAATTTGAGCAAAGCGATCTGGCTGCCAAATACCCGGCCATAGCGCCGAGCTGGCGACGGGCCTGGAGCGAGGTGATCCCATTCCTGGATTATCCGCCGGAGGTGCGTAGGCTGATTTACACCACCAATGCCATCGAGGCGCTGAACTCGAAAATCCGCCGCGCCGTCCGCACAAGGGGCCACTTCCCCAGCGACGAGGCGGCGGCAAAATTGATCTACCTGGCGCTGAATGCTACATCACAGGAGTGGAAGCGCTCAGTGCGCGAATGGCATGCCGTAAAAAGTCAGTTGGCAATCATGTTCGAAGACCGCTTCCCAATGGCCTAATCAAACGCGCCAGGGCACAAAATATCTGACAGTCTCCCCCGACGTCTTGAAGGGGCTTTGCCCCCTCAAACTCCCCGACACCTTGAAGGGGCTTTGCCCCCTCAAACTCCCCCAGGGATATTTACGGCCTTATGTATCAAACGCACCAAGGTCAGTCGAACAAATCGTCTTGATCGTTAAGGTCTTCAAGAACTTCCTTTACGGTCTCAATTGCATACGTTTCCGATATTAGTTCGTTGTCGTACCCATATCGCATTTCAACAGTTACCATGCAGCGGAGTGCATCTCCGGGCCTTACGTCCTGCTTTCTACTTTGAAATGCCTCCAGAAACACAGTGTCCTCCATGCGAACCGAGATCGACCTTTTCCCGTGTCTGAGTTCCCACTTTGAGTTCCCAAGGTAGTCAGGCTTTTTGACTGCGAGGATCATTTCCGCTGGTGGCATCTTGATGGTTTCTTTGGTTGCCAGTTCAGCAAGTTCGTCTGGATCGATATCGACCGTCAGATCGACCTCTACGCGGCCCTCGTTGCCTTCAAAGAATATCCGGTCATGCGGGCCGAGCATCTTCTTCGCATCTTGAAGCTGCTTTGCGATCTCAATTAATCCGGAGGGGTCTGGGGGGGCATAGTCAGGCAAGCGCCGAACATCTGTCTCCGCTGCTAAATCTCGTATTTCTTTTCTCAGGTCCTGTAGGCTTCTGGGTGTGTCATCCTGATCCACCCACCGCAGCACGACATATTTTGCTCGGACCAAGTACTTTCCGACCGCCGGACGCCAATCAAGGTCTTTGAGCGCTTGGTCGTCAGTCGATCTGAGCGCATTTGTCAGCCATATTTTCAGGCTTCCAATCTCTACATCTTCTAAGACCATAACTGGCGTAATGCTTGAATCAACCGATCTCGCAAGTATTCGGTCAAGCGCCTCAAAAGATCTGATCAACTCAGTTGCGGCGGTAAACACACGCGTTGGCGATTCCTCGCCCTTCTTGAAGTCTACGATTACAGCGAAGTCAGCATTTTCAGGCCGCCCAGGGTCGTGATCCATGGTAGTCAGCTTTGCCATAGTACCAGCCTTTGATCAGAAACGGATGTCGGAGCAACCTATTGACTCTAAACATAGAATCATAAAAGCGGCGGAGAATCCACCCCTGCTTACCTTATTGTTCAGGTTCCGTTCATTTTCTTGAATACCCTTTTCTGAAAGGAGTTCAGCGAGTTGTGCATATGTCACGCCGCGCCGCTTCATCTCACCTTTCAAAATGTTCTTCGCCTTTGCTTCATACTCGACATTCACGGGGTCAGATTTTCGCAAGGTCATAGCTTTCTCCAAATATCATCACTTTTGATGATATACACCCTTGAATGTGGCTATACAAGTATCCATATATGATGAGTAACATCATCGGATACAATGACAATGGCACAGCACTTCCTCCTTTCCGCAGCGTCCCGCACTCTCAGCCTTCGCGCGATCTACAAGGCTGGCGAAGAAGCGGCCTACCAGACGTTCTGCGAAATGCGCTGGCCCGAGACCAATGGCGCGGCAGTCTGCCCCCGTTGCTCCAACCATGAGACCTACACCATCACCACGCGCCGCAAGTTCAAGTGCAAGGGATGCGCCCATCAGTTCAGCGTGACCAGCGGAACGATCTTCGCCAGCCGCAAGATGGACTTCGTGGACCTGCTGGCCGCGATCTGCATCATCGTGAACGCCTCCAAGGGCGTCAGCATGGTTCAACTGAGCCGCGATCTGGATTGCCAGTACAAGACAGCCTTCGTTCTGGCCCACAAGCTGCGCGAGGCGATGGCAACTGAGGTTCAGACAGCGGAAGTGCTGGAAGGCCACGTCGAGATTGATGGCGCGTACTTCGGAGGCCATATCCGCCCCGAGAACGCAAAGGCAGACCGCAAGGACCGCCGCTTGAAAGAACACCAGACAGGCAAGCGCCGCGTCGTGGTTGCCCTGCGTGAGCGCGATGGCCGCACACTGCCCTTCGTGCGCATGTCTGAGGCAGATGGCGTGGTGTTGGCAAACGAGAACGTCAGCCGCATGGCCACCATGTCAGCGGATGAGGCAAGCCACTGGGACATGCTGCACATGGGTTGGGATGTGGAGCGCGTGAACCACTCCGAAATCTACAGCGACCACGGCAAGCATACCAACATGGTGGAAAGCTATTTCAGCCGCCTGCGCCGCATGGTTGTCGGACAGCACCACCACGTCAGCCCGCAGTACCTGCACCAGTACGCGAACCACGCCGCATGGTTGGAGGACAATCGCAGAACCGACAACGGGACGCTGGCGCAGATCGTGGTGAGCAACGCGATGGGCGCGCCTGTCAGCCGCCAGTGGAAGGGTTACTGGCAGCGGGCTGCTTAACAATGTCTTAGTGGCTCTATCTTAGAAATTGAAAACGAGCGCCCTGAGTGTTACATGCAGGCTATGATTAGCTTCCGCGTCAACAAGATCAAAACCGTAAATGCTCTCCTTTTCCTTATAGGAAAGGCGAACGAACGGGGCTATGAGCCATCGCAGTATGACCTTGTGAAGTCGCTGTTTTTGGCGGACAGGGCGCACCTGAATAGATATGGAAGACCTGTAACATTTGATAGTTATTTTGCAATGACGCATGGACCAGTGCCTTCGTTTGCTTATGACGCGCTTAAGAATAATTTCAATTGGCGTAGCGTTGACTTGGATGCCGCCCCTTGGAATTCAGTCAGGAAGGGGAAAGTGCATCGGTTTTCCATTGACCAGCAACGGCCAGAATTAAGAACAATCGCTGCATCTGATCAACAAGCACTTGCGAACGCGTTATCAACAGTCATGTCACTTTCTTTCGGTCAAATTCGAAAGATAACGCATGAGGACCGAGCGTATGTTGCAGCGTGGCGAGATGAGGAGGATTGCAGCGCTTTTCCTATGAATATGGAATTGTTGCTTGATGATGCCAGCGATGACGCAGTAGATGACATACGTTACCTAGCCGAAATGACTGGCGAATAGTTGTTTTCATCGGGGGAAGTCGTATTTGTTGAAAGCGATCAAGCCGCAGGATATCGCAGGAGGAATAAATACCACACCTGCATATGTGGCGCTCGGGGAATATATTTTTTCATCAACTCAAGAAATTGGGAAGGTTCATTTGAACTACTCCACGACGATTTCCCAGCGCTGCCTAATGCGCAAAGCTATATCGCCTGTAATACTATTCTCACGGTTTCCGACCAGTATATGCAGCAAAACAACGCCAGGTCAGAGGGCATGTTGCCCAGACCAGTTATTGAAAAACTGATTGACCACGTTGAAAACTGTGACGTTTTGAGTGACGATGAAAAAGAGACAGTGATTGATGGGCTTACTACTGCCCTGTAATCCCAAGGCGAAGCCGCCACAAACACCCATCCGGCCCGAAGTCCTGCACCACATCTCTTAGTGGCCTATCCACCACCGCCGCTCATGCCTGACCATCCCCGCCAGCTTCATCTTCCACAGCACATTGCTAGTCCGCGCGCATAGCCGCTCGTGTGGAACACCGGGCTGATGCTGGCGCACGACTTCCACCAGTTCCGCAAGCTTCATGGGCCGCTCGCTGAGCGCGTCCAGTAGCCACCAGCGCATGTGACCACTCAGGGACACGTCACCACGTTTAGGCGGCAGCACAGTTGGCATGTGGACGCCGCGCAGGGTCAGTAGCGCCTCGACCTGGGCCAGGCCCTCCCGACCCTCGCGGATCGTCCGTTTACGCAGCGCCAGCAGCGCGCTATCTATCGTTTTCTCCAGCATGGCCCCAAGGGTGATTCACATGGGGCGGAAAGTCAGCTAGATTGTTGGTGCGTTTGATACATAAGGCCGGATATTTACGGCCAAAAAGAGAGGGGGGTCGGGTCTTGTCCGTCGGACGGTGCCTGATTATAAGCCCGGCATGGCATGGCATTTCGCGATCCTCATTCGAATTATTTCCCCGGCGCTCTGACCGATTGGAGACGCCGGGCTTGAGGTGTTTGAGACCATCGCACCGATCTGACCATTTTCCCCGAGATTCGAAGGACGCAAGACATGTGTGCCGACACGCCAGAGACGTTTGACTACAAAGCCACCCTGAACCTGCCCAGGACCGATTTCCCGATGCGCGCGGGCCTGCCCAAGCGCGAGCCCGAGTGGCTGGCACGCTGGGAGCGGATCGGGGTCTATGACCGGCTGCGCGAAAAGCCCGGCCGCACGCCCTTTACCCTGCATGACGGCCCGCCCTATGCCAATGGCAACCTGCACATCGGCCATGCGCTGAACAAGACGATCAAGGACATGATCGTGCGCAGCCACCAGATGATGGGCTTTGACGCGCGCTATATCCCCGGCTGGGATTGCCACGGTCTGCCGATCGAGTGGAAGATCGAGGAGCAGTACCGCAAGAAGGGCCGCGACAAGGACGAGGTGCCGATCAACGAATTCCGCGCCGAATGCCGCCAGTTTGCTGCCGGCTGGGTCGATGTGCAGCGCGAGGAGTTCAAGCGTCTGGGCATCACCGGCAACTGGGCCGATCCCTATCTGACCATGGATTTCCACGCCGAGCGGGTGATTGCCGAGGAATTCATGAAGTTCCTGATGAACGGCACGCTGTATCAGGGGTCAAAACCGGTGATGTGGTCGCCGGTGGAGCAGACCGCCCTGGCCGAGGCCGAGGTGGAGTACCATGACAAGGAGAGCTTTACCGTCTGGGTGAAGTTCAAGGTGGTGGATTTCAGGCTGGCCGATTTGGTGACCGGCGGCGAGGAAGAATCTGTCTCCGATCGCGGGGCCGAACTGGCTGCCGAAACCCGGGTCGCGCAGGATTTCGAAGGGGCGCATGTGGTCATCTGGACCACGACGCCCTGGACCATCCCGTCGAACAAGGCCGTCGTCTTTGGCGAGGACATCGCCTATGGCCTCTATGAGGTGACCGGCACGCCGGAGGAAAGCTGGGTCTCTGTCGGGGACCGCTACATCCTGGCCGACAAGCTGGCGGATGACGTCATGGGCCGGGCGCGGCTGGAACCGGGCATGTACCGGCGGCTGCGCGATGTGACATCGGCACAGCTTGCCGGGATGTCGCTGCAGCATCCGCTGGCGGGCGCCGAGGGCGCGGGCGGCGAATGGGACGACATCCGCGACTTCCGTGCCGCCGATTTCGTGACCGATACCGAAGGCACAGGCTTTGTGCATTGCGCGCCCAGCCATGGTCTTGAGGAATACGAGCTTTACCGTGGCCTTGGGATGCTGGAGCAGGTGATCACCTACAACGTGAACCCCGACGGGCGGTTCCGCGACGACCTGCCGTTCTTTGGCGGCAAGGCGATCCTCAAGCCGAACGGCAAGGAGGGCAATGCCAACGCGGCGATCATCGACAAGCTGGTCGAGGTCGGCGGGCTGCTGGCGCGCGGCAAGATCAAGCACAGCTACCCGCATTCATGGCGCTCCAAGGCGCCGGTGATCTACCGCAACACGCCGCAGTGGTTTGCCGCCATCGACAAGGTGGTGGGCGACGGGCTGGACATGCATGGCAAGACCATCCGCGAACGGGCGCTGACCGAGATCGACAATGTGAACTGGACCCCGAAATCGGGCCGCAACCGTCTGCATTCGATGATGCAGGCGCGGCCCGACTGGGTGCTGTCGCGCCAGCGCGCCTGGGGCGTGCCGCTGACCTGTTTCACGAAAAAGGGCGTGCTGCCCACCGATCCGGATTTCCTGCTGCGCAACCCCGAGGTCAACGCCCGCATCGTCGCGGCCTTCGAGGCCGAAGGCGCGGATGCCTGGTACGAGGAGGGCGCCAAGGCGCGCTTCCTGGAGGGCATCGTGAACCCGGATGACTACGACCAGGTGACCGACATTCTGGATGTCTGGTTCGACAGCGGTTCGACCCATGCCTTTACCCTGCGCGACCGCCCGGACGGGACAGAGGACGGCATCGCCGATGTCTATATGGAGGGCACCGATCAGCACCGCGGCTGGTTCCATTCCTCGCTGCTGCAATCGGTCGGCACCACCGGCCGCGCGCCCTATCGCAATGTGGTGACCCATGGGTTCACGCTGGATGCCAAGGGCATGAAGATGTCCAAATCCATCGGCAATACCATCGTGCCGGAAAAGATCGTACAGCAATATGGCGCCGATATCCTGCGGCTCTGGGTGGCGCAGACCGATTATACCGCGGACCAGCGGATCGGCGACGAGATCCTGAAAGGGGTCGCGGACGGCTATCGCCGGCTGCGCAACACGATGCGTTACATGCTCGGCGCGCTGAGCGATTTCAGCGAAAGCGACCGGGTCGCACCTGCGGATATGCCGGAGCTAGAGCGCTGGGTGCTGCACCGTCTGGCGGAACTGGACAAGCAGGTGCGCGACGGCTATGCGCGCTTCGACTTCCAGGGGGTGTTCCAGGCGGTCTTCACCTTTGCCACGGTGGATCTCTCTGCCTTCTACTTCGACATCCGCAAGGATGCGCTTTACTGCGACGGCGACACGCTGCGCCGCCGCTCGGCCCGCACGGTGCTGGACCTGCTGTTCCACCGGCTGACCACCTGGCTGGCCCCGGTGCTGGTCTTTACCATGGAGGAAGTCTGGCTTGAGCGGTTCGGGGGCGAGGACAGTTCGGTGCATCTGGTGGATATGCCGGAAACCCCTGCCGACTGGCTGGACCCGGCACTGGCCGCGAAATGGGCATCGGTCCGCGCGGCGCGCCGGGTGGTGACCTCGGCCCTGGAGGTGCAGCGCACCGACAAGGTGATCGGCGCCTCGCTTGAGGCCGCGCCGGTGGTTCATGTCGCGGATGCGGATCAGCGCGCGGCACTGCAAAGCGTGTCTTTCGAGGATGTGGCGATCACCTCCGACATCTCGGTCACCGGTGACCCGGCCCCGGCAGAGGCGTTCCGCATGCCCGAGGCCGAAGGCGTTGCCGTGGTGTTCGAGAAGGCCGAGGGCGGCAAATGCGCCCGTTGCTGGAAGGTGCTGCCGGATGTGGGCAGCCATGCCACACCCGGTGTCTGCAAACGCTGTGACGAAGCGGTGCGGGAAATGGACGCGGGGGCCTGACCCCGCGCGGGCGGTGCGGCTGTTGCCCGGCACCGCCCGCCATCGCCCGCAGGGCAAACGCGGCCTTAACCGGCATTGCCCTAAACCCCATCCCAATCGCGATTGACCGCCGGAAGACTTTCCACCTTTCGGCACCATTGGAGCAGAGGCGCGCAAGTGTCGCGCCACGCTGAACCGTTCAGGGTGCAGGGCCATGCCCTGTCTCATTTTCCGAATCTGGCGGCGCCGCCACCTTTACCGGCTCCTTTCCATATTCAGGCAGATTGCAGTGACACCGCCGGGGCCAGGGGCCGCGTGCGGGTATCGGTGCTTGCAGACGTTGTCGGATGCCAAGCCAAACCGGCCTTTGTGCCAAACTGTTGAGCCAAAGCGCAAGCCGGGCCAGCGCCTGCCCGGGGTGGGCGATGCTGACCTATGTTCATGGCAGTTTATTTCTCAACCATGATGAATCCTATCGAGGGAGTGCCCAGCCTCACCAAATCGCCTACCCGTCATGCCAAAGGCATGCCGACGATCAACGGCGCACCTCTGGTGCGACGCACGGGCAGGCGATGGCCCGGCGCCTTCGGCTTGTTCCGGGCCAAGGTGTCTGTAATCAACACTGGCGCTGCCCTTCATGATACCCGCAGGTTCCGGATTGAGCGCAGGGGCATTCCGCGTCATTCTGGCACCATGAAACGCAGCCATATCTCCACCCGCTTCGGCGATCTGACCCTGACAGAACAGGATGGCGCAATCACCGCCGTCAGCTGGGGGGCCGTGGCGCAGCCCGACACCAGCGATCTGCTGGCAGAGGGGCTGCGCCAGCTTGCCGCCTATGATGCCGGCACGCTGGAGGTGTTCGACCTGCCGCTGCGGGTCGGGGGCTCCGAGCTGCAACGCCGGGTCTGCGCTGCCATCGCGGCGATCCCCTTTGGCCATACCCGCACCTATGGCGAGATTGCCCGCGATCTGGGCGTGTCCGCGCAGGCGGTGGGGCAGGCCTGTGGCGGCAATCCGATCCCGGTGATCATCCCCTGCCACCGGGTCATGGGGGCAAAGGGGCTGACCGGGTTTTCAGGACGCGGCGGGGTGGAGACCAAGGTGGCGCTGCTGCGTCATGAGGGGGCGGCGGGGCTGCTCATCTGAAGCCTTTCGTCATGCGGATGGCGGCGCAACAGCCCCGCCATCGCCGCCAGCCCGATCAGCGCCAGCGGCAGGCTCGACAGGAACAGCACCCGCGCGACATGGGCGGCGTCTGCCGGGCCAGTCATCTCCAGGAACCCGCTGGCATTGACCACGATCCCCACATAGGCCGCACCCAGGGCATAGCCCATGCGCTGCACGGTGGGGATGGCGCCGGAAACGCGGGCCGCTTCCTCTGCCGGGACCAGCGCCGTGACCCGGCGCAGGATGAAGGTCCAGGCTAGGCCGAATCCACCGCCCTCGATCGCCGAGAACAGGGCAATCAGCCAGAGCGGCCCATGCGGGATCGCATAGGCAAAACCCGCAACGCTGAGGGTTGTCAAGCCCATGCCCAACCCGATCCACAGCCGGTCGCGCCGCTCGGGCGATCCGCTGACCGCCACTGCCGTCAGGGTCCAGCCGATCGAGGAGGCGGCGACGATATAGCCTGCGGTCAGGGCCGAGACCCCATGGATCAGCGTCATCAGCAGCGGGCCATAGGCCAGCAAGCCGATGGTGGCCATCGAGATGCACAAAAGCATCAGCAGCGTGGCGCCGGTGGCCTGGCGCGGGTTCATCGGGGCAGCGGGCAACAGCCGCGCGGCACCCGCACGGGCATCGCGCCAGAGGAACCACCACAGGCAGGCCATGCCCGCCAGGATCAGCAGGCTGCTGCGCAGCAGTTCCACCCGGACCCCGCCGGAAGAGATCAGGATCACCGCCGCGCAGAGCACGGCAAGGCGGAAGAAGGGGAAGCCGCCGGGCGACCCGCTGCCGGTGTCGGCAGTGGCGGGTGCGGGTGCGGGGCGCAGCGCGATCCACAGGCCAAGGCCCAGGGCCTGCACCGCGAAAAAGGCAAAGCCCCAGCGCCAGTTGGCATATTCCACGAACAATCCGCCCAGAAGCGGGCCGAGAAAGGCGGATACCCCCCAGAAGGCGGAGACCACCGCCAGCGTGCGGGCCGCGTGGCGGCGCGGGAAGAGCACGCCGATGGCGATGAAGGACAGCGCGGTCAGCCCGCCGCCGCCCAGGCCCTGCAGGCTGCGCCCGACCAGCACCAGCCCCATGGAGCCGCTGAGTGCCGACAGCGCACAGCCGGCGGCAAAGCAAAATGCCGCCCCGGCCATCGGCACCCGCAACCCGTAGCGCAGGGTCAGGAGCGCACTGGCCGCGCCTGCGACGATGGAGCCGATTTCATAGATCGAGACGGTCCAGCTGACATAGGCCGCACCGCCGATCTCGGCCACGATGGCGGGCAGCATGGTGGCCACGACGAGGCTGTCGGCGGCATGCAGCCAGACCCCGAGGCAGACCAGCAGCAGAGGCGCGTTATAGCCCGCGCCAAGGAACTCGCGCCAGGGCACATATTCGGTATTCGGGGTGGATGTTGTCGAGGCGGTCATGGGCAATCCTTTGCGATTTGCCCCTTGATGGCGGCTCAACCAAGGTTGAGGTCAAGCGGAAATGTGAGTCCGTTTGTCGCCCGCTTGCTTAAGCCGTCAGAAGCGCGGACTGGCGCAAGGGCGTACCCGCCCGGCTTGCGCCTCTGGTCATTCGGGGCTTGATCCCGATCTTAACTACAAGGCGCGCGAAGGTCGGATGTGCGGGACGAAACTGCCCATGCCATTGGCGCGGTGCATACCCCCAAGCGCCTCCGCCCGGCGTCAGCCGGGCATCGCCCGACCTCCCGTCGCACCAGAGGTGCGCCGTATGTAGTCGGCACGCATTTGGCATGACGGGCAGGCGATACCCGGCTTGCGCCTCGCGTCAGCGGTCAGAGAAGACCTCCACCCAGTCCTTCCCCGTCCGGCCTCTTGCCGTCAGTCTTTCGGATCAAAGAATGCCTGCTGCACGGCACCGGCCAGGATCAGGTAGACCGAGGTGATCACCAGACCCCAGTGAGACCAGCTTGCCGCGTCGAAATTGCCCCAGGCGGCCCAACCGGCAAAGAAGGTCCAGGCCAGCGCCATCGGCAGCGTCACCCCGCGCCAGCGCTCGGTGCGCACGGGATGTACGAACTTGATCGGCAGGAACATCGCGACGGACAGGACCGTGACGATGATCAGACAGACCCACCAGGCAGGCGTCAGGGCAAAGAGCACCAGCACCAGCATGTTGAAACACCCCGGAAAGCCGGAAAAGGAATTGTCCTTTGTCTTCATCCTTGTGTCGCAGAAATACATGGCAGAGGCGAAGGTGACGATGATGATCATGACCCAGCCGCTCCAGCCGTTCATGAGGCCCGAGGTGAACAGGGCGAAGGCGGGGATGAAGACATAGGTGAGGTAGTCGATGATCAGGTCCAGCAGCACGCCATCGAATTCCGGCGCATTGGTCTTGACGTCGTATCTGCGTGCCAGCGGCCCGTCGATGCCATCCACGAAAAAGGCGACCACCAGCCAGAGGAACATCATGTCCCATTTGCCATCGACCGCGGCCAGCATCGCCAGCATGGCAAAGACGGCGCCGGTGGCGGTGAAGAGGTGAACAAGAAGGGCGCGCAGGCGAATGGTCATTCCAAAGGTGTTGCAAATTGGACTGGCGGATGAAAGAAATAAATGCGGCGGCAGCCCCCTCGCGTGATTTTTGCAACCCCAGGCGGTGGCGGGTGGCCTGACCATCGGGCATAACTTCGGTCACATCGGCTTGACGCCAAAGGTGATTCCCACTAAAGCCAGCGGACAAGTTTACGGGTCGCATCGCGCGGCCCCTTTTATGTGTTGCAGCGGGCCTGCGTTGCCGCACCACTAAATCAAAGGATGAACCCATGTCGCGTGTTTGCGAACTGACCGGAAAAGGCCCGATGACGGGCAACAACGTAAGCCACGCCAACAACAAGACGCGGCGTCGCTTCCTGCCGAACCTGAATGACACGACCCTGCAGTCCGAAGCGCTGGGCCGTTCGTTCAAACTGCGTATCTCTGCACATGCCCTGCGGTCCGTTGACCACCGTGGCGGCCTGGACAAGTTCCTGGCCAAGGCGAAAGACACCGAGCTGTCCGCCAATGCGCTGAAGATCAAGAAAGCGATCCTGAAATCCGGTACGGAAGCTGACGCGCTGAGCTGAGCCTTCCTTTCTGCCGACCTATGCACAACCCCGGTCCCCCGCGACCGGGGTTGTGTCGTTTTGCCCCCTCGTCACCGGTTCCGCGCCGGGGTAGAACCGGGGCGATGACAGGCTGTGTGTCGCTGACCCTGCCACCCGGCCGGGTCTCTTTCCTGACGGTCTGAACCAGGCTTTCACCGGCGCCAACCAAGGATACGACATATGAAACGACATCTGACCGCCACCCTTGCCGCGATGCTGCTTGCCGCCCCCGCCCTTGCCGAGATCATGGTCAGCGACGCCTATGTCCGCAGCTCCACCCCCACTTCCGCCAGCGGCGCGGCCTTCATGACGCTGATGAACGATGGGGCAGAGGATGACCGCCTGATCGCCGTAAGCTCGGATGTGGCGGCGCGGGTCGAGCTGCACACCCACAGCGAGGATGAAAACGGCGTCATGCGCATGTCCGAGATCGAGGATGGCATCGCGCTGCCCGCCGGCGGCATGCACCAGCTGGCGCGCGGGGGCGATCATGTGATGTTCATGGGGCTGACCGGCCCGCTGGAACAGGGCAGCGAAATCGCCGTCACGCTGACGTTTGAAAAAGCGGGCGAGATGCAGGTGATGATCCCCGTGGACCACGAACGCAAGCCGGATCACGGCGCGATGAAGCACAGCAACTGAAAAGCGGTCACGCGCGTCCCCGCCCCCGGCATGACGCGAATCGCCAGCGGCTTGTTCCGGGCCTGCGCGCCAATGACCGACGGCAGCAAAACCCGCAGAGCAGGCTTTCACAGGCCTTGCAGCGAAGGGCGGGAACGAGACCGGAGTGACATGAGGCGTCAGCCGGGTATCGCCCGACCTGGAGGGCGTTCCAGACCTTTATGCGATGGGCAACGTTTCAGCCCGCAGACCGGATCATGGCTTGGCTGACGGTGCAAAATCGCCCTCCGGGGGAGGTCGGGCGATGCCCGGCTGACGCCGGGCGGAGGCGCTTGGGGGTATGCACCGCGCCAATGGCATGGGCAGTTTCGTCCGCATTGCAGACCTTCGCGCGCCTTCCTGCGAAGGTCCGCTTTGAGCCCTTTCCGCTTTACCAAGCGCGGAATCAAGGCCGCAGGCCGCCGCGCATCGCCGGGCCGTCCCCTGGCACGGCGATTTGGCTGCTGTCGTGTGCTACGGATAACTTGGAAGTGCTTGGCTGCCATAAAGTGCCAGTCACGACGGTCGGATCGCCGCACCACGGCCCGTCGATGCGCGGCTTGGGGTTTTGTTGCGAACGGCAACTCCGTCCCACATCTCAGACCTTCGCGCGCCTTCCGCGGAAGGTCCGGTGCGCGCCCGCAAGGGCAAAATCCACAACCGCCCTGAATGGCCTCTTTCAGTTGCGCGGGGGCGTTGGCTATACCGTAGCTGGCTTCAGCCCGCATTTGCGATTGGAAAGGCGTCTGATGAACAAATTGTCTGCGGCACCCGTGCTCACCACCGAAAGACTGATCTTGCGTGGTCCCGAACGCGAGGACCTGCCGGCCTTCACCCGGTTCATGACCAGCGCCCCGTCACTGGAAGCGCAGGGAGAGACCGTCACGGCGGAACAGGCCTGGTTCGGGTTTCTGACCGGAATCGGACATTGGCAATGGCACGGTTTCGGCTTCTTTACCGTCGTTGAAAAGCAGACGGGACAGCCTGTCGGACGCGTGGGTCTGATCAGGCATTCCAACTGGCCGGAGGTGGAACTGGCCTGGCATCTCTTCGAGGAGGGCGAGGGGAAAGGCTTTGCCACGGAAGCCGCAATCGCCGTCAGGACATGGGCCGGCGAAGCGCTGCGGCTGGATCGGCTGTACAGCTACATCGACCGCAAGAATCTGCGTTCACAGGCCGTGGCGAAGCGGCTTGGTGCCCGCACGGAGGGCACACGGGCGCCGCACGAGCCAGAGGCGGAAGTCTGGGTTCATGCCATGGCGCAGCGTTGAGGCAAGCCGGGCCGGCGCCTTCGGATTGTTCCGGGGCTTGGGCTAACTGATCGGGGGCAGCGTCCTCCGCTCCGCGAACCGCACCCCATGTCGCCCCGGGGCCTGCAGGCCCGCTCCCACCCGCGCTCTAGCCGCGCAGGAAGGCTTCGACCCAATCTGTAACGGTCTGTGACGCGGGGCCGGTGCGGTGTTCTTCGAACTGGTTCCCGACCAGGGAAGGTTCGAGGTTGAATTCGATCGTATGGGCCCCTGCGCGGCGGGCCTCGGCGACGAAACCTGCCGCCGGGTAGACATTGCCGGAGGTGCCGATGGCGATGAAGATCTCCGCCTCGCTCAGGTGCCGGAACAGCGCGTCCATGTCATAGGGCATTTCCCCGAACCAGACGATGTCGGGCCGCGCGGCGGGCGCGCCGCAGGCGGGGCAGGGATCGCCCGGGGCCATCACCATCGGCGCGGGCCAGCGGTGATCGCACGCGGCGCAGAGCGCGCTTTTCAGCTCGCCATGCATATGCATCACCCGCTGCGATCCGCCGCGTTCATGCAGGTCATCGACGTTCTGGGTGATCACGATCACCTCGCCCTCGTGTTCGGCCTCCAGCCGGGCGAGGGCGCGGTGCGCGGCATTGGGTTCCACCTGCGGCAACTGCGCGCGGCGGGCATTGTAGAAATCGACCACCAGCTTGGGATTGCGGGCAAAACCCTCGGGCGTGGCCACGTCCTCCACCCGGTGCTGCGCCCAGAGCCCGTCATCGGCGCGGAAGGTCTCGATCCCGCTTTCGGCGGAAATGCCGGCACCGGTCAGGATCACGATCTTGCTGCGGGAATGGATCATGGGTTCTGGTCCTCGATCAGGTGGAAACTCTCGGCCAGCCAGGGCAGCTGTGCGGTGACCGGGCCGATCATATGGGTCTGCATCAGGCGGCGCATGGTTGCGGATATATCGCGCGGGACCGGGTCGGACCAGTCCGCCCCGGCAAAAAGGGTGATCTGCCGCGCGGCATCCGGCAGCGGCAGGGGCATCGGTTGCAGGGCCTCGTGGAAGCGCGCGGCGCGCATATAGCCCAGGGGCGTGGTGATCGCCCAGCCAATGCCGCGCGCCACCATGGCCATCAGCGCCAGATGGCTGCCGATCTCGAACCGGGTCGGCAGGGTCAGCCCGGCCCGCGCGATATGCCCGCCGATCTGTTGCGCGATCAGCTGCTCGACCGCGTAATGCAGCAGGGGCAGCGGCCCGGTGCCCGCCAGCAGGCTGTCGGGTGTCTGGTCCAGCCCGGCCGGTGCCACAATGATGAAGGGGTCGCGCGCCAGCGGATATTCGGTGACCCCTTCGGGCGGTTCGGCGGGTCTGGCCCCGATGGCCATGTGCAGCGCCCGCGCCTGCATCGCGGCGGCCAGTTCAAGACTGCCGTCGGTGATCATGCGGAACCGGCAGCCGGTGAGGCTGTCGGCGAGGATGGTGGCAAGGCGCGGGGTCAGGTCATTGTCGAAATCGTCGATGATGCCCAGGCTCAGCTCCTTGAGGTGGGCAAGGTCCATCACCGTGACCTCGCTTTGCGCCAGCCTGAGTTCCGACAGGGCCACCCCGGCATGGCGCAGAAACAATTCCCCCGCCGGGGTCAGCCGCATGGGGCGGCGTGAATGGTCGATCAGATCGGCCCCGACCGCCTGTTCCAGATTGCGCATCTGCTGGCTGACCGCAGGCTGGCTGAGCCCGGTCGCCATGGCCGCCTGTGCCACCGACCCGGCCTGTGCCAGCGCTTCGAAGACTTCGATTCCACGCAGGGTGACGCCCTTTTTCAACATATGCTTGGCCCCTTGTTTCGTGTTTCTTGAAAGCATCCGCTGCCGGGGTCAAGGTTTTATGACGTTTTTGCGAAGACCTCATAAGAAAAGCGGAATATAGCGGCATTCGGGCCTGACGAGAGGCTGGCGCATTGATGGGCCGGGGCGCGGTATGGGGCAGTCCGGCGGCCGGGTCCGGTCGCCGTCGAACGGTCATGCCAAGGCCCGGAACAAGCCGCAGGCGCCGGGCCATCGCCTGCCCGCCGCTCGGGTAGGCGATATAGTTAGGCTTGGTGTTCCCTCGATGGGGTTCATCACGGTTGTGAAATAAAGTGGCATGAACATAGGTCAGTATCGCCCACCCCGGGCAGGCGCTGGCCCGGCTTGCGCTTTGTGTCCATGGACCGGGGGGCAAAGCGGACCATCCCGGCGATGCGCGGCGGCCTGCGGCCTTGAATCCGCGCTAGAGGAACTTGGAGAGGGCACTTTCCGGATCTTCGCCGACAGCCGCGCGAAAGACTTGTAAGCGGACAAAGCCGCCGTCGATCAGGCATGCCAAGGTCCGGAACAAGCCGCAGGCGCCGGGCCAGCGCCTGCCCGCCGGTCGCACCAAAGGTGCGCCCTTGATCGTCGGCATGCCTTTGGCATGACGGGTAGGCGATATAGTTAGGCTTGGTGTTCCCATGATAGGGCTCATCACGGTTGAGAAATAAAGTGGCATGAACCAAGGTCAGTATCGCCCACCCCGGGCAGGCGCTGGCCCGGCTTGTGCTTTGTGTCCATGGACCGGCATGTAGCGCAAAGCGCTTCGGGGTCCTCCTGCGCCACTTGCAGCTTTTCCACGCACCCCCCATGGTGCGCCCGAGAAGGAGACCGAGATGAAGATTGCCACCGCCGCCTATCCGCTCGATGTGCTGACATCCTGGGCGCAATACGAGGACAAGATTTCGCATTGGGTGGCAGAGGCCGCCGGGCAGGGGGCCGACCTGCTGGTCTTCCCCGAATATGCCGCGATGGAACTGGCCACCCTGGCGGGCCCGGAGGTGGCGGGCGATCTGGAGGCATCGCTGTTCGCCGTGTCCGACCGGCTGCCGGAGGCCGATGCCCTGCATGTGAAACTGGCCCGCGCGCATGGGGTGCATATCGTTGCCGCCTCTGCCCCCGCGGCGACGCAGACCCGGCCGGTCAACCGCGCGCGGCTGATCACGCCCACGGGCCAGATCGGGGTGCAGGACAAGCAGATCATGACCCGTTTCGAGGGCGAAATCTGGGACGTTATCCCGGGCAACAAGCTTCAGGTATTCGACACCGTGCTGGGCAAGATCGGCATATTGATCTGTTATGACAGCGAATTTCCCCTGCTGGGCCGGGCGCTGACGGAATGTGACATCATCTGCGTGCCCTCGGTCACCGAAACCCTGGCGGGCTATTGGCGGGTGCGGATCGGCGCGATGGCCCGGGCGCTGGAGAACCAGTGCATCACCGCCATGTCCAGCGTCGTGGGGGAGGCTGACTGGTCCGAGGCGCTGGGCACCAGCTTTGGCGCGGGCGGCATCTTTGCCCCGCCGGACACCGGATTTCCGCCCACCGGTGTCATTGCCGAGGGCGCGCTGAACGCCCCCGGCTGGACCTGCGCCGAGGTCGACCTGGCCCAGGTTGCCCATGTCAGGCGCGATGGCGTCGTGCTCAACCGCAGCCATTGGCAGGGGCAATCGGGACGCGACGGCGCGGCGATACCTGTGAGATTGCGTTGAATACCCCTTGAAAATTGGCCGCAATAGGCTCATTTAGCAGCGTGCCCCGCATTTGGGGCAGGTAAACCAAGGAGAGACCATGGCCAAGGAAGATACGCTCGAATTTCCCGGTGTCGTGAAGGAACTCCTGCCTAACGCGACGTTTCGGGTCGAGCTTGAAAATGGCCATGAGATCATCGCGCATACGGCAGGCAAGATGCGCAAGAACCGCATCCGGGTTCTGGCAGGCGACAAGGTACAGGTCGAGATGACCCCCTATGATCTGACCAAGGGTCGGATCAATTACCGGTTCAAATGACCCGTAGGGTGCGCATTCATTGCGCACCTTCCTCGGGTTCCTTCTTTTCGCAACAGACGTCTTTTCAAAACAGACGTCTTTTAACGACAGACGTCTTTTCGCAACAGGCGTCTTTTCACGACAGACGTTTGGCGCTCGGTGCGGGCGCGGGATGGTGCGCAGTGAATGCGCACCCTACGGCAGGTGGTTTTGACTGACAGACCGACCTTGATACTCGGATCGGGATCGCCCCGGCGGCTGGAGCTTCTGGCCCAGATCGGCGTGGTCCCCGATGACGTGCGCCCTCCAGACATTGATGAAACCCCCAAAAAGGCCGAACTGCCGCGCCCCTATTGCGCCCGCATGGCGCGGGAAAAGGCGGCGGCAATCCCCTGCGTGGCCGATGACATCGTGCTCTGCGCCGATACCACCGTGGCGCTGGGCCGCCGCATCCTGGGCAAGCCCGGGGATGCGGCCGAGGCCGAAGCCTTTCTGCGGATGATGTCGGGGCGCCGCCACAAGGTGATCACCGCCGTCGCCGTGAAACGGGGCGACCGGCTGTGGGAGCGTGACGTGCAAAGCACCGTGCGCATGAAATCCCTGTCTGACGCAGAAATCGCCAGCTACCTTGCCAGCGGGGACTGGCAGGGCAAGGCGGGCGGCTATGGCATCCAGGGACCTGCCGGCGCCCTGATCCCATGGATCAGCGGCTCCTTTACCGGTATCGTGGGCCTGCCCCTGGCCGAAACCGCGAACCTGCTGATCGCAGCGGGCTATCCATTGCTGAAAGGGACCTCATGAAGGGCCGCACCATCATTCTGGACCACCTGGGCGACCGCGAGGCCGCCGCCCTGATGGTGGACGGCAAGCTGGACGATCTGCTGATCGACAGCGACGCCCCCCGCCCCGGCACCGTCTACCGCGCCATTGCGGACCGGCCGGTGAAAGGGCAGGGCGGCATGTTCCTGAAAACCCCCGACGGCTCTGCCTTTCTGCGCCAGATCAAGGGGCTGGCCCCCGGTCAGCCGATCCTGGTGCAGGTCACCGGCTTTGCCGAGCCGGGCAAGGCGATCCCGGTCACAGCCAAGATCCTGTTCAAGAGCCGCTATGCCATTGTCACGCCGGAGGCCCCGGGGCTGAACATCTCGCGCAGCATCAAGGACGAGGCGCTGCGCGACCGCCTGCTTGAGGTGGCCCATGACAGCGCCGGGGACAGCGGCTTTGGCCTGATCCTGCGCTCCTCCTGCGCCGCTGCGGATGACGATGATATTGCCGAGGACATCACCGCCATGCTCGACCTTGCCGCGCGCGTGATGGAGGACGGCGGAACCGGGATGGAGGTGCTGAGCGAAGGCGACGGCCCCCATGTGCTGGCCTGGCGCGACTGGACCACCCCGGCGGAGGTGGTGACGGAGCCGGGCGGTTTCGAGGACCACGGCGTGATGGATGAGGTCGAGGCCGCACGCGGCCCGCAGGTGGGTCTGGGCGGTGGCGCCTCGATCTATGTGGAGCCGACCCGCGCGCTGGTGGCGGTGGATGTGAACACCGGCAGCGACGCCTCGCTTGCCGCCGGGGTCAAGGCCAACATGGCCTGCGCGCGCCTGCTGCCCCGCGCACTGCGGGTGCGGGGCCTGGGCGGCCAGATCACCCTGGACCTGGCCCCGATGCCGAAAAAGGACCGCCGCGCCTTTGAATCCGCCCTGCGCGCGGCCTTCCGGGGGGATGACGTGGAAACGGCGCTGGTGGGCTGGACCCCGCTTGGCCATTTCGAACTGCAGCGCAAGCGCATGCGGGCGGCCCTGTCGGAGGTGCTGTAATGTCCTGTCCGATGTGCGGCAAGCCCGTGATCAAGGCCTATCGCCCCTTCTGCTCGCGCCGCTGCGCCGACCTGGACCTGGCGAAATGGTTCAACGGCAGCTATGCGGCCCCCTCCACCGACCCCGAAGACATCGAAGCCGCCATCGAGGCCGCCGAAGCCGCGGCGGACACGCCATCAAAGCCACATTGAAAGCCCTTTGGTTTCAGCGGTAAAAAGAGGCTGGACACCCCGCCCCAGAGGTCCTAGAACCCGCTCACCCGACCACATCGTGGTGACCCGTGCCCGGGTAGCTCAGGGGTAGAGCAGTGGATTGAAAATCCTCGTGTCGGTGGTTCGATTCCGCCCCCGGGCACCATTTTTACAAAATTTGAACAGCCACTTACACCTTTCGCATTCTTCGTTTCCTCGACGTTGTGTGATGCTGGGTGCCGCATGGGTGCGTGGGTTGAGGACAAAACCGTTCCTGTTTGTCGGTTAAACGCGTATGACAGGGCCTTGCGAGCATATTGTTGAGACAATAATGGCGCGACTGGTGTGGCGCTTCGTTGACCTGTAGGGGGGTACTACCTTCTGGACAAAAGCAATGTTCTGGACGGAATCCATCAAGTTGCTGTGAACACTAAGGAAAAAGCGCGCAGCAAAGAGAGTTGCCGCAAAACGGTCGTGGACAAAAGCTAGATAAAATGGCGGATGATGGGGCGCAAACCGTGCAAGTTGTGCCGAAAGGCGCGCGGAGAGGCGTCATATGTGTGCATCAGCAGGCAGAGCGCCGACAGACCAATGAAACAAGGATAATTGCGCCCATCCCCTTGATGCACGACAGGGCCAGAGCGGTCAAGTTCGGCGCGCAAACGTCACCATTGAGCGGAATAGGTCCGGTTTGAACTCTGACGCGCGGTCAGAGTTCAAACCCAAGCGTCAGAGTTCCTTAAGTCACGGATTGTGCGCTGTAAAATCTGAAAAGCGTTAGCTTCTGGACAAAACGAACTCTGACGTGAGAATCCGTTAGAATTTGCCCGAAAAGGCAATTCTCTAACAGGTGATCGGCTCTACAAAACCACCTCAAAATTACTGATCAGAAGCTCCGACGCCGAGGTTGCTGCCTTGCTGATAGTATAGCTGGTCTGCACCGGGGTGAGACGGAAGTCAGCGAAGGCCGCGCGAATCTGGGGAACATCATTGATCGACAGCAGGAAGGTGCCGTCGATGCCCGCCAGCTGCCCGGCCATTGCCGCGAAATCGGAGGGTGCGAACATGGCCTTGCCGTAGTCGTCTTCGCAACCCCAATAGGGTGGGTCCAGATAGAAGAAGGTCTGCGGGCCATCGTAGCGCCGCAGGGTATCCCGCCAGTCCAGCCGTTCGATCACCACGCCGCAGAGCCGGGTGTGCAGATCCTCCAGCATCGGCTCCAGGGTAGTCAGGTTGAATCGCGCTGGTCGATCCTTTGCCACCCCAAAGCTGCGACCTGATACCTTGCCTCCAAACGCCGTGCGCTGGAGGTAGAGGAATCGGGCCGCGCGTTCCAGATCGGTCAGTGTGTCGGGGTCGGTGCCCGCCAGGCGTTCGAATTCGGCGCGGGTGGTCAGCTGGAAGCGGAGGGTTTCCAGAAACTGGGGATAGTGACGCTGCAGGATTCGAAAGAGAGTTGCGACCTCGCGGTTGTAATCATTGATTACCTCGGCCCTGGGCTGCCGCCGCCTGCGCAGGAAGATACCGCCCATGCCGACAAAGGGTTCGACATAGGTCTGATGATTATGGCTGTCGATGATGGCGCAGACGCGTTTTGCCAGGTTACGTTTGCCGCCCTGCCAAGGCGCTGCTGGCGTTGACTTGTGCGCTGTGGTCTTTTGCATGGTTGCCCCATTGTTCTGAGATTGATGTGCCGGAACATAGGCGGAACATTCGCAAATCGCATCTGTTAAGAATGGCTGTGCGTGAAATTCGGTGCAGCAAAGTCTGCTGTATGTTATTTCATAAGAAAAAGGGAGTTTGCGATATGGCAGGGCGGCAAGTGCAGCGCGATCAATTGCACAGTGGATATTCAGATTTTCTGAAATATGAAGAAGAACAAAGGCTTGCGGTGCTGGATGCCCGCGCGGCTCGTCAGGAATTGATATTGAAGGACACGCGGGCGGAGCGGCGGAAGATCGTCATGCGCGCGATCCGGCGGGCGCGACGGGCTGAGGGAAAGTCCTAAGCTTTGCAGCCAGTGTAGCCGTTGGCCCATTTATAAGCGATGCGTCTCAGAAGATGTGTGCCAACACCACCTGTCGTTTTAACTTTAACGACAGTACTTTGGCCCGCTTTCTCAAATCGTATCAAAGCCATCGGCTGAACGGCAACACCGGAAGAGTAGCTATAAATCTCTGCGTAACCGAGATCACTATAGATCTGGGTATCAAGAGCGAACGATGTAATCGAGCCTCCGACGTTCCCGGGGCTCCAGCACTTCCTCGCGCCAACCAAAGTCCTAGCATAGACTGCCTGGTAGTTCCCCTGAAACATGCGCGACTCTTCAAAGGGGCGACTAGCGAAGTCATCGACGGAGGTGCACGCCTGAAGTCCAAGAAAAACCAATATTAATGCCACTCCAGAACTGTAGCGTGTTGTCTTAACAGTCATGCTCTTCTCCCATGAAAAACCACGCGTCCGACCACGTTCAGCTGGTCGGCGCTGTCGTCGTTGAAGCGTTCGTCCGGATAGTCCGGTGACGGATTGTCGGATATCAGCGTCAGGGTCCGGTCCATCGACCAACGCGCGCGCTTTACCACCAGCCGATCCGCCACGTTGAAAACGTAAATGCAGCCGTGCTCCACGGAAATCTGACTATGATCGACTACAAGCAGTGCACCATCGGGGATTGTCGGCGTCATGCTTTCGCCCTGGGCGGTGATCACCGAACACTGGCTGGGCTTCGCACCGAGATCGCGAAGGTATTGCGGATCGAAGGCGATTGCGCTGGTTACCTCTTCAGATGTGTGAACCGACCCAGCGCCTGCAGACGCCTGTATCCCACCGAACATCGGAAGAGCGATCATGTCACGGTTTTTGACCTGGGGATGAAAGCCCCTGTCGCCATCTGATTGGTTGTTCTCTTCAGGCGACACCAAAACCATGTTGCCTTCACCCGTGAGCAGCCAGTCTAGGCTGACCTGAGCCGCTTTGTGGTAGGCCGCCAAAGCGGTTGCGTCAGGTTGAGTATCCCCACGCTCATAGTTCGCCAGAGTCTTTGCTGATATTCCAAGATTTTGGGCAAACTCGTCTCTAGAAGGATCTCCAGAAGCAGCCCTTACCTTCCTAAGCCTTTCCCCCAGCTTTGTTTTTATCGTTTCAGGTCGCCCCATAGCTGTTTTGGCAAGAAGTGGGTTTACTAAACCCATATATTGCCTTAAACCTTCCTTATGCGCAGCCAATGACGGCGGCGCGATTACACCTAATCGACCAAAAAGAAGCGGGTGTTCCAGCACCCGCTCCAATCCGGAGAACCCCATGAGCAAATCATCGGTCCAAGAGCCGAAGATGGACTGGCCCGCCATTCTGGCGGAAATCCATCGTCAGGGCATGACGCTTACCGAACTGTCCCTGCGGAACGATCTGCCCCGCACGGCCTGTGGCAAGGTCAAGAACATCACGCACTACCCCGCGCAGGATGCCATTGCCGCCTTCATTGGCGAAAAGCCTGAAGACCTGTGGCCGAGTCGCTACCCCAAAGGTGGCCCTCGCATTCTTGATACCAAGAAGTTCCCGCCGGTGAACAGTCAAAACCGCCGCGATGCCGCTGACAAGAGGGCGGTGGCATGAGCCTTGTTTCGTCAGCGACGACCGCTCAAAATGACAAGGGCGTCCCTCGCGCCGAGACACGGTTCATGCGCGCCGCCGCCAATATTCAGGAGGCCATGGCCTACCTGCAATCCGGCATTCCGCTGAACGACAACGAGGCGCGCCGCCTGTGCGGCGAGTTGAAGCGCGATGCGACCTGGTTGCAGCGCATGGGGCGGTTTCTGGAGCACGATCATCAGATCGCTGCCCAGGGTGACCGATCATGAATGCGCAGGTCCTGAACTTCCTGTCCTCTACGGAGACGCTGCGCGCGGCCCGCCAGGTTGTGTTGCGCCCAGACATGTTCTGCCGCGAGGACGTCCTTGCGGCATGCCGTTACCTCATGACGAGCGGCGACTGCATGGACTACTGGCGCGCGACTGCACTGATGGAAGTCCTTGAGGCCGAGGCGGTTGCCGAGGTGGAGGATGAACAGCGCTCCCTTGCCGAGATTGTGGCGGACATGCCGGAAAGCGAATGGTTCGGAGTTGCCGTGATCACGGTCTGGGCGGTGGCGGTGTTCTGGTTGGGGTCTTTGCTGTGATCTTGACGCCGAAACTGGTCTCTCTCCTGTTTGAATGCCTTTCGGACAGCGCCGGGGATTTCGAAATGTTCGGGCGGCTGGTCCGGGAGCGGTTTCCTTCCCCCGATGGCCCCGATCTGACAGCGGCCGCGCTGGTCAAGCTTCTGATGGACGAAGTGGACGCCGACGTCCCGCTTCCTGACCGGGAAGCGGGATACATGATCATCGCGCTACTTTCATGCGCTGGCGTCATGGAGGGTATCGAGGAGGTGGCGAATGCCTCTCTCTCGTAAGTCGCCCGGTGGTTGGTTTCTCATCTCTGCGATCAGCGCGTCGCGTGTGACCGGCTTATTCTGCTTCAGCAGCGTCAGCGTGGCAACGCCGATGGGTATCAGGTGGCCTTCATGGGCCAGCCTGAACGCGGCGAGAGAGCCAGCCAAAGCGTTGAGGAAACGTGTTTTTACAGAATTCGACATCGGGTTTTTCTCCACAAATTCAGTGTCGATAGTCACCGGGTGGGCCGCATACCCGCCCGGTGACGCCAAGCTTGCATAGGAATTGAGGGCTTATCACCGGACACAGGTCCGGGCGGGCCAAGCCCACACCCGCCTAGAATGCGGGGTGGTGAGAGTAGAACTTACAGGTGACTGAATGACCGACCAAACGAGCTTTGACCTGCCGCTAACGCAGATCGTGATCCCCAACGACCGCACCCGCGCCCTGGACCCCGTTTGGGCTGAGGGTCTTGCCGGACTGATGAAGGCACAGGGGCAGATCAACCCGATCAGCGTCCGCAAAATCAATGATGGCGCATTTGTGCTGGTATCCGGGCTGCACCGGCATGCCGGGGCCGTGCTCAACGGCGCGACGACAATCAGATGCACTCTTTCAGCTGCTGCGACCGATGCCGAAGCCCGTATTGAAGAGGTCATGGAGAACCTCGGCCGTCACGAGCTGAACGCGCTTGACCGCTGCCACCACCTTTACGAGTTGAAGAAGGCCTATGAAGAGGCCTATCCCCAAACTAAAAAAGGCGGTGATCGGAAATCGGAGAAAATCAAAACGCAAAGTTTGCGTTTTGATCCAGATGCCGAAGAACCGCAGGTGTTCGGGTTTGCAAAAGCGACCGCCGACCAGATCGGCTTGAGTCAGCGGTCGATACAGATGGCGGTCAAGATATGGTCGGGCCTCACGACCGAAAGCCAGTATCGGTTGCAGGGCACACCCTTTGCCAGGAAGCAATCTGACCTGGCGCTGTTGTCGGCCCAGATCCCGCGCATCCAGGACCGAGTGCTGAACATCCTGCTGGCAGACGAGCCGGAATATCACTCAATTGCCGATGCTGTGGCCCTGGTCACAAAAGGCCATGTGCCAGAAGACACGGCCAAGCGCCTCAAGGCGCTGAACGTCAATCTGCGCAAGTTGCCGGATCCCGATTTCGACCGGCTTCTGCTGGAGAATGAAGAGCGCGTGATCGCATCCCTCAAGCGGCAGGGGGTTCTGAAGGCATGAGCCGCTATCGCGATCCCTTGACCGAAGACCTGTTTGACTGGGAGCCGAATGTTTCCATCGGTTATCAACCGGAGGTCATGGGGCGTGGTGCGATGGACAACAAGATCGCACGGCTGATCGGCAGGGCCATGCGCGATGCCCGCCATGCGCGCGGCTTGGATCGCGACCAGTTGGCTGTTCGCATGTCGCAGTACCTGGGCCGCGCTGTCTCGGTCGATATGCTCAACAAGTGGTCATCCGAGGCCGCAGAGGGCCACCGAATTCCGCTCGATGCCTTTGTAGCCCTGATCGAGGCGACGCAAGCGATGGAACTGACCGGCTTTGTGCCTGGTGAGTTCGGATTGACCGTCATCGAGGACAAATATGCCCGACTGATCGAGGCGCAGTTGTTGCGTCAGCACATCGAAGAGATGAACGCCCGGCTGGATCGGCTCGACCCAAGGGGGCTGAGCAGAAGATGAAGATACAGCAGTTCTTCACAGCCCGTGAATTGGCCGAGATCGCAAAGGAAGCGGGGGATCGGGTGCGGTTTCCGGAGACCGAGAGCGCCGTTATTCGCCTTGCAAAGCGCGAAAGATGGAGCAGCCACCCCTCCAACCTCTCACGCAAACGTGCGGGACGCGGCGGCGCAATGGAGTACAATTTCTCCATTCTGCCGGAAGACATGCAGGCCGAGATCCGACGCAGGGACCGGATCGTTCACCAAATGGCGGAGCAGGCAATGCTTGCGGAAACGGCCAAGGCAGAGGTTATGGCGATGCCCAACCTCTCTCTGAAGGCCCGTCAGGCCAAGGTGCGAGATGCCCGCAATGCGGTGCTGCTGGCAATCAGCAACTACCAGATCCGGAACGGCACGAAGCGCGGCAAGGCGATTGCGGCGTTTTTACGCGCAGTCGATGAATGGATTGCCTTCGAGGAGGTACAGGGCAAGGCCCTGGCTGAACTTCCCCTGACAATCGCCGAGCAGGCCCTGGTCAACCGTGTACCGCGCCTGACGGCGGAAACCACCAATGACGGCTTCGGTCTTTTGCCCGAGCAGCTGATCATCGCCAATGATCGCGCCAAAGACACGGTCAAGATTGGCCGGTCGTCGCTCTATCAGTGGTACAAAGTGCGCGAGGAAAAAGGTGTCGAAGCGCTGGCACCGGATCGCACCAAGGTCGCAGAAGATATCCCGGAGGCCTTCAAGACCTTCCTGAAATTCTATGCCATGCCGATGAAGCCGAACATCAAAGAGGCGCTGAAGGAGTACAACGCCAACCATCCGAAAAGCCGCCTGAACTACGATCAGGTGCGGCGCATCCTCAAGGACAAGTTGAACGATATCGAGCGCAACGTGGGGCGCGAGGGCTTGCTGACGCTGCGCAGCCGCATGGCCTATGTCACCCGGATCATGGATGACCAGTTTCTGCCGACCACGATCTATGTGGCTGACGGCAAGACACTGGACGCAGAGGTCGCTGACTGGAAAACGATGCGCCCCATGAAGCCGGAGATGACATCCATCATGGATGTTGCCACGCGTAAATGTGTCGGATGGGCGGTGTCGCGCAAAGAAAACACGGTGGCGGTTACAGAGGCCCTGCGCAACGCCTGTGTCGCCAATGGCATCCCGGCGATGTTCTATACTGACCGGGGTGCTGGGTACAAAAACAAGGTCATGGACGATGATGCCAGCGGGTTGATGGCCCGCCTGTCGATCACCAAGATGCATGCCCTGCCCTATAACTCCCAGGCCAAGGGCAACATCGAACGGTTTAACAAGACCGTTTGGAACCCACTGGCAAAGAAGTTTCCGACCTACCTGGGCAAGGACATGGACAAGGAAGCAGCGGGGCGGGTT
The DNA here is from genome assembly GCF_059628195.1 of Sulfitobacter sp. IGS-18. Taxonomy (NCBI): domain Bacteria; kingdom Pseudomonadati; phylum Pseudomonadota; class Alphaproteobacteria; order Rhodobacterales; family Roseobacteraceae; genus Sulfitobacter; species Sulfitobacter sp. IGS-18. The sequence continues at coordinate 3,216,455 of NZ_CM184556.1, read as the reverse complement.
CACAAACAGACCCGCAGCGATATCAAGGAATTCGGCCAATCGCGGCTGTTGCCAACGTGGGAAGATTTTCTCGCGGCTGCAGCCAAAGCGGTCGAAGATTACAACGCCGCGCCCCATTCTGCCCTTCCGAAGTTTACCGACCCGGTTTCCGGGCGCAGGCGGCACATGTCGCCCAACGAGGCATGGGAGGCGCACGTCAAAGCTGGCTTTAAGGCAATCCCTGTTGAGGAAAGCCTGAAAGACGATCTGTTCCGGCCCTACGTCGAGCGGGTGGCCAATCGCGGGTTGGTCAAGTGGAACGGGAACGAATTCTTCCATCAGGAGCTCTTCGGTTTCAGTGGCGAGAAGGTCATGGTGGGCTACGACGATACGCAGGCGCGCTTTGTTTGGGTCCGCGAGATTGACAAGGACACTGGTGAGCCTGGCGCATTCATCTGCAAGGCCGATTTCAGCGGCAACAAGGAACGGTACATCCCGCTGACCGCGCAACGCGCTGCCGAAGAACGCCGTGCCAAGGGACAGTTGCGTCGCCTGGACGACAAAGCCGTCGCCATCCGCGAAGAGCTTGGCAATCCGGCACAACTGGACCACCGGCCCGAAGTGCCGCTTGAGCCGGTCGCACCCGCCGCTGAGGTCGTGATTTCAAAGGCAGACAATGTAGTGGACATGGTTCCCGCCGCATCCCCGCAACGCAGGATATTCCGCAATGACAAGGAATTCTGCGCCTTCGCTCTCGATCATTTCGAGGAACTGCAAACCCGCCAAGTCAAGCGCATCAAAGATCTTCTGAATCACAGGGAAGACAGCAACTGGTTGGCAATGTCAGGCATCGACGTGGACCGGCTTAGAGAACTCGTCCGCGCCGCGCCTGACAAAACCGAGGTCACGAGGAGAAAACTACCATGATATCCAAGTTTGTCTACACAGAGAACGTCACCAGGTTTTATGACCGGCTGCGCGACGTCAGCAATCGTGGAGCCCATGAGGCCTGCATTATCGTTGTGGATGGCGCGCCCGGCCTGGGCAAGACCACCTGCATGTCGCATTTCATTACCCAGACCCAGAGCATCTACCTTCGGGCAAATCAGGGGTGGGATTACCGCTTTCTGATCGACACGCTGTTGAAGGAAATGGACATCACGCCGCCGCGTACCCGGCTTGCGCGGTATGAGCGGCTGCTGCAGGCGCTTCGGGAGCGCGCACATGCCTCCGAACAGGCCGGGCATACGTTCAGCCTGGTGGTCGATGAGTGCGACCAGGTGTCGTCCCGCCGTGAGGTGATGGAGACCATCCGGGATCTGTCCGACATTCAATTCATGCCGACGGTTCTTGTCGGCATGGGGCGGCTGCGCGAGAATCTGCTGCGGTTCCCCCAGATCGAGAGCCGCGCGCCTCGCAAGGTGCGGTTTCATCCAGCCAGCGTGGAAGATGCGCGCAAAGTCATCAAGGCGCGCTGCGAAGTCCCGATTGCGGACGATCTGAGCCATTTCATGTGGAAGGTGTCGAAAGGGTTCAACCGTGAACTTCTTGAAGCGATTGCCCATGTTGAGCGGGCGGGACTTCGGCTCGACTATGATGAGGGCGGTGTCACGTTGGCCGACATGGCCGGTCAGGTTGTCACCTATGACCGCGACACCGGGAATCCGATCATGGCCCCGGAGCTGGTGTGATGTCGGCTCTCTCACCAGGCACTGTCGCAACCGAGCTGTTGCAGGCCCTGAAGGACGGTAAGCCGCGTTTTCTGTCCGACGTGGCAACGGAGATGAGACGGTCCAAACGTCAGGTGTCCGACGCGGCGGCGCAGTTGCGCACCAGGGAAATGTTGAGCCTTGTGAGCGCAGGCTATTACAGGTTGACCACTGCTGGTGTCGCTGCCGCCGCCAATGGCGCTGTCGTCACCTCGGGGCCGATCAAGGCCAGCGGCGCGCGCAGGGTGGTCAAGCACACGTTCCGTGAGCGCGCCTGGCGTTCCATGCGATTCCGTCGCCAGTTCACCCAGCCCGACATTCTGATTGACGCAACTGCGGAAGACCGGAACCCGCACAACAATCTTGCGCGATATGTCCGGTATCTTCTTTGGGCGGGCTATATCGAAGAGCTTCCTTTCCGCCAGGCCGGGACGAAACCGGGATCAAACGGGTTCAAGACGTACCGTTTGGTCAAGGACAGCGGGCGCGCCGCACCGGTCTATTCCGAGGCGCGCCAGATGTTGCTGGATCCGAACACGGGGGAGGAATTGCCATGCAAGCCAAAGCAATGACCACCTGTGTCGATCCGGAATGGCTGGCGCTTCTCAAGAGCGAGGTGGCCAAGGACGGCCAATCCGTCAGCTCGGTCGCCGCACGGATCGGGATGCCCCGTCCGTCGCTGTCCCTGCTGGTGAATGACACCTATCCCGCGCGTCTGGACAAGGTCGGCAACAAGTACGCTGCAAAGGTGCTGGCTCTTCTGAAGGACCAGTTGCACTGCCCGCACCTGCGCAAAGGCATCAGCCTTGAAACATGCCGTCATCATGCTGGCCGTCCGATGTCCACCAACAACCCGGAGCGCATGAGCCAGTTCATGGCCTGCCGCGCCTGTCCCCAAAACCCAATCTCAAAACCAGAAGGAACGACAAAATGAGCGAACAACCCAAAGAAATGATGATCAACAGCCAGGGGCATCATGTCCCTATCGACCTGGTGAAGCCCGAAGACATCATGAAGCACGAAGTTGCGGTGCGCATGGTCGCAAAGGCCAAGGAGGTGCAGGCGCTTATGGCCGAGTTGAAGGAGCTGACCTTCTCTGAAGTTTTCGCCGCAAAGGCGCTGATCATGGAGAAGTACAATGCCAAGGTTGGTGGCCAGAAGGGGAACATCACAATCGGCTCCTATGATGGGAAGCAGGCGGTGAAGATTTCCGTTCAAGAGCAGATCCATTTCGGGCCGGAGCTCGAGGCTGCGAAGTCGCTGATCGATGAGTGCATCGAAGAATGGTCTGAAGGTGGGAACCAGAACATTCGTGCGCTGGTCGAACATGCCTTCCAGGTCAACAAAGAAGGGTCCATCGACACCGGCCGCGTACTGGGCCTGCGCGGCGTGAACATGAAGAGCGATACCGGCGAGGTCGACCCGAATTGGGAAAGGGCGATGGAGGCCATTGCCGACGCGGTCAAGGTCAAGAGTACCGCGTCCTATGCGCGCTTCTATGAAGAGAACCCTTTGAGCGGCAAACTCGAGACGATCTCGCTCGACTTCGCGAAGTTGTGAGGTGGCCAAAATGACCTACGACGCAACGTTCGAGAAAATCACGTCCAGACACCGCGAACTGATTATCGTTCTTGACGAAGCGATAATCGATTTCGTGCAGGATCGGAACTCATTGGAGGCATTCGCGATCTTGGCTCAATACGCCGGGTACTACGGCAGGTTTGCAGAAGAGGTTGAAGTTGAGCCCAGTGATATCGCCGCTTGCCTGACGGCGAATTACAATGAAGGTCGCGCCAAGGCTGAGGAAGCTCTTTCTAACGAAAGAGAGCAGCAGTGATGGACATTCCATTTATGACCATCGACGGCCTGATCGACTTGATGAACCTGCGCGAATGTGACCTGACAGCAGACAAGATCGCCGACAGTCTGGCTAAAACCAACCGCTTTAACGGTTGCACTCCGGTGCCCTGGTCAGTGGCGTCACATTCCATACTGGTGTCGCACATCTGCCCGCCAGGGCTTGAGGCTTGGGGCCTGCTGCACGATGCGCATGAATTCCTGCTGGGCGACTTTTCCAGGCCGAGTGTGGATTTCGTCGCCCGGGCATGTGAATACCCATCGAAATTCGCTGTTCCAATCGCCCTCGACCAGGCCAAGGCCGAAATTGATGACCTTATCGGTTTTGCATGGGCGCTTGATGAGGTTGCGGATTTCGGAGAGCTGACCGTCGCAGACAATATCGCTCTCGCAGCCGAGAGGTTCGTGTTCTTCGGGACTGAGCCTGTCTGCCATGGGACGCCGGACGAAGACGCTTTCGAGCGCGCGGTCACCCTCATTCACGAATTGCCCAAGGACACGGCGTGGCGCGCTGCCCGTGACCTCTGGCTCGAACGCGCGCGCCATCTGGCGTTGCTCGACCATCTGCGGCTCCCCGCAGATGGAACCCAACTGGTTCGCGACATGCGGCCAGCAACAGCTCTGGAGAAAATGACATGAGCACGATTACCAAAACGCAAATTACCAAGGAAATCTCAGAAGGCACGGGTTTTGCCCAATCAGACGTGACCGCTGTCGTGGACAAGCTGATCGAACAGATCGACCTGCACACGACTGAAGGCAACAAGGTGGGCCTGAAAGGTTTCGGCACCTTCGAGCGCCGCGAACGGGCCGCGCGCACCGGGCGGAACCCCAGCACCGGCGAGTCCATCGAGATTGCCGCCAGCAGCACACTGGCCTTCAAGGCGGCAAAGGCAATGAAGGGCTGATCGCATCCTTTGCGAAACCGGCCCGGTGGGCCGGTCTGCGGGGCGTGGTGGCCTCGTACTGATGAGCAACCGGAGGAAGACGGATGGAATATTCGCTGAAGGACAACGAAACCGGCGGTGTCGATCTCATACGGGTGGAACCAGAGGTGGTTGGCACATTCCACGACCGGGACGTCGCGCTTAAGGTGCTGAACCTTCTGCTGTTTCCGCAGAAAGTCGGGCCTGAGGTGCTTACGCCTGCTCCTGAGAAGGCCCCGGCGACACAGGCCTTCGCGGCTGTGCGTGGCGGTTCAGAAGTGTCCAAGAAGCAGCCGGCTGCCGAGAAGGTAGGGTCTGCCAGCACCCCCCAGTTGCCAGTCTCAGCCCCGCGCCCTGTCGCGGTTGCAGAGATCAAATTCGACCTGGATGCGGCCTTTGCACGGATCAGGGACGGCGAAAAGATCGCGGATGTGGCCGCAGACGTGGGTACGACCATGGGCAGCCTGCGGGCCAAATGGGCCAATCATCAGCGCTATCTGAAAGCGACGGTCAATCGGGACAACCGCACCAAATGCGCATTGTGCGACAAGGAATTCACCCCCTCAGCCGCCAGCCCGGACAAGTGTGCGAGGTGCGCCCGTGACTGATCTAGCCAGCATGACTGTTTATGACCGGGCACAACGGATCGAAGAGGTGCTGATGGAAGCATTGCGCCACAGAGGTTTCGAAGTCGGATCGGACCAGGATGGGCGCTATTTCTTAACGCCCAGCGAGTCCAACCGCGATGAGTGGGACCATCAATATCTGGAACCACTTGTGCGCGAGATCGAGCGGGAGCTGTTCCCATGAACGCGAACGCGATCATCAACATCGCCAAGAAAGAGCTGCGTCTGGAGGAAGATGATTACCGGGCCGTTCTGGAGCGTGTGACCGGCAAAGCATCCTTGCGCGATATGTCGGATCGGCAGAAACGCGACGTGGTCGCCGAGTTCAAGCGCCTGGGCTTCAAGGTCAAGGGCGGTGCGAAGGGCAAGCACCCTGCGTCGACGAAACCCTATATCCGGCTGATCCATGCTCTTTGGAGATCCTGTCACGGGCTGGGCGTCATCGATGACGGGTCTCGGGCGGCATTGCGCACCTTCTGTGGCAACAAGCTCGGCGGTGGTGTCGCGACGGACCCCGATCTGCTGAGCTACGAGCAGGCCAGCCCTATCATCGATGCGCTGCGCGCCATGGAACGGCGGGGCAAGGCGACATGACCGAATGGCCGTTTGATCCGCTTATTCCCATGAAGTATTCCGCGATCCTGGCCGATCCGCCATGGGCCTATGCCATGCGATCCGACAAAGGATACGAGAAGAGCCCGGAATCGCACTACGACACCATGCCTCTCGACGCGATCAAGGCGCTGCCAGTCGATCAGCTGGCGGCACCTGATTGTCATCTGTTCATGTGGTCAACATGGCCGCATTTGCCGCAGGCGCTGGAGGTGCTTGGAGCGTGGGGTTTCACTTACGTGACGGGTGGTGCCTGGCTGAAGCGCACCAGGAACTGGCTCCCGGCTTTTGGAACAGGCTACGTCCTGCGCAGTGCCACAGAACCCTTCCTGGTCGGCAAGCTCAACCGGCCCGAGATAGCCAGCCGCTCCGAGCGCAACGTGATTATCGATACAGAGGTTCCAGATCTCATCGACAGCCTGCGACAGGAGCATTCGCGCAAGCCCCTTCAAATGCGGGAGATGATCGAACGTCTGCATCCCAAAGGCCATCTGGCAGAGATCTTCGCGCGCGAGGCCTGGGCAGGATACGACGTCTGGGGCAACCAGGCTGACAAGTTTGATGGGAACCTCGAACAATGAGTGATCAGCTGCCTGTTTCCCTGGAAGGCGTCCCTCAGTCCTTGGTGGATGTGGCTGAGACTTTCGGTCTGCAGGTCGTTTTTCTGCTGATGGAGCACTTTGGCGGGCTTGATGTTCAGTTTCCCAGAAACCCGCCTGACGATCACCCACTGGTGCAGGCCCTGGGCCAAGAGACAGGCCGCGAAGTCAGCCACTTCTTGACAGGCGCGACCATCTATATTCCACATGCGCGTGGAAAAACCACGCAACGCGCGATCATGAAGCTGGAAAAGGCGGGTCTTGATCGATCTGAGATTGCGCGGACGCTCGGCATTTCTCAGCGCCATGTTCGGCGTGTTGCCAACGCGGGCGGCAAAAGCGACCCCAATCAACTGGACATGTTTTCTGACGGTGAGTGATCGGCCCGGACGTATGTCCGCTAAACTGGTCAGCACCTATCCCGCATGCCTCTGGCAACGTTCAGCCAGCCAGAGGTTTTTTCATGTCAGCAACTCAATTGAAGACCAGCTCTGAGGGCATCGCATTCCTCGAGCGCCACGAAGGCGTCGTACTCAAGGCCTACCGCGATCCGGTGGGCATCTGGACCATTGGCGCGGGCCTGACCAAGGCATCCGGCGTCGTTTCTCCCAAGGGCGGTATGCAACTTACGCCATCCGAAGCGTCCAGCCTGTTGGCAGAAGCCCTGCACCGGAATTATGAGCCAACCGTCAACGACGAAATGCCCGGCGCTTCGCAGAATGATTTCGATGGTGCGGTCAGCTTTCATTTCAACACCGGCGCAATCAAGCGCGCCAGCTGGGTCAAGTCCTGGCGTTCCGGCAACTGGTCAGAGGTCAAGCGCCGCCTCGGTCTCTGGAACAAGGCAGGTGGCCGTGTCCTCAAGGGGCTGACGCGTCGCCGCGCGGAGGAATACGAAGTGATGCGCTTTGGCACCTATGGTGGCCAACTGCCGGTTTCGAAAGGTGGCTCGGCAAGAATCGTGGTGAGCATGTCTGCCCAGGAGATCGCGGATCTGCGCGCCGACTTTTCTGCGCTTGGTTTTGATCCCGGCAGCCGCTCGGATGGCATTGCTGAAGCGGCGGTTCGCGCTTTCCAGGGCAAGCATGGACTGACCGTCGATGGTTTGATTGGCCGGGCAACGCTTTCGACAGTCCAGCGCATGCGGGACGCGAAACGCAAAGCGGCCACTGCCGGTGCCGCCACCGCCGGTGGCACTGCGGCCGGTGCGGCGGTGCCTGCCATCGACGCACTGCCCGTGGACCCCTCAGCCCTGGGCGCGGGAGGTGGTGTTGCCTGGCTGATCTGGGTGGCATGGACCTACCGCGATGCAATTGCGGCCATGATCGAGGCGTCCAATCCGGAAATCGCAAAATGGCTGAGGGAGCTTTGATATGTCAGCAGCATTGATTGCCACCGCAATGAACGTGGGCGCGCCCCTGGTGCGCCAGATCCTCTCGGGCAAGATCGGCAACGGCCCCACAGGGCTTGTCATGGATGTTGTCGACCAGATCGCCAAGCGGGCCGGGGTGCCGGTCAGCAAACTGGAAGCGGTTGCGGAGACTGACCCCGACCTGATCCATGAAGCGATTGAACAGGTCGAAGCCATGGCACCGGAGATGATCGCGCTCTATGCCAGTGGCGTTGAAAAGCAATTTGCCCTGCTCACGCTGGAGACCCAAGGTCCGCGCTGGTTCAGCGCATGGCGGCCGCTCTGGATGTATTTCCTGATGTTCCTCTGGTTCTGGAACATCGTGGCCGTCCACATGATCAACGCCATCATGAAATGGGCGGTGCCGCAGATCGATATGACGATGCTGCTGTCGCTGACCGGTCTGTTTATGGCGCTCTACATGGGGGGCCACACGCTGAAGGATTTCGCCCGGACCCTGCGAAAGGACAGCGTGAATGGGCCTTGAGCAGAATAGCCTGACCATCGCCAGCCACCTGGCGATGGTTGTCATCTTGTTCATTTTGGCAGGCAGAGCGCTCAGCACCTTCAACAAGGGGCTGGGCGGTTTGGCCATTGAACATGGCCTTATGGCCGCCATTGCGATTGCCTGCGTCGGTCTGTCGATTGAGCGCGGGTATTACGTCTTGGCGCGGTTTTTCCTCGGCAAGGGGGTTAATCTGTGGGGGATGCACCCAGCTCCGGAAGTGCTTTCACTGATCGTTTGCGTTGGGCTCTATGGGGTCATGGTTCCGCTCGTAAGGGCGCAGAATGCCTCGCGTCGGCGTTTCGCCCACCGCATCGGGTGGGAAGTGGTCTCGCTCATCTCTTTTTGGATTTTCACTGTTTGGTTGCTCTTCTGATGATGGAATACGTGGATATTACAACGGGGATTATTGGCTTGATCCTGACCGTTTTCGGCGCGTTGTCCGCACTCATCCTGTGGCTGCATCGGAAGATGAAGAAGGTTGCCCAGGACGCTGTCAGCGAGGCCTCCGGGCCGCAAGAGCAGACGGTGCAGCGGTTGGGGCGGCTTGAGGGCGAAGTTGGTACGCTCGGCACCGATCTGGGCGTAATGCGCAGTGAATTGAGCTCCATCGGTGATCGCGTCTCGAAAGTTGAGCGCACCATGGAGAAGGTCGCGACCCAGTCGGACGTCAGCGACGTCAAACGCGAAGTACATGGCCTGAAAACCGCATTCGACCTGCAGATGAGTACCATCGGCGGGCAGATCAACATGCTCTACCAGGCCGCGCTGGACGCGCGCCCCAAGAACTGAAGAGGCTGACAATGTCCAAACCAGAAGACAAGAGGCGCAAAGCCCGGTCTGATTACGTCTACAGGCGCATGACAGGCACCACGATTGCGGCAATCCATCGGATCAGCCCCTCCACCTTCGCCCGCTGGAAGAAGTCGGCGAAAGCGCAGGGCGATGACTGGGATATCGCGCGCAGTGCATCGATCATTGCCGGTGAGGGTGTTGAGGCCGTGGTCTCCAGCGTGGTCGAAGATTTCATGATCATGGCCCAATCTCTGATCGACGAGATCAAGAACGATACGATTCCGATGGAGCAGAAAATCAAGCACCTGACGTCGCTGGCTGATGGGATGACGAAGATGACATCCGCTGCAGGCAAGCTGGCACCCCGGATCTCCGAGCTGGGCGTTGCCCAGGACGTGGTATCGCAGATGCTGGATTTTGTGCGAGCGGAATTTCCGCACCACAGTGCCGCCATTCTTGAAATCCTCGAGCCGTTTGGCGACATGCTGACCGCGCGGTTCGCCTCATGAGCAAGCGCCCGCAGCTCAAGGCGAAGGTCAGCCGCAAGGAGTTCCGCGAGAACCTTGCGGCAATGGCCAACGATTTCTCGCGCTGGATTGAACTGGCGGTATCGGAATTTCCGGCAGATGCCGACGCGCGCACCGAACGTCTGGACCGGATTGTAGATCCGCAGTCCGGCTTCCAGTACTTCCTCGAGACCTATCTGCCGCACTACGTCCGGGGCGATCACAGCCTGTTCCACCAGCACATCTTCGCGCGGGTGCCGGAGATCCTCGCGGGACCTGGAGGGGCAAGGGATCTGTTCATCGCGCCGCGCGGATCCTCCAAATCCACGCACCTCTCGCTCGGCTTCGCGCTCTACTGCGTGATGCTCGGGCGCAAGAAGTACATGCTTGAAGCCTGCGACGTCTATTCCCAGGCGGCACTGCTGATCGAAGCGATAAAGGCGGAATTAACCAGCAATCCGCGGCTGAAATTTGACTTTCCCGAAATCTGCGGAATCGGTCGCGTCTGGCGCGAGGGCGAGATCGTCACCCGCAACAACATCCGGATCGAAGGTTTGGGTGCGGGCCAGAAGATCAGGGGCCGCAGGCATGGCCCGCACCGGCCCGACATGATGTTTTTCGACGATCTGGAAAACGACGAGGCTGTGCGGTCGCCCGAACAGCGCAAGAAACTGGAGAACTGGATCAACCGCGCAGCTCTGAAGGTTGGACCTCCCGATGGGTCCATGGACGTCATCTGGGTCGGGACCGTGTTGCATTACGATGCGGTGATCGTCCGGGCCGCCAAGTCGCCTGTTTGGCGCAATGTCGAGTTCCAGGCCATCGTCAAATGGCCCGACAACATGGAGCTCTGGGACCGGTTCGAAGAGATCTATCAGAACGACGGCGAACCGGCGGCACGGGCATTCTATCTGGCCAACAAGGCCGCGATGGATGCGGGCGCAGTGGTCAACTGGCCGTCGATGCAATCATTGATCTTCCTGATGTTCGAACGCGCGGCCTCGCATGACGCGTTCCAGACGGAGTATCAGAACAAGCCGATTTCCGAGGGCAATCCATTCGGAAAGCTGATCTACTTCGTTATTCCGACACCCAACCTGATCCATTTCGGGGCCATCGACCCGTCGCTAGGCAAGCATGGCAAGGGCCGTGATCCATCGGCCATTCTGGTGGGCGGTTTTGATCGGATGACCGGCAGAATGGATCTGCTCGAGGCATCGATCCGCAAGAGACTGCCAGATATCATCATCAGCGATGCCATCGCGATGCAGAAGAAGTACCAGGCGCACCTGTGGTTTGTGGAAGCGGTGCAGTTCCAAGAATTCCTGCGCACAAGCCTCATGACCGAGGCGGCAAAACAGGGCGTGGCCCTGCCTGCGGTACCGATCACGCCCCATGCTGACAAAAACCTGCGCATCGAGCGGCTGCAGCCGCCGGTCGCCGCCGGTCTGATCCGCTTCAATGCCAACCACACCACCATGATCGATCAGCTCCAGCAATGGCCCGATGCGGATCATGACGACGGCCCCGATTGCCTGGACATGCTTTGGCAGAACGCCCTGCGATATGCCGGCGGTCTGGCTGGAAGTGAGACCGGCGTTTCCACTTCATCCTCGGCGCATAGCGATCTTCTGGAAGGATACCGCCTGTGAACAACTCTGACAGCGATCTGACAGCATCTGAGCGCAAGAATTTGCCCCGTGACGCGAAGCATCTGATTGCGAACGCGCGGAACGACATCACGATCCCGTTTTTTTCGGGCGCGCTTCAATATGTCGATGAGACGCTGATCCAGAAGGGCGGCGGCCGGGGCCTGAAGATCTACGATGAGATTGAGCGCGACACTCATGCCTTCGCCATGCTCCAGAAGCGCAAAAAGACTCTGGTGGCGCGGGAATGGGTGGTCGAGGCGGCATCGGACGATGCGAAGGACGTGCGCGCGGCCGAGATCTGCAAAGCGCTCTTGAAGGCGCTCCCCTTTGATCGGATCTGCGAGGATTTTCTTGATGCCACGTTGAAGGGTTTTGCCGTTTCGGAAATCGTCTGGGGGCGTCGTGAGGGGCTGATCGCGCCTGAAAAGATTGTTGCGCACGATCAGCGGCGGTTTGTGTTCGATGAAGACTGGAATCCGCGCCTGCTGACCTACACGGACATGAGGGACGGCATTGAATTGCCTGGTCGCAAGTTCATCGTGCATCGGCATGGTGTGAAGGGGAACAACCCTTACGGACTTGGCCTTGGCACCCGTCTGTTCTGGCCGGTCCTGTTCAAAAGAGAGGGTGTAGCGTTCTGGCTGCACTTCCTCGAAAAGTTTGCCGGACCGACAGTCGTGGCAGAGATCCCCTTTGGTGTCCTGCCCGAGGAGCAACGGAAGTTGATGATCTCGCTGAACCAGATCCGAACATCGTCGGCAGTGACCGTTCCGGTTGGCACGGATGTGAAGTTCCTTGAGGCGGCGCGCAGCGGCTCTGTGACCTATCAGGAATTCCTCAACTATTGGGACAAGCAGATGTCGATCTGCGTCAATGGCGAGACGCTGACCACCGACATCGGCTCCAACGGCTCCAGGGCTGCATCCCAGACCCATGAGAACATGCTGGAGAACCTGGTCGACAGTGATGGCGACTTGTTGTCCGATACGCTCAAACAGCAGCTGCTGACGTGGATTGTCGATTACAACGTGCCTGGTGCGCGTGTGCCGGACGTCTGGCGGGTCCGGGCAGAAAACGAGGTCGAAACGGCCAAGGTGCGCAAGTCGAAGGCAGAGGCTGCCATCGCCGTGGACAAGGCGTTGATGGCCGTTGTTCGCACCGCGCGCCAGTTCGACAGTGACGATGATGCCCGTGAGTACATCACATCACACGGTTTGACAGAAGGTCTGTCCGATCAGACCATCGATCAGCTGGTTGCCATGCGCAGCCGGATCGAAGAGCCTCAAGCGCCCAGCTTCGCGGCTGGAAAACAGCGTAAAAAAAAAGTTCATGATCACGCCTGCTTTGCCAATCCGGACAATCCAACCGCGCAGCTGACCGACCAGCTGCTGGCGGAATCGGCGGATCATTTCGCGCGGCGCATCGCGGCGATCCGCAAGGCGGTGGATGCGCCGAATGCCGATGAGGCATCTGCCAACTTGTTGAAGCTCTGGTCCGGCTGGTCACCAAGCCTCCTGGGGCGACTGATTGACCAGGCGCTGGAACTTTCGGCTTTGCAGGGGCGCGAGGCAGTCTTTGCCGAAACCGATGCGACCGAAGAGTTCGCAGCGAAGGTGGTGCCCCAGCCGTTTCAGGAGCAGATTGATTTCCTGCTGCAGAAACGCGCCAAACCGACCAAGGCCTGGACGGATGCCATGGCCGGTGATCACGACAGGGCATTCGTCGTGGCCGGTGCGACGGACCTTGCGATGGTCGAGGAATTCCATGAGGCCATTCTCGACGCGGCACAGTCCTGGGACCGAAAGGCGTTTGCCAAAGACTTTGACCGCATCGTCGAGAAATATGGCTGGGACTACAATGGCGGTCGGGATTGGCGCATCCGTACAATCTTCGAAACCAACATGCGCACAAGCCATATGGCGGGCCGTCTTCAGCAGATGCGCGATCCGGACGTGCTGCGCTTGCGGCCGTTCTGGCAATACCGTCATGCGGACACCCGCGTACCACGCAATCCAAGGCCATCGCATCAGTCCTGGGATGGCCTTGTCCTGCGACATGATGACCCCTGGTGGGACTACCACTTTCCGCCAAACGACTGGCAGTGCAGTTGCGGTGTTGCCAGCCTGTCTCAAGGCGATCTGCGCCGCCTGGGCAAGGACGGCCCGGACACCGCCCCTGAAATCATCATGGAGACCTACACCCATGCTGCGACCGGCGAGACGGTTCGGAAGCCGAAGGGTGTCGGCTATGGCTGGGACTACCAGCCCGGAAACCTCTGGGAGCGGGGTCTGGTCCCGTCTCAGCTGATGGAAGAGGCGGGTGGCCCGACTGAGTTCGGGCGGCACGTTGCCCTGGTGGACGTACCCGAACCTATTGAAGACCTGATTGCGAAGGCGCGACCCTTCAAAGCTGAACCATTGGCGGAGGGTTTGACCGATGCGGAGTACATCGACGGCTTCCTGTCACCTTTCGGTGCAAAGCGAGGTGAAGCGGTCCTGTTCGAGGACCGGGCAGGCGACCGCATCCCGATCTCGGATCAGTATTTCAGGACTGCGCGGGGTGATCTGAAGGTTGGAAAGCGGGATCGTGCAGTGCTCACGCCCTTGATGGCAGAGACCATCATGGATCCAGATGAAATCTGGGTCGGCGTGGTATCGCGCCCAGATCCGCTGGACAGCTCAGTGGAGAACCTGATTGTGGATCGGCGCTACATCCGTGTCGATCTGGAAACCGGCCTGCTTGTCGTTCTTCAGATCGGACGTAAATTCTGGGAGGCGGTCACCGCCTATCCCCCATCTGACAAAAAGGGCCGTCCGGACATGAAGCAGCTTGACCGGAGACGCGGCGGCAAACTGCTCTGGAAACGAAAAAGGCGGCAGAGGTGATCCTGCCGCCCGGTCAGATAACTAGCTGGACCATCACCGGTCTTCGCATCTCCGACACATCTGAAAATAGGCATTCTTGACGGGAAAATCAATATGACCGGTATCAGCTACGAAATCGACGCCAGCGAAGCCCTGGCGGGCGTGGAGGATCTCAAACGCCGCCTCGCCCAGTCGGCCGGGTTCTACAAGAACGTGGGCGAGTACCTGGTCTTTTCGACGAAGGAGACTTTCGACCGCGAGACCTCACCGGACGGTCAGCCGTGGAAGCCGCTTTTGCCATCGACGATCCGGGGTCGCGCTTCACGCGGTCAAATGCCCATCGCCATTCTTCGGGCGCAGGGCGATCTTGCCGGTTCCATCAATGCCCAGGCTGACAGCACGGAAGTCAAGATCGGCTCGGCCGTCCCATATGCTGCCATCCACCAGCTGGGCGGCACGATCAAGAAACCGGCGCGCCAGGGCGAGATATTCCTCAAACGCAACGAAAGGACCGGCGAGATCGGCAACCGCTTTGTAAAGAAGTCCAAATCCAACGCGGTCCAGGATGTGACAATTCCCGCCCATGAGATCACCATCCCGGCGCGCCCTTACCTGGGCATTTCCGATGCGGACCAGGCTGCAATTATCGAGATCGCGGACGAGTGGTTGCACGACTGATTTTGCCTATCGGGAAAAATCGCCGCTGTGGGGCGCAGGGTGCCTCCTGCGCCCACACCCCCGGAAAATCCGGCCAAGGGGTGTTAAGGTGGTGTTAGAATGGCTCTGTGCCCCGATTGAGCCCCTATCCCAGTAGAGAACAACGAACTCCGGCTTGCCAGAAGCCAATTCATCGCGCACCTTGCCCTTCGCAGAGCTGATTTTCGATGACCGGACCTAGGTCCGGGCCACAGGTGCAAATCACGCCGCTAGAGATGATCCACGTTGAACGAACTGGATCATGCCCTGATGCCCAAAGCTACAACCCAACCGAAGACCGCCCGGATCGAAGTATTCCGCCCCGGCACTTTCTCCCCCATGCAGGGCGGCTCCCTGTCGTTCTCGAATGCGGACCTGAAGGCCATCGCGGACGCCTATGCGCCCGATACCGCACCCGCGCCGATTGTTGTGGGTCATCCCAGCACCGATGCGCCTGCATTCGGCTGGGCCGACAGCTTTGAGTTCGACGCAACCGAAGAGCGGCTCTACGCCAATCTGAGCGACATCGACGCCGAGTTCGCTGCGGCTGTTCAGGCTGGACGCTACAAGAAGGTGTCCTTGTCGTTCTTCCCGCCCGACCATTCTGCAAACCCGGTGCCCGGTTCCTGGTATCCCAAGCATGTCGGCTTTCTCGGCGGCGCGGCACCTGCCGTCAGCGGCCTGAAGAACGCCCAGTTCTCAATCACCTCGGACGAGGCCATCACCTTTACCGCCGATTTTGGCGAATGGGGCTTTGAGCGTACCGCGCGCATGTTCCAGGGCATCCGCGAGTTCTTGATCGAGAAATTCGGCCTTGAGGACGCGGACAAGGCGATCCCGGCCTACGAGATCGAATGGCTGGACGATACCGAAATCGAAAAAACCCCGCGCGCGTTCTCAGCGCCAAAAACCACCCCCGAACCGAAAAAGGAGGCCATTGTGCCCACAGACCCCAAACCGGCTGACCCCCAAAAGGAAGCCGATTTCGCCGCCCGTGAGGCAAAGCTGAACGAGCGCGAAGCAAAGATTGCCCACGATCAGAACGTCAGCTTCGCCGACGAGCTGGTAACCGAGGGCCGTCTTCTGCCAGCGTCCAAGGACAAGGTTGTCGCGATCCTGGACGCTCTGCCTGCCGATGTGTCGGTGTCCTTCGCCGAAGGAGAGGCCAAGCTGTCCCCGGCTGATGCTGTCCGTGCCGTTCTGAAAGAGCAGCCCAAGGCCGTGAGCTTCGGCAAGCTCGATCTGCCCGAGGCCGGTTCCGAGCAGACGGCAACCTTCGCCAGTGATGGCAACACGGTGGATCCGGCTCAGCTGGAGATCCACCAGAAGGCGCTCGCTTACCAGAACAAACATCCGGACACCGCGTATCTCGCGGCTGTGCGCGCCGTTTCCTGAAGGAGGAACAACAGATGCAATATTTCCAGGACGTCCTGTCCCTCACCGCCACCGCCACCGGCCTGTTCGATGCCTATGACCTCATCGGTTTTGATGACGCCAAGATTACGACCAACGATGCTGCGGTGAAGGGGTTTGCCAAAAACCCTGCCACAGAAATCGGCATGGACGTTGCGGTCTGCGTGATCGGGACAGTGCGTGTCAAAGCTGTCGGCGCAATTGCCGCAGGCGAGCAGGTCAAAACGGCCGCCGCAGGTGGCGTCCAGACCGGCGGTGTCGATCCTGTCAACCCGTTTGCCACAGCGCTCACAGCAGCCGCCGATGGCGAATACGTCACAATCCTCCTGCGCTAAGGAAAATCATCATGAACCAACCCGTAAACGTCCGCACCGCCGCCGTCGTCGACCCGATCCTGTCGACACACGCGCGCGGTTACCGCAACGCCATGTTCATCGCGGAAATGTTGTTTCCGCGTGTCCGCATCCCGAACCGCTCCATGCGTGTCCTGAAGTTTGGCAAGGAAAGCTTCCGGATGATCAACACCCGCCGCGCGCCTGGCGCGAACAAGAAGCGCGTCCAGTACGGCTACGAATCCGATCCGATCTCATTGGTCCAGGATGCGCTTGAAGGGCTGGTGCCCATCGAGCACCAGGAAGAGGCGATGAGCATTCCGGGCGTCGATCTCGCTGCCAACGCCATCGACATGGTGCTGGACGTCGTCGATCTGAACCTTGAGTACGAATGTGCGACCATGGCCCGGAACGCGACCAACTATTCTGCGAACAACAAGCTCGCGCTGACCGGCACGGATCGCTGGACCAGTGCCACGAGCGACCCCAAGGGCGACATGGACGCGGCGAAGGAAGCGATCCGCAGCATGATCGGGCGCTATCCCAACACGCTGGAGCTGGGGCCGACGGCCAAGAATGCGCTCTGCAATCACCCGGCCATCAAGGAGCAGTTCAAGTACACCAGCAAGGACAGCATCACGGTCGAGATGTTGGCGGCGTACTTCGAAGTTGACCGGGTGGTGGTGGGCAAGGCCGTCTATCTGCCGGAAACCGCCGGTGACGATGATCCGGCAACCGACGTCTGGGGTGACGATGCGATCCTCGCCTATGTCCCTCTGACCGGCGACAACTTCCGGGTGCCCTCCTTTGGCTACACCTACGAGCTCGCCGGATATCCGATGGTGAACCAACCCTATTTCGAAAACTCGAACGACAGCTGGATCTATCCGACGAAGGTTGAGCGCCGTCCGTACCTGGTGGGGGCCGAAGGCGGCTTCCTGTTCCAGAACGCCGGCGCGGCTGCAGCCTAAGGAGGGCATCAACATGGAAGATCTGATCAACATGGAAGATCTGATTGAAGTCACTCTGATCGCGCCTGCGAAGGTCGATGGCATTCGCAAACCGGTCGGCGCAAAGGTCCACGTGACCAAAGAGGTCCGCGACCAGCTCGCAGCCTCCGGAGCAGCCGTCAAGTTGGCTGATCTGGACGATGAGCTTGAGGTGGAGATCACCGAGTTCGAGATGGCCGTCAAGGAAAAGGCCGAAGAGCTGGTTGTGGTCGCCGTCGAGGATCTGGTCGAAGAAACCCGCAAGGCCGAGGCGCGCGCCAAGGCCGCGACCGAGCGCGCGGATCGGCTGGAAGCCGAGCGCGCGGAAGTCGAGATGGGCCGCGACATCATGGCGGGCCGCGCAGAGCAGGCTGAGGCGAAGGTCGCGGAGCTGGAAGGCCAGATCGCCGCGTTGACAGCAGAGCAGAAACCCAGCCCAGCGTCTGTAGACGCTGACAAAAAGAGCGCGCCTACCAAGGCCGCCGAGAAAGAGACGGGCAGGAAGCCCGCAGCCAAAGGCAAGGCGACTTAAACAACCCCCCAGGCTGGCAAAGCCTTGCCCTCGCCAGGGGGCCTTTCGGTCCCCTGGCATTTCAATCCTACCTCCAGCACCAGGGCACACTTATGACCGACACACCCCACAAAGGCCTTCCCGTTCACGGTTACCGCCCGCAGTCCGATGACGCCTTGGCCCTTGTCCAGGCGAACAAGGAAGCCGAGGAGCGCGTTCTGCGTATTCTCGATGAACTGGAGGAATGGCAGGAAATCGACGGACGTTGGCTGGCCATTGGCCGCACCAACATCGAGCAGGGCTTCATGGCAATGAACCGCGCCGTGTTTAAGCCCGGACGCGCGACCTTGCCCGAGGATCAGGACGAAGCATGATCCGCGCCTTTCAATATCCAGACCGCGTCACGCTTGAAAAGGCAATGTCGCCCGGCGGCTTCTGCCTGGAGCCGCGCCGTGTCGCTGGCCTCTACGAGCTTGTTTACGTCTGCCCGTGTGGATGTGGCGTAATCGGCAGGCTGTTGGTCGGAGACGGCCACAAGCCCGGCGGCGACCGCCCGAGCTGGAACTGGAATGGCTCCAGGGAGGAGCCAACGCTGCAGCCTTCGGTGAACCATGTGGATCACTGGCATGGGTATCTGCGCAGCGGCTACTGGGTGCTGGCATGACCTATGCTGCTCTTGAAGATCTGATCGAGCGCGCAGGTGAAACGGAGATCCTGCAGGTCGCAGATCGTGACGGTAACGACGCGCCCGACCCCGATGTGATCGAAGCCGCCCTGGTGCATGCCGACAACATCGTGAATGGCTACGTCGCGCACCGCTACGGCCTGCCGTTTGTTCAGACACCTGATCTGGTTCGTACCTGGGCCACATCGATTGCACGGTACTACCTTCACCGAGACGGCGCACCGGACCAGGTGAAGGATGACCACAAAGAAGCCCTTGCGGCCCTGAAGGATGTGGCGCGCGGCATGATTTCGCTGCCAGATGCGGCAGGGCAAGAGCCGCAACAGACGCAAGGCGTCCATATGGCTATTCATCCCGACGAGGTGTTCACCCGTCAGAAACTGGCTGGCTACAATGATTGAAGTTATCCGCCAGCATCTGGAAGACACCGCCACCACGCTGACCGCCGTGGAGATCGCCGAGGACCTGGACGCATTGGTCGCAGGGACCGCGGCCAAAAGCGGCACCGCATTCGTGGTTCCTTTTCGCGAAAGGGCCAAGCCGAACAGCCGGTCGATGGGGGGGCACCTTCAGCTCGTCCAGGTCCAGTTCGTCGTCGCATTTGTCATCCAGCAGCACTCCGACGCCAAGGGCGCGGCCCGTGCCAGAGCCTTCGATGGTTTCAAGACCGATATCGAACAGGCCCTTGCAGGCTGGCAGCCGGAAGAGGCCGAAGAGCCGTTTGAGTTGGTGGGCGGTGAGAGCTCATCGCTCGGCAACAACCGAAGTGTCTACGCCCAGACATGGGAAACCAGCCGAATTTTGACAGGAGACCAACCATGAAGAAACCCGAAACAGGCGGTCGCTTTGTGCGCGATCCAAAGTCGAAGCGCCTCAAGCAGGTGCAGAAACCGACCGGCGAAGCATCCGCTCCCGAACGTGAACAACTGACTGATGATGCGGCCAATGTGCCTGCATCTGACGAAAACAAGGAAGGAAACTGATCATGGCTGTCCGTCATTGGCGCAAACTCGCCATCCTGAGCAAGATCGAAACAACCTACGGGACAGATGCCGCGCCAGCCGCCGCAGACGCACTGATCGCGCGGAACGTCACCTTCGCCCCGATGGAAGGCGAGGAAGTGTCCCGCGATCTGCTCTTGCCTTACCTGGGCAACCAGGGCGTGAAGCTGGCAGGCATTTACGCCCGGCTCGAGTTCGACATCGAAATTGCAGGCTCGGGTGCTGCAGGTACGCCGCCGAAATACAGCTCTGCGCTGCGGGCTGTCGGCATGAGCGAGACAATCAATGTTGATACGGATGTGACCTACAACATCGTCGAGGACGGGGTTGAGGCGGCGTCGATCTACTTTGTCAGTGACAAGGTTCAGCACGTCATGTTGGGGTGCCGTGGCAACCTCGTGCTGAACTTCACGCCCAAGGGCATCCCCTACTATCGCTTCACGTTCATGGGACTGCTGGGCACGATCACTGACATCGGGTCCATGCCTGCGGTGAGCCAGACCGGCTGGATTGACCCCCTGGTCGTGTCAAAGGAAGCGACGGTCCTCACCCTGCACGGCTGGACCGCGATTGCCGAGAGCTTTTCGCTGGATCTGGGCAACACGGTCACGCCACGCTTCCTGATCGGCGATGAGAATATGCCGATCACGGATCGGAGCGCCACAGGTACGGCTGTTGTGGAGGCAAAATCCCTCGCGACAGTCGATTGGTTTGCGATTTCCCAGGCGCGCACCCTTGGTGCCTCATCGCTGGTCCACGGAACGACCGAGGGCAACATCGTCGAGGTGACTGCGCCCGCTGTTGAGATCGGACGTCCGACGCAGGGCCAGACCAACAACATCGTGAACTATTCACTGCCGTTGTTGCTAACCCCGGACAGTGGCCGCGACGAATTGGAAATCGTCGTGCGCTGAACGCGCGCCGGTTTGCACTCTCTTTCCCAGCATCAAAGGACACCACATGGACTTCCAGATCACAAAAACATTCACCTACTGGTGGCCGGTCACGGTCAGTATTCCCAACCCCGATCCGGATCATGCCGGAAAGGTCATCAAACAGACCTTCAAGATGCAGTTCGAGGCCATTGACCGGGACAAGCAGATCGAGAACCAGCAAAAGCTCGATGTGCTGATCGACCCCAAGGATATCGTCAAACACGAGCACGATTTTTTGCGGTTGGTCTGCAAGAACTGGTCGGGTGTGGTCGATGACACAAAGTCGCCGGTCTCCTTTACCGATCAGGCTTTCAGGGATGCCCTTCAGAAGGCCTGGTTCCGCGAGGCGGTCTATGCCGCCTACAACGAGAGCCTGAGCGGCAAGGATGCGCGCCTGGGAAACTGAGGGCGGCGGCGCGCGCCTGGGCGTTCGGGAGAAGCGGCAAGGCCGACCCTGAACTTCCCGTTACCGTCGATGACGATGTCGCCGCCGATTTTGCCACAATGGGGCTGACCGTCGAGGTCGATCAAACCGAGACCCATGCTTTTCAGGTTTGGGCAGTCAACTGGGAGAGCCTGTGCATCTTTCTGGATTGCGAAACACAGTGGCGGGTGGCTGTCGGCCCCAGTGGTGGCCAGCTGACTGGGCTGGATTACAGCGCCGTCGATGTGGTGCTGCGGCGCAGGAAGGCAGCCGACGACGTCTTTGATGATCTGCAGGTGATGGAGCTGGCGGCGCTGGCCGCGATGGGAGAGAACTGATGCGTGATACTGCTTTCAACATCGCAATGGTATTCCGGGCAGATACCGATCAGGCCCGCACCGCCCTGACCCAGATGGATCAGGCCCTGGGAACCATCAACACCCAGACAGGGCAATCAACTGCTACAGCCAAGGCCCATTCCACCGCGCTTGAAAAGGAAGCCGCCTCCGCGCGTGAAGCGGCAGCCGCCACCCTGAAGCTGTCCGAGGCCGAGCGGCAAGCCCAGGAGGAGGCCAAGCGCCGCTCAGGTATTCCCGCGCGTCCAGTCCCTGCAAACCAGCCGACTGGCGCAACGCCTCACTTCGGACCTGAAATCCCCAAACAGATCGAAGATATGCGGGCGAAGTACGTACCGCTTTTCGCGGTGCAACGGACCTACCAGGCCGAGCTGAAACAGATCAATGCGGCGCATAAATCGGGTGCAATCTCAGCAAAGGAGCATGCCGCCGCAATGGCGCACCTTGAGGCCGGGTATCGCAAGCAGGTTGCCCAGATCGGAGCACTCAATCCGGTTCTGGGGGCGAACCGCAACCACATGAAACTGAACGCGCATCAGGCCCAGAATCTGTCCTATCAGATCAATGACGTGGTGCAGACACTGGCACTCGGCATGCCTCTGCAGCAGATCCTGATGCAGCAAGGTCCACAGATTACGCAAATATATGGGGGGGTCGGCAATACGTTTCGGGCGCTCAAATCAGCTTTGACTGCTGGTCGCCTTGCGATTGGCGGCGTGTCCGCCGCCGTTGTGGTCGGCGCGTCAGCCTGGAACGGGTATCTGAAATCAACCAAGGATGTGGCGACGGCCGCCACCGGGATCGGACGTGCGGTAGCCGGCACATCCGAAGAGATGGAAGCCGCCGCCCGCGCTGGCGCAGCTGCGGCCGGGATCAACATCAAGGCGGCGCGGTCGATGGAAGCTCAGTTCCTGCGCACCGGCAGGATCGGCTCAGAGAGCTTCGAAGGCCTGATTGGTCTATCGAAGGATTTTGCCGCGACACTGGGCATCGATGCGAAAGAGATCGGTGGGACGCTGGCCGATATGTTTGCCGACCCGGCCGAGGCGGCGGATACGCTGCTGAACAAATACGGCCTCATCGATGCGGCGACGGCGCGCAATGCCCGGATGCTGGCGGCGCAGAACCGCGAGAGTGAGGCGCGCGCGGTGCTGATTGAGGCCCTGCCTGACCGGCTGGCAAAGGCCGAAGAGGCGGTCACGGGGCTGGCAGGTGCTTGGAATGCCGTGAAAACCGGTGCCAGCAATGCTTTGGACGCCACAGGCCAATTCATTGACGCGGTGGCGGATGGAGAAGCCGCCGTTGACCCGCAAATCCTTATAAGGGGTCAATTGGCTGCCGTTCGCCGCGCAAGGCAGAAGGTGGAGGACGGCCAGGGCGATGGTCTACTTGGTCGAATTCGTGGGTTCGTAAGCCACGCCGGAGATGCTGACCAAGTCGAAATTGAACTTGATCGAATGCTTGATGAACGGCGCAGGGAAGCAGCGCTTATTATGCGCCGATCCGAAAGAGAGCGGGGCGAGAAATTTGGCTCTAGGGCCATTGGTATCGCAGACCAGTCATCGGCGATTGCTGACGCCATACGGCGGGAGGCGCTGCAAAACGACATTGCCGCTCTGCGTACTGGTCAGAACGCGCCTGGTCTGGATGACACCCAACGTGAACGGATTGCCCAGGTCATCGAGGCGCGATCCAATGCGCTGGATGGGCTGATCAACAAACAGGCCCGCCTGCTTCAGCTCGACCGACTGGATGTTCAGATCCAGACCGAGCGCAATCCGCTGCTGCGCGCCGATCTGGAAGCGCGCCGGACCCGATTGGAGCTGGCCGATCAGGAAATGACCTCCGACAAAGTTGCTGCTGAAGCAGCAAGGGCGCGCGCCAGGGTGCTCCTCGAGGCCACCAGCGCCGCACAAACGCAAGCCAGAGACATGCGCGCCGAAATCGAGATCAGGGGGCGTCTGAGCGCATTGGTTGCCTCTGGCGCCTTGACCAGTGAACAGGCCAACAGACAGCTCCAGGAGGAGCTGCAGCTCAGACCGTTGATCACGGCGGCCGCGATGGCAGAGGGTGCCGAAAAGGCAGAACTGCAAAAGGTGATCGAGCAATTGCGCGACGGCTACGCGGATCTGGAGAAGCAGCGCAGCCAAGCCTCGGGAGCTGAGTTTCTGCGCGGTCAGCAGGAAACGCTTGAGAAGCTGCGCGTTGAGGCCTCGCTCCTGGGGGTCAACGCGGAAATGCGGGCCAAGATACTGGGTCTTCTGGAAGCGGAGCGCGAGATCCGCGCGCGCGGCATCGACCCGGCCAGCCAGATCGCGGGCAATATCCGAGGCACCGCCCAGGTCATTGCGGCGGAAACGCTCGAGCTGGAGCGATGGACCGAGGCCTGGGACAAGGTTGGCAATTCGGCGGAAAGCGCCATCGACAAGGTGACCGATAGCCTGACCAAAGGCGATATTTCCGGTGCCCTGGAAGGTCTCGCCGCCGAGATCACCGGCCTCTTTACCGAGTTAACGATCAAGAACCCGCTGAAGAACGCCATTCTGGGCACGAACTACGGCACGATGGACGAAGTCGGCGGCCTTGGTGGGATCTGGGACCGGCTGACTGGTAAGGCGACCGCACCTCAGGCCTCCTCCATCCTCAAGTCACAGATCATGAGCACGGGCGCGATGACCGTGACAGCCGGGACCGTCACAGTGAATGGCGGTCTGGGGTTCGCTGCTGGTGCGGCCGGTCAGGCCGGGGGTGCCGCCAACATCAACGGCGTTGCGGCGGCTGGCGGGTTGACCGGCCAGCAGGATGTGCAAAATCAGGTTTGGCGTTTCTTTGCCGCCAAAGGCCTCAAGCCGCATCAAATTGCCGGGATCATGGGCAATGTGAGCGCGGAAAGCGGGTTCAACCCGCTGGCTCAAGGCGACGTGATAAACGGGAAACCGACGTCGTTCGGCCTGTTTCAGCATCACAAGAACCGGGCGACAGGGCTTTTGAACCAGGTGGGGGGACGAGGGAACCTTGGCGATGTGCAAGGACAACTCGAATATGTCTGGAAAGAGCTGCAAAGTTCCGAAGGGGCGGCCATGCGGCGTCTGCTTGCATCGACCAATGTGAGAGAGGCAACTGGTGCTTTTGTCGGCTTCGAGCGCCCTCAAGGCTGGAGCGCGCAAAACCCTGAAGGTGCGCTGCACTTCGACCGCCGTCTGGGGGCCGCACAGGCGGCAATGACCAAGTTCAGCACAGCAACCGATGCGGCAACGCAAAACCTCGGAACGCTGGGCCAGGGGGCGGATATCGTCGGTACCATCCTGTCCAACATCACCGGAATCGGCGGCGGTCAGAGTGGTGGCGGTGGCAGTCTGTGGGGCACTCTGATCGGTGGCATTGCAGGCGCTGTTGGTCTGCCTGGTTTCCGCGTTGGAGGGGCGACCGGCGGCTCTGATCCGTCCAGGGTGGCTGGCGTGGTCCACGAGCAGGAATTCGTCTTTGACGCGGACGCCACCCGCAGGATCGGCGCGGCGAACCTGGAGGCCATCCGCAAGGGCTCCATGCCAGGCTACAGGAAAGGTGGGCTGGTCAGTTCCAACCCGGCACCTGCGAGTGGGTTTGCACCGCAAGTCGCCAACCAGGCTGCGCCAGTGGTGATGATCAACAACTACACCGGCGAACCAGTTACGCAGGAGGAAACGGTCGGCCCGGGCGGGCAGAAGCGTCCGGTCATCTCCATCGGTGAGCAAGGTGCTGCAGCCGTTGCACAGCGGGGCAATCCGCTCAGCAGGCAACTTGAGGGTCAATACGGTCTCAAACGTAAAGGTCCGGCAAGATGACCATTCTGACATGGCCCACGAATTTGCCACGACCTGAGCGGTCAACATGGCAAAGGCAGTCGCAGGATCCACGTCAAAAGCGGATCAGTGAGAATGGCCCGCCAGGCTATCGGCGCAAATTTTCCGGCGTGGCAAAAAACATCAGCTTGTCGGTCACCCTCACCCGAAGCCAAAAACAGACCTTCGACCGGTTCTACGAGATCGACACGAAGCACGGTTCTTTGCTCTTCACCATGCCGGATCCTACAACCGACGGCTGGCCGTTGCTCTCGACAACCGGGCAGCCGCTTTTTCAAAGCGAAGGCGTACCGCTGTTGGTCGCGGCTCAATGGCTGTGCCTTTTCGGCGAATCAGCTCCGACAGAGACCATTCAGGGTATCGAGTTTCTTATCCGCTTCTCCGTGACGGTGATGCCATGATCCGCAAAAGCCTCAACGCCCGATTGATGCAAGACGCCGCGACCAGTGACGAGATCTATGTCCTGCTGCTTGAGATCACCCACACGTCGCTGGATGCGCCCATCCGACTATCCACGGACAATGCAGAGCGGATCTCCACGGACCCACTGATCTACGGAACCAGATCAACCTGGCAGGGCGCAAACCCTGCAACAGAACCCTACCTCTGGGTGATCGCGTCGGTTCTTGTGCCGGATGACAAGCAAGACGCACCGGCGGCGGGGTCGTTTGTTCTTGAGAACCTGGACAACAACATCGTCGGACTTTTGCGATCCTTTACCGACCTCGCCACCCTCAACATGGCCGTTGTTCTGGCGTCTTCGCCAGACTTCATCGAGCGCGAGTGGGTTGGTCTGAAAATCACCACGGCCGAGATGAATGCAGGCGAAGTCAGCCTGTCATTTTCCCGCGAAGAGATCGAGCTTGAGCGGTTCCCGGTCGGACGCCTTAACCGCAACAGTTTTCCGGGGCTGCACCTATGAACCAATGGTCAAACAACTATGTCGGAACGCCATACGATGAGCACGGCCGCCTGCGTACTGGATGTGATTGTTACGGCTTGATCTGCGTCGTTTACCAGGAAGAGCTCAACATCACGTTGCCCGATTATCTTGGCTATTCCTCGGTCGAAGAACATGCGGAGATCGCCGCTTTGATCTCTGACGGGAAATCATCTCCGGTCTGGGTCCCAACCGATGGAAGCGCGGTTGCTTTCGACGTTGCGGTCTTCCGGCGCGGTCGCCTGGATACCCATGTCGGCCTGATCGTGAAGCATGGGATCATGTTGCACATGGCCGACGAGGACTGCGCCAAGCATGCCGATTACCGTACCGGTGCCTGGGCGCATCGCCTCACAGGGATATTCCGGCATGTGGATCTGATCTCACGAGCTGCGCCATGACCCCCAAGGGTGAACTGATCCCTGTCCTGGCAGCCCCACTTTTCGATCCGGCGGCCGGGCGCATAGATGTCGAGGTTTCTGTTGGCTTGACCGTGGCTGAAATCGTCGCTTCTGTCTTGCCGGGGCTGAGCGATGCTGAGCGGCCGTCTGTTCGCGTTGCTCTGGTGACCCGGCAAGGGTCCGCGATCATCGAGCCCGAGAATTGGCATCGTGTCCGGCCCCGACCAGGTGTGCATGTGGTGATCCGCGTCGTGCCTGGTAAAGACGCCTTGCGCAGCATCCTTTCCATCGTTGTCGCCGTCGCGGCCGCAGCACTATCTGGCGGCGCGCTGGCGGGAACGATCGGAACAGCTCTAGGAATAGGTGCAAAGGCCGGGGGAGCGCTGCTTTCGCTCGGGGTGACAGCCTTGGGCAACCTCGCAATCAATGCGCTTATCCCACCGCCCGAACCAGATCCCGGCCCTGAAAACACTTACACGATTTCCGGATGGCGCAACCGGCTGGATCCGGACGGCGCGATACCTGTCGTGATGGGAAAACTCAGGTTTGCCCCTCCCTTTGCCTGCCGACCATTCACTGAGATCGTGAATGGCGATCAGTACGTCGTGAGCATGTTCCTTTGCGGCTATGGGCGCTTGTTGCTCAGTGATTTTCGCATCGGTGACACCTCAATTGCCGAGTACGATGAGGTGGAACTTGAGGTTCGGGAGGGTGAAGAGGACGATGATCCGATTACCCTGATGCCACATCAGAAAGTCGAGGAGTCAATTGGCACCGAGCTGACACGGTTGTTGCCGCGCGATGACCTGGGCGAGATCATTCCGGGCGAGCCTGGCGTTGAAAAACCGGTGACCAGGGCAACCGGTGCCAACGCCGCCGGGGCTTCAGTGATCTTCGCATGGCCAGCAGGCTTGGTCGTGTTCGACGACAAGGGGCGCAAGGTCGCGATCACCAAAGAGATCAGGATCGAGCATCGTCTTGCTGGAAGCGACAATTGGCAGGAAGTCATCACGCTGTCCGTCGTGGAGCGCACACTGGAGGCCTTCTATCGACAGTACACATGGGACTTTCCATCGCGCGGCCGGTGGGAGGTGCGTGTGACGATGATGACGGATGAACGCGGCACGGACCAGACGCAGGAACGTACAGTTTGGGCGGCACTTCAGACCCTGCGCCCCGAGTATCCACTGAACATCGACACGCCGATGGCGCTTGTTGCACTGCGGATCAAAGCAACGGATCAGCTCAACGGCCAGTTGGACAACTTCAATGTCATGGCCTCCAGGATCTGCCCCGACTACGACGCGGAAGCCGAAGAATGGATTGACCGGGAGACGAGCAACGCAGCGTCTCTCTATCGCTATGCCCTCCAGGACAATGCCAACGCCAAACCAGCACTCGATTCGGAGATCGATCTGGAGCAGCTGATCGAATGGCACGCATTTTGCGTGGAGAAGGATCTGAAATATGACCGCGTGATGGACGATCCGCAGTTTACCCTGCGCGACGCCCTGACCGAGATCGCGGCGGCCGGGCGCGCCAGTCCAAGGCATGACGGCGTGAAATGGGGTGTCACCATCGACCGGCCGCAGGAACTGATCGTCGACCATATCAACCCCCGCAACTCGCAGGATTTCTCGATAACCCGATCCTACTTCGAACCGCCTCATGCTCTCAGGATCAAGTTCAAGGATGCGACCAACGATTACAAAGAGGCGGAGCGATATGTGCGGTGGCCGGGGTATGAGGGACCGATCAGGCTGACTGAGCAGCTCGAACAGCGCGGAAAAACGGATCCGGCCGAGGTCTATCGGGAGGGCCTGCGCCGCCTCTACGAAACAATCCACCGGCCAGACAGCTACAGCGTGATGCAGGATGGTCCGGCATTGGTCGCAACCAGGGGCGACCAGGTCATGGCGTCCCACTATGTTATCGACAGGGTTCTTGTGGCAGCTCGGATCAAGACCGTCACTGGCAGAATGGTCGAGATCGATGATCTGGTCGGGATGGTTGAGGGGCAGGATTATGGCATTCGCTTCCGGATCTATGAAGACCGGCCCGTTCACGAGGAGCCGGACACTGTGGGTCAGTCAGTTGTTTGTCCGGTGTTAACAATTGGTGGCGAGACATCAGTCCTAACGCTTGAGAAAGGGTCTGTGCAGCCAAAGGTTGGCGATCTGATCCACTTCGGCCCGCTGAGTGCCGATAGCATTCCTCTCATCGTAACTGAGGTGGAAGCCGGGGATGGCCACGTCAGCCACCTTCGGCTTATCGACGCAGCTCCAGAAATTGACCAGCTGACGGATGAGGCGGAGATCCCGCCTTGGTCGGGCAGCATTGGTGCCGAGATCAGTGAGAACCTGGCACTGCCTTCAGCCCCGCACTTCAGCAGCGTGAAATCTGGCCTCATTGATACTGGCAATGCCGATCTCATCGTCTATCAGATCGAAGAGGGTGGCGGTCCAATTCGCGCGAACGAATTCGAGATCGAGCATCGAATTGATGGAGGGTCTACGTGGGAAAGCCTTCTTATTCCGGTCGCGAACGGGGGTGGAGAAATAGCAGCCTATGAAAACGGAGACCCCATTGAACTGAGGGCAAAAAGCATATCTGCCACTGGGGTAGAGGGGCCATACACGCCGATCCTGACCCTGACCGTCGGCTCAAAGGATGCTGGCATTCCAACGGCGCTGGACGATGAGACATTCCTGTTGAGCGGAGGCTTGGGTGGCTTCCTTGTTGGTTTCGCAACTGGCGATGACGTCAACACGACAGCGGTTCAGATCTATCGCTCGTCCAGTTCCACATTGAATCGAGAAACAGATGCCAGCGGCTCGGCCGTGACTGTTGATCCGAACCGGACCTATGAAGTTCAGCTTGGTGATGGCAGCCGTTCAAACCTAGTTCCGTCGCCTTCCTGGACGCTGGGAGCTGACTGGTCAGTCGATGGTGGGCAAATAACAAAGTCACCTGGCTCGGCTACCGGTTCATCCCTGTCCTTGGCCACTGAGGCTGGCAAATTTTACAGGTTTTCCTATGAACTCACCGATGCAACCGCAGGCTCCATTACCGCTCGGCTGATTGGTGGGTCAGTCCGGACAGGGGCGACAAATTCGACCAATCAGACCCACCTGGACCGCATTCAGGCCGTGACAGGTAATGACGCCATCGAGTGGTTGTCCGACACTGCATTCGATGGAACCATTTCCAATGTGGTCGTTATTCAGGAAACGACATCGTGCTTGGTTCAGGGCACCCATTATGTATGGATCGAGCCTCAAAATGAAGAGGGGGTGCCCGGACCTGTGTCCGGGCCAATTACGATCCAAGTTGTGTGAAGACGGTTAAAAAACCGGAGATCACGCATGAGCGGACTGAAAACAACAGATGTGCCTGAAGAGACCTTGGTCGATGAGATCGTCGGTAACAAGGATGGGTCATCAGGAAGGATATCTTTCCAGAACTTCAGCCAACAGCTTCTGGGGGCTGGCCCCGTTGCCGAAAAACTTGATCTGCTGGAAGACCAGGTACTTTCCGGGCTCAGTCCCGCCAGCTCCTGGGCTGACCTTCTGGCCCTTGTACCGGTTGCCGACGATGTGGGCTCCTCGGTGCCTGATACGGACGCGGGGACCCACCTTCAGGCGACGGCGACCGGCTATGACGGGGCGAGTGTTCCCAATGCCGGGGTCTACCGCTGGGTAGCGACCTGGTCGCGCTGGCTGCGGGTCAGCGACACGGCTCTCTCGGGCAAAGCTGACGCCGCCGCAACCGCCGCCGCGCTGGCCACCAAGGCTGACGACGCGGCCACCACCGCCGCCTTGGCGACCAAGGCGGATGACGCAGCCACCACTGCAGCTCTGGCCACCAAGGCACCGCAGAGTGAGGTCGATGATCTGACGGCCAAGGTCAACGCGCTGGATGCTGCCATTATTCTGCAGGACGTCTGGGATGCGTCAGTTGGGACATTCCCCGGTGCCGGTTCAGCCCAGAGCGGCCACCTCTGGATTGTCTCGGTCGCCGGGACCGTCGATGGCGTCTCGTTCGGGATCGGGGATCGCATCGTCGCGATCACGGATGACGCCAGCACCGGCACATTCGCGGGAAACTGGTTCAAGGAAGACTACACGCCCCAGGTGTTGTCGGTGAACGCAAAGACCGGCGCAGTCTCGCTGGACAAAGAAGACGTGGGTCTCGACCAGGTCGACAACACCCCGGACGAAGAAAAGATCGTGTCGGCCCCCCAGCAAACGGCGCTGGATGCGATCAAAGATGGTGCCGTGGCCGTCCCGCGCCAGACCCTCTATTTCGGCGATGAGGCCGATGTGGAAGATGGCGAGGAGGTGGAGGCAACCGAAGACGGCGAACTGATCCGCCTTGGCCCAGCCTCGCAGATCGCTCGGGTCGGCACCGATCTTGAGGACACAAAAGGCGGCACCGGTCGCTGGACGCTTACCTTTGATCCCAGCGTGGCGGTATACGATGAGGTCCGCACCGATGCGCAGGGCAACATCCTTTCCGGCAGCGCGCCCTTGTTTGATCCCGCCACCCGCTGGACCCTGACCTTTGATGCGGCCCTGATTGACAAAGACGTGGTTGAGGTCGACCCCACGGGCAAGGTGCTCAGCGCGACGGCGACGCTCGGCCTCGACGCGCAGCCCCAGGACGAAGCTGTCCCGGCGCTATCCGACACGATGCAGGCCTATGGGAGCATCGGGCTGGCGGATGAGGCCGCAGCTTGGCGGGCCGACCTCGACACCAACGGTGCGCCATTGGAAGACCCGGCGAACAGCCCGGAGCTGACTGTGATCACTGATGCGGCAACCATGGCTACGTACCTGCCGATGGTGAACCGCATGGTGCCTGTCATCACCCAATGCCATCGCAGCGGGCGGGTCTGGCGCGCCTATTACGGCAACAACGGACCTCTGGGAACGGACCCGGAGGAAGCTGGCCATGATATGTTCATGCTGCTGGAATACACCGAGGATTTCGCGGACGGCGGCGTAGCTCCACCTGCGACCGATGGCGAGACCGATGATGTCACCTGGTTGCCAGCGGCCATCATCCACTATGCCACCAACGATGACGCTTTGGTGCAGGACGGGCAGTTTTTCTATACCCATCAAGGCTATTTGGTGTTCGCCATGGCGATCAAAACCACCGGCGATCTGCAGGTCAACCGTGCTTGGGTGATCCAAAACCCAGACACAGGCGAGGCGGCAGACCTCGATCTGGTGGTTGACAGCACATTCGTGTTCGGGCCGCAGACTTTCTTCGGCTACGGCTTTGCCTTTCAGCCTCACCAGTACGGCACCGAACATCGTTTTTTTATGTCGGGCTTCCCCGCAGAAGCTGATCCGCGCGCGGTTGATCGGATACCGCGCTACTGTCGCCTGCGCATCCACGAGACACGCAACCAGGGCACGGTGACCAGCCTGCGCGCCTACTCCGAGGTGATCAGCGAAGTCCCGGCCATGCTTGACAGCGAAGAAGAAGACTTTCCCGAACCCACGGCTGTCCCGGTCGGCGGCGACGAACTGATGATGGTGTTCCGCGCGGACGCTAAAGCGATGGAGCGGCGATCCTACGACGGCGGACTGTCCTGGACCGACGAAGTGGATGCCTACATCGAGAGAGTGCTGGAAAGCACCCGGTCGAAAACCGTTCTGTGCCGTAGCCCGTCCGGGCGGCTGGTCTGGGCATTCAACAACAATGGCGCACGCCTGCGGATGTCCGTCATGGTCAGCTACAAGGGCAGCGCCGGCCAAGACAGCTATTGGCTGCCGCCGGTGCTGTTGGAAGAACGCGACCGGCCTCTCAGCTCCTATCCGTCCGTGGTGTTCCTGCGCGACCGGCTGGGCCGCTACACCGGCAAGTTCCTGGTCGCCTACGACCGGGGCCGGTCACGAACCTACATCGGTATGAGTGGCGACGAAGTCCCGGTCGGCACCCCCGGCAGCACCACCTCGAACGAACTGATCACCTGCCTTGTGGACGAGGAAGACGCCGCCGCCGCGGTGACCGCCGCCGTCCTGAGATACACCACCAACCCCGGCGTAGCCGTACCAGCCTAAAGGACCAATTCAATGACCGTTAAGCGCATCATTCAACAGACCGTAAAGAACCCTCTTGTGACCGCCCCGGCGGGCGCACCGGCCCTGAACACCCCGGCAGAGCGTGGCTTGCTCGATCTGCTCTACCAGCCTGCCTGGCGCACAAAGAACAAGAGCTGGTTCTCGGCCCGCGCGGCGCGCCTGGGCGGTGACGGCTTTGTCCAGGACGTGGTGGGCTGGCTGCCTGGCCTCGACGGCGAGCCGCAGTACCTGCTGCGCCATCCCGACGACACGACGAACGCGCACCGTATGCGGAAGGGCGTCGGCGCTGACGGGATGGTCACGATGGGGCAGGATGATCCAGTCGCGTCGGGTGTTGCGATGGGGACGATGCTGTCATCGGCCAATGCGGTGCTGCCCTCCGTCGCTGTCGATCAATCGGCGCAGATGACCTTGGCATTCTTGATGTGGCAACCGCCTGCATCCGGCGGGTTCATCATATCAGCTGACGACATGGCTTCTGGCACGGACCAGATGGCTGTCAGCTTCACAGGCGGAACCGAAGCAATCTCGGCCTACACTCGCCGCACACCCGCTGCGCTGTCGACAACTGTGGATGATGTGATCCCCAACGAACTGATGCTGCTGGTGATCGAGTTCACCGGGCTGGCGGCGGCGAGCATCTACATCAACGGGGTCAAGCAGACCTTGTCCGGCACGCCCAACTGCGCCGCAGCGCTGGGCGGCCAGCGGTTCCGCGTCGGCTCCCTGCGCACGGATGCCGGGGCCAGCTTCACGACGCCCGCTGACGGCTATGTCGAAGAGGTCTGGGTCTTCCCCGGCGTGGATACTGAAGCTGATGGATCGATCCATGAGGCGCTGCGGGCCTACTGCCTGGAAAAACACCCCGGCATGACCATCGCCAGCTGACACCGCAAGAAGACGCGGCCTCCCCTGACCGGGAGGCCGCTGGGTGGATTTCAGGCATGGCCAACTTGGCCAAGGTGCTAAATTTTTCGTCCAGAAGTCGATGCCGTTTCGTCCAGAAGCCCGCGCCGCGCCACATGACCATCACTCCCTGCTTTGATGCAAGAGCCACATCTTCGGCTGTTTTTACCTGGTACGAAATGAACCCGCGCCCTGAGCATTCTGGCAACCCGAAATGCTTGATGAGCCCAGCAGCGAAATCGCGCGAAAGAATATGGCTGCCACCCGGGCCGATCCCCTGGCTAACCCCGGTGCGACTCTCAAAAGGATGTCGGAACGGCCCGGGGGGGCGCAAGGATTGTTTCCAGAATCGCCGTTACGACAGCCTTGTCAGGTGAGGCAAAATTGCACTATATCTTAAGTCTGTAATGCTTTGGTATAGATAATTTCTGTAGAGTTTCGTACTAAGCGGTGTATGGTTAAAAGTATGGGTGTCCTCGCTTTCGTCGTGATGACCGAGGGCGGGGCACCGCGTTTTTGATGCAAGGCATCATGTCGTGTGAACGGCTCAGGGTCATGGAGCTGCCAATTGGGCAAGTTTGAGAGCAACAAGGGTACTCAGGCGCAGGATCAGGGCGCGCGTTCGCCGATTCCGATGTCCCACTTTCAGGCATTGAGTGAAATGGGGTCGCGTAACACCGGCGTGTCAGTCACCGCTGGCGCGATCGGCATGGGCCTGGCATCGCAGAGCGCGTCCCAGGACGGGCTGCTTGCCTTTGCGGCGACCCTGCCCGGAGGCGATTTCCTTGCGCCCGTCGCGAAA
Organism: Sulfitobacter sp. IGS-18; assembly: GCF_059628195.1. Lineage (NCBI taxonomy): Bacteria > Pseudomonadati > Pseudomonadota > Alphaproteobacteria > Rhodobacterales > Roseobacteraceae > Sulfitobacter > Sulfitobacter sp. IGS-18. Next base: position 3,182,086 of record NZ_CM184556.1, on the reverse strand, counting down.
GCCGGATCTCAGACGCAGCGCGGCGGCGGGCCGGTTGACGGCGCGGGCGATATCGCGGCCGAAGCCGGTGTCGCGGCCGAGTTCCAATCCGAATCTCCCCTGGCTGAAGCCGGCGCCCGGACCGATTCGCCTGGCGAAGAGGGGCAGGAATCCGCCGCGAGCGACCTCGCGGCCACCCCTGCATTCCAGGAAAATCAGCAAATTTTCAGCATTGCCGGCGAGGCAAATGCGCCCGGTATTGTTGCCGTTTCGAATACAATGACCGTTTCTCCGGTCGCGGCGCAGACCGAAGTCCGCGGGGGTGGATTGACCGCGCCGGTGGTCGAGACCGGCAACAACAACGGCGGCAATGCCAGCCCCGAGGAAGATGTCAGCCCGGACGATCAGGGGGTGATCGGCGGCCTTCTGGGTGAGGATGGCGTTGTCGGGGGGGTTATCGATTCGGTCATTGGCGATGGTGGTCTTGTGGACGACCTGCTGGATGGCCTGCTCGGCGGGGACGGGTTGCTTGGCTCCGTTTTGGGCGAGAATGGCGTGATCGATGCGATCATCGGCGAGGATGGCATCCTTGCGGGTGTTCTGGGCGATGGCGGCATTATCGATTCCGTTCTCGGGGATGATGGTCTGATCGACGCGGTGCTTGGCGATGGCGGGCTGGTCGATGGCGTTCTCGGCGGGCTTCTGGGCGATGGCGGTCTGGTTGACGGTGTCTTGGGCGACGGCGGTCTGGTCGACGGGGTTGTGGACGGGCTGCTGGGCGATGACGGGCTGGTCGACGGGATCCTTGGTGAGGACGGTCTGGTCGATGGGGTGCTGGACGGTGTCCTTGGCGATGACGGGCTGGTTGGCGGGATCCTCGGTGAGGACGGTCTGGTCGATGGGGTGCTGGACGGTGTCCTTGGCGATGACGGGCTGGTTGGCGGGATCCTTGGCGAGGACGGTCTGGTCGATGGGGTGCTGGACGGTGTCCTTGGCGATGACGGGCTGGTTGACGGGATCCTTGGCGAGGACGGTCTGGTTGATGGTGTCCTGGACGGCGTCCTTGGCGATGACGGGCTGGTTGGCGGTGTCCTCGGTGAGGATGGTGTCCTGGGTGGTCTGCTCGGCGAGGGTGGCGTGCTTGGTTCCGTTCTGGGCGAGAATGGCGTGGTGGACGTGCTCACCGGCGAAGACGGCGTCCTTTCGGGGGTGCTCGGCGACGGGGGTGTTATCGATTCCGTTCTCGGAGATGATGGTCTGGTTGACGCGGTGCTTGGCGATGACGGTCTGGTTGGCGGGCTCCTTGGTGATGACGGTCTGGTTGGCGGACTTCTGGGTGATGACGGTCTGGTTGACGGCGTCCTCGGGGAAGACGGCGTTTTGGGTGGCCTGCTTGGCGATGGCGGCCTGCTGGGCGGTTTGTCGGGTGAGCTGGGTGGCATTGGCGGGCTGCTTGGGTCGGTGCCGCTTCTTGGCGGACTCTTCGGGGGCGGTTCCGACGATGCGCCCGAGCTGCCGTCCGCCGCGGATATCTTGCCGCAGGAACTGGTCGGGGATGTTGTAGAGACGGTCGAAGACCTCGCCGATGCGGTTCTTGGAGAGGATGGCGTCGTCGGAGACCTGCTGGGCGACGACGGTGTTGTGGATGCGGTGCTGGGTGGTGGTTTGCTGGGCGGCCTGCTTGGCGGTGCCGCACCGGATGTGGCGGATGTGGCTGCGCCGGAAGTGGTCGAGGATGTTGTAGAAACTGTCGAAGAGCTTGCGGATGCGGTTCTCGGGGATGACGGTATCGTCGGTGGTCTGCTGGGCGACGACGGCGTGGTCGATGCGGTGCTGGGCGGTGGTTTGCTGGGTGGCCTGCTTGGCGGCGCTGCTCCGGATGTGGCGGATGTGGCTGCACCGGAAGTGGTAGAGGATGTTGTAGAGACTGTCGAAGACCTTGCGGATGCGGTTCTCGGGGATGACGGTGTCGTCGGAGGCCTGCTGGGCGACGACGGCGTTGTCGATGCGGTGCTGGGTGATGGCGGTCTTCTGGGCGGCCTGCTTGGCGGCGACGCGCCGGATGTGGCGGATGTTGCTGCACCGGAAGTGGTCGAGGATGTCGTAGAGACTGTCGAGGAGCTTGCTGATGCGGTTCTCGGAGAGGATGGCGTCGTCGGTGGTCTTCTGGGCGACGACGGCGTTGTCGATGCGGTGCTGGGCGATGGCGGCCTTCTGGGTGGTCTGCTTGGAGGTGACACGCCGGACGTTGAAGATATTCTTCCCGAAGTTCAGGCGGTTGATGCGCCGGTTGCGGATGTGATCGAGGATGTCGTCGAGACGGTCGAGGATCTTGTGGATGAGGTTCTTGGCGACGAGGGCGTCGTTGGTGACCTGCTCGGGGATGCTGCGCCGGATTTGGCCGACGTGGTCGCGCCGGAAATGGTTGAGGGCGTTGTAGAAACGGTCGAAGACCTTGCGGATGCAGTTCTCGGGGAGGATGGCGTCGTCGGTGGTCTTCTGGGTGACGACGGCGTTGTCGATGCCGTGCTGGGCGATGGCGGTCTTCTGGGTGGCCTGCTGGGCGGTGCCGCGCCGGATGTTGAAGATGTTCTTCCCGAAGTGCAGGCGGTTGATGCGCCTGTTGCGGATGTGATCGAGGATGTCGTCGAGACGGTCGAGGATCTCGCGGATGAGGTTCTTGGCGACGAGGGCGTCGTTGGTGAATTGCTTGGGGATGTCGCGCCGGATGTGGCGGATGTTGTCTCGCCTGAGGTGGTCGAGGATGCTGTCGAGACTGTCGAAGACCTCGCGGATGAGGTTCTCGGTGAGGACGGTGTCCTCGGTGGTCTTCTGGGCGGTCTGTTGGGCGATGACGCACCGGATGTGGAAGATGTTCTTCCTGAGGTGCAGGCGGTTGATGCGCCGGTCGCGGATGTGGTCGAGGATGCCGTCGAGGCAGTCGAAGACCTTGTGGATGAGGTTCTTGGCGACGAGGGCGTCGTTGGTGGTCTGCTCGGTGATGCTGTGCCGGATGTGGCCGACGTGGTCTCGCCTGAAGTGGTTGAAGACGTTGTAGAAACTGTCGAAGACCTTGTGGATGGTGTCCTCGGTGGTCTGCTTGGTGGTGACGCGCCGGACGTGGAAGATGCCCTTCCCGAAGTGCAGGCGGTTGATGCGCCGGTTGCGGATGTGGCGGATGTTGTCGCGCCTGAGGTGGTCGAGGATGCCGTCGAGGCAGTCGAAGACCTTGTGGATGAGGTTCTTGGAGACGAGGGCGTCGTTGGTGACCTGCTCGGGGATGTCGCGCCGGATGTGGCGGATGTTGTCGCGCCTGAGGTGGTTGAGGACGTTGTAGAAACTGTCGAAGACCTTGCGGATGAGGTTCTCGGTGAGGACGGTGTCGTCGGTGGTCTGTTGGGCGGTCTGCTTGGTGGTGACGCGCCGGACGTGGAAGATGTTCTTCCCGAAGTTCAGGCGGTTGATGAGCCGGTTGCCGATGTGGCGGATGTCGTCTCGCCTGAAGTGGTCGAGGATGTCGTCGAGACAGTCGAGGATCTCGCGGATGAGGTTCTTGGCGACGAGGGCGTCGTTGGTGGTCTGCTCGGGGATGTCGCGCCGGATGTGGCGGATGTTGTCTCGCCTGAGGTGGTCGAGGATGCTGTCGAGACTGTCGAAGACCTCGCGGATGAGGTTCTCGGTGAGGAAGGTGTCCTCGGTGGTCTTCTAGGCGGTGCCGTGCCGGATGTTGAGGATGTTCTTCCTGAGGTGCAGGCGGTTGATGAGCCTGTTGCGGAAGTCGCGGATGTCGTCGCGCCTGAGGTGGTCGAGGATGTCGTCGAGACGGTCGAGGACCTTGCGGATGAGGTTCTTGGCGACGAGGGCGTCGTTGGTGAATTGCTCGGGGATGTCGCGCCGGATGTGGTGGATGTTGTCTCGCCTGAGGTGGTTGAAGACGTTGTAGAAACTGTCGAAGACCTCGCGGATGGTGTCCTCGGTGATTTGCTGGGCGGTGGCGGCCTCTTGGGCGGTCTGCTTGGCGGTGACGCGCCGGATGTTGAAGATGTTCTTCCCGAAGTGCAGGCGGTTGATGAGCCTGTTGCGGAAGTCGCGGAAGTCGTCACGCCGGAAGTGGTCGAGGATGCCGCAGAGACGGTCGAGGACCTTGCGGATGAGGTTCTCGGGGACGCGGGTGTTGCGGGCGGTCTGCTTGGTGAAACGCCTGTGGCGGGCGTGCTTGCGGATACGCTGCCATCGGTCGGCGGTGTTCTGACCGAAGGGGTGATTCCCCTGCCGGTGGACAATGTCGATGAAGCACCCGCAGCGGCACCCGCCGCCGATATGGTCGAGGAAACCGTCGAAGCGGTCGTCGAAGATCTGCCGGTTGGCGACGCCGAAGGCGATGGCGGGTTCCTGGATACGCTGGTGGCCGGAATCGGCGATGAAACCCTGGATCCTGCCGGGGAAATTTTCGAGCTGGGCGGGTCGGTTCTTGACGGGCTGCTTGGCGAAACGGATGTCTTTGGTATCAATGTTGTCGAAAACGGCGCGGAAGGCGATGACCTGTTCGCGGGTCTGACCGGTGGCGAGGGGCTTTCCGGAAGCCTGATCGAGCAAGGTGTGCTGGAGCTTTCCGATCCGGTCGATACCGGCGAAACCGACGATTATATCGACAACCTTCTGAACGATATTCTGGCTGGTGGCGTGAGTGACATCACCGGTGAGGAGGCTGCCTTTGACGCGCTTCTGGGCAACGATGCCGAAGTCGAGGAAGTGGGCGAAATTGGCGAGCTGATCGGGGCCGAGGTTGGCGAACTTGCGGAGGCGACGGCGGTCGAGGACGCTCTGGGCATTCTCTTCGACCAGGGCGCGGAACAGGGGCACAACTCGCCCTTTGGTGGATTGCTGGGTGGCCTGACCAACGACGACAGCGTTTAACGAGCGCGATTCAGGCGGGGAGGACAGGTGGTCACCACAGTCAAGTGGTGGCCATATTTCGCATGAGTGATTTTTAGTAAGTATTTAGTATCGTTAAATTTTATCGAGTGCCATAGAATTAACTCAATTTAGTTGCAGCGTGCAAAAGAGTACAATTACAACTTGTAACGAACGGTCTGGAACGTTTTAAAGAAAACCAGCTCTGGTTGGGTGGAAGTCCGGGATGTTTTGGGATTTCTTCCGGGTGAGACAAAGAGATTTGGAAAGGACTGGCCTTGGCAGTCGGCGTTACACTGAAGCAAAGGGGATCTTCCGAAGCGGGAGACCTGCAAACTGCGTCGAATGTGTCACTGAACAAGCCGATGGATGTCGCGCTTGTGAATGGGGCGGCCTCCATCGTTGCCTCGGACAAGCTGGGGTCTGACCTGGTTGTGACCTTTTCGGATGGCACCACGCTTCGGGTCGAGGATTTTTTCGTGATCGGAGAGAATGGCGACTTCAGCCGTCTTCTGCTGCCCGGCGGAGACCCCTTTGTGACCGGGCTGATGGGGCCCGAACCGGCCTATCCCGACGGGGCGACGGAGCAGATGGCACAGGCATCGGGGGCGGAGGATGCCGCGGGCGGTGACGGGGATGCCGGTCAGGACGGGCTGGTCGGGCAATCGGTGGATTGGTCCAATCCTTTGCTTCTGGCCGGGGCCGGGATTTCGCTTGGTTCGGGCGTGGATTTCCTTTCGGGCGGCGGCAGCAGCACTGCGCCGGAGACCGGAAGGGAAGAGGAAGATGATCTTGCGCAGATCATTGACGATTTCACCGGGGGTGAATCCGAGGTCCTGGACCCTTCGGAATATGATATGGATACTCAGGAGGCCGATGCCGAGTCGGGGGCGGAAGATGTGGCAGGCGAATTGATTGGTTCGGATGAAGTCACCGTGGACGGCACGTTTGTCGGTGCCTCTGAAACGGCAGATGTCCTGCCAAATGCGGAGTCTGACGCTCCGCTCGATCTGCTGGCTGAATTGTTGACGGAGTTTGTCGTATGAAGCGTGTTGACCCCATCCACCACTGGTGTCGGCACTTTGCCGTTTGGCTGAACTCCGGGTTTGCGCTGTTGCTTTTGCTGGTGCTGGTGACACCGGCGCAGGCGCAGATGGCGCTGAGCACGGCTGTTCTGCGCGCCACGGAAAGGGATGGCGAAATCTCGGCGCTGCGCCAGAAGGTTGCCAGCCGGACAATCGACATCCAGTCGGCCCGCGACGAATATTACCCCAGTGTCAGCCTGTCGGGCGATACCTCCACCACCGATTCGAACGGGCCGGGGATCACCTTGACGGTGTCACAGGTGCTGTTTGACTGGGGGCTGATCCGGAACAAGATCAATGCGGCGTCCCATGTCCGCGTGCAGGCGGTTTCCGACCTGAAAATGGCGGTGGAGGGGCTGACCCTTCAGGTGGCCGAATATTTCATCGACGTCGAGGTGACCGACCTCAAGATCGCGCGCACGCGTGACTATTTCGCCTTTGCCAAGCGGATCGCGGGGCAGGCGCAGGATCGCGCCAGGGCGGGCATCGGCGACAATGGCGAAGTTGCGCGCGCGCGTCTGGAAATTGCCCGCGCGGAGGACCAGCTTTCGCAGCTTATGGCGAACCAGCGCATCGCGTTGTCGCAGATCGAGTTTCTGGTCGGCGGGAAGGTGGGGGCCGTTGGTACGCCGAGCGATCTGGGCTTTTCCCGCCGCTATGCCGAGGCCGCAAAAATCCGCTCTGCCGTGCGCATCGCGCCGGATTACATCGCCGCCCGTGCGGGGGTGGATGAAGCCGCAGCCGGTGTGGAAATCGCCAGGGCCTCGCGGCTGCCGACGATAAAGTTGCAGGCACAGGGGCGTGCCGACCTGAACGGCGGCAAAAGCCGGGCCGCGATCGGCCTGTCCACGGGGGTGGACCTGAGCTCAAGCGGGCTGGGGCGGCGCCAGATCCAGGCGGCGCAGCTGGACCTGCAGGCGGCGGAATCGACGCTGGTTTTCACCGAGCGCGAGCTGACCAATACGGCCGCCAGCGCCCTGCAGCAGATCGAGATCCTGCGCCGGACCGAAAGCGCGCGGTCGCAGCAGCTGATCGAATCGAAGCGCGTGCTGGACAATTACGAACAACAGTTCATTGGCGGGCAGCGCGAGTTGCTGGACCTGCTGACGACGGGTCGCGATCTGTACGACTCGGAAATCGAAAAGATCTCCACCTACGAGGAACGCAAGCGGGCGGAATACCAGGCGGCGCATGATCTGGGTGTCCTGGGGACCCTGATCATTGCCGCATCGGCAACCCAGTAGACAGGTGGCAATGTGCTGAACGGGTGTAGAAATGACTAACCACGGTGCCCCGGATCCCCTGATTGCCGGTCTCGTCGAGCTTTGCCGGATTCAAGGTGTGACGACCTCGGCAGAGCAATTGACCGACGGCCTGCCGAAAACGCATTGGGCCGAAAAGGGCGAGAGCCTTGCCGGTCTTGCGCTGCGCCGGGTGAACATGAGCTGCCGGGTGAGCCGGGAGCCGCTTGCCACGCTGCCAGAGCACTGCCTTCCTGCGCTGCTGTTCCTGAAAGACGGCCGGACCGTGGTGGTCGAATCCCTGACCAAGACCCAGGCCTGGGTCATCCTGCCGGAATCCGGCGGCGGTCGCGGGGACTGGCCGCTTGAGGATCTCAACGCGCTGCACGACGGGCGGGTGCTGATTTCGAAACCGATTGATATCGTGACCCGTCGGCTGGACGATTCCAAAACCGGCCAGCACTGGATCCTGGGCCCGGTACTGGGCAACTGGGGCATCTATCGCGACGTGATCTGGGCCTCTTTTGCGGCCAACCTGCTGGCGGTTGCCACGGCGCTGTTCTCGATGCAGGTCTATGACCGGGTGGTGCCCAGCAATGCATTCGATACCCTGTGGATATTGGCCAGCGGTGTCGGGATCGCCATCGTGCTGGAGCTGGTGCTGCGGCTGATGCGAGCGACGCTTGTCGATGTCTCGGGGCGGGATATCGACCTGCGGCTGTCGGCGCAGCTTTTCGACAAGGTCGCGAACATGCGGCTGAAACACCAGCCTCCCTCGACCGGGGTGTTTGCCAACCAGGTCCGCGACTTTGCGGTGGTGCGGGATTTCTTCACCTCCAGCACGGTGACAGCCATCTGTGACCTGCCCTTTGTGCTGATCTTTGTCGGGGTGATCTATTTCATCGGCGGCCCGGTGGCGCTGGTGGTGCTGGCAGGGGTGATCCTGACGGTGGTGCCCGGCCTGGTCATGCAGAAAAAACTTGCGCGGGCGTCAAAGGAGAACACCCGCGAGGCGGCGGCGCTGAACGGTCTGTTGCTGGAAACGATTTCGAACCTGGAGACCGTCAAGGCCTCCCGCGCGGAAGGGCGGCTGCAGCGTGCCCATGCCCATCTGACGGCGACGATGGCCACCACGGCAATCAACACCCGCAGCATCACCAACTTTCTGACCCAGCTGGTCAGCACGGTGCAGAAGCTGGCCTATGCCGGGGTGATTGTCACCGGTGTCTATCTGATCAGCGCGGGTGAGCTGACCGTGGGCAGCCTGATTGCCTGCACGCTGCTGTCCGGCCGGACCATGGCCCCCATGGGGCAGGTGGCCGGGCTGCTGGCGCGCTGGCAGCATGTGCGCGCGGCGATGGAGGGGCTGGACCAGATCATGGGCCTCTCCGTGGAACGGCCCGAAGACCGCCATTTCGTGCGCGCGCCTTCGCTGAGCGGTGGTTTCACGCTGGATGGCGTGGTGTTCCGCCACGATCCGCAGGCGCCGCCGGTGCTGTCGATCCCCGAGCTTGCGATCGAGCCGGGCGAACGCATTGCGCTGCTGGGCGGCAACGGCGCGGGCAAATCGACCCTGTTGCGCATGATGGCGGGTCTGATTGATCCGCAGTCCGGCAGCGTGCTGGTGGACAGCCTGTCGCTGAGCCAGATTGACCCCATCGACCGGCGGCGGCAGATCGGCTACCTGCCGCAGAGCGTTGCGCTGTTCCAGGGGACACTGCGGGACAACCTGCTGCTGGATCATGGGCTGCACAGCGACGATGAACTGCTTGAAGCGCTTGACGCGGTGGGTCTGGGCACCTTCGTGCGCCGCCATGTGCGCGGGCTCGACCTGATGCTGCAGGGCAATGCAAATGTGTCGGGCGGGCAGCGCCAGTCGATTGGTCTGGCGCGGGTGCTGTTGCAGGACCCCCGGATCGTGCTGCTGGATGAACCCACCTCGGCTTTCGACCATGTGACGGAAAACAAGGTTATCGCCCATATGAAGGACTGGCTGAAGAGCCGGACGACGATCATTTCGACCCACAAGCGGGAATTGCTGGCCCTGACCGACAGGGCGGTCGTGCTGAAAGATGGCCGCGTCGCGCGTGACGGCGATCTGCTCAACATCCTGAATACGGCGCGCGCCAATGCGGTTCAGAAAAAACCGGTGCAGGCCGTCACATGACCGTCGCCGAGGACATGCTGACCAGCCATCTGGATGGCAGTTACCGACGGCAGACACTGAAGGTCGCGCGGTGGACGATCCGCACGGTTGTCATTTCGCTGATCATCGCCATCGTCTGGGCCTCGATTGCCCAGATCAACGAGATCAAGCGCGGCGACGGGCGCGTCATTCCCCTGCGCAGAATGCAGACGATCCAGAGCCTCGAAGGGGGCATTCTGGCGGAACTGATGGTGCGGGAAGGCGATATCGTCAAGGAGGGGCAGGTGCTGGCCCGGCTTGATCCGACCCGTTCGGAGGCTGCGTTCCTTTCGGCGGAATCCGAGATCACGGCGCTGGTGGCCGAGGTTGCCCGCCTTGAGGCGGAAGTTCTGGAGCAGCCCAAGCTGGATTTCGGCGATACGCCGAATTCGTCCGAAGTCACCGAGCTGAAGCTGTTCACCGCGCGGCGGACCAAGCTTGAGGCGTCCCTGGTGGCGCTCGAAGCGGAATTGAAGGCGATCCAGCAACAGATCGACATCACCCGCCCGCTGACGGCCAGCGGATCGGTCAGCCGCATCAACCTGCTTCAGCTGGAGCAGAAGAAGGCCGAACTGGACGGCAAGATCAGCGAGACCCGCAATGCCTATGTGCAGGACGCCTACAAGGACCTGGCGCAACGGCGCGCCAAGCTGCAGATGATGCAGCAGCAACTGGTCCAGAAACAGGACGAGTTTCGCAGGACGGAGATCCGGTCTCCGGTGTCGGGCCGGGTCAACAACATCGACATCACCACGCTGGGCGGGGTGGTGCAGCCGGGTGAATCGATCATGGAGATCACCCCGACCGACGACCAGCTGATCATCGAGACCAAGATCAAGCCGCGGGACGTTGCGCTGATCGCGCCGGGCATGCCCGCCAGCGTCAAGATCACGGCCTATGATTTTGCCACCTACGGCGATCTGCGCGGCACGGTCACGCAGATTTCGGAGGACACGGTGGAAGAGGACACGCCCCAGGGGCCGGCTGACTTCTATCGGGTCATGGTGCGCACCGAGCGCAGCTATCTCGAACGTTTCGGTCAGCGCTACAGCATCCGGCCCGGCATGATTGCGCAGGTCGATATTGAAAGTGGCGAGCGGTCCATTCTAAGTTATTTGACACGCCCGATCCTCAAGGCGCGTCTTCAGTAAATCCGTGGGGCGGGGCCGCTGCTGGCCGGTCTCCACGCCAAGTAAAACAGGAAAGTGCTGCCCTTGCCCTCTCTGCTGCCGTCAGGTGCCTCGCGCGCCTCTTTTTCCACTGTACTTGCGGGATTGTCACCGGCTGTGGCGATGGTGCTGGCGATGATACCGGGGTCGGTGGCCGATGCGCAGGTTGTGCGCAACGTCGAGGTACGCGGGGCGCAGTTCATTCCCGAAGACGACATCCGCAGGACCTGCGGTGCCGAATCGGGAGTGGAATATTCGCGGTGGGAACTGCTGGCCATCGAGGATTGCCTGATGTCCACCGGGGTGTTTGAAACGGTGGCCCTGTCCCGTGAGGGCGACACGCTGGTGATCGACGTTCAGGAGCTGGACACGCGGCCGGGGCGGATTGATGCAAGCATCGCCTATGTCTCGCAGGATGGGCTGACGGCGAGCCTGGCCTATGAGCGCTACAACCTTTTCGACCGGACCTATGGCGCGTTCAGCCTTGAATACAGCAAGGAGATTCAGCGCTACAGCGCGAACCTGTACCGCACCGAAGTCTTTGAGAGCGGTCTGGATCTGGGGTTTGAGCTTGTCGGCGGGCGTGACGATTTCGACGACCGCAGTTTCACCCATGAAACCATCCGCGCCGAAACCTATCTGGCCTGGCCAGTGACAGCCACGACCCGGTTCGAGGGGGGCATCGGTTTTCGTGACCACCGGCTTTATGATCTGGACCCTGCCGCCAGCCCCTTGCTGGTGCGCGAACAGACCAACGGCATTTCTGCGCCCTATGTCCGTCTGGGGCTGAAACACAAGAGCCTGCCGGACGCCGAAGAGGGCGACGACCGCTGGCAGAACTTTGGCTACAGTGTCAGGCTGGACCAGTATTTCTGGAACATCGGCACATCGGACCCGCTGTCCGATACCAGGTTCGAGGCGCTGATGCAGTTTCCGATCGCGGACAGGACCCGTCTGTTGTTCGGATTCGATGCGGGCGCGGTCACCGGGCTGAACGGCAATGCGACGCGGGCCATCGACCGGTTCTATCCGGGTGCTGACGGCTTCCGCGGCTTTGCGCCGCGTGGTATCGGCCCGCGCGATGGCGGGGATGCCCTGGGGGGCAACACCTTTGTCCGGGCCTCCATCGAGCTGCAGCGCGATTTTGGCGAAGTGTTCAAGGCGCCGGTACTTGGCGGTATTTTCCTGGAATCCGGCGGCAGCTGGGATCTGGACGATACGCTTGGCGGGGCCATTGATGACGGCTGGCGCCGGCGCAGCAGCGTCGGGCTGTCGGTTGTTTTCGACATCGGCAAGACCCCGGTTTCGCTGTATCTTGCCACGCCGATCGAACATGAGCCGGGCGACGAGCGGCAGACCTTTGGCATCAGCCTGAGCACGCAGTTCTAAAGCGCCCCGCCTTAACCTTGAATCGCCGATTCCCTGCCGCGCCTGCGGCGCTCTCGGGGCATTCATGTCACAGGATGATTCAGATTTAAGGTCCAGAGCCTATAGTACTTTCGGAAAAACCTGGATCACTTAACGCTGCCTGAAATCATAGATTTCAACGCGTTAAGTGATGCGCTGCGTCTCATGTTTTTCGAGAAGTGCTTTAACGCCGGGCAGGGCGGCCTGTTCTTGCGGCGCGGTTGGACATGGCCTGCCGGAACAGGGCCATGTAGCGCGGCGCGACGACGGAGAGGTCGTATTGCGCACGGGCCATGGACCGGGCCTTTTGGCCATAGCGATAGCGCCGCGCCGGATCGTCCATCAGGGCGAGAATCTCGGCAATCCAGGCTTCGTTGTCATCGGGCAGAAGCCGGCCGTTGATGTCGTCCTGGATCAGTTCGGCGGCATAGCCGCGATCAGGGGCCAGGACACAGCCGCCGCGGCCCAGAATCTCCACCAATCCCCAATTGGCGACCCCGAACTTCAGCGGGTAGAGAAAGATATCGACCCCGGCGATGCGCCTGGCGAATTCGTCGTAGGGCAGCTTGCCGGGAAATTCGATCACCTTTGCCGCACGCGGATAGGCAAGCATCAGGTGGTCGCGGAAGGTCGTCACCTTGCCGCCATGCTGGCGCTTGACGGCCTGCTGCTCGTAGCCATAGGTCACTTCCTCGGCGCCGCCGAAGGCAACGAATTGCGCATCGACACCCCGCTCCACCAGGGTGTCGACCAGCCGCACGTAGGTCTCGAACCCCTTGGCAGAGGACAGGTCGCGGGCGGCAAAACCGATCACCGGCTTGCTGCCCTTGCCACGTTTGCCGCCCTTGCTCCCCTTGTCGCTGGCAGGGGGTTCGGGCTCGGCCATCGCGGCAAAATCGAACCCCTCAAGCTGCACCTCGATGCGGGACCGCAGAGCGGCAGGAAACATGTTCTTGGCATGCTGGCTGGGGCAGATCACCAGATCGCTGTTCAGCGCCTGATGAAAGTTCAGCATTTCGGTGTTCCGGTCGGTGATCCGCTGCGCCAGATCGGGGGGATAGGCCGGATCCCAGCCATGCGCCCGAAAGCTCGGGAATTCGATGTAGCTGATGATTGCCGCGTCTATCTCGTCGTACAGGAAATGCGGCGCCCCCCAGAGCGAATGCGCCACAACCGCGTCGATGCGGGTGTGTTTGCGCATCGCGGTGAGGGCGTTGAGCACCCCCCGACCGATGCGGGCAGAGCGTTCGACCTTGGCGGAATAATAATAGCGGTCATCGGAGATGATCGGCCCGTCGGGCTGAAACCCCAGAATGTGATTGCCCCGCTCGCGGTTGCGTTCCATGTGTCCGGGGGTGGTCAGGAAAAAGCTTTGCGCCTGGCCGGTTTCGCGCAGGTAATCGCACAGATGGCCGAACTGGCCCGGGTATACCGCACCGACAAAGACGATCACTGGTTTGCTCACGGTGCATGCTCTCCGTTCTCAGGCAGCCCGGGTGACCGGGGCACCCCGGAGCGTAACGCACATAAACTTAAGGACGCAACCAAAGAAGAGGCCCCGGCGGGCCGGTTTGCGGGACCTGCGCAGCGCCTAGAAAATCCCGATGTCCCGGGCCACAATCACCGCCTGGGTGCGGTTGCTGGCCCCCAGTTTCGCGCAGATCGACTTTACGTGCATCTTCACCGTGGCCTCCGCGAGGCCAAGCTCGGCGCCGATCTCCCGGTTGGGTTTTCCCTGGGCCAGCAGCGCCAGGACGGTCATCTCACGCTCTGACAGCGATGAATTGCCTGAGCTGTCGCGCGCCTTGGCGCGGGGGCGGTTGATCAGTTCAACCGGAACATACCGCCCGCCATTGGCCATGAAGCGAATTTCGTTGGTCAGGTTCTTCAGCGATTCCGTCTTGAGGATGATGCCCGCGCCGCCGAGCGACAGGGATTCTGAAACCACATGGGCCGTCGGGTTGCTGGTCAGGATGCCGACCGGATTTCCGCCATTGCGCTCTATCGCCTTGGACAGCCCGCCGACCCCGTTCATGCCCGGCATGTCGAGATCCACCAGAACCAGATCGAAGGGCCCTTCGGCGTCCATCTTTTCGAGCGCGGTGTCGAGGTCGGGCGCGGTCTGCGCCTCGAAATCCGGGAGGTTGGACAGGAACTGCTTAAACATCTCCAGGACCATGGCATGGTCATCTGCAATCAGCACTCGGATCGGTTTGGCTTCAGAGGGTGTCATCATGCTCATCTTAGATTTACGAAACCCAATGGTAAAACCTACTCGTCAAGAACGGCGCTGTCAGACGGAATTCCGCCGGTGGAGATCGAACAGGATTTGCCCGCCCGATTGCCAGAGTGCTCTGTAATGTATCACGAAAGTGAAGCGTGGCAAGCGATCATCTCCCACCGCCTGCCTCTGACCCGATCAGGCTGATCGCCTTTTCCGTGGCGCTGAGCGCCTGATTCGCCTCTGCAACCAGCGCGTTCAGCTTTGCCACGGGGCCGTCCAGCGCGAGTTCCACCTGACGCAGGCTGCTTTGCAGCAGGGCCAGACCGGTCAGCCCGGAGGAGCCGGTTGCGGAATGCAGCAGGCGTTTGGTGTCCGGGCATTGGCCGTCGCTGGTGATCTTGTCCATGACCGCTTTGGCCTCTGCATGGGCACGGATCATGAAGCCCAGGGCCGCTTTCTCGCCGAGCTGACCGATCAGTTCGGCAACCACTTTCCGGGCCAGCGGTTGATCCGGCGTTGCGGCTGTCCTGGCCGGGCGGTGTTTCAGCCTGACTGCCGCAGTCTGCCGGGTGTCGGCTTTGCCCCGGGCTGCATTCTGCACGGCGCGGCAGAGTGCGGCGGTGCGGATCGGCTTTTCCAGCAGCCGGGACATGCCGAGCGCCAGACAGGTCTTTTCCAGCCCGGCATCGGTATGGGCGGTCAGACCCAGGATCTGGCCGTTCCAAGCCATCGTCTTCTTCGATCTTTCGGTCTTGATGCGCCGCATGAGTTCGACACCGCTCATGTTTGGCAGGGTGATGTCGGTCAGCAGGACATCTATCTGATGCACCGCCTCGGGCTGATTCAGAACTTCAAGCGCCTTGAAGCCGTTTTCGACCCCATCGACCCGCGCCCCGGCATTGCGCAGGCATTGAACCAGCCAGTCGCGGCTTGACGGGCTGTCCTCCACCACCAGCACGCCGATGCCCTGCAGCAGCCCGGCAGCGACGCCGGCCTGCGGCGTTTCCCTGGTCTCGGGCAGCGCATCGGTTTCGGTTGGCGGGAGCGAGAAGATCGCCCGCAGGATGGTGCCGATGACCGGCTGCGTCCCGTTCTTCAGCGGCGCGCCCCCGGCGAGGCGGTCGAAGACCTCGATATGGCCGCCAAGGTGGCCGATGGCATGGGCCAGCACACTCAGCCCTGCTGTTGTCCGGTCCGCGTTGGCGCCTGTGGTACGCTCGTCGCGGGTGCCGTCGATGCCGGTGCCCAGCAGGCGCGCCTTTTGCGTGGCGGGCAGGCCGCCCCCCTGATCCGCGACCTCGACGGTGATCAGCCGCTCCTTGCGGCCGTCTTTCGAAGCGGTCAGTTCGGGAGCACAGGCGACGCGGATGTCGATGGTCTCGCCGCCATGCTTGCTGGCGTTGTCGAACATGTTCTGCAGCAGCGCACGGACGATATGCACCGGTCCGTGCAGGCCGATCGCGGTTTCCGGCTCGATCTTCATCGTCACGGTCGCGCGGCGGGCCAGCACGATCGGTTCGATCATGTCGAGGACATTGCGGGATTCTTCGGCCAGATCGAAGTCCTCGTCGGCCTGCAGATCGGCGCTTGTCATCTCGCCGCGGATGACCTGGATCACCTTTTCTATATGGGTCAGCGCCATTCGGGCTGATTTCTCCACCCTGGCGGTATCGGGATTGGTTTTTCCCGCGCGGTCTTCCCTGCTGTCAAAAAGCGCTTCTGCGGAAGCAAGCACGGACTGGATCGGCGTCTTGAGATCATGCGACACCCGAAGCAGCGTTGCCGCGCGCGCCCGGTTCTGCAAGAGCACCGCTTCCTGATCGGTTTCGACCAGGCGGAGCAGGAAAGCTGCGGCATTCCCCAGCGGGAGGTGGACCAGCTCTCCCTCAAGGTGTTTCTCGCGGAAGGTTACCGATACCGCGACACTGCCGCTGCGCCGCGCACGGGTGCAGAGCGTATGCCAGTTGAACCCCGTCTGCAGGGCGGAAACGTCCAGTTCCAGCTGGGCGGCAGGCTTGTTCGACAGCAGGATTTCCGCCTTTTCCGTCGCCAGGACGACGATGCGCCGATCAGTGGAGATGAGCCGCGCAATGGCCTGCAGGGTGGGTCTGACCCGCGCTGCATTGAACCCCGGTTCGCTTTCGTTGGGCATCCCATTCTCCATGATGCTGCATCTTCTCTCGCGCAGGAACAACGTCAACCCGAACCAGGTCGTCGCGGTGAGTCTGCTGTTTCGGTTCCATGCCGTCAACTGCGCGGGCCATTGCGGTGGAATCAGGCAGCAGGGAAGGCAATGAGGCAACAACGGTAAAATATTAGCCGAAAGTATGTTAGACCAATCTATTGACCGTAACTTTAGTATGTGATGTGAGTGAGAAGGATTGGGTGGGGGCCTGAACACGCTCCGTGTGAGCGATAGATAGACAGAGGGAAGTGATATGACGACGACTTCATACCGGGCCGGAAATATGGTCGAGGTGAAAATAAATGCAACAAAAGCAGATATTTCCAAATATGTGAAAAGAGGTGACGACCTTGTCGTCGAGCTGGCGGATGGCAACAAGATCGTTGTCTCCGATTTCTACGATCCCGCGCAGGGAGGCGTACCCCACCGGCTGATGCTGGCAGACGGCAGCTACAGCGGTGTCGAGGGCATCTGGAACGAGGATGAAGAGGCCGCCGGTCTGGGTGCCAACATGGAGCAGATCGGTGCCGGCCTGGGTGCGCTGGCAACCGGGCTTCTTGCCACGGCCAGTGACAGCGAAGATCCCACGGATCCGACCGATCCCACTGATCCCACGGACCCGACTGATCCCACTGATCCCACTGATCCGACTGATCCGACTGATCCGACAGATCCTACTGATCCCACGGATCCGACTGATCCGACAGATCCTACTGATCCCACGGACCCGACTGATCCGACAGATCCTACTGATCCCACGGACCCGACAGATCCTACTGATCCTACAGACCCGACAGATCCGACCGATCCGACTGATCCCACGGACCCGACCGAACCGACTGATGCGGCGGACGCGGGTATTCTTGACCCGATTCTCGCGGACGAAGGCGTGCTGGGCGACCTCACGGGCAACGACGGCCTGCTCGGCGACCTTACCGGTTCCGACGGTTTGCTGGGCGATCTGGTCGGCAACGATGGCCTGCTCAGCCCCGTCACCGGAGAGGATGGCCTGCTCGGCACCCTGACCGGCGGCGGGCTTCTGGGGAACAGTGATGGATCGGGCAGTCTGACCGGCGGACTTCTGTCGGAAGAGTCGCTGCTGGGCGATGTGCTTGGTGGCATCGGTCTGACCGATGGTCTGCTTGGCGAAGGCGGCACGGTGGATGAAATCGTTGAAACCGTGGAAGAGGTCCTTGACGGTGTGATCGGCGATGAAGGCATCGTTGGTGGCTTGCTTGGTGGCGACGGTGGTCTGCTGGACGGCGTGCTCGGCGATGAAGGCCTCGTTGGTGGTCTGCTTGGCGGTGACGGCGGTCTGCTGGACGGCGTGATCGGCGATGAAGGCATCGTTGGTGGCTTGCTTGCTGGCGACGGTGGTCTCCTGGATGGCGTGCTCGGCGATGAAGGCCTCGTTGGTGGTCTGCTTGGCGGTGACGGCGGTCTGCTGGACGGCGTGATCGGCGATGAAGGCATCGTTGGTGGCTTGCTTGGTGGCGACGGTGGTCTGCTGGACGGTGTGCTCGGTGACGAAGGCATCGTTGGCGGTCTGCTCGGCGGCGACGGTGGCCTGCTTGACGGCGTGATCGGCGACGAAGGCATCGTTGGTGGCTTGCTCGGTGGCGACGGTGGCCTGCTGGATGGTGTCCTCGGCGACGAGGGTATCGTTGGCGGTCTGCTTGGCGGTGACGGTGGTCTGTTGGCCGGTATTGGTGCCGAAGATGGCCTGCTCGACCCGGTGATCGCCGACGGTGGTCTGCTCGGTGACGTGACCGGGAACGAAGGCCTGCTGGGCGATGTGACCGGGTCCGACGGCCTGGCCGGCGATCTTGTCGGTGACATGGGCCTGCTGGGTGACGTGACCGGGGAGAACGGGCTGGTCGGGGACCTGACCGGTGTCGGCCTGCTGGGCGACGGCAGTGATGGCGGCCTTCTCGACGGTGGCCTGCTGGATGGTGTCCTTGGTGACGAGGGTATCGTTGGCGGCTTGCTCGGCGGTGACGGCGGTCTGCTGGACGGTGTGCTCGGTGACGAAGGCATCGTTGGCGGGTTGCTCGGCGGTGACGGCGGTCTGCTCGACGGCGTGATCGGTGACGAGGGTCTCGTTGGCGGCTTGCTTGGTGGCGACGGTGGTCTGCTGGACGGCGTGATCGGTGACGAGGGTATCGTTGGCGGCTTGCTTGGTGGCGACGGTGGTCTGCTGGACGGCGTGATCGGTGACGAGGGTATCGTTGGCGGCTTGCTTGGCGGCGACGGTGGTCTGCTGGACGGTGTGCTCGGCGACGAGGGCCTCGTTGGTGGCCTGCTTGGCGGTGACGGCGGTCTGCTCGACGGCGTCCTCGGTGACGAGGGCCTCGTTGGTGGCCTGCTTGGCGGCGACGGTGCTGGTGGTGTCCTCTCGGGCACTGTCGGGGATCTGCTGGCCGGTATCGGTGCCGAAGATGGCCTGCTTGACCCGGTGATCGCGGACGGTGGTCTGCTTGGCGATCTCACGGGGAATGAAGGCGTGCTGGGCGAGGTGACCGGGTCAGAGGGCCTGGCGGGCGATATTGTCTGCGACATGGGGCTGCTGGGTGACGTGACCGGGCAGAACGGCTTGCTTGGTGATCTGATCGGTGTCGGCCTGTTGGGCGACGGCGGCGATGGCGGCCTTCTGGGCAACCTGGGCGGCGATCTGCTTGACGGCCTGAACTGAGGTGGTGCGGGTTCAAATCCGCCCGCCACGGTAACCGGGATGTAAACAAACTGTTTCCATCCTAAGAGAATCCGGAAAAGCCCCGCCAAATGACGGGGCTTTTTCATTTGAAAACAGCAGTTTCAGTGCTTTCACGTAAAAGTTGTGCTTTCTGGGGCAAGAGGGGTGAGAACTACCCATTCGGCATTGACATAGATACCGATGGCTGGTTTTCATATACTTAAGATTGCATTACATACTTTAGTTCGCCTTGCCCGCAAGCGCACCCATGAGGAGTTCAAACATGGCAAACAGAAGCATCCAGGCTGGCCCTGAAATTGGCATCAAGATCGACGTAGAGCGGTCTGACATCGCCAATTACGCAAGAAAGGGGAGTGACCTGTTCATTACCCTCAAAAACGGTGACGTGATCACCGTTGTCGACTTTTACAAGCCAGCGATGGACGGCTCTTTGCACAGCCTGATCCTGGCCGATGGTGATGAAAGCGGTATCGAGGGTGATCCCGAAGCCGGCGGCAGTGGCGAAATGACCGATGAGGGCATTATCGCAGCTGCCGTTGGTGGTTTGGGCCTGCTTGCCGCCGCATCCGGTGGCGGCGGCGGTGGACCCGTTGATCCGACTGATCCTACCGATCCTACGGACCCGACCGATCCGACTGATCCTACGGACCCGACCGATCCAACTGATCCCACGGACCCGACCGATCCCACGGACCCGACCGATCCGACTGATCCCACGGACCCGACAGATCCGACCGATCCCACGGACCCGACCGATCCGACCGATCCTACGGACCCGACAGATCCGACCGATCCTACGGACCCGACCGATCCAACTGATCCCACGGACCCGACAGATCCGACCGATCCCACGGACCCGACAGATCCGACCGATCCCACGGACCCGACAGATCCCACGGACCCGACAGATCCGACCGATCCTACGGACCCGACCGATCCGACCGATCCCACGGACCCGACAGATCCGACCGATCCCACGGACCCGACCGATCCGACCGATCCCACGGACCCGACCGATCCGACTGATCCCACGGACCCGACTGATCCGACCGATCCCACGGACCCGACCGATCCGACCGATCCCACGGACCCGACCGATCCGACCGATCCTACGGACCCGACTGATCCGACCGATCCCACGGACCCGACTGATCCGACCGATCCCACGGACCCGACCGATCCGACCGATCCCACGGACCCGACCGATCCGACTGATCCCACGGACCCGACTGATCCGACCGATCCCACGGACCCGACTGATCCGACCGATCCTACGGACCCGACTGATCCTACCGATCCCACGGACCCGACAGATCCGACCGATCCCACGGACCCGACTGATCCGACCGATCCTACGGACCCAACAGATCCGACCGATCCTACGGACCCGACTGATCCGACCGATCCCACGGACCCGACTGATCCGACCGATCCTACGGACCCGACCGATCCGACCGATCCTACGGACCCGACCGATCCGACCGATCCTACGGACCCGACCGATCCGACCGATCCTACGGACCCGACCGATCCTACGGATGCTGGTGACCAGGGCTTCCTTGATCCGATCATCTCTGATGACGGGCTGCTCGGTGACCTGACTGGCAACTCCGGGGCGCTTGGTGACATCACCGGCTCGGACGGCCTGCTGGGCGATCTGATCGGAGATGGAACGCTGCTTGGCAACCTGGGTGATGACCTTCTGGGTCAGCCCCTGCTGGGCGACGGCGTAACAGGGGACGTCGGTATCGCCGACGGGCTCATCGGGGATGGCGGCCTTCTGGGCGACATCACCGGTAACTCCGGCCTGCTTGGCGACCTGACGGGTTCCGATGGTCTGCTGGGCGACCTTATCGGCAACGACGGGCAATTGTCCGACGCCACCGGCTCCGACGGACTTGTCGGGGATCTGACCGGCACCGGCACGCTTGGTGACGGCACGCCGGGAGGTGACGGCATTGCCGGCGGTCTTCTGGATGGTGTCCTGGGCGACGATGGCCTTCTCGGTGGCCTGCTGGGCGACAACGACATCCTGGACGATGTTATCGGAGAGGATGGCCCGCTGGGTGATCTGCTTGGTGATGTTGTCGGCGAAGACGGCCCGCTGGGCGATGTTGTCGGCGATCTGATCGGCGAGGATGCGCCGCTGGGTGACCTGCTCGACGATGTTGTCGGCGAAGATGGCCTGGTGGACGGCATACTGGGCGGTGTCCTCGGCGAGGATGGCCCGGTGGGCGACCTGCTTGGCGGTGTCCTCGGCGAAGATGGCCCTCTGGGTGATGTACTCGGCGGTGTTGTCGGCGAAGACGGTCCTCTGGGTGACGTGCTCGGCGGTGTCCTCGGCGAGGATGGCCCCCTGGGTGACGTGCTCGGCGGTGTCCTCGGCGAAGATGGCCCTCTGGGTGATGTGCTCGGCGGTGTTGTCGGCGAGGATGGCCCCCTGGGTGATGTGCTCGGCGGTGTTATCGGCGAAGACGGTCCTCTGGGTGACGTGCTCGGCGGTGTCCTCGGCGAAGATGGCCCCCTGGGTGATGTGCTCGGTGGTGTTATCGGCGAGGATGGCCCCCTGGGTGATGTACTCGGTGGCGTGACCGGAGAAGATGGCCTGGTAGGCGGTCTGCTCGATGGCCTGACCGGCGAAGACGGCCTTGTGGGCGGTCTGATCGGTGAGGGCAGCCCACTGGATGGCGTGCTTGGCGGGGTTGTCGGTGAAGACGGTCCTCTGGGTGATGTACTCGGTGGCCTGACCGGAGATGACGGCCTTGTGGGTGGTCTGCTCGGTGAGGATGGCCCTCTGGGTGACGTACTTGGCGGGGTTGTCGGAGAAGACGGTCCGCTGGGCGACGTACTCGGTGGCCTCACCGGAGATGACGGCCTTGTGGGCGGTCTGCTCGGTGGCCTGACCGGTGAGGACGACCTTGTGGGTGGTCTGCTGGGTGGCCTGACCGGCGAGGATGGCCCTCTGGGTGACGTTCTTGGCGGGGTTGTCGGAGAAGACGGTCCTCTGGGTGACGTGCTCGGTGGTCTGACCGGCGAGGATGGCCCTCTGGGTGACGTACTTGGCGGGGTTGTCGGAGAAGACGGTCCGCTGGGTGACGTACTCGGTGGCCTGACCGGAGAGGACGACCTGGTGGGTGATCTGCTTGGTGGTCTGACCGGAGAGGGTGACCTGGTGGGTGACGTGCTTGGCGGCCTGACTGGCGAAGACGGTCCTCTGGGTGACGTGCTCGGTGGTCTGACCGGAGAGGACGGCCCGCTGGGTGACGTGCTCGGCGGCGGATTGCTGGGCGGCAGCAACCCGCTTGGTGAAACGCTCTCCGATGCCAGTGACCTGCTGGGCGGGCTTCTGGGCAACGACGGCCTGGGCGACATCTGATCGCCTGAGCTGAACCATAAAAGCCAACGGATTGGCCCCTCGCTCAAGTCGCAAGACTGCGGGGGGCCAAGCCAGTTCAAGGACCAATCGGGAGTACAGGGCTGCGCAGGCAGCCGTTCCTTTTTAACGATCATCATTTCTCTTAGCCCGAGCGGACGACAGCGTGACCTTCCAAGGATTTGCAGACCGGGGTCGACCACTTGCCGATCTCGACAATGCCGACAAGATCAGGGGCTGAAATTGCACAGCACAAAAACCAAGGACGGGGCCGGAAAGCGCGAAAGCCAGGCTTTTGCATCCGATTGGCTTTCCTTTGTTCCCCCCGCAAGCGTGGCGCTGATCGGCCTGATCTATGCGATCGTCGCCGCCACCGTCGTCTATCTTATGGGCGGTGTCGCCTGGACCGTGGTGATCGCGTTCCTGCTGGGCGGGGCCAGCGCGATGAAGGTGGCCGCCGTGATCCGTGCCGATATCCTGCGCCAGTTCCATGTTGCCGGCATCGCATCTGACACCCTGCCTGAACAAAAGAAAACGGCCCGACCGGAAGAACCGTGTCGGGCCGCGTCTGAAGATCTGCGTCTGTCGCGGTCAGGCGATCAGCGTGCGGATGATACCGCGGGCGTGTGACCAAGCAGTGCCTTGTGCATGGTTTTCTGGCGCTCGACCAGCCGGCCGATCGCCCGGTCAAAGGTGTTCTTGACCCGCTGTGTCCGGTGGGCGTTCGGCTGGATCGGGCGGCCCAGCGAGATGCTGATCGGGATATCGAGCGAGTCCTGATCCCAGGGGGTCAGGGTCTTCAGTTCTCTTTGCACATCTTCCTCGATATGTGGCCATTCCGGCAGGCTGTCGCCGGTGAGAATGCCCAGGAGCGTGCCGCTTCCGATATGCGCCATGAGAAGTTGCGGCCTGTCCACAACCCGGCCAATGGCCCGCGCGCCGGCGGCAATGGCCATGACATATTCCCGGCTGGTGCAATGGGCGTAGAGGGTTGTGATATCCTCGACCTGTGCGCAGAAGACATGGCAGGAATTGAGATTCTTGCGCGAGAGCTGCGACAGGTAGTTGCCAAGGGTGAAGGGGGGGACCAGCTGATGGATCCCCAGAACGTAAACCGGATCTTCGAGTGAGAAAACATGCTGGCCGCGTTCTCCGTCCGGCAGCATCATCTGCGGATCGACCCGCATTGCGACTTCCGTCGTGTCCAGCATCCGCTGAGTGACCCGGAGGCGGCGCGCAATCTCGCGGACTTCGAAGGGTTTGAAAATGTAATCATTGGCCCCTGCGGCAAAGGCCTTTTCGATCGAAACCGTATCGGTCTTGAGGGTGAGCATCGTGATCGGCGTTGTCCGGTAGCTACGCATCTCGCGCACTTTCCGGCAGAGCGTGATCCCGTCCATGTCGGGCATGACGATGTCGAGCAGCAGGCAATCGAAGGGTTCTGTCGCATTTTCCAGGATGCGCAGCGCTTCCTGTCCGGAGGATGCAACGGTCACATCCGGAAAATCCGCTTCCTTCAGGATCGCCGGCAAGAAGTCGAGCATGAAGGAATCGTCATCTACGGCGAGTATTTTCATGGTGGTTTCCTTTAACCGTGGTTTGGCAGGCACAGATCAGAGCCGGAGAATTCAAGTTTCGATGACGTACTTCCTGCCGGATCGGCGTCGGGGTGACGAAGGAGTCACGGCAGTCAGTAACCTTTCTACGCGCTTAAGATACATACCTTAGTATTGTACATACTAAAGACTATATCGCCAACCATGTCATTTTTAGGGCTTTTTTGCGCTCAATTTTGTACCGTTGGGCAAGAAATCCGAACCACGCGGGTCGCGATCATATCGCTGCCGAATGTGCGGTTGCCTCCGAGGCGAAGGCATCCACATGGCTGGCGATGACACGCACCAGCGGGCGGGTGTCGATGCGCATCTTCAGGCCGGCTTCGCTGATGTAAAAGACATCGGTGAAGCGGGTCATCAGCGAAATGCCGGTCTGGCGGATCAGCGCGGCCTGTTCGGGGAAGCTGTCACGCAGCGCGGCCTCGTCATAGACAAAGCGGCACATCAGGTCTTCGATGATGCGGGCGATCAGCTGGTCCTGCGCTGTCATGCCATAGCCCTTGTGCGCGGCCAGGCCGCTGCTTGTGACCCGGTCCTGATAGGCGGAGGTGGCGGTGGCGTTCTGCATGTATCCGCCGGGAAAGCGCGATATCGCCGAGGCCCCCAGACCGATCAGGGTTTCGCCCTGATCGTCGGTATAGCCCTGAAAGTTGCGCCGCAGCCTGCCCGTGACGGCGGCTCGGGAAAGGCTGTCGGAGGGCAGGGCGAAATGGTCGATGCCGATGCTGTCATAGCCTTCGGCAAGAAAGGCCGCGCGTGCCTGTTCGGCCAGGGCAAAGCGGGTCTCGTTGTCGGGCAGGTCGGCAGCCTTGATCATGATCTGGCGTTTCGACATCCAGGGCACATGGGCATAGCCATAGATCGCCAGCCGGTCGGGGCGCATCCGGGCCACGTGGCGCAGAGTCTGGCCAAAGCTCAGCGAGGTCTGGTGCGGCAGCCCGTAAAGCAGGTCGAGGTTCAGGCTGGCCACGCCCTGGCTGCGCATCAGGTCGATGACATGGCGGGTCTGTGACAGGGACTGGCTGCGTCCGATGGCCTGTTGCACGGGCCGGGCAAAATCCTGCACCCCGACACTGGCCCGGTTCATGCCCGCGTCGATCAGCAGTTGCAGCAGATCGTCGGGGGCTTCGGTCGGGTCGATTTCGACGGAAAACTCGAAATCCGCGCTGCGCTCGAAAGCGGCGAAGAGCGCGTTCAGCAAGGCCGACATGGTGCCGCAGGGCAGGATGGTCGGTGTGCCGCCGCCCAGATGCAGACGCGCCATGCGGATGCCCGGCGGCAGGGTCTGGCGGATTGTTTCGATCTCTTTCAGCAGGATCGCGACATAGGCGTCGACCGGGCGCAAGGTTCTGGTGCCCTGGGTCCGGCAGGCGCAGAACCAGCACAGCCGCTTGCAAAAGGGGATGTGAACATAGACGGAAATATCCCTGTCCTGCGGCACCGCCCGCAGCCAGTCCACCTGATGGCGCTGGCCGAAATCATTCTGAAAATGATTGGCCGGCGGATAGCTGGTGTAGCGGGGCACACGTGCGTCAAAAAGCCCGTGGCGGCGAAGTGTGTTGAAGCTGTGCATAAGTGTTTCTAGGGTTGCATGGGAGAGTCCTTCTTTGATTTAGATCAAGACACCATGGCGATACCTTCACTGACCCGCGTCAAATGCAGCGAATGTCCGATCCGGCATCGCGCCGTCTGTGCGCGTTGCGATACGGATGAGCTGGAAGTGCTGGAGGGGATGAAATCCTACCGCAGCTATGCGGCGGGGGAGGTTATCCTGTGGCGGGGGGAGCCGCTGAACTTCGTGGCCTCTCTGGTTGCCGGTGTCGTCTCCCTCTCCAAGACGATGGAGGACGGGCGGACCCAGATGGTGGGTCTTTTGCTGCCTTCGGATTTCATCGGCAGGCCGGGCCGGAAGCTGATCGAATTCGACGTGACCGCCACAACCGATGTGACCCTGTGCTGTTTCGACCGCAAACCTTTTGAAAAGCTGGTCGATGAAACCCCCCATGTGGCGCAGCGGCTGATGGAACTGGCGCTGGACGAGCTGGATGCCGCGCGGGACTGGATGCTGCTTTTGGGCCGCAAATCCGCGCGGGAGAAGATCGCCACCTTCATCGACATGCTGGTGCGCCGGTCGCAGGGGACCGAACCGCTGGCAAACACCACGATCCAGCTGCCGATGACCCGCGACCAGATCGCCAATTACCTCGGGCTGACGCTTGAGACCGTAAGCCGCCAGTTCAGCGCGCTGAAAAAGGAAGGCGTGGTCGATTTCACCGACCGTCGCCAGTTCGAGATTCTGGATATCGTCGCGCTTCAGGAAGCCACCGGCGATGATTCCGACGGTGGTATCCTTTCCTGACAAGGCGAAGCTGACGGTTTCCCGCATCATTTTCTGCGGAAGTTGATTCAGATCAAAGTGGGCGCGCGCCCATATTCCTAGAGATGTCCTGCGAACAGGAGCGTCCCGCGATGCTCTTACTGAATTGAGGGCATGAATATGGACTATGTGAAACTCATCCTTTTGGGTCTTGTCACGCTGATCGCCGCCATTGCGGCCAGCTGGGGGCATGACCTTGCCTATCAGGTACATGCGTTCCTGATCATGGTGATCGCCTTTGCGATGTTCATCTGGGTGTTGCGCAACACCGATGAGCCGCGACAGGCCGGGCCGGCCCAGGACGGCATCTATGCCGACGGGGTGATCCGGGCCGGGGTGATCGCCACGGCGTTTTGGGGCATCGCGGGATTTCTGGTCGGCACTTTCATCGCCTTTCAGCTGGCCTTTCCGGCGCTCAACTTTGACTGGGGCCAGCCCTTTACCAACTTCGGGCGGCTCCGGCCGCTGCACACATCGGCGGTGATCTTTGCCTTTGGCGGCAACGCGCTGATCGCCACGTCGTTCTATGTGGTGCAGCGCACCAGCGGCGTGCGGCTCTGGGGCGGGCGGACCGGGTGGTTCGTGTTCTGGGGTTACCAGCTGTTCATCGTGCTGGCCGCCACCGGCTATCTGCTGGGGTCCACCCAATCCAAGGAATATGCGGAACCCGAATGGTACGTGGACCTCTGGCTGACAGTTGTCTGGCTGGCTTACCTTGCGGTTTTCCTGGGCACGATCATCAAGCGCCGGGAAAAGCACATCTATGTCGCCAACTGGTTCTACCTGGCGTTCATCATCACCGTGGCGATGCTGCATGTGGTCAACAACCTGTCGGTCCCGGTCAGCATCTGGGGCAGCAAGTCTGTGCAGGTATTCTCGGGCGTGCAGGATGCAATGACCCAGTGGTGGTATGGCCATAACGCGGTCGGCTTCTTTTTGACCGCCGGTTTCCTGGGGATGATGTATTACTTCGTTCCGAAACAGGCGGGGCGCCCGGTTTACAGCTATAAGCTGAGTATCATTCACTTCTGGGCGCTTATTTTTCTTTATATCTGGGCCGGACCGCACCATTTGCATTACACCGCGCTGCCGGACTGGGCCTCGACACTGGGGATGGTGTTCTCGATCATCCTGTGGATGCCCAGCTGGGGCGGCATGATCAACGGTCTGATGACCCTGCAGGGCGCCTGGGACAAGCTGCGCACCGATCCGATCCTGCGGATGTTCGTGCTGAGCCTGGGGTTCTACGGCATGTCCACCTTCGAAGGGCCGATGATGTCGATCCGCGCGGTCAACAGCCTCAGCCACTACACTGACTGGACCATCGGGCATGTGCATTCCGGCGCGCTTGGCTGGAACGGGATGATCACCTTTGCCTGCCTCTATTTCCTCACGCCGAAACTCTGGGGCCGCAAGCAGATGTATTCCATGTCCGCGATCAGCTGGCACTTCTGGCTCGCGACGCTTGGCATCGTTCTTTATGCCGCGTCGATGTGGGTCACCGGCATCATGGAAGGGCTGATGTGGCGCGAGGTCGATGACCAGGGGTTCCTCGTCAATTCCTTTGCCGACACCGTGAGCGCCAAGTTCCCGATGTATGTGGTGCGCGGATTGGGCGGCGTCATGTTCCTCTCCGGGGCGCTGATCATGGTCTGGAACATGTGGATGACGATCCGCGGGGCACAGCCCGCCACCGTCGCGCTGCCCGGCACATCCGCCACTGCAACACCCGCCGAATAAGGAGCATACCATGGCCATTCTTGACAAACACGCCATCCTTGAGAAAAGCCCGACGCTGCTTTTGACCTTTTCGCTGCTGGTGGTCACCGTCGGCGGGATCGTGGAAATCGCACCGCTGTTCTGGCTGGAGAACACGATCGAAGAGGTCGAGGGCGTGCGCCCCTACAGCCCGCTGGAACTGACCGGGCGCGACATCTATGTGCGCGAGGGCTGCTATGTCTGCCACAGCCAGATGATCCGCCCGATGCGCGACGAGGTGGAGCGCTATGGGCATTATTCGCTGGCGGCGGAATCGATGTATGACCACCCGTTCCAATGGGGGTCCAAACGCACCGGGCCTGATCTGGCGCGGGTTGGCGGGCGGTATTCCGATGCCTGGCATGTGGATCACCTGATGGACCCGCAATCCGTGGTGCCCGAAAGCATCATGCCGAAATACGCCTTTCTTGCCGACAAGCGGATCGAGGCCGACCATATCGAAGATCTGCTGTCCACGCACCGCCTGGTGGGTGTGCCCTATACCGACGCGCAGATCACCTCGGCCCGGGCGGATTTCCGGGTGCAGGCCGATCCCGAAGGCGACTGGGACGGGCTGGTGGAACGCTATCCCGGCGCGGCGGTGGGCAATTTCGACGGCCAGCCCGGGCTGACCGAGATGGACGCGCTGATCGCCTATCTGCAGGTCATGGGCACCATGGTCGATTTCTCGACCTTCACCCCGGATGAAACCCGCTAGGAGGCACCGACATGGATACCTATTCCCTTCTTCGCCAGATCGCCGACAGCTGGGTCCTGCTGGCCATGTTCGGCTTCTTCACGGGCACCGCCATCTGGGCCTTTTTGCCAAGCCAGAGCCGCGCCCGGCAGGATGCCGCGATGATCCCCTTCCGCGACGACGACGCCAAGGCGCCCTGCAAGGGCACCTGCGCCACCTGCGCCTGCGCGCCGTCCCGTTACACTTTCGAGGACAAGCACAATGTCTGACCGCAAGATCGACGATACCACCGGGGTGGAAACCACGGGCCACAGCTGGGACGGCATCGAGGAGCTGAACAACCCGCTGCCGCGCTGGTGGCTCTGGACGCTCTATGCCACGATCATCTGGGGGGTGGGCTATACCATCGCCTATCCCGCCTGGCCGATGATCTCGGGCGCGACCTCGGGGCTGCTGGGCTATTCCACGCGGGCCGAGGTTGCCGCCGACATCGCGGCGCATGAGGCGAAGAACGCTGAGCTGGCGGCGGCGCTTGAGGCGGCGGATCTGACCGCGCTTGACGATGCCGAGGGGCTGCGGCGCTATGCCACCGCGCGGGGCGGTTCCGTGTTCCGCGCCCAGTGCAGCCAGTGCCACGGGGCCGGGGCGGCGGGGGCCAAGGGCTATCCCAACCTGCTGGATGACGACTGGCTCTGGGGTGGGGATATCGAAAACATCGCGACCACGGTGAACCACGGCATCCGCAACGAAACCGACCCGGATGCGCGTTATTCGCAGATGCCGGCCTTTGGCGACATATTGCCCAAGGCAGAGATCGAGGCGGTTGTGGAACATGTGGTCAGCCTGTCGTCGGATGACTATGACCGCGCGCTGGCCGAGAGCGGCAGCACCGTCTTTGCGGACAATTGCGCCGCCTGTCACGGCGACGGGGCAGAGGGCAACCGCGAGATGGGGGCGCCTGACCTGACGGATGCGATCTGGCTTTATGGCGGTGACCGCGACACGCTGACTGCCACGGTGCGCGATGCGCGTTTCGGGGTGATGCCCGCCTGGGGCCAGCGCCTGTCCGATGCGGATGTCCGCGCCGTTTCTGTCTACGTTCACAGCCTTGGAGGGGGCGAGTAGACAGACCCCGGCTGCCCAAGGGCAGCCCGCCCCGAAGCGGCCCTGTTCGCAAACCGTCGCCGCTTCGGGTGCTGTCAGTTGCAATGCAAAACGGACTTTTGCGTCACGTCGCCGACCCGGATCGCGGCGCTGCGTCCGAAGGACGTGCAGTAGATCCGCGGTCATTCGTGAAAAATGCAGCGAAGGTCGGGAACGAGCCCAAAGTGACTTAACCACACAGGGCAGCGCCTGGCCGCGGGTGGGCAGCGGAACGTCCGTGGGTGCCACTTTATTTCTAATCTTTGGCGTGGGGATGATGAACCGCAATACGGTGAGAAAGCGCCCGCCCATGGGGCGGTCGGGCGCTGCCCGGCGGTGCTGCGCACCTTGACTCCGGGCTCTGGTGGACGGCAGCTTCGTCCCGCTGAGCAGACCCCTGCGCACGCCGTGTCAAGGGTCCGGAAAGAATCGGAAATACGCGGCATTCGACAGGTGCTGTCTTGATCCAGATCAAGGCGGCCTGATGCACCTGGCCTTAGACAGGTCTTGCGAACAGGAATCTTGAAATGACCACTCCCAGTCTCTATGCGGCCCGCGAGCCGATCTTTCCCCGGCGTGTCACCGGGGCCTTCCGCCGTTTCAAATGGTGGATCATGTTCATCACCCTGGGCATCTATTACCTGACGCCCTGGATCCGCTGGGACCGGGGGCCGAACCTGCCGGATCAGGCGGTGCTCGTGGATATGGCGCACCGGCGCTTCTATTTCTTCTGGATCGAGATCTGGCCGCATGAGTTCTACTTTGTCGCGGGTCTGCTGATCATGGCGGGGCTGGGGCTGTTCCTGTTCACCTCGGCGCTGGGGCGGGTCTGGTGCGGCTATGCCTGCCCGCAGACGGTCTGGACCGATCTGTTCCTGGCTGTCGAACGCTGGATCGAAGGCGACCGCAACGCGCGGCTGCGCCTGCACAAGGCGAAATGGGACCTGCGCAAAGCGCGGCTGCGGCTGACCAAATGGGCGGTCTGGCTGATGATCGCGGTGGCGACCGGCGGGGCCTGGGTGTTCTATTTCACCGATGCGCCGACGCTGCTGCGCGACCTGGTGCAGTTTCAGGCCCATCCCGTGGCCTATGGCACCATCGCGGTGCTGACCGCGACCACCTTTGTCTTTGGCGGTTTCATGCGCGAGCAGGTCTGCATCTACATGTGCCCCTGGCCGCGCATCCAGGCCGCGATGATGGACCCGGATACGATCACCGTCGCCTACCGCGACTGGCGGGGCGAGCCGCGCGGCAAGGGCAACCTGCGCAAGCGCGACCGCGCCGCCGCCGAAAAGGCCGAGCGCGAGGTGCGGGCCGCGGGCCCGGGGGCGGCGCGCTATCCCGCGACACCCTACCCCAACCGGGCGCTGCAGGCGGGCGGACAGCCCACAGCCACCGCGTCGGAGCAGGAGCATGGCGATTGCATCGACTGCATGGCCTGCGTGAACGTCTGCCCGATGGGGATCGACATCCGCAACGGTCAGCAGATGGAATGCATTACCTGCGCGCTTTGCATTGACGCCTGCGACGATGTGATGGCGCGCATCGGCAAGCCGCGCGGGCTGATCGACTACATGGCGCTGTCGGACGAGGCGGAGGAGCGCGCGGGTGCCGCGCCGAAACCGATCTGGCGCCATGTGCTGCGGCTTCGTACCCTGCTTTACACCGCGATCTGGCTGCTGATCGGCGCCGGGCTGGTCTATGCGCTGTTCATCCGGTCGGACATCGAACTGACAGTCAGCCCGGTGCGCAACCCGACCTATGTGGTGCAATCGGACGGGTCGATCCGCAACATCTATGACGTGCGGCTGCGCAACAAGCTGGGCGAGGACCGCGTGTTTCACCTGAGCCTGACCAGCGCCGAGATCCTGCGGATCGAGCTGGAGGGCATGGCCAACCGGCTGAACGTGACCGTGCCCACCGACACCACCGTGCTGCAACGGGTCTATGTCACCGCGCGCCCGCAGGACCCTGCGGCCAGCGCCCATACCACCGATCTGCGCATCTGGGTCGAGGACATCGCCAGCGGGGACCGCGCCAGCCGCGCCACCAGTTTCAACGGGAGAGTACAATGATACGTGAAATCAAGGGATGGCATGTCTTTGCAGGCTTTTCGATGGCCTTTGGCGTGATCATTGCGGTCAACCTGACGCTGGCCTTCAAGGCCGTGCGGACCTTTCCGGGGCTGGAGGTGAAGAATTCCTATGTCGCCAGCCAGTCCTTCGACCGGGACAAGACCGCACAGCTGGGGCTGGGCTGGGAGGTCTCCGCCACCTTGCGGGGCAATGACCTTGAATTGGTGATCCTGGAGGGGGGCAGGGCCATCGCGCCGCAGATCGAAAGCGCCACCTTCGGGCGGGCCACCAGCGTTGCGCAGGATCAGACGCCGGAGTTCACCTTTGACGGCGCGGCCCTGCGCGCCAGCGTGCAGGGCGGGCGCGGCAACTGGAACCTGCGGCTGAAGGCGCGGGCCGAGGATGGCACGCTGTTCCAGCAGCGCATCATTGTGAGGCATCCGTCATGACCATGGCCTGTCCCGCCTGTGCGGCTGCGCCGCTGGCGCAGGATGTGGCCAGCGGCCCGGCGCTGCAATTCTCGCTGCCCGGCGTCCATTGCGCCGCCTGTATCGGCAAGATCGAACGGGGGCTGGCGGGTGTTCTGGGGGTGCAGGACGTGCGGGTGAACCTCTCGCTGAAGCGGCTTTCCGTGTCGGGGCAGGTGAACCCCGACCGGGTGCTGTCGGTGCTGGAGGATCTGGGCTACGAGGCCTATCCGCTGGATCTGGCCGCATTGGACCGCGCGCGCGACACCGAAGGGCGCGCCCTGCTGACGCGCATGGCGGTTGCGGGTTTTGCGATGATGAATGTCATGCTGCTGTCGGTGGCGGTCTGGTCCGGGGCCAGCGATGCCACCCGCGACCTGTTCCACCTGATCTCGGCGCTGATCGCCCTTCCGGTGGTGGCCTATTCCGGTCAGCCGTTCTTTATCAATGCCTGGGCGGCGCTGCGGGTGTGGCGGCTGAACATGGATGTGCCGATTTCACTGGCGATCCTGCTGGCGGCGGGCATGTCCCTGTTCGAGACCCTGCATGGCGGGGTGCATGCCTATTTCGATGCGGCGCTGTCGCTGACGTTTTTCCTGCTGATCGGGCGCTACATGGATCACCGCACGCGCAGCGCCGCGCGATCCGCCGCACGGGAACTGACCGCGCTGGAGGTGCATACCGCCGACCGCGTGACCGCGCGCGGCCTGCAAACGGTGCCGCTGACGGCGCTGGCAGTGGATGATGTGATCGCCGTGCCCTGCGGGGCGCGGGTGCCGGTGGACGGGGTGCTGATAAGTGATGCGGCGCTGATGGACCGGTCGTTTCTGACCGGCGAAAGCGCTGCGGTGGCGGTGACGGCAGGGCAGGCCCTGCAGGCGGGTGAAATCAACCTTGCCGCGCCCCTGCGCCTGCGGGCCACGGCGGTGGGGGAAGATACCTCGCTGCGCCGCATGGCGGTGCTGGTCGAGACGGCAGAGAATGCGCGCAACAGCTATACCGCGCTGGCCGACCGCGCCGCGCAGGTCTATGCGCCTGCCGTGCATCTGCTGGCGCTGGCGGCCTTTCTGGGCTGGGCCATCGCGACCGGCGACATGCGCCATGCGCTGAATGTGGCGATTGCGGTGCTGATCATCACCTGCCCCTGCGCGCTGGGCCTTGCGGTGCCCGCCGTTTCCACCGCCGCTGTCAGCCGCCTGTTCTCTGCCGGGTTTCTGGTGCGCAGCGCCACCGCGCTGGAGCGTCTGGCGGAAGTGACCCATGTGGTATTCGACAAGACCGGCACGCTGACCATGCCGGGCGTCGCGGTGCCGGAAGCGCTGGCCCCCGCCGACCGCGCTGTGGCAAAGACGCTGGCCGAAGCCTCGCATCACCCCTTGGCACGCGCGTTGGTTGCCGCGCTGGGCGACACCGAAGCGGCGGCCGCAGAAGAGATCAGGGAGGTCGCGGGCCAGGGGGTGGAGCTGCGCCAAGGTGGCGAGATGATCCGCCTTGGGCGCGGTCCCTGGCTGGGCGCTGATTTTCCCGGTCTGGGCCTGCGCATCGGCACGGCGCAGGCGATTCCGCTGGAAGTGACGGATGGGTTGCGTCCGGGCGTGCGCGCGGCGCTGGCGGGGATTGATCTGCCCTGTGAGGTGCTGACCGGTGACGCCGAGGGTCCCGCAGCGCAGCTGGCGGCAAGGATCAACCTGCCGGTGACCGCCAATGCCCGGCCGAAAGACAAGCTGCGTCGCCTGAACACACTGGCCGCGCGTGGCGAGAAGGTGCTGATGGTGGGCGACGGGCTGAACGATACGGCAGCGCTTGCCTCCGCCCATGCCTCCATCGCGCCGGCAAAGGCGCTGGACGCCTCGCGCAGTGCGGCGGATGTCGTGGTGCTGCGGGACAGTTTTGCCGATCTGCCCATGGTGCTGCGGGTGGCGCGGGCGACGGGCCGGCTGTCCCGCCAGAACTTTGCCATCGCGGCGGCCTATAATTTCATCGCGGTCCCGGTGGCCCTGGCGGGGTTTGCCACACCGCTTGCCGCGGCGCTGGCGATGTCGTTGTCTTCCATCACGGTCCTGTTGAATTCCCAAAGGATGAGGAGCCTGAAATGAATGTTCTGGTGGTGCTGATCCCGGTGTCCCTGATCCTTGGCGGGGTGGGCCTTGCGGGGTTTCTGTGGACCGTGCGGTCGGACCAGTATGACGACGACAAGGGCAATGCCGCGCGAATCCTGCTGGACGACGAATAGACGGGTGTCGCATGTCGCGCAACTGAGGCTCCTGGCGTGGTATGGGACAAGGTCAGCTGAGCGGGACCTTTCTGTCGTCGATCACTGGCACCCAGGCCCGGGACAAGCCAAAGGCGCCGGGCCATCGCCTGCCCGCCCCACGGGTAGGCGATTTGGTGAGGCTGGGTATTCCCCCGATAGGACTCATCATGGTTGAGAAATAAAGTGCCATTTACACAAGTCGGCATCGCCCACCCCGGGCAGGCGCTGGCCCGGCTTGCAGCATCCGGCACTCCGGGCTCAATCCCGCCGTTCACTGCAATTTTCACGAATGTCCACAGGCCCTAGGTAAATTTCCGAAACAGCTTGGTCTGGTCGAACATGTCCTCCAGCGCTTCCATCCGGGTCTTGGTCTTGTCCCAGTCGAGGTTCTGAACGGCGGAAATCATCGTTTCGGTCAAGAGCAGGGTGGTGGCGGCGGAATCCCAGGCCGAAGGCACGACGATCCGGCTGCTGAAGCTGATGTCGGCCAGCTCATGCACGGGAGAGCGCCACTGGTCGGTGAAGAGGATCACCCTGGCCCCCTGCGCATGGGCCATCTCGGCCAGTTTCAAAGTGTTATTCTCGTAGCGGCGCACGTCATAGATCACGAATACATCGCCCGGCGCCACATCCAGCAGGTAATGCGGCCAGGTGTTGGAGGTGGACTGGATATGGGTGATCCGCGGGCGGATGACCTGCATGTGCAGGAACAGATATTCGGCCAGCGTATGGGTGACACGCCCGCCCACGATGTAAAGGTGACGTTTGGTGTCGCCCACCAGCGCGCAGGCGGCGTCAAAGGCCTTCGGGTCGATCTGGCCTAGCGTGTGGCGGATGTTGTCGATCACCGCGTCGGTGAAACGGTTCAGCATATGCCCCTCGGGCGCGCCGTCTGCCCAGGTGTCGTGTTTGGCAATCGGCCCTTTGACCTTGGCCCGCAGTTCCTCGCGGAGTTCGGCCTGGAATTCGGGGTATCCGCGGAAACCCAGCTTCTGCACCATCCGGGCCACTGTCGGCACGGAAACCTCGGCATCCTTGGCCAGCGCGGTCAGCGGGCCCAGCCCGGAGGCCGGGTAGTTTTCGAGAATCGAATGGGCCAGCTGGCGTTCGGCGCGGGTCAGCCCCTCCAGCTTTTGCTGGATGCGGTCGGATATGGTCAGGGGCGCTTCGGCCATCGTTGCTCCGGATTTGATCGGAAAATTATCAAAGCCTTCGTGCTTGTGATAAATTTTTCACAATTCTGTTGACATCCGCGCCGCTTGGCAAGCACTTTATCCTCAGACGGGGGTGCCATGGCTCAGACGACAGATCATGCAGCGGAAGAAAGCGTGGCGGAGGTGAACCCCTCTGGCACATCCTGCATTGTACTGGTCTGTGAACATGCCAGCCACCTGATCCCCGATGAATTTGACGGGCTTGGGATGGCTGAAGGCGACCGGACCAGCCATGCCGCCTGGGACCCGGGTGCATTGGCGGTGGCGGAGCATCTGTCGACCCGGCTGGATGCCGTCCTGATCGCCGGCACCGTGTCGCGGCTGGTCTATGATCTGAACCGTCCGCCGGAAGCGCCAGGCGCAATGCCCGCGCAGAGCGAGCTGATCGTGGTGCCGGGCAACCGGGATCTGTCCGATGCCGCGCGTGCGGAGCGGGTGGCGCGCTATTACAGGCCGTTTCACGACTGCATCAGCCGGAAGATGGCGCGGATTGCCGAGCCGATCCTGATCACGATCCACAGTTTCACCCCGGTTTTCCATGGCCAGCGGCGCAGTGTCGAAATCGGCGTCTTGCATGACGAGGACAGCCGTCTGGCCGATGCGCTGCTGGCATGTGCCGGGGCGCATACCGGGGCGCGCGTGGCGCGCAATGCGCCCTATGGGCCGCAAGACGGTGTGACCCATACCTTGCAAATGCACGCGCAGCGCCAGGGCCATCTGAACGTGATGCTGGAGGTGCGCAACGACCTGATTGCGACGGCAGAGGCACAGCGCCGGATGGCCGAGATGATCGCGGGCTGGCTGGCGGATGCCTGTACGCGGCTGGGCAGGGGAGGGCGTGTTTCATGCGTGGCGTGATGCGCGGATATATTCGGGTGGCCGATGCGGTGAACTACCGTCTGGGCCGCATCGCGATGTACGGGATCTTTGCGCTGATGGGGGTGCTTTTGTGGTCCTCGATCAGCAAGACCTTCTTTGTGCCGACCCTGTGGACGCTGGAAATGGCCCAGTTCGTCATGGTGGGCTACTACATTCTGGGCGGGCCCTATGCGCTGCAGCTCGGCTCCAACGTGCGGATGGACCTGCTTTATGGAAACTGGTCGGTCCGCCGCAAGGCCTGGTTCGACCTGTTCACGGCTGTGCTGCTGATCTTCTATCTTTGCGTGCTGCTTTACGGGGCGATCAGCTCCACCGCCTATTCGCTGGGCTATTGGCAGGACGCGCCGATCTCTTATCTTTTCGGCGTCCTGACCGGCAGCGAAGAGATCGGGCGGCTTGAGCAATCATCCTCCGCCTGGCGGCCCTACATGTGGCCGATCAAGGTGGTGATGATCGTCGGGTTCTGCCTGATGATCGTGCAATGCCTCTCTGAATTCTGCAAAGACGTGCTGCGTCTGAAGGGTGAAACGATCTGATGTCCTATGAGTTGATCGCCACCCTGATGTTTTCCACCATGATGCTGATGCTCCTGACCGGGCAGCGGGTGTTCGGGGCCATCGGTTTTGTCGCCGTGGTGGCCGCGCTGCTGCTTTGGGGCGACCAGGGCGGGTTCGACATCGGGTTCTCCGCTGCGATGAAGCTGATGAAATGGTATCCGCTGCTGACCCTGCCGATGTTCATCTTCATGGGCTATGTGCTGTCGGAATCGAAGATCGCCGATGATCTGTACAAGATGTTCCATGTCTGGATGGGCGGGCTGCGCGGCGGGCTGGCCATCGGCACCATCGGGCTGATGGTGCTGATTTCCGCGATGAATGGGCTGAGCGTGGCGGGCATGGCCATTGGTGCCACCATCGCGCTGCCGGAACTGCTCAAGCGGGGCTATGACAAACGCATGGTGACCGGGGTGATCCAGGCGGGATCGAGCCTTGGCATCCTGGTGCCGCCCTCGGTGGTGCTGGTGCTTTACGCGATGATCGCGCGGCAGCCGGTGGGGCAGCTTTGGCTGGCGGGTGTGGTGCCGGGGCTGATGATGGCGGGGCTTTTCATCGCCTATATCGCGATCCGCTGCCGGTTCAATCCCGTGCTTGGTCCGGTCCTTGACGCCGAGGAACGCGCCGCGATCCCGCGCAGTGAAAAGCTGCGGCTGCTGGGGGCGGGCATCCTGCCGCTGGTGATCTTTGCCGTCATGATGGTGCCCTTCGTGCGGGGCTGGACCTCGCTGGTGGAAAGTTCGGCCATCGGGGCGATTGCGGCCTTTCTGGCCGCCGTGCTCAAGGGGCGGATGACGCGACAGGTCTTTGAGAACTCGGTGCGCAACACGCTGGGCATCACCTGCATGTTCATGTGGATCATTCTTGCGGCGCTGGCCTTTGGCGCGGTGTTCGACGGGTTGGGCGCGGTCAAGGCGATCGAGAACCTGTTCACCGAGAAGCTGGGCCTGTCACCCTGGGTGATCCTGATCCTGATGCAGCTGAGCTTTATTCTGATGGGGACGTTTCTGGACGATACCGCGATGCTGGTGATCGTCGCCCCGCTGTATGTGCCGCTGGTGGGCGCGCTGGGTTTTGATCTGGTGTGGTACGGTATCCTTTACACGATCACCTGCCAGATCGCCTATATGACGCCGCCCTTCGGCTATAACCTGTTCCTGATGCGCGCCATGGCCCCGCCGGAGATTTCGCTGCGCGACATCTATGCCTCGATCACGCCTTTCGTGCTGGTGATGGCCGGGGCGCTGGCGCTGGTGATGATCTTCCCGCAACTGGCGCTGTGGCTGCCCGACCTCGTTTACGGAAAATAACCCCAAGAACTCCGCCAACGGAGCCTCATTCAACAAGGAGAAAGACATGACCACGAGACGTAATTTCATCAAACACGCTGGCCTTGCCGGCGCCGCCACGCTGGCCGCGCCCTCCATCGCCCGTGCCCAGGAAGCGATCAAGTGGCGCTTCCAGACCTATGCCGGTTCGGCGCTGGGGGAACATGTGACCAAGCCGGTCATCGACTATATCAACACCGCCGCAAACGGTGAGCTTGAGATCGAATTGTTCTATGCGGATCAGATCGTGCCGACGGGCGAGCTGTTCCAGGCGCTGCAGCGCGGGACCATCGACGGGGTGCATTCGGACGACGATTCCATGGCCTCGCCCACGCCCCTGCAGCAGTTCGGCGGCTATTTTCCCTTTGCCACCAAGCATATTCTCGACGTGCCGGTGCTGTTCAACCAATACGGTCTGAAAGAGATCTGGGAAGAGGAATACGCCAAGGTCGGCGTCAAGTGGTTGTCGGCGGCAGGGCAGGACCCCTGCAACTTCAACACCAAGAAGGAAATCAAATCGGTTGCCGATCTTGACGGGCTGAAGCTTTATACCTTCCCGACAGCGGGCCGCTTCCTGTCGAAGTTCGGCGTTGTGCCGGTCAACATTCCTTACGAGGATGCCGAAGTCGCGGTGCAGACCGGCGAGCTGGACGGCATGGCATGGTCGGGGATCACCGAGGATTATACTGTCGGCTGGGCGGATGTGACCGATTACTTCCTGACCAACAACATTTCCGGTGCCTGGATCGGGTCGTGGTTCGTGAACGAACAGCGCTGGGCCGATCTGCCGGAACACCTCAAGGCCATCGTCATGGCGGGGACCGAAGCGGGCCACACCTATCGCAACCAATGGTACTGGGGTGGTGAAGCGGCCCTGCGCGCCAATGGCGACAAGCTGCAACTGCGCACGGTGCCTGCCGCGGAGTGGAACGAGGTCGAAGACGCGGCCAAGGAATTCTGGGAAGAAGTGGCCCAGGAAGGCGAAGTGCACCAGAAGATCGTCAACATCTTCAAGGAGTACAACAGCGTCATCAATCAGGCCGGACCTCCCTATACCAACGGTTGAACCACGATCGGCGGGGGCGTTGTGGCGCCCCTGCCTGCCTTTTGCGAATGGAGAACGAGATGCCGGGCAACCTGAGTTTTGACGATCTGAAATCCCGCGTTGCGGCGGGCACCATCGACACCGTGCTGGTCTGTGCGGTGGACATGCAGGGCCGCCTGATGGGCAAGCGCTTCCATGCGGTGAATTTCGTTGAGACCTCTTTCAAGGAGACCCATTGCTGCAATTACCTGCTGGCAACGGATCTTGAGATGGCGACACCGGCCGGCTATGCCTCGACCTCCTGGGAAAAGGGCTATGGCGATTACGTGATGGCGCCGGACCTGAGCACCATCCGCCTGCTGCCCTGGCTGGAAGGCACGGCAATGGTGCTTTGCGATATTCTGGATCACCACCACAAACCGGTGCCCCATGACCCGCGCGGCATGTTGAAAAAGCAGATTGCGCGGCTGGCGGACCTGGGGTTCGAGGCGCAGATGGCCACCGAGCTGGAGTTTTTCCTGTTCGAGAAAACCCTGGATGAAATCCGCAAGGGCGGGTTCACGGATCTGACCCCGATCAGCGGCTACAACGAGGATTACCACATCTTCCAGACCTCCAAGGAGGAACATGTGATGCGCCCGGTGCGCAATCACCTCTTTGCCGCCGGTCTGCCGATTGAAAACACCAAGGGCGAGGCCGAGGCGGGGCAGGAGGAGCTGAACATCCGCTATGCCCCGGCGCTCGATTGTGCCGATCACCACACCATTGCGAAACACGCGGTCAAGGAGATTGCCTGGCAGCAGGGACATGCGGCGAGTTTCCTGCCGAAATGGCACCCGGACCGGGTGGGCTCCTCCAGCCATGTGCATCAGTCGCTGTGGAAAGACGGCAAGCCCATGTTCTTTGACCCGGAGGCCGATCTGGGCATGTCCGATCTGATGCGCCACTATATGGCGGGGCTGATTGCCTATGCGCCGGAGTATACGTTCTTCCTCGCGCCTTATGTGAACAGCTACAAACGCTTTGCCAAGGGCACCTTCGCGCCGACAAAAACCGTCTGGTCCGTGGACAACCGCACTGCCGGGTTCCGCCTGTGTGGCGAGGGGACAAAGGGGGTGCGCGTGGAATGCCGCGTGGGCGGGTCCGACCTCAACCCCTATCTGGCGCAGGCCGCGATGCTGGCAGCCGGGATCAAGGGGATCGAGGAGAAGATGGCGCTTGCCCCGCCCACCAGGGGCGATGTCTATGAGGATTCCAAGGCGGCGGATATTCCGCAGACCCTGCGGGCGGCGACGGAAACCCTGCGCAATTCGGCCTTCCTGCGCGAGGTGATGGGCGATGACGTGATTGACCATTACACCCGCTGCGCCGAATGGGAGCAGGAGGAATTTGACCGCGCGGTGACGGATTGGGAAATCGCACGCGGATTTGAAAGGGCCTGACATGATCACTTGTATTTCTCCCATCGACGGGTCGGTCTATGCCGAGCGGCCCACCCTGACGCTGGCCGAGGCGAAAGGCGCCGTGGCCGGGGCGCGGGCGGCCCAGGCCACCTGGGCGGCGCTGCCGCTGGAGGACCGGATCGCGCGGGTGCAGGCCGGGGTCGCCAATGTGGGCGCGATGAACGATGCCATCGTGCCGGAACTGGCGCATCAGATGGGCCGGCCGGTGCGCTATGGCGGCGAATTCGGCGGCTTCAACGAGCGCGCCACCTACATGGCCGGGATCGCCTCGGAGGCGCTGGCGGATATCGGGATCGAGGACAGCGACAGTTTCCGCAGGGTGATCAAACGGGTGCCGCATGGTCTGGTGCTGGTGATCGCGCCCTGGAACTATCCTTATATGACCGCGATCAACACGGTCGCGCCTGCGCTGATCGCGGGCAATGCGGTAATGCTGAAACACGCCAGCCAGACGCCGCTGGTGGGCGAGCGACTTGCCGAAGCCTTCCACGCGGCAGGGGTGCCGGAGGCGGTGTTTCAGAATGTGTTCCTGGACCACCAGACCACCTCTGACCTGATTGCGGCGAAATCATTCGGCTTTGTGAATTTCACCGGCTCGGTCAGTGGCGGTCAGGCGATCGAACGCGCGGCGGCCGGGACCTTTACCGGTCTGGGGCTGGAACTGGGCGGCAAGGACCCCGGCTATGTCCGGGCGGATGCCAATGTCGAGGCGGCGGCGGAAACCCTGATCGACGGGGCCATGTTCAACGCCGGGCAATGCTGCTGCGGGATCGAGCGGATCTATGTGCACGAGGATGTCTATGACGCCTTTGTCGCCAGGGCGGTGTCCATCGTCGAGGGCTACAAGCTGGGCAATCCGCTGGACCCGGAGACCACGCTGGGCCCGATGGCGCAGCCGCGGTTTGCCGACCTTGTGCGCGCCCAGACCGCAGAGGCGGTGGAAATGGGCGCCAAGGCGCTGATCGACCCTGCGCTCTTCCCCCAGGATGGCGGGGCCTATCTGATGCCGCAGATCCTGACCGATGTGACCCATGACATGCGGGTCATGCGCGAGGAAAGTTTTGGCCCCGTGGTGGGGATCATGCGGGTTTCCGACGACGATGCGGCGGTGGCGCTGATGAATGACAGCGACTATGGGCTGACCGCCTCGATCTGGACCGGCGACGCGGCGGCTGCCGAGGCGCTGGGCGACCGGATCGAAACCGGCACCGTTTTCCTGAACCGTGCCGATTACCTGGACCCGGCGCTGTGCTGGACCGGCTGCAAGGACACCGGACGCGGCGGGGGCCTGTCGGTGATCGGCTATCACAACCTTACACGTCCCAAATCATACCATCTCAAGAAAGCCTGACCCATGACGCTTACCGCCAACTGGTCCTATCCCACCGCTGTCCGCTTTGGTGCCGGACGTATCTCGGAAATTGCGGAGGCCTGCGCTGCCGCGGGCATCCGGAAGCCGCTGCTGGTCACCGACCGGGGGCTTGCCGCGATGGACATCACCACGCGCACGCTGGACCTGCTGGAAGCGGCGGGTCTGGGCCGCGCGATGTTTGCCGAGGTGGACCCGAATCCCACCGACAGGAACGCCGAAGAAGGTGTCCGCGTCTACCGCGAGGGCGGGCATGACGGGGTGGTCGCCTTTGGCGGCGGCTCGGGGCTGGACCTGGGCAAGGTCATTGCCTTCATGGCGGGGCAAACGCGTCCGCTGATGGATTTCGAGGACATCGGCGACTGGTGGACACGGGCCGACGCGGAGGCGATTGCGCCCATCGTGGCGGTGCCCACCACCGCCGGGACCGGATCGGAAGTGGGCCGCGCCAGCGTCATCACCAAATCCGACACGGCGGAGAAAAAGATCATCTTTCACCCCAGGATGCTGCCGCGTGTCGTGATCTGCGACCCGGAGTTGACGGTGGGCATGCCGCCCTTCATCACCGCCGGGACCGGGCTGGATGCCTTTGCCCATTGTGTCGAGGCGTTTTCCTCGCCGCATTATCATCCGATGTCGCAGGGCATGGCGCTGGAAGGGATGCGGCTGGTCAAGGACTATCTGCCGCGTGCCTATGCGGATGGCAGCGATATCGAGGCGCGGGCGCAGATGATGGCGGCGGCGGCGATGGGGGCAACGGCCTTTCAGAAGGGGTTGGGGGCGATCCATGCGCTGTCGCATCCGATCGGGGCGATCTACCACACGCATCACGGCACCACGAATGCGGTCTGCATGCCCGCGGTGCTGCAGTTCAACCGGCCCGAGATCGAGGGCGTGATCGAACGCGCGGCGCGCTATCTGGGCATCGACGGGGGCTTTGACGGGTTCGCGGCCTTCGTGGACGCGTTGAATGCCTCGATGGGTATCCCGAAGTCGCTGAGCGAAATGGGGATCGAAAACCTGGACATGGACCGTGTCGTCAAGGGGGCGCTGGCCGACCCCAGCACGGGCGGGAACCCAGTGAAGATGACGGCAGAGAATACCCGGGCATTGTTGGAAAAGCTGCTCTGACGGGGTGATTGCCGGGCGTATGTGACCGGGGTGCGCATGGCGCCTCGGGACCCGGGCGCGCCGCGCGCGGGGTCCGCAATACCTCTCGCGAAGACATGTCATGTAAGACCTGTCAAATATGACATGTCTTCATTTGCGGGGTGCTTGGCGCAAGGTGCGGGAAGGCGCTGGTGCGGGCGGGATGCAGGGCTGCAAAACGGCAGGCCGTTGCGCATGTCTGGCCAGCCGCCTTTGGCACCCGACGTTCCACCCGGCCTGAACCCTTACGAGCGCGGACCTATCGGTTACCAGACCGCTTCGTGAAGACATGTCATTTAAGACCTTTCAAATA
This sequence comes from Sulfitobacter sp. IGS-18, assembly GCF_059628195.1. Taxonomy (NCBI): domain Bacteria; kingdom Pseudomonadati; phylum Pseudomonadota; class Alphaproteobacteria; order Rhodobacterales; family Roseobacteraceae; genus Sulfitobacter; species Sulfitobacter sp. IGS-18. The sequence continues at coordinate 3,137,910 of NZ_CM184556.1, read as the reverse complement.
TGACATGTCTTCATTTGCGGGGGACATGGCGCAAGGTGCCGCAGGATGCAGCCGTGGGGAGGCTGCGTCACTTTGCTTGCAGGGTGCGGCACTGCAGGAGGGCGCTGCCTCAATCCTTGAACACCGCCAGCCCAAGCCATTCCGCGATCAGGGCGGGGGTTTCCTCGCCCTCGATCTCGACCGTCAGAAGGTTCTCGCGCATCATCTTTTCCTTGCCCCGCGCGCGCACGGCCTGAAGCGTAAAGCGCCCCCGCAGTCGCGATCCGGCCAACACGGGTTTGAGAAACCGCAGCTTGTTCATGCCATAGTTCACGCCCATGACCTGCCCCGGCAGCATCGAAAAGCAATCATAGGCAAAGCGGCTGGCCAGCGACAGGGTCAGGAACCCATGCGCGATGGTGCCGCCAAAAGGCGTCTCGGCGGCGGCGCGTTCCGGGTCCACGTGAATCCACTGCATGTCATGGGTGGTTTCGGCGAATTGGTCGATCATCGCCTGATCGACCAGAATCCAGTTCGACACACCAACTTCGGTGCCGATCAGTTTCTCGCTGGCCGCGAGGGCCTCTTGCATGGCGGACATCGTCCTTGCTCCTTCAGCTTGGGTCGGCGGCAACGCGCACCATGCGCTTGCCCTTGTTGTCACCGGCCAGCAGGCCGATCAGCGCCGCCGGTGCGTTTTCCAGCCCCTCGACGATATCCTCGGTGACCTTGATCTGTCCGCTTGCCACCCAATGCTGCAGGGCGCGCAGGCATTTGGCGTCGTTGCGGGCGAAATCCATCACGATGAACCCTTCCATCCGGAGCCGTTTCACCACGATCGCGCCGGGCAGGTTGCGCGGGCCGGAGGGGGCGTCGGTATCATACTGGCTGATCGCGCCGCAGCAGACAATACGGCCCTTTTCGTTCATGACATTCAGCGCGGATTCCAGGACCTTGCCGCCCACATTGTCGAAATAGACATCCGCCCCGTCCGGGCAGGCCTCGGCCAGTGCCCGCGACAATCCGCCTGCGCGGTAGTCGACGCAGGCGTCAAAGCCCAGTTCCTCCTGCACCCATTTGCATTTCTCCGCGCCGCCGGCGATGCCGACCACGCGGCATCCCAGCGCCTTGGCGATCTGGCCCACATAGGCCCCCACCGACCCGGCAGCGGCAGAGACCAGCACGGTTTCGCCCGCCACCGGCTGACCGATGGAGATGAGCCCGTGATAGGCGGTCTTGCCCGCAATGCCATAGACCGACATCAGGTGCGAAAGCTGCGGCACCTTCGGCAGTTTTTGGGCCTTGTGCGCGGGCAGGGTGATATAGTCGGACCATGTCGCCTCCGCCGCCACAAGATCACCGACGGAGAGTTTGGGGCTGTTGGAGGCCGTGACCTCGCAGATGGCATAGGTCGGCATGGCGTCGCCCGCCTGCACGGCAGCGCGGTAGGTGGCGCCCTTCATCCAGGACCGGTTTGCCGCGTCGATGGACATCAGGATCACCCGCAGCAGCACCTCGCCCGCGCCGGGTTCGGGCATGGCGGTTTCCGTCATCCTGAAATGGTCGGGGGTCAGCGCATCGCTGGGCAGTTCGGCAATCACGATCTGGCGATTTGTCATGGGATATGTCCTATTGGGTTGAATTGAGAAGGAGTGAGGTATGAGCAATGAAGCGCGCCAGCACAGGTTTCAGCCCCCGGCGGGGGCCGCTGACCTGTTGCTGATCCGGCATGGTGAGACGCAGGCGGCGATCCGGGGGCAGGATTTCCCGATGGTGGACGGGCAGGGCGACCCGGCACTGCGCCCCGAGGGCGAGGCGCAGGCGCAGGCCGTCGCGGCGCGGCTGAAGGATCAGCCGATCCGCGCGATCTATGTGACCACCATGCAGCGCACCCATCAGACGGCGGCCCCGCTGGCCGGGGCGCTGGGTCTGACGCCAAGGGTCGAGCCGGACCTGCGCGAAGTGCATCTGGGCGATTGGGACGGCGGCGAATACCGGTTCCGCGCCGCCGAGAATGATCCGGTCATCCTGCGCATGCGCGAATTGCAGGACTGGGGCGCGCTTCCGGGGGCGGAGCCGCGCGATGCCTTTTTCGGCCGCGTGCGGCGCGGGCTGACGCGGATTGCGGCGGCGCATCCCGACGAACTGGTGGCGGTCGTCGTGCACGGCGGTGTGATCGGCGCGGCGCTGGCCCTCGCCACCGAGTCCCGGCCCTTCGGCTTCACCGGGGCCGACAACGGCTCGATCAGCCGCCTTGTGGTGCAGGGGAACCAGATGATCCTGCGGGGTTTCAACGATGTGTCGCATCTCTGAACGGCGCTGAGTGACAAGATGCCCGGGGGGCGGCAGCGCCCGCCGGATCTTTCTCACGCCACCGTCACCACGACCTTGCCCAGCACCTTGCGGTCCTGCATCATTTCCAGCGCCTCTGCCGCCTTTTCCAGCGGGAAACGCGCAGAAATGCGCGGCTTGATCTGACCATCCGCATACATCCGGAACAGATCCTGCATGTTCTCCGCATGGGCCATGGGTTCACGGGCGGTATGCGCGCCCCAGAAGACGCCGACAATCTGACAGCCCTTGAGCAGGGTCAGGTTCAGCGGCAGCTTGGGAATGCCCGCCGGGAAACCCACGACCAGGAACCGCCCCTTCCAGGCCAGCGCCCGCACGGCAGGTTCGGCATAATTGCCGCCCACGGCGTCATAGACGACATCGACACCGTCACCGCCTGCCAGTTTCTTGATCTGGCTGGAGAACTCCCTTTGCGCGTCGCGGTCCAACTCGCGCGGATAGATCAGTGTTTCGTCCGCGCCGAGGTCGCGGCAGAACTGCGCCTTTTCTTCGGAGGAAACGGCGGCGATCACCCGTGCGCCCGCCGCCTTGCCCAACTCGATTGCCGCCGCGCCGACGCCGCCTGCGGCACCGAGGATCAGCAGGGTTTCCCCCGGCTGGATTGCCGCGCGGTCCTTGAGCGCGTGATGCGATGTGCCATAGGTCAGCACCAGGCAGGAGGCTTCCTCGTAGGGCATGTCATCGGGGATCTTGATGACCTTGGTCACATCCGCCACCACATGGGTGGCAAAGCCGCCAAAGCCGGTCATCGCCAGCACCCGGTCGCCGGGGGCGAAGTCCGCCACGCCGTCACCGACGGCCTCGATCTCTCCCGCGACTTCGCCGCCCGGTGCAAAGGGGCGTGGCGGTTTCATCTGATACATGTCACGAATGATCAGCGTGTCGGGAAAGTTCAGCCCGGCGGCATGCACCCGCAGCCGCACCTGGCCCTTGCCGGGCTCGGGTGTGTCGATCTCTTTCAGGACCAGTGTTTCCGGTCCGCCCGGTGCTTCGCTCAGCATCGCTTTCATCTGTAATTCCTCCCGAATTCGGTTGCGCCTCAGTAGGGGACGCAGCGTCTCTTCTTGTCAATCCAATTTCGAAAGGGCATTCTGCTCTGCGGAATGATGCGGCGGGAAGTGACGCAGCGTTCCCTTGGGAGGGAGACAAATATGAGTGCCGAAACGACGCCCGATGCGTTCCGCGAAGAGTTGCGCGCATGGCTTGAGGAAAACTGTCCGCAGGAAATGCGGGATGGCAAGATGACCGAAAACGGCATCTGCTGGGGCGGCAAGAACTGGCAGTTCACGTCAGATGCGCAAAAGCAGTGGCTCGAACGCTGCGCCGCCAGGGGATACACCGTGCCGACCTGGCCGAAGGACTATGGCGGGGCGGGGCTGAACCGGGCGCAGGAAAAGATATTCCATCAGGAGATGGACCGTATCAATGCGCGCAAGCCGTTGCAGAGTTTCGGCATCTGGATGCTGGGCCCGGCGCTGCTGCACTTTGGCTCTCATGAACAAAAGCTGCATTATCTGCCGCCAATCGCACGCGGTGAAATCCGCTGGTGCCAGGGGTATTCCGAACCCGGTGCCGGGTCCGATCTGGCCAATGTGCAGACCAAAGGCGAGGACAGGGGCGATCACTGGCTGGTCAACGGGCAGAAGATCTGGACCTCCTACGCGGACAAGGCCGACTGGATCTTCGCGCTGGTGCGCACCGACCGCGAAGCGCCCAAGCACAAGGGCATTTCATTCCTGCTGATGAACATGGAAGACGCGGGAGTCGAGACGCGCCCGATCAAGATGATCAGCGGCATTTCACCCTTTTGCGAGACCTTCTTTACCGATGTGAAGGTGCCCAAGGATCAGATCGTGGGCGAAGAGAATCGCGGCTGGGACGTGGCGAAATACCTGCTGACCCATGAGCGCGAGATGATTTCCGGTGGTGGCGCGGGCCTGTCGGGTGGCGGTCGCGCGCTGGGTGCGGTGATCAATGACACCATGGAGGGGATCAGCGACGCGACCCTGCGCGCCGATGCGATGCGCTGCGAGATTGATTCGCTGGCCATCGGCCTGACGCTGGAACGCTACAAGGATCAGGCAGAGGCCGGGCAGGGCGCGGGCGATGCCTCGGCCATGCTGAAATACATGGGCACCGAGCTGAACAAGCGGCGGCACGAGCTGATGATGACGGCCGGCGGATCGGATGCGCTGGAATGGGATGGCCCGCTGGGCAACCGTGCGGGCGACTGGCTGCGCACCAAGGCGAATTCGATCGAGGGTGGCACCAGCGAGGTGATGCTGTCGATTGTCTCGCGCCGCGTTCTTGGATTGCCGGGGTAGGATCATGGAAAAACTTGTACTGACGGAAGAAGAAACCATGCTTGCCGATATGGCGCGCGGGTATCTGGATGGCGCGGCACCGGTCGCCAAGCTGCGCAAGATGCGTGATGCGAACGAGACCCATGATGCGGCGCTCTGGAAGGAAATGGCCGAGATGGGCTGGGCCGGGGTGCTGGTGCCGGAGGCGCAGGGTGGCTCTGACATGGGGTACGCCGCCGCCAATGTGCTGGCGCGCGAAATGGGCAAGACGCTGACGGTCAGCCCCTTCATCTCCAGCGCCGTGATCGCGGCCACGGCCCTGCGGCAGGTTGCCGATGCCCGTGCGAAGGCAGCACTGGCGCGCATCGCGGCGGGTGAGGCGACCTATGCTCTGGCGGTGGATGAGGGGATCAAGTTCGATCCCGAGGCCACGCAGATGACAGCGCGCGCGGATGGGAATGGTTTCCGGCTGAGCGGGAAGAAGCAATTTGTCGTCGATAGCGCGATGGCCGACCGGCTGCTGGTGCTGGCGCGGACGGAGAACGGGCTGACCCTGTTCGACATCCCCGCCGACCGCGCGGGTGTGACCCGCGACCGCAGCAACATGATCGACGCCCGCGATGCGGCGCGGATCACCTTTGATGACGTGGAGGCCACGGGCGAGGATGTGCTGGGCCAGGTCGATCAGGCGATGAACGTGCTGAAACCGGCACTGATGGCAGGCCAGGGCGCGCTTGCCGCCGAGATGACGGGGCTGGCTGCCGGGGCCTTCGACATGACCGTGGGCTACATCAAGGAGCGCAAGCAGTTCGGCGTGGAAATCGCCCGCTTTCAGGCGCTCCAGCATCGCGCGGCGCATCTGTGGTGCGAGATCGAGGTGACGGCATCAGCCATCCTGAACGCGGGCCGCATGATGGATGCGGACCCGGAGAATGCGGCGCTGGCGGTATCGCTGGCCAAGGCCCGCGCGACCCAGACGGCGACGCTGGCGGTGCAGGAAGGGGTGCAGATGCACGGTGGCATCGGCATGACGGATGCCTATGATATGGGGTTCTACATGAAACGCGCGCGGGTGGGTGCGGAATGGCTGGGCGACTACAGCTATCACGCCGAACAGGTCGCTGCAGCAAGGGGGTTTTAAATGGATATCAACACGTTATTTGGTCTTGAGGGCAAAGTGGCGCTGGTCACCGGCGGGGCCACCGGCATCGGCCGGATGGCCGCGGAGGGGCTGGTGCGCGCCGGGGCCACGGTGCTGCTGGCCAGTCGCAAGGGTGAGGCCTGCGAAGCTGTCGCGAAAGAGCTGAACGCCATGGGTGCCTCGGGCAAGGCGGTTGGTTTTGCCGGGGACGTCGGCACCGAAGCGGGTGTCGATGCGCTGGTCAAGACGGTGCAGCAATACACCGACCGGCTGGACATCCTGATGAACAATGCCGGCATCACCTGGGGCGCGCCCTTGGGCGATTTCCCGTTCAAGGCCTGGGAAAAGGTGATGAACGTGAACGTGGCGGGGCTGTTCGACCTGACGCAGAAACTGCTGCCGATGCTGCGCGCCTCGGGCAGCGTGGATGACCCCGCGCGGGTGGTCAATGTCGGCTCCGTCATGGGCGAGCGCGAAATGGGCGATGGCGCCTACAGCTATTCTGCCTCCAAGGCCGCCGTGATCCACCTGAGCAAGATCCTCGCCAAGGAGCTTGCGGGCGAGGCGATCACCGTCAACGCGCTGGCCCCCGGACCTTTTGTCAGCCGCATGACCGCCTTTGCCACCCACGACGAGGACATGCGCAGCAGGGTCGGCGACGACGTGCCGTTGAAGCGCGTGGGCCGGGATGAGGATATCGCGGGCTGTATGCTGTTCCTCTGCGGACGGGGCGGGGCCTATGTGACCGGCGCGGTGATCCCGGTGTCGGGCGGCATCAACGTGATGTCCGGCCCCAACATCTTTGAACAGGCGCTGCACTGATGGCTGATATCCGGTTTGATGGAAGGGTGGCGATTGTCACCGGTGCGGGCGTCGGCCTGGGTCGGTCTCATGCGCTGGGTCTTGCCGCGCGCGGCGCGAAGGTTGTGGTGAACGATCTGGGCGTGGCCCGCGACGGCACCGGCACATCTTCGGAGGCAGCCAAGGCCGTGGTGGCCGAGATCGAGGCAATGGGCGGTGAGGCGATGAGCCATGGCGCCGATGTGTCTGACGAGGCTGCGGTCAGGGATATGGTGGCGCAGGCGATGGACGCCTGGGGCCGCATCGACATCTGCGTGAACAATGCGGGCATCCTGCTGGACAAGACCTTTGCCAAGATGGAAATGTCCGCCTTCCGCAAGGTGGTGGATGTGCATCTGATCGGGTCGGCCAATGTGGCCCATGCCTGCTGGCCGCATATGCGCGAACAGAAATACGGGCGTATCGTGCTGACTTCCTCCGCCTCGGGGCTTTATGGCAACTTCGGTCAGTCGAACTATGGCGCGGCCAAGGCGGCGATGCTGGGGCTGATGAACGTGCTGCACATGGAAGGTGCGCGCGACAACATCCGGGTGAACACGCTGGCCCCCACCGCCGCCACCCGGATGACCGCCGATCTGCTGCCGGCCGAGGCGCAGGAGCTGCTGGCCCCTGAAACCATCACGCCGGGTCTGCTGTATCTGGTCAGCGAGGATGGCCCCAGCCAGGTCATTCTGGGGGCCGGCGCGGGCAGCTTTGCCGAGACGCGGGTCTATGAGACGCGCGGCATCACCCTGATGGGCGAAGACAACACCCCCGAGGAAGTGGCGGCGCGGTTCGACGACATCCGCAATCCCAAGGACCAAGAACAACTGGGCGACGCCTTCGGCCAGACCAAGAAATACGCCCTCAATGCAGCGCAGGCCCGTGGCCTGAAGCTCGACTGGTAACATAGGAGATTACCCATGCGCGACGCAGTCATCGTATCTACAGCCCGCACCCCGATCGGCAAGGCCTATCGCGGGGCGTTCAACAACACCACGCCGCAGACGCTGGCAGCCCATGCCATCGAACATGCGGTCAAGCGTGCCGGGGTGGACCCCGCCGAGATTCAGGACTGCATCATCGGTGCGGCTCTGCAGCAAGGCCATTCGGCGGGCAATATCGCGCGTCAGGCCGCGATCCGGGCGGGCCTGCCGGTGACGGTTGCAGGCATGTCGCTGGACCGCCAATGCGCCTCCGGCATGATGGCGATTGCCACGGCGGCCAAGCAGGTGGTGATGGACGGCATGGACGTGGTTGTCGGCGGCGGGGTGGAAAGCATCTCGATGGTGCAGACCCCGGAAATGCGGGTCAAGGCGGACGGCTGGCTGAAAGAGCACAAGCCGGAAATCTACATGTCGATGCTGGAGACGGCGGAAACCGTGGCCGAACGCTATAACGTCAGCCGCGAGCGGCAGGACGAATATGCCGCGCGGTCGCAGGAGCTGACCCATCTGGCGCAGGAAGCGGGCAAGTTCGACGATGAGATCGTGCCGCTGCCCAGCAAGATGATGGTGCAGAACAAGGAAACCAAGGAGATCACCGAACATGAGGTGACGCTGGAGAAGGACGAGGGCAACCGCCCCGGCACCACGGCGGAAAGCCTTGCGGGGCTCCAGCCGGTGCACAAGAACGGCATCCACATCGCGGAAGGCAAATACATCACCGCCGGGAACGCCTCGCAGCTTTCGGATGGTGCTTCTGCCACCGTGGTGATGGAGGCGAAGAAGGCCGAGCAGATGGGCCTGCAGCCGCTGGGCCGCTATGTCGGCGTGATGGCGGCGGGCTGCGAGCCCGACGAGATGGGCATCGGCCCGATCTATGCCGTGCCGCCGCTGCTCAAGGCGCATGGGCTGACGATGGATGACATCGGCCTGTGGGAGCTGAACGAAGCCTTCGCAGTGCAGGTGATCCAGTCGCGCGATGTGCTGGGGATCCCGGATGAACTGCTGAACGTGAACGGCGGTGCGATCTCCATCGGGCATCCCTATGGCATGTCGGGCGCCCGCATGGTCGGCCATGCGCTGATCGAGGGCAAGCGCCGCGGTGCCAAATATGTGGTCTGCACCATGTGTGTCGGCGGCGGCATGGGGGCTGCGGGCCTGTTCGAGGTTCTGTAACCCCTTGCGCTTTGCCAACAAGAGGGGCGGGTTCACCCGCCCCCTGACCGTCAACATGACCCTGACAGGAGCCACGATGCCCCGCGACGATTCCCATCTGCCCAAGGCACTGCAAGGGTTGCGCTTGCCCATGATCGCCTCTCCCCTGTTCATCATTTCGGTGCCGAAACTGGTGATTGCGCAGTGCAAGGCGGGCATTGTCGGTGCCTTTCCCGCGCTGAATGCCCGCGAGGCGGAGGGCGAGCATCCGTTGCTCGACACCTGGCTGACCGAAATCCGCGAGGAGCTGGACCGTCACAACCAGTCGAACCCCGATCACCCGGCAGCGCCCTATGCTGTGAACCAGATCGTGCATCGGTCGAACGGCAGGCTGGAGCGGGATCTGGAGATTTGTGCGAAACACGAGGTGCCGATCTGGATCACCTCGCTGGGCGCCCGGACAGAGGTGAACGAGGCCGCGCATTCCTGCGGTGGCATCGTGCTGCACGACATCATCAACAACACCTTCGCAAGGAAGGCGATTGAAAAGGGCGCGGATGGTCTGGTGGCTGTGGCTGCCGGTGCCGGGGGGCATGCGGGGCAGCAATCGCCCTTTGCCCTGATGCGTGAAATCCGCGAATGGTTCGACGGGCCGGTGGCGCTGTCGGGGTCCATCGCCACGGGCGAGGCGCTGCTTGCCGCCCGCGCGGCGGGGGCCGATCTGGGCTATACCGGTTCGCCCTTCATCGCCACGGACGAAGCCAACGCCGACGACGCCTACAAGCAGATGATCGTCTCGGGCGGGGCCGAGGATATTGTTTATTCCTCTTTGTTCACAGGGGTCTGGGGCAATTACCTCAAGGATTCGGTCCGCAATGCAGGGATGGATCCGGACAATCTGCCAACGGCGGATGCATCGTCGATGAACTTTGGTCAGGACCGTGAAAAGCCGAAAGCCTGGAAAACCATCTGGGGCTCCGGTCAGGGCATTGGCGCGGTGAAATCGGTGGGCCCTGCGGGTGATATCGTGGACCGGATGGCGCGCGAATACCTCGCTGCGGGCCGGAAACTGGCGGCGGAGTTCTCGTGAAGGATGTGCTTGATACGATAGGGGTCGGGAACGGGTGTCCCGCGGATAGGCTGCCTCCTGCAGGAGAGCGCCATGGCTGAATTGCTCGTCATCCGCCATGGGCAGGCCTCCTTCGGGCAGGACAATTACGACGTGCTGTCCGACCTTGGCCAACGGCAGGCGGCTGCCGTGGGGGCGGTGCTGCGTGACATGGATTGGGTGCCGGACCGTCTGATCACCGGCACGCTGACCCGGCAGAAGGACACGCTGTCGGCCATGGGGTTCACCGCCACGCCGGAGGAGCACGCCGGCTTCAACGAATACGATTTTCACGACCTGCTGCATGCGCGTTATCGCGGGAAGGTGCCGGAACTGGTCAAGGGGGACCGCAAAACCCATTTCCGGGCGCTGCGGGATACCATTTTCGAATGGCAGGAGGATGCCTTTGACGGGGCGGCAGAGACCTGGGGTGAGTTCGCGGCACGGGTCGAGGCGGCCCGCGTCTTTGCCACCGATACGGATGCCCGGCGGGTGCTGGTGATCTCATCGGGGGGCGTCATCGGGCAATTGACGGCTGCATCGCTTGGCGCACCCATCGCCCAGATGATGAACCTGAACCTGCAGGTCAAGAATTCCTCCATCACGCGTTTCATGTTCTCGGGCAGCAGTTTTTCCCTGCATGAGTTCAACGCCACACCGCATTTTTCGCACGCTGCGGGTGCGGAACTGCTAAGTTACAGTTAAGGATCTGGTCATGAGCGCAGACACACAGACATTGGACGAAGCCGCCGTCAGCGCCTATCTGCGTGACAATCTTCCGGGCTTTGACGGGCTGACGGCTGTCACCAAATTCCAGGGCGGTCAGTCGAACCCGACCTTCCTGCTGGAAACCCCCAGCCGGAAATACGTGCTGCGGCGCAAGCCCCCGGGGGTCCTGTTGAAATCCGCCCATGCGGTCGACCGCGAGTTCCGCGTACAGCGCGCGCTGGCGGACACCGATGTGCCGGTCGCGAAGATGCACCTGCTGTGCGAGGATGACGCGGTGATCGGCTCGGCCTTTTACATCATGGACCATGTGCCGGGGCGCAATTTCAACCAGCCCTCGATGGACGGCGTGTCGGTGCAGGACCGGGGCCGGATCATCGACGAGATGAACCGCGTGCTGGCCGCCCTGCATGAGGTCGATATCGACGCCGTGGGGCTGAGCGACTTTGGACCGGTGGGCAATTACTTCGAACGCCAGGTGGGGCGGTGGAGCAAGCAGTACAAGGCCTCCGAGACCGAGGATATCCCGGCGATGAACCATCTGATGGCGGCGCTGGTGGCCGAATGCCCCGAAGACGATGGCCAGCGCAGGCTGGTGCACGGGGATTACCGGCTCGACAACATGATCTATGACGCGCAGACCACCGATTGCCGGGCGGTGCTGGATTGGGAGCTGTCCACCATCGGCCACCCCTTTGCCGATCTGGCAGCGGTCATCATGCAATGGCAGATGCCCGCGGGCGCCGAAGGGCGCGGTATGGGCGGGCTTGACCGGGCGGCGCTGGGCCTGCCCTCGGACGAAGAATTCATCGCGGCCTATTGCCAGCGGCGCGGTCTGAAAGGTATCGACCATTTCGGCTATTATCTGGCATTCAATTTTTTCCGGATGGCGGCGATCATCCAGGGCGTTCACAAGCGCGCGCTGGACGGCAATGCCTCAAACCCCGAGCGGGCCATGAAGCTGGGACAATATGTTCCCGTTTTTGCGCAGCACGGGGTGGATTCACTCAAGCGGTAAAGAGACTTATGGACGAATTTGGCACCGACCTCGGCGAAGGCAAAGACCGGAATTTCGTGACCGCATTGGCGCGCGGCCTGGATATCCTGCGCTGTTTCCGACCCAATGAGGTGACGCTGACAAATTCGGATTTTTCGGAGCGGACGGGCCTGCCCAAGGCCACGATCTCGCGTCTGACCCATACGCTCTGCGCGCTGGATTACCTTGTGGCCGATGCGCGGGTCGGAACCTACCGGCTGAGTTCCGGTGTGCTTCAGCTTGGGTTCAGTGCCTTGAATTCAATGGATATTTCTTCGCGGGCCGAGACGGAGATGCGCGCCCTTCGGGACGGGCCGAACAGCTATATTACCGTGGCGCTGGGCGAACAGCACCGGCTGGACGTGATTTACATCGCCACCCAGAATTCATTCGAAGGGGTCTCCCTGACAATGCGGATCGGTTCGCGCCTGCCGCTGTTCAGATCGGCCATCGGGCGGGCGATCCTGGTGGGCATGTCGGATGCCGAACGCGAACAGATCTTCCAGGTTGCAGCGCAACAGGGGCAGGATGTCGAGGATGAAGGGCGGGCGAATTACAAGGCCGGCCTGAGCGAGTACAAGGCCAAGGGGTTCTGCTCCAGCTACGGTGACTGGCGCAGCGATGTGAACGGCATCGCCGTGCCGGTGATGGGCACCGATGGCAAACGCGTCTACGGGCTGAACGTTGGCGGACCCTCATTCGGGGTCAAGAAAAAGCAGCTTGAAACCGTCTATGCGCCCCGCCTGATCAAGGCGGCGGAGCTGATCAGCCTGCGCGGCTGAGAGCGCCGTCAGGCCGCAGAGAATCGCCTGAAAGTAAGCGGACATTTGTTTCGCACAGCGGAATGCGTAAAAGTCATAATATTTCGCGACGGTGAAAAAATCGTGATTTTCGATCCGTTTTCTCACGTTTTCGCGAGAGAAAACGCGCAGTATTCACGGGTTATTAAAACCGGGAAAATGCTGTTTTTACAGTCATTTCGCCCCTTCGGATCCATGCCTTTCCAAGCACATGTTTCCATTTATTATTCAATTTCAGCGCCTTATCGGGAAATTCGTGCCGATGTGCAAAGTGAGGTCACTGCCTGAATGTGGGGCAGCGCCGGATTTTCGGATGAAGTGACGCTAGGTCGGATGCCATCACCAGCCTTGACTTTGGCCTCTGGTATGCAAGGCTCAGCCTGCGACCGGAAGCGTCCCAAGCGAACGCAAAACAGGTCGCCATAGGGAGGAATATATGAAAAATATCACCAAGCTGGGCGTGGTCTCGGCCCTGTCACTTATTGTGGGCGCCTCTGCGTCCTTTGCCGAAACAATCAAGATCGCCTTCATCGACCCGCTGAGCGGACCTTTCGCAAGCACCGGTACAAACGGGTTGCATCAGTTCGAATTCGCGGCCGACTATATGGTCAACCAGAAGGGCGGCGTTCTGGATGGCGACACGTTTGAAGTTGTGGGTTTCGACAACAAGATCAGCCCCAAGGAATCCCTGATCCAGCTGCAGGTCGCGATTGACCAGGGCATCCGCTACATCGTGCAGGGCAACAGCTCCGGCGTGGCGAACGCGCTGACCGAAGCGATCGAGAAGCACAACAAGCGCAACCCCGACAGCCGCGTTCTGTTCCTGAACTACGCTGCTGTTGACCCGGCGCTGACCAACGAGAAATGCAACTTCTGGCACTTCCGTTTCGACGCCAACGCGGACATCAAGATGGATGCGCTGACCGATGTGATCGTCGCGGACGAGAACATCAAGAAGGTCTATATCATTGGTCAGGACTATTCCTTCGGCAAGGCCGTGTCTGATGCGGCAAACAAGATGCTGGGCGAAAAACGTGCCGACATCGAAATTGTCGGCGACGAGCTGCACCCCATCGGCAAGGTCAAGGATTTCACCCCCTACGCGCGCAAGATCGTTGCATCCGGTGCGGATGCCGTGATTACCGGCAACTGGGGCGCTGACATGCTGGGTCTGGGCAAGGCGATCATCGACAACGGTTTCGAAGGACCGATCTATACCTACTATGCGGCAGGCTCCGGCATGACGGCGGCCTTCGGTGACAGCGGCAAGGGTCGTATTCGCCTGATTTCCCAGGGCAGCATCAACCCGATCGGCTCCGAGGAGGCGCGTGCCACCTATGAGGCGTTCGAAGCCAAATACCCGGATGGCAACATCGACCAGAGCCGGATCTTCAACGTGATCGGCATGCTGGCGACCGCCATCGAGGAAGCGGGTACAGCGGATGATGTCGTGGCCGTCGCTTCCAAGCTGGAAGGCATGGAGTATGACAGCATGTGGGGCGGTAAACTGTTCATGCGTCCGCAGGACCACCAGTTGATCCAGGACATGCATGTCGGCGTCCACACCGATGAAAACATCGACTTCGACTACGACCAGTCCGGTTTTGGCATTGTCAACGAGTCAACCATCGAGATGGCCTCCATGGACAGCCCGACCACCTGCGAGATGAAGCGCCCCGAATAAGGTGCTGTCGGTCCGTTCCCGGCGCTGCCGGGGACGGACCTTTTCATTCGCGTCACACGACCTTGCCATATCCTAGCCGGAGGGGCCAATGGACCTCATTCTCGTCAATATCATCGACGGGCTGGTAACCGGACTGCTGCTGTTCATGCTGTCTGCCGGTCTGACCCTGATTTTCTCAATGATGGGCGTTCTGAACTTTGCCCATGCCAGCTTTTATATGTTGGGGGCCTATTTCGCCTATCAGATCAGCATCGCGCTGGGATTCTGGATGGGCTTGCTGCTGGCGCCGCTGATTGTCGGCGTCCTGGGCGCCGGGGTCGAACGATATGGGCTCAGGCGGGTGCACCAATATGGCCACGTGCCGGAGCTGATCTTTACCTTCGGCCTTGCCCTGCTGATCGAGGAACTGGTGCAGTTCATCTGGGGCAAGAACCAGATGCCCTATTTCGTGCCCGACGCGCTGAACTTCTCGGCCTTCGCCATCGCGGGCAACTCCATTCCCGCCTACAAGATTTTCATGATCTTCATCTCCATCGGGATCTTTATTGGGCTGCTTTACATCCTGACCCGGACGCGGGTGGGCATGATCATCCAGGCCGCGCTCAGCTATCCGCGCACGGTCGAGGCGCTGGGCCATAACGTGCCGCTGATCTTCATGGGGGTCTTTGGCGTCGGCACGGCGCTGGCCGGTGTTGCCGGGGTCATCGCAGGGCCGGTGCTGGGCACCTTTCCGGGCATGGCCTTTGTGCTGGGGTCCATCGTCTTTGTGACCATCGTGATCGGGGGGCTTGGATCCCTGTGGGGCGCATTGGTCGCGTCGCTGCTGATCGGATGGATCACCACCTTCGCCAAATCCTACAACATCGAGATGGCCGATATCCTGAACGGCATCGGCATCGGCACACCCGAGAACCTGGACGAGAGCGTGTTTCGCGACTTCTGGACCATCACAAGCCCGCAGATCGCAGACATTCTGCCCTATATCCTGATGGTGCTGATCCTCATCTTCCGGCCTTCGGGACTTTTCGGAAAGCGTCACTCATGACCGATCAAATCACCACCGACCCGACCAAACCATCCGAGCGGATGCGCGCCGGTTCCATGACCCTGACCCTCGGTCCCTGGATCGTGGCGGCAGTGTTGCTGGCGGTGCTGCCGTTCATCTTCACCAACAATTCCTCGATCACCATCATGAACCAGATGTGGATCACGGTGATCTTTGCGCTGGCCTACAACATGCTGCTGGGACAGGGGGGCATGCTGTCGTTCGGACATGCGGTCTATGCCGGGGTCGGCGGGTTCGCCTGCATGCACATCATGAATGCCTCCGACTTCTTTGCGGCGCTGCCCTTGCCGGTGCTCCCGGTCTTTGGCGGGCTGTTCGGCATGGGGCTGGCGATGATTGTCGGCAGTTTCTCCACCCGCAGCGCGGGCACCGTATTCGCCATGATTTCGCTCGGCGTGGGCGAGCTGATCGCCGCCTGTTCGGTGATCATCGTCGCCTTCTTCGGTGGCGAGGAAGGCGTGTCGGGCGACCGGACCTATGCGCGGCCCTTCTTCGGCACCGAATTCCTGCAACAGATCGAGGTGTACTACCTGATTTCCGCCTGGGTCCTGATTGCGGCCGCACTGATGTACCTGTGGTCGCGTACCCCGGTGGGGCGGATGGCCAATGCCGTGCGCGACAATCCGGAACGGGCCGAGTTTCTGGGCTATTCGGCGCGCTGGGTTCGGTTCTACAGCTTTGTCGCCTCGGGTTTCTTTGCCGGGATCGCGGGCGGGCTCTTTGCCATCAACTATGAAATCCTGACCGAGGAGAATCTGAACACCACGTCTTCGGGTGTCATCCTGCTGGTGACCTTCCTGGGCGGCGTCGGTTTCTTCTTCGGGCCGATCATCGGGGCCATCGCTTTTACCCTGCTGCAGACCGTGCTCAGCCTGCAAACGGAGCTTTGGGCGTTTTATGCAGGCACGCTCTTTGTCGCCACGGTGATGTTCTTTCCGGGCGGTCTTGCCGGGCTGATGATGATGCATGTGCCGGTGTTCAAACTGGGCAAGGCAAGGTTGCTGATATGGCCCTACCTCAAGACCCTGCTGCCGGCCCTGATTGGCATACTTGGTCTGTCAGCGCTGGTGGAAATGGTGTTCCATGTGCGCCACGCGGCCTATGGGGACGATGAGATGACGCTGTTCTGGACCACGTTCAACAGCCACGACATCCTGCCCTGGGTGATTGCCCTCGGGGTGACGGCCATTGCCCTTGGCATCACCCGCGCCAATGTGCCTGCGCTGCGGGATGCCTGGAACGAAGCAAATACGGCAGGAGGCAGCGCATGAGCACCCCGGCACTTGAACTGAGCGGCCTCAAGAAGAGCTTTGGCAAGGCAGAGATCATTCGTGGCATCGACCTGTCCATCGGCAAATCGGAACGCCATGCGGTCATCGGGCCAAACGGGGCGGGGAAATCCACGCTGTTCAACCTGATCACCGCGCGTTTCCAGCCCACGGCAGGCACCGTGAAACTGCACGGCGAGGACCTGATCGGTCTGGAACCCTACCAGATCAACCGCAAAGGGCTGTCGCGGTCGTTCCAGATCACCAATATCTTTCCCAAGATGACGGTTTTCGAGAATGTGCGCTGTGCGCTGCTTTGGTCGCAGGGGTACAAATACAGCTTCTGGAACCTGGTGAACCGCAGCCGTGACCTGACCGAAGGGGCAGAGGCGATCCTGGAGCAGATCAACCTGACAGAGCGGCGCAACCTGCCTGCCGGTACGCTTTCCTATGCCGAACAGCGTGCGCTTGAGATCGGGATCACCATTGCCGGTGGTGCGGATGTGATCATGCTGGATGAACCCACCGCCGGGATGAGCCATTCGGAAACCGATTATATCACCGACCTGATCATGAAGGTGACCGAGGGCAAGACCCTGATCATGGTGGAACATGACATGGGTGTCGTATTCGGCCTCGCGGACCGCATTTCGGTGCTGGTCTACGGCGAAATCATCGCGACAGGCAAACCCGAAGAGGTGCGCGGCGATCCCAAGGTGCAGGAAGCCTATCTTGGCGCGGCATTGGAGGCAGAACACTGATGATCGAAGTCACCGACATGCATGCCTATTATGGCAAGTCCCACATTCTTCAGGGCGTGTCCCTGAACGTGCAGGAGGGCGAGATCGTGGCCCTTCTGGGCCGCAACGGCGTGGGCCGGTCCACCACCTGCAAGGCCATCATGGGCGAGGTCGAACCAAAGGGTTCGGTCAAGTTCAGAGGCAAGGAGATTGCGGGCAAGAAGGCCTATGAAATCGCCAACATGGGCATTGGCTATGTGCCCGAGAACCGCGACATTTTCCCCGGTCTGACCACACGGCAGAACCTGACGCTGGGTCTGAAGCCAGGGCAGAAGGATGGTGCCGGGCGCTGGTCCATGCAGGCCATGTTCGAGATGTTCGAGAACCTCGATCGCCGTGCCGATGTCGAGGCTTCTGTGCTGTCGGGGGGCGAGCAGCAGATGCTGACCATGTGCCGCACGCTGATGGGGGACCCGGATTTCGTCATGATCGACGAACCGACAGAGGGGCTTTCACCGCAGATGGTGCAAAAAGTCGCTGAAGTGCTCAAGGCGATTGCGGAAAAGGGCATTTCGACCCTGCTGGTGGAGCAGAAACTGTCCATTGCCATGGACATTGCGCATCGTGTTTATGTGATGGGGCACGGGCAGGTGGTGTTCGAAGGGACACCGGCCGAGTTGAAAGCCCGCGAAGACGTGCGCAAGGAATGGCTAGAGGTCTGAGAGATGGGCGGATTTGATGCCGG
Source organism: Sulfitobacter sp. IGS-18 (assembly GCF_059628195.1). NCBI lineage: Bacteria > Pseudomonadati > Pseudomonadota > Alphaproteobacteria > Rhodobacterales > Roseobacteraceae > Sulfitobacter > Sulfitobacter sp. IGS-18. Next base: position 3,120,023 of record NZ_CM184556.1, on the reverse strand, counting down.
GCGGCTGGACCGGATCGCGGGCTGGATGCAGTCCTATGTGGATCAACGCCGCCTTGCCGGATGCTCTGCCCTGATCGTGCAGGGCGGGCAGGAGGTATGTTATCATCAGGCCGGCCACCGCGATGTCGAATCCCGGCGCCCCTGGGAACGCGATACCGTGGCGCGCATCTATTCCATGACCAAACCGGTCACCAGCCTTGCCCTGATGACGCTGGTCGAAGAAGGCCTGTTTCACCTCGACGCACCGGTGTCGGACTTCATTCCCGCTTTCTCTGACATGACCTGCTTCGTGCCGGGTGCCACCGCTGCCAATCAGGTCGAACCCTGCGCGCCGCCGACATTGCACCAGTTGCTGACCCATACCTCCGGGCTGAGCTATGCATTCAATCCGGGGGTGCTGGGCGGGCTGATGGGTGAGCACAAGGTGGAATTCCGCCCCAATCAGTCGGAGCTTGCCCCGATGTGTGACATGCTGGCGGAACTGCCCCTGGCCTTTCAGCCCGGCAGCCGCTGGGAATATTCGGTGGGCATTGACGTGATCGGCAGGGTGATCGAAGTGGTCACCGGCCAGACCCTGGAAGAGGTTTTTGTCGAGCGAATCTTTGACCCGCTCGGCATGGATGAAACCCGGTTTTCCGTGCCTGCCGCCGCCCGCGACCGCTTTGCCGCCTGCTACACCCCGATGGCGGAGGGGGGCTTTACCGTGGGCAAGATCGAAAAGGGCGGCGATACCCTGCGCCTGATCGACGGCGCGGACAAATCCCCGTTTCTGGAGGCCACATTGCTGTCGGGCGGTGGTGGCCTTGTCGGGACCATCGACGATTATCTGAAGTTCACCGAAATGCTGCGCACCGGCGGGGCCGGGATCATCGGGCCGAAGACGCTCGACTTCATGATGCGCAACCATCTGCCGGGGGAAATCGCCTCCATGGGGCCGCAAAGCTTTGCCGAACAGCCGATGGAAGGCATGGGGTTCGGCATCGGTGGGGCCGTGTTGCTGAATCCGGGCCGCGCCCGTGCGCCGGGGTCGGTGGGCGATTTCAGCTGGGGCGGCATGGCCTCGACCTTTTTCTGGATCGACCCGGTCTTTGACCTCTCGGTGATCTTTTTCACCCAGCTGATCCCCAGCAGCGCCTATCCCGCACGCGCACAACTCAAGGCGCTGGTGCATGGGGCGCTGACATGACGGCACCGGTGCTCTACGCACCTTCGGCTGAACGCCGGGAGGCCTCCACCATGGCCGCGTTTGAGCGCTGGCTGTCCGATCACCGTGGCCTGAGTTTCGACGATTACAACGCCATGTGGCGGTGGAGCATCGAGGACCTGGAAGGCTTCTGGTCGGCGATCTGGGACTTCTTTGACGTGCGGGCCAGTGTTCGGCCGGAAAAGCTGCTGGTCAAACGTCAGATGCCGGGGGCCGAATGGGGCACCGGCGGGCGGCTGAACTATGTCGACCAGATCATGAAACACGTGGAAGGGCGCGAAGACCAGCTTGCGCTGATCGTGCAATCGGAGACCTTTGGCCGGAGCGAGATGACCTGGGGCGAATTGCGGGCCCAGGTGGCAAGCGTTGCCGCGCGGCTGCGCGGCATGGGGGTGGGTACGGGTGACCGGGTTGTCGCCATCCTGCCCAATACCGACACGGCGCTGGTGGCCTTCCTGGCAACGGCCAGCATCGGGGCAATCTGGTCGCTCTGCGCACCGGACATGGGGCATGTCGCCATCCTTGACCGCTTCAAACAGATCGAACCCAAGGTGCTGATCGCGCAGGACGGCTATGTGCACGCGGGCAAGACCATCGACCGGCGCGCCATTCTGGCCGAGATCGCGGCGGGCCTGCCCAGCGTCACCCAATGCGTGACCGTACCGGTGGTGGGCGCGCTGCCGCCGGGCCATGTCGCCTGGGCCAGCCTGACTGGGGATGACACGCCGTACCTGTCGGAACAGGTGGATTTCGAACATCCGCTCTGGATCGTTTATTCGTCGGGCACCACGGGTAATCCCAAACCCATCGTGCATGGCCATGGCGGCATCATACTTGAGGCGGCCAAGCAGTCGCTGCACCATGACCTGACAGCTGCGGACAGGTTCTGCTGGATGACCTCTTCGGGCTGGATCATGTGGAATTCGCAATGGATGGCACTGGGGCAGGGGGCGACCGTTGCCATGTTCGACAGTGCGCCGAACCATCCTGACATGGGCGTTGTCTGGCGTTTTGTGGCGGCGGAGAAGATCACCTATTTCGGTGCCGGTGCCGCATTCTACAGCGGCTGCATGAAGGCGGGCGTGACCCCGCGCACCGATGTCGATCTGAGCGCGCTGCGTTCGCTCGGCTCCACCGGGTCGCCGTTGTCGTCGGATGCCTATGACTGGATCTACCGGGACGTGAAGGCCGATCAATGGCTTGCGCCGATCTCGGGCGGGACCGACCTTGCCGGGGCCTTTGTGCTGGGCCATCCCGGCATGGCAGTGCGCGCGGGCGAAATGCAATGCCGTGCCCTGGGCAATGCGGTGCATGCCTATGACGCCCATGGCAATGCGCTGGTGGACGAGGTGGGCGAGCTGGTCTGCACGGAGCCCTTGCCCTCCATGCCGCTGTATTTCTGGGGGGACGAGGACGGCAGCCGCCTGTTCGACAGTTATTTTGCCGATTACCCCGGCATCTGGCGCCATGGCGACTGGATTTCGATCAATGCCGAAGGGGCCAGTGTGATCTATGGGCGGTCCGACGCCACGATCAACCGCAAGGGATTGCGGCTGGGCTCTGCCGAGATCTACCAGGCGGTCGAGGGGCTGGACAGCGTGATGGATTCGCTGGTGGTCGATCTTGAATTCCTGGGCCGCGAAAGCTTCATGCCGCTTTTCGTGGTGCCCGCACCCGGCGTTGCACTGGATGATACGCTGAAGGATCAGATCAACGCCGCGATCCGCAGTGGTGTGTCGGCCCGTTTTATCCCGAATGAAATCATAGAGATAAAGGAAGTGCCGCGCACCTTGTCGGGCAAGAAGCTTGAGGTTCCGGTCAAAAAGTTATTGTTGGGGGGCGATGCTGCCAAGGTCGTGAACCGCGATTCCATGGCCAACCCGGACAGCTTTGATTTCTTTATCGCCTATGCCGAGGCACGGGCCCTGACCTGAGAAAGCCCTCACATGACCGCCGTCGCTGAAGAATTGCTCGAACTGCTGGACATCGAACAGCTTGAAGTGGACCTGTTCAGGGGCGTCGGGTCGGGTGGGGAGACAACGACGCGTATCTTTGGCGGCCATGTGATCGCCCAGGCGCTGATGGCGGCCTACCGCACGGTAGAAGACCGGCTGTGCCATTCGCTTCATGCCTATTTCATCCGGCCGGGCGATCCGGCGATCCCGGTGATCTACCAGGTTGACCGCGCCCGCGACGGCGGCAGTTTCACCACCCGGCGGGTGGTTGCGATCCAGCATGGCAAGCAGATCTTCAACCTGTCGGCCTCCTTCCATATCGCGGAAGAGGGGTGGGAATACCAACACCCTATGCCCGACGCGCAACCGCCGGAGAACTGGCCCGACCGGCCCGCCCTGCGCGAGGCCAATGTGGCGCGCATCCCGGAGAAATACCGCGAAGATTTCCTGCGTGAGCGCCCCATCGAGATCCGCGAGATCGAGCCGCGTGACCTGTTCTCACCCGGCCCTGCGGATGACCGCAACCAATTGTGGTTCCGCATGGAAGCCGCCAAGGGGCAGGGGCCGCAGATGCAGCACTGCCTGCTGGCCTATGCCTCGGACATGAACCTGCTGGGCTCTTCCCTGCGGCCCCACGGGCTGACCTGGTTCCAGGGCAAGGTGATGACCGCCAGCCTGGACCACGCGATGTGGTTCCACGCGCCGATAGATTTTTCCGACTGGCATCTCTACGATCTGGACGCCCCTTGGACGGGCGGCGGACGCGGGTTCAACCGGGGGCTGATCTACAACCAGAACGGCCAGCTGGCTGCATCGGTCACGCAAGAAGGGTTGATGCGACCGCTGAAGAAGCGGGGGTAGGGCCGCAGCCCTGTCTCAGGGCTGAAGTTGGCGCAGATTGTCTTCCGTCAGGCGGTCGATCCCTTGCGCATAGTTCAGTGCATTCATGTGGTAGAAGCGCGCATTTGCCAGGTTGGCCGGGCCGTTGTCACGCGTCTTGACCAACCTCGCCGGACTGCCGGCGATGATCGAATTTTCCGGAAACTCTGATCCTTCGGTCACGATGGAATGGCCTGCGACAATGGAATTGCTGCCGATCTTTGCACCATCCATGATCGTCGCGCCGATCCCGATCAGGACACGGTCGCCGATTTCGCAGCCGTGCAGAACCACGCGGTGGGTGATTGAGCAATCCTCCCCGACAATGGTCGGCGTGGCATAGCCCACGTGGATCATCACATGGTCCTGAATATTCGTGCGCGCGCCGATGATGATCTCATGCATCTCGGCGCGGGTGACGACATAGGGCCAGACAGAGCTGCCGGGCCCCAGCGTCACCTTGCCGAAAAGCAATGCGCTGTCGTGGACGAAAGCAGGGTCATTCAGCGTGACCTGAGGGCCGATGTGGGCCATGTGCTTACCCAAACACGAAGAAGCACAGCTTGTTGCCGTCCGGGTCGCGCACATAGGCGCCATAGAACCGGTCGGGGATGCGCTGGCCCGGCGCGCCCTCGTCGGGCGCGTTCAGCGCCAGCGCGCGGGCGTACATCGCGTCCACCTCTGCCTTGTCGGTGCAGGTGAAGGCGATCATCGTGCCGTTGCCGGGGTTGGGCGCGTTGCCATCGTAGGGTTCGCACATGGCCAGCATCGGCTGGCCGCGTCCCGAGGACAGAAAGGCGATGCGCCCCTGATCCATCACCACCTTGGCCTTGCCCTCGAACAAGGCGCCGTAGAATGTCTTGGCGCGGGTCATGTCCGCCACGCCGATGGTTGCATATCCGATCATTGGCTTACTCCTCGAACCCGCCGAAACGGCGGTTCAGCTTGCGCATGCCCCCGATCCAGCGGTCATAGTTTTCGGTCTTCTTGCGCATGTAACCCAGCACCTCGGGGTGTGGCAGGACAAGGAATGTCTCGTCCCGGATCGTTTGCACACAGGCTTCCGCCACGGGGGCGGGTTCCATCATGCCGTCGATGGCGGCCACATGTTCCTCATGGCCGCGTGTCATCTCGGTGCGCACGGCCTGGGGGCAGAGCACGCTGACCTTGATGCCCTGGTCGCCATAGGTCAGCGCCAGCCATTCGGCCAGACCGACCGCCGCGTGTTTGGTCACGCCGTAGGGGGCCGAGCCGACCTGGTTCAGCAGACCGGCGGCGGAGGCGGTGTTCAGGAAATATCCGCCGCCGCGTTCGGCCATCTTCGGCACCAGATGGCGCGCGGCCCAGACATGGGACATCACGTTGATTTCCCAGATGCGTTGCCATGCGTCGTCCTCGACCTCGACACCACCGGCCACGGATATGCCCGCGTTGGAGCAGAACAGGTCAATCGGGCCCACCTCGGCCTCGACCTTGTCGATCATGGCGGTGATCTGATCCCTGACCGATACATCCACCATATGGGCGGTGCCGCCCATCATTGCGGCGGTTTCTTCCGCGCCTTTCAGGTCGCGGTCCACGCAGGCGATGTGTTTCGCGCCTTCCTCGGCATAGCGGATGCACATGGCGCGTCCGATGCCGCTGGCGGCACCGGTCACGACGATGATCTTGTCCTTCAGTTCCATGGCGTCACGTCCACATGTTGGAGCCGCCGCAGACGGTCAGCGCCTGACCTGTCATATAGCGGCTGGCATCCGAGGCGAGGAAGACGGCGAGACCCGCGAAATCCTCCGGCTCGCCCAGGCGGCGCAGGGGGATTTCCTCCTTGATGCGCTTTTCCACCTCGGGATTATCCCACAGCTCGCGCGCGAACTCGGTCTTCACCAGTCCCGGACAGATCGCGTTGAAGCGCAGGCCCTTCGGGCCGAACTCAGCCGCCAGGTTGCGGCACAGCCCGATCAGCGCCAGCTTGGACATGCCATAGGTGCCCAGCATGACCGAGGGCTTGAAGGCCCCGATGGAGGAGGTAAAGGCCATAGACCCCGAGCCTTTCTCGATCATGTCGGGGGCCACCATCTGCGCCAGCCAGAGATTGGATTTCACGTTGGCGTTCATGGTCTTGTCATAGGCGTCGTCGGGGATCTCCGATGTCTTGCCATAATAGGGGTTCACGCCCGCATTGCCGATCACCACGTCGATCTTGCCCGCTTTTTCATGGGTCTGATCGACCAGCGCCTGCAGCTGGTCCTTGTAGCCGACGTTGCAGGCGATGCCAAAGGCCTTGCCCTTGCCAAGGGCATTTATGCCCTCGGCTGCCGCGTCAAGCTGATCCTGCTTGCGTGCGGAAATGACAACTGTGGCACCATGTTCGGCCAGCGCTGTCGCCATCGCCAGCCCCATGCCTTTTGAGGCACCGGTCAGCAGCGCGACCTTTCCTGTCAGGTCGAAAAGTTTGCTCATCCCATGAACCCCGCGCTGCCCCGGTTTTCGGTGTGTTGCTTGGCGGCGTCCTGGCGCGCGTTGCTTTCCTTGTAGGTATTGACCTCGTGGCGCGCGATGACGTGGTGATGCACCTCGTCGGGGCCGTCGGCATAGCGCAGGGTGCGCTGCTGGGCGTACATGCCCGACAGCGGCGACCATTGGGAAATACCTGTCGCACCATGCACCTGCATCGCCTGGTCGATGATGTCGCAGACCTGTTCCGGCACCTTGGCCTTGATCATCGACACCCAGATGCGGGCCTCCTTGTTGCCCAGCACGTCCATCGCCTTGGCGGCCTTGAGCACCAGCAGGCGCATGGATTCAATCTCGATCTTGGCGCGGCTGATGGTTTCCATATTCTTGCCCAGGTCGATGATCCGCTTGCCGAAGGCTTCGCGCGACAGGCCGCGTTCGATCATCAGGTCCAGCGCCTTTTCCGCCTGTCCGATGGAGCGCATGCAGTGGTGGATGCGGCCGGGTCCAAGGCGGACCTGGCTGATCTCGAAACCGCGGCCCTCACCCCAGAGTATGTTGCTTTCGGGGACGCGGACATCGGTGAACTTGATGTGCATATGCCCATGCGGCGCGTCGTCGTGACCAAAGACATGCATCGGCCCGAGGATTTCGACCCCAGGCGTGTCCATCGGCACGAGGATTTGCGACTGCTGACGGAAGGGTTCCGCATCCGGAGAGGTCTTGACCATCACGATCATGATCTTGCAGCGCGGATCGCCTGCGCCGGAGATATAGTATTTCTCGCCGTTCATCACCCATTCGCCGTTTTCCAGCACGGCGGACATGGCGATGTTCTTGGCGTCGGAAGACGCGCGGTCCGGTTCCGTCATCGCGAAGGCCGAACGGATTTCACCGGCCAGCAGGGGCTTGAGCCACTTTTCCTTCTGCTCTTTCGTGCCGACCCGTTCCAGCACTTCCATATTGCCCGTATCGGGGGCCGAACAGTTCAGCGTCTGCGAGGCGAGGGGGTTCTTGCCCAGTTCCGCCGCGATATAGGCGTAGTCGAGGTTCGACAGCCCCTCGCCGGTTTCCGCGTTGGGCAGAAAGAAGTTCCACAGGCCCGCGTCACGGGCTTTTTGCTTGGCCCCTTCCAGCAGTTCCAGCTGGCGCGGGTGATAGGACCAGCGGTCCTTTTGCGCGTCGCCGAGCCGGTGGTATTCTTCGCTGATCGGGTCCACGTTTTCGCGGATGTGCTTGATCACCGCGTTCAGCAGAGGCTTGTTGCCCTCTGACATCTCAAGGTTGTTCAACTCCGGTGGGTTCATATCGCTCATCTTTTGTGCCTCCCTGGGCATTGTTCCAGTTGTGTTTTTCCGGTTCCCGAAGAACCCAATGTCTCAGCCCCTCTCGGGGGCCGTCATTTGTTGACCCAATTGGGTTTGCGTTTCTCGACAAAGGCGTTGACGCCTTCCTTGAAATCCTCGGTCCGGGCCAGGTCCATCTGGACTTCGCGGGAATAGGCCAGGCTTTCGGGCAGACCGTCGGCGATGGCCATGGAATTCAGGATGCGCTTTGTCGCCTTCACGGAAGAGGGCGAGACGCTGCACAGCTCTTCGGCCTTTGCCATGGCGCGGTCCATCAGATCGGCGGCGGGCAGCACTTCGTTCACGCAGCCCATGCGCAATGCCTCCTCCGCGCCGATGGTGCGGCCCGTCAGCATCAGCTCCTGCGCCGCCAGCCGCCCGATGTAACGTGACAGGCGCTGCACGCCGGAGGCGGAGGCGAAAAAGCCGACCTTGACCTCGGGCAGCGCGAACTTCGCGTTTTCCGAGGCGAGGATGATGTCGCAGGACAGCGCGGTTTCGAATCCGCCGCCCATGGCAAAGCCATTCACGGCAGCGATCAGCGGTTTCTCCAGATCAAAGCGCGAGGACAGCCCGGCGAAACCGGTCTCGGGCAGGCCCTTCTTGATGCCGCCCTGCTGCGTCGCCTTCAGGTCGTTGCCGGCAGAGAACGCCTTGTCCCCCGCGCCGGTCAGCACGGCGACCCAGAGATCCTGATTGGCGGCGAAGGCATCCCAGCAATCGCTCATCTCGTGGTGCATGTCCTCATTCACCGCGTTGTAGACATCGGGGCGGTTCATGGTGACGATCAGGATGTGTCCCCTGGTCTCGGTCTGGATGTATTCGTAGCTCATGTTTTCAGCCCTCCGGTGTCGATCTGCGTGAATTTGCCGCCCGTCTCCGCCAGTTTGCGCAGGGTGTCGGCGGGGGCGAAGTCGGGGTCTTCCGCGCCCAGTTTCTCCATCCGGTCCAGCACCGCCTGCGCACCGACCATGTCGCCATAGAACATCGGGCCACCCTTGTCGGCGGGCCAGCCGTAGCCGTTGAGCCAGACCACATCGACGTCGCTGGGGCGCTGGGCCTTGTTCTCTTCAAGGATTTTCACCGCCTCGTTGATCATCGGGTAGATGCAGATTTCGATGATCTCCTCCGCGCTCATGCTGCGCGGCTCGGCCCCGGTGATGTCGCGGATGATCCCGGCGGTAACATCCGAAGGGATCGGGCGGCGGTTTTCGTCGTAATCGTAAAAGCCCGCCTGGGTCTTTTGCCCGCGCCGGTCCATTTCGCACAGCGCATCGCGGATCGGGTTCTCGGTCTTGGCTCCCTTGGACCAGCCGATGTCGAGGCCCGCAAGGTCGCTCATCTGGAAGGGGCCCATCTTGAACCCGAACTGGTTGAGTGCCGCGTCCACGTCCCAGGGCATGACGCCCTGATAGACCAGTTTGTTGGCCTGTTTCTGGCGCGCAAAGAGGATGCGGTTGCCCACAAAGCCGGGGCAGACGCCGACCAGCGTTGCGATCTTGTTGATGTCCCTGGCCAATGCCATGCAGGTGGCAACCACATCGTCGGCGGTATGGTGGGCGCGCACGATCTCCAGCAGTTTCATCACATTGGCGGGCGAAAAGAAATGCAGCCCGATCACGTCTTCGGGCCGTTTTGTCATGCCCGCGATCTCGTCGATGTTCAGCGCCGAGGTGTTGGTGGCCAGGATCGCGCCGGGTTTCATCACGCGGTCCAGTTCGGTGAAGATCTTGCGCTTCAGTTCCATGTCCTCGAACACCGCTTCGATCACCAGGTCACAGTCAGCCAGATCGGCAATCGACAAACGACCGTCAAAGCGGTCCATCCGGGCCTCGACCTCGTCCTGCGGGAAACGCCCCTTGTCGGCGCTGCGCTGGTAGTTGCCGCGCACCACCTTCAGGCCCCGGTCCAGCGCTTCCTGCGTGGTTTCCACGATCTTCACCGGGTAGCCTGCGGTGGCAAAGTTCATCGCGATGCCGCCGCCCATGGTGCCGGCACCGATGATGCCCACGGTCTTGACCGGGCGGTGCGCGATGCCGTCGGGCAGGCCGGGAACCTCCCATGCGGCCTTGCCGGCCGCCGCGATGTATTGGCCGATCTCTTCTTCTGTCGGATGGGTCATGCAGTCTCTTCCATTTGTTGCAAACAGGCCGCGCGCAGCGCGCGGCGGTCAATCTTGTCGGTGGCGCCACGGGTCAGCGGGCCGTCCTGGCACCACAGCAGGGCGGGGATCTTGAAGCTGGCCAGATGCCCCTCAAGCGCGCGTGCCATGCTGTCACGATCAAGCGTTGCGCCGGGGCGCAGTTGCACGATGGCACCCACGATTTCGCCCAGCCGCTCATCAGGTACGGAGAAGGCACAGGCTTCGGCCACCTGGGGCAGCCGATGCAGCGCGCCTTCCACGTCAAGACAGGCGATGTTCTCGCCGCCGCGAATGATGATGTTCTTCTTGCGGTCTAGGATGGTGACATAGCCGTCCGCGTCGATCACTCCCAGGTCGCCCGTGCGCAGCCAGCCGTCCTGCATTGTCTGGGCGGTGGCGTCGGGCATGTTGAGGTAGCAGCGCATGTTGGCCGGGCTCTTGACCGTGATCTCGCCCAATGTCCCCGGCGGCACATCGTTGCCCGCATCATCGAGAAAGCGCAGTTCCTGCACCGGCGGGTGCAGCTTGCCCGCGCAGTCGGGGCGCGCCTTGTAATCGTCGCCGATCATGCCGATGCCAAGCGCCTGGGTCTCAGTCATGCCCCAGCCGGTGGCGACGCCCGCATTGGGAAAGGTCTCGGCGATGGCGGCAACCTGCGCGGCGGGGCGTTTCGCGCCACCTGCGCCGATGTAATCGAGCGAGGGCAGGGTTTCCCCCATCTTGCGGGCCGCCTCCATCAGTTCGGCGGATTGGGTCGGTACGCCCAGGAAGCGGGTCACATTGCCATCGCGGATCAGGCGCACGGCTTCTTCCGGGTCCCAGCGGTACATCAGCGTGACCTTGGCCCCGGCGGGCATCGAAAGCAGAAAGATCGGATGCGTTGCGGTGACGTGAAACAGCGGGGTGACCACCAGCACCGAAGGGCGGGGCGCTTCGGGTGCATCCGGTTCCGGCGGGGTGACCAGGGGAGCCAGAACCGACTGCATCAGCCAGCTGAACACCGCGTTCACCGCGCCGCGATGGGTCTGGACAACGCCCTTGGGGTGCCCGGTGGTGCCGGAGGAATACATCACCGCAAAGTCATCGTCGGTGTCGATCGTGACCGCGGGGGCCGCGTCGCCGGTGGCGGCATCGTAGAGCGCAGTATAATCGTGGTCGCCCAGTCCTGTGCCGTCGCGGCAGCCGATCAGCCTGAGGTCCAGCGCGTCTTTCAGCGGGGCCAGCCGTTCGATCCTGGGACGGTCGGCAAAGACGATCCGCGCGCCGCTGTCACGCAGGGCATAGTCCAGCTCTTCCGTGGTCCACCAGGCGTTGAGGAACACCACCGTCGCGCCCAGCGAGGAGATTGCCATGATCGCGGTCAGAAGTTCAGGGTAATTGCGCATGGCGATGGCGATGCGGTCGCCCTGGCGCACCCCCAGATCGTCACGCAGCGCATGGGCGACGCGGTGCGCATGGGTGCAGAACTGGTCGTAGGTCAGGCTTTCACCCTCGTATGCGAGATAATCCAGCGTGCCATCACCCTGCTTGGCACGGCTGGCGGCCATCAGGGCCGGGACGGTTGGGGGGACGTTCTTGAACGCCTTGTAGGTAACACCGCGTATGTTCACCTCTTCCACGGCGAAGGTGGGTTCGGTGGCGAGCACATGGCGCACGGCTTCTTCCGGTGTCATGGCGGTCATCTTCATGCGCGCCCGTGCTGCGCGGCTGGTCTGTGGTATCGCATGGTCGGTCCTCCCCCGGAGCATCTGCAGCGCCACCTCCTCCACAGGGTGGCGCGACTCTCTTGCCGGAGGCTAGACAGTAAATGCGGCGCTGCCAATCCCGCAGGTCGGAACTTCGTTTCGCAAATGCGAACTTCCCTTGCGTCACATTTCCCGGACCGGGGGCCAGGACGGGCGATTGCAGCGACAGAAGTCACGAATTTGCAATAAAATTTCCCGGTTCGCCTTGAGAAACCTGAAAATTTCCCTCAACAATGGAGGACTGCACAGGCTGACAGATCAGGAGTTCGCGTGTCCCTCTTTCTTATCGTTGCCCTGCCCTTTCTGGGTGCTTTGTTGCCCGGAATAATGAATTCGGCGGGGCGCTCTGCCTGTGCTGGCGTGACATTCACCGTGACCCTTGCCGCCCTTGTGGGGCTTTTGACCAATTTGCCCGCTGTGCTGGCGGGCGATGTCGTCACCGCCGGGGTGGACTGGCTGCCCATGCTGGGCATGAATTTCAACCTGATGCTGGATGGTCTGGGCTTCTTCTTTGCCGCGCTGATCCTGGGGATCGGGCTGCTGATCATCACCTACGGGCGGTTCTACCTGTCGCGTGACGACAATATGGGCGAGTTTTTCACCTATCTGCTGCTGTTCCAGGGCGCGATGGTGGGCATCGTGATGTCCGACAACATCCTGCTTTTGCTGGTCTTCTGGGAGCTGACATCGCTGTCGTCCTTCCTGCTGATCGGCTATTGGAAGCATCTGCCCGAGGGCCGCGAAGGCGCGCGGATGGCGCTGACCGTGACCGGCATGGGCGGGCTGGCGATGATCGGGGGGATGCTGATCCTGGGCCAGATCGTGGGCAGCTATGACCTGAGCGTGATCCTGCAGAACCGTGAGATCATTCAGGACAGCCCGCTTTATCTGCCGGCGCTGATCCTGATCCTGCTGGGCTGTTTCACAAAATCGGCGCAATTCCCGTTCCATTTCTGGCTGCCCCATGCCATGGCGGCACCGACGCCGGTCAGCGCCTATCTGCACTCCGCCACGATGGTGAAGGCAGGCATATTCCTGATGGCGCGGATGTGGCCGGTGCTGTCGGGCACGCCGGAATGGTTCGTGATCGTGACCTCTGCAGGCCTGATCACAATGGTGCTGGGCGCGGTGATCGCGCTGTTCAAACATGATCTCAAGGCGCTGCTGGCCTTTTCCACGGTCAGCCACCTTGGGCTGATCACCATGTTGCTGGGCACCGGCACCGCCTTTGGCGCGATGGCGGCGGTGTTTCACATTCTCAACCACGCGACGTTCAAGGCCGCCTTGTTCATGTCTGCCGGGATCATCGACCACGAAACCCATACGCGTGACATCCGCAAGCTGGGGGGCTTGCGCCATCTGATGCCAATCACCGTTGTGATGGCCACGCTGGCCGCGCTGTCGATGGCCGGTATTCCCTATCTGAACGGGTTCCTCAGCAAGGAAATGATGCTTGAGGAAGCCTCGCATACTGTCCTGTTCAACACCGGCTGGCTGGTGCCCGCGCTTGCGGTGATCGGTTCGCTGTTTTCCGCCGCATATTGCTTCCGCCTGATTTCGCATACCTTTCTGGGGGCCAAGCGTGACGATTATCCGGCGCATCCGCATGATCCGCCCTTCGGCATGTGGGCGCCGCCCGCATTGCTGGTGGTGCTGGTGGTCGTGATCGGGGTGGCGCCCTTCCTGGTGCAGGACTTCGTCTTTCTTGTGGCGCGCGCGGTGATCGGCGGGGTGGCCCCGCTGGATGTGCATTACATCAAGATCTGGCATGGTCTGACGCCCGCCCTTTACATGTCGATTGCGGCAGTGGGTGGCGGGTTGCTGGTGCTGGCGTCATTCCGTCCGCTGCTGCGGGTCTGGGATGCGGCACCGCGCCCAGAGGCCAAGGTGATCTTTGAAGCCGTGATCGCGGGGGCGGTGGCGCTGGCGCGCTGGGTGATCCACGGTCTGCATAACGGCGCTTTCACCCGCTATGCGGCGATCATGGCCGTGACGGTGGTGGCGCTGGGCTATCATGGCTGGCGGACGGGGTCAGTAGGGCCCGCGACGCGCAGCATGCAGACCGCCGGAGCAATCGAGATTGCAGGCTGGGCGATGCTGGTGGCGGCAACACTGGGGCTGGTGTTCCTGCACCGCAACCGCCTGTTGTCGCTGATCCTGATCGCCATCGTCGGGCTGATGGTTTCGGTCGGTTTTGTCGTCTTCAGCGCGCCGGACCTGGCGATGACCCAGCTTACCGTCGAGGTGGTGACGATCATCCTGCTGCTGCTGGCGCTGAACTTCCTGCCGAACCGGACCCCCATCGAAAGCACCGTGCTGCGCCGGATGCGCGATGTGGCGGTGGCGCTGGGCGGCGGGATCACGGCGGCGCTGATGTCCTGGCATTTCCTGCTGCGCGATACCGTAGCGCCGTCGATCTCGGAATTCCATCTGGCCAATTCCTACAAGGGCGGCGGCGGCACCAATGTGGTGAACGTGATCCTGGTGGATTTCCGGGGGTTTGATACCTTTGGCGAGATCATCGTGCTGGGGATCGCGGCGCTGCTGATCTATGCCCTGACCGAAACGCTGCTGGACGGCCCGGTGCGGGCGCGGCTGCTGAACCGCAAGCCGGACCAGCCGCGCGCGGGGGACATGCATCCGATGATGATGGTGGTGCTGACCCGCGTGATCATGCCGGTGGTGCTGATGGTGGGTTTCTACATCTTCCTGCGGGGCCACAACGAACCCGGCGGCGGGTTCATTGCCGGTCTGGTCGTCTCCATCGCCGTGGTGATGCAGTATATGGCCAGCGGCTTCAGCTGGGCCGCCGCGCGGCAACGTTATCCCTATCACGGGATCATCGGCGCCGGCGTGCTGGTGGCCGGGCTGACCGGCATCGGGTCGTGGTTCGTGGGCAAGCCCTTCCTGACCTCGGACTATACCTATGTCCGCATTCCGCCCTTCCATGAATTCGAGCTGGCCACCGCGGCGCTGTTCGACCTGGGCGTGTTCCTGGCCGTGGTCGGCGCGGTGATGCTGTCGCTTGAGAGTTTCTCGCGGCTGGCGCGGCGCGCCCATGTGCCGGATACGGAACATGCGATGGACATCGATCCCTCGCGCGATCCGGCCGATCCTGCCAACCCCAAGCTGGAAGGGGGGCTGTAAGATGGAGTTCCTTGTTGCTTCCGCCATCGGCGTCATGACCGCCGGAGGATTGTACCTGGTCCTGCGTCTGCGGACCTTTCCGGTGATCATGGGAATGTCGCTGCTGACCTATGCGGTCAATGTGTTCCTGTTCGCTTCGGGACGGCTGACCATCGGTGCCCCGCCGATCCTGACGGATGCGGAGCGCTATACCGATCCCTTGCCGCAGGCGCTGGTGCTGACGGCGATCGTGATCTCCTTTGGCATGACGGCAGTGGTGGTGATGATCGCGCTGGGGGCCTACCTGGGCGCGGATGACGATCACGTGGACGATCCGGCCCCGGCCAAAGACGGGTCGGAGGGCGCAGCATGAACCACTGGATCATTGCCCCCGTCGTTCTGCCCGCCATGCTGGCCCCGTTCATCGTGCTGGCCGCGCGCTATCACATCGGCATCCAGCGGGTGTTCTCCGTCGCCGGGGTGCTGGCGCTGATCACCATTGCCGCCGGTCTGACCTGGCAGGCCTCGGACGGGACGGTCACCCTGTACCAACTCAGCGACTGGGCCGCGCCCTTTGGCATCGTGCTGGTGGGAGACCGGCTGAGCACGATGATGGTGCTGCTGACCGCTGTGCTGGCATTGTTCGTGCTGCTTTATGCCATCGGGTCGGAATGGGACAACCGGGGGCGGCATTTCCATGCGCTGTTCCAGTTCCAGCTGATGGGCATCATGGGCGCCTTCCTGACCGGTGACCTGTTCAACCTCTTTGTGTTCTTCGAAGTTCTGCTGATCGCCTCCTACGGGTTGATGATCCACGCGGGCGGGCATGTGCGGCTGCGGGCCGGGGTGCAATATGTGCTCTACAACCTGCTTGGCTCCACCCTGTTCCTGTTCGCGCTGGGCGCGCTCTACGCCCAGACCGGGACGCTGAACATGGCCGATCTGGCGCAGCGGGTGACGATGATCGACGGGGCCGAGACGGTGGGCATCCGCATCGCCTCCGTCATGCTGCTGCTGGTCTTTGCGATCAAGGCGGCGCTGGTGCCGCTGCATTTCTGGCTGCCGTCGAGCTATGCCGAGGCACCGGCCCCGGTGGCGGCGCTCTTCGCGATCATGACCAAGGTGGGGGCCTATGCGATCATCCGGGTCTATACGCTGATCTTCGGCCCGGATGTGGCGGTGACGGAAGGGCTGCACGGGCTGTGGCTGATGCCGCTGGCGCTGATTTCGCTGGCCATCGGCATGATCGGTGTGCTGGCGGCGCGGCGGTTGCACCGGCTGGTGGCCTTTTCGGTGATCGGGTCGATGGGGATGGTGATGGTGTCCATCGCCCTGTTCACACCGGCCGGCATCGCGGCGGCGCTTTATTATATCGTGCATTCCACGCTGGCGGCGGGGGCCTTGTTCCTGATCACCGATCTGACCCGCGCGGGCCGTTCCGATCTGAACCTGACAGCGCAGCCTCCGGTGGCCGGTGGGCCGCTGACAGCGGCGATGTTCTTTGCCGCCGCGATTGCCATGGCGGGGCTGCCGCCGCTGTCGGGTTTCGTGGGCAAGCTGCTGATCCTGGATGCCGGCTATGCCAGCGGCTGGGTGGTCTGGATCTGGGCGGTTGTGCTTGGCTCCAGCCTGATCTCGGTTATCGGGTTCTCGCGCGCGGGCAGCACGCTGTTCTGGAAGTCGCGAAGTGTCGTGGTGCCCAGCGATGTGGCCGACGCGGAGGACAGCAAGAGCGCGGAAAACCGTGAAGCCACGGCCAAGGACGATGGTTCTGACGTGCCAAGTTTCCTGTCCTACGGTGCGGTCAGCGGGCTGTTGGTGCTGCTGGTGCTGCATACGGTTCTGGCCGGGCCGATCTACCGTTTCACGGAGGCGACTTCGGCACAATT
Source organism: Sulfitobacter sp. IGS-18 (assembly GCF_059628195.1). NCBI lineage: Bacteria > Pseudomonadati > Pseudomonadota > Alphaproteobacteria > Rhodobacterales > Roseobacteraceae > Sulfitobacter > Sulfitobacter sp. IGS-18. The sequence continues at coordinate 3,103,282 of NZ_CM184556.1, read as the reverse complement.
GTTCGCGCCCTCGCGCTATATGTCCACGGTGCTTGAGACCAAGGGCAAGCTGACGCGGCCCAAGCCCGAAGGATATGACAACGGTCATGCGGATGAGGGCCACGGGGCCGGGGATGCAGGCCATGGCGAGACCAAAGAGGAGGGACATTGAGATGATGCGTGCCTTGCGATGGCTGCTGCCACATCCGTTCCTGACGCTGCTGCTGGTCGTGGTCTGGACCCTGCTGCAGAACGGCATCTCGGCGGGTATGGTCGTTTTTGGTCTGATCCTGGGGATCGTGATCCCCATTGGTACGGCGCAATGGTGGCCGGATCGGCCTGGCAAGATCAGGGTTTTCAGGATGCTCAGCTATTGCCTGCTGGTGATGTGGGACATTCTGGTGGCCAATGTGCAGGTGGCCTGGATCGTGCTGACCAAATCCAATGCCGCGATGCGGCCGGCCTGGGTTGTCGTCCCGCTGGACCTGCGCCAGCCCGAGGCGATCACGATTCTGGCCGGCACCATCACCCTGACCCCCGGCACCGTTTCGGCGGACCTTTCGGACGAGGGGCACAGCCTGCTTGTACATGCGCTCGACGCGCCTGATCCTGATGCCGTGCGCGATGATATCAAGCACCGCTACGAACGCAGATTGAAGGAGATTTTCGCATGACCCTTGCTCAGGAGGTGATGCAATGGAGCCTGGTTGCTGCCTTTGTTTGCGTGGCGCTCAGCCAGTTGGGGGCGATGGTCCGGCTGGTGATCGGGCCGTCAACCGGCGACCGGATCCTGGCGCTCGACACGATGGTGGTGAATGCCATCGGGCTGATCGTGCTGCTGGGGGTCGCGCAGGGCACCGGCATCTATTTTGAGGCGTCGCTGATCATCGCCATGCTCGGCTTCGTGTCGACCGTGGCCTATGCGCGCTTCGTGCTGCGGGGGGACATCATCGAATGACCCTTGCCGTGATCGGAACATATGCCGTGGCCTTCTGCCTTGTCGTGGGCGCGTTTTTCGCCCTGGTGGCGGCGATAGGCCTGCTGAAACTCAACGGTTCCATGACCCGACTGCACGCCCCGACCAAAGTTGGTACGGTCGGCATCGGGGCGCTGCTGCTGGCGTCGATGATCCACTCTTACGTTTACGCGGAAGGGTCGATGCATGAGCTGCTGATCATCGCGTTCCTTTTTGTGACCGCGCCGATATCCGCCAATTTCATTGCCAAGGTGAACATTCACAAGCGCGCTTGCGACATGCCGCCAAGCCCCCGGCAGGACAAGACCTGGTCGACCCTTAATGTCCCGGAGGCTGATCTGGAGATTGAGGAAACAGGGACCGACCAGCCCCGCTAGAGCGCCCCGCCTTAAACGTGAATCGCCGATACCCTGCCGCGCTGCGCGCTCTCGGGACATCGGCGATACGGGGTGTATCAGGTTAAAGGCGGGACGCTGTAAAACGTCATGCGAAAAACCTGCATCACGTAACGCTGCCTGAAATCAGAGATTTCAACGCGCTACGTGATGCCTGATGCTTCAGGTATTTCGCCAGACCCTATAAGGGGCTGGCTTTGTTGTTCAGCGGGTTTCTGACAGCAGCGTCTTGATCTCGGCCAGTTCCGCCCGCAGGGCGTCAACCTCGGCCAGTTTGGCCTGCTGCGCGCTGATCACGTCTTCCTGATCAAGCGTATAGAGCGTCAGTTCCTCGACCTTTTTCAGCAGGGCCATCTGCATTTCGCTCATGTCGACGCCATTGGCCTTGATCTGCGCCTCAGAGGGGACTTCGGGCAGGTGGCTGTTGGTGTCGATGAAGGCCCGGACCTCGGCCAGCGGGCGCAGCACGTAATCATCAGCGAACACGTAGTCGGGCACGTTGACCTGGGTATTGTTGATCACCAGACGCCCCGTGATGTTCACCTCGTCCGGCAGACCGTTGCGACCGATGCGGATCAGGTTGTTGTTGGCGGTATTGTCGATCTTGACCGGCGTATTGCCACCCACAAGACCGATATTCAGACGCCCCGAAGATTGCTGATTGCGGAATTCCCAGGTCGTGCTGACGGTGCCGCTCTGCTTGAGTTCGAGGGTCGCATCGGCGGTAGCTGCCTCAACCAAAAGCGCCGCCTTTGTGGTACTTGTCCGGCGAATATGAAGGCCGGCCTGCGGGTTGTCCGTACCCATGCCGATATCGCCATTACCTTCTTTGATGAAGAGCGAGTCTTCAGGCGCGTTGGGTCTGATCCGGAAAGACAGCTTGCTGCCATTTGTCACGTCCCGGACAAAGAAGTTTGCTTCGTTGCCCGCAAGGTCCCAGGTCTGCGCCGTAAAACCGGAGCTGCCGTCCTGCTCCAGCCGCAGGGCTGGCGTATTGCCGTCCACGGCATGCAGTTCGACCGCAGGGTTGGTGGTGCCGAGGCCAACATCGCCATCGCCATCAATATACATCGCATTGGAAATTGCGCCCGCTTCGATGTTGAAAACACGCCTGCCACTCGTTGCGTCGTCGATGCCAAAGTAGTTTGCACCGCCATTGCCGGTATCGTTTATGACAATGCGCCAGTCGTTGCCGGGAAAGGAAGCCGAGGCGCTGGTGTCGTCAAAATGCACACGCAGGTTGTTTTCCTTGAGCCGCACCGTGTCGAAACCGAAGTTTTCACCGTTTACACAATCAAAGCCGACACAGAGGCTGCCCTGTATAATGACGTCTGTTGCAAAAACCTGCTGCGCGCTTGCGGCACCTGTCAGGGTCATCAAAGCGCCGGCGGCGACAATGGTGCTGGTGCGGTTAAAGGTGTTTTTCATTTTTCTCTCCTGGCGCTGGGAAGCGCAATTATAGCACAGTTTGCTGTCGCTCTTTGATGTTTTTGATATTTCAGAGTTAACATAACGGGGTTGGGCGTGACAGAGAACACAGTTTTGCCCAATTCGTCCCGCGTCGCAGGAATTATCACCTTGTGCTGGGTTTTGGCCACAGTTGGGTGGCCAGGCGCCCGGCTTCGGCAGGGCGCGTGGTTGTTATTTGCCGGGCAGCTGCGCCCAACCCCCGATTTCACCGGGCTTCGACAAGGGTCTCAACCATTGCGCGCAGTTGTGCGATTTCCTCTTGCTGGGCTGACAGCTGCTTGTCCTGCGAGATGCTGTGCAGGGTCAGTTCCTCGATCTTTTCGAGCTGGGCCAATTGCATCCGCGTCATGTCCAGCCCGGTTGCCGCGACATCGGCGGCAGAAGGAACACCGGGCAGATGCCCGTTTTCGGCAATGAACTGATCGACTTCGGCCAGGGTCTTCAGCTTGTAACCGGGTTCGAACACATAGTCCGGGACATTCATTTCGGTGTTGTTCACCACCAGCTTGCCGGTGACGACAACTTCATCCGGTCTGCCGTTGCGGCCCAGCCGCAGCAGGTTGTTATTGGCGGTATTGTCAATCTTGAGCGGCGTGTTGCCCCCGGCGATCCCGACATTCAGGCGGCCCGAATCCTGCTGGTTGCGGAATTCCCATGTGGTGGGGGTCACGCCATTCTGGCGCAGGCGGAAGGCGGAATCCGAGCCGCTGCCCGCGGCGTCAAACAGCGCGAAGGCATCGGTATTGTCAGCCGTTGTGCGGATGTGCAGCAATTCCTCCGGGGCATTGGTGCCCAGACCGATGAAACCGTTGCTCTCGATGCTGAAGCTGTCGCTGGGCGCGCCCGGTTCGATCCTGTAGGGGGTCGTGCTGTTGGAAATATCGGTCACGTAAAAGGCGTTGTGGTTGGCGTTGATGTCCCAGACCTGCACGGGCGCGCTGCCGCCGCGCTGGTCCATGCGCAGGGTCACGGTATTGGCGTCCACCATATGCAGTTCACGCAGTGGCATTGAGGTTTTCAGGCCGATGCGCCCGGTAGGGGCCATGAACAAAGCGTTTTCCGGTGCGCCTGCGGACAGACGAAAGATCTGCGGCCCGCGCGTCGCATCCTGGATGGCAAAGTATTCGTCCGATCCGCTGGCGCTGTCGTTGATCATGATGCGCCAGTCGTTGTCCGGGCTGCTGGAGGAGGACACATCGTCAAAGTGGATGCGGATCGTGTTGTCCTTGACCCGGAAATCGTCAATCCCTGCAATATCCTGATCTGCACAGTTGAAGCCGACGCAGAGAAAGCTGCGGATGGTCGGATTGTCCTCGCTGAGGACTTCAGCCTGGGCAAGGGCGGGCAGGGTAGCCGCCGCAATCGCGGTGGCGCGCAGGTATTTGGTGAAGGGCATTGTTGGTCCTCTTTACTGGTTACTGGCCTGTGGGGTGAAGTGGTGAACAAGGGGTGCCAATGCCTCTGTCCGGTGGTTCTGTTCAGCCACCTTGTCGTTGACCGGCAGCGCAGTTTCCGCAGCAGCCGACCCCGCAGCAAATAATGTGCAGGCTGCAATAGCGCTGCGGGCGAGGGTGCTTGGGCTGTTCATCTGTTTGCGCCACCTTTGGTCGTGATCCAGTGGCTACATTAACCAACGGTTTGGCCTAAAATGGGCGAGGGGAAGGCATATGGGCGGCAAATCCGTTCAGAATTTGCCGCCCATATGGCGTAAAATGGTGTGGTGGCTGATTGTCGTCAGTCCTGGATTGCCGTGACCAACCGGCGCAATTCCGCGATTTCTTGTGCCTGCGCTGCGCGGGCATCTTCCAGCGCCAGGGTATAAAGCGTCAGCTCCTCGACCTTTTTCAGCAGGGTCATCTGCATCTCGGTCATATCGACCCCGGACGCAGCAATATCCGCGGCCGAGGGCACATCGGGCAGGTGACTGTTGGCCTCGATGAAGGACCGGACATCGGCCAAGGGGCGCAGGGCATAGCTGTCATCGAAAACGTAGTCGGGCACGTTCAACTCGGTGTTGTTGACCAGAAGCTTGCCGGTGACGACCACTTCGTCCGGTTTGCCGTTGCGGCCCAGCTTCAGCAGGTTGTTGGCCGCTGCATTGTCGATCTTCAGCGGTGTATTGCCGCCCGCGATGCCGACGTTCAGGCGACCGGAATCCTGCTGGTTGCGGAACTCCCATGTGGTGGGGATGACACCGTTCTGGCGCAGGCGGAAGGCCGCGTCAGAGCCGCTGCCATTCGCATCGAACAGCGCGAAGGCGTCCGTGTTGGCCGCGTCGGAGCGGATGTGCAACAGTTCTTCGGGTGCCGCCGTCCCGACGCCGACAAAGCTGTCGTCGCTCAGAACGAGGGTGCTGTCGCTGGCCCCGGCGCGCACCACGAATGGCACCCGGTTGCCGGTAACGTTTTTCACGAACCAGTTCAGGTTGTTGGATTGCATTTCCCAGTTGTAGGGGCTGGCGCCGCCGTTCTGCATCCGCAGGCTGACGGGGGTGCCAGAGCTTACAATATGCAGATCGCCCTGCGGCAGGCTTGTCCCCAGGCCGATATCGCCATCGTCTGCGATCCAGAAGCTGTTTTCCGGGGCGCCACCGATAATTGTAAAGGGGATCACCGGTATTTCCTCACCGGGTGTATCGCCTTCATCCTGAATGGAAAACCGGTCCAGCCCGCCGACCGTGTTATCATTGATCTGAATCCGCCAGTCACGCTTGGGGATGCTACTCGTTGTCGTACTGTCCTCAAAAACGAGGCTTGGATCGCTCCAGCGTAGTTTCAGCGGTGGCTGGCCCGGGGCGCCTACAGTGGAGTCGTCACAGGCATTCCCGATACACATGCGCCCGTCAAAGAGTGAGAGTGACGCGCTGAAATCGTTTGTACCAAATCCGTTTTGGTCGATCTCTCCGCTGATGATCAGATCGTCCCCGGTCAGGTCTTGGGCCAGCACTGGCATCGCGGCAAGAGCAAGGGCAAACCCGGAAGCAAACAGACGTGAATGGATCATTGAAATTGTTCCTTTTGTTCAGCCGTCGAAACGGCGCTTTAAAGTTGTGAATATGCAGGTAACGCTAAGCGCCTGGTGCTGACCCGTCCATGAAAAGAAATTGGTCAGCGGGTGGCGCGCATATCCTCGATCAGTTCTTCCAGTCGTTCTATCCTCGCGCCCTGTGCCGTGTTGGTCTTGTGCTGCTCGATACTGTGCAGGGTAAGCTCTTCGATCTTTTCCAGGTCCACCATCTGCATCTGTGCCAGATCAAGTCCCTGTGTCGTGACATCACGGGCAGCGCAGACGCAGGCCATTATCAGTTCCCCGCTGCGGCTACTCTGCGACAAGCGCCTCCAGCGCGGCTTCGAGCCGGGTGATCCGTTCTTCCTGCTCCAACGTGTAAAGCGTCAGTTCCTCGATCTTTTTCAGGTGGACCAGCTGCATTTCGGCCATGTCCAGACCGCTTGACCTGATCTGTGCTTCGGAAGGCACCTCGGGCAGATGGCTGTTGGCGTCAATGAATGCCTGAACATCAGACAGCGGGCGCAGGGCGTAATCCTCGGCAAAGACGTAATCCGGCACGTTCATCTGGGTGTTGTTCACCACCAGCTTTCCGGTCACCACCACCTCGTCCGGGCGGCCGTTGCGGCCCAGTTTCAGCAGATTGTTGTTGGCGGTATTGTCAATCTTGAGCGGCGTGTTGCCTCCCGCGACCCCGACATTCAGGCGGCCTGAATCCTGCTGGTTGCGGAATTCCCAGGTCGTGGGCGTGACGCCGTTCTGGCGCAGAAGGAACGCCGCGTCGGAGCCTGTGCCATTGGCATCGAACAAGGCGAAGGCGTCGCTGCCGGTCGCGTCGGAACGAATGTGCAGCAGCTGTTCGGGGGAATTGGTGCCGAAGCCGACAAAGGCTGTGGCGCCATCGACGAACATTGCATTGTCGTTCACATCGCTGCCGATCTGGAAATCCTTGTCGAAATTGCCCGCGTTCACCCGGACCCCGCTGTTGAGGATCTGCAACGCGCCAAAAGCGCTGTCATTGGCCACTTCGAACGGGATCGCGCCGGTCGAAATCCGGGTAAACAGGCCATCTGCATCCACTCCCACCTGAAAAGAACGCACACCCGCATTCGTGGGTGCAAGCAACACGTCGGCTGTGTCCGCGCTGGAAATGTGCAGATCAGCTTGCGGAATGGCCGTGCCCAGGCCCACCTGGCCGCTGCTGGCCACCACCAGCGCATTCTCCGGCGCAGCGCCCAGAACCGAAAAGGGAATGGTGCCGTTGGTGACATCCTCGATAGCGAACCGTTCCAGTCCGCCGGACGCAACTGGCGGCACATCATTGATCAGCAGTTTCCAGTCCCGGTCCGGGTAGGTTGCCGAGGATGTATCGTCAAAAATCACGCCGTTGTTTGTATCGGAAACAATGACCGCGACATCTGTCGCAAAAGTTACGTCCAAGGTGCAGCCGTTACCGATGCAGACATCCCCGTCCAGAACGGAGTTGTCGGTGACAAACAGGTCGGCCTCTCCCAAATCATTGTCGGATATACTTACACCGTTGAGGAAATTGTCCTGGGCGCTGACAGCCATTGGAAAAAGAAAAACGGTCGTGGCGATGAATTTGATCGAACGCATGATGTTCCTTTCGCACGGCGGGGGAAAGGCCGGGCAGAATGATCCAGTGGAATGAATTAGAAGGAAATTACCCCGAAATATTGGGCGAGGGTAAGGAACCAGACATTCGGCTGTCAAGAAATTTGGCGTTCTTCTATTTGAACGTGTGTAACGCGCCCAGCAGATCCAGCAGCTTTTCGTAATTGTTTTCGCCAAGGGTTGCACGAATACGCTGGGCGATGCGCAGGGCCTCGTCAAGATTGTCGTCGATCACCTGCTGGCCGGTGGGCGTGATCGCCAGCATCTGGCGGCGGCGGTCACCATTGTCGCGGGTGCGGGTGACATAGCCGCGGTCCGACAGGCTGCGCACGATGCGGGTGAGGCTGGGCAGCAGCAGGCTGGCGCGGTCCGCCACTTCGGTCGCGTCGAGCGTGCCGCCTTCGGACAGGACACGCAGCACCCGCCATTGCTGTTCGGTGATCCCCGTCTCGCTCAGCATCTCGCGGATCGGGGCCATCACCGTTTCCCGCGCGCGGATCAGCGCGATCGGCAGGGACCGGTCGGTTGCGGGCAGGGTCTCTGAACTGGCGTCTTTGGGCTTGGTCACACGGGAACCTGCTGGCTGGTGGGATGGGTTCATCTGGTATCTTACGGGTGGCAGTGCAAGGCTATATTACTTTCCATGCTAACTAAATGGGGTGTGTTGCATCCGACTGGGTCACGGCCCCACGGGGCCGCTGGCTATGGCCTGTTTCGGGGCGGCCGGGGTGGTCGGAATTGCCTGCGCGTGATCGGTTGACAAGGCCTGTGCGGCAGGTGACCGTCGCGGCCTCGGCATTTGGCTGTTGCAAAGGGACCGCGCGATGACATTCCGCCTGTTTTCGGACAAGAACCGTCCGGTCCACATGGGGCCATACCCCACCGAGCTGCTGGCGCGGGCCGGGCAACTACCGGAGCTGTCAGCGGTGCCGCCGATGGCGCAGCTCAGCTTTGAACGGTCTGATGATCCGCTGTCGATCCTCAATGCGATGCGCGAGCATCAGGCGATGCTGGACGCAATCCGCGACGGGCTGATCAATCGGGGCATATCCGAGGTGCCGGAGGACTTGCAGGAGCGTGCAAATCATTTGAAAGCCTTTGGATATTTCTCTGACGCGGCGGTGGTCGGCGTATGCAAGCTGCCTGCGGAAGCGGTGCTGGAAACCCCCTTTCGCAACCCCGACATCGACCGGCTGGCGCAAGACCTGCGCACCCGCCAGACCAAAACACTGGCCTCGGGCATCGACATGATCATGGCCGACCTCAAGGAATCGATGGAGGCGCCGCCGGGCACGATTGACGGCCACACCCATGCGCTGGTCTTCCTTTACGAGAACCCGCGTGACGTTGAGGCGGGCGAAGCCGGGACCACCTGGATCAGGGAGGCGCAGGCGCATCGGGCAGGGTTGCTCGCGGCGGAAACCGCCGTGGTGCTGGCCAATTACCTGAGGGTGCTGGGCTTTGACGCACGGGGGCATACGGTCTCGACCTCGGATGTTGATCTTGGCCGGCTTGCGGTTGCCGCGGGGCTGGCGACGGTGGAGGACGGCGCGCTGCACCACCCCTATATCGGCGGGCGCTTCGGTCTGGCGGCGGTGACGACCAGCTTTGCCATGGCCCCGGACCGGCCACTGGCACCGATGTCGGCGCAGCCTGCCCCGGCCTTTGGCGTGCGGTGGAAACTGGGCACGGGTTTTCGCAAGAATGCGATGAACGCGGTGCCCTATGCCAAACGCCGGTTCGTGGATGGCGCGCATCCTTTCGAGCGCCTGAAACGGGTGGAGGACCCCACCACCTATATCGACGAGGCGCGGGTGGCGCGGGTGCCCAAGCGGACCGACATGTTCGCCCGCGCGCAGTTCGGCGACATGGGCAAGGCGCTGCAGGAGGGGGCCAAGGGCGGATACTATGTGCGCAAGGCTGCGCCTTCGACCGCGCAACGGCGGGCGCTGGGGGCTTTCGTGTTGTTGCAGGATGGCGCCCCGGCGGATCGGAAGGTCACGCTGGACCCGGCGGAGGCCGCCGATCTGGTCAAGGCGACCTGCTATTACCTTGGCGCGGATGCGGTCGGCATTTCGCGCTGCCCGGACTGGGCGTGGTATTCGCATGACGCCACCGGCGCGCCCATCGACCCGCCGCATGATCAGGCGGTGTCGCTGATCATCGACCAGGGCTACGAGACGATGGAGGGCGCCTCGGGCGACGACTGGATCAGCGTTGCGCAGTCGATGCGCGCCTATTTGCGGTTCTCGCTGATTGGTGGCGTGGTGGCGAAACAGATCCGCAACCTCGGCTACAGCGCCAAGGCGCACACGGTGATGGATGGCGAGGTGCTGCAGCCGCCGCTCTTGCTGCTGAGCGGGCTGGGCGAGGTCAGCCGCATCGGCGAGGTGATCCTGAACCCCTATCTGGGCCCGCGCCTGAAATCTGGGGCGATCACCACCGATTTGCCGATGGCGCATGACAGACCCATCGACTTTGGCCTGCAGAAATTCTGCGAGTCCTGCAACAAATGCGCGCGGGAATGTCCTTCGGGCGCGATCACCGCCGGGCCGAAGCTGATGTTCAACGGCTATGAGATCTGGAAATCCGACAGCCAGAAATGCGCCACCTACCGGATCACCACACCCGGCGGCGCGATGTGCGGGCGCTGCATGAAGACCTGCCCCTGGAACCTGGAAGGCATCTTCAAGGAAGCCCCGTTCCGCTGGGCCGCGATGAACATTCCCGCAGCGGCCCCGGCGCTGGCGCGGCTGGATGATGCGGTGGGCAATGGCGGGCTGAACCCGGTCAAGAAATGGTGGTGGGATCTGGAGATCGCGGAAGACGGCGGCTACCGTCCCACGGACAAGCCAGTGAACGAACGGTCCCTGCAACGGGATCTGGACCTGAAGTATGAGGACCAGACTCTGGCGGTCTATCCCGCACCACTGGCCCCGCATCCATATCCGTACCCTGACCCGATGGACCGGGAGGCGGGGATCGAGGCCTACCGCGCGATGATCACGGCCGAGGAATATCAGCGGCGTCTGGCGGCGGGCGATGAGAGCATGGTGCACCGCACCACCGATGCCGCCGACAGCCCGGTGATCCATGTAGAGATCACCAAGGCGGAGAAGATGGCGGCAGGGATCACCAAATATGAGTTTCAGCCTGTGGGCGGGGGTGATCTGCCGCCCTGGCAGGCGGGGGCGCATCTGGATATCGTGGTGGCGCCGGAATTCCTGCGCCAGTATTCCATGTCGGGTGATCCGGGCGACTGCAGCACCTATCAGATCGGCGTGCTGATGGAGGATGCGGGGCGCGGTGGATCGAAACTGCTGCACCGGATCTTCAGCGAGGGGCGCAAGGTCTTCATCTCGCACCCGATCAACCATTTCCCGCTGGATGCGGAAGCACCGTTCTCGCTGCTGATGGGCGGCGGGATCGGGGTGACACCGATGATCGCCATGGCGCATGAGCTGCACCGCGCGGGGCGCGATTTTGCCCTGCATTATTCCGGGCGGTCACGCGGCAGCATGGGGTATCTGACGGATCTCGCGGCGGTGCCCTGGGCCGACAGGGTGCATCTGCACATCACCGATGAGGATACACGCGCCGATCTGGGCACCGTGATGGGCGGCCTGCCTGCGGGCGCGCATGTCTATACCTGCGGGGCGGATCGCTACATGTCGGCGGTCATGGCGGCGGCAGAGGCGGCGGGCGTGCCGGAGGAGGCGCGGCATCTGGAGTATTTCTCGGTCCCCGAAGTGCCGGAATATGTGAACCACGAATTCACCCTGCGGCTGGCGCGCTCGGGGCGCGACCTCGCCGTGCCTGCCGGCAAGAGCGCGACGGACGTGCTGGCGGAAAATGGCATCCATGTGGACGTGAAATGCTCCGACGGCATCTGCGGCGTGTGCAAATGCGGCCTGGTCTCGGGCGCGGTCGAGCACCGCGATTTCGTGCTGTCCAGGGCGCAGCGGCAGGATGCAATCATCCTGTGCCAGAGCCGGGCGGCAGAGGCCGGTGGCGTGGTCGAAGTGGACCTGTGATTATTTCGCCGCCGCCAGCGCCGCGCGGATCACCTCGCGGTCGCCGATGTGATTGCACAGCACCAGAATCAGCCGCGCGTTGAGCGCATCGGACTGCTCCTTGCTCAGGCCCTCATGGGCGCGCAGCAGCTCGTCGTAAAATCCGTCCTGGTCGGGGATGTTCGGGGTCAGTGTCACAGACATCAGCTGTCCTTTCCGAGGGCGCGGCCAATGGCGCTGGCGATGGCATCCGCGTCGAAACCGGGCCAGCGGGCCACGACATGCTGATCGGGGCGGATGAGATAAACGGCCTGTTTCGCGTCACCAAGGTAGCGGCGGATCAGCGCGTCGGAGGGGTTGGCGATTTCCATCACAGCCGCGTCAATGCCCTGCGCGCTCAGCGCCTCTGCGGCGCAGCCCAGAGCGAGGATGGTGAAGGTGCCGCCGAGGTTGTCCAGCAGGAAGCCGTCTTCGACCGGCGCATCGACGCAGGCCGCGCCGGGGCGGGTGACCGCAGGGCCATTCAGCGCATCGGGGCCGAAATGCGGAAATCCGTCATAGGTGCATGGCACCGACAGGCGTCCCGAATTCACCAAGGGCCGGGCAAAGGTATGCCGCTCTGCCAGGGTCAGCACCGCGTCACGGAAGAGTCGGCTGGTCTGGGTCTTGGGCGTCAGAAAGTCGGTGGCACGGGTCGAATTCAGGATGTTCTCATCGGCGCCGAATTCACGTTCGGTGGCATAGCTGTCGAGCAGGCTGTCATCGGCCAGCCCTTTCAGCACAAGATCAAGTTTCCAGCCCAGGTTGTCCGCATCCTGCACACCGGAATTGGCCCCGCGCGCACCGAAGGGCGAGACCTGGTGCGCGCTGTCGCCTGCAAAGATCACGTTGCCATGTCGGAAAGACTTCATGCGACGGCATTGGAATGTGTAGATCGAGGTCCATGCCAGCTCGTATTCCGGCACGGTGCCGGTCTGGCTGGACAGCATGGCATCGACGCGGGCGCGGATACGCTCCGGGTCCAGCTCCGCCTTGCGGTCGATGTCCCAGCCAAGCTGAAAGTCGATGCGCCAGATGTCGTCGGGCTGCTTGTGCAGCAGGGCGGACTGGCCGGCGCCCTCGAAGGGCGGATCGAACCAGAACCAGCGTTCGGTGGGGAAGTCGGCCTTCATGTGGACATCGGCGATCAGGAAGTTGTCCTCGAACACCCGGCCATCGAAGGTCAGCCCCATCATCTCGCGCAGGGGAGAACGCGCGCCGTCGCAGGCAATCAGGTAGTCGGCCTCGATCCGGTAGGGGCCATCGGGGGTGTCGACCTCCAGCGTGGTAAACCCGTCCTGCGGCGTGATCGCGGTGACCTGGTTTGCGCCCCGTATCTCGATCGGCGCGCCAGTGGTCCGGGCTTTTTCGATGGCTTCCACAAGGTCGCGTTCGAAATAGGGCTGCTGCAGATTGATGAAGGCGGGGTAGCGGTGGCCGTCTTCGGGAAGAAGGTTGAATTCGTAAACCTCACTGTCTGCGTGAAACACCCGGCCCACGTTCCAGACCACGCCCTTGTCCACCATCGGCTGCGCCGCGCCAAGACGATGCGCGATGTCCAGCGTGCGCTTGGCAAAGCAGATCGCCTTGGACCCAAGGCCAGCGCCCTCGTGGTCGTCCAACACCAGTACCGGGGTGCCCTTGAGCCCGAGATCAAGCGCCAGGGTGAGGCCGATGGGACCGCCCCCGACGATGACCACCGGGTGCCGCACCGGGGCCTGCGATTGCGCGGGGACCTGGTGGTAGGGGTAGAGCTTGAAAGCAGTCTGGTATCTCACGGCAACCATATCGATCCTCCCTGGGCTGCAGGATCACGCCTGCAGCGCGTTCCACATTTCGATGTCCCGTTCGGCGGTCCAGATGCGGGGCGTGTCGATGCCGCGCGCTTCGTCATAGGCGCGGGCCACGTTGAAGGGCAGGCAATGTTCGTAGATCGCATAATCCGAGAACTTGGGGTCGCAGGCTTCGCGCACGGCGTCCCATGCTTCCTTGAGGCTGCCGCCGCGGGCCGCGACACGGGCGGCGGGGGCATAGGTGGAATTCACGAAGTCGCGGGTGCTGGCAATGGCACCCTTGACCGCATCCTTGCCCATCAGCGCGCCGCCGCGACCCGGTGCGATGGCATCCACGTCATAGGCCAGGATATTGTCCAGCGTGCCGCCCCAGTCGTTGAAATGCCCGTCACCGCAATAGCAGGCGGAGTGGTCCTCGACGATGTCACCGGTGAACATCACGTTCTCGTCCGGGACGTGGATGACGGCGTCGCCTGCGGTATGGGCGCGGCCGATCTGTTTGATGTCCACCCGGCGGTTGCCGAGATAGACGGTCATACTGTCGGAGAATGTGGTGGTGGGCCAGGTCAGGCCGGGAATGCTCTCATGCCCTTCAAACAGGCGCGGGAAGCGCTGGAATTCGCTGTCCCAGTCCTCTTGTCCGCGTTCGACCACCATGGCGCGGGCCACGTCGGACATGATGACCTGATCGGCACCATAGGCGGAGGCCCCCAGCACGCGGACCGCGTGGTAGTGGGTCATCACCACATGGCTGATCGGCTTGTCGGTGACTTCGCGGACTTTCTCGATGACCTTGCCGGCCAGGCGCGGGGTCGCCTGCGCCTCGACGATCATGACGCTGTCATCACCGATGATGACGCCGGAGTTGGGGTCCCCTTCGGCGGTAAAGGCCCAGAGGCCGCGGCCGACCTCGTCGAAGGTGATTTTCTTTTCGGTCAGGTCGCCCTGGGAGGCAAAAGCTTTGGCCATGGTATGTCCTTTCTGGCGTGGCGCATGTGGTGGCGTCACATCTGTGTATTTATTGGAACAATGAAGTTCAGGGGAACTTGATTGCCGGTTTGATCGTGCCCACGCAGTCGCCGAAGCCGATGCGGAATCCGTCGCCTTTGGCGGCGCCTTTGAGCGTCATTGTGTCGCCGTCCTCGATGAAGGTGCGGGTGTCGCCGCTGTCCAGCGTGATGGTTTCCTTACCGCCCCAGCTGAGTTCGATCAGCGAGCCGCGCTGATCCTTTTCGGGGCCGGAGATCGTGCCCGAACCCAGCAGGTCGCCCGCGTTCATCGCGCAGCCGGAAGAGGCGTGATGGGTCAGCTGCTGTGCAGCGGAATAGTACATCTGGTTGTAGTTGGTGCGCGCGATGGTGGTCGGCGCCTTGCCTTCGGGGGCCATCGTCACCTCCAGCTCGATGTCATAGAGCATCGGGCCGGGTTCACGCAGGTAGGGCAGCAGGTCCTTTTCGCGTTCGGGCGTGGAGGTGCGGAACGGCTCCAGCGCCGCTTTCGTCACGATCCAGGGGGAGATCGAAGTGGCAAATGCCTTGGCCTGGAAAGGGCCCAGTGGCTGGTATTCCCAGGGCTGGATGTCGCGCGCCGACCAGTCGTTCAGCAGGACATAGCCAAAGATCATGTCATCGGCCTGCGCCACGGTGATCGGGTGGCCCATCTCGGAGGAGGTGCCGACGATGGCGCCCATCTCCAGCTCGATGTCCAGCCGCTTGCTGGGGCCGAAGGAGGGCATATCGGCGTCCGGCACCTTGGTCTGGCCATTGGGGCGCACGATGGGCGTGCCGGAGACAACCACGGTGGAGGCGCGCCCGTTGTAGCCGATGGGGATGTGCAGCCAGTTCGGCGGCAGCGCGTTTTCAGCGCTGCGGAACATGGTGCCGATGTTGGTGGCGTGGTGCTTGCCTGCGTAGAAATCGGTGAATTCGGTGACCACCAGCGGCATGTGCATCCGCGCCTCTGCCATCGGCACCAGGTGGGGCGCGACCTGCGCCTGGTCCGGGGCATCGGCCGCCAGCAGGTCGGTCAGCCGGTTGCGCAGGGCGGCCCAGCCTTCGGGCCCCAGTTCCATCACGTCATTCCAGTAGGGCACGTCAAAGACCGGCTCTTCGGCCAGGTCGATCAGCCCGTTCTCTTCCATTGCGGCCATGTCGAGGATCATGTCGCCGATGGCCACGCCGCAGCGCGGTTCAAGCGTGTTTGTCTCGAACACGCCGTAGGGCAGGTTGTTGAGCGGGAAGTCGGTGTCGGCGCTGTTGGCGCTTTCCACCCAGGATTGGAGGAGGGTCATGGGTATTCCTTGTGCTGATAGTTGCCGGTTTCACCCAGGGCGAAACCGGCAGGCGGCATCATTTCTTGCCGGGGGTGCCGTCGAATTTCTTTTCGAGGTCGGTCCAGCAGTCGATGTAATCGTCCTGCAGTGGTGCCTCCTTGGCGGCGAAGGGGGTCAGGTGCTGCGGGAAG
The DNA here is from genome assembly GCF_059628195.1 of Sulfitobacter sp. IGS-18. Classification (NCBI taxonomy): domain Bacteria; kingdom Pseudomonadati; phylum Pseudomonadota; class Alphaproteobacteria; order Rhodobacterales; family Roseobacteraceae; genus Sulfitobacter; species Sulfitobacter sp. IGS-18. The sequence goes on along the minus strand of NZ_CM184556.1, from coordinate 3,087,513 downwards.
CGGGTTTCGAACATGAAGGACATGGTGTTCTCCAGTTTCTCGGCCTCAAGCTCGGCGTTCGACGCGCCTTCGAAAGCGTTCTTGTCCGGGCCGTGGGGCAGCATCATGTTGTGCAGCGACATGCCGCCGGGGACGAAGCCCTTGGGCTTGGCATCATAGATGCCAAAGATATTGCCCATCAGTTCGGACATGACGTTCTTGTGATACCACGGCGGGCGGAAGGTATCCTCGGCCACCGTCCAGCGGTCGCGGAACAGGACGAAGTCGATGTTCGCGGTGCCTTCGACACCCGAGGGCGCGGTGAGCACGGTAAAGATTGACGGGTCCGGATGATCGAACAGGATCGCGCCGACCGGGCAATAGGTGCGCAGATCATATTTGCAGGGGGCATAGTTGCCATGCCAGGCAACGACGTCGAGCGGGGAATGGCCGATTTTTGTCTCGTGGAACTGGCCCGCCCATTTCACCGTGACGGTGGAGGGCGCGTCGCGGTCCTCAAAGGCGGCGATCGGCGTCTTGAAATCGCGGCGGTTGGCCATGCAGTTGGCTCCGATCGGGCCACGACCGGGCAGGTCGAACTTCTGTCCGTAGTTCTCGCAGACAAAGCCGCGGCAGGGCCCTTCGAGCACTTCGACCCGGTAGACCAGGCCACGCGGGATGATCGCGATTTCCTGCGGTTCAATGTCGATCACGCCCAGTTCGGTGGCAAAGCGCAGACGGCCCTCCTGCGGGACCACCAGCAGTTCGCTGTCGGCGGAGTAGAAATAGGCGTCCACCATGCTGTCGGTGACAAGGTAGATGTGGCTGGCCATGCCGACCTGCGTATTGACGTCACCGGCCGTGGTCATGGTGCGCATGCCGGTGAGCCAGGTCAGTTTTCCTTCGGAATGGGGGACGGGATCCCAGCGGTACTGGCCCAGGCTGACCACGTCCGGGTCCACATGTGGCGCGGATTTCCAATAGGGCAGGTCGATCTTTTCAAAGCGGTGTGTGTGCTTGACCGATGGCCGGATGCGGTAGCACCAGGTGCGTTCGTTCTGGTGGCTCGGCGCGGTGAAGGCGGTGCCGGACAGCTGTTCGCCGTAGAGGCCGTAGTTCACCTTCTGGGGCGAGTTCATGCCCTGGGGCAGGGCACCGGGCAGGGCTTCCGTCTCGAAGTCGTTGCCGAAGCCGGGCATGTATCCCTCATGGGTGCCGACAGGCGTTGCGGCGCTTTTCAGCGCGTGGGGGGCGACGTCCTTATTCATGGCAGGTCCTTTCGCAAAACGTGAAGATCACATATTAGTTGGTTTTGTAACTAACAACGGGATAAATTGCAAAATGCCGAAAAAAGACGGGGCACCGCCGGGGGATACGGTGGATGATTTCGACCTGCGGGGGTTTCTGCCCTATCTGCTGAACATGGCGGCGGAGGAATCCAGCGCGAGTTTTCAGCGATATTACAAGGGTAAATACGGGATGTTGCGCACCGAATGGCGGGTGCTGTTCCATCTGGGGCGCTACGGGGCAATGACGGCCAAGGAGATCTGCGACCGGGCGCGGATGCACAAGACCAAGGTCAGCCGCGCGGTTGCGGCCCTGCAGGCCAAACGATTCCTGACGCGCAGCCCCTGGGAGGACGACAGGCGCCATGAAACCCTGGCGCTGACATCGCAGGGCAGGCAGGCCTATGCCGATCTGGCCGCGCAGGGGAAACAGTTCGACCGGGCTTTGATGGCGGATTTTTCGCAGGAAGAGGCCCGGCTGTTGCGGCAGGCGCTTGTGCGCATCGCCAAATTGTAGGAGCGGCCGGGCCGGCTTGAAAATCCCCGGCGGCAACGGGGGATGCGCCGCCGGGGTCACGCATGGGTCAGGCCGGCTTGGGATCCAGCTTGCCCACGGTTACGTCGAGGGTCAGCTCCTCGCCCTTGCGCAGCACTTTCATCTGTGTGCTTTGTTCAGGCTCGGTGGTGGCCACCGCACGGGTCAGGTCGCGCAGGTCGGTCACCTCTGTCTTGCCAAAGGACATGATGATGTCGCCCCGCTTCAGACCGGCCTTGGCGGCAGGGCTGTCCTCGCTCACCGCTTCGATCACCGCGCCCTTGGGTGAATCGTAGCCCAGGACATTGGCGACCTCTTCGGTCATCGGGCGGATGTTCACACCCAGCCAGCCACGCGAGACGCTGCCGTCGTCGGACAGATCGGCCACAACCGTCTGCACCAGGTCGGCAGGCACGGCAAAGCCGATGCCGACGGAGCCGCCATCGGGCGACAGGATGGCGGTGTTGACGCCGATCACGTCACCGGCGTTGTTGAACAGCGGTCCGCCGGAGTTGCCCTTGTTGATCGATGCATCGGTCTGGATGAAGTCGTCAAAGGGGCCCGAGCGGATGTCACGCGACAGGGCAGAGATGATGCCGGAGGTCACGGTGCCGCCAAGGCCGAAGGGGTTGCCGACGGCGACAACCTCGTCGCCCACCCGCAGGCCATCTGTGGCGCCGAATTTGACAAAGGGCAGGTCAACATCCGCTTCGATCTTGAGCAGGGCGATGTCCGTCATCGGGTCGCTGCCGACCACCTTGGCCTCGAAGCTGCGGTCATCGGCCAGTTTGACGGTCACGGTGTCGGCACCTGCCACCACATGGTGGTTGGTCACGATCTGGCCGTCGGAAGAGATGATGAAGCCCGAGCCCACGCCCTGAAGCGGCCCTTGGTGGCCGGGCATTCCGGGCATGCCGTCCTCGAAGAAGCGGCGCAGCTGCGGGGGAATGTTGCGCGGCATCGGGGCGGGCGTGTCCTGTGCCTTGGTGGTGACTTCGATAAAGACCACGGCAGGGGAGACTTGTTCCACCAGATCGGCATAGCCGCCGGCGGGCACCGCATAGGCCGCAGCAGGTGCGACGGTCAGCGCGGAAGTGGCCAGCAGGGCCGCAGTCAATGCCGCGGCGGCGCTTTGTCTTGGTGATTTCAGTATGGAGTGCATCGGGGTTACCTCGAATTTTCTTGTGCCCACCCCATATGACGGTCTGTCCTTACAGCATCATGGGCGGCCCTATACAAATTTGTAACGCGGCCTGCGGCCCCATATTGTCTATGCAGGAGACCTGCAGATCAGGAACAGAGGTCACGATGAAACTGCTCGTCATAGAAGACGACGCCACAACCGGGCGCTACATCGCCAAGGGATTGCGCGAGGAAGGTCATGTTGTCGATCTGGTCGCGGACGGGCGCGAAGGGCTGATTGCGGCGACGGCGGGGGGGCATGATGTGCTGATCCTTGACCGGATGCTGCCGCAGGTCGACGGGCTGACCCTGCTCAAGACGCTGCGCGGCGCCGGATCGAAGGTGCCGGTCTTGCTGCTGACGGCGATGGGCGATGTCGACGACCGGATCGAGGGGCTGCGCGCCGGGGCGGATGATTACCTGGCGAAACCCTTTGTCTTTGGCGAATTGTCGGCGCGGGTGGCGGCGCTGTCGCGCAGGCCCCAGGCGATGGAGACGGAGACGGTGCTGCGCGCAGGCGATCTGGAAATGAACCTGATCACCCGGACGGTCACGCGGGCGGGGCAGGTGCTGGACCTGTTGCCGCGCGAATTTGCCCTGCTGGAACATCTGTTGCGGCGCAAGGGGCGGGTTCAGACCAGAACCATGTTGCTGGAAGCGGTCTGGGACATCGGCTTTGACCCCGGCACCAATGTGGTGGAAACCCACATCAGCCGGTTGCGCGCCAAGGTGGACCGGCCCTTTGACAAGGAAATCATCCAGACGGTGCGCGGGGCGGGATACCGGATTGCCGCATGACGGCACGGCTTGCGGAACTCTGGCGGTCGATGCCGCTGCGGCTGGCGCTGCTGCTGGTGGCGCTGTTCACCGCAGTCAGCCTGCTGAGCCTCGCGGCCAGCTACGGGTTTACCCAACGCTCGTTCGAGCAGGCCATGCGTGCCGATCTGCGCCAGGACCTTGCGGGCTTTCGCGCCGCCCCCAATGCCCGCGCCGTGGCGGCACTGGTAGAGGCCGAAAGCCGCGAGGCTGACCCCAACCGCATGGTGCTGAGCTATATCGCGCCTTCGGGCAGGATCTTTGGCAACGGGGCGATCGCGCGGGACGAGGCAGGGTTTCACATCATCTCGCTGGACCGGGACCGCGCGCAATATGATGGTGCCTATCTGTCGCTGACCGACCGGTTGCATGGCGGCATCATCACCATCGCCCGCAGTCGGGCAGAGATCGAGGCGCTGGGCGGGGTCTTCCTCAACATCCTGCTGATCAGCCTGCTGCCAACGGCGCTGATCGCGCTTTCGGGCGGGCTGGTGCTGGCACGCCGCTCCAAGCGGCATGTGGAGGTGGTGGGCCGCGCGCTGGACCGGATGACCGGCGGGGATCTGGGCGCGCGCGTCAAGGTCGGGCCGCGCTGGTCAGACGACCTTGCGCAGATCGGCGGCAAGCTCAATCAGATGGCCACCGCGCAGGAGGCGTCTGTCACCGCGCTGAAACAGGTGTCATCGGACATCGCCCATGACCTCAAGACGCCGTTGCAACGGGTTGCCCTGCAACTGGAGGATCTGGAGGGCAAGGTGCCCCCGGACAGCGAAGAGGCCGAACTGGTTGCCCGCACCCGTGCCGAAGTGGCGGATATGGGGCATGTGTTCCAGGCGCTGCTGCAATTGGCGCAGGTCGAGGCCGGATCGGCCCGGTCGCGCTTCGCACCCGTTGATCTGGCGCAGGTCTGCCAGACCCTGGTCGAGGTTTATGACCCCAGTGCCGGCGACAGCGGCCATCGCCTGACCCTGGAGATTGCCGCTGATGTTCCGAAGGTGCGGGGGGACAGGGCTTTGCTGGGGCAGATGGTCTCGAACCTGATCGAAAACGCGCTGCGCCATACGCCTGCAGGCAGCCAAATCACGATTCGCCTGTCGCAACACGCGGCGGGCCGGGTCTGGCTTCAGGTGGCCGATACCGGACCGGGCATTCCGGTCAAGGAACGTGACAAGGTGCTGGACCGGCTTTATCGTCTGGATCGCACCCGCAACACGCCCGGAAACGGATTGGGCCTGAGCCTGGTGGCGGCCGTGGCGGCGCTGCATGGTGCGGAACTCGTGTTGGGTGACAATGAGCCGGGTCTGAAAGTGGACCTGCGCTTCTGATACCCGCTGCGGCGAAATGTGTCGCTGTACAGGCTGCGAAAACAGCCTATGTCCGGGACAGAAGCAATGGAGGCCAGACCATGTTCGACGGATATTCCGCAGAGATCCTCGCGCGGGTGCAGTTTGCCTTCACGATCTCGTTTCACATCATCTTTCCGGCCTTCTCCATCGGGCTGGCCAGCTTCCTGGCGGTTCTGAACGCGCGCTGGCTCTGGACGCGGGACCGCACCTTCCTGATTCTGTTCAATTACTGGGTCAAGATTTTCGCCATTGCCTTTGGCATGGGGGTCGTGTCGGGCATCGTCATGTCCTACCAGTTCGGCACCAACTGGTCGGTGTTTTCGGACAAGGCCGGTCCGGTGATCGGCCCGTTGATGGCCTATGAGGTGCTGACCGCCTTTTTCCTTGAGGCGGGGTTCCTGGGGATCATGCTTTTTGGCCGCGAACGGGTGGGTGATGCGCTGCACATGATGGCAACGGGCATGGTGGCATTCGGCACGCTGATTTCGGCCACCTGGATCCTGTCGGTCAATTCCTGGATGCAGACGCCGGCGGGCTTCAGCATGAACGAGCTGGGGCAGTTCATTCCCGAGGATTGGTGGCAGATCGTATTCAACCCCTCGTTCCCCTATCGCCTGACGCACATGGTGCTGGCCGCCTTCCTGACAACCGCGCTGGTGGTGGGGGCGGTGGGGGCCCTGCACCTGCTGCGCGACCGCAGCGATGCGCCTGCCCGGCGGATGTTCTCCATGGCGATGTGGATGCTGGCGCTGGTGACCCCCCTGCAGATCCTGGCGGGCGATTCCCACGGGCTCAACACGCTGGAACACCAGCCGGTCAAGGTGATGGCGATGGAGGGGCACTTCGAAAGCCATCCCCACGGAGCGCCGCTGATCCTGTTCGGCATCCCCAATCAGGCGGAAAAGCGTGTCGATTACGCGGTGGAGATCCCCAAGCTCAGCTCTCTGATCCTCAAGCACGACCTGAACGCGCCGCTGGCCGGTCTTGATACCGTTCCGGACGAGGATGAACCGCCGGTGGCCATCGTCTTTTTCTCCTTCCGGGTGATGGTGGGCCTTGGCTTTGCCATGCTGGGTCTGGGATTGTGGGGGCTGATCGCGCGGGCGCGCGGGCGGCTTTTCGATGCGCCCTGGCTTTACCGCGTGTCGATGGCGATGGGGCCGATGGGGTTCGTCGCGGTGCTGGCGGGCTGGATCACGACCGAAGTGGGACGCCAGCCCTTTACCGTCTACGGGCTGCTGCGGACCTCCGACAGCCTCTCGCCCGTGGCGGCCCCTGCGGTCGCGGCCTCGCTGATTGCCTTTATCATCGTCTATTTCTTCGTTTTCGGCGCAGGCACCTATTATATCCTGCGCCTGATGGGCAAGCCGATCAAACCCGTGAGCGATGCGCCGATCACGGACGAAGGCCCGACCCGCACCGCCGGGACGACCCCGTCGGTGCAGATGCAGGGCAATCACGACGACAAGGCGAGGACCTGAGATGCTGGGTTTTGAACTGTCATTCATCTGGGCGGGGATCATCGCCTTTGCGGTGCTGGTCTATGTCATCCTCGATGGTTTCGACCTGGGGGTGGGCCTGCTGTTCCCGCTGACCAAGGACGAGAAAGAGCGCAACGTGATGATGAATTCCGTCGCGCCGATCTGGGACGGCAATGAAACCTGGCTGGTGCTGGGCGGCGGCGGGCTGTTCGCGGTATTCCCGCTGGCCTATGCGGTGGTGATGCCCGCGCTTTACATGCCGATCATCCTGATGCTGCTGGGGCTGGTGTTTCGCGGCGTGGCCTTTGAGTACCGCTGGCGCACAAAGCGCTGGAAGGGGACCTGGGACATCGCGTTTTTCGGCGGATCGCTGACGGCGGCGCTGTGCCAGGGCATCGCGCTGGGCGCGCTGGTACAGGGGATCGAGGTCGAGAACCGCGCCTATGCGGGCGGCTGGTGGGACTGGCTGACGCCCTTCACCTTCCTGACCGGTGTCGCGGTGACGGTGGGCTACGCGATGCTGGGAGCCACATGGCTGAACCTCAAGCTGGAGGGGCGCATCCAGACCCATATGCGCAGGCTGGCCTGGCCGTTTGCCATTGCAACGGTGATTTTCATGGCGGCTGTCAGTCTCTGGACACCCTTCCTGCGCTACGTCTATTTCGAACGCTGGTTCACCTGGCCCTCGATGGGCTTCAGCTTTGTCGTGCCGGTGCTGGTGGGGCTTTGCATTCTGGGCCTGTTCCGGGGGTTGCAACAGCAGCGTGACCTGCAGCCGTTCCTCTGCGCACTCAGCCTTTTCGTTCTGGGGTTCATCGGCATCGGGATCAGTTTTTACCCCTATATGGTGCCCGGTGCCCTGACCATCATGGATGCCGCGGCCCCCGACAGTTCACTGTGGTTCACGCTGGTCGGGACATTGGTGCTGGTGCCCATGATCCTTGCCTATACCGCCTATGCCTATTGGGTGTTCCGGGGCAAGATCGACCCGGAAGACGGATATCATTGATGCCGCTCTGGCTGCGTCGGCTAGGATGGTTCGTGCTGCTCTGGGTGCTGAGCATTTCGGCCCTGGGTCTTGTGGCCTATGGGATCCGCGCCGTGATTTTCGCAGGATAGCGTGATGCCCCTTGCCAAGGGCTGCGGGGACAGGCGACAAAGCGGGCCAATCGAAAAGGACCCCATGATGCGCGCGATGCAAGTGACCGCCTATGACGAACCCCTGAGCCTGCGGGAACTGGAGCTGCCCGTGCCCGGACCGGGCGAGGTGCTGGTCAGGATTGACACCTGCGGGTTGAATTTCGGCGACACGCTGATGATCAAGGGGACCTACCAGGAAAAGCCGCCGCTGCCATTTACCATCGGGATGGAACTGGCGGGCCGTGTCGTGGGGTTGGGCGACGGGGTGACCACGCTGGCAAAGGATCAGCGCATTGCGGCCTATGCCGGCTTTGGCGGCCTGTCGGAATATGCGGTCCTGCCTGCGGAGGTCTGCGTCCCGATTCCTGATGAGATGGACGCGGTGGATGCGGCGGCCTTCCTGATCGCCTATGGCACCAGCCATGTCGCGCTGGACTACAAGGCAGGTTTGAAACCGGGGGAACGGCTGCTGGTGCTGGGGGCTTCGGGCGGGGTTGGCCTGACCGCGGTGGAACTGGGCAAGCTGATGGGCGCAGAGGTGATCGCCTGTGCGCGGGGCAAGGAGAAGCTTGAGATCTGCCGCAAGCTGGGTGCCGATCACCTGATCGATTCCGATACCGATGACATCCGCGCGGTGGTCAAGTCGCTGGGCGGGGCGGATGTGGTCTATGACCCGATCGGCGGCGATCAGTTCAAGGCGGCAATGCGCGCCTGCAACCCCGAGGCGCGGCTGCTGCCGCTGGGGTTCGCCAGTGGCGAGGTGCCGCAGATCCCGGCCAACATCCTGCTGGTCAAGAACCTGACGGTTCTGGGTTTTTACTGGGGCGGTTACGCGCGGATCAAACCCGGCGTGCTGACCGACAGTTTCCGCACCCTGATCGACTGGTATGTGGCAGGCAGGATCAAGCCGCATGTCAGCAACGTGCTGCCGCTGGAACAGGCGAACGAGGCACTGGACCTGCTGCGGACCCGCAAGGCCACGGGCAAGGTGGTGGTGCAGGTGTCTCAGCCGGAGTAGTCGTTTTCTTTGAAGAAAACGGTCCGGAATTTTTGAAAATTCCGTGTGCCACGGATCAAACGGTGTAGATCGATGCAGAGGACACAGCCTGTGCGGTCTCGCAGACGGCTCGCCACTGTCGCTACCTGACTTCGTTTTCTTTGAAGAAAACGGTCCGGAATTTTTGAAAATTCCGAACCCTCAGTACCGTCGGGTGGTCGGTCGGTTGACCCGCACACGGGTCTTTTGCCGCTCGCGCAGGAAGACGAACAATCCCGAACCGAGGATCAATGCGATGCCGATCCAGACTTCCCAGGCGGGCAGATCCCCGAAAATCATGAAGCCCCAGAACACCGCCAGCGGCAGGCCCATGTATTCAAAGGGCGCGACCGTGGCGGCATCGGCCATCCGGTAGGCGGCGCTCAGGCAATAGCCGATTACCGCCGCGTTCAACCCCATGCCAACAAAGATCCAGCCGTCCCCCGGCGCGGGCCAGACCCAGGCGCGCAGCAGGAACTGCATCGAGGCCGAGCTGCCCTCGCTCACAAAGCGTCCGTCGCCGGCCACCAGGAAGAACCCCAGCGAAACGACGATGAAAACCGACTGGATGTAGACCGAGAGGGCCGAGGCCTTGCTGCTTACCCCCAGCTTGCGGGTCATCAGCTGATTCAGCGCATAGGTCAGCGCCGCGAGCACCGGCAAAAGCAGCACCAGCCGGGAGGCACCCAGCGTTTCACTGCCGGCCCAGGGCCGTTGCATGATGACAACCCCGACAAATCCAACCATCACGGCACCGAGCCGCAGGAGCCCCACCTTTTCCCCCAGGATCGGGATCGACAGCAGCGTGATGAACAGGGGTGCCGCAAAGAACAATGCGGTGGCATCGGCCAGCGGGATCGCCCCAAGGGCGACAAAGAATGTCATGTTGGCAATCACCACCAGCGCCCCGCGCAGCAGGTGCAGACCCGGCCGGTCGGTCTTGAGGATGTGCCAGCCGCCCTCGATCTGGACCAGCACCAGGCTGAATACGATCCCGATGGCCGAGCGTACGAACACCAGTTCATGCAGCGGATAGCCCCCGGAAAGCCGCTTGATCAGCATGTCGTTCACGGAAATCGCCAGGATCCCGGCCAGCACAAAGGCAATCGCCGGCCCGGCGCGATTTTGGGGAAGCACAGTCATACAATTGACCTATCAGCCCTGCCGCGTCTGTCCAGTGCGTTTGGCGTTGGACAGTCCTGCCAACTTGGCTATCCTGCGCGCAAATAACCCGGAGGTTCCCCATGCAGATGTCAGATACCCGTCAGATTGCGGCGCCCCCGTCAGAGGTTTACGCAGCCCTGCTGGATCCCCAGGTGCTCAAGGCCTGCGTGCCGGGCGCCACCGAGGTCACCGGCTCGGTCGAGGAGGGATACGAGGCGACCGTCGTGCAGAAGGTCGGGCCGGTAAAGGCCACCTTCAAGGGAGAGGTGACAATCACCGATCTGGTTGCGGACCAATCCATGAAGATCGATGGCGCGGGCAAGGGCGGTGCTGCGGGTTTTGCCAAGGGCGGTGCCGACGTGCGGCTGGCGGCAAAGGATGGCGGCACCGAGCTGAGCTATGACGTGGAGGCCAAGGTGGGCGGCAAGCTCGCGCAGCTGGGCAGCCGGATCATCGACGGCTTTGCCAAGAAGATGGCGGATCAGTTCTTCGACAACCTTCAGGCGGCCCTGGAGGGACCGGCGGAAGATGCAGGCGGGGACGACGCCGAAGAGGCCCCCAGGAAAAAAGGCTGGTTCGGTCGGTCAAAAGACTGAACTGAACTGTTTACTTTAACGTCCCGCCGATTAAGTTCGCGCGGGATGAAGGGGGCCTGAGCCATGGCAAATATCGTTGAAATCACAGACCTGCGCAAATCCTACAAGGATGGGTTCCAGGCGCTCAAGGGCGTGAACCTGGGGATTGAAGAGGGTGAAATCCTTGCCCTTCTCGGCCCGAACGGCGCGGGCAAGACCACATTGATCTCTACGGTCTGTGGGATCACCATGCCGACCAGCGGCAAGGTCACTGTCGGCGGGCATGACATCCTGCATGATTATCGCGCCGCGCGGTCGATGATCGGGCTGGTGCCGCAGGAAATCAACCTGGAGCCTTTTGAACGGGTCATCAACACCGTGCGGTTCTCACGCGGTCTGTTTGGCAAGCCGTCCGACGATGCGGCCATCGAGAAGGTGCTGCGGCAATTGTCGCTTTGGGACAAGAAGGACAACCAGATCAGGGAATTGTCGGGCGGTATGAAGCGCCGTGTCCTGATCGCCAAGGCTTTGGCCCATGACCCCCGCGTCCTGTTTCTTGACGAACCCACCGCAGGCGTCGACGTGGAATTGCGCAAGGACATGTGGCAGATCGTCGACAAGCTGAAGGAAGATGGCGTGACCATCATCCTGACCACCCATTATATCGAAGAGGCGGAGGCGATTGCCGACCGCGTCGGTGTGATCGCCCATGGCGAGCTGCTGCTGGTCGAGGAAAAGACCAAGCTGATGACCCGCATGGGTCAGAAGGAACTTGAGGTGCAATTGACCGAGACCCTGACCGAGGTTCCCAGGAACCTGCAGTCCGACGATCTGGCCTTGTCCAGTGACGGGCACGCCTTGATCTATACCTATGATACCAATGCCGAACGCACAGGCATCACCAAGCTGCTGGCGGATGTTGCCGCCGAGGGGCTGGTGCTGCGCGATGTCGTGACCCGGCAATCCAGCCTGGAAGATATCTTTGTCAATCTGGTCAAGGAGGACGCGGCATGAACTGGACGGCTGTCCGCTCCATCTATATTTTCGAGATGTTCCGGTTCTTCCGGACCGTCGCGCAGAGTTTGCTTGCGCCTGTCATCTCCACATCACTTTACTTCGTCGTTTTCGGCGCGGCCATCGGCAGCCGGATCGAACAGGTCGAGGGGGTCGGCTATGGGGCGTTCATCGTGCCGGGGCTGATCATGCTGACGGTCATAACCCAATCCATCGCCAATGCCTCTTTCGGGATCTATTTCCCCAAGTTCATCGGCACGTTCTTTGAGCTTCTGTCCGCGCCGATCAGCTTTCTCGAAATCGTCATGGGCTATGTGGGGGCCGCCGCGACCAAGTCGCTGATCATCGGGTTCATCATCCTGATCACGGCATACTTCTTTGTCGATTTCAGCATCGCCCATCCACTGGCCATGGTGGCGTTCTTGCTGCTGACCACGATCAGTTTCGCGCTCTTCGGATTTATCCTGGGCATCTGGGCGGGCAATTTCGAACAATTGCAGATCGTGCCGCTGCTGATCGTCACGCCGCTTGTGTTCCTGGGCGGGTCTTTCTACTCCATTTCGATGCTGCCGCCGTTCTGGCAGGCAGTGTCGATGTTCAACCCGGTGGTTTACCTGATCTCGGGGTTCCGCTGGGCGTTCTTTGATACCGCGGATGTGCCGATCCTGACCAGCCTTCTGGCCATCGGGCTGTTTACCGGTGTCTGTCTCGGCATCATATGGTGGATTTTCCGCACCGGCTGGCGCATTCGCCAATAAAGCTTCGCCTCGCCTTGTTTGACCGGCGTCGGCGTTCTACATGGGGGGCATGAACAAATGGCTGCCTTTCCTGAAGTCCAACCCGACCGTTGCTGTGATCCGCCTGTCGGGGATGATCAGCACCTCAGGGCGTGGCGTGCTGAACGACGCGACCCTGGGGCCGGTGATCGAAAAGGCGTTCAGCAAGGGCAAACCGGTCGCCATCGCGCTTGAGGTGAACTCGCCCGGTGGCAGCCCCGTCCAGTCTTCGCTGATCGGTGCGCGCATCCGCCGGCTGGCAGAGGAAAAGAAGATTCCCGTCATCGCCTTTGTCGAGGATGTCGCGGCCTCCGGCGGCTACTGGCTGGCCGTGGCCGCGGATGAGATCTATGCCGATCCGTCTTCGGTGCTGGGGTCCATCGGTGTGATCTCGGCCTCCTTCGGGGTGCATGAACTGATCGACAAATACGGCGTGGAACGGCGCGTCTATACCGCTGGCAAATCCAAGAGCATGCTGGACCCGTTCCGCCCCGAAAACCCGGAAGACGTGGCCCGGCTGAAGGTGCTGCTGGAAGACATCCACGAGAATTTCAAGGACCATGTGAACAGCCGGCGGGCAGGCAAGCTGCCCGAGGATCAGGACCTGTTCACCGGAGAGATCTGGCTGGCGAAACGCGCCGCCGAACTGGGTCTGATCGACGGCATCGGCCACCTGCGCCCGATGATGAAGGACCGCTTTGGCGACAAGGTCAAATTCCGCCGCTATGGCGCGCGCAAGGGATTGCTGTCGCGGTTCGGGGCGCAGATCGTCGATGATGCAGTGCAGGGCATCGAAGAACGCGCGGCCTTTGCGCGGTTTGGGCTCTGATGGTATTCAAGATCGTTCTTCTTTTCCTTGTGTTCATGGGGATGCTTGCCTGGTTCGGCAAGATGCACTGGCTCGGCGGCAAGCGCTTCAGCCAGACCAAGTGCAGCGCCTGCGGGCGGTATCGTATCGGCAAGGGCCGCTGTAGCTGCGGGGGGCAGGGCTGATGCTGATGCCGTGGCTGCTGTCTCTTCTGGGGCTGGTGATCCTGCTGCTGGCAGGCGATGCGCTGGTGAAGGGCGCGGTAAACCTGTCGTTGCGGCTGGGTGTGCCCGCACTGATCGTCAGCCTGACCATTGTGGCCTTTGGCACATCCGCCCCGGAGCTGCTGATCTCGATCAAGGCCGTGATCGACAATGCGCCGGGCATTGCCCTGGGCAATGTGGTGGGATCGAACACCGCCAATATCCTGCTGGTGCTGGGCATACCGGCCTTGCTGGCAACCATGCACACCTCTGAATGCAACACGCGCAAGACATATAATTTCATGATCGCCGCCTCGGTGCTGTTCATCGCGCTGGCGTTCCGGGGTGTCTTTGACTGGATTGCCGGGCTGGTCCTGCTGGGCGGGCTGGCCTATGTGCTGGCCGATCAGTTCGGTGAGGCCTGCAACCACCGCAACGCCTGCAAAGGCGATGATGCCGAGGAACCCGAAGGGGCCGACCCCGACATGCCGCGCTGGCAGATTGCGGTTTTCCTGGTGCTGGGCCTGATCGGCCTGCCGCTGGGCGCAAGCCTGCTGGTGGACAATGCCACCATCATCGCAACCGCCTATGGGGTCAGCGATACGGTGATCGGTTTGACCCTGGTGGCGGTCGGCACCTCGCTGCCGGAACTGGCCACGACAGTCATGGCCGCCCTGCGCCGCCAGGCGGATGTGGCGCTGGGCAATGTGATCGGATCGAACATGTTCAACCTGCTGGCGATCATTGGCATCGCCAGCCTCGTCGGTCCCATCGACGTCGACCCCGCCTTCCTGAGGCTCGACCTTTGGGTCATGCTGGGCGCGTCGCTGCTGCTGATCCCCTTTGTCTATCTGGGCCGCGACATCACGCGCATTTGGGGGATTGCCTTGTCCGCTCTATATGCCCTGTATCTTGTGGTCGTGTTGAGCTGAGGAGAACGTGATGAAACGGGCGTTGGTGACCGGTGCGGGAAAGCGGCTGGGCCGCGCAATGGCGCTGTACCTGGCGGCGCGGGGCCATGATGTGGCCGTGCATTACGCCAGTTCCGCCGAAGGCGCGGAAGAAGTCGTGCGCGAGATCGAGGCGATGGGCCGCAAGGCCACGGCGCTGCAGGCCGATCTGCTGGAGGACGCCGCGACGGAAAGCCTGCTGCCCCGCGCGGCCGCGGCACTGGGCGGGCCGATCACCTGTCTGGTCAACAATGCCTCGATCTTTGAATACGACACGCTGAAATCCGCAACCCGCAGCAGTTGGGACCGGCATATGGGCAGCAATCTGCGCGCGCCCTTCCTGCTGACACAGGCCATGGCCGCGCAGGGGCTGACCCCGGATCGGGACGCGAACGGAGAGCCGCTTGCGACCGGTCTGATCGTCAACATGATCGACCAGCGGGTGCGCAAGCTGACGCCTGAGTTCATGACCTATACGCTGGCAAAGATGGGGCTGTGGGCCATGACCCATACCACCGCGCAGGCGCTGGCCCCGGTCATCCGGGTCAATGGCATCGGCCCCGGACCAACCCTGAAAGGCGCCCGGCAGAGCGATGCGCATTTCGCCCAGCAACGCGCCAGCGCATTGCTGGAGCGGGGGGCCAACCCCGATGACATCACTGCCGCCCTTGGCTATTTTCTGGATGCGCCGGGGGTCACGGGACAGTTGCTGTGCGTCGATGGCGGGCAGCATCTGGTCTGGCAGACACGCGACATCATCGGTGTCGAGTAAGACCCCGGGCGAAAGTTCTGCACGGCGCTGCGGAGGTGTTACAAAACCGTTGCAAAAGTCGTTAAGATTCAATGAATTGGCAAGGGTTAATAAACTTAACGTGGAAAATCAAGAGGTTGCATATCTGCCTAAATATTGTGCGTTTCGGTGAAGCGGGCCGGATTCAAAGAAAAATTCCACCTGCGTCAGAGTTATCTGCAGAGTTATCCACATATTTGGTGGACAGGTTAATCCTTGTCATGACCAGCCGCCTGTTGCAGGCCAACCGGAGAATCAGAACGGGACGATGACGGAAGAAACGATCAAACCGCAGCTGGGTCACGAGGTCATCCAGGGCTATCTCAAGACCATCGACACCTCGCCGGGTGTCTACCGGATGCTGGATGCGGAAAGCCGGGTGCTTTATGTGGGCAAGGCGCGGAATCTGCGCGCGCGGGTCAGCAGCTATGCGCGCCCCACCGGGCATTCGCCACGCATTGCGCGGATGATCTCCAACACCGCCTCGATGATGTTCCTGACCACCAGGACCGAGACTGAGGCGCTGCTGCTGGAACAGAACCTGATCAAGCAGCTCAAGCCCAAGTTCAACGTGCTGCTGCGCGACGACAAGAGTTTTCCAAACATCCTCGTCACCACGGATCAGGACTTTCCCCAGATCAAGAAACACCGGGGCGCCAAGAAGGAGAAGGGCGCCTACTACGGTCCCTTCGCCAGTGCGGGGGCGGTGAACCGGACCCTGAACCAGTTGCAGCGGGTGTTTCTGCTGCGCGATTGTTCGGATGCCATGTTCGACAGCCGCACGCGGCCCTGCCTGCAACACCAGATCAAACGCTGCAGCGCCCCCTGCGTCGGCAAGATCAGCAGCAATGAATACCGCCAGTCCGTGCGGGATGCGGAAAGATTCCTCTCGGGCAGGACGACGGATATTCAGGCCCGGCTGGCGGGCGAGATGGCGCAGGCCTCCGAAGCGATGGAATTTGAACGTGCCGCCGCCCTGCGCGACCGGATCAAGGCGCTGACGCAGGTGCAGACGGCCCAGGGCATCAACCCCAAGGGCGTGGCCGAGGCGGACATCATCGCGCTGCACATGGACAGCGGGCAGGCCTGCGTGCAGGTGTTCTTCATCCGCGCGAACCAGAACTGGGGGAACCGCGATTACTACCCGCGCGTCGGCGCAGACGTGGATGCCGCCGAGGTGCTGGAGGCCTTTATCGGTCAGTTCTATGACACCCGTGAGCCGCCGCGCCAGCTGATCCTGAGCAACGAGATCGAAAACCCCGATCTGATGGCGGATGCGCTGTCGGGCAAGCTGGGCCGCAAGGTGGAACTGCTGGTGCCCCAGCGTGGCGAAAAGGCCGAGCTGGTGGATGGCGCCCTGCGCAACGCCCGCGAGAGCCTGGCCCGCAAGATGGCGGAGACGGCGACACAGGGCAAATTGCTGAGCGGTCTGGCCGAGGCATTCGACCTGCCGGGACCGCCGCAGCGGATCGAGGTCTATGACAACTCGCATATTCAGGGCGCCCATGCGGTGGGTGCCATGATCGTGGCCGGACCCGACGGGATGATGAAGAATCAGTACCGCAAGTTCAACATCCGCGGTGATGAGCTGACCCCCGGCGACGATTTCGGCATGATGAAAGAGGTGCTGACGCGCCGTTTCAAGCGCCTGATCAAGGAAGATCCGGAACGCAGGGAAGGCCAGTGGCCGGAGCTGTTGCTGATTGACGGCGGGGCCGGGCAGGTCTCTGCCGTGGCGTCGATCATGCGCGAATACGGGGTCGAGGATATTCCGATGGTCGGTGTTGCCAAGGGCGTGGACCGCGACGCCGGCAAGGAGGAGTTCCACCGTGTTGGCAAACGCCCGATGGCGCTGCGCCATAACGATCCGGTACTGTATTTCGTCCAGCGCCTGCGCGACGAGGCACATCGTTTTGCCATCGGCACGCACCGCGCGAAACGCGCCAAGGCAGTCGGGGCCACGCCGTTGGACGATGTGCCGGGCGTGGGCGCGGCCCGCAAACGTGCATTGTTGGCGCATTTCGGATCCGCCAAGGCGGTGGGGCGCGCGAACCTGAGCGATCTCAAGGCGGTTGAGGGCGTATCCGGCGCATTGGCCGAGACGATATATGCTTATTTTCATGACCGGGGCTGACCCGGAGGAGCGGCTGCGCCGCGCTCGATCCTGTTTTCTGATGGGGGACGCTGTCCCCCAAACCCCCTGGGAATATTTTTGGCCAAAAAGAGAGGGGGGTTGGTGCTTTCGCGCCTTTGCGGGGCGGGTTAGGGTGCGGTCATGAAATGGAATCTGCCCAATGTTCTGACGCTTTTGCGTCTGGTCGCAGCACCTGGTGTTGCGGTGATGTTCCTGTATTTCGATCGTCTTTATGCGGACGGGCTGGCGATGCTGTTGTTCGTGGTCGCGGCGGTGACGGATTGGTTCGACGGCTATCTGGCGCGTGCCTGGAAACAGGAGACCAAGCTGGGGACCATGCTGGACCCGATTGCCGACAAGGCCATGGTGGTGATTGCGCTGATGGTCATTGTGGGCTTTTCAAGCTGGTCACCCTGGCTGGTGTTGCCCACCACGGTGATTCTGTTCCGGGAGGTCTTTGTCTCCGGGCTGCGGGAATACCTTGGCGATGTGTCCGGCACGCTGAAGGTGACCAAACTGGCCAAGTGGAAGACAACGGCGCAGATGATTGCCATCGCTGTGCTGTTCAGCCAGGGCGTGTTCGAGCATTATTTCGGCCTTTCCGGTGGCGGGATGGATGTGACGTCGGGGGAAACGCTGGGCGTGGCGCTGGAGCACGATCTGATCGGTCACGACCTCGACCTGGAAGTCTGGGCGGGGCGCGTCGGGCTGACATTGTTGTGGATCGCGGCGGCGCTGACGGCAATCACCGGGGTGGACTACCTGAAAAAGGCGATGCCGCATCTGAAGGAGGGCAACTCATGAACGTCTTGTATTTTGCCTGGGTGCGGGAGCGGATCGGCGTGCCGCGCGAAGAGGTCGAGACCGGGGCAAGGACCGTGAATGACCTGGTTGCCGAGTTGCGCGGGCGCGAGGAACGCTATGCCGCGGCCTTTGAGGATCTGTCGGCGCTGCGTGTGGCGGTGGATCAGACCCTGGTGGATTTTGACGCGCCATTGGATGGCGCCCGTGAAGTGGCGTTCTTTCCCCCGATGACGGGGGGGTAGGCGATGCGCATTTCCGTACAGGAAGCGGCCTTTGATCTGGGGAAGGAAGCTGCGGATTTTGCCGCGGGCCGCGCTGACATGGGGGCCATCGTCACCTTTACCGGCGTCGTGCGGGACCTGCCCGGTGATCCGCTGGACGTGATGGAGATTGAACATTACCCCGGCATGACAGAGGCGGCGCTGACCGATATGGCGCAGCAGGCGGTGACGCGGTTCTCTCTTGGCGATGTGCTGGTGATCCACCGGTTTGGTGCGCTGAAACCCGGCGAGATGATCATGATGGTCGCGACCGCGGCACCGCACCGCAAGGATGCCTTTGCCGCGGCGGAGTTCCTGATGGATTACCTCAAGTCCCGCGCCCCGTTCTGGAAGCGCGAAGTGACGGCGCAGGGCGGCGATTGGGTCGCGGCAAAGGACGAGGATGAGGCGGCGCTGGACCGCTGGTCCTGACAAGCGGCTGTTTGACCCACATCAAGGTTCCCTGCACACTCCGCTGATAGGATCAGGGGGAAAGCACAGGAGGATGAAAGATGATCACGTCCATAGTTGTTGGTTTTGACGGGTCCGAGGCTGCCGAGCGCGCCCTGAAGATGGGTTGCGAACTGGCGCTTAAGTTCGGGGCCAGGCTGGAGGTATGCCATACGCCTCTGGAAGAGACGGTGACCTTTGCCGCCGAGGCGATTTCGGGGTTCTATGTCGGCCCCACGGCGGCCCATGACGAGATGCTGCGCGAAGCGGCTGTGAAAATGGCGGAACGCGCCAAAGGGATTGCGGCAGAAGCGGGGATGCCGGATGTGGAGGTTCACATCGGGCATGGTCTTCCGGCGGCAAATGTTCTGGCGCGCGCCAGGGAGGCGAAGGCCGATCTGATTGTCACCGGGCGCAGGGGGCTGGGTGCCGTCAAGGGGCTGTTTCTGGGCTCGACCTCTCAGGAGATCAGCAAGAGCGCGCAATGTGCTGTCATGACCGTGGCCTGAGACGGCCCCGGCCGCGCCCCTGTCCGCTTTGCAGGACCGGTCAGCTGGCCTGCTGCCGGTCGATATAGGCGCGCATTTCCTCGGCCTCGTGGCGGGCGTCGCGCAGGCCATCCATCGCCGCGCGCAGTTCCGCTTCCGTCTGGGCCAGTTGATTGGTCAGCTCCGCCTCGCGCTGTTGCAGGTAGGTGATCGCCTGATCGCGGGTTTCTTCGGCCTCGTGCAATTCCTGGCTCATCTTGTCGAGCTGGGCCACATCACCTGCCGCGACACGGGTGAACCTGTGCAGCAGCCAGTTTGCAAACCATCCCAGACAGAAAGCCACGAACAGGATGATCGCGGTGGCGAGGACGAATTCAGTTCTGCTCATCAGTGGGGCCTTCTTCGACTTGATCCGCCTCTGTATCGCTTGATTGGGCAATGGATTCCAGCGTTGTTTGCCCCGGAAGCTCCACTGTTTTCGGGCGGATCAGACGAAACTCGATGCGTCGGTTGGCTTCGCGGCCCACTTCGGTCTTGTTGTCGGCGACCGGATTCTCCTCGCCATAGCCCTTGGCGGTGAAAGACCCGGTCAACACGCGGCGCGCGCGCAATTCGTTCAGGACGGATTCGGCGCGCGATTGCGACAGTGCAAGGTTCATGCTCTCGCGGCCCTGGCTGTCGGTATAGCCCTGAATCTCAAGCGGCAGGTCGCCGCAGCGTTTCAGGATTTCCGCGATGTCGTCCATGGTGCCCAGGGCGCTGGCGTCGATGGTGGCGCTGCCCGGTTCGAAATTGATCTTGGCGACTTTCACCACTTCGCCGATTTCGGCCTCGCATTCGTCTGGCGTGGGCAGGCCCAGCACCGGGTCCAGCTTTTCCTGGTAGATGACATCAATGTCATAGTCGGCCCCTTCCCCCAGTTTGTCGGACAGCAGGGAGGCAATTGCGGTGTTGGCATCGGGATTGCCGGTGTTGCCGGTGACCGAGACGGTATCGGGGGTGACGGTGACAGCGCCGTTGGACAGGCTGGCGAGCGCTTCCAGCCCGGTCAGCACGCGGGGGCCCCAGCTGTCGGGCAGGTCTTCGTCGATCCGCGCGGCCATATAGACCTTGTCGGAGCCAAAGCGTGCCTTGGCATAGCTGTCGGCCAGTTCGCGCAGCGGCGCATTGCTGACACGGCCGCGCAATTGCACCTGACCTTCGGGGCTGAGCGTGGCGGTGAATTCCGGCGGGCCTGCATTGGGGTCTTCGAGCTTGGGACGTTTTGCACTCAGGGCAAAGACCTCGGGCAGGGAGGTTTCCAGCTCGCCCACGACGCGGTCGAACAGTGACTGGTCGATGCCGGGCTGGGCGACCAGGGTCATATCGGCATCGGCCAGGGTGACCGAACCGCCTTCAAGGCGTTTGACGGCGTCGATGCCCTGCATCACCGCTTCCGCCCAGGCCGGGCTTGGAACCCCCAGACCGACCGTGCAGCGGCTGTTCGCAGGGGCACCGGCGCGTTCGCCTGCCGCCAGGATGCGGTTGCGCGCGGCATCCGTATCGGCGGAACAGGCGTCGAATCTAGCGCCATCCTCATCCAGTTCGAAGCGCATGGTAAAGGGGGTGATCACCGGGCGGGGGGCCGCGATGTCGAGCACCAGCTTCAGCGATGGCGGTGCTGCGCGTTTGAGCTTGGTTTCCATTGCGGCCTTGGCTTCGGGGCTGTCGGCAATTGCCGTGATGGAGACGCGCCCGGCCTCGATGGAGGCCTTGGCACGGGGCAATTGGGCAATCGCGGTGATGGCAAACCCCAGGGCCTCTTCCCAGCCGGGAGGCGCGGGATAATCCGCCTGTTCAAGCAGATCGGCGACTTCCTTGCTGCCGGACATCTTGGTGAAACGGGCGATCGCGGCCTCGCGGTCGGTCGAGGAGGGAATCAGACCGATGATGGACACGCCACTGTCGTTGCGCAGGACCTCGGCGGAAAAACGCGGCGGGGCGATGGCGGCCTGTGCCTCGACTTCCATGTCGTCGATGACGCGGGCGGCATCCACGATGGAGCCTGCCGTGGTCAGTGCCCGGAACCTGACGGCCTCGGTCGGTGCGATGCCTGCAAGCGTGACCTGCAGCCCGTCGGCCTGTACCTCGGCCCATGTCATGCCCTGATCGTCCAGCGCGTCCCGCACACCGATTTCCGATGTCTCCTCGATCAGTTTGACAGAGAAATTCGCCGCCACGAGGGAAACCACGGCGGCGGCGACAAAGGTAAGGGTGATGGTCAGGACAGCAGACAGGCGCATGGCTTTTCTTCTTGATCGTGAACGCTGCCGTCTTGATACGCGCCGGGGGCGGGGGGTGCAATCATGCCAGCAGGGCTGCTGCGAAGAACAACAGCGGGATCATGCCTGTATCGCGGTTGGCGCGAAACAATTGCAGCATTTTCGAGGGGTTGTTCAGGTCGAGCCCGCGCAATTGCCATGCCATGTGCCAGCCCATGGCCCAGGGGCCGCCCAGGGCCAGCACCAGCGCCAATACGGAGGCGTCTGGAAGGGCAGAGAACACCACCGCCAGCCCCATCAGTCCAACGGTCACCACCAGGAAACGGCGCAGCCACTGCGGGCTCTTGTCGCCAAAGAGGCGGGCGGTGGATTTGACGCCGATCAGCGCATCGTCCTCGGTATCCTGATGGGCGTAGATCGTGTCGTAGAACAGCGTCCAAGCGATTCCCGCGACGTAAAGCAGCACGGCGGGTGATTCCAGCCTGCCGGTATGTGCGGTCCAGACCAGCAGCGCACCCCAGTTGAAGGCCAGCCCGAGGAAGACCTGCGGCCACCAGGTAAAGCGCTTGGCAAAGGGATAGACCGTGACCAGCAGCAGTGACAGCACCCCTAGACCGACGGCGGCCCAGTTGAAGGTGAACAGGATGCAGGCCGCCAGCAGCGCCTGAAGCACCATCCAGGCCAGGGCCTGGCGCACCGAGACCTGTCCCGACGGGATCGGGCGGGACCGGGTGCGCGCCACCTTGTCATCGATGTCGCGGTCGGTGATGTCGTTCCAGGTACAGCCCGCGCCGCGCATCAGGAAGGCGCCGATGCCGCAGCCGGCAAAGAGCCAGAGGTCTTCCCAGCGGGGGCTCTGGTCATGCAGGATGGCCAGGGCCAGCCCCCACCAGCAGGGCAGCAGCAGCAGCCAGGTCCCGATGGGCCGGTCCGCGCGGGACAGGCGCAGGTAGGGGCGCAGGGCTTGGGGCGCGTGGCGATCCACCCAATTGTCGGGCGGCGCATCGGCGACGGTGCCTTTTGCGTCCTGGCGATCTGGCGCGGCGGGCTGGTCTTGCATATATGAACCTCATGAGTGCGAAGATCAGGCTTTATGTAGATCACCCCCTGGGGGCGGGGCAATCGGTTCCTTTGGACCGGGGGCAGGCGCATTACCTCTTTGGGGTGATGCGGCAGCCTGTCGGCGCGCAGGTGGCGCTGTTCAACGGGCGCGACGGTGAATGGCTGGCAGAGGTTGCCCGCGCTGGCAAACGTGACGGCGAGTTGATCTGCGTCGCGCAGAGCAGGCCCTTGCAGATGCCGCCGGACCTCTGGCTGTGCTTTGCCCCGATCAAGAAGGCCCGCACGGATTTCATCGTGGAAAAGGCCGCCGAAATGGGGGCGGCGCGGATCGTGCCGGTGATGACGGAATTCACCAACGCGGGCCGGGTGCAGACCGACCGTCTGCAGGCCCATGCGGTGGAGGCGGCAGAGCAATGCGGTGGCACCTATGTGCCGGAGGTGGCCGAAGCGGTGCGTTTTGACCGGTTGCTGGACGGATGGGACAGCACCCGCCACCTGATGTTCTGCGACGAGGCGCTGGCCGCCGGGGGCGGCTCTGCGCTGCCAGAGGTGCGGGGGCCCTGGGCCATCCTGATCGGGCCGGAGGGCGGGTTTTCGGAGAAGGAGCGGGAACGGCTGGCGCGGCTGGAGACGGCAGTGGCGGTGCGTCTGGGGCCGCGCATTCTGCGGGCGGATACGGCGGCGGTTGCGGCGATGACGCTTTGGCAGCAGGCTTTGGGCGATTGGGGCTGAGGTCTGTGGTGTGTATTTTGGGAACAATGAAATGAAAGTGGACCCCGGATGACGTTTCTCCGGCCTGAGGCGGCAGAAAGTCTGTGGCGCTGGCGCGAGGTGATCGCGGGGGCCGTGCTGGGGCTGACCGGGTTATGGCTGGTGGCGGTGCCGGGTTTTCTGCTGGCGGTCGTGGGCTATCCGCTGATCGCGGCAGGTGCCGGGCTGGCCTGGATCGGGGTGCAGCGGTTGCGGTTCCGGGCGGGTCGGGACGGGCCGGGGGCGGTTCAGGTCGATGAGGGCGAGGTCACATATTTCGGCCCGCTGACCGGGGGCACCGTGGCCCTGCGGGAGATGCAGAGCCTGACGCTGGAGCGCAACATGTATCCGGCACATTGGCGGCTTGAACAGCCCGGGCAGTCCGCTTTGCTGATTCCGGTGAACGCGGCGGGGTCAGAGGCGCTGTTTGATGCCTTTGCAACCCTGCCTGGGATCAGGACCGAGAGGATGCTGGGTGAGCTGCGGGCAGGTGGCGTGCAATCGGTGGTGATCTGGCAGCGGCAAGTGCAGCGACCGCCAGTGCGCGTGCTGCATTGACACGCCCTTTCTGATCGCCCATCCCTGACCATTCAGAGATATCATTGCGGAGCCCTCACCCATGTCCATTCCACAGTCCGGCGGCGGCCCCATCGAGCGTCACGAACAACTGGCCGAATACCTGGCGGAGGGCTGCAAGCCCCGGGACCAGTGGCGGATCGGCACCGAGCATGAGAAGTTCGGCTATTGCAAGGATACCCATAATCCCCTGCCTTACGAGGGCGAACGCTCGATCCGGGTCATGCTGGAGGGGCTGCGCGACCGCCACAACTGGACCCCGGTCGAAGAGGGCGGCAAGCTGATCGGGCTGGAAAAGGATGGCGCGAATGTCTCGCTTGAACCCGGGGGGCAGCTTGAACTGTCCGGCGCACCTGTCGAGACCATTCACGAGACCTGCGACGAGGTGAACAGCCACCTGCGCGAGGTCAAGGATGTCGCCGACGAGATCGGCGTCGGTTTTATCGGGCTGGGCGCGGCACCGGACTGGACCCATGAGCAGATGGATCTGATGCCCAAGGGGCGATACAAGCTGATGAACGACTACATGGGCCGCGTCGGCACCATGGGGCGGATCATGATGCGGCGGACCTGCACGGTTCAGGTCAACCTCGACTTCGGGTCGGAGGCCGACATGGTCAAGAAGATGCGCGTGGCCCTTGCCATGCAGCCCGTGGCCACCGCGTTGTTCGCCAATTCCCCGTTCTTTGAAGGCAAGGTGAACGGCTACAAGAGCCTGCGCAGCCGGGTGTGGCGCGACCTGGATGCCTCGCGCACCGGCACGCTGCCCTTTGTCTTTGAGGAAGGGTTCGGGTTTGAGCGCTGGGTGGACTATGCGCTGGATGTGCCGATGTACTTTGTCTACCGCGACGGCAAGTATATCGACGCGCTGGGCATGTCGTTCCGCGATTTCATGGCGGGCAAACTGCCCGCGCTGCCCGGCGAGACTCCGACGCTCAGCGACTGGGCCGATCACCTGACCACCGCCTTCCCCGAGGCGCGGATGAAGAAGTTCATCGAGATGCGCGGCGCGGATGGCGGGCCCTGGCGGCGGCTCTGCGCGCTGCCGGCCTTCTGGGTGGGGCTGATGTATGACCAGTCGGCGCTGGACGGCGCCTGGGATCTGGTCAAGCACTGGACGTCGGCACAGCATGACGGGCTGCGCGTGTCGGCCAGCATCGAAGGGTTGCAGGGCAAGGTGCAGGGCATTTCCCTGCATGAGGTCGCCCGCGAGGCCCTGGCCCTGTCTGAGGCCGGTTTGAAAGCCCGCGCACGCGCAGGCGCAGGCGGGCTGGTCCCCGACGAGACACATTTCCTGAACGCGCTAAAGGAAAGCGTCGAGACCGGCAGGGTGCCTGCGGATGAACTGCTGGAGGCCTATCACGGCCCCTGGGGCGGTGACCTGAGCCGGATCTACGACGATTTCAGCTACTGAGCCCTTCCCGGCGCGCGTGCCTTAGCCCTGGCCCAGCACGCGGGTGCGGTAGAGGTCTTTCAACTCCTGCTTCTGCCTGACCTTCAGGGCGGCTTCCTGCTCGGGGCTGCGTTCGAACAGGCAGGCATAGCTTTGCAGCGGATCACGCCGTTTGATCCCGGGGGCAGAGGATCCACCCGTCTTGCGCATCGGCGCGGGGTCCAGCATGCCGCCAAACCCGTCCTCTTCGTATTTGGTCGGGGCCAGCATGAACATCAGGTGCAACAGGGCCGAGACGACGGGTGTACAGACCATCAGCGTCGTGACCAGGATCGCCGGAATGCCAATGCCGGGATCCGATTTCACCGACTGGGCCAGATCTCCGACACCTTGTGCAAGCTGTGGTTTCGGCATGCCGCCCGTCATGTCACTGAGCGTTGCCCAGATCACATCCCATCCCAGGCTATTTGCGGCAATTGCAGCGGCAAAAATGCCGTCCCAGGCGCTTTCTGCCGATCCCATGACGAGGGCAGCCAATACGGCCAGGCCAAGCACGGCTTCATTTCCGGCGACGCTGGATGTCAGCAAGGCAGAGCCGATGCCCAATGCCAAAGTGATGCTGGAAAAAATCGCGATGAAGGGCAGCTTGGCCCATTTGCCGCTTTTGCCGCTGTCATGCAGGCGGCGCACGGTCAGGGAGAGGCGCGGGACGATGGTCAGCACGAAGACCAGGATGGAATCGTAGTAAAGCGGGTTCAGCGGCGGGATCTGCCGCGCCAGCAGGCTGGACCAGAATTCGGCGGCATCCCCCGGCAGCAGGGCAAGGATCACGATCCAGATCAGCGGCATCACGCACCAGTATTCGAGCGGTGAGGCACGGCCCGAAAAATTGAATGCGCGGAAAAAGAAATTCTCGAAGTACTGGAAAAATGCTCGCACGGTGCAATCCGATGAATGTTGTTCAGGGACCGAAACTGCCGGGCGATCGGGGCAGGATTTTGACGGTGGTGTGATCTAATCGGGCGCGCCGTCTATTCGCAGGGTGCGGGACCGGCGCGGTTGCGCGCCGGTCCCTGGTTCATGTGGTCGTGCCGTCAGGCCGGTTCTGGCTGTTGCCGGGGATTGTCCCGGGCAGGGGTGGCCAGCACAGCGCGCAGGGTGCCGACGGCATGGGTGAAGCCAAGGCCAAGGCAGAGGCTTGCCAGACCCAGTGCCAGCAGGAAGCTGATCACCGGGCCGCTGACCGCAAGCGGCAGCAGTGCGCCGATCAGGATCACACCGCCCGTGCCGATGGCGGCAAAGCCGGTGGCGATGGTGACTGCCGCTGCGCGGGCTGCGGCACCGGTCTGCGGGCAGGTGCCGATCATCGCGCCGATGCGCAGGATCATGGTGCACAGGGCGGCAAGCGCGCCGAAGGCCAGAAGAAGGTAGATAAGGGCAAGCAGGATCATTTGTCTCTCCTATCGAGGTCAGTTGGGAATGGGATGGGTGAAGAAATCGCGGCAAAGCCTGCGATAGAGCCAGCCGAATGTGGCGGTCCAGAGGGCGGCAAAGACCAGAGCGAACAGGGCCATTGTCAGCAGGGAAGGGATTTGCCCCTCCTGGGCGGTGAGGCACAGATAGAGTGTTGCGCCCAGTGTCAGGATCCCCACCGCTTTCATCGCAAGAACGGCCAGCTCAAAGATGTCGTGGACCTCTCTTTGCAGACGCCACAGCAAAACCGGGGTCCCGACAGCAAGGTAAAGCGGCCCGCCGATGATCAGCGCGAAGACCGGGACCACCAGCCAGAAGCTGATTGCGGTTACCAATACCGGGCCGCCGATGAGGGCAAGGAAGAAGGCCACGGGGTCGATGACATGATGAGGACCGGCGGTGCGGGTGGAGGCGAAGTTTCCAGTAATTTCTGTCATGAGAGAAATCCTCGGGTAAATGGAAGGCGCTTGTCAGCCCCTGTCCTTGGACTTTGGCAGGAAGCGCGCGATGCGGCCCCCCAGTTTGATCACCGACAATTGCACCGACCGGGGCAGGCGCGACACATCGCGATACCAGTCGTCGAACATCTGCATGGTGGTCAGCGTCTCGTTGATGCGCGCTTTCACGGCGGGCGGGGTTGCGTCCTGTTCGGCCTCGGCCTGAACCTCGCGCAGGGCGGCGAGGGTCGGGGCATATTCACGTTCCCGCCTGCTTTCGATCACCTGGTTGACCAGATCGAACATGTCGCGGATCGAGGTGAAGTGATCGCGCCGATCCCCCAGCTTGCGCTGCGATTTGACCAGGCCGAGCGATTGCAACTCTTTCAGCCCGTTCGACACGTTTGACCGGGCGAGGTTCAGCAGCTCGCAGATTTCATCCGCGCTCAGGGCTTCCGGCGCGATGTGCAGCAGCGCATGGACCTGCGCCACGGAGCGGTTGGTGCCCCATTTCGCGCCCATGTCCCCCCAGTGGAGGATAAAGTTCTGCATGGCCGGTGTGAGGTGCATCTTCATGTTCCATACGTTAATTTCTGTAATGACAGAAATATCAGGAATGTCGGGAATGGCAAGAGAATTTGTCCGGTGGCGCTGTGGCGCGATGTCACAGGGTCGGATCACCTGTCGTGAAAGCAGACAGGATATTGAGGTAAACTCAATAGATTCAATGCTTTGTGATCTTTGGTGCAGGCCCGGATCATCGGGTGGCGGTGTTACGCTGTCTTGCCGATTTTCGGCTCCGTGCCGGCACGGATACGTTTGATGTTGGCCCGGTGACGCCAAAAGATCAGCAGGGTCAGGACCACGCCCAGAACCAGAGCGTTACCCGCGCCGAGAATCACCATCAGGAAGGTCGAGGCGGAAGCGGCGGCCAGCGCCCCCATCGAGGATATGCGGCTGGTCAGCGCCCCGATCAGCCAGGCAATGCAGCAGCCGATACCAACCGGCCATGCCAGTGCCAGCACGATGCCTAGGAAGGTCGCGACACCCTTGCCGCCGTTGAAGCGCAGCCAGACGGGATAGCAATGGCCCAGCATCGCCATCAGCCCGGCCAGCTGTGCCGCATCCTCGCCCGCCATCGCACGGGCCAGCAGGACCGCAACCGCGCCCTTGGCCCCGTCCAGCACCAGGGTCAGCGCGGCGGCCTTCTTGTTGCCGGTGCGCAGGACGTTGGTGGCACCGATGTTGCCGGAGCCGATGTCGCGCAGGTTGCCCAGCCCCATCGCGCGGGTCAGCAGCAGGCCAAAGGGGATCGAGCCCAGAAGATAGCCAATGAGACCCCAAAGGATCAGAACGGCGGCGGAACTTTCAATCAGGGGCATCAGGGGGCCTCGAATACGCAATTGCCAGCAACATAGGTTTTCAGGACCTTACCCTGCATCCGCATTCCGTCAAACGGGGTGTTGCGCGATTTGGAACGCAATGTGGCACGGTCCAGCTTGAACGGTGCGTCGGCGTCGAACAGCACCAGATCGGCAGGGGCCCCCGCGCTCAGCCGTCCGCCGGGCAGGTTCAGCCGTTTCGCGGGGTTCAGCGACAGCGCGCGCCAGAGCGTCGGCAGGTCCATCACCTCTGCATGGACCAGCCGCAGCGCGGCGGGCAGCAGGGTTTCCAGCCCGACGGCACCGGAGGCGGCTTCCTCGAAGGGCAGGCGCTTGGATTCCTCGTCTTGCGGCGTGTGCATGGAGCAGATGATGTCGATCAGGCCGGAAGCGACAGCATGGGCAACTGCCAGCCTGTCATCCTCGTCCCGCAGCGGCGGCTTGAGCTTGAAGAAGGTGCGATAGTCCGCCACGTCGAGCGCGTTGAGCGTCAGGTGATGCACACCCACCCCGGCGGTAATGTCCAGCCCGTTGCGCTTGGCCCGTTCCAGCGCGGGCAGGGCGCGGGCGGTGGTGATCTGGTCGGCGTGGTATTTCGCCCCGGTCATCTCGATCAGCGCAATGTCGCGGTCCAACCCCATGCGTTCGGCCATCGGCGACACGGCGGGCAGGCCGCGCAGGGAGGCGAACTTTCCGCTGGTCGCGGCGGCCCCGGCACTCAGGATCGGTTCCTGCGGATGGGCGATGACCAGCGCGCCAAGGCTGCGGGCATAGGTCAGGGCGCGCGAAAACACCTTGGTATCCGTGACCACATGGTCGCAATCGGTAAAGGCCGCAGCACCTGCGTCCATCAGGAAACCGATCTCGGTCATCTCCTGGCCCGCGCGCCCCTTGGTCAGGGCCGCCATCGGGATCACGTTGACCGGTGCCGCCTCATTGGCGCGCCGGGTGACGAATTCCAGCACTTCGGGGCTGTCGATGGCCGGGGTCGTATCGGGCCGGGTGATCATCGTTGTCACACCGCCCGCTGCCGCCGCCAGCCCGGCAGAGCGATAGCTTTCCTTGTGGCGTTCACCGGGTTCGCAGACCTTTACGCCAAGGTCCACAATGCCGGGGGCGAGGTATTTGCCCCGGCAATCAATGATCTGCGCGTCACCGGGCGGTTCATCATTGGCGGCGATCCGTTCGATCCGGCCATTGCGGACGGTCAGCGCCCCTTTGGTGAGTGTCCCCGCTTCGGGGTCGATCAGCTGCGCGTTGATGAAGTGCAACGTCATGGCGGGCCTTCGTGTTTGGGTCCGGCGTGTCTTGCCCTAAAACGCGGGCTGAACCAAGGGGCAAGTTCAATCCGCGAGGGGACCCCGGCGCGCGGCCTCGATGGTCTCGGCGGTTTTTGCCGGATAGGGCAGATATCCGATCGCGATGCGCTGGCCCGAGGATAATTCCACAACCACACGGCCCCCGAAGCGGGTAAAGACCCGGTCGATCTCGCTCAGCGGCAGCTGCGCGGTGCCATCGCCGTCTTCGTGGATCAGATGTCCGCCCTCAAGATGCCAGCGGTCGTATTTGGAGGCGCGCCAGCGCAGGGCGTCGTCGAACAGAAATCCTGCTGTCAGCAAAAGCGCCGTCGGGATCACCCAAAGAAACGGCAGATCGGTGTAAAAGGACAAAAGAAACCCGACCGCCAGCAGCGCCAGGAAGGTAAACAGCGCGGTGACCGCCGCCCGGCGCAGAAACACCGCCCGTTGCGGCGCCCAGCTCAGCCGCGACGTCATCCGGCCATCCAGACCATCATCGCGGCCACGCCAAATGCCACCAGCAGGGCGATCATCGCGATGCGGCCGGACATCTTGGGGTCGGGTTCAGGTTCCTTCATGAAAGTTACCTACCGCATGGGCCGGGGTTAGGAAAGCATCCACAGGCAGACAAGGGCAACCAGAACCAGCAGCCCGATGATCACCATCGCCCCGCCCGCGCCACCGCGCACCGGCTGCGGGGGCGTCAGGGTCGGCGTGCCGGAATATGGTTTTGCCGCATCCGAATCGATCTCGATCTGGCTCCAGTCGCGCTTTGCCTGACCATAGGTGCCGATCAGCGTCAGTTCCGGGGTCGGCGTGAATGTCACTTCGCGCCCTTCAAAAGCGCTGGAATAGACCAGCATGACCCATCCTTCGAGCGCACGCAGCTTGGCGCGGTCGCGGGTCAATCCTGCCTCATCGGCATCGACCCCTTCGCGCAGATAGCCATGCAATCCGATCTCGGCCAGATCGGAAATCTGAAAGACGTCGATTCCGCGCGGATCAAGCTGCTGCATCCCCAGCGCATCCTTTTGCGCCTGACGGCTGTTGCGCAGCGATTTCGCCTGGTCATCAGACATCGAAAGACTGAAGACACGCACAATGCCGTGTTCATGCGCGGGAATGGTGATTTGTGCCATCTCGTCGGGGTCCGGATTTTCAATCGTGGATGATTTGAGCTGTCTCATGAGGGACAAACGCAAACCGGGCGGTATTGGTTCGGATAGAGGTCAGGAAACCTGGCGCACCGGTGTCTGGCGCAGGTTGCGCGCCAGCAGGTCCATCGCCGCCATCCGCACGGCAACACCCATTTCGACCTGGTCCTGGATCACGCTGCGGTTGATGTCATCGGCCAGCGTGCCGTCGATTTCCACACCCCGGTTCATCGGGCCGGGATGCATGACGATGGCGTCGGGCCTGGCATGTGCAAGCTTTTCGGAATCCAGCCCATAACGGTGGTAATATTCCCTTTCGCTGGGGATAAAGCCGCCATCCATGCGTTCTTTTTGCAAGCGCAGCATCATCACCACGTCCACGTCCTTCAGCCCCTCCGCCATGTCGTCAAAGACCTCGACACCGAAATCGGCCACGCCTGCGGGCATCAGGGTCGGCGGGCCGATCAGGCGGATGCGGTTCTCCATCTTGCCCAGCAGCAGAATGTTCGACCGTGCCACACGGGAATGGGCGATATCACCGCAGATGGCGATGCTCAGCCGGTGCAGGCGTCCCTTGGCCCGGCGGATGGTCAACCCGTCCAGCAGCGCCTGTGTGGGATGTTCGTGCCGCCCGTCGCCCGCGTTCAGCACCGCGCAATTGACCTTTTGTGCCAGCAGATCCACCGCGCCCGATTGCGGGTGCCGCACCACCAGCAGGTCGGGGTGCATGGCGTTCAGGGTCATGGCGGTGTCGATCAGGGTTTCGCCCTTTTTGATCGACGACGCCTGCATCGCCATGTTCATCACATCGGCACCCAGCCGCTTGCCCGCAATCTCGAAAGAGGCCTGCGTGCGGGTCGAATTCTCGAAGAACATGTTGATCTGCGTCAGTCCGGCCAGTGCATCGGCGTGTTTGTCAGGCTGGCGGTTCAGCTCCGCATAGGTGTTGGCAAGGTCCAGCAGGGTGGTGATATCGCCCTGCGACAGGTGCTCAATGCCTAGCAGATGGCGGTGGGGGAAGGACATGGCGGCGCCTTTCGTCAGTGTCGGGCCCTTATAGGGGGGTGCGGGGGCGGGCGACAAGGTGGGGATTTAGCTTGGCGCGGGCAGGGCGTAGAGTGGCGTCATGGAATCATCGGCTTATCATCACGATCTCGCGCTGCTGGAATGGCAGATCGAGCTTGGCGCGTTTGAGGCGATCGGGGATATGCCGGTCAATCGCTATGAGGTGCCTGCCGCTGTTGAAAAGCCGAAGGCCGCCGTGGCTGCGACACCTGCGGTCACGCCGGTGCCACAGGCCAGGGTCGATGCCGTGGCCATTGCCGAACAGGCGGCCGCTGCTGCGGCAACGCTTGAGGAATTGCGCGCGGCCATGGCGGCATTCGAACATTGCGACCTGAAGAAGGGCGCGCGCAATCTGGTGTTCAGCGATGGCACCCCCGGCGCGCCCGTGATGCTGGTGGGCGAGGCACCGGGCCGTGACGAGGACCGGGCGGGCAAGCCCTTTGTCGGGCGGGCAGGGCAGCTGCTGGACAAGATGCTGGCCGCCATCGACATGGGGCGCGACCGGGCAGAGGCGCCGGTCTATATCACCAATGTCCTGCCCTGGCGGCCGCCGCAGAACCGCGACCCCAAGCCGGAAGAGATCGCGATGATGAAACCTTTCCTCATGCGCCACATCGCACTGGCAAAGCCGCAGGTGCTGGTGATTGTCGGCAACTGGTCCTGCCAGGCGCTGCTGGGCAAACGTGGCATCACCCGGCTGCGCGGCGCATGGACCGAGGCCGCCGGGGTGCCCGCCTTGCCGATCTTCCATCCCGCCTATCTGCTGCGCTCGCCCGAGTTCAAGCGCGAGGCCTGGGCCGATCTTTTGTCGCTGAAGGCGAAGCTGGCGGATGGTTGATCCTTTGACCCTGCTGGCTTTTGTGCCCGCCGCGCTGGCGCTGAACCTGACGCCGGGGGCGGACATGATGTTCTGCCTTGGCCAGGGGCTGCGTTCCGGTCCCCGGGCGGCGGTGGCGGCCAGTGCCGGGATTTCTTTTGGCGGCATGGTGCATGTGGGGCTGGCGGGCCTGGGGCTGGGGGCTGTGGTGGCCGCCTTGCCCTGGGCGCTTGAGGTGATCCGCTGGATTGGCGTGGCCTATCTGCTGTGGCTGACGGCGCAGACCCTTCGGCACAGCAGGGCCGCAAAGGACAATGCCCGCGCCTTTGGCGTCTGGCAGGCGTTTCGCACCGGGTTCTATGTGAACCTGAGCAACCCCAAGGTGATCCTCTTTGTGCTGGCCTTCGTGCCGCAGTTCGTGCGCCCCGATGCCGGATCCGTGCTGGGGCAGTTCCTTGTCTTTGGCGCGGTGCTGGGGCTGGGCGGATTTGTGATCAACGCGGGCGTTGGTGTATTCGCCAGCACGCTCGGCCGTAGGCTGGCGCGCGGCGGGCGTTTGCTGGGCTATCTCAGCGCGGGTATCTTTGTCGCGCTGGCCGCGCGGCTGGCAATGATGGAGCGGGCATGAGCCGGATCGACGAAACCAAGGACTTCATCGCGGTGCGCATTGCGGTGCTGACCGTGTCGGACACCCGCGATCTGGCCGAAGACAGGTCAGGCGACGTGCTGGTGGCCCGGATCGAGGCGGCGGGGCATCGGGTGGTCGATCGCCGGATCCTCCGCGACGAGCGGGCGGAAATCGCCGACCAGCTGCGCGCCTGGTGCGCGGATGACGGGGTGGACGTCGTGATCAGCACCGGCGGCACCGGGCTGACCGGGCGCGATGTGACGGTGGAGGCGCACCGCGACGTCTATGAAAAGGAGATCGACGCCTTTGGCACCGTCTTTACCATCGTGTCGATGAACAAGATCGGCACCTCCGCCGTGCAAAGCCGTGCGACCGGCGGGGTGGCGAATGGCACCTATCTGTTCGCGCTGCCGGGATCACCCGGGGCCTGCAAGGACGCCTGGGACGAGATCCTGGTGAAGCAGTTGGATTACCGTCACCGGCCCTGCAATTTCGTGGAGATCATGCCGCGTCTGGACGAGCATCAGCGAAGAAAGTGACGCCGCGCGCCGGAGTTTTCAAAACTCCGGACCGAATTTTTTGAAAAATTCGCCTGTTGTGCCACCGGTCTTGCCTGCCGCGTACCGGAGTTTTCAAAAACTCCGGCAAATTCCTTTGAAAGAATATCCGGCGCAGGTTCAGAAGGTCTGGTCGTAATCGCCGACGCCGGGTTCGCTGCGGATCACCGCATCCAGTTCCGCGAAAATCTGGCGCAGCTCAGCTTCCGAATCCGGACTTTCGCAGACCACCACCAGATTGGGCGTGTTCGAGGATGCCCGCACCAGCCCCCATGCGCCATTGTCCAGGATCACCCGTGCGCCGTTCACGGTGACCACCTGCGCCACTTTGCGGCCCGCCAGTTCCGGCAGGGCCGTGAGCTTGCCCACGATCCGGTCCAGTATCGCGTATTTCTCCGTATCGGCGGCATAGGGTGACATGGTCGGCGTGGCCCAAGTCTGTGGCAGGGCGCGGCGCAGGTCGGACATGCTCTTGTCCGGATTGCGGTCCATCAGCTTGCAGATTTCCACCGCCACCCGCATCCCGCAGTCGTATCCGCGCCCGATGGGCTCTGCGAGAAAGTAGTGCCCGGACTTCTCGAAACCCGCCAATGCGCCCAGTTCCTTGACCCGGCGTTTCATATGGCTGTGGCCGGTCTTCCAGTAATCCGCCTTGATTCCGTGTTTGATCAGCTCCGGGTCGGAGGCGAAAAGCCCGGTCGACTTCACGTCTGCCACGAAGGTCGATCCGGGATAGAGCCGGGCGAGGTCGCGGGCCATGATCACGCCGACCTTGTCGGCAAAAATCTCTTCGCCCTCGTCATCGACCACGCCGCAACGGTCGCCGTCGCCGTCAAATCCCAGCGCCAGATCCGCGCCCGAGGCTTTGACCGATGCGGCCATGTCGTGCAGCATTTCCATTGCTTCGGGGTTCGGGTTGTAATGCGGGAACGTGTAGTCGAGCCTGTTGTGGCTTTCGACCACCTCCACGCCCATGCGGCGGAACAGCTCGGGCGCGAAAGCCGAGGCGGTGCCGTTGCCGGTGGCGCAGACCACCTTGAGCGGGCGGGTCATTTTGAAATCGCCCACAAGATCGTCGAGATAGGCCTCGCGCACCCCGTGGACGAATTCGTAACCGCCGCCGGGGCGCGTCTGGCCCTCGCCGTTCAGCACGATGTCGCGCAGCTCGCTCATTTCGTCGGGGCCGTGGGTCAGCGGGCGTTCAAAGCCCATCTTGACCCCGGTCCAGCCATTGGGATTGTGGCTGGCCGTGACCATGGCCACCGCAGGCGCATCAAGGTGAAACTGGGCGAAATAGGCCATCGGCGACAGGGCCGGGCCGATGTCACGGACCTGGATGCCCGCCTGCATCAGCCCCAGCATCAGCGCATTCTTGATCGACAGGGAATAGTCGCGATAGTCGTTGCCAACGGCAATCACCGGTTCGATCCCGCGCCGGTACATCTGCGTGCCCAGCCCCAGGCCCAGGGCGGTGATGCCCGGCAGGTTGATGTCGTCGGGGTATTTCCAGCGCGCGTCATATTCGCGGAATCCCGTGGGCGTGATCATGGCGTCGCGCAGAAATTCCCAGGTGTTCTGGGTCACGGCAGGTGCTGGTCTGGTCACGCAGGGACCTCTTTCGTTCAGGTATCAGAAAGACAGGGGAAATTCTTTGGCCAGCGCGTCAAAGCGCATCAGGCTGGCGATCAGACCCGGCATCTGGTCGAGATAGACCATGTTCGGCCCGTCGCTGGGGGCGTTGTCGGGGTCTTCATGGGTTTCCATGAAAACCGCTGCCACGCCAATGGCCACGGCGGCGCGTGCAAGCACCGGCGCAAATTCGCGCTGTCCGCCCGATGACGTCCCCTTGCCGCCGGGAGAGGCCACCGCATGGGTTGCATCCATGACCACCGGGTAGCCGGTCTGTGCCATCTGGGGCAGGCTGCGCATGTCCGTCACAAGGGTGTTATAGCCAAAGGAGGTGCCGCGTTCGGTCAGCAGGATCTTTTCATTGCCGGTCGATTTGATCTTGTCGACGATATTGCCCATTTCCCAGGGTGCGAGCCACTGGCCCTTCTTGACGTTCACCGCCTTGCCGGTCTTTCCGGCGGCCAGCAGCATGTCGGTCTGGCGGCAGAGAAAGGCGGGGATCTGCAGGATGTCCACAACCGCGCCCGCAATCGCGCATTGTTCTTCGGTGTGCACGTCGGTCAGCACCGGCACGTTATTGGCGCGTGCGACGGATTCCAGTACCTTCAACCCCTGATCAATCCCCAGGCCCCGCTTGCCCGAAAGCGAGGTGCGGTTGGCCTTGTCGTAGCTTGCCTTGAACACATATTGCGCCCCGGCTGCCGCACAGGCTTCTTTCATCCGGCCCGCGATCATCTGGGCATGATCCTCGGATTCCAGCTGGCAGGGGCCGGCGATCACCGTGAGCGGGCGGTCATTGCCGATAAGGATGTCACCAACGGGAACTTGCGTCATGAGGTTACCTGTTCTCTTAGGATCGCCGATGTCAGCGACAGCATGAGGTAGATGCCTGCAAAGATCAGGAAAGCCAAGATCGTGTTCTCGAATTTGCGCGGATAGGTGGGTTCTTGTGGTGCCACCGGTTCCACCGCAACAGTCAGGTAGCGCACCTGGCGGTTGGCCTCGGCGCGGGCGGCCTCCAGCCCGGTCTGGGCCAGTTGCAGGTTGGTGTCCGCCGCAACCAGATCGGCCTGGGCCAGTTGCAGTTCAACCGCTTTCTTGGCCAGTGAATCCTCACCCTGTGTGGCCGAATTCAGCTTGGCATTCAGCTTGTCCAGCTGTTCGTTCAGGCGGCGTACGTCGCCCTGTGCGCCATCGACCTTGGCCTTGTTGGGGCGGGTGTTGTCCAGCAAGGCGGCCAGTTCCAGTTCCTTTTCGATCAGCAATCCTTCGTAGGTGGTGATCTGGGTTCTGATCGCGATGATTTCGGCCTCGGGGTCCACACCGTTCTGCACCTGAAGCTCGATCAGGTTCTGCTGGGCGGCGCGGCGCTTGTCCATCGCCTGCTCCAGCCCCTGCACCGCGTCAGCCATCCCGTCTTCGCGCTTTTTCTTGGACAGGTTGTTGACGCGTTCCTCCGCGTATTTCAGCAGGTTGCGCGAGAAATCGGCAGAGACATGCGGATCGGCGGCGATGACCTCCATCCGGATGACGCCTTCGGTCGGATCATAGCCGATCTTCACGTTCTTCTTGTAGACCTTATAGGCCTCTTCATTGGTCGGATCATCGGTCAGCCGCTGGATCGGGTCCACGTCCGCATTCGAAAAATGCGTCTTGAAATTGGCGTCCGCATCCAGGCGCAGCATCGCGTCCTTGGATTGCAGATAGGCCTGTGTCGCGATGCTGTCCGCCGAGTTTGCGAATTGCGTCGGCAGCAGCCCGCCAAAGGGGCTGGTGCTGGTGCCTTCGCTCTGGATGATCAGGAACTGGCTGGTGGTCGCATACATCGGGGTCGCAACCTTGTAGAAATAATACCCTGCCGCAAAGGTTGGCAGCATGACAAAGAACGCCAGCCGCACCATCAGCAGCCCCAGCTTGCGGCGGCGGCGGCGCGAGATGTCGCGCTGGATGTCGCCGATTTCGCGCTGGCGGCGTTCGGCCGGGCTCAGCTCGGTCGAGGGCAGGTTGATGCCGCCGCCCGCCGGCACGGTCTGGGGCAGTTGCACGCGGCCGGTTCCGGCGCCGCCCTGCTGTGCGGGCAATTGCGCCATCATGTCGCCGGGGCCGCCATCGCGCTGTTCTCCGCCGGCCTGCGGCACCACCAGTTCGAGCATGTTCGAGCGCTGGAAGGGGTCGATCCCCTTGGACCGCAGCAGGCGCACCGCGTCAAAGTCGGAGGTGGGCGCAAGCCCGTGTTTCTGCGCCACGCGCCGCGCCATGCGCAGCTGACGGCCGGTCAGCCCCTCGCGGCGGATCGCATCCATGTCCAGCTCGCCCGCCACTTCCTTGGGGGAAGAAACCTCACCACTGCGGAGGGTGTCCTGCGGCGCGCTGTCCTCTGCCCCGGCCTTGGGCTGCGAGGCGGTAGGCGCCTGCGCTGCGGGCCTGGCATCGGATACCGGGACGGGACGCGGCCCTGCAGGGCGCGCGGATGTGGCGGGGCGTTCGGGCGTAACATGCTCTTTCGGCTGCGCACTGCCAATTTCGGCATGATCTGCCGTCGGCATGGGGGGCACGCTCCGCTTGATGCGGAACTTACGAGCCTTGGGTTTCGTAGTCATAGAGCTGTTTCGCTTCTTCCAAGGTGTCAAACATATGCAGCTGCCCGTTCAGGAGAACGGCGGCTGAACGTGCGAATTTCTCAAGCGTCTGCGCCTGGTGCGAGACGATGATGATCGTGGTGGTGCGCAGACGTTCCTGAAGGATATCGCCCGCCTTGCGGTTGAACTCAACATCTGTTGTCGCAGGCATGCCTTCGTCGATCAGGTACATGTCGAAATCAAGCGCCAGCATCAGCGCGAAGGAAAACCGCGACCGCATGCCCGCCGAATAGGTGCCCAGCGGTTGATCGAAGTATTCGCCCAGCCCGCAGAGCCAGCGGCAGAAGCTCTCCACATAATCCGGGTCGAGCCCGTAAAGCCGTGCGATATAACGGGCATTTTCCATCGCCGAAACCTTCGCGACGACACCGCCCATGAAGCCCAGCGGGAAAGAGATGTTGCAGCCGCGCCTGATTTCGCCTTCATCCGGCTTTTCAAGGCCGGCCATCATGTTGATCAGCGTTGTCTTGCCGGTCCCGTTGGGGGCCAGGATGCCCAGTGAACGCCCCAGTTCCACCTTGAAGGAAACCCGGTCAAGGATCACCTTGTGTTGGGTTCCGGTCCAAAAGGACTTGGAGACGTTTTCGAATTCCAGCATGCCTGTTTCGCTCGCGGTGTCTGATCTGATCCGAGTGCCCCGTTGGCCGTGGCTTGGGTCAGCCCTAGTGCCCAATTTTGTCCACATTATGTCTCATTAGGAAACAAATGTACAACGCGGCCCGGCAGGTCAGTGGCCGATCAGCAGGGGAGCCCGGCAGGCGTGGTCGCGGGTTT
Organism: Sulfitobacter sp. IGS-18; assembly: GCF_059628195.1. Lineage (NCBI taxonomy): Bacteria > Pseudomonadati > Pseudomonadota > Alphaproteobacteria > Rhodobacterales > Roseobacteraceae > Sulfitobacter > Sulfitobacter sp. IGS-18. The sequence continues at coordinate 3,048,401 of NZ_CM184556.1, read as the reverse complement.
CCATTTCGAGCGTGGAATGGTGCAGGTGATGGGCTGCGGCCAGACGGGCCTTTACCGCGCTTCGGGTGGCATCGGCCGGGGCACCCGGATCCAGTACCACATGGGCATCCAGCGCGGTTTCATGTTCGCCCATCATCCACAGGTGGACATGGTGGGTGCTGGCCACGCCCGGGGTGGATTGAACGGTGTCGATCACGGCAGCGGTGTCCAGATCGGGCGGGCTGGCCAGCATGAGGATGCGCATCACGGCAGGCATTTCGCGCAGTGATTGCCACAGGATGTAGCCCGCGATCAGCAAGGTCGCCGTGGGATCGACCCAGGTCCAGCCGAACAGGATCACCAGGGTCCCGGCTAGGATCACCGCAACGGAGCCAAGCGCATCGGCCACATTGTGCAAAAAGGCCGCGCGGATGTTCACGCTGCTTTTGGACATCGTATAGGTCAGCGCCGCCGTCGCCAGGTCGATCGCCAGCGCGATTCCCGCCACGATCACGATGATCCAGCCCGCCACCGCGGAGGGTTCGAAAAAGCGCATCACCGCCTCGTAAACCAGGTAGAGGCCGATCACGATCAGGGTGGTGTAATTGACCAGCGCCGCGACGGCTTCGATCCGGCCATAGCCGAATGTCATCTGCGCATCTGCCGGGCGGCGGGCGATCTTGCGCGCGCCGAAGGCGATGATCAGCGCGATGGCGTCCGAAAAGTTGTGCAGCGCATCGGCGATCAGCGACAGGCTGCCGGCAATCACGCCGCCGATGATCTGTGCCAGTGTCAGCGCCATGTTCAGCGCGATGGCAAAGGCCACCTTGGCGTCGCCCGCTTCTGGATCAATGTGATGATGATGGTCGTGCGCCATGGTCTTCCTGTCCCTATTGGGTGGGGCGGCAGCGCGTGCAGCCCCGCTTGTTACGCGATGTAGCGGTCAGGCCACCGCCTGCCAGAGCAGCCCGGCAATGATCGCGCCGATCAGGGCAAAGCCGATATAGGCGGCAAAGACGCGCGGCTTGACCAGCGCCCAGACCGCAATGGCCGCCGGGATGCAGCTGACCCCGCCCGCGATGACAAAGGACATCGCGGCCCCCTGTGTCATGCCCTGCGCCAGCAGCGCATCCACCAGCGGCACGGCGGCATAGCCGTTCAGATAGGCCGGTGCCCCCACCAGCGCGCCCAGCAGGATCGGCATCAGGCCGGTGCCGCCCAGCACGCCGGCGATCCAGTCGGCGGGCACATAGGTCAGCATCAGCGCCTCGACCACATAGGCCAGGGTCAGCCATTTGATCAGGAACAGCGCGTTGTCCATGGCGGTGTCGCGGAACACCTCGCGGCGCGCGCCTTCCTGCCAGAAGCGCCAGACCGGCTGGCCGGAGAAGGGTTTCCTGACGCCGCAGCAACCGCCCACCGCCGGGCGTTCGCGCAGCGGATCGGCAAAGAGCGGCGTGTTCGCGGCCAGCATGACACCGAAACCGCCGAACATGCCGATGCCGACGGCGGCCAGGGTCTTGGCAATGGCGAAATCCCAGCCCAGCGTGCCCGAAGTGATGGCGAACATCGCCGGGTCCATCAGCGGCGAGGCCAGCCAGAAGGCCATGACCGCGCCCAGCGGCGCGCCGACCGCCAGCAGGGCGGCGATGAAGGGGATGACCTCGCAGGAGCAGAAGGGCGACAGCCCGCCCAGCAGCGCTGCCATGACGATCATCCGCGCCGGGTTCCCCTCGAAGGCGCGGGCCAGAAGCGTTTCGGCCCCGCTGGCCTTGAGATAGGCCACGGCCAGGACCGCAAAGGCGATGAAGGGGGCTGTGCCCGCCAGCGCCTTGCCCGCGAACACCAGGGTCGGGACAAGCTGCGGCAGGTCGAAGAGGGCCAGTGCCACCAGGATCGCGAGGGTGAAGGCCCAAGCGCCGGGACGCCAGCGCAGCGCGGCGCTGAGGGTTTGTGAGGTCTGGGTGGTGTCAGCCATGGTCGTGGTCCTTGCAGGGGGCCGAGGCATCGGCACAGCATTCGGTCAGCAGAAAATGCGCAAGCGCCTGGATCTCGTCATAGGCGACGGCGGCGCAGATGGTGGAGCGGCCCGACCGTGTCTGTTTGACCAGACCGGCAGCGGCCAGCAGTTTCAGGTGGTGGGTGAGGGTGGAGCCGGTGACGCCGGTCCGATCCCCCAGCGCCCCGATGCTGAGCCCCTCTGGCCCTGCGCGGACCAGGCTGCGCAGGACGGACAGGCGCTGTTCGGAGCCGAGAGCGGCAAAGCTGGCAGCGGCCAGGGTGAGGGGCGGGGCGATATGCGATTCGGATTTCATATTTCTAGAAATATAGAAATGAAATTGTGGCGCAAGTCTTATTTCGATAATTCTCGAAGTGTTCTTTGCCGCGGTTGCGATGTGTATTTGAAGAACAATGAAACCGGGGTTTGGCAGAACACTCCGGTGGTGTATCTGGATGTCATGTCGGATATGCGTGATGAATTGCGGGCATGCAGCCTCTGCGCGGCGCGGTTTGCCGCGACGGCCACGGGGCATGCGCCAAGGCCGGTGGTGTGGTTTGCTCCCGGTGCGCGCATCCTGATTGCCGGTCAGGCGCCGGGGCTGCGCGTGCATGAGGCGGGCAAGCCGTTCCGGGACGCTTCGGGCAATCGTCTGCGTGACTGGCTGGGGCTGGATGAGGCGCGGTTCTATGACCTTGGCAAGGTTGCGGTGATTCCGATGGCCTTTTGTTTTCCGGGCTATGACGCCAAGGGCAGCGATCTGCCGCCGCCACCCATCTGCGCCCGGACCTGGCGGGCGCGGGCGCTGGAGCTGGTGCCGGACATCCGCCTGACTGTGCTGATCGGCGGCCATGCGATGCGCTATCATCTGCCCGGGTTCAGGACAGTGAGGCAGGCGGTTGCCGATTGGCGCGATCATCCGCCGGGCGTCTTTGCCTTGCCTCATCCGTCCTGGCGCAATACCGGGTGGTTGAAGAAAAGCCCGTGGTTCGAAGCCGAGGTTCTGCCCCGGCTGCGTGCCGCCGTTGCAGAGGTGCTGAATGACTGACCCGACCCCGCTGGACACCGCCCATGCCGCCATGACCGCGGCACAGGATGACGACACCGCCCGGTTGCGGTTCTTCGAGCGGATCGCGGATGTGGAACTGTATCTGCTGCTTGAGGCGGAGCCGGAGGGGGATCAGATCAGCCCGGTCCTGCTGGATGACACCTATGTGCTGGTCTTTGACCGGGCCGCGCGGCTGGGCGCCTATGTGGGGGAGCCTGCGCCCTATGTCGCCCTGTCGGGGCGCGCCATCGCGGGGATGCTGGAAGGGCAGCCGCTGGGCATGGCGGTGAATGTCGGGGTGGCGCCCTCTGAGATCCTGTTGCCCGCGGAGGCGCTGGACTGGCTGCGTGACGCGCTGGCCCATGCGCCGGGTGAGGTCGAGGCCCGCATCGAACAGGTCCTGCCGCCAAAGGGGCTGCCCGAAACCCTGATTGCCGCGATTGATGCCAAGCTGGCAACGGCAACGGCGATGGCAGCGGGGGCTTTCCTGGTGGGGGTCTCATATGCGGGGGGCGGGCGCGGGCATCTGTTGGCCTTTGTCGGGGCGATCCCGCGCGCGCAGGATGCGCTGGTGCGCGCGGCCTCCGAGGCGCTGACATTTTCCGGGATCGAGGCGGGTGCGATGGACGTGGGTTTCTTCGCGCCTTCCGATCCGGTGGTGGCCAAACTGGCGAAGGTCGGTTTGCGGTTCGACCTGCCGCAGGGGGAGGCCCTGCAACAAACACCGCGTTTGCCGCCGGGGTCGGACCCGGCAAAGCCGCCGATCCTGAAATAATCGGGCAGTTTGATCACGGGGCATGATAGATTGCCTCACGGGGCTGCGAGGTCACGGGTTTGTGGGATGCGATGACGCAGGCGCATGCGTATCCTTGGTGCAACGCAACGTTCACGGAGTATTTGAAACATGACCAGATTTACACTGACCCTTGCCGCAGCCGCCACGGCGCTGACCCTTGCCACACAGGCCTTTGCGGGGGATCAATATATTGATGAAACGGGCTTTGCCGCGTCGGGTTACGATGTGGTCGCCTATTTCGATCTGCCCCAGTCCGATCCGGGCCAGCCACAGCCGGCAGCCGTGCCCGGCAAGGCGGCCATCACCGCGGAGTATAACGGCGCGACCTTCGCATTCTCCTCGGAAGAAAACCGCGAAGCCTTTCTGGCCGACCCGGCGAAATATGCGCCGCAATATGACGGACATTGCGCCTATGGGGTCGCCAAGGGCGGCAAGGTGCCGGGCAATCCGAACCTCTGGCGCATTGTTGATGGAAAGCTCTACCTGAACATCACCAAGAACGTGGTGAGTTTCTGGGAGGAAGACATTCCCGGCAACATCAAACTGGCTGAGAGCAACTGGGTCTCCATCGAGCCCAAGGAGCGGTCGACCAGCACGATACCGAAGTTCACCTCTTCGGCACCGGTCAACTGAAACCTCGCGCCGAACCTTCCCGAACCCCGTCGCACATGTTGCGGCGGGGTTTCGTGCTGGGGGCGGTTGCGGTCGTGGCTGCCGGCGTATGCGTGGCGCGCTGGTACAACATCGGGGCCGAGATCGGTGAGGATGCGCTGAGCGCGCCGGAGGCTTTGGCGCGGGCGCAGCTGGGCGAGATCCTGTTGGTGGATATCCGACGGCCGGATGAATGGCAGGCCACGGGCATTCCGCTGGGCGCGGTCCCGCTTGATCTGCGGCGCGATGACTTTGTCGAGGCGCTTCTGGCGGAGGCTGGCGGCGACAGGGCGCGGCCCGTTGCATTGATCTGCGCCCGTGGGGTCCGCTCCGCGCGGCTTGGCAAACGTCTGTCCCAGGCCGGATTCACCGCGATTCTGGATGTGCCCGAAGGCATGCTGGGGTCCGGCGCGGGGCCGGGGTGGCTGGCGCGCGGATTGCCGGTCATGCAATGACCGCGCGCCGGAGGGCAGGGCGCGCGGCTATTCCGCCGCGACCTTCTCGATTGCCAGCAGCCGGGACTTGATCTGTGTCCGCGCGCGCCGCGCCTGCGCAACGATGGCCGGTTCGCGCAGGGTATTGGGGCTGTCCATCCGAAAGCCCCGGCGCGTCACACCTGCGAGGTTCACGCTCGACAGGGCAGAGAGGGGCACTGCCATGACAAGGCTGAAGACAATCGGCACCAGCCAGAGCGAGATCAGCCCCGCCACAAGCCCGGACAGCAACAGCAGGCCCAGCAGTGTTTCCAGCCAGTGAAAGCCGATCAGCGTGCGCAGCGGATAGCCTTTTGCTCCGCGCTGCTGCGGGGCCCATGGTTCACTGCGGGTCAATGCGGCATTCAGAACCGCCTTGGTCTGCTGGATCATCAGGATCGGGGCATAGGCCACCGAAAGGGCCACCTCTACCAGGAAGGACCCCAGAAAGGCACCCTTGCCGCCAAAAACCGCAACGGCCCTGGGGGTAAAGGCGATGATGCCCGCGCCCGCTACCTTGGGGGTCAGAAGCATCGCGTACATGATCACCAGAAAGACCGCGCTGTCGATATGGCTCATTGCCGGGGGCCAGTCGGGGAAGAACGGGTTCGCCTGATTGAAATAGCGCACCACATTGGTGTCCGCGTCCTTGCCCAGCAGGGACCAGATCACCAGCAGGACAAACCATGCCGGTGACAGCAGATAGGCGACCGCCCCGTGAAACAGGTGGAACCGAGACACCGGGTGCAGCCCCGCCGTGCCCAGCAGGCGCAGGTGCTGCAGGTTGCCCCGGCACCAGCGCCGGTCACGCACCACATAGTCGATCAGCGTGCCGGGGGTTTCCTCGAAACTGCCGGTGACGCGGGGCAGGAAACGCACCCGCCAGCCCGCGCGGCGCAGCAGGCCCGCCTCGACAAAATCATGGCTGAGGATCAGGTCGTTGCGTCCGCCCGACGTGAGGTAGGGCAGCCCGGCGCTTTCGGCAAAGGCACGGGTGCGGATGATCGCGTTATGACCCCAGTAATTGCCTTCGTTGCGTGCCCAAAGGGCCAGCCCCTCGGCCAGCAGCCAGCCATAGGCGATGTTGGAGAATTGCTGGATGCGGGCGAACAATGTATTGGCGCCGATCAGCATCGGGAAGGTCTGGATCAGCCCCGCGTCGGGGTCCGCGGAAAGTTCGCTGGCAAGCCTGTCGATGGCCCGGCCGGTCATCAGGCTGTCGGCATCCAGCACCACCATGCCTTCATAGGCGGCGCCCCAGCCGGTGATCCAGTCAACCAGGTTGCCGACTTTCTTGTCCGTATTCGTGGCGCGGCGGCGGTAATATACATTCATGCCCGCGGGCGCTTCGGCCCGCAGCTGGGCAAAGGCGCGCTCTTCCTGCGCGACAATCGCCTCGTCCCGCGTGTCGGACAGGATGAAAAGCGTGTAGCGGTGTGGCCCGGCGCGGCGGTGCAGATCGGCCAGCATGGCGGTGGCGTTGCCAAAAACGTCCCATGGCACCTCGTTGTACACGGGCACCAGAAGGGCCACGTCGAGGGAACGCACCGCATCCGGCGCACGTTCGTCGGCGCGTTGCCGCGCGAGCAATCCGGCAATCGCAACACCCACGGTGCTGACCGAGAGCGTCACCCAGACAAAGGTCGCCCCGATCATGCTGAGCAGGGCCCATTCGAGCCAGGTCATCCCGGCTCCGGCCAACCAGCCGTAAAGCCCGTACATCAGCAGGCCGGTCCCGATCAGTGCCGGGCCGAACACCGCCAGGCGCCAGCCGAGCGAACGGGGCTGGACCGTCGTCGCGCGGCGGACCGGCGGGCGTGAAAAATCCTGTATCTGCATGGCAAGCGGTGCCCGGCTTGGCATGGTGTCGTCAGTCGGCGGATGTTCAATCATGTTCTAGTCCAACGGTATAACCAGACTTCGCTTAACGGTTCCCCCGCGAGGCGCAGTTGCGCGCGGAATTCCGCGAAGGCTGCATCTTCGGGTTGAAACGTGAACGCCAGACGCGGGCCGTTGGTTTCGGGGTTGCGTTGCAGGATCCCCGGTGTGAGCGGAACTTCGCCCCCGCGAATGACAACTTCGATCTCCGACAGGTCTTCGGGCACTTCGGGACCGGGGGCAAAGTCGATCACCACGACCTGACCGCCCTCCATCCTGCCGCCGATGGCGGTGTTCAGGACCTTGACCGGCACATCCGCGGTGACCGCCACGGGGTCGGCCCCCCAGTGCATGGTATAGCTCATCTTGTGTTCCGCCCCGGCGGGCAGCGGGGTGGCGGGCCGCCAGTAGCTGACGATATTGTCGTAGATCTCAAGATCGGCCGGGATCTCGACCAGGGTCACGGCGCCCTTGCCCCAGTCTTCACCGGGTGTGATCCAGACGGCGGGGCGGTTGTGATAAAGCGCCTCCAGATCGTTGAAGTCCGAGAACTGCCGCTTGCGTTGCAACAGGCCAAAGCCGCGCGGGTTGTTGTCCACGAAGCTGCTGATCTGCAGGTTCAGCGGGTTGGATAGCGGGCGCCAGATGACCTCGCCGATGCCGTTGTGCATCAGCAGGCCGTCGCTGTCGTGCACCGCCGGACGGAAATCCGAGAACCTTTGCCGCATGGTGTCGTCGAACAGGAACATCGAGGTCAGCGGCGCAATGCCCAGGTGGGTCAGCTCTTCGCGGGCGAAAAGGGTTGCGCGGACCTTCATCTGAAGAACGGGACCATGGGTGATCTCGAACCGGTAGGCACCGGTGCAGGAGGGGCTGTCCAGCAGGGCATGCAGCACCAGGCTGTTGCTGTCGGCCGCGGGACGTTCCAGCCAGAAGGCGGTGAAATCGGGAAATTCCTCGCCTGCCGGATCGCCGGTTTTCAGCGCAAGGCCCCGTGCCGACAGGCCATAGGTTTCGCCCGTTCCGATGCCCCGGAAATAGCTGGCCCCCTGGAACACGGCGTATTCCTGAAAGATGCCCTGCTTTTCCAGCTCTGCCCGCAGGCGCAGGCCGGAATAGCCCAGGGTGTCATCCACGGGAAGATCGGGGAACTGGTCGGTCGTGTCAAAGACCCCCATGTCAAAGGCGATGGGCCTTGCCTCTCCCTCTGCCACGACATGCATCGCCACGGCCTGCGGGAAATAGAGACCGGGCGGGAACACATCGACCCGCTGTGGCACGTCGGTGCCTTCCCACAGGGCGTTGCGCCCGTCGAACCAGATCTGCCGGTACTGATCATAGGTCAGCTTGCGCCAGGCCTCGGGAATCATCGGGCGCGGGGCATAGGGCTTGCTGGCCAGAATGCGCGCGCGGTTGGTGACCGTATCGGGGCCAAAGGGTGCAGCTGTCTCTTTCAGGGCAAGCCTGTTGTCCTCGGCCCAGGCTGTGGCGGGCAGGGCGGCCAGGGCGGCAATTGCTTTCAGTACGTCGCGGCGGATCATGATGTGGCCCTCTTCTGACGCCAGGGTTGGGATTTGAACCAGCCTGCCCCATAGGCCACGGCGACCAGCAGGGCGCAGCCGACCAGGTTCACGGCCAGGGTGATGAAGACACCGCGCCCGATCACATCCATGACAAAGCCCAGGACGCGCGCGGTGAACATGCTGAAGACAAACACGGCAAGGCTTTGCTGGCCGACCTTGAGGATCACGGTCAACAGACCCTCGCGCAGGCGTGCCGCAGTACCCGTGCCGCGTGCCAGAAGGTTCTTGCCCTGGTCCCCCGCCAGCACCCAGCAGATATAGGCAAGGCTGAGAAAGTGAACGTAGCGCAGGATGGCAAAATCCGTCTTGTCAAAGAGGGCCGCATTGGCCTTGCGCCAGTCGGCGGCCCATCCCAGTTCAAGCTCCCTCACGCCGATGTTGGACAACGGGATGTTGGCGATCACGATAAAGGCCGCCAGGCCAAACAGAAGCGGCGTGACCGGGGGTTTGGGCAGCCAGCCCCGCATGAAGGCAAAACCGGTGAAGAAGATCAGCTGCCAGCCGAAGGGGTTGAAGAACCAGCCCCGGTCCGACCATGGCTCTGCCGGGAATTCAAGGTGCCAGGCTCCCAGCCCCAGGGCCTGCAGCAGGGCGTCCTGTGCCAGCAGCCAGATGCCGATGACAAAGGCCGCGACCAGACGTTTGTCGACCTGTGCCAGCGCCATGACCAGCGGCATCAGAAGCAGCACGATCATGTACATCGGCAGGACGTCGAAATAGTTCGGGACGTAGCGCAGCGTCATGAAGGACAGCAGGATGTTCGAGTTCTCCCACTTGTCGCTTTCCACGAAGACCGGCCAGAGGTTCAGTTGGCCCCAGTAGTTCTGTCCGGTGATATCGAGGTCGGTCAGGTAGACAGTCATCGCCAGGGTGGCAAAGAACAGCCCGACATGTGCCCAGTAGACCTGCCAGACCCGGAACAGCACGCGGGCCGTGCCCAGAAACCAGCCGACGCGGGCAAAGGCCCCGCCAAAGGCGATGGCAGAGGCCATGCCCGAACAGAACACGAAAATCTCGGTCGCATCCGAAAAGCCCCAGCGCGCCGGGATCCAGAGAGACAGCAGGTTGCCGGGCGTATGCGCGAACAGGATGATGAACATCGCAAGGCCGCGGAAGAAATCCAGCCGCAGGTCACGGACGCGGGCAGGTGCCTGCGCTCCCAGGGCGGTGACAGGGCGAGAAGGCACGTGGGTGGTGTCGGCGATTGTCATTTAGTTGAGGGTTCTCGAAGCTATTGAGCGGGAATTCGTCGCATGCGTGACAGTTGGTCAAACCGGCTTTCGGCAAAGCGGTCCGCATGACCGTCACGCAATGCCAGCCGGTCCAGAAGGATCTGTTCTGTCGCGTGGAAATGGCCCGCGCGCAGGCCTGCGTCAATGGTCATTCGTTCAAAAACATCACGTTGCGCGTGACTTCCGCCGATGCTCTGCATTTTCGGCCGGGCGGCGCTCAGGTTTTCAAACGCATGGCCATAACGGCCTTCGGCAAAGGCGGTGAGACCGGCCAGCGCGCAGAGGCCAGGATCGGCGACCCGCGCGGCCATATCACCGCTCTGGCGGGCATCGCGGGCAAAGCGGTCGGCCATCTCCTGCGCCGCGCGGCCCTTGCCGGCACCGGCCAGCGCAAGCTGATAATGCAGGTCGGCAAAGACGATGCAGCCGTCGTCGATGCGATTCTGGGCCAGGGCGCCCAGCTCGTCCCAGCGGTGTCCGACATCGACCCCGTCCAGCTCAAGCCGCATCAGCAGCGAGGTGGCATTGGCGATGTCGCGGTAGTCGTCCGTCTTGTCGGCACGAATCTGGCTATCATAAAGCGCCAGCGCCACATCCAGCTCTCCCCGGTGCAGATGCAGCAGCGCCTTGTGCCACCAGACGTGATAGCGAAAGTTGTTGCTGCCTTCCCAGGCGCTGCGGAAATCCTCGATCAGGGCGATCCCGGCATCCGCCTCGTTGCGCATGTCGTGGACATGGGCGATGGCGTGCAGACCCCAGGCATCGTCGGGGGCCAGGACCAACCCTTCGCGGCCCGCCCGTTCCGCCGCCGCGTATTCGCCTGTTTCCTCAAGCGTGAAGGCATGACAGCCCAGCAGGTAGCCGCGCAGCGGGTGGTCGGCGGCATGGGCGGGCAGCACCCGTTCCACCGATCTGCGCATGCCTGACGCATCCCCAAGGATAAAGCGGATGCCATGGCTTGCCTTGGCGCTCAGCGTGTCCTGTGGCCAGTGATCAAGGATACCTTCAAGGGCCGCGATGGCGCCCGTGGGGCTGTCGGCCAGCCAGTGATCCAGCGCGTCGAGCCAGCCCTTTTCGCGGGGGCTGATCTGCGTGTTCCGGGCAGCCTCATGGGCAGCCGTGCGGGCATCCTCGGCCACTTGCCACAGTTCGGCCCGGCCCATCATCAACGAGAACAGGCCACGGGCAGCATGTCCCATGGCAAAATCGGGTGCGGCGGCGAGGGTGTCGCCAAGGTGTTGCGGCGTCTCGGGCTTGTGCGCCAGAAACGCGCGGATCATCGCATTCCAGCTTCGCAGCGCAGCCGGGCGTGTCAGTGCGACGGGCGCATTGCAGATATCGTTCGTCATCAAGATGGCCTTCCGGGCAGCTTTCGGGTGCCGGTACCATACTGTCAAAGAGGCAGCCCGGGACCGCACATGGCTGTGTCACACGCCAACGTGAAGGGCCTATCCGGTTTCGTGAGCGATTGTGACAAAACCCGCCGAAACCTGCTCCGGGCTGAGCGGTTTCCTGCGCAAAATCGGTAGGTTGCAAGGCGATGTGCCTATTTTTGCAACGAATCGATGCCCAGTTCAGCAATCGCCCGTGGCATGGCGGAAACGAAATGGTGCGCATTTCGTTTCCGCCATACTAGATACGGCCATCATAGGCTCCCCTGTCGATCAGCGCAGCGATGACGGTGAATTTATCCGCGCGCAAAGCCTCTGTCAGCGCCGCTTCCAATCCTGCGCGGTCACGCACCGTGACCCCGACGCCGCCAAAGGCAACGCCCATCGCGGCAAAGTTGTGCTGCGCAAAATCGACGCCAAAGTTCGCCAGTTGCCGCTCACGCTGCTTCTTTTCGATCAGCGCCAGCGAGGCATCGACAAAGACCACGAAGATCGGCGCAATATCGAGCTCTGCGGCGGTGGCCAGCTCGCCAACCGCCATCAGGAAGCCGGCATCCCCTGAGAAGGAGACAACAGGCCGGTCGGGCGCGGCCAGCTTTGCCCCGATGGCCAGCGGCAGGGCACAGCCCATGGTGCAAAGCGCGGAAGATTGCATCAGGTCGCGGGGTGCATAACATTCCCACATCTGGCTCAGCAGGATGCGGTGTGCGCCGCTGTCTGCGCTGGCAATCGTGTTGCGCGGCAGGATTTTCCGGCAGCTGTCGATGATCGCGGCAGGGCCCCAGTCCTCGTCCCGGCGAAAGGCCGATGCCAGTGCGGTCCTGAGCTGGTAGATCTCTCCCTCCGGCCAGGTTTCATCCGTGTCCAGCCCCTCGGAGAGGGCGGCAAGTGTCGGCGCGCAATCGGTGACGAAATTCAGCGTCCCCTGATGCATGTAATGGTGGTTTGGCATGGCGCTGATGTCGATGACGTGCTTTTGCCGGGGGTCCCAGACATTGCGCCAGCCGGGGCGCATCTCGATCGGGTCATAGCCGACGCAAAGCACCAGGTCGGCGGCCTGCACAAAGGGCAGAATATGCTGATCCGCAAGGGGGGACAGGCCCGCGCCGCCCAGCGACAGCGCATGATCCTCGGGCAGGATCCCCTTGGCCTTGTAGGTGGTGATGACCGGCACATGGTGGTCTTCGGCGAATTGCTGAACGGCGCTCTGCGCCCCTTCGTTCAAGGCATCGACACCGACGATCATCACCGGGCGGCGCGCCTGCGCCAGCCAGTCCCTTGCGGTGGCCAGGTCAGCCCCATGGGGCGCGCGGGCAGTGGCAGGCGCGCGCGGGGCAGGGGGCTCGGCCGGCACCTGGGCCTCTGCCACGGAAATCGGGACGTCGATATGAACGGGGCCATGACGCCCTTCGGTGGCGATGGCGACAGCCTTGTCCGCGATCAGATGCGCGGCCCCGGCGTTCAGGGTGAACTGGGCCTTGGTCAGCGGTTTGAAAACCGCAGCCTGATCCAGCACCTGGTGGGTATAGCTTTGTGCCTCATCCGCATCCATGCAGCCCGAGAGCACGATCAGCGGCACCTGATCCTGCAGGGCATTGGCCACCGTGTTGACGCCGTTCAGCGTGCCGGGCCCGATGGTGCCGACCAGGATCGCCGGGGCAAGGTCGCGGTGGTGGACCCCCTCGGCCATGAAACCGGCGGCGTTCTCGTGCTTGGCCAGAATGAACCGGATCCCGGCCTTTTCCAGCGCATCAATAAGGGTCAGCACCTCGCCCCCCGGCATGCCAAAGGCGGTACGGCACCCTGCGGCATAAAGGCGGCGGGCAAGCGCATCGGCGGCGCGGATCGTATCGGGCATGGCGGCGCCTTTCCAGCAGGGTGACAGGATTATCAACCACGCGGCGCGGCAGGGCGCAACTCACGTGCGCGTTGGCTTTGTTGCAGGGCAGACCAGGGCGACCGCGTTTCGGGACAAACCTGAAACATCGCAGATCACTTTGCGCGTTCGAACGAGGGGAGCGGCTGCAAACAACTGGACCAGGTATGTCCAGAAACGCTTCGGCAAGGGGCTCTCTCGCCCCGCGTGCCGGGTTAATCAAATAAAAACATTTATTAACAATGTATTGGGTTCCCCGCGGGGAACCCATCAGCTTCTCATTGCTGATGTCTGAATGCCTGACGGCACCTGGCGAAGTTTTTGCAGGAAATCCGGCTCAGCGGCGGCGGTCGCGCCGTGCCGACATCGGCTGAAAGGCCACCCCGACATGGGCTTCGCAATAGGGCTTGCCCTGTTTGACGGGCAGCCCGCAGAACCAGAAATCTTCGGTCGCCGGGTCGCCGACGGGCCATTTGCAGGTCCGCTCAGTCAGGTCCATCAGGCCGATCTTCTTGGCCTTCTTCTCGACCTCGTTGACCTTTGCCAGCGCTTCCGGGCTGATCTCGTTGGCCGAGGGCTGTGGGGGCAGCGGCTGGCCTGCGGGAATGATCTGCTTGCGGGCGGGCAGGTTCGACCGGGGCGGTGCTGCCGCTTCGGTCTTCATCTCGGGCTTTTCGGGCTTCGGCGGCGCCTTGGGTTTGGCTTCCGGCTTCGGCTTGGTTTCCGGTTTGGCCGCTGCGGCCCCGGATGTGGCGCGGTTCGACAGGCCCAGACGATGCACCTTGCCGATCACGGCATTGCGCGTCACGCCGCCAAGTTCCTTGGCGATCTGGCTCGCGGACTGGCCTTCGCCCCACATCTTTTTCAGCGTCTCAACACGCTCATCGGTCCAGGACATCGCAGGTTTCCCCAGTTAAAAAGCGGCCCTTTTTGAGTGGCCGCTTTGTCAAAGTCAGGCCCCTATTCTAATCACTCCACTGCCGGGTGCAAGGGACGATGCGTCACACCGCGGTTGTGGGCCGCGGCGGCTCCGGTTTCAGCCGCGCCTCGCGCAGGGCCAGAAGGACGGCACCGGCGATGATGATGGCAGCGCCCAGAAGCGAAACCGCATCCGGGATGACCCCGAAAAACGCGATGTCATAGAGGGTGGCAAAGATCAGCGTGGCATAGCTGAAGGGCGCGACAAAGCTGGCGTCGGCGCGCGCCATGGCATTGACGAAACAGGTCTGCGCCAGCGCCATGCAACCGCCGATGCCCGCCAGCACGGCCCATTGCGCCGTGGTCGGTGGCTGCCACACCGGCAGAACCGCCAGCGTCGCGATGCCCAGGCCGATGAAGTTGTTGACCAGCAGGATCTGGAACGGGTTTTCGCGCCGGGCCAGTTTCTTGATAAAGATCAGCTCCATCCCCATGACCATGGCCGCCCCCAATGCCAGCAGCGCGGCGGGCTGAAAACTGTCAGGCGTGGGCCGCAGCAGCACGGCCGCACCGGCCATGGCCATTGCCGCAGCGGACCAGCGGATGCGCCCGACCTTCTCGCCCAGCAGCGGGATCGCCAGCATCATCGCGAATACCGGGTTGAGAAAGGAGATCGCCGTGGCATCCGCCAGCGGGATGAAGGCGACAGAGGCAAACATCAGCGTGATCCCGCCCCAGCCACAGGCGGTCCGGGCGATGTGCAGGCCCCAGTGGGGCCGCTCCAGGGCGGGGCGCAGGATCAGCGTGGCACTGCCGATCACCACAAAGGCAAAGAGGAAACGGCCATGGCTGATCTGCAGCGCGGGGAGGGGGGCGCCGAAGGTGTCACCGCCCAGGGCCTTGGCCATCAGGGTCGTCGCCGCAATGAAGGCCGTTGCCACCCCGATCAAGCCGGCGGCAAGTGCGTTGTTCTGGACCCTGGCCTGATACATGCGGCCGGTATGGCCGCAACAATGTGCAGAGACAAGGCGTCATTTTCGGGCTAGGCAAAAGGCGAAATGCGGCGTAATGAATGCGCCATGATCACGATGCGACATATCCCGTCCCGACGACGCCGCGGCTGAAACAGCCCAGCGTGACCTGCCGACCGCAGGTCTGATCCATGGTGCATTGCACCTCCCCAAATCTCTTGACCCAGCACGCCGCCCATGCCCATTTGGGCTTTTCGCGGCCCTATCCAAGGAAACTTCAGATGATCTCTTCTGTCCTGCCGACCTATAACCGTGCGCCCCTCAGCTTTGTGAAGGGCGAAGGCACCTGGCTGATCGAGGCGGACGGACGACGTTTTCTGGACCTTGGCGCAGGCATCGCCGTGAACGCGCTGGGCCACGCACACCCGGCGCTGACCAAGGCGCTGACGGATCAGGCCGGCGCCCTCTGGCACACCTCGAACCTCTACCAGATTCCGCAACAGCAGGCGCTGGCGGACAAGCTGGTCGAACATAGCTTTGCCGATACCGTCTTTTTCACCAACTCGGGCACAGAGGCCTGCGAACTGGCGGTGAAGATGGCGCGCAAGTATTTCTACGACAAGGGTCAGCCCGAGCGGGTCGAGATCATCACCTTCGACGGCGCGTTCCATGGCCGGTCCTCTGCCGGGATTGCCGCCGCCGGGTCAGAGAAGATGACCAAGGGGTTCGGCCCCCTGCTGCCCGGTTTTGTCCATCTTGCCTTTGGCGACCACGAGGCGTTGAACGCCGCGATCACCGACACGACCTGCGCCGTGCTGGTCGAG
Organism: Sulfitobacter sp. IGS-18; assembly: GCF_059628195.1. NCBI lineage: Bacteria > Pseudomonadati > Pseudomonadota > Alphaproteobacteria > Rhodobacterales > Roseobacteraceae > Sulfitobacter > Sulfitobacter sp. IGS-18. Next base: position 3,032,782 of record NZ_CM184556.1, on the reverse strand, counting down.
CCGGTGCAGGGCGAAGGCGGCATTCGCCCGCTACCCGATGCCTGTCTCAAGGGGCTGCGTGACCTCTGCGACGAAAAGGGCATCCTGATGATCCTGGACGAGGTGCAATGCGGCGTGGGGCGCACCGGCAAGCTTTTTGCCCATGAATGGGCGGGCGTGACCCCCGACATCATGATGGTGGCCAAGGGCATCGGTGGCGGCTTCCCCCTGGGCGCCGTGCTGGCGACCGAGGAGGCGGCCAGCGGCATGACGGCAGGGACCCATGGCTCCACCTATGGCGGCAACCCGCTGGGCTGTGCCGTGGGCTGCGCGGTGATGGACATCGTTGCCGACCCGGATTTTCTGGCAGAGGTGAACCGCAAGGCGGGGCTGCTGCGGCAAAAGCTGGAGGGGCTGGTGGCCAGCCACCCGGATGTGCTGGAAGAGGTCCGCGGATCGGGCCTGATGCTGGGTCTGAAATGCAAGATCGCCCCCGCCGATCTGGTGACCGCCGGTTACGGTGTCGAGGTGATAACCGTGCCCGCTGCCGATAACGTGGTACGCCTGCTGCCGCCGCTGAACATCACCGACGAGGAGATCGCCGAAGCGGTCAGCCGCCTTGATCGGGCCGCTGGCGCGCTTGCCGGGTCCTGATTTCTTTTTGGCCCATAAATATCCCTGCGACTCCGCCCGCCACGGGCGTGCGGTCGCCAAGTAAGAGACTGACATGACACACTTTCTCGACATCAACACAACCGATTCCGCCGATTTGCGGCAGATCATCGACAATGCCGCCGCGATGAAACAATCGCGCAACGGGCGGCCCAAGGGCGCGCCGGACGACACATTGCCGCTCAAGGACCACATGGTCGCCCTGATCTTTGAAAAACCCTCCACCCGGACCCGCGTGTCCTTTGACGTTGGGGTCCGCCAGATGGGCGGACAGACCATGGTGCTCTCGGGGGCCGACATGCAGCTGGGCCATGGCGAAACCATCGCGGACACCGCCCGCGTGCTGTCGCGCTATGTGGATCTGATCATGATCCGTACCTTCGAGGAACAGACCCTGCTGGACATGGCCGAATACGCCAGCGTGCCGGTGATCAACGGGCTGACCAACCGCAGCCATCCCTGTCAGATCATGGCCGATATCATGACCTTCGAGGAACACAACGGCCCGATCAAGGGCAAGCGCGTTGTCTGGTCGGGCGATGGCAACAATGTCTTTGCCAGCTTCGCCCATGCGGCCAAGCAGTTCGACTTTGATCTGGTCTTTACCGGCCCGCCACCGCTTGACCCGGAACCGGCGCTTGCCGGGCTCTACACGGTGGAGCGCGATCCCAACAAGGCGGTCGAGGGCGCGGACCTTGTGGTGACGGACACCTGGGTCAGCATGCATGACCCCCAGTCGGCCCGCGAGCGCCGCCACAACCAGTTGCGCGGCTATCAGGTGAACGAGGCGCTGATGGCGCGGGCCAAGGAGGATGCCCTGTTCATGCATTGCCTGCCCGCCCACCGCGAGGATGAAGCGACCAGCGCCGTCATGGACGGGCCGCATTCGGTGATCTTCGACGAGGCCGAGAACCGCCTGCACGCGCAAAAGGCCATCATGCGCCACTGTCTGGGCCGATAGGACCGCAATGCGCGCAGACCCCAATATCGTCATAGCCGGCGCGGGTGCCATCGGCTGTTTCGTAGGTGGGGTGCTGGCGGCGGCGGGGGCACAGGTGACCTTGCTGCTCCGGCCAAGGGTCGCGGCGGAGATACATACCCACGGGCTGACCCTGACGGATTTCGACGGCATGGCGCAAAAGGTCAGCGGCGACAGGATGACCCTGTCGGAAGATCCTGCCTGCCTCGCCGATGCCGATCTGATCCTTGTGACGGTCAAATCGGGCAGCACCGCGCAGATCGCGCGGCTGATCGACCGGCATGCGCCCGCGAAATGCCCGGTGGTGAGCCTTCAGAACGGGGTGACCAATGTCCTGACGCTGCAGCGCCTCCTGCCAGGCCGCGACCTGCGCGGCGGGATGGTGCCCTTCAACGTGGTGCCGATGGGGCAGGGCGGCTATCACCGTGCGACCAGCGGCGATATCGTCATCGGGGCCGGGCCGGACGATCTGGGGGCCTTGCTCAGCGTGCCTTACCTGCGGGTCAGGGAAAGCCGCGATATCGACGCGGTGCAATGGGGCAAGTTCCTGATCAACCTCAACAATGCGCTGAATGCGCTCAGTGGCCTGCCGCTGAAGGCACAATTGCACGACAGGGGCTGGCGGCGGCTGATGGCCGACCAATGGGCCGAGGCGCTGGCGGTGCTGCGCGGCAAGGGGATTTCGCCTGCCTCGACAACGCCGGTTTCCGTCGGTGCCGTCCCCTGGATCTTTCGGTTGCCCACGCCGCTTTTTACGCGGGTGGCCGCACAGATGCTGACGATTGACGATCAGGCCCGCGCCTCCATGTCCTATGACCTGATGGCACATCGCCCGACAGAGATCGACGCGCTGCAGGGCGAGCTTATCCGCATGGGCGCGGAACTGGGGCGCAGGACACCGGTTGCACGATTGGTGGCCGAACTGATCGAGACGGCTGAAATCGCAGGTCAGGGCCTGCCCAACCTGCCCGCCGCCGCATTGCGGGCCGAGTTGAAACGCACCGCTGCGCGGCCCCTGGATCAGCAGGCCTGATCCCGGGCGGCAGTCAGTTCGTCACGACGTTCAAAACCAGGAAAATCAGCGCCGAGATCGTTGCCGCCGCCGGTACGGTGATCACCCAGGCCGCGACGATGGTCATGAAATGCGACCGGCGCACCAGCTTGCGGCGGCGGCGTTCCTCTGGCGCGATCCTTTTGACAGTGCCGACGGTGACATCCGGTCTGCGCAACCGCCGCTCCATATGCCATTCGCGGTAGAACCCGACACCGAAGACCCCGCCGACAGCGATATGTGTCGAACTGACCGGCAGACCCAGCCAGGAGGCGATGATCACCGTGATGGCGGCAGAGAGCGCCACGCAATAGGCGCGCATCGGGTTCAGTTTGGTGATCTGGCTGCCGACCATGCGGATCAGTTTGGGCCCGAACAGGAACAACCCGAAAGAGATGCCGAAAGCGCCGATCACCATGACCCAATGCGGGATGCTGACCTTGGCTTCGAAACCGCCGAATTCACTGGCATGCACGATGGCCGCCAAAGGCCCGACCGCATTGGCCACGTCATTGGCCCCATGGGCAAAGCTGAGCAGCGCCGCCGAAAAGACCAGCGGCAGGCCAAAGAGCAGTTTGACGGATTTGTTGCGGTTCTCCATCCCTTCCGACTTGCGCCGGATCCGCGGCGCGGAAATGGCATAGGTGGCCAGACCCACCAGCACGCCTATGATCAGCGCAGTGGACATGCCGATGGTGACGACCTTGTTCAAGCCTTTGAGCGCGAGATAGGTGGCAAAGACGCCGGCCATGAGCCCGACCAGCACCGGCACCCAGGTCCGCGAGGCGGCGATCTTGTCCTCCTGGTAGAGGATGCGCGCCTTGATGAAGGCCAGGAAGCCTGCCGCCACGACGCCCCCCAGCACCGGCGAGATGACCCAGCTTGCCGCGATCATGCCCATGGAGGGCCAGTTCACCACAGACATCCCTGCCGCCGCGATACCGGCCCCCATGACCCCGCCCACAACCGAATGGGTGGTCGAGACGGGCGCCCCGACCCAGGTGGCCAGATTGACCCAGAGGGCAGAGGAAATAAGCGCCGCCATCATCGCCCAGATGAAAATCCGCGTGTCCGCGATGGAAGCAGGGTCGATGATGCCTTTGGAAATGGTGGAGACCACGTCGCCCCCCGCCAGCAGGGCACCCGCGCTTTCGCACAGGGCCGCGATCAGGATGGCCCCGCCCATGGTCAGGGCATTCGCCCCGACCGCCGGACCCATGTTGTTGGCAACGTCATTTGCCCCGATGTTGACCGCCATGTAGGCGCCAAAGACGGCGGCGGCGATCACCACGAAGTTTTGTGGGGTCTGACCGAAGAATATGGAGGCCATCACGCCGGCCAGCACCATGAAGGCCAGCGCGATCCCGGTGGCGACCAGGGGCCGCGACACATAGGCCGTGGCCTGTTCGACCTGCGAAATCCGATTAAGGTCGGTATCCAGCGTCTTCCATTGGCTGCCCTTCGGTCGGCTGCTCATACCTGTTGTCTCCCCCGGTGACATGTCTATGGGTTCCACCGGTTGGCACAGCGGGCCTTCGCGCGCAAGTGTGCTGTGGGATCACGGGGGGTCGTCAGGCGCTTCAGAGGGCGCGCAGCATGTCCTGCAGGTCAGGTTCCTCGACCAGCTCGGCGGCCCGTTCGGGGGTGAACCAGGCACGCTTGCGCACATCCGCCTCCGGATAATCCTCGCCCAGCTCCTTGACCCGCGTCAGATAGACCTGCGCCTCGACCGGGATGGTCAGACCTTCGGTCATGCCCTTGGCATAATAGTAAAATCCCACCGGATCGCTTTCGATCTCGGCCTTGCGCACGCCGGCCTCTTCCCAGGCTTCCTGCAGGGCGGCACCGGGGCCGTCCAGCCCGTCGATCGGCCAGCCCTTGGGCACGATCCAGCGGCCCGTGTCGCGGCTGGTGATCAGCAGCACGCGCTTGCCCTCCGCTGTGTCGCGATAGCACAGGGCCGCGACCTGCAAACGCTTGGGGCGTTTCAGAATAGGAAGGACCATCTCGGTCCAGGCGAGGCGAAAGGCGTGTATCATCTGGTTTGCCTGTTAATTTCTTATTAATATCATCGTCTTGTATCTGCCTGTGGATAACTTATTCCCCGCCGAAAGGCAAATCCAATCTGTTGGCTTGCACCTTGCGGGTCCAGCGACCACTCTGCGGACAAGCAATTGAGGGAGCAATCATGACCGCCACTGCAGATATAGGTGTTTTCGGTTTGGGGACAATGGGTTCCGCTCTGGCATTGAATTTGGCAGAGAGCGGATTCACCGTTGCGGTGTCCAACCGGGAGGCGGAATGGATCGACCCGTTCCTGGTGGAAGCGGGGCCGCTGGCCGACCGCCTGGTCGGCACCCCGGCACTGGCCGGTTTCGTCGCGGCGCTCGCCACCCCCCGGTCGATCCTGTTCATGATCCCGTCGGGCGCGCCGATGGATGCGATGATTGCCGAGATCGCACCCCTGCTGGACCCGGGCGATACCATTATCGACGGCGGAAATGCCGATTTCAACGACACCCGCAGACGCGCGGCAGAGCTGACGGACAAGGGGCTGCATTTCGTCGGCATGGGCGTGTCGGGCGGCGAGGAGGGCGCGCGCCACGGCCCTTCGATGATGGTGGGCGGCACCGGTCATTCCTGGACCCAGTTGCAACCGATGCTGGAGGCAATTGCCGCGAGATTCGAGGGCGAGCCCTGCGTTGCGCATCTGGGTCCCGACGGGGCGGGCCATTTCGTCAAGACCGTTCACAACGGCATCGAATATGCCGATATGCAAATGATTGCAGAGGTTTACGGGTTGTTGCGCGACGGTGCCGGACAAACGGCGCAGAGCATCGGCAGGCTCTTTGAGGGCTGGCGCGAGGGGCCGCTGAAATCCTACCTGATGGATGTATCCGCGACCGTGCTGTCCTCTACCGACAGGGAGACGGGGCAGCCGATGGTCGATGTGATCCGCGATCAGGCGGGGCAAAAGGGCACCGGCCGCTGGACCCTGATCGAGGCCCTGAGGATGGGGCAATCGGCCAGCACCATCGAGGCGGCGGTGGGCGCGCGCGGCTGGTCCTCGGAAAAGGACATGCGCGCGGCGGCGGAGCCGATGCTGGCAGCGGGCGCGCTGGACGCGCAGATGCCCCCTGAGAGGGACCTGGAGCTGGCGCTGCTGGCGGGGCGCATCCTGTCGCATGCGCAGGGGTTCCGCATCCTGTCGGCGGCTTCCGGGGAATTCGGCTGGCAGCTGGATCTGGCCCGGATTTCAGAGATCTGGCGGGCCGGCTGCATCATCCGCTCCGCCTTGCTGGATGACCTTGCGTCAGCCTTCCGCGGGGAGCTGCCCCATGGCCATCTGATCCTGGCCCCCGCGATCCGCACCCAGTTGCAGGAGGCAATCCCGGCACTGCGGCGGGTGCTGGTGGCGGCGGTCTCCATGGGCGTGGCGCTGCCTGCGCTCTCTGCGGGGCTGGCGTGGTATGACACCATGCGCCGGGCGCGGGGGACCGCAAACCTGATACAGGCGCAGCGGGATTTCTTTGGACATCACGGGTTCGGGCGGCTGGACATGGCCGGAAACCACCATGGTACATGGGATGAGCCGAGCTGAACAACCCCGCGCAAGATGACGATTTTTTTGAAAAAATCGGCCCAGACTTTTTGAAAAGTCTGGCACCGCCTCAGGCGAAGGGATCGTCCGGATAGCCGACATGCGCGAGGTAGAGCCCCTGAGGTGGGCAGACCGGACCGCAGGCCGCCCGGTCGCGGGCATCAAGCGCCTTTTGCATGTCCTGCGGCTGCCATGATCCGGTGCCGACCCGCTCCAGCGAGCCGACAAAGCTGCGGACCTGATTGTGCAGGAACGACCGTGCGCGCACATCGAAATGGTATTCCACGCCGCCGGGTGCCTCAACCTGTGCTATGGTCAGGTGATCCAACGTCTTGACCGGGCTGTCCGCCTGACAGACGGTTGAACGAAAGGTGGTAAAGTCGTGCTTTCCAAGCAGAATCCCCGCCGCCTCCCGCATGGCCTCAAGGTCCAGCCGGTGTTTGATCTGCCAGACCAGACCGGCGCTGTGCACGGCAGGTGCGCGGCGCGACAGGATGCGGAAAAGATACCGCCGTTCCAGCGCTGAAAAGCGCGCGTGAAAATCATCCGGCACGGCCTTGCAATCAAGGATCGCGACGGGCTGCGGCTTGAGGTGATAGTTCAGCGCTTCCGACAGGCGAAACGGGTCCCAGTCATCCGCCATGTCGCAATGGGCCACCTGCGCCAGCGCATGCACGCCCGCATCGGTGCGTCCGGCGGCGACAATGTTGTGGGTGCGCGGTTCCAGCCGGGCCAGGGCAGCTTCGATCGCACCCTGAACCGAGGACAGGTTCGTCTGCCTTTGCCAGCCAACGAAGGGCGCGCCGTGGTATTCGATTTTCAGGGCATATCGGGGCATGGCCGCGCTTTAGCGGGGCGGTGGCCATCTGGCAATCCCTGCGTCGCGACCCTATGTTACACCCAGCAACGAAGGGACGGGCAAGGCATTGGTCATCGGGCGGATCGCGGACGGCATCTGGCGTCAGGTCGAAAATGTGCAGGACGCGGTGTCGGAGACGTTCATGGAACCCGTGATCCGGCTGGGCGTGACCGGGCTGGCGCGGTCCGGCAAGACGGTCTTTATCACCTCGCTGGTGGCGAACCTGCTGGACCGTGGCCGCATGCCCGGTCTGGTTGCCGCGCGGGAGGGGCGGATTCAGGCGGCGTTCCTGCAGCCCCAGCCCGACGACACCGTGCCGCGTTTCGAATATGAATCCCATCTGGCCACGCTGACCGGCCCTGCGCCCCATTGGCCCGACAGCACCCGCGCGATTTCCGAATTGCGCCTGTCGCTCAAGGTGCGGCCCACCGGTTTGCTGGCGGGTTTGCAGGGGCCGCGCACCATCCATCTGGATATTGTCGATTACCCCGGCGAATGGCTGCTGGATCTGGGGCTGATGGAGCGCAGTTTCGAAGATTGGTCGCGCGAGACCCTGGAACGGATCGCGGCGCGGCCCTCGGCTGCCGAATTCATGGCGCGCGCGCGCAACGTCGACCCCGAGGGCAAACATGACGAGCCGCTGGCGCAGGAGCTTGCCCGGCTTTTTGGCGAATATCTGGTTCAGGCCCGCGCGGCGGGGTTTTCTGACTGCACGCCGGGGCGGTTTCTGCTGCCTGGCGATCTTGCGGGCAGCCCCGTGCTTACCTTTGCCCCGATTCCGGTTGAGGGGTCGTCTTCGCGCGGTTCGCTTCACCGCGAGATGGCGCGCCGGTTCGAGGCTTACAAATCCCGCGTGGTGCGGCCGTTTTTCCGGGATCATTTTGCGCGCATCGACCGGCAGATCGTGCTGGTGGATGCGCTGGGTGCGATCCATCAGGGGCCACAGGCGGTGGAGGACCTGCGCGGCGCCATGGGCGAGACGCTGGGCGCCTTCAGGCCCGGCCGCAACCGGTTCCTGAGCAGCCTGCTGGGTGGCAAGCGGGTGGAGAAGATCCTCTTTGCCGCCACCAAGGCCGATCATCTGCATCACAGCCAGCATCCCAAACTGACCGCGATCATGGAGGCGCTGACCCGCGAGGCGCGGGACCGGGCGCAATATGCAGGTGCGGGGACCGCCGCCATGGCCATCGCCTCGCTGCGGGCCACGACCGAAGACATGATGAAACATCAGGGCGAAGATCTGGGCGTGGTGCGCGGCACCCTGCTGGAGACCGGCAAGGAGGCGGCATTCTATCCCGGTGACCTGCCTTCGGATCCCGCACATCTGCTGACGCCGGCGCGCAGCGGGGCAGAAAGCTGGCTGGATCAGGACTACCAGATCATGCGGTTTGCACCGGCCCCGCTGGCGTTGCGTCCCGGCGACGGGCCGCCGCATATCCGGCTGGACCGGGCGGCGGAATTCCTGTTCGGGGACCGGCTGTGATCCGGCTGCGGGCGGCACGGCCCGTCGATGCGGGGGCGGTGGGGATGATCCTGTCCGAATTCGTGGACACGACCCCCTGGATGCCGCGCATCCACAGCCGGGCGCAGGATCTGGCCCATGCGGCGGATATGATCGACCTTGGCTGGGTGACCCTGGCCGTAGGGGTGGATGAGGTTCTGGGCTTTGCCGCGCGCGACGCTGCCCAACTGCATGCGCTATATGTCGCGCGGGTGGCACGGGGACAGGGCATTGGCAGCGATCTGCTGCGGCAGGCACAGGCCGCGGCACCAGCGCTGACGCTCTGGACCTTTCAGGCCAATACCGGCGCGCAGCGGTTCTACCTGCGGCATGGGTTCCGTGAAGCGTTGCGGACACAGGGCGAGGCCAATGACGAGGGCCTGCCCGATATTCGCTATGAATGGCAACAGGAGGCAAGGTGATGGCCAGGGGCCCGGTTCTGTTTGAACTCGACGAAGACGCGGCGCTGCGCCCGCAGGTGGCCGAAGCGCCGCCGGTGCCGGATCTGTCGGACCCGGCGCCAAAGGGGCAGGCGATGCAGATCGCTGCCCAGCTTGCCGCGCGGCGCCCCTCGTTGTTGGTGCGGCTGTTCTGGTGGCTTGCAACGGCGCTTGTGGGGGCTGCGGTCTCGATCGCGGCGTGGAGTTTCATCACCGGGTTGATGGCGCAATATCCGCTGCTGGGCTGGGCGATGACGGTGCTGGTCGCGGCCTTCCTTTTGGTCCTGTCGCTGCTTTGCCTGCGCGAGATGGCTGCCTTTGGCCGTCTGGCCCGGCTCGACGGGCTGCGCCATGATGCGGCAGAGGCGCTGGCGCAGGCTGATCTGGGGGCCGCGCGGGCCGTCACAGACCGGATGGTCGCGCTCTACAAGGGCCGCGAGGACACCCGCTGGGGCCGGGACAGGCTGGCGGAACTGCGGAGGGACCAGCTGGATGCTCAGGGTCTGCTGGCACTGACCGAGGCCGAACTGCTTGGCCCGCTCGACCTTGCCGCCAGCCGCGAGGTCGAGGCGGCGGCGCGGCAGGTGGCGACGGTGACGGCGCTGGTGCCGCTGGCGCTGGCCGATGTGGCCGCGGCGCTGACATCGAACCTGCGGATGATCCGCCGGATTGCGGAGATCTACGGCGGCCGCTCGGGTTTTTTCGGCTCATGGCGGCTGACCCGTGCGGTGCTGTCGCATCTTGTGGCGACGGGTGCGGTGGCCGTGGGCGACGACATGCTGGAACCGATCCTGGGCGGATCGCTGCTGGGCAAGCTCAGCCGGCGCTTTGGCGAAGGCCTGGTGAACGGGGCGCTGACCGCGCGCGTCGGTGTGGCAGCGATGGAGGTGTGCCGCCCCTTGCCCTTTACCCCGTCGAAACGCCCCAGGGTGCGGAGCATCATCAAACGTGCCCTTGGCGGGCTGTTCGGCAAGCAAGGCTGATCTGCCCGGTTTATTCGTGGTTGTATGAGGTCGCGCGAAGATTGCTTTTACCTCATCGCGGACCCGGAACGGGACAACGGACCTCCGCGCGGATTGCGGTGAATGGCAGTATGGTGCCCAGTATGACGTGAGGCGCAAGCCGGGCCAGAGATACCTGACGTTTGGGTCAGAATTGCAGGATGCGGCCCGTTGATGCGATTCAGAAAATCGGATGTACCGGGTCAAAGCTGCGCGACATTCTAGACTGGTGGCGGCGACGGAAAGGTTTCGCTGCTGCGTATCAGGGGTGTGAATTGTATTTTTCGGCTGCGAACTAGGGTATAGCTCTCTCGTCTCAGTCATTTTCGGATCGGATCTGCATGCGGTTTCTCAGACAGAGTATGATCGGCCTGTTCCTCGCGGCGGCGACGCTGGGGCTCCTGGTGTTTGCCGTCTATCTGGTCGGCAGCGCGCTGCAGGAACGTCTTGCGCAGGAACCCCGGACACCGCCCGCGCGCGAACGGGTGTTTTCCGTCAATGTGATGCTGGCCGAGGCGACGGATATCGCTCCGGTGCTGGAGACCTTCGGCGAGCTGCAAAGCCGCCGTCTGCTGGAACTGCGCGCCGCTGTGGGCGGGCGGGTCGTTGAACTGGCGGAGGGTTTCGAGGATGGCGGCGCGGTTGAGGCCGGGCAGGTACTGGTGCGGCTTGACCCCAGCGATGCGCAGGCGGCGGTGGACCGGGCTGCCAGCGATATCGCCGATGCGCAGGCCGAACAGCGCGATGCAGAACGGGCGCTGGTGCTGGCACGGGATTCTCTCACGGCTGCCGAAGAACAGGCCGCCCTGCGCGACCGTGCCTTTGACCGGCAACAGGATCTGGGGGAGCGGGGCGTCAGCACCGCCACCGCAACGGAAACCGCCGAACTGGCCGCATCGACCGCCCGGCTGGCGGTGATCTCCTCCCGGCAGGCGGTTGCAGCGGCCGAGGCGCGGGTGGATCAATCCGCGACCAGCCTGCAACGGGCAAGGATCGCCCTGGCAGAGGCAGAGCGCCGTCTGGACGACACGACGATCGAAGCGCCGTTTTCCGGCACGCTTTCGGCCACCTCCGTGGTGGTGGGGCGTCTGGCCTCTGCCAATGAGCAGCTGGCCCAGTTGATCGACCCCGATGATCTGGAGGTGTCGTTTCGCCTGTCCACGGCGCAATATGCCCGCCTGCTGGACGATGAGGGCCGGTTGATCAGCAGCGATGTCACGGTGACGCTGGATGTGGCCGGTGTCGACCTGGAGGCGCGGGGCCGCATCAGCCGGGCCAGTGCCGCCGCGGGCGAGGGGGCGACGGGGCGTCTGATCTTTGCCGCACTGGAGAATGCCGCCGGGTTCAAGACCGGCGATTTCGTCACCGTCCGGGTGGCGGAGCCGGTGCTGCAGAACGTGGTGAAATTGCCCGCTTCCGCGCTGGATGCCGGTGAGAGCGTGCTGGTGCTGGGCGAAGGCAACAGGCTGGAGCAGGTGCCGGTGGAATTGCTGCGCCGCCAGGGTGACGACGTGCTGGTCAGGGGCCCGGTCGAGGGCCGCCAGGTCGTGCGCGAACGCTCGCCCCTGCTGGGTGCAGGCATTGCCGTCAAACCCCTTGACCGGGCCTTGCCGCAACCACAGCCGGATGAGGCGGCGGATATGCTGGAGCTGAGTGAAGAGCGCCGCGCGCGATTGGTGGCCTTTGTCGAGGCCAGCAGCGCGATGCCGCAGGAGGCAAAGGAACGGGTCTTGGCACGGCTGTCGGAACCGCGTGTCCCTGCCGGCATGGTGGCGCGGCTGGAAAGCCGGATGGGGGGCTAGGGTATGGTCCGCGCGATCACGGGCAAGGCCGGGGGGCTGCTGTCCTACTTCGTGCGGCACCGCACGGCGGCGAACCTTCTGCTGGTCCTGCTGCTGGTTGCGGGGGCCGCTGCCGCACCGAACATGCGCGCGCAGTTCTTCCCCGATGTGATTGTCGACAATGTCACTGTCACCACGGTCTGGGACGGGGCGGGAGCCGAGGATGTGGACGCCGCAATCGTGCAGGTGCTGGAACCGGCGCTGCTGGCGGTTGAGGGTGTCGAAAGCTCGGAAAGCACGTCGCGCGAAGGGCGGGGCACGGTCACGCTGGATTTCGAACCGGGCTGGGACATGGCACGCGCGGCGACCGATGTGCAAACGGCGGTGGATGCCATCACCACCCTGCCGGAGGAGGCGGAAGACCCCAATGTCCGGCGCGGGGCCTGGCGCGACCGGGTGACAGATGTGGTCATCACCGGCCCCATCGCGCCCGAACAGCTGGGCCGGTTTGCCGATGAATTCGTGACCCGGCTGTTCGCCCGTGGTGTCACCCGCACGTCGATCCAGGGGATCGCGGCACCACAGACGCTGGTCGAGGTGCCTTCTGCCAAGCTGATCGCCTTTGACATATCCATGGCCGATATTGCCGCTGCCATCGCCTCCGAGGTCGATGCGGACCCGGCAGGGGATGTCACCGGGGCCAATGCAAGGGTCCGCACCGGCACCGCCAAACGCAGCGCACAGGAGATTTCCGGGATCGTCCTGCGCTCCAACGCCGATGGCTCCAAGCTGACCATCGGTGACCTGGCGACCGTGCGCAGCGAAGGCGTGGACCGGATGCAATCCTACTTCGTCGGTGCCAATCCCGCCGTTTCGGTCCGGGTGGACCGCTCTGACGGGGGTGATGCCATCGGCATCCAGGCCACGGTCGAGGAGGTGGCGGCAGAGCTGTCGGCCAGCCTGCCCGCAAATGTCACCGTCGAATTGATCCGCACCCGGGCGGAGGCGATCACCGGGCGGCTGGACCTGCTGATCGACAATGGTCTTATGGGTCTGGGGCTGGTTGTGCTGCTGCTGTTCCTGTTCCTGAACGCGCGCACCGCCTTCTGGGTGGCGGCTGGCATTCCGGTGGCGATGGGGGCGGCCATCGCGCTGATGTATGCGGGCGGGCTCACCTTCAACATGATCTCGCTTTTCGGGCTGATCATCACGCTGGGCATCGTGGTCGACGATGCCATCGTGGTGGGCGAATATGCCGATCAGCGTTACCGGGCCGGAGAAAGTGCCTTGCAGGCGGCGGAGAATGCCGCGCGGCGGATGGCGATGCCGGTTTTTGCCGCCACCCTGACGACCATCATCGCCTTTTACGGGCTGGTTGTTGTCGGGGGCCGGTTCGGTGACCTGATCCAGGATATCCCCTTTACCGTGATTGCCGTTCTGGCCGCGTCGCTGGTTGAATGTTTCCTGATCCTGCCCAACCACATGGCACATGCGATGCGCGCGGCGGCCAGGGAACATTGGTACGATCTGCCCAGCCGGGTGGTGAACCGCGGGTTCGAGTTCATGCGCGACCGGCTCTTCCGCCCCTTCATGGCCGGGGTGATCGCCGCCCGCTATGTCGTGCTGGCGGGTGTGGTCGTGGTGCTGGCGTCGCAGATCACGCTGTTTATCAACGGATCGGTGCAATGGCGGTTCTTCAATTCGCCGGAGCAGGGCTCCGTGTCGGGCAGTTTTGCCATGGCAGAGGGGGCCAGCCGCGCCGACACGATGGAGATGATGCGCGAGATGCAGCGCGCGACCGAAGCCCTGGGTGCGGAATATGAGGCGCGCTACGGGGCCAATCCGCTGGACTATGTGATGGCCCAGATCGGCGGCACCTCGGGGCGCGGCCTGGCAGGGGCGGATAACAAGGATGCGGATCTGCTGGGCGGCATCTCGATCGAGCTGATCGACGCCGATCTGCGCCCTTATTCCAGCTTTGCCTTCGTGGGAGAATTGCAGGACCGGGTGGTGAACCATCCGCTGGCTGAAACCGTCAGCTTTCGCGGCTGGCGGTCAGGACCGGGAGGCGATGCGCTGGACGTGCAATTCTACGGGGCCAGTACCGAAAGGCTCAAGGCTGCGGCGGAAGACCTGAAGAATGCATTGCGCCGCTATCCCGAGGTCAGCGCGGTCGAGGATAACCTGGCCTATGACAAGGAAGAGCTGATCCTCGATCTGACCCCGCAGGGGCAGGCGCTGGGCTTTACCATCGACACGTTGGGGCGGGTGCTGCGCAATCGCCTGGCCGGGATCGAAGCGGCGACCTATCCCGATGGTCCGCGCTCTGCCGCGATCCGGGTGGAACTGCCCGAGGGCGAGCTGACGGCGGATTTCCTGGACCGGACCCAGATGCGCACGCCGGAGGGGCTTTATGTGCCGCTGGCCGATATCGTCAGCGTGGCGCGGCGGACCGGTTTCAGCACGGTGCGGCGCGAGAACGGGATCAGGCTGATCTCGGTGACCGGCGATATCTCGGAAGACGATGCCGCCCGCGCGACAGAGATCCAGCAGGCCCTGCAGGAGGTCATCCTGCCGCGCGTCGCCTCGGAACAGCAGGTCGAGTTCCGCCTGTCTGGGCTGAGCGAACAGGAAAGCGATTTCCTCAGCGACGCGCTGACCGGGCTGATTCTGGTTCTGACGGGCATCTACCTGGTTTTGGCATGGATATTTGGCAGCTGGACGCGGCCCCTGGTGGTGATGGCGATCATCCCCTTCGGCCTGGTCGGGGCGATCTATGGGCACGCGCTGTGGGATGTGCCGCTGAGCATGTTCACGGTGGTGGGGCTGCTGGGCATGACCGGGATCATCATCAATGATTCCATCGTGCTGGTGACGACCATCGACGAATATGCCGAAACGCGGGGGCTGGTCCCCTCGATCATCGACGGCGCGGCAGATCGGCTGCGGCCCGTGATGCTGACCACGCTGACCACGGTGCTGGGCATGGCGCCGCTGCTTTATGAGCAAAGCCAGCAGGCGCAGTTTCTCAAGCCCACGGTGATCACGCTGGTTTATGGGCTGGGCTTTGGCATGTTGCTGGTGCTTCTTGTGGTGCCCGCATTGGTGGCGGCCCAGCAGGATGTGGCGTTGCAGGTGACCGCGATGCGGCGCGGCCTGCGGGCGCCGCTGCGCAGCCTGCGGCTGGGGATGATCGCGCTTTGGCTGCTGGTGCTGGCCTGGGGTGGTCTGACGCTGGGCTGGGCGGTCTGGCAGGGCAGCGTGCAGCCGACGGTTTCCGGGCTGGTTCCCTTTGCCATGGGCGGAATCCAGGGTGCGCTGCTGTTGTTCGTGATCGGGGCCGGGGTGATTGCGCTGGCAGGTTACGTCACCGGCGCGCTTTATTTCACCCTGTCGGGCAGGCGGGCGAAGGCGGCCGCCAGCTGACCTCCGACACCTGTAGCGTCCCGGCTTTAGCCTGATACACTCCATATCGCCGATGTCCAGAGAGCGCGCAGCGCGGCAGGGTATCGGCGATTCAAGTTCAAGGCGGGGCGCTTTAGCCGGGTGTGCAGCCGCGGATTTCTATGGCCTGATTGTCGCCCAATACGGTGATGGTGATGGCCGATCTGTCGATAGCCACCGCGCCCCCCGATATCGCGGACAATGCGCCCCTTGCCGTCAGCGTTCCGCCGGACCTTGTGCTGTCCATCTCGCCCGCCCAGAGGCCGGGCTGGCCGGGTTCGATCACCACCAGTTCGCTTTTGCCGGCGCGGGGCATATCCAGCCGCGTCTCGATCTCAAGCCCGTTTGCCGTTGGCCGCAAGCTGCAGGTGGCGGAACTGACGCCGGCCTCCGACCCCGAATAGGCGCGTGCGGCGAGGGCCGCTGCAATGGCCGGTGTCGGCCTGCTGTCCGTGCCGTCCAGCATGGCAGAGACTTCCAGTTGCTGCGGCACGCAGATGTCGCTGCAAACGCCGAAATCCAGGGTTGCCGTCAGGCGCATCGGCTTGCCGGCGTTGCGCGGGGCAAGGGTGATTGGCAGCACCAGCTCGTCCTTGTAGCCGATGGTGCGCACCCCGCCTTCGTGGAATACTTTCGGTGCCGGCCAGGTGATGCCGACGCCGCGCAGATTGTCCGACTGCGACCAGTCGAATTGCGGCGGGATGCCGGCATCGCCGGGCGCGCGCCAGTAGGTCTTCCAGCCCGGTGCCAGTTTGAACCTGATCGCCGCGACGCGGGTGCCGTCCGCCTTGACCCATCCGGGCAGGATTTCCGCTGTAACGGGTGTGCCGATTCCGGTCTGGGCGAGCCCCGGCAGGGCGGTTGCCAGACAAAGGGCCAGCGCGGATGCAAGATGTTTGATCATGCCCTTTCAATGGCCCAAGCGCGCGCCCCTGCCAAGTCACGTTTGCATCATCCATGTTTCGGCCAAGGTCACCGACATTTGATCCACCCCTTGCCACAGCCTGCCTGCTTGGGCATCGTAAAGGCTGAAATCACCTGTAATGACATGCCGTAGCCGATGAACCTGACCGGAAAACTTCTTGTTGCGATGCCCGGCATGGGCGACCCCCGCTTTGCCCATGCGGTGATTTTTGTCGCCGATCATTCGGAAAAGGGGGCGATGGGGCTGATCGTCAACAAGCCCGCGGCGGACATGGCGCTGTCCGATGTGCTGGACCAGATCGAGACCCCGACAGCCCCGGCGCAGTTCGACCTGCGGGTGCATATCGGCGGGCCGGTGGAGACCGGGCGCGGTTTCGTGTTGCATTCGCCGGAATACCGCTCTGCCATGCAGACCATGAACATCGCAGGTGCTTTTGCCGTGACGGCGACGCTTGATGTGCTTGAGGACATCGCCGCAGGCAAGGGGCCCGAAAAGGCGCAGTTGATGCTGGGTTATTCCGGTTGGGGGCCTGACCAGCTGGAGGGCGAGATTGCCCAGAATGGCTGGCTGACCTGCGAGGCAACGCAAGAAACGGTGTTCGACCTGCCGGACGAGCGCAAATGGTCTGCGGCGCTGAAATCGCTGGGCGTCGATCCCCTGGGCCTGTCGGCGACGGCAGGCAGGGCCTGACCCCGGGATTTCTTCCGCAATGTCTTAACGTGGGGCGGCGGCGCGGCGCAGCCTGTCGTTGATGGCACGGCCCAGCCCGTGATCGGGGATCGGAGCCACCGCGATGGGGCGGTTCATGGCGTCTAGCTGGTGCAAATGGTCAAACAGATGGCTTGCCGCCGCCACCAGATCGCCGGTCGGGGAGAGGTTCAGCATCCCGTCCACCGGGCCGAACCCCAGCATCACCTCTTCGGCCTCTGCCGATGTGGCATTCAGCCGGACCCGCGCGCGCGGCGCGTAGTGGGAGGCAAGCTGCCCCGGTGCAATCACCTCTGCGCCGCTCACAACCGACAGCGGCCGGCCAAGGGCCGCTTCCACGGCCTCCTGCGGCAGCCCGCCTGCGCGCAGCAGGGTGGGGGCCGGGCCATCCAGGCCGATGATGGTGCTTTCCAGACCCACCGTGCAAGGGCCATCGTCCAGCACTGCTGCGATGCGCCCTGACAGACCGGCCAAGACATGTGCAGCCGTGGTCGGGCTGATCCGACCCGATGGATTGGCCGAAGGGGCCGCCACCGGGCCGCCGAAAGCCTCCAGCAGCGCGTGAGCTGCGGGATGGGCCGGCACCCGCAGGGCCACCGTGTCCAGGCCCGCGGTCACCAGCGTTGAAAGCCCGTGCCCGGGTTTCAGCGGCAGGACCAGCGTCAGCGGTCCCGGCCAGAATGCGGTTGCCAGGATTTCCGCCATGTCGGACCATTGCACATAGCTGCGGGCCAGTCCGGCATCCGCCAGATGGGCGATCAGCGGATTGAAACCGGGCCGGCCCTTGGCCGCATAGACCCGCGCCACGGCATCCCCGTCACGCGCATCCGCGCCCAGCCCATAGACCGTCTCGGTCGGGAAGGCGACCAACTGCCCGGAGGACAGAAGTGCTGCGGCCCTGGCGATGCCGTCCGTGTCGAATTGCAGGATCTCTGACTGATCGGCCATGGGTGCTGATGACGCTGCGTTTTGGGTTGCGGGGCAGGGTGCCGCGCTTCATGTTGACGGCACTACGGACCTGCCCATAGCAGGGTGGGGACGGGGTTGCCAAGCCGCTGCGCCCCAGTCGGGAGAGGATAGACATGCCATACCAAGCTGCCACAGATGAATTTGCCTTTCTGATCGAACACATTCTGGACACGGAGGCCCTGCGCGCCACAGCGCGTTTTGCAGAGGCGACAGAGGATGTCACCCGTGCCATCCTCTCCGAGGCGGGCAAGATGTGCGACGCGGTGCTGGCACCGCTGCAGCGCCCCGGCGACCTGCATCCGGCCAGGCTTGAAAACGGGGTCGTGCGCACCTCACCCGGCTTTGCCGAGGGGTTTCGCGCCATCGCGGAGGGTGGCTGGATCGGCATAACGGCGGACCCGGAGCATGGCGGCATGGGCCTGCCGATGACATTGAACACCGCCGTGAACGAGATGATGAGCGGCGCCTGCCTGTCGCTGCAACTGGCCCCGCTGATGAGCCAGGGCCAGATCGAGGCGCTGGAGCATCATGCCTCTGACGCACTCAAGGCGCTCTACCTGCCCAAGCTGATCTCGGGCGAATGGACCGGCACGATGAACCTGACCGAACCGCAGGCCGGTTCGGACGTGGGCGCGCTGTCGACCAGGGCCGAGGACAAGGGCGACGGCACCTATGCGATCACCGGGCAGAAGATCTACATCTCCTGGGGTGACAACGACTTTGCCGAGAACGTCTGCCACCTGGTGCTGGCGCGTCTGCCCGGCGCCCCTGCGGGGACCAAGGGGATCAGCCTGTTTCTGGTGCCGAAGTTCCTGCCGGATGCCGATGGCAACCCGGGCAGGCGCAATGATCTGAAGGTCGTCAGCCTGGAGCACAAGCTGGGCCTGCATGGCTCGCCCACTGCCGTGATGGAATACGCCGGTGCCACCGGCTGGATGGTGGGGCCGGAACAGGGCGGCATGGCCGCGATGTTCACCATGATGAACAACGCGCGTCTGGGTGTCGGCGGGCAGGGCGTGGGCGTGGCGGAAGGTGCCTATCAGCACGCGCTGGCCTATGCGCAGGAACGCAGGCAGGGCGGCAAGGGCACGATCATCGACCATGCCGATGTGCGCCGGATGCTGGCGACCATGAAGGCCGACATCTATGTCGCGCGGGCCATCGCCATGTCCTGTGCCCATGCCATCGACATGACCAATGCCACCGGCGACGCCGCCTGGAAGGCGCGGGCGGCGCTGCTGACCCCGATTGCCAAGGCCTTTGGCACCGACGTGGGCATCGAGGTTGCCCAGACCGGCGTGCAGGTCCACGGCGGCATGGGCTTTGTCGAGGAAACCGGCGCCGCGCAATTTGCCCGCGACGTGCGGGTCACCGCGATCTACGAGGGCACCAACGGCATTCAGGCGATGGATCTGGTGGGCCGCAAGATGATGGACGGCGGCGATGCGGCGGGCGCGCTGCTGGACGAGATGGAAGCGGACATCGAACGGGCGCGCGACAGCTTTCCCAACATGGCCGATGCGGTCTGGCAGGCCTGCGAAAGCCTGCGCGAGGCGACCGACTGGCTGGTGGCGCAGGATGACATGCAGGCGCGATTTGCCGGGGCTGTGCCCTATCTGCGGGCCTTTGCACGGGTGCTGGGGGGGCATCTGCACCTCAAGGCCGCCATGGCCGACAAGGGCGGGCCGCGCGAACGCCTTGCGCGGTTCTATATCCAGCGGATCATGCCGGAATATGGCGGGCTGCTGACCCATGCCCAGGCGGGCGCGGCCGATCTCTTTGCCGTCACAGCCGACGATCTGGTGGCGTAATGGCTGATATTGCACCTGCCGGCCTGCGCTATCCCTGGGAGACGCCGCCCGAACATGGCACCGCCGCGATCGAGGTTGCGCCCGGCGTGCTCTGGCTGCGGATGCCGCTGCCGATGAAGCTGGATCACGTGAACATCTATGCGCTGGATGAAGGTGACAGCTGGACCATCATCGACACCGGGTTTTCATCGAAGAAATCCAAGGCGATCTGGGCAGAGGCATTGGCAGGCCCGCTGGGAGGCAAACCTGTCAGCCGGGTGGTGGTGACGCATCACCACCCCGATCACGTGGGCCTCGCCGGATGGTTCCAGACCGAACACGGCGCCGAGCTGGTGACCACGCGTACCGCCTGGCTGACGGCGCGGATGCTGACCCTCGACACGCAGGAAGTGGCCCCGGCAGAAACGCTGAGCTTTTACCGCCAGTCGGGCATGCACAGCGAGCTGCTGGAGAAACGGAGCAACGACCGGCCCTTCAACTTTGCCGATGTGGTCGACCCGATGCCGCTGGGCTACACCCGGATCAGGCAGGACGACACCATTGTCATGGGCGGGCGCACCTGGGATGTGCACATCGGCAATGGCCATGCCCCGGAGCATGCGACCTTCTGGAGCAGGGACGACAACCTGGTGATTGCAGGGGATCAGATATTGCCCTCCATCAGCCCGAATGTCGGCGTCTATGCAACCGAACCGATGGCGGATCCGATTGGCGAATGGCTTGAGGCCTGCGAGCGGCTGGCCCCGCTGGCGCGGGCCGATCATCTGGTGCTGGGTGGACACAAACTGCCCTTTACCGGCCTGCCCAAGCGGATGGAGCAACTGATCGAGAATCATCACGGCGCATTGAAACGTCTGATGGATTTCATCGCGACCCCCAGATCCGCGTCGGAATGTTTCCCGCCCCTGTTCAAGCGCAAGATCGGCGAGGGCGAATATGGCCTTGCCCTGGTTGAAGCCGTTGCCCATCTGAGCCACCTATACCAGACAGGCCACGCCACCCGCGCGCTGCGGCAGCAGGACGGGGCCTGGGTGTACCAGAGCAAGGTGTGAACATGGACAACGAGATCAAGACCGCCGCCGAAGCCTATGAGGCCGACGCGCTGCCGCGCCGCTATGAGGTTCACATGGACCCCGAGACGGCCCGCGCGCAGGACCAGCCGGTGCCCGGTGCGGTCAGCGGTCAGCCCATGGAGCAGAAATCACCGGCCCAATGGGCCTATGAACGCATTGTCCTTTATCTCAAGAAATTCGAAGAGCAGCTGGACAGCGATCACGAGGTCGCGATGGGCTTTACCGGGGCTGATGCCGGGGTGCTGCGGATCGTGGGCATGGGCTATTTCGATCCCGATATCATCACCTTTTACGGGGCCGATCCGGTGGGCGGAAGAATGCAGCATATCCAGCATGTCAGCCAGTTGAACGTGATCCTGCGGGCGCTGCCGAAAGCGGTCGAGGATGCCGAACCCAACCGGATCGGCTTCCGGCTGGTCCAGGACCTGGAGAATGATGCGGACAACAGCGCCGCGACATCCTGACCCTGAGCCACTAAGGGGTCGTGACAGGACGGTTTGAATAGGGTAGTCAGCCGCAAACATTGAAACGAGGGACCGATTGATATGGCCGATCACGAACATGGCAGCATGGACATCAAGGTGCAGGAACAGACCTTTGCATCTTTCATGTCCTTTGTGACCCGC
Organism: Sulfitobacter sp. IGS-18; assembly: GCF_059628195.1. Classification (NCBI taxonomy): domain Bacteria; kingdom Pseudomonadati; phylum Pseudomonadota; class Alphaproteobacteria; order Rhodobacterales; family Roseobacteraceae; genus Sulfitobacter; species Sulfitobacter sp. IGS-18. The sequence goes on along the minus strand of NZ_CM184556.1, from coordinate 3,011,362 downwards.
ACCGGAATCATCATTCTGCTGCTGCTGGTGCTGATGGCGATCTTCATCCGCTGAGGCGCTGCGGCATCCGGTGATGCCAGGCATATGTGACCAGTATCGGAGATTTCTTTAGTGAAACGCCTGTTGACCGGCCTTGTTTGCGCCGCCCTTCTTGCCGGTTGCGCGGCTGACACAAGCCCCGACAGCCCGCCGGAAGCAGTGGCCGCGGCCGCCTATCAGGCGCCGGGCCCCAAGAAAATCACCGTCTTCACGATGATCAACAACCGCACCGGCAAGGGCGGTCATACCGCCTTGCTGGTCAATGGCTCCCAGCAGGTCATCTTTGACCCGGCGGGGTCATTCCGCGACGAACGCGTCGTCGAACGCGGCGATGTGCTTTATGGCATGACACCGTCCTGGATCCAGGCCTATAAATCCGCCCATGCGCGTGAGACATTTCATGTGGTCACCCAGGAAATGATCGTGACACCCGAGCAGGCGGAAACCGCCCTGCGGCTGGTCCAGGCGAATGGCGCTGTGCCCGGTGCCTATTGCGCCAATGCCACCACCTCCCTGCTCAAGAAGGTTCCGGGCTTTGGTGACATCGAAACCACCTTCTACCCGGCGCAGTTCATGGAACAGATTGCAAAACGCCCTGGCGTGACCACCACCCGCTACTTCGAAGATGACGAAGGTCATGTGACCGACGCGGTCAAGGCGGGCATTGTCGTCGCGGATTAACCGCTACCCCAGCAGATAGAGCAGACCGTACAGCGTTGCCGCCCCTGACAGGATGGCACCGATGACATTCTTGGTCAGAACGCCCACCGCCAGCGTGACCGTTGCTGCCGCCAGCCGTGCGGGGTCGAACTCGCCCCCGGTTGCATTCGGCCATAGAACCTGGGGTGCCACCAGGGCAGGCAATACGGCGACAGCGGTGTAACGCAGGTGCCGCAGCAGCCATTCCGGCATCGCCCGGTTGCCGACCAGCCCGGTAAAGACGAATCGCAAGAAGAAGCTGCCCAGCCCCAGCCCGATGATCACGATCCAGAGTGTTGTCTTGTCGATCATGTCGGACCTCCCGCGCGGCGCTTCATCCGGCGCTCGACCTCTGCGCCTGCCATCATGCCGATCAAGCCGGCGACGATGACGCCCAGCGAATAGGGTATGCCGGTCGCGAACAGGCTGACGACAACAGCGACAAAGGCCGCAACCACATGGGCCAGCGTGCGGAACATCGGCGCGATCATCGCGAGAAATGTAATCGGAATCGCAAAATCAAGCGCCAAGCCGTCCGGCACCCGGGCACCAAGGTAGGCACCGATGAAGGTAAAGAAATACCACAGCGGCACGATCGGCGTGACCGCCCCAAAGAAATATCCCATCCGCTGCGGGATCGTCATCTTTGGCGCCTTTTCGTATTGGGCCATCGCGATGACATAGGATTGATCGACTGTCAGATAGGCCGCCAGCGCGCGCTGCCACAGCGGCGCGCCCCCGATCCAGGGGGTAAGAGAGGCGGAATACATCGCCATGCGCAGATTCACCGCAAGGGCAGAGCACAAGACGATCACCGTCGGGGCCTGTTCCTGCATCAGCTGCAGGGCGGTGAACTGCGCGGCCCCGGCAATGACCACCACGGAAAAGGACAGCGCCTCGATCACCGAAAGACCGGCTTCGGTGGCCAGCAGGCCAAAGAGCGCAGCAAAGGGAATGATCACCAGAATGAAGGGGGCACCGTCGGCGATGCCCTTCAGATAGGCGGATTTGGTGGTGGTGATGGTCATGGGATACCCCTAGATTATGCGGACAGGGGTAACCTGTTACAAAAGGGGATACAATTGGCCCAGAACCCGGATCTGTCTGATTTCCTGATCGCGCCCGATCCTGCGGCGGATCGTTTGACACGGGCTGTGCGTGGCACGGACCAGAACGGGGTCGAGACCGACATCCGCGTGGTGGAGGAGCGCCCGCTGACCATCTACCTCAACCGGCAGGAGATCGTCACCGCGATGACCATCGGGGATTATCCCAAGTATCTGGCGCTGGGATTCCTGCGCAATCAGCAGATGCTGCGCTTGGGCGATGAGATCACCGGCGTGGATTATGACGAAGAGCTGGAAACCGTGGTGGTCCGCACCGCTGTCGAAACCGATTTCGAAGACAAGTTGCGCCGCAAGACGCGGACCTCGGGCTGTGCGGTCGGCACCGTCTTTGGTGACATGATGGAGGGGCTGGACCAGGTACATCTGCCGCAGACGCCGGTGACGACCTCTGCACTTTATGCGCTTTCCGCCCGGATCAACCGGACGCCCAGCCTGTACCTCACGGCGGGTGCGATCCATGGCACCGTGTTGTGCCAGGGGCAGCGCGCGCTGGTCTATATGGAGGATGTCGGGCGCCACAACGCGGTGGACAAGATCGCGGGCTGGATGCTGTCCGAGGGCGTCGATGGGGCCGACAAGATACTTTACACCACCGGCAGGCTGACCTCCGAAATGGTGATCAAGACGGCGATGATGGGCATCCCGGTGCTGGTGTCACGCTCGGGCTTTACCGCCTGGGGCGTGGAGATTGCGCGGCAGGTCGGGCTGACCCTGATCGGGCGGCTGAAGGGGCGGCGGTTCATCTGCCTGAGCGGTGCGGAACGTCTGGCGCGGGATGTGGATCCGGAAACTGTGGCCGATGAGCCAAAGCGCTCCGGGCGGAAGGCCGCATCATGACCGAGAGCTACGCATTGCACTTTGCGGGCATGCTGGTCCCCGGCGGTGGGGTCGGAGCGATGCTGGTGGCGAAGGGTGTGAGGGATGTGGTCCGGTGGCATGAGGCTGCGACATGAAGCAACCTCTCGGCGTGATCCTGGCAGGCGGACAAGCCACGCGCATGGGCGGCGGCGACAAGGGGTTGTTGCGGCTGGGCGGGCAGAGCGTGCTGGACCGGGTGATCGGGCGGCTGTCGCCGCAGGTCGCTGATCTGGCGCTGAATGCCAATGGCGATGCAGCCCGCTTTGCGGCGCTTGGGCTGCCGGTTCTGCCCGACAGTATCGACGGTTTCGCAGGCCCGCTGGCGGGGGTTCTGGCCGGGCTGGACTGGGCGGCGGAACAGGGGGCGGATACGATCGTGACCGCCGCCGCCGACACGCCGTTCTTTCCCTGCGATCTGGTCCCGCAGCTCTTGCTGGCAAGCGAGGGGATGGCGCAGCCGCTGGTATTGGCCGCGACGCCTGATCCTGAGCGGGGCCATGCGCGGCATCCGACTTTTGGCTTATGGCCTGTGGGGTTACGCGACGATCTTCGTGCATCACTTCAAGACGGCATGCGCAAGGTTGTGCAGTGGACAGCGCGCCACGACGGGCGCGAAGCGCTGTTCCCGGATGAGGCGGCGTTCTTTAACATCAATACGCCCGAAGACCTGCAGCGGGCCGAGGCAATGTTATGAAGTTATACGGCGTTGTCGGGTGGAAGAACGCGGGCAAGACCGGGTTGATGGAACGGCTGGTAACCGAAATCACCGGGCGGGGCCTGCGCGTCTCCACGGTCAAGCACGCGCACCATTCCTTCGACGTGGACCACGAAGGCAAGGACAGCCACCGTCACCGTGTTGCAGGCGCGACCGAGGTGATGCTGGCCTCGCGCAACCGCTTTGCCCTGATGCATGAGCTGCGCGCGGAGGCGGAACCGACGCTGGAGGCGCTGCTGGCGCGGTTGTCGCCGGTCGATCTGGTGCTGATCGAAGGTTACAAACGTGACGCTCATCCCAAGGTGGAGGCGCATCGCGCCGAAACGGGCAACCCCCTGATCGCGCCGGAGGATCCGACCGTGCGGGCAGTGGCCAGCGATGTGCCGCTCGACCTCGACCGGCCGGTCTTTGACCTCAATGACACCAGCGCCATCGCCGATTTCATCCTGGCCGAGGTCGGGCTGTGACGGCGTTCGATACATTTGCCGTTGTCGACTGGTCCGCTGGAAAGCGCGCCCCGGCACATCCGTCAAAGGATGCGATCTGGATCGGGGTCAACCGCGCGGGTGTGGAGCAGGCACCGCTTTACTGTCGCAGCAGGCCGGAGGCGGAAGACCAGTTGCGCGCATTGATTGCGCAGGAGGTGGCGGCGGGGCGGCGGCTGTTGCTGGGGTTCGACTTCCCCTTTGGCTATCCGAAGGGGTTTGCCCGGAAGGTTGTCGGCAACAAGGGCACGCTGGCCCTGTGGGACTGGTTCGAGAGCCAGATCAGCGACGATGCCTCGGGCCACAACAACCGCTATGAGGTGGCCGAGCGCCTGAACGCGCTTTTCAGCGGCCCCGGCCCCTTCTGGGGGAAATCGCACCGCGACAGATGGCCCGGCGTGCCCTATCGCAAGCAGGGCGTCCGGTTCGACGAAATTGCCGAAAGGCGTGTCACGGACATCGTGGCAAATGCAGCTTCTTCCTGTTTCCAGATGGCTTTCCCCCCGACGGTGGGCGGGCAGGTCATGATGGGGCTGCCGGTGCTGTCGCGGCTGCGCAGGGCCTGCGGCGCGCGTGCCTGGCCGCTGGAGGATATCAGCGGCGCGGCTGTCGTCCTGGCGGAAATCTGGCCCGGTCTGGTGGAACAGGCGGTGCGGGGTGCGATGCAGGCACGGGGGGCCGATGCCATCCGGGACCGCGAACAGGTGCGGCTGCTGGCCAATGCGCTGGCCAAATTGCCGCCCGACCGGCTGGTGGCGGATATGGCGGATCTGCCGGATGAGGCGGGCGAGGAGGCCTGGATACTGGGCGCGCGGATACGCGATGAGCTGATCGCGGCGGCGCAGGCAGGCACTGCACCGCCGCCACTGCGCAACGATTGTTTTGCCTTGCCGCCGGGGGTGCATTGGACCCCGGTGGAGGAGGCCCTGGCGCATCTGAAAGCGCGGATGCAGGTGGTCACACCGCTGCAGATTGTTTCCCTTGATCAGGCGATGCACCGGGTTGCCGCAGCGGATGTTGCCGCCTTGCGGGCGAACCCGCCGCTGCCCAATACCGCCGTGGATGGCTATGGATTCGCGGGCGCGCGTGGCGAAGGCAGCCATCGCCTGACCCTGGCCAAAGGGCGTGCAGCGGCAGGGGACCGCCCCGGCATGGTGCCAGAGGGGCAGGCGATCCGGGTGTTGACGGGGGCAGCCCTTCCGCAGGGGGTCGATACCGTTGTCCTGCAAGAGGACGTGGTGCTTGACGGTGCAGAGGTGACTTTTCAGGGGCCGGTCAAGGCAGGGTCCAACACGCGCAGGGCGGGTGAGGATGTGCAGGCGGGTGATCCTGTCCTGCGCGCGGGTCGGCGCATCACCGCCCCCGACCTGGCCCTTTTGGCGGCAACGGGAAATGCCGAAGTTGCAGTGCGGGCCGCGCTGCGGGTCGGTGTGCTGTCAACGGGTGATGAACTGGTCGCTGCGGGAAATCCGGCCTCCGACGGGCAGATCTTCGATGCGAACCGCCCGATGCTGCTGGCCCTGTTGCAGCGCTTTGGCCATCAGCCGGTCGATCTGGGGCAGGTGGGTGACGACAGGGCGGCGCTGCGCGGGGTGCTCGATGATGCGGCGGGGCAGGTGGATGTGATCCTGACCAGCGGCGGCGCCTCTGCCGGGGATGAGGATCACGTCTCGGCCCTGCTGGAAGAGGCGGGGGCGATGGGGCTGTGGCGCATCGCTGTCAAACCGGGGCGTCCGCTGGCCCTGGGCATGTGGCAGGGCAAACCGGTCTTTGGCCTGCCGGGCAACCCGGTTGCGGCTTTGGTCTGTACCCTGATCTTTGCACGGCCCGCGCTGGCGGTCCTGGCCGGGGAAAGCTGGCCGGTGCCCCAGGGCTTCGACGTGCCCGCCGGATTTTCCAAGCGCAAGAAGGCGGGGCGCCGGGAATATCTGCGGGCGCGCATGCGGGACGGGCGGGCCGAGGTCTTTGCCTCCGAAGGGTCGGGGCGGATCAGCGGGTTAAGCTGGGCGGAAGGGCTGGTGGAACTGCCCGAACCGGCGGCAGAAGTGGCGCAGGGGGACATGGTGCGGTTCATTCCTTACGGGAGTTTCGGGGTTTGATGGGACAACAACTCGCAAAGAACAGAGCGGAGCGTATCAGGCTATGGCAAAATGCTTACATTGATGAAACCACGGGAATACACACCCTGATCCAGAATCTTTGTTGGGATTTCGCCGCTTTTGCGAATTCAGCACAGATTGTGAAGTTGTGTGCCAAGCCAGATTGGGAAGGTAACGCTCCGAACCAAATGACATTCGATCTCATCGCGCGCGGTTTTTGGGCGTTGTTCCTGATCGGAACAAGAAGGCTGCTCGACAATCACGACTTGAGCGGACCGAAAGGTGTCTATTCGATCCGATCAGTGATGAAAGACGTCGAAGCCTGTAGCGATTGGCTTGACCGGAGAACCTATGTGGAATGCGTCCATGGTGTCGAATACAGTGCGCAACGATACGAGCAAGTGATGTATGAACGTCTTCAAGACTCTGCTGGTCGCCCGGTTTGGGGCGATCCTGCTCTGTCTAGAATAAGAGCAGCGCATCGGTCATTTGATGAATTGAGCGGTGTACTCGAAGAGGACAGAAGTCCCGAGGATGTCATCAGTCGCACGATATTTGACAAGACTCGCGCGCGACTTGATCAGCTAGATTGGCTGGTCGACCACGTGAACACCTATGTCGCGCATTCGGGAAATAGCTTCAGTCGAAAAGGAAAGGCATTGGATCAATTTAACCTGACTGATGCTAAAAAGGTTCTATGCGAATTGAAACGATTGGCCGACTTTACCGGGCTGTATTTCGCTCAGGAAGTAAGCGGTGATTTGCCGGTTTACCTTGGCGATCAGTTCGAGGGGCTCGATGGCCCAACGATCAAGAGTGGCGACCGGCAGGTGCTTGAACAACGCTGGAACGAATTGGAAAGCGAAATTTCCAGCTGGCGCCTCAATCTCCAAGAGTTATGAAATTGGCGTAGCACTGCGCTTCTAGATGGTGGCGATCGCTACTGTTCCCCTGAAAAAGCCTCAGTCAAACGTCCCCGCGCAGCGGCCCAGCAGCATGAAGGCCCGCGCGGTGCGGGTGTCGGCGAGGGCCGAAATCTCTCCGTCCGATGCCTGTTGCTCGAAGGCGGCGAAGGTCTTGTCAAAGCGGCGAAGGAAGTGATGCGCGGCATCGCGAAAGATCGGGTCCTGCTTCATCCGTGCATTGCTCAGCGCCAGCGACGATCTGTCCCGGATGCCGCCCAGTGCCGCAATCGGACGGCCGCGCGCGCCCTGCGCGAATTGCCGCCAGACTTCGGGGCGCGCCCGGTCGGGGCGCAGGTCGTCCATATAGATGCCGTCCTGGCTGAGCAGGGTCAGCACATCCTGCGCGGCCTGGATCAGCTGTTTGGCAGCGCGGTCCTTCAAGGCCCGGCGCAGGGAGGCGAAGCCGGTCTCGTCCTCGGCGGTTTCGGGAAAATTGAGGGCGCGGATGAAGTCTTCGTTCGACAGAAGCGGCATCATGTCGCTGGCCTGGGTGCCCAGTGCCAGTGTCGGCTGGTCATCGACCTGTGGCGCGGGGGCAAGGGGGGCGAGGCGCATCCGCTCATCGCGGCGCGACTGAAAGGTCGCCAGCGCGGTTTCGGTCTTGCGGGCGGCGGCGGCGATTTCATCAAGTTTGCGCGCGACCGAGGGTTCGGTGCGCATATGCATGCCCTGCTGCTGCGCGATGTAGGACTGGCGGATCGCGTCGATGGCCGATTGCAGGCGCTGGCTTTCCTCGCGCATGACGCGGCTGGCGCGCGCCGCCGTCGCCGAAACCCAGATCATCGCAACCGGCATGAAGACTGCCAGCATGGTCATCAGAAACCGGAACCCTCCGGATTCCGCCTGCGTTTCCGGCTCGGAGCTGACAAAGACAAAGAAAATACCGGCCCCCAGAAGCCAGACGGCGCTCAGCGCGATGGCAATCACCTCGATCGAGGTGATCGCATCGGGCTTTGGCTTGTCGTAAATTCCCAAGGGGGTCACCCGGGGCGCCCTGGCCGCCGGTTTGGCGGTCTCGGACGTTTCGGTGCCGGCAGCGGATTCGGGCGCGTCAGTCATGCCGCAGCCCCCTGTCAGGCATAGACGATCTTGAGAACCTCATAGGATTTTTCGCCCCCTGGTGTGCGCACTTCGACCGAATCGCCTTCTTCCTTGCCGATGAGGGCGCGGGCGATGGGCGATTTGATGTTCAGCAGGCCATTCTCGATCTTGGCCTCGTACTCACCCACGATCTGATAGGTCTTTTCCTCGTCCGTGTCTTCGTCGACCAGTGTCACGGTTGCGCCGAACTTGATCGGGCCGGACATTTTCGCAGGGTCGATCACATCGGCGAGCGAGATCACGCCCTCAAGCTCCTTGATGCGGCCTTCGATGAAGGACTGCTTTTCCTTGGCGGAATGGTACTCGGCATTTTCCGACAGGTCGCCATGCTCGCGCGCTTCTGCAATCGCCTTGATGATGGCGGGGCGCTCAATGCTCTTCAGCTGCTTGAGTTCGGTTTCCAGTGCGGTGTGACCCGCGCGGGTCATCGGGATCTTTTCCATGGGCCGTCCGTCCACGTAAGGAGGGCCGCACCCCGGTTTGATACCGGGAGCGGCCTTGGTTGCTTTGCTTGGACTCCAAGTGACCCAAAGTTGCCGCCGATTGCAAGGGGGGCAGCGCAGGATCGGCGGCAGAGGGGATCAGTTGTAGGCCACGACCTCGTATTCGATGCCGTCATCGTCGTGGAAATAGAAACGCCGTCCGGGTTCGTAATCGGCGTGATTACCGGTCTTGAACCCATGCGCCCTGATGGCGGTTTCGGTGCCGTCCAGATCGTCGACGACGACCGCGATATGGTTCAGGCCGGCGACACGGGTGTAACTGGAGGTCGCTTCGCTGGCCGGGGTGCCGGGGGTGTAAAGCGCCAGGTAATGATCGTCAGTGCCCACATGAACCGTATGCCCGCCCGCCATGGCATCGCCTTGCCAGCGGATGTGCCAGCCAAACAGCTTTTCCATCCATGCGGCGGTGGCGGCAGGGTCGGACACGGTGTAATTCGTATGTTCGAGGATTGCAGGCATCTGGGCCTCCTTTGTTGTTGATTTTTTCATCGTAATTGCTAAACCTCACTTTAGGTCAAGGTATTTTGCGGAGAAATTTCAGATGGCGGTAAATGACGGTTTGTCGATTGGGGCGCTGGCGGACCGGACCGGCCTGGCGGTCTCTGCCATCCGCTATTACGAGGCGCAGGGGCTGATCCGGCCCTGGCGCAATGCGGGCGGCCAGCGCAGGTTCGAAAGGGCGGATCTGCGGCGTCTGAGCTTTGTGATGATCGCGCAGCAATTCGGATTTACCCTGCCCCAGATCAAGGCGGAACTGGACCGGCTGCCGGGCGGGCGGACGCCGAACAAGGCCGATTGGGCCCAGATCAGCGCCGGTTTCAAGGCTGCGCTGGACCAGCGCATCGACACGATGACAAAGCTGCGTGAAAGTCTGGACAGCTGCATCGGCTGTGGCTGCCTCAGCCTGGACAGCTGCGCGCTTTACAACCCTGCCGACAAGGCGGCGGATCGGGGGCAGGGGCCGCGTTACCTGATGGGCGACACGCCCGAAGGCTGATCCTGCGGCGTCATGCCAGCGGAACCCGGTCGCCCGTAGGGGCGCTTTCCCTTGCCTGCATGCGACGACACGCCCGAAATTTCACCCCACGTCCGGATTGCAAAGGGGCTTGGCGTGGTTTAGCCAATTTCAAACCTTTTTAATTGCCTGGAGGGAGCGCCGAGCATGGCCGAGATCGAACGCGAAGCAATGGAATATGACGTGGTGATCGTGGGCGCGGGGCCTGCCGGTCTTTCCGCTGCGATCCGGCTCAAACAACTGGATGCCGACTGCAATGTCGTCGTGCTCGAAAAAGGCTCTGAAGTCGGGGCGCATATCCTGTCGGGCGCGGTGCTGGACCCGTGCGGGCTGGATGCGCTGATCCCCGACTGGAAGGAAAAGGGCGCGCCTGTCACCGTGCCGGTGAAGGAAGACAACTTTTACCTGCTGGGCGAGGCGGGCAAGCTGCGGGTGCCGAACTTCCCCATGCCGCCGCTGATGAACAACCACGGCAACTATATCGTTTCCATGGGCAATGTCTGCCGCTGGATGGCTGAACAGGCCGAGGAACTGGGCGTCGAGGTGTTTCCGGGCATGGCCTGTTCCGAGCTGGTGTTCGGTGACAACGGCGAGATCAAGGGCGTCGTCGCGGGGGAAATGGGCGTGGGGCCGGATGGCAAGCCCGGCCCCAGCTATGAGCCGGGCATGGAATTGCATGGCAAATACGTGTTCCTGTCCGAAGGCGTGCGCGGCAGCCTGTCAAAGCAGGTGATCGCCAAATACGGTCTGGACGAAGGCAAGGAGCCGCAGAAATACGGCCTTGGCATGAAGGAAATCTGGGAGATCGACCCCGCCAAACACCGCGAAGGCACTGTGACACATACCATGGGCTGGCCGCTGGGCAAGAACGCGGGCGGCGGTTCTTTCATCTATCACCTTGATAACAATCAGGTCTATGTCGGCTTTGTGGTACATCTGGGTTACAAGAACCCGCATGTGTTTCCCTACATGGAATTCCAGCGCTTCAAGCATCACCCGATGGTCAAGGAGCTGCTGGAAGGCGGCAAGCGCGTGGCTTACGGCGCGCGGGCGATCACCGAGGGCGGCTATCAGTCGATGCCCAAGATGGTGGCACCGGGCGTGGCGCTGCTGGGCTGCTCGGTGGGCATGGTCAACGTGCCGCGCATCAAGGGCAACCACAATGCCATGCTCTCCGGCAAGGCAGCGGCGGAAGCAGCCTATGAGGCGATCTCGGCTGGCCGGTCTGGCGATGAGCTGACCGCCTATGAGGAGGACGTGCGCGGCGGTGCCATCGGTGCGGACCTCAAGAAAGTGCGCAACGTCAAGCCGCTGTGGTCCAAATTCGGCCTGACCACCTCCCTCGCGGTGGGCGGTTTCGACATGTGGTGCAACACCCTGGGCTTTTCGCTGCTGGGAACATTGGGCCACGGCAAAACCGATGCGCAAGCCACTGAAAAGGCGTCCATGCACAAGCCCATCGACTATCCCAAGCCCGACGGCAAGCTCAGCTTTGACCGTCTGACCAACGTGGCGTTCTCCTTTACCAACCACGAGGAAAGCCAGCCTGCGCATCTGACGCTGAAAGACCCGGATGTCCCGGTCAAGGTCAACCTGCCCGAATATGCAGGGCCCTCGGCGCGGTATTGCCCGGCAGGGGTCTATGAATTCGTCATCGAAGACGGCAAGGACCCGCGTTTCGTGATCAACTTCCAGAACTGCGTGCATTGCAAGACCTGCGACATCAAGGACCCGACGCAGAACATCGTCTGGACCACGCCGCAGGGGGGCGACGGGCCGAACTATCCCAACATGTGATGCGAAATGACATGTGATGCGAAATGAGGCGGGGGTGACCCCGCCTGAGGCTGCTGAAAAAGCACGTTGCTGCACCCGCTCCCCCCGAAACAACGAAATCGTTCTTCCACGACGCCAGCCACAAGCCTTGGCCCGGGTGTCAGCCCGGGCCGTGCCCGACCCTCCCGTCAAACCGAAGGTTTGCCTCCGGCAAAACGGGAGGGCGCTTTTGGTGACTTCTCGTATCACACTGACAACATTGATATTTGTTAGGGAGGCGCTCCGAATGCGCGTCTCAATGCGCCCTCCCAGGCTCGGGCGCGGCCCTTCGTTCGAAAACGTAACGCTGAGCGCAGAAGAACGATTTACCTCCGGCGGCAGCCGTTTCCGGGTTTTTCAGCAGCCTCAGGCGGGGGTGACCCCGCCTTTTTCCTGTCCGCGCCACTTTGCTCACAGGTGCGTCATGGCGGGGCTGTGCCATTGCGCTTGGCGCTGGACCTGATAGCCTTTGGGAAAACAGAATTAGAGGCCGTTGCAAAATGATGAAACGAGTGCTGAGTGCGGTTGCCATTCTTGCGGTCAGCAGCGCCCTGACCCCGCCGGTACAGGCGCAATCGGTGGCGGGGGCCTATCTGGCGGGGCGGCATGCTGCTGTCAGCAGCGATTACGCAGAGGCCGCCAGGTATTACACCGAGGCGCTGAGCCATGATCCGACCAATGCCGAACTGATGGAAAGCGGGACGCTGTCCCTGTTGTCCCTGGGTGATGTGGAAAAGGCCGTGCCGCTGGCCCGTGCGCTTGAGGAAAAGAACCACCGCAGCCAGGTGGCCCGGCTTGTCCTGACCGCCGACATGGCCAAGCGGGGTGACTATGAGGGCCTGCTGGAACGGGGCGATGACGCAACCGGGATCGGCCCCTGGGTCGACGGGCTGGTCAAGGCCTGGGCGCATATGGGTGTGGGCGACGTGACCTCGGCCATGGCGGCGTTTGATACGCTTGGCGAAGAACCGGGGATGCAGGGGCTGGTGATGTATCACAAGGCCCTCGCACTGGCGAGCGTCGGCGATTATGAAGGTGCTGCAGACATATTCGGCGAGGGCCTGGTGGGCGCTGCCGGTCAGACCCGCCGGGGTGTCATGGCCCATGCCGAAATCCTGGCGCAACTCGACCGGCAGGACGAGGCGCTGACTCTGATCCGCACCAGCTTTGGCACCGGGACCGACCCCGAACTCGATATGCTGACTGCGGCGCTTGCCGCAGGGGAACCGGTGCCTTTTACCCATGTGCCGGACCCCCTGGCCGGGATGGCCGAGGTGTTCTATACCTTTGCGGCGGTCCTGAAGAACGAGAATACCGGCGATTACTATGTGCTGCTCTATTCCCGTGTCGCACGATACCTGCGGCCCGATCACATGGATGCGCTGCTGCTGACCGCTGAACTGCTGGAAAACCTTGGCCAGTACCAACTGGCCATCGACGAATTCGCCGCGGTGCCTGCGGACAACCCCACCTATCATGCTGCCGAACTGGGCCGCGCAGGCGCTTTGCGCCGATCCGGCAAGGACGATCAGGCGATCGAGGTGCTGACCCAGCTGGCGCGCAGCCACGGCGATCTGGCAGTGGTACATTCGACCCTGGGTGACCTGCTGCGCGGGCGCGAAGACTGGGCCGGTGCGATTGCCGCCTATGACCGCGCCATTGAACGGGTGCCACAAGACAACCGCATGCGCTGGGTGCTCTTCTATTCCCGTGGCATCGCCTATGAACGCTCCGGCGACATGGCGGCCTCCGAAACGGATTTCCGTGCCGCGCTGGCGATCAATCCCGAACAGCCGCAGGTGTTGAACTACCTCGGTTATTCGCTGGTCGAACAGCAGCGTGACCTGGACGAGGCGCTGGACATGATCGAACGCGCTGTCGCGGCCAGCCCTGATTCCGGTTACATCGTGGATTCGCTGGGCTGGGTGCTTTATCGGCTTGGCCGTTACGAGGAGGCGGTGGATCAGATGGAGCGCGCGGTGGAGCTCCTGGCGGTCGATCCGGTGATCAACGATCACCTTGGCGATGTCTATTGGGCTGTCGGGCGCAAACGTGAAGCGGAGTTCCAGTGGCGCCGGGCGATTTCCTTTGTCGACCCCGAGGATACCGACGGCGAGGCGGACCCCGAAAGGATGCGCCGCAAGCTTGAGGTTGGTCTGGACGCGGTGCTGGAGGAAGAAGGCGCCGAACCGTTGAAAACCAGCAGCGACATCTGAGCGGCCGGTGGCTGACGTACCGCTGCGCGTGCGGGTCCGCGCGCCTGCGAAAATCAACCTGACACTGCATGTCACCGGTCAACGCCCCGACGGATATCACCTGCTGGATTCGCTGGTGGTCTTTGCCGATGTGGGTGACAGGCTGGAACTGACCACGGGCACATCGCTTTCGCTGACCATTTCCGGCCCGGAAGGCGGCGGGTTGCAGGGTGGTGGCGACAACCTGGTGCTGCGGGCGGCAGCTCTGATGCAGGGGACGCCCACCGGCAGATTCAGGCTGGAAAAGAACCTGCCGGTTTCCTCCGGTATCGGGGGCGGCTCCGCCGATGCCGCGGCGGTGGTGCGGGCATTGCTTGCCAGCCGGGGAACGGGTGCGGTTCCGGCGGATCTGGCCGACCGGTTACTGGCATTGGGCGCTGACATTCCGGTGTGCCTGTCGTGTCGTCCCAGCCGGATGCGCGGGGTCGGAGAGGACCTGACACCGGTGCCGGGCCTGCCCGGACTACATGCGGTTCTGGCAAACCCCCGCGTGGCCCTGTCCACACCATCGGTGTTCAAGGCGCTGGAACAGCGTGGGAATCCGGAAATGCCGGATCATTTGCCAGACTTCCATACAGCCAACGACCTGATCGCCTGGCTGAAGGATCAGCGCAATGACCTGCAAGCACCTGCCGTGTCCCTGGCACCGGTGATCCAGGATGCGCTGGAAACCCTCAGGGCCTCGGCAGGTTGCCTGCTGGCGCGGATGTCGGGATCGGGGGCCACCTGTTTCGGGCTCTACGAGACTGCCGCAAGGGCCAAATCGGCTGCCGCGTGGCTGTCGGACGTGCGGCCGCACTGGTGGGTTACCTCAACGCAACTGGGCGACATGCAGGCGCTTTGCCAGCCGCGGATCAGCTGATTCTGCTGACCACGTAATCCGCAAGATCAATCAGCATGGATTTCACCGGATGGTCGGGCAGGGGGGCAAGCGCCGCCTTGGCCTGTTCCGCCCAGCCCATGGCATCCTCCTGCGTGTCCGACAGGGCGCCGTGGCGCTGCAAAAGGTCCAGCGCGGTCTCAAGATCGCCGTCTTCCTGGCGTCCCTTCTCGATGGTGCGCACCCAGAAAGCGCGTTCTTCGGCATCGGCACGGGTCACTGCCTTGATCACCGGCAGGGTCAGCTTGCGCTCGCGGAAATCGTCGCCCACGTTCTTGCCTGTGGCATCGGCCTGGCCGCGATAGTCCAGCAGGTCATCGACAATCTGGAAGGCCACGCCCAAAGCATCGCCATAATCGAACAGCGCCTTGACGTGCTCCTCGGGTGCATCGGCGATCACGCCGCCGACCTCTGTGGCGGCAGAGAAGAGCGCGGCGGTCTTGCCCCGGACCACTTGCAGATAGACGCTTTCGTCGGTTGCCAGGTTTTGCGCTGCGGTCAGTTGCAGCACTTCCCCCTCCGCGATGGTGGCCGCGGCATTCGACAGGATCCTCATCACCCGCATGGAGCCCGGTTCGGTCATCAACTGGAAGGACCGCGCAAACAGATAGTCGCCCACCAGCACCGATGACTGGTTGTCCCACAACAGGTTGGCCGTGGGCCGCCCGCGCCGCTGGGCGCTTTCGTCGACCACATCGTCATGCAGCAGTGTGGCGGTGTGGATGAACTCCACCGTCGCTGCGAGGTGGACATGGTAGGGGCCTTCATAGCCGCACATGCGCGCCGCCGCGAGGGTCAGCATGGGGCGCAGGCGCTTGCCGCCCGCCTCGACCAGATGCGCCGTGACCTCGGGGATGCGCGGCGCATGTTTCGACGCCATCCGCTCGCGGATCAGCGCACCAACGGCGGCCATATCCTCGGTCAGATAGGCGGCGAGCCTTTCGTGCGGCTTGGCCTTTGTCGCGATATTCATGGCATGGCCCCACCCAAGGCTCGACAAACGGGCACGCTTGCCCCAAATCAATCTGATGAAGGAACTTTTGCGCAGCACCGACATGACGATCATCGCCTTTGCCACGGCCCTTCTCAGGGGCGAGGATATAGCCTGCTTCGAGATGGACGTAAATATGAGCGTGCTGGAAGGCGGCATCGGAATTTTTCCGCGCCGGCTGATGGTGCATCCCGATGACCATGACGCCGCCTGCCAGGTGATGCGCGATAACGGGATCCCGCTGGGCTTGTGAGCGGGTCGGGTGACAGCGATCTGACCCATGACGCCTTTCTGGGCGGCAGGCTGCACCTGTGGCAGCCGCGACAGGGCTACCGCGCCGGGGTGGATGCGGTGCTGCTGGCCGCCTCTGTGCAGGCCCGGCCCGGCCAGCGCGTGCTGGATCTGGGGTGCGGTGTGGGTGCTGCGATCTTATGCCTGAATTCAAGGGTTTCCGGCCTGGCGCTGACGGGTGTGGAGCTCCATCCGCCGATGGCGGATCTGGCCCGGCGCAACGGAGGCGAGGCGCTGGAGGTGTTCACAGCCGACCTTGCCAGGCTGCCGCAGGCCCTGCGTGAACGCCAGTTCGACCACGTGCTGGCCAATCCGCCCTATTATGATCGCGCGGCCTCTGTCCGGTCCGACGATCCGGCGCGTGAGGCGGCGCACGGTGAGGGAGTGCCGCTGGCCACATGGGTCAGGGTTGCGGCGAAACGTCTCGCCCCCAAGGGGCAGGCCCATTTCATTCACCGGGTCGAGCGCCTGCCCGACCTGATCCGCGCCCTGCCGGATGACCTTGGCTCTGTCGAGGTGCTGCCGCTTGCCGCCCGGCCGGGGCGTGCCCCTGACCGCGTGATATTGCGGGCGCGCAAGAGCGGGCGGGCGGCATTCCGCCTGCACCCCGCACTCGCACTGCATGCAGGGGCGCATCACGAAAGTGACGCAAAAGACTATGTGCCGGCGGTTGACGCCGTGCTCCGCGCCGGGGCCGCGCTGAAGTTTTAGGCCGCGTTAGGCAATCTTTTACTACTTTAGCGATTATGCTGCGAGGCAGCGTGACAGAAACATCGTTCTGTGATCCACTCGAAGGGTTAGCTCATCATATGGAGGATTATATGGCTTTTGACGCACATCTGGAGACTCTGAGAAGGAAACATCAGGCGATGAGCGAAGCGGTGGAGACGGCCCAACGCTCCCCTGGAGTTGATGATCTGGAAGTTGCTACAATGAAAAAAGAAAAACTGCGCCTCAAGGAAGAAATTGCGCGCCTTTCGGCGTAGGTCTGCGGACCTAACGCTTTCTCATGCTGGTATAGGCGGCAATACCTGCGCCGCCAGTGATCAGTAAGGCCGCCCACAGCAACGTGAGACTGGGGGCGGCGACCCCGGCGAGTACAAGCACCAATGTAGACAGAAGCGGTGCCGCGTAAGAGCTTGTTCCCAATAGCTGTATGTCGCCGTGTTTCACACCGATATCCCACACAAAGAACGCCAGCCCGACCGGACCAAGGCCAAGGCCGAGAATCGCCGCCCAGCCCAATGCGGTGGCGGGCAGAATCGTCTGCTCGAACAAAAGATGCAGGGGCAGGGACAGGGCCGCCGCCGCGAGGCAGAAGACGGTCACGGAGACGGTCGGCGCATTGCCCACCAGCCGTGACAGAACCGAATAGCTGGACCAGGTCAGCGCGCAGAGCAGGGCCAGCAAATAGCCCGGCAGGTTTTCCGACGAAAACCCCAGACCGCCCCCGGCGATGATCAGGGCTGCGCCTGCAAATCCCAACGCGGCCCCCAGCATATGGCCGCCGCGAAGCCGTTCGCCCGGCAGCAACCCCGAGAAGATCACGATAAGAAGCGGCCAGAGATAGGCGATCAGCCCCGCTTCGGCCGCAGGTGCCAGGCGCAGGGCCGAGAAATAGAGCGCGTGATAGCCGAACAGCCCCAGGGTGCCAAAGACATAGACCCGCAGCGGCACCCGCCGTAATGCGCCAAGCGAACCGGTCGCACAGGCCCAGATCAGCCCAAGCGTCCCGCCGACAGCAAAGCACAATGTGTTGAGCAGGAGGGGCGGTGTGGGTGCCGATCCGACGGTAAAAAGCGCCAGCAGCGCCCAGAGAAGCACGGCGATGAAACCGATGGCGGTGGCGGCCTTGCCTGTCATGATGGGGATGCCCTGTTCAACACGGTCATTGCGTCGGCGATATGTGCAGTCTTGTCAATCTCCCGCAGCATCCAGTCCCGGAAGGCCGCAATCTGGGGGCGGTCCTCTGCCCCTTCGGGGCAAATGAAGGTAAACCTTGCCCCGGTCGGCAGGGCGGTCTTGTACGGCGCGATCAGGCGGCCCTCTGCCAGGTCCTTGATCACCAATGCGCGGCGCCCCAGCACAACGCCGATTCCCGCAAGGGCAGCATCCACCGCGTGATCGGCCTGCGAAAACCGCGGGCCCGCCGGCTTGAGCGGGGGCAAGCCCAATGCGGCTGACCATGCGGCCCAATCGGCGGGCGGGGCGAGAAAATCCATCGATTCATCGGTGATCAGCACCGCGTTGCGCAGATCAGCAGGCTCGGGGTATCGGGCGGCCAGTTCGGGCACCATCACCGGCGTTACCCATTCCTCTGCCAGCGGCAGGGCATAAAGGCCGGGGTAGGGGCCAAGGCCAAAGCGCACCGCCACATCCACATCGTCGCGGGCAAAGTCCACCAGATGCAGGGAGGCCGAGAACCGCAGTTCGATGTCGGGATGTTCCTGCGCAAAGTCGAAAAGCCGGGGGGCAAGCCATTTGGCGGTAAAGGCAGGCCCCGCTGTCACGGTCAGTGACTGATGGTCCTGGGTGCGCTGGGCCGCGCGCCAGCCCCGGGTCAGAATTTCAAAACCACTCCGGGCATCCGGCGCGAGCGCGCGCCCGGCTTCGGTCAGTTCCACCATGCGGTTCAGACGCCGGAACAGGGGGGTGCCAAGGTGTTCTTCCAGCGACTTGATCTGAAAGCTTAACGCGGCAGGGGTGACGTTCAGTTCCGCTGCCGCCCTGGCAAAGGACATGTGACGCGCAGCGGCATCAAAGGCGCGCAGGGCGGTGAGAGGGGGAAGGCGACCTACCATTCTCAGTTAAGTATACTTTAACTGACGGATTGAAAAGTCTCGTTTGTAAGCACCGTTGCAAAGGCCCAGATTGGGTTCAGGTCAAAAACACTAAAGCGCCCCGCCTTAAACTTGTATAGCCGATACCCTGCCGCGCTTCGCGCTCCTGGGACATCGGCGATACGGAATGTATCAGGTGAAAGGCGGGACGCTGTAAAACGATCACAAGGATTGATCCGATGATTGAAGCCACAACAAACGCCGCAGCCCGCAACGCCATCCACAAGGCACATCGTGCGCGTGGGGCTGCTGTCAACGCCTTTTGGGGTTGGTTGTTTCCCCGTTCCAGCCGCTAAAGCGTCCGATCTTTAACCTGAAGTATCCAGCGACATGAATGCCCCGGGAGCGCCGCAGGCGCTCATGTCTCTGGTTTAAGGTCGGGCGTTCTAAGGGCGGCGGATCGGGCTTTCCCAGCCCGTACCAGCAAAAAGGCCGGCTCGAAGGAGCCGGCCTCAGATAGCTGACAAACCCGGAAACGGCTGCCGCCGGAGGTAAATCGTTCTTCTGCGCTCGGCGTTACGTTTTCGAACGAAGGGCCGCGCCCGAGCCTGGGAGGGCGCATTGAGACGCGCATTCGGAGCGCTTCCCTTACAAATATCAATGTTGTCAGTGTGATACGAGAAGTCACCAAAAGCGCCCTCCCGGGGGGAGGGTCGGGCGCGGCCCGGGCTTTCAGCCCGCGCCAAGGGTTGTGGCTGGCGTCGTGGAAGAACGATTTCGTTGTTTCGGGGGGGGCGGGTGCAGGAACGTGCTTTTTCAGCAGCCTCAGGCCGGCTCGAAGGAGCCGGCCTTTGATTGTCTCAACTGCTGCAATCAGACAAAGAATTGCGCGCCATTGGCCGAGATGGTGGAGCCGTTGATGAAACCCGCATCATCAGAGACCAGGAATTTGACGGCGCGGGCAATTTCCTCCGGCTCGCCCAGACGGCCCGCCGGGATCTGCGCGATGATCGATTCGCGGACCTTCTCAGGCACGGCCATGACCATATCCGTGCCGATGTAGCCCGGGCAGATCGCATTCGCGGTGATGTTCGCCCGCGCACCTTCCTGCGCCAGCGATTTCACGATGCCCAGATCGCCGGCCTTGGTTGCGGCATAGTTGACCTGCGCAAACTGCCCCTTTTGTCCGTTGATCGAGGAGATCACCACAATGCGCCCGAACTTGCGTTCGCGCATGCCCGGCCAGATCGGGTGAATGGTGTTGAACACGCCTGTCAGGTTGGTGTCGATCACCTGGTGCCATTGTTCCGGCGTCATCTTGTGAAAGGGTGCGTCACGGGTGATGCCCGCATTGGCGACGACCACTTCGACCGGTCCCAGGTCCGATTCGACCTGTGCTATGCCATTCTTGGAGGACTCGTAGTCGGCAACGTTCCACTTGTAGGTCTTGATCCCGGTTTCCTTGGTGAATTCGGCAGCGGCTTCATCATTGCCGGCATAGGTGGCGGCAACGGAATAGCCTGCATCCTTCAGTTCTTTCGAGATGGCGGCGCCGATCCCACGGCTCCCTCCGGTTACAAGTGCGACACGGGACATTTAGTTTCCTCCAGTAATGATATTTCGAAATGCATCTATCAGACGCAACTTTATTGCTACCACAACCGGTTTATGCGGCTTGTTCAAGCTTGGCAACACCGAAGCGAGCTTGGCGGTTCAATTTGTCGATTCTACTATTTGGGGAGAGAACTTCAGCCACCCAATTCAGCGTTTTCGCGGCATCGGCGCAGTCTTGCCCGGGCTGCGCGCCTGATCTGCCGCGGCGCAGGGTTCGGTGACATGTTGCGGGGAAAAGCCGTCCCTCCCGCCACCTCAGCAGACCAGCGTTCGAAACAGGAGGGCGGGGAAGTGCAGGCATCAGCGCGCTGCAACGCGGCCCCGTGAAAGGGCCGCGTTGCCAATCAGATCAAGGGCGCTCAAGGCACATGGCGACGCCCATGCCGCCACCGATGCACAATGTTGCCAGGCCCTTTTTCGCGCCGCGGCGTTTCATCTCGAACAACAGGGTGTTCAGGATCCGCGCGCCGGAGGCCCCGATGGGGTGGCCGATGGCGATGGCACCGCCGTTGACGTTCACGATGGCCGGGTCCCAGCCCATGTCCTTGTTCACCGCGCAGGCCTGGGCGGCAAAGGCTTCGTTGGCCTCGACCAGGTCCAGGTCTTCAGCTTTCCAGCCGGCCTTTTCCAGCGCCTTGCGGCTGGCATAGATCGGGCCGACGCCCATGATCGACGGGTCCAGACCGGCAGTGGCATAGGATGCGATCCGTGCCAGCGGTTCGATGCCGCGTTTCTCGGCTTCGTCCGCGCTCATCAGCAGGGCGCCGGCGGCACCGTCATTGAGGCCGGAGGCGTTGGCGGCGGTTACGGAGCCGTCCTTGGTAAAGGCGGGGCGCAGTTTCTGCATGGCTTCGATGGTGGCGCCGTGGCGGATGTATTCATCCTGATCCACAATCGTTTCGCCCTTCCGGCCCTTCACGGTGTAGGCGACGATTTCGTCGGCAAACTTGCCGGCCTTCTGCGCGGCTTCGGCCTTGTTCTGGGAGGCGACGGCGAATTCGTCCTGCTGGTCGCGGCTGATCTGCCATTTTTCGGCAACGTTTTCGGCGGTCTGGCCCATGTGGTAGCCGTTGAAGGCATCCCAAAGACCATCGCGGATCATCGTGTCGATGAATTGCAGGTCGCCCATTTTCTGGCCCGCGCGCAGGTTTTGCGCATGGGGCGACATGGTCATGTTCTCCTGGCCACCGGCGGCCACGATGGCGGCATCACCCAGCTGGATGTGCTGTGCGCCAAGGGCCACGGCCCGCAGGCCGGAGCCGCAAACCTGGTTGATGGACCATGCGGCGGATTCGATCGGCAGGCCCGCATTGATATGGGCCTGACGGGCAGGGTTCTGGCCCTGTGCAGCGGTCAGTACCTGGCCCAGGATCGTTTCGGACACATCGGCGGCATCCACGCCCGCGCGGGCAACGAGTTCACGCAAGACGGCAGCGCCCAGATCGTGGGCAGGGATATTGGCGAAGGAGCCTCCAAAGCTGCCCACTGGGGTGCGCGCGGCGGATGCAATGACGACGTTGGTCATGAGATAGCGTTCCTCTTCATGTTCGACAGAAGAGTCTCGCCGCGGTGAAGGGGTGAATACCGCGACTCCTCTGCCCTCTGGCTTGTCATATCCCAAGGACAGGGGCGCGGCAACTGAGTGGCGCAGGTAGGTTACCGGGCCGAAGACTGCGCTGCAGGTTTCAGCCAGTCGGGCTGCGTGGTGGGCGCGCCGAAAAAATAGCCCTGCAAACAATCCACGCCAAGGGCAGCGGCGGCCGCGGCGTCCTGTTCGTTTTCCACACATTCGGCGATGGTGAGCATGTCAAAATGCTGCGCAATGGAAACCATGGCACCGGTCAGGGCGCGGTTGTCCGCATCCCGTGCGATGCCGCGGATGAACTGGCCGTCGATCTTGATCACGTCAAAGAGGAAATCCTTGAAATAGCGGATGGCGGTCTGGCCTGCGCCAAAGTCATCAAGGGCAAAGCAGATTCCCTTGGGTTGCAGTTCATCCATCAGGTCGACCACCAGTTCCGGCACGGTCATGGCAGAGCTTTCGGTGATTTCCAGGATCAGCCGTTCGCCCAGCATCGGGTTGCGGTTGAGGGCGCGGTGCAGCAATTGCTTCCAGGCCTTGTACCCGATGGAGCGGGCAGACATGTTGATCGAAAGGCGCAGGGCCGGATGCCGTTGCAGGGCGGTCAGCCCCATCCGCAGGGCAATGACGTCAATCTCGCGCCCCAGATCGGTGTCTTCGATCACCGGCATGAATTCGCGCGCCGGAATCACGCGACCGGTGGCGTCCAGCACCCGGATCAACCCCTCGTAAAAGGCCCGGGTGCCGGGCGCGCGCGCGGAGACGACAGGCTGATAGGCCAGCATGGTTTCCTTGTGCGTTATGGCATCACGGACCATGGCAAGCGTATTGCGGTCGCGCGCGGCGACGGCATGGGTCAGCGGATTGACGGCATCTGCGGGCACATCGGCCCATTTCTGTTTTTGTCTGGCATTCACGGCATGTACTTTCCCACGGTGCTGCGCCACCTTGGCGTCCAAAGTGATAACGGCGCTTTAAGGAACGAATTTGCTTCGAATTTTTCCTGCGCAGAGGAGGGGCCATGCAGCGGTGCGGATGGGCCGGGACCGACCCGGTATATATGGACTACCACGACAGGGAATGGGGGGTGCCAGAATATGACAGCCGGGCCTTGTGGGAAAAGCTGATCCTGGATGGATTCCAGGCCGGGCTGAGCTGGATCACCATCCTCAGGAAGCGGGACAATTTCCGCAGGGCGTTTGCCGGGTTCGATCCCGATGAAATCGCAACCTGGGGAGAGGAAGAGGTGGCCAGGCTGGTCGCAGATCCGGGGATCATCCGTCACCGGGGCAAGATCGAGGCGGCGATTGCAAATGCCCGCGCCTGGCAAGAGGTGGAGGCCCGCGAAGGTTTTGACACATTCATGTGGCGGTATGTGGATGGTGTGCCATTGCAGAACCGGTTTGCGACACAGGCCGACGTGCCCCCGCAGACCGTGCTGTCACAGCAGGTATCGAAGGACCTGAAGAAGGAAGGTTTCAAGTTCTGCGGCCCCACCATCGTCTATGCCTGGATGGAGGCCTGCGGGTTGGTCAACGACCATATCGTGACCTGTCATCGGCATGCGGCATGTGCGGAACTGGGGCGTTCAGGAGCCTGAGGCCCGATGGGTGGATACCAGCGGCCAAAGACGGATCTGGCGTCGGATCCGCGCGGTCTGCCGGAATCGGGAATTCTTGCATTGACTCCCCGTGGCACCCCCGTATAAGCGCGGCTTCATTGGTGTTGGTGGCCCCCGCAAGGGGATGCCTGTCGGGGTCGCAAGCCCAAAGGACAACGCCCTTTACCGCCCCTCGGGGCCACATAAAGGAGAACAGCCGTGACAAAACGCACCGCTGCCAAGCACAAGATCGACCGCCGCATGGGCGAAAACATCTGGGGCCGTCCGAAATCCCCGGTAAACCGCCGCGAATACGGCCCCGGCCAGCACGGCCAGCGCCGCAAGGGCAAACTGTCCGATTTCGGCATTCAGCTGCGCGCCAAGCAGAAGCTGAAAGGCTACTACGGCGACCTGACCGAGAAACAATTCCGCCGCATCTATGGTGAAGCAGAGCGTGTCAAAGGCGACACCGGTGAAAACCTGATCGGCCTGCTGGAGCGTCGCCTGGACGCGGTTGTCTACCGTGCCAAGTTCGTCGCAACCGTATTTGCTGCGCGCCAGTTCGTGAACCACGGCCATGTCCGCGTGAACGGCAAGAAAGTGAACATCCCCTCCTACCGCGTGAAAGAGGGTGACGTGATCGAAGTGCGTGACCGTTCCAAGCAAATGGTTGCCCTGCTGGAAGCGACACAACTGGCCGAGCGTGACGTGCCCGATTACATCGAAGCCGATCACTCCAAGATGACAGCGACATTCGTGCGCACACCGGGTCTGGGCGATGTGCCCTATCCGGTGATGATGGAACCGAACCTGGTCGTGGAATTCTACGCGAAGAACTAAGGTTTTTCGCCATCCTGTCTGGAAAGGCCGTACCGCAGGGTGCGGCCTTTTTCATGCGGAATCGGGTGCGAGATACCTGCTGCCGCTGAAGAATATGTTGTTCCTGCGCCTGATGCGCACGCCGCTGCGGTCCAGGCGATAGCCGCGTTCCTCCATGATCTGGCGCACCATATGGCCGATCATCTGCCTGATCTGATGATCCCTGACCCGGTTGCCGAAGGCTTGTACAAGCGCGGGAGAGAGCGGTTCGATGGCCGGACGGCCGAGATAGGTTGCCGTTTCCATGCGCAGGCGGTTTTCGGGCTGCCTGAGAAAATCCCAGAGCGCTGCACCGTCCTGCAGATGAAAGGCGCGCTCGAACTTGTCTGGTCTGTAGGTCAGCATTCCCGGCCGCCTCCTCCACGATCTGCAAATGTAGACATCTCATTTTTGACATGTCTTGATTTGCGTAGCGGGGGAAGGTGAAGGCGGGGTTAACGGAACCCTTGGGCAAAACCGCCGACAATGTTGGCAGGTTGAAGAGCGCGGCCTGGGGGAAGTATGGCGGAACCTCCAAACAGGCGCTCCGGAAGGGCTCAGCCCTGACACATCCTGTCTGGCTGATCTGCCATACTCCTTGAGGGTCCCTAAGCCTCAGCTCGGCGTCTCCTCCGCGATCTACAAATCAAGACATGTCATTTTTGACATGTCTTGATTTGTATTTGGGAAATGTATCTGGGAAAGCGGCCTCTGCCAGTGTACCACCATCCCCCAACGCAGGAGGAGACGCCCATGCAAGTTCCGTTCAAGACCACCCGCATGCTGAATTTCGGCGATTGCGACATCTCTGGCACCGCCTATTTCCCCTCCTACCTGAACATTCTCAACGGCGTGAACGAGGAATTCTGGCTTCACCTCGGCTGGCCCTGGCACAAGATCATCTGGGAAGACCGCTGGGGCACGCCCACCGTGCATCTGTCCTCCGACTTTTCCAGCCCCTCCTTTTTCGGCGAGGAACTGACCTTTGAGGTGCATGTGAAAAAGGTCGGGCGCTCTTCGGTGACCATGTACCACGAGATCAGCTGCAAGGGCGAAAAGCGCTGGTCCAGCACCCAGGTCCTGGCCGCATCGGACCTCGACAAACATATTTCGATCCCCTGGCCCGCCGATGTGAAAGCCGCACTCGAAGCCTGTCTGGTCAACGACACACCGGCACAGGATTGACCCTGTAGCCTGCCTCATGCATCAGCGGGGGCAACCCGTGACAAAGTGAGGTACGCCACATGACCGCATATCCAACCTATGGCCGCATCGACGGTCCAATCGTGATCATC
Source organism: Sulfitobacter sp. IGS-18 (assembly GCF_059628195.1). Classification (NCBI taxonomy): domain Bacteria; kingdom Pseudomonadati; phylum Pseudomonadota; class Alphaproteobacteria; order Rhodobacterales; family Roseobacteraceae; genus Sulfitobacter; species Sulfitobacter sp. IGS-18. The sequence goes on along the minus strand of NZ_CM184556.1, from coordinate 2,985,795 downwards.
GGCTTCGGCTCGATCGGGCGCGGCACGCTGCCGCTGATCGAACGTCATTTCGACTATGACGCGGATCAGCTTGTGGTGATCGAACCTGATGCGGGCGTGCATACCTTTCTGAGCCAGCGCAAGATTCGCCATATCGCGGAAAAGGTCACGCGCGACAATTACCGCGATCTGCTGGGGGGGCTTTTCAAGGACGGCAAGGGGTTCTGCGTGAATCTCAGCGTGGATACCTCCAGCCTTGATATCATGAAGCTGTGCCGCGAGTTGGGCGTGCTCTATATCGACACGGTGGTGGAGCCCTGGGAGGGGTTCTATTTCGAAACCCAGAACAATGCGGAACGCACCAATTACGCCCTGCGCCAGAAGGTGCGGGACGAGGCGGCGGCCAACCCCGGCGGGACAACGGCGGTGTCCTGCTGCGGGGCCAACCCCGGCATGGTCAGCTGGTTCGTGAAAGAGGCGCTGCTGACCCTGGCACAGGATACGGGCAGGCAGGTGACCACCCCCGAAACCCGCGAGGGCTGGGCGACATTGATGCAGTCGCTGGGCGTCAAGGGCGTGCATATCGCCGAACGCGACACCCAGGCCCGCCGCATTCCCCGCCCGCGCGGCACCTTCGTCAACACCTGGTCGGTGGAGGGGTTCATCTCCGAAGGGTTCCAGCCTGCCGAACTGGGCTGGGGCACGCACGAGACCTGGATGCCGGAGAATGCCCATAGCTATGACACCGGCTGCCAGGCGGCAATCTGGTTCGAGCGTCCGGGTGCCATCACCCGGGTGCACACATGGTGCCCCACGCCCGGTCCGCAGTTCGGCTTTCTGGTGACCCATAACGAAGCGGTGTCGATCTCGGACTATTACACCGTCGGCGCGGCCGGGAACCCCGATTACCGCCCGACCTGTCATTATGCCTATCACCCGTCTGACGACGCGGTGCTCTCCCTGCACGAGATGTTCGGTTCCGGCGTGACCCAGACCAAACACCACATCATGGAACCCGATGAGATCAGCGAAGGCATCGACGAGCTGGGTGTGCTGCTTTACGGGCATGAAAAGAACGCGCTTTGGTATGGCTCCCGCCTCAGCAACGCCGAGGCGGTCGAACTGGCCCCCTACCAGAATGCCACCGGCCTTCAGGTGACCTCTGCCGTGCTGGCGGGCATGGTCTGGGCGCTGGAAAACCCGACCGCCGGGATTGTCGAAACCGACGAGATGGATCATGCCCGCTGCCTTGAGGTGCAACGCCCCTACCTGGGCCCGGTAGAGGCGCATTATACCGACTGGACGCCGCTGCAGAACCGCTGGGAGCTGTTCCCCGAGGATATCGACGAAAGCGATCCCTGGCTTTTCCGCAACGTGCTGGCCAGTTGACGAAACCGGTGGTGCCGCCCCGCGGCGGCCGCTAGAAGTTGGGCCATCATCATGGAGTGCGCCGCATGACACAGATAACGCCGCAGCCCGGCATCATGGATATCAAGCTCTACCAGGGCGGGGCCAGCCATGTGGCGGGCATCCAGAACGTGGTCAAGCTCAGCTCGAACGAGAACCCCCTGGGCCCCTCCGAAGCTGTGATGGAGGCCTTCCGCCGTGCGGCGTTCAGCCTGCATCGCTATCCGTCAACGGACCATGCCGGTCTGCGCCAGGCAATCGGGGAGGTCCTGGGCCTCGATCCCGACAACATCATCTGTGGCGCCGGTTCGGACGAGATCATCGCCTTTCTCTGCCAGGCCTATGCCGGGCCGGGGCGCGAGGTGATCCATACCGAACACGGTTTCGGCATGTACAAGATCAATGCGCTGGCGGCAGGTGCCACCCCGGTGGAGGTGAAAGAGCGCGAGCGGGTCACGGATGTGGACAATATCCTTGCCGCCTGCGGTCCCAAGACCGCGCTGGTCTTTATCGCCAACCCCAACAACCCGACCGGCACGATGATTGCGCCCGGCGAAGTTGCGCGGCTTGCGGAGGCCCTGCCACCGCAGGCGCTGCTGGTGCTTGACGGGGCCTATGCGGAATATGTCGATGGCTATGACGGCGGCGCCGCCCTGGTGGAGGCGCGCGAAAATGTCATCATGACGCGGACCTTCTCGAAGATTTACGGATTGGGCGGCCTGCGCATCGGCTGGGGCTATGGCCCGCGCCATGTCATCGACGTGCTGAACCGCATCCGGGGGCCGTTCAACCTGTCTCAGGCGGCGCTGACCGCGGCAGAGGCGGCCATCCGCGATGTGGCCTATGTGGATCACTGCAGGGCGGAAAACGCACGCATGCGGACCTGGATGGCCGACGCGCTGGCCGAAATCGGCGTGCCGTCCGACGTATCGCTAACCAATTTCGTGCTGGCCCGTTTCGCCAGCCCCGAAGAGGCTGCGGCCTGCAACGCGCATCTGACCTCTCAGGGCCTGCTGGTGCGGCCTTCGGCCAGCTACAACCTGCCCAATTGCCTGCGGATTTCGGTGGGTGACGAACCCTCCTGCCGCCGGGTCGTGCATGCGGTGCGCCAGTTCAAGAACGGTGAGGCGGATGACTGAAGTCTATGACCGCGTGGCGCTGATCGGCCTTGGCCTGATCGCCTCCTCGATGGCATGGGCGATCAAACGGGGCGGATTGGCGCGCGAGGTCACCGGCTATGCCCGTTCCGCCGAGACCCGCAAGATCGCGCGCGAGATCGGTCTTTGTGACAGGATCTGCGACACAGCGCTTGAGGCGGTTGAGGGCGCGGATCTGGTCGTGCTTTGCGTTCCCGTGGGCGTGATGGGGGAACTGGCGGCGGAAATCGCCCCGGCGTTGAAACCGGGGGCCACCGTCACCGATGTGGGATCGGTCAAGGCGGATGTCATCGCCCAGGTCGGACCGCATATTCCGGAAGGTGTGCATTTTGTCCCGGGACACCCTCTGGCCGGGACCGAACACTCCGGCCCACGTGCGGGTTTTGCCGAGCTTTTCGAAAACCGCTGGTGCCTTCTGGTCCCGCCGGAGGGTACGGACCCGGAAGCCATCGCGAAACTGCGGCGGCTCTGGGAAGGTCTTGGTGCCAATGTCGACGAAATGGATGCGGAACATCATGATCTTGTGCTGGCGGTGACCAGCCATGCGCCACACCTGATCGCCTATACGATGGTGGGGGTCGCCGATGATCTGCGCCGGGTGACCGACAGCGAAGTCATCAAATATTCCGCCGGTGGTTTCCGCGACTTCACCCGCATCGCCGCCTCTGACCCGACCATGTGGCGCGACGTTTTCCTGTCGAACAAGGATGCGACGCTGGAGATCTTGGGCCGCTTCACCGAAGAATTGTTTGCGCTGCAAAGGGCGATCCGACAGGGTGACGGGGCGCATCTGCACGATTACTTCACCCGGACCCGCGCGATCCGCAAGGGGATCATCGAGGCGGGTCAGGATACCGATGCGCCCGACTTCGGCCGGGGAGGGGGCAAGAAATGAAAGCGGCGGGGGCGACATGTGTTCTGCTGGTTCTGGCCACGCTGGCCCAGGCCAGCGGCCCGAACACGTCGCTGCGCCCGGTCCCGCGCGAGGGCGGTGAGCCGGTTCAATCGGCACCGGTGGCCCCGGCCGGGCAGCCCGACGACACCATCATGACGCAGAATGTGCAGCCCGAAAGGAAGGGATTGTTCAAATCCCTGCGCCCCCTGTTCCGGTCCCGCAAAGTCGAAAAGACCGCCCGCACGCAGCGCGAAATGCTCAAGAAAGGCGCCGTCTGCGGTGATCTGGCAATCCAGGGCGAAGTCCTGGGCCGGGTCAAAGGCACGCTGAGCGGCTGCGGCGTGGACAATGCGGTGAAGGTGCGGTCGGTCTCAGGCGTAAAGCTCAGCACCGGCGCGGTGATGGATTGCACCACGGCCAATGCATTGAAAGCCTGGATGGAACGCGCGGCCAAACCGGCCCTGTCCAGATCGGGTGGCGGTCTGAAAGGTGTCAGGGTGGCGGCGCATTACGCTTGCCGGGGGCGCAACAACCAGAAGGGCGCAAAGATATCCGAACACGGCAAGGGCCGGGCCATCGACATTTCGGGCTTTGTCCTGAACAACGGCACCGAGGTCAGCGTTTTGCAGGGGTGGAATGCGCGAACCTATTCCAAACCACTGCGCCAGATGCACAAGGCCGCCTGCGGGCCGTTCGGCACGGTGCTGGGCCCCAATGCCAACCGGTTTCATCGCGACCACTTTCATTTCGATACCGCGCGTTACCGGTCAGGAACCTATTGCCGCTGATCCTGTCGCAGCATGATGCGCGGCGCGGGTCCAAGCGCGACCGGGCCAAGCGCCATCTGCCCCTGCGCGAAGGCAAGGGTGATTTCGATATCGCCGTCCTGACCGCCGATATTGGCCAGCCCGCCCATCAGCAGCTGCACCTGATCGCGCTGGGCCGGGTCCAGCAGGCCTGAGGTTGCGGCGAGGTCGATCATCTCCTGCCACTGTGCCAGGCGCAGGGTCACATCACCGGTCGGCACACCGGCCGCGTCAATCGTAACCTGTCCATTGCCGGTCAGCGCCAGCGCGCCCCACCGCAGATCAAGCGCCTTGAGGTCCATCGCGCGCGGCTGTGCGGGCGGGCCTGTCAGCGCCTCCCGGTCCAGCGGCCTGTCAAACCGGATGGCGCCCTGCAGCGCAAAGCTTTCAAATGTGGCTGGCCAGCCATCGGTCAGGTTCAGAAGGTCGCGCAGGGCATCGCCCGGTGTCAGCGCCGCCGCCTCGATATCAATGGTATAGAGCGTTTCGGTTGCCGCATCCTGCTGTGCCGTCAGGGTCAGGGCATCCGCGCGCAGCAAGGTACCCTGCAAGGCCGAGAACTGCCATGCCGAGCTGTGCAGCGCCACACTTTCGAGTTGCAACGCGGTTCCCGGGCGCAGCCGCAACCGGGCGGCGGCATCCTGTGCCTGCAGGCTGAACTGCTGACCCGCAAGGGTGATGGTGATCGGCGTTTGCGGCAGCTCCAGCGTGACATAACCGGGCCAATAGGCCGGCGCCGACAGCGTGATCCGTTCCGCCGATACCGCATTCCCGCTGGCCGGGTCGGCCAGGGTCACCCCATGTGCCAGGCTGCGCAAACGCAGCGGAAAGCCGCTTTGCGCCACATCGGCCTCTGCCTGCCACCCGGCGGCGCGGCGGTCCTGCAGCCATGCCAGTGCCCCTTGCCGCAGGGCATAGCTGGCCCCGGCCCACCATGCAGACCAAAGCAGGGCGACGGATATGAGCAAAATCACCAAGCTGCGCATCAAGAGCCCCCTTTAACTCGACCCGATGATGCGGTTTACCGGGGGCAAAGCGAAAGGACCAGCCAGATGGAAATGTGGGTGTTCGGATATGGGTCCCTGTTGTGGAACCCGGGGTTCGAGGTTGCGGAAAGCGTGGTCGGCACCCTGCCGGGATATGCGCGGTCCTTCTGCATGCGCTCGATCCACCATCGCGGCAGCGAGGAATCTCCGGGACTGGTGCTGGCGCTGGACGAGCAGCCGGATCATGCCTGCACCGGCATCGCCCTGCGCGTGGCGCCGGGGCAGGAGGCGGCGACGCTGGCCTATCTGCGGGAGCGTGAACTGATCTCTTCCGCCTATCTGGAAAAGAACCTGGATGTCGATCTGACCGATGGCAGGCGGGTCCGGGCCGTGGTCTATGTCATCGACGAAACCCACGACCAGTATTGTGGTGGTTTGCCGTTGGAGGAGCAGGCGCAGATCATCGCGCGTGCGGTCGGGGGCCGGGGGCCCAATACCGAATACCTCTACAACACGGCCAGCCATCTGGCCGAGATCGGCCTGCACGACGCCGAACTGGATTGGCTGCACGAAAGGGTGAGGCATCTGACCTCATAATTACATGGCGCAACGCGGCAAATCCGGTATAAACACCGGTGAGAGCAGGAAAAAGGGTCAGGAGCCAAGCCTGATGGCGCAGCCAGACCGCGCGCAGACACCGCAATTCTCCCAGCCGGTGCGTCAGATTACACTGATGCTGGTGGTGCTGGCCCTGACCGCCGTCGGCGGCTTTATTGCGTTGCCTTCCGTGTTTCCGATCTTTGTGGCCAACCCCTATCTGAACGGGGTGATCGTCTTTGTCTTCGTCATCGGTGTGCTGGCCTGTTTCTATCAGGTCTTCCAGCTGATCGGTTCGGTCCGCTGGATCGAGAATTTCGCCTCGGACAAGCCCGACCCGGAAACAATGGCGCCGCAACTGCTGGCACCTCTGGCGCAGCTTTTGCGGACGCGCGGGGCGCGGATGCAGATCAGCGCAACATCGACACGCTCTATCCTGGATTCCGTTGCGACCCGCATCGACGAAGCACGGGAGATCACGCGTTATATTGTCAACATGCTGATTTTCCTCGGCCTTCTGGGAACCTTCTATGGGCTGGCCACGACCGTTCCGGCGGTGGTGGATACCATTCGCAGCCTGGCACCCTCCGAGGGTGAAGGGGGCGTCAATGTCTTCAACCGCCTGATGACGGGACTTGAGGCGCAGCTGGGCGGCATGGGCGTTGCCTTTGGCTCTTCCCTGCTGGGTCTGGCCGGGTCGCTGGTGGTGGGGCTGATTGAGCTTTTCGCAGGCCACGGACAGAACCGGTTCTATCAGGAACTCGAAGACTGGCTGAGTTCCATCACCCGCGTCGGTTTTTCTGCCGGGGATGATGCCACCAGCGATCAGCATATGATGGCGGGCGTGGTCGATCACATGGCAGAGCAGATGGAAAGCCTGCAGCAGATGTACACCCAGTCCGACATCAGCCGGTCCATGGTGGATGAAAAACTGGGCAAGCTGGCCGATGCGGTGGACCGGATGACAAACCGGATGGAACGGGGCGATAACTCTGCCAGCACGCTGGAGCGTATTGCAGAGGGGCAGGAACGGCTGATCGCCACGCTGGAAAAGACGGGCGGCGACGGTATGGATGCCGAAAGCCGGATGCGCCTGCGGTCCATCGACGTGCAGATGCTGCGGATCCTGGAAGAGATTTCCGCCGGCCGTCAGGAAACCATGGCTGAACTGCGCCATGACATCTCGCTGCTGGCAAAGGCGGTATCGGGCGGGCGGCCCGCATCCGTGCCGCGCCGGATGCGCAGTCCCGAAACGCCGGATGAGAGCTGACCATGGCTTTGTCCCGGCGGACAGGAGCGCGCTTCCAGGGGTCGATCTGGCCCGGCTTCGTGGATGCGATGACCGGTCTCTTGCTGGTTCTGATGTTCGTGCTGACCATCTTCATGGTGGTGCAATATGTCCTGACCGAACGGATCACCGGTCAGGAAAGCGAGCTGGACCAGCTTTCGGGTGAGGTTGCCGCCCTGGCCCGCGCGCTGGGGGTGGAGGAACGTTCCAACGCACAGCTTGAGGCGCGTCTGGGGGCGCTTAACGCAACGCTGAATGATGCACAGGAACAGGTCAACCAGCAGGCCGCCCTGATCGCATCCCTGACAAGCGAGCGCGACAGCCAGGCAAGTGCACTGAAAGCCGCGCAGACCCGGATTACCGGGTTCGAGGCGCAGGTCGCCGCCCTGATCGCTGCGCGCGACAATGCGCTGGGTCAGGTGGCGACACTGGAGGATTCGCAGGCCAGCTTGCAGGAACGTCAGGCGCAATTGCTGAGCGAACAGGAGGCGCTGAACCTCGCATTGGCCAGCGCGCGCAATGAGGTGGATGCCCAGGCCGAAGCCGCGCGCCTTGCCGCCTCCCGCCGCGAGGCGCTGGATGCCCTGGTCGCGGACCTGCGGGCGCGCAACGCGGAGGCCGAGGGCCAGGTGGCCGACCTGACACAACAGGTTGCCGAGACCGAGGCAGCACTGAGCGAGGAAGAGGCCGCGCGGCTGGCCGAAGCGGCAGCAGCGGAAATGCTGCGCAACCGTCTGGAAAATGCAGATGCGGAACTGACGGCGATGACCCTGGCACTGGAGCAGCAACGCCGGGAGGCGGAGGAAACCCTGACCCTGCTGGCCGCGGCAAGAGCGGCGGAGGCGGATCTGGACAGCCGTCTGTCGCAGACCCTGCTCCGTTTGCAGGAGGCAGAAAAATCAATTTCCGAAGGCGAGGACGCGCAGGAGAACGCCGCGCGCCTGCGTGCCGAAATCGAAGCGCTGCGCGGGCGTCTTGATGAAACAAGTGCAGAGCTGACGGAAGAGCGCGACGACCTGCGCGCGCAACTGGCACAGGCGTTGGCGGCGAAGCTGGCGGCGGAAACCCTGGCCGAGGATACAACAAGCGAGGCGGAAAAACGCGCGGCGCTGCTTGCGGCGGCGCGGTCGGCACTGGCCGAGGAAGAAGCCACAAGTGCTGCGGCCCAGCGGCAGACGGAATTGCTGAACCAGCAGGTTGCGGCCCTGCGCCAGCAATTGGGCGACCTTCAGGCCTTGCTGGACGATGCGGTGGCGCGGGATGCGGCGCAATCGGTGGAACTGCAATCGCTTGGGTCCGAGCTGAACACCGCCCTGGCCCGCGTCGCGGCAGAGCAGCGCCGCCGTGCCGAGCTGGAAGCGGCAGAGCGCGCGCGGCTTGAGGCGCAGACCAAGGACCTTGAACAATACCGCTCCGAATTCTTCGGCCGTTTGCGGAATCTGCTGGGCGCGCAGGAGGGGGTACGGATCGAAGGGGACCGCTTCGTCTTTTCCTCAGAGGTGCTGTTTCCGCCCGGTGGGGCGGTGCTGTCGCCCGACGGTGAACGGGAGATTGCCAAGGTGGCGGGCATCCTGCGCGCCATCGCGGGCGACATCCCGTCCGAGATCAACTGGGTGATCCGGGTGGACGGCCACACCGACAACGTGCCGCTCTCCGGCCTGGGCGAATTTGCCGACAACTGGGAGCTGTCTCAGGCGCGGGCGCTTTCGGTGGTGAAATACATGATCAGCGCTCAGGGAATCGCGCCCGACCGGCTGGCTGCGAACGGCTTTGGCCAGTATCAGCCTGTCGCCACCGGCGACAGCGAGGAAGCCCGCGCGCAGAACCGCCGGATCGAGCTGAAATTCACCGAGAAGTAACCCGGAGCCGATCAGCGCAGGGAAATCTCCGCAGTCATGCGGTCCACTGGCGCGCCGTCCCGGAGCAGCACCGCCGTGCCGGTATAACGCCCGGCAGGCCAGGGCGCGCTGCTGCGCCGTTTGCCGATTGCCCGGAATGCCTTGACCTGGGTCTTGCTCAGCTTGATCTCGTCCGCGATGACCTGTCCGGCGGGGCCGGTCATCTCCAGCTGCAGGATATCGCCCGCGCGCGGGCCAAAGAAATAGGCGAAGACCACCAGCGCCGGGGCGTCCACGGGCAGGCTGTCCGCGGTGGCCTCTCCCGCCTTGACCTTTTGATAGTCGGGGACCGCGTCCGAGAACCCAAGGTTCAGCAGCCCGCCGGGGCGGTAGGCGGGCGGGTCGGCCCAGAGCGTGCTGTCGCCGGGCGTGTCACAGCTCAGCGTGCCATCCGGATCGAAGGGATCAACCGAAGCGCCATCGGGATCGCGCACCGAAAGATGCACATGTGGAAAGGCGGCATTGCCGGACTGGCCGATCTGCCCCAGGACGGTGCCGGTTTCGACGGTCTGGTTCTGGCTGACGGCGATACTGCCCTGTTTGAGGTGGCAATACTGGGTCTGCCAGCCCCCCTCATGCCGGATCAGCACCCCGTTGCCGCATTCGCGCCCTGCAAGTTCGGCGCGGCGTTCGGGCGTATAACCAAGGTCATCCATCCCGTCGCGAACGCCCGCCACGATGCCGGGTGCCGCGGCGCGCACATCGACGCCCGAAGCCATATCCGCCAGGGTGGGCAGGGCGAAATCGGTTCCCTTGTGACCATCATAGGTCAGGCCCGCGCAGGTGAAATCCGTGGCGCCGGGGCCGGGATCACGGTCCATATATTGCTGGATGTAGCAGGTCTGACCCAGGTCGCAGGCCACGGGCGACTGCAAAAGCAAACCCTCCGCCAGTGCGGGACCGGCGAAGGGCAGTATCAGGGCCGTCAGGCCCTGACGGATCACTCGGCGGTCAGGAGCGGGGGCTTGTTGCCCGAAAGACGCTTGTTTTCCAGCCCCAGAACCTCGATCGACAGTTCGTCCTTCTTGACGCCGACCTTGACCACACCACCCTTGGCCAGCTTGCCGAACAGCAGTTCTTCGGCCAGCGGCTTCTTGATGTGTTCCTGGATCACGCGGCCCAACGGGCGCGCACCCATCTTGTCGTCATAGCCCTTGTCGGCCAGCCATTCGGCGGCCTTCTTGCTGAGCTCGATGGTCACGTTGCGGTCCATCAGCTGTGCCTCAAGCTGCAGCACGAACTTCTCGACCACACGCAGGATCACCTCCTTGGGCAGCGGTGCAAAGCTGATCACCGCATCCAGACGGTTGCGGAATTCCGGCGTGAAGGTGCGTTCGATTGCCGCCGTATCCTCGCCTGTGCGGCGGTCGCGGCCAAATCCGATGGCTTCCTTGGCCTGTTCCGCGGCACCCGCGTTCGAGGTCATGATCAGCACCACATTACGGAAATCCACCGTCCGGCCGTTGTGGTCGGTCAGCTTGCCGTGGTCCATCACCTGCAACAGGATGTTGTAGACATCCGGGTGCGCCTTTTCCATCTCGTCCAGCAGCAGCACGCAGTGCGGGTGCTGGTCGACACCATCGGTCAGCATGCCGCCCTGGTCAAAGCCGACATAGCCCGGAGGCGCGCCGATCAGGCGGGAGACCGCGTGTTTCTCCATGTATTCCGACATGTCGAAGCGCAGCAGTTCCACACCCAGCGTATCCGCCAGCTGTTTGGCCACCTCGGTCTTGCCGACACCGGTCGGCCCGGCAAAGAGATAGTTGCCGATGGGTTTTTCCGGTTCGCGCAGGCCCGCACGGGCCAGTTTGATGGCAGAGGACAGCGCCTCGATCGCCTTGTCCTGGCCAAAGACCACGCGTTTGAGCGAGGCTTCCAGATCCTTCAGCACCACAACATCGTCCTTGGATACGTTCTTGGGCGGGATGCGGGCGATCTTGGCCACCACGGCTTCGACCTCCTTGGTGCCGATGGTCTTGCGGCGCTTGGAGGCAGCGACCAGATGCTGGGCTGCACCGGCCTCGTCAATGACGTCGATGGCCGAATCCGGCAGTTTGCGGTCGTTGATATAGCGGTGTGCCAGTTCCACCGACGTCTTGATCGCGTCGGAGGTATATTTGACCGAGTGGTGATCCTCGAAATAGGGTTTCAGGCCCCGCAGGATCTTCACCGCGTCATCGACCGAAGGTTCGTTCACGTCGATCTTCTGGAACCGGCGGCTCAGCGCGCGGTCCTTTTCGAAGTGCTGGCGGAACTCCTTGTAGGTGGTGGAGCCCATGGTGCGCAGCTTGCCCCCCTGAAGCGCGGGCTTCAGCAGGTTGGAGGCATCCATCGCACCGCCCGAGGTCGCGCCCGCACCGATCACGGTGTGAATCTCGTCGATGAAAAGGACGGCGTCCTTATGCGCCTCAAGTTCCGAAACCACGGCTTTCAACCGTTCCTCGAAATCGCCGCGATACCGGGTTCCGGCCAGCAACGCGCCCATGTCGAGCGAATAGATGGTGGTCTTGGAGAGCACTTCCGGCGTCTCGCCCGCCACGATCTTGCGCGCGAGCCCTTCGGCGATGGCGGTCTTGCCCACACCGGGGTCGCCCACCAGAAGCGGGTTGTTCTTGCGGCGGCGGCACAGCACCTGAATGCAACGCTCCACTTCGGCCTCGCGGCCAATCAGCGGGTCAATGTCGCCCTCACGCGACTTGGCGTTGAGGTCCACGCAATACTTGGCGAGTGCGGATTCCTTCTTGTCGCCCTCGGTCACGCCCTGGGGTTCTTCCTCATGCTCCGGCGCGCCGGCCACCGGGCGCTGCTCGCCATAGGCGGGGTCCTTGGCCACGCCATGCGCGATGTAGTTGACCGCATCATAGCGGGTCATGTCCTGCTCCTGCAGGAAATAGGCGGCGTTTGATTCACGTTCCGCAAAGATGGCGACCAGCACATTCGCGCCCGTCACCTCGGTCCGGCCGGACGACTGGACATGGATTGCGGCACGCTGGATCACGCGCTGGAACGCGGCTGTCGGCACAGCTTCGGAGCCGTCGACATCGGTGACAAGGTTGCTCAGGTCCTCGTCCACGAATTCGACCAGCGTGTCGCGCAGTTCGGAAACATCGACCGAACATGCCTTCATCACCTGGACGGCATCGGGTTCGTCGATCAGGGCCAGCAAAAGGTGTTCCAGAGTCGCGAATTCGTGGCGGCGGGCATTGGCCAGGGCCAGCGCTGCATGAATTGCTTGCTCAAGCGTATTCGAGAATGAAGGCACGAGGTGCTCCTTTTCGATCGGGGTCGGCAGGGGGCTGTGGAATAACAGGGCCCCGGTCCGACCATGGCCTCATAGTATTAGAGTTTGGTTGATCATGGCCCGGCTTCAAGCATTTTCTTGAAAATTCTCTTCACAAAGACCGTGATAGCGTCGTTTTGGCGTCAGATGCGGCAGGTTTGCTGACGGATCGGAGCGGTCCAGGGCATTGCACATGCAATGCAGCGGCGCGCCCGATCAGAAATTGTCCTTGCGCTTGCGAATTTCGGCAAAGACGTCGCTGTCCGAAGCGTCTGGCATCCCCAGGTTCGCGCGAATGCCGGGGTCGGCGGGGCGCAGGAAGGGATTGGTTTGGAGTTCGGTTGAGAGTTGCGATGGTACCGTTGGCTGACCCTTGGCACGGGCGTCCTCAACGGCCTTGGCCCTTGATATAAGAGCGTCATTCTGCGGATCAACAGTCAGCGCAAATTTTGCGTTGGATGCGGTGTATTCATGCCCTGAACAGATGGTCGTATCGCCGGGCAGTTTCATCAGTTTCTGCATGGAATCCCACATTTGCGCGGGCGTTCCTTCAAACAGGCGGCCACAGCCAAGCGCCATCAGGCTGTCGGCAGTAAAGGCGGCGCTGGCACCCGGCACATAAAAGGCAATATGGCCAACCGTGTGGCCCGATACATCCAGGATATGCGCGGTGAGGCTGCCCAGCTTGACGGTATCGCCTTCCTTTACCGGGACATTGAGCTCCGGCATCCGGTGGGCGTCTGCCGCCGCACCCACGACAGAGGCGTGGTGATCCGCCAGCAGGTCGGCCAGCCCATCGACGTGGTCCCAGTGATGGTGCGTCAGCCACACCTGTGACAGGGTCCAGCCATGATCCTCAAGCGCCGCCTTGATCGGGCCTGCTTCGGGCACGTCGATGCAGGCAGTCTCGCCGGTGGCTTCGTCATGCAGCAGGTATGCATAGTTGTCGGACAGGCAGGGAATTGTAATCAGATCAAAGGGCATGGTGTATTCCTCTCTCCTGTTGGTAAGGTCAGGGCCAGAGTGACATTCACGACGATGGGCTGCAATGCATCTTGATGTTCAGGACCTGCGTAATTTCTACTACCGCAGCACGTTGGGGCGTGCGGCGCAGAAATCCCTGCGCACCCGGATGCTGGGGCTGTGGCCGGAGGCCAAGGGCCAGACCGTGGTGGGCTTCGGCTTTGCCGCGCCGCTGCTGCGCCCCTACCTGAACGATGCGCGACGGGTAATGACGCTGATGCCAGGACCGCAGGGGGTGATGCCCTGGCCTGCGGGCATGCCGAATACCTCCGTATTGACCGAGGAAACGCTCTGGCCGATCGAGACCGGGCATGTGGACAAGCTGGTGTTGCTGCACGGACTGGAAACGTCAGAGCGGCCCTCGGACTTGCTGGAGGAATGCTGGCGGGTGCTGGGGCCGGGGGGCAAGGCGTTGTTCATCGTGCCGAACCGCGCCGGGCTTTGGGCGCGGCGGGACCGGACGCCTTTCGGGTATGGGCGACCCTATTCGCCGGGGCAGCTCGACGCGCAGCTGCGCAAGCATCAGCTTCTGCCTGAGCGCCAGGTCGGCGCGCTTTACCAGATCCCCTCGCAGCAACGTATCTGGATGAAATCCTCCGGCCTGTTCGAACGGATCGGTCGGCATGTGCCGACCATCTTTGCCGGGGGCGCATTCATGGTTGAGGCCACAAAGCTGGTCTATCCGCCCAAGGGCCGGACGCAAAGGAACCGCAAGCGCATCAGCGTGCTGGACGGGCTCACCGAGCCCGCCGTGAGCAGCGCCCGGACCTAGGGGGCTGACCTTCGCCTGCCGGAAAAGCCTATGCCGCCACCGGATCGGGATCGGGTTCGCGGATCACGATCTGATCGGCCTCCAGCGCGGTCACACCCGTCATGCGAACGGTAAAGGTCTGCGCTGACGCGGTGGCAGAAGGGGCCACCTCGACAGTGACATCCAGATAGGAGCCATCCGCCGCAGGTTCTGTCGATATTGTGGTCACCTGACTGCCGGTTTCGCGCAGATCAAGGACCAGACTGTCCTCCTGCGGATCAAAGTCGGAGATATGGGCCACGATGCCCAGGTCGGCGGCATCCGTTGCGCCCGGCTGCGCCGCGTCAAACAGGTCGATGGTAAAACTGTCGGACCCGCCACCGCCGGAAAGGGTGCTGGCTGCGGCTGCGGCTCCGTCATCAAGCACCACACGCACCCCGATATCGTCATCTCCCGCGTCGCCAAAGACCTCGGCCCCGGCGGATTCGCTGTAAATCACGTCGTCACCTGCGTTGCCGTGAATGGTGCCGCCCTCGCCGCCGATGTAGAAATCGTCATTGCCGTCGCCGCCGTTCAGGCGCAGGTCACCGCCTTCGACGAAGGCTTCGAAACTGTCGTCGCCGGTGCCGCCGTTCGCTTCGAGGTCCTGGTCGGTTTGTAGGCCAAAGAAGTCATCCCCGCCGTCGCCGTTCAGTACCGCGTCCACGGCATCGTCGTTGTACAGGCTGTCGTTGCCCTCGCCGCCGTTCAGGGTCGGCGCGTTGCCACCCGCGCGCAGGTCGTCGCGCCCGTCATCGCCGTTCAGAACGGCCCCATCAGACGTGTCGGTGGCGGTCAGGCTGTCGTTGCCGTCGCCCGCGTTTACGGTTTCCGAGCCAACGGCTGACAAAATGTCGTCACCCTCCGTGCCATTGACCACATCGTCGGAAGGGTCCGGATCGGGCGTGTCCACCGTGTCGTCGTCATCGTTCAAAGCCATCAGCAAAAGGCCAACACCGAGCAGCGGCAGAAGTGTGAGACCAAGCATGGGAATCCCCTAAAACAAAACAGGAGAGACCATGGCAACCGATAAGCGACCCTCTGTCAAATGTCTGGTCAAAAACCGGGCAAGTCGTTGCCTCCGATGAAACAATTGCTGCAGATCACTGCGGACTATCGCAAACCTAGCGCATCATGGGGCCGCTGCGCCGGGCCGCACCCCGGAAGCCGCAAGGAGATTCGCCGCCCCGCCCATGGTTTGAACAAACGACCAGGGCGCGACCCGCAAAAAAACGCAGAGTGCTATCCGTGTCCTAAATAAAGGGATATGCAGGTCATAAAGCCGCACTATACTGTGTTGCGGGCAGGGAAGTGCTCTGCTACATGGCACCTGATTTAGACGTCTTGAGCCTATTCAAGCCGCGCCAACGAACCGGTGACGCGACTTCTTTCGCATATCCGGACAGATTTTTGAGAGGATGGACGTGTCCGAAACAGCTTCGATTTCCACCGGTATCGCACAGCGCTACGCCTCGGCGGTCTATGATCTGGCCAAGGATGGCAAAAAGGTCAAAGGCATCGAAGCCGACCTGGACGCGTTGAGCGACGCGCTGAATGACAGCGAAGATTTCCGCAACCTGATCCATTCGCCGGTCTATACCCGTGACCAGCAGGGCGCTGCGATTTCCGCAATTGCCAAGAAGATGAAACTGTCCCCGATCATGACCAACACGCTGTCGCTGATGGCGACAAAGCGGCGTTTGTTCGTCCTGCCCCAGCTGGTCAAGACGCTGCGCGCCCAGATCGCCGAGGACAAGGGTGAAGTCACTGTCGAGGTGACCTCCGCCAAGGCGCTGACAAAGACGCAATCTGACAAGCTGGCAAAATCGCTGACCGCGAACACCGGCAAAGCCGTAACACTTCAATCGACCGTTGATGAGAGCCTCATCGGCGGTCTTATCGTCAAAGTGGGCTCCAAGATGATCGACACGTCGATCCGCTCTAAGCTCAATTCCCTCCAGAACGTAATGAAAGAGGTCGGATAAATGGGTATCCAAGCCGCAGAGATTTCTGCAATCCTGAAGGACCAGATCAAGAATTTCGGCCAAGAGGCCGAGGTTGCCGAAGTCGGTCGTGTGCTGTCCGTCGGTGACGGCATCGCGCGCGTCTACGGGCTGGACAATGTTCAGGCCGGTGAGATGGTTGAATTCCCCGGCGGCATTCAGGGCATGGCCCTGAACCTTGAATCCGACAACGTCGGCGTCGTGATCTTCGGTTCCGACCGGGACATCAAGGAAGGCGACACCGTCAAGCGGACCAACTCCATCGTGGACGTGCCGATTGGCAACGAACTGCTGGGCCGGGTTGTGGACGGTCTGGGCAACCCGATCGACGGCAAGGGTCCGATCAACGCCAAGCAGCGCGGCGTTGCCGATGTGAAGGCGCCGGGCATCATCCCGCGTAAATCGGTGCATGAACCGATGGCAACCGGCCTCAAGGCCGTTGACTCCATGATCCCGATTGGCCGTGGCCAGCGTGAACTGATCATCGGTGACCGTCAGACCGGCAAGACTGCCGTCGCGCTTGACGCGATGCTGAACCAGCAGCAGGTCAACGACGCCGCAGAGGGCGACGAAAGCAAGAAGATGTACTGCGTCTACGTTGCGATTGGTCAAAAGCGGTCCACCGTGGCCCAGCTGGTCAAAAAGCTCGAAGACACCGGCGCGATGGCCTATTCCATCGTTGTTGCCGCAACCGCGTCCGAGCCCGCGCCGATGCAGTTCCTGGCACCCTATGCCGCGACAGCGATGGCGGAATTCTTCCGCGACAACGGCCGTCACGCCCTGATCGTCTATGATGACCTGTCCAAACAGGCCGTGTCCTACCGCCAGATGTCCCTGCTGCTGCGCCGCCCGCCGGGCCGTGAAGCCTATCCGGGCGACGTTTTCTACCTGCACTCCCGTCTGCTGGAGCGTTCGGCCAAGCTGGGCGACGACGCTGGCAACGGCTCGCTGACGGCGCTGCCGATCATCGAAACCCAGGGCGGCGACGTGTCGGCCTTTATTCCGACCAACGTGATCTCGATCACCGACGGCCAGATCTTCCTGGAAACCGAATTGTTCTACCAGGGCATCCGCCCCGCCGTGAACACCGGTCTGTCGGTGTCCCGCGTTGGGTCCTCGGCCCAGACCAAGGCGATGTCCTCGGTTGCAGGTCCGGTGAAACTGTCGCTGGCTCAGTACCGCGAAATGGCTGCCTTTGCGCAGTTCGGTTCCGACCTCGACGCCGCCACCCAGCGCCTGCTGAACCGCGGTGCGCGTCTGACCGAGCTGATGAAGCAACCGCAGTATTCGCCGCTGTCTAACGCGGAAATCGTCTGCGTCATCTACGCCGGTACACATGGCTACCTCGACAAGCTGGAAGTCACCGAAGTTGGTCGCTGGGAACAGGGGCTCCTGTCGCACCTGCGTTCCAAGAACGCCGATCTGCTCAAGGACATCACCAACAATGACCGCAAGGTGAAAGACGAGCTGGAAGACAAGATCAAAGCTGCGCTCGACGCTTACGCCGCAGACTTCGCTTAAGGAGAGATAAGCCAATGGCAAATCTCAAGGACCTTAAAAACAGGATCTCGTCGGTCAAATCGACCCGCAAGATCACCAAGGCCATGCAAATGGTTGCCGCGGCGAAACTTCGCCGCGCGCAGGAGGCTGCCGAAATGTCACGCCCCTATGCCGAACGGTTCAATGCCGTGATGGCGGGGCTGGCGGCTTCGGTCGGCGACAGCGACAGCGCTCCCAAGCTGCTGACAGGCACCGGGTCGGACAAGGTGAACCTGCTGATCGTCATGACGTCAGAGCGGGGGCTGTGCGGCGGTTTCAACACGAACATCGTGAAGAAGGCCAAGGTACACGCGCAAAATCTGCTCGGCGCCGGCAAAGAGGTGAAAATCCTCACTGTCGGTAAAAAGGGCCGTGACCAGCTGCGCCGCGACTTTGGCAAACACCTGGTCGGCCATGTCGATCTGTCAGAGGTGAAGCGCCTGAGCTACGCCGATGCACAGGGCATTGCCAAGGACGTTCTGAACCGGTTCGACGCGGGCGAATTCGATGTCGCCACGTTGTTCTTTGCGGAATTCGTGAACGTGGTCAGCCAGGTCCCGCAGGCCAGGCAGATCATCCCGGCGACCTTCGAAGAGGGCGAGGCCGACAGCGCCAGCACCCTGTTCGATTACGAGCCGAGCGAAGAGGCCATTCTGGCCGATCTTCTGCCGCGCGGTGTCGCCACGGCGATCTTCTCGGGTCTGCTGGAGAATGCGGCCTCTGAACAGGGCGCGCGCATGTCCGCCATGGACAACGCCACACGCAACGCGGGCGAGATGATCGAAGACCTGACAATCGAATACAACCGTTCCCGTCAGGCCGTCATCACGAACGAGCTGATCGAAATCATTTCCGGCGCGGAAGCGCTGTAAGCAATATCGGAGAAACGACATGGCACAAGCAGTCGGCAAAATTACTCAGGTCATCGGCGCCGTCGTTGACGTGCAGTTCGAAGACAACCTGCCCGAGATCCTGAACGCCCTTCACACCGAAAACCAGGGCAAGACGCTGGTTCTCGAAGTGGCGCAACACCTGGGCGAAAACACCGTGCGGACCATCGCGATGGACGCCACCGAAGGCCTCGTGCGCGGCGGCAAGGTCACCGACACCGGCGCCCCCATCCAGGTGCCCGTCGGCAAGGCCACACTGGGCCGCATCCTGAACGTGACCGGCGCGCCGGTTGACGAGAAGGGCCCGGTCGAAACCGACGAGACCCGCGCCATCCACGGCGAAGCGCCCTCGTTTGACGCGCAGTCCACCGAAACCGAAATCCTGACCACAGGCATCAAGGTGATCGACCTGCTGGCCCCCTACACCAAGGGTGGTAAAATCGGTCTGTTCGGCGGTGCCGGCGTGGGCAAGACGGTTCTGATCATGGAACTGATCAACAACATCGCCAAGGTGCACTCGGGCCTGTCCGTTTTCGCGGGCGTGGGCGAACGTACCCGTGAGGGCAACGACCTGTACCACGAGATGATCGAATCCGGCGTTATCGTCCCTGACAACCTGCAGGAATCCAAGATTGCGCTGGTCTACGGTCAGATGAACGAGCCTCCCGGTGCGCGTATGCGTGTTGCCCTGTCCGGCCTGACCCTGGCCGAGCAGTTCCGCGACGAATCCGGTTCCGACGTTCTGTTCTTCGTCGACAACATCTTCCGCTTCACGCAAGCGGGCTCCGAGGTTTCGGCTCTGCTCGGCCGTATTCCTTCGGCGGTGGGTTACCAGCCGACGCTGGCGACCGACATGGGCCAGATGCAGGAACGCATCTCCTCGACCAAGAACGGTTCGATCACCTCCGTTCAGGCCGTTTACGTGCCTGCGGATGACTTGACCGACCCCGCGCCAGCGACATCCTTTGCGCACCTTGACGCGACAACCGTTCTGGACCGTGCGATCTCTGAAAAGGGTATCTATCCGGCTGTGGACCCGCTGGGTTCCACCTCGCGCCTGCTGGATCCGCAGATCATCGGTCAGGAACACTACAAGGTTGCGACCGACGTGCAGCAGATCCTGCAGCGCTACAAGTCGCTTCAGGACATCATCGCGATCCTCGGCATGGACGAACTGTCCGAAGACGACAAGATGACCGTTGCCCGCGCCCGTAAACTCGAACGTTTCCTGAGCCAGCCTTTCGACGTGGCCAAGGTCTTTACCGGGTCCGACGGTGTGCAGGTGCCGCTGGAAGACACCATTGCGTCCTTCAAGGCGGTTGTGGCCGGTGAATATGACCACCTGCCGGAAGGTGCGTTCTACATGGTAGGCGGCATTGAAGAAGTGAAGGCGAAAGCCGAAAAACTGGCTGCTGAAGCAGCCTGAGGGAGCCTGACTGATGGCAGACACAATGCAATTCGATCTGGTGTCGCCCGAGCGGCGGCTGGCCTCCTTGCAGGTCACCTCCGTGCAAATCCCCGGTGCCGATGGCGACATGACAGCGATGGAGGGGCATGCCCCCACCATCACCACCCTGCGCCCCGGCGTGTTGTCGGTCGAAGGGCCGGAAGGCACGGCGGAATACGTTGTAACCGGCGGTTTCGCCGAGATCAGCAGCCGTGGTGTATCGGTTCTGGCCGAGCGTGCCGTGCCCAAGGGTGACATGACCCAGGAACATCTCGATGAGATGATCGAAGAGGCCACTCATGTCTATTCCAGGGCAAAGGAAGCCTTCGAGAACGAGCCGGGACCGGTTGACGACGCGGCCAAGCTGCTCGCCGACATGGTGGCGGTTGGCGGCGAGATTGGCCTGTCTTCAAAGCAACCAAATCTTTGAAGTCATCGACATTCCAAGGAAAAGCCCTGCAATAGCGGGGCTTTTTTGTTCCGGATGCAGGGCAACGGCGGACGGGGGGATCAGGGTTTCCGGCCCTGGGTCGCAAAGCGGCCCGCTTTGAACGCCATGTTGGCCACACAGAATACCCGAAGCCGGAAATCGACGTGATAACAACCCGATACCTGGGGTTGAAGGCGCATAATCCGGCTTTGATCGACGCCACTTTCAGGCCATAATATACCCATGAAAAGATTAAGAAGTCATACGACCGGTGTGGACAGCGGCGATGTCATCCTGTTTTCGGATTACGAAGACGGGGGGGCGATGTGGACCGGGCGCGGCCAGCGCGAGCGCAGGCGGCATATTCGATTTTCCGAAACCTATCTGGAGCCGCCCACGGTCCAGCTTTCCCCGTCGTTGTGGGATCTAGACGCGACAACAGTCATGCGCGCGGACATCAGCGCGGAATCCGTTACGAAATCCGGTTTCGACATGGTTTTCAGAACCTGGGGCGACACGCGGGTCGCGCGGATGCGCATTTCCTGGATTGCCATCGGCCATCTGAGCGACGAAGGCGACTGGGACGTCGAATAGCGTTCCGGTGACAGCCTATCTCTGCGCCCGGGGCTCGGGTCAGAAGGCCCTCAGATGCTCAAACCCGAAGTTGTTGCGGGCGTGTCCGGTCAGCGGGTGGCGTATTCCGCCGCGTACATTCCGTCATAGATCGGGCCCAGCGTATTGGCCTCGAACAGCGATGACACAGAGGTCCCGTTCCAGATGTTCAGGATCGCCTGGGCAAAGATCGGCGCCGTTGGCACGATGCGGATATTTGCGGCTTTCTTGATCTCTTCCGTGGGCTGGATGCTGTCGGTGATCACCAGCGACTTCATCACCGATTTGGTGACGCGGTCCACCGCCGGGCCGGACATGACACCGTGGCTGATGTAGGAATGCACTTCCTTCGCCCCGTTCTCAAGCAGCACTTCGGCGGCCTTGCAAAGGGTGCCGGCAGTGTCGCAGATGTCATCGACGATCAGGCAGATCTTGTCGGTCACATTGCCGATCACGGTCATCTCGGCGACTTCCCCGGCTTTCTCGCGGCGCTTGTCCACGATGGCCAGCGGGGCGTTCAGGCGTTTGGCCAATTCGCGCGCCCGCGCCACGCCACCCACATCAGGGCTGACGATCATCAGCTCGTCCATGCGGTCCTTGAAGGCATTCGCGATGTCCAGCGCAAAGACCGGAGAGGCATAAAGGTTGTCCACCGGGATATCAAAGAACCCCTGGATCTGTGCCGCATGCAGATCCATGGTCAGAACCCGCTCGATCCCGGTGCCGACCAGCATGTTTGCCACCATCTTGGCAGTGATGGGCGTGCGCGCCTTGGTCCGCCGGTCCTGCCGGGCGTAACCGAAATAGGGCAGCACCGCAGTGACCCGTGCAGCCGAGGACCGGCGCAGGGCATCGGCCATGATCAGCAGTTCCATCAGGTTGTCATTGGCCGGGTTCGACGTGGGCTGGATGATGAACATATCCTCGCCGCGCACGTTTTCGAACACCTCCACGAAAATCTCGCCGTCGTTGAACCGCTCCACCCGTGCATCGACAAGCCCCACGTTGACACCCCGGTGCAGCGACATCCGCCGTGCGATCGCCTTGGCCAGCGGCATGTTGGCATTGCCTGAAATAAGCTTGGGCTCGGAAGTGCGGGGCATGGGAGGGTCTCCGTGGCAGCGGGAATATGACAGATTCGTGTCGTTGAACCTCGCTTAGCACGCAGCTACGGTGCCACCAAGCTATCAGCCCCTCAAGGAACGCCAAATGTCCCAGATCGACTACTTTTTCGCGACACTGTCCCCCTATTGCTACCTTGCCGGCACCCGGCTCGAAGAGGTGGCCCGGAAACATGGCGCAACGATCAACTACAAGCCCTTCGACATCGTCAGCGCCTTTGCCCGGACCGGGGGCACAGCCCCCAAGGACCGGCACATCAGCCGCATCGAATACCGGGCGCAGGAACTGGTCCGGCAGGCAAAGAAGCTGGGCATGCCCTTTAATCTGCAGCCTGCGCATTGGCCCACGAATGGGGCGCCCGCAGCCTATGCGTTCATCGCGGCGCAGAATGCCGGCGGCGGTGACCTGGGCAAGCTGGCGCATGTGATCACCCGCGCGGTCTGGGCCGAGGAAAAGGACATCGCTGAGGATGACGTGATCCGCGCCTGCCTGACCGAGGCGGGGTTCGACCCCGAACTGGCAGACAGCGGTCTGCTGGAAGGGGCAGAGACCTATGCCCGCAACCTGGAGGAAGCGGTGGAGCGCGGCGTCTTTGGCGCACCGTTCTATTTCGTGGGCGATCAGCGGTTCTGGGGGCAGGACCGGATTGCCGACATCGACCTGTATCTTGCAGGCGATCTGTGACCCCACAACCCGGCTTCCACGCCCATGTGCGGACCCTGGGCCAGGGTCCGCGCCGGGTGCTGGGGCTGCATTGCACGCTGGCATTTGGCGGCGCATGGGCGGGGATGGTCGATGCCCTGGACGGAGAGGTCACATTTGTCGCGCCCGATATGCCCAGCCATGGCAAGAGCGATGACTGGGACGGGGTCAGCCACCTGAGCGATACGGCGGTGGCCTCTTCGGTTGCCGCGATGGATGATGCGCCGATGGATGTGATCGGCCATTCCTTCGGCGCCATGACCGCGCTGCGCATCGCGGTGTCCTATCCCGAAAGGGTGCGCAGCCTGACGGTGATCGAACCGGTCTTTTTCGCCATCGCACGGCAGGATGCGCCTGACACCGTTGCCGCCTATGAAAGCCATTCACTGCCCTTCACAAAGGCGATGAACAGCGGAGATGCGGAGGCCGGCGCGCGGGTCTTCAACAGGATGTGGAGCGATCAGGCCCCGGCCTGGGACAGCCTGCCGGAGCGGACCCGTGCCGCAATGACGCGTGGCGTTCATGTGGTGCCGGGCAGCCGCGATGTGCTTTACGACGACGACCGCGGGTTACTGCAACCGGGCGGTCTGGATGCAGCGCGTATGCCGACCCTCGTGCTTCGCGGAGAGCAGGCCCATCCCGCGATCATTGCGACCAATGACGGTCTGGCCGCCCGGATGCGCAATGCGCGGCAGGCTGTTGTGCCGGGCGCGGGACATATGGCCCCGATCAGCCACCCCAGGCAGACAGCGGTGATCTGGAAGGAATTCCTGGATACGGTCTGAGCCTGACGGCACCGGCCTAGAAATGGCTGAGGAAGGCATCAATCTGGTCGCGGGGCAGGGACCAGTCGCAGACAAGGCGTGCGGCGACCATTTCGTCATCCGCCCCTTCAAGGCTGCCGCCCCAGAGGTGATAGCGCGCCCCGGCCTCGTGCAGCTTGCGGTGCACCGCACGCGGCCAGCTGGCAAAGATCATGTTGGCCTGAGGTTCGTGCAGGAAGGTCGCACCCGCCTTGCGCAGGCCATCGGCCAGATATGCCGCATTGTCATTGGCCTGCCGCGCCATGCGCAGCCAGAGGTCATCCGCGAGATAGCCCGCCATCTGTGACGAAAGATAGCGGTGCTTGGAAAACAGATGCGCCCCGCGTTTGCGGCGCAATTCGAATTCCCAGGCCTTATCAGGATCAAAGAAGATCACCGCCTCCACACCCATGCAGCCGTTCTTGGTGCCGCCAAAGCTGACCACGTCGACACCGGACTTCCAGGTCATTTCCGCCGGGGAACAATTAAGCGATACCAGCGCATTGGCAAAGCGCGCGCCATCCAGATGCACGGGCAAGTCATGCGCCTTGGCCACTGCCGTCAGCGCCTGCAGTTCGGCAATGCTGTGGACCGATCCCCGTTCCGTGACCTGCGTGATGGAGACCGGCCCCGGCTGGGCGCCATGAACGTTGCCGGGCTTCTGGCCGGAGATCGCGGCCTCCAGACCTTCGGGCGACATCTTGCTCTGCGTTTCCACCAGGGTCAGCTTGGCCGAGCCGGTGTAGAATTCGGGCGCGTTACATTCGTCCTGATGGATGTGCGACACGCTGGAGCAGAAGATCGTTTGCCAGGGCTGCGCATAACACGCCAGCGCCAGCACATTTGCCGCCGTTCCCGTGGCCACCAGATAGACCGCGGCCTCCGGCGCTTCGAAGATGTCGCGCAGACGGTCGCGCACCTCGTCCATGATGGTGTCCTTGCCGTAGGGCATCTGGTACCCGGCGTTGTCCGCCACGATCCGCTCCATGATCGCGGGATGCACGGGACCGGCATTGTCAGAGCTGAAAAACACGGTGCTACTCCTCTATGATGTGGTCTTCCCATTCTTCGAAGGGGACATCAAATTCCGAAACAGTGCGGCCCTGAACCGACACGCCGGCGTCGTGCACCGATTGCGCGGTGCCGGTGATCAGCGGGTGCCAGTCGGGCAGGGGCCTGCCCTGCCACAGCAGCCGATAGGCGCAGGTCTGCGGCATCCAGTATGCGTGGGTGTCCAGGTTGTCGGGGCGCAACACGATGCAATCGGGGACAAATTCGTGCCGGTTCTCGTAATGGGCGCAGCGGCAGGTGGCATCGTCAAGCAGACGGCAGGCGACACGGGTCAGGGCGACTTCCTCTGTGTCCTCGTCTTCAAGCTTGTTCAGGCAGCATTTGCCGCAGCCGTCGCAGAGCGCCTCCCATTCACGGGGCGTCATTTTCGTCAGCGGCGTTGTCTCCCAGAACCGGGGGCGCAGGCCGTTGCGGAGGATGGGATCGCTCACAGCGCCGCCAGAATGCGCCGTGCCTCGGCGCTGTCTGCATCCATCTGGGTGATCAGCGCATCAAGGCTGTCGAATTTCTCTTCACCGCGCAGGTAATCGACCAGCGCAATCGACAGGGGCGTGTCATAGAGATCGCCCTTGAAATCAAAGAGGAATGTTTCAAGGTTCGCCTTGTTCTGCCCGAACATGGGCCGGACGCCAAGGCTTGCCACGCCGTGATAAGACCCGGCGTGCGCCCCTTCCAGCACATCGACCAGAACGGCATAGACCCCGAAAGCAGGCGGATGCAGCCCGTCAATGGACATGTTGGCCGTCGGATATCCCAACTCCCGGCCGCGCTGTTCACCGCCGATCACGGGGCCCTCGATGCGGTGCCAATGGCCCAGCATTGCGGCGGCGACACGCGGTTCGCCGTCCGTCAGCGCCTGTCGGATCGCGGTGGACGACACGGTCTTGTCGTCGTTTTCCATAAGGGGTGCGATGGTCACGCCAAATCCCATGTCGCGGCCGAACCGTTCCAGGTCCTGCGCCGTGCCGGCACGGTTCTTGCCAAAGCAGAAATCCGCACCAACCACCACATGCTTCAGCCCCAGCCCGTCGCGCAACACATCGGCGGCAAAGGCTTCGGGGTTGAGCGCGGCAAGGTTCTTGTTGAAGGCCAGTTCATAGAGCTTCTTGACGCCCAGCTTCTCCAGCCGGTGGGCGCGGGCGACGCGGCCCATCAGCCGGAAGGGGGGGGCATCGGGGGCAAAGAACTCTCTCGGGTGGGGTTCGAATGTGACAATCCCCAAAGGGGCATCCGGTGCCGCCGCGCGGGCCAGTTCGATCACGGACAGGTG
Source organism: Sulfitobacter sp. IGS-18 (assembly GCF_059628195.1). Lineage (NCBI taxonomy): Bacteria > Pseudomonadati > Pseudomonadota > Alphaproteobacteria > Rhodobacterales > Roseobacteraceae > Sulfitobacter > Sulfitobacter sp. IGS-18. The sequence continues at coordinate 2,959,800 of NZ_CM184556.1, read as the reverse complement.
GCCGCGATGGACCCCGTCGAAATTTCCGATGGCGGCGGTTGCGCCACGGTCGGCGACTTCTACGAACTGATAATCGCGCAAGATTTGCATGGCTCTTGCCTAGCCGCCCCTCAGGGGGAGGGCAAGACACGCCAATTCCAATCTTCCAAAAAGTCCGGGCTGGGGTGCCGGTGCCTCAGTCGAACTTGCGCGAGGGGGCCAGAACCGTGGCTTCACCAATCAGGACCTTCTTGCCCTCGACCGAACAATGGCAGTCCATCCGGACGATCCGTTTGGACATGTCGATATCGGTCACCTTCACCTCGGCATAAACCTCGTCGCCCGGGCGCACCGGGCGCAGGAACTTCAGCGACTGGCCAAGATAGACGGTGCCATGCCCCGGCAATTGTTCCCCGATCACGGCAGAGATCAGACCCGCCGTCAGCATCCCATGGGCGATGCGGCCCTGAAAGATGGTGTCCTGCGCGTAATCGTCATCCAGATGCACCGGGTTGCGGTCGGTCGAGACGGTCGCGAACATCTCGATATCCGCATCGGTCACTTCCTTGCGGATATAGCGGAACATGCCGATTTCAATGTCTTCTATGACAATGGTTCCGCGCGGAAAGTTGTCCAACATACCGTCCCCCTAAGTAATAAAGTGCCGCAAAGAGCGAACTTCTGGCAACTTAATTACTTCGCAGGCGCAGAAACGCAAGTCTTTTTCTACCGCAGGAACCCGATTGCATAGGTAGGATCGTAGACATCCCTTGCCAGAAAGGCCCTGAGCGCTTCCGGATTCGGCTGTCTGCCGGTCTGGGTCTCACTCGCGGCCAGACCGCCGGTGATAAAGAGCGAATCGATGTTTTCGCCCTGTGCGCCCTTGATGTCGGTCAGGATACCGTCGCCGATGGCAAGAATCCGGTCGTCGGGGACCTCGGTGCCGAGCGCGGTCAGGCGGCGCCGCGCCAGGTCATAGATCGGCGGATGCGGTTTGCCGAAATAAAGGCTCTCGCCCCCCATTTCGGTGTAGAGCTGCGCCAGCGCCCCGGCGCACCATTCGCGTTCCTCGCCCCGGTCCACGACAATGTCGGGATTGGCACAGAGCAGTTTCAGGCCGCGGGCAATCGCCGCTTCAAATTCCGGACGCATGACCTCGGGGTCGGCAAAAGGATCCTTGGGGCCGGTACAGACGATCCCTTCGGCCGCGTCCAGGGGCACCTGTGTGACCTCAATCGGGTTTTTCTGGATGCTGAGCGGTTCAAAGAACTTCTCCTCGCCGGGCTGGCCGATGAACCAGACCTTCTGGCCCACGGTGCCGCGAAACATCGCGGCGCGCGCGGAATCGCCGGAGGTGGCGATGGAATCCCAGGCGTCTTGCGGTACGCCGAAATGCACCAGCTGCCTTTCGACCCCGGCACGGGGGCGGGGCGAATTGGTCACCAGGATGACCTTGCCACCCGATGCACGATAGGCCTGAAGCGCTGCCACCGCTTCGGGAAAGGCCGTCACACCGTTGTGCACGCAGCCCCAGAGATCGACAAACAACGCATCATATTGCGCAGAAACCTGGGAAAGGCTGGTGATGATACGGTTCATGGGGTTCTCCTTGGCGATTGCCGCAGCCATAGGCGATTCCCGGTGAATAGGAAACCGTGTGACGCAGGGGCCGGGCGTGGCGTGCCGGCCCCCGCCGTTACAATCAGACCTTGAGGTTCGGGATGATCTGCTTCTTGCGGCTCATGATGCCGGGCAGAACCACCGTATCGCCGGAGACGGAGGCACCAAAGCTTTTCTCGGCAACGGTCTTGCTCAGCTCATTCGGGATCAGCATGGTCGCTTCCTCGTTCAGGATGTCCACGACGAACAGCAGCACCTGGTCGGCGCCGTCCTCGGTCGCGACGCCCGGCATCGCGGCCATCAGCGCATCCTTGCGGTCCAGGACGCTCTTGGGCGAGGTGGTTTCAAGGACAGAGACGCGGAACTGCTTGCCGCCAACTTCGTATTCCTTGCTGTCCATCCGCAGCAATTCTGCTTCGGAGAAAGAGGATACGTCCGACTTGGCCGCGAACATCCTGGCGGCATATTCGGCAATGTCGATGCCCAGATCCTTGGCCAGCGCCTTGGCGATGGCCTCGTCTTCGGGGGTGGTGGTCGGGCTGCGGAATTCCAGCGTGTCGGACAGGATGCAGGTCAGCATCGCGCCTTTGATCTCGGTTGGCATCTGCGCCATGTCGTCACCGATGGCCTTGTACATGATGGTCGCGGTGCAGGCCAAAGGCTGGATGTTGATGTGGATCGGCCCCTTGGTTTCCAGCCCACCGACCAGTTTGTGATGGTCGATGATCGCCTTGATGTCGGCGTTGTTGATGTTGTCGGGCAGCTCTGCGGGGTTGTTGGTGTCCACGATCACGACGGGCTGGTCGTCTTTGACGCCGTCGATGATCTGCGGTTTGTCCAGCTTCCAATGGTCCAGCATGAACAGCGCTTCGGTATTGGGCGCGCCCAGCAGGGCGGGGGCGGCGTCGACGCCGTGGACATGGTTCAGATACCACGCCCAGATGATGGGGGAGCCGGTGCTGTCGGTGTCGGGTGATTTGTGACCGAAAACGAGCGTTGTCATGCAATTTTTCCTGCGATTGAAACGGTGGGTTCGCGCGCCTTATAGGGGGAGTGCCCTGGCTTGTCACCCCGTCATGCTGCGGCGCAGCATCACAGCCCCAGTTCGCTGCGCCGCTTCTTGCTCAGCCCGGCCACGACCATGTCGTATGAGGCTGCAATATGTTCGCGCAGGCTGTCATCCGACAGGCCCGGCTGGCCATATTGCTGGATCCATTTCAACCCGCGCGAGGCCATGTAGGGGGCAGGGCGCAGCCCCGGGCTGTCGGAGAGCACTTCGAACGCCAGTTCAGACACCTTGAAGGTCACGGTATCTCCGCTTTCGCCCAAGCCGATGATGGCGAACACCTTGCCGCCCACCTTGTAGACATCCGCATTGCCCCATTGCACCACATGGGTCGCCTGGGGCATCGCGGCGCAGAATCGATTCAGGTCATCACGGGTCATCAAGCGATCATAGCGGCTTGGAAGGGCGGGCGAAATAGGTCACTCTGGCGCCATGACGCAACCGCGAGAAACCGATCTTTACCCCCCGATCAAGGCTTATCTGGAAGATCAGGGCTATGTGGTGAAGGCCGAAGTCGGCGCGGCGGATGTGATGGCTGTGCGCGGTGCGGAACCGCCCCTGATCATCGAGCTGAAGCTGGGGTTTTCACTGGCGCTGTTTCACCAGTGCCTTGAACGGCTCAAGGTCAGCGATGACATCTATCTGGCGGTGGCGCGCCAGCCGGGCAAACGGTTTGCCAAGGCGATCAAGGCGAATACCGCGCTGGCGCGGCGGCTGGGTCTGGGGCTGATCACCGTGCGGCTGTCCGACGGGCTGGTCGAGGTCCATTGCGATCCCGGCCCCTATACCCCGCGCAAATCGGCCAGGCGGCAGGCAATGTTGCTGCGCGAATTCGCGCGGCGGCAGGGTGACCCCAATGATGGCGGGCAGACGCGGGCGGGATTGGTCACCGCCTACCGGCAGGACACGCTGAAGCTGGCGGTCTACCTGTTCGAGGTCGGGGCCAGCCGGGGCGCGGATGTGGCCCGGGAAACCGGCGTCGCACGCGCGACCACGATGATGCGCGACAACCACTATGGCTGGTTCGAGAAGGTCGAGAAGGGGGTCTATGGCCTGACCCCGGCGGGCGCAGAGGCGGTTGCGGTCAGCGGAAGGGTCCTGGGGACCTGACGGTGCCGGAGTTTTTGAAAACTCCGGAGCGATCTTTTTGAAAAGATCGGTTTCGGGAAGGCGGGGCTGGATTTGGTGGTGTCGGAGTTTTTGAAAACTCCGAGCCGATCTTTTTGAAAAGATCGGGACCCTCCGCACCTCTGAACTCGGTTTGGAGACCGCAGAACATCCCTTGAATGCAAGGCCTGTATGCTTAGTTTCAGCGAAACCACCGCGCCACTCCCGGCACAATAAAATTTTCCACAAACCAATGGTTGACTCGGCTTCATCCGAACCCTAGCTATGCGCCGTTAGCACTCGACCATGTTGAGTGATAACGGCCCGGACAAACGGGCGACTGGGAGAAACTTTGAGCGTTAAGGAGCTACAAAGATGGCATTGAAACCGCTTCACGACCGCGTGCTGGTAAAGCGCACTGAAAGCGAAGAGAAAACTGCTGGCGGGCTGATCATCCCCGATAGCGCAAAAGAGAAACCCTCCGAAGGCGAAGTTGTTGCCGTGGGCGAAGGCGCCCGCAAGGACAGCGGTGAACTGATCACACCGGCCGTCAAGGCAGGCGACAAGATCCTGTTCGGCAAATGGTCCGGCACCGAAGTGACCGTCGACGGTCAGGAAATGCTGATGATGAAGGAAAGCGACATCATGGGGATCATCGAGTAAGCCATCCGGCCGCTCTGAACCCTGATCGCTGAACTGAACTGAACAAGAACTCTCAAGAGGAGAAAACAAAATGGCTGCTAAGGACGTCAAATTCGCGACTGACGCACGTAACCGCATGCTCAAGGGTGTGAACATCCTTGCCGACGCGGTGAAAGTCACGCTGGGCCCGAAAGGCCGCAACGTGGTTCTGGACAAATCTTTCGGCGCACCGCGCATCACCAAGGACGGTGTTTCCGTGGCGAAAGAGATCGAGCTTGAGGACAAGTTCGAAAACATGGGCGCGCAAATGGTCAAGGAAGTGGCCCAGCGTACCAATGACGAAGCAGGCGACGGTACAACAACCGCCACCGTGCTGGCGCAGGCCATCGTCAAGGAAGGCATGAAATCGGTTGCCGCCGGGATGAACCCGATGGACCTGAAGCGCGGCATCGACATGGCGACCACCAAGGTTGTCGAAGCGATCCGTGCAGCGGCCCGTGACGTGACCGACAGCGACGAAGTTGCACAGGTCGGCACCATCTCCGCCAACGGCGAAGCAGAAATCGGCCGTCAGATCGCCGATGCGATGCAGAAAGTCGGCAACGAAGGCGTGATCACCGTCGAAGAAAACAAGGGTCTGGAAACAGAGACCGACGTCGTCGAAGGCATGCAGTTCGACCGCGGCTACCTGTCCCCCTATTTCGTCACCAACTCCGACAAGATGACCGTCGAGCTGGAAGATGCCATCATCCTGCTGCACGAGAAGAAACTGTCTTCGCTGCAGCCGATGGTTCCGCTGCTTGAGCAGGTGATCCAGTCGCAAAAGCCGCTGCTGATCATCTCTGAAGACGTGGAAGGCGAAGCGCTGGCGACCCTCGTGGTCAACAAGCTGCGCGGTGGTCTGAAAATCGCAGCCGTGAAGGCACCGGGCTTTGGCGATCGTCGCAAGGCGATGCTGCAGGACCTCGCGATCCTGACCGGCGGTCAGGTCATCTCCGAAGATCTGGGCATGAAGCTTGAATCCGTCACCATGGACATGCTGGGTTCGGCCAAGAAAGTCACCATCACCAAGGACGAAACCACAATCGTCGACGGCGCTGGCGAAAAGGCCGAGATCGAGGCACGCGTGGCCCAGATCCGCAACCAGATCGAAGAGACCACCAGCGACTACGACCGTGAGAAGCTGCAGGAACGTGTTGCCAAGCTGGCAGGCGGCGTTGCCGTCATCCGCGTCGGCGGCATGACCGAAGTCGAAGTGAAAGAGCGCAAGGACCGCGTCGATGACGCCCTGAACGCGACACGTGCGGCTGTGCAGGAAGGTATCGTCGTCGGCGGCGGTGTGGCCCTGGTTCAGGCAGCCAAATCGCTGGACGGCCTGACCGGTGCGAACAACGATCAGAACGTCGGTATCTCCATCGTGCGCAAGGCACTGGAAGCACCGCTGCGTCAGATCGCTGAAAACGCCGGCGTGGACGGTTCGGTTGTTGCCGGCAAGATCCGCGAAAGCAGCGACCTGAAGTTCGGCTTCAACGCGCAGACCGAAGAATATGGCGACATGTTCAAGTTCGGCGTGATCGACCCGGCCAAGGTTGTGCGCACAGCACTGCAGGACGCGGCATCCATCGCCGGTCTGCTGATCACCACAGAAGCCATGGTTGCCGATCGTCCGTCGAAAGACGGCAACGGCGGCGGCATGCCCGACATGGGTGGCATGGGCGGCATGGGCGGCATGATGTAAGCTGCTCTGACCTGTCAGAGAAAACGGGGGCGTGCCGCAAGGCGCGCCCCTTTTTCATGGATCGGCGGGTCATGGCGGTGGTTGTGAGCGAGGGGCAAGTCGGCCCGAGATATCTTTGATGGACGGTTGGGGATAATGCGGACATTGCTGCCGTCTGTCACTGGCACCCAGGCCCGGAACAAGCCGAAGGCGCCGGGCCATCGCCTGCCCGCCCCTCGGGTAGGCGATTTGCTGAGGCCAGGTGTTCCACTGATGGGATTCATCATGGTTGAGAAATAAAGTGGCATGAACATAAGCCAGCATCGCCTACCCCGGGCAGGCGCTGGCCCGGCTTGCGCTTTGCGTCATTTCAGGCTCGAAGCGGTCGTTCCCCCTTGCTTTTTACGGGATCGTTCCGGTTGCGCGTTCAACGTCTTGGCGAAAGGCGCTCCTGTCGCTACTGCTGTTGCCATGCGCCTTGCCCTGCTCACCGCCCTCACCATGATCGCCTTTGCGGCCAATTCCGTCCTGACCCGGCTGGCCATCGAAGGGCAGCATATTGACCCCTCGGGCTTTGCCATTGTCCGGGTGGCTTCCGGTGCGCTGGTGCTGGGGATGGTGATCACCCTGCGGGGCGGGGGCTTGCCGCTGCTGCGGCGCAACCGGTTGCCGGGGGCGTTCAGCCTTGCCGCCTATATGATCGGGTTCTCGCTGGCCTATCTCACGCTGGATGCGGGGCTGGGCGCGCTGATCCTGTTCGGCGTAGTGCAGATCACGATGTTTCTCCATGGTGCGATACGGGGTACAGCCCCCAACATGCGGCAGATCACAGGGGCCGCGATTGCCTTTGCCGGTCTGCTGGTGGCGCTTTGGCCGGGGGCGGGGAACAGCAGCGATCTTGCCGGGGCTTTGCTGATGGTCTTTGCCGGGCTGGGATGGGCCGCCTATACGATCATCGGGCGCAGTGCCGCTGACCCCCTTGCGGCGACAGCGGCGAATTTCCTGCTTTGCCTGCCGATCCTTCTGGTCCTGCTGGCCTCGACCGGGCTGTATTTCAGTCCCACGGGCCTCGCGCTGGGCATCCTTTGCGGCGGGCTGACATCGGGGCTGGGCTATGCGCTGTGGTACAACGTGCTGCCAGGGTTCGATTCCGCCACCGCCGCGGTGGTGCAGCTGAGCGTTCCGGTGATCGCCATCGGCGCAGGTGTGGTGTTTCTGGGCGAAAGCCTGAGCCTCCTGCTGATCATTGCCACTTGCCTGGTCCTGGGCGGGATCGGCTGGGCGATCAGCGCACAATCGGTTCCAGCGGATCGTAGCTGATCGCTCCCGGCGCACCAAAGGCGACCGCGCCCAGACTGTCGGGCTTGTGGGGGATGCGGGCCAGCTCGTCCCGGCTGGTCCATTGCCATTTGTTCACCACCCGGTCCACATCCTGCCATGCGGGGTCGATGTCGGGGGCGCCCGACAACATGCAGCGAAAGTAGATGTCGACCTGGTGAAAACTGCCGCCGGGGTCGTGGAACTCATTGACCAGACAGGGCGCGCCGACCGTGATGGTCAGGCCGGTCTCCTCATAGACCTCCCGCGCCAGGTTGTCCGGCAGCGAACTGCCCGGATGCACCCCGCCGCCCGGGGCGCACATCAGGGGGCTTTCGCCGTTGGGGTAGGCGTTGACCAGCAGCAACCGGTCCTGATGTATCAGGATGGCGCGGGCCGCAAGACGGGGGGAGGCAGAAGGCATAGGGCGATCTTTTCGCAACGTCAGTGGCGCCAGCATTTCATATTCGGATAAATCAGTCTATCTCAGGCGCATGATACGCATCATTGCCATCGTTTCCGTCCTGTCCCTGGGGGCTGCTTCCGGGCTTGCCGCAGCGCCGTCGCGCTGTGTGGTCCTGCTGCACGGGCTGGCCAGGACCGAAGCCTCCTTCGCCCTGATGGAGGCGGCACTGGAGGGTGAAGGCTACCGCGTGGTGCGCCCCGGCTACCCTTCGACAGAGGCACCGGTGGAGGCATTGGTCAAACAGACCCTGCCGGATGCGGTGGCGGCCTGCGGGACCCCCAAGGTCGATTTTGTGACCCATTCGATGGGGGGTATCCTGCTGCGGCAATGGGTTGTCGATGCCGGGGCTGACCGTGTCGGGCGGGTCGTGATGCTGGCCCCGCCCAATCAGGGCAGCGAAGTGGTTGATGAACTGAACGAGGTCGTCGCCTTTGACTGGATCAACGGCCCGGCGGGCGCGCAGATGGGCACCGGTCCGGACGCCCTGCCGCGCAGCCTGCCGCCGGTCACGTTTTCCCTGGGCATTATTGCGGGATCGCAGTCTTTGAACCCATATTTTTCGTCAATTCTGCCGGGGCCGGACGATGGCAAGGTATCGGTCGCCTCGACCCGTGTGGCGGGCATGACAGATCACATCGTCCTGCCGGTGACACATACCTTCATGATGAACAATCCGCGGGTGATCGCCCAGACCATGAGCTTTCTCAACACAGGTGCCTTTGACCAGTCGATGACATGGATTGGCGGGGTGCTGGATTCCTTTGGCTGCCCCGCCGGCAGCTGCCTGACAGGCCGCAGCGATGCCCGAGATTGATCTGACCGGGGGCCAGGTGCTGCGCCGGGAGGGGTGGAGCAATGCGCCGCTGTCTTTTGCGGGTGGCGTGATTGTGGATAAACCTGTGGGTCGTTCCGTGGATTTGCGGGGATTCAACATCTTGCCGGGTATCGTTGACCCTCATGGCGATGGCTTTGAACGTCATCTGGCCCAGCGGCGCGGGGCCATGAAGCAGATGGATGAGGGTCTGGTCGCCTGCGAGGCCGAGCTGGCCGCAAACGGGATCACCACGGCGGTACTGGCCCAATTCGTGAGCTGGGAAGGCGGAATGCGCGGATTATCCTTTGCCGACAAGGTCTTTCGCGCCATTGCTGACACCCGGTACACGCTGGTCACCGACCTGCGGGGGCAGTTGAGATTCGAGACCCATCTGCTTGATCTTTATGAAGAAATACCGGGACGGATTGCGGATTGGGGGGTCGAATACATCGTCTTCAACGATCATCTGCCGCATGACCGGCTGGAGGCGGGCAAACAGCCGCGCAGGCTGATGGGGCAGGCGCTGAAGGCCGGGCGCAGCCCCGAGAAACACCATGCCATGATGCTGGAACTGCACGGGCAAAGGGATGAGGTGCCCGCAGCACTTGACGGTTTGTGTGAAACGCTGGGCCGTGCAGGCCTGCGGATGGGCAGTCACGACGATACGACAGCGGAAGGTCGGGCGGCCTGGCGCAAGCGCGGTGTGCGCATTGCCGAATTCCCCGAAACGCTGGAAGCGGCAGAGGCGGCGCAGGCGGCCGGTGATGCGGTGATCATGGGCGCGCCCAACGTGGTGCGGGGTGGGTCGCATAATGGCAACCTGTCGGCCCTGGACCTGATCGTGATGGGCTATTGCGACGCCATCGCGTCGGATTATCACTACCCTTCGCCGCGCCGCGCCGCCTTGATGCTGGCAGAGGCGGGCGTCGCCCCGATGGCGGACATCTGGCATCTGGTTTCCGGCGGGCCCGCCGCCCTTCTGGGGCTGACCGACCGCGGCGTGCTGGAGGCGGGCAAACGCGCCGACCTTGTGGTGCTGGAGGCTGTCACGGGCCGTGTGGCCGCGACATTTGTCGCCGGGCGGGTGTCTTACATGTCGGGCGAGATTGCCGAGCGTTTTACCGCGTGATCCGGTTCACATGGCCCATCTTGCGGCCCGGTTTGACGCTGGCCTTGCCATAAAGATGCAGGCTGGTGTTCTTTTCCCGGGCCAGCTCCGGCACCCTGTCCATGTCATCGCCGATCAGGTTTTCCATCACCACATCGGCATAGCGTGACCCATCGCCCAGCGGCCAGCCGGTGATGGCACGGATGTGCTGTTCGAACTGGTCCACGCTGCAGCCCTGTTGTGTCCAATGGCCCGAGTTGTGCACCCTTGGCGCAATTTCGTTCACGATCAGACCCTGCGCCGTGACGAAAAGCTCGACCCCCAGAACCCCGACATAATCCAGCGCATTCAGGATCCTGGCTGCCATCAGAACCGCGTCGGTGCGCTGGCTGGCCGACAGGCGGGCGGGCACCGTTGTGGTGTGCAGAATACCGTCGCGGTGGACGTTTTCACCGGGGTCAAAACAGGCCACTTCGCCGGTCACGCTGCGCGCCGCAATGACGGAAGCCTCGTGGCTGAAATCGACAAAACCTTCCAGGACACAGGGGGCGGCGCCCATCTGGGACATGGTGCCGACAGCCTCCTCGGCGCTGCGCAGGCGCACCTGACCCTTGCCGTCGTAGCCAAAGCGCCGGGTCTTGAGAATCGAAGGCGTGCCGATGGTTATCACGGCGGCATCAAGCGCCGCCTGATCGGGGATATCGGCATAGGGGGCCACATTCAGCCCCAGACCTTGCAGGAATTCCTTTTCGGTCAGGCGATCCTGGCTGATGCGCAGGGCCTCGCGGCCCGGCCGGATCGGCACCTGCGCCTCGATCAGGTCCAGCGCGCTTGTGGGGACATTCTCGAACTCGAACGTCACGATGTCACAGGCGCTGGCAAAGGCCCTGAGCGCGGCGTCGTCTTCATAGGGGGCGGTGGTGACGGCATCGGCCACATGGCCTGCGGGCGGCTCTGCCCCCGGCTCAAAGATATGTGTCCTGAACCCCAGACGGGAGGCGGCAACCGACAGCATCCGGCCCAGTTGACCGCCGCCAAGAATGCCGATGGTGCTGCCAAGGGGGAGCGGCTCAGTCATCTGTGGGCTCCTCCGGAATGGACGCGCTGAGGGCCGCGCGCCACTTGTCCAGCCGCTCGGCAAGTTTTGGGTCCTGCAGGGCGAGGATACCCGCGGCCATCAGGGCCGCATTGGCAGCGCCCGCGGCACCGATGGCCATGGTCGCCACCGGGAAGCCGCGCGGCATCTGCAGAATGGAATAAAGCGAATCGACCCCTGACAATGCCCGCGTCTGGACCGGCACGCCGATCACCGGCACCCGGGTTTTCGAGGCCATCATGCCGGGCAGATGTGCGGCACCGCCGGCACCTGCGATGATCACCTGCAAGCCACGATCCACTGCCGTCTTGCCGTAGTCCCACAGCCTGTCGGGGGTGCGGTGCGCGGAAACGATGCGCGATTCGTAAGGAATCGCCAGCTCGTCCAGCAGCGCCGCCGCCTCGCGCATCGTGGACCAGTCAGATTGCGAACCCATGATGATGCCAACGGTGGGAGGGGTCATGCCAAGCAGCCTTTTGCAGAAATTCAGAGCGCGCACTATACCTGTCCGCGCCTGCAGGGCAATGCGCGCAGAGGATGTTTCAGGCGATGATATCGGGGGTCAGGCGGTCTTCGATCTGGGCAATCAGATCCTTCAGCCGCAGTTTGCGTTTTTTCAGCCGTTGCAGGGTCAGCTGATCTGCCGTGTTCCGGTCCGTCAGGGCCCTGATCGCCTCGTCCAGATCGCGGTGTTCGCGGCGGAACACTTCAAGTTCCACACGCAGCACATCGTCGTTTTTCATGGAAAGATCAGTCGGCGCATTCATCGGTCGGGTGATTCCATCACAGTAGAGTATCCCAATATAGGGCGTGCGCTTGTTCACGCATAGCCCTTGCGCCCGGTAGTCCATGCCCCCATATTTATGCCATGGGTTGCCGCTGAAGGGGCCCATGCCTGACTGTCGCTTTAATACAGGACGTGTCGCATGACGAAACTGACGCTTGCTTCTTATCCTCACATGTTGGGGTTTGAACAGCTGGAACGGGTGCTAGAACGCACTGCGAAATCCGGCAACGAAGGCTATCCGCCTTTCAATATCGAACAGACATCCGACTACAGCTACCGCATCACGCTGGCCGTTGCGGGCTTTGCCGAGGATGACCTTGCCATCACTGTCGAGGACCGCCAGCTGGTGATCCGGGGACGTCAGCACGATGACGGCGAAGACCGGGTGTTCTTGCACCGTGGCATCGCCGCACGGCAGTTCCAGCGCAGCTTTGTGCTGGCCGACGGGGTTGATGTGGGCGAAGCTCAGATGGAGAACGGTTTGCTGCACGTGGACTTGACCCGGGCCAAACCCGAAACAGTTGTACAGACCATAAAGATCAAGAAAGGGTAAGATATGCATGACATGACAACCCATGGCGGGGACCGGACGGTATACGTCAAGACAATCGCCGTCAGCGATCTGCCTCGCGAAGTACGCGATCAGGCCGAAGGTCTGGAACTGCTCTATTCGGTTCACGATGCCCAGGGCCAGCAGCTGGCGCTTGTCGGCGACCGCAAACTGGCCTTTCATCTGGCGCGCGAACATGATTATGCGCCGGTGATGGTGCATTAGAAGTTGCATTAAGCGCGGTCGGGGCCTTTACCCCGCCACGCGGATCATGGATTTGTAAGAGGCCGCAGCGCACTGCGGCCTTTTTTGTTATCCGGGGAAGTTTGCGATGCGCCTTGAATTTGATTGGGTCGATGCCTTTACCACCCAGCCGTTTGGCGGAAACGGCTGTGCCGTGGTGCATGGCGGTGCGGTTCTGAGCGATGAAACCTGCATGGGTTACGTGCGCGAAACCTCTCTGGTGGAATGTACCTTTACCGGACCGTCCAATGTGGCGGACCTGCGGGTGAAATACTATCTGGCCAGCCGGGAAATACCCTTTGCGGGTCATCCCACCATTGCCACCGTGGCTGCGCTGCGCCATCGCGGCATGATCGGCGACGGGCCGCTGCGGCTCGAAACCGGGGCGGGCATTGTGGCGGTCGAGGTGGCGGGCGACCTGATCACGATGACACAGGTGGCGCCGACATTCGGCGCAGAGGTCGCTCCGCATCTGGTTGCTGCAATCGGCGGCATCACCCCGGAAGAGATCATCAGCCCGCCGCAGATCGTATCAACCGGGTTGCCGTTCTGCATCACGGTGCTGCGGAACCGTGCCGCCCTCGATGGGCTGCGGTTCGACCCTTCGGCGCTTGCGGCCTATGCACAGGCTTTGGGTCACGACGGTATTGATATCATGGAGCCTTACTGGATCACCCTGGAAGGGGCTACCTCTGCCGGCGACACCTATGCACGGCTTCTGTTGGCACCGCCCAGCCCGCCGGAGGACCCGTTCACCGGTTCCGCCACCGGTGCGGCGGCCAGCTATCTCTGGGCGCGGGGGCTGCTGGACAGCCCTTCCTATGTGGCCGAGCAGGGACATGGCATGGGCAGGCCGGGTCAGGCGCAGGTCACCGTCCTGGGGCCGCGCGACGCCATCACCGGGGTTCAGGTCGCCGGGCAGGGCTGCGTGATCATGTCGGGGGATGTCTTTCTTCCCGCCGGGGATGAAGGGCGGTGACCGATCCGGCCATCGCTGTCCTGCCCTACGGGTCGCAACTGGGTGCCGCGCTTGCGCAGGTGCCTCTGGACGACCTGCACTGGCCCCTTGGGCGGCCCGACCGGCTGGCGGCGGGGCAGGTGGGGGATCTGCTGCCTGACGATCACCTGATCGTCTATCCCAAGACGGCGATGCATTTCCGGCTGCGCTGGGCGACACCCGCGCGGGTCTCCGTCATGGTGGTGGAGCCTGCCGCGATCCACCGGCGGCACCTGCGGCTGCTGCGCTGGACCTGGCGGCGCTTCTACCGGGTGCTTTGTCACGACGACGCGTTGCTGGCGGCGATCCCGAACGGCATCATGCTGCCCTTCGGCACCAGCTGGGTGCCGGACCCGTCGGGACTGAAGATCGACAAGACACGGCACATGTCGCTCATCGCCTCGGCCAAGCGCGACACGCTGGGCCACCAGTTGCGGCACGAGATGGTCGATCTGGTCCGGGACGAGGGGCTGGAGGTCGAAATCCTGGGGCGCGGCTATGCCCCTTTTGCGGAAAAATCCGACGGGCTGGCACCCTACCGTTTCTCCGTGGTGATCGAGAACATCCGCGAGCGGAACTACTTTACCGAAAAGATCGTCGATGCAGTGCTCTGCGAGACGGTGCCGATCTATTGGGGTTGTCCGAACATCGGGGATTTCATGGATACCGGCGGGATGATGATCTGCGAGGATGCGGCCCAGATGAAGGATGCGATCCGCGCGGCAAACGGGGGGCTGTATGACCAGCTTGCCCCCGCCCTGCGCGCGGCCAAGCCGCAGGCGGCGCATTGGGCCGATCTGGAAGGCCGCGCCGCCCGCGCCATCCGCGACAGTCTGTGAAACGCAAAACGCAGCCCCGCGGGGCTGCGTTTCGGGTTCGTCGCGAAGGGATCGGATCAGCCGCTGATCAGACCCATGCTTTCGAGTTTCAGCAAAACCTGATGGGCGCAGTTGTCGACGTCCACGCTTTCGGTGTCCAGTGACAGTTCGGGATTCTGCGGCACATCGTAAGGGTCAGAAATGCCTGTGAATTCCTTGATCTTGCCTTCGCGCGCCAGCTTGTACAGCCCCTTGCGGTCGCGGCGTTCGCATTCCTCGATCGAGGTGGCCACATGCACCTCTACAAAGGCGCCGAAGGCTTCGATGTCTTCGCGAACCGCGCGGCGGGTGGTCGCATAAGGTGCGATGGGTGCGCAGATGGCAATGCCGCCGTTCTTGGTGATCTCGGAGGCGACATAGCCGATGCGGCGGATGTTGAGGTCACGGTGCTCTTTCGAGAAGCCCAGCTCGGAGCTGAGGTTCTTGCGGACGATATCGCCGTCCAGCAGCGTCACCGGGCGACCGCCCATTTCCATCAGCTTGACCATCAGCGCATTGGCAATGGTGGATTTGCCCGAGCCGGAGAAGCCGGTGAAGAACACGGTAAAGCCCTGATCGGAGCGCGGCGGAGAGGTGCGGCGCAGCTCCCTGACCACTTCGGGGAAGGAGAACCACTCAGGAATTTCCAGACCTTCGCGCAGGCGGCGGCGCAGTTCGGTGCCGGAAATGTTCAGGATGGTGACGTTGTCCTTGTCCTCGATCTCGTCTGCGGGCTCGTACTGGGCGCGTTCCTGCACATAGACCATGTGTTTGAAATCGACCATTTCGATGCCCATTTCCTCCTGATGCTCGCGGAACAGGTCCTGCGCATCATAGGGGCCATAGAAATCTTCACCGGCTGAATTCTTGCCAGGGCCCGCGTGATCGCGGCCGACGATGAAATGGGTGCAGCCGTGGTTCTTGCGGATCAACCCGTGCCAGACCGCCTCGCGGGGGCCCGCCATGCGCATGGCAAGGTTCAGCAGCGACATCGAGGTGGTGGCCGCCGGGTATTTGTCCAGCACCGCCTCATAGCAGCGGACGCGGGTGAAGTGATCGACATCGCCGGGCTTTGTCAGGCCGACAACCGGATGGATCAGCAGGTTGGCCTGGGCTTCACGCGCGGCGCGGAAGGTCAGCTCCTGGTGTGCGCGGTGCAGCGGGTTGCGGGTCTGGAAGGCCACGACCTTGCGCCAGCCCATCTTGCGGAAATAGGCGCGCAGTTCATTGGGCGTGTCGCGGCGTGCGCGGAAGTCATAGTGAACCGGTTGCTGAATGCCGGTGACCGGTCCGCCAAGATAGATCTTGCCCGCCTTGTTGTGCAGGTAGTTCACCGCCGGATGCGCGTCATCATCCGCACCGAATACCTTTTCGGCTTCGCGGGCCTTGTTCGGCTCCCAGCGGTCGGTCACGGTCATGGTGGCAAGGATGACACCTTCCTGATCGCGCAGGGCGATGTCCTGGCCCAGCTCCAGTTTCTCGGCGAAATCCTCGCTCACGTCCAGGGTGATCGGCATCGGCCAAAGGGTGCCGTCGGCCAGCCGCAGGTTTTCCACGACGCCGTCGTAATCGGCTTCGGTCAGGAAACCCTTCAGCGGGTTGAAGCCGCCGTTCATCAGCAGTTCCAGATCGCAGATTTGGCGCGGGGTCAGATCGTGGCTGACCAGCTCACCCGCCTCATGCTTCAGCTTCTGGGCCGACTCGTAGGAAACATACAGCTCGGGGATCGGGGATAAATTTTGCACCATCGTCATGTCAAACTCGCTTTTGCCTTATGTCGTCGTGACAGTATCGCAGGCCCTATGCCCCCGCACAGCGTCCAGAGTCTAGCGGTGCAAGGCGAAAAACAGAAAAAATCCGGTCCGGGTTGCGGAAAATGGCCAGTCATGGGCGGTTTCAGGCTGTTCCGGTCGCGGGCAGGGCGTCCAGCTGTGCGGCCAGGTCATGGGCATGTTTCACCGGCCACGCCGCAAGAGGGGCGTGGACCCCGCGCAGGGTCAGTTCCACCATCAGCTCCGCTGCGGGCGCATGGCCCGCCGCCGCAAGCAGCGGTGCAGAGATCATCGCCTGAACGCCGTGTTCCTTGGTGACCCCCTCCAGCCGCGAAGCGGTATTCACCGTGTCGCCGATCAGGGTGCGGGGGGACTGACCGATAGCGCCGATTTCGCCCAGAACCACCTCGCCGAGGTGCGCACCGATCCCGATAGCGACGGGCCCCTGTCCTTCGTCCGAAAGCTGTGCGTTAAACCGGTCCAGTTCCTGCGCAATGCCTTCGATCGCGCACAGCGCGGCCTGGGCAGAGCTTTCGGGGGATGCGGTCTCGAAGATCGCCAGGAACCCGTCGCCGAGGTATTTGTCAATCGTGCCGCCCTCGCGGTTGACCGCGGGAACCACCGCATCGAAGAACCGGTTCAGCAGGAACACCACGTCATAGGGCAACTGGCCGGTTGTGCGGGCCGTGAAGCCACGCATGTCAAGG
The DNA here is from genome assembly GCF_059628195.1 of Sulfitobacter sp. IGS-18. Classification (NCBI taxonomy): domain Bacteria; kingdom Pseudomonadati; phylum Pseudomonadota; class Alphaproteobacteria; order Rhodobacterales; family Roseobacteraceae; genus Sulfitobacter; species Sulfitobacter sp. IGS-18. The sequence goes on along the minus strand of NZ_CM184556.1, from coordinate 2,942,955 downwards.
AACAGCAGCGCAAGCTTCTTTTCTTCGCCCTGGCTGGCGTGGGTCCGGTGTTTGCGGCGTCCGTCGGGCTGAAAGATGCGGAATACGGTGGTGGGGGCGACGGGGACGATCTGGCAGGCCAGCCGCACCCCCGGTCCTGCGCCCACGGCGGCAAGGGCGCGGGCCTCTGCCGGGCTGGGCGGGTGCAACTTCTCTGCCCCGTGCTCGATCAGAACCCGGCAGGTGGTGCAGCGCCCCCGGCCCCCGCAGAGCGATGCATGTGGCACGCCCCGCAGGCGGGAAACTTCCAGCAGCGTCAGGCCCTTGGGTGCCCAGACCTCTGGTCCGTCCACATAGCTGACCCGCACGGATTGCCGCCGCGACAGGACCGATTTGATCGCATAGATTGCGCCGACTGCAACCAGCAGGGCAAACAGCCCCCAGCCAAGATAGCGCGTCCAGGCGATGAGCATGGCGAAAGTCTCGGCATCGGGGAAGTTGTAGGCGGCATAGATCGCCTCACGGTTTTCGGGAATGCGAAAATTCCCGGCGATCCGCCGCGCTTCGGTCAGGAAGCCGGCCAGTGCAAAGGCGGGGACAAGAGCCGCAATGCCCGCAAGGGCCGGCAATGACCTGCGCCACCAAGGCTTTCCGCGCAGCCAGAAATGCAGGCCCGTGCAGCCATGCGCCCAGACCAGCACCAGCAAGGCGCATTGTTTCCAGCCATCCAGGGTGTTGTAGAGCAGGAGCGAGATATACCCCATTTCGTCGTTCACATCGAAAAGCTCGTGCGCAGTGCGGGTGTGGACCAGATGGGCGATCAGCAAGACGGGGATCATCAGGCCAAGCACGGTCTGCGCCGCTTCCCAGAACGGCATGCGCAGGGTGCCGCGCAGGGCAAGCCTGCCCAGGACCATGGACAGATGAATGGTGAAGGCACCGTAGATCAGGATCGTGCCCGGGATGCTGCGGGTGACAAGCTGACGCCAATCCTGCGCCGCATGCATCAGCTCGGTCGAAAACAGGCCCAGCCCGATGTTCAGGAAATGCAGCAGGGCGTAGATGAACAGCACCAGACCGCTGGCGATGCGCAGGCGGGTGGCAGTGGTTCCGCGCCAAAGATCGCTCATGTCCTGCTCCTTGCGTTGGTCAGACTTTGCGGGGAGGCAAGGAGCAGGTCAAGATGGGTGGTGGTGGCCTATTCAGCCACCTGTGCGCCGTGGCCCAGGGGCAGCGAGGTGTCCTTGCCGCCCTGGATTTCCACATCGTCGCCCATTTCGGCCAGGAACCGTTCCGCTTCCAGCGCTGCCATGCAGCCCATGCCGGCGCTGGTCACCGCCTGCCGGTACTTGTGGTCGGTCAGGTCACCGGCGGCAAAAACACCGGGGATCGAGGTTTCGGTGCTGTCGGGCTTGGTCACGACATAGCCGCCCATGTGGGTTTCCAGCACGTCCTTGACCAGTTCGTTTGCCGGTGCGTGGCCGATGGCAATGAAGACGCCCTTGGCGGGGATGTCCGTGATCTCGCCGGTTTCAACATGCTTTACCTTGATGCCCTCGACACCCAGCGGGCTGTCGGTGCCATAGACCTCGTGCAGTTCATGGAACCACAGCGGCTCGATCTTGGGGTTTTTCATCAGCCGGTCTATCAGGATCTTCTCGGCACGCAGTTCGTCGCGGCGATGGATCAGCGTCACCTTGGAGGCGAAATTGGTCAGGAACAGCGCCTCTTCCACGGCTGTGTTGCCACCGCCGACCACGACGATCTCCTGGCCGCGATAGAAAAAGCCGTCGCAGGTCGCACAGGCGCTGACGCCGAAACCCTTGAACTTGTCCTCCGTCGGCAGGCCAAGCCATTTTGCCCGCGCGCCGGTGGCAAGGATCACCGCGTCGGCGATATAGGTCGTGCCGCTGTCCCCCCTGGCGTGAAACGGACGGCTGGACAGGTCCAGATCGGTGATGATGTCGCCGATGATCTCGGTGCCCATGGCCTTGGCATGGTCCTGCATGCGCACCATCAGATCGGGGCCCTGAACTTCGCTGTCGCCGGGCCAGTTCTCGACCTCGGTGGTGGTGGTCAGCTGGCCGCCCGGCTCGATCCCCTGTACCAGAATAGGCTCCAGCATGGCGCGGCTGGCATAGACACCGGCCGTGTAGCCTGCCGGGCCTGAGCCAATGATCAGAACCTTGGTTTTGCGTGTCTCGGCCATACGGCACCCCCGAACATCTGTTGCAGCCCTCGTCATATAGACAAGCTCCGCCGCCGCTTAAACCCCCGTTGGAGGGGCCCGAAGCCGGGCCAATAGGGCTTTTCATCCCCGGATGCCGGCGCTAAGTGTCGACTCTGGAAGATTCTTGCGCGAATACGAAACAATATTGCGCAGAATCGCCGCGCTGATATAAGAATCGCAAATACCACGGGGGACATCATGGCAGGTACACGGCTTGATCCGATTGATCGGAAAATTCTGGCCGAATTGCAGGCCGATGGGCGGATGACCAACGTCGAGCTGGCCAAGCGGGTCGGCATTTCAGCACCGCCCTGCCTGCGCCGGGTCCGCACGCTGGAGGAACAAGGCTACATCCGGGGCTATCACGCCGATGTCGATGCCCGCGAACTGGGATTCGAGGTGCAGGTCTTTGCGATGGTCGGGCTGGCCAGCCAGGCCGAAGCGGACCTGAGCGCCTTTGAGCAGAAATGCCGCGACTGGCCCCTGGTCCGTGAATGTCACATGCTGAACGGCGAAGTCGACTTCATCATCAAATGTGTGGCCCCGGACCTGTCCAGCTTTCAAAGCTTTCTGACCGGCAAGCTGCTGACCACACCGAATGTGGCCAGTGTCAAGACCAGCCTGGTGATCCGTGGTGCCAAGGATGAACCCGGCGTGCCCTTCGATGTTCTGGAAGAACGCCTGAAAACCACCCCCTGAGGCGCAGGCCCCGGAGGACGCCGTCGCGGCGTGGCTTCAGGCGACCTGACCGTTTTCAGGTTCCGGCGCGCGCGGATGGGCCAGCGGACCGAAGTCGGTGATGTGGCTGATGCGCGGAAACATCCCCAGGAAACGGTCGCGCAGCGAATGGGTCACCGTCCGTGTCGCATTGGCACCGGGGTGAAAGGTTTCCATCTCAAGCCCGCCCGCATTGATCGCGGCATGGCGGTCCAGGCAGATGTGAAACAGCCGCACGGGTGTTGGCGGTACGATCTCGATCACGTTCACACCGTCCACGAATTCCCGGACCGAGGTCAGCATCCTTGTGCCACCGGCCTCTGACCGCAGGTGGTGGGGGGTGTGCAGCACCCTTGCGCCCGGTCCGACGGTCAGGAAGGACGAGGGGCGCCCCTGTCCGAAGCTGTCGGCCATGATCCGCACCAGCGGCATGCGGCGGCCCGCGTCGGCGGGCACGAAGCTGGAGGAACCGATCCAGATCAGCTTGGCCGGTTCGCCGGTGGAGGTGTTGATCATGTCGCCGGGCTGCAGATCCTCGACCGCGACCTCACCATTGACGGTCTGGATCAGCGTGCCGCGCGCAAAAGCGGAAAAGGCGGATTCGAACAATGGAATGGCCGGTGCCCTGTCCTGTCCGATGTAAAGCGAACCGTCCGTCCGCAACGCCGCTATTTCGAAATTGCGCATTGGCATGGGGGCGGTTGCGCGCAGCCCGCCATTTGCGGGACCCGGCGCGTTCAGGTCGAACCCGCGTGGTGCTTTCAGTCTGGTCTGCAGGCGGGCGCCTGAGGCAGCAGTAATATTCATGCGATCACCCTTCCAAGGTAGGTCACATCCGTGTCGGCCCCCACCGACAACAACGGAAATAACATTCGTCATTTCATGTCTTCTACGAGGCTTAAATCGTCATGAAAGGGTTAGATTGTCAAAGTTTGTCGAACATTAATGCCCCATTTAAGGCCAATTTGGTGGATTTTCGCCGTTCTGTTTCCCCAATTCCGCGTGACGCTGCCACATTTCACGCAAAAAAAGACCCCCCTCGCGAATCAACGCGTGGGGGGTATGCACTCGTACCAGCGAAACTGGTCGCTTCGGGGAGGCTGGTGCGGTGTTCAGGCGGACTTGCGCGCCGATGTCTCGGATGCGTTGCGCTTGGCGATGAAAGCCTTCCGGCGTGCGCCGCGCGCCCAGGGCATCACGGTGTCATTCTTGGCTGCGGTTTCGACGACGTTCTTGATAAAGCGTGTGTTGGTCTTCATTGTCTCATCCTCGGTCTGTATTTTCGGGTCGCTGCCCTTGCTTGAGGATCAATATGCCGGACCAATCGGGCGGGTTTTTGGCGTTTGACGAGAATTTTCAAGAAAGCTTCATCATTGGGCCGGTCATTTGTGACCGCACCGCCTCAATTGCGCAAAGCCCTTGTTTTATTGAAAATCATAGATGCTTCGTGGCCAATCTTGCCGCTTTTGCAGGATTGTTTCCGCTTTGCGAGTGGGTCATTCGGGCAGGAAGGGGGCCATAGCTGCCCCAATTGCGTCAAAATCAAAGGGTGATGGCAGAGATCAGGCGGCCGTAATCGGCCTCCTTGGCATGGGTGGATCTGCGATAGGAATAGAACCGTGCCGGATCGCTGTAGGTGCAGTGATGTGTCCATTCCGCATGGCCCACACCAGCCGCCCGCAGCCGGTTCAGCCCAAAGCCGGGCAGATCGAACAACATCCTGTCGCCGTCGCCATTGGCAAAGTAGCGGGCATAGGCCTGATCCTCGGCAATGAAATCCTCGAAGAATTCCGGACCAACCTCATAGGCGCGCTGGCTGATGCAGGGCCCGATGACGGCGGTGATGTCAGGCCGCGCGGCCCCCAGCGCCACCATGGCATCGACGGTGGCATGCAACACCCCGTCCAGCGCGCCCCGCCATCCGGCATGGGCGGCCCCGATGACGCCGGCCTTGGCATCTGCAAACAGCACAGGCTGGCAATCGGCGCTCAGCACCGACAGCGCAAGGCCGGGGGTGGCGGTGACCAGCGCATCCGCTTTCGGCTTTTCCGCCTGCGGTGCGGTCACGGTGATCGCGGTGGCGGAATGGACCTGGTGCACGCCCAGCAGGTGATCCTGCGCCACACCCATGGCCTCCGCCACGCGGCTGCGGTTGATGGCCACGATTTCGCGCTGGTCCGAACTGCCCTGTCCGCAGTTCAGGCCGGCGAACACGCCCGAGGATGCACCGCCCGCGCGGGTGAAAAACCCGTGGCGCAGGGGGGCAAGACAGTCCGACGTGAGAATTTCCAGTGTCATGGTTCCAATCCCGGTGGCGGTGCCGACTCTGGCGGATAAAGGGCGATCACTTTGAAGAGGTTTCCCATTTCCTGCGGATGCGTCAACCGTCGATGTGCGGCGATATGGCTGTCCAGCGCCGGGCCGGTCAGGCTCTGTGCCAGTTGTTGCGCCCGCTGCGTGATGCCCAGCCGTTCAAGGAATACCCCCTGCGGGGTGACACGGCTGTAGGCGCAGGGGGCAGCGGCCAGGGCGATCGCTTCGAAATCCACATGTGCGGTCAGATCGGCGGCACCCGGGTTGGCCAGCGGGTTTGTGGGTTCGTGATCCTGCACCGCCTGCCAGGTGTCGCCCAGCGTGCGCCAGTCGCCGTAATCAATGATCAGCGCAGTGCCACCGTACTGCGCGATCCGGGGGGCGATCCGGGACAGGATTGGCGACAGGGCACCGCAGATCTCGACCACATCGCCGTCGCGGGTGTCCTCGATCCTGTTGTTCAGCGCCGGTTGCGGCTGGGCGGGGCCCAGACCCAGGGCAAGCGCCCCGTCCTGCAGGCCGATCTGCCGTTCGCGCCAGCGCATCCCGTCCCGGAGGAACTGGCGGATCGGCAGCGCGTCAAAGAATTCATTCGCCACCAGGTAAAGCGGTTGATCCGGCAGGTCACCCACCTCGGTCGACCAGGTGACCTGCCAGGCCTCCAAAGTCCGGGCCTGTATCTGGCGCAGGGCGTCCGAGGCTTCGATCAGCTGGATTTCCGCCGCCTCGGCAAATCCCGGCACTTTGGCGCAGGCCCGCAGGATGTCCGCCATCAGCGTGCCGCGGCCGGGTCCCAGCTCCGCCAGGGTAAAGGGGGAGGGCGCGCCATCGTCCAGCCATTTCTGTGCCAACGACAGACCGATGACTTCGCCGAACATCTGGCTGATCTCGGGGGCGGTGGTGAAATCACCCGCAGCCCCCAGCGGGTCGCGGGTGGCGTAATAGCCCCAGCGCGGGTGCAACAGGCAGGACTGCATGTAGTCATCCAGCCGCATCGGCCCTTCGGCCCGGATGCGCGCGACGATATGGTCATGCAGGCTCATGCCAGGCGACGGCGCGCCCGCAGGATCAGGAACGCCCCGACCAGGATCATCGGCAGGCAGAGGATCTGGCCCATGGTCAGCCCATAGCCGACCATGTGCCAGGCGAGGCCCAGCGGATTGCCCTCGCTGACGAATTGCGCATCGGGCTGGCGGACGAATTCGACCATAAAACGGGCGATGCCATAACCGGCGAGGAACGTGCCGCCGATCAGCCCTTCGCGATTCAACGCCCCGCGCCGCCAGGCCATCCAGACCAGAAGGCCCCCCAGCATCAGCCCTTCGAGCAGCGCCTCGTAGAGTTGCGAGGGGTGCCGGGCGCAGAGTCCGGCCACATCGGGACAATATTGCGCGGCATCGGTCGGAAAGGCGACGCCCCAGGGCAGGTCGGTTGGCCGACCCCAGAGTTCGGCATTGATGAAATTTGCCAGTCGCCCCAGGAACAGCCCCGGTGCCAGCCCGAGGCAGACCATATCGCCGGTCGGGATGGTGGGGATCTTGTGGCGCAGGGTATAAAACCATCCGGCAAGGATGACGCCCAGGGCCCCGCCGTGAAAGGACATGCCGCCTTCCCAAAGCTGCAGGATGCGCAGCGGGTTGGTCAGGTAGAACCCGGGTTGATAGAACAGCACATAGCCCAGCCGCCCGCCCAGGATCACGCCCAGGATCACCCAGAACAGCAGGTCCTCGACCTGGGAGGGGGTCATCACGGGCGTGTTGTTCTTCCATAGTCGCGGGGTCCGGGTGGCGCGGACAACGATGCGCCAGCCCAGCAGGATGCCGACGATATAGGCCAGCGCATACCAACGCAGTGCGAAGGTTGTGCCAAACAGGGAAATCGAGAAGATCTCGGGCGAGATTTCGGGGAAGGGGAGCATTGCGATCATGCGCTGATTGAGCGCGCCCCGGCGGGGAAGTCAACCTTGCGCCTGCGACAAGTGGCCCCCATATAGGATGAAAGCGAACCCCGGAGGCGAGACATGCAGACCCGCAACAAATTTTTCGACGACGTCAGCCAGATGATGACCAATGCCATGGGCGTGGCACAGGGGGCCCGGAACGAGGCTGAAACCGCGCTGAAAGGCATGATGGACCGCTGGCTGGCGGATCGCGACTTTGTGACCCGCGAGGAATTCGACGCGGTGCGCGCGATGGCGCAGAAGGCGCGCGAGGAGAACGAGGCACTCAAGGCGCGGCTCGACGCGCTGGAGGCAAAGAAAGGCTGACCCAAAGGCGGCGCTGCCGCGCCATTCCAGTTTATTGCAAGGGGCGGGTGATCACCCGGCTCTTGAGGGGGCACCCGTTTGCGCGGGAGCGCATGGATATTTCAGGCCAAAAAGAAAAACACCGCTAAGATTTTGCGGCAGTGATTGTTTTTCCCACAATATATTGGAGATATCCCCCGCAATTTGTAGTTATCCCCAAGAAAAAGGTTGCCACAGGTCACGCTTATCGCCCACCATATCTGGTATAGGCTTGGAGATGTTCCCCGCCTATTAGTGCAGGCATCCATAGCTGGTGGCGCAGGCGCACCACGGCTCTGGACTAAAAAAGAGGTGGCGAAATGGCCCTGTCCGAGCAATACCTTGAAGAAGACATTCACCCCATTGATATCGTGGAAAACCTGGCGGCCCATCACGAATGGGATTTCGACCGGATTTCCGATGAGCAGATCGCCATGGCCGTCGAGGGCCAGTGGCGCACCTACTCGATTACCCTGGCCTGGTCTGCGTTCGACGAAACGCTGCGGCTGATCTGCACCTTTGACATGGACCCGCCGGAGCATTCCCTGCCCGGGGTCTATGAATTGCTCAACGCCATCAACGACCAATGCTGGGCGGGGGGCTTTACCTATTGGGCCGAGCAGAAGCTCATGGTCTATCGCTATGGCCTGGTGCTTGCAGGGGGGCAGGATGCCTCTGCCGGGCAGATCGACATGATGATCACCGCTGCGGTCATGTCGGCGGAACGGTATTACCCCGCGCTGCAATTGCTGATCTGGGGTGACCGGACACCGAAAGATGCGCTTCAGGTCGCCATTGCGGAGGCCTACGGCCACGCGTAACAGTTTCCCGCGAGTTTAACGCGGGAGATTTGTGATGAATAACAGTCGGATTGCTGCCGGAGGCCTGGTTTTGCTGGGCTGCGGCAAGATGGGGTCGGCCATGCTGGCCGGTTGGCTGGGGCGCGGATTGCCGCCAACCTCTGTCTGGGTCATGGACCCTGTGCCGTCTGACTGGCTGCAGGGGCAGGGGGTTCATCTGAACGAAACCCTGCCCGAAACACCGGCGCTTGTGCTGGTGGCGGTCAAGCCGCAGATGATGGCAGAGGCCCTGCCGACCCTGCAGGCCATGGGCAATGGCAGCACCGTGTTTGTCAGCGTCGCTGCCGGGACCCCGATTTCCTATTTCGAAGATGTTCTGGGCGCGCAGACCCCCATCGTGCGCGCCATGCCGAACACGCCTGCAGCGATTTCGCGCGGGATCACGGCCATCGTGGGCAATGCCGCTGCCGGTGCAGCGGCGCTGGACGAGGCCGAAGCGCTGCTCAGCGCCGTAGGCGAGGTCGTGCGTCTGACCGAAGAGGCGCAGATCGACGCGGTGACCGGGGTCAGCGGCTCGGGCCCAGCCTATGTCTTTCACATGATGGAGACCATGGCGGATGCCGGCGTGGCCCAGGGGTTGCCGCGCGACCTGGCCCTGCAACTGGCCAAGGCGACGGTCGCCGGGGCCGGGGCGCTGGCCATGGAGGCGGCGGAAGACCCCACGCAGCTGCGCATCAATGTGACCAGCCCGAATGGCACGACCCAGGCTGCGCTTGAGGTGCTGATGGATGCAGAAACGGGGTTTCCCGCGCTTTTGAACCGCGCGGTGGCGGCGGCCACGGACAGATCAAGGGAGTTGTCGCGTGGCTGAGATTGATTTCGATGATTTCATGAAGGTGGACATCCGCGTCGGCACGGTGATCCGCGCGGAACCCTTTCCCGAAGCACGCAAGCCCGCGATCAAGCTCTGGGTGGACTTCGGCGAGGAGATCGGCACGCGCAAGACCTCGGCGCAGATCACGGTACATTATGCACTCGATGAGCTGATCGGGCGGCAGGTGATGGCGGTGGTGAATTTCCCGCCGCGCCAGATTGGTCCCTTCATGTCCGAGGTCCTGGTCCTTGGGGTTCCGGACAAGGACGGGGCAATCGTGCTGCTGTCGCCGGATCAGGAGGTTCCCGACGGCGGGCGGATGCATTGAATTACAGCGCCCTGCCTTTGATCTGATGCAGGTTCGAGGCGGGGCGATTTAAATCAAGGAGTTATGCCGCTTTCCTGAAGTCCTGCGTGAGCTGTGCGGAGCTGATTTCCACATCGGCTCTGTGGTGCCGTCGGAGGCGTCGTGATGCGGGATTTTGCCCTCAGCGCGACCAGAATGCGTGCTTTTTGGCGGATTTTCGTGCTGCCAGGAGGGGTATTGCGACAGTTTGGCGGTGTAGCAACTCCAATATCGACTGTGGGGGTAAGTTCAGGCCGCTATCGGATATTCACAAGAAATCGTCGAATTGCTGTGGATAGGGATCAGAAATGATCGATTTATGAAAACCTGCCGCCTGTCATTTATCCCCAACCGCCTCGCGCCAATGGCGGCGGCAGAGGGAAAGATAGGTTTCATTGCCGCCAATCTGAACCTGAGCCCCGTCGCGCTGGGGTTTGCCGTCTGCATCCATCCTCACCACCATGGTGGCCTTCTTGCCGCAATGGCAGATGGTCCGGACCTCGCGGATTTCATCGCTCAGGGCCAGCAGGGTGGCAGAGCCGGGGAACAATTCGCCACGAAAATCGACCCGCAGGCCAAAGCACATGACAGGCACGTTCAGATCATCGACCACCCGTGCCAGTTGCCAGACCTGATCCGGGCTCAGGAACTGTGCCTCGTCCACGAAAATACAGGCACATGGCCCCTGGGTGAGCCGGGTTTCGATCTTGGCAAAGAGGTTTTCTTCGGGGGCGAAGGTATCTGCCTTCTGGCCGATGCCGATCCGCGAGGCGATGCGCGCTTCGCCCGCGCGGTCATCAAGCTGTGCCGTCAGCAGATAGGGGCGCATCCCCCGTTCGACGTAGTTATGCGCAGCTTGCAGCAGAACGGTGGATTTCCCCGCGTTCATGGTTGAATAATGGAAATAGAGTTTGGCCATGGCGCATCCCATACGTCAGGTTTGTCACGGCGATCAAGCAAAAGGGTTCGCCCATTTGCTGCCCTGCGGGCCTGAAGTTCCCTCCCTCTTCAGAAATGGCCGAACCAAAACAGACGTTGCGCAGGGTCCGCAGGTCACTCGTCATTCCGCGTACGCTGCGGATAGAATGTGAATGACATCTGTTGGGTCTGCGGTTAATGGGAAAAACCGAGGCGCTTTCCCCCGAAGGGGAAGCGCCGGATAACGGAGAAGCGAAGTTATGGCCGGAATGGGCAGCTATTTGAAGAAACACACCGAAGCCCTTGTGAAGGATGTCGGGATCGAGCCCGCCTGCGCCCTGACCGGAAAGTCCAAGGCGACCTTGGGACGCTATTATTCAGACAACGCCGAACATGCCGATCGCTTCATGCCCATTGATGCGGTGGCGGAGCTTGAAAAGGCGGCGGGCTATCCTCATGTGACCGCTGCCCTGGCAGAGCTGCGGGGCGTCGAATTGTCCTTTCATGACGGTCGCCCGAATGCGCCACGCTCGGGTGGGGTGAATTCCGATGTGATCGCCCTGAGCCAGCGTTTCGCGATGCTGATGGCCGAATATCAGCAATCCATGGAAGATGGCCGGATCACGGTCAACGAAGCAAAGCGGCTGCTGCGCGAGACGACGATGCTGCAGCAGGTGCTGATCGACATGAAATTGAACCTGGAAGAAGAAAGTGGCTGATTTGCTGTCCTCCCTGCAAGCAGATGCCTTGCCGCAGATCGACACGGACCAATTGCGCGCAGAAGGGGATCCGGGGCACAAGCCGCGCATCTTGCTGCTTTATGGCTCGCTGCGTGACGTCAGCTATTCGCGCAAGGCCGCGGTTGAAGCGGCGCGTATCCTGCGGCACCTGGGCTGCGAGACCCGGATGTTCGACCCGACAGGTCTGCCGCTGCCTGATGGGGCGGATGCCGATCACCCCAAGGTGCAGGAGCTGCGCGATCTTGCCGTGTGGTCCGAAGGCATGGTCTGGTCCAGCCCGGAACGGCACGGGGCGATGACGGCGGTGATGAAGGCGCAGATCGACTGGCTGCCCCTCTCCCTGAAAGGCGGGATCAGGCCGACGCAGGGCAAGACCCTGGCGGTCATGCAGGTCAGCGGCGGATCGCAGTCCTTCAACGCGGTCAATCAGATGCGTATTCTGGGACGATGGATGCGGATGGTCACCATTCCCAACCAGTCCAGCATCCCCAAGGCCTGGCTGGAGTTCGATGACGCGGGGCAGCTGCCTGCGGGGCCGTTCTACAACCGCGTTGTCGATGTGATGGAGGAACTGGTCAAGTTCACCTGGCTGGTGCGCGGGCGTGCCGACTATCTGGTGGATCGGTATTCCGAGCGGGTGGAAAGCGCGGAGGAAGTTCACAAAAGGGTATCGCTGAAATCCCTCTGACGCGGCTTAGGCAGTGCGCTCACCCGTGTTTTTGCACGATGACGGAGCCCACCGAATATCCCGCCCCGAAGGAACAGATCAGCCCCATATCGCCGTCCTTCAGATCGTCGGAATATTTGGCAAAGGCAATGATCGACCCGGCGGAGGAGGTATTGGCGTAATCCTGCAGGATATTGGGTTGTTCGCCAGGTTCCGGCACCCGGCCCAGAACCTTGCGCCCGATGAAATCGTTCATCGACTTGTTGGCCTGATGCAGCCAGATGCGTTTCAGATCACCGCTGACGACACCATTGTCGGCCATATGCCCCGCCACGTGATCGGAAACCAGCGGCAGCACTTCCTTGAACACCTTGCGGCCATTCTGCATGAACTGCATATCGCGCCGGTCGGCTACACCGTCGGGCCGGGAGCGGCGCAGAAAGCCGTTGTTGTTCCTGATGTTGTTTGAGAACTGCGTCGCGCAACGGGTTGATCTGATTTCGAAATAGGGCCCCTTTGCGGCCTCCTCCCGCTCGATCAGCGTGGCGGTGGCCACATCGCCGAAAATGAAGTGACAATCGCGGTCCCGCCATTCCAGATGGGCGGAACAGATTTCCGGATTGACCACCAGGGCAGAACGGATCGAGCCGCTGCGCACCATGTCCGCCGCCGCCTGGATGCCAAAGGTTGCAGAGGAACAGGCGACATTCATGTCGAATGCAAAGCCGTTGATGCCTAACAGTTCCTGGATTTCAATCGCCACCGCCGGATAGGCGCGTTCGAGGTTCGAGGCGGCGCAGATCACCGCATCCACATCCGCTGCCGTCTTGCCCGCCTTGGCAAGCGCCTTGCTGGCGGCATCCAGTGCCATTTCGGCCATCAGCGAAGGTTCGTCATCGCTGCGCTGGCGCAGCAGCGGGTGCATCACCTGCGGGTCCAGAACGCCCGCTTTGTCGATCACATATCGCTGCTCGATCCCGCTGGCCTTGACGATGAACTCTTCGGAGGAATGCGCCTTGGCCTCAACCTCGCCCGCCTCAATGGCGGCGGCATGTTCCGCGTTATAGAGATCGACATAGGCGTTGAACGAGGCCACCAGCTCCGCATTGGTGATGATCTGGTCCGGGGTGAAGATGCCGGTGCCGGTGATGACGGGTGTGAACATTCGGTAACCTCTTGAGTTTTGTCAAACTAACCGGGGCAAAGGGCGCTGGGCAAGGGGCAGGACAAGGCCCGGCGGTCAGCTTCTGTTAAAGATTGCCCTGTACTCCTGCGGGGGCAAGCAAGGGAGCCGGGCATGATCAAGACGATAAGGGCTGCTCTGTGCCTGTTGTTGGTGTCGGCAGGTGCCGCCCTGGCGCAATCCGAAGGCCACCTGCGGGTGACCCTGTTGACGGAACAGGCGCAGCGTGCCCTTCGGGTGGCGAAGTCGACCTGTTTCGTGATGTCGGGATCACAATCGCAACTGCATGCAGAGACCGCGTTGCATGAGGCGCAGGCGTTCGAACAGGTGATGAAGGCGCTGATCGACGGCGCGGCTGATCCGGCGCTGACAGCTGAAGCTGATCCGGCGCTCAGCACGGAATTGTCCCGCATACAGCGGATGTCTTTCGGGGTGACACGTTCGGCGGAACAGATCGTATCGGGTGACTTTCACAGTGTGCCGATGCGCCTATTGCTGTCGCGCAATCAGGATGTCGCTGATGGTCTGCTTGCCGCCGCCCGCGCCGCGGGTCCGAGGTATCTTGAGGGTGATTTCTCCGCAGAGCACCAGGCGGCACTGCTGCATCTGGCCGGACAGCGGACCCTGATCGAGGAGTTGCTGCGCGACCTGTGCTATCTGCGCCTGTCGCTTGGCTCTGCCGAACTACCGGCGCAGATGATCGAAAAGATCGCCCTATTTGAGAGCATCAATACCGCCTTGATTGAAGGGGATGCGCTGCGCGGGCTGTCCGGGGCGCCGAACATCGGCATCAAGCTCGGCCTGGGGCAGGTGGCTTCCAAATGGGTGGCTTTGCGTGACCTGCTTGCGGCGGCGGCCAATGGCGAGGCGCTGGAGGTGCGCGACCTGCAAAAGGCCTCCGTCATCGGCGAGACACTCAGCCAGCGGCTCACCAGGTTGATGGGCAAATACGCCGCTTTGTGACGCCTTAGGCTCTGGACCCATTAATCTTACATGCTCAGCGGCGATTTCACGAAATTTCAATGGTTTGGGGCGTGCAGCCAATAGTGGTCCTATTTGCAAGCGACCCAAGACGTTGAAATGAAGTGAAATCACCGCCCTTCGGGTTTGACGGATTTTCCCGCAGCTTGCGTCACATCTGCTTGAAATAGAACCACTATTCCTGCGCAGATGTTCCTGGTCTGCGAAAAAATCTGTCAAACTGAGCGTGTAAGATTAATGGGTCCAGAGCCTACAGCGCCCCGGCTTTAACTTGATACAAGTTTAAGGCGGGGGGCTTTAACGCAGCGGGACGGAGTAGAGGATATAACCATCGCGCCGCGCGACCTCCTGCGCGCCGGTATCGATCACGAAGACGCCAAGGTTCTCCAGATCCGCCGGACAGCCGACCAGATCGGCGGCATCGTCGAGGAATTGATTGGTATAGGCATCCTCGCCCAGACGGCGACAGGCATCACCGTCGAAGCGGTAGCCGTTCCCGAAAAAGGGCAGGGATGAAGGGGCGGTGGCAGGGACGTGGGTGCAAGCGGCAATGAGCAGTAGGGTGGGAATGAAGGCGCGGAACATGGGGGCCTCCTCTGGCTGAACTGACAGCAGGATAACACGATTTCTCGTTTAACGGGAGGGCACGCATCGGCCAGGCCCGGCTTCAACCTCCAAAGTAGCGCCGGTCAGCCATGTCGACCCAGGGGCTGCCGCTGCCCGTCGCCCCGTTGTTGCATTTTGCAGGAAATGGCCGGGGCTCCGCCCGTTCGCGTCTCAATCGCTCCACCGGAGCGATTGCCGGGCTTTGCCCGGACCGGCGCTCACCCCTGTAAACTCTTCACCCCGATCTCGTCCTCCGCCTGCGCCTTGATCGCCAGCGCCGCGGCATAGGCCCCCGCGGCGGTGGTGAAATAGGGGATCTTGTCGAACAATGCGATGCTGCGGATGCTCTTGCTGTCCTCGACCGCCTGCGTGCCCTCGGTGGTGTTCAGCACCAGATGCACAGACCCGTCCTTCATCATGTCGGTGACATCGGGGCGGCCTTCGTAGACCTTGTTGACGGTCTCGCAGGCGTGGCCGTGCTGCTTGAGCCAAGCGGCGGTGCCACGGGTGGCGACAATGCTGAACCCCTGCTCCAGCAGGATCCGCGCGGCGGAGAGCATGTCATCCGTCTTGTCCATGTCCTTGATCGAGATAAAGACGCAGCCCTCGCGTGGCATGACGTTCCCGGCACCCATCTGCGCCTTGAGGAAGGCGCGGGGGAAGTCGCGGTCCCAGCCCATGACTTCGCCGGTGGAACGCATCTCCGGCCCCAGAAGCGTGTCGACGCCGGGGAAGCGGGCAAAGGGCAGCACCGCCTCCTTGACCGAGAACCAGGGCATGTCCGGATCCGCCAGGGTCAAGGGATCGCCCAGCGGCAGGACGTCGGCATAGGCGGCCTGCTCGGGGTAGGGTGCGCGTTTGGGGAAGTTCGACAGCGGCTCGCCCGCCATGATTCGCGCGGCAATGGAGGCGATGGCCGAATCCGTCGCCTTGGCCACGAAGGGCACGGTGCGCGAGGCGCGCGGGTTGACCTCGATCAGATAGACCTCGCCATCCTTGACCGCGAACTGGATGTTCATCAAGCCGACCACGTTCAGCGCCAGCGCAAGGGCATGGGTCTGCTTGGTGACTTCCTCGATGATGGCGCGATCCAGCGAATAGGGCGGCAGCGAACAGGCGCTGTCGCCGGAATGCACGCCGGCCTCTTCAATATGCTGCATGATGCCCGCCACATGCACATCGGTGCCGTCGCAAAGCGCATCCACGTCCAGTTCGACCGCGCCGGACAGGTAATTGTCCAGCAAGACCGGGCTCTTGCCCGAGACAACAACCGCCTCGCGGATATAGCGCTCAAGGCTTTGCTGATCGCGCACGATCTCCATCGCGCGGCCACCCAGCACATAGGACGGGCGGATCACGAGGGGGAAGCCGATGTCGGCCGCGATTTCAAGCGCCTCGGCATCGGAATGGGCAATGCCGTTCTTGGGCTGTTTCAGGCCCAGCTTCTGCACCAGTTGCTGGAACCGCTCGCGGTCCTCGGCCAGGTCGATCATGTCGGGCGTGGTGCCCAGGATCGGGATACCGGCCTCTTGCAGGGCATTGGCAAGCTTCAGCGGGGTCTGGCCACCGAATTGCACGATCACACCATGCAGGGTGCCGTTCTCCTGCTCGACCCGCATGATCTCCATCACATGTTCGAAGGTGAGCGGTTCGAAATACAGCCGGTCGGAAGTGTCATAATCGGTGCTGACAGTCTCGGGATTGCAGTTGACCATGATAGTCTCATAACCCGCGTCCGTCAGCGCATAGCAGGCGTGACAGCAGCAATAGTCGAATTCGATCCCCTGGCCGATGCGGTTGGGGCCACCGCCGAGGATCACGACCTTCTTTTTATCGCTGGGGCGCGCCTCGCATTCGACGTCACCCATCATCGGGGCTTCATAGGTGGAATACATGTAGGGCGTTTGCGCCTCGAATTCCGCAGCACAGGTATCGATGCGCTTGAAGACGGCCTTCACACCAGAGTCGAGCCGGGCGCTACGGACTTCCGCCTCGCTCCGCCCCGACAGATGCGCCAGGCGGGCATCGGTGAACCCCATCATCTTGAGGTGCCGCAGCCCGTTCGCGTCCTGCGGCAACCCGCTTGCCCGGACCTCTTCTTCGGCTTCCACGATCTCGCGAATGCGGTCCAGGAACCAGGGGTCAAACATGGTGATGCCGTGGATGTCGTCGTTGGACATCCCATGACGCATGGCCTGCGCGATGATGCGCAACCGGTCCGGGGTCTGCTTGCTGAGGGATTTGATGAGCGCGGCCCGCTGGTCCGGTGCCAGATCCCCCTCACCCAACCCTCTCCCCCGAGGGGAGAGGGCTCCCGCTCCGCTAGCAGCGGAGTCTGCAGCCTCGGTCGAACCGCTCTCCGGGGAGCGCTGCTCCCTCTTCCCCATGGGGGAGAGGGCCGGGGTGAGGGGGGCGACGCCCGGGATGTCGATTTCGTCGAACCCGGTCAGGCCCGATTCCATCGATGCCAGCGCCTTTTGCATGCTTTCATGGATGGTGCGGCCAATGGACATTGCCTCGCCCACCGACTTCATCGCGGTGGTCAGGTTCGGTTCGGAGCCGGGGAATTTCTCGAATGCGAATTTCGGGATCTTGGTGACCACATAGTCGATGGTCGGCTCAAAGGAGGCGGGGGTCACGCCGGTGATGTCGTTGTCCAGCTCGTCCAGCGTGAAGCCGACCGCCAGTTTGGCGGCGATCTTGGCGATGGGAAAGCCGGTCGCCTTGGAGGCCAGCGCCGAGGAGCGCGACACGCGCGGGTTCATCTCGATCACCACCATGCGTCCGTCGACGGGGTTCACCGCCCATTGTACGTTGGACCCTCCCGTCTCCACGCCGATTTCGCGCAGCACCGCGATGGAGTGGTTGCGCATGATCTGGTATTCCTTGTCCGTCAGTGTCAGCGCAGGTGCAACAGTGATGGAATCGCCCGTGTGCACGCCCATCGGGTCCACGTTTTCGATCGAACAGACGATGATGGCATTGTCGGCGGTATCGCGCACCACCTCCATCTCGAATTCCTTCCAGCCCAGCAGCGACTCGTCGATCAGGATCTGGCCCATGGGCGAGGCGTCCATGCCGGAGCGGCAAAAGAATTCGTAGTCCTCGCGGTTGTAGGCCACGCCGCCGCCGGTGCCGCCCATGGTGAAGGCGGGGCGGATGATGGCGGGCAGGCCGATGTCTTCAAGCGCTTCGAGCGCGAGCTTGACCCCGGCGGCAAGGTCCTTCTTGCCCTTGGCATCCTTGGGCGCGGTGCAGATCGTGGCACGGGGGTTTTCGATCCCCAGACGGTCCATCGCCTCGCGGAATAATTTGCGATCTTCGGCCATTTCGATGGCTTCGCGCTTGGCACCGATCATCTCGACGCCGTATTCCTTCAGCACGCCCATTTCCTCAAGCGCCAGCGAGGTGTTCAGCCCGGTCTGCCCGCCCATGGTCGGCAGCAGCGCATCCGGGCGTTCCTTTGCGATGATCTTTGCGACGGTCTCGGGCGTGATGGGTTCGATGTAGGTCGCATCGGCGAGGCCCGGATCGGTCATGATGGTCGCCGGGTTGGAGTTCACGAGGATGACCCGGTAGCCTTCTTCCTTGAGTGCCTTGCAGGCCTGTGCGCCGGAGTAGTCGAACTCGCAGGCCTGTCCGATGACAATGGGGCCAGCACCAATGATCATGATTGATTTGATGTCGGTGCGCTTTGGCATGGCAGTGCCCCCTGATATGCAAATTCACTGCGTTATAGGCATGGCGTGATCGGGCGCAAGGCCGGATTGGGCGCGCGACCCCCGGGCAGGCGGGATATTTTTCGCCAAAAAGAAATGAAATGCCCCGGGGGACACTTTTGGGCGGCGAAACCTGCCGGTTCCGGTCCTTGCGGCTGACCGGTGCTCAGGCTGCGGGGGCAGGCCGGTACAGATAGTCACGGGTCAGCGGCACCGCATCGCGTTTGTGGGCAAGCTGTATCTGGTAGACGCCCTGCATCTGTTGTTCGAAGGCCGCGATGCAGATCGCGAAATAATAGCGGAACATGGTGATGAACCGGTCGTCATACATGTCGCGGATGGTGTCGATATTGGCTTCGAACCGCTTGCGCCAATGCCGCAGGGTATAGGCGTAGTGCAGCCGCAAGAACTCGATGTCGGCCTGCCACAATCCGCTGCGTTCCATCGGGCCGGCAAGTTCAGAGAGCGAGGGCACATAGCCGCCCGGAAAGATGTATTTGTTCAGCCAGGAGCTGTGCGGCATCGGTGGCGCGCTGCGTCCGATGGTGTGGATCAGGGCCACGCCATCGGGTTTCAGCAGTTCGGCCACCTTGGCGAAATAAGTGTCGTAATTCGGGACGCCCACATGTTCCAGCATGCCGACGCTGACAATCCGGTCGAAGGTTTCCGTCACATTGCGGTAATCCTGCAGGCGGAAGGTCACGCGGTCCTGCAGCCCTTCCGCCCGGGCACGGGCCCGGGCGGTGGCAAGCTGGTTTTCGGACAGGGTGATGCCCGTCACCTGCACGTCGAAATCGCGCGCCAGGGTCAGCGCCATGCCGCCCCAGCCGCATCCGATGTCCAGCACATGCTGACCGGGTGACAGGCACAGTTTGGCGGCGATATGTGCCTTCTTTGCTGCCTGTGCATCCTCCAGCGACATCCCGGGGTCGGTGAAATAGGCGCAGGAATATTGCATGTCCTGATCCAGGAACAGCCGGTAGAGGTCGTCGGAAATGTCGTAGTGATGCGCAACATTGGCGCGGGCGCGTTCCGGGGTGTTGCGCTGGATAAAGCGGCGGGTGTGAAAACGGGCGCTGTTCGCCGTCTTGATCCAGCCCGGCTGATCCCCGGCCGCGCGGTTCTGCAGGATGATGCGCAGGAAATCGTCCAGGGTCGTGTCGATCAGGACAATGGTGCCATTCATCAGGCCCTCACCCAAGGCCAGGTCGGGGTTTAGGCACAATTGGCGCAATGCGCGGGGGTCCCGGATGGCGACCTGGGCAATTTCGCCCTGCTCCGGCCCGTAGGTGGCTGTCGTACCGTCGGGGAATTCAGTTTTCAGCCGATCCTGCACCATCATGGTGCTGATCATCTTTTCATACAGAGACTTCCACATGACCTTTCCTCATGCTCTTCACCGCCAAAGGTTAACTTTTTGTCGCGAAAGGCAAGAGGGTCAAGTGGCCGGCGCGCTCTCCGAATCGAGAAAAGTGCGCAGCGCGGCCTCGAATTCGCGTGGCTTTTCAGCGTGCAGCCAGTGGCCCGCACCCGGCAGCCTGGCGAAACGCGCGGCCGGGAAATAGGATTTGATCCGGTCGCGGTGCCCGGCCTGGACGTAGTCGGATGCGCCACCCGACAGGAACAGGCAGCGCCCCCCGAAAGAGCCGCCAAGGTCCTCGGGCCAGCCGACGATCTTGGGCATTTCAGCCTCAAGCACGTCCAGGTTCAGACGCCAGGCCTTGTTCGGCACGTCCAGCGACTGGGTGAAGAAGCTTTGCAGCGCGGGTTCGACCCCGGCAGCGGCCAGTTGCGCCTCCGCCTCGGAGCGGCGGGTCAGCGTTGCAAGGTCCACCTGGCGCATGGCGTCGATGAACATCGACTGGGTGTGGGAATATGCGACCGGCGCAATGTCGGCGACGATCAGCGTTCGGATCAGTTCCGGGCGCAGCAGTGCCAGGGTCATCGCCGTCTTGCCGCCCATCGAATGGCCGCAGAGGTCAACGGGACCGCCGACCGCCTCGATCAGTTCGGCCAGATCCCCGGCCATGTCGCGATAGCTTTGCGTCGATGCGCGCGGGCTGGTGCCGTGGTTGCGCATGTCGGGGGTGATGACATGGCGGCTGCCAGCGAGCCGTTTGGCGATCACGCCCCAGTTGCGGCCCGATCCGAAAAGGCCGTGGGCGATGATCAGCGAAGGCCGGTTGCCGGATGCGGTGCCATATTCAAGATAGTTCAGCATGGCCAAGGGTTAGCGCCATTGCGCCGAATGCGCCAGTCGCTTTAGGGCCTGTGGGTACTCATCTTCGCCCACCCGCGCGAGACGGATTTTGCCGCTGGCGCCCTGATGTGAGCGCAGCAATGTGATCATTGGAAGCGAACATCCGGGATGGCAGAGGCAAAATCCGCCGCGCCCCGAAGGGGTTTCGCCAAAATTGCCCATTTCTGCGCAAAGAGAGCTTGAAATAACTGGCTATTCCTGCGCTCTCTTACCTGGAACTGAGCAATTTTGGACTGAAACGGGTGGGCGAAGATGAGTGTCCACAGGCCCTAGTATGGCGGAAACGAAATGCGCATCATTTCCCACTGCCCCCGGATCGCTTGCGATCCGGTTCGCACCCGACCCCGCCCCCCAGGGCGGGTGCGAAACTCCAACCTCGCAAGATGCTGCGAACTATGGAAAAAGTGAAAATGTCTCACCAAATGGAGGGCCGCCCTCGGGGTCGGGTGCGAACCTGCCGTTGAGAGCTGCATTCAATGAACCGAGCTTTGAGTCCGGGTGACTAGATGTAGGCAATGTTGACCGAGAAAGACATCAACGCAAAGTCCCAGGCCCTGCTGCGGCTGCTCCAGGCCAAGCTGGGGGTCCGCGGGCGCGACCTGGAACAGGCGCTGCGCCGTGCAGGCCGCCGCCTGCCGCGCCGGGTGCGGGGGCAGGCCGCGCGTCTGGTTGCGGCCCAGAAGGTGGCAGGCCATCCGAAACTGGCGCGGCAGCTGGACCCGCGTGAATTTTCCCAGGCCTATGCGGATGTCAGCGCGCATCTGGCAGCGATAGATGTGGCCGACAGACGCAAGGGGCGTCTGATCGGCCTTGCCGCTGTTGTGGCCGCGAACCTGTTGATCGTGATCACGGCCTTCCTGTTCTGGCTGTCGTGGCGCGGCTATCTTTGAACAAGGAAAATTTCGATGACAGTGACACGTATCGTCTGCAATTTCGCCAGTGCCGATGTGCCAGGACTGGCGGCTTTCTACAGCGAGCTGCTGAACCTGAACATCCTGATGGACCAGGGCTGGATCATCACGCTGGGCTCCGGTGAACTGGGGCCGGTCCAGATGAGCATCGCCGCGCAGGGTGGGGCCGGTGCGCCGGTGCCGGACATCTCGGTCGAGGTCGAGAACGTGGACGAGGTTCATGACCGCGCCCGTGCGATGGGGGCAACGATCACCTATCCGATCACCGACGAATGCTGGGGCGTGCGGCGGTTCTTTGTTGCCGATCCGATGGGGCGCGAGATCAACATCCTGTCGCATTTCTAGCGCCAGCAGGGGCCAACGGTCCCGCGTTCAGGAGCCGTATTGCGCATCCGTGACAGGTTCAAGCCAGTCTGCGGTTGTGCCCTCCAGCGCCTCCTGCAGGGCGATATGGGTCATTGCGCAATCGGGGGCTGCCCCGTGCCAGTGTTTCTCGCCGGGGGCGAACCACACGACATCGCCGGGGGCGAGCCGGACGATTTCTTCGCCTTCTTTTTGCGCGCGGCCCGCGCCGGCCGTCACGATCAGGGTCTGGCCCAGTGGATGGGTATGCCAATTGGTACGCGCGCCGGGCTCGAATGTCACGGCGAGGCCATTGAGACGCGCCGGGGCAGGGGCGCTGATCAGCGGGTCCATTCGGACAGTACCGGTGAAATACTCGGGATTGGGTCTGCTCGAAGGGCGCGAGCCCGCGCGGTGAATGATCATCTGTTGTCTCCACATGAAATGCTGGGCGAGACGATCACCTTAAGGCGGTGCGGGCAAAAGATACAACGCGCCGCGTCATTCCGGACAGGCAGAAGCAACTGGCCTCGCTTCCTAAGGCTTCAGATATTCGGATCATCCGGGAGTTGCGGGTGCAGAAACCTGCGGCTCCGGGGGCTGTATTGTCAGCGGTGGGACCCCCCACGGTCCGCCGCTGTGCCGCGGGCCGTGGGGGTGCAGGTGGGCCGCTGGCCCACCTTCGTCTTTACAGGTTGGGGTACATCGGGAACTTCGCGCAAAGGGCTTCGACCTCGGCCTTGACCTTGGCTTCGACCTCGGCGTTGCCCTCCTCGCCATTCTCGGCAAGCCCATCAACAACCTCGATGATCCAGTCCGCGATCTGACGGAACTCGGCCTCTCCGAAACCGCGGGTGGTCCCGGCGGGGGAGCCGAGGCGGATGCCGCTGGTCACAGTCGGTTTTTCCGGGTCGAAGGGAACACCGTTCTTGTTGCAGGTGATATGCGCGCGGCCCAGGGCCTTTTCGGTGGCATTGCCCTTCACGCCCTTGGGGCGCAGGTCGACCAGAACCACATGGGTGTCGGTGCCATGGGTGACCGTGTCCAGCCCGCCCTTGATCAGCTGATCGCTCAGCGCCTGGGCGTTCTTCACGACCTGCTGGATATAGGTCTTGAACTCCGGGCGCAGCGCCTCACCAAAGGCGACGGCCTTGCCGGCGATCACATGCATCAGCGGGCCGCCCTGGATGCCGGGGAAGATGGCGGAGTTGAACTTTTTCGCCAGCGCCTCGTCATTGGTCAGGATCATGCCGCCGCGCGGCCCGCGCAGGGTCTTGTGGGTGGTGGTGGTGGCCACATGGGCATGGGGGAAGGGCGAGGGATGTTCGCCAGCGGCTACGAGACCGGCAAAATGCGCCATATCCACATGCAGGTAGGCACCGACGGAATCGGCAATCTCGCGCATCCGGGCAAAGTCGATCTGGCGCGGGATGGCGGAACCACCTGCGATGATCATCTTGGGCTGATGCTCGGTCGCCAGTTCCTGCACCTGGTCGTAGTCCAGCAGGTTGTCCTGCTTGCGCACGCCGTACTGGATGGCGTTGAACCATTTGCCGGACTGGTTCGGCGCGGCCCCATGGGTCAGGTGGCCGCCAGCGTCCAGCGACATGCCCAGGATCGTGTCACCCGGCTGCAGCAGTGCCTGGAAAACCCCCTGATTCGCCTGGGAGCCGGAGTTCGGCTGGACGTTGGCAAAACCGCAGTCAAACAGCTTGCAAGCCCGTTCGATGGCCAGATTCTCGGCCACATCGACCCATTCGCAGCCACCGTAATAGCGCCGGCCCGGATAGCCTTCGGCGTATTTGTTGGTCATCACGGAGCCCTGCGCTTCGAGCACAGCGGCAGAGACAATGTTCTCCGACGCGATCAATTCGATCTCGTGGCGCTGGCGGCCGAGCTCGCCGGTGATGGAGGCCAGAAGTTCGGGGTCTGTCTGGGCCAGCGAGGCGGTGAAGAAATCTTTCATGCGAGGGCTCCTTTGAGGCCGGAAATTTCGTCGTTTCGTAGCGGAAAGGACGCTGGTCTGAAAGGCTGTAAAACGACGCAAATGCCAATATGCGCGGCAGCACTGGCAGCGATTGGCAATATGTGCTTGGTTCGGGGGAATACGGGCAGCATCGGAAACCTTCGCCATGATCTTTGAGATGTCTCGGACATGTCCATGAAAATCTCGTTTGTGGCCAGCCGCGCCGAGGTTGCGCAGACCGCCAAGGCTGTCCTGACGGGGCGCTACGGCAATGTCGCGTCGGAGGAGGCGGAGATTATCGTGGCGCTGGGCGGCGACGGATTCATGCTGGCCACCCTGCATGAGACCCAGGCGCTGGATCTGCCGGTCTACGGGATGAATCGCGGGACCATCGGCTTTCTGATGAACGAATACAGTGAAAGCGACCTGATCGAGCGGCTGCGCGCGGCGGAAACCGCCGTGATCAACCCGCTTGTCATGCAGGCCACCCAGATCAACGGAAACATGGCCACGGCGCTGGCCATCAACGAAGTCTCCCTGCTGCGGGCGGGGCCACAGGCGGCAAAACTGCAGATCTCGGTGGATGGGCGGCTGCGGATGCATGAACTGGTCTGTGATGGTGCTCTGGTCGCGACGCCTGCCGGCTCCACCGCGTATAATTATTCCGCCCACGGGCCGATTCTGCCGATCGGGTCGGATGTTCTGGCACTGACGGCGATGGCGGCCTTCCGGCCCCGGCGCTGGCGCGGCGCGCTGTTGCCGAAAGCGGCCAAGGTGCGGTTTGACGTGCTGGAACCGGAAAAGCGGCCGGTGATGGCCGATGCGGATGGCACGTCCTACCGCGATGTCGTGACCGTCGAGATTGCCTCGGAACCTTCCGTCAAACATACGATCCTTTTCGATCCGGGGCACGGATTGGAAGAACGGCTGATTTCGGAACAATTCACCTGAAGCACGGCATCAGGGTCATACCTTCTCCCGGCACACAGGGTTCTGCGCGGGCGCGAAAATTCGCTTATCTGCTGGACGCCAGGCAGGCGGCAACCCGGATTTCCGGGAACAAAGACAGGCGGGGTCGCGTTGCTTCAATGAACCCGCAGGGCACAGGAGGTGCCAAAGCGGAAAGAAGCAATCAAAGGAGAGCAGACATGAATTGGGACCAGATCAAAGGCAATTGGAAACAGATGACCGGCTCGATCAAATCCGAATGGGGCGAACTCACCGACGATGAGGTGACAGAGGCCGAAGGCGACCGCGAAAAGCTGGTTGGCAAGATTCAGGAGCGCTATGGCGTGGCCAAGGAAGAGGCCGAGCGTCAGGTGAATGAATTCGCCGCGCGGGTCTGAGACAGGCCAACAAAGATTGTACAAGGGCGGTCCAAGCGGCCGCCCTTTGCATGTCGTGGTCCCTGTGCTCCCGGGTGTCTTAATCCGGTGCGCCCTGTAGCGTTTCCAGTTTATGTTGTATCGCCAATACCCTGCCGCGCCTTCGGCGCTCTCGGGACATTGGCGATGTTTCGCTTCAACGAAAACTGAAAACTTTAATCAAGCGTGAACAATTCCTGCCGCTCGGTGACGCCCCGCAGCCGGTATTGGCCCAGGGACACCAGCTCTGGCCGGGTCTCCCTAATCGGTTTTGCCACGGCGGAAGAGATGACAATCGTCTGATCCAGCGGGCCGGTCATGCCCAGGATACGCGCGGTGGTATTCACCGCCGGTCCGATCACCGTGAAATCCAGCCGTGTCTTGCCCCCGATATTGCCATAAAGAACGTCTCCCGCATGCAGGGCGAGGGTGAAGCCGGTTGTCGTCAGGCCGTTCCTTGCGCGTTCTTCGTTCAGCCTGGCAAAAGCCGCGCGCAGCTCAAGGGCGGCATCAAGTGCCACGTGCCGCGCATTAGGGACCTCAACCAGATCGAAAATCGCCAGCATCCCGTCGCCCATGAATTTCAGCACATTGCCGCCATTGCGTTCGACCACCTCGACCGCGAGCGCGAAGTAATCGTTCAGAAGATCAATGATGGCGGTGCCCGGCAGGGTTTCGGACATCTTGGTGAAGCCTTGCAGATCGAAATACCAGATCACCGCCGAAATCGTTTCGGAGGATCCGCGGGTGATGGCACCCGACAGCACCCGCGCGCTGGCGTCGCGCCCAAGGTAGGCGGCGGTGATATCTTCGGCCATCAGACGGTTGGCACCGCTTTTCAGCGTCAGGCACAGGGCGGGCAGCAGGTTTCGGACCGCATCCAGCTGCGCCGTGGTGAACCCGCCGGGGGCATCGGTGGTCATGGATATGGTCATGCCCTCTTCGCCCGCGTTGCGGGGATTGACCGGAGAGTCATGGTCAGCCCTGAGGAAAAAGCGCTTGGCGGCGTAATATTCCGTCCCGCCGCGCGCCCTCAACTCGTCGAAGATCGGAAAATTCATCGCCGGTTCAGGGTCCGTCAGTTTCTGCCGCAGTTCGGAAATATCGTGGGTCAGCAGGTAGTATAACGGGCTTTGCAGGTATTCGTCGGGTGTGGTGGCGGAGCGTTGGTAGTCAAAGCGTTCATAGGTCCCGCTCCGGAACCAGCGAAAAGCCACAGCGCCGATTTCCGGATGATGCGCCCGAAGCGAAAGGTTGACCCGTTGCAGGGGGATACCTGCCGCGACCAGTTTCTCGCAGCAGGCTTCGAGCCAGGTCTCGACAGGTGTGTTTTCCAGACCCTGCCGGATCAGCCAATTGGTCAGATCCGACAGCGCTGCCGCGAATTCAAAATCGGTGGCTCTAGATGTTTCCAAGGTGATCCTCCGAAGATTACCTATCCCTGAGCATAGCCTATAGTTTGCAGCGCTGTCCGGATTTCGTCCAGAATTGCCGGATCGTCGATGGTCGCGGGCATTTTGAAATCCTGATTGTCGGCGATCTTGACCATGGTGGCGCGCAGGATCTTGCCCGACCGGGTCTTTGGCAGGCGGTCCACCACAAGCGCCTGTTTGAAGGCGGCCACCGGGCCGATCTGATCGCGAATGCGTTTCACGCATTCGGCCGCGATCTCGGCGTGGGGTCGGTTCACGCCCTTGGACAGGCAGACAAAGCCGATCGGTGCCTGCCCCTTGAGCGCGTCGCCAACGCCGACCACGGCGCATTCGGCCACATCCGGATGTCCGGCAAGAACCTCTTCCATGGCGCCGGTGGACAGGCGGTGCCCCGCGACGTTGATCACGTCATCGGTGCGCGCCATGATGTAAAGGTATCCGTCCTCGTCCATCATGCCTGCATCGCCGGTTTCATAATAGCCGGGGAAGGTGGTCATATAGCTTTTGCGGAACCGGTCTTCGGCATTCCACAGGGTCGGCAGGGTGCCGGGGGGCAGGGGCAGCCTGATGGCGATGGCCCCCAGCGCGCCGGGTTTCTGCGGCTGGCCTGCCTCATCCAGGATCTGCACGTCGTAACCGGGCATCGGCACCGTCGGCGATCCGATCTTGACCGGCAGCGCCTCCAGCCCGGCGGGGTTGCCCGCGATGGTATAGCCGGTTTCGGTTTGCCACCAATGGTCATAGACCGGCTTGCCCAGTTTCTCCTGCGCCCAGATGATCGTGTCGGGGTCGGCCCGCTCCCCCGCGAGGTAGAGCGCGCGCAGGCAGGACAGGTCGTATTTCCGGATGAAGTCGCCCTCGGGGTCCTCGCGCCTGACGGCGCGGATCGCGGTGGGGGCGGTAAAGAAGGAGCGCACGTTATGCTCCGCGATGATGCGCCAGAAGGTGCCTGCATCCGGCGTGCCGATGGGTTTGCCTTCGAAGACCACGGTTGTGTTGCCGTGCACCAGCGGACCATAGCAGATATAGCTGTGGCCCACGACCCAGCCCACATCGGATGCGGCCCAGAACACATCGCCGGGATCGACGTTGTAGATGTTCTTCATCGTCCAGTTCAGCGCGACCAGATGGCCCGCGGTATGGCGCACGACGCCCTTGGGCGCGCCGGTGGTGCCGGAGGTATAAAGGATATAGGCCGGATGGTTGCCCGCCACCGGCACGCAACCGGCAGGGGTGGCCGCGTCACAGACCTCCGCCCAGTCCAGATCGCGGCCCGGGGTCAGATCGCAAAGGTGCTGTTCGCGCTGCAGGATCAGGCAGACCTCGGGCTTGTGCCGGGCCATCTCGATGGCGCCGTCCAGCAGGGGTTTGTATGCGACGACGCGCCCCGGCTCCAGTCCGCAGGAGGCAGCGAGAATCGCCTTGGGCGTGCAATCGTCGATGCGCACCGCCAGTTCGTTGGCGGCAAACCCGCCAAAGACCACCGAATGCACCGCACCGATACGCGCACAGGCCAGCATGGCGTCCAGCGCTTCGGGCACCATGGGCATATAGATGATCACCCGATCACCCTTGGTCACGCCCTGCGCCTGCAGCGCCCCGGCAAGCTTGGCCACACGGGTCTGCAATTCGGCGAAGGTGATCTTTTGCTTGGTCCCGGTGATCGGGCTGTCATGGATAATGGCGAGCTGATCCGCGCGGCCGTTTTCCACATGGCGGTCCACGGCGTTGTAACAGCCGTTGACCTGCGCATCGGCGTACCATTCGTACATGTCGGCGCCGCGGTCAAAGAGCGCCTTCTTCGGTGGTTCCACCCAGTCAATGGCCGTGGCGGCGTCAAGCCAGAAACTTTCCGGGTCCTGTTTCCAGGCCTCGTAGAGTGCGTGGTAGCCCATGTCTTCGTCCTCCCCGTTTGCAATTGGTTACGCGAGGGCAGGCCGCCCGAACAAGGGCCTTCGGCCCCGATGCGCCAGAAATGCAAAGAAATTTTCCGTATCTGTCCCGATGCCGCGCATGAGTTTACACCTATGTGACCGGATTGCGGCTGTTCTTTCCCGGCCCGCGTGCTAGGTCGGAGCAAGAGTAAATATTGCTTCCATTGACGGAGATGATTTTCATGCGCGCATCGACGCTTGCCTTCGGCCTTGCGGCCGCCACCCTGACGGCCATGCCCGCAACGGCACAGGAACGATCCTTCAACTTCGCCCTGCGCGGCGGGGTTTCGGCGGCACCCTCCTATCCCGGTGCGGATGATTTTACAATCGGGCCCGACATCGGTTTCACCTTTGGCGCGTTGACATGGGGCCCGGTGAATACGGGCAACGGCGCGCGCGCCATTCCGGACAACGGCTTTGCCCTGCGCGGCGCGTTCAAATACGTCGGCTCGCGCGATGTGGCGGACAACCCCGAGCTGGCCGGTCTGGGCGACATTGACGCCGCGGTTGAACTGGGCCTGGGCCTGATCTACCGCGAAACCAACTGGCAGGTCTTTGGCGAGGTCCGTCACGGCTTTGGCGGGCACCATGGTGTCACCGGCGCATTGGGCGGCGATCTGATCTTTCGCCCGAATGAGCGCCTGACCATCATGGCGGGGCCGCGCGTCAACTTCGGCAACACCGAATATGCCCAGACCTATTTCGGGGTGACCCCGGCCCAGTCGGGGGCATCCGCCTTTGCACCCTTCGCCGCAGAGGGCGGTGTGCTGGGCGCCGGTGTCACGGTCGAGGCGATCTATGCGCTGGATGACCGCTGGGCGCTGGAGGGGGCCCTGGCCTATGAACGGTTGCAGAATTCTGCCGCCGACAGCCCGATCACGGCAGCAGGTTCAGACGATCAATGGACCCTGCGTTTCGGGGTCAGCCGGGTCTTTGACTGGCGGTTCTGAGCCACCCTGAAAATTGATGTCGCAAATATGCCGGGCTGTCGAATATGCGACAGCCCGGCATTTTGCTTTGGACAAAGTGACCATCAGGGTCGGCATCCCGCCGGACCCGCGTCATGACAAGGTTCACGACAATGGGTGACAAGATCGCCAACAAGAAGAAGAAATCCCTCAAAGCTGCCAAACCGGCACCAAAGGCCGCCGCGACCGTGGCAGATATCAAACCCGCCGCACCCCGCAAGTAAGGCGGATCAGGGCCGCCCCGGCGCAGGCCGGAGCGGCCCGCAGGCCTTATCCGTAATGCGTGACCGGCGTGCCGGCGATGGCCCCCACGTTCAGCAATCCGCGCGGGGTGATCGAGGGCGACACGATATGTGCACGGTTGCCCATGCCCATCAGGATCGGCCCCACTTCCAGCCCGCCGCCCTTCATTTTCAGGATGTTGCGCACGCCTGACGCCGCATCCGCATGGGCAAAGATCAGCACGTTTGCCGCCCCGCTCATCCGGTTTCCGGGCAACAACCGTTCACGCAGCGCCGGATCCAGCGCCGTGTCGATGTTCATCTCGCCTTCATAGCAGAAATCGTCGCCTGCCGCGTCCAGTATCCCGATGGCGGCGCGCAGGCGTCCCCCGGTGCCGTCACCCTGATTGCCGAACTGCGATTGCGAGCAGAAGGCGATCTTGGGTTCGATCCCGAAACGGCGCACATGCCGTGCCGCACCGCGCGCCACCTCGACGATCTGTTCGGGGCTGGGGTGCAGGTGGACATGGGTGTCGGCGATGAACAGCGGCCCATCCTCAAGGATCATCATGCTGAGCGCCCCATGCGGGCGCAAACCGTCGCGGCCCAGCACCTGTTCGACATAGTTCAGATGCCAGCGGAATTCCCCGAAGGTGCCGCAGATCAGGCTGTCGGCCTCGCCCCGATGCACCATGACCGCGCCGATGGCGGTGGTATTGGTGCGCATGATGGCCTTGGCGATGTCGGGCGACACGCCGCGCCGCGCCATCAGGTGATGATAGGTTTCCCAATAGTCACGATAGCGCGGATCGTTCTCCGGGTTCACCAGATCGAAGTTCTCGCCCAGACGCAGGTTCAGCCCCGCCTGTTCGATGCGCTTTTCGATGACCTCGGGACGGCCGATCAGAATCGGCGTTTCCACCGTTTCCTCGATGATCGCCTGCGCCGCGCGCAGCACCCGCTCGTCCTCGCCCTCGGCAAAGACCAGCCGGCGCGGAGAGGCGCGGGCGGCCTCGAACACAGGGCGCATCACAAGGGCGGATTTGAACACCGACCCGTCCAGCTTGCGCTTGTAGGCCTCCAGATCCTCGATCGGCCGCGCCGCGACGCCGGTTTCCATCGCCGCCCGCGCCACGGCAGAGGAGACAACGCCGATCAGGCGCGGGTCAAAGGGTTTGGGGATCAGGTATTCCGGCCCGAAGGTCATCTGCTCGCCCTGATAGGCGGCAGCGGCTTCGGCGCTGGTGGTGGCGCGGGCAAGGGCGGCAATCCCGTCGATACAGGCAAGCTGCATCGCGTCGTTGATGGTGCTGGCGCCCACATCCAGCGCGCCCCGGAAAATGAAGGGGAAACAGAGCACGTTGTTGACCTGATTGGGAAAATCAGACCGGCCTGTGGCAATGATCGCATCCGGCGCCACCGCGCGCGCGACTTCGGGCAGGATCTCCGGTGTCGGGTTGGCCAGCGCAAAGATGATCGGCCGGCTGGCCATCTTGGCCACCATCTCCGGCGACAGCACACCGGGGCCGGACAGGCCCAGGAACATGTCGGCATCGGGGATCACGTCATCCAGCGTGCGCAGCTTGGTGTCCTGCGCGAATTCGGATTTGATCGGGTTCATGTCCTCCTCACGGCCCTTGTAGACCACGCCGTGAATGTCGCAGAGCCAGACGTTTTCGCGCTTCACCCCCAGTTTCAGCAACATGTTGAGACAGGCAATGCCAGCCGCCCCGCCGCCGGTGGAAACGATCTTGATGTCTTCGAATTTCTTGCCCGCGACATGCAGCGCATTCTTTGCCGCCGCGCCGACCACGATGGCCGTGCCATGCTGGTCGTCGTGAAAGACGGGGATGTTCATCCGCTCGCGGCAAATTCGTTCAACGGTAAAGCAATCCGGTGCCTTGATGTCCTCAAGGTTGATCGCCCCAAAGGACGGTTCCAGCGCGCAGACGATATCGGCCAGCTTTTCAGGGTCGCTCTGATCCAGTTCGATGTCGAAACAGTCGATGTTGGCGAACTTCTTGAACAGGACCGCCTTGCCCTCCATCACCGGTTTCGACGCCAGCGCACCGATATTGCCCAATCCCAGTACCGCCGTCCCGTTGGTGACAACGGCCACCAGGTTGGCGCGCGCGGTATAGAGCGCTGCGGTTGAGGGGTCGGCCTTGATTTCAAGGCATGCCTCGGCCACCCCGGGAGAATAGGCGCGCGACAGATCGCGCCCGTTCGCCAGCGGCTTGGTTGCCCTGATCTCAAGCTTTCCGGGCTTTGGAAGGGCATGATAGTCAAGCGCGGCTTGTCGCTGGTTGGAGGTGTCGGACATGCGCTGGTGCTCCTGTTGAGATTTTGTTTAATGTTAAACTATCTGGTTTTCATGCGCCAGAATGTCATATGCCAGTTGCTTTGGCAAAGCCCCATTGCAAAGCCGTGTTTGCTTTTCCGGGACGGTTGTTCCGCTTGGCGGGCGGGAACAGGGGTTTTGTCCTTTGATACTTTCTGCGAGGGTTTTTATACAATGCGTGACAGGGGGTGATCATGAGTTCAGATTTGCGGCAGGCAGCGGTCGAGGTGCGCGAGAACGCGCATGCGCCCTATTCGGGCTTCAAGGTCGGGGCGGCCCTGCGCAGCGCATCCGGCGCAATTTATGTCGGCTGCAACGTGGAGAATGTCGCCTATCCTGAAGGCACCTGCGCCGAGGCGGGGGCGATTGCCGCCATGGTCGCCGCCGGAGAGACAGAGCTGAAAGAGGCATATGTGGTTGCCGACAGCCCGATGCCGGTCACGCCCTGCGGCGGCTGTCGCCAGAAACTGGCGGAATTCGGCGCTGGTGAGGTGCCCGTGACCATGGCCACGCTTGCAGGTGTCGAACAGGGCACCACAATTGCCGATCTGCTGCCCGGCAGTTTCACCGCCGCCTATATGGAGGGGCAGGGATGAATGCCCGTGCCATCCTGGCAAAGCTGAGACAACGTCAGACCCCCACGCGCGACGAACTGGGATGGTTTGCCCGGGCGCTCGCCGATGGGCAGGTCAGCGATGCACAGGCCGGGGCCTTTGCCATGGCGGTCTGCCTGAACGGGCTTTCGGATGTGGGAAGGGTGGCGCTGACCCTGGCGATGCGCGATTCCGGCCGGGTGCTGTCCTGGGATCTGGATGGTCCGGTGCTTGATAAACACTCGACCGGCGGCGTGGGCGATTGTGTGTCGCTGCTGCTGGCCCCGGCGCTTGCGGCCTGCGGGGCCTTTGTGCCGATGATCTCGGGGCGCGGGCTGGGCCATACCGGCGGCACGCTCGACAAACTGGAGGCGATACCCGGCGTCGGCACCCAGCCCGATGAACAGCGGTTCCGGCAGATCGTGGCGCAGGCCGGCTGCGCCATTGTCGGGGCGACAGCGGATATCGCCCCGGCAGACAAACGCCTTTATGCGGTGCGCGATGTCTCGGCCACGGTGGAATCGCTGGACCTGATCACCGCCTCCATCCTGTCCAAGAAACTGGCAGCCGGGGTCGACGGGCTGGTTCTGGACGTCAAGGTCGGCAGCGGGGCCTTCATGAAGGACCTTGCCGCGGCGCAGGCCCTGGCCGAGGCACTGACCAAGACGGCCAATGCGGCGAAATGCCGGACCACGGCGGTGATCAGCGACATGAGCCAGCCGCTGGTGCCCAGCCTCGGCAACGCGCTGGAGGTGGCTGAGGTGATGCGCGTTCTGACCGGCACGGGCCGTGGCCCCATCGTGGATGTGGCGGCAGCCCTGGGGGGTGTCCTGCTGGCCAACAGCGGGTTGATGGCCGATGTGCAGGACGGGGCCGATGCCATTGCCAAGGCGATCCGCAACGGTGCCGCCGCCGAGCGTTTCGGCAGGATGATCAGCGCCATGGGCGGGCCGGTCGGATTTGTCGACAGCTGGCAGCGCTTCCTGCCCGAGGCCAGCATCATCCGCGAGGTCAAGGCCCCCTCGGGCGGCTATGTGCGCGCCATTGATGGCGAGGCGCTGGGCCTTGCCGTGGTGCAGCTTGGCGGCGGACGCGAGGTGGAAAGCGATCACGTCAACCCCGCCGTCGGCCTGTCGGAGGTGGTACGGCTTGGCGCGAAGATCAGCAAGGGGCAACCCCTCGCCGTGGTCCATGCGGCACGCTCGGATCAGGCGGACCGGGCGGCAGCGGCGGTGGTGGCGGCGATCACGCTGGGGCCATCGCGGCCCAAGCTGCCGGACCTCATCATCGAAAGGGTCGGATGATGCCGCGCGCCTTTCTGGTGGTGATGGATTCCGTCGGGATCGGCGGCGCGCCGGACGCGGAGAGCTATTTCAACGGTGATGTGCCGGACACGGGCGCCAATACGCTGGGCCATATCATGCAGGCCTGCGCGCGGGGGCGCGCGGAGGAGGGGCGCAGCGGCCCGCTGCGGCTGCCCAACCTGATGGCACTGGGCCTTGTTGAGGCTATGGCGCTGGCCGAGGGTGAGACGGTGCCGCCGGGTGCGGGCAACGCCACCTTCGGTGCCGCGACCGAGGTCTCGCGGGGCAAGGACACCCCCTCGGGCCATTGGGAACTGGCGGGCCTGCCGGTGCCCTGGGACTGGCATTATTTCCCGGACAAGCGCCCCGCCTTTCCCGATGACCTCGCCGATTTCGTGGCCGAGGCAGCGGGGACGACAGGCATCCTGGGCAATTGCCATGCCTCCGGCACCACGATCATCGCGGATCTGGGCGCGCAGCATTGCGAGACCGGCTGGCCGATCTGCTATACCTCCGCCGATTCCGTGTTCCAGGTCGCGGCCCATGAGGAGTGCTTCGGGCTGGACCGTCTGCTGACGCTGTGCAAGGCCATCGCGCCGCGCCTGCATGGGATGAAGGTGGGCAGGGTGATCGCCCGGCCTTTTACCGGCAGCGCGGACGAAGGCTTCACCCGCACCGCGAACCGCCGCGATTTCGCGATCATGCCGCCCGCGCCGGTGCTGACCAACTGGGTGCAGGACGCCGGACAAAAGGTCTATGCGGTGGGCAAGATCGGGGACATCTTTTCGATGCAGGGCATCGACGAGGTCCGCAAGGGCACCGATGCCCAGCTGATGCGCCACCTGGGCGACCTGGTGGAAGAGGCCGAGCCGGGCAGCCTGACCTTCGCCAATTTCGTGGAGTTCGACAGCCTTTATGGTCACCGCCGTGACGTCGCGGGCTATGCCCGGCATCTGGAATGGTTCGACACCGAGATCGGCAAGCTGCTGGGGCGGCTGCAACCCGGTGACATCATGGTGCTGACCGCCGATCACGGCAATGATCCGACCTGGGTTGGCACAGATCACACCCGCGAGCGGGTGCCGGTGCTGGTGGCGGGCGACACTGCAGGGCCGCTGGGGCTGATCGGTTTTCGGGATGTCGCGGCACTGGTCGCGCGCCACCTCGGCGTCGGCACGGGCGGATAGGGGGGCGGGGGGCGCTGCCCCCATCGGCAAAGCCGATTCCCCCGGGTATATTTAAGGCCAAAAAGAGCAGGGGGCGCTGCTTGCGAAATCTTCGGTTTCGCGCGACAACGGAGCAAAAGGAAAGTGCTGCCCATGCCCCCATTGACCGACGACCATCTGACCGTGGTGAACCATCCGCTGGTTCAGCACAAGCTGACCATCATGCGCGACCGCGACACGCCGACGGCGGTGTTCCGGCAGCTCCTGCGGGAGATCAGCCAGCTGCTGGCCTATGAGGTCACGCGCGGCTTGCCGATGACCACCAAGAAGATCAACACGCCCATGCAGGAGATGGACGCGCCCACGCTTGACGGCAAGAAACTGGCGCTGATCTCCATCCTGCGGGCGGGCAACGGGTTGCTGGACGGTGTGCTTGAGCTGATCCCCTCGGCGCGGGTCGGATTTGTCGGCCTCTACCGGGACGAGGAAACGCTGCAACCCGTGCAGTATTATTTCAAGGTGCCGGAGGGGCTGGACGACCGGCTGGTGATTGCGGTCGATCCGATGCTGGCCACGGGCAATTCCTCGGCGGCGGCGATTGACCTGTTGAAACAGGCGGGTGCCACCAGCATCCGCTTTCTGTGTCTTCTGGCAGCACCTGAGGGAATCGCGCGGATGCGGGAGGCCCATCCCGATGTGCCCATCGTCACCGCAGCCGTGGACGAGGCGCTGAACGACGTGGGATACATCGTGCCGGGGCTGGGCGATGCCGGCGACCGGATGTTTGGCACGAAGTAGATCAATCACCGCCCGGAAACAGCTGGATAAAGCGGCTTGCGCGCTGGACACCGCGAACAGGCTGGGGCATCCTTGGCCGATATTCTCATTCGGATTGTGTGGGGGCACGAGATGAAGCTTACAAGACTGATTGCCATAGCCATTATTGCCGCTTCCGGCGGATTGGCGGCCCTGCAGGTCGATGCCCAGATTCAGGAACAGCAACCGGCGGAGTTTCCGCCTGCTTCCTACAAGGGCAAGCAATACGTTGACAGTCGGGGCTGCGTCTTCATCCGTGCCGGTATTGATGGCAATGTGTCCTGGATTCCACGCGTGACCCGGTCCCGCAAGACGATCTGCGGGTTCAAGCCCAGCCTGTCGGGGCAGGTCGCATCGGCGGCGGCAGCACCGGCCCAACCGGCGGAAGCGCCTGTTCAGATCACCCTCAACAATGCACCCGCAGCGGCGGCACCGGCCCCCAAACCGCGCAAGGTGGCGGCGCCCAAGCGCAAACGTCAGGCGGCCCCCGTTGTTGTCCGCCAGACCGCTCCGGCGCCCAAGCCACAGCCCCGGATCAAACCTGCGCCGGTCATCATCGCCGCCCCGGTTCCCGCGCCCGCACCCGCGCCCCAGGTGCGGCGCAGCGCAGAGGTCGCCACGGCCTGCCGGGGGGCATCGCCCCTGTCCCAGCAATACCTGCGCGGCTCTGCCAGCACCCCGGTCCGTTGCGGACCCCAGGCGGAACCGATCATCGCACCGGGATATGCGGCCGGCGGGACGCGGAGCTATGCTGTCACCGCGTCCGAGGTCACGGCGCATACACGCATCGTGCCCAAACATGTGGCGCAGAACCGCCTCAACACCTATGACAACGTGCGCGTGCCCCCGGGTTACAAGACCGTCTGGGAAGATGGCCGGTTGAACCCGCGCCGGGCAGAGCAGAGCCTTGCCGGACGCAGCGACATGTTGCTGATCTGGACACAGACCGTCCCGCGCCGCCTGATCAACCAGGCCACCGGGCGGGATCTGACGGCCTCTGTGCCACTGGTCTATCCCTATCTCGATATCGCGACGCAGCGCCGGGAACTGGGTGAAGTCACAATCGTGCAGCGCAACGGCCAGCTGACCAAGCGGATCATCCGCAATCATCCGGCAAGCGCGCGGACCCCGGCAAAGCGCCAGCCTGTCTATTCCTCGCGCTCCGCGCCCAAGGCGGCGCAGCCGCAGGCCGCCGCCGCGACCCCCTCACGGGCCCTGGCCGACAAGCACTTTGTGCAGATCGGGACCTTTGGCAACCCTGCCAATGCGCAGAGAGCGGCACAGAACATCGCCCGCATGGGCATGGCGGCCCGCATCGGCAAACACAGCAGGAACGGCAAGACCTATATGACCGTGCAGGCCGGACCGTTCCATTCGGCGCAGGCGATCCAGAATGCGATGCGCCGCCTGAAGGGGGCCGGTTACAGCGACGCTTTCGCGCGTAACTAACGCGTTTCAACTTTTCAGCAGCTCGCCCTGGCCAGTCGGAGAATATCCGGCTGGCCATTTCTCTGCCCAAAGACCGTCCGGCGGCGGGGCGGAAATCCGTCTTTGCCCATCAGGTCCGGTAAAGGAGAAAGCCAGGCCTCAGCCGCCGCAGATGCTTTGCAGGCGCAGCCAGTTGGCGTCGGACATCAGCGGGGCGGTCAGCTTGCCTGCCATCGGGTCGCCCTCGATCAGGGGCAGGGTGGTTTCACCGCTGATGTCGCGGGCATAGGCATAGGGGGTGCTGCGCACCTTGGCTTTGGCAAAGAGGTCCAGCTGAGCCGTAAGGTCCACCGCCGCCGGTGGGGTGGCCAGCAGCTGTTCGGCATAGCGGTCCAGCGCCTGCGGGGCGACGTCGCCGGTGGTCAGCAGGCGAAAATTTTCCCGCAGGCCCACCGCCCGCAGCAGATCGCGCAGCGGGTCACTGTCCGCCCGACGAGCCATTTCCGTGATGACAAAACCGGCGGCAACATCGGGTTCTTCGAAATCCTCGATCACCGAGCGGTCCAGCAGGATCAAGCCACCGGGCAGATGCAGGCTCTCGCGGGTCATATCCGGCAGGACCGCCAGTTTCCCCGCCGACAGCCGGTTTGCCAGAAGCGAAAGCGCGGCGCGCCCTGCGGTCTCTGCACAGGCGGGGCCGGAGACACGTTCGATCCGGCTGAGCAGGGCAAGCCCGATCTGCGTGCGTTTCACGCCCGGCACGACGCGCAGGGTGTGATCCTGCATGGCACCGGGCAGCCAGAACAGGACAAGTGCGGCAACCACGACAAAGGAAACAACCATGCCCACCAGCCGCAGCCGCCCCGGCCTGGGGCGCGCGCGGGTGATCGCACGGCGCAGGGTCTCGATCGCTTCGATCATCTCGGTTTCGTTTTCCGCGATCTCCACCGTTTCACCGGGGTCGCCATCCGGGTGATAGATCGCCGGGGTTTCGTTCGGGTTGGCCCGTTCCACCGCGGCAAGCGACCAATGGGTCAGGGGCCGGTCGTTGAGGTTGGAGATCACCAGCGTCGCATCGCCAACCGACACGATCACCTCCTGACGCTGCGCCTCGGGCGTGGCGCGCCACAGCGCGGTTGCCTCGAGCCGGGCATATTTGGTGAGCGCGGTCATGGGGGTGCGGGTCTGCCTCTTGTTTTTTGCCTAGTTTAACACCGAAGGTGGCGGCGGCAATGGCCCAGCGGCATTGCCGTTCCGCCGCACCCCCCGGTTGTCATCATGCAGGCAACCACCGCAACCGGCCGTGAGCGCGTCAAAGCGCGGCTGCGGCCTTGCGCAGTTCAAACTTCTGAATCTTGCCGGTCGATGTCTTTGGCAGCTCCTGAAAGACCACCCGCTTTGGCGTCTTGAACCCCGCCAGCGTCTCGCGGGCATAGGCGATCAGCGCCTCGGCATCTTCCACCGCACCCGGTTTCAGTTCCACAAAGGCGCAAGGCACCTCGCCCCATTTCTCATGCGGCTGTGCCACCACGGCGGCAAGGTTCACGTCCGGGTGGCCCATCAACACGCCTTCGACCTCGACGCTCGAAATGTTCTCGCCGCCCGAGATGATGATGTCCTTGGCGCGGTCCGCGATCTGGATGTAGCCGTCATCATGTTGCACAGCCAGGTCACCGGAGTGGAAATAGCCGCCGGCCAGCGCCTCTTTCGTGGCCTGCGGGTTCTTCAGATATCCCTTCATCACCGAATTGCCCCGGATCATGATCTCGCCCTGGGTGCTGCCATCCCTCGGGATCTGGGCCATCTGCGGGTCCATCACCGTGATATGCTCCATCATCGGCATGGCAACCCCCTGCCGGGCCTTGATCGCGGCACGGGCGGATTGATCCAGTGCCTCCCAATCCTCGGCCCGCCACAGGCATTCGGTCACATGGCCATAGGTTTCGGTCAGCCCGTAAACCTGGGTGACATTGAAGCCCAGCTTCTCGATCTTGGACAGGGTCGCGGGGGCGGGCGGCGCACCGGCGGTAAAGACCTCGACCTCGTGGTCAAAGTCGCGGCGGTCTTCGGCTTTCGCATTGACGATCATGTTCAACACGATGGGCGCGCCGCCAAAATGGGTCACGCCCTCATCCGCGATGGCGTCATAAATGGCCTTGGCGGTGATGTCGCGGCTGCAGACCAGCGTGCCGCCGATCAGGGGCATCATCCAGGTGTGGTTCCAGCCGTTGCAGTGAAACAGCGGAACGATCTGCATGTAGATCGGATGCAGCACCATGCGCCAGGAAATCACCGTGCCCATGGTCATCAGATAGGCGCCGCGGTGATGATAGACGACCCCCTTGGGCCGCCCGGTGGTGCCGGAGGTATAGTTCAGCGCGAGGCTTTCCCATTCATCCTGCGGCATCTGCCAGGCGAAATCCGCATCGCCCTGGGCCAGGAAATCCTCATAAACCGGATGCCGCCCGGTCGCGGGGCCCGCCGACACATCGGTCACTTCGATGATCTGCAGGTCGCTCTGCGGCAATTGCTCCCGCGCGGCCTCCACCAGCGGCACGAACTCCGTATCCACCAGCGCCAGCTTTGCGCCGCCATGGGCCAGGATATAGCTCACCGTGCCCAGATCCAGCCGCGTGTTGATCGTGTTCAACACCGCGCCGCAGGCGGGCACGCCGAAATGCGCCTCTGCCTGTGCCGGGGTATTGGGCAGCAGTGTTGCCACCACGTCACCGGGACGGATGCCGCGCGCGGCAAGGGCCGAGGCCAGACGCGAGCAGCGCGCGTGATACTGCGCATAGGTCACCCGGTGATCGCCATAGACCACGGCCAGGCGGCTGGCAAAAACATCGGCCGCGCGCTGCAGATGCGACAGGGGGGTCAACGGCACATAATTGGCAGGGCATTTTTCAAGCCCCGTTTCGTCCTGCATCCAACCCATTTGCATCCTCCCTGCTGCTACGCTTCGGCGGATTGAGTATTGCGGTGCGAGGGCGACTTTGGAAAGGTGAAAAAAAGGGGTATCGGGTGAGCAATCAGAGCATCAGGCCGGGTTTGGCGGCAGTTTCGGTCTTGGGCGGCATGGCGACATTGGGTCTGACGGATAATTTCGTCCCCTTTATCTCCGAGCGCGGCTCGCTCTGGCAATTCCACTTTGTCCGGTCGCTGATGGCGGTTGCCATACTTGGGGCGGTGGTTGCCCTAGGCTTTGGCAGCCTGCGGCCGAAACGGCCCTGGGCGGTGCTCGGGCGCAGCCTGTTTCAGGGCGGCGCAATGCTGATCTACTTCGGCTGCCTGTCGGTGCTGCCCATCGGGGTGGTGGTGGCCGGGTTGTTCACCTCGCCGCTCTTTGTGGTGCTGATCTCGGTCCTGTTCCAGGGCAAGCAGGTCGGCCCTTACCGCTGGTGCGCCGTGGGCATCGGCTTTGCCGGGGCGCTTCTGGTGATCCGCCCCGATCCTTCGGCGCTCGACTGGGTGGCCTTCGCGCCGATCCTTGCGGGCTTGCTTTATGCCGTGGGCGCCGTGGCCACCCGCGCCTGGTGCGAAGGCGAAAGCACGCTGACGCTCAGCGCCGGCTTCTTTGGTGTCCTGGGGATATTCGGCCTGATCGGCATGGCGCTCATCCCCGGCACCGGCGCGCCCGAGGGGCATGCGGGTTTTGTCCTGCGGTCCTGGGGGCCGCTGGACGCACCGATGCTGTTCTGGTTCGCGGTGCAGGCGGTCGGCTCGCTGATCGGCATTGCGCTGATCGTGCGCGGCTACCTGATCGGCGAGGCAAGCCATGTCGCGGTCTTTGAATATTCGCTGCTGGTCTTTGCCAGTTTCTGGGCCTGGATGCTCTGGGGGCAGGCGGTGCCGCCGCTGGCGCTGGCGGGCATGGCGCTGATTGCCTGTGCGGGCAGCATCATCGCCCTGCGCTCCGACACGCCGGTACCGGCGGGGCGCGCGCCTGCGGGTGAAGCCCCGTGATCATCAGCCGGGGACGGTCCTATATCTTTGTCCACAGCCCCAAGACGGGCGGCACCTCCATGGCGCTGGCGCTGGAGGCGCGGGCGATGAAAGACGACATCATGCTGGGCGACACGCCCAAGGCGGCAAAGCGGCGGCGGCGTCTGAAAGGGGTGCAGGCGGCGGGCCGTTTGTGGAAACACAGCACGCTTGCGGATATCGACGGGCTGATCACCCCCGGGGAGATCGCGGAAATGTTCACCTTTACCCTGGTGCGCAACCCCTGGGACCGCGTGGTCAGCTATTACCACTGGCTGCGCGAGCAGGCATTCGACCACCCCGCCGTGCATCTGGCAAAATCGACGGATTTCGCAGGTTTCCTCTCCGACGCGGCACTTCAGTCCAGCCTGCAGGACTGGCCCGCCGCCCGTTACATGCGCGATGTGACCGGCGTGGAACGCTGCAGCGCCTATATCCGGCTGGAGCATCTGGAGGCGGATGCAGCACCGCTATGGGATCATCTGGGCTTTCGGCTGGAGCTGCCGCATGTCAACACATCCGCGCGGACGGAAACCTGTCAAAGCCTCTACACCCCGGACCTGCGCGAGATCGTCGCGCGCTGCTGCGCCGGGGACATCGCGCGCTTCGGCTACCGGTTTCCCTGAACCGCGCTGGCGGTGGTCACCTATTCCGCAGGATTGCCATCTTTGCGCCACTCAATTCCCCCGAAATCAGCGGTATTGTCGCCGGAACCGGGGACAATGCCAGATTTCCGCCGCTTTCCGGTCCCGTACCGGACATGGGAATCACCCCACTTGGTGCCATCAACTGCACCAGCGCCCTGCCACGGCGCGTCACCATGGGGATGGATGAAATGCTTGGATGGAAGACAAAAGAGATGAACCGCCGAACGCCCGAGATGACGGGCGCCTATGACGGCGGTCTTGCGACACTGACAAACGGTCTGATGGCGGGCACGCGGGTGGCGTCAAACCTGGGCTGGCGCGCTGTCGAAGCGTTGGCGGTTGGCGATTCCGTCCTGACCTTTGACCACGGCATGCAGCAGATCACCGATCTGCGCCGCGTCATGATGTGGATCGACGCCCCCGATACGAACCCGGCCCTCTGGCCGGTCATCGTGCCTGCCGGTGCGCTGGACAACCGTGCCGAACTGACCCTGCTGGCCGATCAGGGGGTGCTGGTGGAAAGCGATGCGGCCGCCGATATCTATGGCGATCCCTTTGCCCTTGTCCCGGCGCAGGCGCTGGTAGGGGTGCGCGGCATCCACCGTGCGGCACCGCAGGAAATGGTGGAGCTGGTGGTGATCTCCTTTGCCGATGAACAGGTCATCTATGCCGAAGGTGGTGCCTTGATCCATTGCCCGGTGGCGCGGATGGTGCTGGACAATCTGCTGGACGGCACCGCCCCCGTCTATGACGTTCTGGGGCTGAGCGATGCGGCGTTTCTGGCCGGATGCCTGACCATGGAAGACCGGATGCTGGCCACAGGCGGTCGTGGCGATTGTTCTGCCGCACCCTGTTGATCTGACCGGCGCGGCCCATCTGGAGGGGGCCGCGGAGAGACTAGCAGACATCCCCATGTCAGCAAAGGGGCCGCGAGGTGAGAGCCGCGGCCCCTTTTGCATGTCACGGGGGCGGGCATATTCCGGGAGGCAAGAATGGCCCCGGGCAACCCAAATTCCAGCCGGTGCCTGAACCTCAGGTCACTCAGGCCATCGTTGAAACCACAGGCTATGCGCGTTGCGCTTTGCGCTTTCCACATTTGCCGTCTGCTCCCTGCTCCAAGCAATTGCAGACATGTCATACAAGACCTGTCATTTTTGACATGTCATGTATGACATGTCGTCCCTTGCGGAATGATGCGCCAAGGCGTTTCGCGTGATGTCTCACGGCGTGATGCGAAAACCTTACTCACGTAACGCTGCCTGAAATCAGAGACTTCAACGGGCTAAGTGGAACATGGTCTTTCAGGTGTTTCGTCAGGGGCTCTAGACCGGGATCAGGTGATTGTCCCACATCAGATCGGCTTTTGCCCTGGCCTCGCCCGACCCGCGCAGGCACCGCAGCTCTCCGGCACCTGTGGTCACGGTAAAACCACCCTCCGCCGGGGCCACGCCACAGACGTCGTTCAGGGAGATGACCTGCGACAGGGCCATGGTGCCCGTGTCAAAGATCTGCACCCGGTTGCCACGGGGCGAGGTGACGGCAACCCGGGCGCCGTCCGGCGAAATGGCGATGCTGCCGATATAGCCCTCC
The DNA here is from genome assembly GCF_059628195.1 of Sulfitobacter sp. IGS-18. Classification (NCBI taxonomy): domain Bacteria; kingdom Pseudomonadati; phylum Pseudomonadota; class Alphaproteobacteria; order Rhodobacterales; family Roseobacteraceae; genus Sulfitobacter; species Sulfitobacter sp. IGS-18. Next base: position 2,899,330 of record NZ_CM184556.1, on the reverse strand, counting down.
ATCTCGCGCACCGCCTCGGGCGGGGCGTCGAAGAGGGCAATCTGCCCGCCCCTCCGGTGCCTGCCCACCAGCGCTTCCACCGGCTCTTCGCCCTGCCATTGCATGCCAAAGACGACATCGCCGCCTGGGCCAACCGCAAGATGCCGGATCGAATTCTTGTGCTGTGCATGGGGCAGGGCGGCCTGCTCGACGATCTTGCCCTGGTCGATATAGCTCAGGTTCGGGGCCATCGTGGGGATGTTCAGCTTGGTCCTTCCGGTGTCGGGGTGGGTGTCGATGCCACCATTCGCCACCACCAGAATATCCGTCCCCGGCAGCCGCTTGATGTCATGCGGGCCGATCCCGCCGCTGCTGATCTCGCCGCGGCGCCTGTAGCCTGCGGCAACGTCCCAGATGCCGATGCGCCCTGCGCCGGCCTCAAAGTCATTCTCGGTGGTGAACAGCCATTCGCCCCCCGCCGAAAACACCCCATGGCCATAGAAATGCCGCCCTTCGGGGCAGGTCAGCCGGGCCTGTTGCCGCCCCGTCGCACAGTCGATCACCACCGCGAAGGTGCCGGGCCTGCGGGCAAAGGCCACCGCCTGCGGTCGCGTCGGATGGGCGGCTGCGGCATGGCCACGGGCAGGCAGGGGAATTTCGAACAGCACCGACAGGTCCGCCGCGATACCGCACAGCAGATAGGTCCCGTCCGCCCGCGCGCCTGCGGCCAGATAGGCGGGGGATCCCGCATCGGCCCAGCTGGGGACTGGCAGCACCCCGGCGGCAATCAGCCCGCCCAGAAACTGTCGGCGTCCGCGCTGCGGGGCCCCGGACATCTCAGTCGCCATCCAGCGAGTTGAAGCCCGCGGCCACACCCAGCGTCGGCCCCAGTGCGCTGCGGGCGAGGGCGCGGATGGCTTCGACATCCTGCTGGAGCACTTCCACCTTCAACCGGCTTTGCGGCTGGGCCACCCCGGCAAACACCGGATCGTCCAAAGTCTCCAGTTGATCAACGGCCTTGGCAAAGGCGTGATCCAGCCCGGAAGCAACCTGCGGGTGACCGGCGGCCAGACGTTCCGCCAGATCGCGCAGGGCGGTAAGGCTCAGGCCCACATGGCGCGCCGACCGATCAGAGCGCCAGGCCTCCGCCCGCCTGGGCCGAGGGCGGTCAAAGGTGCCCAGGGGGCGGCCCAGACGCGTCTCTGCGGTGAACTCAAGCCCCGTGGTCAGCGCGGTGAAAAGCTGCTGCAACACCTCGTCTTCGCTGCGGTAGGTGCCATTCGGGCCGGGGTTCAGCATCCCGGGCGCATAGCTCTCGTGCCATTCCGCGCGGATGGTCCCGGCCGTTGCGGCGATATCGGCGGTGACCGCGCGGATCAGGCCGCACAGGTAGGCGGGATCGGCAGCACCGGTCAGCTCCGGATCATAAAGCAGGTATTCCAGCCCGTAGAACCCCCGTGCCGCGATGGAAACCTGTGCAAAGCCCTCGGCGCTGTCGATGATCGCATCGCGTTCTGCCATCAGACCGGCCAGCGCACGCGGGGTCGCGCCCCGGCTGTCGGGCCAGAAGGCCAGCGCAAAGGCCCGGTCGCCAACTTCGGTCGGGCCGAAACGCAGGTGGCTGGCGCTGACCCAGCTGTCAAACGCCACGCCATAAGCGTCGCGCAGTGCCCGCGAAGTGGGCGCGCAGTCGTTCCCGGCCACCTCGGCCAGCCGCCCGGCATTCTCTGACAGCGCGTCAAACCGCGGCAGGATGTGATGCGTGACCACATCGGTGATCTTGGCCGTGGCATCCTGTGCCACAGCGGCAAAGGGCATCAATGCAACAAGCAGGCTCAGGAAAAATCTGGTCATAGGCTCTCCAGATAGGTGATCAGCGCCTCGCGCTCGGCAGTCGGCAGGTCGATGACCGCATCGCGCTGGGCCTGCGCCTCGCCGCCATGCCAAAGGATCGCCTCCAGCAGGGACCGGGCCCGCCCGTCGTGCAGGAAATAGCTGTGGCCACTGACCTGTTCCGTCAGACCGATACCCCAAAGCGGCGGCGTCCGCCACTCCGTTCCGCTGGCCCGCGCCTCGGGGCGGTTGTCCGCCAGACCGGGGCCCATGTCATGCAGCAACAGATCGGTATAGGGCCAGATCAGCTGGAAAGACTGCTCCGGCTGGTCTGCAAGCCGGTTGGTCACGAATTTGGGCTGGTGGCAGGAGGTGCAGCCGGTCTCATAAAACACCTTCTTGCCCTGCAACACCTGCGGATCGCCCGGGTTGCGGCGCTCCGGCACGCCCAGGTTGCGGCTGTAGAAGGTCACCAGATCCAGCCCCTCGGCGTCGATCTCGGTGCCGCGCGCATCGCCGTCACCATGGATCGCGGCCAGGCAATCGGCCTGCAGATCGGTGCATTCACCAGAACCCGCCGTGAACAGGGGGTTCGATATGCCGATGTCCCCGGCAAAGGCCCCGGCCGATTGTTCCAGCACCGAAGGGTTGCCCGCCTTCAGGCCGAAGCGCCCCAGCATGGGCCGGTCCAGCGCCTTGGACCAGACGATATTGGCCCGTCCCGAAATGCCGTCGCCGTCCGCATCATCCGGGTCCGCCAGGGCAAGGATATCGGCGGCGGGGATCGCTTCGAGCAGGCCCATGCCGATCATCTGCGGCGCGACGCGCGGGCTCAGCATGGCGTCGGGATGCAGCGGGCCATAGCCCAGATCGGCCGCCCCGTAGGTGGGATGCCTGAGCGATACCTCGGTCCCGTCAGCCAGCGTGACAGGTTCCTCTTTGTACGTGATATCAAGGCGGTATTCAGCGGCATGCCCCTGCACGGCAAAATCCTGCAACTGCGTGCCATAGGTGGGGTCGGGGCGGCTGGCGATATAGCCTTCGATCTCGTCGATGGCGTCGCTCTCGTCTCCGGGGATCGACACCCGCAGGAACATGGAGATCGCATTGTCGTCCTGCGCCTCGGGCGGATGGCCACGCCCGTCCTTGATGTGGCAGCGCTGGCAGGAGCGCGCGTTGTAAAGCGGCCCCAGCCCGTCAGAGGCCAGCGTGGAGGAGGGGGCAGAGACCCAGAGCTTGCGAAACAGGCCGTTGCCCACCTTGAAGGTCAGCTCATCCTCGAAACTGATGTTGCCGGAGGGCTGGGAAAAGGCATCCGCCGACTTGCGCGCCCGCACGGTGGCGGCCCCGGCAGAAAGCTGTTCGAATTGTTCGGGGGATGTGAAATCGGCGGGCGGCGCCAGTACCGCCGCGATGCGCGCGGCCTCCGCGGCGGTGCGGGGGATCACATTCAGATGGTTGTCATCCAGCACCGGCGCCTCCTGCGCCAGCGCCGCCGATCCCATCACCAGGATCAGCGGCACCAGGGCGCAGGAGATTTTAACTTTCCGGTGTGACATGCTGGCGGGCCGGTCCCGTCGCGCTGTGGCGGCAGGCTTTTGGCTGGCTGTCATGACGGCTCCTTCTTAGAACGATACGACAGCCGCCAGGCCGACCGCTGTCGATTTTACGCCGCCCACGTCAAAGCGGGCCAGGCCAAAGTTGATCTCGCTGTTGTCGGTTATCTGCCGGTCTATCCCAAGGGCGAGCATCTTGTCACGGCCTGCGCCGCTGGTGTTCACCACCGTCCCCGTGCCCGAGAATGACCATTGGTCCAGCACATATGTCGCGCCGAGGGTGCTGTAGGTTGCATCCGCAGCCGTGCCGCCCGCGCCACTGAAATGGGCCATTTCGCCGATCATGTCCCAGCCATTGCCGAAATCATGGGCCAGCCCGGCCACAACACCGTTTTCATCCGAGACATCGCCCGTGCCCGCTGCCAGGTGGCGTGCGCCGACCCATGCGGTGGTGGCGCCAAATTCCCGGCTGAATTGCAGTGCGATGTTGTTCAGCTTGCCGGTGTTGCCGACGCCGCCCGCCGCCACCGAATTGCGCCCGCGCCGGTTGCCGATGCTGTCGCTCAGAACACTGTTGTCGGCATAAAACACCGCAAGGGACAGGGTGCCATCCGCGCCAAGGGGCGTATCGACGGTCAGGCCGATCATCTCGGCCAGCTCGTAATCGCCCGAGAGCGAGGTGCCGTAATAGCCCGGTGCATCGTCCCAGGTCACGCCGAAAACCGGGCTCAGCTTGCCGACGGAGACCAGCGTTTCACCAAAGGCGAAGCGCAGGCCCAGTTCATTGACGTAAAGCCCCAGGTCATCGAAGCTGCGGTCGTCGGTAGGGTCTGTGACGGATTCCAGCGTCAGCCCGCCGAAGGCGGTGATGCGGTCGGTGATCGCCGCCTCGAACGCGGCCTCGATGCTGAGGTAGAGATCGCTGAATTCCGCCGTCGGATCATCCGAGCTGACCGTACTGTCAACGCCGATTTCGATTTCGGCTTCCCAGGTGAAACCTGCGTCCTGAGCCTGTGCCGCATGGCCACAAAGCATCGCGAGGCCGCAAAGCCCCGCAAGGTGTGTCTGTTTCTTCATTGTTATTGTCCTGTGAGAATTTGAGACCTGGCTGGCAGTAAGGCTGGCTGATCCGGTTTGCTTATTGGAAGACGGCGTTGGGATTGTCCAGACTGTCGGAACCTTCAAAGGCGACCTGATCGAGCCCCAGAACCTTGACCACGCGTTCGATCGTGCGGGTCTGGTCGATCAGCCCGTTGACCCCGCCCATGATCAGCGCCTCGCCGCCTGCATTGCCGCGCTCCAGCATCTGGTCATAGGCAAAACCGGCTTCGGCCGCGGTCTTGATCCGCCCCAGCGCCAGCATCGTTGTGCTCAGCTTTTCGCGCATTTCTGTGTCCAGCGCCGGGTCGGTCTCTGCGACCAGATCGGAGAGCGAGGGGCCGGAGACCAGCGTGCCGTCAACACTGACATATTCACCCAGATAGGTGCTCTGCACGCCAAGCCCGTCGTAGTAATGGCTGTTGTGGGTGTTGTCGGAAAAGCAGTCATGCTCTTCTTCGGGGTCGTTCAGCATCAGGCCAAGGCGCATCCGCTCGCCCGCCTGCTCGCCATAAGACAGCGAGCCCATGCCGGTCAGCATCGCGGCAAGCCCTGCGTTCTCGTCTTCCAGCAGCGCGGTCCTGGCGGCGCCGCCATCGGCCCATTGTGCGGCCATCCACTCCAGATCCGAGACCAGCAGGTCGGTGGCGGCAACCAGATATTCGGCGCGGCGGTCGCAATTGCCATTGGTGCAATCCTCGCCCATCGCATAATCGGTCCAGGGGCGGTTGCCGGCACCCGCGTCATGGCCGTTCAGGTCCTGACCCCAAAGCAGGAATTCGATGGCGTGGTAACCGGTGGCCACATTGGCCTCGATCCCGTCGGCCTCGTGCAGGGTTTCGCCCAGCAGTTCGGGGGTGATGGTGCTGGCATCCACCTCGGTCCCGGACAGGGTGAAGGTCGGGTTCGCGATGACGTTCAGTGCGGCCAGCCCGTTTTCGTCGGATGGCCCGCCATAGCTGGCATCGACGTAGTCAATCAGCCCTTCATCCAGCGGCCAGGCATTCACCTTGCCTTCCCAGTCGTCGACGATGGCATTGCCGAAACGGTAGACCTCGGATTGCTGATAGGGCACCCGCGCCGCCAGCCAGGCCTGCCGCGCCCGGGTCAGGCCCATCGCCGAGGGGGCGTCCAGAAAGCTGGCAACAGCCTCCTGCAGGCGCTGGGCGGTGGTCAAACTGTCCGCGTATTTCGCCGCTGCGATATCGGCATAGGTCTCGATCACCTCGGCCTTCTCGACAGCCAGGGCCGGAGTGGCGCAGATCAGCAAAGCAGCGGTGGAAAGAAGTGTGGAACGTTTCATCGGAATGTCCTTTTGGTATCTGGGTCTGCCGTCCACCTGTTGACGGCAGGTTGGTAAGGGCTGGCTGGCCCCTTTTATACCCGAGCGAATTGATAAGGAAATAGTATCCGACGAAAAAACTAGGATAAAGCGGCCGGATGCCGCACGATGCATTGTCGCAGCCTTTTGGCAGGACATGAAAAAGGGCGCCGAAGCGCCCCTTTCCGATCAGATACGAAGGGCGGTCAGGCCGCCGCCTCAGCCTTTGGCCCGAAGCGGCCATAGAAGGTCTGGTTCTTCTCGGCCATCTCGCGCAGCAGGTCGGGGCATTTGAAGCGGGGGCCGAACTTGGCTTCCAGCTGGTCGCAGCGTTCCGCCGCATAGGGTGTGCCGATCATGTCCAGCCAGGAGAAAGGCCCGCCCGACCAGGGGGCAAAGCCCCAGCCCAGGATCGCGCCCACGTCACCCTCGCGGATGTCCATCAGCACGCCTTCCTCCAGCGCGCGCACGGCTTCCAGCACCTGCACGAACATCAGCCGGTCCTGGATTTCCTGCAAGTCAGGCTGTTCCTCGGCCAACGGGTATTTGTCGTGGATGCCCTTCCAATAGCCCAGGCGCTTGCCCTTTTCGTCATAGTCGAAATAGCCCGCCTTGGCCTTGCGGCCCAGACGGCCCAGGTCTTCCATCCAGACGATCAGGTCGTCGGCCTCGGAGGCGGGGTATTCGTTGCCCATGGCCGCCTTGGTGGCGCGCATGATCTTGGTCGCCAGATCGACAGAAGTTTCATCGCCCAGCTGCACCGGCCCCACGGGGAAGCCCAGCAATTGCGCGGCGTTGTCGATCAGCACGGGGGCCACGCCCTCGGTGATCATGCGGTTCGCCTCGCCGCCATAGGGGATGATGCAGCGGTTGGCATAGAAGAACCGCGCGTCGTTGACCACGATCGGGGTCTTGCGGATCTGGCGCACATAGTCGAGCGATTTGGCCACCGCACGGTCGCCGGTCTTCTCGCCCTTGATGATCTCCACCAGCGCCATGCGTTCGACGGGGCTGAAGAAGTGGATGCCGATGAACTGCTCAGGGCGGCTCGATGCCTGGGCCAGCCCGGTGATCGGCAGGGTCGAGGTGTTGGAGGCAAAGATGCAATCCTCCGGGATCACGGCCTCGACCTTCCGGGTCATTTCGGCCTTCACCGATGGGTCCTCGAACACCGCTTCAATGATCAGGTCACAACCCTTGAGCTGCTCCAGATCCGGTGTGGCGGTGATCAGGGCAAGGGCGGCTTCCTTCTTCTCCGGCGTGGATTTGCGGCGCGCGATGCCCTTGTCGAAATAGGCGGCGGCATAACCCTTGCCCTTGTCGGCGGCTTCCTGATCGCGGTCGATCAGCACCACCTCGATCCCCGCCTGGGCAGAGACCAGCGCGATGCCCGCACCCATCATGCCCGCACCCAGCACGCCCAGCTTCTTCACCCGCTGGTCCGCAACGCCCTCGGGGCGCACAGCACCTTTCTCCAGCGCTTCCTTGTTCAGGAACAGCGACCGGATCATGGCCGAGGACGAAGGGTTCATCAGAACGGAAGTGAACCAGCGCGCCTCGATCTTCAGCGCGGTATCGAAATCGACCAGCGCGCCCTCGTAAACCGCCGACAGCAGCGCCTTGGCGGCGGGATAGACGCCCTTGGTATTGGCATTGACCATCGCGGAAGCGCCCACGAAGGTCATGAAACCCGCCGGGTGATAGGGCGCGCCGCCGGGCATCTTGTACCCCTTGGCATCCCAGGGTTTGACCAGATCGGCGTCCTTGGCATTCAGCACCCATTCCCTGGCCGCGGCCACCGGGTCATCGGCGACCTCGTCGATCAGGCCCGCCTTCACGGCAGCCTCGGGGGCGACCATCTTGCCTTCCAGCAGGAAGGGGGAGGCGGCCATCGCGCCCAGCTTGCGCGAGACACGGGTAGTGCCGCCGGCACCGGGGAAGATGCCGACCATGATTTCCGGCAGGCCGATGCGCGCCTTGGGGTTGTTGGCGGCAAAGATGCGGTGGGTGGCCAGCGGCAGCTCCAGCCCGATGCCCGCAGCCGTGCCGGGCAGGGCGGCGGCAATGGGCTTGCCGCCGGTCAGCTTCTTGGGGTCCATGCCCGCGCGTTCGATCTTGCGCAGCAGGGCATGCATTTTCATCGTGCCCTCGAACAGGCCCTTCGCCGGGTCATCGCCCGCGTCCTGTTTCATCTTGGCCAGCAGGTTCAGGTCCATGCCGCCGGCAAAGGACCCCTCCTTGCCGGAGGTGATCACGATGCCCTTCACGGCGTCGTCGGCCAGGGCGTCGTCGATCAGCGCGTCCAACTCGCTCAGCCCGTCGATGGACATCACGTTCATGGATTTGCCGGGCACGTCCCAGGTGATGATGGCAACGCCGTCGGCGTCGGTCTTCATGGTGAAATCGGTCATTTGGTCTCTCCCTTTTTGGGGTATGGGGTGCCATCGAGATGGGTGAAACCCTGCGGCGTCGCCAGCAGGTCCAGATCGGGATAATGGCAGATGTCGTCTTCGGCACGGGTGCCGACAATCAGATAGGTTGCGGGTTCATCGCTGTGGTTGCGCAGGCAATGCGCGGTGCGGTCGCCCGCCTTCCAGCAGCAGGCGTCGCCCGGTTGCAGCGCGGTTTCCTTGCAGTCCTCGACCACGGTCAGCGCACCGGACAGCAGGTACAGGAATTCGTCTTCCTTCTCGTGCCAGTGCATCTGCGAGGATTGCTTGCCCGGAAGCAGGGTCTCCAGCGCGACGCCGAACTGGGTCAGCCCGCCGGCATCGCCGAAGTTGAGATAGCTGAGGAACCCCCGCCCCAGGTTGAAGGGGTCGGGATAGCCCGACTGGGCTTCGGTCCCGGGAACACTGCCTGCGCGCAAGATCATGTCACACCCGCTCGATGATGGTGGCGGCGCCCATGCCGGAGGCAATGCAGAGCGTGGCCAGACCCACCTGCTTGTCGCTGCGCTCCAGCTCGTCCAGCAGGGTGCCGATGATCATCGCGCCGGTGGCCCCCAGCGGGTGACCCATGGCGATGGCCCCGCCGTTCACGTTGACCTTGTCGTGATCCACGTCAAAGGCCTGCATGAAGCGCAGCACGACCGAGGCGAAGGCCTCGTTCACCTCGAAAAGGTCGATGTCGCCGATGGTCATGCCGTTGTCCTTGAGGATCTTTTCGGTCACCGGAACCGGGCCGGTCAGCATGATGGTGGGGTCGGTGCCGATCTTGGCGGTGGCGCGGATGCGGGCGCGGGGCTTCAGCCCGTATTTCTCGCCGAATTCCTTATTGCCGATCAGCACGGCCGCCGCACCGTCCACGATGCCCGAAGAATTCCCGGCATGGTGGATGTGGTTGATCTTTTCCAGATGCGGATATTTCAGCATCGCGACCTTGTCGAAACCGGGCATGACCTCGCCCATGGCCTGGAACGCGGGGTTCAGGCTGCCGAGGCTCTGCATGTCGGTTTCCGGGCGCATGTATTCGTCGCGGTCCAGGATGGTCAGCCCGTTCTGGTCGCGGATGGTGATGACGGAATTGTCGAAACGCCCCTCTTTCCAGGCCTTTGCCGCGCGCTGCTGGCTGGCAATCGCCAGCTGGTCGGCGTCATCGCGGGAGAACCCGTATTCGGTGGCGATGATGTCGGCGGAAATGCCCTGCGGGACAAAATAGCCCTCCATCGCGATGGAAGGATCGACGGCAATCGCCGCCCCGTCGCTGCCCATCGCCACACGGCCCATCATTTCGACACCGCCCGCGATATAGCCCATGCCGGCACCGCCTCTGATCTGGTTGGCGGCCAGATTCACCGCCTCCATCCCGCTGGCGCAGAACCGGTTGATGGCGAGGCCGGGAATACGCTCATCCAGGTCGGATGCCAGCACGGCAGAGCGTGCCAGACAGCCGCCCTGTTCCATCACCTGGGTCACATTGCCCCAGATCACGTCCTCCACGGCATGGCCATCGAGGTTGTTGCGCTCCTTGACGGCGTTCAGCGTCTGGGAGGACAGGCGCAGCGCCGTGACCTCATGCAGCGCGCCGTCCTTGCGGCCCTTGCCACGGGGGGTGCGCAGGGCGTCATAGATATAGGCTTCGGTCATGGTGGTATCTTCCTTTCTCAGGCGCGGTCAGCGGGGCTGCCGGGCATCAGGTCGTAGGGGGCTTTCCAGCCCGGTTGTTCGGACAGACGCGTCAGCCACGCGTCGATGTTGGGCCAGGCAGAGCGGTCAAAGCCGAAGGGCTCGGGGTAATAGAGGTAGCCGCAGCAGGTCAGGTCGGCATTGGACACGCCGTCGCCCACGATCCAGTCGCGGCCCGCCAGATGTGCGTCAAGCACCGCATAAGCAGCCTTGAGACGGCCAAGCATGAAACCGATGACTTCTGTCGGCCGCTTGTCCTCGGGCAGGAAGTTCATCAGGAAGCGGGTCATCCCGGCTTGCGAGCTGAGCTTGTGGTTGTCCCACAGCACCCAGCGCAGGATCTCGCGCCGTTCTGCCGCGTCGCGGCCACCGAACTTGCCGGTTTTCTCGGAGATGTAATCCTGGATCACGCCGGATTGGGTCAGCCGGACATCGCCGTCGATCATCACCGGCGCCTCGCCCATGATGTTGAGGTCATTGCGGAATTCGGGCGAGCGGCCCTGGCCGCCAAAGAAGTCCACCTTGACCGGTTCCCAGTCGAGGCCGGACAGTTCCAGCGCCAGCGCGGCCTTGTAGCTGTGGCCCGATTCGCCAAAGCAATGGAGTTTGATCGTCATCTGCTGTCTCTCCTGTTTCCGGGGCCGGACCGGGGGTTTCACACCCCCGGACCCCCGTGGGAATATTTATGACCAAAAAGAGCAGGTGCCCGTGCGTCAGAGCGCCCGCGCGATCAGCTCCTTCATGATTTCGTTGGTGCCGCCATAGATGCGCTGGATGCGGGCGTCGGTCCACATTTCGCCAATCGCGTATTCCTGCATGAAGCCGTAGCCGCCATGCAGTTGCAGGCATTCGTCCAGCACCTCGCCCTGGGTGTCGGTCAGCCAGTATTTCGCCATCGCCGCGCGGTCCACGGTCAGTTCACCGCGCAGGTGTTCCGCGATGCAGGTGTCAAGAAAGGCCCGCCCCACGGCGGCCTTGGTCTTGCATTCCGCCAGTTTGAACCGCGTGTTCTGGAACTGGGTCAGCGGCCCGCCAAAGGCTTCGCGCTCCTTGCAGTATCTGATCGTCAGATCGACGGCCCCCTCCATCGACCCCACAGCCTCGCAGCCGATGATCAGCCGTTCCTGCGGAAGCTGCTGCATCATCTGGTAAAAGCCCTTGCCCTCTTCCTGGCCGAGGATGTTCTCGGGTGGGATTTCCACGTTGTCGAAGAAGAGTTCGGAGGTATCCGAGGCATGTTTGCCGATCTTTTCCAGGTTGCGGCCGCGCTGGAACCCCGCTGCGCCCTCGGTTTCAAGCACCACCAGCGAGACCCCTTTGGAACCTTCCTTCGGGTCCGTCTTGGCCGCGACGATGATCAGATTGGCATGTTGGCCATTGGTGATGAAGGTCTTTTGCCCCGACAGCCGATAGGCGTTGCCGTCGCGGATCGCCTTGGTCTTGATCCGCTGCACGTCGGACCCGGCGGAGGGTTCGGTCATTGCCAGCGCGCCCACCATCTCGCCCGAGACCATCCTGGGCAGCCAGCGTTTCTTTTGCTCTTCGGTGCCATAGGCCAGGATGTAATGCGCCACGATGCCGGAGTGGATGCCATTGCCCCAGCTGGCCAGATTGGCCCGGGCGCTTTCGATCAGGATCGCCGCCTCATGGCCGAAGTCGCCCCCCGCGCCGCCGTATTCCTCGGGGATGGAGGGGCAGAGCAGGCCCAGTTCGCCTGCCTGCGCCCAGGTCTCGCGGTCCATCTCGCCCTGCTTGCGCCACTTCTCGAACTTCGGGGCCCATTCGGTGGTGATGAAGGACGCGGCCATATCCGCGATCATCCTGTGTTCGTCCGTCATCCAGTTGGATGATGTCGTGCTCATGTCGTTCATGATCCCTCCCCAGGTCTGTCTTGTCGGCTCAGCGCTTGCGGTCGTCGAGTTCGGCGTTGAAGAGCCTCAGCCGCGCGATCAGGTTTTCCTCGTTGATCACGCTGCCGAAGTTCTCGAACAGGAATGAAAGCGCCTCGCCCTCGTCAAGCCCCGCCTCGTTGCTGAATTTCTTCAGCCGCCTGTACCCGTCCTCCGTCATGGCGACAGGAAAGCGGCGGGTCAGGCGGAAGCGTTTCGGCATCTTAACCTCTTGTTAATAATCAAGGTTTCGCGGCGAAACCGGGGTTCAGAAGTTCGCGGCCTCCAGTGCCATCACCGTATCCGCGCCGGACTGGATGCGGGTCAGGTGCAGCGCCGTGGCAGGCAGTTGCCGCGCCATGTAGTAGCGCCCGGTGGCCAGTTTCGTCTCGTAGAATGAAGCGTCACCCTTGCCCTCCGCAAGCGCCTTCTTGGCTGCCAAGCCCATTTTCGCCCACATCAGCCCGAGGCAGACATGCCCGAACATGTGCATGAAATCATTGGAGCCGGCGAGCGCGTTGTTGGGGTTCTTCATGCCGTTCTGCATGAAGTACATGCCCGCCTGTTGCAGGTCCTTGCTGGCCGCCTTGAGCGGATCGAGGAAACCCGCATCATATTCCGCGTCCTGACCGGCGTTCTCCTTGATGAAACCTTTCACCATGTCGAAGAAAGCCATGACGTGCTTGCCACCGTCCTGCGCCAGCTTGCGGCCCACGAGGTCAAGCGCCTGCACGCCGTTGGCCCCCTCATAGATCATCGCGATCCGGGCATCGCGGGTGAACTGCGACATGCCCCATTCCTCGATATAGCCATGCCCGCCATAGACCTGCTGTGCCTTCACGGTCATGTCGTAACCCTGATCGGTCAGGAAGCCCTTGATCACCGGCGTCAGCAGCGAGACGAGGCCGTCCGCGTCCTTGTCGCCCGCGCGGTGCGCCGCGTCGATCATGGTGGCGCCCCAGAGGATGAAGGCGCGCGCGCCCTCGGCAAAGCTTTTCTGATCCATCAGGCTGCGGCGGATGTCGGGATGCACGATCAGCGGATCGGCGGGTTTGTCGGGGGCTTGCGCACCTGTCACCGCGCGGCCCTGCAGGCGGTCCTTGGCGTATTCCAGCGCATTCTGATAGGCGACCTCGGCCTGTGCCAGCCCCTGCATGCCCACGCCCACACGGGCCTCGTTCATCATGGTGAACATGGCGCGCATGCCCTTGTGTTCCTCGCCCAGCAGGAAACCGGTGGCGCCGTCATAGTTCATCACGCAGGTGGAATTGCCGTGGATGCCCATCTTTTCCTCGATGGAGCCGACGGCGACGCCGTTGCGCTCACCCAGAGAACCGTCCTCGTTCACCATGAATTTCGGCACGATGAAAAGCGACACGCCCTTGATCCCCTCCGGGCCGCCTTCGATCTTGGCCAGCACCAGGTGGATGATGTTCTCGGCCATGTCGTGTTCACCGGAAGAGATGAAGATCTTCTGGCCGGTGATCTTGTAGGAGCCATCGTCCTGCGGGGCCGCCTTGGTGCGCATCAGGCCCAGGTCGGTGCCGCAATGCGGTTCGGTCAGGTTCATCGTGCCGGTCCAGTCGCAGGCGACCATTTTCGGCAGATAGGTGTCTTTCTGCGCGTCCGTGCCATGCGCCAGAATGGCAGAGGCGGCACCATGGGTCAGACCCTGATACATGGTGAAAGCCTGGTTCGCAGAGGAGAACATCTCGCCCACTGCGGTGCCCACGACATAGGGCATGTTCTGCCCGCCGTATTGTTCCGGCATGTCCAGACCCGGCCAGCCGCCTTCCTTGACCTGCTCGAAGGCTTCCTTGAAGCCCTTGGGCGTATAGACGACGCCGTTTTCCAGCCGGCAGCCTTCCTTGTCGCCCACCACGTTCAGCGGGGCCAGAACGCCGGAGGTCAGCTTGCCCGCTTCTTCGAGGATGGCAGAGGTGAAATCGGCTTCCAGCTCATCATAGCCGGGGATGCTGCTGCCGGTCACGTTCAGCACATCATGCAGGACGAATTGCAGGTCTTTGACGGGGGGGGTGTAGCTTGGCATGGGTTTCTCCCTAAAACGCGTGTCGGTGGGGCAGGGCGCCTATTCGGCGGCCTTGCGGGACTGGGTCATGGAGGCAATCATCTTTTCCCCCCATTTCAACTGATCTTTCAGGTCGTCGATGGCCTCGTTCAGCTCATCGCGCTGCGCTTCCATGTCAGCGAGCCGGGCGCGCGCGATCTCATAGGTCCGCGCGATCTGGGTCTGCTGCTGGTCGCCCATGTGATAGAGGTCCAGCAACTGGCGGATTTCCTCCAGCGAGAAGCCGAAGCGCTTGCCGCGCAGGATCAGCTTCAGCCGCGCGCGGTCCCGCTTGGTGAACAGGCGCTTCTGGCCTTCCCGGATCGGGAAAAGCAGTTCCTTGGCCTCGTAAAAACGCAGAGTGCGCGGGGTGACATCATAGGTGTCGCACATCTGGCGAATGGTCAGCGTATCTGTTGTCATCATCTCTGCTCTCATCAGAAAACCATCACGTTGATTTTGATCTGGGGATACAGAAAGTCTCTTACAACAGAGGTTGACGTTTACGTAAGTCATACGTCACGTCACTTTTGTTTCCGGACAGGCGGCAAGCCGCTGCAATGCCAGGCAACTGCCTTTGCCCCTGTTAAATTGGGGTTTGACGACAGTTTTCAATCTACTTATGTCGCAAAATCTTGTAGAATAGCGCGAGGATCGCGAGGATCTATGTCCCAGACAACGGTCAGGAGTTTCGTAAAGGACTGCGCGGCTGCATCGGATGCCGCGAGCCTCTGGCGGACCATTGTCGCGTTTTTCCACAATTGTGGCATAGAGATGGTCAGCTATCATCTGGACAACGCCGAGGAACTGCCGGGGGGGCGATCGGGCTTTGTCGAGGATGGATTCCCCGAAGAATGGATCTGCGAATACATCGACTCGAATCTGCAGGTCATCGACCCGATACCCGGACTTGCGGCCAGATTGTCCCGGCCGTTCCTGTGGTCCGAGATCGAGAAACTCGCCAATCTGACCGAACAGGAAGCAGATTTCATACGCCGGCGGAAGGCATCCGACTTTGGCGACGGGATCGCGCTTCCGGTGTTTGGTCCGAAGGGGCGCAACGCCTATTTCGGGCTCGGGTTTGGAAAATCGGTTGTCACGGTCCGGCCCGAAAACACCTTCGAGATGCAATGCGTGGCACAGATCGCACATCTCCGGTTCTGCGAACTGATAGAGGACACGCTGCGCAACATCGATCTTTCCCCCAGGGAGCTGGAAATCCTGCGCTGGATGGCGCGGGGCAAAAGCAACAGCGTGATTGCCGAAATTCTGGGCATTTCAAGGCATACGGTTGACACCATAGGCCGCAGACTATTTGACAAATTGGATGTTAACGATCGCACGACCGCAGCCATAAAAGGGCTCGGGTCGGGACTTTTGCAAATTAAAGAACTTGATATCGTGTAGCGCATTCGCGTGACGTGACCCGCGCGTTTGCCACGGCTATCTGACCCGTCCATGCGCTATGCTGCACATGCAGCATGCACTGCGAAAGGCTCCTAAATGAACGATTCCGCGAAATCCCTTCCCACATGTGATCCCCGTGAACGTCTGTTGGAAGCGGCCAAGCTGGTAGAAGACGCTGCGTACGACCTGGCGTCATCCCATTCCAGCGGGCTGGTGTCGGAATTGATTGTGATCGCCGCAGAGATGGACCGAATCGCAAAAGTCATCGCGCCCGCCGACCGCCTGCAGGATGAAGGGGTCAAAACCTGATCCGACGGGGACTGAGCCGCGGATCAAGGGGTCGAAAACCTTTGATTAATGGGTCCTCACCCTAAGCGCTTCGCTTTTCCAGCTCTCCGACGGTGTCATCGTGCAGGCGCTGCAATTCGGCCATGGCCTCATCCAGTTGCGCGCGCTGCTCTGCCAGTTCCTTGAGCTGCCGCTCCGAGGCCGTCACCCAGGCGCGCATCTGCGCCTCGGTTCCTTCCTTTTCGTAAATCAGCAGCCACTGCCGGATGCCCTCCAGGGAAAAACCGAACTTGCGGCCGCGCAGGATCAGTTTCATCCGCGCGCATTCCCTGGGGCTGTAAAAGCGTGACCGCCCTTCGCGTTCCGGCTGCAGCAGTTCGATGTATTCATAGTAACGCAGCGTGCGTGGTGTGACGTCGAACCGTGCACACATCTGTTTGAAGGTCAGTCTTTCTTCGGCCATCATCAATCTCCCGCAGCGCAAGCTAGGATGATGCCGTGCCAAGCGCAACAGGTGGTCTTGTCCTTTGCGTGTCACCAGCCGATAACGGTGCCCGAAAGAGGGGCCGATGACGGACAAATTGAAACAAGCCAACCAGTTCATCCGCGCCCTGCCGCATGCGCGCGCGCTTGGGATGGAGTTGCAATCTCTGGAATTGGGGACCGCGATCATCTCCATGCCCTATGCCGAGAGGCTGATCGGTGACCCCAAGACAGGCGTTGTGCACGGCGGCGCCGTGTCGGCGCTGATGGATACGGCCTGCGGCGCTGCGGTGATGAGCCATCCCAGCAATCCGGCGGGCACCGCAACCATTGATCTGCGCATCGAATACCTGCGGGCCGCCACGCCCGGGCAGACGATCACCACCGAAGCCACCTGTTACCATGTCACCCGCTCCGTGGCCTTTGTGCGGGCCACCGCCCATGACGAGGACCGCGCGACGCCCGTGGCCATGGCCACAGGGACCTTCACGGTGGAGGGGCGCAAATGACCCGGCGTCCCGCACCTGAACCGGTTCAGATCGTCAAACAGCGCCGCGATGCCGTCTTGCGCGCCCTGGTCGAGGGGGTGCCCTATGTGCAGTTCATGGGCATCACCTTTGAACGCCGGGGCGATGAGCTGACGGGGATCATGCCCTACAAGGACGATCTGATCGGCAATCCGATCCTGCCCGCGCTGCATGGCGGTGCCACAGCGGCGTTTCTGGAGGTCACGGCGATCATCACGCTGAGCTGGGCCTTTATCTGGGAGGATATGGAAAGCGGCGCGCTGGATGTCAGCGATCTGAGCCATGTGCATCTGCCGCGCCTGCCAAAGACCATTGATTTCACCGTCGACTACCTGCGCTCCGGCCTGCCGCGCGATGCCTATGCCCGCGCCCGGATCAACCGGTCGGGGCGGCGCTATGCCAGTGTCCACGTCGAGGGCTGGCAGGACAACCGGGAACGGATGTTCGCCCAGGCGACAGGCCATTTCGTGATGCCGCAGCGCAAGGGGTGACGTGACAGATCCGATTTCCGACGGCGAGGTGCGCGCGATCAAGGCCGGTGCGCTGGCGCCCCGCGATGTGGTCACACATCGGCGCGTGCTGAACATCGCGCTGCCCATCGTCATCTCCAACGCCACCGTGCCCCTGCTGGGGGCGGTGGATACCGGGGTGGTGGGACAGATCGGGCTGGCCGCGCCGGTGGGGGCGGTGGGGCTGGGCGCGATTATCCTTTCCGCTTTCTACTGGGTCTTCGGGTTCCTGCGCATGGGGACCACCGGATTGACCGCGCAGGCAACCGGCAACGGTGACGAGGCCGAGGTGGCCGCCCTGCTGACGCGCGGGTTGCTGGTGGGCCTTGGGGCCGGTCTGATCGTGGTGGCCCTGCAGCTGCCGCTGTTCTGGGCGGCCTTTCTGGTCTCTCCGGGCACCGAGGAGGTCGAGGGCCTTGCGCGGTCCTATATGGCCATCCGCATCTGGTCGGCCCCGGCGGCCATCGCGCTTTATGCCATCACCGGATGGCTGATCGCGCAGGAGCGCACCCGGGCGGTGCTGGTGATCCAGCTGGTGATGAACGGGCTGAACATCGGTCTGGACCTGTGGTTCGTGCTGGGGCTGGAATGGGGTGTGCAGGGCGTGGCCCTTGCCACTTTCATCGCGGAATGGACCGGGGCGATGCTTGGTCTGTGGTTCTGCCGCGCGGCCTTCCGGGGACCGGGCTGGCGCAACTGGCTGCAGGTTTTCAACCGGCTGAAATGGGTTCAGATGGTGCGGCTGAACACCGATATCCTGATCCGGTCGCTGCTGCTGGAGGCGATGTTTGTCTCTTTCATGTTTCTTGGGGCCGGGTTGGGCGATGTGACGCTGGCGGCCAATCAGGTGCTGCTGCATTTCCTGATGATCACCTCTTACGGGCTGGACGGTTTCGCCTTTTCGGCGGAGGCTTTGGTGGGCAAGGCCATGGGCGCGCGGCAGCGCGCTGTCCTGCGCCGCAGCGCGATGCTGAGCATGGGTTGGGCCTTTGCCACTTCGGCGCTGGTCATGGTGGTTTTTGCGCTGGCCGGGCCGCAGATCATCGACCTGATGGTCAAGGCACCGGAGGTGCAACAGATGGCGCGGGTCTTTTTGCCCTATGTCGTTGTCCTGCCCCTGATCGCCTGCGGGGCCTTCATGCTGGACGGGGTTTTTATCGGGGCCACGCGGTCGCGGGACATGCGCAACATGATGGCGATCAGTTTCGGCATCTACGTGGGGGCGGTGACCCTGCTGCTGCCTGCCATCGGCAATCATGGTCTCTGGGCAGCGATGCTGATTGCCTTCGTGGCGCGGGCCGTGACCCTTGGGCTGCGCTATCCCGCGCTTGAACGGGCGGCAGCTTAGAGCGCCCCGCCTTGAATTTGAATCGCCGATACCCTGCCGCGCTGCGCGCTCTCGGGACATCGGCGATATGGCGTGTATCAGCTAAAAGGCGGGACGCTGTAGGCGATTTTTGAAAAAATCGCCGCCGGAATTTTGCAAAATTCCGCAGCGCGTGTCAGAGCAGGTCCTGCACGGCCTCGGGCGGGCGACCGATCACCGCGCGGTTGCCTGCAAATACGATGGGCCGCTCGATCAGGACCGGGTTCTGCGCCATGGCCGACAGCAGCGCCGCTTCCGGCGTCTCGCTGTTCAGGCCAAGCTCCTTGTAGCTCTTCTCTCCCTTGCGCAGCATGTCGCGCAGGGAGGACAGCCCCAGCGCCCTGCGGGCCGCGTCGATCTCGGCCTCGGTCGGTGCGTCCTCAAGGTAGCGGCGGATGGTGACCTCGGCGCCGCTCTGCTCGATCAGCGCCAGGGTCTGGCGGGATTTGGAGCAGCGCGGGTTGTGCCAGATGGTGATCATAGCCAGTCTCCTCTGCGGCTGCCAACGGCATCGGCCACCTGGTCAAACCCGTCGCGGGCCAGCAGGGCGTCAAGGCCGCGGGCGATTTCGCCGACCAGGCCAATGCCGCCGTAGACCAGGGCGGTGTAAAGCTGCACCGCGCTGGCACCTGCACAGATCTTGGCATAGGCCTGTTCGGCCGAGCCGACACCGCCGACCCCGATCAGCGGGATATCGGTGAGGGTGGAGAGCCGGGCCAGTACACGGGTCGATTTTTCGAACAGCGGCGCGCCCGACAGGCCGCCCGCCTGCTGCGCATGGGCCGAGCGCAACCCGTCGCGGCCCAATGTGGTGTTGGTTGCGATGATCGCCGAGATGCCCGCGGCATTTGCCACCTCGGCCACATCGGCGATTTCCGCCTCCGACAGGTCCGGCGCGATCTTGAGGAAGACAGGCGTCGCGCCGCGCACCTCCATTACCCCGTCCAGAAGGGCCGCAAGCGCGGCCTTGCCCTGCAGGTCGCGCAGCTTTTCGGTATTGGGAGAGGAGACGTTGACGGTGGCAAAATCGACATGGTTGCGGGCCGCGATCATGACCCGGGCAAAATCATCCGCGCGGTCCGTGCTGGTCTTGTTCGCGCCGAGGTTCAGGCCAACCGGAATGCCAGCGCCGCGCCGCGCAAGCCTGCCACAGATGGCATCGGCGCCTTCGTTGTTGAAGCCGAAGCGGTTGATGGCGGCGGCGTCCTCGCTCAGCCGGAACAGGCGGGGGCGCGGGTTGCCGGGCTGCGGCAGGGGGGTGGCGGCCCCGATTTCGATAAAGCCGAACCCGGCGCGTGACAGCGGGGCGACGGCGGTGCCGTTCTTGTCGAAGCCTGCCGCCAGCCCGACAGGGTTGGGCAGGTACATGTCGGCAAGGGTGGTTTGCAGCCGTGGCGTGGTGACCGGACCGGGGCTGGGGGCCAGGTTGCAGCGCAGGGCCCGCAGGGCAAGCCCATGGGCCACTTCCGGGTCAAGCCGATGCAGCGCGCCGAGCCCCAGACGCTCGATCAGCGACATCATGCAAAGCCATCCCGGGTGGCAAGCGGGGTGCTGCGGATCAGCCGCGAACTGCGGACAGCGGCCTGCCGGTGGATGACCGCGCGCTGATATTCGGGGTCCGAGACCATCGCCAGAAAGGCATGGGCATTGGGGTAGGCCGCGATGAACATCGCATCCCAGCTTTCATCCTGGGGGCCGATGAGGGTCATGTCGAACTGGCCCCGCCACAGGATGCTGCCCCCCACGCGCGCCAGAACCGGGGCCGAATGCCTGCCGTATAGCGCATAGGCCTGCGCCCCGGTCAGCCCGTCCCGGGCCAGCTCGTGATCGCCGGGGTAATTCGCCAGATCGTTGAAGGCCACGAGGTTGAGCATGTTGAGCGGCGCATCGCGGTCCAGCGCCTTGAAGGCGTCGAACTGGGCGCGGTCCGGGTCGATGAAATCGCTCATTGGCCGGCTTCCTCCAGACCTGCGGGGAACTGGTGGCGCCCGTCGAGGACCGGCAGCGGCTGCGCCCAGACTACATCCTCCATGGTCATGCGGCGGTAGAGATGCGGAAACAGCGCCCCGCCGCGCGAGGGTTCCCATTTCAGCGCCTCACCTGCGGCTGTCGCATCCACCGCGACCAGCATCAGCCCTTCGGCCCCGGCGAAATACTTCGCTGCCGTCTCTTCGACCTGTGCGGCGGTCGAGAAATGCACATAGCCATCGGCGATGTCGATAGGCGCCCCATCGGTGCTGCCGGCCTGGCGCAATGTGGTCCATTGGTCGGCCAGAAATATCTTGAAAATCAACATGAGGCAGTCATGCCCCGGCAGTCAACGCGGGTCAAGCCGGGTCGGACCCTCGCAACCGCCTGGATGTGCCCCTGCGGTCGGATTTGAGTATTTGGGGCATAAAGAAGTCCGGTTTTCTCTTCTTTTTGCCAAAATATCCGGTCCGGACCCCGAAGCCCGCGCTTCATCGGGAACAGAGCAGGGCATTGCCGCCGGCGGCGCTTGACCCAACGGCATGCCGCGCACAAGCGCTTTGACAGTCGCATGGGCGCAGGCCACCATGCTGCCATCTGTTCCAACTGGGGAAAAGCAATGAAACGATTCTTGACAAGCGTTGCAGCGCTGGGCCTGACGGCCGGTGCGGCTGCCGCCGACTATCAGCTTACCATTCTTCACACCAATGACTTTCACGCGCGGTTCGAGCCGATCAGCAAATATGACGGTCCCTGTGGTGCCGAAGACAATACCGCAGGCGACTGCTTTGGCGGTTCCGCCCGGCTGATGACAGCGATCACCGAGGCCCGTGCGCGGTCCAACAACTCGATCCTGGTGGATGGCGGCGACCAGTTTCAGGGGACGCTGTTCTATACCTATTACAAGGGCGCGCTGGCGGCCGAGATGATGAACAAGATGGGCTATGACGCGATGACCGTGGGCAACCACGAATTCGACGACGGGCCCGAGGTTCTGAAAGGCTTCATGGACACGATCGACTTTCCGATCCTGATGTCCAACGCCGATGTCTCGGCAGAGCCGCTGCTTGCGGGCAAGCTGCCGAAATCCACCATCATCGAAAGGGGCGGTGAAAAGCTGGGCCTGATCGGGCTGACGCCGGAAGATACGGATGAGCTGGCAAGCCCCGGTGAGAACATCACCTTTTCCGACCCCGTTGCTGCGGTGCAGGGCGAGGTGGACAAGCTGACCGCCGAGGGCGTGAACAAGATCATCGTGCTGTCGCACTCCGGCTACGGCGTGGACCAGCGCGTTGCCGCTGAAACTACCGGCGTGGACGTGATTGTCGGCGGCCATTCCAACACGCTGCTGAGCAACACCAATGACCGTGCCGAGGGGCCCTATCCGACCATGGTGGGCAATACCGCCATTGTGCAGGCCTATGCCTATGGCAAGTTCCTGGGCGAGCTGAACGTGACTTTCGACGATGAAGGCAATGTGACCGAGGCCAGCGGCGAGCCGCTGATCATGGATGCCGCGGTGACCGAGGACGAGGGCACTGTCGCGCGCATCAGCGAAGCGGCGGCACCGCTGGAGGAGATCCGCAGCAAGGTCGTTGCCCATACGGATGAAGCCATCGGCGGCGACCGCGAGGTCTGCCGGTCCCAGGAATGCACCATGGGCAACCTGATTGCCGACGCCATGCTGGCGCGGGTGGCCGATCAGGGCATTGACGTGGCGATCCAGAACGGCGGCGGCATCCGTGCCTCCATCGACGCGGGCGATGTGACCATGGGCGAGGTTCTGACGGTCCTGCCGTTCCAGAACACCCTGTCCACCTTCCAGGTGAGTGGTGAAACCCTGAAGGCGGCGCTTGAAAACGGTGTCAGCCAGGTCGAGGAAGGCGCGGGCCGTTTCCCGCAGGTTGCGGGCATCACCTTTGCCTTTGATGCCAGTGCCGAACCGGGCAGCCGGGTCAGCGACGTGATGGTCGGGGGGGAACCGCTGGACATGGGCAAGACCTATGGCGTGGTTTCCAACAACTATGTGCGCAACGGCGGCGACGGCTATGACATGTTCAAGTCGGCAATGAACGCCTATGACTTCGGCCCCGATCTGGCCGATGTGACCGCCGACTACCTGGCGGCGAATGCGCCCTACAAGCCCTATACCGACGGGCGCATCACGGTAAAGTAAGGCATATGCCCTGAGTACGGAAAGGCGCGACCGGTCCCGGCCGCGCCTTTTCCTTTGCCACCGGGTGCCGGACTTTTCGAAAAGTCCGGGCCGATTTTTTCAAAAAAATCGTCACCGCCCGAACGGCGGGGTCAGCGCGCGGCCTGTGCCGGTTCCGACGGTTGCTGCGCGGCCTCGGCCGTCTGCAGGGCAGAGGTGCGGCCCGCGTTGAGGGGCTGAAAGCTGGACTTCTCCGCATCGGCCACCGCCTCGCGCTTGGAGATCCGCCAGAGCGTGTAAAGGATCACTACCCCGTGCGAGACCGCCGTGGTCATGAACAATGCGCGGATCCCGATCTCGGCCATGGCAAGGCCCGCCACCGTCGGCCCGATGATCGAGCCGATGCCGAAGGTCAGCAGCAGCCCGCCCGAGATCTGGATCGCCGTGCCGGGTTCGGCGTGGTCATTGGCATGGGCCACGATCACCGGATACATCGCATAGATCGAGCCGCCCAGCAGCGCGGCCAATGTCAGGTTCATCATCCGCCCCTGCGGGGCCAGCAGGATAAACCCAAGGTCGGCCACCAGCGCCAGCGCCGCCACGCCGACCAGCACCTTGCGGCGGTCCATCCTGTCGGACATCAGCCCCACGGGCATCTGGATGATGGCCCCCGCGAGGATCGGGATCGAGATGAAAAAGGACACCGCCGCCAGGACCAGCCCCACGTTCTGCGCATAGACCGCCGCCAGGGTGCCGAAGGCGGCGTTGGAGACACCGACCCAGAAGACCGCAAAGACCGCGACGGGCGAATTGCGCCACAGCGCCGCGAGGTTGAGCTTTACGGTGACCAGCGGCGCGGGGGAGGAGGAGGAACTGAGCGCGGTCGGCACCAGCGCCATGCAATAGAAGATCGCCGCCAGGGCAAAGAACAGGAAGCCCGAGGGGTCCCCCACCGTCAGCATCAGTGATCCTGCCGTGCTCGCCGCGAGGTTGACCATTGTGTAGACCCCGAAAATGCGGCCACGGGTGTCCGGGGTGGATTGCTCGCTCAGCCAGCTTTCCACGATCATCGCCGCCCCGGCAAAGCAGAAACCGCAGACGCCGCGCAGCACGATCCAGGCCCAGGGGGTGATCTGGATGGCGCTGGACAGCATGGAAATCGCCGCAATCGCGGCCATCGCGCCAAAGGCCCGGATGTGGCCCACCCGCGCCACCAGCGGCGGCGTCATGATGCAGCCCGACACATATCCCACGGCCCAGCCGGTGCCCAACAGCCCCAGCGAAATGGCCGAGAACCCTTCGATCGTGCCGCGCACGGGCAGGATCAACCCGTTGATTCCGCCTGCAAAGAGCAGGAAGGCGGAGCCAAGCAGAAGCGCGCTGACGGGCAGGAATTGTCTGATCATCACTTGATATCCTATGGCCAATTGCCCGAAGCTTGCCAGATATGCGCCGCCTTTTACAGGTGGGGTCTGCGATTATCCGGGCACCGCCGCTTTTGCAGGTTTTCGGGGCGCAGGACAGGCTCAAGGCCGGTGACGGCCGGAAAGGACAGCAGATGTGCGGACGGATTGCAGTGACCTTGCCCCATGATGCCATGGTGCGGCTCTTTGCGGCGACGCCGGCCAACAACCTGCCGAAGGTGCCGCAGTATAATGTCTGCCCGACGAACCAGGTCCATATTGTCACTGGCAGTGGCGGTGGGCCGCGAAGGCTGGGCGCGATGCGCTGGGGGTTCATCCCCCGATGGTACAAGAAACCGGGCGATGGTCCCTTGCTGATCAACGCCCGGGCCGAGACGATTGCCGAAAAGCCTGCCTTTGGCGCGGCGGCGCGGGAACGGCGGGGGCTTGTCGTGGCGTCAGGGTTCTATGAATGGACCAAGGATGCGGAAGGGGGGCGTGACCCCTGGTACATCACCCGGCGCGACGGGGCGCCCCTGGCCCTGGCCGCGATCTGGCAGGACTGGCGCGCGGAGACTGATGAGGGGCTGCGGACATGTGCGGTGGTGACCTGCGCCGCAAATGATCCGATGCGGGCGATCCATCACCGCATGCCGGTCATCATCGAGGCGGCGGACTGGCCGCTCTGGCTTGGCGAGGCGGGCAAGGGGGCGGCAACCCTGATGGTGCCCGCAGCCGATGATCTGCTGACCTGGCATCGGGTGGACCGTGCCGTCAATTCCAATCGCGCCGAAGGGCCGGAACTGATCGAAGAAATCTGAACGCAGAAAAGGGCCGCGTCACTGTCACGCGGCCCTTTGCGGGGTCGTCTTTGATCTCAGTCGTTCAGCGGGGCGGGATCATATGAAATCTCGCCTTCCATCAGGCCTTCGCCGTCTTCACCGTTGGTGAAGGTCAGGGGGGTCGCATGGGTCAGGTTCAGGCGATAGGTCGCATCCACTTCGATCGGGCCGGATGTCCATGTATCCTCGGGGCCGGAGAGGTGCTGAACCTGGCCGCTCTGGTTGGTGAAAATGACATTGTCACCGGGCTTTGCGTAGATGGTCGAAGGGAAATAGGACCCTTCCACGATCAGCACGGATTGGTTGTCGGCCTGGGCCGCACCGGCCCAAAGCGTGCTGGCAGCGGCAATTGCGCAGGCGCCTTTGCAGAATGATGTAAGCATCGAAGTGCTCCTTGTAACGGCCCCACCCGGTTACGGATAAATTTGCTTAGAAGGTAAATGCGGCATAAATTTGGCGAATTGCCGCTTTGTGCCCCTGTTGCAGCGTCCCACCTTTGACCCGATGCAGATCACATCGCCACTGTTCTGAGAGCGCGTAGCGCGGCAGGGTATTGGCGATGCAGGTTCAAGACAGGGCGCGATAAGACCCTGACCGGCGTCCCGCTCCCAAACCGTCCCGCGCAAAGCCTGACTCACGCAACGTTGCTTGAAATCAGCGATTTCAACGCGTCACGCGAAACGCCTCTGCGCGCCGTTCCGCTACGGACGACATGTCATGTAAGACATGTCAAAAATGACAGGTCTTGCATGACATGTCTGCAAGTGAGGGGAGCAGGGAGCAGGCGGCAAAAGTCGAAAGTGTAACGCGTAAAGCGTAAAGCGTAAAGCCTATGGCTCGGACGCCAGTCTGAATGACCTGTGGTCGCCTGAAATCCATGATTTCAAGCGGGGATGACGAAGGTTTCAGGTAAAGGCGGAGCGCTTCAATCCTCGGCCTGTCCGGCCTGGGCCGCGAGCCAGGTGATGAAGGAGCCAAGCGCCGCGCCGGTGTCGCGGTCCCGGGGCCAGACCAGATAGTAGCTGCCGATGCTCTGGGTGGTCTGGTCGGAGGCCAGGATCAACTGCCCGTCGCGCAGATAGGGGTCGGCAAAGAAGGTTGGCAGCAGCGCCACGCCCAGCCCATGGATCGCCGCCTGCGCCATGGTGGAAAACTGATCAAAGACCATGCCCGCGGGCGGCTCCGCTTCAACGCCCAGGGCGGCCAGCCAGCGCGCCCAGCCCTTTGGCCGCGTCTCCAGATGCAGCAGGGGGTGGTTCAGAATCTCTGCCGCGTCATGCACCGGCGCCTGCATCAGGTCGGGGGCGCAGACGGGCACCACGGTTTCGGGCATCAGCGGCAGGTAGCTGACGCCGGGCCAGTCCTCGCGCCCGAAATGGATCGCGGCGTCAAAGGTGCTGTCCTCGATCGCATAGGGTTTCAGCCGGGTGGAGAGGTTCACGGTGACTTCCGGATGGCTGCGGGCGAAATCGCGCAGGCGGGGGGCCAGCCAATGCATTCCGAATGCGGGCAGGATCGACAGGTTCAGCGCGCCGCCCAGGGGGTTGGTCCGCGCCGCCACGCTGGCCTGCGCCAGACGGTGCAGGATGTCACGGACGTGGCGGACATAGGTTTGTCCGGCTTCGGTCAGGACAAGCTGCCGGCCCTGCCGGGTCAGCAGTTCGACGCCAAGTTGCGCTTCCAGCGTCTTGAGCTGCCGGCTGATCGAGGATTGCGTCAGCGACAGTTCCTCTGCCGCGCGGGTGGCCGCGCCCAGCCGGGCCACCGCCTCGAAGGCAAGCAGGGCAGAGATCGACGGCAGGAAGCGGCGGGGGGCGATCATCTATGACTTTTTCTCATATATGCAGGACAAAGCAGCGATAGTCATTCAGGGCCGTTTTTGCAATACTGCGCGCAACCGCACCCCCCAATGGAGGAACTGCCATGAACGCCGAAGCCCCAATCCTGCGCGCCAAGGATGCCCCCGATCTGGGCACCTTTGACTGGACCGATCCGTTCCGTCTGGACAGCCAGCTGACCGAAGACGAGCGGATGATCCGCGATTCCGCGCATGCCTATGCCCAGGAAAAACTGCAGCCCCGCGTCATCGACGCCTTTGCCAACGAGGAAACCGATCCGGAAATCTTCCGCGAAATGGGCGAGATGGGCCTGCTGGGCATCACCATCCCCGAGGAATACGGTGGGCTGGGCAGCGGCTATGTCTCTTACGGGCTGGTCGCGCGTGAGGTGGAACGGGTGGATTCCGGCTATCGGTCGATGATGTCCGTGCAATCCAGCCTGGTGATGTATCCGATCTATGCCTATGGGTCAGAGGCGCAGCGCAAGAAATACCTGCCCAAGCTCTGCACCGGTGAATGGATCGGCTGTTTCGGCCTGACCGAACCGGATGCCGGTTCCGACCCCGCCGGGATGAAGACCCGCGCGGTCAAGACCGCCAACGGCTACAAGCTGACCGGTTCCAAGATGTGGATCTCCAACGCGCCCATCGCCGATGTCTTTGTCGTCTGGGCGAAATCCGACGAACACGACGGCAAGATCCGCGGCTTCGTGCTTGAGAAGGGCATGAAGGGGCTGAGCGCGCCCAAGGTCGGCAACAAACTGTCGCTGCGCGCCTCGATCACCGGTGAGATCGTCATGGACGGTGTGGAAGTGAGCGAAGAGGCGCTGCTGCCGCATGTGCAGGGGCTCAAGGGGCCGTTCGGCTGCCTGAACCGTGCGCGTTACGGTATTTCCTGGGGTGCCATGGGGGCGGCGGAATTCTGCTGGCACGCGGCACGCCAATACGGGCTGGACCGCAAGCAGTTCGGCAAGCCCCTGGCGCAGACGCAATTGTTCCAGAAGAAACTGGCCGACATGATGACCGAAATCTCGCTGGGCCTGCAGGGCTCGCTGCAGGTGGGCCGTCTGATGGATCAGGCCAATGCGGCGCCCGAGATGGTCTCCATCGTCAAGCGCAACAATTGCGGCAAGGCGCTGGATGTCGCGCGTCACGCCCGTGACATGCACGGCGGCAACGGCATTTCCGGCGAATTCCAGGTGATCCGTCACATGATGAACCTGGAGACCGTGAACACCTACGAAGGCACCCATGACGTGCATGCCCTGATCCTGGGCCGTGCGCAGACCGGCTTGCAGGCGTTCTTTTAAAGCGCCCGACCTTATATCTGACGCAACGTGTGACACGAATGTCCCGAAAGCGCCGCAGGCGCGGCAGGAAGTTCGTGTCACAGCTTCAAGGCCGGGCGCCAAAGCGCCCCGCCTTAAACTCGAATCGCCGATACCCTGCCGCGCTTCGCGCTCTCGGGACATCGGCGATACGGGGTGTATCAGGTCAAAGGCGGGACGCTGCAAGGCACCGGATTGAGGGGGCGTTCCTCCCCCTCAAACTCCCCCTCCGGATATTTCCTGCCAAAAAGAGAATGATCCCATGCCCGCTGGCATGGCGCAGCCTCCGGCCCCGCCGGGCGCTGTTTTGTTGAGGATTCCCAACTACGGAGAGTGCCGCCGGGGCATTTTTGCACCATATTTGGGCAACAAACCGGATTGTGAACGGAATATTGCAGTCGTGTTTTGCTTTTGAAAACGCTCGCGGGTTAGCTTCAACGCGCAAAGCGCAACAGGAGTTCCCATGTTTCGAAATTTTTTTGCCGCCTGTCTTCTTTCCGTTTGTGTCCAGCCGGTCCTTGCGGCTGATGGCCATCCGGCTTGCAGCCGCGCCGGGCCGGGGCTGAACTTCTGCGCGGGCGAAGATTTCATGCGCATCGACAAGGGGCAGAGCATGGGGATCAGCTATTGGCTGCATCCTGATGGCTTCATTTCCAAGGTTCTGGCCGAAAAGGACGGCACGATTGCCGCCACCCAGCAGGCGATCGAGGCGCGGATCATCGAGATGATCAATGCCCGCGCCGGGGCTGTGGGGCAGGACTTCGAATTTGTCGATCTGGACAGCCGGTCGATCAATGGCGCGCCTTTTGGCACTTTGACCTATCGCCTTGCGGGGCCGAAGAAGGCGACAACCGTGTTGCACAGCTATGCCGCGCTGAATGGTGTGCTGGTTCAGGTGCTCAGCCAGGTCGCGCCGCGCAGCTCTGCCGGCGATACCGAGGCGCTCAGGCATGCGCATTTCGCGGCTGTTGGGGCCTTGCAGCCAACCGGGCCGGAAGCGGAACTCTGATCCCGTTGCGTCATGCGAAAAACCACAATCACCTGACGCTGCCCGAAATCAGGGATTTCAACGCGTCACGAAATCTCTGATGCTTCAGGTAACTCGTCAGACGCTTTGGTCGCGCGGGGCGGGTGCGCCCCCTTCGAAATTATTGCCATTCACATAGTCGCAGGGCGCTTCCTGCATTTCCAGATGCAGGCCGGTGCCGGTGTAGGGATGGGCGCGGGCCAGTTCCTCGTCCACCTCGATGCCGAGGCCGGCGGCAGTGGGCGCGGGGATAAAGCCGTCTTCCACCCTGATACTGCCCTTGATCAACGCGTCATGAAACGGGGTTTCGATGGTTTCGGCCATCAGCAGGTTGGGGATGGAGACGGCGAACTGGATGTTGGCCGCCCATTCCACCGGCCCTGCATAGAGATGCGGCGCCATCTGGGCGTTATAGACCTCTGCCATGGCGGCGATTTTCCTGGTCTCCCAGATGCCGCCGGACCGGCCAAGGGCAGGTTGCAGGATCGCCGCCGCCCCGGCCCGCAGGATGGGCGCGAATTCGGCCTTTGTCGTCAGCCTTTCGCCCGTGGCGATGGGAATGCCGACGGCACCGGCCACCTGCGCCATCTGAGCGACATTGTCGGGCGGCACCGGTTCTTCGTACCAAAGCGGGGAATAGGGCGCGATGGCCTGGCCCAGCCGGATCGCGCCTGCGGTGGTGAACTGGCCATGGGTGCCGAAAAGCAGATCCGCCTCGTCGCCCACTGCCGCGCGGATCGCGGCGCAGAATGCGACGGACTGGCTGATGTCGCTCATCGCGGGCATATGGCCGCCGCGCAGGGTATAGGGCCCGGCGGGGTCGAACTTCACCGCCGTATAGCCGCGCGCGACACAATCGGCGGCGGCTTCAGCCGCCATCCCGGGTGAGGTCCAGAAATCGGCCAGGCTGTGCTGGGGCAGGGGGTAGAGATAGGTATAGGCGCGGACCCTGTCGTTCATCCGCCCGCCGATCAGCGCATGCACCGGGCGGTCGCGGTCCTTGCCCAGGATGTCCCAGCAGGCGATCTCCAGCCCCGAAAAGGCCCCCATGACCGTCAGGTCGGGCCGCTGGGTGAAACCGCTGGAATAGACCCGCCGGAACATCAGCTCGATGTTTTCGGGGTTCTCTCCGGCCATGTGACGCTCGAAGACATCCTTGATCACCGCGCGCATGGCCTCCGGACCGACAGAGGCGGCATAGCATTCGCCCCAGCCGGTGATGCCGGTATCCGTCGTCACCTTCACCAGGATCCAGTAGCGCCCGCCCCAGCCCGGGGCCGGGGGCGCGGTCACGATGATGTCCAGATCGGCCAGCTTCATGCCTTCAATCCTTCTTTATGTCCGACGTACCCCGGGGGGCAGGCCACCCGGGCGTTACCTGTCGAACAGGATCACGTTCCGCCGCGCGGCACCACCCTTGGTATCGGCAATCGCCTCGTTGATCTGCTCCAGCGACCAGCGCCCGGAGATCAGCTCGTCCAGTTTCAGACGCCCCTGAAGGTAGAGGTCCACCATCCAGGGGATGTCGCGCTGGATCACCACATCGCCCATCTTGGAGCCGACCATGCCCTGTCCCATGAAGGCCATGGTCACCGGTTCGTAAGAGGACATTGCGCCGGAATGGGGCATGCCCACCATGATCACCTTGCCACCGCCCGCCAGATAGCGTGGTGCCGCGTCATAGGCCGGGATCGCGCCCACGGTGACGATGACCGCGTCAGCGCCGCGGCCCATCGCCTTTTGCGCCGCGCGCCAGGGCTTGGGCCCGCTGGCCAGCACGCCGTCGGTGGCACCGAATTCCTTTGCCACGGCCAGTTTCTCTTCGCTCATGTCCACGGCGACGATGCGCCGCGCGCCTGCGATGCGTGCGCCCTGGATGGCGTTCAGCCCCACGCCGCCTGCACCGATCACCACAACGTCCTGACCGGCGCGCAGACCTGCCGCATTGACCACGGCACCAACCCCGGTGATCACGCCGCAGGCGATCAGGGCGGCGGCTTCCTTGGGGATGTCAGGGCTGACCTTGACCACCTGGGATTGTTCGACCACGACCTTTTCGGCAAATGCGCCCGAGGCCATGGCCTGATGCAGCGTGCCGCCGTCTGCCGTCTTCAGCGGTCCCTTGTCACCGTCATAGGGGGTTTCGCAGACCGTCGGGCTGCCGCTGGCGCAGCTGGGGCAGGCGCCGCAGGCGCGGATCAGGGTGACGACAACGCTGTCGCCCGCCTCAAGACCCCGCACATTGGCCCCAACCGCCGATACGCGGCCCGCAGCCTCGTGGCCATAGACCGCAGGCAATGTGCCGCCCCAGGCCCCTTCGGCATAGGAAATGTCGGAGTGGCAGATCGCGACCGCATCCAGCGTCACTTCGACTTCGCTGCCCTCGGGCGCGCGCAGCTGCACCTCTTCGATCACGAGGGGAGCACCGAATTCATGGGCGACGGCGGCTTTGATCATTTGCACGGGTAAAATCCTTTCCGGGGCAAGTGGCGTGGTCTCTGGGCGGCAGCCTGACCCGGAACCGCGGTGCGGTGCAACCGTGGAAGCGGCAGGGAGTGTCGCTTTACGCTGCGTCGGTTCGCACAGCGGGACGGATGAACAGCAAGAGCGCCGCAACAGAGAGGCACATGGCCACCAGGAAGGGCGCGCCGGGCAGATAATGTGCGGTGTCGCGCTGGGCGAAAGTGGCGAAGGTCCAGGTCATGGCCAGGGGGGAGAGGATCATCGCCAGCGAGGCGGCAGAGGTCAGCGCGCCCTGCAATTCGCCCTGGGCATTGGCGGCGACCCGTTGTGACATGATGCCCTGCAGGGCAGGCGGGATCACCCCGGCAAGTGCCGCCAGCGGTGTCAGGGCCAATGCCAGCGGCCCGGAAGAGATGATCCCCAGCGTGCCATAGGCGGCAATGGCAAAGACCTGACCCAGCACGACGGTGCCGCGCTCCCCCAACCAGTGCAGCGCCAGCCGGATCGCGCCGCCCTGCACCAGCGCCATCACCGCGTCGAAGACACCCAGTGACAGGCCGATGACGGCGGGTGTCCAGCCGAAACGCTCCTGGCCGAAGTAGGACCAGACCGAAGGATAGACCGCAAAGGCCACGTGATAGAGGAAATAGACCAGCAGCAATTGCCGCAGGCCGGGCAGGCGGCCCAGGTGGCGCACCACGCCCAGCGGGTTCGCGCGCCGCCAAGCGAAGGCACGGCGGTTCTCCGGGCGGACGGTTTCACGCAGCACCACCCAGCCCAGCAGGACATTGCCGCTGGCAAGCCCCGCCGCGGCCCAGAACGGCGCGCGGGTGCCGTATTCGGCCAGCACGCCGCCGATCAGCGGCCCCAGCACAAATCCCGCGCCAAAGCTGGCCCCGATCAGGCCAAAGTTGCGGGTGCGCTCGCCGGGGACGGAAACATCGGCCATATAGGCGGTTGCGGTGCTCTGGGTGGCGGCGGTGATGCCACCGACGATCCGGCCTGCCAGCAGCAGCCAGATGCTGCCCGCCAGCGCCATGACCACGTAATCGGCTGCCATGACCAGAAGCGATATCAGCAGGACGGGCCGCCGGCCAAAGCGGTCGGAAAGGCTGCCTAGCGCGGGGCCGCAGAGAAACTGCATCACCGCAAAGCTGGTGGCCAGCAGGCCGCCCCAAAGCGCCGCTTCGCCCAATGTGCCGCCGCGTACTTCGCGGATCAGATCCGGCATCACCGGGACCATCAGACCGATGCCGATGGCATCGATCATCACGGTCAGCATGATGAAGACGACGGCGGGCCGCATCCGCGTCAGAGCGACTGCGTCCGTGCGGCAAAGCGCTCCGCCTGCCTGCTGGCGTCGCCGGTGCCGGAGCCGGGGGCAAAGACCGCGCGGTCAAGCTGGGGGTAATCGGCGAGCGCCAGTGTTTCCAGCGAGGTGCGTTTGTCCAGCGCGTCGAGGCAAAGCGCCTTGGTGACCTTCTGTGCCTCGGGACGCGGCATGATCTCGGCCAGGGCAAAGCTGAGGGCCTCGGCGTGGATCAGGCCCAGCCCGCTTTCGAGGTTGGATTGCATCCGGACCGGGCGGGGGACGAATCCGTCGGCCAATTCCCTGGCATGTCCGAGCGCGGCGGCCAGCGACAGCGACAGCTGCGGCACTGCCATCCATTCGGCGAACCATGCGGCGCCGTCACGCTGGTGCTGGTGGGCGGCGGCGGATTGCAGGCTGCTGCGCAGGCCGGTGAACTGATGCCCCAGCGCCACCATGGCCGAGGGGGCCACCGGGTTCTGCTTTTGCGGCATGGTCGAGGAGGCCCCGCCGGAGCCGAGCGAGATTTCCTGCGTGTCGCTGCCTGACAAGGCGATCAGGGTCTGGCCCATATGCGCAAGCGCTGCCATGACCTGACCCTGCCAGTCCGCGATGCGCAGGATCGGTGTGCGGTCGGTGTGCCAGGACCGCTGCGGGTCATGCAGGCCCAGGGCCTTTGCCAGACCGGCGCGTGTCGCTGCCGCGTCATGGCCCAGTGCCGAGGCGGTGCCGGAGGCGCCGGAGAGCGACACCCAGAGCGAGGTCTTGCACAGGTGATCCAGCCCGGCCAGCGCGTCCAGCAGCGGCGTTCCGAACTGGGCCAGCACGGCGCCCCATGTGGTGGGCGTGGCGTATTGGCCATAGGTGCGGGCGGGCATCGGCTGATGCGCATGTTCCGCCGCTTTCTGCCCCAGCGCCTTGAGGATATGGCGCAGATCCGCTTCGGCCAGCGCCAGGGCCTGCCGCAGACGCAGCATCAGCCCGGTATCGACGATGTCCTGACTGGTGGCCCCCCAATGGACGTATTGCGCATGTTCCGGTGCATTCATCTCGGCCCTGAAGGCCGCCACGAGACCCGGCACCGGCACGCCGTTCTGCCCGGTGCTGGCCCCCAGCGCCCCCGGATCCACGGCAATTTCCAGCGATGCGCGGTGGATCGCGGCGGCAGAGATTTCGGGGATCACACCCTGCGCGCCCTGAACCTTGGCCAGCGCCCCTTCGACCAGCAGCATCGCGCGCAGCGCCGCGCTGTCGGTGAACAACCGACCGGTCTCGCCGGGGTTGAACAATTGTGCGAAAAGCGGTGAATCGAAAACCGAGGCCGCCATCAGAACC
The DNA here is from genome assembly GCF_059628195.1 of Sulfitobacter sp. IGS-18. Taxonomy (NCBI): domain Bacteria; kingdom Pseudomonadati; phylum Pseudomonadota; class Alphaproteobacteria; order Rhodobacterales; family Roseobacteraceae; genus Sulfitobacter; species Sulfitobacter sp. IGS-18. The sequence goes on along the minus strand of NZ_CM184556.1, from coordinate 2,865,212 downwards.
GGCCCTCCGGCAGAGTGGATGTGTCAGACATGTCCGACCCCTTTCAGAAAATCACTGAGCACGCCGGCATATTCCCGGGGCTGTTCCACGCAGGGCAGGTGGCCTGCCTTGCGGATCAGGTGGAATTTCGAGCCGGGGACAAGATCAATGGTTTCGCGCACCAGATCGGGCGGGGTGGAGCCGTCCTCGGAGCCTGCGATGCCCAGCAGCGGCAGGCGCAGGGAGGCGGTGGGCGTGTAGAAATCGGTGCCGGAAATCGCGGCGCAACAGCCCGCGTATCCGGCATCCTCGCCGCGCACCAGCATGTTGCGCCAGAGTTCTAGTTCCGGCCGGGCGCGGAAATCGGCGGCGAACCAGCGTTCCATCACCGCATCGGCCAGGCTTTCGATGCCGTCTTTCTCCACGGTGGCGATGCGTTCGGCCCACATATCCGGGTTGCCGATCTTGGCGGCGGTGTTGCTCAGCACCATGGCGCGGACCAGGTCCAGCCGCTTGGTCGCCAGCCCCTGGCCGATCATGCCGCCGATGGAGAGGCCCACAAAGACGCATTGCCGGACGCCGAGGAAATCCAACAGCCGTTCGACATCCGTGATCAGCGCACCCATCGAATAGGGCGCAGGCGGGCAGGAAGACAGCCCATGCCCGCGCTTGTCATAGCGGATGATCCGCAGCCCTTCAGGCAGCATCGGCAGAATCGGATCCCAAAGCCGCATGTCGGTGCCCAGCGAATTGGCAAAGACCACCGGCGCGCCGTCTTCGGGGCCGTCCACACGGTAATGCAGGCGCACGTCGCCGGTATCGAAAATCTTCATCAGGGGTCTCCGTTCAGTTCTATGGTGGCCATGATCTGCCCATGATCCGAGGCAAGCTTGTTATAGGGTGCCTCGGGGTGGCTGCCATCGGTCAGGTGGTCATTCAACACGCTGAAATAGGTCATTTCGCCGATATGCCCCTTCCAGTCCGGCAGGAAATGCCGCGACAGCATGATTTGGTCAATACTCTCGTAATTGCCGCCGAAGGCCGCCGTATAGACCATGTCGCGCAGGGATTTGCGCACAAAGAGCTTTTCCGCCGGATGCAGCCGCAGCGCTTCGATGTCTTCGGTGATCTGAACGCTTTCGGCTTCGGTATAACGGTCGCCGCGATGCTGCGCATCATGGCGCAGCATCCAGGCATAGTTCCTGAAGGGGACTTCGCCGGTGATGATCTCGGTGCTGACGGCATGTTCGCCATCGTTGAAATCCCCCAGCACGATCACCGGGTTGCCTGCGCGCAGCTCCTGAACGATGGCACCGCGCAGCACCCAGGCCTCGGCCATGCGGCGCATCGCGGCACGGGCCGCACCCAGCGCGCGGCCAATGGGATCATACTGCGTCAGGTCGGCCTCCGGCGCGAATTCGGCCCCCTCCGGGCGGATGTATTCGCCCAGTTTCGATTTCAGGTGGCAGTTGAAAACGGTGATGACCCGCCCTGCCACCGGCACCCGCACCTTCAGGATCGGACGGCTCAGCTTGTGGATGGTGAAATGCCCGCCCTCGTCGCCGCCGAAGGTCTGAAAGGGGATCTGCAAGGGCCGGTCCAGCACCTGAATGATCTGCGGCTCTTCGGCAAACCCCAGGCGCGACAGCACCGCCACACCGGGGCGGCGCTGGCCCGGCGCGCCGTCATGCACATTGGGCGCAAAGGCCAGCGCGGCATTGCCGTAATCGCGGTAAGCCAGCCGGTCGAAAATCGCCCGGTGGCGATAGCGCTTGTCCGCGCCCGGCAGGCTGGCGGCATTGCTGTCCATGCCATAACGGTCGGCGCGGGCGATGGTGGCGCGCAGGGGGTCCTCTTCAAAGATCTCCTGAAAGCCGATCACATCGGCATTCAGCGTGGCGATCTGGTCGGCCAGCCAATCCTCTTTCCAGGCGTATTCCTCGGGCGTGTAGGACTGGAACCGGTAATATTCCTTGTCCGGCCCGATCAGGTTCTTGACGTTGAAACTGGCGATCGTGAAAGCGGTCATAGGGTGGCGAGCGCCCGGGCAAACATGGCGGGGTCCACATTGCCGCCGGAAATGGTGACAATCACGTCCTCCCCCGCGATCTGATCGGCGCGGTAGAGCGCGGCAGCCAGTGCCACGGCAGCACCGGGTTCTGCCACCAGCTTGAGCCGGTTGAAGGCCTGACCCATCGCCGCCAGCGCCTCCTCCTCGGTCACCACAAGGCCGGGGCCGCAAAGGCGGCTGAGAATAGGGAAGGTGATGTTGCCCGGCTGCGGCGTGAGGATCGCGTCACAGATGTTGCCCGAACCCTGCGCGTTGCGCTCGATCCGCCCGGAGACGAGTGACCGCGACACATCGTCAAACCCCGCAGGTTCTGCCGGGCGCACCCGCAGCCCCGGCGCTTCGGCCTCCAGCGCCAGTGCGATGCCGCTGGTCAGGCCGCCGCCGCCGCAACAGACAATGACATCGGCGGTCTCGATCCCCTGTTCCGCCGCCTGCTGTGCAATCTCAAGCCCGCAGGTGCCTTGCCCCGCGATCACCTGCGGTTCGTCGAAGGGTTTGACCAGCGTCAGACCACGCTCCGCGCTGAGCCTTTCGCCGATCTCGTCGCGGTCTTCGGTGGCGCGGTCATAGGTGATGACCTCGGCCCCCAGGGCGGCGGTGTTCGCCAGTTTCAGCGCGGGGCTGTCGGCGGGCATGATGATGACGGCGGGCACGCCATGCATGCGCGCCGCCAGCGCCACACCCTGCGCGTGGTTGCCCGAGGAAAAGGCGATGACACCGCGCTTGCGCACCTGTGCATCCATCGCCGCCAGCGCGTTGTAGGCGCCGCGAAACTTGAAGCTGCCGGTGTGCTGCAGGCATTCCGGCTTCACCCAGAGACGGCGGCCCGCGATCTCGTCCAGAAAGGGCGATGACAGCAGCGGGGTGCGCCGCGCCTGGCCCTTCAGGCGCTGGGCAGCGGCGCGGATCATCTCGATGTTCATGACAGTTTTCCTATCCATTCTTTCAGGGCGGCAATCGCCTCCGGTTCATCCAGAAAGGGAACATGGCCGCGCCCCGGCACCACGGCGGTGATCATGTCGGGACGGCGTTTTTGCATTTCGGCCAGGGTCTCGGCGCTCAGCAGGTTTGACGCGGCACCCCGGATGCATGCCAACGGCAGGCCCGCCATGGCATCGAAGAAGGGCCAGAGGTCGGGCGCGGGCTGGCCCATCGCGGCCTCCACCGCTTTGCGCATCTGCGGATCATAGGTGATCTTCAGCCCTTCGGCGTCCTGCACATAGTGTTTTTGCGCCTCTTCCAGCCAGCGGCTTTCGGGCACCCCTTCGAATTCGGGAAAGGCGCGGGCCATGGCGGCGGCGGCTTCCGCATGGGTTTTTGCCGCCGGGTTGCGCCCGATGTAACCCATGATGAAATCCAGCCCCGCCGGGTCGATGAAGGGGCCCACATCGTTCAGCGCCACGCCCAGCAGGCGGTCCTTTGCCCCTGCTGCCAGCCCCATGGCATTCAGCCCGCCGCGCGAGGTGCCCAGGATCGCCACCTTGTCGAGACCCAGATGCGCCAGCAGTTCCAGCACGTCGCGGCATTCGACGGGCAGGGTGTAATTCTGCCAGTCGGGATCGAAACCGGATTGCCCGCGCCCGCGATAATCCAGCCTGATCAGCCGGTTGCCCGCCAGGTGCGGGGCGACATAGTCGAAATCGGCACCGGTACGGGTGAGCCCCGCAAGGCAGAGGATCGGCAGGCCCTCGCCTTCGTCGGTGTAATGCAGGGACAACCCGTCGGACGTGGTGAATTTCCCCATCACAGGCCCGCCAGTGCCGGGATGCCGGTCAGGTCTTGCAGCCGGTGCACAGGGGTCCAGGGCAGGCGGTCCAGCGGCTCTCCGCCACGGTTGACCCAGGCGGTGACAAAGCCATAGCCGGTTGCCGCCGCCGCGTCCCAGCCGTTGGAGGAAACAAACAGCACCTCGTCGCGCGCGCAGCCGAAATGTTTGCCCACCAGATCATAGACCGAGGCGTCGGGCTTGAAGATGCCGACACTTTCCACCGAGAGCGAGACATCCAGCAGATCGCCGATCCCGGCGCTGTCGACCGCGCCCTGCAGCATCGCGGGGGATCCGTTGGAGAGGATCGCGGTGTTCATCCCACCCTGTTTCAATGCGGCAAGCATCGCAGGGACTTCCGGATAGGCCTGCAATTCCCAGTAAAGCGCCAGCAGCCTTTCGCGCAGTGCGGGATCGCCCGCCTGGCCGGTTTTTTCCAGCGCCCAGTCCAATCCGTTCTGGGTGACAATCCAGAAATCCTCATGCGCCCCGGTGATGGCGCGCAGCCAGGAATATTGCAATTGCTTGCTGCGCCAATGCTCTGCCAGCACCGGCCAGTCGTCCCGAATCGCGGTAAATGCCGGTTCCGATGCGGCCTGACGCGCGGCGGCGGCGACATCGAACAGCGTGCCATAGGCGTCGAAAACGCAGGTGGTGATGGGCATGCGCGGCCTCCTTGCTTGGGGGCAGATTGTCACGGTGCGTCCGGGCTTGAAAGACCCGAAATGGCGCTTTGCGCGCCCCGGGCGCGGGGGGTTTACACCCGTGCCATGCTTTGAAAGGGTAGCGCGAATCCGAAGCACCCGCGCAGATACGCGGCCTTTTATACATTCCCGAACAGATTGGAGATCTTCATGACTGAGGTTAAATCAGGCGATAAAGTTGCTATTCACTACACCGGCACGCTGCTGGACGGCACCACATTCGACAGTTCCGAAGGGCGCGACCCGCTGGAATTCGAAGTCGGCTCCGGCCAGATCATTCCGGGCCTCGACGGTGCCCTGCCGGGCATGGCCGTGGGCGAAAAGAAAGTGGTCAAAGTGCCCAGCACCGAAGCCTATGGCGCGGTGAACCCCGAAATGCGCCAGGCTGTCCCGCGCGAAGGTATCCCGGCGGACATCCCGCTTGAAATCGGCACGCAGTTGCAGATGCAGACCCCGGATGGGCAGGCCCTGCCGGTGACCGTGGTGGATGTGGACGAAGCAACCGTGACGCTGGATGCCAATCACCCGCTGGCAGGCAAGGACCTGCAGTTCGACATCGAAGTTGTCAGCATCGGCTGAGGCTTGCAGGCGGGGCCGGACCCCGCAACCGGAATTCAGGGGCGCGGTTTCAGGGTCTGAAGCTGCGCCCCTGTTTCATTCGCCATTGCCGCCGGATCCAGCGCAAGGCCTGTTGCGCCGGCGGTGGGCCGGTTCACCTTGACCCGGTCGCGGGGGCGGGTGCTGACCTGAACCGCGTTGTTCTCTGCGCCCTGCGGCAGCACAGCCGGGCTGGCCTGCGGCGTGGCCGCGGCATCGCGCCCCATAATGGCCAGGATCGCATCGCTGCCCGCAGTGGTCAGCGCCCGGCGCAGGTCCGGCTCCGCCCGCAGGATGGCGGCGATGGTCAGCATCAGCACGATCCCCAGGATGCGGGACCAGAACAGCGCGCGGCGCGACCGGTCCCGGCGCGATTGCAGCACCTCGTGGCGGTATGTCTCGAAGAAGTCCATGCCCGCCCTCTACGAGCCGAATTCGGCAAAAACAGGGCGCGCCTTTGATTTCTGACGCGGACGGAAAATTCGAATTTTCCGGGCCGGACTTTTCGAAAAGTCCGATCCCCCCTCGCAGATGTCGGTCCTTGGGCCTATGGAGGGGCATGAACAGCGATAGCACCTTTGAAATCTTCCTTGTCTGCGCCCCGGGGCTGGAGACCGTCCTGCTTGAGGAAGTCGTCGAGAAAGGCTTTGCCGCGCCCGCACCCGGTCCGGGCGGCGTGACGATCAGCGGCGGCTGGCCCGAGGTCTGGCGCGCGAACCTTGAATTGCGCGGGGCCACGCGGGTGCTGGTGCGCATCGGGCAGTTCATGGCCTTTCATCTGGCGCAGCTGGACAAACGCGCGCGCAAGTTCCCCTGGGGCGAGGTGCTGCGTGCGGATGTGCCGGTGAAGGTGCAGGTGACCTGCAAGGCCTCGAAAATCTATCATGCGGGCGCTGCGACCCAGCGGATCGAGACGGCGCTGCGCGAAAGCCACGGCATCACGGTCTCGGCAGAGGCCGAGCTGGTCATCAAGGTGCGGATCCACGACAACACGGTGACCATCAGCCTCGACACCAGCGGAGAGGCCTTGCACAAGCGCGGCCACAAGGAAGCGGTGGGCAAGGCGCCGATGCGCGAGAACCTGGCCGCGCTTTTCCTGCGGCAATGCGGCTATGACGGCACCGGGCCGGTGCTGGACCCGATGTGCGGTTCCGGCACCTTTCTGATCGAGGCGGCGGAGATCGCGGCGGGTCTGAACCCGGGGCGCAGCCGGAGCTTCACCTTTGAGAACCTTGCCAGTTTCGATCCGGCGCGCTGGGAAGAGATGCGCAGCACTGCGCCGGGCACGCCGCCCGAAAACCGCTTCTTCGGATCGGACCGCGATGCGGGGGCCATAAGGATGAGCAGCGCCAATGCCGCGCGCGCAGGCGTGGCGGAGTGGATCAGCTTTACCTGCCATGGGGCGGGCGAGGTGATGCCGCCCGAGGGCCCCCCCGGCCTTGTGATCGTGAACCCGCCCTATGGCGCGCGGATCGGCAACAAGAAACTGCTCTATCCGCTTTACGGGACTTTGGGTCAGACGCTGCTGAGCCGGTTCAGGGGCTGGCGTGTCGGGCTGGTCACCAGCGAGCCGCCGCTGGCCAAGGCGACAGGGCTGCCCTGGCAGCCGCAGGGCGCGCCGGTGGCCCATGGCGGCATGAAGATCTGGCTCTGGCAGACACCGGTGCTGCGCTGAGGCGGGGGGGAGGTCTGGATAAGGCCACGCCTTGCCTCTTTCGACGGTCAGAACTTCAGGGGATCCACATATCGCGCCATGCAGTTCGGGTCCAAACCGGACCTTCGGCGCAAGGCGCGTGAAAGTCTGGTAAGCGGGCTATGTTTCCGTCAATCAATACGTCTCAGGTCCGGCTTGCGCGCCGCTTTGGTTTCAGCGCGTGCAGTGGCTTTGCACTGGCGTATCTGAGGCAGGGCAAGCGGCGCGACCCTTCCGTGGTGCGCGCCCAGGTTCAGAGGTTCTCGGCCTGTGGCATCCCCAGAACGTGAAAGCCGCCATCGACATGGATGATCTCACCGGTGGTGCAGGCGCCCGCATCGGAGGCCAGGTAGACCGCCGTGCCGCCCACGGCCTCCAGCGTCGCATTGGCGCGCAGAGGCGCGTTCATGTCGGTGTGTTTGTAGGTCTTGCGCGCCCCGCCGATCGCGGCACCGGCCAATGTCTTCATCGGGCCGGGCGAGATGGCGTTCACCCGGATGCCATCGGGGCCCAGATCATTGGCGAGATAACGCGTCGCGCTTTCCAGCGCGGCCTTTGCCACCCCCATGACGTTATAGTTCGGCACCACCTTGTTCGACCCCTGGTAGGTCAGGGTCAGCAGGGTGCCGCCATTCTCGACCATCAGCGGATGGGCGCGGCGGGCCACCTCGATGAGGCTATAGGCGGAAATGTCGAGTGAATGCTTGAAATTGGCGCGGCTGGTGTTCAGGAACCGGCCCGTCAGTTCGGATTTGTCCGAAAAGGCAATCGCATGGACCACAAAGTCGATGGTCGGCCAGCGCGCCTCCAGATTGTCGAATGCGCGGTCGAGCGAGGCGTCGTCAGTGACATCCACATCAACCATGAAATCCGCGCCGATGCTTTCCGCAAGCGGCTTCAGCCGGCTGCCAAAGGCTTCGCCCTGATAGGTAAAGGCCAGTTCCGCGCCTGCCTCAGCCATCGCCTTTGCGATGCCCCATGCGATGGAGCGTTCGTTGGCGACCCCCATGATGAGGCCGCGTTTTCCCTTGAGCATATCCGACATGATCCGGTCCTATCCCTGAAACTTCGACAGGATCATCGACCCGTTGGTGCCGCCAAATCCGAAGGAGTTGGTCATGACCGAATCCAGACCTGCATTATCCACCCGCCTGGTCGCGATTTCGGCAGGGTCCAGCGCGGGGTCCAGCGATTCGACGTTGATCGACGGGGTGATGAAATCATGTTCCAGCATCAGCAGGCAGAAGATCGCCTCCATCGCGCCGGCGGAGCCTTGTCCGTGGCCGGTCATCGACTTGGTGGAGCTGACCGGCGGGGTCTTGCCCTGGCCAAAGACGCGGCGCACGGCTTCGATCTCGCCCACATCGCCGACGGGGGTCGAGGTGCCATGGGCATTGATATAGCTGACCTTGCGGCCTTCGGGCAGGGTGGCCAGCGCCAGTTCCATGGCGCGCTGGCCGCCTTCGCCGGAGGGGGCGACCATGTCATGCCCGTCCGAGGTGGCGGCAAAGCCGGTGACCTCGGCGTAGATCTTCGCGCCGCGGGCTTTCGCGTGCTCCAGGTCTTCCAGCACCACGATGCCGCCGCCGCCGGTGATCACGAAACCGTCGCGGCTGGCGTCAAAGGCGCGGGAGGCCTTTTCGGGCGTGTCGTTGTATTTGCTGCTCATGGCGCCCATGGCGTCAAACAGGCAGGACAGGGTCCAGTCCAGCTCTTCGCCGCCGCCGGCGAACATCACGTCCTGCTTGCCCATCATGATCTGCTCTGCCGCCGATCCGATGCAATGCAGTGAGGTGGAGCAGGCCGAGGTGATGGAATAGTTGATGCCCTTGATCTTGTAGGCGGTGCTGAGGTTTGCGCTGATCGTCGAGGACATGCATTTGGGCACGGCAAACGGGCCGATGCGCTTGGTCGCGCCGGTATCCCGGACCACGTTGTGCGCGGTGAGCATGGCCGAGGTCGAGGGCCCGCCGGAGCCCGCGATCAGACCGGTGCGCGGGTTGCTGATGGTGGCTTCATCCAGGCCCGCGTCGGCAATCGCCTGGCCCATGGCAATATGGGCATAGGCCGCACCCGGCCCCATGAAGCGCAGGGTGCGTTTGTCGATGTGGTCGGTCACGTCGATCTTGAGCGTCCCGGCGATGCGGCTGCGAAAGCCGTGTTCGGCCATTTCCTCGCTTGCAACGATCCCCGATGTGCCCGCCTTGAGAGCGGCAAGCACTTCTTCGGCGTTGTTTCCGATGGATGAGACGATCCCCAAACCTGTGACGACGACGCGGCGCATGGGCGCACTCCTTTGATGGTCTTTGTTCTGTTTAGGACAGGTCTGTCGTGACACGCAACCGGATTGGGCGGGCCGGATGTGATCGCGGGCGCGCGCCCGGCGCCTTCCCTGGCCCTTTGCCGCGTGCCGGTATTTCCTGTCATCCCCGCCGCACAAGCGGCAGGGGGCAGGGCGGCGGCGCGGCTCAGCTTTCGCTCAGCGCGACCTTCATGTCCTTGACTTCATAGATCACTTCGCCGTCGGCCTCGACGATGCCGTCGGCCACGCCCATGGTCAGGCGGCGGGTCTGGATCGCCTTGGTGAAGTCGATCTTGTAGGTCAGCATCTTGCGGTCGGGGCGCACCATGCCCTTGAGCTTGACCTCACCCACACCCAGCGCATAGCCGCGCCCCTGCCAGCCGCGCCAGCCCAGGTTGAAGCCGGTCAGCTGCCACAGGCCGTCAAGGCCCAGACAGCCCGGCATGATCGGGTTGCCGGGAAAATGGCACTCGAAGAACCAAAGATCCGGGGTGATGTCGAATTCGGCCGTGATATGGCCCTTGCCATGGGCACCGCCATCGCCGGAAACATCGGTAATCCGGTCCATCATCAGCATCGGCGGCGCGGGCAATTGCGCATTGCCGGGGCCGAACAATTCTCCGGCGGCGCATTTCAGCAGTGCGTCCTTGTCGAAACTCGTGGGGTAGTCGGCCATGCGGCGGCTCTCCTGCTCGGGTCATTCCAGTCTGTCCCGTCTAGCATTGCGATATTGCGCGCTGCAAGGGTCCCGAGCCTATTGCCCGATTTCCGAATATCAATTGAAAATCCCGCCCGAAGTGCTTAGTACAGAAGGAGGAACAGACAATTGGGGCCGGGATGGCGCAGACACATCAGGACAATGGAACAAGATGGCTGGAGCAGGCGGGCGTGCGCCCGACGCGTCAGCGTGCCATACTTGCGCGTCTGCTGGTGGGGGACGGCAAGCACCGCCATGTCACCGCCGAAAGCCTGTTCGAGGCGGCAAAGGGGCAGGGCGATGCGGTATCGCTTGCCACTGTCTACAACACGCTGCGCGCCTTCTGCGAAGCGGGGCTTTTGCAGGAAGTCACCGTTGACGGCTCCAAAAGCTATTTCGACACCAACACCCATGACCACCCGCATTTCTACTGGGAAGATGATGGCAAGCTGACCGACGCGCCCTCGGATCAGCTGATCATCTCGAACCTGCCGGATGCCCCCGAAGGGGCCGAGATTGCCTCCGTTGATGTGGTGATCCGCCTGCGGCGCAAGGCCTGACCGCGTTCAGGGTTATCTGGCCATGACCCATCCGCTGCTTTCCGAAGATCTGATCGAGACCTATCAGCGCGACGGTGTCGTGCTGATCAAGGGGTTGTTTGCAGATCATGTGGACACCCTGCGCGCCGGCGTCGAACGCAATATGGCCGAGCCCGGACCCTATGCGTCGAACAATGACAAACCGGGCGAGACCGGGCGTTTCTTTGACGATTATTGCAACTGGCAGCGCATTCCCGAATTCGAGGATGTGATCCGCGGCTCCGACGCGGCCCGGGTGGCGGCGGAGCTGATGCAAAGCGCCACGGCGCAGGTGTTCCACGATCATGTTCTGGTCAAGGAACCCGGCACCTCCATGGCCACGCCCTGGCATCAGGACGGGCCGTATTACTTTGTCGAAGGGCAGCAGACGGTCAGCTTCTGGTCACCGCTTGATCCGGTGCGCGAGGCATCGCTGCGCTGCGTCGCAGGGTCGCACCTGTGGGAAAAGCCGGTGCTGCCGACCCGCTGGGTCAAGGGGGATGCGTTTTTTGACCCCGAACCCTATATGCCCGTGCCGGACCCTGATGCCGAAGGCATGGATATCCGCGAATGGGAGATGGCGCCGGGCGATGCGGTGGCTTTCAACTATGGCATCCTGCACGGGGCGCGCGGCAACACCAGCGCGGCGCGCAGGCGGGCTTTTTCGCTGCGGCTTGTGGGCGACGATGCGCGCTATGTGGAACGGCCCGGCCCGACCTCGCCGCCGTTTCCGGGGCATGACATGGTGCCGGGGCAAAAACTGCGCGAAGACTGGTTTCCGGTGCTTTGGGGGGCGTGACAAAGGTTTGTTCTGGCACTCTGATCCGGTCAGGAATTTGACCGTGATGCGCGGTGCTGACTTTTATGAGCGATGCGGCAAATTGCGGGTTTGAGCCCTGCGTGACGCGAAGCGCAAGCCGGGCCAGCGCCTGCCCGGGGTGGGCGATGCCGACTTGTGTAAATGCCACTTAATTTCTCAACCGTGATGAACTCCATCGAGGGAACACCCAGCCTCACCAAATCGCCTACCCGGGGCACGGGCAGGCGATGGCCCGGCGCCTTCGGCTTGTTCCGGGCCTGGGTGCCAGTAATCGATGGCAGCAATGTCCCGCTCAGCGGCCCTTGCTCCAAGTCGCGGTCAAGGTCAGCTTTGCGACGCTTGTGGCGAAATTTTCATGCCACGATGCTTGCCGGAAACACATCGCATCTCCTCAGAACCACTGACCCGGTTCCATCAGGCCCAGGTCAAGCAGCTGACGCGAGTGCCATTCGAACGGGGCCGAGTTGTGCCATTTGAAGGTCTCGATCTCGAACTTGCTGCCGGGATTGCTTTTCAGGGCCTTGGCAGTGCGGAACGAACAGATGGCCGCCGTGATGTTGTGATGCCAGGGGCAGGCATAGGTATTGTATTCTTCATCGTTGAATGTGTGGTCCCAGCGCAGGCGCAGCCCCTTTTTGGCCCGGAACAACGCGATGCGGTCGATCTTGCGGCGCACGGCGGGCACATGTTCCTCATAGCGCCAGCGCAGACCGCCAAAGAAATCAAGCTGCCGTTCCTTGGGGTGGCCGTGGTTGTCCTCATCCGGGCGGGCCAGGGCGTAATAGCCCGAGCGGTCCATATGCGCCTGATCCAGCGATACGGCGTCCGGGTATTGCTTCAGGTCTTCGGCATATAGATCGACGACATAGGTCAGCATCGCATCGCGGCGTTCCTCGCTGTGGAACGCCAGCATCTCGATCACATTGCGGGTCTCGCAAAAGGGGTGGAACAGGTATTCGGCGTTGAAACAATAATACAGCCATTGGCCCGGCACCGCGTCGATGACGGTGTTCACGGCGGTTTCCATCGCGCCTTCCAGGCTCATGTTGTAATCCACCCGCAGCACGGTGTCCTGCAGGTCGCGGGGCAGATCGAAGCTCTCGGGCATCAGGGCGACGACGCTGGTAAATCCGGCCTGCTGGTGGTGGCGCAGGGTCGTGGCCACCTCCACATCGTCTTCGACCATGATCAGCGCCACCGGCCCCTTGGCCAGTTTCGCGGTATTGTCTTTGATCATGGCGGTCAGGCCGGGGTACTGCATATCTGCGCTCTGGATGGTTTTATGCAGGAGAATCGGTTAATTCCCGGTGCATTGCAAGCCTTGCCGCGCCCTGTTAGACGGCAATCTCCCCCGCATCAGGACCGGACCGATGACCAAGAAGCTCTTTATCAAGACCTACGGCTGTCAGATGAATGTCTATGACAGCGAACGCATGGCCGAGGCGCTGGGCGGGCAGGGCTATGTGGAGACGAAGACGCCCGAAGATGCGGATATGATCCTGCTGAACACCTGCCACATCCGTGAAAAGGCGGCGGAAAAGGTCTATTCGGAACTGGGGCGCCTGAAGCCGCTGAAGGATCTGAACCCGGATCTGAAGATCGGCGTGGCGGGCTGTGTCGCCCAGGCCGAGGGCGAAGAGATCATGCGCCGCCAGCCGGCCGTTGACCTGGTTGTCGGCCCGCAGACCTACCACCGTCTGCCCGAGATGGAGGCGCGGGTGCGTGCGGGCAAACCGGCGCTCGACACCGATTTCCCGGCGGAGGACAAATTCGACCACCTGAAGGGCCGCCCCAAGGCGCGGCGCGCACCGGCGGCTTTCCTGACGGTGCAGGAAGGCTGTGACAAGTTCTGCGCCTTCTGCGTGGTGCCCTATACCCGCGGCGCCGAAGTCTCGCGCCCCGCGACCCGGGTGCTGGAAGAGGCCCGCGACCTGGTGGAGCGGGGCGTGCGCGAGGTGACCCTGCTGGGTCAGAATGTGAACGCCTACCACGGCGGCATGACCCTGGCGGGGCTGATCCGGGAACTGGCCTGCATCGACGGGCTGGAACGTATCCGCTACACCACCAGCCATCCCAACGACATGGGCGACGACCTGATCGCGGCGCATGGTGAAGTGGACAAGCTGATGCCCTATCTGCATCTGCCGGTGCAATCGGGCAGCGACCGCATCCTCAAACGCATGAACCGCAGCCACACGGCGGAAAGCTATCTGCGGCTGATCGAACGCATCCGCGAAGCGCGGCCCGACATCGTGCTGTCAGGCGATTTCATCGTGGGCTTCCCCGAAGAAACCGACGCCGATTTCGAGGCGACGATGGAGCTGGTCCGGCAGGTCCGCTACGGCTATGCCTATTCATTCAAATATTCGTCGCGCCCCGGCACCCCGGCGGCAGAGCGTCCGGGCGTGGACCCGGCGGTGGCGGACGAAAGGCTGCAACGGCTGCAGGCGCTGATCACCACGCATCAGCGTGACATTCAGGAAAGCATGGTCGGGCGCGAGCTGGATGTGCTGATCGAGAAACCGGGGCGCAACCCCGGCCAGATGATCGGCAAATCGCAATACCTGCATTCCGTCCATGTTCAGGATGGCTCTGCCGGGGTGGGCGAGATTGCGCGCGTCAGGGTGCTGGACGCCAAGACGAATTCGCTCGGCGGCGTCCAGATCTGAGCCCGCAGAGCCTGACCCGAAGGTCGGGCCCCGGGTTCAATTTTCAGTAATTGTGGCGGCGGTGCGAACCGGGATCGGCCCAGATCCGCTCCATCGTGGCTTTCAGCGCACCGGGGCGCCCCACAAGGTTCGGGTCGCGGCAGATCCGCGTGGCGATGGCATCGGCTGTCGAATAATCGTAGCCGACAGAGACCAGCGTATCGACGAAGACGGCGTTCGGGCGGTCCCAGATCACCTCTTGCCAGGGGCCGCGCCAGCAGCTGACCACGATGCGGTTGCCGGATGGCCCGTAATCGCCGTAGTGATAGCTGTAGGTCGTGTGTCTCTTGTGGTCCGCAGCGGCCGGTACGGCCATGGCGGCCACGGCGGCGGCCAGTACAATTTTCTTGATCATTTCCCACACCCCGGTGTTAAGGCCGATACGCTCGGCATTGCAGCCCGTTTTGGTCGAATGTGATGACGCCAGTTAGCAGCCTGGCCGTCGCGACATGAACGGAATGGAACAACGATTAAGGCAGAACTGGGGCATTTCAAGCTAATTCTTCAAGGAAATCGGGCGCAAAGTGGACAATCCTGATGTGACTACGGGTATTGTGCCGGGGTCGTGATCAATAGTGTGGGGGCACTACTCCAACTTGTATTTATCGGGAAATTGCACGTCACCACTTTGCCCTAAATCTGCCCGGAGAAACACGAAATAGCACCGACCACGCCGACGCTGCCGGACAGGGTGAATCGCGCCAAGGCGGCACATTGCACTGGCGAGATTCGTTTTGCGGCAAGGCTGTCTTGCGATTGCGCCATTCTGTCACCGATCCGGCACCGCAAAGCTGGTTTAACCCGCGCAATTCAAGTCATTCGTGAAAGAAAACCGCTATTTCATTGATTGCGCGGCACAAACAGGGCGGAAATCTGTGATACATGCTTCACAGCTTGGCAAAATTTACCTAACCTTGCCGAATATGCGGGGCTGTTCCGAACCTGGGACGGACGGCCCTATCGTGGGGGAATAAAAAGGAAAATGCTGTGGTGAATATTATCTCCAAAGCGATCCGCACCGTGGCGAGCCTGTCGCTGGTGGCGGCAATCGCCTTGCAAGCGTCAGCTGCCGACGCGCAGACACGGTCGCAATCGGGACGCGACAAAGGGGTTTATGTCCCGACCATCTGGGTTGATCCCGATGGCTGTGAACATTGGGTGATGGATGATGGTGCCGAAGGGTACATGTCGCCGCATGTCAGCCGTCAGGGTATTCCGGTCTGCCACCGGGGCAACGTCTGCGGCGTGATGGAGACCGACCAGTTCTTTGCCACAGACAGCTATCGCATTCACAGCGCGGGCCGGGCACGGTTGCTGAACTTCTTCCAGACCACCGGTGCCGTCAGCTATATCATCACCGGACATACCGACAGCCGCGCTTCGGATGCCTATAACATGCGTCTGAGCTACAACCGTGCCAATGCGGTTGCTGCAATCGCATCCCAGGCCGGGGCACGGATTGCGGATGTGCGCGGCTATGGCGAGCGTCTGCCTGCGGCGCCCAACAACTCCGCCGCAGGCATGGCCAAGAACCGCCGCGTCGAAATCATCTGCATTCGCTAAGGGGACAGTCACGTGATCAAAACTAAAATTCTTATGGTGACCGCCTGTGCCTTTGGCCTGTCAGCCTGCGCCGATTACGAAGGTGGCCTGGGCCGCGGCTATCCGTCGGATAAATCCGTGGACCGGGGCATCGACAAGAAACACCTGAGCCAGCTTCAGGCAGGCATCTGGGTCGACCCGAACGGATGTGACCACTGGATCATCGACGATGGTGTCGAAGGATACCTGTCACAGCGTCTGGACAAATATGGCAAGCCGGTCTGTTCCGGCGTCGCACCGCCCAACCATACCGTGGGTGACTTCAAAGGTGGCTCCAAAATCTGGGACCCGAACTGATTTGACCTCAATTGTCGCAATATCGGGGCCGGCGTGTTGCACACGCCGGCCCTTTTTCTATGCTTGCATTAAACGACTCCCCTAAGTTCAGCTTCATGACCCAACCAAGGAGCATCCCTTGACCCCAAGCGACCTGACCACAGCGCCGGATATCCCGGTGGACCGTGTGCTTGAATTTCCCGACAACCGCCTGCTGATCGACCTCTGCGGTGCCTATGACGCGCATCTTGCCGCCATTGAAAAGGCGCTGGAGGTGCAGATCGTCCGCCGGGGCAATCACCTGAGCGTGCTGGGGGAGGCCGATGCGGCCGACCGCGCCGCCAGCCTGCTGAACGCGCTTTATGCCCGGCTCGAAGGCGGGCGTTCGGTGGAACCTGCGGACATCGACAGCGCCCTGCGCATGGGCGGGTCCGATGCGGGCACCGGGGTGCGGCAGGGTGACCAGATCGAAATGCAGATCGGCGAAACGGTCGAGATCCAGACCCGCAAGAAACGGGTCGAGCCGCGCACGGCGGCGCAGAAGGCCTATGTCAAATCGCTGTTCGACAATGAGCTGGCCTTTGGCATCGGTCCGGCAGGCACCGGCAAGACCTACCTGGCCGTCGCGGTGGGCGTCAGCATGTTCATCGGCGGACATGTGGATCGCATCATCCTGTCGCGCCCGGCGGTCGAGGCGGGCGAGAAACTGGGCTATCTGCCCGGCGACATGAAGGACAAGGTCGACCCCTACATGCAGCCGCTTTATGACGCGCTGAACGATTTCCTGCCGGGCAAGCAGCTGGCCAAACTGCTGGAGGAAAAGCGGATCGAGATCGCGCCGCTCGCCTTCATGCGCGGGCGGACGCTGTCGAATGCCTTTGTCGTGCTGGACGAGGCGCAGAACGCCACCTCGATGCAGATGAAGATGTTCCTGACCCGCCTCGGCGAAGGGTCGCGCATGGTGATCACCGGCGACCGCACCCAGATCGACCTGCCGCGCGGTGTCGCCTCGGGGCTGGCGGATGCGGAACGGCTGCTCAAGACCATTCCCAAGATCAGCTTCAACTATTTCACCTCGAAGGACGTGGTGCGCCATCCGCTGGTCGCCGCCATCATCGAAGCCTACGAGGCGGATACAGGCACCGGGTGATGCAACGGAATCGGGGCAATTTCCTGACCGGCACTGACGGGCACCGGGCGGTGCGCCGTGGATGACCTGTCGATCGTGATCGAGGACCCGCGCTGGGAGGCACTGGGGCTGGCGGAGCTTGCCGAAACGGCAATCCGCGCCACGCTGACCGAACTGGCGCTGGAGCCTGACAATTGCGAAGTCACGCTGCTGGCCTGTGACGATGCGCGTATCGCGGTGCTGAACGGAGATTTCCGCGCCAAGCCGACCCCCACAAACGTGCTGAGCTGGCCTGCGGAGGAGCGCGCGGCCGACCAGCCCGGCGGCAATCCGCAGGCGCCGGAACCTGGCCTTGACGGGCTGTGCGAACTGGGCGACATCGCGATCAGTTTTGACACCTGCACACGCGAGGCGCATGCCGCCGGAAAGCCGGTCTCCGACCATGTCACGCATCTGGTGGTTCACGGAGTGTTGCATCTTCTCGGCTATGATCACGAAACCGACGCCGATGCGGCCCTCATGGAGGGGCTGGAAGTCAAAATACTTGGCAAAATGGGTCTGAATGACCCATATAGGAACTGAAGGGGCATTTGCCCGCATACTAAGACAGGACCCAATGGGCGATACAGACGGATCTTCTAGTGCAGCGCGTAGCGCGCTGGCCGAAGACAATTTGGACGAAATCGACGACAGCAATGCCCGACAGGGCGGCTTTTTCTCTCGTGTGATCGGGGCGCTCAGCCCCTCCGATTCAGATGATGAAAGCGAACTGACGCTGCCCCCCGTGGACCGTGTCAGCGCGCGCGGCATGATGAACCTGCGGCGGATGCGGGTCGATGACGTGTCGGTCCCCACAGCCGATATCATCGCGGTGCCGGTCACCGCCACCATGGATGAGCTGGTGGAAGTGTTCAAGGAAAGCGGCCTGACCCGGCTGCCGGTCTATGACGGCACGCTCGACACCCCCGTCGGCATGGCACATCTCAAGGACCTGGCACTGCAATACGGGTTCAACGGCGAAGCCCATGATTTCGATCTGGCCGCCATGGTGCGTCCCTTGCTGTTCGTGCCGCCGAGCATGACCATCGGTGTCCTGCTGACCAAGATGCAGGCGGAACGCCGGCACATGGCGCTGGTGATCGACGAATACGGCGGTGTGGACGGTCTGGTGACCATCGAGGACCTGATCGAACAGGTCATCGGCGAGATCGAGGACGAGCACGACGTCGACGAAGGCAAATACTGGACCAAGGAAAAACCGGGCACCTATCTGGCCCTTGCCAAGACCCCGCTTGAGGATTTCGAGGCCGAGATCGGACATTCCCTGACCGACCACGACGATGTGGACAAGGAAGAGATCGACACGCTGGGCGGTCTCGTCTTCATGCTGTCGGGGCGGGTGCCTGCACGGGGCGAGGTTGTGCTGCACCCGGACGGGCCGGAGTTCGAGGTGATCGACGCCGATCCGCGCCGGATCAAACGCCTGCGCGTGCGCACCACCGGAGCCTCGGGATGACCCAGCGCCTGACGGCGTGGCAGGCATATCTTCTGGCGGCAGTGTTCGGGGCAGGGGGTGCATTCGGCCAGCAACCCTATGATCTGCCGCCGCTGATGCTTTTGGGCATGATCGGCGCGGTCTGGCTGTTTCAGGGCCGCGTCACGGCCCGTCAGGCAGGCGTTACCGGCTGGGCCTTCGGGCTGGGCTATTTCATGCATGCGCTGCAATGGATCGTGTCGCCCTTCATGGTGGATGTGGCGCGCCACGGCTGGATGGCCCCCTTTGCGCTTGTCTTCATGGCGGCGGGCATGGCGCTGTTCTGGGGCGTGGCATTCTGGGGCGCGCGCCGGTTGTCGCGGGCAGGCCCCTGGGCGCTGATCCCCTGCTGGACTGCGGCGGAACTGCTGCGTGCCTATATCTTTACCGGCTTCCCCTGGGCCAGCCCGGCGCAGTCCGGCGTGGGGGTGATGGCGGGACAGGCTCTGGCCTGGATCGGGCCACACGGGCTGAACGCGATCCTGATCGCGGTGGCGGTCTGGGCGGCCAGTGCGCTGACAGGCCCGCCGCGCGCCCTGCGCTGGCGCATCCTGCGCGAAACGGTGGTGCTGGCCACGCTGCTGGCGCTGCTGCTGCCGGTGATGCGTAGCGATGCCCCGCTCTCGGGCCATACGGTGCGGCTGGTCCAGCCCAATGCGCCGCAAAAGGAGAAATGGGACCCGGAAAAGATCCCTGTCTTCTTTCAGCGGCAACTTGCCTTCACAGCCGCCCCGCCCCAGCAGACCGCGCCCGACCTCGTGCTCTGGTCGGAAACCGCGATCCCCTGGAGCCTTGAATGGGCCGGGACCGCCCTGGAGGAGATCGCCCGCGCCGGGGGCGATGCCCCGGTGGCGCTGGGGGTGCAGCGCAGCGACGGGCTGCGGTATTTCAACGCGATGATCACCCTGGACCAAAGCGGCGCGGTCACACAGACCTATGACAAACACCACCTGGTGCCCTTCGGGGAATACATGCCGCTGGGCGATCTGCTGGCCCATTTCGGCATCTACGGGTTGGCGGCAAACCAGGGCCACGGCTATTCGGCAGGGCCGGGGGCGCGGCTGCTGGATTTCGGGCCGCTGGGCCATGCGCTGCCGCTGATCTGCTACGAGGCCGTCTTTGCCCATGACGTGAATGCCGCGCCGGAACGGCCGGATTTCCTGATCCAGATCACCAATGACGCCTGGTTCGGGCGCGGTGCCGGTCCGCGCCAGCATCTGGCCCAGGCCCGGATGCGGGCCATCGAACAGGGCCTGCCGCTTGCCCGCGTGGCCAATACCGGTATCTCCGCGATGATCGACGCCCATGGCCGGATCACCGCCAGCCTGCCGCTGAATACCGCCGGCTACATCGACGCGGCCCTGCCCGCGCCGGGGGCGGTAACACCCTATGCGCGCAGCGGCGATCTGCCGCTTGCCCTGCTTGTGACCATCGCGCTGGCGTTCTTCGGCGGGTGCGCGTTGCGTCGGAACCGGGCATGATTTTGCGTTTGGCGCATCACTCTTACGCCGATTTCAGGTTGAATCCCCTAAGCGATTGACGCCTCTTTGAAGGCCGGATAAGCCAACCCAATCGCGCCACAACGGCTTCCTGACGTGGCGTCTTGATTTTTATTTGGAGCACGACATGTCCCGACAGAACTATATTTTCACCTCGGAATCCGTTTCCGAGGGTCACCCCGACAAGGTCTGTGACCGCATTTCCGACGCGGTTCTCGACGCATTTCTCAGCGAAGAACCCGAGGCTCGCGTCGCGGCAGAGACCTTTGCGACGACAAACCGCGTCGTGATCGGCGGTGAGGTCGGGCTGTCCGACAAGGCCAAGCTGAGCGAATACATGGGCCGGATCGAGAATATCGCACGCGCCTGTATCAAGGACATCGGCTATGAGCAGGACAAGTTCCACCACGAGACCTGCGAAATCACCAATCTGCTGCACGAACAATCCGCGCATATCGCCCAGGGGGTGAATGCGGCCGAGAACAAGGACGAGGGTGCCGGCGATCAGGGCATCATGTTCGGTTTCGCCACCGACGAGACGCCCGAGCTGATGCCGGCACCGATCCATTATGCCCATGCGATCCTGCGCCGACTGGCCGAGGTGCGCAAGGACGGCACCGAGCCGACCCTGCGCCCCGACGCCAAGAGCCAGCTTTCCGTGCGTTACGAAGGCGGCAAGCCGGTTGGTGTCAGCTCCATCGTTCTGTCCACCCAGCACGAATCCGAAAGCCAGTCGAGCGATGACATCCGCGCCATCGTGGAACCCTATATCCTTGAGGTTCTGCCCGAGGGCTGGGTGACCGACGACACCGTCTGGCACGTCAATCCGACCGGTGTC
Source organism: Sulfitobacter sp. IGS-18 (assembly GCF_059628195.1). NCBI lineage: Bacteria > Pseudomonadati > Pseudomonadota > Alphaproteobacteria > Rhodobacterales > Roseobacteraceae > Sulfitobacter > Sulfitobacter sp. IGS-18. The sequence continues at coordinate 2,844,420 of NZ_CM184556.1, read as the reverse complement.
TTTGTGATCGGCGGCCCCGACGGGGACGCGGGCCTGACCGGCCGCAAGATCATCGTGGACACCTATGGCGGTGCCGCGCCGCATGGCGGCGGCGCCTTCTCGGGCAAGGATCCGACCAAGGTGGACCGTTCCGCCGCCTATGCCGCGCGCTACCTGGCCAAGAACGTCGTGGCCTCCGGCATGGCCAGCAAATGCACCATCCAGCTTTCCTATGCCATCGGCGTGAGCGAGCCGCTGTCGATCTATTGCGACACCCACGGCACCGGCGAGGTCGAGGATGCGGCGGTTGAAAAGGCGATTCGCAACGCGATGAGCCTGACGCCCCGCGGCATTCGCCAGCAACTGGAGCTGAACAAGCCGATCTACGCCCGTACCTCTGCCTATGGCCACTTCGGTCGTGCGCCGGAGGCCGATGGCGGCTTCAGCTGGGAGCGCACCGATCTGGCAGACAAGCTCAGGGCAGCTGTCTGAGCCGCAGACCACAGGCCGCCGGGTTCATTGTGAGGAACCGGGCGGCGCGCATCCGATCAGGCGGCCCCCCGGGGGGCCGCTTTCGTTTCGGGGCAGCCTGAAAGCCGCGGGAGCCGGGGTGATCGCCGTGCAACGGCGGCTTGCAGCAGGCCCCGCAGGGCGCTAAAGCGCGGGGCATGAATGATCCCGTCAGACCCCGCAGGAATTTCTATGGCCGCCTCAAGGGCAAGGCCCTGAAAAAGTCGCAGAAAGCCTACCTGGATGAAGATCTGGGCGCGCTGTCGCCCGGTGCGGTGAGCTGGGAGGAAAACCCCGCGCGCGCACCGCTGGATTTGCCGGGCCTCTTCGGCGACAGGCCGGTCTGGCTTGAGATCGGATTTGGTGGCGGCGAACATCTGGTGCATCAGGCCGCGGCGAACCCCGATGTCGGGATCATCGGCTGCGAACCCTATATCAACGGGGTTGCCATGTTGCTGGGCAAGATCCGGCGCGCCGGGGTTTCGAACCTGGCGGTACATCCCGGTGACGCCCGCGATCTCTTCGATGTGCTGCCGGAGGCCTCGGTTGCGCGGGCGTTTCTGCTCTATCCCGACCCCTGGCCCAAGGCACGCCACCACCGCCGCCGCTTTGTGACCGAAGAACATCTGGTGCCGCTGGCGCGGGTGCTGAAGCCCGGGGCGATTTTCCGGGTGGCGACGGACATCGAGGATTACGTGCGCCAGACCCTGGAGGAAGTGCCGAAATTCGGCTTTGAATGGCTGGCCGAGGGGCCGGAAGACTGGCGCGCGCCCTGGGAGGACTGGCTGTCCACGCGGTACGAGCAGAAGGCCCTGCGCGAGGGCCGCAGGCCGCATTACCTGACCTTCCGCCGGACCTGATTGCGCGGGCCTGCGGCCCGCAAGCGATTTCATTGATTTGGCGCTGCCAAATCGGTGCGAGACGCTGTCTCGCGCTCTGGTATATTTTTGGAACAATGAAGGGGGCAGGCTGGCATGGACGCTGCCGGGAGGCTGGGTTAAAACCGCCCGGAAACAGGTAAGGACCTTCAGATGTCAGCCCATGGTGACCCAATTCCGATGACTTCGCAGGCCTGCGGGCCGCTGACCGGCACGGCGGAGGTGCCCGGCGACAAGTCGATTTCGCACCGATCCCTGATCCTGGGGGCGATGGCGGTGGGCGAGACCACGATCACCGGCCTGCTGGAAGGGCAGGATGTGCTGGACACGGCACGCGCCATGCGGGCCTTCGGGGCCGAGGTGACGCAGCTGGGCGGCGGCAAATGGTCGGTGCATGGTGTTGGTGTGGGCGGTTTTGCCGAGCCGGGGAATGTCATCGACTGCGGCAATTCCGGCACCGGGGTGCGGCTGATCATGGGGGCAATGGCGACCTCGCCCATCGTGGCGACGTTTACCGGGGATGCCAGTCTGAACGGCCGCCCGATGGCGCGGGTGACCGACCCGCTGGCATTGTTCGGCTGTCAGGCGGTGGGGCGCGCGGGCGGGCGGCTGCCGATGACGCTGGTCGGCGCGGTGGAACCTGTTCCGGTGCGCTACGAGGTGCCGGTGCCGTCGGCGCAGGTGAAATCGGCAGTGCTGCTGGCAGGGTTGAACGCGCCGGGGCAGACCGTGGTGATCGAGGCGGAGGCGACCCGCGATCATACCGAACGGATGCTGGCGGGCTTTGGCGCCGAGGTCACGGTGGAGGAGACGGCGCAGGGCCGGGTGATCACCCTGACCGGCCAGCCGGAGCTGAAGCCGCAGCACATCGAGGTGCCGCGCGATCCGTCTTCGGCGGCCTTCCCGGTCTGTGCGGCGTTGATCGTGCCGGGGTCGGATGTGCTGGTGCCGGGGATCGGGCTGAACCCGACGCGGGCGGGGCTGTTTGCCACGCTGCGCGAGATGGGGGCCGATCTGACCTATGAGAACGAACGCGAAGAGGGGGGCGAGCCGGTGGCCGACCTGCGCGCACGTTTCTCCCCCGATCTGAAAGGCATCGCGGTGCCGCCCGAACGTGCGGCCAGCATGATCGACGAATATCCCGTGCTGTCGGTGGTTGCGGCCTTTGCCGAAGGCCGCACGGAAATGCGCGGGGTCAAGGAATTGCGGGTCAAGGAAAGCGACCGGATCGACGCCATGGCCAAGGGTCTGCGCGCCAATGGCATCGAGGTGGAGGAAGGGCCCGACTGGTGGATTGTCACGGGCCGGGGGCATGGCAAGGTGCCGGGCGGGGCGGTCTGCGCCAGCCAGCTCGATCACCGGATCGCCATGTCGTTCCTGATCCTCGGCATGGCAACGCAATCCCCGGTGCAGGTGGATGACGCAGGGCCGATCGCCACCTCCTTCCCGATCTTCGAACCGCTGATGCAGGGTCTGGGCGCGCAGATCAGCCGGAGCAACGGATGAGACTGAGCGGTTTCACGGTGGCCATCGACGGGCCCGCAGCCTCGGGCAAGGGGACGATTTCCAAGGCTGTGGCGCGGCATTTCGGTTTTGCCCATCTCGATACGGGGCTGTTGTACCGGGCGGTGGGGGCAAAGGTGCTGGACGGACAGGCCGCACAGGCCGCGGCAGAGGCGCTTGTGCCCGGTGATCTGGAAGACGACCGCCTGCGGTCGCCCGAGGTTGCGCAGGCGGCAAGCCGGGTCGCCGCGGTGCCGGAAGTGCGCGCCGCCCTGGTCGACTTCCAGCGCAGTTTTGCCACCCGCGCAGGTGGCGCGGTGCTGGACGGGCGCGACATCGGGACAGTGATCTGCCCGGATGCGCAGGTGAAGCTCTTTGTCACCGCCCATGCGGATGTCCGTGCCCGCAGACGCTTTGCCGAGCTGCAGGGCAAGGGGATCGAGACCACCTTCGAAGAGGTCCTGGCCGATGTTCAGGCCCGCGATGCGCGCGACATGGGCCGCGCGGATGCGCCGCTGAAACCGGCCAAGGATGCGGTGCAGATCGACACATCGGAGATGGAGATCGCGGTGGCGGTCGAAGCTGCCGTTTCCCTGATCAAGGCAAAGATGGCGGGCTCTGCCTGAACAGGCCTTTCGGCGCGGCTCACTCAGAGGTGACGTGTATTTCACGCTGTTCCGGCGCAGGATGGGGCAGAGGAGATTGCCATGTTCCGCATCATTGCCCGAAGCCTTGTTGTTCTGACCCTGCTCACCTCCGGTGCCGCGCTGGCGCAGACCGCGTCGCCTGATCTGCCCGAAGCCCCGCAGGACCAGCAGGGCGAAGCGCCGATGACATTGGCGCGGATGGCCGGGATCATCCGGGCGCTGGACCCGGACATGCGGGTGCAGGGACCTGCGATGGAATTCACCCTTGAGGATATTCCGGTGATCGTGATCACGGATGTGCGGGCCGACCGGATGCGCGCCATGGTGCCCATCGCCAGCGTGCAAGGCCTGACACAGGCGGATCTGCTGCGCCTGATGCAGGCGAATTTCGACGCGGCCCTTGATGCGCGCTATGCGGTTGCGCACGGGCGGCTCTGGGGGGTCTTCATTCATCCGCTGTCGCCGCTTGAAAAGGATCAGTTCCTGTCGGGTCTGGTCCAGACGATCACCGTGGCGCGGACCTATGGCACCGCCTATTCCGGCGGGGCGGCAATATTCGGCGGCGGCGACAGCAGCGAGATCTATCGCGGGCTGCTGGAGGAATTGCGCAAAAAGGGTCAGGAGCTTTGACCCCGGCGGGCGTATTATTCTTTGCAAATAACCGCTGTCGCGATGGTGGTCTCGTTGCGCGGGCAGGCTAGGTCGTGTTGACATTCATTGTCGCCCACCCGCGCGAGACGGATTTTGCCGCTGGCGCCCTGATGTGAGCGCAGCAATGCGATCATTGGAAGCGAACATCCGGGATGGCAGAGGCAAAATCCGCCGCGCCCCGCAGGGGTTTCGCCAAAATTGCCCATTTCTGCGTTCCAGCGTCCCGCCTTTATTTTAAGGCAAATCACCTCGCCAATGTCCCGAGAGCGCGTAGCGCGTCAGGGTATTGGCGCTTCAATTTCAAGGCGGGGCGCGCAAAGAGAGCTTGAAATAGCTGGCTATTCCTGCGCTCTCTTGCCTGGAACTGAGCAATTTTGGACTGAAACGGGTGGGCGACAATGAATGTCAACACGACCTAGTTCCCGAAAGGACCCATTGAAGGAGAGCGATCATGAAAACTGCAAAAGACTACCTGGACGAAGCCAATGAAACCGTGCCGAAGATGGCGGTGGCCGATGCGATTGACAGACATGCGGCGGGGGGCGGTGTCTTTGTCGATGTGCGCGACAGCGCCGACATTGCCAAAAGCGGTACGATCAAGGGCGCGCATCGCATTCCGCGCGGTATGATCGAATTTCGTGCCGATCCCGCGATGGAACAATTCTACAATCCGGCGCTGAAGCAGGACGGCGAAATCTATCTGATCTGCGGGGCGGGCGGCCAGGCGGCACTGGCGGGAAAGACGCTGCAGAACATGGGCTATACCAATGTGACGAACATCGGCGGCTTCCCCGGCTGGAAAGAGGCGGGCGGCCCCACCGAAGAAGGCTGACAAGCGGTCCTGCGGCGGACGGCCCTGCCAGGGATCACGCCACCCGCCGCCGCTTGCGCGGCCTGTCGGCAACAGAACGGAACGGCCCCGCCCGGGGCCTTTCCGACTGACCTGCCTGACGCTAAACAGGGGCAGTCGCAGGACAGGGATGCCGCATATGACCAACAGTTCATCCGCCATCAGGGGCCCCGGTGGCCAGCTGATGGGCGAAAGCCGCCCTGTCATCCTGCTGGGTCGCGGCGGCGGCGGCACCCGGCTTTTGTCGGAATTTGTCCAGGGGCAGGGCGTTTTCCTCGGCTCGGAAATCAACAAGAGCTTTGATTCCGTGGAATGGGTCAAGACGATCTATGCCATCGCGATCGAGGTGATGTCGGGCGAGGCGCCGCCCGATGCCGCGCGGCGGGCTGGTTATATCACGCAACTGCATGAAACGGCGGCTGAGGTGCTGGCGCGCGCGGGGCAGGCGGAAAGCGGATACTGGGGATGGAAACTGCCCGAAACCACGCTGATCTGTGATCTGGCCAGGGCGGCCTTCCCACAGGCGCAATGCCTGCATCTGGTGCGCCATCCGGTGCGCGCCAGCCTGCGGCGCACCCATATGACCTCGCGCATGAACAATCCGATGGGCCGGGCGGCCCTGCCTGCGGCCTATGTCCATGCCGGGCGCGACCCTGCGCTGATCGACACGGACAGCACCCATATCCACAATGCCTTCAGCTGGTTGCATCAGGCCGATCTGATGGCACGCACATTCGATGGTGATCCCGACATGCATGTGGTCCGTTTCGAAGATACGCTTGATCATCCCGACACGACCGCTGCCGCCCTCTCCGCGTTCCTCTACCGCGCGGCACCCGCCGCTGCGCCGCCGCTTGCGGTGGATGCCGGGCGTGCCGGCGTGATCGAGATGGATGCGGATGCCGCGCGCCGGGTCTGGGACATCTGCGGCGCGCGGGCCGCGACCTTTGGCTATACGCTGGCAGAGGTCCTGGACTGATCAAATCCAACCTCGCGGCTTGAAGCGCGGCGCGGAGAATGGAACAGTGGCCGCAGATATTTCCGAGGGAGGAATTTACCATGAAACTGACACCTGTTCTGGCCAGCCTCGCGCTGGTTGTGACCGCAGGCCTTGCCACGGCGCAGGAGCGTGTGACCTATAAATCCGCAAAGACCGGATCGTCCTATTATCAGATGGGCGTGCAGATAGCCGAGGCGATGAAGGAAGGCACCGATGGCGGCGTGATCGTGACCGTCGAGGAAAGCCAGGGCTCGGTCCAGAACGTCATGGAAGTACGGGCGCGGGGCGGCGATTATGTCTTTACCACGCCGCCTGCGCTGGTCGGGCTTGCCCAGCAGGGCAAGGCGATGTTCGAGGGCAAGGGCGATCCCGCCTTTGACGAGATCCGCGCGCTCTTCCCGATCCCCTCGCTGACCATGCATTTCGTGATGTCGGACGCCAGCGGCGTCACCGATTTTGCCGGGATGGAGGGCAAGACCATCCTGCTGGGCAAGGGGTCTTTCGGTGCGACCGAGGGCGAGAAATATCTCGGGCTCTTTGGTCTGGAAGGCAAGGTGAACCTGGCCGATGCGGAATTGTCCAACGCGGTTGCCGCGCTCAAGAACGGGCAGATCGACGGTTTTGTCACCGCCGGCTCCTATCCGGCACCCAATGTGGTCGAGGCGGCGGCAACCACCGGTGTCACCGTCCTGTCGCTGAGCGACGCGCAGATCGCGGAAACCAAGCGGACAAGGCTGGTGATCCCGGCAGGCACCTATGCCGGGCAGGACAGCGATATCGTCACCACATCGCTGCCGGTTGTCGCCTTTGCCACCACCAAGATGAGCGATGACACCGCCTATGCCTTGACCAGGACGTTCTGGGAACAGCGTGACGCGATGGGCGCCTCCGCGCCCTGGTGGAACGCGGTGGACGAGGGGCTGATGGAAACGATCACCAGCAAGCTGCACCCCGGCGCCGTGCGCTATTACAAGGAAATGGGCTGGACCCTGAGCGACGCGCAGATGTAAAGCCCCCGGGCGCGCCGGATCCCCGGTGCGCCGAATTTCCGCTGTCGAAGGCTCCCTGATGCGTCTTATCGCCTTTCTTGCGGCCCTTGTGCTGGTCGTCTTTCACCTTGGCCTGATCTTTTCGGGGCTGGTGCCCAATCTGGTCAGCCGCCCGCTGCACCTGGCGCTGGCGCTGCCCTGGATCCTGCTGGGGGCGGGGCAGTCGCGGCTGATGTGGGGCAGCGGGGCGGTTCTGGCGGTGCTGGGCATCGGGGCGAGCCTTTGGGTGGCCCTGTCGCACAACATGCTGTCAGACCAATACGGTTTCCTCGAAGGGCCGTTCCAGACCGGCATCGCCGTGACCCTGCTGGTGGTGGTGCTTGAGGCCGCGCGCCGGGCCATCGGCTGGCCCTTGCCCCTGGTCGCGCTGCTGGCGCTGCTCTACGGCTTGTATGGGCAGTATATTCCGGGCGAATTCGGCCATTCCGGCACACCCCTGCCCAGTTTTCTGGGCACCCTGACCATTGCCGAAGGCGGCATCTGGGGCAGCCTGACGGGCGTCTCCGTCAGCGTGGTGGCGATCTTTGTCATCTTTGGTGCGGCGCTGAATGCGGGTGAGGCGGGGCAGGGCTTCATGAACCTGGCCGCCGCCGCTGCCGGACGGCTCAAGGGCGGTGCGGCCAAGGTATCGGTCCTCTCCTCGGCGCTCTTCGGCTCCATCTCCGGCTCGGCCTCGGCCAATGTCGCCTCCACCGGGGCGATCACATTGCCCGCGATGACGCGCCTTGGCTACCCCAAGCGCCTTGCCGCAGCGGTGGAAGCGGTCGCCTCCTCCGGCGGGCAGATCATGCCGCCGCTGATGGGGGCAGGGGCCTTTGTGATGGTGGAGCTGACAGGCGTGCCCTACACCGCGATCATGGCGGCGGCGGTGCTGCCTGCGCTGCTGTACTTCTGGGCGGTCTGGGTCGGTGTGAACGCCTATGCGTCGCGCGGCAACCTGTCGGGCATCCGGGCGGAAGACCGCCCCGCCCTGCGCGATGTGCTGATCACATCGGCCTTCTTTGCGGTGCCTTTCACCGTGCTGCTCTGGGGCATGTTCTGGATCAAGGTGACGCCGCAATATGCCGCGACCATGGCAATCCTTGCGGCCTTTGCTCTGCTCTTCTTCAACGCGCAGGGCATCGGCACCTGGCGCGGGATCAGCGGGCGGATCGAAAGCGCCATGCTCAACGCGGCAAGGCAGGTCTCGATGATCGCGGCCATCATCATCTGTGCCTCGATCATCATCGGCGTGCTCTCGATCACGGGCCTTGGGGTCAAGATCACCTCGCTGATCCTCTCTGGATCGGGGGGCATGCTCTGGCCCGCGCTGCTGCTGACGGCAGTTGCCTGTCTGGTGCTGGGGATGGAGGTGCCGACGACAGCGGCCTATGTGATCTGCGTGTCGGTCGCGGGCCCCGCCCTGATCGAACTGGGGCTGGTGCCGCTGCAGGCGCATCTCTTCGTCTTCTGGTTTGCCCTCTTGTCCACCATCACGCCCCCGGTCTGCGGCGCGGTGTTCATCGCGGCGGGCATGATCGGGGAAAACTGGCTCAAGGTGGCGGTGACCGCGATGTCGCTGGGCTTTGGGCTCTATGTCATTCCGCTGGCGATGATCGCCAATCCCGACCTGATCGCATTGGGCAGCGCGCCACTGATGGCAGGCGTCGCGCTGGTGCAGGTGGGGGCCGGGCTGGCGCTGATGTCATCGGCGCTGATCTCGCCGCGTGGCATCGCCATCCGCGCGGGGCTCTTTGCCGCCGGCGCGGCAATCATCTTTGCCCGGCTGGCGCTCTGACGGTTCACGGCGTCCTGCCTTTCACCTGATACATCCGGTATCGGCGATTCACGTTCAAGGCGGGGCGCTTTGGGCCGCTTCGCTGATCTTCTTTGCCAGGCAGACCTGCCAGGGACCAAGATGCAGCCGCCCGTCCGGCGAGGGGCTGGCGCTGCCGATCTTGCGGCCGATGGTCTTCCATGTCCCCGACGGCAGGCTGTGCATCGACGGGGTGTCGGACATGTTGAAGGCGCAGAAAATCGTCTCCTCCTCCGTCACCCGCTGGAAATGCAGCACATCGGTAAAGACATAGACGCCCTCCTGCCGCCCGACCTTGAGCGCCGCGTGCTTGCCGCGAAAGGCGATGGCATTGCGGTAATGATGCAGGATCGCCCCCGGCTCCGCCTCCTGCGCATGAACCGCGCGGTGGCGGTTCTCATTGCTCAGCGGCAACCAGGGCACACCGCTGGAAAAACCTGCATTGCTTTCGGTCTGATCCCAGACCATCGGCGTGCGGCAGCCGTCGCGGCCCTTGTACTCGGGCCAGAATTCACGCCCATAAGGGTCTTGCAGGTCTTCGAAAGAGATATCGTCCTCCTCCAGCCCCAGTTCCTCTCCCTGATAAAGGCAGGCAGCCCCCGGCAAACACATCAGCAGCGTCGCATAAAGCCGCTGCGCGGCGGGGGACAGGCCCCAGCGGCTGGCATGGCGCATCACGTCATGGTTGGAAAACGCCCAGGCAGGCCAGCCGTCGCGGGCGACCTGGTTGACCGCATAAAGCACCTCCGCCACGCGCGAGGCGTTCAGCGGTTCCGCCGCGAGGAATTCAAAGGCATAGCACATGTGCAGCCGGTCCGCGCCCCTGGTGTATTCTCCCAGCAGTTGCAGGCCCTTGGTGGCATCCCCGATTTCGCCAAGCGATGTGACCGCGTCGTATTCGTCCAGCAAGGCCCGGATGCGCGCAATGAAGTCCAGCGTTTCGGGGCGGTTCTTCGAATTGACGTGATCCTGGTAATTATAGGGGTTCACGGAAGGCGTCAGGATGTCGCTGCGCTGCTCCTTCTCCAGCGCGGGATTGTCGCGCAGGTCCTTGTCCGCGAACAGGAAGTTCACGGTGTCAAAGCGGAACCCGTCCACCCCGCGGTTGAGCCAGAAGCGCATGACTTCCAGCAGGGCCGATTGCACATGCGGATTGTGCAGGTTGAGATCGGGCTGCGAGGCCAGAAAGTTGTGCAGGTAATATTGTTCGCGCCGCGGGTCCCAGTGCCAGGCCGAGCCGCCAAAGATCGACAGCCAGTTGTTCGGGGCGGTGCCATCCGGTTTCGGGTCTGACCAGACGTACCAATCCGCCAGCGACCCATCCCGCGAGGCGCGGCTGTTGGCAAACCAGGCGTGTTGTTCAGAGGTATGGGACAGCACCAGGTCGATGATCACCCTGATCCCGGCATCATGCGCCGCCGCGATCACATCATCGAAATCCGCCAGGCTGCCAAAGATCGGATCGACGTCGCAGTAATCGCTGACGTCATAGCCGAAATCCTTCATCGGCGAGCGGTAGAAGGGCGAGATCCAGATCGCATCCACGCCCAGGCTCGCCACATAGCCGATGCGCTGCACGATCCCCTGAAGATCGCCGATGCCGTCCGCATTGCTGTCCTGAAAGCTGCGCGGATAGATCTGGTAGATGACGCTGCCGCGCCACCAGTCGGGATCGGGGGATTCTGGTTCTGTCATGTCTGCTGTTACAGGCCTTTCCTGGCGCTTGCGGTCAGGCGACGCTCATCTGCTGGTTCGCGCTCAGGAAATCGCCGATCACATGGGCGAACTGGGCGTCCTGCTGGGCCAGGAACAATTGCGCGCTCAGCATGCCGTCCTTTGACCCGCAATCGAACCGTTTGCCGATAAAGCGATAGCCCGCCACACTTTTGGTGCCGATATCGGCGGCAATCGCATCGGTCAGCTGGATTTCCCCGCCCGCACCCGGTTTCTGGCGGCGCAGGGTGTCAAAGATGCCGCCGTCAAGAATGTAGCGGCCGACCACGGCGGTGGTGGAGGGGGCCAGATCGGCATCCGGCTTTTCGACCAGCCCGTCGCAATAGGCCAGCGCATTGTCATGCTTGGCAATCGACAGCACGCCATAGCTCGAAACCGTTTCGCGCGGCACTTCGAGGGTGGCAAGCATATGGTCGACCGGCGCGGTCTTGTAGGCCTCGATCATCTGGCTCAGGCAGCCCTTGCCGCTGAGGATCAGATCGTCCGGCAGCAGCACGGCGACAGCCCCCGGCAGCGCGTGTTCGGCAGCACAGAGGATTGCATGGCCAAGGCCGAGGGGCTGGTGCTGGTGGACAAAGACGATGTCATGCTTGCTTTCGTCCAGGGCGGCATCATGCAGCTGCTGGGCCAGTTTGTTCTTTCCGCGCTGGCACAAGGTCTCGCCCAGGGCGATGTCATGCATCACGTAATGTTCGATGGCGGATTTGGAGGGGTGATTGACAAAGATCATCCGTTCGATCCCGGCATCGCGGGCTTCGTCGATCACATATTGGATCAATGGCGTGTCGAGAACAGGCAACAGCTCTTTCGGAACCGCCTTTGTTGCAGGCAGAAAACGGGTGCCCATGCCGGCAACCGGAAAAATCGCTGTGCGCACTGTCTTTGTCATTTCGTTTCACTCCTGTTTCCAACACTCGGAAAGAGGTAAGGCTGCAGGTGCAGAAAGTCAAAAAAACCGGGCCGCGCGCCTGCTTGATAAATGCGCAGAACCGCCGAGCGCCACGGCTCGGGGATGGCGGATATCGGCTTTCCGGGTCGGAAAATCACAATATTTCAATATATTAAACCTGCGGTGGTGCGCTGCGGCACCCGCGCAGGGGATGAGCAAGGATTGCGCGTCATTCCGCGGATTGCCTAAAAAATGTGCGAAATTCGGACGGGATCAGGGCGAATTCCGGCTTTCTCGGCGTCGCGCATTGAACTGACACAACATCCCGTTAGGTCAGTAGCTGAGCATGAAGAGCGGATGCATGGATCGGTCCCGGCCAGGGGCCGGGTCAATGTATTGGCACAAGAGGAGTTCAAGATATGACAGCAGAAATCAAGATGCTGCCGACCCAGGAACAACCCTATGCCCGGATTGCGGTGATCGGTGGTGGCGCATGGGGGACGGCGCTGGCCAGCGTTGCGGCAAAGGCGGGCAGGGCGGTGCAGCTTTATGCGCGCGACCGGGCGACTGTTCAGTCGATCAACAGCTCTCATGTGAATGCAAAGTATCTGCCCGAAATCGCATTGCCCCCGTCCCTGACCGCCACGGACGATCTGGAGGTTGCGCTGAACGGCGCGGATGCGGTGCTGCTGGTGGTGCCCTCCGGCGCGGTGCGTGCCATGGCATCGCGCATTTCCGGTCTGGTCAAACATGGCACGCCGGTGGCGATCTGCACCAAGGGGATCGAACCCACGACAGGCTATCTGATGTCCCAGGTCGTCTCGGAAGAGATGCCGCATGTGCCCGTGGGCACCATTTCCGGTCCCACCTTTGCGCGCGAAACAGCGCTGGGCCATCCGACGGCGGCCACCGTCGCCTTTGAATTCAGCCACAAGGACCGGCTTGAGCCCTCGCACAGCCCCGCCGCGCGGCTGGCCCTGTCGATGAGCACGGGCTTTTTCAAGACCTATATCTCCGACGATCTGGTCGGGGTCGAAATCGGCGGCGCGGTGAAGAACGTGGTCGCCATCGGCTGCGGCATGATGACGGGTGCGGGATTTGCCGAGAACACCCGCGCCGCGCTGATCACGCGGGGCCTTGACGAGATGAAGGTGCTGGCAGAGGCGCTGGGCGGCAGGCGCGAGACGGTCACCGGCCTGGCCGGGACCGGCGATCTGACCCTGACCTGCTCCAGCCAGACCTCGCGCAACATGTCGCTGGGGGTGCAGTTGGGTCAGGGCATCCCGCGCGATCAGTGTTTCGACGGCGCGCCGGTGGTGGTCGAGGGCGAGGCGAATGCCCGCTCCGTCATTGATCTGGCGAAACGGGTCCGGGTGGCAATGCCGATCTGCGAGACGGTGTTCGGCATCCTGCACGAGGGGCGGGATCTGAACGCGGCATTTGCAGAGCTCTGGACCCAGCCGATCTCGGCAGAGCCGCGGGCGATGGACCTGACCCTGAACAACCCGGCGCATAAATCCATGACCCGTCTCGACGGGGGGGTGGCCTGATGGACAAACCATTTGTACTGGCCACCGATCTGGACGGCACCTTTCTGGGTGGCACCCAGGCCGACCGCCGCGCGCTCTATCGCTGGATCGAAGACAACCGGGACACGGTTGGTCTGGTCTTCGTCAGCGGCCGGGACCCGGAATTCATCCACAAGATGTGTTCCTCCAATGAGCTGCCCTGGCCCGAATATGCGGTCTGCGACGTGGGCACCAGCATCGCCCGGGTGCATCCGCAAAAGGGGATCACGCCGATCGACACGCTGGAACGCGAAATCGCCGCGCAATGGAACGACAGCGGCGATGCGGTGCGCGCGGCGCTGAAATCCTTCCCCGGGCTGACCGAGCAGAAGACCGCCTTTCGCTATCGGGTCAGTTTCGATTATGATCCCGAAAGCTACGATCCGCGCGCGGCGGAGGTGATTGACGGCATGGGCCATGATGTCCTGATTTCGGACAACCGCTATCTGGACGTGTTGCCGCGCGGGGTCAGCAAGGGGCCGTCGCTGTTGCGGCTGCTGGACCACCTGTCGCTGCCGCCCGAACGGGTTCTGGCCGCCGGTGACACGCTGAACGATCTGTCGATGCTGGTGGCGGGCACACCCGCCGTCGCTGTCGGCGGGTCAGAGGCAAGGCTGATCGAGGCGCTGCCGGATCTGCCCCGGATACACCACGCCAAGGGCATCGGCGCAGCCGGGATCGTCGAGGCCATGATCGCTTTTGATCTTCATCCCGATGCAAAGGAAATACTGACTGATGTCATCTGATCTGGTCATCGTGTACCACCGCCAGCCCTACGAAGAAGTCGAGGAAAACGGCAAGACGGTCCTGCGCGAGAACAAGAGCCCGAATGGCATTGTGCCCACGCTCAAAAGCTTTTTCGGCACCGCCGAACATGCCACCTGGATCGCCTGGAAACTGGCAGAAGACCCGGCCAACCCCGGTTTCGAGAAAGTGGTGGAGATCAACGACAATCACGGCACCTACAACGTGTCCCGCCTGCCGCTGACAGAGGCCCAGGTCAAAAGCTTTTACCATGTCTCCTCGAAGGAGGCCTTCTGGCCGATCCTTCACAGCTTCAAGGAAAAGTTCAATTACGATCCCGTCGACTGGCCCACCTTCCGCGAGGTGAACTGGGCCTTCGCCGAAGCCGCCGCGCGCGAGGCGGGCAAGGGCGCGCGGGTCTGGGTGCATGATTACAACCTCTGGCTTGTGCCGGGCTATCTGCGGCAGTTGCGCTCGGATGTGACGATCAGCTTTTTCCACCACACGCCGTTTCCGGCGGCGGATATGTTCAACGTGCTGCCCTGGCGGCGCGAGATCGTGGACAGCCTGCTGAAATGCGACATCATCGGTTTTCACATCCCGCGCTATGCCTCTAATTTCGTGGCGGTTGCCAATTCGCTCTTCGATCTGGACGATATCACCATCGGCCATGTCGCCCCCGAGCTGGTGTCGGACGGCACCGCGCTGAGCGAGCGGCGGGTGCCGACCTCGATCACCCAGGACGGGCGCAAGATCGCGATCAGCTCCGCCTCTGTCGGGGTCAGCGCCGCCTATATCTCGGGGCGGTCGGAGGAGCCGGAACTGAAGCAGAAAGCCCGCGAGATTCGCGAGGGCATGGGGGATGAGCGGCTGATCCTCTCGGTCGGGCGCACCGATTACACCAAGGGTGGCGTGGACCAGCTGGAAAGTTTCGAGCGGGTGCTGGAAGACAACCCGGACCTGCGCGGCAAGATCAGGCTGATGCATGTCTCGGTCAGCGCCGACCGGAAAATGTCGGCCTATGCGCGCACCCAGACCGGGATCGAGGAAACCGCAGGCCGGATCAACGGCCGCTTCGGCACGCTGGAATGGCAACCCATCGCGCTGATCTCGCGGGCGATTCCGTTCGAGCAGCTGTTGTCCTACTACATGGCGGCGGATGTGGCCTGGATCACGCCGCTGGTGGACGGGATGAACCTGGTCTGCAAGGAATTTGTCGCGGCGCGCAGCGACGGGGACGGGGTTCTTGTCCTGTCGGAATTTGCCGGTGCGGCGGTGGAACTGCATTCGGCGGTGATCACCAATCCGTTTTCGCACCGGTCCATGGACAATGCGATCCTTACCGCGCTGGAGATGCCCGAGGAGGAACGCCGCGCGCGGATGGTCGAACTGCGCAAGGCGGTGTTCCGCTATACGCTGGATGCCTGGGCGGAGGAGCACAAGCACCAGTTCGACCTGTCGCATGCCGTGAATTCTTGACACTTCGTGTCGAATTTTCCGGGTCATGTCAGGGGGGCGTGTCAAGTGGTTCCGAACGAGACCGGACCTTTGGCGCGGTATGGGGCGAGGGCAGGTGAGCGGACTTTGTTGCCATGTCCAACATCCGAAACAGGTCGCGCCCGAACCGAGGGGCGGAAGCGAAGCGCCCGCCCCGTGGGGGCGGTTCGGGCGCTGCCAAAGCTTTGCTTTGGCAATGGGTCCAGAGCCTAGCGCACAGGTTGGGTGCGCTCCCGCCCTTCGCGGCACTTCTCACGAATGACCGCTTGGCCACTCGCCGGGTCGGGCGGTTTACGCATCTGACATGACGCCAAATCCGCCTGCCCCCTTTTCTAAGTCCATGCATCGGCTATGGTGGCGGGCATGAAACGGATAATGTCATTGCGAAAGATCCTTGTCGGGCTGGCCTGCTGGCCTGCCATCGTGATGGCGCAGGGTCTGCCTGATCCGGTGACCGACAGCGATTACCGCCCCGTCGACCTGGAAGAGGCGCGGCTGGGGCAGTTGCTGTTCTACGATCCGATCCTCTCGGGGAACCGCAGCATTTCCTGCGCAAGCTGCCACCACCCGGATTTCGGCACCAGTGACGGGGTGTCCCTGTCTCTGGGGGATGGCGGTATCGGGATGGGGCCCGAGCGCAGGGCCGACCCGGACAACCTGCCGGAAGAGCGTATTCCGCGCAACGCGCCGGGGCTGTTCAACCTCGGCGCTTACCAGTTCACCTCCCTGTTTCACGACGGCAGGCTTGAGGCCGATCCGGACTGGCCCGGCGGGCTGCGCACGCCGATGGACGCCGACATGGTGACCGGCTTCAACTCTGCCCTGTCGGCGCAGACGATGTTTCCGGTCCTCAGCCGGGACGAGATGGCCGGATCGCATCGCGAGAACGACGTCGCACGTGCGGTGCGGCAGGGGGTGATCACCGGGCCCGGCGGCGCCTGGGACCTGATCGCGCGCCGGGTCGCGGCACTGCCCGCCTATGCCGAGCGTTTCGCGGCGGTCTATCCGCATGTGAACGGCCCGGATGACATCGCCTTCACGGATATTTCCAACGCGCTTGCCGCATTCATGGAGCATGAGTGGCGGTCCGATAGCGCGCCCTTCGATGCGGTCCTGCGCGGTGAGGCGGCGTTTGAGGACGCGGCACAGGCCGGGATGGAGCTGTTCTATGGCGCAGCGGGATGTGCCGGTTGCCACAGCGGCCCCTTCCTGACCGATCATGATTTTCACGCCATGGGCGCGCCGCAGATCGGCCCCGGCAAATCCGCCAGTTTCGAGGACAACGACCGCGACGAGGGCCGCTTTCGGGTGACCGGGGATCCGGCGGACCTTTATGCCTTTCGCACGCCGTCGCTGCGCAATGTGGCGCTGACGGCGCCCTATGGTCACGCAGGCGGGCATGGTGATCTGCGGGCCTTTGTCGCCGCCCATGCGGACCCGGCGGCGGGGCTGGCGGGATATGACGAAGGGCAGGCCGTGCTGCCGCGTTTCGAGGCCGAGGATTTCACCGTGATGCATGACCCTGATCAGCTTGCCGCGATTCTGGCGGCGGTCCGGGTGCCATCGGTGCAGCTTTCCCCGGAAGATATCGCTGCAATTGTCGCCTTTCTGGATACGCTGACCGACCCGGTGGCAATCGACGGGCGGCTGGGCATCCCCGAAACCGTGCCCAGCGGATTGCCGGTGCAGAAGTAGCGGGACCTGGCACCAGGGTAACAAGTGGCCGGAGGGTTCCTCGCGGGGAAGTCAACACATTGTTAGAAAACATTTTTGTTTGGTTAACGCCGCGCGCGCGGGGCGGGATACCTTGCTAGGGCTTTTCGATGAGGTGGGTCATGCCCGCGCTGAGGTCATGTGCCGTGCTGCTGCCATCGGGCCAGGTGACCGTGACTTTCGCACTCTCCGCCGCGCCCAATCCGAAATGACGCGGCAGCATCTGACCGCCCGCGTGACCGCCGCCGATCACCTGTTGCAGGGATTGCCGCAGCGGACCGCTGCGCAGGTCGATCACGGCGCCTATGGCATCGCGGTTGCCATCCTTCTGCTTCAGCGTAATGCCAAGCCAATGGCCCGTCTCGGGGGTCACGTTGCGATAGATCTCAAGCGGGGCGCGGCGGTTCAGCACCATCAGGTCAAGCCGCCCGTCGCCATCGAAATCCGCCAGCGCCGCGCCGCGTGACCGTTTGACGGTGGCCACCCCGGCCTCTGCCGCGCTTTCGGTGAAAGTGCCGTCGGCTTGTTGCATCAGCAGGTTGTTGGGGTCGCGGGTGGCCAGGCCCGGCATCTGGTCCACGTTGCCCTTGGCAATGAACAGGTCGGCGCGGCCGTCATTGTCCACATCGCCGAATTCGGCGTGCCATCCGGTGGAGGGGCGTCCGTCACCGCCGGTATGGGGCCGCTGGGCATAGGTGCCGATGGCATAGGGGGCGGCGGAATAGGTGCCGTCGGGCTGGGCGATCTGCAACAGCTGGTCGCCCATGGAGGTCAGCATCACCTCGTCCGCGCCATCCCCGGTAAGATCGCGCGAGGCGATCCCCATGCCCCAGAGCGCCACGTTCTGCCAGCCGTCCTCCGGCCCCAGGAAACGGCGCTCCGCGATGTCCCACATCTGTTCATGGCCGCCCTTGACGTAATAGTGCCGGTCGTTGGAGATGCGCAGCGTCTGGCGGCCCCGTGCATCCCGTGCTGCCAGCATCGACAGGGGGCAGAAGCCCGGCGAGAGCGGCGCGGCTTCATATCCGCCCGCGACGGGGCGCAGAATGGTGTTTTCATCGCAGGCCTCGAAAGGGCCATCGGGGTCGTTGCGGTCCACATAGTTGCCGATGGCCAGGGTCGGGCGGCTGTCACCGGCCTCCCACCATGCGGTGAAAGCCGTGCTCCACCGTGTATCGGCTGGGATGCCCCATTGCGTGGTGGCATCCGTAAAGCTGCAATCGGCACCGCCGCGCAGGGCGATGTTCTGTCCCGCGCGCAGAACGAAAAGGTCCATCCGCCCGTCAGCATCCATGTCGATGGGATAGGCCCCGGTGACGCCGGTCAGCGGGGGCAGGGGGGCGGCTTCAAACCGGAAATCACCCCGGTTGCGGATCAGGGTGGCAGAGGCCTCTCCGCCTGCGGCAAAGATGTCGGGCAGGCTGTCGCCGTCGCAATCGAAAACCGCGACGCCGCCGCCGACAAAATGTTCCCAACCGCCGGTATAGCTGTGCGCGGGCAGGGCGCCGGACATGTCCTCGAACAGCGGGCCGGCCTGGGCCGTGGTGCCGAGGAGGCAGGCGAGCAGGAGCGCGCGTTTCATGTTGTCTCCCCTTCTCCGCCGATCAGCGTGTCGGTCAGTGCCGCCAGCGCCAGCGCGGTGGCGCCCCGCGCCCAGACCAGATCGCCCCAGGCGTGGATCGCCACTTCGCAGGGGGCGCGGCCCTCTGACAGGGTCAGCTCCTGCATCTCCGTCAGCACTTCGGTGGCATAAAGGTAGTCGTATTGCATCCGCTCCCCCGAGAGGATGATCAGCTCAGGATCGAACAATTGCACGACATTTGACAGGCCGACAGACAAATACCGCCCGGCGCGTTCAAAGATGGTGCGCGCGGCGCGGTTCCCGGCCTTGGCATTCTGGAACAGGGTTTCAAGCAGCATCTGGCTGCTTTGCGGTGTGTCGGTGCCGGGGCCGAGGGCGGTTGCGGCCTCGCGCGCCAGCGCATAATCGGCCAGATAAGCCTCAAGACAGCCGCGCTGGCCGCAGCGGCAGAGCGCGCCGTCAAGCTGCACCTTGGTGTGGCCCAGTTCCAGGCCCATGCCCCGCGCGCCGCGATAGAGGCGGTTGTTCAGCACCAGCCCCATGCCGACGCCGTTTTCGATGGTCACCACCGCGAAATCGCTTTTCTGCCGTCCTTCGCCGAACCAGAGTTCCGCAAGGGTCAGCATATTGGCGTCATTGTCGATATAGACCGGCATGTCGAAGCGCGTTGCAAAAGCCGCGCGCAGGTTCTGGTCGCGTTCCGACAGCAGGGCCGACCATGCGATGGTGCCGGTATCGAATTCGACGATGCCGGGCATGCCGATGCCGACGGCGCGGATGTCGGCAAGGGCCTTGCCGCTCTCGGCAAGTATCCGGTCGATCAGCGCGCCGATCTCTTCCATCAGCTGCGACATGGAGTGAACGGCCTGGGTGGTGGGCAGCGCGGTATCCGCCAGGATATTGCCCGCAAAATCGGTCAGCACCGCGGTGTGCCGGTTGTAGGACAGCTTGATCCCGATGACATGGGCCGCGTCGGGCACGACCTGCAGCGCGACGGGGGGGCGGCCGCGCCCGGCCTCCCGCGTCATGCCGGTGACCTCGCGCAGCAATCCCGCCGCAATCAGGTCTGCCGTGAGGGTGGTGGCCGAGCCTGCGCTGATATCAAGCGCGCGGGTGATGTCGGCCCTTGCAGCGGAACCGGATGCGCGTACATAATCGAAAATCTGGACACGCAGCGGGGTGTTAGCTGCCCGCCCTTTGCTCAGTTGCGGCCCGCATCCTTGCAGCGGGCTCTCTGCGAGATCAGTACTATGGCCGTCCATAAATTCAGTCTCTAAACATAAATAACCCGTCAATGGGCCGCTTCTCATGATTTTGGCGAAGACTTTGGCGTTTGGGAAGGAAAATCTGTGAATATAAGAGCGTTTTGAGAATTATTATTTTGACAGCTAAAATAAATTGAGCGACCTTATTCTCAGGGTCAACTGACTCGCCTCCTGCGCGACAGGGGGAATCATAAGGGAGGACGACATGTTCAAAAAAATGCTCGCGGCTGGCGTTGCGGTCGCAGGTTTCACATCATTCGCCTGGGCGGATAGTCACAGCATGACGGTCGGCGTGAGCTGGTCGAATTTCCAGGAAGAGCGCTGGAAAACCGATGAGGCCGCAATCAAGGGCGCTCTGGAAGCTGCCGGCGCGACCTATGTCTCCGCCGATGCGCAATCATCCTCGGCCAAGCAATTGTCGGACGTGGAAAGCCTGATCGCCCAGGGCGTCGATGCGCTGATCATTCTGGCGCAGGACAGTGCCGCGATCGGCCCCGCCGTGGATGCCGCCGCGGCCGAGGGGATTCCGGTTGTCGGCTATGACCGCCTGATCGAAGACAGCCGGGCCTTCTATCTGACCTTCGACAACGTGGAAGTGGGCCGGATGCAGGCCCGTGCCGTGTTCGAGGCGCAGCCGGAAGGCAATTACGTGATGATCAAGGGCTCGCCCACCGATCCGAACGCGGATTTCCTGCGTGGCGGCCAGCAGGAAGTGCTGCAGGAGGCCATCGACGCGGGCAAGATCACCATCGTCGATGAAGCCTATACGGACGGCTGGCTGCCTGCCAACGCGCAACGCAACATGGAGCAGATACTGACTGCGAACGACAACAACGTCGATGCGGTTGTCGCCTCCAACGACGGCACCGCCGGTGGCGTTGTCGCAGCGCTGACCGCGCAGGGCATGGAAGGCATCCCGGTTTCCGGTCAGGACGGCGACCACGCCGCGCTGAACCGCGTCGCCAAGGGAACACAGACCGTTTCCGTCTGGAAGGACGCGCGCGAGCTGGGCAAGGCTGCGGGTGAAATCGCTGTGGCCTTGGCCGGCGGCACCGAAATGTCTGCCGTCGAGGGCGCGCAGGAATGGACATCGCCGGGCGGCACCGTGCTGACGGCAAAGTTCCTGGCCCCGGTGCCGGTGACCGCCGACAACCTGACCGTCGTGACCGACGCGGGCTGGATCACCCAGGAGGCCCTGTGCCAGGGCGTGACCGACGGTCCTGCACCCTGTAACTGACCGTGATCCGGGGGCGGCCCTCGCCGCCCCCGAGATATCATTCAGCCGCGCGCCGCGCAGCTGATGCACACCCCCTGATTCCGCACCGCGCCGCACGGCCCTGCAGGGGCCCGTCGCGCCATATGCGAAGGCCATAGACATGACCGATTCCACGACCGACACCCGGCCAAGCCCGACAGCCCCCAAACGCAGCTTTCTGAACTCGCTTGAGATCGACACCCGTTTGCTGGGCATGATCGGGGCTTTCATTCTGGTGGCGCTGGTATTCAACGTATTGACTGACGGGCGTTTCCTGACGCCGCGCAACATCTTCAACCTGACGATCCAGACGGCTTCGGTCGCGATCATGGCGACGGGGATGGTCTTTGTCATCGTCACGCGCCACATCGACCTGAGCGTCGGCGCGATCCTCGCGGCCTGTTCGGCGCTGATGGCGATGACGCAGGTGCGCTGGTTGCCGGGCCTCGGGCTGGAGATCGGCCATTGGGCGATCCCGTGGATCGCCATCACCGTGGGTGTGATCTTTGGCGGGATGATCGGGGCCTTCAATGGCTGGCTGATCGGATACCAGGGCATTCCCGCCTTTATCGTGACGCTGGGCGGTTTCCTGATCTGGCGCAACGTGGGCTGGTATCAGACGGCGGGCCAGACCATCGGGCCGCTGGACAGTACCTTCATGACCTTCGGCGGTATCAACGGAACCCTTGGCGGACCGCTGAGCTGGGGGCTGGGTGTCATCGCCATCGCGGCCACCGTGATCCTGATCTTCAACGCCCGCTGGGTGAAGGTGGCGCATGACTTTCCGGTCAAGCCGCTTTGGGCCGAGGTGACGCTGGCGGTGATCGCCACCGCTGCCATTGCGGGGTTCATCGCGATCCTGACCAATTACGGCGTGCCGGAGCGGGTGGTGGCGCGCGACCCGGCGAAATACGGCTGCGAGGTGGCCGAGGGCTGCAACCCGGTCTACGGGCTGCCGATTTCGGTGCTGCTGCTGCTGGGCATCGCGGTTGTGATGACCGTGATTGCGCGGCGCACCCGCTTTGGCCGCTATATCTTTGCCACCGGCGGCAACCCGGATGCGGCGGAGCTGTCGGGGATCAATACGCGGTTCCTCACGGTCAAGATCTTTGCCCTGATGGGCGTGCTCTGCGCCATTTCCGCCATCGTCGCGTCCTCGCGGCTGGCAAACCATTCCAACGACCTTGGCACGCTGGACGAATTGCGCGTGATCGCGGCGGCAGTTATCGGCGGCACCGCGCTGTCGGGGGGGATCGGCACGATCTATGGCGCGATCCTGGGCGCGCTGATCATGCAGTCGCTGCAATCGGGCATGGCGATGGTGGGGGTCGACGCGCCCTTGCAGAACATCGTGGTGGGTGCGGTGCTGGTCTTTGCGGTCTTTATCGACATTCAGTATCGCAAGAGAATGGGGGCCAAGTAAATGACGACACCTTTGGTCGAAATGAAGAACGTCTCCATCGCCTTTGGCGGGGTGCAGGCGGTGGACAATGTCAGCATCAACCTGCACGCAGGCGAGGTGGTGGGGCTGCTGGGCCATAACGGGGCCGGAAAATCGACCCTGATCAAGATGCTGTCGGGGGCCTACAAGATGGATTCCGGCGAGATCTGGATCGAGGGCAAACGTGCCACGATCCATTCGCCCCGCGACGCCCGCGACTACAACATCGAGACGATCTACCAGACGCTTGCGCTGGCCGATAATCTGGATGCCGCCTGCAACCTGTTTCTGGGACGCGAGTTGATCACCGGGCTCGGCTTTGTCGATGACGACCGGATGGAGGCGGAGACGCGCAAGATCATGGCGCGGCTCAACCCCAACTTCAAGAAGCTGAAAGAGCCGGTGTCGGCCCTGTCGGGCGGGCAGCGCCAGTCGGTGGCGATTGCCCGCGCGGTCTATTTCAACGCCAGGATCCTGATCATGGATGAACCTACGGCGGCGCTGGGGGTGCATGAGACCGCGATGGTGGCCGAACTGATCCAGGAGCTGAAGAAACAGGGGCTGGGCATTTTCCTGATCAGCCATGACACCCGCGAGATGATGGAGCTGTGCGACCGCGTGGCGGTGATGAAGAACGGCCAGATGGTCGGCACCGAAAGGGTCGAGGATGTGACGGAGGATGACATCCTGTCGATGATCATCCTGGGCAAGAACCCGCGCGAGGCCGCCTGATGTTCATCGGCCTTGATCTGGGAACATCCTCGCTGAAGGCGATCCTGATAAATGACGCGCATGAGGTGCTGGCGGAACATGCGGTGCCGTTGAGCGTGCAGCGCCCCGGCACAGGCTGGTCCGAGCAGGACCCGCAAAGCTGGTGTGACGCGGCGGTGCAGGCGCTGGGCGCCCTGGCGGCGGCGCATGATTGTTCGGGCGTCGCGGGCATCGGCCTGTCGGGGCATATGCATGGGGCCACGCTGATCGGTGCCGATGACGCACCGCTGCGGCCCTGCATGCTGTGGAACGACACCCGCAGCCATGTGCAGGCCGCCGCGATGGATGCCCGGCCGCAGTTCCGCGAGATCACCGGCAACATCGTCTTTCCCGGCTTTACCGCGCCCAAGGTTGAATGGGTGCGCGAGAACGAGCGGTCGGTTTTTGACAGGATCGCCAAAGTGCTGTTGCCCAAGGATTACCTGCGCCTGTTCCTGACCGGCGAACATGTGTCGGAAATGTCCGACGCCGCCGGAACCGCCTGGCTGAACACCGGCACGCGGGACTGGTCCGATGAGCTGCTGGCGGCGTGCCATCTTGGCCGCGCGCAGATGCCGGCGCTGGTCGAAGGGTCGGAGGTTTCGGGCCGGCTGCGTGCCGATCTGGCGGCAGAGCTGGGCCTGCCGCGCGCGGTGGTGGCGGGCGGTGCCGGGGACAATGCGGCAGCGGCCATCGGGGCAGGGGTGGTGCGCGATGGCACCGCCTTTTTGTCGCTGGGCACCTCGGGTGTGCTCTTTGCCGCCAATGACGGCTATCGCCCCGACCCGGAGACGGCGGTGCATACCTTCTGCCATGCGGTGCCGGACACCTGGCACCAGATGGGGGTGATCCTTGCGGCCACCGATGCCCTGGAATGGCTGGCGCGGCTGACCGGGCAATCGGCGGCCGATCTGACCCGCGATCTGGGAAATGTGCAGGCTCCGGACCGGACGCTGTTCCTGCCCTATCTGGGCGGCGAGCGCACACCGCATAATGATGCGGCGATCCGGGGGCAGTTCCTGCATCTGGATCACGCCACCGATGCCCGCGCGGCGGCCCGTGCGGTATTGCAGGGGGTCAGCTATGCCTTTGCCGATTGCAACCTCGCCCTGGGGGCAACCGGCACACGGATCGAAAGCGCGCTGGCGCTGGGGGGCGGGGCACGGTCGGATCATTGGTTGTCGATGCTGGCCAGCACCCTGGGCTTTCCGCTGGAGGTGCCGCAGGCGGGCGATTTCGGTGCGGCCATGGGTGCGGCGCGGCTGGGTCAGATGGCCGCGACCGGAGCCGGGGCGGAGATTGCCGCCAAACCCCCGATCGCGCGCAGCATGGCACCTGACCCGGCCCTGAGCGATGCGATGGCCGATGGCCATGCGCGTTACCGGGCGGCCTATGCGGTGATCCGGGATCTGGACTGAGAGCTGCGGCCTGATCCGGCCCGCGCGCCGGGGGTGATGACCCTTTGAGCGCTTGCCGTGCCTTGCCGCGCGCCGGAGTTTTTGAAAACTCCGGGCCGTTTTCTTTGAAGAAAACGTAAGGCTGGCGGCAGCACTTGTGCCTGGGTCCGGCGCTTTCGGCTGTCGTTTCCCTGATTGTGCCTTGCCGCGTGCCGGAGTTATTGAAAACTCCGGGCCGTTTTCTTTGAAGAAAACGTTACGCCGACAGCAGCGCCTTCACCTCGGCGCGGATCTTTTCAGCCGCCTTTTCCTTGACCGGACCGTAGCCGCGGATTTCCATCGGTGCGGCGAGCAGGGCCAGTTTGTCCTCCTCTGGCAATGCGCTGCGGGCCACCTGGTCCAGCAGATCCGCGTACCAGCCGATCAGCGCCACTTCCAGCCGCCGGTCCGCCCCGTAGGAAAACACATCCGCCCAGCTGCCGCGCAGGCGTTTCATCCGGGCCAGCAGGCGGAAGGCAGACCCCATCCAGGGGCCAAAGCTCTTCTTGAAGGGGCGGCCACGGGTGTCACGGCCGGTGGGCCAGATCGGCGGGGCGAGGTGGTATCTGACCTTGTAATCGCCCTCGAACTCCTCGGCGATGCGCGCCGCAAATCCGGTCTGACTGTGCAGGCGGGCGACCTCGTATTCGTCCTTGTAGGCCATCAGCTTGAACAGCGATTTCGCTGCCGCGCGCTGCATGGCATCGGTCGCGCCGGTATTGGCGAAACGGGCCAGTGTCTCAGCGTAGCGGCGGGCATAGGCGGTGTCCTGGTAATCGGTCAGGAAATCCATGCGCCGGTCGATCAGGCCCTGAACCGTCTCATCCGGCGGGGTCGGTTGGGGCAGGGCCAGCTTGCCCGGGTCCGCCGCCATGACGCGGCCATAGGCAAAGGCGTCCTTGTTGCGGTCGGGGGCCACGCCGTTCAGCTCGATCGCCTGATAAAGCGCGGTGAGCGAGACCGGCACCAGACCCTTCTGCCAGGCAAAGCCCAGCATCATCACATTGGCAAAGACGGCGTCGCCCATCAGCCGTTCGGCCATGGCATTGGCATCGAAGGCAGAGAGGTTCCCGGCACCGACAACGCCCGCGATGACCGCCTCGCGCCTGTCCATCGCCAGATCGGCATCGCGGTTCAGCACCAGGTCGCCGGTGGGCATTTCCGCCCGGTTCAGCACGATCCGTGTACCCCTGCGGTAATGGGCCGAGGCCTTGGGTGCGGAGCTTACCACCATGTCGCAGCCGATCACCGCGTCGGCGTGGCCTTCCTCGATCCGGACCTGATGCACATCATCGGGCCGGTTGGCGAGCCGCACATAGCCCAGCACGGTGCCGAATTTCTGCGCGAAACCGGTGAAGTCGAGCACGGAGGCGCCCTTGCCCTCCAGATGCGCCGCCATGGAGATCAGCGCGCCCACGGTCACCACGCCGGTGCCGCCGACACCGGTGACCAGCAGGTCATAGGGGTCGTCGAGGTGCGGCATCTCGGGGTCGGGCAGGGCGGCGGCCATTTCGGCCACGTCGAAACCGGCACCGGATTTGCGGCGGCGGGTGGCGCCTTCGATGGTCACGAAAGAGGGGCAGAAGCCGTTGAGGCAGGAATAATCCTTGTTGCAGGTGCTCAGGTTGATCTGGCGCTTGGTGCCGAATTCGGTCTTTTTCGGTTCCACGCTCAGGCAGTTGGATTCCAGCGAACAATCGCCGCAACCTTCGCAGACCAGATCGTTGATCATCACGAACTTCGGCGGATCCTCAAGCGTGCCGCGCTTGCGCTTGCGGCGTTTCTCGGTGGCGCACATCTGTTCGTAGATCAGGACGGTGACGCCCGGAATGTCGCGCAGCTCGCGCTGTACCGTGTCCAGGTCGCGGCGGTGGTCAAAGGTGGTCCCCCTGGGAAAGTCGCCCTGCGTGAACTTTTCCGGCATGTCAGAGACAATGGCGATGCGGGTGACCCCCTCGGCCCGCGCCGCCTGCGCAATGCCGCTGACAGAGACCGGGCCGTCCACCGGCTGGCCGCCGGTCATGGCGACGGCGTCGTTATAGAGGATCTTGTAGGTGATATTGGTCTTGGCGGCCACGGCCTGCCGGATCGCCAGCGAACCGGAGTGATACCAGGTGCCTTCACCAAGGTTCTGGAAGACATGCTTGCCGCCGTTGAACATCGAGGTGGCGATCCAGGGCACGCCTTCGCCGCCCATCTGGGCAAAACCGGCGGTGTCGCGGTCCATCCAGGAGGCCATGACGTGGCAGCCGATGCCGGAATTGGCGGTGGAGCCTTCGGGCAGCCTGGTCGAGGTGTTATGCGGGCAGCCCGAGCAGAAATAGGGCGTGCGGGTGGCGCCGGGCACGTTGAGCAGGGTGGGCGGCATGTCGGTCAGCGCGCGGGCCTTGTCCTGCAGACCCTCGCCGGGGAAGAAGGCATGCAGCCGCGCGGCGAGGATCGGCACCAGTTTCAGCGGCGACAGCTCGCCGGTCCAGGGTACCAGTTCCTCCAGGTTCTCGTCGTGCTTGCCGACCATGCGCGCGGGCTTGGAGCCGGGCCAGTCGTAAAACGCTTCCTTGAACTGGCTTTCGATGATGCCGCGCTTTTCCTCGATCACCAGCACTTCGCGCTTGGAGCGGACAAAGGCCAGCGCATCGCGCCGGGCCAGCGGCCAGACCATGCCGACCTTGTAGATGTCGATGCCAAGCGCGCGGCAGCGGTCCTCGGTCAGGCCCAGCAGGCGCAGCGCCTCCATCAGGTCAAGATGCCCCTTGCCGGTGGTCACGATGCCGAAGGAGGCGTCGGGCAGGTCGTAGATGCGCCGGTCGATGGGGTTGGCCTCGACAAAGGCCTCGACCGCCTCAAGTTTGTCGTGCAGGCGGGTTTCGATCAGCGGCGAGGGCAGATCGCCCAGCCGCACATGCAGCCCGCCCTGTGGCGCGGTATAATCGGGCTGGAGGAATTCGCGGTCCGGGGCCAGATCGACGGAGGCACCGGATTCCACCGTTTCGGAAATCGCCTTGAACCCGACCCAGGTGCCGGTGAAGCGCGACAGGGCAAAGCCGTATTCGCCGAAGGTCTGATATTCGGCAACGCTGGCCGGGTTCAGCGTGGGCATGAACCAGGCCATGAAGGCCACGTCGGATTGATGCGGCATGGAGGAAGAGACGCAGCCGTGATCGTCACCCGCCACCACCAGCACGCCACCCTTGGGGGCGGAGCCATAGGCGTTGCCGTGTTTCAGCGCATCGCCCGAGCGGTCCACGCCCGGTCCCTTGCCGTACCACATGGAAAAGACGCCCTCGACCTCCGCATGGGGGTCCAAATGGGCCTGCTGCGCGCCCAGAACGGCGGTTGCACCAAGGTCTTCGTTCACCGCAGGCAGGAATTTGATGCGGCCCGCGTCCAGGCGCGACTTGTTGCGCCACATCTCCTGATCCAGACCACCCAGCGGGGAGCCGCGATAGCCCGAGACGAAACCGGCGGTGTTCAGCCCCGCCGCCTGATCGCGCCGTGATTGGTCCAGCATGATGCGCACCAGTGCCTGCGTGCCGGTCATGAAGACGCGCCCGCGCGGCAGCGCGTAGCGGTCGTCCAGCGCATAGGTGGAAAAATTCTGGTCCTGCTTGGTCATGTGAAATGCCTCCTGAAAGGTCAGTTTAGCGCAGTTTTGCCGGTATTTGTTGTCTATTCTCGCTTCGTCCCTTGTGATATCCGGGTGAATAATTCATCAGTACGCCCTCTGGTGAACAGATAATTCAGGAAGGTAGATGGAAGCCATTGATCGCAAACTTGTGCGCCTGCTGCAGCAGGACGCCCGTCAGTCCAACGCACAGCTGGCGGAAAAGTTGAATATCTCTGCCTCGGCCTGCTGGCGGCGGGTCAGGGCGCTGGAAGAGGCAGGGGTGATCGAACGCTATGGCGCGATGGTGAATCCGGTTGCGATGGGCCTTGGGTTCGAGGCGATCGTGCATGTGCATCTGACCCGCCACGACACCCAGGCGCTGGCGCGCTTCATCGCGGCGGTGCAGCTGCGCGAGGAAGTGACGGAGTGTTTTGCCACCACAGGGCAGGCGGATTATCACCTGCGGGTGCTGTGCCGGGACATCGACGCCTACAATACCTTCCTCGAAGATTTCCTCTTCGTGCAGCCCGCCGTCAACTCGGCGCAGACCAATGTCGTGCTGCGGCGGATCAAGTCGAATGCGCCGCTGGGCGGCTGAGCCCTGTCACCGGCTGGTATTTCTTGCCCGACAGGCGCGCGCCGCTTGACATCGCGGCCCAGCTTGGGCCTTTTGCCAGAAATTCAAAACCGGAGGACTCCCCATGATGAAGACCCGTGCAGCCGTCGCCGTTGAGGCAGGTAAACCGTTAGAGATCATGGAAGTGAACCTCGAAGGGCCAAAGAAGGGCGAGGTCTTGGTCGAGATCAAGGCGACCGGGCTTTGCCACACCGATGAATTCACCCGTTCGGGCGACGATCCCGAAGGCATCTTTCCCGCGATCCTGGGCCATGAGGGTGCCGGTATCGTGCTGGAAGTCGGCGAAGGTGTGACGACGCTGGAACCGGGCGATCATGTGATCCCGCTTTATACGCCGGAGTGCCGGCAGTGCGAATATTGCCTGTCAGGCAAGACCAACCTCTGCCAGGCGATCCGCGTGACACAGGGGCAGGGGCTTTTGCCGGACGGGACCACGCGGTTCTCCATGCTGGATGGCACGCCCATCCATCACTACATGGGCTGTTCCACCTTTGCCAATCACACGGTGGTGCCGGAAATCGCATTGGCCAAGGTGCGCAAGGATGCGCCTTTTGACAAGATCTGCTATATCGGCTGCGGCGTGACAACGGGGATCGGGGCGGTTATCAACACCGCCAAGGTCGAGATCGGGGCGCGCTGCGTGGTCTTTGGCCTTGGCGGCATCGGGCTGAACGTGATCCAGGGGCTGCGGCTGGCGGGTGCGGACCAGATCGTCGGCGTTGACCTGAACGACGACAAGGCCGAGATCGCGAAGTATTTCGGCATGACCGACTTCGTCAATCCCAACAATGTAGAGGGTGACATGGTCGCGCATCTGGTCGAACTGACCGGCGGCGGGGCGGATTACTCCTTTGATGCGACGGGCAACACCAAGGTGATGCGTACCGCGCTGGAAGCTGCACACAAGGGATGGGGCGAAAGCATCATCATCGGTGTGGCTGCTGCCGGGGCCGAAATTTCCACCCGTCCCTTCCAGCTGGTGACCGGGCGGGTCTGGCGCGGCACGGCCTTTGGCGGTGCAAAGGGCCGGACCGATGTGCCGCAGATCGTCGATTGGTACATGTCCGGAAAAATCGAGATCGACCCGATGATTACGCATAAATTGACCCTGGATGAGATCAACTACGGCTTCGAGTTGATGCATGAAGGAAAGTCCATTCGCGCGGTAGTTGAATTTTAACGGATGACTTTATCGTCACATATGCTATAAAGCTGCCGAAAGACCTGTTTTGTTTCGCAACCCGTAGAGCGAAGCAAAACAGGGTCTGAACGACTCCAAGGTCTGAACGGCCTTGTGTTCCGGTGCGAGTGTGGCGCTGTATGCGGCCTGCGAAAATTCAGTAATGTTAATCCTTTCGCCTACAACTTGCAGGCGAGCGGCACATTTTGGGCGCTTTTCCCACCGGTTCCCCGTGATTTCCGAGATTCAGCCCCCGGAAGTGCCTGATTTTGTTGGCTACGTAAATTTAATTAAGATTCAGTTAATAGAACGGGTCCAATCCGTAATATTGAGAAATCTCGTCAAAATTTATTCGGATTCTCCGCCTACAACCATAGGGGTACTGGTTTGGAGAAGTGAAATGACCAATTTTAGGAAATCCCTGATCGCGGCGATTCTGCCCATTACGATGACAAGTGTTCCGGCACAGGCTCAGATCATTGATATTGATCTTGACCTGGGGGCCCTTCTGGGTGTCGGCCTTTGTATCGGGGGGGGATGTGACGACGATTTTGAATCGCCCGATGACGAACTGACACTGGCAGGCACAGATGTCAGTATTCTGTTCAACGATACCTCGGTGTCGCCCGCGCCCCTGAACGACTGGCGCATCAATATCAACGACAATGATCCGACCGGCGACAGCTATTTTGCCATCACGGATGTCACCGGGGGCCAGCAACCCTTCCGCATCATGGCGGGAGCGCCGGGCAACGGCTTTATCCTTGATGACACCGGCCATGTCGGTCTGGGCACGCAATTCCCGATGCGGGATCTGCACCTGACGGCCACCGACAGCCCCGGCATCCGGCTTGAGCAGACCGCCGGTGGGCCGGGAGCCCAGATCTGGGATGTGGTTGCCAATGAAAGCAACTTTCTGATTGTGGATGTGACCCACACCAAGATTCCCTATGTCATTGAAGCGGATGCGCCCAATGACAGCCTGATCATCACGGAAACTGGCAGGGTCGGTTTCGGTGTTGCGGCACCGGAGGAGCAGCTTCATATCCGCTCGAACGCGCCGGATACTGATGCATTTGCCCTGTTCGATGCCAATGGCAGCGGCTCCGATGCGGCCTTCCGGCTGCGCCAGAACGGCCTGATCCCGACAACCTGGGAATTCCGCAACCAGCAGGACTCGGGCCGTCTGAATATCGGCATTGCGGGCGGGAACACACCGCTCAAGATCGACGATCAGGCCGACAACAACCTGCTGCGTCTTGGCTCGAACAATGAAACCGATGTGGTCCGGATTACCGGGCGTCTGCTGGTCAACGATGTCGCGCTTTCCGTGCCGGACTATGTGTTCAAGGATGACTACGTGCTGCGGCCCCTGTCAGAGGTGAAGGCATTCATTGATCAGAACAGCCACCTGCCGGAAGTGCCCTCTGAAAAGGACATCGCGGCTGGCGGCGTGGACATGACCGGCATGCAGATGGCCCTGCTGAAAAAGGTCGAGGAACTGACACTCTACACCCTGCAGCAGGAAGATGCGATCACGGCGCAGAAACAGGAGAACAGCGATCTGCGTGATCGTCTGGCCCGGGTCGAGGCGCTGCTGACCGAATAAGGACGACGGCTGACAGCCAACCGGTCCTGTGAAAGGACCCACGCGGCATCCATTTGAATTTCGGCCCATGATCCGGGGCCAGAAATGAAAATGGGTGCCGCTTCTTGCGTTTAGGATTGCGCCTGTGCCCCCGGGCATGCCTGCGGTCCCTGTCGACGCCAACAGCCAGTTGCCGACGCTGTTGTCCGATGGCGGGATCGCACCCAGGGGCATTGCCAAGGCCGCAACGCAGATGACGCTGCTGAAGAAGGTTGAGAACGGACGCTCTGCAAGCCCCGGCAGAACGCAAGAGCCGCCTGCAAACGCGCCGCCTGCAAGAGGGCAAACCGGCCCAGATGGAAGTCCCTCATGCCCGTCCTGACCGGACCCAGACGGCCCGGGTGCAGCAGCGCGGTTTGACCCGCGCCACCGAAACAATTGACGCAAGGCAATGCCGGGCGCTAACTTGCTGCACCGGGCGCCTTGCTGTGTCCTCATTTTGATAAACTTTTTTGCA
This sequence comes from Sulfitobacter sp. IGS-18, assembly GCF_059628195.1. Lineage (NCBI taxonomy): Bacteria > Pseudomonadati > Pseudomonadota > Alphaproteobacteria > Rhodobacterales > Roseobacteraceae > Sulfitobacter > Sulfitobacter sp. IGS-18. Next base: position 2,812,155 of record NZ_CM184556.1, on the reverse strand, counting down.
CCATGTTCCCTGGCCGGGCCGGGGCCACCAGGTGCCCAGGAGGCTATGATGCCGATTAAATTACCTGCCCCGTCCTTCTGCACCATGTTCTGCCTGTTTGCGGCACCTGTTCTGGCTCAGACCACCCACCCCAATGATGTCAACATCGAAGGCGATCTGGTGATCCAGGTGCCGCTCGCAGTCGGGCAGGTTGGAAACCCGTCCGAAGGCAGCCTCTATGTCGAAGACCTGACCGTCCTTGACGGCAAGGTCTGCATGGGCAACAGCTGCAATCCCGGCGAGGTTATTCCCAATGAGACCGCGCTGCGGTTAAGATATACCAACAATTCCATCGAGTTTGTCGATACGTCGGGTGCATCCGTGCCCAACCGCGACTGGACCTTGCGCGTCAACGATCCCAACAGCGGCGGGATTGACCGTTTCTCGGTCGAGGATAACTCGGCAGCCACCACGCCCTTTACCATTGCAGGCGCAGTGCCGAACGATGCCTTCTGGCTTGCCACGTCGGGCAATCTGGGCCTCGGCACCTCGATCCCGCAGGCCAAGGTGCATCTTGTCGATACAGGAAACGAAGCCGCGATCCGCATGACCAGGAGTGGCGGCAGCGCGCATTCCTGGGAACTGACCGCCGCCGACACCTTCGAAATCCGCGACCTGACGGACAATTCCAGTCGGCTCTACATTGACACCGATGGCTTTGTCGGGCTTGGCACCGATACGCCCGGGGAACTGCTGCACATCCGTTCCGACGCCACCAACACCGACGCTTTCGCATTGTTCGATGCCAATGGCGCAGGTTCTGACGCGGCATTCCGGCTGCGCCAGAACGGCGTGACCCCAACCACATGGGAATTCCGCAACCAGCAGGATTCCGGCCGTCTGAACGTGGGCATCGCTGGCGGCAACACGCCGCTGAAGATCGACAATGCCGCCAACAACAACCTGTTGCGGCTGGGGCGCAACGGACTGCCCGGAGAGGTGAACATCACCGGCACGCTGGTGGTCAACAACACCCAGTTGAATGTCCCCGACTACGTCTTTGCACATGATTACGCGCTGCGCCCGCTCTCCGAGGTGCAGGCGTTCATTGACGAAAACTCCCACCTGCCGGATGTCCCCTCAGAGGCCGAAATCAAGGCGAATGGCGTGGACCTGACCGCTATGCAGATGGTGCATCTGAAAAAGATCGAGGAACTGACGCTCTATACGCTGGAGCAGCAGAAGGAGATCTCTGAACAGACAGCAACGATCGCTGCGTTGACGACAAGACTGGCCAGGATCGAAGCGCTGCTGTCGGAATAGGTGGATTAGTGTCTCTACTGGTGGTTGTTTTACAGAACGCCGGATTTGCTCCTTTATTTAGTCGACGGAGCAGGCACCCGAGAGACTGCCGTCAAGCGATTTGCACCGAGACGTTCGAAAAATTTATCGAAGGAAAAACCATGCTGAACAGAAACTTCCTACTGACACCTTTTCTTTTCAACCTGCTGATTGTTGCCGCGCCGCTGCACGCCGAAGTGCTGAGCAGCACGAGCCCAACCATCCGCGACAACCTTTGCGTGGGTCTTGGTTGCGCAACTGACGAAACATTCGCAGGCCTTTATGATAGCGTAGTGATCAAAGGCAACAACACGCGGGTCGTGTTTGAAGATAACTCCACCAGCTCCGGATTCCCAACAGCCGACTGGGCGCTCGAAGCGAATGAAACAGGATCGACCGGGCTGGAAAGATTCATTCTCAGGAACCTGACGGCGAACACCACGCCATTCGTGGTCGAGGGCGATGCGCCGACCAGCAGCCTGTTTGTGGCAGCGGATGGCGATATCGGTTTGGGCACCTCCATCCCACAGGCAGATATGCACATTGTTTCGGACAGTTCCTCGCCATCGCTTCGGCTGCAAAGCACCTCAATCGGACAAGCCTGGCAGATCGGTGATCCGGTTTCTCTAAATGCCGGTTTTCAGATCTACGATGTGACTGCAGACTCCACACCTTTCCTGATCGTTCCCGGTGGAAACAACCAATTGTCGTTCGTCATCAACGGGGAAAAAATTGGGCTGGGCACAGACGCCCCCCAAGAAAAGCTACATATTGTCACGAACGCCAGTAACACCGATGCATTCGCGCTATTCGATGCCAATGGGGCTGGATCGGACGCCGCCTTCCGCCTGCGCCAGAACGGCCTCATCCCCACCACATGGGAATTCCGCAATCAGCAGGATTCCGGTCGCTTGAATGTCGGTATTGCCGGTGGCAACACGCCGCTGAAAATCGACAATGCCGCAAACAACAACCTGATCCGTCTCGGCCGGAACGGCAAACCCGGAGAGGTCAATATCACCGGCACGCTGGTGGTGAACAACACCCAGTTGAATGTCCCCGACTACGTCTTTGCACATGATTACGCGCTGCGCCCGCTCTCCGAGGTGCAGGCGTTCATTGACGAAAACTCCCACCTGCCGGATGTACCATCGGCGGCGGAAATTGCTGCGAAAGGTGTCGATATGACTGCGATGCAGATGACGCTGCTGAAGAAGGTCGAGGAACTGACGCTTTATACCCTGGAACTGGAACAGGCCCGCGCGGGGCAGGACATGCGTCTGGCTGCGCAAGAGCGCTCGATCGCCCTCCTTCAGGCTCAGATCGACAGCCTCAGATAAGGTCCATGCGGTCACCGCACCGGCGCGGGGCCCGTGGATGCGAAACACGACTTTCGAAGGCGCGCAGGCGCTGCGGGCCTTCTGAAATAAGATGTTGGCAGGATCATTGCCTGTTGGCATGGTCGCTGTATGTCCCGGCCGATGATTGGGACAACCCTATTCCACGCCTTTCGTATTTTCACAGGAAGACTGACAGATGCCAATCAAGATATTCGTACCACAATCCGTCTCGTGTCTTGGGGCCTTTCTGGGCCTCGCTTTCATGGCCTGTCCGGCCAGCGCCGATCAGGTGATTGCCGACGATCTGATCGTCCAACGCAATCTATGCGTCGGCGCTGTCTCATGCGTGGATGGTGAGGTTTTCAACAATGAAGACATCAAGATCAAAAGCACCCAACCGGAGATCCTGTTCGATGACACCAGCGTCTCCGGTGGGTTTGCCGACTGGAGTCTGCAGACCAATGTTGACGGGTCGAACAATTTCGTCGTTCGCGACCAGACCAACAACACAACGCCGTTCCGGATCGAAGCCAACACTCATCCCAACAGTCTTTACGTCTCATCGGTAGGTGGCGAGCCAAGGATCGGTTTCGGGACCGCTCTGCCGCAACAGGAACTGCACATTTTCAGTCAGAACACGGCGATCCAGCGTTTTGAACAAGGTTCTGTGATCCTTGCGCCCCGGGTTTGGGATTTGGGCGGAAACGAAACGTCCTTTTTCCTGAGCGATACCACCGGCGGCACGATACCGTTTCACGTCAGGGCCGGCGCGCCGGTCAGCTCGCTGGTGGTCGACAGAGATGGCAATATCGGCCTCGGCACAGGTTCGCCCGAGGAACGGTTGCACATCCGTTCCAACGCCATCAACACCGACGCCTTTGCATTGTTCGATGCCAATGGCGCAGGCTCTGACGCGGCTTTCCGCCTGCGCCAGAACGGGGTGACCCCAACCACATGGGAATTCCGCAACCAGCAGGATTCCGGCCGTCTGAACGTCGGCATTGCGGGCGGCAATACGCCGCTGAAGATCGACAGTGCCGCCAACAACAACCTGTTGCGGCTGGGGCGCAACGGCCTTCCGGGCGAGGTGAACATCACCGGTACGCTGGTCGTGAACAACACGCAACTGAACGTGCCGGATTACGTATTCGACGCCGATTATCCTCTGCGCCCACTGGCCGAAGTGCAGGCGTTTATCGACGCCAACAGCCACCTGCCGGATGTGCCATCGGCTGCTGAGATTGCTGCGACCGGTGTCGACATGACCCAAATGCAGATGCTCCACCTGAAAAAGATCGAGGAGCTGACGCTTTACACGCTTGCACAAGAGGACCGCATTTCAACCCAGGACGCGCGCATTGCGATGCAGGAGGACCGTATCGCCCGGTTGGAAGCGGCGCTGGAGGCGCTTGCGGCGCAATAGGCGCGCCATGAGGTTTGACAGGACGGGCCCCCGTCCTGTTAACTATTGCCAGCCGTCTGAGGGGAGGCGGGATTTTAACATAAGTCATTTTGCGCCAGCACCCCGGCCATTGCCTGCGCCATTTCCGTTTCGGGAGACTGTCCCATGTTGATCCGGCTTTTTATCACTGTCGCTTTGTCGCTGACCCCCGCACTGACCGCTTCGGCGCAGGACATCTTCAACAACGGTGTCCGTATCGCTGACGGAGACGTACAGACAGCGGACCTTACGGTTGCGGGCAGCGCCAGCATCGGCAACCTTTGTCTGGGGCTGAGATGCGGCGAGGACGAGCCCACCAGTTATGACAGGCCGCTTACCATCGACACACCAAAGCAGGCCTGGATTGACATGGTAAACCAGTCGGTAGCAGGGACTGGGCATTACCCCGGGCGCGATTGGCGGATCAGGCCGAACGACGATTACAATGGCGGGATCGAACGCTTTTCGATCGAGGATCTGAGTGCTGACACAATCCCCTTCAGCATTGAGGGTGGCGCGCCGGAAAATGCGTTTTGGATCGACAATGGCGGCGGCATCGGGCTGGGCACGATGTTTCCGCAGGACCGGCTGCATGCCTCCGGGGCCATCGGCCCCGGCTTGCGGCTGGAACAGACCGGCAATGGGCTTTTGCCGCCACAGGCCTGGCGGATCGTCGGGCAAACCGCTTTCAGCGTCAGCGATCTGACCGCCGGGACCACCCCATTCCGCATTGACCGGACGGCGCCATCCGGGTCTTTCCATCTCGACGAAACCGGATTTGTGGGTCTTGGCACCGATGCGCCCGAGGAATTGCTGCACATCCGGTCCAATGCGTCCAATACGGATGCCTTCGCGCTTTTCGAAGCGGCGGGTAGCGGCTCCGATTCCGCGTTCCGCCTCAAGCAGAACGGCACCACCCCCAGCACATGGGAATTCCGCAACCAGCAGGATTCAGGTCGTCTGAACGTCGGCATCGCGGGGGGCAACACGCCGCTGAAGATCGACAATGCCGCCAACAACAATCTGCTGAAACTGGGCATCAATTCTGCCCCTGACGCGGTTGTGGTGACGGGACGGCTGGTGGTGAACAACACCACGCTGAATGTGCCCGATTACGTCTTTGGCGCGGATTACCCCCTGCGGTCGCTGGCCGAGGTCAGGGATTTCATCGGCACGAACAGGCATTTGCCGGACATCCCTTCGGAGGCTGAGATCAGGGCAAATGGTGTGGACATGACCGAGATGCAGATGGCGCATCTGAAGAAAATCGAGGAACTGACGCTGTACACGCTGGAGCAGGAAGACCAGATCGCGGCCCTGACGCGGCAGAATGCGCGCCAGGAATCTGAGATCAGGACATTGGTCAGCAGACTGGCTGCGCTTGAGGCTTTGGAAGCCACGCGCTGAAGGGGATTTCCTGACGGTCTGAAGCTGCCGCCGGGTCAATGGCCCGGCGGTCTTCTCCTGCTTTACCTGCCGGTTTTTGGCGCTAAGCTTCCCCCACAAGACCAGTTGGAGGCTGACCATGCGACTGCGCGTCAACGGAACCGATCACGAGGTGGAGGTCGAAGACGACATGCCGCTTTTGTGGGTATTGCGTGACGAGTTGGGCATCACCGGCCCGAAGTATGGCTGCGGGATCGCGCAATGCGGGGCCTGTACCGTGCATGTGGACGGGGTCGCCGTGCGGTCCTGTCAGCTGGCGGCGGCAGATGTGGATGGCGAAGTGACCACGATCGAGGGGCTTGGAACCCCGCAGGCGCTGCATGCGGTACAGCAGGCCTGGGTGGACCATCAGGTGGCCCAATGCGGTTACTGCCAGTCGGGGCAGATCATGCAGGCGGCGTCCTTTCTCGATCTCAACCCGGAGCCGACCGACGAACAGATCGACGCGGCGATGAGCGGGAACCTCTGTCGCTGCGGGACCTATCCGCGCATCCGCGCCGCCGTGAAGACCGCCGCCGCCAAGCTGCAGGGGGTCTGAGCATGGGACGGGTGAAAACCATCGCGCGCCGCAGCTTTCTGGTGGGGTCGGTCGCGGTGCTGGGCGGGGTCGCCTTTGGCACCTACATGTACAAGCGGGACGTGAAGAACCCGCTGCTGGCAGAGCTGAAACCGGGTGAGGTGGCCTTCAACCCCTACGTCAAGGTGGATGCCCAGGGCGTGACGCTGATCACCCCGCGTGCCGATGTGGGGCAGGGCGCCTATTCGATCCAGGCGCATCTGCTGGCGGAAGAGCTGGATGTGGAACTGGCGGATGTGCGGATTGATCCGGGCATGCCCTCGGCCGCCTATTACAACGGGGTTGTGGCCGCGGAAGGCATGCCGATTGCCGCGACATCCGACAGCATGATGGCGCGCACCGGGCGCGGGGCGGCGGATGTGGTGGGCAAGCTTCTGGGGCTGCAGCTCACCGGCGGATCCTCGACGGTGCCGGACATGTACGACCGTCTGCGCCATGCCGGTGCGGTCGCGCGCGCGACGCTGCTGGCGGCGGCGGCGCAGCAAACCGGCCTGGACCGCGATCAGCTGCGCACCGAAAGCGGCGCGGTGGTGCTGCCTGACGGGATGCGGCTGGCCTATGCCGATCTGGCCGCCACGGCGGCAGAGATTGACCCGGTGCAGGATGTCACCCTGCGCGACCCGTCGGAATGGCGGATGCTGGGGCGGGATCATCTGCGCACCGACATCATCGCCAAATCCACCGGCACGCAGATCTATGGCATCGACCTGGTGATGGAGGGCATGGTGCATGCCACCACCCGCACCAACCCGGCGCTTGGGGGCGGCATTCTGGGCTATGATGCGACCGAGGCAGAGGTGATGCGGGGGGTTCAGGCCATCATGCCGATCACCGGGGGCTTTGCCGTGGTTGCGGACAACACCTGGCGCGCCTTTCAGGCGGCGGATGCGGTCAAGGCGGACTGGGGCGAAGCGCCCTATATCGGCGATACGGCCGCGCAGTTTGCCGATGTTGCCGCCTCTTTCATCGAGGACCGGCAGGACAGCCGGTTCAAGGACGAGGGCGATGTGGAAGCGGCGCTCAAGGGGGCGGATGTGCTAGAAGCCGAGTACCGCATCCCCTATCTGGCCCATGCCCCGCTGGAGCCGATGTCCGTGGTCGTGAAACTGACGGAGGGGCGGCTGGACATCTGGACCGGCACCCAGATCCCGCGTTTCGTGCAGGAGGGGGCCGCTGCCGTGGCCGGGCTTGAGGCTGAAAACGTCCATGTGCATGTGCTGATGTCCGGCGGCAGCTTCGGGCGGCGGCTGGAAGACGATTACATCCGGCAGGCGGTCGAGATTGCGCTGGAGATGCCCGATACCCCGATCAAGATGGTCTGGAGCCGGGAAGAGGACATGACCCATGATTTTCCCCGTCCGCTGGCGATCAGCCGCGCGCGGGGGGCGGTGTCGGACGGTCAGGTGGCAGCCTATGATCTGGGCATTGCGGCGCCTTCCGTGACCGCCTCCTCGCTGGGCCGTCTGGGGCAGCCCGCCATCGGGCCGGATGTGGCGATTGTCGCCGGAGCCTGGGACCAGCCCTATGCGATCCCGGATTACCGGGTCACCGGCTACCGGGTGCCGCCGATGGTGCCGGTCAGTTCCTGGCGGTCCGTCGGCGCCTCCGGCAATGGCTTCCTGCATGAGAGCTTTCTGGATGAGCTGTGCCACGCCGCCGGGGCCGACCCGCTGGAGGAACGGCTGCGCCTGTGCTGGCACGACACCTCGCGCAAGGTGCTTGAAGCGGTGGCCGAGATGTCGGGCTGGGGCAGCGACCTTGGCCCGGGGCGGGGGCGCGGGGTCGCCTTTACCCTGTCCTTCGGGGTGCCGGTGGCCGAGGTGGTGGAAGTCACCGAGACGGATCGCGGCATCCGCATCGACAAGGTTTTTGTCGCCGCCGATGTGGGCCGGGTGCTGGACCCGGTGAACTTCGAGGCGCAGCTTTCGGGTGGGGTGATCTGGGGGCTGGGCCATGCGATGAACTGCGAGCTGACCTATGCTGGGGGCGTGGCCCAGCAGGACAATTTCCATGTGTTCGAGGGGATGCGCCTGCACCAGACACCTCAGATCATGGTGCGCGGTCTGGAAAACGGCGACAGGATCCGCGGCATCGGTGAACCGGGCGTGCCACCTGCCGCACCCGCGCTGGGCAATGCGATCTTTGCCGCGACCGGCAAGCGGATCCGCGAATTGCCCTTTGCCAAACATGTGGATTTTGTCTGATGCGCCTCTTGATTGCAGCGCTGTTGCTGGCAGCCCCGCTGGCCGCACAGGAAACCACGGAGAGCCGGGAAGCGGGCCTTGCCGCCTGGGACCGGATCTTTGAAAAGGTCTCGCATCCGCGCTGCACCAATTGCCATGTGGGCGAAAGCGGTCAACCGATGTGGAACGGTTTGGGCTATGGGGCAGATACCGTTCACGGCATGGGGATTCTGGCGGACGAGACCCGGATCGGCGCGCTGAGCACGCCCTGCCGGGCCTGTCATGTGACCACGGGCAGGGCCAATACCGTGCCCCATGCGCCGCCCCATATCAGTGATGCCTGGCGTCTGCCCCCGGTCGAGCTGGCCTGGCTGGGCAGGTCCAGCGCCGAGATCTGCGCGCAGATGCGCGATCCGGAGACCAATGACGGCGACGATATTGCCGAGCTTGCCGAACACCTGCGAAGCTCGCCTTTCGTGGCCTGGGGCTATGCCCCCGGCGCGGGCCGCTCTGCCCCTGACGGCACGCCCGAGAATATCGCCGCCGATGTGGAGATCTGGGGGGCCGCCGGTGCGCCCTGTGATTGACATATGCAGTTGCCGGGCAGCACCTGACGTGGCCTGCATCGCCGTATCCGGTAACCCAGGCGCCCGACCTTGAACTTGAGACACGAATACCCTGCCGCGCCTGCGGCGCTCCCGGGACATGCGTGTCACGGGATGATTCAGATATAAGGTCGGACGCTTTATGGATATTTTGAACGTTGCACGCCCGGTCGCTGTTTCCGCTCTGGATGACATCCCATTCCCCGTTGCTGATGCGGCCGGGGTAGAGGCGCTGCTGGCGCGCTGTCCGGTTGCCGCCGAAACCCCGCTGGTGGAGGCCGAGGCCATCGCGGTGGAGGCGGGTGTGGCGCAGGTCTGGGTCAAGGATGAACGCGGGCGCATGGGGCTTGGCAGCTTCAAGGCGCTGGGGGCCGCCCATGTCATCGCCCGCCACGGCAAGGCTGCGCGCGGCCGGACCTATGTCACCGCAAGTGCGGGCAATCACGGATTGTCGGTGGCGGCGGGTGCGGCGGCATTCGGTGCATCTTCGGTCATCTATATTGCCGAAACGGTGGCGGATGCCTTTGCCGGGCGGCTGAAAGCGCAAGGGGCCGAGGTGCGCCGCGCGGGGGCGACCTATGAGGAGGCCATGGCCGCAGCGGAGCAGGAGGCGGCGGCGAAAGGCTGGCATCTTTTGTCGGATACGGCCTGGGCGGGATATACCGAAGATCCGCTGGCGGTGATGGAAGGTTACCTCGCGCTGATGGCCGAGGCGGTGCGCCAGATGCCCCGGGTGCCCAGCCATATCTTTCTGCAGGCCGGGGTCGGCGGGCTGGCGGGGGCCTGTGCCGCCTGTGCACGGGCGCATTGGGGGGATGACCCGCGGATCGTCGTGGTCGAACCGGCAGTGGCCCGGGCGCTTTATGGCTCGGTTGCGGCGGGCAGGGCGGTGACCAGCCCGGGGCCCGCCAGCAACATGGGCAGGCTGGATTGCAAGAGCCCCTCGCTGATCGCCCTGAAGGGGCTGGCGCGCGATGCGGATGCCTTTGCGCTGATCACCGAGCAGGAGGCGCAGGTAGGCGCGGGAACCGCGATGGTCGCCGGTCTGGCCTCGACCCCTTCGGGGGCTGCGGGCATTGCCGCCCTGCTGGCCCTTGGGGCGGAGGGCAAGCGCGCGCTGGGCATCACGCCAAAGGCAAATGTGCTGTGTATCCTCAGCGAGGGCCCGGAAAGCTGACCGGGACGGGGTGCGCCGCGCGGGGCGGATATATCTGCCTGCGGGTCGAAAGCCGGCATTGCCCTTCTTGACGCTCCGGATCGGATGACTTAACTCAATCCCTGCGCGGGCGTTGTGTAATGGTAAGACCTCAGCCTTCCAAGCTGATGATGCGGGTTCGATTCCCGCCGCCCGCTCCAGCCCTTCCAAAGTTCAACTGCGACATCGGTGGCGCTTGACCCCTGCGTGCTGCCGCGCCATGACACGTCACGACTAAAAAGGACGAACCATGGCACGCGCACCCGTTCCCGCACCGACCCAGACCGAAGAACGTGAAAAGTCGCGGCGGATCGGCGCGCTTCGGGCGCTTTTACCTTTCATGCTGCCCTATCGCGGGCTGATGGCCCTGGCGGTGCTGGCGCTGATGCTGACGGCGATGGTGTCGCTGACCCTGCCGCTGGCGGTGCGCCGGGTGGTGGACAACTTCCGGTCTGCCGAAACCGAACTGCTGGACCGTTACTTTCTGGCTGCCCTGGGGATTGCGGCGCTCTTGGCTGTCGGCACCGGGCTGCGCTATGCGCTGGTGACGCGGCTGGGCGAACGTGTGGTTGCCGATATCCGGCGCGCGGTCTTTGACAGGGTCATTTCCATGAGCCCTGCGTTTTATGAACGGATCATGACCGGCGAGGTGCTGAGCCGGATCACCACCGATACCACCCTGATCCTCAGCGTCATCGGCTCCTCCGTTTCCATCGCCCTGCGCAACATCCTGATCTTCACGGGGGGGCTTGCGCTGATGCTGCTGACCTCGGCCAAGCTGACCGGGCTGGTGCTGCTGATCGTGCCTGCGGTGGTCATCCCGATCCTGGTGCTGGGCCGCCGGTTGCGCGTCATCAGCCGCGAGAACCAGGACTGGATCGCGGCGTCTTCCGGCAATGCCTCAGAAAGCCTGGGCGCGGTGCAGACGGTACAGGCCTTTACCCATGAAACCGTGACGCGCGATGCCTTTGCCCGCATGACCGAAGGGTCGTTCGACGCCGCCCGCCGCCGGATCAAGACCCGCGCCGCGATGACGGTGATCGTGATTTTCCTGGTTTTCTCCGGCGTGGTCGGGGTGCTGTGGATCGGTGCCAATGATGTGCGCGAGGGCAATATGACCCCCGGCGCACTGGTGCAATTCGTGATCTATGCGGTGATGGTTGCGGGCGGCGTTGCGGCGCTGTCGGAAATCTGGGGCGAGTTGCAGCGCGCGGCGGGCGCGACGGAACGGCTTGTCGAACTGCTGCAAGCCGAGGACAGCGTGCAGGACCCGGTGGAAGCGGGTGTTTTGCCGGACCCGGTACGCGGGCGGATCCTGTTCGAGGATGTGCATTTCTCATACCCCGCGCGACCCGGCACTGCGGCGCTGGATGGGGTGACGCTGGACATTCAGCCGGGCGAAACGGTGGCTTTCGTCGGCCCCTCCGGAGCGGGAAAGACCACGATCATCCAGCTGATCCTGCGGTTCTATGATCCTTCGTCCGGCCGCATCACGCTGGATGGGGTGGACCTGCGCGAAGTGGCGCGGGATGCCTTCCGCAAGGCCATCGCGCTGGTGCCGCAGGACCCGGTGATCTTTGCCGCCTCGGCCTCGGAAAACATTCGCTTTGGCAGACCCGAAGCCAGCGATGCGGAAGTGGAGGCCGCCGCAAGGGCCGCTGCCGCGCATGATTTCATCGCGGCGCTGCCAGATGGTTATGACAGCTATCTGGGCGAGCGTGGCGTCATGCTGTCCGGCGGGCAGAAGCAGCGCATTGCCATCGCCCGCGCGATCCTGCGCGACGCGCCGGTGCTGCTGCTGGACGAGGCAACCAGCGCATTGGATGCCGAAAGCGAGCGTGCGGTACAACAGGCGGTGGACCACCTGAGCCGGGACCGTACCACATTGATCGTGGCGCACCGTCTGGCGACCGTGAAAAAGGCGGACCGCATTGTCGTTCTGGAAGCGGGGCGCGTGGTGGCGACAGGCACCCATGATGCCCTGGTGGCCAGGGGGGGCCTCTATGCCCGGCTGGCACGGTTGCAATTCACCGATGGCATCGCTGCCGAATAGGGGCGCGAAATTCCGGCCCGGAATCCTGCCGCTGCGTCATTTGACCGTGGTGCGGGTGGACATTGCCTTGCGAATTACCCGGTTTCATCGCATCCTTTGACCCAGGAAAAATTCAGCCGGAAACCGGCATTTGGGGAGGATTGTTCATGGGATACAGTGGTATCGAAGACCGCAAGAAGATCGAAGGCGAAATGCCCTGGGCAGAGCGTGATTTGCCAAAAACGCTTTATGGTCTGATCAGCCGGACAACGGCAAAGTTTCCGAACCACAAGGCCATCAGTTACCAGATCTTTTCCGGCCCCAAGGACAAGGCCGAGACCTTTACCTGGACCCAGCTCAAGGACAAGGTCAGCCAGACGGCCAACCTGTTCCGGTCTCTGGGCATCGGCCCGAAGGATGTCGTGGCCTATGTCCTGCCCAATTGCAATGAAACCGTTCTGACCCTGCTGGGGGGCGGCGTGGCGGGCATCGCCAACCCCATCAACCCGCTGCTGGACGCCGAACAGATCGGCTCGATCCTGCGTGAGACCGGGGCATCGGTGGTGGTCACCCTGCGGCCTTTCCCCAAGACCGACGTGGCCGAAAAGACAGCCGAAGCCGTCAAGCTTGCCCCCGGCGTTCATACGGTGCTTGAGGTGGACCTTGTGCGCTACCTGACGCCGCCGAAATCCTGGATCGTGCCGCTGATCCGGCCCAAGGGGCTGGTGGGAAATCAGGCGAAGTACCTGAACTTCAACGCCGAAATCAGCAAGCAACCCAAGGAGCTGACCTTTGAGGACGTGCAGGAAGACCGCGTGGCCTTCTATTTCCATACCGGCGGCACCACCGGCATGCCGAAAGTCGCACAGCACCTCTATTCCGGCACCATCTACAACGGCTGGATCGGCTCCGAACTGCTGCTGACCGCAGAAGACGTGATGCTCTGCCCGCTGCCGCTGTTCCATGTCATGGCCTGCCAGGTGATGCTGCTGGGGGCGTTGTCGTCGGGCGCGCATATCGTTTTCCCGACGCCGCAGGGCTATCGCGGCGAGGGCGTGTTCGACAACCTGTGGAAGCTGGTGGAACGCTGGAAGGTCACCTTTGTGGTCTCTGTTCCGACGGCCCTTGCCGCCACCATGCAGCGCCCGGTCAATGCGGATATTTCCAGCGTGAAGACGGCGTTCTCCGGCTCTGCCCCGCTGCCGCTGGAATTGTTCCGCCGGTTCGAGAAGACAACCGGCATGACGATTGTCGAAGGCTACGGCATGACCGAGGCAACCTGCCTGATTTCGGGCAACCCGGTGGACGGGCTGAAAAAGGTGGGCTCGATCGGGATTCCCTTCCCCTATACCGAGATCAAGATCGTCAGCAACGGCAAGGAACTGGGCATCGACGAGGTGGGGGAAATCTGCGTGTCGAACCCCGGTGTCTATGTCGGCAATACCTATACCGAAGCGGACAAGAACAAGGATCTGTACTACAAGGACAAGTTCCTGCGCACCGGTGACCTGGGCCGGATGGATGCGGACGGCTACCTGTGGATCACCGGCCGCTCCAAGGACCTGATCATTCGCGGCGGGCACAACATCGACCCGGCCGAGATCGAAGAGGCGCTTCTGGGACATGATGCCGTCGCCTTTGCCGGGGCCATCGGACAGCCGGATGCCCATGCGGGTGAAATCCCCTGCGCCTATGTGGAACTGGTCGAAGGGGCAGAGGTCACGGAAGAGGAATTGCTGGTCTATTGCAGCGAGAAGGTCCACGAACGTGCGGCCCAGCCCAAACATGTCACCATCATGAAGGAACTGCCGAAAACGGCGGTGGGCAAGATTTTCAAACCCGATCTGCGCAAGGATGCGATCACCCGTGTCTATGATGCCGCGCTGACGGCGGCGGGCAGTGCCGCGCGGGTGGATCATGTGGTCGACGACAAGAAACGCGGCCTGGTCGCCAGGATTTCCATGAACGGTGCCGCGCAGCAGGACGTCGGGGCCGTGCTCGACAGCTTTACCCGGCCATGGGAGGAGGCGTGAACGCCCCGGATTATGACCAGCTGATCGACGCCGAGACCTGGGCCTATATCGCGCGGCTTGATGCCGCCTATCCGCCGGATGCCGTCGAGATGACGACCGGGGAACAGCGGCAGGTCTATGACCGGATGTGCCGCCTCTTTGATCAGGGACGGCCCGCAGGGATCGTTGTGCGGGACATCCCCTATGGCGCGGTGCCCTGCCGGATCTACGAGAAGACGGCGACGGATGTCACGGTGGTCTATTACCACGGTGGCGGTTTTGTTGTGGGCGGGCTGGACAGCCACGACGACATCTGCGCCGCGATCTGTGACCGTACGGGATACCGGGTGATCTCGGTCGATTACGGGCTGGCGCCCGAGGTGGTCTTTCCGGGCTGTTTCAACGATGCCTGTGCCGCATTCGAAGCCATCGCGAAGGTTCACCCCGGTCCTTTGGTCATGGCGGGCGACAGCGCAGGCGGCAACCTTGCCGCTGCGGTGACGCATCAGGCGCGTCAGTTGCTGCCGGGCCGGATCAGGGGTCAGCTGCTGATCTATCCCGGTTTGGGCGGTGACCGGGGGCAGGGGTCTTATGTGGAGCATGCAAATGCGCCACAGCTTACGGCTGCGGATCTGGCGTTCTACCTCAAGGTCCGCGTCGGGGAAGGGGAGCCGCCGGCAGATGATCCCCGATTTGCCCCGCTGAGTGACACGGATTTCACCGGCCTGCCGCCGAGCGTGCTGATCACGGCGGAATGTGATCCGCTTGCCAGCGACGGCGGGGCATATCGCGACGCGATACGCGGCGCTGGCGGGCAGGCGGTCTGGTTCAATGAGCCCGGCATGGTACATGGCTGCCTGCGCGCCCGCGCCATGTCCTCCCGTGCGGCGGCATTCTTTGACAAGGTGGTGGAGGGGATCGCGGCTTTGGGACGGGGCGACTGGCCCTATGCAGACGCGCAGACGTGAGGTGTTCGGATTCCGTTCTTTTTGAAAAGAACGGGCCGGAGTTTTTGAAAACTCCGGGGGTGGCAAGGCGCGTGGCGTTGAGCCCTTGGCATCGCTTTCTTTGAAGAAAGCGGATCGGCGTTTCTGAAAACGCCCGGACCCGGCGTGTCACTTCAGAAAGGACGCCGCCTTCATCGTATCCGCGACCGGCGCGCCGAGGCGGTGCAGGATCGTGGGGGCCAGTTGCAACTGGTCGATCACGGTATCCGCGCGGGGGCCCTCGGCGGGGCCGAAATAATAAAGCGCCGCATCCTGTTGCAGCTCGCCCCGCCCGCCGTGGTGGCCGCGCTCGTCCTGACCGTGATCTGCGGTCACGATGATCTCATATCCTGCCGCCATCCATTTGGAGATGAAGGGGGCCAGCATCTCGTCCATCACGGCGCAGGCGTGGTCCATCTCCTGGCAATCGTGGAAGAACCGGTGCCCCATGCTGTCCAGGGTACAGGTGTGCAGCATGCCGTAGTTCAGCCCGAACCGCAGGCACAGATTGGTGAGCGTGGCAAAGAGATCCACGTCGGAGGGGGTCATCTGGTTGACCTGCCCATAGCCGGTCATCGTGTGGAACCGCCCGTGGTTGATCGTGTCGCTGTCGGGCTCGTCGTATTCGATGTCACGCACATAGTCGAAGGGGTGGCGGTTGAAGAACTCCGACCAGAAGGAATGCGCCACAGCGCCCGTCACGCCGCCGCCTGCGCGGACCTGGCTGAACACGTCTTTATGCCCCAGCCGGAAGACATTGCCGTTCCCGGTGCAACCATGCGCGGCCGGCGCCACGCCGGTGTGGATCGAGGCATAGCAGGAGGCCGAAATCGAGGGCAGCACCGCCCGGATTTTCCAGACGCGGGCATCGCCGGATTGCACCCAGCCTTCGAGGTTGCCGAACAGGCGACGCCAGTTGCGGTATGGCACCCCGTCAAGGATGATCAGCAGCAGTTTCTTGTCCATGTCGGGCCTCCCTGGTTGCGGTCATATGATCGCAGGCGCGGGTGCGGTGCAACGGGTAACCCGTGGTCAAACAACCGCGTGATCGCGGTGCCCGGCATAGGGGTGCTTTGCTGACCCGGCATGCCTTGCTTGCCCGCTTTGGCGAAAATCCAACCTGTGATAGCATCGCGGAATTGGAATCAGGGGGTTTTTCATGAAACATTGGACCTTGGAGACAGATGCCGAAACACTGCCGCTGAAACGGACAGGCGGCACCGGCGAGGATGCACCGACAATGGGCACCGGCAAATGCACCGCATCGGGCTGCGGATGCCCCAGCTATGTCGATCCTCCCGGTGGATTTGACTGTGCCCGTTGCGGGCACGCAAAATCAGAACATTGGTAAGCGCCAGTGCCGGATCATGACCTGCGCGCAGAAAACGACCGGCTGCGCGCCCGGCTCAGCGCGTTCGAGCGTTCCGCAGATGAGGCCCGCCGCGACAAACGGTGGTACAGTGACAACAGCTGGCAGGATTGGGTCAAACTCTCCGGCCTGCCGCTGGCCTTCGTGCTGGCCTGCTACACGTTTTACGACGAAGTCTACCTGCGCTTTAAGGGGCAGGACCGCGTCACGATCAGCGCAATCGAAAGCAATCTGCGTGAAATCCAGAAGCTGAACGAAAAGGCCTATGCGCTGAACGAGGCAGATGGAATTTCGGGGGCCGGCAGTTTCGAGGCGGCGAATGCAGGGTTGCGGCAGCGGCTGGGCAGTCAGACTTTCGCATATTGGCAGCAGCAGCCGGGTTTCTTTCAACCCTCGGAGGCGCAGATCCTTGCCGATCAACTGTTGCTTCAGGGCCGGACAAAGGATGCCTTGCAAATTGCGGAAACGCTGGAAAGCAGCGCGCGCAGCGCATCCGACCGGGTTGAACTTGCGCTGTTCAAGGGCCGTATCCTGGGGGCGGAGGGCGATGCCTTCGACCTTGCGGCAGCGCGGAAACAGCTGGGCGCGGCCTATGCGATGACGGATGAGGTCGCCGTCTCCTCCCGCGCGCAGGCCCAGCGGCGCACGATCCTGCAGTACCGGGTGCAAATGGAACTCTATTATGAGCAGCCCTGTGAAGGGATCGGCCCGCTGGTCGAGGCGCTGGAGGTCTGGACGCTGGACGGCACCCCGGCTGAGGATGCGCAGGACCGGGCGGCGCGGCGGCTGATCGAGACCTATGCTGCGCGCTGCGCGGGGTAATGTCAGTTGCCAAGTAAAACCGACTTTTGCGTCACATTGCTGACCCGGATCGCTGTGCTACGTCAGGCGCAGGGGCGAAGCGGTCATCCGCGGAAATTGCAGCGAACGGCGGGAAAGAGTCCTTTCCGCTTTCCAGAGCGCGGAATCAAGGCCGCAGGCCACCGCGCATCGCCGGGCCGTCCCCTGGCACGGCGATTTGGCGGCTGTAATGCCACATCGTTACGTAGGATGTGCTTGGCTGCCATTAAGTGCCAGTCACCAAGGTCGGGTCGCCGCACCACGGCCCGTCAATGCGCGGCTTTGCGCATGTCAGCAAAGTCCGCATAACGAACCCTCGCGTGCCCTTCACCTAAGGTCCGGTTGGGTCGGAAATGCTTGGCATTCGAGGCGGGATTGCTGGGCACGGCCTTCCGGCAGGAATCAGAAAATCCGTAGGTTTGTGTCGCTTTCGGATGGCATGCGACAGGTAGGGGCAGGGCAAAGCGGAGCAAGGCGGCCCGGACCTGCCGGGTGCCTCCCCGTGTCTTTTCCTTGAAAAGTCGCTTGGTCGCACTGGTCGCGTTTTTTCGGGGAAAAACGCTTGGCTGCGCTGGGGTTGAACTTGACCGGGTGCCTCCCCGCGCCTTTTCTTTGAAAAGACGCTTGGTCGCACTGGTCGCGTTTTTTCGGGGAAAAACGCTTGGCCGCGCTGGGGTTGAACTTGACCGGGTGCCTTCCCGCGCCTTTTCTTTGAAAAGACGCTTGGTCGCACTGGTCGCGTTTTTTCGGGGAAAAACGCGACCTAATTCCCGGCGCTTTCCATGCGGCGGGTTTCAATGACCTGCTCCAGCCAGCCCAGTTTCATCTCGGGCACCGAGCTGAGCAGGAGTTCGGTATAGGCATCGAAAGGCGGGGCCAATACCTGCGATTTCGGGCCGTAGCGCACGACAGCGCCCTGGTACATCACCGCGATACTGTCGGCGATGGCTTTTACCGTAGCCAGATCGTGGGTGATGAAGAGATAGGAAACGTCTTCGATCTTTTGCAGTTTGAGCAGCAGTTTCAGGATGCCGTCGGCCACCAGCGGGTCGAGCGCCGAGGTTACTTCGTCGCAGATGATCAGCTTGGGCTTGGCCGCCAGTGCGCGGGCGATGCAGACACGTTGTTTCTGCCCGCCTGAAAGTTCTGCCGGATAGCGGTCCTGAAAGCCGTCGCCAAGTTCGATCTCGTCCAGCAGTTCCTGGATGCGCTCCTGCCTGGCTTTGCCCTTGAGGCCGAAATAGAACTCCAGCGGCCGTCCGATGATCGTGCCCACGGTCTGGCGGGGGTTCATCGCGGTGTCGGCCATCTGGTAAATCATCTGCAGCTCGCGCAGGTCCTCGTAGCTGCGTTGCGCCAGCGCGGGCGACAGGTTGCGCCCGTCAAACACGATCTGCCCCTCATTGGGCGGCAGCAGGCCGGTGATCACCCGCGCGAGCGTTGATTTGCCCGAACCGCTTTCGCCGACGATGGCGAGGGTCTGACCGGGGTGCAGCTCCACGTTCACGTTCTTGAGCACGTCGAAATCGGTGCCCCTGTAGCGCGCGGTGATGTTCTCCACCCGCAGCAGCGGATTGTCGGTGGGTTGCTTTTCCTCGTGCTGGATCGACCGGACAGAGACCAGCGCCTGGGTGTATTCTTCCTGCGGATTGTTGATGATCTGGTCCGTGGTGCCATATTCGACCATCGCGCCCTGTTGCAGCACCATGATGTGGTCGCTGACCTGCGCCACGACGGCAAGGTCGTGGGTGATATAAAGCGCGGCAACGCCGGTGTCGCGGATCGCTTCCTTGATGGCGGCCAGCACGTCGATCTGGGTGGTCACATCCAGCGCGGTGGTGGGTTCGTCAAACACCACGAGGTCGGGTTCGGGGCAAAGCGCAAGCGCTGTCATGCAGCGTTGCAGCTGACCGCCCGAAACCTGATGCGGATAGCGGTTGCCGATGGTTTCGGGGTCGGGCAGGCCCAGCTTGCCGAACAGTTCCACCGCGCGGCTTTCGGCCTCCTTGCGGGAAAACTTGCCCTGGCGGATCGCGGCCTCTGTCACCTGTTCCATGATCTTTTTGGCCGGGTTGAAGGAGGCGGCGGCGGATTGCGAGACATAGGTGACCTCGCCGCCGCGCAGGCGGCGCACGTCGCCGACACCGGTCTGCAGGATGTCGCGGCCATTGACCCAGACTTCGCCACCGGTCAGCTCCACACCGCCCCGGCCATAGGCCATGGCGGCCAGGCCGATGGTGGATTTGCCGGCCCCGGATTCACCGATCAGGCCCAGGACCTTGCCGGCCTCCAGTTCGAAATCCACGCCATGCACGATTTCGATGTCGCGGGGCCGCTCGCCGGGCGGATAGATGGTCGCGCCGATTTTGAGGCCGCGTACCTTGAGGAGGGGATCGCTCATCCTCTGCCCCCTTTCAGTGATGTGGTACGGTTCAGGATCCAGTCCGCCACCAGGTTGATGGAAATGCACAGGGTGGCGATGGCATAGGCCGGATAGAGGGCCGCCTGGATGCCATAGTTGATGCCTTCCTTGTTTTCCTTCACGATGCCGCCCCAGTCCGCCAGCGGCGGCTGTACGCCAAGGCCGAGGAAGCTGAGGGTCGAGATGAAGAGCACCGCAAAGATGAAGCGCAGGCCCATTTCAGCTACCAGCGGCGACAGGGCATTCGGCAGCGTCTCGCGGAAGATGATCCAGCCGATTTTTTCGCCGCGCAGGCGGGCGGCCTCGACATAATCCATCACCGTGATGTCCACCGCCACGGCGCGGGCCAGCCGGTAGACGCGGGTGGAATCAAGCAGCCCCATCAACACGATGAGGATCGTGGTGGTGGTCGGCATGACCGAGAGCACCACCAGCGCGAAGATCAGCGAGGGGATCGACATGATCAGGTCCACAAGGCGCGAGATCGTCTGGTCAATCCAGCCGCCCGAGACGGCGGCAAAGAAACCCAGGACCGAGCCGGTGACAAAGCTGAGGATGGTGGCCATCGTGGCGATGAAGATCGTGGTGCGCCCGCCATAGATCAGGCGCGTCAGCAGGTCGCGCCCGATGCTGTCTGTGCCCAGCAGGAACTGCGACGAGGGCGCTTCCCAGACGTCGCCGACGGTTTCGGCCATGCCGTAGGGGGCGATCAGCGGGGCGAAGATGGCCATGAGGAAATAGAGGCCGGTGAAGAACAGGCCGATCATGGCGGATATGGGAATATTTTTCATATAGCCTGTTCCGTAGCTTGGTGCGCCGTCAGGCGCTTCTTCTGCGCCGTTTTCACTTTGGATGCCTCAGCCTTGGATTGGCCAGGATCGACACGATGTCGGCAATCAGGTTCAGCCCGATATAGACAGCCGCAAAGATCAGCCCGCAGGCCTGCACCACTGGCACGTCACGTTTGGAGACGTGATCCACGAGGTATTGCCCCATGCCCGGATAGGCAAAGACGACCTCCACCACCACGACGCCAACCACCAGGTAGGCGAGGTTCAGCATCACCACATTCACGATGGGTGCAATGGCATTGGGGAAAGCGTGTTTGCGGATGATCGTCAGCATCCGCATGCCCTTCAACTCGGCGGTTTCGATATAGGCCGATTGCATCACGTTCAGGATCGCGGCGCGGGTCATGCGCATCATATGGGCCAGCACCACCAGGGTCAGCACCATGACGGGGATCGCAATGGCGTTCAGTTTCTGGCCCAGCGTCATGCCGTCGTTGATGATCGCGACAGAGGAAAACCAGCCCAGCCGGATCGAAATCCAGTAGATCAGGACATAGCCGATCATGAATTCCGGGATCGAAATGGTGGTCAGCGTCACCGCCGAGATCAGCTTGTCCGGCCAGCGGTCCTTGTAGCGTACAGCAAGCAGCCCCAGGAAAATCGCCAGCGGCACCGAGATGACAGCGGCCCAGAAGGCGAGGAACAGCGTGTTCTTGAGGCGTCCGCCAAGGCTTTCGGCGATGTCGCGGCCATTGGTCAGCGCGGTGCCGAGATCGCCTTGCAGGAACCCTCCAAGCCAGGAGAAATAGCGGGTCAGGGCGGGATCGTTCATCCCCAGTTGTTCGCGCAGGTTGGCCAGCGCCTGGGGGGTGGCCGATTGCCCCAGAATGGATTGGGCGACATCGCCGGGCAGGATCGACGTGCCGGCGAAGATCAGGATTGAGGCCGCAAAAAGCAGCAGGATGCCCAGCGCAAGGCGCTGGGCAATGAGTTTCAGGATCGGGTGCATCTCCGCTACGCCCCGATCAGGCGTTCTTCAACCAGCATTTGATAGCGGCCTGGTTCGACATCATCTCACCGTAGGGATCGTCGATCCAGCCACCGACATCATTGCTGACGCCGTTGATGAAGTCGTTGAACATCGGCAGGATCAACCCGCCTTCATCGCGCAGCATCCGGCCCATCTTGGAATAGAGTTCCTTACGCTTGGCGGTGTCCAGCTCGGCCTTGGCCTCTTTCAGCATGGCGTCGAACTCGGGCCGTTTCCAGCGCGTGTCGTTCCAGTCTGCGGTGGACAGATATGCGGTGGAATACATCTGGTCCTGCACCGGACGTCCGCCCCAGTAGGAGGCGCAGAAGGGCTGCACGTTCCAGACTTCGGACCAGTAGCCGTCATTGGGTTCGCGCTTGATTTCCAAGGGAATGCCAGCGGCCTGCGCCGACTGCTGGAACAGGGCTGCGGCGTCAACCGCACCGGGGAAGGCCCCGTCGGATACCCGCAGGATGATCGGGCTGCCGTCATGGCCGGAAGCCGCATAATGTTCCTTGGCCTTCTCGATGGAATGTTCGCGCTGGGGAATACTTTCGTCGAACAGCGGATAGGCCTTGTTGATCGGCATATCGTTACCCACCGTGCCGTAGCCGCGCAGGATCTTGTCCACCATTTCCTCGCGGTTGATGGCATATTTCAGCGCCAGCCGCAGGTCATTGTTGTCGAAAGGCGGGGTGTCGATATGGGCGATGAAAACGTAATGGCCGGGGCCGGAGACGTTGCGCACCTCAAGGTTCGGTGCGCGTGCCAGAAGGGCGGCAACCTTTGGATCGACGCGGTTGATCAGATGAACCTGTCCCGATTGCAGCGCCGCGGTGCGTGCGGTTGCATCGTTCAGCACAAGCTGTTCGAATTCGTCCGCAAAGCCACGGTTCTCGCTGTCCCAATAGTCATCGCGGCGCTTGAAGGCGTGGCGCACGCCCGGCTCGTCGATTTCAAGCGTATAGGCACCTGTCCCGATGGCGGCGCCGGGATCGTCCATGCCGCCGTTCGGCTGAATGATCAGGTGATAGTCGGACATCAGGTAAGGCAGGTCGGCGTTGGCTTCCTCCAGCTCCAGCACCACGTAGTCGCCATCGACCTTCATGTCGGCGATGCCCTTGACGATGCCCAGGGCACCGGACTGGCTGTCTTCGTTCGAATGGCGCTGAAGTGTCTTCAGCACGTCGTCGGGGGTCATGTCCTTGCCGTTGGAGAAGGGGATGCCCTTGCGGATCTTGAAGGTCCAGGTCTTGGCGTCGGCAGAGGCCTCGAAACTTTCGGACAGGCGCGGCTCAAGCGTACCGTCGGGGCTGACTTCGACAAGGGTTTCGCCCCAGGCGTAGAGGTTGTTCAGCGGCACTTCCGAAGCGGTCAGGGCCGGGTCCTGGGTGTTGGTCGATTCACCACCTGAGGAACCGATGCGGATCATGCCACCACGCTTGGGAGTTTCCTGGGCCTGGGCACGCTCAGCCAGCATCGTGTTGGCAACAGCCGCGGTCACGCCGAGAGCCGCAGCGCGGCCGATGAATTCGCGGCGCGTCATCAGGCCCTTGGCGACCTGACCGGTCATATGTTTCAGTTGTTCGTTCATAATTTGATACTCCCCTTTGGAATCGGGCGCTTGTCCGCCCGTTTTATTGATTGATGAGTCAAGTTTGCGCATTTCTCAGCTTGTCGCAAGGATTAATAGCGCGGTTTTCGTGACGCCTTTGCTACATGTGATCGCGCGGGATGTTGTCTTCGATGTCTCTTGCATAGATCAGTTCGTCGTTTTCGTAGGCTTCGAGGCGGGCATTGAGATGAAATGCCGTTGCGCTGCTGGTCATCATGCAGGTGGCCTCTGTCCGCAGCGAAATGTCATCGCGCACCAGTTCATCGGTCCAGTGGCATTGGCCGCGGGCTGACAGGGGGTCATCGGGGTTGATGGTCCAGGCCTCACGCGCAACCGATCCGTTGATCAGGCCATGGTCCGCGTCACGCACCGCGCCGAAGTCATCCTCGATGAACAGGGTGATGTCGCCCGTCGTCATATCGACCTCGCGCCGCCTGATGTGGGCTTCGGGGCGCAGTTCTTCGGTTTGCCAGGGGTCGGCGGCGGCCGGGGGCTCGAACAGATGTTCGTCCCCGCCCTTTGCCGGGCGCTGGGGCAGGTCGATGCGGCCTGCGCTCAGGCTCAGACGGGTGGGGGCGGGGCTGGGCCAGATCAGCGGCCAGTAGGCATCCGATATCGACAGCCGCAGCCGGTGACCTGCCGGCACGCGGTAGGCGATGTGGTCGAGGTCCAGGGTGATCTCCACCGGCGTGCCGGGGGTCATCGGGGTGACCGCCTCTGCATCGTCGCGGTGGCTGAGGTTCAGCACCCCATAGGTGATACGGGTTGCCGCGCCATCCGGGTGGATGTGGTTCAGCCGCACCGCGATCTGCGCCTGCGGCTGGTCGCTGGCCAGGGTCAGTCTGACATGAGGCGCGCCGACGATATCCATATCCGCCTCCAGCGGGGCGCTGTCGAAGGTGGTGGAAAGCGCATCGTCGCCGCGCTGGTCGCCGGGCAGTTCCGGGCCCAGCCAGATGGCGCAGTATTCACCCGCATCCGCCCCGCAATGGGGCGGTGAGGAAACGGTGGCCGCCAGCGGCGCGGCGGCGTCCGTCAGCCCGCCGTCGGTCAGATGCAGGGTGGTGGTGGGCAGATGAGACGCGGCACCCGTTGGTTCCGCGATCCAGCGGCCGGGACGGTGTTCATACCAGGTGGCGGGGCGCACCCCGTCCATCAGATAGGCGCGGTAGTCGGGGTCGTCTTCCACCCCGGTGTCGATGTTCTTGAGCCAGCGATCCCACCAGCGCAGCGCCTCTTGCAGAAAACCGATGCGCGGTTCGGGGATCGCGAAATGCGGATATTTGTGAACCCAGGGGCCGACGATACCCTTGGCCCCCGGCAAGGCCTCCACCAGTTGCGGCACGGCGTTCTTGTAGCCGTCGCCCCAGCCGCCGATGGCCAGCACCTTCGCCTTGATCGCGGGGTAATCCTCGATCACCGAACCATGGCGCCAATAGGCGTCACGCCGCTGGTGGCGCAGCCAGACCGACGGCAGGAAGGGTTCCGCCTCAAGCCGTTCCAGCCACATCTCGCGCCAGTCCTCACGCAGGGCCGGGTCCGGCGCGCGCGAGGAATAGGACCACATGGTCGCCCCCCAGCCGAGGTTTTCGTTCAGCAGGCAGCCGCCCTTGTAATGAATGTCGTCGGCAAAACGGTCCACGGTGGAGCACAGGGTGATCACGGCCTTGAGCGGATCGGGGCCCAGGGCGGCCACCTGCAATCCGTTGAAACCGCCCCAGCTGATGCCCATCATGCCGACATTGCCGTTGCACCAGGGCTGCGCCGCGACCCAGTTGATGACCTCGACCGCGTCGGCCTGTTCCTGGGCGGTATATTCATCCTCCATCACGCCCTGGCTGTCGCCATTGCCGCGCATGTCCACGCGCAGGCAGGCATATCCGCGCTGCGCAAACCACGGATGCGTCAGCGCATCGCGCGCACAAGTGCCATCGCGTTTACGGTAGGGCAGATATTCCAGGATGACCGGCACCGGGTCGGCATCGGCATCTGCGGGTCGCCACATCCGGGCGGAGAGGCGGCAGCCGTCGGAAAGTGTGATGCCAAGGTCGGGGTCTTCGGTGATGTCGCGCAGGCTGTTTTGAGGAATCTCCATGCGTCAGACATTTGCCGCGCCCGGGAAATTGTCAACTGTTGCGAGAATGCCATCATTTTTTGCACCTGCGATATGTCCTATGACTTATTGGCAATCGCGCCTCTGACCGACCGGAATTGTGCCACAAGCCTCTCACCTTGTGGTTGAAAATGAACTAAGGCGAGAAAAAGGCACTAGTTTCAAAAGGGTTTTCGGAGTATCCCGGGGACATCAAAAACGTGCACGGGCGATAGAACGGCTGGCACGCATAAAATCAATTACAGAAGTCCCGCATAGAACGAGGACTTTGAGGTAGAGTGGTGGTGCTATGAAGACGATAGATTTCGTCGTCCGCGATAACGCGGGCGGATTGCAACGTGGTGTTGTCGCCTCAGAGGCGAAAAGTCATGTCATCCAGGCCGGAGCAGGTCAGGAAATTTCCCTAAATCTCAGGCAGACCGATCTGGCCGGGCAGCAACGCGCGGGCAATGATCTGGTGCTGACGCTGGCCGATGGCCGGGTCATCATGATCGAGAATTACTTCAACGCATCGGGTGCGGCGAACCGGTTGTTCATCTCGGCAGACGGCTATCTGAACGAAGTCTCGCTGGTCGACGCGGGCAGCGGTGAGCTTTACGCGCAATACGGGCCGACGGAAGAATGGGGCAAGTGGAGCCCCTCAGATGATCTGATCTATCTGGGCCGCACCGAAGTGGCGGCCAATGCGGCAGCAGCCGACGATGAAGTGTCGATGTTCGCGGCACCGCTTCTGGGCGGCGGATTGCTGGGCGGTGGCGCGGGCGCTGCGGCAGCAGCCGTCGGCGGCGCGGCAGTGCTTGGCGGTCTTGGTGGCGGCAGCTCCAACGGGGGTAACACTGCGGGCGAAGGTACGGACGGCACAGGCGGCACCGGCGGCGGCACCGGTCCGGCGGCACCCTATGTGGATGACGCGGACAGTTCCAGCGACATTGGCGGCGACGATTCAGCGCCGCATCAGGTGGTGATCACCGGTGGTGGTGAACCGGGCAGTACCGTCATCGTCACCCTTGGGGACCAGCAGGTCGAAACGGTCATCGACGAAGACGGCGTTTTCGAAGCGGTCTTCGAAGACGAGAATTTTCCGCCCGACGGCACCTATGAAGCCGAGGTTACCGTCACCACCGAGGGCGAAAGCACGGTCCTGGACGGGCCGGAATATGTGATCGACACAACCCCGCCGCAGATCGAGGTGACATCGGGCACCCAGTCGGTGGATGATTATTTCAACGCCGAAGGCTTTGATGACGGGGTGACCATAACCGGCACCGGCGAGGCTGGCGCGGCCGTGGTCGTGACCATCGCAGGCATTGAGCAGGCGACGACCGTGGCCGAGGATGGCACCTGGTCCGTCACCTGGGAAAGCGGCACGCTGGAGGCGGGCGAATATACCACCGATGTGACCGTCTGGACCTCTGACGCATTCGGCAACACCAATACCATCACCGATGTGCTGGTCGTGGATACTGTCGTCAACGTCACCATCGACACCGATATCATCGGCGGTGACGGCGTGGTGAACGCCGAAGAGCATGAAGACGGTGTGACTGTCACCGGCACCGCAGATGCAGGGGCCACTGTGGTGGTCACATTCGGCACTGGCACCCAGACCGTGACCGCCACCGCCGAAGGCACCTGGAGCGCAGTCTTTGTCGCGGGCGAGGTGCCCACGGGCGAGCTGATGGCGACCATTACGGCAGTGGCGACAGATACCTATGGCAATGCGACCTCGGCCACGGGCGAGGTGCAGATCGACACGATCGCCCCCGGCATCACGGTCACCAGCGGCACCCAGTCGGTTGACGATTTCTTCAACGCCACCAGCTTTGCCGATGGCGTCACGCTGACCGGCACGGGGGAGGCGGGCGCCTCCGTCGTGGTGACAATCGCGGGCATCGCGCAAAGCACCACGGTCTCTGCAGATGGCACATGGTCGGTCACCTGGGCGGCAGGCACGCTGCAGTCCGGTGAATACAGCACGGATGTTCAGATCGTCACAACCGACGCCTATGGCAACAGCACCAGCGTTTCGGATGTTCTGGTGGTCGATACCGTGACGGATGTCACCATCGACACCGATAATGTCGAAGGCGACGGCACCGTCAACGCAGAGGAACGCCAGGACGGAGTCACCCTGACCGGCACCGCGCAGCCCGGATCGACTGTCATGGTCACCTTCGGCACCGGCACCCATCAGGCGACAGTCGATGCGGATGGCAACTGGACCTGCGATTTCGCGGCGGGTGAAATCCCCACCGGCGAGGTAAGCGCGACTGTGACCGCCGTGGCGACGGACAGCTTCGGCAATACCTCCACCGCCAGCGGCGAGGTCGAGATCGACACGCTGGTGCGCGACTTTGGCTTTACCGGGACAACCGGCGGCGCGGATGGCGTGATCAACATCGAAGAAGCCTTGCAGGATCTTGTCATGACCGGCACCACTGAGCCGGGCTCGACCGTTCTTGTCACGCTTGGCTCTGCCACCCATGCCGCGACGGTTGCGGCGGACGGGACCTGGACAGTCACCTTCGCTTCCTCCGAAATTCCGGGTGGCGCGCAAACCGCGGTCATGACTGCCGTCGCCACCGATGCGGCAGGCAATGTGGAGACCATCACGCAGGACGTGGAGATCGACCGGGATGCAGGCATCCTCACGATCTCTTCTGCACCTGTCGAAGGCGACGATGTGGTGAACGCGGCAGAGGCCAGCGACGGCGTCGTGCTGAACGGCACCTCGAACCCCGGCGCGCTGGTGACCGTGACCATGGCGGGCGTCAGCCATACCGTGACCACCGATGCGGCAGGCAACTGGACCGCGAACTTTGCCGCAGGTGAAGTCGCGCCCGGCGTCTATACCGCCGATATCCACGCCACCACCACCGACAGCGCGGGCAACGTGCTGGAGGCCGTGGACAGCGTGGCCGTCGACACCCGGGTGGACAACCTGAGCATCAATGCCGAGATCGTCGAAGGCGACGGGGTGATCAACGGGCTGGAACGCACCGACGGGGGCGGTGTGCAGATCACCGGCACAACCGAGGTCGGCTCCACCTCCGTTGTGGTCACCCTGAACGGCGTGGCGGTGAACGCGGTGGTCGATGCCAATGGCAACTGGATCGCCGATTATGCCGCCAGCCAGATCGCCCAGGGCACCTATGATGCCGATGTCTCGGTGCAGGCCACGGATGCCGCGGGCAATACCGCAACCGTGACCGACAGCATCCGCGTCGACACCGAAGTTGTCCCGCTGAACATGACCGAAACCGGAGGCGGGGCCGACAACGTGGCCTCTGCTGCCGAGGCCGCCACCGGCATTGACCTGGGTGGTCAGGTCGAGGCGGGTTCAACCGTCGTGGTCAACTTCGACGGGGCGAACCACAGCGCAACCGTCGATGCGGCCGGCAACTGGTCCCTGACCATTCCGCCGGGCGCGATCCGTCCGGGCACCTATGATGCGGCAATCGTGGTCACCGCGACCGATGCTGTCGGCAACGTGGCAACCCTGTCGGACACCCTGGCCATCGACACCGATGCGCCCGAGGGTCCGGTCATCGCCTCCTACACCCGCGACGGCGACGGCATCCGGGGCATTTCGACGGAGATCAATGACGACATGATCGAGGTCCACCAGGTCAACAACAACGGCACGGTGACCGAGGTCGACGCCACATCCGTGGATATCCCGCAGATCAACGAGACCAACTTCCAGTTCGGCACCCAGGTCCCGGACGGGTCGCATCTGGTGATCACCGCCACCGATGATGCGGGCAATACATCCGGCACCTACGTGGTGCTGGACGACGAATCCGTGAACTCCGAGGTTGCGCTGAATTCGGATGTGCTGGGCGATTACAACATCGAAACCATTGATCTGAGCTTTGCCGAGGAAGGCAATCTGACGATCAACGAGGCGACGCTGCTGGACCTGTCCTCCAACACCAACGAATTGCAGATCGACGGCGGTGCCGATGATACGGTGACGGTCACCGGTGCGGTGCGTACCGGGTCCACCATCCGCGACGGTCAGAGCTATGACATCTATACCTTGGGCGAGGAGGGCACGCTTTACATCGACGACGATGTGACAGTGGTGATCTGAGCCGACACACGACCAGGGAGGCGCGGGCGGCAAATGACCCGCGCCCCCGGAACGAACCGGCTATTGAGGGCAGGGCATGACATACGGTGTAAAAGGGGCTTTCGGGGCCTGCGCGATTGCAGCCACCCTGTCGGGCTGTCTTTCCGACATGGGAAATGGCTGGGTGGCGGACAACATCGTTTCGCGCACCAGGTTCGCCGATCCGCTGGCACCGGGCCGGAAGACCCACAGCGAGGTAGTGAACGCCGAAAGCCAGATTATCCAGGGCTTGGCCGCGCGCCGCTCTGCCCTGCCGCCGGGCAGCAGTTTCGACCAGGTGGCAAAGGCGGTTCTGGCCGCCAATTCCCGCACGGCGGAGGCGGAGCTGCGCGCCGCCCGCCTGCGCTCCGAGGCGGCAAGCAAGAACTGGCTGCCGCGCATCGGGCCCGACATCAGCTTGACCTCGCTGGGGTCGGTGGTGGCCAACCTGGTGGTGGATCAGGTCCTGTTCGACAATGGCCGCAAGAAGGGCGAGCGCGAATTCGCCATTGCCGATGTCGAGGTCGCGGCCGTGACTCTTGCGGTGGATACCAACGACCGCGTTCACACCGGGCTGACGCTTTATGTCACCGCCGCCGAAGCGCGCGAGAAAGCGGTGCTGTCAGAGGCCGCGCTGCGCGATATGGGGCATTTCGAATATGTGATGGGCGAGCGGGTGCGCGGCGGCGTATCGGACATGTCCGACCTCAATATCCTGCGCCAGAAACTGGCCGAGATCCGCGCCACCCAGACCGCCAATGCGGAACTTGCGCGGACATCCCTGGCGGAATTGAACGCAATGGCGATCCAGCCGGTTTCCGACCTGCGCGGTGTCCCGGAGCTTGCAGTCAGTGCCGGTACGGCCCAGCCGCTGCCTGTGGTGCTGGCCGAGGCGGAGAAAACCCGCAGCATCGCAAGGGCCAAGGTGGAACGCGCGGGCCAGCTGCCGGGGCTTTCTGCCGGGGGCACCGTCGGGGACAGCACCAATGCCGGTCTGCGGGTGACCACCGACAGCCTGATCGGTTTTGGCACCGGGGCCACGCTCAGGGCCATCGAGGCCGCCAAGGAAACCGCCGCCCGACGGGTCGCCCAGGCGCAGGAGGATTCCGCCCGCAGCTTGCGAAAACTGGAAAGCCAGATTGCAGCGAAATCGCGCCAGGCCACGGAGGCTGCCCGCCTCACGGCGCAGGCCAGGGGGAACCTTGATCTCTTTCAACAGCAATATGATGCGGGCCAGCGGCAGGTCATGGATGTGGTCGGCGTATACGAGACATTCGCCCGCCAGCAGCAGGCCGAGGTCAGCCTGAAATACGAGGTGGTGCGGCTGCGGCTGGATATGGCCAGACTTCTGGGCGTGCTGGCAGACGGGGATCAGATTTGACCGACAAGCGCGCCTTTACCCTGACCATCACCAATGGCAACCAGGGTCGCATTGCCCCTACAAATCCCGTTGCTCCCGTGGCCCGCGCCCAGAATGCCAACCGGTTCGAGGACCGTATCGCGGCCCGTGCGCGGCTGGCCACGACCTATGCCGGATTGCTGGGGGTCGACGCCGTTGCGCGGGACCTCTTCGAGAGCATCGGCAGCGTGACACGCGAAGGCGCGGGGCCATCGGCAGAGGCCGCGGCGATCAGCCATGGGTTGAAATCTCTGGGCCTGCTGGCACAGGTCGCCAAGGTGGAAAGCGTCACGCCCGCACTCTGGCCCGCGCTGGCCTATATGACATCGGGACAGGTTCTGCTGGTGCTGGGGCAGTCGCGTGGCGATCTGATCGTCTTTGACCAGACCTGCACGGACAACCGCGCGCAGGTGCCCATTGCCGAATTCCAGCCCTTCTTTGCGGGCATGATCGTGCGCGCCGAAGCGCCGCTGAAAAAAGTGGCGGAGACCCACAGGACGGATGCAAAACCCGCCCATTGGTTCTGGGGCCAGTTCGAACGCTTTCGCCGCCAGATGGCGGAGGTCGCGGTGGGTTCCTTCGTGGCGAACCTGCTCGCGGTGGCGGTGGCCCTGTTTTCCCTGCAGGTCTATGACCGGGTGATCCCGCATCAATCCGAAGCGACGCTCTGGGTGCTGGCCGCAGGGGCGGGCCTTGCCCTGCTGATGGAGGCTTTCATCAAGATCGCCCGCGCCCGGCTGATGGACGGGGCGGGACGCCAGATCGAACTGGGGGTGCTGCAGATCCTGATGGGGCGCATCCTGGGCATGCGGTCGGACAACCGGGGGCAGGCCCCGAACCAGGTCTTCTCGGCCATGCGGGAATTCGGATCGGTGCGGGAATTCTTCACCGCCTCGACCGTAGGCACGCTGGCGGATCTGCCGTTCATCTTTGTGTTCCTGTTCCTCGTGGCCAGCATCGCGGGCAATGTTGTCTGGGTGCTGGTGCTGGGGGGCATCCTGATGGTGGTGCCGGGGTTCTTCCTGCAAAAGCGGATGATCCGGCTGACCCAGGAAACCCAGGGCGCATCGGCGAAATCCTCGCGCCTGCTGCATGAGACGATATTCGAGCTGGATACGCTCAAGACCCAGCGCGGCGAGGATCGCGTGATGCGGCTGTGGTCCGAGCTGAACACGCTGTCGGCGATGAAATCCTCCGAGCAGCGCAAGCTGGCCTCGATGCTGACCTTCTGGAGCCAGGGGGTGCAGCAGGCCACCTATGTCACGGCGGTGATCATGGGGACCTATCTGGTCTTTGCCGGTGAATTCACCGTGGGTTCGATCATTGCCGTGGGCATCCTCACCGGGCGCACGCTGGCGCCGCTGACCCAGCTTGCCGGGACGATGGCGCGCTGGGGCAATGTGAAATCCGCCCTCGACGGGCTGGAGGCGGTGGCCCAGGCGCCGCAGGATGCCGATGAGACCCGCAGCTATCTGCGGCGTGAGACGCTGAAAGGGCATTTCGAATTTCGCGATGTGACCTTCCGCTACGAGGACGACGGCGCGCCGATCGTGGACATAAAAGGTCTGGCGATCCTGCCAGGGCAGAAGGTGGCCGTGCTGGGGGCCAATGGCTCCGGCAAGTCCTCCTTGCTGAAACTGATGAGCGGGCTTTATGCGCCGGCAACCGGCCGGGTGATGATCGACGGCACGGAAATGAGCCAGATCGAACCGCGCGATCTGCGGCGACTGATCGGCTATCTGGGGCAGGATGTGCGGCTGTTCGCAGGCAGCCTGCGCGACAACCTGAACCTGACCATGCTGGAGCGCGACGATACCCGCCTGATGAAGGCGCTGGAATTTGCGGGGCTTGGCCCCTTCGTGCAGGCGCATCCCAAGGGGCTGGACCTTGAAATCAAGGACAATGGCGCAGGGCTGAGCATCGGGCAGCGCCAGTCCATCGGATGGGCGCGGCTGTGGCTGCAGGATCCGAAAATATGCCTGCTGGACGAGCCGACCGCGGCCCTGGACCAGACCCTTGAGGCCACGCTGGTGGCCCGGTTGCAGGGCTGGATGGCGGGTCGCACGGCCATCATCGCGACACACCGCGCGCCGATCCTGGCGCTGACCAACCGCACCATGGTGCTTCAGGCGGGGCGAATGACCATCGACGGCCCCAAGGACAAGGTGCTGCACCATATCGCCAGCAAGAGTAAGGGGCATGCCGCATGACCTTGGTGAACCCCACCCAGCTTGAGGCGCAGCTGGGCCGCGAGATGCGCGGACCTTCTGCGGTGATCTGGCTGTGTGGTGCGGCGGTGCTGGTGTTCGTGATCTGGGCGGCCTTTGCCTGGGTCGATGAGATCGTGCGCGCGGAAGGGTCGATGATTTCTTCTTCGCGCCCCCAGATCATCCAGAACCTTGAGGGCGGCATCCTGGCCGAACTGGCAGTGGGTGAGGGGGACGTGGTGGAAAAGGGCGATGTGCTGGCGCGCCTGCATGGGACACAGTTCAAATCCTCCGTCGATGATCTGCGCGACCAGATCTCGGCCTTCGAGATCCGCCGCCTGCGGCTGGAGGCGGAACTGGCGGGCCAGTTCGATTTCACCGTGCCGGAGGCACTGGCCGCGCGCACGCCCGATATCGTGGCCTCTGAACGCGCGCTCTTGCAGGCGCGGCAATCCGACTTTGTTTCCCGGACCGAGGGGGCAAAGCGGGTTCTGGCCGAAGCCACCAAGGAACGGCAATTGATGGATGATCTGCTGGAGCGCAAGATCGTGTCGATGATCGAGGCCACCCGTGCCCGCAAGGTCCATGCGGACGCCCGCATCAAATATGATGAGATCGTGACCCAATCGGAGCTGGACCGGGCGCAGGAATATTCCGATGTGCTCAAGGAACTCAGCACCCTGCGCCAGAACCTCAAGGCCAGCACGGACCAGTTGAACCGCACCATTCTGGTCAGCCCGATGCGCGGGATCGTCAACAACCTCAGCGTGACCACCATCGGCGGCGTGGTGCGCCCCGGCGAGGAGATACTGCAGATCATCCCGCTGGATGAGGAATTGTTTGTCGAGGCGCGGGTGAAGCCAGAGAACATCGCTGGCGTGCGTCCGGGGCAGGAGGCGACGGTCAAGCTGAGCGCCTATGACTACACGATTTACGGCACGCTGAAGGGGCGGGTGAAGCTGATTTCGGCCGATACCTTCAAGGATGAACGCTCCCGCGATCCCGACGGTAACCCGCATTACAAGGTCACGGTCGAGGTCGATACCGCGCATCTGACGGAACGGCAGGCGTCCTTGCAGATCAGGCCGGGGATGCAGGCCAGCGTGGAATTGCATACCGGCGAAAAGACCGTGCTGCAATATCTGCTGAAACCTTTGTACAAGTCGCGCGAGGCTTTCCGCGAGCCGTAGGATTGGGCCGCATCTGTACGGCAGACGATCTGTGCTGCGACAGCGGATTACGGGACACCTCGCTTTGCCGTTTCGACACAGCCAACAAATGATGACATGTCATTTTTGACATGTCTTCTTTTGCAAATGGGTGATGTCATCCTACAGCTACAGCCCCTCTGCCCGGCACAGAACGGCGGCCCGCTGGCATCACGCCGAGAGCCGATGAAGTATCCTCATCTCAATATCCGCAGAGCTTCCAGGCCCCGCCCGATCAAGGCGCCTGCGTGTCCAGCCAGATCGTCACCGGCCCGTCATTCACCAGTGCCACCGACATATCCGCCCCGAATGCGCCGGTCTGCGTCGTGATGCCCAGACCCTGAAAGCAGCCCACGAAATGCTCATATAGCGCGCGGGCCTGATCAGGTTTGGCAGCATAGGAAAATCCGGGCCGCGTCCCCCGCGAGGTATCCGCGGCAAGGGTGAACTGGCTGACCACCAGTGCCGCCCCGCCGGTCTGGAGCAGGCTGAGGTTCATCTTGCCCGCCGCGTCCTTGAACAGCCGCAGCTTGGAGATTTTCAGCGCCAGCGCTTCGGCGCTGGCTTCGGTATCCTCCGGCATGGCGCAGACCAGGATCAGCAGACCCGCCTCGATCTCACCGACTGTCGCGCCACCCACGGAAACGGAGGCCTGGCTCACCCGTTGCAACAGCGCGCGCATCAGTCCTGCCAGTCGATGATATCGGCGGGCGTGGCCCGTTCGGTGCGGAACCGGTTCGCGGGCGCATCCTCATCCGCATAGCCGAAGGAAATCGCGCAGAGCACCAGACGGTCGGCACCGATCCCCAGCAGCTCCTTGACCAAGGGCGCATAGGCCGCGATGGCGGCCTGCGGGATGGTGGCCACACCCAGCGCCGTTGCCGCCAGGGTAAAGGCGGTGACAAAGCCGCCGGTGTCCATCGCCCCATAGGCCCCCAGTTCATCCGGGGAATGGATGATCGCCACATGGGGCGCATCGAACAGCGCATAGTTGCGCAGCATCTGTGCCATCCGCGCCTTGCGGTCCGATTTCTCGATTCCCAGCGCGTCATAAAGTTGGAACCCGCAGGTGCGGCGGCGTTCGGCATAGGCGCCGGAATAGCCCTTGGGCCAGTCAAGATCGGGCGCGGGTGGTGTACCTTCGGCTGCCGCCCTGCTCAGCGCGTCGCGAAAGCGGTCGGTCGCCGCACCGCGCGTCACGCTGACCTGCCAGGGCTGGGCATTGCACCAGGACGGCACGTGCCGCGCAGCGGTGACGATCTGTTCGATGGTCTCATCCGGCACCGGATCGGGGCGGAAGGCGCGGCAGGAATAGCGGGCCCGCAGGATGGCGGTCAAAGTGTCATATTGGGTCATTGCTGTGCTGCCAGATATCCGATGATTGCCGCGGCGATCAGGCCAAGAACAACCGCAATCGCGATCTTGATCGCCGAATAGGGCCGTTCGCCCTGCACCCGGCCGGTGCGGCCGTTCACCACGAAGCGATAGGTCTTGCCCCGGTACTTGTAGGCCGCCAGCCAGACCGGCAGCAGGATGTGCTTGAAGGTCAGGTTGCCAAGCTGGGTCTCGATCCCGTGGATGCGCTGCCTGTCACCGCCGATGTCAAAGCGCACATCGCGTTCGATCACCCGGTCCATATGGTCACGCGCCTGCACGAAACCGTCCTGCAGCGATACCGCATAGGCTTCGGCCCGGAAGCCGGCCAGGTATTCCGGCGCATAGGGCTCCAGCGCGGCCAGATCCCAGGGCTCCAGCGCATCGGTATAGCGCTTGGGAAGCGAGGTGGAGGCCAGCACCAGCACATCGTCGAAGAACCGTTTCACCCGGCCCGAGGCAGGCTGCCAACGCACCTTGGCGACCTGTTCCTGCACCCTTTTGCCATCGCGCATGACGGTGTGTGTCTCGTAATAGACCGTGCCGCGCTCACCCTTGTAGGAGGATTTCGTATCGGCGTCATAGGTCCAGTAGGGCACATAGATGCCCTGCATCCGGCGGCCCTTGCGGGCGTATTCCTGCAATCCGCCAGGGGCAAACCACAGCCGGCCCAGCCAGGCCGACATGGCGTCGCGGGCCGTTGCCTCGTCCAGCGCAAAGGGCAGCACGCCGCGGGGCTTGATCTGGCGGGTGACGCCGGTGTCCACCACCACGGGGGTGGCGCAGAAGGGGCATTCGGTGGCGTGGTCCGGCCCTTCGAATTCGACCTGTGCGGCACAGTTCGAGCAATTGGTGACGCGGGTTTCCTGCATCTCGCCCGCACCCAGCGCCGCGGCAAATCCGGCTTCGAGGTCCAGTTCGGCAATCGGCCTGACCTTTGCGCCGCCCCCGCCCAGGGGCTGTTCGTTGCCGCAGTGATCGCAGATCAGCTGTCCGGCGCCGGGGTCATAGCGCAGGTCGGACCCGCAGCTGTCACAGGGAAAGCGGTGTTCGGCCTCGGGGGCTGATATCGGGTCGTCTTCCATGCGGGCTCCGGCGCGGTGTGATCGTGGGTAAGAGGGACGGAGAATTTCCCGCCTTCCTCAGGCTTCGGTGCGGTTCAGGGCGCGGGCGGGGGTGGCGGCAGAACCGTGAACAATTGCGCCAGTTCGGTCACATCCTCGGCCCGCCGCCAGCCGTCCTGACCGGGGGTCCAGACATGTGTTTCGCGGGTCAGCTTGCCTTCGGTCACCATGCGCCCCAGGCGCGCCTTGGAGTAGGGGCCGCTGGTCTCGCCGCCTTCGGCGATGTGCCAGACATGTTCCACCGGTGGCGGCGGGGGCGGGGCCATGCCTGCCGGTGCCGCTGTGCCGGCGGGGCGGGTGCCCCATGGTCCTGCGCTGGCTGCGGCCTGCTGGCCGATCTGCATGCCCAGACCCGCGCCCAGACCCGCCTGCATTGCATCGCTTGCGCCGCCCTCGCGGCCCAATGCCTCGGCCGCCTGGAACTGCGTATAGCGGTTCAGATCGCCGATCACGCCCATGGAGGAGCGCTTGTCCATGACCTCTTCCACGGCGGGGGGGAGGGAGATGTTTTCGATGTAGAGCTCGGGGATGGTCAGCCCGTATTCGGCGACGGTGGCCGAGATTTCGGTGCTGACCAGCTTGCCCAGCTCGCGGGTATTGGCGGCCATGTCCAGCACGGGAATCTTGGACTGGGCGATGGTGCGGGAGAATTCCTGCACGATGATGTTGCGGATCTGGAAGCTGATCTCGTCCATGGTGAACTCACCATCGGTGCCGACAATCTCGGTCAGGAACCTGGCCGGGTCGCTGACCCGCACCGAATAGGTGCCGAAGGCGCGCAGGCGGACCGGGCCGAATTCGGGATCGCGCAGGATGATCGGGTTCTTGGTGCCCCATTTCAGGTCGTTGAAACGGGTGGTGTTTACAAAGTAAATCTCTGATTTGAATGGGCTTTTGAAGCCGTGATCCCAGTGCTGAAGGCTGGTCATGATCGGCATGTTGTTGGTTTCGAGCATATAGAGACCGGGGGTGAACACATCGGCCAGCTGGCCCTCGTGGACAAAGACGGCTGCCTGTCCCTCGCGGACTGTCAGCTTGGCGCCATACTTGATCTCATGGCCCTCCCGCTCGAACCGCCAGACCATGGTGTCGCGGGTGTCGTCGGTCCAGTGGATGACGTCGATGAATTGCCCTGAGAGGAAGTCGAGAATGCCCATGATGTCAGCCCTTGGAGTGGATGTCAGCACAAGGATATGGCGCGGGGCAGGGGTTATCAAGGTGCGCGGCGGTCCCGCCCCCTGGCAGAATGGTCAACAGCCCTGTTTTGTTGGGCGAATCGGGGTGTACCCCCTGCACGGGGTGTACAGGATGCGTGCACGGGCAGATGCGCAATCGCCTGTTGCGTGCAGATGTGAATGCGCCGGGCGGCCTGTTGCGTTAAGAAAGTGTTCCGTCCCACCGCAAAACGATCCCCTTGGACAAGGAAAATGGACGGGGCTGTCAGGGATGGTGGACCGTCGCCCGCAGGCGCGTTGGCAAGGCGGAAATAGTTGCCGGGCATATTAATGCTTGCCCTCAAGTTAGCTTGAACTTTTAGGGTGACATCAATCGAACCCGCAGATGCGTGAACAAGGTGAAGAACATGAACCTCTCAAATCGGAAATTTGCCATCACCGGTGCAAGTCGCGGGCTGGGTGCTGCATTGGCAATTGAAATGGCCCGGTCCGGTGCGCGGCTTGTCCTGCTGGCGCGCAGCAGCGCGGCCCTTCAGGATGTTGCCAGCGCCATCCTTGAGGAGACAGGCCAACAGGTCGTCACGATGGGGTGTGACCTGGCAAGCAGCGACAGCGCGACAGAGGCCGGGGCGCGACTGGCGGCAGAGCACAAGGATCTGGACGGGCTCATTCACAATGGTGCCATGTGGCTGTCGGGGCCGATGGGGGAGGTCTCGGACATCGACATTCAGGCCTGCATCGCCTCGGCCGCGATCGGGGCGCTGATCCTGACGTGTCACCTGTTGCCGCTGCTGAGGGCAAGAGAACATGCAGATATCCATACCGTGGTGTCGACCAATGGCCTGCCCAATCGGCCGCTTGACGGGGCATCGGTTCCTTTTGCGGCTGCAAAATCAGCGCAGGCAGGGTTTGTTCACGGTCTGGCGCAGGAGCTTGAGCATACGAACGTCCGGGTGACGTCGGTCTTTCCGGGAGATTTTGACGACAAGTCGCCCCTGGACCCGGATTGGGACGCATTGGCACCGGACCACACCCTATGCAGTCGCGAGGTCGTCAAGGCGATCCTCTTCATACTGAACCAGCCGCGCAAGGTCGCCATAAGTTCATTGGTGATCCAATAACCCGGCATCGCGTCTGAGCGGCATTGGTCAGAAGAACTTTCTGATTTGATCGACAACCGCTTCCGGCGCTTCGAGTTGTGGCAGATGGCCAATGCCCGGCATCGTGGCAAATGCCGCCCCGGGCATCAGCC
The DNA here is from genome assembly GCF_059628195.1 of Sulfitobacter sp. IGS-18. Taxonomy (NCBI): domain Bacteria; kingdom Pseudomonadati; phylum Pseudomonadota; class Alphaproteobacteria; order Rhodobacterales; family Roseobacteraceae; genus Sulfitobacter; species Sulfitobacter sp. IGS-18. Next base: position 2,772,985 of record NZ_CM184556.1, on the reverse strand, counting down.
TGTGCAGGGCCTTGCCGCGCGCCAGGGGAATCCAGGGGTCTGCGTCACCCCAAATGATCTTTGCCGGGCATCGGAGCTTGCCGAAATGCGGTTCGACCTCTGCGGTGTATTTTTCATCGGCCTGGGCGAACTGGCGATAAAAGCTGGATGACCCGTCTTCGGTCAACCAGGGGGCAACAAGATTCTCAAGGTCTTCTGCGGCAATCCCGGTGACAAGGGCGCCCTCGATATAGGCCTGCACGATTGCGCGATGGATATGGGCGGGCAATCCCTGGAAGGCATCGGCATGTTGGCCCATGTGATCGAAAAACGCCGATCCCCAGGGGCGCATCGCAACGACGTTCATCAGCATGTAGCGTTCAAAGTCGCATCCCTGCAGCAGATGCGCCCGCAGCGTTGTCGCACCGCCGAAATCATGTGCGACCACGCGGGGGCGGGACAGCCCCCAATGATCCATCATTTCGACAAAGACCTCGCCCTGCACGTCGAGCGATGTCCGCTGATCCGCGCTTTTCCCATAGCCCGGCATGTCATACCAATGCAGGCGAAAGTCCTGTGCCAGCGCCGGGATCACACGATGCCAGGCAAAGGAGGACCAGGGCCAGCCGTGGGCAAGAACCAGGTCCGGTCCGTCGCCTGCCTGGCCCGCTGCGACCGTACCGGCCGAGGTTTCGTAACGTTCATCCAGATGCCAGCCAGCTATCGCGCCCCCCACTCTTACCTTTTAATATGATTTGTAGGTGAGATAGCAAAGCTATTCACACCGTCAAGTTTATATTTTATGGTGAGGAATGAGCGAATGGGATCAGAACGCGTGGACAAAGGACGATTTGGTCGGAGGTCATCCGGTTCTTGATTTCGTCAACACGGTGGCTGGCCGAAGCAAGGAACGCAGTGTCGAGCGGCTGACGGATTATGGCGCGTATCTGAACTGGGCGGTTGCTGCGGAAGTGCTTTTCCCGGGCGAGGCGGCAGGTTTGCGGAACCTCGGTCTGAATGATCCGGCAGAGGCCGGTGCGGCCTTGGCGGCGGTGGTGGCGTTTCGTGAAGCCCTGCATGCCTGCCTGATGGCGGAACAGGCGGGGGAGATATGGCCGGAACCAGAGCGCCGCCAGGTGATGCAGGTCCTTCGCGACGCGCTGCTTGACGCGCGGCTCGAAAAGGGAACCCAGAGCTATGCCTGGCGTGCGCCCGTCATCGAGACCGACATGGCGCTTCCGTTGAAACGGATCGCCCTTGCAACCGAGGATCTGCTGCGAAGCGATGATCTGCCCCGGATGAGAAGCTGTGATCGGTGTTCCTGGCTGTTCATTGATCGCGGACGTGGACGCGCGCGCCGGTGGTGCAGCATGGCAGCATGCGGGAGCCGCGCGAAGTCGGCGCGATACTACAAGCGGCAGAAAGCGCGCCACGCCTAGCTGTCATTGGCGCGCCAGATTTTCTGTGGCGCGCCTTTGGTGCGACGGGCGGGGTGTTTTGGGCGCGGGCCCGCATCAAGGGAAGGGCAGTGTCCCTGGCCGGAATGTCCCTAGACCGGCCCGCCTGCCAGTTCCTCGGCGATTTCGCGCACGATGGGTTGGGCCTCTGCCGCGTTCATGCCGATCTGCAGGCGCGGATCGTAGAGCATCTTCAGCAGCAGCTCGTCATGACGGGTCAGCAGGGCAAATTCATCGTCATCGTTGAAGATCGACGGGCGCGCGGCGGGGCTGTCGTTGGCCAGCCCCATGCCCTGGGCCAGTTCCTCGTGAATGCAGCTGAGCCGCAACAGATCGGGGTTTTCCGAGCGGATCACCGCGACCGCCGCCGTATAGGTATTGGCCGAGGGGCCTGCGGCATAGGCGGCGACAGCGCAATAGGTGTCGCGGCGCATGTCGCGCAGGGCGCGCAGGCTGTTGGCCGAAATGCCGGGCAAAAGCCTGGAGATCGAGGCCAGGGTCGCGGCGCGGTCGTCTTCCGACGCGATGACAACCAGAAAGTTGGGCCGCCCGCCGGTGGAGACCGGATGGCCGGTGACCTGCGCCAGACGCCGGGCGTAGCTGCGGACATCTTCCGTGTCGGTCTTGCGCTGGGAGGGTGGCACGCTGTCGCCAAAGATCACTTCCATCCGCACGGGGCCCGCCCAGCGGCGCAGGGGGCTGGCCCCGCCACGGCCGGTAAAGGCGCCGTCATATTCGTTGAAAAACGCGATCTGTTCAAAGTTCCGCGCCAGCACGGAGGCGGTATAGGGCGTGTCGAGGCCGCCGCCATCCTGGCGCAGCAATCCCTGGCTGAGCTGTGCCACCTGCACCTGGTTGAGATAGCTGCGCAGCGCCGCACTTTTCTGTGAGGTCGGCTGCGCGACCTGGGGCGGGACGGCGGCGGCAGCCTGCGCGGGGCGCGACTGTGGTTTCAGCGAGGGTTCGACCGGGGCGGCGACATCGCAAGCCAACAGGCTGGCGGACAATGCGCCCGCCAGACCCCATTTCAGCATTTCGGTTCGCCGCCGCACCGTGGTTCTATCCCGGCACGCTGGTGGAGGCGCTGTCGCCGAGGCCGGTCTTGGTCGCCTTGGCAGAGGCCAGCGTGTCGCGCAGCCGGGCTTCCATTTCCTTGAGCTCCACCTCTGCGGCGGCGCGGCGGGCCTTGCCCTCGTCGGCGATCTGCAGCGATTCCTCGATGGTGCCGATCAGGTCGGCGTTGGCCTGTTTGACCGCTTCGATGTCGAAGACGCCGCGTTCCATTTCCTCGCGGATGACCTTGTTGGATTCGCGCAGGTTCCTGGCGTTGGAGGTCAGCAGTTCATTGGTCAGGTCATTGGCCTCGCGGACCGCTTCCGCGGCCTCGGCAGAGCGCTGGATGGTCACCGCCTGTGCCAGCTGGGTTTCCCACAGCGGCACGGTGTTGACGAGGGTCGAGTTGATCTTGGTCACCAGGCTTTTGTCGTTCTCCTGCACCAGCCGGATGGAGGGCAGCGACTGCATGGTCACCTGGCGGGTCAGTTTCAGGTCGTGGACCCGGCGCTCAAGGTCGTCGCGGGCGGCGCGCATGTCGCGCAGCTCCTGGGCGACCATCACCTGATCGTCCTCGGCGGCGGCTTTCACCTCCGCTTCCTTGGCCGGGATCACGGTGCTGTCGAGCTCGGCCAGCTTTGCCTCGCCCGCGGCGATGTAAAGCGCCAGTTCGTCATAGAACTGGAGCGTCTTTTCATAAAGCATGTCCAGCGATTTGATGTCCTTGAGCAGGGTGTGCTCATGGCTCAGCAGATTGTCGGTGATGCGGTCGATCTGGCTCTGCACCTTTTCGAACTGGGCGGTGAACTTGGCAAAGGGGGCGGCGCGGCCCAGCAGTTTTTCCCACCAGCTGCGGTCGCGGCGCACATCCAGTTCAGAGACCGAAAAGCCCCGGATCGTGCTGACGATGCTGCGCAGGCTGTCGCCTGCGGGGCCCACGTCCTTGTTGCGCACATCGGCCAGCATCGCCTGGCTGATCTCTTGCAGTTCCGCCTGCGCGGCGGAGCCGAAGGAGACGATCGACTGGGTGTCGCTCATGTCGATTTCCGCCATGCGGGATCTGATCTCGTCGCCCAGGGGCTTGTCTGCCTTTTCCAGCGAGACTACCGCGTTGGCATCGGCGGGTTCGGGCAGGACGAGGGCGGTTACCTCTTCGACCATGCTGCGGGATTGAGTTGCTTTTTCACGAACAGAATCAGACATATACAGGGCTTCCTTGAAGGGTTGGATGAAGGGCGCAGGTCATTTGAGCCGGACCCCTTCACGCGACAGCCGCTCACGCAGCACATCAATTTCGACAGTCAGGTCGCTGCGGTCGTCGAGCAGCGATTTCTCGGTCCGGGCGGCGAAGTTCTGTTCCAGGTCGGTGAGCAGCGCGAGGTAGTCGTCGCGTGCCTGGCTGTCCCGGGTCCGGGCGTAGATATCGGCGAATTTCACGGTCGCATCCCGGGCACCGTGCAGATAGACGCTGAGGTACTTGCGCGCCGCGGTCAGGTCGCGCGGGTCTTCCTCGACGGTGCGGATCAGGGTGCGCGCGGCGTCCTGAAACTGGGTCAGCTGCGCTTCTGCCCGGCGGTCGCCGGCGCGGGCGATGGCGTCGGTCATCTGTGCCAGCGTCTTTTCGGCCTCGTCCACCACCCGGGCCACGCGGTCCTGCTGGAAGGTGTCGATGCCTTCCATCCCCTTGGATTTCAGCGGGTCGATGCCAAAGGCGGCCAGGTGCAGCGCGGTGGCGCAAAGGCCAAAGAGCAAGGGCGCCAGAATGTCCGACAGGCCGCTTTGGTGCGCGGCAACGGCCAGCGCGGTGCCCAGGCCGGCGGCGGCCGCGGCAAAGATCTTGCGCGGCAGGGCCGGACGGCGCGCGACCTTGCGTTCGGCAAAGGCGGCCTCGGCGCGCAGCCCTTCGCGCAGCAGCCAGGCCCCCAGCGCCAGTACGCCCGCGCCGATCATGCCCAGGGTCAGGCCACTTGCCCCGCCGCCAAAGCTTGTGGCCAGCAGCACCACAGGAGGCACGAACAGGATGTTGGCACGCCCGCCCACGGGATCGACGGTGACCCTTGCACGCGGTGTCGGGGCCGCGGCATTGCCCGGCGCATCGTCGGGGCTGTATTTGCCGCCAAAGCGTTTTGCCATGGTCAGAGCCCCCCCAGCAGGCCGGAGGCGGTGCCGAGCAGCAGGGCGATCAGCGCGACATAGGCGACTTTCTGCAAACCGTTGGGGGCCATCATACCATCCTCTGTCGGGCCAAAGAAAGGCCGGAGGGCGCGGCGGCCCTGATCCACTGTATTGCTCCAGATTGATGCCAGAATGACAACAATGGCAATGATAACGCCCACAGCGAGCGCGAAAAGAAACAATCTGCCCATACCGACCTCACTGCGACGAACATAGGCTGTTTCCCCGGACCTTGCTAGTGCCGCGCCGCGGTGCGGCGTTCGGCGTTGAGCTTGCGGGTATAGCCGGACTGGATCACTTCGACCGCCACCAGGACCATGACCGAGAAATAGAAGGTCGTTTTCGACATCGGCACGACCTCATATCCGAAGAAGCGCAGGGCGAGGTCGGGGTCATGCATGGCATGGGCGGCGGCCTGGCCGGATTCACCCAGCAGGACAATGCCCACGATCAGCAGGATGAACAGGCCCAGGACCTCGTACATGCGGTTGGTTTCCAGAAAGGCGGTGACCCGGTCCGCCAGCAGCAGCATTGCCAGGCCGGACAGGATGATCGCGGTGGCCAGAACGATGAAGACATCGGTGATCGCCAGTGCCGAAAGCACGGAATCAAAAGAGAAAATCAGGTTCATGAAGACGATCAGCATCACGACCTGCACCGCCGATTTGCCGGATTTCGCATCCAGGTCCGTGCCCAGATGTTCGATCGCCAGCATATGGCTGATTTCCTTGACGGCAGTATAGATGATGAAGACACCGCCGATGACAAAGACCAGCGTGGCAAAATTGACCCCGCCGGTCAGCACGCCCTCCCAGTTCAGCACGAAGAAGGGTTCGGCCATGGCGTCGATCAGGCGTATCATAGCAAAGAGCAGCACGATGCGCAGGGCCACGGCGATCACGATGCCCCATTTGCGGACGGCCGCCTGCTGGGCGACGGGGGCGCGCTGGCTTTCGATGGAGATGTAGAGAAGGTTGTCAAAGCCAAGAACGGCCTGCAGGAAGCACAGCACCAGCAGATTGCCCAGGTTCTCGATGGTCAAAAGGTCGGTCATGGCGTCCCCCGCTTTGGTTTCGATGCTGTCTTAGGGATTTAGCGGCGGGATGTGAATTGCCTGTGACGGGGAATTTTCGCCGTCGGGTTGCAGGACGCGGGCAGACTTTTCAAAAAGTCTGGTCCGATTTTTTCAAAAAAATCGGTCAGCGCTTCGGTGGACGGTTCGGTTTCTTCCGCTGCGGGCGCTGCAGGGTTCTTGGCTTTTTCGCCGCCGTGCCGCTGTCATCCGCCAGTTCCAGCCCCAGTTGATCGCGCACGATCTTGCGGCGGATCTCCTCGACCTCTCCGGCTTTCAGCTCGCCCAGCTGAAACGGGCCATAGCTGACCCGGATCAGGCGGTTCACGGCCAGGCCCACTGCCTCCATCGCGCGGCGGATTTCGCGGTTCCTGCCTTCGCGCAGGCCCACGGTCAGCCAGGCATTGGCGCCCTGCTGGCGGTCAATGGTCACCGTCATCGGTTGAAAGCGTTCGCCGTCGATGGTCAGCCCGCGGCGCAGCGGTTCCAGCGTCTTGTCTTCCGGGCGTCCGTTCACCCGGACCCGGTACTTGCGCAGCCAGCCGGTGCTGGGCAGCTCCAGCTTGCGCTTGATGCCGCCGTCATTGGTCAACAGCAGCAGCCCTTCGGAGTTGATGTCGAGCCGGCCCACCGACATCACCCGCGGCATGTCCTCGGGCAGGGCGTCATAGATGGTCTGGCGGTCTTTCTCGTCCCGGTCGGTGCTGACCAGCCCGACGGGCTTGTGATAGAGCCACATGCGCGGCGGTTCGGGGGCCGAGACATCCTTGCCATCCACCGTGATCTGGTCGCTGGCGGTGACGTTCAGGGCGGGGGACATGATCTGCGCGCCGTTCACGCTGACCCGGCCGGCCTCGATCATGCGTTCGGCTTCACGGCGCGAGGCGACGCCTGCGCGGGCAAGCACCTTGGCGATGCGGTCGCCCTTGGGCGGTTCGGATGGCGTTGACGTGTTCATCGCTTCCGCTTAGCGGGTTTGCGTCGCTTGCGAAAGAGCGGCTTTTGCAGCCAAGGTGGGTCATGACGTTTCGCTCTTTCATGGATCTGGCATTGACGGAGGCGCGCGCCGCCGCTGCGCGGGGCGAGGTGCCTGTGGGTGCCGTGGTCGTGGATCGGGCGGGGCAGGTCGTGGCGCAGGCCGGCAACCGCACCCGCGAATTGCATGATCCGACCGCCCATGCCGAGGTTCTGGCAATCCGTGCGGCCTGTGCGCAGCTCGGGTCGGAGCGGCTGGTGGGTCATGACCTCTATGTCACGCTGGAACCCTGCGCGATGTGTGCCGCGGCCCTTGCATCGGCACGGATTGCGCGGTTGTACTATGGTGCATCCGACCCCAAGTCGGGCGGTGTCGCGCAGGGCGCGCGGGTCTTTGCCCATGCGCAGTGCCATCATGTGCCGGAGGTCTATGACGGCATTGATGCCACTGCCGCCGAAGCATTGCTCAAGGCGTTTTTCGCGCAAAAAAGGGAAGGGAACTGAATGGCCGTGAACAAGCAATTGTCGCGTTTCGTGCGCGATGCGCTGTCATCGGGCAAGACCCGGGCGGAGATTTCGCAGGCGCTGACCGACAGCGGGTGGAGCCCTTCGGAAGTGGCGGATGCGCTGGATGCCTGGGCCGAGACCCGGTTTTCCCCGCCGGTGCCGCGCCCGCAGGCGACGGTCTCGGCGCGCGATTTCTTCATCTATGCGCTGACCTTCGGGGTGATGATCTTTGGCGCGGTCTATCTTGTGCAATTGTTCCATGCGCTGATCGACCTCTGGCTTGATACCGACAGCTACCGCTGGCCCGGTCGCATTCGCTGGTCGATGGCGGTGCTGATCGTGACAACACCGGTCTATCTTTGGCTGACGCTGCGCGAGCGGGGCAAGCTGGCCGATGATCCGGCGCTTTACCGTTCCGCGATCCGGCGTTGGCTGATGTATCTGACGCTGCTCTTGTCGGCGGCGGCCCTGCTGGGTGATGGCGTGGCGGTGATCTATGCCTTTCTCAGCGGTGATTTCACCTTGCAGTTCTTCCTCAAGGCGCTGGTTGTCGCTGTCATCGCCGGGCTGATCTTTCTGTTCTACCTTGCTGACATCCGCAAAGGGGATGCGGCGTGAACCGGCTGTTGCTTGTTGTCCTGCTGGCGATGGTCGGTGGCGGGCTGATCGCGGGGTTCATGGTAGCCGGCGGTCCGGGATATGCCCGGATGGAGCGTTATGACAACGAACGCGCCGCCGACCTGCGGACGCTGGGGGATTATCATCGCTGTCTGCTGGAACGGGAAGAGGACAGCGAGGGCAGCAACGCGCCGCGCTATTGCTCGGGCTTTGAGCAGGCACCCGAACTGACCGACCCGGCCAGCGGCGCGCCCTACCGCTTTACCCGCCTTGGGCCGCAGGCGTTCAAGGTCTGCGCGACCTTCCAGACGGAGGCCCTGCGGGAGGCATCCGACCGGCGCTATTCCCAATTGGTGTTTGAGGGGGACGAGGGCTGTGTCATCTATGGGCAGGGCACCGGCGCCGAAGCGCCGGATGCCACGCTGAAGTGGACTACAGAGTAATCGCCTGCATCACCTGCGGCTCGATCACATCGACACCGGGCAGGCCTTTGGCCAGCGCCGCTGCATCCTGCTCCAGCAGGGGGAAGGTGCGGTAGTGGCAGGGGATGACCGTCTTGAAATCGAAGTAGCGTTTGGCGGCATAGGCGGTTTCGGCCATGCCCATGGTGAAATGGCCCCCCGCCGACAGGATGCCGATGTCGGGTTTGTAGTAATCCCCGATCCAGTCCATGTCCGCCATGATGCCGGTATCGCCCGAGAAATAGATGACATGGCCTTCGCCCTTGAGGATGAAGCCGGTTTCGGACCCCATGTAGACCGGCCCGCTGTCGGTCGCGACCGAGGATGAATGGGATGCAGGCACCATGCTGACGGCAACCTTGCCGCAGCTGATGGTTCCGCCCTTGCCGAAGCCGGTGGTGTTTTCGATGCCTTTTTCCGCGAACCAGCCCATCAGCTCGTAAATCCCGGCCATCGGCGCCTGTGTCCGCTTGCTCACCATGTCGAGGTCGCCGGTATGGTCGCCGTGCCCGTGGGTCACCAGGATCTGGGTCACACCGGCAAGCGCCGCGTCATACTGCGCTTCTTCGATCATGGGATTGCCGGTCAGCCAGGGGTCGATCAGGATCACCTGATCTTCGATCTCGATGCGAAAGGACCCGTGGCCCAACCATAGGATGTTCATGCAATTCTCCTTTTGTCTTCATGTCTGCTTTGTCAGCAAGACTAGCGCGCCAAATGGATTTGGGGAGGTATTTTTGACCCGATGCCGCAGATGGGCGGGCCGCGCCCTTGCGAGGGAAGGGCAGCAAGGGTACATGAGCCGCAAAGAGATGGAGAGCGTTCATGTCAATTGACGAGAGCACCGCCGCACGCGTGGCGAAACTGGCCCGGATCAAGGTCGATCCCGAAGCGCTGCCCGCGCTGGCGCAGGACTTCAACGGCATCCTCGGCTTTATCGAACAATTGAGCGAAGTTGATGTGGAAGGGGTCGAGCCGATGACCTCGGTCACCCCGCAGCGCCTGACACGGCGCGCCGATGTGGTCACGGACGGCGATCTGCAGGACGACGTGCTGAAAAACGCGCCCGATGCGCGCGAAGGGTTCTTTGCCGTGCCGAAGGTGGTGGAGTGAGCGGCGTCCGGGAAACGCTCCGGGGGAGCGTTTCAGCCACGAACGGGCGGAGCCCATTTTTGAGATCAGGACAGACATATGAGTAATCTGAACAAACTGGGACTGGCCGGGGCACGCGATGCCCTGCGCGCGGGTGAAACCACGTCGAAGGCCCTGACAGAGGCCTGTCTGACGGCGATTGAAGGGGCGGGGGCGCTGAATGCCTTTGTCCATCACACGCCCGAGATTGCCATGGCGCAGGCCGAAGCTGCGGATGCGCGCCTGAAAGCGGGCGATGCCCCCGCCATGTGTGGCCTGCCCATCGGGATCAAGGATCTGTTCTGCACCAAGGGCGTGCCGTCGCAGGCGGGCTCGCGCATCCTGCAGGGGTTCCTGCCGCAATACGAAAGCACGGTCAGCCAGAACCTGTTTGACGCGGGCGCCGTCATGCTGGGCAAGCTCAACATGGATGAATTCGCCATGGGCTCGTCCAATGAGACCTCTGTCTACGGCAATGCGGTCAACCCCTGGCGGCGCGGCAATGACGATACGGCACTGACGCCGGGCGGCTCCTCCGGCGGGTCGGCGGCGGCTGTTGCGGCGGACCTCTGCCTTGCGGCCACCGGCACCGACACCGGCGGGTCGATCCGCCAGCCTGCGGCCTTTACCGGCACGGTGGGGATCAAGCCGACCTACGGGCGCTGTTCGCGCTGGGGCATCGTGGCCTTTGCCTCCAGCCTCGATCAGGCTGGTCCGATGACGAAATCCGTGCGCGACGCGGCGATCATGCTTGAGGCGATGTGTGGCCATGATCCCAAGGATTCCACCTCTGCCGATCTGCCGGTGCCCGATTTCGAGGCGGCGCTGACCGGCGACATCCGCGGCAAGAAGATCGGCATCCCGCGGGAATACCGCATGGATGGCATGCCCGAAGAGATCGAAAACCTCTGGTCCGACGGCATTGCGATGATGAAGGACGCAGGTGCCGAGATCGTTGACATCTCGCTGCCGCATACGAAATATGCGCTGCCTGCCTATTACGTGATTGCACCCGCCGAAGCCTCCAGCAACCTCGCGCGTTACGATGGTGTCCGCTATGGACACCGCGCCGGGCTGGACCAGGGCGACGGCATCACCGAGATGTATGAAAAGACCCGCGCCGAAGGCTTCGGGCCGGAAGTGCAGCGCCGGGTGATGATCGGCACCTATGTGCTATCGGCCGGATTCTATGACGCCTATTACAACCGTGCCCGCAAGGTGCGCACCCTGATCAAGCGCGACTTCGAACAGGTCTTTGCGGATGGCATCGACTGTATCCTGACACCTGCGACGCCTTCCGCCGCCTTCGGTCTGGGCGAGATGACGGATGCGGATCCGGTGGCGATGTACCTCAACGACGTCTTCACGGTGACGGTGAACCTGGCCGGTCTGCCGGGGATCGCGGTGCCCACGGGGCAGGACCGCAAGGGTCTGCCGCTGGGCCTGCAGCTGATCGGGCGGCCCTGGGAAGAGGCCGATTTGCTGTCTTCCGCCTATGCGCTTGAGCGCAGCGCCGGGTTTGTGGCCAAGCCGGACAAATGGTGGTAGAAGCCTTGCCAACAAGTCTGAAAGACAAAGCAGGACCCATGATTTCAAGATCTTTTATCACTCTCGCCGCTGGCGTGATGCTGGCTGCATGTCAGCCGGCGGTCCCTGATTCCGGTCGCGGTGTCGGCTTTGATGACAGTGCCCGCGCCCAGAGGCAGGCCCGCGACGCGGCACTTGCCGCCGAAAGCACCTCCGCCGTGCCGGCCCCCGCCTCGGTGACCGAGGCCCCGCTGTCAGCCCCTGCCGAAGGTTCCGCCGAAGCGACGGCGGCCGAAACCTCCCGCGTGCTGGCGGCAACCCGCCCCGGTGCCAGCAACGGTCTGGGCAATGATGCCGCGACCAATTCCGGCGTGGAACCCGTGAATGCCAGCCCGTCCAACCCGGCGCCCGCTGTCATCAACAGCGCAGGCATCTCGAACGAGAACAATTTCGACGCGGTTTCCGGCCAGCGCAGCATCGGTGACGACGCCGCGCGCATCGCTGCGAACCGCGCGCAATACCAGGTCGTCCAGCCCGAAGCGCTGCCGGACCGGGCCGAATCCGGGCCGAACATCGTGGCCTATGCGCTGCAGTCGGACCACGAGCGCGGCACCCAGGTCTATCGCCGCATCGGCCTGAACAAGGCCGCCAAATACGCCCGCGCCTGTGGCGAGTATTCGCATCCCGACCGGGCGCAGATCGCCTTTCTTGAGGCGGGAGGGCCGGAAAAGGACCGCAAGGGCATGGACCCCGATGGCGACGGCTTTGCCTGTGACTGGGACCCGACCCCGTTCCGCCGGGCCGCAAAGGCCGGCTAGGGCTGCAGCCGGGTGGACAGCCTGTCCTCACCGAACTTCGGCCCGCGCCGCAACGGGCTGACGCCCCGGCTGATCGTGATCCACTATACCGCGATGGAAAATGCCGAGGCGGCATTGACGCGCCTCTGCGACCCGCAGGCCGAAGTTTCCGCCCATTACCTGATTTCGAACCACGGCCGGACCCTGCAATTGGTGGCCGACGAGATGCGCGCCTGGCATGCCGGGGCGGGGGAATGGGCCGGGCAGGCCGACATCAACTCGCGCTCCATCGGGATCGAGCTGGACAATCGCGGATGCCATCCGTTTTCAGAGCCGCAGATGGGAGCGCTTGAGACCCTGCTGAAAAGGCTCATGGCCCGTTGGGACATCCCCGCCGCCGGAGTTCTGGGGCATTCCGACATTGCGCCGGGGCGCAAGTCTGACCCCGGCCCGCATTTCGACTGGGCGCGGCTGGCACGGCAGGGGCTGGCGCTGGCCACACCGGCGACTGCGGCACAAACCGTGACCGAATCCGGGTTCCGTGCCGCGGCGCGGGCGGCGGGCTTTACCGCGGATGTGCCGTTTGAGACCCTTCTGGCTGCAACCCGCCTGCGCCACGGACCCTGGCGGCGCGGGCCGCTTTGCCCTGCCGATCTGGCGCTGCCGCCGCTCTGACCCTTCAGGCCGCACGTCTTTATGCCGGAAATGCTTCCGCGCGCCGGTCTGCCCATTGACGCGGTCCGCGTTCAGCGCCTATGCCAAAGCTCGCGCGGAAGGCTGGATGGCCGCTTCGTGATCCGCTTGCCGGATCCACGGGGAGGAAAGTCCGGACTCCAAAAAGAGACGGTGCCGGGTAACACCCGGGCGGGGCAACCCGACGGAAAGCGCCACAGAAATGATACCGCCACGCCACAGGTCGGGAAACCGAAACCACGGCGGGGTAAGGGTGAAAAGGTGGGGTAAGGGCCCACCGCGCCGCTGGCAACAGGGGCGGCATGGCAAGCCCCACCGGGAGCAATGCCAAATAGGGACCGCGCGCCACCGGCCTTCGGGCCGGGGCGGGGCCGCTTTTGCCCCAGCAGGTCCGGGTTGGCAGCTGTAGCCCTGCGGGCAATCGCAGGGTCAGAGGAATGGTCATCCACGGGGGATAACCCCCCGTGACAAAATCCGGCTTACAGGCCTTCCGCGCGTTTTCCTCTGCTGTCCGGATTTTTGGAAAAATCCGGACCGGAAAATTGCAATTTTCCGGCCGCTTGAAAACGCGGCCCCCGGATTGAAATTCTTGCGTCTTTTGCTGTTGACTCGGAGGCGCATCCGGGTAAAAGCCGGGGTTCAGAATTCACGCCAGACCCCCGGTGCGGTCGGCAGCAGGAGAAGCAAGATGGCGAAGCCAACCACGATCAAGATCCGTCTGAACTCGTCCGCGGGCACAGGCCACTTCTATGTCACCAAGAAGAACGCGCGTACCATGACCGAAAAGATGGTCATCAAGAAGTACGACCCCGTTGCGCGCAAGCACGTCGATTACAAAGAAGGCAAGATCAAGTAAGATCGGGCTGACTGACTTTGCAAGGCCGCGCGTTTCGCGCGGCTTTTTGCGTTTCAGGGCGCGGTTTTCCGTGCCCGGCCTTCCCCCCGGGGCGGCGCTGCCAGCCTGCGCATTGCGGCGGCTGACGCCTGCTGGATGATACCTTCCGGATGACACAGGCCCCGTTAATCTCATCGAAAGATTGCCGCCCTATGGCTGAGGCAAGCCAGCATAGGGGCAACGGGCCGGTCCGCATCTGGGATGGCCCGCCCGTCAGGTGCGGGACGGGGGAGGGCAGCGATGGCGACAATTCACGATCTTCTCGAAGTGACCGGCATCGCGTCGGGCACGACATATTCTCTTGAAAACGGCAATCTGCTTGGCGTCGTGGACAACATGACATCGACCGATCTTGACGATGGGGAGTTCGACGTCGGTGATCTGGTCACCATTGGCGGGGTCGCCTACACCATCGACCTGATCGAAGAGCCGGACAGCGCGGGGTCGGTCCTGCTGGGTGACGGATCATCCGAGAGTTTCGGGCCGGGCAGCGAAAGCAACCTCAGCTTCGTTTTCCTGACCCTGTCGAACGGCCCCGATGTCCGTTACTTCGCGATCCCGAACGACAGCTATGGCGACATGAACGTCCAGGCCATCACCACCGGGGTGATACAATCGGTGGCGGGCCATGATGCGGCGGTCATTTCCACCGTGGATAACGACATCGAGGTGGTATGTTTCACCGCCGGGACGCTGATCGAGGCCGAGGATGGCCGGCAGATCCCGGTGGAGGAGTTGCAGGTGGGCGACCGGGTTCGCGCGCTGGATTGCGGCGTACAGGAAATCCGCTGGATCGGTGCCAGACGGCTGCCCGCGCAGCTGCTCAGGGCTTGTCCCAGGCTCCGGCCCGTTCAGATTGCCGCCGGCACATTGGGGCCCGGCTGCCCGCAGCGGGACCTGCTGGTATCGCCCCAGCACAGCATCCTTGTGCGCTCGAAGATCGCGGCGCGCATGTTCGGCGCGCCGGAAGTCCTGGTTGCGGCCAAGCAGCTGGTTGGCCTGAATGGCGTCGCCCCGGCCGTGGCGCCGGGCGCTGTGACCTATTATCATGTGCTGCTGGACCGGCATGATATCCTCATGGCCAACGGAGCCCCCTGCGAGAGCCTTTATGCCGGGCCGCAGGCGCTGCGGTCGATGTCGGAGGCGGAAAGGGCGGAACTGTCCGCGATCCTGCCGGAAGTCATCCTACAGCAAAGCGATCTTCCCGCCTGCCGTCCCATGGCGCCCGGGCGGCGCGCGCGCAGGCTGGCCTACCGGCACAGGAAGAACAACATGCCGCTGACGGGGGAGATCCCGCTTGATGCGGGGCAACGGCAGGCAGATCGGGATGCGGTGCGGCCCTGTCTTTGATTCGGGAGGCGGGTGGCGCGCGGAACAGGGGCAGGGCAGGCCGCCCTTGCGCCGGATCGGCCAAGCGGCAATAGTCGGCAGGTCCCAAGCTGCCAAGGAACACGACATGTCCAAGATGATTGCTGCCCTGACCCTCGTGGGTCTGCTCTCTGCCTGTACCGGCAAACTTGGCGGCCCGCCGCCTGCGCCGGTCTTTGGTGGCACCTATTCCGACAGTGTGGGCTTTACCAGCGTCGGCTACGAGCCTTTCTGAGCGCGCCTTACCTGTCTTCGGGCGGAATGCCCCGCGTCGCGGCGACAATGGCGGCGATGTCATCCAGCCCGTACTTCAGGCTGCGCCGCTCCGTGCCGGGCGGCTGGTGGGTCAGGCTGACACCCGGTCGCCGCGCCTGTCGGGGCCGGATCGGGCGTGGCACAAAACCGCCCGTACAATTCGGGCAGATATTGCCCAGCACGGTCTCGACGCAATCTGCGCAGAAGGTGCATTCATAGCTGCAGATCCGCGCCTCTGCCGCATCCGGGGGCAGGTCGC
This sequence comes from Sulfitobacter sp. IGS-18, assembly GCF_059628195.1. Classification (NCBI taxonomy): domain Bacteria; kingdom Pseudomonadati; phylum Pseudomonadota; class Alphaproteobacteria; order Rhodobacterales; family Roseobacteraceae; genus Sulfitobacter; species Sulfitobacter sp. IGS-18. The sequence goes on along the minus strand of NZ_CM184556.1, from coordinate 2,757,763 downwards.
GGTCGCACATCTCGCAATTGGGTCTGATTTCAAGCAAGGGTCGCTCCAACGAAAAAGGGCCAATCCCTTTCAGGATTGGCCCATGTCACATCAAGGATGCACGGCTTATTCGCGGTTGCCGAACAATTGCAGCAGCATCATGAACATGTTGATGAAGTCGAGGTAGAGGCTCAGCGCGCCCATGATGGCGGCCTTGCCCAGCCATTCGGTGTCACCGTGATGCGCATGTGCCAGATACTCGGTCTTGATCTTCTGGGTGTCATAGGCGGTCAGGCCTGCAAAGATCAGGACGCCGATCGCAGAGATGGCGAACATCAGCGCCGAGGAGGCGAGGAAGATGTTCACGATGGAGGCCACGATCAGGCCGATCACACCCATGATCAGGAAGCTGCCCCAACCGGAGATGTCCTTCTTGGTGGTGTAGCCCCAGAGCGACAGCCCGGCAAAGGCGATGGCGGTGATCAGGAACACCTGCGCGATGGAATAGCCGGTGAAGACCAGGAAGATCGAGCTGATCGAGATGCCCATCACGGCCGCGAAAGCATAGAAAACCGTCTGCGCCGTGGCGGCGGACATCTTGTTGATCATCGCGCTGAAGCCAAAGACAAAGGCCAGGGGTGCGAACATCACAACCCATTTCAGCGGCGAGGCATAAAGCGCATAGCCGATGTCGGTCAGGTATTTATCCGTCCCGATCTGCGCGGCCGCACCCGAGGGGTCGGTGGTGACCGCCAGGCCCGAAATCGCCCATGCGGCGGCAAAGGTGATCAGCATGCCCACGGACATTGTGCCGTAGACCTTGTTCATATGGGCGCGCAGCCCCTCGTCGATTGCGGCGGCGCGGGTTCCGGCAGCTGTCCGGATTGTATTCACGTCGGCCATGAATGGACCTCCAATTGGCTAAGTGTTGCTTACCACGCGGGATGCGGACGGTATCCCGGTGAATATCGGGACTGCGCCTTTGTTTTTCAAGAGGTAATAGCGCGCGCCGGGGCGGTCTTTTTCATGTGATCGGCGGCTCTTAGCGACCGGACATCCAATGTCCCGGCGCGTCCCAGGGCAACCGCCGCGCCTCCCTTTCGGCCTCGGTGGCATTCAGGCCGATGTCCTGCAGCTGGTGGCTGTCAAGCTGACGCAGGCTCTGTCTGCTGCGGGCAATGGCCCTGAGGTGCTGGAACCGGCCCCAGAGTGAAATCCGCCGGGTCTTGAGTGCGCGGCCCCGGCCCGAGGCGCTGTCGAAAAGCTGTGCCATTTCATTTATCCTTCGAAATTTGTGATGAAACTCCGGGTTTCATCGGGATGCTTGATATCTAGGGTGGCATGACGTATGATGAAAACGATTGTTTGTTAGGCAATGCATCAAGATTGGTGATATATGAGAAATCTGGACATCACGACCCTGCGGTCGTTCATGGCGGTGGCTGACAGTGGCGGAGTGACCCGCGCGGCGGGTTTTCTGCATCTGACGCAATCGGCCGTCTCAATGCAGCTCAAGCGGCTGGAGGAAATGCTGGGCCTGTCCCTGCTGGACCGGAGCGGGCGGACCATTGCCCTGACAGCCTCTGGTGAGCAGCTGCTGGTCTATGCGCGCCGCATGGTGGCCCTGAACGACGAGGTCATCGAACGGCTGACGGATCAGGCTTTCGAGGGAGAGATCACGCTGGGCGTGCCGCATGACATCGTGTACCCGATGGTGCCCCAGGTGCTGAAGCAGTTTCACGCCGATTTCCCAAGGGTGCGCGTGCAGCTTGAAGCCTCCCACACCAGAACGCTCAAGGCCCAGTTTGCCAAGGGCGAATGCGATCTGATCCTGACCACCGAGACCGAAATCGACAGGGGCGGCGAGACCCTGGTGACCAAGAGCCTGGAGTGGATCGGCGCTGCGGGCGGGGCGGCATGGCGGCAACGGCCCTTGCGGCTGGCCTTCTGCCGGTACTGCACCTTCCGTCCCAGTGTGCTGAGCGCGCTGGATGCGGCGCAGATTCCCTGGGAGATGGCCGTGGACACGGAAAGCGATCGCGCGGTCGAGGCGGCGGTCAGTGCCGATCTGGCCATTCATGCCATGATCGACGGCACCAAGCCGCCCCACCTGGAGGTGTTGGATCATGGCGGGGTGCTGCCGAAATTGCCGACACAGCACATCAACCTCTACGGGGCGGAGCAGAACAGGTCCGAGTCGCATCAGACATTGGTCGCGCTGTTGCGCAGCGCCTTCAGCCAGGGGCAGAACAAGCGGTCAATCGCGGCCTGACTGCGGGGCGGCGGGGGGGCATTTCCCGCCTGCTTTACGTGGCGTAAGCCTTGTGAAGACCGAAAATGTGTCAGAAACACCACATTTATGTTATCTTTTCTTTGTTGAATTCATGATGTTAGCTGCCAAGCTGTCAATAATGTGGTGAATATCTTTGCTGTGAAGAGAAGATTTCGTAAAGTGCTTGGGGTGGACCGCTGTCGGAACGCCCAGGTAACGCGCGGCCGGCGCCGTAGCCGCAAGCGCGTATTTCAGTGTTGTTAAGTGTGTAAGTTAGGATCTAATCTGCATGGCACATAGAGTAGACGTGCACGTCGGCAAACGAATTCGTCAGCGACGCTGGCTGACGGGGATGACCCAACAGAAGCTGGCAGCTATGGTTGGGATCAAGTTTCAGCAAATTCAAAAGTACGAGACCGGCGCGAACCGCGTCAGCGCATCCCGATTGTGGGAAATTGCCGATGCGCTGGAGGTTCAGGTGGCCTTTTTCTTCGAGGGTCTCGAACAACCGGAAACCTCCGGGTCCGCTCCGATAGGTGACGTGCCATATGATCTGCTGGGCGACAAGGAGGCGATGGACCTGATCCGATCCTACTATGCCATTCCGGCAAACCAGCGGCGCCGCCTTTTCGATCTTGCCCGTGTCCTGAGCGACGTCGCCTGAAGGGCCAGCCTTGCCGCGACCGCAGGCTTGCGCGGGCGGGCACAAGCTGGCACTGACGCGGTATGACTACGAAGATTTCATTCGATCCCGATGTGCGGCGCGTTGCGCATCTGCTTGCAGATGCGGCGCGTGATGTGATCCTGCCCCATTTCCGGGGCATGGCCCTGGTTGCGGAAAACAAGCTTGATGCCGGGTATGACCCGGTGACGGTGGCGGACAAGGCTGCCGAACGCGCCATGCGTGAGATCCTGGCGCGGGAACGGCCCGATGACGGTATCCTGGGCGAGGAATACGGGGTGCAACAGGGGCGGTCCGGCCTGACCTGGGTGCTGGATCCGATCGACGGCACACGCGGCTTTATCAGCGGCACCCCGACATGGGGGGTGCTGATTGCGGTCAGCGACGGGCAGGGCCCGTTCTATGGCATCATCGACCAGCCCTATATCGGCGAGCGGTTCGAGGGCGCGCCGGATGGGGCCGCGATGACGGGGCCGCGGGGGCGGCAAGTGCTGGCCACCCGGGCGGCGCGGGACCTGTCGCAGGCGATCGTTTTCACGACCTTTCCCGAAGTGGGCGAGGAGATTGACCGCGCGGGGTTTCATGCGGTGGCCTCCGGGGCGATGCTGACCCGCTACGGGATGGATTGCTATGCCTATGCCTTGCTGGCGGCGGGTCAGGTCGATCTGGTGATCGAGGCGGGGCTTGCCGCCTATGACATCCAGGCGCCGATTGCCGTTGTGCAGGCCGCAGGCGGCATCGTCACCGACTGGCGCGGCGGGCCTGTCCACGAGGGGGGGCGCGCGGTTGCGGCGGCGAATGCCCGGATCCATGCCCAGGCGCTGGCGATCCTGCAGGGGTATTGAGCGGCATTCTTGACCGCCCGTGCCGGCACCTGCTAACGGGAGCCTGTCGGTTCTGGGCCCGTTTTCCACCGACAGGTGAATGCATTCTGAGACGGGCGTGGAGAAACACAGACCATGCCCGAAATCCTGATCCGCAATGCCGACCATATTCTGACGATGGATGACAGCCGCCGCGAGCTGTCGGGGGCCGACCTGCGCCTGCGGGATGGTGCGATTGTGGAAATCGGCAGCGGCCTGCAGAGTGCTGGCGAGGTGATCGAGGCTGCGGGATGTGTTGTAACCCCGGGGCTGGTGAATACGCATCACCATCTGTTCCAGAGCCTGACGCGGGCCGTGCCGGGGGCGCAGGATGCGTTGCTGTTCGGCTGGCTGAAGACACTCTACCCGATCTGGGCGCGGTTCACGCCGGATCACATGTTCACCTCGGCGCAGGTGGGGCTGGCGGAACTGGCGCTGTCGGGCTGCACGCTGAGCGCCGATCACCTCTATCTTTACCCCAACGGCGCGCGGCTGGAAGACACCATTGAAGCCGCGCGCGTCGTGGGCCTGCGGTTTCAGCCGACCCGGGGGTCGATGAGCATTGGCGAAAGCGCGGGCGGCCTGCCGCCGGATATGCTGGTCGAGCGGGAGGTGGCGATCCTGGAGGATTGCATCCGGGTGGTCGATGCCTTCCATGATGCCTCCGAGGCGTCGATGTGCCGGGTGGGGCTTGCCCCCTGTTCTCCCTTCTCGGTCAGCCGGGACCTGATGCGGCAGACCGCATTTCTGGCGCGCGACAAGGGGGTGATGCTGCACACGCATCTGGCGGAAAACGAAGAAGACATTGCCTATTCGCAGGAGATGTTCGGCTGCCGTCCGGGACAATATGCGCAGGATCTGGGCTGGGTCGGGCCCGATGTCTGGCATGCGCATTGCGTGAAGCTCGACGCGGCGGAGATTGCGCTTTTTGCCGGGACCGGGACCGGTGTGGCCCATTGCCCCTGCTCCAACTGCCGGTTGGGATCGGGTGTGGCGCCGGTGCGCGCGATGCGCGATGGCGGTCTGCGCGTGGGGCTGGGTGTGGATGGATCGGCCAGCAATGATGCGGGCAATCTGGTGGCCGAGGCGCGCCAATGCATGTTGTTGCAACGGGTGGTCTCGGGGGCCGATGCCATGTCGGCGCGCGAGGCGCTGGAGATTGCGACGCGAGGCGGGGCCGATGTGCTGGGCCGCCCGGAATGCGGGCGGCTGGCGGTGGGCAAACGCGCCGATGTGGCGATCTGGGACGTCAGCGGGATAGAAGCGGCGGGCAGCTGGGACCCGGCGGCGCTGCTGCTGGCGGGGCCGACAACCGTGCGGGACCTGTTGGTGGAGGGTCAGCCAGTGGTGCGGGACGGGCAGATGGTGCGGTTTGACCTGGCGGAAGCGATTGCCCGGCAGAACGCATTGGCGCGCGGGTTGCAGGCGGAGATGTGATCCGGCGGCGCGCCTGCGCCGCATGCGATTATGGGTGCCTGTTGCGGGCCTGAGCCCGCTATTTCAGCCGCCGCGCGGGCTTTGGGCTTTGGTGTGTATTTAAAGTGTCCGACCTTTAACCTGAAGCATCCAGCGACATGAATGTCCCGAGAGCGCCGCAGGCGCGGCAGGGTATTCATGTCTCAGGTCTAAGGTCGGGCGCTCTAGGTCGTGTTGACATTCATTGTCGCCCACCCGTTTCAGTCCAAAATTGCTCAGTTCCAGGCAAGAGAGCGCGGAATAGCCAGCTATTTCAAGCTCTCTTTGCGCGCCCCGCCTTGAAATTGAAGCGCCAATACCCTGCCGCGCTACGCGCTCTCGGGACATTGGCGAAGTGATTTGCCTTATAGTAAAGGCGGGACGCTGTAACGCAGAAATGGGCAATTTTGGCGAAACCCCTGCGGGGCGCGGCGGATTTTGCCTCTGACATCCCGGATGTTCGCTTCCAATGATCACATTGCTGCGCTCACATCAGGGCGCCAGCGGCAAAATCCGTCTCGCGCGGGTGGGCGACAATGAATGTCAACACGACCTAGGGAACAATGAAGCTCAGTCGGGTTTGCGCCATTGCCGGCCCGCCACCCAGACATCGGCAATGGCGCGGTCGTCGCCCATCATGATCGTGGCAAAGAGGCTTTCCCAGATGTCCCCGGCCATGGCCGCGCGCTGGGCGATGGCCGGGGTCGAGGCCAGGTCGAGCACGGTGAGGTCGGCCTCGTTTCCAGGCTGGAGGCTGCCGATCCGGTCCTGCAGATGCAGGCTGCGGGCGGAACCTGCGGTGGCAAGCCAGATCAGCTGGGCCGCGTGCAGCGGCGTGCCGCGCAGCTGGCCGATCTCATAGGCGGCCGCCATGGTGCGCAGCATCGAGAAGGAGGAGCCGCCGCCGGTATCGGTGGCCAGCCCCACCGGGATGGCCTGGCGGGTGAGCCCCGCCATGTCGAAGAGCCCCGATCCGATGAAGGTGTTCGACGTGGGGCAATGGACCAGCGCGGCACCGGATTCCGCGATCCGGTCGATTTCGCGCGGTTTGAGGTGGATGGCATGGCCAAAGACCGCGCGTTCGCCGATCAGCCCCTGGGTTTCATAGGTATCCAGGTAGTCGCGGGCCTGGGGGTGCAGGTCTTCGACCCAGGCGATTTCGTCGGTCTGTTCGCTGAGGTGGGTCTGCATCAGGCAATCGGGGTAGGCGCGCCAGAGCGCGCCCAGGGCGGCGAGCTGTTCCGGCGTCGAGGTCGGGGAAAACCGGGGCGTGATGGCATAGGTCGCGCGGCCCCGGCCGTGCCAGCGGTCGATCAGGGCCTTGCTGTCGTCATAGGCCGATTGCGCGGTGTCGCGCAGCCCTTCGGGGGCGTTGCGGTCCATGCAGGTCTTGCCCGCGACAATGCGCTGCCCCCGCGTGGCGGCGGCGTCGAACAGGGCGTCGACGCTGTGGGGGTGGATGGTGCAATAGCTGGCCAGGGTGGTGGTGCCATGGGCCAGGGTCAGATCGAGGTAACGGGCCGCGATCCGGGCGGCATAGGCGGGATCGGAAAGGCGCATTTCCTCGGGGAAGGTGTAATCGTTCAGCCAGTCGATCAGCCGTTTGCCCCAGGATGCGATGATCGCGGTCTGCGGGTAATGGACATGGGCATCGACAAAGCCGGGGCAGATCAGGTGATTGTCGCTGTAGCGGACGTGTTTCGCCTGCGGGTGGGCGGCGATCAGCGCAGCACGGGTGCCGAGCGATGCGATATGGCCGTCCTGCAGCAGGACAGCGCCATCGGTGTCGATCCCGATCACCTCTTGCCAGGGCGCGCGGAAGGGGTCGCCGGCATAGCGCAGCAGGGGACCGGTCAGGAGCGTTTTGCTTGTCATGTCGGCACATTACAGCGTTTCGGGACAGGTTTGAAACATCCCCTATCACTTTTCGCCTTCGACCGAAGGGAGCGGCCACGAACACGTGATTCAGCTATCTTCCGAAACGCCAGGCGCGTGGTGCGCGCGGCACGACGGCCAAGCATTGTGTCCCATGTGCGGCTTGCATATGGTCGCCCGAGACAAGGGGAGTCACAGCGATGTCTGATCAGGTCGAATTGGAAGAAGACGCCCCCGAAGAGGAGGCGGAACGCTCGGATTACGCGCTGGAGCCCAAGACGGTTGCCGCGGTTCTTTATGCGGTGGACATCGACGACCGCGAGAAGCTGATCGAGCTGATGGAGCCGCTGCACGCGGCGGATATTGCCGACCTTCTGGAGCAGATCAACGCCTTTGACCGGAGCCGGCTGATCCGGCTGTACGGGATGGAATTCGACGGGGATATCCTGTCGGAGCTGGACGAGAGCATCCGCGAGGATGTGATTGCGGTGCTGACGCCACAGGTCCTGACGCAGGCGGTGCGCGATCTGGACAGCGACGATGTGGTCGACCTGATCGAAGACCTGGAGGATGCGCAGCAGGAGGCGATCCTGGGCGCGCTGGAGGATACGGAGCGTGCGGCGGTCCAGCAATCGCTGAGCTATCCGGAATATTCCGCGGGCCGGTTGATGCAGCGCGAGGTCGTGATGGCGCCCGAGCACTGGACCGTGGGCGAGGCGATCGACCATTTGCGCAACACGCCGGAGGAAGACCTGCCGGACCAGTTCTATCACATCATCATGGTGGACCCGCGCCTGCACCCGGTGGGCAATATCACGTTGGGCAAGCTGATGCGGTCGAAGCGGGTCACGCCGCTGACCGACCTGCTGGAAGAGACCTTTCAGGTGATCCCGGCGATGCGCGACGAAGGCGATGTGGCCTATGCCTTCAACCAGTATCACCTGATTTCGGCCCCGGTGGTGGATGACGAGGGGCGGCTGATCGGGGTGATCACCATCGACGATGCGATGGCGGTGCTGGACGAGGAGCACGAGGAGGACATCCTGCGCCTGGCCGGTGTCGGCGAGGGGTCGCTGAGCGACAGGGTTGTGGAGACCACAAAGCAGCGGCTGCCCTGGCTGGCGGTCAACCTGGTGACGGCGATTGCGGCCTCCATGGTAATTTCGCAGTTCGAGGCGGCGATTGCCCAGATCGTGGCGCTGGCGGTGCTGATGCCCATTGTCGCCTCCATGGGGGGCAACGCGGGCACCCAAAGCCTGACGGTGGCGGTGCGGGCCATCGCGACCAAGGATTTGACCGGGTCGAACGTCTGGCGGGTGATCCGGCGCGAGTGTCTGGTGGGGCTGGTCAACGGCGTGATCTTTGCCGCTGTCATGGGCGTGGTGGGCATTGTCTGGTTCGGCTCGCCCGCGCTGGGCTATGTGATTGCCGCGGCGATGGTGATCAATATGGTGATTGCGGGGCTGGCGGGCACGGGCATTCCGATCCTGCTTGAAAAGGTCGGGGTGGACCCGGCGCTGGCATCGGGGGCCTTTGTGACGACAGTGACGGATGTGGTGGGTTTCTTTGCCTTTCTGGGGCTGGCGGCGGCGGTATTGCTATGAGCGATCTGGCTGAAATCAAGACGGCAGCGCGCAAGGCGGCCTTTGCCCGGCGCAAGCCGCTGTTCGACGCGGCGACTGCCGCGCAGGCGGGATACCTCAGCGAAGTGCTGGCGGGCTATCGCGGTGTGCCGGTGTCGGGGTTCATGCCGATCCGCACCGAGATTGATCCGACTCCGGCGATGGCGGAAGCGGCCGCACATGGGCCGGTCGGCGTGCCGGTGATCAGGGCGGCGGGAACACCGTTGCAATTCGCGCGCTGGCAGCCGGGGGCGGAGATGGTGCCGGGGGTCTTTGGTGCGCTGATCCCGGCAGAGCCGGAGTTTTTCGAACCGGAACTGCTGATCGTGCCGCTTCTGGCCTTCAACCGCAGGGGCGGGCGTCTGGGCTATGGCGGTGGTTTCTATGACCGTACGCTTGAAATGCTGCGCGGCAAGCGTCCGACGCTGGCCATCGGCTTTGCCTTTGCGGGGCAGGAGGTGGATGACCTGCCGCTGGAGCCGACGGACCAGCCGCTGGACCTGATTGTGACAGAGGCCGGGGTGATCGAGGTTGCTGACTGAAGTGGAACGGACCGGCGCGGACCGGGTCGGACATGTGATTTTTGTGATCACCCTGTTGGGCAAGGGCGTGCTGGGTGCGGTCCAGATCGCGGCAGGCATCGCCATTGTCCTGGGTTTGGCGCGCCACTTGCCGGAGGTTGCGCAATGGCTTGTGGGGGCCGAACTGGCGGCGGACCCCAACGACTGGCTGGCGCGGCATGTGATTGCGCTGGCGCATGTTTTTCCGCCCGACGAGATGACGTTCTATGCGATCTATTTCCTGATGCATGGGGCGCTGCACCTGAGTGTCGTGGTGGCGCTTCTGGCCGGGGTGATCTGGGCCTATCCGGCGGCGATTGCCACGCTGGTCGGGTTCATCCTGTATCAGGGCGCCGAATGGGTTCACGTGGGCGGCATCGTGCTGCCGGTGCTCACGCTGATCGACGTGGTGGTGATTTATCTGACCCTGCGGGAATGGCGGGCCCGTCAGGCGGGTTGACGCTGTGCCCTGCGGCACAGGCAGGGCGGGGGCGTTTCGGGGTCAGGGCGCGCCGCGTCGTGACGGCAGCCTTCTGCGTTAGACGGACGTTCCGTGCAGGCTTGCAACACCCTGGCCATCGTTCTAGGCCAAACCGGCAGCCTCGCCCGCCAAGGCTGCGGCTTTCCTTGATGAATGGCCCCGCGACATGATCCTGAACCTTGCCATCCTTGCCGCCGTCGCGATCTTCGGGGTTGTCCTGTGGTGGCCCGGCCTGCGGGCTTCTGCCACCTGGCGGGCGATGACCACGCCGCTGGCCTCCATCATCGGCAGCGGTTTTCTTGTCCTTGGCCCGATTCTGGACAATCAATACGGAGCCCTTGCCCCTGCGGTGATGCTGGCGCTTTGCCTTGGCAGTTACCTTCTGGGCGGTGCGATCCGGTATAACATGCGCGCGATCGAGGCCGGTGCGGTATCCTGGCCCCAGGGGGTCGAGACATTGGCGTCCTGGGCGCTCAGCTTTGCCTATATCGTGTCGGTGGCCTATTACCTCAACCTTTTCGGGGCCTTTGCGGTCAGCCTGACGCCTTTTGATGACGTGATCTTTGCCCGGATCGTGACCAGCGCCATCTACCTTGTCATTGCCGGGGTGGGATGGGCGCGCGGGTTCAAATCGCTTGAGGCGATGGAATACCTTTCTGTCAGCGTCAAACTGGCCATCATCGCGGGGTTGCTGGTTGGGCTGGGGTTCTTCTTTGCCGAAAAGTCCGGGCAGGGCGCGCTGGTGTTTCTTGATCCGCAGATCTCCGGCTGGGCGGCGCTGACGCTGGGCTTCGGGCTGATCGTGACTGTGCAGGGGTTCGAGACTTCGCGCTATCTGGGGGCGACCTATGATACCGACACGCGGGTGCGGTCGATGAAATGGGCGCAATGGCTCTCGGCGGCGATCTACATGACCTATATTGTCCTGATCACCTACACTTTCGCACGCGATGACTTGCAGTTCAGCGAGACCGCGATTGTGGAGATGATGGGGGTCATCACGCCGGTTTTGCCATTGTTGCTGGTTGCCGCGGCACTGGCCGCGCAGTTCAGCGCAGCGGTGGCCGATACCAGCGGGTCAGGGGGGCTGATGGCGGAACTGTCGGGCCATCGCATCCGGCCGCGGGTGGGATATGTGATCCTGACCGTGGTGGGGCTGGGGCTGACTTGGGTGACGGATGTGTTCCAGATCATCAGCTATGCCTCGCGCGCCTTTGCCGTCTATTACGCGCTTCAGGCGGCCATTGCGGCCCTGGCAGCGCAGCGGCAGGGCGCGCGGGGCAGGGCGATCTGGTTTGCCGCCCTGGCGCTGCTGGCATTTGCTGTTGCCGTCTTTGGGCAGGCGGTCGAGGTTTAGGCACCGCGCCGCAAGGCCCCTCTTGCCCTCATCCGCGCGGGGGCCTATCGCTGAGCATATGAAAATACTCTTTCTCGGCGATGTGATGGGCCGCGCGGGGCGCCGTGCCATCACTGAAAACCTTGCCCGTCTGCGGCGCGAATGGAAGCTCGATTTCATCGTGGTGAATGGCGAAAACGCCACCTCCGGCATGGGGTTGTCCGCCCCGCATGCCAAAACCCTGCTGGAGGCGGGGGCGGATTGCCTGACGCTGGGCGATCATGCCTTTGACCAGAAGGACATGCTCAGCTTTATCGAGCAGGAGCCGCGCATCATCCGGCCGCTGAACTTTTCCAAATCCGCGCCGGGCAAGGGCGCGCGGCTGTTCACGGCGCAGAACGGCAAGAAGGTTCTGGTGACGCAGGCGCTGGGCCAGGTCTTTATGAAACGTCCCTATGACGATCCGTTCTCGGCGCTGGAGCCGGTGCTGAAGACCCATCCGCTGGGCGGGCTGGCACAGGCGATCATCGTGGACATGCATTGCGAGGCGACCAGCGAGAAGATGGCGATGGGCCATTGGTGCGACGGGCGGGCATCGCTGGTGGTGGGCACCCATACCCATGTGCCGACCTCGGATGCGATGATCCTGCCGGGGGGCACGGGTTATCTGACCGATGCGGGCATGTGCGGCGATTATCATTCCGTGATCGGCATGGAAAAGGCCGAACCCCTGCGCCGTTTTATCACCGGCATGCCGAAGGAGCGTTTCACCCCGGCGAATGGCGAGGCCAGCCTCTCCGGCGTCTATCTGGAGACCGACGACCGCAGCGGCCGGGCGACCCGTATCGTTCCGGTGCGCACGGGCGGCGTGTTGCAGGAGAACACGCCCTGACATCAGGCGACATGCTGTTTTTGCCGCCCCGGCGGCGGCCTGCGGCACCCGTGCCGCTTGCAGGGCGCGGCCGGATGGATCAATGTGTGCGCTGACCTAAGAAGAAGTTGAAACACCTTGCTGAACTTCCTGAGTTTTTCCCAGACCGAAAGCGCGGTTCTGACGCTTGTCGTCGTTGCCATCATGTTCGTGCTGTTCCTGCGCGAATCCCTCCCGACAGAGGTGGTGGCCATTGCCGGTGCCGCAACCCTGCTGGCCATCGGCGTCCTGCCCTACGAAGAGGCGCAGGCCGTGCTGTCCAACGCCGCGCCCTGGACCATTGCCGGGATGTTCATCGTGATGGGCGCGCTGGTGCGCACCGGGGCGCTGGACGTGCTGACGCAGACTGCCGAACGCTATGCCCGGAGCCATCCCAAGACGGCGGTGATCGGGGTGATCCTGTCGGTGATGGGGGCCTCGGCGATCATGAACAACACGCCCGTGGTGGTGGTGATGATCCCGGTTGTGGTGCAGCTCAGCAAGACCCTGGGCACCAAGGCATCAAAGCTGCTGATCCCGCTCAGCTATGCGGCGATCATGGGCGGGTCGCTGACCCTGATCGGGACATCGACCAACCTGCTGGTGGATGGTGTGGCGCGGTCGCAGGGGCTTGAACCCTTCGGCATCTTCGAGATCCTGCCGATCGGGCTGGTGGTCTGTTTCACCGGGCTGGTCTACATGGGCCTGCTGGGGCGCAGGCTGCTGCCGGAGCGCGACAGCATGGCCACCATGCTGAGTGACCGGTCCAGGATGAAGTTCTTCACCGAGGCCGTGATCCCGCCCGAAAGCAACCTGATCGGCCGCGAGGTTCTGGACGTGAACCTGTTCAAACGCGAAGGTGTGCGCCTGATCGACGTGATCCGGGGCGACCAGTCGCTGCGCCGCGCGTTGCAGGGGGTTGAACTGCAGGTCGGTGACCGGGTGGTGCTGCGCACCGAGATGACGGAACTGCTGAGCCTGCAGAACAACAAGGAACTCAAGCGCGTCGATCAGCTCTCGGCGGTGGAGACGCGCACGGTGGAAGTGCTGATCACGCCGGGCTGCCGGATGGTGGGGCGCTCGCTGGGCTCCATGCGTCTGCGCCGCCGCTACGGGGTCTATCCGCTGGCCGTGCACCGACGGAACCAGAACATCGGACGGCAGCTGGACGATCTGATCGTCAAGGTGGGCGATACCCTGCTGCTGGAAGGCGCGCCTGCGGACATCCAGCGTCTGGCCGCCGACATGGAGATGGTCGACGTCAGCCATCCCTCTGCCCGGGCGTTCCGGCGCGGCCATGCGCCGATTGCCATCGGCGCGCTGGTCGGGATCGTGGTGTTGGCGGCGCTGAACGTCGCCCCCATTCTGTTGCTGGCGGTAATCGCCGTGGCGCTGGTGCTTGTCACCGGCTGCATCGACGCGGAAGAGGCGTTTTCCTTTATCGACGGGCGGCTGCTGGCGCTGATCTTCGCCATGCTTGCGGTGGGTGCCGGGTTGCAGAACTCCGGTGCCATCGCCCTGCTGGTGGATGCCATTGCGCCGACGCTGGGAACCCTGCCGCCCGGCGCCGTGCTCTTTGCCGTTTTCCTGCTGACCACCATCCTGACCGAGGTGGTCTCGAACAATGCGGTGGCGGTGATCATGACACCGATTGCGATTTCGCTGGCAACGGCACTGGGGATGGACCCGCGCCCATTGGTGGTCGCGGTGATGATCGCGGCATCCTGTGCCTTTGCCACGCCCATCGGGTATCAGACCAACACGCTGGTCTATGGTCCCGGCGGCTATCGCTTTACCGACTTCCTGCGCATCGGTGTCCCGCTCAACCTGCTGATGTCGGTCATGGCGAGCCTGGCGATCCCGGTCTTTTTCTGACCGGGCGCGCCGGACGTCCTGGGGTCAGGCGCTGCGCTTTTCCAACCGCTCGGCCAGGATTTCGGCAAAGCCGTCGCGCGCGGTGATGAAATTCTGCGTCAGCGGCGCGGTCAGGGTGGTCTGATCCGAGAAATAGGCCCCGACCTCGGCGATATGCACGGCAAAGGCGGGGTTGCGGCCTGCGTCGTCATATTTGCGGATGTGATGCTTGCTGGCCCAGCCGCGCCTGCCGGCCTCGCGCGTGACAAGGTTCAGCCGCTGGATGGCATGGAACGTCGTGTAGATCGCCAGGTAATGCATGTAGTCTTCCAGCGGGATGCCACAGGAGGCGTCGAAGCTGTCGATCATCACATCGACCATCTGGTCCGGCGCGATGGGCCAGGCTTCGTCTCCGATCAGCCAGGCGAAATCCTCGGCGCCGTGGCGCATCCCGGCATATTCGAAATCGAACCAGCGCAGGCGGTCGTCATCGCCCAAGGCCGCATTGCCGGACCGGCAGTCCCATTTGACGAACTGATGGCCGGTGATGGCAACCGCCGCGCAGGCAGCATTGCGGTCAAAGCTGTCGGGGATGCCGCCGGTCAGCTCTTGCAACTGGTCGATCCCGCCGATGAAGTTCTCGACCCAGGCATCCGTCGCGCCCAGATGCGGCATGATCTCGTGCAGGTCGGTCTTGCGGGCCGCGGCGTGGATGCGGAACAGGGCCGCGACCGCCTCTGCGGCAAGGTCGAGCTGGCGGGTGCTGTCAAGCGTCGGGATCAGGGTGTTCAGCCGGCGCGCGCCCACGTCGGACTGGAACATCACCTCGCCCACGACCCCAAGGCAGACCGGCAGGTCGTCGCAATGTGCGTTCAGCGATTGCAGGACATGAGCCTCAAGGTGGGTGCGGCGGAAGTTGGGGCGTAATGTGGCAATCACGCTGCGCCCGCCGATCCGCAAACGGAAGCTGGACCGGCTTTCACCGCCCGGTGCCGTCACATCCTCGACCGGGCGGCCAAAGAAGGTCTCGGCGGTGCTGACAATATGCTCGCGCGTGGTGGTCTTGGCGTCTTCGGTCATCGGGTCTTCCTGTGCATCTGCGCTTTGTCACAGCGGTTAGACCAGCTTCATGGCGACAATATGGCCTTTCCCGGGCCGGGGATGCAGATGATTCGCGGAAGGATGAATCCCATTGGCCGGGTTCGCAAAACAATGTTGGGAGATGCGTCTGAACTGTTTCTGATTGAGGCGGCAAAACCATATAAATAAGGCAAAATTCGTCAAAATGTTTGTTCGATTCAAGTGCCCTGAGGTAACCAAGACCATCGCTTGACGATCAGGACTCCATCCGCGCGCCAGACCCTTCTGGCACGCCCTTGAGCGTTGACCAGTTGTTCTTAAGAGGGAAGTAGATATGACATTCAGATTTTCGAGCTTTGGCTCGTGGGGGAAAACGCCGGTAAAGGCGTCGTGGAACACGCATAGCCATACCAACAAGTTCTTTGGCCATACCTGGGGCCATGGGTCCGACGGGACCGGAAAAGGCTCCGATGGGACCGGCAAGGGCTCTGACGGCTCCGGCAAAGGTTTCGACTGGTTCAACGGCAGCGGCAAAGGCTCCGACGGCACCGGCAAAGGCACCGGCAAGGGGTCGGACGGCACCGGCAAAGGCTCCGACGGCAGCGGCAAAGGCTCCGACGGCACCGGCAAAGGCAGCGGCAAAGGCTCAGACGGCAGCGGCAAAGGCTCAGACGGCACCGGCAAAGGCAGCGGCAAAGGCTCAGACGGCACCGGCAAAGGCAGCGGCAAAGGCTCAGACGGCACCGGCAAAGGCACCGGCAAGGGGTCGGATGGCACCGGCAAAGGCTCCGGCGGCGAGGCCTGCGGTGGCCATTCCTACCACAATGGCGGCATCGAGGGTTCGAAATTCGCCCAATGGTACGACAACCACCTGTCCGACCATTTCGACAAATCGCATTTTGGCGGCAAGTTCGGCAAATGGTTCGATCATCACGACGGCACCGGCAAGGGTTCCGACGGCACCGGCAAGGGGTCGGATGGCACCGGCAAGGGCTCGGATGGTTCTGGCAAGTGGTGGTCCTGGGGCTCTGACGGCACCGGCAAATGTTCCGATGGCAGCGGCAAGGGCTCTGACGGCACTGGCAAAGGGTCTGACGGTTCCGGCAAAGGCTGGCCCTGGGGTTCCGATGGCACCGGCAAAGGCTCTGACGGTACCGGCAAGGGTTCCGATGGAACCGGCAAGGGTTCCAATGGAACGGGCAAAGGTTCCGATGGCACCGGTAAGGGTTCCGATGGAACGGGCAAAGGCTCTGACGGTACCGGTAAGGGTTCCGATGGAACCGGCAAAGGTTCTGACGGCACCGGCAAAGGGTCCTGTGGCACCAAGGGTACGGAAGAGCCGGATGACGGCAAGATCACCCATCACTACACTATGGGCGATGAGGGCGAGATCGACATCGAGGTCACGCAGGACCTGCAAGGCCAGTTGTTCGTCAAAATCAGCCAGGCCAATTATGACGGCGAGCCGCTGGACATCGACGGTCTGTTCTTCAACCTGACCGACGACAGCGAACTCGACTCGCTGAACTTCTTCCCGGACGAGAACGCGCCAGGCTACGAACTGACCGATGTTCAGGCCGAAGCGGACAGCGTCACCACCCTGCCGAACGGTGCCGGTGTGGAGCAGCCCTATGATGTGGGTCTGCAGTTCGGCCAGGTTGCGGACAGCACGCAGGGTGTCGTCACTCAGACCAACTTTACCCTGTGGTCGGATGACGGTCCCGTCACCTTCGATGACATCGACCTGTCGGGCATGCGTCTGGTGGTCAACTCCGATACCGGCGATGGCGAAGTCCTGGGTGTCAGCGCCAGCGACGATCCTGACTTTGATCCCGCAGACGGGGCCGATGACAGCGAAATCACGGTTGCGGATGTGATGGGCCTGATGACGGTCGAGCTGGACGACGAGGAAGAGATCGAAGAGATCGAGGAAGAAGAGGATCTGATGGAGGTCTGATCCTCCATCACCCTTCTGAACCAGAGGCGCGCGGGAAACCGCGCGCCTTTTGTGTTGTGGCAATCAGGTTGAATGTGGCGCGGGGTGCCGGGTGGTCCCGGCGCTCAGAGCGGCCAGAAAAACAGGATCGCGGGGATTGACACGGCAACCACGATGATCTCCAGCGGCAGCCCCATGCGCCAGTAGTCGCCAAAGGAATAGCCGCCGGGACCAAGGATCAGCGTGTTGTTCTTGTGGCCGATCGGGGTCAGGAATGCGGACGATGCCGCGACGGCCACCGCCATCAGGAAAGGATCGGGCGAGACATTCAGCGATTGCGCCATCTGGATGCCCACCGGGGCCGCCACAATGGTGGTGGCGGTGTTGTTCAGCACGTCCGACAGCGACATCGTGACCACCATCAGAACGGTCAGCACGATCCAGGGGGCCAGGCCTTCGGTCAGGCTGACCAGCGCATTCGCGATCAGCTCTGTCCCGCCGGAGGTTTCCAGCGCCGCGCCGAGCGGGATCATCGACCCCAGCAGCACGACCACGGGCCATTCGATATGGGTATAGAGCTCTGCCAGGGGCACGATCCGGGTCAGCACATAGGCGACCACCACGATCCCCAGCGCGATGGGCAGATAGATCAGCCCGACGCTGGCCGCCGCCACCGCCCCGCCGAACAAGCCGATGGCCAGCCAGACCTTGGCGTTGTCGGTGACGGTCAGACCCCGGTCCGCCAGCGGCAGGACCCCCAGCCAGTCGGTGACATGGGCTGCCGTCTCACGCGGGACCAGCAGCAACAGGATGTCGCCGGGCTGGATCTCCGTGGTGCGCAGTGACGAGGTAATCTTGCGTCCCTTGCGCGATATGCCCAGCAGGATCGTGCGCTGCCGCCAGGCCAGACCCACCGCCTGTGCGGTGCGCCCGGTCAGGCGGGAGTTTTCCGGCACCACGACCTCGATCACCTCGACCCCTTCGCCGCCCGCTTTCAGCCGTTCTTCGCGGCTTTCGTCGGCCAGGGCGAGGTCAAGGGTGGTGCGGAATTCGTCCAGCGCATCCGGCGCAGCCTCCAGCACCAGCGCATCCCCCGCCATCAGCGCGACATTGCGCGACTGGCCATAGCGGCGCTTGCCGTCGCGGATGAGGCCGAGGATGGCAACATCGGATTTCTCTGCCGTCTCGAAGAGTTCGGACAGCCGCTTGCCGATCTGCTTGTTGTTCTCGGGGATGGTCAGTTCGGCGATGTATTGCGAGATGTCTTCGGCATCCAGCGTCGCATCCTCGCGGGTGGGGATCAGCCGCCAGCCGATCAGCGCGACAAAGATCAGCCCGGCAATGGCCGCGATCCCGCCGACCGGGGCAAAGTCGAACATCTTGAACGGGGCACCCAGCGATTCCTGCCGGATGCTGGCGATGATGATGTTGGGCGGTGTGCCGATCAGCGTGGCCATGCCGCCCAGGATGGTGGCGAAACTCAGCGGCATCAGGCTGAGCCCCGGCTGCCGGCCCGCCTTGCGCGCGGTCTGGATGTCCACCGGCATCAGCAGGGCCAGGGCCGCGACATTGTTCATGAAGGCCGACAGCACGCCGCCGATGGCCCCCATCAGCGTGATATGTGCACCCAGGCTGCGCGAGGCATCCACCAGCGTGCGGGTGATCAGAAAAACTGCACCCGACCGCACCAGCCCCGCAGAGACCACCAGCACCAATGCCACCACCAGCGTGGCGGGGTGGCCAAAGCCGTCAAAGGCGTTTTCGCTGGGCACCACCCCCAGCACGACCCCCGCCATCAGGGCGGCAAAGGCCACGAGGTCATAGCGGAACCGTCCCCACAGCAGCAGCCCGAAAACCACGCCGAAAAGGGTGAAGAGAATGATCTGATCTGTGCTCATGACACAGGTGTAGCTTGGATGGATCAGGGGGGGAAGCTTACATTGTGCCGCTCCGGCTGGCCCACGGATGTGCAGAGGCGCTTGATATGATTGCCTTTTGTCGCTGCCGCGCAGCACCGCGTGCTGCGGGCGCCGCCACCGCGCAAAGGCGCCCGCCGCGAAAGGCAGCCTCAAGCGGCGCTGTGGCTTGTTTGGTCCCAAGCGCTCATTTATAGAGGCGCAACACCAGCTATCACTGAACAAGAGGTTTCCATGGCAGGCCATTCCAAATGGGCAAACATTCAGCACCGCAAGAACCGGCAGGACTCGGTGCGCGCCAAGGTGTTTTCCAAGATGTCCAAGGAAATCACGGTCGCGGCCAAGATGGGCGACCCGGACCCCGACAAGAACCCGCGCCTGCGTCTGGCGGTCAAGGAGGCCAAGGCGGTTTCCGTGCCCAAGGATGTGATCGACCGCGCGATCAAGAAATCCACGGTGCAGGATGGCGAGGATTACGAAGAGATCCGCTATGAGGGCTATGGCCCCAATGGTGTGGCGGTAATTGTCGAGGCGATGACCGACAACCGCAACCGGACAGCTTCCAACGTGCGTTCAACCTTCACCAAGAACGGCGGCAACCTGGGCGAGACCGGATCGGTCGGCTTCATGTTCGACCGCAAGGGCGCGGTGACTTACCCTGCGTCCGTGGGCGATGCGGATACTGTCATGATGGCCGCGATCGAGGCCGGGGCGGAAGATGTGGAAAGCTCGGAGGAGGGCCACACCATCTGGTGCGCGGATACGGACCTGAACGAGGTGGCCACCGCGCTTGAGGCGGAACTGGGCGAATCTGAATCGACCAAACTGGTCTGGCGGCCGATCACCACCACCGAGATGGATCTGGAGAACATGGAAAAGCTGATGAAGCTTGTGGACGCGCTGGAGGACGATGACGACGTGCAGCGGGTCACCACGAATTTCGAGGCCTCCGACGAGGTCATGGAAGCGCTGAACGGCTGAGCGGCTTTCGCAGCGCTGACACCTCTTGCCGCCAACAAAAAACCGCCCCCGGCCGGGGGCGGTTTTTTCATGCGATCAGGGCGCAGTTTACCCGAGGCTGCGCGTCCTCAGCCAGCCGAGCGCACCGCGCGTGCAGCGTTTTGGCGCGTCGGTAGGCTTTTGCTGAGACAGAAGTGCCAGCAGCCTTTTGACCTCGTTCAAGCGTTGCCGGGCGGCGCTGCCACCTGCTTCGGCCTGTACGTTCAGGATTTTGGATTGCGTGTGCAGCGCGGATTCGATCACTTCAAGTTGCTCGGCGCTGACTGCTATTTTTTGTTGGTTATCCAGCATGGCGTGTCCTTTGGTGCTGCGTGTTATCTAGAGGCACGGGTGGGATGCGCCAGAAGTTTCATAGCCGGATCACTCACTTGTGTACTTTTTATGACATGGGCTTTTAGGCCCGAAGGTTCAAGCGGTCTTGTGCAGTTTTTCGGACCGCTGTGGTCAGCCGCCTCAGCGCCGGCGCCAGCGCCCGCGTGACCTGCCAGTAGAGAGGGACATCCAGCGGCGCATCCGGCACCAATGTGACAAGCGTGCCGCCCCGCAGATGCTCCTGCACCAGGCTGAGCGGATTCATGCCCCAGCCCAGGCCGCAAAGCGCCGCATCGACAAATCCGTGGCTGGAGGGCAGGTGATGGATCGGCGGATGAAACCGCGCGGCCCCTCGCGCTTCGGCCCAGCGGTGTTGCAGCCGGTCCTTGGGGTTGAACACCAGCATCGGTGCCTGCGCCAGAGCAGGCAGGGAGAAGATCCCGTCAAAATGGCGCTCCATAAAGGCCGGGCTGGCGGTCGCGACATAGCGCAGATGACCCAGGGCGTGAACATCGCATCCCGGTGCCGCGCGGGCATGCCCGGTGACGGCGGCGCTGACTTCCCCCCGGCGCAGCCAGTCGTCAGATGTGTCCTGATCATCCAGAACCAGGTCGAAACACATGTCCCCAACCTGCGCCAGCGCCGGGATCAGCCAGGTCGCCAGGCTGTCCGCAGGCACCGCAAGCGATACCCGGGGCGCGGCGGCCCTCCGATCCGTCAGCCCCGCCAATGCATTCGCCTCAAGCAGGGCCACGTCTTCGGCATGTTTGGCCAGCCGTTTGCCCAAAGGCGTGCCCGTGCAGGGCTGGGCGCGGTGGACAAGGGTGGTTCCGATACGTTCCTCCAGCGCCTTGATCCGTTGCGACACCGCGGAGGGGGTGACCCGCAGTGCCGCGGCCGCCGCGTCGAAACTGCCCAGCCGCAGCACGGCGGCAAGCGCGGCAAGCTGGTGCGTATCGAGTGACATTAGCTGTCCTTAATTCATCGGATCCGGATTAATTTGCGTAATCACCACCCGTCCCATAGTCAAGCGGCGCAACAAGTGCTGGAGTTCCGATGCTCACCTCCTTCCTGCCCGGCTTTGCCCTGAGCCTGACGCTGATTCTGGCAATCGGGGCGCAGAATGCCTTTGTCCTGCGGCAGGGGTTGCGGCGTGCCCATGTGTTCTGGGTCTGCCTGACCTGTGCGCTGTCCGATGCGGCGCTGATCGCCGCCGGAGTCGCGGGCTTTGGCGCATTGGCGGAACAGGTGCCATGGTTCGAACCGCTGATGCGCTATGGTGGTGCTGCCTTTCTGATCTGGTACGGCGCGCGCAACGCAGTGTCGGCCTGGCGGGGCGGGGCCGCGCTGGCGGTCGCGGGCGGCGCGCAGGCAAGCCTGCGCAACACGCTGCTGACGCTGCTGGCGCTGACCTGGCTGAACCCGCATGTCTATCTTGATACCGTGGTCCTGCTTGGCTCGATCTCGGCGCAATATCCCGACCGGCTGGCCTTTGGCAGCGGCGCAGTGGTTGCCAGCTTCTGTTTCTTCTTCAGCCTGGGCTATGGCGCGCGTCTGCTGAGCCCGCTTTTTGCCAGCCCCTACAGCTGGCAGGTTCTGGATGCGGTGATTGCCGTGACGATGTGGGCGATTGCCGCAAAGTTGCTGCTGATGTGATCTTGCCCTTGCCTGGCGGCGCGGTCATGGTCGCGCCATGACAGATCCTTCCTCCCATCGCCCGCTGGTCGGCATCTTCTGGATGCTTGTCACCGGCTTCTGTTTTCTCGCCGTGACGGCGCTGGTCAAATACATGGGGCCGCGCCTGCCCTCGGCAGAGGCGGCCTTCATCCGCTATGGCTTCGGGCTGGTGTTCCTGCTGCCCGCCATCGGGGCGCTGCAGCGTGCGCGCCTGACCAGACGGCAGTGGTCCTTGTTCGGCCTGCGTGGCCTGTGCCACGCGCTGGGGGTGATCCTGTGGTTCTTTGCGATGCCCCGGATCTCCATCGCCGAACTGACGGCGCTCAACTATCTCGCACCGATCTATGTGACCGTCGGCGCGGCCATCTTCCTGGGGGAAAAGCTGGCCGCGAGACGAATCATCGCGGTCATGATGGGCCTTGCAGGCGCGGCCATCATCCTGCGCCCCGGCTTTCGCGAGGTCAGCCCCGGCCATCTGGCCATGCTGGCGGCGGCGGTGGTCTTTGCCGGGTCCTATCTTCTGGCCAAGGTGCTGGCGGACGAGGTGCGTCCGGCGGTTGTGGTCGGAATGATGTCGATCTTCGTGACCATCGGTCTGGCCCCCTTTGCCCTGCCTGTCTGGATCGCACCCACGGGCAAGGAGCTGATGCTGCTGGCCACTGTCGCGGTTTTTGCAACCGCGGGGCATTACACGATGACACTGGCCTTTGCCGCGGCCCCGGTCATGGTCACGCAGCCGGTCACCTTCCTGCAACTGGTCTGGGCCACGGCACTTGGTGCCGTGGCTTTTGCCGAGCCGGTGGACATCTGGGTCGTGCTGGGCGGTTTCGTCATCCTTGCATCCGTCACGTTCATCACCTGGCGCGAAGCGATGCTGAACCGCCCGGTCACCCCGGCCAACTTCCAGACCAAGGTCTGATCGCCGCCTGCCGCAGGTTATTGATTGACGGATCAATAAACATTTCATTAGGAAGGAGCAGTAGCAACCGAAAGGTCGAATCCGCATGCCCAAAGTCGGAATGGAGCCCATCCGCCGCTCTGCCCTGGTCGAGGCCACCATCGCCGAGATCGGTGCCGCGCATTCGCTGGATGTCACCGTGGGCCAGATCGCCCGCCGCGCAGGCATGTCCACGGCGCTGGCGCATCACTATTTTGGCGGCAAGGACCAGATTTTCCTCGCGGCAATGCGCCATATCCTGACGGAATATAAGTCAGAGGTGCACAAGCGGCTGTCCAGGGCCCAAAGCGGCAAGGACCGCGCTGTGGCCATCATCGAGGCCAGCTTCGACGAGACCTGCTTTGCCCCCGATACGGTCTCTGCCTGGATGACCCTTTACGCCGCATCGCGCACCCATCCCGAAACCCGGCGCCTGCTGCGCATCTATCAGCGGCGGTTGCGCTCGAACCTGAGCCATGCGCTGCGCGGGATCAGCGCGCAGCCGCAGGCAGATGCCGACACCATCGCGGCGCTGATCGACGGGCTCTACCTGCGCGCCGCCCTGTCCCGGCGCGGGCACCCCGACATTGCACGCAACAGTGCACTTTCCACACTTGAACTGCTTTTGGGGGCGCAATGATGACCAGACCGAATATCCTCATCCTGATGGTCGACCAGCTGAACGGTACGCTGTTTCCCGATGGTCCGGCCGACTGGCTCCATGCGCCCAACCTCAAGCGGCTCGCGGCGCGCGCCACCCGGTTCCGCAATGCCTATACCGCGTCACCGCTCTGTGCGCCGGGGCGGGCAGCCTTCATGTCGGGGCAATTGCCAAGCGCCACGGGCATCTATGACAATGCCGCCGAATTCGCCTCCTCGATCCCGACCTATGCGCACCACCTGCGCCGCGCGGGCTACCAGACCTGCCTGTCGGGCAAGATGCACTTTGTCGGGCCCGACCAGCTGCACGGGTTCGAGCGGCGCCTGACCACCGACATCTACCCCGCCGATTTCGGCTGGACACCGGATTATCGCAAACCCGGCGAGCGGATCGACTGGTGGTATCACAACATGGGATCGGTCACCGGGGCAGGGGTGGCGGAAACCTCCAACCAGATGGAATACGACGACGAGGTCGCCTATAACGCCGTGCGCCAGATCTATGAATACGCGCGCGGCGGTGATGACCGTCCCTGGTGCCTGACGGCGAGTTTCACCCACCCGCATGACCCCTATGTGGCGCGGCGCAAATACTGGGACCTCTATGAGGATTGCGAACATCTGCAACCGCAGGTCCCGGCGATGGATTACGCACACCACGACCCGCATTCGCAGCGCATTTTCGATGCCAATAACTGGCGCGAATTCGACATCACCGAAGAGGACATCCGCCGCTCGCGCCGCGCCTATTTCGCCAATATCAGCTATCTCGACGACAAGATCGGCGAGATCCTGCAAACGCTGGAAGACACCCGGCAAGAGGCCATCGTGGTCTTCGTCTCCGACCACGGCGACATGCTGGGCGAACGCGGATTGTGGTTCAAGATGTCCTTCTTCGAAGGCTCGTCGCGGGTGCCCCTGATGATCGCGGCACCGCAGATGGCGCCCGGCCTGCAGACCACACCGGTCAGCAACATCGACATCTGCCCGACGCTCTGCGACCTTGCCGGCGTCAGCATGGAAGAGGTCATGCCCTGGACCACCGGCACCTCGCTGGTGCCGATGGGGCAGGGGGTCGCACGCACCGACCCGGTCGCGATGGAATATGCTGCCGAGGCGACGCAATCGCCCATGGTGGCCCTGCGGCAGGGGCGCTGGAAATACACCAATTGCGCCATCGACCCCGAGCAGCTGTTCGATCTGGATGCCGACCCGCATGAGCTTGCCAACCTCACCGAAGACCCCGCCCATGCCGAAACGCTGGAGAATTTCCGCATCGAGGCTGCGGGCCGCTGGGATCTCGAAGCCTTTGACGCCGATGTCCGCAAGAGCCAGGCCCGCCGCTGGGTGGTTTATGAGGCGCTGCGCGAGGGCGGCTATTACCCCTGGGACTATCAGCCGCTGCGCAATGCCTCCGAGCAATACATGCGCAACCATATGGACCTGAACATCCTTGAGGAAAGCAAACGGTTCCCGCGCGGCGAATGACCGCCAATGGTTTCATTGTTCCTCAAATACACCTGCACTCCGTTTCCGAAAGACGCGCCATGCCCTATGATACGCAACCTCCCGCCAGCCATTTCATCAATGGCGCCTATGTCGAAGACACCGCGGGCACGATCATCGACGTGATCTATCCCGCCACCGGCAAAAAGATCGCGACGGTCCATGCGGCAACGCCGGCGATCATCGAACAGGCGATCGGGGCCGCGCGCGCAGCACAGGTCGGCTGGGCCGCGATGACGGGCACGGAACGGGGCCGCATCCTGCGCCGCGCCGCCGACATGATGCGCGCGCGGAACCACGATCTGAGCGTTCTGGAAACCTGGGACACCGGCAAACCCTATCAGGAAACATCGGTCGCCGATGCGACCTCGGGCGCGGATGCGCTGGAATATTTCGGCGGCATGGCCGCAACCCTGACCGGCGAGCATATCCAGCTGGGCGGGAACTGGGCCTATACCCGGCGCGAGCCGCTCGGGCTCTGCGTCGGGATCGGCGCCTGGAACTATCCCACGCAGATCGCCTGCTGGAAGGGGGCGCCGGCGCTGGCCTGCGGCAATGCGATGATCTTCAAACCCTCCGAGACAACACCGCTCTGCGCGCTGAAGGTGGCCGAGATCCTGCATGAGGCCGGCCTGCCCGCAGGTCTTTACAACGTGGTGCAGGGCATGGGCGAGGTCGGCGGCGCGCTGGTGACCGACCCGCGCGTGGACAAGGTGTCGCTGACCGGATCGGTGCCCACGGGGCGCAAGGTTTATGCGGCTGCGGCGGCGGGGATCAAACATGTCACCATGGAGCTGGGCGGCAAGTCGCCGCTGATCATCTTCGAGGATGCGGATATCGAGAACGCCGTGGGCGGGGCCATCCTGGGCAATTTCTACAGCTCCGGCCAGGTCTGCTCCAACGGCACAAGGGTCTTTGTGCACCGCGCCATCAAGGAGAAATTCCTGGCCCGCCTGTCCGAGCGGCTGGGCAATGCGGTGATCGGCGATCCGATGGACCCTGCGACCAGCTTTGGCCCGATGGTGTCGGAGCGGCAGATGAACATCGTGCTGGGCTATATCGAGAAAGGTCAGGCCGAGGGCGCGCGCCTTGTCACCGGCGGCAAGCGGATCGACCGGGAAGGGTTCTATCTGCAGCCCACGGTCTTTGCCGATGTGCGTGACGATATGGCCATTGCCCGCGAGGAGATTTTCGGCCCGGTCATGGCGGTGCTGGATTTCGAGGATGAGGACGACGTGATGGCGCGGGCCAATGACACGGAGTTCGGCCTGGCCGCCGGTGTCTTTACCCGCGACCTGGCGCGTGCGCACCGGGTGGCCGCCGGGTTCCAGGCGGGCACCTGTTTCATCAACAGCTATAACGATGCGCCGGTGGAAGCGCCCTTTGGCGGGTCGAAGAATTCCGGTGTGGGGCGCGAGAACTCCAGGGCGGCGATTGAATATTACAGTCAGCTC
Source organism: Sulfitobacter sp. IGS-18 (assembly GCF_059628195.1). NCBI lineage: Bacteria > Pseudomonadati > Pseudomonadota > Alphaproteobacteria > Rhodobacterales > Roseobacteraceae > Sulfitobacter > Sulfitobacter sp. IGS-18. The sequence goes on along the minus strand of NZ_CM184556.1, from coordinate 2,731,376 downwards.
AAGTCGGTCTTTGTGCGCATGGACGATGTGGAAGCGCCCTTCTGAAGGGGCGTGATCCAATTGCGCGCTGACGCGCATGACATTGTGGGATGCGCTGACGCGCATGACATTCCTGGTGCCTGTTGCGGGCTGAGCCCATTGGATCAGCCGCGGCGTGTGCCGGGAGGGATTTGAAATCTGCTGAGAGGTGCTTGAGGGATCAATCTGATCCTCAAGTCACCTGCACAATTTTGACGATGCGATTCCCCGCAGCGTCAAGGACAAGCCGGGCAAGCCCGGTCGCGTGCCGCGATCCTTGACCCTGCGCGGAATCACGAAAGGTGGGACAAATGCGGGCTGAATTTGTGATTGTGGGGGCCGGGTCGGCGGGATGCGCGATGGCCTATCGCCTGGCGGAGGCCGGGCGCAAGGTGATCGTGATCGAACATGGCGGTTCGGACGCGGGGCCGTTCATCCAGATGCCTGCGGCGCTGAGCTATCCGATGAACATGAAGACCTATGACTGGGGCTATACCTCCGAGCCGGAGCCGCATCTGGGCGGACGGCGGCTGGCCTGCCCGCGGGGCAAGGTGATCGGCGGGTCGTCGTCGATCAACGGCATGGTCTATGTGCGCGGGCATGCGATGGATTTCGACCATTGGGAAGAGGCAGGTGCGCGCGGCTGGTCCTATGCGGATGTGCTGCCCTACTACAAGCGCATGGAAAGCTGGCATGACAATGGTCATGGCGGCGACCCCGCCTGGCGCGGCACCGACGGGCCGCTGCATGTCAGCCGCGGCCCGCGCAAGAACCCGCTGTTCGAAGCCTTTGTGCGGGCGGGCGAGCAGGCCGGTTACGAGGTGACCGACGATTACAACGGGGAAAAGCAGGAAGGCTTTGGCCCGATGGAACAGACCGTCTGGGGCGGGCGGCGCTGGTCGGCGGCGAATGCCTATCTGCGGCCCGCGCAGAAGACCGGGAATGTGCAGCTGATCCGTGCCCTGGCGCAGCGCGTGGTGATCGAGGACGGGCGCGCCACGGGGGTCGAGGTTGTGCGCCGGGGCCGGGTGGAGGTGATCGGGGCCGAACGCGAGGTGGTGCTGGCCGCTTCCTCGCTGAATTCGCCCAAGCTGTTGATGCTGTCGGGGATCGGTCCTGCCGCGCATCTGGCCGGGCATGGGATCGCGGTGGTCGCCGACCGCCCCGGCGTGGGGCAGAACCTGCAGGATCACCTGGAGCTTTACATCCAGATGGCGTCGAGCCAGCCGATCACCTTGTACAAGCACTGGAATCTGGTTTCCAAGGGGCTGATCGGGGCGCAGTGGCTGTTTACCAAGACCGGCATGGGCGCGTCGAACCAGTTTGAAAGCGCGGCTTTTGTGCGGTCCCGCGCAGGTGTGCCCTATCCGGACATCCAGTATCATTTCCTGCCCATTGCGGTGCGCTATGACGGTCAGGCGGCGGCGGAAGGGCATGGTTTTCAGGCCCATACCGGCCCGATGCGGTCGAAATCGCGCGGCTCGGTCAGCCTGCGGTCGGCCGATCCGGCGGCTGATCCGGTGATCCGCTTCAACTACATGTCCCATCCCGAGGACTGGGAGGATTTCCGGACCTGCATCCGGCTTACGCGGGAAATATTTGCGCAGGAGGCCTTCAGGCCTTACGTCAAGCACGAGATCCAGCCCGGCGCTGCGCTGCAATCGGATGCGGAACTGGACGGGTTCATCCGCGACCATGCGGAGAGCGCCTACCACCCCTGCGGCACCTGCCGGATGGGAAGCGCCGATGATCCGCTGGCTGTGGTGGACCCGGAAGCCCGGGTGATCGGGGTGGAGGGGCTGCGCGTGGCGGACAGTTCGGTGTTTCCGCGGATCACCAATGGCAATCTCAACGGGCCGTCGATCATGGTGGGGGAAAAGGTCTCTGATCTGTTGCTGGGCCGGGAGCCGCTGGCGCGGGCGAATGATGTGCCTTGGATCCATCCGGACTGGCAAACTGCGCAGCGTTAATCATTCTTAACAACAGCCGTTGCCGGGGCGGGGAAATCCTGCCACGTTAACCAGATGTTAAGACTTTGTTCATGGTTTGTGCTGGCGATGGGCCTGGCGACAGCTGTGCTGGCGGCAGAGGTCAGCGGAACACTGCGCGTCATTGATGGCGATACGGTTGATGTGGGGGGCACGCGCATCCGGATCTTCGGCATTGATGCGCCGGAGCGTGATCAACCCTGCACCACATTGTCGGGCCAGAACTGGGGCTGCGGCGATTGGGTCACGCAGCAGGTGCGCGACCTTTTCGAGGGCCAGGCGGCGCGCTGCACGCCGCTGGACCGGGACCGCTATGGCCGCATCGTGGCGCGCTGTTTCGTGGCAGGTGAGGATATGGGAAAAACCCTGGTCAGCGTCGGGTTGGCCTATGCCTATCGCAGATATTCATACGATTACGATCTGGACGAGAAGGCGGCCTTTGTCGCGGAGCGGGGGATTCACGGCTTTGCCCTGGATTCGCCCGCGCGCTACCGGCTGACCCGGATCAGGGGGCGGGTGGCCAGCGATCCGGACTGCCGCATCAAGGGCAACATCAATGCGGCGGGCGACAGGATCTATCATATGCCGGGGCAGGCATTCTACGACCGAACCGGGATCAGGCCGGAGCAGGGCGAGCGCTGGTTCTGTTCCGAAGCGCAGGCGCGCGCCTCGGGCTGGCGGCCCGCGCGGCGCTGATCATTCGATCCGGTAGGGCAGCAGGTCGCGCCGGTCAGGGTCCACCACCAGATGCCGTTCCAGCGGGGGCACGGCGCGCTGGTGGCAATTCTTGCGCTCGCAGATGCGGCAGGAAATGCCGATCGGCTCAAAGGCGGAATGCCGGGTGACATCCAGCCCGTCGGCATAAACCAGTGCATCCGCATGGCGCACCTCGCACCCCAGCGCGATGGCATAGCGCCGCACCGGCGCGCCAAAGCGGCCCGCCGGTTTCGAGATGTCCCGCGCAAGGGAGATATAGCGCACGCCATCGGGGGTCTCGGCCAGTTGCCGCAGGAAGCGGCCCGGGGTTTCAAAGGCGCGATGCACATTCCACAGCGGGCAGGCCCCGCCGAACCGCGCAAATTGCAACCGCGTGGCGGAGTGGCGTTTGGTGATCGTGCCGGCCTGATCGACACGGACAAAGAAAAAGGGAATGCCCTTGGCGCCCGGCCGCTGCAGCGTGGACAGCCGGTGGGCGACCTGTTCGATGGAGGCCCCGAAATGGCTGGCCAGGACTTCCAGATCGTGACGGCATTCCTGCGCCTTGGTCAGAAAGGCGTTGTAGGGCATCAGCACCGCACCGGCAAAATAATTGGCCAGCCCGATCTTGGCGATGTCTCGGGCGGCGCCGGGCTGGAACCGGGCGAGATCAAGGGTGGCTTCCAGCAGCTTGTTCTGACGGGTCAGGGCGACCTGCAGCAGCAGTTGAAAGGTCTGGGTTTCGGGCGCACTGCGGTCAGACAGGGTCAGCACCCGTTCCGCCGGGTCAAAGTGGCGCAGCGCGTCGGTGTCGGCAAAGATGACGCTGACGCCTGCGTTGGACAGGGCAGAGACCGCTGCGACGCGGGTGTTGCGCGGCCCGCCGGGCTGCGATGCGAAATGTTCGGCGGCACGGTCCACCGCGTCGATGTAATTGTCGCAGTAGTGAAAGAAATCGCGCACTTCCTCCCAGGGCGAGGGGGCGGCGCGGGCGTCTTCGCGGCCCAGTGCCTCGTCGAGCGAGGCGAGCCTTTCATGGGCCTGACGGTAATGCTGGTGCAGTTCCAGAAAGGCGCGCGCCAGGGCCGGGGCGTTCGAGGCGGTCAGCCGAAGGTCGGCCACCGGTGGCGTGTTGCCGCCAAAGACAGGATCGCTCAGCGCCTCGCGCATGTCGGTGACCAGCCGCTCGCCATCGCCAGCGCTGAGTTCGGTCACATCCAGCCCGAATTCCGCCGCCAAAGCCAGGACAACCGTCGTGCTCAGCGGGCGGTTGTTGTTTTCCATCTGGTTGAGATAGGGCAGCGAAATGCCCAGCCGCGCGGAAAAATCCTTTTGCGTCAGGCCCATCTTGGTGCGCAGCTCGCGCAGCTTGGCCCCGGCATAGAGTTTCTTGACTGCCATCATCCGCCCTTTGCAAATTTGCAATTCTGTCCAGGGTAGCTTTGCAAACTTAATTTCGCAAGAACGGTAGTTGAGCGTCATCGCACCCCAAGGGGGTCTCAGAGGCGCTGAGCCTGAGGGAACTTATCAACTTCGACCTCGGCGCAGCTGCTGATCGCAGATTTGAACAGCGCCACATGCGGCGTCTGCCCATGGGCCTTCAGATCGGCCGCGGACCGCCAGATTTCATGGATCAGAATATCCTGCCCCGAGGCGGCGGACAGGTAGACTTCGTACCGGTCGCACCCTGTTTCGCGGCGGCTCTCTTCGGCCAGCTTTTCGACCGCGGCAAGGACGTGGTCGAACTGACCGTGTCGCGGCAGGATACGGGCAATGACGACAATCGCGGTCATCGCCTGGCCTCCATTTGTATCATGTCGGCGGCTTTCTCCGCGATCATGACGACCGGTGATGCGGTGTTGCCCGAGGTGATTTTCGGCATGATCGACGCATCCACCACACGCAGCCCGCTCAGGCCACGAACCTTCAGCTCGCAATCCACGACAGCCCTGTCATCTGATCCCATCTTACAGGTGCCGACGGGGTGGAAGATGGTGGTCGCAATATCGCCCGCGCCCTTGATCAGATCGTCGTCGGACCGGACGCCGGGGCCGGGCAGGATCTCCATGGGGTGAAAGGGGGCCAATGCCTTGGCGCTCATCAGCTGGCGCACCTGTTTCACGGATTTTACCGCGATCTGCCGGTCCTTCTCGGCGGACAGATAGTTGAGCCGGATGTCCGGCTGCACGCCCGCGCCGCCGGCCGTGACATGACAGGAGCCCGTGCTTTCCGGGCGCAGGTTGCACACCGATACGGTGATGGCCGGAAACGGATGCAGCGGGTCACCCAGCCTGTCGGTGGACAGGGGCTGGACATGATATTCCAGGTCCGGGGTTTCGAGCGACGGGTCCGATTTGGTGAACATGCCGAACTGGCTGGGCGCCATCGACATCGGGCCGGACCGAAGTGCGGCATATTGCGCCGCCATCCTGATCTTGCCAAACACATTGTTTGCCATCGTGTTGAGGGTACTGGCATTCTCGACGCCAAAGACTGTCCGGATCTGAAGGTGGTCCTGCAGGTTTTCACCCACCCCCTTGCTTTCATGCCGCACCTCGATGCCGAGGTCCGCCAGCAGCGCGCCGCGCCCGATCCCCGACAATTCAAGGATCTTCGGCGAATTGATGGCGCCCGCGGTCAACAGGACTTCGGCCCTGGCATTTGCCTCGAAAACCGCGCCCTTGTGGCGGAACCGCACGCCGGCAACCTGTTTTCCGTCCAGGATCAGCCGTTCGGTTTCTGCCTGCGTCAACACCCGCAGATTGGGGCGTTTCATCGCCGGGCGCAGAAAACCGCGCGCGGTGTTCCAGCGCCGCCCGTTTTTCTGGTTCACCTCGAAGAAACCGCTGCCCTCGTTGTTGCCGTCGTTGAAATCATCGCGGGGCATGATCCCGAATTCCTGCGCGCCGGTCTGCACGGCCTTCAGGATGTCCCATTTCAGCCGCTGGCGTGAGACCTTCCATTCGCCGCCCGCGCCATGCAGGGCTGTCTTGCCGCCATGATGGTCCTCGGATTTCAGGAAATAAGGCAGGACATCGTCCCAGCCCCAGCCGGTATTGCCCAACTGCCGCCAGTGATCATAATCGGCCGCCTGGCCCCGCATGTAGATCATGCCGTTGATCGAGGTGCAGCCGCCCAGGACCTTGCCGCGCGGATAGACCAGCGCGCGACCGTTCAGGCCCGGTTCGGGGGCTGTCTTCATCATCCAGTCGGTGCGCGGGTTGCCGATGCAATAGAGGTATCCAACCGGTATCTGCACCCAATGATACCGGTCCGATCCCCCCGCTTCCAGCAAGAGCACCCTTACCTTCGGGTTCGCGCTCAGGCGGTTGGCCAGCACACAACCCGCCGTGCCTGCACCGACAATGATATAGTCATAGTCACCATCGAGGGTTTCGGATTTGCGCATGGGGGTGGACCTTTCCTGTCTGAGTTCGGTTCCTGGCGTGTTGATCGTTCAGCCCGTCGCAATGTCAGGCGGGTGCCCGGGGCATTCGCGTCGAAAAACCGCCGGTTGCTGTCAGCTTATACTTGAGGTTTGCCAAATGGCACGCTCTCCCAGAAGCCGCGCATCGCGTCGATCAAAGACAGGTAGCGCGCATATCTCTGGCCGTAGTGATCATGCATATCCGCATCCGGCTCAAAGGTGGTCCGGGCGCGTACCATGCGGGCCAGACCCTCTTCGTAGGAATCTACTTCGCCCAGGGCGAGGGCCGCCCCGATCGCCGCTCCCAGCGCGCCGGTCTCCTGGGTTTCCGCCACCGTGATCGGCACGCCCAGGCAGTCGGCGAACATCTGCGGCCAATGCGGGCTGCGCGACCCGCCGCCGGAGAGGACGGCACTGTCGAAGGAGACCCCGGCCATCTTCAACACCGATATGTGTCGGCGATGTTCGAACATGATCCCCTCGAACAGGGCGCGCAACATGTGCCCCTCGCCATGCCACCCGGCCAGCCCGTAGAACCCGGCGCGGCAGGTGGCGCCCTGCGCGGAACCATAAAGAAACGGGTGGAAAAACGGGTCATCGGCGCGGGGCTGCACCTGGCTTATCCGGTCATTGCAAAAGCCGAACGGATCGTCGTGGTGTTTGCCGCGCTCGACGAATTCGCGCACGTACCATTCCAGGTTGGCCGCCGAGGTGGCACTGGATTCGATATTGGCAAAGCGCCCCTTGCCAAAGCCCGAGACCATGAAGACCTTCGGGTCCTTGACCGGTGTGTCAGAGAAAACCTGGTTGATGCCCCATGTTCCGGCGATGATCGAGGCTTGCCCGGCGCCCACAACACCCGATCCCATGGCGCTGGAGATCACGTCGAAATAGCCCCCGATGACCGGGGTGCCGGGCGCAAGCCCGGTGGCCGCGGCGGCCTCGGGGGTGATGTGCCCCGCGATCTCCGCCGGGTCGATCAACCGGGGCAGTTTCGCGCGGGCATCTGCCAGTCCGTAAAGCTGCAACAGCCTGTCATCATAGGTGCACCCCGGCATGGCGGTCAGGCCGCATCCGGACATGTCCGACACCTCGCTGACCCGCTCACCTGTCAGTTTGTAGGTGATGAAATCCTTGCACAGAAGCACCGTATCGCATGCATCGTAAAGCGCCGGGCGGTGGCGTTTGATCCAGGCCAGCAGGGTGGGGGTCTGTGACGGCCATGGCTTTTGCAGGCAAATCGCGTGCAGCGCATCGCCGTTTTCTGCATCCAGTTCGGCGGCCAGCCCGGCGGCGCGCGTATCCAGCGACTGGATGCCGACAAGCGGCGCACCCGCGCGGTCAAGCATGTAAAGCCCGTTGCCATGCCCGGCACAGCCGACGGCCAGCACCTGGCGCGCATCGACACCTGCCTTTTGCAGGCAGCCTGCAATCGCCTGCCGCGCGTTTGCCCAAAGCTCGGTCAGGTCTCGTTCGACATGCCCCGGTTCCGGGGTTGCGGATCTGCCATCCAATGCACAGCGCGCCACCTGCCGCCCGTCAAGGTCGAACAACACGGCCTTGATCACCGTATTGCCCGCATCCAGACCCAGAAGATATCTTTCGGTATCAGCCACGGTTGTAGATATCCCAAGCTTCTTCGCCGCCGGCCTTGTTGTGGATCATCGCCATCAGCGCCGACACCACGGCTTTTGGATTGTCATGCTGATAGATGTTGCGCCCATAGACCATGCCCTGCGCGCCCTGCGCCATCAAGGCGGCTGATTTTGTCAGGACGGTCTTGAGGTCTTCCTTGCCACCGCCACGCACCAGCACGGGGACGCGCGCCGCTTCGATCACCCGATGGAAATCCTGCGGGTTGGCGGTCGGGTCCGCCTTGATGATATCGGCCCCCATTTCCGAGGCCAGCCGCACCAGCGTCACGATCTTTTCCGCATCGCCGTCGACCTGATAGCCACCGCGCAGATCGTTGGGCAGCATCACCAGCGGTTCGATCATCAGGGGCATGCCGTAGCGCTGGCAGGCATCGCGCACCCGGGCGATATTGGCGACGCATTGGCGGAAGAGTTCCGGCTCGTCCGGCAACATGAACAGGTTCACGACAACCGCCGCTGCATCCATTTCCAGCGCGCCGAGGATCGGCTCATCGGCATTTTGCAGGATCGACCACATCACGCGGTGGCGCTGATCGTTATAGGGGTTTCCCATGTCGATCCGCATCACCAGCGCCGGCTTGTCCTTTTCGGGGCGCGACTGCAGCAGGTCGGCCTGACCATAGGCGCATTGGATCGCATCGGGCCGCGCCGCGATCAGCGTGTTCATCACGCTTGCCATATCTTCCAGACCATCGAGGAAGCTCGGCTCGTTACACACACCGTGATCGACGGCGACATCCAGACATCCCCCATTGGTAAACATCCGGTTCATTCGGGCTTTGGTGCTTATGCGCATTACATTCTCCTGCTTTCATTTCTTGCAACCAACGTGGCGCTGGTCACGCCGTGATAGCTGTCCAGCTCGGCGATCAGCGCGTCGCTTTGCCGATTTATTTCACGCTCCGGCAGCACCCGCTCGCGCCCGAAAAGCGCGGCAAGCGCTGCAATGATCTCCATCGAAACCTGCCCGGTGATGGCCAGTGCCGTCCGCCGCAGCACGATGTCTGACAGGGTTTCGACAAATTCGTTGCGGCAGATCCAGAGGATCTCTGCCGTGCCATAGGTGCATCCGGCGACAAGCGGCCTGTCCTGCTCTGCCTGGCAGAACCCGGCCAGTTCTGCGGCCCGGGTCCCGTAGCGGTCGATCAATTGTTCGGCCCGGTTTGGGGGCAGGGCATATTGCGCCTGCAACTGCCTGCACAGATCGGAGGGATCATCCGGGAACTGCCTGCCGCCGCCGATGGCCATGTCACGCGTGGAGACGCGCCTGTTGCGGACAAGAGACGACAGGACGGCATCGGCGGTCTGCTCGGCGAAAGCCCGGAAGGTTGTCCACTTGCCGCCCACCATGCAGAATTGCGGCACCGCCCCGGGCAGCCGCCGGATGTCATGCCCGCGCGAAATCCGTCCGGTGAAATCCTGATCGCTGTGGGGCAGGGGACGAATGCCGCTGTAGCTGAACACCACCTCATCCGCCGATATCGCCACCTTCGGAAACACCAGCCGCAGCGCACCGAGGATATAGTCGCGTTCATCATCTTCGCAGCGCACGCGCCGGGCTTTCTCCACCCGGATGTCCGTCGATCCGGCCAGAACCTTGCCCTGATAGGGGAACACGATGCAGACACGGCCATCGGTGTTTTCGAAATAGGCCATGTGGCCGTTCAGGGCGTCGTAAAGTCTGGCATTGTCGATGATCAGATGAGAACCCTTGGTGCCTGATACCAGGCGTTCGGTCTTGCCCTGCACAAGTGCGGCGATGGTGTCATCCAGCCAGGCACCGGTGGCATTGACCACCACTTTGGGCGAAATCTCGAAGGTTGCGCCGCTCAGGCTGTCGCGCAGGCGAAAGATATTCCCGTTCAGTTCGATCTCGGCATAATTCAGGGCAACCGAAGCGGGGGCGGCCTCTGCGACGTCGCGCAACAACTCGACGCAAAGACGTTCGGGATGGCTGATCCAGGCATCGTAATAGACGGCGGAGCGTCGCGATTTATCCGTCAGCGCAGGCCACAACCGCCGTGTCTGCGCGCCGGAATGGAACCTGTGTTTCGGCAGCACCCGCCGTTTGCGCGTGACCCAGTCATAAAGCGCCAGACCCAGTTTGATCGGCACCGCCCCGCGCGCCGCCGGTTTTCCGCCACGGCCCAGGAACTGGGCGGCCGCGTTCAACGTCCCCGAAAACCACGAGGCGATGGGAATGACCGTGGGCAGGGGGCGCACCATATGCGGCGCGTTGCGCAGCAGGGCATCGCGCTCAAAAAGCGACTCCCGCACAAGGTCGAATTCGCCGTTCTCCAGATACCTCAGGCCGCCGTGGATCATCCGGGACGGTGCCGCGCTGCAGCCAGAGCAAAAATCGTTCCGTTCGATCAGCAGAACCCGCAGCCCCTGCAAGGACAGATCCCGGTAGACGCCAATCCCGTTCACACCGCCGCCGACGACAACCGCGTCAAAGGCCGCTTTGCGCGTCAGCTGTGCCAGGTTTTGCTTCCGTTGCTCGGACATTATTTCTCCGTTCGCCGAAATCGACGTTCCTGCGGTGCAGTGGTTCTGGTTTGAAGGCCGGCCTATGCGTCCAGACCGCTCAGGTGGGTTTTTGCGTTTCGATCAATCAGGGATACCTCCTCTGCCGAGAGCCGAATGCGACCGGCTTTGGCATTCTCTGACGCCTGTTGCGCATCACGCGCGCCGCACAGCGAAAAGGTGATCCCGGGTTGTTGCAGGGTCCAGGCGATCACGATCTGCGCCGGTGTCGCCCCATGCGCCGCACCGATAGGCCTGATGGTTTCCATCAAGGCGGCGACCTTCTTGCGGTTGGCCATGGAAAAGCGGGGGTTGTCCTTGCGCTGGTCATCGCCGGAGAAAACCCGCTCCGGCGTCATTTTTCCCGAAAGCAGCCCAAGCGCCAGCGAGGAATAGCTGAGCGCCGCCACGCCAGCCTTCTGGCAAACAGGCAAGAGGGGGTTTTCGATGTCGCGCCTGACCATCGAATATTCCTCCTGGATCGCATCCAGCTGACCTGCGGCGATATAGGCCTCGACATCCGCGACCGAGGTATTGCTGGCCCCGATCGAGCGGATCTTGCCCTGGGTCTTGAGCGCCTCCAGCGCCTCCATCGTCTCTTCGATGGGGGTGGTCGGATCCTGCCAATGGGTGATGTAGTGATCAATGCAATCCACCTGCAGGCGTTTCAGGCTTTGCTCGACCTCGTAGATAATCGCGTCTTTGCCAAGGTAGCGGTGAACCGGTTTCCCCTCGTAATCGAAGAAATGGTTGCCCTGCTGACTGTGCCAGACAAGGCCGCATTTGGTGGCCAGCACCACCTTGTCCCGGCGGCCTTTCAGCGCCTTGCCGACAATCTCTTCGGCCACGCCCTGCCCATAGGCCGGGGCGGTGTCGATCAGCGAAATGCCTGCGTCGATTGAGGCGTGAATTGCCGCGATGGAGCGGTCAACGTCGGTGCCGCCCCACATCCAGCCGCCAATCGCCCAGGTCCCCAGTCCAACGGCGGATGCCGAAATTCCGGAGGCTCCTATCTCCCGCGTTAGCATCTCATGCGACATTCTGTTTCCCTTCAAGTTCCTTCAGGACCGATCCGGCGGTTTCTTCGTCAAGGATCAGTGAGTTCAAAAAATTGCCGTTCAGCGCGGCTGTGATCGGCTGGGCCTTTTCATGGCCGGAGGCCACCCCGATGACGCGGGCGCATTTGGGCAGTTCCCTGGGTGCAAGTGCGACGAGACGCGAGTTCAGCGCATAGTTCGACACCGCCCCGTCGCTGTGGATGAGATGGGCCAGAAACTCGCCCACGACCCCCATGCCGACCAGCATCTTGCGGTCCGCATCCGGCACCGGGTGGAGGTCGTAATAGCTTGACCCTTCCGCCTGGATCGAGCCCACGCCGACAAGCGCCACATTGGCCCGGCGGGCGAGGTCAAAGACCTCGCGGATCGACGCGACCTCCATCAGCATGTCCCGCTGTTCCCGGCTTTCGGCGAACAGCGGCGCATGCAACAGCATCGTCTTGCCGCCCAGACGTTCGGCCATGCGTGTCGCGAGATGGTTCACATCGGTGTAATACTTGCCCTGCACGCCGCCCGTCAGCGGCACCACGGTGACATCGACCCGGTGATCGGGGGCGAGGTTTTCGACAACCGCGCTGACCGCCTTGCCGCCGGTAATTGCGATGACATCGCCGTCGCGCAGCGTTTCGAGCACCTGGCTGGCGGCGGCGCGGCCAACCTGCTGCAACGTGGCCTTCGGGCTGCCCTGCACGAAGGGGGCGACCATGGCGTCATCCAGGCTGGTGGCATCGGTCAGCGCGCGTTCGATATCCATGAGCGCCTGAAACGGGCTTTCGATGTCGATCTTGACCATCCCCATCTGGCGGCCCTGGGTGATCAGCCGGTTCACCTTGGAGGTGGACAGGTTGAGCGCCGCCGCGATCTCGGCCTGTTTCTGCCCTTCGAGGAAATGCAGGGTCAGGACCGTGTGAATCTGTCGCACATGTTCAAAGTCATTTGATTTGTCCGTCATGACCTACCTCCGGCGCTTGTTGAGATAATGGTCAATCGTCACCGCGCTGAGCAGGATCGAGCCGCGGATGATGTCCTGCCAGTAGACCGACACATCGAGCAGGGCCAGGGAACTGGACACCAGCGACAAGAGGATAACCCCCAGAATGGCCCCCAGGATCGACCCCGAGCCGCCGTTCAGGCTGGCCCCGCCGATCACCGCCGCGGCGATGACCGTCAGTTCAAGGCCGATCCCGAAGGTGGGTTGCGCCGACCCGAACCGCGCCATGTAGATGATCCCGGCAACCCCGCAGAGGGTCGAACACAGGGTTGTCGTCAGAAAGATGACCTTCTTGGTGCGGATGCCGGAATAGGCTGCCGCCTTTTCGTTGCTGCCGGTATAAAAGACCTTCCTGAACATCGTCGTGCGCCGCAGCAGGAAATCGAAGGCGATCACAAACACCAGGAAGATGATGATCACGATGGGGATCGGGCCGATGGAACCCTGACCGATGAACTTGAACTCCGGTGGCAGGGTGAACAGCCCGATGGGACGCCCGCCGGTGAACAGCAGGCAGGCCCCGCGTGCAATCACCATGACCGCAAGTGACACGATGAAATGATGCAGCCCGACCTTGGTGACGAAAAAGCCCTGAAAGGCACCGATCCCGGCACAGAGGGCGATGGCGATCCCCGAGGCGAGCCAGGGGTTGACGCCGTTCAGGAACAACCACCCCGCGATCACCATGGCAAAGGCGGTCACGGAGCCGACCGACAGGTCGATACCGCCGGAGATCAGCAGAATGGTCATGCCGATGACCAGAATGCCATCAACCGCAAAGGCCATCGACATGGCCCGCATATTGGCCCAGCTCAAAAAGTAGGGCGATGCAAATGACATGACGACAAAAAGGCCAAGGATGATCACGATCAACCCGGTCTCGCGCATCTTCAACAGTTTGCGCCAGACCGGCACCCCCTGCGGATTGTTCATATTCGGTTCAGCCAAGGTCACGGCACTTTCCATTTCATTCTCACCTGTCAAAACGCTGCCGCCTGTGCATCCATGACCGAAGCCAGGCGCATGATGTTTTCTTCTGTCATTTCATGGCCCGCGACCTCGCCGCTGATCCGGCCTTCGCGCACGACCATGACGCGGTCACACAGGCCGATCAGTTCGGGCAGTTCCGACGAGATCACGATGATCCCGACACCGTTGCGCGCCAGATCGCGCAGGATGCGGTGAATTTCCGATTTTGCGCCCACGTCGACCCCGCGGGTCGGCTCATCCAGAAAGATCAGGCGCGGATTGACCGACAGCATCTTTGCCAGCGCCACCTTTTGCTGGTTGCCGCCGGAGAGCGACGAGACCGGATCGGTGAGGGAGCCGCATTTCAGGTTCAGCTTGCGCCCCAGATCGTCGGCCTGCCTGATTTCGGATGACGCCTTGATCAGGCCAATGCGGTTGGCGACCTGATCGAGGTTCAGCGCCGAGATGTTTTCGGAGATGGGCAGTTCGAGGAAGACACCATCGCCCTTTCTGTCTTCGGACAGATAGACCATGCCCTTGGCGATGCTGTCCTGATAATTGCGCAATGCGAGTGTTTCACCCAGCAGCCGGACCTCCCCGGTCGCCGCCCCTTCGAGGCGGCAGATGCCCCTGGCGATTTCGCTGCGTCCGGCCCCGATCAGCCCGGCGATGCCAAGGATTTCTCCGCGTTTCAGGGCAAAGGAGACATCGCGGATCCGGGGGGCATCATTGAGGTTCTTCACCTCCAGAATGATCTCGTCCGACATTTCCCCGGCGGATTGTTTTTCCGGGTAGAGCTTGTCGACAACCCGCCCCACCATGGCATTGACCACATCGCCCGGCGTGATGTCGGCCACATCGTTGGTCACGATATGCTTGCCGTCCCGAAACACTGTCACGCGGTCGCAATTGTCGAAAATCTCGACCATGCGGTGCGAGATATAGATGATCGAAATCCCCTGATCCGCCAGTTGCCGCATGATCCGGAACAGCGTCTGCGCCTCGTTTTCGGTCAGGGCGGCTGTGGGTTCGTCAAGGATCAGAATGCGGCACTCCAGCGTCAGGGCCTTGGCGATCTCCACCAATTGCTGGTTCGAGATCGACAAGTCGCGCAGCAGCACCGATGCGTCGATATCGCTGAGCTGACGGAACACTTCGGCGGCCTCATGCTCCAGCTTTTCATAATTCATCAACCAGGATCTGCTGACATTGGTCCGCGACATGAAGATGTTCTCTGCCACGGAGACATCGGGGCAGAGCGCGATTTCCTGATGGACAAAACCGATGCCCAGCCGTTGCGCTTCGGTCGGGGACGCAATGGTGACCGGCACACCATCCAAAAGGATTTCGCCGCTGTCAGGTTGCAAGATCCCGTCAATCACGTTCATCAAGGTGGATTTTCCGGCACCGTTTTCACCCGCCACCGCATGGATCTCGCCCTTGCGGAGATCAAAATCGACGCCACGCAGGGCTTTGACAGCGCCAAAGGACTTGCTGAGGTTCGAGATTTTGAGGATCACATCGTCTTGCATGGCAGTTCTCGGTTGACCGAAAGGTGTTTGAAACTGCGCAGCCCGGCTGACCTTGATGCCGGGCTGCGCATTGGCGCCTGGTCCGGCCAGATCAGGAAGGGTCGCGCCCTTCCATATAGACGTTCAGATCAAAGCTGTCGGCGTTCTCCTGCGTGATCACGGCAAAGCCATTGTCCATGAAGGGGATTTGCACCGGGTTGAAGCCCGAGGTCTTCCAGTCGTTGAACGGATCAAAAAGCTCCGCCCGGTTGGCCAGATGCACTGCCATGAAACCCATGAAACCCTGCACACCCTGGTTCGGGTTCAGCGCCATATGGATGTTGCCGGCACGGATGTGTTCCAGCGTTGTCGGTGTCACATCCGCATGCATGATCAGGATGTCCGATTTGGCTTCCAGTTTCGCCGCAACAGCCCCTTCCGCCGATCCGGCCTCAGGTATCCAGATCGCCGCGATGTTCGGATTTGCCTGGATGATCGAGGCCGTTGCACGATAGGCCGCGTTGCTGTCCTGGTTGGTGGCCTGACGCCCGACCAGCTTCATGTTGGGATAATTGGCCTCCATATAGTCGATCAGCGCGGTGACGCGCAGGTCGTGGTTGGACTGCCCCGGATTTTCCAGCACGGCATATTCGGCGCTGTCACCGACCTGTGCCACGATCTCTTCGGCGGCAAATTTGGCTTCGGCCAGGTTGTCCGAGGTGATGTAGGCCGTGCGGTTCGAATTCGGCGAATCCGCGGCAAAGGTCACGACCTCGGTGCCATCGGCGATCGCCCGGTTGATCGGCTCGATGAAGGGATCGGACTGCATCGGGTGCAGCAGGATACCGGCAGGCGATTTGATCAGGTCCTGTTCAAACGAGGCGATCTGCTTGGTGATGTCGTAATCGGGCGTGCCCGAAAACACGGTGTCACATCCAAAGGCCGCAGCCGCTTGTTTGAAGCCCTGATAGACTGGCACCCAGTAAGGGTGGCCCGATACCATGACATTCATGATGTATGTTTCCCCGGGCTCACACATGATCCCTTCGGCGGTGGCCGTGGTCGCGCCCGCAATGCTGGTCGCCATCACGGTTGAGGCGATAAACCCTCTTAGAGTCGTAATTTTCATGAGCATCCTCCCTAGCTCTATCGCGTGGCCCTCCGGCTGCTATCCTCCATGATCACAGCCGGACTGACAGAAATTTCACGCAATGGTTTTTTGTGCGCCTCCGAACATCAGGGCGAATCTGCCGCCGGTCAACATGGTATCAAATTTTTCCCACCTACTGAAATAAATCCCATGAGGGCGATCATTTCGGCGCGCAGGCCGCCGTGGCAGGTGTGCCCGCAAGTCTGAAGATCAAAGGGGAAATGTGCCGATTTCCGCGAGGAACGCGGCATGGCAAGGCCCGAACCGCTCCGCGATCCGTGGCGGTCTTTTCAGTCGGGTGCGTTGGTCAGCGTGGTTTAATGCCCAGGGCCTTTTCGCGGCGGATGACGACCATGATCGCCAACAGGCCCGCGATGGCCGTTCCCAGCATCAGCAGCAGCAGCGGGTAGGCGCCGGTTTCGGGTGTCAGCAAGACACCCGCCAGCACCGCAAGCGCCGATCCGCCGCCAATCATGATCGCGCCGCCCAGGCCCGATGCGGTGCCGGCCAGATGGGGCCGGACCGACAGCATGCCGGCGGTGGCATTGGGGATGCACAGCCCGTTGCCAAGGCCGACCAGGGTCATCATCCCGAAAAAGGTCAGCGCGCTGCCATTGCCGGACAGGAAGATCAGAAGCGAGACGGAGCCGCCGATGGCATTGGCCATACATCCCCAGAGCACCATGGCATTCACCCCGAAGCGGGTGGCGAAAAGGCCGGTCAGGAAGTTGCCCAGGAAATAGCCGACAGCCGGAGAGCCGAAATAGATCCCCAGCCAGAACGGGTCCAGCCCGAAGACGGTGGAGCCGACAAAGGGCGCGCCGCCAAGGTAGGCAAAGAAGGCGCCCGAACAGAAGCCGGCCGCCAGCGCATAGCCCCAGAAGCGGGGAGAGCGGAGCAATTCGGGGTATTCGCGGAACTGTGCCAGCATGGATTTGCCGGAGGCCTGCACGGTTTCGCCCATGTCGGCAATCACCAGTGCAAGCGCCGCGCCGCCGATGGCGAACATCACCCAGAAGGTCATATGCCAGTCGAAATACTGCTGGATCGCGCCGCCGACGGCGGGGGCAACCATCGGGACCAGCGCCATGCCCATGGTCACATAGCCGATCATCGACGCCGATTGATCCTGTGTGTAAAGGTCTCGGATCACCGCCCGGCTCAGGACCATGGCTGTTGCGATCACCGCCTGTGCGATGCGAAATAGCAGGAAAATCATGGCGTTGGGGGCGAAAATGCAGCCAAGGGTGGCCAGCATGAACAGCACCAGGCCCCAGATCATCACCCGTCTGCGGCCCAGGTTGTCCGAAATCGGGCCGATGAACAGTTGCAAGACCGCCGAAAACAGCAGGTAGAGCGGCACCGAAAGCTGCATCACCGCATAGGTGGTGCCGAAATGCTCGGCCATCTGGGGCAGGCTGGGCAGGAAAATATTCATGGCCAGCGCGGACAGGCCGGACAGCACGATCAGGGTCAGGACATTTGGTGGTGTGCTACGGTCCAGAAATCGGATCGTGGGTGTAGCGGGCTGAGCGTCTTTCATGCAAATGCAATTAGTCCGGGTGCGGTAAATTGTCCATGCCTCATCGTTGGTTTGCTGATTTGCAATTTGCAATCAGGGTAATGCATAGACTTTGCAAATATTCAGAAAGATGCTTTCCTCTTCCCCTGCCACAAGAATACTATGGCGCAAACCAGCATTGGGAGACCTTCCATGAAAGATATTCTCGAACAGCTCGAAGAGCGCCGCGCCGATGCCCGTCTGGGTGGCGGTCAGGCCCGGATCGACGCCCAGCACGGACGCGGCAAGCTGACCGCGCGCGAACGGATTGATCTGCTTCTGGACGAGGGGTCTTTCGAGGAATTCGACATGTTTGTCGCGCACCGCTGCACCGATTTCGGGATGGAGAAACAGCGCCCGGCAGGCGACGGCGTGGTCACCGGCTGGGGCACGATCAACGGCCGGCTGGTCTATGTCTTCAGTCAGGATTTCACCGTCTTCGGCGGCTCGCTGTCCGAGACCCATGCGCAGAAGATCTGCAAGATCATGGACATGGCGGTGCAGAACGGCGCGCCGGTCATCGGCATCAACGATTCCGGCGGCGCGCGGATCCAGGAAGGTGTCGCCAGCCTTGCCGGTTATGCCGAAGTGTTCCAGCGCAACATCGAGGCCTCGGGCGTGATCCCGCAGATCAGCGTCATCATGGGCCCCTGCGCGGGCGGGGCGGTCTATTCCCCGGCGATGACCGACTTCATCTTCATGGTCAAGGACACCTCCTATATGTTCGTGACCGGTCCCGACGTGGTGAAGACGGTGACCAACGAACAGGTCACGGCAGAGGAACTGGGCGGTGCCGTGACCCATACGCGCAAATCCTCCGTCGCCGATGCGGCATTCGACAATGATGTGGAGGCGCTGGCAGAGGTGCGCCGCCTGGTGGATTTCCTGCCCGCCAACAACCGCGAAAAACCCCCCGTCCGCCCGTTCTTTGACGATCCGAACCGGATCGAGGCATCGCTTGACACGCTGGTGCCAGCCAATGCCAACACCCCCTATGACATGAAGGAATTGATCCACAAGCTGGGGGACGAGGGCGATTTCTATGAGATTCAGGAAGATTTCGCCAAGAACATCATCACCGGATTCATGCGCATCGAGGGGCGCACGGTGGGCGTTGTCGCCAACCAGCCGATGGTGCTGGCGGGGTGTCTGGACATCGACAGTTCGCGCAAGGCCGCGCGTTTTGTGCGGTTCTGCGATTGCTTCGAAATTCCGATCCTGACGCTGGTGGATGTGCCCGGTTTCCTGCCCGGCACTTCGCAGGAATTCGGCGGGGTGATCAAACACGGGGCCAAGCTGCTCTTTGCCTATGGGCAGGCCACGGTGCCGATGGTGACCGTGATCACCCGCAAGGCCTATGGCGGGGCCTATGACGTGATGGCGTCGAAACACCTGCGGTCCGATTTCAACTATGCCTGGCCCACGGCCGAGGTTGCGGTGATGGGGGCGAAAGGCGCCACCGAGATCATCCACCGCGCCGACCTGAAAGACCCCGAGAAGATCGCCCAGCACACGAAGGATTACGAAGACCGCTTTGCCAATCCCTTTGTCGCTGCCGAACGGGGCTTCATCGACGAGGTGATCATGCCCCATTCCACCCGCAAACGGGTGGCACGCGCCTTTGCGAGCCTTCGCAACAAGAAGGTCGTGACGCCCTGGAAGAAGCACGACAACATTCCGTTGTGAGGGGCAATCCGGTGAAGGATGAAACAGACACAGGGTTTTCGCCGGACTGCGTGGAAATTTCTGCAGTTGATGTTTTCGACGTCTACGCAATTGCGCCCGCTTCGCTCGGAAGTGACTATTTCGTTTCGATTTCAGGTGAAAGATGACCACCCCCTTCAAAAACCCCTTCTTCACCATCGCCCTAGTCGTAGCCGCAATTTTTGAGTGGCTTGATTTTTGCGCCCGGGGCACGGAACAAGGCCGCTTGCGGCCGCCGTGCCCATCGTCTGCCCACCCCTTGGGCAGGCGATTGGTCGATGTTCGCCCGAAACATAGCCGTTGCGTTACCGCGGCAACCATAAACTGCCAGGAAACTAACGTCGAATCGCCTCCCCTGGGCAGTCGATGGGCAGGGCGCGCGGTACATTGGGCTGAAGGCCGTGCGCTATGACACTGTGGAAAAACCAGTCCTTCACCATCACCCGCGCTGTTTCCTGCGACATGGAACTGATCGAAATCATTGCGCCCGCCGATTTCGGCACGGCGGAGGAGACGGCACCATGAGGACCGCTGCTCTGGCCCTGTTGCTGGCCGCCACGCCTGCGCTGGCGCTCGACGTGCCCTCGGGCCAGCCGGTGAGCCTGCAGGAGGTGCTGGTCGATTCGGTCGGGCCGCAGACCTGGCTGCGCTTTCGCCTGATCGCGCCTGCGATTGCCCGTGAAACCGGTGAAATCGACTATCAGACTGCCGCCCGGGACATGATGCACCTGTGCCAGGAACTGGCGCTGCCCTACATCGGCGAACACGATCTGACCGGCGATGTCATCGTCATCTCACTGGCCGACCGCGAGACTGAATTCGGCGTTGCCGACCCCGAAGTGACCCAGTTTTTCGAGGCATTTCACATAGAGAACGACCTCTGCATTTGGGAGAGTTTGTGATGCAGCCACCATATCTAGCGGCTCAGGGCGGGCGCTTGCCGCATTCTGATGCTTTGGAGTCACATACCTGCCGATTGACGCGACCCCCGTATCATTGGACATTCCTTTGCCGTAATCTGCGGCCAAGGAATACCCAGGTATCCCTTACCTCTGAACCGGGGCGTGCGAGGCATGTAGCAGTGCCGCGCCCCATCAACAATGACAGGAGACTTAGATGTCCAAGAGCATCAAACTCATCGCAGCCTTCGGCTTCATCGCCGCAATTTCTGCCTGCACAAGCGGCCAGACCGACGAAGAATACGTTGTCGTCGATCCCGAGCCCATCTCGGTTGAGCCGACATACACAGGCAAATACAAGTAAGCCTTCCTCAGGGCGGGCGTTAGCGCCTGCCCTGAACACAACCCTCGTCATCGGGAGGGATGTGTAATGCCCGCATATATGTTGAAACATCGCGGGTTTCCGGGCCGTTTGCCCGGCACCGATTTCCAGTTCACCATCCGCCGCCCAAATCCGAAGGGGGTCACACCGCTGACCCGCCGGGAACGGCGGCCGGACCGCAAGGCGCCCGACCGGCGCGCCGATGCCGCTTTCATGAAAGCGCTGTGGGAGTGTTTCGGCCCGGAGCCCTTCGAGCGGGGCAATCTGGATGCGGGGCGGCTTTCCTGGCTCTTCGGGCGCGAGGTGCTGCCCGCCACCGACCCTTTCGATCCGGCGGATTACGAAGCGATGCTGGTCATTGACGAGAGAATCGCCCGTGCGTCCTTTCCCGAAGCCTTCGACGGGTGATCGGCGTGAATTTGCCAGTGGTATGCGAATTTCAGCGGGGCTTGGCCGATGTTGCGGCAACAGGCGGTATGGGCTTTTCGGCGCCGCGCGCTTGGGCCAACGTCCGGCCTGAGGATGGCGCAGATCAAACCAGCTGCCCCGCCTCGCATCTAGACCATACCCCTTCCCCCTCTGGGCAGCAGCGGGTCACATCCCTGCTGCCCGTTTTTTCCAAAGACGGGTTTCTACCAGACGGGGGGCAGGGGGCGAAAATAATCGAAGCCCGGCGGGAACCGGCAGGCAATCGCCGCGTTGACGCTTCGGAAACAAGAAAAGAAGGAACGGGCAAGTGTTCGAGCAAATTCACATTACATCAAAATCGGCCCGCAAGGTCGTGCTGGCGTTTGCCGCCTGCGGTGCGCTTGCGGCCTGCGGCGACAACATCGGCGAGCAGGCGCTTGCAGGCGGTGCAGTTGGTGCCGGTGCCGCAGCCATCACCAGCGGCAGCCTGTTGCAGGGCGCTGCCATCGGCGCAGGCGCGAACCTGGCCTATTGCCAGCTCAACCCCGGCAAGTGCAAATCCTACTGATCTGACACGCCATCAGCGCCCTTGCGGCGCTGAACCCCGCTTAACCGACCCCGCGCAGCACCCGCTGCAGCGGGGTTTCCGCGTTTTCACCAAGACCAAGAAGGACAGTGCATGTTCAAGAAAATCCTGATCGCCAACCGGGGCGAGATCGCCTGCCGCGTCATCAAGACCGCGCGCCGGATGGGTATCACCACCGTTGCCATCTATTCCGATGCCGATGCGAACGCGCTGCATGTGCAGATGGCCGATGAGGCGGTGCATATCGGTCCGGCGCCGGCGAACCAGTCCTATATCGTGATCGACAAGGTGATGGCGGCGGTGAAGTCCAGCGGTGCGGAGGCGGTGCATCCCGGCTATGGATTCCTGTCCGAGAACAGCAAGTTCGCCGAGGCGCTGAGTGCTGCCGGTGTCGCCTTTGTCGGCCCGCCGGTGGGGGCCATCGAAAAGATGGGGGACAAGATCACCTCAAAGAAGATCGCGCAGGAAGCCGGGGTCAGCACGGTGCCGGGCTATATGGGCCTGATTGCGGATGCGGATGAGGCGGTGAAGATCTCGAACGAGATCGGCTATCCGGTGATGCTCAAGGCCTCTGCCGGGGGCGGCGGCAAGGGGATGCGCATCGCCTGGAACGATGAAGAGGCGCGCGAGGGCTTCCAGTCTTCCAAGAACGAGGCGGCCAGTTCCTTTGGCGATGACCGTATCTTTATCGAGAAATTCGTGACCCAGCCGCGGCACATCGAAATCCAGGTGCTCTGCGACGCCCATGGCAATGGCATCTACCTGGCGGAGCGTGAATGTTCGATCCAGCGCCGTAACCAGAAAGTGGTCGAAGAGGCCCCGAGCCCGTTTCTGGACGAGGTGACCCGCAAGGCGATGGGCGAACAGGCCGTCGCCCTGGCGCAGGCCGTGGGCTATACCAGCGCCGGCACGGTGGAATTCATCGTGGACGGCGACAAGAACTTCTATTTCCTCGAAATGAACACCCGCCTGCAGGTGGAACACCCGGTGACCGAGCTGATCACCGGGGTCGATCTGGTGGAACAGATGATCCGCGTGGCAGATGGCCAGAAACTTGAGATGTCGCAGGACGATGTGAAGATCAACGGCTGGGCCATCGAGAACCGGCTTTACGCCGAGGATCCCTATCGCGGCTTCCTGCCCTCCATCGGGCGGCTGACCCGCTACCGCCCCCCGGCGGAGGTGGTCGAGGGCGACCATATCGTGCGCAATGACACCGGCGTTTACGAAGGTGGCGAGATCAGCATGTATTATGACCCGATGATCGCCAAACTCTGCACCTGGGCACCGACCCGGGCAGAGGCGATCGAGCGGATGCGCGTGGCGCTGGACAGTTTCGAGGTCGAGGGGATCGGGCATAACCTGCCGTTCCTCTCCGCCGTGATGGACCATCCCAAATTCGTGTCGGGCGACATGACCACCGCTTTCATCGCCGAGGAATATCCCGATGGCTTCGAGGGGGTGGACCTGCCCGAGGCCGATCTGAGGCGGATTGCGGCGGCAACCGCCGCGATGCACCGGGTGGCCGAGATCCGGCGCGCAAGGGTGTCGGGCCGCATGGACAACCACGAACGCAAGGTGGGCAGCGACTGGAACGTGGCGGTGCAGGGGCAATCCTTTGACCTCACGGTCCAGGCCGATCAGGCCGGATCGACGGTGCGCTTCGAGGATGGCCAGGAGCTGCGTGTCAGCGGCAATTGGACGCCGGGCGATCAACTGGCCAAGATGAAGGTTGGTGACACGCCGCTGGTGCTGAAGGTCGGCAAGATTTCGGGCGGCTTCCGCATCCGCACGCGCGGGGCCGACCTGAAGGTGCATGTGCGCAGCCCGCGCCAGGCCGAACTGGCCCGCCTGATGCCGGAGAAGGTGGCCGCCGATACCTCGAAGCTGCTGCTGTGCCCGATGCCCGGTCTGGTGGTCAAACTGTCCGTGGCCGTGGGAGACGAGGTGCAGGAAGGCCAGGCGCTGTGCACCATCGAGGCGATGAAGATGGAGAACATCCTGCGTGCCGAACGCAAGGGCACCGTGTCCAAGGTCAATGCGGGCGAAGGCGACAGCCTCGCCGTGGATGACGTGATCATGGAGTTCGAATAACTCCCCATGCTGGCTGCCCCGACCCTTCCCCTGATCCTGCTTGCCGGTGTCGCGCTTTGCGCGGTGTTGCTGGCGGTGTGGAAGGAGGCGCGGGTGGCCGGGCGGATCATTGCACAGTTCTTTCTGACCATCGGCCTGCCGGTGGTGCTGATCCTGGGGGCGCTGATCTGGCTGGCCCTGCCGCTGATGGGGCAGATCGACCCGCGTGTGGGGCAGGCGATGATTGCCGGTCTGGTGATCGCCACCGGCTGGCTGACCACCGCGATCTTTGCAGAGGGCGGCAAGGCCCGCGCGCGGGCCGAAAAGACGCGCGACTATCACAAGGCGCTTTATGCAGAGATCGGCAATACGCTGGAATCGCTCTGGGAGGCCGACAGTTCAGAGCAATATGTGACCGCGCTGATCGACCGGATGCGCAAGGACGAGGGGTATATCCCCTTCCTGCCGCGCGAGCAGCATGACCATGTCTATGACGCCGTTATCGCGGAAATCGACGTGCTGCCGCGCCAGACCATCGACGCCATCGTGGCCTATTACAGCCTGATCAAATCGCTCTCGGGTCTGGCCGAGGACATGCGCGGCGATACCTTCCGCACGCTGGATGCGGAACGGCGGATCGCGATCTATTCGGATTATGTGGGCATGCGGAAACAGGCCTTCGTTTTCGGCAAATATGCCCTCAAACTGATACTGGCCTATTCGGAGGGCGGCAGTGCTGCCGCCGATCGTGTGATCAATAGCCCGGACGCGGGCCGGTCCGCCAAGTCACGGGGATCGGTGTGAACGGGATGTCTGGGTCTTTTTCCATAAACGTGCTCCCTTCCTCTTGCCCCCTCAATATAGGGCAGAGGGGCGCATCCCACAAGGTTCACCGCAGGATGAGGC
Organism: Sulfitobacter sp. IGS-18; assembly: GCF_059628195.1. Lineage (NCBI taxonomy): Bacteria > Pseudomonadati > Pseudomonadota > Alphaproteobacteria > Rhodobacterales > Roseobacteraceae > Sulfitobacter > Sulfitobacter sp. IGS-18. The sequence goes on along the minus strand of NZ_CM184556.1, from coordinate 2,706,868 downwards.
CCTCGGATTCCTTGTGCTCGCGGATTTCGCGCTGGCGCATCGGCATCTTGTCGATGCTGCGGGTGATCTCGCGCACGTCCCAGGGAAAGGGTTTGCGCAGCTTGATCCCGCCATCCTTGCCCACCAGCACCAGCATGAAGCCGCGTGGCCGCATTTTCAGCCGCAAAGGCGCGCGCGCCTCCGGGTCGGTGTCGGTCAGAACCATGACGTCGCGCACCGCCAGTTCTTCGGGCTGGGCGCGCAGCAATTCCATCTGTTCGATGAAAGCAGGGTCGTCCGCACTGTCGGCAAAGACCACCACGGGGCGCTTTTTCCATCTAAATTCACTTAAATCCGCCATGTCGGCGGGTGCAAACAACAGGCTGTCCTCATCGGCAGCAGGCGATTGCGCGATGGCTGAGGTTGCGAAAATTCCAGCAAAAACAAGCGTCAACAGGCGTTTCATAAGTTCTCCCCTGACCCTGTATATAGGGATTGGGCGGGCAAATGCGATGCACATTCTTGGGACTGCGCGCATTAAGCACACTGCAAGGGTTTTGAGGTCATGACCGGGTGTATACCCGTGATGTGGCCGGACCGGGCGGCCTTTTTGCAAAAGATAGGCCAGAGCATCATGGATGTCATCCTGCACCTCGGCGCGCACCGTACCGGCACCACCACTTTCCAGCATTTCGTGCGCGGACACGCCCGCACGCTGGAAGAGAACGGCATCGGCTTCTGGGGGCCGGGACGGACCCGGAAATCGGTGTTTCCGGGCATGTTCCACAACATTCCGCCCCGCGCACCGCAGCGGGCCGATGGCAGGGTCCGCCTGCTGACCGCCAAGGCTGAGGCGCGGGGCATCGCCAAGCTGCTGGTCAGCGATGAGAACATGCTGGGCACCTGCACCTACGGATTTCGCCATGCCACGCTTTACCCTGCTGTCGGAGAGCGGATGGCGCGGATTGCCGCGGCCTTTGGCGGGCGGGTGTCGCGGGTGGTTCTGTCGATCCGCGCGCAGGACCTGTGGTGGGCCTCCGCCTCGGCTCTGACGGCGGCGCGGGGGCACAAGATCCACGATGCGGCGAAATATGCCCGGATCGCGCAAAGCACCCGCAGCTGGCGCGACGTGATCACCGATCTGGCCCGCGCGGTGCCGGGGGCGGATATCCGGATCATGCCGTTCGAGAATTTCGCGGGCCGCCCGGAACGGATGCTGCAGGAAGCGGTCGATCTGCGCCTGCCCGGCAAGCCGCAGATGCTCTGGCTGAACCGGTCGCTGCCGCTGAACGATCTGCGCGGCGTGCTGGCCGATCAGGGCAGTGATCCCACGCTTCTGCCGCGCGGGCAGGGGCGCTGGCAGCCCTTCACAACGGCGCAGGCAGCGGTCCTGCGCGAACATTATTCGGACGATCTGCACTGGCTGACCGCCGGTGCGGATGGTCTGGCGACACTGACAGAGGATGAAATCCGGAAAAGAGCGGGCCCAAGCCTGCCGCCGGCACAAGAGACAAAAGGACATGAACATGAGCAAAGACAAGTGGCGCGCTTTAGCTGAAAAGGAACTGCGTGGGCGCAGCCTGGAAGACCTGACATGGCGCACGCTGGAAGGGATCGACGTTGAGCCGCTTTACACGGCGGAAGACACCAAGGGGCTTGATCACCTGGGGTCCGTCCCCGGTGAAGCGCCATTCACGCGCGGGGTGAAGGCCACGATGTATGCGGGCCGTCCCTGGACGATCCGCCAATACGCCGGGTTCTCCACCGCGGAGGAATCCAACGCCTTCTACCGGCGCAACCTGGCAGCGGGGCAGCAGGGTGTCTCCGTGGCCTTCGATCTGGCGACGCACCGGGGCTATGACAGCGACCATCCCCGTGTTGAGGGCGATGTGGGCAAGGCCGGTGTGGCCATCGACAGCGTCGAGGACATGAAGATCCTGTTTGACGGCATCCCGCTGGACAAGGTCAGCGTCAGCATGACGATGAACGGTGCGGTGATCCCGATCCTGGCCAGTTTCATTGTCGCGGGCGAGGAACAGGGCGTGGACCGCGCGGCACTGTCCGGGACCATCCAGAACGACATCCTCAAGGAGTTCATGGTCCGCAACACCTATATCTACCCGCCTGAACCCTCGATGCGGATCATCGCGGATATCATCGAATACACCGCCAACGAGATGCCGAAATTCAACTCCATCTCGATTTCCGGCTACCACATGCAGGAAGCGGGCGCGAACCTGGTGCAGGAGCTGGCCTTTACCCTCGCCGACGGGCGCGAATATGTGCGCACCGCCATCGCCGCCGGTATGGACGTGGACCGTTTTGCGCCGCGCCTGTCGTTCTTCTTTGCCATCGGCATGAACTTCTTCATGGAGGCCGCCAAACTGCGCGCGGCGCGGCTGTTGTGGAGCCGGATCATGGCGGAATTCTCGCCCAGGGATGCCAAATCCTCCATGCTGCGCACCCATTGCCAGACCAGCGGTGTCAGCCTGGCCGAACAGGACCCCTACAACAACGTGGTGCGCACCGCCTATGAGGCGATGTCGGCGGTGCTGGGCGGCACCCAGTCGCTGCACACCAACTCGCTGGACGAGGCCATCGGCCTGCCCACCGACCATTCCGCCCGCATTGCGCGCAACACGCAGCTGATCCTGCAGGAAGAAACCGGGGTGACCAATGTCGTGGACCCGCTGGCGGGCTCCTACTACGTCGAAAAACTGACCGCCGATCTGGCGGAGGCCGCCTGGAAGCTGATCGAAGAGGTCGAGGAAATGGGCGGCATGACCAAGGCTGTCGCCTCCGGCATGCCCAAGCTCAGGATCGAGGAGGCCGCAGCCCGGCGGCAGGCCAATATCGACCGGGGCGACGAGGTGATCGTCGGCGTCAACAAGTACCGCCGCGACAAGGAAGATCCGATCGACATTCTGGATGTGGACAATGTCGCCGTGCGGGACAGTCAGATCAGGCGTCTGGAAAGCATCCGGGCCAGCCGTGACGAGGCCGCCTGCACTGCCGCACTGGATGAATTGAGCCGCCGCGCGGCAGAGGGCGGCAATCTGTTGGAGGGCGCGGTCGAGGCCGCGCGCGCACGTGCCACGGTGGGGGAAATCAGCATGGCGATGGAAAAACAATTCGGCCGGCACCGCGCCGAGGTCAAGACCCTGGCCGGTGTCTACGGTGCCGCCTATGAGGGCGACGAAGGCTTTGCCGCCATCCAGAAATCGGTCGAGGATTTCGCCCAGGCCGAAGGCCGCCGCCCGCGCATGCTGGTGGTCAAGATGGGCCAGGACGGCCACGACCGGGGGGCCAAGGTGATTGCCACGGCCTTTGCGGACATCGGTTTCGACGTGGATGTGGGCCCCTTGTTCCAGACCCCGGCAGAGGCGGCGCAGGATGCCGTGGACAACGACGTGCATGTGATCGGCATCAGCAGCCAGGCTGCCGGTCACAAGACATTGGCCCCGCAGCTGGTCAAGGCGCTGAAGGAGGCCGGGGCGGAGGATATTCTGGTGATCTGCGGCGGCGTGATCCCGCAGCAGGATTATCAGTTCCTTTATGACGCGGGGGTCAAGGCAATCTTTGGACCCGGCACCAATATCCCCGCAGCGGCGCAGGACATCCTGAAGCTCATCCAGGCAGCGCGCGGCTGAAACGCAAAGGGCCGCCCGCGGATGCGGACGGCCCCATAAAACCCTGAATTGCGGTCAGATCAGTTCCGGGACGGAAAGAGGCCCTGAAGCACGACACAATAGCGGATGACCTGCACCGGCTGAATGTTCGGATGGGCCTGGTTCCCGCCCGCGTTTGTGATCGCGTCGGTCTCAAGCGTCTTGGGTGTGCTATCCAAAAGCTCATCCGCAAAAATCTTGAGGGGTTCTCCGGATGGCGTCATACCGCCAAAATTCGGGAAAGAAATGTAGTCATTTGCGGGGCGTTGCTTGTTCCCGGTCAGATTGCTGACACGCATCAAATGATTGTGCGACGGCATCTGTGCCTCGGTCAGGGTCACCGTTTCCGTACCGAATTTCTGCCCTTGCGAGCGCGGGGTCAGGCCAGGGCCGTTCCCGGTGTGCATCGGCACCCGACCACGCAGGTCAGGCAGGGCGAATGTCGTGCGCCCGTCGCCGCCATACATAGTGCCGAAAAGTGAAAAAAGGGCCGCGTTCGGAGAGATCGGTAGCAGTTGGCCATCTGCCTCGGTTGTGGTCCGCGGGCAAAAGTTCCAGCCGCCCATGACGATCTGGCCGATCCAGAATTCCTGTGCCGCAGCGGGCAAAGCCGGGGCGCTTATACCGGCAGCAAGGGCAACAGGTGCCAGCGCCGAAATCATACGTTTGAAAGTGAACATGTCTAGGATCCTCCTAATGGGGTTTAATCAGCGAGCTTGAATAATGAACGTTCTAAAATGATAATTCTCGCGGCCTCAGTTTGACCTGTGCTGCGTCTTACGTCAAATTCAATTAACGATCATACGTATTTAACATTGGCTTCAGCAGGCGGGCATCGCATGGAACTGGATCACATCGCGGTTGCCGGTGCATTGTTGCAACAGGCGACAGACCATGTCGCCCGCAGCCTGGGCCAGACCCCGCAGCCGGGGGGTGAACATGCTGTTTTCCATACGCATAACACGCTTCTCGGCCTTGAGGACGGGCTTTACCTTGAGGCGATTGCGGTCAATCCCGACGCCCCGGTGCCGGACCGGCCGCGCTGGTTCGATCTTGACCGCTTTGCCGGGCAGCCCAGGCTGACCAACTGGATTTGCCGTTGCGAGGATCTGGAGGCGACCCTTGCCGCGCTGCCAGCGGGGTTTGGCGCGCCCGTCAGCCTGCAGCGGGGCGATCTGCGCTGGCGCATGGCGGTTCCGGCCTCCGGCATCCTGCCCTTCGACAATTGCGCGCCCGCGCTCATGCAATGGGAGGGGGGCAACCATCCGGCGGCGCGCCTGGCCCCCTCTGGCTGCCGGTTGGAAAGGCTGACCGTCACCCATCCCGACGCCACCGCCCTGGCCGACATGCTGGCGCCCGTGCTGACCGACGCGCGCCTTGTCTTTGCCGCCGGTCCTGCCGGATTGACGGCCGCCTTTGATACCGCTTCGGGCGCGAGAATACTGGCGTGATCATCCGGGCGGCGGTTGAGACGGATGCGGCACAGGTGGCAGAGCTGTGGAACGGCATGATCCGCGATACGCTGGCCACTTTCACCACGGAGGAATGGACCGAAGCCGCCATGGCCGCGCGGATCGCGCAGCGTCAGGGCGCTTTCTGGCTGGCCGAGGATGCGCAGGGGCTCGCAGGGGTGGTGACCTTCGGCCCGTTCCGGCCCGGGCCGGGCTATGCGATGACGGTCGAGCACAGCGTGATCCTGCGGGCCTCTGCCCAGGGCAGGGGTGTTGCCGACAGGCTGATGGACAGGGCAGAAGCCGGGGCCGCAGCACTGGGCCATCGCGTGATGGTGGCCGCGATCAGCGGTGCCAATCCGCGCGCAATCGCCTTTCATGCGCGGCGGGGGTTCCGCCAGACCGGCCACATGCCGCAGGTGGGCTTCAAGGCCGGGCAATGGCTTGACCTCATTTTGATGCAGAAATCCGTTTCCGCATCCTGACTTCCCCCTTTGGCAGCCCTATGATGGGGCCATGTCGATCTGGACCCGCATCACCGAAGCATTATCTGCCCTGACCTCCGGCGAGGGGCTGGCGGCGGTATTCGACCGCCTGCGCAGCCCGCCCGAGCGCTCTGTGGCCTTTACCATCGCGGTGATCGCGCTGGGGGCCAAGATGGCCAAGGCCGACGGGCTGGTGACGCGCGAAGAGGTCATGGCCTTTCGCGAGGTCTTCCAGATTGCCGAAGGGGATACCGCGGGCGCGGCCAGGGTCTTTAACCTGGCGCGGCAGGACGTGGCGGGATTTGACGATTACGCCCGGCGCATCGCCGACATGTTCAGCGACCAGCCGGACATGCTGCGCGACCTCATGGAGGGGTTGTTTCACATTGCCATGGCGGATGGCACCTATCACCCCAACGAGGATGCCTTCCTGGACGAGGTGGCCCGGATCTTTGGCCTGTCGGAGGACGATTTCGCGGCGCTGAAGGCGCGGTTTGTGCCCGATACATCGCCGCTGCCGCATACGGTGCTGGGCATTTCGCCCAATGCCACGCAGGAAGAGGCCCGGGCGGCCTGGCGCAGGCTGGTGCGCGAGAATCACCCCGATGCGCTGGTCGCACGGGGCCTGCCCGAAGAGGCGGTGCGCATGGCCGAGAAGCGGCTGATCGACATCAATCGCGCCTGGGAAACCCTGTCGCGCCGCGCTGCCTGATGCGGATCGCGACCTATAACGTCGAATGGTTTTCGGCGCTTTTTGATCCATCAGACCGGCTTTACGACGATGAGGGCTGGTCCGCGCGCCATGACGTCACCCGCGCCAGCCAGACGGCGGCGCTGGGCCGGGTGTTCCGCGCGATGGATGCGGATGCGGTCATGGTCATCGAAGCACCCGATCAGGGCAAATCGCATTCGACCATTGCCGCGCTGGAGCATTTTGCCGACCGGTTCGGTTTGCGCACGACCGATGCGATCATGGGGTTCTCCAACGACACCCAACAGGAAATCGCGCTGCTTTACGACCCTGAGATGCTGACGCCCCGGCACGATCCCAGGGGCGAATTCGCCGGGCCGGAAGGGGCGGGCGGGGCGCCGCGGTTTGACACCGCCCTGCGGATCGACCTGGATATCGATGCGCATGAGGACCTGGTGGTCTTTTCCAAGCCGCCGCTGGAACTGGCGATCGAGACGCGGGGCGGTTTCTCCTTCCAGATGATCGGGGCCCATCTGAAATCGAAAGCGCCGCATGGGGCAAAGACCGAACAGCAGGTGCTGAGCCTTGGCGTGGCCAACCGGCGCAAGCAACTGGCGCAGGCGGTCTGGCTGCGGCGGCGGATCGACATGCATCTGGCCGAAGGGACGCCGCTGATGCTGCTGGGCGATCTCAACGACGGACCGGGGCTGGATTCCTTCGAAAACCTCTTTGGCAGATCCTCGGTCGAAATCCTGATGGGGGAGGAAGGGGCGGCAGGTGCGCTCTTTGATCCGCATGCCCGGCAGGCGCTGCTGCGCAAGCTTGGCGTGGCCCCGACCACGGCGCGGTTCTGGATCAGGCAGGAAAAGCGGTTCCTGCAGGCCCTGCTGGATTACGTGATGGTCACGCCGGAGTTTCGGGCGCGGGGGGCAAGCTGGCGCATCTGGCATCCGCTGGACGACCCGGAATGCTGGCGCGATCACGCGCTGCGCGACGCCCTTGTGACCGCCTCCGATCATTTTCCCGTGACGCTGGATTTCGAGGATGGGCCGCAGGGGGTGTAATGGCGCGCATTCGTGCTAAATTATCTGTCATGAAACATCTTGCCGGTCTTGCCCTGTTGATCTGCCTTCCCCTGTCCGCTCAGGCGCAGGAGGAAGAGGAGCGTGGCCTGTCCCTGATGGAACGGGGCGCGCAGATGTTCATGGAAGGCATCATGAAGGAAATGGCCCCCGCAATCGACGGGCTGGAAGACCTTGCCGACCAGATGGGACCCGCCTTGCGCAGCTTCGCAAAGGAGATGGGGCCGAAACTGGGCGAGATTCTGGACGAGGTTGAGGACTGGAGCGTCTATGAGGCGCCGGAGATCCTGCCGAACGGGGATATCATCATCCGGCGCAAGCCCGAGCCGCCGCTGGAAGAGCCGGAGGCGCCGAAGGAGCCTGCACCGCAGATTGATCTTTGAGGCGGGGCTTTCGCTGCCATGGCAATTCGCCTGGTCAGGCGGGTGCAAACCCGAACGATGCCTGACGATTTCAGCGCGACATTCCATAAAGGACGACATGTCATGCATGACATGTCAAAAATGACATGTCTTGATTTACAGCGTTTCGGGATTAACTTGAAACATACAACATCACTTTTCGCGTTCGACCGCAGGGAGAGGCAGCGAACAAGTGATTCAGGTATATCCCGAAGCGCTATAGGCTGCCCTCTTTCGCGACAGCTTGGGACATGGGGAGGTGCCGCCCCTTCGCCCAGTGGGATTCGCGGGATGCGCGCCCGACCGGTCGAGGCAGCAGATCACACAGGATATGTCATACAAGACCTGTCTAAAATGACATGTCATACATGACATGTCTGCCGGTGCAGTGTGCAGGGTGCAGGCGGCAAATGCCGACAGCGTAAAACGCAAAGCCTGGACAGGCGCGACAACCGGATGCAGGGCGCGGCGGCAAGCCGGGGCGACCCGTGCTAACCCTTCGCCGTCTTCAACTCCACCGAGGCCTCCAACGATCCGGCGAGCGAATTCAAACGCGCTTCGGCCACTTCGCCGAACAGCGGCATCATGTCTTCGGTGATCCAGAGCTGCAGCAGCTTTTTCTTGGGAAACCAACGCAGTTCGCCGCGATCTTCATCCTTGTTCATCCACAGCATCGCCCCGAATCGCATGGCCTTGCCCAGGATCTCGGCCTCCTTGCGGGCCCGCTCGTCGATCATCTGGTAGAGATCTTCAAAACGGGTGTTCTCGCGCTTGTTGGAATAGCGGTGCAGCAGGGCAAGGCCCAGAAACACCCGTTCGGAATGCTTCAGCCCCCCCAGGTTGGCCCGCGTCGCATTGTCAAAACAGACCTCGGCCCGGTAATCGGGATGCGCGCGCCAGCTGACGTCATGCAGCAGGCAGGCGGCCTTGACCAGGCGCCTGCGCTGCGGCGAACTGGATTTGTAGAGCGGCAGAATGAAGTTGAAGAGGACCTTGCCGAAACCCGGTGTGCGGGCATCCTTGGCCTCGGCAAAGCGGCAGGCCTCGATCAGCGGATCCCGGTCGCGCAGGCGCTGCGGCATCTGTTCATAGAGCATCCCCTCGCGGATCCCATAGCTGGAAATCGCGATATCCTTGGGCTTGAAGGTCTTGACCAGGCGGCTCAGCACCTCTGCCGCATAGGGCACCAGTGCCATCCGGGTCGATGATACGCCCGCCTCGTTGCGCAGCTCCTCCAGGTTTGATTGCTTGATGAATTTGACCGTGGCGCTGACCGCGCGGGGCGTCATCCGGTATTCGTGCAGCACATGCAGCGGATAGCCCCGGCGCACCATGTCGATGCGCGCGATGGCCCGCCAGGATCCGCCCACCAGGAACAACCGGTCCCGCTGGACGCCCATACGCTCCTGCAGGCCCTCCATCACCTCCTTGATCTGTGCATTCCGCGCCTTTGCGCCGCCCTTGATGTCGCGCAGTTTCAGCGGTCCCAGTTGCGAGGAGACACGCCGGCCCACGCGGCCCCCGGAAATCTCGGCCAGTTCCATGGAGGAACCGCCGATGTCACAGACCAGGCCATAGGCACCGGGCCAGCCCAGCAGAACCCCCTGCGCCGAAAGCCGCGCTTCTTCTTCGCCGTCGATGACCCAGATCCGCAAGCCGGTGTCGCGCAGCACTTCTTCGCAGAATGCCGCGCCGTCGCTGGCGTCGCGCACCGCTGCCGTGGCCACTACCGTCAACTCGCTCAGGCCCATGCTGTCTGCCAGCTTGCGAAAGCGGCGCATGGCCGAGAGGGCGCGCACCCGGCCCTCCGGCGACAGATGCCCGGTCTCGGCCATGCCTGCGCCCAGGGCGCACATGATCTTTTCGTTGTAGAAATAGGCGGGCGATCGCGCCGCGCCGTCAAAAACCACCAGCCGGACGGAGTTTGACCCCACATCGACAACCCCCACCCGCGACAGTTTGCGCGCGCTGGGGTCTTCGAACAGTGGTTTTGCAAACAGGCCCAGATCAGCAACGCCGGTTTCCGGCACCGGCGTGTTGGTCTCCGTAAGGTTAGCCATGAGGTCTCCTGGCGGTCGGCTCAACTGTCCGTAAGATGGTGCAGGTGGCACCGGGGGTCAATGTCCGATCCCGCCGAACATCGGGGCGGGCGGACCGGCATCCGCCCTCAGTCTTCCGTATGTGTCAGTTTTGGCACGTCCGAAGCCCCCGCAGAGCCGCGCCCCGAGAGCGAGGGATTTTCCATGAAGAACCGGTGGCAGTTGAAGCTGAACTGCCCCTCCACAATCGGCGGGCGGGTAAATTTGCCATCGGGTGCCATCACCCAGCTTTGCGCCACATCGGCCAGGTTCGCGGCCAGGATCTGGCTGGTGATCTGCGCCTTGACCGTCGGGTTCTCGATCTCCACCAAGGTTTCGACCCGGCGGTTCAGGTTGCGCCCCATCCAGTCGGCGGAGGAGATAAAGACCCGCGCCCTCTTGTGGGGCAGGCCGTGACCATTGCCAAAGCAGACGATGCGCGAATGCTCCAGGAACCGTCCGACGATGGATTTGACGCGGATGTTCTCGGACAGCCCCTTGATCCCCGGGCGCAATCCGCAAATGCCCCTGATCACCAGGCTGATCTTCACCCCGGCCTGGCTGGCGGCATAAAGCGCGTCAATCACTTCCGCATCAATGATGGAGTTCATCTTGGCCCAGATCGCTGCAGGCTTGCCCGCCTCGGCATGGGCCGCCTCCGCCGCAATCAGTTCCAGCAGACGGGGCTTCAGCGTGGTGGGAGAGATCGCCAGATTGTCCAGCTTCTCCGGTTGTGCGTAGCCCGACAGGAAGTTGAAAACCTTGGTGGCGTCGCGGCCAAGTTTCTGGTCGCAGGTGAACAGCGACAGATCGGTATAGATGCGCGCGGTGATGGGGTGATAATTGCCGGTGCCGTAATGGGTATAGGTCACCAGCTGGTTGCCCTCGCGCCGCACCACGGTGGAAATCTTCGCATGTGTCTTGAGGTCAAGGAAGCCATAGACCACATGCGCGCCCGCGCGCTCCAGCCGCCGGGACTGGCGGATGTTGGCGGCCTCGTCGAACCGCGCCTTCAGTTCGACCAGCGCGGTCACGGATTTCCCGTCTTCCGCCGCCTCGCAAAGCGCCTCGACAATCGGGCTGTCGCGCGAGGTCCGGTAGAGCGTCTGCTTGATCGCCACGACATTCGGATCGCGCGCCGCCTGCGCGAGGAAACGGATCACCATGTCGAAGGTCTCATAGGGGTGGTGCAGCAGCATGTCCTTCTGGCGGATCGCCTCGAACATGTCGCCGTCATGGTCGCTGACCCGTTCCGGCACCCGCGGGGTAAAGGAGGGCCAGAGCAGGTCGGGCCTTGCGTCGGTGACCAGCTTGCTCAGGTCATCGAGCCCGATCATGCCGTCGATCTCGATCACGTCACGCTCATGAACGCCAAGCTCGGCCATCACCACGGCTTTCAGCTTTTCCGGCGCGCCGACCGAATGGGTCAGGCGGACAACCTCACCCCGGCGGCGGCGTTTCAGCGCCACCTCGAATTCGCGCACCAGGTCCTCGGCCTCGTCCTCGACTTCCAGGTCGCTGTCCCGCAGGACCCTGAATTCAAAGTGGCTTTTCAGCTTGTAGCCCGGAAACAGGTCGGGGATCTTGAGCACAAGAAGGTCCTCAAGCGGCAGGTAACGCAGGGTGCCCTCCGGGGCGGGCAGCGGCACAAAGCGGTCGATCTGCGCCGGGATCGGCAGCAGCGCCTGCAGCGGGCGCTTGTCGCGGGTCCGTTCCAGCTGCAGCGCCAGCGCATAGCCGGTGTTGGGGATGAAGGGAAAGGGATGCGCAGGGTCGATGGCCAGCGGCGACAGCACCGCAAAGACCTGCGTCAGGAACATCTCCTTGAGGTATTCGTGATCGGCCGCGGTCAGGTCCGACTGATGTTCCAGAAAGATGTTCTGCGCATCCATTTCCGCCATCAGTTCAACCAGCACCCGCTGCTGGTTCATCATCAGGTTGCGCGCGTCCTCGTTGATCAGGACCAGTTGTTCGGCGGGGGACAGACCGTCGGCGGCAGGCGTCGTATTGCCGGCCTGGGCCAGCTCGCGCAGGCCCGCCACGCGCACGGTATAGAATTCATCGAGGTTGCCCGCGGATATCGACAGGAACCGCAGTCGCTCCAACAGCGGCACACGCGGGTTTTCCGCCTCTTCCAGCACACGCCAGTTGAACCCCAGCCAGCTGAGTTCGCGGTTGAAAAAACGGTCCGGCCCCGTGATGTCGAGGTCGGCCAGTTCGATGGCGGGCGCGAAAGGCCCTTCTAGGAAATCTGCGTGAGTCATGGCGGCCTTATGGCGCTGGTGTGTAACGATGTTGCGACAATGCGGGCAGTATCAGCCCGCTGCGGGGGGCTTGTCCAGCACCTGCGCCGCCAACTGCCGGGTAAGCGGGCGTTTTTGCGCCAGGCTGGCGGCATCAAGGCGCTGCACCAGGGCGATTGCGGCGGCAAAGGACCGGTCCATGCGGGACAGCAGGTAGGGGACCAGATCGGGCTTGGGGGTCAATTGCCGGTCGGCCAGCAGCTTGACCAGCACGGCGGTCAGCAGCATGTCGTCCGGCGCCTCCAGCGCCACGGCCGTGGCACCGCGCATCCGGCTGACGAGGTCGGGCAGGGTCAGCCCCCATTGCGCAACCGGGGGCGTGCCGGTCAGCAGCAGCGTATGGCCCTCGGCCAGGATCAGGTTGTGCAGGTGGAACAGCGCTGTCTGGGCCGCGCCGTTCCCGGCGATATCCGGCACATCCTCTACGGCAAGCGGCCCTGTGGCCAGCGCAGGCACCTCCATATCCACAAGGCTGCGCGCCGGGATGATCCGGGCCTGCGCCTGATCGGCCCAGACATGGGCCAGATGGGTCTTGCCTGCCCCTTCCGGACCGGTGAGAGCCAGCTTGCCGCCGGGCCAGCCGGGCCATTGGTCGATCATCGAAAGGGCCATGGCATTGGACGGTGCCGCGAAAAAGGCGTCACGCCCCAGTGCGGTGCGGCTGGGCAGGTCGAACCCCAATTGTCGGGCCATGTCAGTCGTCCATCGTCGTTGGGTCGGTGCCGAGATAGAGCAGGCTGTGCTTGTAGCGGTCGATGGCAAAGCGCGCCAGCACCCCCAGCGCGGCAGCCAGCGGCACGGCGACCAGCATCCCGACAAAGCCGAAGAGCGTGCCGAAAACCGACAGCGCCAGAAGCAGCCAGACCGGATGCAGCCCCACGGAATTGCCCACCAGCTTGGGTGTCAGTACATTGCCCTCGATCACCTGGCCGATGGCAAAGATGCCCGCAACCAGACCGATGGACACCCAGTCGCCCCAGAACTGGAACAGCGCCAGCCCGATGGCCAGCGCCCCGCCCAGCAGGGCGCCCAGATAGGGGATGAAGGTGACCAGACCGGCGATGAAGCCCACGACCAGCCCGAATTGCAGGCCCACCAGCATCAGCGCAAAGGCATAATAGGTGCCAAGGATCAGACAGACGGTGCCCATGCCCCGGATGAAAGAGGCAAGCGTTTTGTCCACGTCGCGGGCCAGCTGCCGGATCACCGGCGCATGGTCGCGCGGCAGCAGCCGGTCGATGGCGGCAACCATGCGGTCCCAGTCCAGCAGCAGATAGACCGACACGACCGGCACGATCACGAACAGCAGGATCACGTTGATGATGGAGGCAAAGGAGGCCAGCGCCGTCTCCAGCAATTGACCGCCGCGCTCCTGTATCGTTGCGCCGATCGAGGTCAGCGAGTTGCGCAGCGTCGAATCCGCATCCAGCAGCGAGGGGAAGCGTGTGGTGACGAAATTGGTGAAATCCTGCGTCAGCCTCGGCGCGGTCTCGATCAGCGATGCGGCCTGGCTGACCAGGGTCGGGACCACCAGCAGGGCCATCACCACAAAGATGAGGATGGCGACAAAGGTGATCAGCGCCGTGGACAGGGCCCGGCTCAGCCCCATACGTTCCAGCCGGTCGGCGACAGGATCAAGGAAATAGGCGATGGCCCCGCCAAGCAGGAAGGGCACCAGCACCTGACCCAGGAACCACAGGGCCACCATGAAGACCACGGCGGCGATGCCCCAGTATTTCAGTTGATCTCGGATCGGAAGGGCCATGGGGTTCTCCGCAAAGGACAGACTATCACTTCGCCCATGCAGGCGGTTATTTCAAGGGTCACGGGGGGATGACGGCGCGATTTGATCCGCGCCGCCTGACCGGCACGCGGGGTGTTGAGCCCCCCGCGCGCCGGACATAGGGTTGGCGCAACAGGCATGAACAGACCGGCAGGAGGCCATATGCGGACCGAATTCGACGCGGAACTGGAACAGCGGCTGGTCCGCTATGCGGCCATCGACAGCCAGAGCGATGCGGCTTCGCCCAGTCAGCCCAGCACGGCGATCCAGCTGGAAATGTCGCGCCTGCTGGTGAGCGAACTGCAGCAGATCGGCGCGCAGGATGTCACATTGACCGATTACGGCGTGGTGCTGGCAACAGTGCCGGGCACCGCCCCGGGCCCCACAATGGGCTGGTGCGCCCATGTGGACACCGCGCCGCAGTTCAATGCCACCGGGGTGAAACCGGTGGTCCATCGCGGCTATAACGGTGGCGACATCACCTTTGCCGATGCCCCTGAGCTGAAGCTGAACCCGGAAGTTTCGCCGCATCTCGCGGGCAAGCAGGGCGAGGACATCGTGACCGCCTCCGGCACCACCTTGCTGGGCGGGGATGACAAGGCGGGGGTGGCGATTGCCATGACCGCCGCAAGACATCTGCTTGAAAACCCTGACATTCCGCATGGGCCGATCCGCCTGGCCTTTACCCCGGACGAGGAAATCGGGCGCGGCGTCGACCCCCGGCTGCCCGCCGATCTGGGCGCTGATTTCGCCTATACCTTCGACGGCGGCAAACCGGGCGAGATCGAATTCGAGACCTTTTCGGCGGATGGCGCGGTGGTGAAGGTGGTGGGGGTCTCTGCCCATCCCGGATTTGCCAAGGGCAAGATGGTCAATGCGCTGCATCTGGTTGCGCGGATCATCCAGTGCCTGCCGCAGCAGCGCATGACCCCGGATACCACCGAGGGCCCCGAAGGGTTCATTCATGTCAGCGAGGTGAAGGGGGGGTCTTCGGAGGCGGAGATTACCCTGATCATCCGTGATTTCGAACTGGAAGGTCTGGCGGAAAAGGGCGCGCTGCTGCGCCAGGTCTGCGAGGTGGTGGGCAGGGGGGAGCCGCGCGCGCAGATCAGCTGCGAGATCACGCCGCAATACCGCAACATGCGCTATTGGCTGGAAAAGGACATGACGCCGGTGGAACTGGTGCGCGCCGCGGTGGCCGATGTGGGGCTGACGCCGGTATCGGTGCCGATCCGGGGCGGCACCGACGGGTCGCGGCTGACCGAGATGGGGGTGCCTTGCCCGAACATCTTTACCGGGATGCAGGAGATTCATGGCCCGCTGGAGTGGATTTCGGTGCAGGACATGGCGCTGGCGACCCAGGTGGCCATCGCCCTGGCGCGGCGGGCCGTGACCTGAAGGGGTGGGCCCACGGCCCACATGCGATTCTATTGATTTGGCGCTGCCAAATCGGTTTGCGAGACGCTGTCTCGCGCTCTGGTATATTTTGGGAACAATGAATGCGGCGGGGCGGGTCTGAGGCGCGCATCGCGATTGCGGGCGGCGCGGACATGGCTTAGTCAGGCCGCAGCAATCGCCCAAAGAGGAGCCCGCCATGCGTCTGAGCCGATATTTCCTGCCCGTGCTGAAGGAGACCCCGAGCGAGGCGCAGATCGTCAGCCACCGGCTGATGCTGCGGGCGGGGATGATCAAGCAGGCCAGCGCGGGGATCTATTCCTGGCTGCCGCTGGGGTTCAAGGTCCTGCGCCGGATCGAACAGATCGTGCATGAGGAGCAGCAGCGGGTGGGGCATATCCCGATGCTGATGCCGACGCTGCAATCGGCGGATCTGTGGAAGGAATCGGGCCGCTATGACGCCTATGGTCCCGAGATGCTGCGCATCCGCGACCGGCAGGACCGTGACATGCTTTACGGGCCCACCAACGAGGAGTTGATCACCGACATCTTCCGCTCCCATGTGGGCAGCTACAAGGACCTGCCGCTGACGCTTTATCACATCCAGTGGAAGTTCCGCGACGAGATCCGCCCGCGTTTCGGCGTGATGCGGGGGCGCGAATTCCTGATGAAGGACGGCTACAACTTTGATCTGACCAAGGAAGATGCGCTGCATGCCTATAACCGCCATCTGGTGAGCTATCTGCGCACCTATGAGCGGATGGGGTTGCAGGCGATCCCGATGCGCGCCGATTCCGGCCCCATCGGGGGGGATGACACCCATGAGTTCCTGGTGCTGGCGGAAACCGGCGAATCGGAAGTTTTCTATGACAGCCAGATCACCGACCTGAAATTCGGCGACCGCGAGATCGACCATGACGATCATGCCGCCTGTGCCGCGGTGCTGGAGGAATTCACCTCGCGCTATGCGCGCACCGACGAAACCCATGACGAGGCGCTCTTCAGCCAGGTGCCCGAGGACCGCCGCCGCAGCGCGCGCGGGATCGAGGTGGGGCAGATCTTCTACTTCGGAACCAAGTATTCCGAACCGATGGGGGCCAGGGTGCAGGGCCCTGACGGCAAGCCGGTGCCGGTCCACATGGGCAGTCATGGCATCGGGGTCAGCCGCCTGCTGGGCGCGATCATCGAGGCGAGCCATGACGAGCGCGGCATCATCTGGCCCGAGGGGGTGACACCTTTCCATGCCGGGATCGTGAACCTCAAGCAGGGCGATGCCGAAGCTGACGCGGCCTGCGAAGCGCTTTATGCCGCGCTCAAGGCGCTTGGGCTGGATCCGCTTTATGACGATACCAAGGGCGGGGCGGGGGCGAAATTTGCCACCATGGATCTGATCGGTCTGCCCTGGCGCATCACGGTGGGGCCGCGCGGGCTCAAGAGTGGGGTGGTGGAACTGACCTCGCGCCGGACAGGCGAGAGCGAGGAAATGCCGCCGGAACAGGCGGTTGAGCGGATTGCGCAGATTTACGCCGGTATTCTCTGAGCATTGGACGGGCGAATGGCCGGGATGTAGGGTTGCTCGAAAAAAGGGAGCAGGCCGGATGTTCATCGGTGTCAGAATGACAGGCATGGTGCAGCGGTGCCCGGTGCCCGCCGTGCCGGTTTTGCCATGATACTGCGGGCGCTGACGCTTGCGGGCGGGCTTGCCGGGGCGGTGGTCACTTCGCAGTTCCCCGAGTTTTCCCAGCAATATGCCCAGCGTCTGGGCGGTGCGGTGGATGCGCTGGCCGAAGTGGTTGCGGATTTCGACGCATCCGCGCGCGCCGTTGGCCTGTCGCGGGATCAGGCGCTGGCGCAGATGCAGGGCACCGCTTTCCTGGAGCGCAGGCGCGCGGATATGACGGCGACATTCCAGCGCTATGACAGGCTGCGCGCGGATCTGGCGGAAGTCGAGGGGCAGGGACCCTTCATGCGGGCCTATCACGCGGCCCGGCTGACCGATCGCCAGATCGCCCGGGCGGCCTGGGCCGCCTATCAGCCGGCGGTGCCGATCCATTTCGCGGGCCTCAGCTTTGCCCTGATCGGTTTCCTGATCGGCAGTGTTGCGCTGGGGGCCGTGCTGCGCCTTCTTGCCTGGCCGTTTCGCCGCAGAATGGGCGCTTGACCCTGCCGGTCCGAAAGCCCAGTTTGCGCCAAATCTCAGGAGCCCCCATGGCGCAGAACAGCACCGCCCCCTTTGCCCCGTTTGAATGGATGATCGCCTGGCGTTACCTGCGCGCGCGCCGCGCCGAAGGCGGCGTCAGCGTGATGACCTGGATCAGCCTGATCGGCATCACCCTGGCGGTCTTTGCCCTGATCGCCACGCTGTCCGTGCGCTCCGGTTTTCGGGCGGAATTCGTGGATACGATCCTGGGGGCGAATGCCCATGTGACCATCTATCAGCTGGGCGAAGTGGCCCAGAACGGGCAGATCGACCGCAGCATATCAAATTACGCCGAAATGGCTGCGGCAGTGTCGAAAGTGCCCGGCGTGACCCGTGCCGCGCCGCTGGTGCGCCAGCAGGTGATGGCCAACAAGGGGCAGTCCAACGCGGGCGTCGAAGTCTTTGGCATAGCGGCAGAGGATCTCAAGACGATCCCGCGCATCGCCCATTCGGAACATGCGCGGGGGGACATTGATCGCTTTGACGAGGGCATCGCCATCGGCGTCGGCGTGGCCCGCACGCTGGGTGTGGATGTGGGCGACACGATCAAGCTGATCTCGCCCAACGGGGTCAAGACGGCCTTTGGCACCAGCCCGCGCGTCAATGCCTATGAGGTTGTCTATATCTTCGAAGCGGGGCGGTACGACATCGACCGTACCCGTGCTTACCTGCCCCTGGCAGAGGCGCAATCCTTCTTTAATCGCGAGGGGTTGGCGGACGAACTTGAAGTGATGGTTGAAGATCCCGAAGCGGTGGACAAACTGGCCATTCCGCTGCTGGAGGCGGCGGGAGACCGGGCCCAGGTCTGGACCTGGCGCGATGCCTCGGGCTCTTTCCTGAATGCGCTGGACATCGAGGACCGGGTGATGTTCGTGATCCTCAGCGTGCTGGTGCTGATCGCGGCAATGAACATCGTCTCCGGCCTGATCATGCTGGTCAAGAACAAGGGCCGCGACATCGGCATCCTGCGCACCATGGGCCTGACCGAGGGGTCGGTGCTGCGGGTCTTCTTCATCTGCGGGGCCTTTACCGGCATCATCGGCACCGCCATGGGGGTGATCCTGGGGTGCCTCTTTGCGCTTTATGTCGATCAGATCTTTGCGGCGGTGAACTATCTGTCCGGCGGCACCGCCTGGGATCCGTCGATCCGGGGGATCTATTTCCTGCCGGCCAAGCTGCAGATGGGCGATGTGCTTTCGGCGGTGGGGCTGTCGCTGGGCCTGTCCTTTATCGTCACGATCTTTCCCGCGCGCCGTGCCGCGCGGATGAACCCGGTAGAGGCATTGCGCTATGAATGATCCGGCCCTCGATCTGCAAGGCATCACCAAATCCTACAACCCCGGTGCGCCGAATGAAGTCAGGGTGTTGCGTGGCATCGACCTGCAGGTTGCCCCGGGCGAGGTGGTGGCGCTGGTTGCCCCTTCCGGGGCGGGCAAATCCACGCTGCTGCATATCGCGGGGCTGCTCGACACGCCCGATGCCGGCAAGGTCGGCATCGGGGGCGAGGACATGACCGGTCTGGGCGACCGCCGCCGCACTGCGGTGCGGCGCGCGGACGTGGGCTTCATCTATCAGTTCCACCACCTGTTGCCGGAATTCACCGCGCTGGAAAACATCGTGCTGCCGCAGCTTGCCGGGGGCACGGGCCGCTCAGCGGCCGAGGCGCGGGCGCGTGAACTGTTGCGGCAGGTGGGCATCGAGGGGCGCGCAGACCATCGCCCGGCGGCGCTCTCCGGGGGCGAACAGCAGCGCGTGGCCTTTTGCCGTGCGCTGGCCAATGCGCCGCGCCTGCTGCTGGCGGATGAGCCCACCGGCAACCTTGATCCCGCGACCTCGGATCAGGTCTTTGGCACGCTGATGGCGCTGGTGCGCAGCACCGGTCTGGCCGCGCTGATTGCCACCCATAACCTCGAACTTGCCGGGCGGATGGATCGCCAGATCCGGCTCGACGCGGGCCGTCTGGTGCCGGTCTGAACCCGCGCCAACCCGCCACCCGGGATCATCGCGCTTGACGCTCCTTTGGTGCCGGGGACACAGTGGTGGTTCCGAACCAGAGGAATGACAGATGCCCGAGGTGGCCCTGAGAGACATCGCCGAGACGGTTCAGGCCGCCCTGATGGGTCACGGTGCCGATTCCTTTGCCGCCGCCGAGGTGGCCCGCGCGGTCGCGGCGGCGGAATCGGTGGGCAACAGGATCTGCGGTCTCTACTATGTGGAAAGCTACTGCCAGCAGCTGATGACGGGCCGGGTCAAGGGGGATGTCACCCCCGGCGTGACCATGGCCCGCGCTGCCGTGGTGCATGTGGACGCACGCTTCGGCTTTGCCCAGCCGGCCTTTGCCTATGGGCTGACCCTGGCGCTGGACGCGGCGCGCCAATACGGCATCGCCACGCTGGCGGTTGCCCATGCGCATACCTGCACATCGCTGGGATATTTCACGGAACAGATCGCCCGGGCAGGGCTGATCGGTCTGGGCTTTACCAATGCCTCGCCCATCGTGGCCGCACCGGGGGGCAGGACGCGGGTGATCGGAACCAACCCGATTGCCTTTTCGGTGCCCGACGGGCAGGGCGGGATCGCCATGCAGTTCGACCAATCCACCACCATGGTCGCCCTGGGCAAGATCACCATGGCCCGGGCGGCGGGCGAGACCATCCCCGAAGGCTGGGCGGTGGATGCCAGGGGCAACCCCACCACCGTCCCGGAGGAAGCGCTTGAGGGGTCGTTGATCTCCCTGGGCGGCTACAAGGGCTGGGGCTTTGGCCTGATGGCCGAGATTCTGGCGGCGGGCATGACCGGCGGCGCGCTGTCGCAGGATGTGAAACCGCTCAAGGCACCCGAGGGGCCGCCGCATGACCTGGGCCAGTATTACATCGTGATCGACCCGTCGGCATCGCCCGAATTCGGGGCGCGGCTGGCCGCCCTGGCGCAGGCGGCATCGGCGGATGAAGGTGCGCGGATGCCGGGACAGGGCAAAAAGCCCGCCGATCCGGTCGCGGTCGAGGATGCGGTATGGTCGCGCATTCAGGCGCTTGCAGATATGCGCTGAGGCCATTTCCTGAGGCCATTCCGCCGCTGCAGTTTGATCTGCATCATGGCGGCGCGCGCGGGATGGCGCAAGATGACCCTCAATCCAACCGGAGAACCATGATGCCCAGCCCGATCAAAACCCTGTCCCTGCTTTGCCTGCTCTGCACCGCTGCAGCCTGCACCCCGCAGGAGATGCCCACCGCCGGTGACGGCGCGGCCTTCTATGCGGCCAATTGCACCTCCTGCCACGGTGCGACGGGGCGGGGTGACGGGCCGCTGGCGGCGGGCCTGAACCCGCAACCTGCCGACCTGACGATGCTGACGCGGACAAGCGGCGGCAGCTTTCCCCGGGCGCGGGCGCTCAGCTATATCTATGGCGATCCCGAACAGGGCCATCTCGCCCGGGTCATGCCGCAGTTCGGCGGGGCCACGGCGGATGATCTGGTGCCGGTGGAGGTGGACGGCGTGATGACCCCGACACCCCGCGCGCTTGCGGCACTTCTGGCCTATCTGGAAAGCATCCAGCGCTAACCGCAGATGCCCTTGATCTGGACCCCGTCCCAGGGCAGGCGCACGTCCGATTGCGGGCGTGCGGGCAGCGGGGCCACCGGCATCACCTGCGAGATCAGCGCATGCAGCCGCTTGGTGCGCGGCGCCTGCGGGGCCAGCGCACGACAGCAGACGAATTCCTCCACGATGGAGCCCTGCTGTTCATAGCCGAATTCGCTGAATTTCCGGGGGGTGTCGATCTCGAACAGATAGGGATCGTCGCTGACCGTATGTTCCGACGCGGCGCGCAGCGGCGAATAGCCGGTGCTTGCCCGGTTCTGCCACTGCCAGACATGGGTCAGCTCATGCGCCAGCAGCATCCCCGCCACCAGCCCGATGGCATCGGGGTATTCGGGCAGGTAATCCTCAAGATACCAGTCCTTGTCGAACAGGATCGTGTTGAAAAGGGCGACGGCGGCGGGCTTTGTCGTCACGATCTCATCCCTTGCGGGGGGCAGGATCAGCTCGCGGCAGGTGGTGCGCGGGCGCGGCTTGCGGCGGAAGGTTACCGCGCGGGTGGGCGATCCGTTGTGCAGGCGCACCGCGTTCATGTCCAGCGTGTCGCCGTGGATACTGTCGAGGAAGGCCCGTTCGTTCACCGTCAGCGGTCGCCCGCAGGAGGCCAGTAGCAACAGGATGAGAAAGAGGCGGATCATGGGCGCAGTAAGGCGCGGCGCGGGGCCGGGATCAAGCGGAGAATGCGCCTCAGCGCGCGAATGTCGCGGTGGCCAGCGCCACCGGCTTGCCCGAGGGTTCCGCGATCAGGGTGCAGCGGGCGAAAAGCATGGATTTGCCCGCGCGGGTCACCTCCGCCTCGGCGCGGATGCTGTCGCCGCTGGCGGGGCGCAGGAATTGCGTATCCAGAGTCACGGTGCCCACCGGTTCGGGCGCATCCAGATGGCCGAAACAGGCAAAGACCATGGCCGTATCCGCCAGCGCCGCCAGCGCCTGCCCCGAGACGATGCCGCCGACGCGGATGATCTGCGTGCTGATCGGCATGGTCAGGATGGTACGCGCCACCCCGATCTCGGTGATGGTCGGCTGCAACGCGCGCACCCAGGGGGCAAAGGCGTTTTCAAGGATGTCTTGCGCGGCTTGCGGTGTCATGGGGCCTCCGGGGCGTAATGTGCCCCGATCCTAGGCGTGCTGCGCGCGGGCGCAAGCCCCGGCAGGGGCCCGCGCCGCGACGCGGTTACTTGACCTTCTTGCCCGCGATCACGGTGCCGTCTTTCATGCCGCTGTTGGCGGTGGCCAGCACCTTGACCTTTTCCTTCTTGGGTTTCTTGGCTTCCTTGTTGCCCTTGTTCTTTTCCTTGGACATGGCGGTATTCCTCTGATCGGGTTCCCGAACGGCAAAGCCCATCGGGTCGATGCTCAGGGGGCAGGGGCGCGGCGCGCGCGCGGCTTTTCCGGTGAGGCAACAGGCCGCGCGGATGGCGCGGGCCCGTAGGGACAAGGTGGGGGTGCAAGGGGCATTTGGCAAGGGGTTTGCCGGGCCAACCGATGAATGATCAGCCCGTAGGGTGCGTGCTCTGCACGCACCGATACGGTCGATGAGGCTGCGGTGCGTGCAGAGCACGCACCCTACGGCAGACCCCAACATGAGGGCCGCGCCCGACCTCGGGCCGGAGGCCGTCTTGCGAAAGGCCCAGAGGACAGAAACCTCGTAGGGTGCGCGCTCCGCGCGCACCGATAATGTCGGCGAGGCTGCGGTGCGTGCAGAGCACGCACCCTACGGCAGTCCCCAACATGAGATCCACGCCCGACCTCGGGCCGGAGGCCGCAGGGATGCGGCAGCGTCGGGGTGCAGTGAAAGCTGCGAGAAGCCGGTTGACGTGAGATGAGTGGACCCCCTGCGCGCCCGTGGGGGTCGTATTTGTGGGGTGCGTCTAGGACGGTGGTGCGATCCCAGAGATGATAGCACTTACGGTTTCTTGCTGAAGTTCCGCGCTATTGCACCAAGCGGCCTCGCTATGGCTGAGGGTAACTTTTACATGCTTTGGCCCGCGCATGTCCTGCAGATTTTAGGGTTCCAACAGCAGGAGCACATACAGGTCGGGGAAAAGTAGCGGAAGAAATGCCTTAATAAAGCTAGTTGCTACTTGCGCAGTAAGCAAGATCAACAATCCTGCGGCCAGCCAAGGTTTAGGTAGCAACGGATCAATCCGTCGCAAGTTAACCCACAGGATGACCAATGCAACAATTGCGATCAAGATCGACAGTAAGGTATCCATGCTTTCGGAAAAACTATCGGGCCAAAATGCCAGCGTGACCAGAGATAAAGTGGCCGAAAAAATATATCCAAGTGCAGTTAGACCGATGAGTATACACCAGTAGAGATTCGCGTCTGTGTCCTGAGAACCCTTTCTTTTCCACAGCTCAATTGCAGGCCAGCAGATCGTCATCACAACAATCGTCTGAACGAGCACGAGCACCTCGCTCCAGAACGGATTCTGCGCAGCCTCGAAGAATTCTACCGAATTGGAGAGCTTACCTTCAGAGCTTGATATCTGTTCAAGCAAAACTGCGGAACTCGAATTCTGGGCAAAATACCCGAACAACAGGGCCCATGCAAACAACTGCGCAAAAAACTCTAGGCCATCTTCAGATCGGGCAATTTTGTCGAGTGAAAGAATATTCTTAGCTGATCGCCACAGCATCGGAGCAAGGGAGAATATCACACCGAAAATTTTCAGGAAGAAAGGTAATGGTGAACTCGTAACGCGCAATCTTCCGAGCCTCAAACATCCAACTCCTCTACAAACCGCGCGTTTTCCTGGATATACTGGAACCGCAGCTCCGGCTTCTTGCCCATCAGCCGCTCCACCAGGTCCCCGGTCTCCCCCGGGATATCCTCGTCCACCGTCACCCGGATCAATTTCCGCGTTGCCGGGTCCATCGTGGTTTCTTTCAGGTCCTTCGCGTCCATCTCGCCCAGACCCTTGAAGCGTTGCAGGTCGATCTTGCCCTTGCCGCCCAGACCCTTCTCCAGCCAGTGGTTCTTCTCGACATCATCCGCCACATACAGCCGCTTGGCCCCCTGCGTCAGCCGGTAGAGCGGCGGGCAGGCGAGGTAGAGATGCCCGTTGTCGATCAGCGGCCGCATCTGGGTAAAGAAGAAGGTCATCAGCAGCGACGCGATATGCGCGCCGTCCACATCCGCATCGGTCATGATGATGATCTTGTCATAGCGCAGATCGTCCAGGTTGAACTTCGTCCCCATGCCGACCCCAAGCGCCTCGCAGAGGTCTGAGATTTCCGCATTGGTCGTCAGCTTGCCCGAGGCCGCCCCCAGCACGTTCAGGATCTTGCCCTTGAGCGGCAGCAGCGCCTGGGTGTTGCGGTTACGCGCGCCCTTGCCGGACCCGCCGGCCGAGTCGCCCTCGACAATGAACAGCTCCGTGCCCTCGCGGGTTTTGCTGGTGCAATCGGTCAGCTTGCCGGGCAGGCGCAGCTTTTTCGTCGCCGTCTTGCGCGCGGTTTCCTTTTCCTGACGGCGGCGCAGGCGCTCCTCGGCCCGCAGCACAAGGAAATCCAGGATCGCGCCGGCGGATTTGGTATCCGCCGCCAGCCAGTTGTCGAAATGGTCGCGCACCGCGTTCTCCACCATGCGCTGCGCCTCGGTGGTGGCCAGCCGGTCCTTGGTCTGGCCCACGAATTCCGGTTCGCGGATGAAACAGCTGACCAGCGCGCAGCCGCCGGTGATCAGGTCCTCACGGGTGATCGTGCCCGCCTTGCGGTTGCCCACCAGCTCGCCATAGGCCTTGATCCCCTTCAGGATCGCGGCCCAGAACCCGGCCTCATGGGTGCCGCCCTCGGGCGTCGGGATCGTGTTGCAGTATGACTGGATGAAGCCATCGCGCGAGGGCGTCCAGTTGATCGCCCATTCCACCTTGCCGGGGGTGCCGAATTTCTCCTTGAAATCGACCATCCCGCCAAAGGGCGCCTCGGCATAGGTGGTGGAGCCGCCCAGCGTCTCGTTCAGATAGTCCGACAGCCCGCCGGGAAAGTGAAAGCTCGCCTCCATCGGCGTGTCGCCATCGGGCAGGGCGGATTTCCAGCGGATCTCGACCCCCGAAAACAGATAGGCCTTGGACCGTGCCATGGCGAACAGGCGGGCGGGGCGCAGTTTCAGCGCGCCAAAGATTTCCGCATCGGGGTGGAATGTCACCGCCGTGCCGCGCCGGTTGGGGGCGGCACCGATCTTTTCCAGCTTGCCCTGCGGCAACCCGCGCGAAAACTCCATCGCGTAAAGTTCACGGTTCTGCGCAACCTCGACCCGCAGGTGATCCGACAGCGCATTCACCACCGAAGAGCCGACCCCGTGCAGCCCGCCCGATGTCTCATAGCTGTCGCCCGAGAATTTGCCGCCCGCGTTCAGGGTGCAAAAGATGATCTCCAGCGCCGATTTGGTCGGGTCCTTGGGGTGCATCCCGATGGGAATGCCGCGCCCGTTGTCGCGCACGGTCACATGGCCGTTCGCATGCAGCTCCAGCTCGATCCAGGTGGCATGGCCCGCAACCGCCTCGTCCATGGAGTTGTCCATGATCTCCGCCACCATGTGATGCAGCGCGCGGTCGTCCTTGCCGCCGATGTACATGCCGGGGCGCAGGCGCACATGTTCCATATCCTCCAGCACCTGGATGGAGGAGGCATCATAGTTCTTGCCGCTGGGCTGGGCACCGGAGAGGAGATCGGACATGAGGCAGGCCTGTTTTTGTTCATTTTTGTTGGTCACCGAGTATGCCAGAGCCCGCCGCGCGGGGGAAGGGCCAAGGCCGCCTTGTCGTGCATTTCCCGAAGCTGCCCGGTGTTCGGGATCTGCGCGGCGGAACCGGGCCTGCGCCCCTTGTCCCCGGTTCAGAACAATCCGGAATATTGATGCGCGGGCGCATTCAGCCCGTTCCGGTCATAGGGCCGCCAGAAGGCCGAAAAGACCAGGGCGATCAGGATGATGGCGACGGCAAGCAATGGCACGATGCGAAGCAGCATGGTAAAATTCCCCTTCTTTCAAATGCCGTCAACCTGCGCAAATCCGCGCATCCGGGCAAGTCAGGTATTCCCGACCACCGGTCTTGCGGCTGAACGCCCCAAGCTCCTTTCTTTTTGGCCTAAAATATCCCTGCGCCTCATCTGCCGCAGGGTGTGACCTTACCGGTCGGGGAACCAGTCCAGAATCGCCTGCGCCACCTCCTGCGGCTTCTGGTGATGCAGCCAATGGTCGGTGCCGGGGATCTCGACCCGTGTCAGATCGGCGGCGAATTCCTCCAGACCCGCGGTCGCCTCGGGCAGCAGGGCGCGGTCGTCGGTGCCCCAGATCAGCAGATGCGGGCAACGGACCTTCAATTTCTCCAGCGGCAGATCGGGCATCTTGATGCTGCCCCCGGCCTTCGGCACCACCAGCGGTGAGGCGCGATACCAGTTCACCATGCCGCGCAACCGCCCCGGGCCGGACCAGGCCGCAACATAGGCGTCGCGCGTCGCACCGCTGAGCCAGCCCGTGTCCATGTTGGCCGAGAACATCGCCAGCAATTTGGCAAATCCATCCCGCGCCAGCTTTTGCTCGGAACCCTCCGCCCGAAGGTAGTGGATATATTGCGAGGCCTCGGCCTGCGCCCCGCCCGCCGCCAGGGCGCGCTGAAAGGGAACCGGATGCACCCCGTTCATGATGATCAGCCGCGACACCAGATCGGGCCGCGAAATCGCCAGGCCATAGGCCACCGCCGCGCCCCAGTCATGTCCCAGCACGGCGATGGGCGCATCGCCGATCAGGGCCGCCATATCGCTCACCAGTTTCGGGGTCGCATAGTCGGATACCGCTTCCGGCGCCCAGCTCTGCCCATAGCCGCGCTGGTCCGGCGCGATGCAGTGAAACCTGTGGGCAAGCAGCGGGGCCAGATCGGCCCAGGCCCCGCCGAATTCGGGAAATCCATGCAACAGCAGGAGTTTGGGCAGGCGTTCATTGCCCCAATGGCGCAGAAAGAAAGGCCTGCCATTCAGCGTCACGGTTTCGGTGCGCGGCTCGGTCATGTCTCGTATCCTTTTGCTGTCCGGCCCGTCGCGATTCTCCGCACCCCGACGGGCCCGCGCCGGGGGCCACCGGCCCGCTCCGGTCAAACCGGCGCTTCCTCCGGGGCAAAGTCTGACCCCTGGGGTCCATCAAGGCAATGGGTCACAAAAGGTGACGCAGCGCGCTTTTGAGCCTGTCAAAGACAAATGCGATCCGCGCGATCCGCGCCTGATCCTCATGCACCACCAGCCAGACCGGCATCGGATGCATGACCCGGGGCGCAACCCGGCGCAGCCCCAGACGCGCGGCCAGCTTCACCTGACAGAAGCCCAGCCCCACACCACCCTGGATGGCGGCGATCTGCGCCAGCGGATCGTCACAGCGCAGCACCACATTGGACGGGGCGGGCAGGCCAGCGGCCGTCAGCGCGGGCAGGATCAGGTCTTCGCGGTCGTCCGCGACAAAGGGCTGCTCCTGCCAGGGCCGATCCGGATCAGGCGGGGCAAAATCCGGGGCCGCGAACAGCCCGACCTCGCAATCGGGCAGACGGCTGGCCACCAGCGCCTGCTGGCGCGGCGGGGTAAAGCGGATGGCGATGTCCGCCGCGCGCCGGGTCAGGTCTTCCGCCCGGTCGGTCGCCGCCACCTCGAAACGCAAGCCCGCAGCCTCCGCCTGCATCTGCCGGATCAGCATGGGCAGCACATGCCCCGCCACCACCCGGCTAGTGGTGATCCTGACCACACCCTCCAGCGCCTGCGCCCCGGCGCTGGCCACGCGGCCCAATGCGGCGGCCTCGGCAATGACGGCGGCGGCCAGCGGCATCAGCGTCTGCGCCATCCCCGTCGGGGTCAGCCCGTTTGCCGCACGGGTGAACAACTGGGTGCCAAGCTCCGCTTCCAGCGCCTCGATCTGCCGGCGCACCGTGGGCTGGGCCAGCCGCAGGACACGCGCCGCAGCCGAAAGGCTGCCGTGGGTCATCACCGCATGAAAGGCCGGGATCAGGTCAAGCGAGGGTCTGCTCATCATTTTTTGATAGGTGGCTATTCCTTTTTGGTCAATTTCTTTCAAGGCGTACTTGCGCCAGACCAAGGCCATCCCAACAAAAGGCGATCCCATGACAAAGCCCTCGACCCCCCGTTCAACCGCCCCGGCGCCGCTGGCCGTCACCCTTCGGCTGGAAGGGCTGGCACTGGCCGGGGTTTGCATCCTGATCTATGCCCGGCTGGGCGGCGGCTGGGGGCTCTTCGCGCTGCTGATCCTGGCCCCCGACCTCTTCATGCTGGGATACCTGCGCGACAGGCTGACCGGGGCGCTGGTCTACAACATCGGGCACAGCTACCTGACGCCGTTGGCACTGGCCGGGGCAGGGCTCTGGTCGGGCAGTGACCTTGCCCTGTCGCTCGCGCTGATCTGGGGCGCGCACATCGGATTGGACCGCGCGATGGGCTACGGCCTGAAGTACGGCACCGGCTTCAAGGCGACCCATCTGGGCCGGGTCTGAGGCGGGCGTTTCACCTCTTCACCTTCGCCATAACCCGGCGTATGGCTGGGATATGACACCGGTTCTGACATACGGCGGCCATATGCGGGCAATCCTGACACTGGGGCTGCCGCTGATCGGCGGACACCTGGCGCAGGTGGCGATCGGCGTGACCGATACGGTCATGATGGGCTGGTACGGGATCGAGGAACTGGCGGCGGTGACGCTGGCCTCCACCTTCTTTTTCGTGCTGTTCATATTCGGTTCCGGCTTTGCCTGGGCGGTGATGCCCATGGTCGCGGCCTTTGACGCCAAAGAGGACGACACCGGCATCCGCCGCGCCACCCGCATGGGGCTCTGGCTGTCGCTTGGCTTCGCGCTGCTGTCGCTGCCCCTGATGCTCTGGGCAGAGCCGATCCTGCGGATGATCGGGCAAAGCGATGAGCTGGCCCGCGACGCGGGTCGCTATCTGCGGGTCATGGGGTTTGGCATCCTGCCCGCCCTGCTGGTGATGACACTCAAAAGCTATCTGGCGGCGCTGGAACGCACCCAGATCGTGTTCTGGATCACGCTGATCTCGGCGGGGATCAACGCGCTGGCCAATTACGCGCTGATCTTCGGCAACTGGGGCGCACCGGAACTGGGTGTGGTGGGGGCGGCCATCGCCTCTGTCAGCACCCATGTGGTTTCGCTGATCTGCGTGGTGGTCTACATCCTGACCGTGGTGCCGCAGCACCGCATCTTCGTGCGCCTCTGGCGGGCGGATGCGCAGATGCTGGGGCGGGTGTTCCGGCTGGGCTGGCCGATCGGCCTGACGGCCTTGAGCGAGGTTGGCCTCTTTGCCGGGTCCGCGGTGATGATGGGCTGGCTGGGCACCGTGCCTCTGGCCGCCCATGGCATCGCGATCCAGCTGGCCTCGATCACCTTCATGGTGCACCTCGGCCTCAGCAATGCCGCCACCATCCGGGCGGGCAACGCCAATGGCCGGGGCGACGCGGCACGCCTGTCGCGCGGCGCGATCACGGTCACTGCGATGTCGGTGGTCTTTTCCGTCTTTGCCACCGTGGTCTTCATCGGCTGGCCCGAGCCGCTGCTGTCGGCCTTCATGCAAGACGGTGAACCGGCGCGCGCGCAGATCCTGAGCATCGGCGTCGGTCTGCTGGCCATGGCGGCACTGTTCCAGTTCGTCGACGGGGCGCAGGCGATTACCCTGGGCCTGCTGCGCGGCGTGCAGGACACCCGGGTGCCGATGTGGATCGCCGCCTTCAGCTACTGGGGGCTGGGCGTGCCCTGTTCCTATCTGCTGGGGTTCACCCTGGGCGGCGGCGGCATCGGGGTCTGGTCC
The DNA here is from genome assembly GCF_059628195.1 of Sulfitobacter sp. IGS-18. Lineage (NCBI taxonomy): Bacteria > Pseudomonadati > Pseudomonadota > Alphaproteobacteria > Rhodobacterales > Roseobacteraceae > Sulfitobacter > Sulfitobacter sp. IGS-18. Next base: position 2,676,938 of record NZ_CM184556.1, on the reverse strand, counting down.
GGTCTGGTGACCGGCCTGGGGATTGCCGCGATCCTGCTGAACATCCGCTTCTGGGGCGTATCGGTAAAGACCGTCGGAAAGGATCAGACCGCATGATTTCCTATGTCACTCTTGGTGCCGATGACATCGCCCGCGCGAAACACTTCTATGCAGCGCTGCTGCCCGCCCTCGGCTACGGGCTCACGGAAGGCCCCGAGGGGCTGAGCTATGTGCTGCCCGTGGCAGCGGGCCAGCCGGCCTTGCCGGATTTCTATGTGAAACCAACCTTTGACGGGCGTCCGGCGACGGCCGGGAACGGCGTCATGGTGGCCTTTGAGGCCCGCAACCAGGCTCAGGTGCGCGCGCTGCACGCCGCCGCCCTTGCCGCCGGTGGCCAGGACGAGGGGCAGCCGGGCTTTCGCGCGGCCTATGGCCCGCGTTTTTACGTGGGCTACCTGCGCGACCCGCAGGGCAACAAGATCGCCCTGTTCTCCAGCAATCCGGATGAACCGGGCAGGGACGACCAGAGCGCCTGACGAAATACCTGAAACATCCGGTATCAGGTGACGCGCTGAACGCTCTGGTTTCAGGCAGCGTTACGCAGGTCAGGTTTTCGGATAACGCTTCAAGACATCACGCTTAACGCTTTGGCGTGCCATGCCGCAACGGACGACATGTCATACATGACATGTCAAAAATGACAGGTCTTGCATGACATGTCTGCAAGTGCGGGAAACTAGGTCGTGTTGACATTCATTGTCGCCCACCCGCGCGAGACGGATTTTGCCGCTGGCGCCCTGATGTGAGCGCAGCAATGTGATCATTGGAAGCGAACATCCGGGATGGCAGAGGCAAAATCCGCCGCGCCCCGCAGGGGTTTCGCCAAAATTGCCCATTTCTGCGTTAAGAGAGTTTGAAATAGCTGGCTATTCCTGCGCTCTCTTGCCTGGAACTGAGCAATTTTGGACTGAAACGGGTGGGCGACAATGAATGTCAACACGACCTAGGAGCAAGCAGCGTTACGTGATGCCGGTTCTTCGCATGACGCTCTAATCCTTCAGCAGCCGGTCCGCCTTCTTGCGCACCAGCGTGCTGCGCAGGTCATGCATCGCCAGCAGCAGCGCGTCGGTGACCGCTTCCAGCTGCTCATCCGTGGCCTTGGACTGCACCCATTGCGTCGTCAGGTTCAGATAATCGACGGCGCGGTGGATGTCGTCGATGTCGCGATGTGCCAGAACCTGCCGGCGCTCCTCCATCCAGTTGCGGATGGTGTCGAGATCCGCTTCCGACAGGCTGCGGTCGCCATGGGGCTTGATCTCGCCATTGCGGATATTGGCAAGGGCGATCTGGTCCATCTCGATCCGCCGCTGCCGGTTTTCGGTGTCGATCCGAAACACTGCAGCGCCGTTTTCCCGGACCCGGAAATAGTATTCTGGCAGTTCAGTCGACATGGATACCCCGTTACACGCAACCCGCGCAGAAAGCCTGAATGCGGCCGCAGGCCTCTTTCAACGCAGCATCGGAGGTAGCGTAGCTGACCCGGAAGTTCGGCGAAAGGCCGAAGGCGGCCCCGAACACCACGGCGACCCCGGTCTCTTCCAGCAGGGCGGTGGCAAAGGCTTCGTCATTCTCGATCTTGGCCCCCCCGGCAGAGGTCTTGCCGATCAGCCCGGCGATGGAGGGATAGACATAGAATGCCCCCTCGGGCACCGGGCAGGTGACCCCCTCGATCTCGTTCAGCATGGAAACCACCAGGTTGCGGCGGCGCACGAACATCTCGTTGTTGGGGGCGATATAATCCTGGGTGCCGTTCAGCGCCTCGATGGCCGCCCATTGGCTGATGGTGCAGGGGTTGGAGGTGCTTTGCGACTGGATCTTGCGCATCGCGCCGATCAGCTTTTCGGGGCCTGCGGCATAGCCGATGCGCCAGCCGGTCATGGCATAGGCCTTGGACACGCCGTTGACCGTCAGCGTGCGGTCATAAAGTGCGGGTTCGATCTGCGCCGGGGTGCAGAACTCGAAGCCGTCATAGGCCAGATGTTCATACATGTCGTCGCTCATCACCCAGACATGCGGGTGGCGCAGCAGCACGTCGGTCAGACCTTTCAGCTCCTCCCGGCTGTAGCCCGCACCGGTGGGGTTGGAGGGGGAGTTGAAGATGAACCATTTTGTTTTCGGCGTGATCGCGGCTTCCAGCGCCTCGGGCGTCAGCTTGAAATCGTCTTCCAGCGTTGCAGGGGCGATGACAGGCTCGCCCCCTGCCAGCAGCACCATGTCGGGGTAGCTGACCCAGTAGGGGGCGGGAATCACGACTTCCTCGCCGGGGTTCATTGTCGCCATCAGCGCGTTATAGAGGATCTGCTTGCCACCCGTGCCGACGCTGACCTGCGAAGGTTTATATTCCAACCCGTTGTCACGCTTGAACTTTTCGCAGATCGCCTGCTTGAGTTCTGGAATTCCGTCAACCGCGGTATACTTTGTCTTTCCAGAGGCAATGGCCGCGACGGCCGCGTCCTTGATGTTTTGCGGCGTGTCGAAGTCCGGCTCGCCTGCGCCAAGGCCGATAACGTCTCGCCCCGCTGCCTTGAGTTCCGCCGCCTTGGTGGTGACGGCAATTGTGGGGGACGGTTTGACGCGGGCAAGCGTTGCAGAGAGCAGTTCCATTCCGGACCTCGGTATGTGATGTATGCGCGACCCTCTTAGGGGGGCGAGACAAACCGATCAAGAAAGAACGCCTTTGTTCTGATGAAAGGGATGATGAATGAACGATGTAACGGACTGGTACGGACCTGATGCGGCAACTTTCGGCGACAGGCTCGCCGCCGCGCGCGAACAAGCGGGCATGAGCCAGGGAGAATTGGCCAAGCGGCTGGGGGTGCGCCTGCCCACCCTGCGGGGCTGGGAAGATGACCATGCGGAGCCGCGTGCGAACCGGCTGTCGATGCTGGCAGGATTGCTGAACGTGTCGATGATGTGGCTGATCAACGGCGAAGGCGAAGGCGTCGGTGCGCCCGATGCGGAGAGCGCCGACACCGCGGGCCTGACAGAGATCATGTCGGAAATCCGCAGCATGCGCGCGGACCTGCTGCGCAAGGCCGAAGACATGGGGCGGCTGGAGAAACGCCTGCGCCGTGTCATGACCGATGCCGCAAATGTCTGAACTTGCCGAACATCGGATCAAGCGGCTGCACATGCGGTCGATGCGGCGCGGGATCAAGGAAATGGACCTGATCCTGCCCGCCTTTGCCAGGGTGCATCTGGCCGCGATGGATGATGCGGATCTGACCCTTTACGAAGAGATGCTGAACGAAAGCGATCACGATCTCTATCTGTGGGTCTCCGAACAGGCACAGCCCCCCGACCGCTACGCGCGGTTCATCACCCTGATCCGGGAGCAACTGGCAGGCGGGGTTCGGCCGGCGTAGGCTCAGGACCCATACGGCCGTTTACCCCAAGGCACGCGCGTCCGGTAAGCGGACACTGGCCCTTTCAAATCCAGTGCCCGCTTCGCTTCTAAATCTTGTTAATGGCGTTCCCTCCATCGGCGAACAGGGCACTCCCGGTCACGAAAGACGCGTGATCGGAAAGTAAAAAGAGCGCCGCACCGGCAATCTCGGAGGGCTCAGCCATGCGTTTCAGCGCATGAAAGCCGCGCACGACCTCGTGAAAACCGGCATCATCCCCGGCCATGGGCGTCATCGTGCCCCCCGGCAGCAGCGCGTTCACCCGGATGTTCTCCGGCCCGTGCTCTGCCGCGAGGACCTGCGTCATGCCGACAAGTCCCGCTTTTGCCGCCGCATAGGCCGCCATCCCCGGCAAACCGATGCCCTGCCCGACGAAGGAGGAGGTGAAGACAATCGAGCCGCCGCCGCGTTTGCGCAGGGCCGGTATCTGATGCCTGGCCGCATGGAACCCGCTGTCGAGATTGACCGCAACCACCTTGTGCCAGTTGCTTTCCGCCATCTCGGGAACCGGTCCCATGTCTCCGGTGATGCCGGCATTGTTGAAAGCGCCATCAAGCCCGCCAAAGCGCTCCTGCGCCAGTGCCACCAGCGCCTCGGCATAGGCGCTGTCTTCGACATTCCCCGCCAGAAAGGCCGCTTCGCCACCCTTGGCAGAGATTTCCTCCGCGATTTCTTCAAGCAATCCGGCGCGGCGCGCACCAAGCACCAGTTTCGCGCCTTCCTCGGCGAACAACCTTGCGGCGGCTGCACCGATGCCGCTGCTTGCGCCCGTGACGATAATTGTCTTTCCGTTCAGAAGCATTCCCATCTCCATCCTTTGTTGATTGGGAGATGCTTAGGCTCTGGACCCATTAATTCTATATGCTCAGTTTGACAGATTTTTTCGCAGGCCAGGAACATCTGCGCAAGAATAGTGGTTCTATTTCAAGCAGATGTGACGCAGGCTGCGGGAAAATCCGTCAAACCCGAAGGGCGGCGATTTCACTTCATTTCAACGTCTTGGGTCGCTTGCAAATAGAACCACTATTGGCTGCACGCCCCAAACCTTTGAAATTTCGTGAAATCGCCGCTGAGTATATAGAATTAATGGGTCCAGAGCCTAAACAAGCAAGCGACATCGAACCGACCCGTTTCCTGCGCATTGGTCTCTGCCTGATCGTCAAACCGGCGATGTGCCGCGCAGGTCACCAGGCGCCGCTCCGCCGCGAAAACCCCCACCGCACGCCAGCCTCACGGTCCGATTGGAGCGTCCCGCCTTTGACCTGATACATCCGGTATCGGCGTTTCAAGTTGAAGGCGGGGCGATTTAACGAAATATTCTGCTTTTTTGCGCAGTTTCGCTCCAACCCACCGAGTCGGAGAGAGAAATGAGCATTCAGGAACCAATGGCCATCCCCATGCGGGAAAAGGGCTTCATGATGGGCTACCTAGAGGCGCTTTCGCTGGTTGAGCGTCTGCACCGTCTGCTGCTGGACGTGATCAAGGATGAATTCGAACGCGTCGGCGTACTGGAAATCAACGCGGTCCAGGCCCTGCTGCTGTTCAACATCGGCGACAATGAGGTGACGGCGGGCGAGTTGAAAAGCCGGGGCTACTACCAGGGCTCCAACGTCAGCTACAACCTCAAGAAACTGGTCGAAATGGGCTATATGCACCACAACCGGTGCGAGATTGACCGCCGCTCGGTCCGGGTTCGCCTGACCGAAAAGGGGCGCAACATTCGCGATGTGGTGTCGGATCTCTTCTCGCGCCATGCCGACGGGCTGGAAGAGAAGGGCGTGCTGGGGCCTTCGGGCATTGCCGACATCACCCTGTCACTGAAACGGATGGAACGCTACTGGACCGACCAGATCCGGTATATCTACTGATCTGTGCCCGGGGTGTCTGGGGCAGGGGATGCCAGTTCCGAAACCACCAGACCCTCCAGTTCCTTCAGCAATTTTTCCTTCATCGCACGGGCATAATCGGCAAAACCGATGGCCGTCTGCACAAAGGCGCCGGGCCCCATGATCACCTCCGCCCGGAAGTAGGAGGACAGCTCCGCGATCTCGGCCTGGCGGATGTCGGTGGAGCGGGGGTTGTCCACCCCGATCACCAGCGCATTGATGGTCACACCGCTGTCCTCAAGCTGTGTCCTGACGGTGCGGGGGCGGGGGCCGAGGTTGGATTTGCCATCGCCTGAAATATCCAGCGTCCGCTTCCAGCAGTCGCTCTGCGCAGTGAGCCTGCGCACCCCTTCGGCCATCGCCACCCCCAGCGCCGTGCCGGGCGGCGTGCTGCGGCGGCTGGTCTGGCGCAGGGTCTCGATCACCCCGTCAAGGGTGGCTGCGCTGTCCAGGTCGGTCCAGGGCACCAGCTCCGCCTGTTCCTGGGGGCCGCTCCATTCGAACACCATCAGTCGGACAGGGGCCTGCGGCATCGCCAGAATGCGGGCACGCACCTCCGGACTGTCCAGCGCCTCTGCCACACCGCCGATCTGCTGGCGATATTCCCGCGCATCGACAGAGCCGGACACATCCAGCGCCAGCGCCAGCGCCTGACGGCAATCCGCCAGGGCCTGTCCCGCCCCCGGCAAGCCCCCCAGCATCAGGGTGCCCGCAAGCACAGCCAGGCGGATCACCTGTCCTCCTTGCGGCGCACCAGACCGCCGATCGCCGCCGGGGAGACTTCGCGCACCAGCTTCTGCCGCATCGCGCGGGCAAAATCGGGAAAACCGTCCGCGATTACCAGAAAGGCCCCCGGCCCGTGCAGCACCTCGCGCCGGTAAAAGGCAATCAGCCCCAATTCCCCCTCGAAATCGGCCGCATTGATCGCCAGCCCGTTCACCGTGATCCCGTCAAAGGCGAATTCGCGGTAGGCGATGGCGGGGCCGAAGCCCTCGTTGTTCTGCCCGTCCCCCGACATGTCCAGGGTCTTGTCCAGACAATCGGGCGCGCGCGCCAGCAGGCCCGCGCCAAACCCCAGCGCATAGCCCATGGCGGTGGGAAACTCGGTATGACCGCGCAGGCTCGCCGCCACGGTCTCTGCCGCCCCGGTCAGGGCCGCCGGGCTGTCGATCATCGTCCAGTCCAGAATGACCTGCTGGTTATAGCGCCCCGACCATTCGTAAACGGCAAGCGCCACCGGAAGATCCGCGGCAAAGAAGGCCGCGGCCACCTCCGGCGATGCCAGGGCTTCCGCCGTGCCCTGCCGCTGCAGCCGGTCCTCGGAAGGATCCACCGAACTGGAGACATCCATCGCCAGCGCCAGCGCCAGACGGCAGTCAGCCGCGGCCGCGGGAACGGCAAGCAGCATCAGAAGGGCGGCGGCTCTTACCAATGACCGGTATTTTCCATGCTCGCCCAGGGCTCCTGCTCGGGCAGGGCATCCCCTTCCTGCAACAGCTCGACCGAGATGTTGTCGGGGCTGCGCACAAAGGCCATGCGCCCGTCGCGCGGCGGACGGTTGATCGTCACACCCTGGTCCATCAGGGTCTGGCACATGTCATAGATATTCTCGACCGTATAGGCGAGATGGCCGAAATGCCGGCTGTCGCTGGGCAGGTCATCATCCCCGTCCCAGTTATAGGTCAGCTCCACATCCGCATGGCCGTCATCCATGCCGGGAGGGCACAGGAACACCAGCGTGAACCGCCCGCCCTCATGGTCGATCCGGCGGCGTTCGATCAGCCCCAGTTTCTTGTAAAAATCAATCGAGACATCAAGGTCTTTGACGCGCACCATGGTGTGCAGGTATTTGATCGGCATGCGGGGGCTCCTTCTTCGCATTCTCGGGCAGAACCTAGCATGGTCGGGGCAGAGTGCCAGCCCTTCGAACAGCGCGGGCAGGGGGCGTCAGAACTTCGACCGTACGCCCAGCGATACCGAGAGTTCCCGCGTCTCGTAGCGGCTGACGTTGGACGAGGTGCGCCCGGCGCTGATGCGCAGGTTCGGTGCGAAACCGGCATAGTCGAGGTCGGCAAAAAAGAAATTCACATCGGCAAAGACCGACCGGTCCTGCCGCCCGCCCGGCACCGCGAAGAAGACTGCGAAATCGGGGTAGTCGGAATAGCCCGCCGTGATGCCCGTCGAGACCTGCGCCGGCCCGATCTGCCGCCCCAGCACATAGCTGGCCCGCAGCGTGGCGGCGCTGTAGCGCGCGTTGAAAAAATCGCTGTCCGTGTGCCGCAGGTTCAGGGCGAGCGAAATGCCGTCTCCGTTCTCCAGCTTGCGCCGCAGCCCGGCATCCAGGTCCAGCACCGTGGTGTCGAAGCGGTCGCCAAGGGCCGATTGCCGTTGTTCCAGCTTCGCGCCCAGGTTCAGCCGCGTGGCATTGTTCAGCCGCCAGGCCGCCCCGGCGCCCAGCCGCAGGAAATCGAACGATACGTCGCCACCGCTCCAGTAGCGACCGGCAGCGACGTCGGTCTGCAGCAGCGTGCCGCCGTCGCCCAGGACCTGCTCATGGCTCAGCCCCAGCTCGGCGAAGGTCGCGCCGTAATCGCTGTTCGTGGCCGTCGGCGCCTGCGCCTTGGCGCTGTCGCTCAGTGCCACCCGACGGACGTAGAGCCGCCCTTCCAGCGTCGTGCGGCTGGTCCGGTCTTGCCGCAGCTTGTAGCCCAGCCGCGTGTCGAGATGCCCGACCGTTCCCGACAGCGCCTTCGCCGCGCCGCTCAAGGTGCCGATGAAGGGCAGCCCGTCGATGATCTGCACCGCCATTTCCGAGCCGTTGTTGACGTTGCTGGACGGGCGCAGCCCGCCCTGGATGCTGAACTGCCAGGGGTTCTCGGCGCGCAGCCGCGCATAATCGCGGCCCAGCTGGGCCTCGGTCCGCGCGTCGGGCGCATTCTGGACCGCCCGGCGCACCCAGATCTGCGAGAGGGTCTTGCGGTCTTCGCGGTAGGACATGGAGGCTGCCAGGCGCGCCGCCTCGAACCTGTTCTGCGGCGTTTCCGCCAACCGGTAGGCACGGGCGGCAGCGCGGCGCGCCTCGCTCGGCTGCTGTAACTGGCTATAGGACTGCGCCAGCGTGAAATGCGCAAAGGCCGAACGCGGATCGGCCTGCAGCAACCCCTCGGCCAGGCGATAGGCCAGCACCGGCTCCCCGTCCTTCAATGCCTGCACCGCGATCGCGCGAGCCTCGGGCAGGGTGATGCGGGTTTCCTGGGCCCTGTCCTGTGGCGGGGCCGGGGTCTGGCCACCGGCCGTCAGCGGCGCGCAGAGCACGGCGCCCAGGGCTGCCGCCCGCAGCCACCGCTTCCTGCCCCCCCGGCACATCACTGGCGCTTACGGGTGGGGCTGGTTGCAGAGCGGATCGGCCTGGGGCTGCCCGCAGGCGGCAAGCACGAATATGCCCCATTCGATCTCGTTGCTGAAAGCGTCGATGTGGTCGTCGACCCGGATGCCGCCCGCCACCGCCGTCGCGCCGTCTCCGCCAAAGATGCCACCGTAATCGCCTACGGGGATGTCGTTCTGCGTCGCGATGCCCTGAAATGTCCCGTCCTCGGCAATTCCCGTGTTATCGAGCGCAATATCCTCGAGCTGAAGTGGGTTCGCCGCGTTCGGGAAGATGCCGGGACCCGAGTTGTCGTAATCGACCGCGATCCGGTTGTAGATGACCCCCGCCACCTGCGCGTCCGAGAAATCGGCGGTGATCAGAACGTCGCCCCGTGTCTCGGCAGCCTGCGCCGAGAGTACGGCAGGGTTGGTGCCCGGGGCTGTCGGCAGCAGATCCTCGTTGGAGCCCGGACCGTTCAGCAATCCCACATAGGTGCCGGCATAGCTGACCAGCCCGCCGTCTGTTTCCGATCCCGGCTCCACCGGAGGGGAATAGGCCGTGGCTTCGTTGGAATAGGCCAACCCGCCAAAGACTTGCTGGAATTGCACGCCGCTCACGATCACGGCCGCCTGCACCCCGTCAATCTCGCGCACGAAGGCGGTGTTGTGCCGGTCGAGCGAGCCATCCTGCGCCGTATAGGCCTGGTATCCGGCCTGGTCGAGCGCCGCACGGCGCCGATAGACGCCGGTCAGCGGGCCGTCGTCGGCGGGTGTGCCGACCACTGTCAGCGTCTGGTTGCGCGGATCATAGGTGAAACTCTCAAGATTGCCCGCAAGCGCCTCGGGAATTGGCGCAACGCCATTGCCCGGATCGCCGCCCGTATCCGTGGTTGTCCCACCAAAAGGCGGCGTGCCGCCGCAGGCCGACAAGAAAACAGCGGCCCAGGTCAGCGCAATTGCGGTGCGTTTCATTTTTTCTGCCCTCAATATATATCTTTGTTTTTTCGCACCCTCCCAAACCCCTGCCTGCCTTGTCAACGCGCGATAGGGGGGTGTGTCATTTTCCTGCCCCAGTGCATCCCAAAAACAATACCGCATATCGTGGTTCCTGTGGTGCACCGTCGCAGATATAGTAAATCCCGAATCCCAAGCCCATCACAGGACGCGCCCCATGACCCTCACGCCAGAGCAACAAGCCGAAATCGACACCCTGCGCAGCCAGTCGCAGCAGACCCTGCGCGCCACCGTGCCGGGGATGGAGGCGCATCTCTACAAGGCGCATGAGGTGCTCGACCACGGCTTCATCCGGGTGATCGACTACATGGGCGACGATTCAGCGATCTGCCAGGCCGCCCGCGTCTCCTATGGCAAGGGCACCAAGAGCGTGCAGAACGACGAAGGGCTGATCCGCTACCTGATGCGGCACTGGCATTCGACCCCCTTCGAAATGTGCGAGATCAAGCTGCATGTGAAACTGCCCGTCTTCGTCGCGCGCCAGTGGATCCGCCACCGCACCGCCAACGTGAACGAATATTCCGCCCGCTATTCGATCCTGGACCGCGAATTCTACATCCCCGCGCCGGAACACATCAACGCGCAATCCGTGGTCAACAACCAGGGCCGCGGCGGTGTGCTGGAGGGGGAGGAGGCCGCCCGCGTCCTCGAAATCCTGAAATCCGACAGCAACCGCGCCTATGACCATTACGAACAGATGATCAACCAGGACGGCCAGGACGGTCTGGCCCGCGAACTGGCCCGCATGAACCTGCCCGCCAATGTCTATACCCAATGGTACTGGAAGGTGGACCTGCACAACCTGTTCCACTTCCTGAGGCTGCGCGCCGACGCCCATGCGCAATACGAGATCCGGGTCTATGCCGATGCGATCTGCAAGGTGGTGGCCGACTGGGTGCCAGCCGCCTACGGCGCCTTCGAGGATTACCGTCTGGGGGGGGCGACGCTCTCCGGCAAGGCGTTGGACTGTCTGCGGCGGATGCTGAAGGGGGAAGAGGTGACGCAGGAGACGTCGGGGATGAGCAAGGGGGAATGGCGGGAGTTTGAGGGGGTATTGAACGACCCCACGTAGGGTGCGCATTCATTGCGCACCATCCCCCGCGCAACCTGGCGCTGCCGGTGCGCATGAATGCAGCCTGCGCCGGATGCTGAAGAGGTGACGCAGGAGAATTCAGGGATGTCGAAGGGGGCGTGGCGGGAGTTTGATGGGGTTTTGAATGACCCGACGTAGCAAGGGTGGAAGGCTCCAGTAGAGCCTTCCAAGTTCAAAACGGGTGCGCCGAGAGAAATGAGTTATGCGTCGAGGGTGACCGAAATTTCGAAGAGAAGCAAAATCCACCACTTCGTTCCACGTGTAATGCAAAAATCCTTTTGTTTTCGTGGTGATGAGATTTGGTATGCAGAGAAAAGCCCAACTGGTAGTTTTAATAATCCAGAACTAAGGCTTAGGGATAAAGCATTTCAGATACCGAATTACTATAGCGTGAGGGATGGAGACGACCTATCAGATATAGTCGAAAAAGAGCACTATGGAACGATTGACAACTATTTGGGTCAACTACTTCCGGAGGTTTTAGGTGCTTTTAAATCTGGCCTCACACCCACTTTTTCAGGGCAAAGATTGCGAGATTTACGCTGGGTTGTCTACGAAATGATCAAGAGAACGCCAGAATTTCCGATTGATTACGACGACGTTGAAATAGGGAGAGAATATGTTCTGGAAATAGTTGAGAGTCTAGGTAAATCGAGCGCTGATTTAGTTCAGCGTCAGAAGTTATTGAAAGATTTAGAGCATACAGAGACGCTGCGAAATTATGGCCGCGATATTAGAGTGAGAGCAATCATTCAGCCTGGCGAACGCGTTGAAAACGCCATGAAAGACTTCGTTGTACGTTGGTCCGTGAGTGAAACTAGACATTCGTACATTCTATCTAGCAAGATCGCATACCGTATTGGAAACGGTGGTTCGAATGGGCTGGTGAACCCGAATATGGAAATTTGGATGCCGATCGACCCTAAGATATCTTTGGTCTTACTGCGTGATCCTGAGAACAAGTATCCAGTGCGGAATGTTGATACCCCTGATCATATTAGGCAGGTAAATGAGTATGCAGTAAGAAATAGTGAGAAAATTGCCTCAAACTCACAGAAATTGATTGAATCACTTACGGGCAAACGGTCTCGCTTTGGAGAGCTTCCTTTTAGTGAACGAGGAAATGTAAAATGATCAAGCCGTAGGGTGGGGTTCCAGCCCACGTGCACGCACCGTGGGATAAAATCCCACCCTACCGTTTCCCACCCTACCGTCCCACACAATGCCAAATCTCCGATTTGGCAGCGCCCGAACCGCCCCCACGGGGCGGGCGCTTCTCGCCCACCCCTCGGTTCGGGCGCGATGGTCCTTTTCAATTCACCGTAGGGTGCGCATTCATTGCGCACCATCCCCCGCGCAACCTCTCGCTGTCGGTGCGCATGAATGCGCACCCTACGTTCGATCCCGCCTCGCAACCTGACGCTGCCGGTGCGCATGAATGCGCACCCTACGTTCGATCCCGCCTCACAACCTGGCGCTGTCGGTGCGCATGAATGCGCACCCTACGGTCGATTCTCCCTCACAACCTCGTGCTGTCGGTGCGCATGAATGCGCACCCTACGGGTGGTCGCGATGCCAAGATGAAAATGGCCAATCCTCGGGGCGTTCCACAAATCCGTGTTTCACCGGATTGTGCCAACAATACGCGATATGGTTGTGAAAATCGGCCTCATTTCGAATATGATGCTCCCAGAACCGCCGCTGCCAGAGGCCACGCTCTCGCCGCACGACATGGCTCAACCGCCGATGGCCCATTGGCACTCTGCGCGAAAACCTGGCCTTGATCACCTTCACCCGAGTCGAGAAATCCCTGTCTCCCTCGGGCAAGGTCCACACACAATGCATGTGATCGGGCAAGACGACCCATGCATCAATCCTGAAGGGCCGCTCTTCCCGCGTCCTGCGCACCGCCATCCGCAGGCTTTCGATATGGTCCACCAACCACCACGCGCCGCGCTCTGCCAGCGTGACGGTCAAAAACACACTGGCACCAGGCTGGCGGGGACGACGGTAATTGGGCATGGTCAATTTGTGGCAAATCAAGGTTAATGGAACATGAAACGCCATATGCCCATACCCCAAGGAAAGCCTCCAACATGATCCTCTACGGCCTGCCCACCTGTTCCGAGTGCAAGAAAGCCACCAAGGCGCTGAGCGACGCGGGCCATCGTGTCACCCTGCGCGATGTCCGTGCCGATCCGCTGAGCGAGGCCGAATGGGCGCCCCTGATCGCGGAATTCGGGGACAATATCATCGACCGCAAATCCCAGACCTACCGCAACCTGAGCGTCTGGATGCGCGAGAGCGAGGCCGAGGCGCAGCTGCTGGACCAGCCCGCCCTGATGGCCCGCCCCATCCTCACCGATGGCAGCCGGTATACGCTGGGCTGGGACGATGCCGCACAGGCCGTCTGGCTGGGCTGAACGGCGGCCATTGCCAGGGCACGCCCCGATCTACGCGGCGGCACCGCGGGATGAAACCCAGCCTGCGGTTTCCCGGTCCGGGCGCGTGGTCCCGGACAAAGACCTCACGGTGCGCACCGGAAACCAGAAATAAATAAACATTAACAATGACTTAATGTTCACAACTGTGAGCCCTCCGGCACCTCATTGACAGCCGCGAAAATCCCCCCAGACTCCGCCCATGTTCGACCTGTCCCATCCCCCCGCGGATTTCCTTGAAAATCCCTTCCCGCATTACGACCGCCTGCTGGCCGAGGCCCCGGTCTGCCCGCAGCCCGACGGGTCATTCCTGATCAGCCGCCATGCCGATCTGAACGCGATCTACCGCGACACCACGCTCTATATCTCGGACAAGAAACAGGCCTTCGCGCCCAAGTTCGGCCCCGGCTCGCCGCTTTACGAACACCACACCACCAGCCTCGTTTTCAACGACCCGCCGCTGCACACCCGTGTGCGGCGCATCATGACCTCGGCGCTGACGCCCAAGGCGCTGGCGCGGATGGAGCCGGGGCTGATTGCCACCGTCGATCACCTGCTGGAGGACATGCCGCTGGAGGCCGACCTGATCGAGGATTTCGCCGCCTCCATCCCGATCCAGATCATCGGCAACCTGCTGGATGTCCCGATGGAAGAACGCGCGCCCCTGCGGGACTGGTCGCTGGCCATCCTCGGCGCGCTGGAACCCACCCTGACCGAGGCGCAGCTGGCCCGTGGCCACCGGGCGGTGAGGGAATTCAAGACCTATCTGCAAGACCTCATCGCCCGCCGCCGCGCCGATCCGGGTGATCCGGAAACCGATGTGTTGACCCGCCTGATCAACGGTGACGACAGCGGCAGGCTGACCGAGACCGAGCTGATCCAGAACTGCATTTTCATCCTGAATGCGGGGCATGAGACCACGACCAACCTGATCGGCAACGGCCTTGCCTTGTTGAATGATTTTCCTGATCAAAAACAACGGATTATCGAAGATTCCGCGCTGATCGACACGATGGTGGAAGAGGTGCTGCGCCTGCGGTCTCCGAACCAGTTCGGCAACCGCGAGACAACGGCCCCGGTCACGCTGGGCGGGTACGGGATTCCGCCGGGCAGCAATCTGCACCTGTGCATCGGTGCCGCCAACCGCGATCCGGCGGTGTTTGAGGATCCCGGCGTCTTTGACATCGCGCGCCGGCCCAACCGGCATCTGGCCTTTGCCGGCGGGCCGCATGTCTGCGTCGGGCTGACCCTGGCGCGGATGGAGGGGCGTATTGCGATTGCCCGTTTCCTGCGCCGCTATCCGTCCTACCGGCTCACGGAGGGTCGCGTGCCCGGCGGGCGCATCCGCTTTCACGGCTACCAGCATCTGCCTGCACAATTGGGGTAGGGGCGGGCGCCAGTCACCCCGGTACACCGGCAAATGCGGCAATAAACGCTGGACAGCTTCGCCCCGCGCGGTCACACTTGGCCATATAGCGGTATGATAAATGAGGGATAATATGCGTTTCACAACCGGCGCGATGGCCGCCATCGCCATGACATTTACCACGCTGATGCCTGCGCAGGTCGCGGCTCAGCCCAAGATTTATGCCTATCCGGCCAGCGCAAATTACTGCCCGGCGGGCCTGCAGCCCATCACCATCGCGGGGGTCATCTGCTGCGGTACGCCGAACCAGAGCATCTCATACCAGCAGGCCATGGCCCATCCGGTACGCAGACACAAACCGGTCAGGAAGACTTACGTGCGCTCGGCGCGTGCGCATTGTCAGGCGGGCCTCAAGGGCTGCGACTGATGTGATCGGGCGGTCCCGGTGTCATGCCGCCGGGACCGGATCGGTCAGAGCAGCGCCAGATCGGTCGCCATCTGACGCCCGTCGCGTCCCTCGGTGAGCTCGAAGCTCACTTTCTGCTCGTCAGCAAGGCCGGTCAGGCCGGACCGCTCCACTGCAGAGATATGTACAAAAACGTCGTTCCCCCCACCTTCGGGTGCGATGAAACCGTACCCTTTGGTTGTGTTGAACCACTTCACGGTGCCAGTTGGCATAATGTCCGTGCCTCCTTTGATCTTTGCTGTTCCTGCCGCGGCAGGGTGTGCCCGTTCATCGCCCGGGCCCACAGGTAAAAAGATTGAGCACTGTGCCGGAAAATCAAGTTTCCCGTCCAAATTTCCTGCAATAAACAACCGGGGAATAACAAAAGGGCCCGCAAAATGCGCATCTATGGATTGAAGAATTGTGACACCTGCCGCAAGGCATTGAAATCGCTGCCTGCTGCGGAACTGGTGGATGTGCGGGCCGATGGCCTGCCCGACGCGGTGCTGGATGCGGCCCTGGTGCAGTTTCAGCAGGCACTGGTCAATACGCGCTCGGCGACCTGGCGGGGGCTGGACGAGGCGGCGCGCGGCATGGCGGCGCGGGACCTGATCAAGGCGCATCCGGCGGTGATGAAACGGCCGCTGATTGCGGCGGGAAATGCGCTTTTCCTGGGGTGGAGCAGCCAGGTCGAGGCCGAAGTCAAAGCGCTTGCTTCCTGATCCCGGGCCCTCAGGCAGGGCCCATGCTGCCCCGCAACGCCCGGTCGAATGACAGGGGGCCTGCGCCCTTGATCACCAGCACCAGCAGGACAAACACCCACAGGCCGCGCTGATCCAGTACAAGCGCATCGGGGAAGCGGTCAAACCATGCGCCCAGGGCATCGGTCTGGCCGTGGCCGTAGATGTCGGTCAGGGATTGCAGCACGACAAAGCCGATCATGCCAAGCGCCGCGAGCCGGGTGAACAGCCCCAGCACGATGGCGACGGGCAGGATGAATTCGGCCCAGGTTCCGGCGATGACGACGATCTGGTGAAACACGGAAAGCGCGTCGGAATCATATCCTGCGGCCTCGAACGCCTTGGGGAAAATCTGGGCATAGGCGCCGGCGGAAGGCATCAGGAGGCCCGCCAGACCATCGCCCAGCTTGGTCAGACCGGAGTTCAGGAAATAGACCAGCAGGATCGCGGCAACAAGGAACCTTGCAAGCGTCGACAGGAGCCAGTCTGCCCGTGCCAGCCTGTCGGTCACGGCGAAATAATGAGACAGGAGTGATGACATAGCGTGTCCTTGATCAAAGAGCCGTAAAGGCCCGGGCATTCAGGGCGGCGGTCAAGCTGCGGCCCAGATCGAAATCCGCGTGGCATGCGGTGGCCCTGTCCACCGCCGCGCCCAGGGTGTGACCTTCTGCAAGGGCGGCGAGCCAGTCGGCGGCACCGGCGGGCAGGGGATGCGGCGCCGGGTCGAATTCGGGCCGGGTGACCAGCACGTCCTGCGGTATGGCGGCGGGTTTGGGCGCATCGGGCTGCATGTTGAAACGCCAGATGTCGTAGAGCGGCCAGGCCGAGCGCAGGATCACACTGGCCGGGGCCAGCGGCAGGCGCAGTTCCGTCAGCGCCCCCGGGGTCATGCTTGCCAGCGGGGCCGGATCGAAAGCTGCGGCATCCGCCGCGTGGTAGGACCGGCGCAGGGCGAGGTCCAGCCGGGCGGCATCGGCCAGATAGCCGATCTGCGACAGGGGGGCGAAACCCTGGATGAAGGCGGGAAAATCAGCGCCGTAGAACATCATCAGCGGCGAGCGGGGCGGAAAGGCGCGGATGAATTCCAGCGCCAGCCGGTCAAAACGCTGCCCCCCGATCAGCTTGCGCACCAGCGGGAAGGCGGTGTTCATCGCTTCGGTCAGCGAGACCGTGACATTGTTGCGGTAGACCGCATAGCGCCGGCCGGCGGGGCTGGCCTTGCCATCGCTGAGGCCGGCCGGCACCGGCTGGTCCGGGTCCAGCAGCGCTTGCCGGAATGCCTCCTGCGCAGTCATCCGGCAAGCGCCCTTGCGGCGCGCTGCGCCTCTGCCCGCAGGATGGGCCAGTCGGGCACATCATTGTCCCATTCCACCAGCACCGGTTTCGGGCCGGTCTGCGCCAGCGCATAATCCAGCAGGGCCCAGACCGGATCGGCCACGGGTTTGCCGTGGCTGTCGATCAGCAGCGGCGCGCCATGATCGTCGTGATCCTCGTCATGGCCGCCGACATGCAGCTCTTCGACACGGTCGGTCGGATAGGCGTCGATATAGGCCTGCGCGCTGATCCCCAGATTGGTGGCGGAAATGAAGACATTGTTCACATCCAGCAAGAGACCACAGCCGGTCTGCCGGGTCAGCGCGGATAAAAAGTCGCATTCAGACAAGTCGGACTCGTCAAAAACAAGATAGCTGGAAGGGTTTTCCAGCAGCATCCGCCGCCCCAGCCTGTCTTGCACCTGATTGATGTGGTCCGCGACACGGGCCAGCGTGGCCTGGGTATAGGGCAGCGGCAGCAGGTCGTTCAGGAATTCCGCCCCATGGGTGGACCATGCCAGATGTTCGGAGAAACTGGCCGGTTTGGCCCAGTCGCAGAGCTTTTTCAGCCGGGCGAGATGGTCGCGGTCCAGCGGCCCTTCGCCGCCGATGGAAAGGCCGACACCATGTACCGAGAGGGGAAACTTTTCCGACAGGGCGCGCAGTTGCGCCAGCGGGCGGCCACCGTCGCCCATATAGTTCTCGGCATGGACCTCGATCCAGGCGACATCGCCGGGGTCGTTCTGCAGGTCGTTGAAATGCTGGGGTTTGTAGCCAACGCCGGGGGCATTCGGCAGGTGGTCAAACGGGCGGGCCGCGTCAAGCATCATATCGCTCCGGGCAGCTGGGGTCGGGGGCGGAGTGGCACCCCGGACAGTTGGCCCGGGGTGCGGATCCTTGGATTATGCGGGCGGGTCGCGGTCCAGCGCCTCAAGAGAGCCCTGGCGTGGCGTCCCGTCGGCCATTTGCGGCAGCTCGATCTCGGCGCAGGTGCCTGCGTCAACCAGGGTCCAGGCGTTGCCCTGATAATCGGTCACGGAGGTGCCTGCACAGGTGGTGCCGGGGCCGGCCGCACAATCGTTTTCACCGGCAAGGCTGACGCCGTAGCATTTTTCCTTGGACGCCGCTTCGGCGGTCGTGGTGCCCTGCGCCGTCATCGCGGCGGCAACTGCGCCTGCAATGGCGAATGATTTCATGGTGTTGGACATAAAGCCTCCTGTATTCGTCATGTGGAACATGTGATGCCTTGAGTAAAGCAGTCACCGGACCTTAGCACCATTCACGAGCAGGTGTGTCACGATCCTGTCAGGAGAAACGTGAGAAATCCGGTGAAAGTTGCGCGAAGACAGCGCCATTGCGGCGAAATTGTTTCAGGCGGGGGCCGGGCGGCAGGCACCGCCCGGTGAATGTTACAACGCGCGCAGGTCCGGCGGCGTGGCCTCGGCGGCCAATGTTACAGCCACTTCGGCAAGCGGCTGCACGCTGGTCTGTTTTTCGCCAAGACGGCGGACGGAGACTGTTCTGTCCTCAACCTCGCGCGCGCCGACGGCGAGGATCACGGGCACCTTGCCGACCGAATGTTCGCGGACCTTGTAGTTGATCTTTTCGTTGCGCGTGTCCGCTTCGGCGCGCACGCCTGCGGCCAGCAGTTCGGCCACGACCTCCTGCACGTAGTCATCGGCCTCGGAAGTGATGGAGGCGACCACAACCTGACGCGGGGCCAGCCAGAAGGGCAGCTTGCCTGCGTGTTCCTCCACCAGGATGCCGACGAAGCGTTCAAAACTGCCCAGCGTGGCGCGGTGCAGCATGAAGGGGCGGTGTTTGGCCCCGTCCTCGCCGATATAGGTGGCATCAAGCCGATCGGGCAGGTTCGGGTCCACCTGGAAGGTGCCGCATTGCCAGACACGGCCGATGGCATCGGTCAGGTAGAAGTCGAGCTTGGGGCCATAGAAGGCGCCGTCGCCCGGTTCCAGCGTGTAGGTGCGGCCGGTCTTGCGGATCGCTTCCTCCAGCGCGTTTTCGACGTAATCCCAGGATTCCTCGGTGCCCACGCGCTTTTCGGGGCGGGTGGCGAATTTGATCTCGAACTCGGGGAAGCCCAGCTCGGCATAGATCTCGGCGAGGAATTCGATGAAGCGGGCGCATTCCGCCTCGATCTGTTCCTCGGTGCAGAAGATATGGGCGTCATCCTGGGTAAAGCCGCGCACGCGCATGATGCCGTGCAGCGCGCCGGAGGGCTCGTAGCGGGTGCAGGAGCCGAATTCGGCCAGCCGCAGCGGCAGGTCGCGGTAGGATTTGAGGCCCTGATTGTAGACCTGGACGTGGCAGGGGCAGTTCATCGGCTTCAGCGCGTTGATGCGGGTTTCGGCCTTGTTGGTTGCGGCGGCATCGTCATTCTCGCCGTCGCGGCTCTCGTCCACTTCGACGATGAACATATGGTGCTGGTACTTGTCCCAGTGGCCCGAAAGTTCCCACAGCTTGCGGTCGACGATCTGGGGGGTGTTGATCTCGCGGTAGCCGCCCGCGCGCTGCTTGCGGCGCATGTAGTCCTGCAGGGTGGTGTAGATGGTCCAGCCGTTGGGGTGCCAGAAGACCTGACCGGGGGCTTCTTCCTGCATGTGGAAGAGGTCCATCTCGCGGCCCAGCTTGCGGTGGTCGCGCTTGGCGGCTTCTTCCAGCATGTTCAGATGCGCGCGCAGCTTTTCCTTGCCGGTGAAGGCCACGCCGTAGATGCGTTGCAGCATCTGGCGCTTGCTGTCGCCGCGCCAATAGGCGCCGGCAATGGACATCAGCTTGAAGGCGTCCCCCGGCACCTGGCCGGTATGTTGCAGGTGCGGACCCCGGCAGAGATCCTGCCAGTCGCCGTGCCAATACATGCGCAGCGGCTCGTCGCCCGGGATGCTTTCGATCAGCTCGACCTTGTAGGGCTCGCCCCGCTCTTCGTAGTATTTGAGTGCAACATCACGGTCCCAGACCTCGGTGCGGACGGGATCGCGCTTGTTGATGATCTCTTTCATCTTCTTTTCGATCTCGCCCAGATCTTCGGGGGTGAAGGGCTCGGCGCGGTCAAAGTCATAGTACCAGCCGTCCTTGATGACAGGGCCGATGGTGACGCGGGTGTCGGGCCAGATTTCCTGCACGGCGCGGGCCATGATATGGGCCAGGTCGTGGCGCACCAGTTCGTTGGCCTGATCCTCGTCCGCCATGGTGTGAATGGCGATGTCGGCGTCGCCCTCGATCGGCCAGGCCAGATCGAAATGGGCGCCGTTCACGGTGGCGCTGATGGCCTTCTTGCCGAGGGATTTGGAGATGTCTGCCGCGACTTCGCCCGCAGTGATACCTGCGTCGTACTGTCGTGCATTGCCATCGGGAAGGGTAAGGGTGATCTGGGCCATCTGGGCCTCCTCGTCGGTTTGGCGCCTACGAGACGCCCGGTTGCGGGTTATGAGGGCGCAGACATCGCGCCTGGTCGGGGGCTTGTCAACCTCGGGCGGCACCGAAGGCGGCGCGCGGTGGGAATTTTTGGCGGATGGTGTCGGGAAAGCCGGGTTTCGCCGTGATGTTTGCGCGGCGGGCGGCAGCGGGGGGGCTGGCCCTTGCGAGAGTGTCGACCGCCTTGCCAATGCGATCCGAACCCACGGATTTTCTGAAACCTGTCGGGAAGTCGCGGTGGGCAATCCTGACCCTACCGCCAGCCATTTCCGACCCGGACCGGAGCATTGATGCGGGATGCGTGAAAGACCGCTGCGTGGACGAAACAGCCGTCGATCAAAGGCACCCAGGCCCGGAACAAGCCGAAGGCGCCGGGCCATCGCCTGCCCGCCGGTCGCACCAAAGGTGCGCCCTTGATCGTTGGCATGCCTTTGGCATGACGGGCGGGCGATTTGGAGAGGCCAGGAGTTCCACTGACGGGATTCATCATGGGTGAGAAATTAAGTGGCATTTACACAAGTCGGCATCGCCCACCCCGGGCAGGCGACGGCCCGGCTTGCGCTTCGCCTGACTCCGGGCGCTTTCCGGACCTCCGCTGCGCCAACCATGAAGGTGCCATATGCGCGCGGCGCTGATCCGCAAATGAAGACATGTCAAAAATGACATGTGAGGCTGCTGAAAAACCCGGAAACGGCTGCCGCCGGAGGTAAATCGTTCTTCTGCGCTCAGCGTTACGTTTTCGAACGAAGGGCCGCGCCCGAGCCTGGGAGGGCGCATTGAGACGCGCATTCGGAGCGCTTCCCTTACAAATATCAATGTTGTCAGTGTGATACGAGAAGTCACCAAAAGCGCCCTCCCGGGGGGAGGGTCGGGCGCGGCCCGGGCTGACACCCGGGCCAAGGCTTGTGGCTGGCGTCGTGGAAGAACGATTTCGTTGTTTCGGGGGGAGCGGGTGCAGGAACGTGCTTTTTCAGCAATCTGACATGTCAAAAATGACATGTCTTCATTTGCGCAGAACCGGGGTCAACCGGTCATGCGTCGTAACTCGAAATCTCGATCAGGTTATGGTCCGGGTCGC
This sequence comes from Sulfitobacter sp. IGS-18, assembly GCF_059628195.1. Classification (NCBI taxonomy): domain Bacteria; kingdom Pseudomonadati; phylum Pseudomonadota; class Alphaproteobacteria; order Rhodobacterales; family Roseobacteraceae; genus Sulfitobacter; species Sulfitobacter sp. IGS-18. The sequence goes on along the minus strand of NZ_CM184556.1, from coordinate 2,655,321 downwards.
GTATATAGACCGACAGTATAGGCCCTTGGGCGCCGGTGCGTGCGATGGGCCCGGCCTCTATCGGAACGGCCGCACGCCTGAGCATTTCCACAACGATGTCCGGAGAGAGCGACGTTATCATACACAGATCCATCGACCCTGGTGTGGGGCGCAGTGCCTTTGGTTCAAACTCCTGACCTGCCTGATGCAGATTGAACTTTTGTTTGCCAAACGCCATCGCCCTCCTTCCTTGCCCGAAGGTGATGATCTCGAAGCCAAGAACTTTTTCATAAAACGCGCAGGTCTTGTCCAGGTCAGAAACCGTAAGAACAAGATGGTCCAGATGTGAAATTTCCAGCATTCGGTTCGCCTGACACTCAATTTCCATTGTCTGCCCGCATTGTCGCGAGATGGGAGAATGGCCGCAAGGGGCGCGATCCCGCCCATCGCTGCATTCTCACGACTGACCGCTTGGCTTTTGGCCCGTCCTTCTTCGGTCAGAGCGCCGCGCGCCGGGTCAGTTGCTGCAGGCTGACAGACGGACGAGCGCAAATGCATCCCCGGCTTTCACCCTGCGGCAACTGACCGTAGTCTCCGCCCTTGTAAGGTCGTCCAGCGGGATTCGGGCGCAGCGCCGCAGCTGCGCGGCGCGATTTTCGGGTTGCGGTTTTGCACGGGACAACTGCGGTTTGGCGGAATAGCCTCGCCCAGAAATTTCAAAGGGGATGCTCATGCAATCACATGCCAAGGTCGTTGTCGTAGGAGGGGGATGTGTTGGCGCATCCATCCTGTTCGGGTTGACCGAACAGGGGTGTTCCGATGCCGTGTTGCTGGAGCGCAGCCAGCTGACCGCCGGGTCGACCTGGCATGCGGCGGGGTTGCTGGTCACCTTCGTGCGCTCGCATGTCATCAGCCAGATGACGATGGAAACGATCCGGATCTATGCGGATGTGGAACGCCGGCTGGGCACCTCCTGCGGGCTGCGTCAGGTGGGCCAGCTGCGCGTTGCCAACACCCGGGACCGCTGGGACGAGTTCCAGAGCTATATCAGCATCGCGGAGGCGGCAGGCGTTCCGGCAGAGCTGCTGACGCCTGAGCAGGTGCAGGAACAGCATCCCTATCTTTCGCCCAGCAACTCCATTTTCGGCGGGATCCTTCACCGCGAGGATGGCTATATCAACCCGGCCGACATCACCCAGGGGCTGGCGCGTCTGGCGCGGGATCAGGGTGCCAAGATCTATCAGAACACCGAGGCGCTGTCCTATGAGAAGCGGCCCGGCGGCGGCTGGAAGGTTGTCACCTCGCAGGGCGAGATCACCTGCGATCACCTGGTCTTTGCCACCGGCAATTATGCCCGCGAGAATGCAAAGCGCGTGGGCCTCGATCTGCCCTGCATTCCGATTGTCCATCAATACTGGACCACCGAAGTGGTGCCCGCGCTGAAAGACCGCAAGGCTGCGGGGCTGCCCGAACTGCCGATCCTGCGCGACGAGGATTACGGCGCCTATCTGCGCGAGGACACGGGCGCCTTTCAGTTCGGACCCTATGAATTCGAGAAGGATCTCAAGCTCTTTGCCGTGGACGGGGTGCCGAAGGATTTCGGCGCGGATCTGCTGCCGGAGGATTTCGATGCCGTCGAAAGCCAGTGGGAGCGGGCCATCGAGCGGGTGCCAACCTTGGGCGAGGTGGGGATCAAGGCCAATACGCGCGGACCCTTCCAGATGACCCCGGACGAGATGCCGCTGTGCGGTCCTGCCCCGGGCCACGAGGGGCTGTGGCTGGCCGAGGGGGTGCCGGGTGGCATCCTCTGGGGCGGCACCATGGGCGCGCGGCTGAGCCGCTGGATCCTGAACGGCGACCCGGGCATGGACATGTCGGCGCTCGACCCGCGGCGCTTTGGCGATTACGTGACCAAGCGCTGGACCGCCGACAAGGTGCGCGAGACCTGGGGGCGGCACATGCTGGCCCATATCCCGGGTGAGGATACGCCGGCGGGCCGCCCGCTGAAGACGGTGGGGTCCTACGACCTTCTGACGGCGAAGGGTGCGGTCTGGACCGTGCTTGACGGCTATGAGGTTCCGAACTGGTACGCGCCATCGCCCGAGCTGGCGCTGCCGGAGGCCAGCTTTCGCAGGACACGGTCGATGGAACATGTCGAGGCCGAGGTGCGGGCGACCCGCAGCGCGGCCGGGCTGATCGAGATGTCGCCGATGACCAAGTTCCGCGTGCGCGGGGCCGGGGCGGCGGCCTGGCTGGACGGGATCATGGCCAATGCGCTGCCGAAAGTGGGGCGGTTGAGTCTGAGCGTGGTCTGCAATCCACGCGGCGGGATCGACGCGGAATTTACGGTGGTGCGCTATGGCGAAGACGATTTCTATCTCGTCAGCACGCCGAACGGCGAGGTCCGCAACCTTGACCAGCTGTCGCGGCTCTTGCCGCAGGACGGCAGCGTGATCCTGGAAAACCTGTCCGAGCAGCTTGGCGTCATTGCCATCGCCGGTCCGAAATCCCGCGAGATCCTGCAGCCCTTGACCGACAACGACCTGTCGAACGCGGCCTTCCCCTGGCTTTCTGCCCAGTTGGGCGAGGTCGGCTATGCACGGGATGTGCGGCTGATCCGGGTCAGCTATACCGGGGAGCTGGGGTGGGAATTGCACCACCCCGTCGCCTACAACCGGCATCTGGTCGATCTGCTGCTGAACGCGGGGGCGGCGCATGGGATGGTGCCCTTTGGCCTGCGGGCGCTGGAATCGATGCGGCTGGAGAAATCCTACCGCGCGATCAACCGCGAGCTGTCGCAGGACATCTCGCCGCTGGAGGCCGGGCTGGGCCGTTTCGTCAAGCTGGACAAGGGCGATTTCCTGGGGCGCGATGCGCTGCGTGCGGAAGCGGCGGCGGGGCCGGCGCGGGTTCTGGTGACGCTGAAACTGCCGTCCTGCGATACTTCCGTCCTCGCGGACGAGGGGGTGTATCAGGAGGGCGCACTGGTCGGGCGCGTGACATCGGGCGGCTATTCCTATCACTTCGCCCATGACATCGCGATGGCGCTGGTGCCACCGGCCCTTTCGGCCGAAGGCACGGCGCTGCAGGTCTCCGTCCATGGCGAGATGCGCGAGGCGGTGGTGACCCATGACAGCATGTATGATCCCGCGAGCGCGCGCGCGCGGATGTAGAGGTAGAGGTAGAGGTAGATGTAGGGGGCAGGGCAAGGCGGCGATTCCGTTTTGCACCGCCCGCAAGCCATAGCCCCGCCATCTGCCACTGGCCGCGCTTTCCATTCGCAGGCGACGCCCTAACTGCATCTGCATCAAGGGCATGGCGGAAAAGTGGATGACGGACAGCACGGCAGAGGGCGTTTTCAGCAGGATCGCGGGTGAGGAAGGGGCCGGCCAGCCCGGCCCGAGCGAAGGGCGCAACGGTTTGCGGCATATCGCGGCGCTGTCGATGACCAAGGTGGCGGACGGGCTGATCGACCCCAAGCTGGTGCTGGCCTGGCTGCTCACGGCGCTGGGGGCGCCTGCGGTCTTTGCGGGCGCGCTGGTGCCGATCCGCGAGGCCGGGGCGCTGCTGCCGCAGATGCCGCTTGCGGCGCTGTTGCAGCGCTTGGCCCGGCGCAAATGGATATGGGTGCTGGGCAGCGCCGGTCAGGGGCTGGCGGCGGGCATGATCGTGCTGGCGGCGCTGTCGCTGGAGGGGCAGGCGGCGGGCCTTGCCATCTGCGCGGCGCTGGCGCTGCTGGCGGTCTGCCGGGCGGCCTGTTCGGTCTCTTACAAGGCGATCCTGGGCAAGACGGTGTCGCTGTCCCGGCGCGGTGCGGTGACCGGGCTGGCGGGGTCGGCCTCCTCTGTCGGTGTGCTGGTCTTTGCCGCCCTGCTGATCCTGGGGCCGGGGCAAAGCGCGGGGCTGGTCATTGCCGCGATTGCCCTGGCCGCCCTGTTCTGGGGGGCTGCCGCCCTGCTGTTCACCACCCTGGAGGAGGAAAGGAGCGAGACCGGCGGCGATACCATTGCCCATTTCGCGGTGCTCAGGGAAGACCCGGTGCTGTGGCGTTTCATCATCACGCGGGGGCTGCTGGTGTCGACGGCACTGGCGCCGCCCTATCTGGTGGTCCTGTCCGGGGAAAGCACGCTGGGCAGGCTCGGCGCCCTTGTGCTGGCCTCGGCGCTGGCCTCGCTGGTCAGCTCCTATGTCTGGGGGCGGCTTGCGGATCACTCCAGCCGCCGGGTTCTGATGTTCTCGGGCCTTCTCGGGGCTGTTGCCATGGGCGCGGGCGTTGCCCTTTGGGCGCTGGGGTTGGCGGGGCAGTGGATGGCGATGCCGCTGGTGCTTTTTGTCCTGATGATCGCCTATCACGGGGTCCGGCAGGGCCGGTCCACCTATCTGGTGGACCTCGCGCCAGAGGGCCGGCGCGCGGCCTATGCCGCTGTCACCAATACCGTCATCGGGGTCTTGCTGCTGGGGGTGGGGGTGCTGGGCGGCGGGGCGGCGCTGATCGGGCCCGAGGCCACTTTGACGCTCTTTGCCGTCATGGCGATTGCCGCATTTTTCACCGCGCGGGGGCTGACCGAGGCCGAAGGGCTGTGAATGTCAAACTATACGTTGACTGCGACGTTCAAGAGCGTAAAAGCGACACTAGGACCCCGGCAACATTTCCGTGAAGGAGCGCGGCATGGCAAGCTACAACCGGACATTCAACCTGACGATTGCGGATGTCGACATGATCGAGGAAGCGCTGCGCGCCCGTGGTCGTGAATTGTCCCGCATGCGGCTTGCCCTGGGCAGCGACAACCCGGCGCATATGGAATCGATCCGGGTGATCGAGGATGACCAGCGCGAGAACGAGGAACTGCTGGGGCGGCTTCACGGTCAGAAGATCTTTTACCGGCCCAAGACATCGACCTACGTCAGCGGCTGAGGCCTGCGCGCCCGCCGGGCGCGCCGGTACAACGGTAACGCGGGATTCTCGCGGTTGCCCTTGGACCCGGTGTTGCGCATGATGACCCGAAAAAGGGGGCACCATGACCATACCGGCATTTCTGGACACGAAATCAGGGCGCAGGCTGGCCTATCACCGGACCGAGGGGGCGGGGCCCTGTATCGTGTTTCTGGGCGGTCTGAAATCCGACATGATGGGCACCAAGGCGGTGTTTCTGGAGGAATGGGCGCGCCGCAACGGGCGGGCCTTTCTGCGCTTCGATTATTCCGGACATGGCGAATCGTCGGGCGATTTCACCGATGGCTGCATCGGCGACTGGGCCGAGGACACGGCCGAGGCGGTGGCGGCGCTGACGCAGGGGCCGATCCTGCCCGTGGGCTCCTCCATGGGGGGCTGGCAGGCGCTGTTGCTGGCGCGGGCGCAGCCGGAGCGGCTGGCGGGGCTGGTGACCATCGCCGCGGCACCGGATTTCACCGAAGACGGATATTGGGCGAATTTTACCGATGCGCAGCGCACGCAGATCGAGGCGGGGCAGATGGTGGAGCTGCCCTCGGATTACATGGAGCCCTATCTGGTCACGCCGCGCATGATCGCGGACGGGCGTGAACAGCTGGTGCTGCGCGCACCGCTGCATCTGCCGTTCCCGGTGCGGTTCCTGCAGGGCACGGCAGATACCGCCGTCAGCGTTGCCACCGCCACGCGGCTGCTGGAACATGCCACCGGGCCGGACATGCGGCTGCTGCTGGTCAAGGATGCGGATCACCGGTTTTCCGACGGTCCCTGTCTGGATCTGATTGTTCAGGCGATAGATGAGGTTTTGGCTGCAAATGACTGAAAAAATGGAACAACGTATTTCGCTGATCACGCTGGGCGCAGGGGATCAGGCCGGGCTGGCCGCCTTTTACGACGCCCTGGGCTGGGTCCGGGTGGAGAGCCCGGACGGCGTTGTCGCCTATGATCTGATTGGTCAGACGCTGGGACTTTACCCGATCGGGAAATTGGCCGAGGACATTGGCGTGCCGGTGGAAACGCTGGGCCATGGGGCCATGACGCTGTCCTACAATGTGCGGGACAAGGCACAGGTCGCGCCGCTGCTGGCGCGGGCAGAGGCCGCGGGGGGCCGTATCCTGCGGCCCGCGCATGACATCTTCTGGGGCGGGCATGTGGGGTATTTCGCGGACCCCGAGGGGCATATCTGGGAGGTCACCCACAACCCCTTTGCGCCGCTGGCCCCGGATGGCGCCTTTCGCTGGAACGGCCACGGCTGATGCGCAGACCGGCCAGCATGTGGAGCCTTGAGACCTTTGGCCGGGTCCGCCTGTCGAAACATTTCTACATGCGCGATTTCCTCTATTCGGAAATTTCGGGCTTTCACGGCATTCCCAATGTGCCGGACGATCCCGATCTGGCAATCGCGAACGGGCGGGCGTTCTGCAGCGCGCTGATGGACCCTTTGGAGGAAACCTTTGGCCGGGTCGCAGTGCGGTCGGGCTATCGCAGCCGGGCGCTGAACCGCTACGGCAACGAGAACCGCCTGAACTGCGCGCGCAATGACAACCCGCTGGAATGCCATATCTGGGACTGGGCCGGCGGTGACCGGGCCGTGGCCGGGGCCAGCGTCGTGATCCCCTGGTTTGCCGATCAATATGCCCAAGGGCGCGACTGGCGCGATCTGGCCTGGTGGGTGCATGACCATCTGCCCTATTCGGAGATGTGGTTCTTTCCCAAGCTGGCGGCCTTCAACCTGGTCTGGCGTCCGCAGCCCTGGCGCACGATTTCCAGCTATGTCGCGCCGCGCGGGATGCTGCTGCGGGCCGGAGAGGCGCCAGACGAAAGTGCCGCCACCCGTGCGCGGCGCTATGCCGATTTTCCGCCCCTGCGCGGCATCAAGATGCCTGATGTTGCGGCACCCCCCGGCCATGCTATAGAGGATGAAGCGGGCAATCGCCCGGACTGAAAGACTTTTGAGATCAACAAGGTGCGCTGATATGGCCGAGCCGCTGGTGCTGTTGCCCGGCATGATGTGTGACGCGCGGCTTTTCGGGCCCCAGATCGCCGAGCTTTCGGCTGACATGGCTGTCATGCTGGCCCCCATCACAAAGGGTGAACGGATCGAGGAGATCGCCTCGGGCATTCTCGACCTCTTGCCGAACCGCTTTGCCGTGGCGGGGCAGGGCATGGGCGGCGTGGTGGCGATGGAACTGCTGCGGCGCGCGCCGGACCGGGTGACCCGGATCTGCCTGATGGGCACCAATCCGCTTGCCGAAACCCCTGTCGCCGCCGCGAACCGCGAGCCGCAGATCGTGCGGGTCCGGTCGGGGCGGCTGCTTGAGGTGATGCGCGACGAAATTCCGGCGGCCAGCCTGGCGCCCGGCGGCCAGCGTGCCGAGGTGCTGGAACTGGCCCTGGACATGGCCGAGACGCTGGGGCCGGAGGTGTTCATCCGCCAGTCCCGCGCCTTGCAGCGGCGGCGCGACCAGCAGGCGGTGCTGCGCAAATGCAAGTCCCCGGCGCTGGTGCTCTGCGGGCGGCATGACACGTTGAGCCCGGTCAAACGCCACAGTTTCATGGCAGAGCTGATCCCCTATGCCGAGCTTCTGGTGCTGGAGGATGCGGGCCATCTGCCAACCCTGGAACAACCCGCAGAGACCACGGCGGCGCTGCGCAAATGGATGCGCCAGCCCCTGGTGTTGCGGTAACGGCAGCGGATTTGGTCAGGACGCGGCGTCGAGCAGGGCTTTGCGGGTGCCCTGTGGCAGCACCTCGACCGGGCTGACCAGCGTGACGCCATCGGCCTTGAAAAACGGTGTTTTCTTCCATCTGCCGGTGATGAGCTGAAGCGCGCTGCGGCTGAGTGTGCCCCAGATGAACCGCGGCAGACCTTTGTGGCGGGTCTTGCCGCTGTCGGTGGGGAGGAAGGCCTGACCGACCACCGGGCCAAGCGGCGCGGTTTCCCCCAGGATATTGGTGCGGATGCCGACGAAGGAAAACCGCGCGCTGCGCGGCGTGTTGAACAGCGGTGTGCCGCAGCAGGCGGCTTGCCAGCGCAGCACATTTTTCGCGCCAAAGGAAAAGACCGCCAGCCTATCGGCCCCCTTGGTAATGGTCAGCCGGTCCGGTGTGGTCTGAAATATGCCGACCGGGCCGGGGGCCGGGTCGGGCTGGCCCAGGTGCAGTTCCGCCGCGCGGCAGTCGCGGCAAAAGCACTCGGAATGGGTGCCGGCACCGGGGCTGGCCCCCCGCAGGGTGCCTGCCAGTTTGCCGCAGTTGCAGGCGAATGCGATATCATGCGGCCTGGCCATGGATCAGGCCGCCTGGTTCTTGTTCGCCGCCTTTTTTGTCTTGGGCTGCGGATCGCCGCTGTTTTCGTCGATGAAGTTCAGCACCAGCGGGCGGATGTTCTCGCGCCAGCTGCCACCGGCAAAGATGCCGTAGTGTCCGGCCCCTTCTTCCAGATGGCTGGCCTTTTTGCTGTCGGGCAGGCCGGTCAGCAGATCCAGCGCGGCGACGCATTGGCCGGGGGCGGAAATGTCGTCCTTGGAGCCTTCGACGGTCTTGACCGCGACGGTGGTGATCTTGCCGATGTCCACCTTGCGCCCTGCGACGGTAAAGTTGTTGCTGGCAATTTCGTGGTTCTTGAAGATCCGGTCGACGGTCGACAGGTAGAATTCCGCCGTCATATCCATCACGGCAAGATATTCATCGTAGAACTTGTTGTGCTTGTCGTGTTCATGCGCCTCGCCCCGGGCGACGCGGCCGATCTGGTCGCTGAACGCCTTGAAATGGGTTTCCGCGTTCATCGAGATGAAGGAGGACAGCTGCAGCAGGCCGGGATAGACCTTGCGGCCGACGCCGGCGTATTTGAAGCCGACCCGCTGGATCATCATGTGTTCCAGCTGGCCCATGGTGACGCTGTGGCCAAAGTCGGTGACTTCGGTGGGGGCGGCACCGGGATCGATCGGGCCGCCGATCAGGGTCAGGCTGCGCGGCTGGGCGTCTGGCGCTTCCTCGGCCAGGTAGGCGGTGGCGGCCAGCGCCAGCGGGGCGGGCTGGCAAACGGCGATCACATGGGTGTCCGGGCCCAGATGCTTCATGAAATCGACAAGATAGAGGGTGTAATCCTCGACATCGAACTTGCCGGCGCTGACGGGAATGTCGCGCGCATTGTGCCAGTCGGTGATATAGACGTCGCAATCGGGCAGCAGGCTGATCACGGTGGAGCGCAGCAATGTGGCATAATGGCCGGACATCGGGGCCACCAGCAGCACCTTGCGGGGCGGTGTGGGACGGCCCGAAATCTTGAAATGCAGCAGATCGCCAAAGTCGCGCGACAGGGAGATTTCAGCGCTGACGACATGGTCCTGGCCGTCGTTGCCGGGGATCGCGGGGATGTTCCAGTCGGGTTTGACGACGATCCGGCTGAAGGTCCGTTCGGTTACTTCGCCCCAGGCCGCCATCCAGTTCAAGCCAGGGTTTGGAAACATTGAAAAAGCAGGGTAGGATGCCATGGCAAGCGCTGACGCGCCGAGCCATTGGTTGGTATTTCTGACGGTCTCCATCAGATCGTAGGAAGCCATGTAACGCATAGGGGTCTCCTTTGGGCCCGAGATTGCGCACCTCCTTGGTCCGGCCCCTGAAGCGGTCCATGAAATGCTGCACCTGCGAAGATAGGAGCAAAAGGTTAAGATGACAACTAAAACTAAAAACGACCCGGCATTGAGTGACGCGTCCCTGTCCCGGATGGTGGAAAACCTCAAGAAGGTGGAGCAGCTGACCGAGCGGCTGGGGCAGGTGATGGCACATCGCCAGACCCACCGGCAGGCGCTGGACGGACCGAACCAGGAATTGTTCGCCAAGGCGCAGCAGGCCTATCTGACCGAAGCCATGACCAATCCGGCCAAGCTGATGGAACATCAGCTGTCGTTCTGGACCAGGACGATGACCCATTTCGTCGAGGCTCAGCAGGCCCTGGCCAAGGGCACGCTGACCGCACCGGAGGACAATACGCCCAGCGACCGGCGCTTTGCCAATCCGCTGTGGCAGACCCATCCCTATTTCAACTTCGTCAAGCAGCAGTACATGATCAACGCGCAGGCGCTGGAACAGGCGGTCGAAGATGTCACCGACATGGAGCCGCATGAGAAAAAGCGGCTGGCCTATTTCAGCCGTCAGATCATCGACATGATGAGCCCGACGAATTTCCTGGCCACCAACCCCGACGCGCTGGAACGCGCGATCGAGACCGAGGGCGAGAGCCTGGTGAAGGGAATCGAGAACCTGATTTCCGATCTGGAGGCCAACGACGGTGAGCTGATCGTGCGGCTGGCCGATGAAAAGGCCTTCAAGCTGGGCGAGAATATCGCAAGCACACCGGGCAAGGTGGTCTATCGCAACAAGATGTTCGAGCTGATCCAGTACACGCCGACCACCGAAAAGGTACACAAGACGCCGCTGCTGGTGTTCCCGCCCTGGATCAACAAGTTCTATATCCTCGACCTGAAGGAACAGAACTCATTGGTGAAATGGCTGCTGGATCAGGGCCACACGCTGTTCATGGTGTCCTGGGTCAATCCTGACAGCACCTATCGCGATGTCGGGATGGAGGATTACATCGAGGATGGCTATCTGGCCGCGATTCGCGAGGTCAAGGCGATCACCGGCGAGAAGAAGGTGAATGCGGTGGGCTATTGCATTGCCGGGACCACCCTGTCGCTTGTCCTTGCGCTGCTCAAGCAGCGCGGCGACAAATCGGTCAAATCCGCGACGTTCTTTACCGCGCTGACCGATTTCTCCGATCAGGGGGAGTTCCAACCCTTCCTGACCGACGATTTCATCGACGGGATCGAGGGGGAGACGGCGGACAAGGGGATTCTCCCCTCGGTCATCATGGCGCGCACCTTTTCCTTCCTGCGGTCGAACGACCTGGTTTATGCCCCTGCCGTCAAACATTACATCATGGGAGAGACGCCGCCGGCCTTCGATCTGCTCTACTGGAACGGGGACGGGGCCAACCTGCCTGCCAAGATGGCGATGCAGTACCTGCGCGGCCTGTGTCAGCGCAACGAGCTGGCGGAAGGGGGATTCGACATTCTGGGGCATCATCTGGTGCTGGGCGATGTGGATGTGCCGCTATGTGCCGTGGCCTGCGAGACCGACCATATCGCGCCTTGGAAAGACAGCTACCGCGGCGTGCGGCAGATGGGATCCTCGGACAAGACCTTCATCATGACCCAGTCGGGCCATATCGCGGGGATCGTGAATCCGCCGTCCAAGAAGAAATACGGCCATTACGTGAACCCCTCGCTTGAAGCGGAGCACACCGGCTGGCTGGAAGCGGCGGAATTTCACGAAGGGTCGTGGTGGCCGCGCTGGGGAGCCTGGCTGAAAAAGCGGTCCGGCGCGATGATCAAGGCGCGGAAACCGGGGGATGATGGCAGGAAAATTCTGGGAGATGCGCCGGGAGAATACGTGGCAAAGAAGGCAAATCACTGATCGGAAAGCAGTTTTTGCCGTCATGAAAGTTTAATGCTGCGATGCAGAAAAAGACTTGAAATGCTGCGGTGCAGCATGTATATAATTTAGGCAGACGCGGAAGGCTGGATTCACCACTGGACGCGAAAGGCGGGACAGACCCGTCGAACTAAACAGCGTAACCTAAGGATATACAGACATGACAAAGACACCTGATATGACCGCGATCTTCAAAGACGTAATGGGCTCTTTCCCGGTTGACACAGCCGCAATGGAAGGCGCGTTCAAAACAAGCGCGACCCTGAACGAAAAACTGTCCGGCGTTGCCCTGGCAGCGGTTGAGAAATCCACCGAGGTTTCCTCCAAGTGGACAAAAGACACCGTCGCAAAGATGACCGAGATGGCCAAGGCGAAGTCCGAGCCCGCCGATTACGCAAAAGCGATGTCCGACTTCGCTTCTGCTTCCGCTGAATCCGCAGCCGAGCACATGGCTGCTTTCGCGGAAATCGCCAAGAAGGTTCAGATGGACACCGTCGAGCTGATGATGGCTGCCGGCAAGGACATCCAGGAAGACGCAACCGCCGCGATGAAGAAAGCTTCGAGCGACGTGCAGGCCGCCACCAAGAAGGCGACAGCGAAGTAAGACCGATTACCGGTATCTCCTCCTCCCTGAAAGAAGATGCCGTGGGGCGGGTGCTGATGCACCCGCCCTTTCTTTTTGTGAAACATGCGCCTAAGCTGCATTGCAGCACGTAATCGGGAGGATGATTGTGGCGGACCAACCCAAGCCTTTGCTGATCAAGCGCTACGCGTCTCGGCGGCTATATAATACCGAAACCAGCGACTATGTGACGCTGGAGGATATTGCCGGTTTCATCCGTGATGGCCGCGAGGTGCAGATTGTGGATCTGAAGTCGGGCGATGACCTGACCCGTCAGTATCTGTTGCAGATCATTGCCGAACACGAGAGCCGGGGCGAAAGCGTCTTGCCGGTCGAGGTGCTGAACGACCTGGTGCGCAGCTACATGTCCGGCAATGTTTCCGTGGTGCCGCAATTCCTGCAGGCGTCATTCGACATGCTGCGCGACGGGCAGGCCAAGATGATGGAAAACATGTCGACGATCAATCCGATCGCGACGATGCCCGGCATGGAAGCGGTGAAGGCCCAGCAGGAAGCCTTCATGAAGGCGATGACCGGCGGCTGGGGCGGCAAGAAGGGTGCGATGGGCACCACCATGCCGACCATGTCGGAAGAAGACGAGCCGGAGCCGGAAAAGTCCGAGGATCTGGACGCGATCAAGAAGCAACTCGCCGAGTTGCAGGACAAGCTGTCAAAGATGAAGTGATCCTGCGGACGCGCGCCCCTGACAGGGCACGCGGCGCGATCATCGGCGCCATGTGGCGGGCCTGAGCCCTTGGCTCTTGCCAATTGCCATGCAAAACCGGCTTCTGGTCACATCGCTGACCCGGAGCGCGGCGCGACCTCCGCAGGGCGGGGCAGGGGCGATGCGGTCATTGGTGAAAATTGCAGCGAACGGGGGAGGGAGGCCAGAGTGACATGAGGCGCAGGCCGGGCCTATAGTGCCTTGGCATCCCGAAACCTGAGGGCCGCGTCCGACCCGGGGCCGGAGGCCGTCTTGCAAAAGGTCCGGTGGACCTTTTGAGGCCGGAGGGTGCGGCAGCACCGGGGGCGACGCAGTCGCGCCCGCCCTGGGGGCGGGTCGGGCGCGGCCCGGACGCGGGGCGTCCGGGCGTTGTGGCGAACGGCAACTTCTCTGCTCACCTGACCTTGCCCCATACCACGCCCAAAGTCTGGTTTGGGTCGGAATTGTGCGGCATTCTGCTGCTCTGCTGCCGGCGCTGCCCTGTGGTCAGGCCGCTGCGGCCTTTGTGGTCTGTGCCAGCGCGTTCAGGATCACGTCGCAGACCGCATCAAGTTGTTCCATGGTCAGCTGAACGGGCAGGCGCACGTCGCAGGCCTGCATCAGCATGGCGCGGGTCCGCGGCAGTTCCGGCAGGTCGGGGATGAATTGCCAGTTCCAGAAGGCCCGCGCGTTGTCCGTGCTCTGGCCAAAGACCTGCACCTTGACGCCCTGCGCATCGGCGGCTGCGGCAAAGCTGCGGATCGCGGCATCATCCATGTCCACCAGGTTGAACTGGATCGAATCCGGCGCGCGCTGTTCACCCTCCAGCGGGGCGGGCACATGGATATGGGGCGCGGCGGAGAGGCGCGCCGCCACATGATCGTGGTTGCGCAGCCCGTCGCGCACCCGGCGCGGCAGTTCCGGCAGCTGAGGCCGGATCACCGCGGCGGCAAGGTTCGACATGCGCATGTTGTACAGGGGCAGGCTGTTCTGAAGCGGGGCAAAGGCATCTTTGAGCACCGCGTGCTTGCTCCAGTTGTGCTCATAGGCGCCGGACATGATGACGGCGCGCGCCGCCAGGTCCGGGTCATCGGTGATCATGATCCCGCCTTCGCCCGCGTTGATCATCTTGTAGGACTGGAAGGAGAAACAGCCGATCCGGCCGATGGTGCCGATCCTGCGGCCCTTCCACAGCGTGCCAAGCGAATGTGCCGCATCCTCGACCACGGGAATCCCGGCGGCATCGCAGAGCGCCATGATCGCATCCATGTCGGAGGTATGGCCGCGCATGTGGCTGACGATCACCGCTTTCACGCCGGGCAGTTTTGCCGCGAAATCATCCATGTCGATGCGGTAATTCTCGCCCACTTCACAAAGCACCGGCAGGCAATCGGCGTGCAGGACGGCGGAAGGCACGGCGGCAAAGGTAAAGCCGGGGATCAGCACCGGCGCCTTTTCCGGCAGGTCCAGCGCCTTGAGCGAGAGGAACAGCGCGGCAGAGCAGGAAGAGACCGCCAGCGCATAGCTGCTGCCCATCATCTGCGCGAATTCCTGTTCCAGCAGTGTCACCGGCGCGTCGGATGCGGCGGTATAGCGGAACAGGTCGGCATCCTCCATCAACCGGGTGATCTCGGCCATCGCCGCTGGCGGGATGGGTTCGGCGCGGTGCAGGTCAGGAAGGGTCATTTCATCTTTCCCAAATAGTCATTTTCGTTTTTGTAAAACAAAAAGCTGCACGCAGAAAGTGTTTTCGCGGCGTCACCGCGTTAAGTTTTTGTGACCCGCTGCAGGGCCGGTGGACATTCATCTTCGTCCACAGGCCCTGGATCAGACGCCCAGGCGGTCGCGCAGGCTGTACCAGCTCATGGCCAGCACCAGCAGCGGAGACCGCATGGCAGGGCCGCCGGGGAAGGGCGTGGTGGGGATGGCTGCCATGGTGTCGAACCCGTCGCTCTCGCCCGTCACCGCCTGTGCCATCAGGGCGCCTGCATGGGTCGCGGTGCCCAGCCCATGCCCGGAATAGCCCGAGGCGGACAGGATGTTGCGCCCGACACGCGCCACATAAGGCAGGCGTTTCATGGTGATGCCCAATGTGCCGCCCCAGGCGTAGTCGATGCGCACATCGCTGAGCTGCGGAAAGATCACCGACATCGGTTTGCGCACCTTGGCAGCGATGTCCTGGGGGAAGCGGTAGCCATAGCTTTCACCGCCGCCGAACAGCAGCCGCCCGTCATGGGACAGGCGGAAGTAGTTCACGACAAAGCGGCTGTCGGCCACGGCCACATCACGCGGCAGCACCTCGCTGATCCGGTCGCCCAGCGGTTCGGTGGCGGCGATGAAATTGTTGATCGGCATGACCCGTGCCGCAACCTTGCGGTTCAGCCCGCCGAGATAGCCGTTGCAGGCGAGGATGACGTGATCCGCCTCGATCCGCCCGGCATCGGTCTGGACGGTGCAGGGAGAGGCTTCGTCGATGTGATGGGCGGGGGAGGTCTCGAATATCCGCACCCCGGCCTCTTTCGCGGCGCGGGCCAGACCCAGGGCAAAGTTCAGCGGGTGCAGATGGGCCGCGCCCCTGTCGAGGATGCCGCCGACGTAATCGGGGGAGGGGCAGACGCCCTGCAGGGCGGCATGGTCCAGCACCTCGATCTGGTCATAGCCATAGCGGTTTTCCAGATGTGCGGCGTAGGCGTGCAGATGCGCCAGGTCGCCCTTGTCAGAGGCGGTCCAGGCCACACCGGGTTTCAGGTGGCAGTCGATTCCGTGTTCGGCGATCAGCGATTTGACCAGCGCCTTGGCCTCTTCGCCCATCTGCCACAGGCGGGTGGCATGGTCCTGGCCCAGCATCTTTTCCAGCGCATCCTGTTCCACGCGCTGACCGCTGCCCAATTGCCCCCCGTTGCGGCCCGAGGCCCCAAAGCCCACGCGCTGCGCGTCGATCAGGATGACGTCGCGCCCGGCCTTGGCCAGATGCAGCGCCGCCGACAGGCCGGTGTAGCCGCCGCCGACCACGCAGACATCGGCCTTGTGATGCCCCTTGAGCACCCCGAATCGTTCCAGCGGGGTCGCGGTGGCCGCATACCAGCTTTGGGGATACTGGCCGCGCCGGTCATTGGCATAGAGCAGGTTCACGTCAGGTTCCTATGCAGGCTTTTGCACGGCGCGCGGCATTACACGTTCATCAGAAGGTGCTCGCGCTCCCATGGCGAGATGACCTGCAGGAATTCGTCGTATTCCGCGCGTTTCACGATGGCATAGACCCGCGCGAAATCGGGTCCGAGAACCTCGTGCAGCTTGGTGGCCTCTTCGAACAGGTCCAGCGCATTGCCCAGCACCTGCGGGATGTCACCGTCACCGTCATAGGCGTCACCCATGAATTCGGTTTTCGGTTTCTTCTGTTCCATCAGCCCCAGATAGCCGCAGGCGAGGCTGGCGGCGATGCCGAGGTAGGGGTTGCAATCCATGCCCGGAATCCGGTTTTCGACCCGGCGCGAGTTCGGTTTCGACAGCGGGACCCGGATGCCGGTTGTGCGGTTGTCGCGGCCCCATTCGAGGTTGATCGGGGCGGCGTGATCCTTGACGTAGCGCCGGTAGCTGTTGACGTAGGGCGCAATCACCGCCAGCGCGTCGGGCATGTGGTTCTGCAACCCGGCGATGAAATACATGAAGGCGTCCGTCTCGCCCTCCTGCGCGTCGGAAAAGATGTTCTTGCCGGTGTTGCTGTCGAGCACGGAATGATGGATGTGCATGGCGCTGCCGGGTTCATTCGCGATCGGCTTGGCCATGAAGGTGGCATAGCAGTCGTGGCGCAGCGCCGCCTCGCGGATCAGGCGCTTGAAGTAGAACACCTCGTCAGCCAGCTTGACCGGGTCGCCGTGGATCAGGTTGATCTCCAGCTGGCCCGCGCCGCCCTCCTGGGTGATGCCGTCGATCTCGAAACCCTGGGCTTCCGCGAAATCGTAGATGTCGTCGATCACCGGGCCGAATTCGTCGACGGCGGTCATCGAATAGGCCTGCCGCGCGGCGGCGGGGCGGCCGGAGCGGCCCATCATCGGCTGGATCTCATGCGCGGGGTCGAGGTTGCGCGCGACCAGGAAGAATTCCATCTCGGGGGCCACCACCGGTTCCCAGCCCTGCGCGCGGTAAAGGTCCACCACCCGTTTCAGCACGTTGCGCGGCGAATAGGGGACCGGCTTGTTGTTGCGGTCATAGGCGTCATGGATCACCTGCAGCGTCCAGTCGGCGGTCCAGGGGGCGGCGGTTGCGGTGCTCATGTCGGGGCGCAGGATCATGTCCTTTTCGATGAACCCGTCATCCCCCGCCGCTTCGCCCCAATCGCCGGTGATGGTCTGGAAAAAGATGCTGTCGGGCAGGTGGAAATATTCCTGGCGCGCGAACTTGGACGCGGGCACGGCCTTGCCGCGCGCGATGCCGGGCAGGTCGGAGATGATGCACTCGACCTCGTCCAGCCGCCTGCCTTCGAGATAAAGTTGTGCCGCTTCGGGCAGATCTGTCATCCTGTCGGCCATCAGGCCCTCTCTTTCTTGAAGAATGCAGCCATCTTGGCAGCTATCGCATGATTGTCGAGCGGTTGCGTCAGAGCGGCGGTTGCACTGTCGAGCTGCGCATCGGGGATCACGCCCTTGCCGCGATGGCGGATCAGCCCGCCGATGACATCGGATTCGTATTCGGGATGGGGCTGAATGGTCCAGATGCGGTCATCATAGAGCAGGGCCGCATTGGCGCAGAAATCCGTCGCGCCGATCACTTGCGCCATTGCGGGTTTTTCCACCACCTGATCCTGATGCCAGGCGTTGATGGCATAATCCTGCCCCTCGATCGGATAGACCACGCGGCCCACGGACCAGCCGCCTGCGAATTTCTCGACCTTGCCGCCCATCGCCTGGGCGATGACCTGGTGGCCGAAACAGACGCCGATCATCGGCACATGCGCGGCGTAGCAGTCGCGGATGAACTGCTCCAGCGGCGGAATCCAGGGGTGGGGCTCATAGGCGCCATGGCGCGACCCGGTGATCAGCCAGCCTTCGGCGTCATGCACGCCCTGCGGCATCTCGCCGTCAACGACGGACCAGGCCTGATAGGTGAAATCGCGGTCGCCCAGGAGCCGCGCAAAATAGGCGTCGTAACGCCCGCCGTCAGACATTTCCTCGGGCGGATGGCCGGTGATGAGGATGCCGATTTTCATAGCCTCTCCTATACGGTGTCGAGATAGATGATGACCCGTTCTTCAGGGGTAAGTTCCTGCATGTAATGCAGTTCCTGCCGCTTTGTCAGGACAAGATTTCGTATCATTTCGGGCGCGAAGATGCGCGCGACATAGGGGTCGCTCTCGAAGGCGTCGATGGCCGCCTGCCAGTTGTCGGGGATCTGCGGCAGATCGGCGTCATAGGCGTTGCCGGTGACCGGGGGCGGCGGCGTGGCACCATCCTCGATGCCGGTGATGGCGGCGCCCAGAACGGCGGCCAGCATCAGATAGGGGTTCACGTCGCCGCCCGAGACGCGGTGTTCGATCCGCCGCGCCGAGCTGCTGCCCGAGGGGATGCGGATGGAGGAGGTGCGGTTCTCATAGGCCCAGCTGACCCCGGTGGGCGCATGGTTGCCCGGCACCAGCCGGTCATAGCTGTTCAGATGCGGGGCAAAGACCAGTGCGGAACCGGGCATGGCGGAAATGCAGCCCGCAACCGCGTTCTTCATCAGGTCGGTGCCTTCGGGCCCGCCATTGTCAAAGACGTTCTTGCCGGATTGGTCCAGGACCGAGAAATGCGTGTGCAGGCCGGAGCCGGGATAATCCTCATAGGGTTTGGCCATGAAAGAGGCGGCAAAGCCGTGCCGCCGCGCCAGCCCTTTCACCAGCATCTTGAACAGCCAGGCATCGTCGGCGGCGCGCAGGGCGTCGTCGCAATGCATCATGTTGATCTCGAACTGGCCCAGCCCGGCCTCTGAAATCGCGGTATCGGCGGGAATGTCCATTTCCTCGCAGGCGTCGTAGAGATCGGTGAAGAAACTGTCGAACTGGTCCAGGGCGCGGATCGACAGGGTTTCAGCCGCCTTGCGCCGCTTGCCGGAGCGGGGCGAGATCGGCACCTGCAGGTTGCGGCCTGAATCGTCGATCAGGAAGAATTCCAGCTCCACCGCGCAGACCGGCGTCAGGCCACGGGCCTTGAACCGGTCAAGCACCGCGCGCAGCGCATGGCGCGGATCGCCCTCGTAGGGGCGGCCGTCCTCGTGGAACATCCAGATCGGCAGCAGGGCAGAGGGGGTCTCAAGCCAGGGCATCGGCAGGAAGCCGCGCTCGGTCGGTTTCAGCACGCCGTCACGGTCGCCGCTGTCAAAGACCAGCGGGCTGTCGTCGATGTCCTCGCCCCAGATGTCGAGATTCAGTACGGAGAAGGGAAAGCGCGTGCCTTCGGTTGTCACCTTGTCCGCGAAACGGGTCGGGACACGTTTGCCACGCGGCTGACCGTTAAGGTCAGCGGCGGCCACACGGATCGTGCGGACATGAGGGTTCTTGCGGAGCCAGTTTTTCATTGCACACCTGATAGGCTGTGGGACAAGCGTTCAGGCTTCAGCCTGTCAGCCGTCAACCACCGCCGGATAATTTGATCAAAAGTTTGATACTACCGGATCAGATTAGGGCGCAAGCGTAATTTTTGGCGGCGTTCCTGCGGCAGGTGCCGGTTCAGCCGTTTGTTGATCAGCCCGAAAAGCGTGATCACGACCAAAGTCAGCAGGATGAAATACCCCGCCAGGATCGGATAGGGGACAAAGGGGTTGAAGGTCTTGTCCGCGAAATAGCTGGCGTAATAAAGCGCGTCGCCTTTTTGCTGAACCGCCGGGAACCCACTGAAAAATACCAGTGTTGTGGCGTGAAACAGGAAAATCGCCTCATTCGTATAGGCGGGCCAGGCCAGCCGCAGCATGGTGGGCCAGATCACCCGGCGAAAGCGTTTCCAGCCCGAGAGGCCATAGGCATCCGCCGCCTCGATGTCGCCCTTGGGCACCGACAGCAGCGCGCCGTAAAAGATTTCACCGGTATAGGCGGCGGTGTTGCAGAAAAGCACAACCAGCGCCCCCAGCCAGGCGGCAGAGAAGGGATCAAAGAAGGCGGCCTGCTGTTTCAGGGTCAGGAACAGGAAGTAGCCAAAGAAGAACTGGATAAAGAGCGGTGAGCCCCGGAAGATGAAGATGAACCATTCCGACGGCTTGCGCAGCAGCGGGTTGGGGCTGGCCTTGCCCAGGCCAAGGGCGGTGGCCAGGAAAAAGCCGGTGATCAGCGCCAGGGTGCCGAAATAGATGTTCCACAGCATGCCGGAGCCGATCAGGGTGAACTGGTCGCAGAGCGTGAAATTGTCACGCGGCAGCAGGCGTTCACCGATGCCCAGCGACCGCAGGCCGTAATCCTGGATGGTCTGAAGGCAGCTCATGCGTTCTTCCTCTGCGCTTCGCCGCCCATGGTGGCCTGCCCGCGTGTCAGCCGGGTCATCAGCCGGCCCAGCACGATTTCGGAGACCCGCGTGAAGGCGAGGTAGAAGACCAGCAGGGCGAGGAAGTACCACACGCGCCAGTCGCCATGCGGGAAATCGGTAAAGCGCGGGGTCTTGGCCGCGCCCAGTTCCCGCGCCCAATAGACGATATCCTCAACCCCCAGCAGGAACAGCAGGGGGGTGGATTTGATCAATACCATCCAGAGGTTCGACAGGCCGGGCAGGGCATAGACCCACATCTGCGGCACCAGGATGCGCCAGAAGGTCTGGCGCGGGGACATGCCATAGCTTTCGGCGGTCTCCAGCTGTGCATGGGGCACGGCGCGCATGGCACCGAACAGCACATTGGCCGCGAAGGCGCCAAAGACGATGGCAAAGGTCAGCACCGCAAGGGCGAAACCATAGGTTTCATGCACCCATTGGGGGGAGTTGCCCAGCGGCATCTTGGCCGCCTGGCAGACCAGGAAATCACTGCCCTGGCGGATCGGCTGATCCCAGTCGGGGCATTTCCACAGGTGGCGCATGTATTCCACGGCCTGGTCCAGCGCGATGACGAAAAACAGGAAAAAGGCGATGTCCGGCACGCCGCGCACGATGGCGATATAGCCCTTGCCGAACCAGCGCAGCGGCGCAAACTGCGCCCGCGCCGCCATCGCCCCGCCAAAGCCGAAGGCCAGCGCCGTGGGGGCGGTGATCGCCAGCAGCAGCAGCACGGTGCCGAAGGCGCCGTAAAAGGCCACATGCTTGCCCGTGGTCAGGTAGCAGGTCAGCCAGATCAGGCCGTCCAGCGTTCCGGGATCTGTACAATCGGGAAGGATCAGCAGGGCCCTCCGACGGGGTCAGGAATACCCGACTGTTCAGCAAGAGACAGGTCTGGAATGCTCGGAGCATTCAAAGATCCGCATTCAGCCAAAGGAAAACACATGTCAGACCAATTCATTTTCAAAAGCTCCGCCGCCACCGTGATCGACAACGGATCTGGCATGTTCGAGGATCCGCTGCTGGGTCTGACGATGCCCCGCGTGCTGGGTCTGGTGGTCGAAAACGGCTTCGAAGACCCATTGCTTGGCGCGACCGGTCCGCAGTCTTTCAGTCTGGATGACGCGGGCACTGATTTCCTCGTTCCTGTGGCATTTGAAGACCCGCTGCTGGGCTAGGGCTTCGGGGCGGAAAGGCCGGCCGCATCGGGCCGGCCTTTGTTGTATCAGAAGGTTTTGGCGTCTGCGCCGAACCATTTGATGATCAGCTCGTTCAGGCTGCCGTCGTCCTTCATGGACTGGATCGCCGCGTCGAGCTTTCCTTTCAGTTCGGTGTCGCTTTCGCGGACGCCGACGCCGATACCGCCGCCCAGCGGCACGTCATCGCCAACAAAGCTCAGCTCACCGCCCGATTCCTCGACCGTGGGGGCCAGCGCGTCCTTGTCGGCGAAAACCGCATCGGCTTCGCCCGACATCACGGCGGCGACGGTTTCGTCATAGGTGGCGAATTCCAGCAGGGTGGCACCGGATTCAGCAACATAACCGGCCTGGATGGTGCTGGTCTGCGCCGCGATGACACCGCCGGTCAGATCCGCATCAGCCGATTTCGCCACATAGGCGGAGGCGGCGGGCGGGAAGTAGTTCTGCGTGAAGTCGATGACTTCATCACGCTCGTCGGTGATCGACATGCCGGCGATGATGGTGTCGTAGTTGCCGGAGGTCAGGTTGGGGATGATGCTGTCCCATTCATTGGTGACCCATTCGCAGGTCAGCTCGGCCCGCGCGCAAAGCTCGTCGCCCACTTCGCGCTCGAAGCCGTCGACTTCACCCGCATCGTTGAGGAAGTTGTAGGGAGGGTAGGCGCCCTCGGTCCCCATGCGGACGGTGCTGGAATGCGAATCGGCAAAGGCCGCTCCGGCGATCATCGCCAGCGCCGTGGCGGAAAGGATAATCTTTTTCATAACGTGTTACTCCCGTTCTGGTTTTCGTTCTGGTCTACGTTGCGTGGGTCGCCGAAAGGAACCCGCGCAGGCGTTCTGATGTGGGCGCGCCGAACAGCCGGTCGGGCGGCCCCTGTTCCTCGATCAGGCCCTGATGCAGGAAAATGACGTGGTCGGACACATCAGCGGCCAGTTTCATGTCATGGGTGACGATCAGCATCGTGCGCCCCTCGGTGGCCAGATCCTTGATGACCCTGACCACCTCCTGCTCCAGCTCCGGGTCAAGCGCGCTGGTCGGCTCGTCAAAGAGCAGCGCCTCGGGCTCCATGCAGAGCCCCCGTGCAATTGCGGCGCGCTGCTGCTGGCCGCCGGAAAGCTGGGCCGGGTAAACATCGCATTTGTCACCGATCCCGACCTTGTCGAGATAGCCGCGCGCGGCCTGTTCGACCTCTGCCCGGTCGCGCCCCAGCACGGTCAGCGGCGCCTCCATCACGTTTTGCAGGATGGTCATATGGGACCACAGGTTGAATTGCTGGAACACCATGCTGAGATTGGTGCGGATGCGCAGCACCTGTTTGGGGTCGCTGGGCCTGCGGCCATGGTGGCTGCCCTTCCAGGTGACGGGTTCGCCCTTGAACAGGATGTCGCCCTGCTGGCTGTCTTCCAGCAGGTTGCAGCACCGCAGCAGCGTCGATTTGCCCGACCCGGATGATCCGATCAGCGAAATCACATTGCCCTTGGGGGCGCTCAGGCTGACGCCTTTGAGCACTTCGAGCGCGCCATAGGCCTTGTGCAGGTCGTTGATCTGGATGACGGGGGTCTCAGGGTCCACGAGTGTCACTTCTTACCGTTTCGATGTGACATAAGGGAATAATTTCCCTCAGATTGCAACGCCGTGTTTGGCAGGGCCGCATAATTTGCGGGCTGACCTAGGGTCAATCGCTGAAGGACAGGGCAGGCACCCGGCGCGGGCGGTGGCAAAGCTGCGTCACGGGCCCGGCTGCGGGGTGGGTTTCACGGGCGTGTGGCTCTCGATGGCGTCCAGTACCGTTTGCAGGGCGGCGGTCAGCTCCTCTGTCCTCATGCCGCCAAAGGCCAGCCTCAGCGCCTGGGGAATCGCGGCGGTGGTGGCAAAAGGCTCCGCACCGGAGACGGAAAGCCCCTTTTGTTTCAGATGGGTGACGATGGGGCCGGCGCGCAGCCCCCTGTCCAGGGGCAGCCAGGCGAACCCCGCATTGCGATGCCCCAGCACCGGCCGCGCGCCAAACACGGCGCGGCAGATGCGCTGACGTTCGGCACCATCCGCGCGGCGGGTCTGCTCGGAGGCTGCAAGCGTGCCATCCGTGATCCAGCCGGTGACCAGGCCGGAAATCAGCGCGGGCGCGTTCCATGTGGTTGCCCGGATCGCATCAAGCAGCCCGTCGAGATGCCGCGCCGGGGCAATCAGATAGCCAAGCCGCAGCCCCGTCGCGAGGCTTTTGGAGAAACCGCCCAGATGGATCGTCAGATCGGGGGCAAGGGCAAGGAAGCCCGGCGGCGGATCCGGTTCGAGAAAGGCATATGCCGCGTCCTCCAGGATCAACAGATCATGCTTTCGCGCCACCTCGATCAGGCGTTGCCGGGTGGGCAGGTCCATGACCGCGCCCAGCGGGTTCTGTACGGTCGGGATCAGATAGAGCGCGCGCAGCTTGCGGATGCGGCATTGCCGGTCCAGCGCATCGGGGTTCATCACGCCATCCACCCCCTCGATGCCCACCAGATCGAGCCCCTGCAGGGCGGCGACGGATTTGAAGCCGGGATAGGTCAGCATGTCGGTGGCCACCGCATCCCCGCGCCGCAGCACCCCAAGTGCGGTGATCGCCAGCCCGTGCTGCGCGCCCGATGTGACCAGCAGCGCCTCCGGATCGACCGGGCCGAGGCTGGTCGAGAGATGTTCCGCGATGATCCGGCGTTCGTGGGGGCGGCCGCCATGGGGCTGATAGCGCAGCATCGCCTCAAGATCGCCCGAGGCCGCGAGCCGCCGCAGCCCGGAGCGCAGCATATCCGCATCCCCGGCACCGCCGGGCATGTTGAAGACAAGATCGACCAGCCCTTCGCTGTCGGTCTGCCGCACTCCCAGGGTGAGCGGCAGGCCTGGATCGCGCACGAAGGTGCCGCGCCCCGCCTCGCCCAGGACCATGCCCCGGCGTTCAAGTTCGCCATAGGTGCGCGTGGCCGTGGCAAGGGCGACGCCGAATTGTTCGGCAAAGGCGCGGTGCGTGGGCAATCTGGTGCCCGGCGCAAGTTTGCCGTTCTCGATGGCGCCGGTGAGCGCGTCGGCAAGGCGCAGATATTTGGCTTTGCCCATCACACCCTCTGTACCTGGTACAATCAAAAAATTGTCATGCATTATGGCGCATGGCATGCCCCGTGCAAGTCAATCTTTGAGGGTCTTGCCATGTCGGGAAATCTTGCCGCCGCGCTGCTTGGGCTGGCGCTGTTCACTGTCACCTTTGCGGTGAACCTTCAGGCCCCGCTCTATGACATCTATGCGGCGCAAAGCGGCGTGGGCGCGACGGCGGTCACCCTGGCCTTTGCCGCCTATGTCGGGGGGCTGATGCCGACGCTCCTGCTGCTGGGCGGTCTGTCTGACCGGATCGGGCGGCGCATTCCGCTGGCGCTGGCGCTGATCCTGGGGGCAGTGGCGACGGGGCTTCTGGTCCTGATGCCGGGCTGGACCACGCTTGTGGTTGCCCGCTGTCTGCTGGGGGTCGGTACCGGCCTCGCCACCACGGCGGGCACCGCCTATATGGCCGAGATCATGGGAACGGCGCAGGCGCGGAACGCGGCGCTGGCTGTCACCTCGGCGACTTCGCTGGGGTTCGGTGGCGGGGCGCTGGCAACGGGGATCAGCCTTGGGCTGCAGGGGCCGACGCTGCTGCCGGTCAGCTATATCGCCCTGTTCGTCGCGGCGCCCCTGCTTGCGGTGACGGCCTTGATGCTGCCCCGGAACGACAGCCTGCGACCGGTGTCATTGCTGCGGCTGCCGGTGTTTCCGGCAGGCAGCTGGCGCTTCGGGGCGGCGATGGCGCTGGCATGGTCCACGACCGGCATGACCATTGCCATCGTGCCGCTGGAACTGGCGGCGAACGACCTGGGCGGATGGACCGGTCTGGTGATCTTTCTGGCGATTTTTGCGGGTTTCCTGTGCCAGCCGCTGGCCCGGCGCATGACAAACCAGGGCGCGCTGAATCTGGGGTTTGTGCTGATCCCGCTGGGGTTTCTGGTGCTGCTGGCCGGTGTCTGGCTCAAGGTGCTGGCCCTTGTGTTGCTCGGCACCTGCATCACCAGTGCGGCGAGCTATGGGTTCACCTATCTGGCCGCGCTGGCAGAGGTGTCGCTGCGGGCGCCGCAGGACCGTGCGCGCGCCGCTGCGGGGCTGTTTGTCTATGCCTATGCAGGGTTCTCGCTGCCGGTCATCGCCAGCGGCGCGCTGGCGGATGTGCTGGGGCTGCTGCCCGCGATGATCGTCTTTGCAGCTCTGCAGATCGCGGCGACCCTGATCATCGTGACATTTGCGCGCAGGACCGACCGCTTGCGGAGCAGGGCGCTGGGCGCCGGATCATGACCCGGCGCTGAGCCTTGCCTGGAGCGTTTCCAGTTTATGCTGTATCGCCAATACCCTGCCGCGCCTTTGGCGCTCCCGGGACATTGGCGATGCTTCGTTTCAACGAAAACTGGAAACGCTTTACCGCGCCGCGACCCGCTGGCGGGCCATGGCGCTGTCCTTGTCCTCGACACCCAGCAGGCTGGCGACAAGGCGCAGCAGCGCGTCTTCCTCGTCGGCGCGGGTGCCGTCGGCCAGAACCACCTTCCACAGCGCCTCGATCACCCCGAGGCGATTCTCATAGGGCACCGCCTCCTTGATCGCGCGGGTAAAGCGGACGGTATCGGGGGCCTGCGCCTCCAGCGCTTCGGCCTCGGCGCGCAGGGCGGCGGCCTGTTCCGGGGTCAGCCCATAACGGTCGCGGGCGATTTCCTCGATCCGCCGCATTTCGCCGGCGTCATAGTCATTGTCCGACCGGGCAACACGCACCAGAAGCGCGGTCAGCGCAAGGCGGGCATCGGTATCGGCAAGCGGGGCGGGATCCGGCTGGGTCAGCCGTTTGATGAAATCAGCAAACATGATCAGGATATAGACCCGCGCAGGAGCCTTGCCAACTCAGAGATTGCGCAGCGCATCCTCGCGCGCGGCCTGCATGTCGTCATCGGTCAGCCCAAGCGCGGTTTCGATGGCAAGCAGCTGGATTTCTTCCTTTTCGTCACGATCACCATCGGCCAGCGCGACGGACCACATGGCTTCGCCCAAAGCCCTGCGGTGGGCATAATCGACTTCCTCGCGCAGGATATCCACGAATTCCGGCGTGCCCGGCGCATCCCGTTCCAGCGCCTCGCAGGTGGCGCGCAGTTTTGCGGCCTCCAGCGGTTTCAGCCCGAATGTCCGGGCAAGGATGCGGTCGATCTGGCCGACCTCCGCTGCATTGTAATTCCGGTCGGCAAGCGCCACGCGCACCAGCAATGCCCCAAGGGCAAGCTGCGCATTCGGCTGCGGCAGGGGTTTCGGCGCGGGTTTGCGGCGGGGAAAGAGGCGTTCGAACATGACGGCCTGTCTAGCTCAGGTCCGGCGGATTTCCAAAGCGTAAAGTGTCGATGGCGATGCCTTCGGGGTCAGTATTTGTCAAAACCATGCCCGCGATGTCACGGATGTCATCGGCGCGGGCAAACCCCAGGGTGAATTCGCCTGTGGGCTCTATCGGAACCGCCCCGATGACCGAGCCGTCGCGGCGCAGGAACTGGGCAAGTGCGGCACCGGATTCGCCGCCGCGCAGGGCAAAGGACAGGGCGTTCTGGTCATTGTCGAAGAGCACGGCAATCGCGCCCTCCCCCTGGCCTTCACGGCGCGGAAACCCGGCGGGGCCATAGCCGTTCAACACCGTATTGCCGTAGAAGTTGACCACCGACAGGTTCTGCCCCGGGGCACCCGGCAGCAGGATCAGCGGACCCAGCGCCGCGCCGATGACCTGATCATGGGCGCCCGCCGCCGCCAGCCCCTGGCCTGCGAAGATTTCACCGAACTGGGCACCGTCCAGGTTCATGACATCATCCACCCGCAGGCCCGGTCCGGCACCGGATGGAATGTCGTCAAAGGTGATGACACGGGTCAGCGCCAGGCTGTCGGGGTTGACCAGACAGACCGGCGCGCCACAGGCAAGCAGGCCGGTGGGGAGCAGGGAAAGAAAGAGCGCGCGCATGAGGATCATCGGCGCAGCCTAGCATAGATTTCAGCCGTCGTACCCTTCGACGATGATCATATCCCCTTCGGCGACGGGCAGGCGGATCTCCTTCGCTTTCTGGTAGGCATCACTTTCGTAACAGGCAATCGCATCGGCAAGGCTGTCAAACTCCAGCACCACGGTGCGGCTGCGCCAGCTGCCTTCGCGCAGGTCCTGGGTGCCGCCCCGCACCAGGAACCTTGCCCCGAAGTCGGCAAAGGGTTTCGCATTGGCCGCGCGGTAGCTGTCGTAGGTTTCCGCGTCTTTCACGTCCATCCGGGCGATCCAGTATCCCTTGGGCATCGGTGGCTCCTATCTTGAAAATTGCGTGGCCAGCCGTTTGGCCTCGGCCTCCAGCCCGTAGGGCGGGTTGATGACGAAAAGCCCCGATCCCACCATCCCGTGGCCGGGGCGCGCGGGGGAAAAGCGGACTTCATGGCGCAGGGCCTCGGGGTGGCTGCGGGCAAGCTCGGCCAGCATCGGCTGATGCGCCTTGCTGGTCAGGATCGGATACCACAGCACGATGATCCCGACGTTCCAGGCGCGCGCCAGCTTGGCGATGCTGCGCGGCAGGCTCTCGTAGTCGGTCTTGATCTCATAGCTCGGGTCGATCAGCAACAGCCCCCGGCGCGGTGTGGGCGGGGTCAGGGCAAAGGCCATTTCCACCCCGTCACGCAGATGGCAGGTCGCGGGATAGGGTGACATGGCAAGGTCGAGGGCGGCATGTTCCGCGGGATGCAGCTCGGCCAGGTGGATCCGGTCATCGGGGCGCAGCAGCCGCGCCGCAATCAGCGGAGAGCCGGGATAGGCGCGCGGCCCGTGGTCGGCGCGCACCTCGTTCAGCACCTGGAGAAAGGGATGATCCGCGCCGAACCAGCCCGCCGCGCGGTCGATGCCCTGCGCCGCCTCGCCGGTCTTGCGCGCCGCCGCATCGTCGAGATCGTAAAGCGCGCGGCCGCCGTGGGTTTCCAGATAGGTCAGCGGCTTGTCCTTGCGGGTAAGGTAGGCCAGCATCCAGGCCAGCAGCCCGTGTTTGTGAACATCCGCGAGGTTCCCCGCGTGGTAGATATGTTGGTAACTCAGCATGGCACGGGTGTAGTGGATTGCAGCGGCGTGGCAAGGGCTCAGCTTTCGCGGGTGTCAGGTGTCAGACAAAAGCGGCTTTCCTGTCAGGTCGCTGACCCGGATCGTTTCTGCCTGGGAGAAGCTGCCGTTCGTGCGCTTTGCGGCGCAGGACGGGAAAGAGCCCTTTCCGCTTCCCCCCGGTGCGGAATCAAGGCCGCAGGCCGCCGCGCATCATGCCAGAGGCATGTCTCCGACATGACGGGCCGTCCCCTGGCACGGCGATTTGGCTGCTCTAATGCCACATCGTTAGTTAGGATGTGCTTGGCTGCCATAAAGTGCCAGTCACTGAGGTCGGATCGCCGAACCACGGCCCGTCGATGCGCGGCTTGACGTTTCGCAGCAATGCCCGCTGAGCAGACACCCGCTGTGCCGCGTCGCGGGTCCGCTTCGGGTCGGCAATTACTGGCATTTGAGACGGAATTGCCCGGCACGGCCTTCCGACAAGATTCAGGAAATCCCTTGGTTCGAGTCACTTTCGCATGGCATTCAACAGCGGGCATCCTCCAGCGCGCGGCCCCAGAACCGGCCCTTGACCATCCAGGACAGCCCGAAGGCCCAGAGCGCCACCGTCTCGAACCAGAAGGTCAGCCGCGCGCGGGGCCACCAGGACAGGTCAAGGCTGGTCCAGGCCCCCAGCGCCGCGTAAAGCCCCATCGCCAGGATGCAGAAGATCATGATGCCGCCACAGGCGATATAAAGGCTGTTGCGGATGATCTTGGCCTGTTTCAGCGACCCGTCGGGATTGCGCTGATGCGGCTCCACGGCGGTAAAGACCACCAGCGCGAACCAGGCCAGGAACGAAAACAGCAGCGCCGCTGAGGCGTAATGCAGGCTGGCCGAAAAGGAGGTGAGCCGGAAGTAGGGCGCAAGATCGGGCAGCCCGTCGATGGGCGGCACCTTGATCAGGTCCAGATGGTCGGGATCGGGGCCAAAGCTGACCATGGCGCGGGCGGTGAAGCTGTCCGCATCGCAGCCAAAGCCGGAAGTGGGGAACAGGGCCACGCCAATGGCAAATATGCCGGCCCAGGTGGCCAGACGCCCCTCCGCGCCGTCCTTGTCCTCGCCCTGATAGACCCACAGATAGGTGCCGATAAAGACCAGCGCCCCGATAAAAGGGCCACTCAGGAAGGGCGCGTAATAATAATGGCTGATGGAGGCACGGTAGCAGGTCGGCCAGACCGGGTTGAACACGCCGATCAGCATGATGGTGGGCA
This sequence comes from Sulfitobacter sp. IGS-18, assembly GCF_059628195.1. NCBI lineage: Bacteria > Pseudomonadati > Pseudomonadota > Alphaproteobacteria > Rhodobacterales > Roseobacteraceae > Sulfitobacter > Sulfitobacter sp. IGS-18. Next base: position 2,625,497 of record NZ_CM184556.1, on the reverse strand, counting down.
GGCCAAGCGCAACCAACCCTACGAAAAAGGCCAGGGTACGCTGGTTGATCTTCGCATAGGGATCTTCTGACGCATTTTGATACCGGTCGGCACCGGTCTGAAAGACTTGCATGGGTATGGCTTTCTGAAATGGCGGAGGTGAAATGCCGCCAAGGCTACTGCCAATGCATCATTCCCGCAAGACGGGAGGGTTTGCCGCCCCGCTGCCCGGTTTGGGCGGTTTCTCCTTGCGGGTGAGGTTGGCCAATTGTTCCTGCTTGTACACGTTCGCGAGGTGTCTCGCAGGGTAGATATGTTGGTGGCTCAGCAAGGACGAGGGTCCAACGCTTAATTTGGGGTGCGCAACTAGTCACCCGGAATCAAAGTTTGGCTCATTGAATGCAGCTCTCAACGGCAGGTTCGCACCCGACCCCGAGGGCGGCCCTCCATTTGGCGGGGCATTTCCATTTTTCCATACTTCGCAGCATCTTGCGAGGTCGGAGTTTCGCACCCGCCCTGGGGGGCGGGGTCGGGTGCGAACCGGATCGCAAGCGATCCGGAGGCATGGGGAAATGGTGCGCATTTCGTTTCCGCCATACTAGGATGAAGGGCCTGTTTACATTTGTTGAACACAACTGTCTTGGATATTTGGGTTCTCTAATTTCTCACGATGTTCAGGCCGAATACTTTGCATGTTACGGATTTTGGAAGGCATGATGATAGCGGCCAGTCGGCCAACAATATCCACGATAATTTTTTGGAGTTTTTTTGATGAAGAAAAAAGTCGACTGGGATGAGTTCAACTATCGCCTTGAAAAGGCAAAATCGTGTTTCGACAGGATTGCAAGTGCCGATACCGGAGTCGACCTAAGACGAAGCTGGGAAGAATTTGTAAATGCCTTTGGCCTTACGATTGGATGGCTAATCTCAAACGGTATGAACTTTAAGGTGACTCGCGGTTGGGCGCACAAACTTAAAAACCACTCATCCAAAGATGATGAGGGCTTGCTGTATTTGCGAGAGGCAAGAAATCATACCGAGCACGGACTTACCCCGTTCTCCGATTTTCGCGAAGCATTTGTTGGTGTTGGTGGCATTGGACCGGTCAGTGGAACTTCAAGTGTCCACTATTCAAATAACATTGTTATTAGAGGCGGTGTCGCAGTTAATACCGGGACTTTTTCGTTAGAAACAAAAAATGGGAACCTGACCAAACTCTCTGACGCCCCCAACACACATATAACAGAAAACCTGGCCAATGTTCGATTGTTGCCTATCTACAATCCAAAGAAAAAGCTTACGGTAAGAGTTCCTACTCACATTGGTGGTAAGAGACTGTCTGCCAGCAACCCGGAAGAATTCGCCAACCTCGCGATTGAGTACATCGAAGAAAATTCAGCGGAGCTAAAACATCTCCTGGACCAAATCTCACGCTGAATCGCCATCTGACAAACGAAGTCGAGGCAATGAGACAAAGCGCAGGAAGATGATTGTCCACAGGCCCTAGACCAGCCGCGAATTCTCCTTGGCCGCGCGGACGAAATCCTTGAACAGCGGGTGCGGGGCGAAGGGTTTGGATTTCAGCTCCGGATGGAATTGCACACCGATGAACCACGGGTGATCGGGCCATTCCACGATCTCGGGCAGGCGGCCGTCCGGGGACATGCCGGAAAACACCAGACCGGTTTTCTCAAGCGTTTCCTGATAGGCGATGTCCACCTCGTAGCGGTGGCGGTGGCGTTCGTCGATCTGGGTGGTGCCATAGGCTTCGGCCACGCGGGACCCGGCCTTGAGCACCGCGTCATAGGCGCCCAGACGCATGGTGCCGCCCTTGTCGTCGCCCAGCTTGCGTTCAACCTTGTGGTTGCCCTGCACCCATTCCTTGAGGTGGTAAACCACCGGCTCGAAACGCTTTTTCCCGGCTTCGTGGTCGAATTCCTCGGAGCCTGCGGTCTTCAGGCCGGCCAGGTTGCGCGCCGCCTCGATCACCGCCATCTGCATGCCCAGGCAGATCCCCAGATAGGGCACCTTGTGTTCACGGGCATATTGCGCCGCCTTGATCTTGCCCTCGGTGCCGCGCTCGCCGAAACCGCCGGGAACGAGGATGGCGTGGAACCCTTCCAGATGCGGGCCGACATCCTGGGCCTTGTCGAAAATCTCTGAATCCACCCATTCGACGCGCACCTTGACCCGGTTGGCCATGCCGCCATGGGTCAGCGCCTCTGCAATGGATTTATAGGCATCCTCAAGCTGGGTGTATTTGCCGACGATGGCGATCTTCACCTCGCCCTCGGGGTTGTGGATGCGGTCATAGACATCGTGCCACATGGCCAGGTCCGGACGTGGCGCCGGAGAGATGTCGAAGGCATCCAGCACCGCCTGGTCCAGCCCCTGCGCGTGATAGGCCAGCGGCGCCTCGTAGATCGACTTCAGGTCATAGGCGGCAACAACGGATTCCTTGCGGACGTTGCAGAACAGGGCGATTTTCTCGCGTTCCTTTTCCGGGATCGGCTGTTCCGAGCGGCAGACGAGAATGTCGGGGGCGATGCCGATGCTTTGCAATTCCTTGACGGAGTGTTGCGTCGGCTTGGTCTTCAACTCGCCGGAGGCGGCAAGGTAGGGCAGGAGGGTCAGATGCATGAAGATGCATTGCCCGCGCGGTCTGTCGTGGCTGAACTGGCGGATCGCCTCGAAAAAGGGCAGGCCTTCGATGTCGCCCACGGTGCCGCCGATCTCGCAGAGCATGAAATCGACCTCATCGTCACCGATGTTTAGGAACTCCTTGATTTCATTGGTAACATGCGGCACCACCTGGATGGTCTTGCCCAGGTAATCGCCGCGGCGCTCTTTCTCCAGCACGTTGGAATAGATGCGGCCGGAGGAGACGGAATCGGTCATCCTTGCGGGGACCCCGGTGAAGCGTTCGTAATGGCCCAGGTCGAGATCGGTTTCCGCCCCGTCATCGGTGACGAAGACTTCGCCATGTTCGAAAGGCGACATCGTGCCAGGATCGACGTTCAGGTAGGGGTCCAGTTTGCGCAGCCGCACCGAAAAGCCCCGCGCCTGCAGCAAGGCCCCCAGCGCCGCGGAGGCCAGCCCCTTGCCCAGTGAAGAGACCACACCACCGGTGATGAATATATATCGCGCCATGTTCGGACAGCCCCCGTGTATTCGCATTTCTGTGGCAAAAACCAGCCAGATGCGTTGCAGAAAACCGCAACACCACGGGACTTAAGCCTAACAGGATTCGGTTGGTCGAGGCAAGAGTCGCCCGCAACATCATGTTGCGAAAATCATCCCATCCTCAAGGTATTGTGTTTGCAGGTTAATCGGCTGCGGGCACCAGCGGCGCATTGTCATCCGCCGTCGGCGGCAGCAGGTTATCGCTTGCCGGCGCTGTGCCGCCATCTTCGGACTGGGTGGCCGGTGCCGCGCCCAGACGGTCGATGACGGAGGCCCCCGAAGATTTCTGCGCCACGATGATGGTCAGCGAAATCGACGTGACCAGAAACGCCGCGCCCAGCAGCCATGTCAGCTTGCCCAATGCGGTTGCCGCCGCGCGGCCCGAAACGGCACCGCCGCCGCCCATGCCGAGACCGCCACCCTCTGACCGCTGCAGCAGGACAACCGCAATCAGGCCAAGGGCCAGCAGAAGGTGGATGATCAGAAGGACGTTTTCCATGGGACCGCTTTCGATTTAGTTTGGGCGTATCTAGGCGTCTTTGCCACGCGGGGCAAGGGAGGATTGGCCCGATGCACATCAGCCGCGGGTCAGCGGTGAAACCCCGCTGTCCGGCCCAAAACAAAGACCGCCCATTGCGGTGGGCGGTCTTTCTCGAAGCGGTGCTCAACCACGCCTTTGTTTAAGAGGTTTTCCCTGGAAATGAGGTGTATCAGACTCGCTTCATGCAATCTGTATAACATATTTTTCGGCGCATTTCGCCTGTAAAGTGATCTGAAATCAGAAGGACTTGGCCGATCGGGCCGGTTTCAGCCCATGGACAAGCGCGCGGGCCTTTGGCAATGATTGGCCATGCCACACGATCATGATGAACCGCACAGCCTGCTGCCCTCCGACCCCGCCCTGCGGGTCAAGGCGCTTGAAACGCTTTTGACGCGCAAGGGGCTGATCGACCCGGCGGCGGTGGATGAAATCATCGACACCTATGAAAACCGGATCGGTCCGCGCAACGGCGCGCGGGTGGTGGCGCGGGCCTGGCGCGATCCGGGATTTCACGCCGCCCTGATGGCGGATGCGACCGCCGTGGTGGCCGAGATGGGGTTCTACGGGCGTCAGGGCGAACATATGATGGCGGTCGAGAACACGGCGCAGCAGCACAACATGGTCGTCTGCACCCTGTGCAGCTGCTATCCTTGGCCGCTCCTGGGGATCCCTCCGGGCTGGTACAAATCGGATGCCTACCGCGCCCGCGTGGTGCGCGAACCCCGCAAGGTGCTGGCGGATTTCGGGGTTGAACTGCCGCCGGAAACAGCGGTGCGGGTCTGGGATTCGACTGCCGAGATGCGCTATCTGGTGATCCCGCGCAGGCCCGAGGGTACCGAAGGCATGGAGGAGGAGGCGCTGATGGCCCTTGTCAGCCGCGACAGTATGATCGGCACCGGCCTGGCGCGGCAGCCATGACCCGCTTCTGCCACCATATTGGCGCAGCCGCGTGACGCGCGTCCACGACCATATTGGCGCAGCGGCCATGACCCGCGTCCACAACCATACTGGCGCAGCCGCGTGACCCGCGTCCACGACATGGGCGGGCGGTTCGGCGACGGCGCGGTGGTGCCCGAAGACGAAAGCGTGATCTTTCACGCAGACTGGCACCCGCGTGCCATGGCGGTCACTGTGGCGACCAGCCCGCTGGGGCAATGGAACATCGACATGTCGCGCCATGCGCGGGAATGCCTGGCCCCAAAGGATTACGCGCGGTTCTCCTATTATGAAAAGTGGATGGCGGCGCTGGCGAACCTGCTGGTGGAACGGGGCCTTGTCACCCGCGACGAACTGGCAGGCGCGGCAGAGGCAGGGCCCAGCCCCCTGGCGGACAAGGTGCTGACGCGTGCCAGGGTGGCCGAGGTTCTGGCGCGCGGCGGCCCGGTGGAGCGCCCCAGCGCGGTGAAGCCGCTCTTTGCGGCAGGCGACGCGGTGGTGACACGGGCGCAGGCCGAGAACGCCGCGGTGCCGGGCGGGCATACACGGCTGCCCGGCTATGCGGCAGGGGCGCGGGGGCGCATCCTGCGGCTGCACGGGTCACATGTCTTTCCCGACAGCAATGCCCATGGGCAGGGCGAGGCGCCCGAGCCGCTTTACGCCGTGGTTTTCCCGGCCTCCGAACTTTGGGCCCACCCCGAACACCCGGATGACGAAGTGGTGGTGGACCTGTGGCAAAGCTATCTGAGCGCTGCCCCATGACCCGGCCCGAACCGGTGTTTGAGGCACCCTGGCATGCGCAGGTCTTTGCCCTGACGGTACATCTGAACGAATCCGGCCAGTTCAGCTGGGGCGACTGGGCCGCGCGTTTCGGCGCAACCCTGCGGCGGCACGGTCTGGCGCGGGAACTGAACGGCGGCGAGGATTACTTTGCCGCCTGGCTGGAAACGCTTGAGGTTTTCCTGGCAGAGACGGGCCTCGCCGAGACCGGCGATGTCGCGGCATTGCGGGACGCCTGGGAAGCGGCCTATCTACGCACCCCGCATGGCGCGCCCGTCCGGCTGGACGACGCTGCTGGCTGACGCCAGTGCGCCCCGCCCGCCGTCCCGTTATTCGTCCACATCATCCATATCGGCCTGACCGGAGAGCGCCCGGCGCACATGGCTCCAGCTGAGCCCGATGCCCAGGACAAAGCTGAGTGCGACCAGCGACAGCCAGACGTTGAAGCTGGAATTGTCCAGCCGCAGCACCCCCAGATCATAAAGCACCCAAAGCGCGGCCCCCACGACCGCAAGCACCAGCAACATGCCGAAGGCCCCGATGGAGCGCAGTGTGGCGCGCAGATAGATGATGTAGCCGATCAGCAGCAACAGCCCCAGCAGCACCGCGATGGACATATTGGCGCTGCCGTAATCCATCACCCAGTTGGTGTAATTGTATTCGGTCGGATTGAAGGTCACTGCCAGCAGGACAAAGGCGCAGACCCAGCGCATCACGAAACCCATATTGCGGACCCTTTCACCGTTTCACGCTGAAATTACCGCTCTCGCGCGGGGAAAGTCCATGGCTGTCCCCGCCCGCAGCGCGCGGGAAAATGCGGCCTTCGGTGCAATGCCGCGTTTTTCAGTTTCACCCGCGCCGCTTCGACGTTATAGCAAGGCCGGTTGCCAAAAGGGGAAGTTCAATATGGCCAATGTCGTTGTTGTCGGAGCCCAGTGGGGCGACGAGGGAAAAGGCAAGATTGTCGACTGGCTGTCCGAGCGTGCCGATGTGATCGCGCGTTTCCAGGGCGGGCATAACGCGGGCCATACGCTGGTGATCGACGGTGAGGTCTTCAAGTTGAGCCTGCTGCCCTCGGGCATCGTGCGCGGCGGCAAGCTGAGCGTGATCGGCAATGGTGTCGTGCTGGACCCCTGGCATCTGGTCAAGGAAATCGAAGGGCTGCGCAGCCAGGGTGTCACCATCACCCCCGAGACCCTGATGATTGCCGAAAACACATCGCTGATCCTGCCGATCCACGGCGAGTTGGACCGCGCCCGCGAGGCGCAGAATTCGGTGGCCAAGATCGGCACGACAGGGCGCGGCATCGGCCCGGCCTATGAGGACAAGGTGGGCCGCCGCGCGGTGCGTGTCGCCGATCTGGCGGATGAGGCGACGCTGGAGCTGCGCGTGGACCGCGCGCTGGTGCACCACGACGCGCTGCGCCGGGGTCTGGGGCTTGAGCCGGTGGACCGCGACGCGCTGATCGCGGCGCTGAAAGAGATCGCCCCGGCGGTTCTGGAATATGCGGCACCGGTCTGGAAGGTGCTGAACGAACAGCGCAAGGCGGGCAAGCGGATCCTGTTCGAGGGCGCACAGGGCGCACTGCTGGATATCGACTTTGGCACCTATCCCTTTGTCACCTCCTCCAATGTGATCGCGGGTCAGGCAGCAACCGGCACCGGCATCGGGCCCGGCTCCATCGACTTTGTCCTCGGCATCGTGAAGGCCTATACCACCCGCGTGGGCGAGGGGCCTTTCCCCGCCGAATTGCACGACGCGGATGGTCAGCGGCTGGGCGAGCGGGGGCATGAATTTGGCACCGTGACCGGGCGCAAGCGCCGCTGCGGCTGGTTCGACGCCGTGCTGGTGCGCCAGACCTGCGCCACATCCGGCGTGAACGGCATCGCCTTCACCAAGCTGGATGTGCTGGACGGTTTTGAAACCCTCAAGATCTGCGTCGGCTATGAGCTGGACGGCAAGACGCTGGAATATCTGCCCACCGCCGCTGACCAGCAGGCGCGCTGCACCCCGGTCTACGAGGAAATGCCGGGCTGGTCGCAATCGACCGAAGGCGCGCGCAGCTGGGCCGATCTGCCCGCCGAGGCAATCAAATACGTGCGCCGCGTCGAAGAGTTGATCCAATGTCCCGTGGCACTGCTCTCCACCTCGCCGGAGCGGGAAGACACGATTCTGGTCACCGATCCCTTCGCGGACTGAGGAGGCTTCATGGCCCTGAGCTATAAGGCACGCCGCCGTTGGGCATTGGTGATTCTGCTGGTCGGTCTGCCGCTTTATATCGTCGTGGCGCTGAACCTGGTGGCGCTCTTCGACCGGCCTTCGATTCTCGTGGAACTCGCGATCTACGTGGGTCTTGGGGTGGTTTGGGCGATCCCGTTCAAGTTCGTGTTCAAGGGGATCGGCCAGGCGGACCCGGAAGCGCGCGACGATTGAAGCGGCTGCGGGCAAGGCAGCAATGTTCACTGAGCCGCAAATCTGACGCGATGGTCGCCGAGGCCACTCCGCCGCCCTTGTCCGGCAAGCTGCCGCGTTTACTGAAGGCATCCGCAAGGCTCTGATCTGAAATGAAAAAGCCGCCCCGAGGGGCGGCCCAGATTGCTGACAAACCCGGAAACGGCTGCCGCCGGAGGTAATTCGTTCTTCTGCGCTCTGCGTTCCGTTTTCGAACGAAGGGCCGCGCCCGAGCCTGGGAGGGCGCATTGAGACGCGCATTCGGAGCGCTTCCCTAACAAATATCAATGTTGTCAGTGTGATACGAGAAGTCACCAAAAGCGCCCTCCCGGGGGGAGGGTCGGGCGCGGCCCGGGCTTTCAGCCCGCGCCAAGGCTTGTGGCTGGCGTCGTGGAAGAACGATTTCGTTGTTTCGGGGGGAGCGGGTGCAGGAACGTGCTTTTTCAGTAGCCTCAGCCGCCCTGAGGGGCGGCCATTTCGCAGCGGGTGCGCCGGGGTTACCCCACGGCGCGCTGGTCGGGGCGATAACCGATATCCTCGGAGACGGTGAACCGCCCGCCCTTGATCTTTTCGATCTTGCCCGCGCGCAGCAGCTGGCCAAAGGACCGCAGACCGTCTTCGCGGCTGAAACCCTCTTCCGGGCCGACCTGACGCACCTTTGTCATCAGTTGCGGGCGGGAGAACTGCTCGAACCCTTCGACAAAGGACATATAGGCCGCTGCCGCTTCCAAAAGTTCGGGAAGGGAATGCGCGCCCATCTCCTCGGCATATTCCGCAAAACTGACGGTGCCCTCGGCGGTGGCCTTCGGTTCTGTCACAACGGCGGAAACACGGCGCGGACGCACCGGGCCCGCGGCACGGGTCTTTTCAACGTCGATGCGCTGTTCGGCCACCAGTTTCAGCGGTGCGGGACGCGATTCTTCGGGCCGGGCGGTGCGGTTGCCGGACCCAACCGGGCGGCGCGGGCGCACAACCTCTGCCAGGTCGGAGCGGAAGGCGCGGTCCTTCTTTTCCTGCTCGGCATCGGTGCCGATCCCGCCATCAGCCTTCTTGGCCGCAACCGCGGCACGCAGATGGGCAAAGGCATTGCGGCGTGTCGTGCTTTCGGGCTCGTCCATGTGATGGTCGGCTTCGGCCATCAGCCGGGACATGTCGTCGCTTGCTTCATCCTCGATGGCGGGCAGGGTGTGCCGGGACGTGCCGGCCGCGCGGTCATCGCCCTTTTGCCCGACCGGCAGGATGTTGTCGCCTTCGATGTCTTTCTCAAGCTCGGCCAGCTCGCGGGCCAGTTCCTGTTCGTCTTCGGGCGAAAGCGAGGTGTCGGCCGATTTCGAAGGTGCCAGATCGTCAAGCGCCCGGTCCACATCATCCAGGTCGGACATGTCGAAATCGTCGTCTTCCTCGTCGTCGTATTCTTCCAGCTCGCCACGGTTGATCGCCGCTTCCAGATCGGCGCGCTTGACCTTGATCACGCGGGCGCGGGGCTGCGGGGCGGTTTCGGGCTCGGCCGCAAGCGCGGCTTCTACCTCGGCATCCTCGATGGCGTCGAAGGCATCCTCCGCTTCGGCGGCTTCCTCGATCTCTGCCTCTGCCTCGTCCTCGTCGTCAAACAGGTTCGCCAGTGCATCCTCGACCTCGGAAGACCCGTCGTCCTCACCTTCGGCCTCGTCTTCCACGGCTTCCGCCACGGCGTCATCTTCATCCATCGAAAGACGGTTCAGGATGTCGCTGTAATCGTCTTCCGCTTCGGCCTGATCCGCCGCGTCATCCGCATCAAGGGCGTCTTCGATGTCATGGCGGGCGCGGGCGATCAGATCCTGCTCCGCGTTGTCATCGGCGTGGTCATCCTCTGCGGCGTCTTCCAGATCGTCAAACGCAGCCGCGGCATTGCTGCCTGCGATGGCATCTTCGTCTTCGGCATAGGCCTCTTCGTCGTCGGCATCGTCATGCTGCGCCACAACCGCACGGATGCGCTGCAGCTTGGCGGCGATGCTGTCGGGCGCGGGGGCTGCCGGGGCAGCGGCAACCGGCTCTGCCGTCCCGGCCGGTTCGGCGGCCTCTGCCAGGTCATCCTCGAAATCGTCAGAGACGGAACCCTCTGCCGCGTTTTCGGCAAAGAAGGCTTCGACCTCCGAATCGGGCTGGCCCGGGACGATGTCGTTCTCGTCTTCGTCCTGAACGGAGGTCTCGGGTGCCGAGCTGGCCACGGCCTCTTCGGTGAGGTCGCGGATCGGTTCCGGCGCTGTTGTCTCTTCTGCGGGTGTGTCGCTGTCAGCCCCGGCCGGTTCTTCCCGGGCCAGATCGGCCAGGTCAACATGCGCTTCTGCGGCGATGGCGGCGTCAGCCTCATCGACGGGTGCAGGGGCTGCTTCAACGGGGGCAGGGGCGGCAGGCGCGGCGGCGCCGGCCAGCGCTGCGATACCGGCGGCAGCAGGCGCGCTGGCCTCTGCCTGAGCGGCTTCCGGCGCCTTGGCTGCGGGTTGTTCGGGCGCATCGCTGTGATCTTCCAGCGCGCTCAGCACGATCTTGCCATCATGCTCGCGGGCCTGAACCCGGCGCGAAATTTCCTTCTGAGCAATCCGCGTCAGCATTTCGGCATCGGGCTGCGGAGGTTCTGCACCAAAGTAACGGTCATCTGCCGCCAGATCGCGGAAATACTCCGCAATCGCCTTCATGGTGCCGAAGCTGTCATCGAAACCTTCCAGCGTGCACGAAAACGTGCCATATGAGACGGTCAGGATCTTGTTGTTACTCATCATCGGATGCTCGTCCTCTGCGGTTCTGCAGATATCTGTTTACCACGATGTCCAAGACCAAAGAGGTCCGAATCTGTGCAAGGCATCGTATCATTTTAAGGCCAGAATGTGATCTGTTTCCGGAATAAGGGCAAATGAGCCATGATTGACGGCATTGTCGCCAAAACGAAGGGCATTGTTCACGGGAAGGGTCCAATCACGTTGGTCGGTGGTGGGCAGGCTACGCCACAAGATCTTCACAAAGCATTGACGCTGGCACCCCGCTGCGTTGCAGCGGATGGCGGCGCGGCACTTGCCCTTGCAGCCGGGATCATGCCCGAAGCCGTGATCGGCGATTTCGACTCGCTTTCGCCCGAAACGCGGCGCGCGATACCGGCGGGTCACCTGCATCTGATCGCGGAGCAGGACAGCACGGATTTCGAAAAGGCGCTGACCCGCATCACGGCCCCCGTTGTCATCGCGGTGGGCTTTACCGGCGGGCGGATCGACCACCAGCTGGCGGCATTGCACACGCTGATGGTCTGTGCGGATCGCCCCTGTGTGCTGATCGGGGCAGAGGAGCTTTTGTTCCTTGCTCCGCCCCGCATCAGCCTGCCGACCGAACGCGCCGAGGTGATCTCCCTGTTTCCGCTGGCCCCGGTCACGGCGCAGAGCACCGGGTTGCACTGGCCGCTCGACGGGCTTGATTTCGCGCCCGGCGTCCAGTCCGGCACATCGAACCATGCCACCGGGCCGATGACGGTCACGGTTGATGCGCCGGCGCTCCTGATGATGGTGCCCCGGCGCTTGCTTGCTCCGGTGGTGGCAGCGCTTGGCGCGCCGGATGCACGGCGCTGGCCCCGTCAGGCGGAATGAATTCGGACCCCGCCGCAATTGCGATCATGGTGATATTGGAGGTTCAGGCGGCGACAGTTCAGGCGGCGGCGGTTCAGGCGGCGGGACGGCCAAGCTTGACCTGATTGCGGCCCTTGACCTTGGCGGCGTAAAGCGCCTTGTCCGCCTGATCCATCAGCCTGGCCCCCGCATCCTCCGCCGAGATATCGGCATCGCCCGCCCCCTCCGGCGATTGGGGCTGGGTATCAAGCGCCATGCCGATGCTGATGGTGATGCGGACCGGATCGGCGCTGCCGGGCAGGTCGAAGGGGCTTCCGCCAATCAGGTCGCAAAGGCGCAGCGCCGCCTGGCGCGCTTCGGGCAGGGTGGTGGCGGGCATCACGATCATGAATTCCTCCCCCCCGATCCGGGCCACCATGTCCATCGCCCGCAGGGAACTGCGCAGCCGTTCGGCCACCTCGACCAGCACCGCATCGCCCGAGGCATGGCCGTAAAGATCATTGATGCGTTTGAAATGATCCAGGTCGCAGACCATCACCGCAAAGGGGCGTCCGGTGCTGCGCGCCTGTTCGGCCACGCGCACCAGATGCGGCATGGCATAGCGCCGGTTGTAAAGCCCGGTGAGCGGGTCGTACATCGCCGCTTTCAGCCCCGTCCGGACGGTCTGGCGCAACTTTTCCGACAGGAGCTTGCGCCGCAGCAAGGCCTTGAGCCGCAGGGCAAGTTCGGCCGCGTCGAAACCATCGGTCATCAGGTCGTCCGCGCCCATGTCCAGCGCATTGGTTGCCAATGTGGCATCGGGCTGCGTCTGCAGGACAAGGATGCCGCAATGGCGCGACCTTGCATTTGTCCGCAAGGCCGAGATCAGCCTCAGACTGTCGCCGGACCCGGCGGTCTCCGGCCCGATCACAAGGACAAAGACGTCCGGCGGGCCCTTGTCCAGCCGCTTGCCCATGATCTCCTTGTCGCTGGCCAGCGTGACCTTGCCGCCCAGCAGGGGGCGCAGCCCGATGGCCCATCGCTGGATTGTGGTCCGGTCCTGCCCCACCAGCACGAATTCGCCCTGCGGGCCAAAGGTTACCTCCGGTTCGGCAAAGCCCAAGGCGCGCGTGGTATCGTCGCGGATCTGCCACTCCGCCTCTGCATTATAGGTGCGGATCAGGCTGCGCACCCGGCTCAGCAGCAGGGTCTCGTCATAGGGTCTGACCAGGATATCATGCACACCTGCCTCCAGCGTGGCCATGCGCGTGGCATGGTCGATCTGACCGGCCAGGGCCAGGATGCCGATCTGCCGGGTCTGGGACCATTTGGCCAGCTGTGCGCAAAGCTCCGCCGCCGATCCGTCGGGCAGTTCCAGGGCGCTGATGATCAGGTCCGGCGCATCGGAAAGCGCGATTTCCGTGACCTCGGCCATCGTTCCCGCCTGAATGACGGTATAGAACGCGCTGGCCAGTTTGACCTTCAGCACGATGCGGTTGGTGACAATCGGGTCGGCGATGAGGATTCTAGCTTGCATGCCCCCGACCTCCGCGTGATGTAAGAACGCATTCCATAGGTTCTTTCTTGAACCCATTGGTTAACAAAGCGTTGCTGGAACCTTAAAAAACGGAAGAGCCATGTCCGATACGCGGGAGTCCGCCGAAAGTTTTGCCCTGCAGGCGCTGGCCTGGCTGGTTGGCAATGATGACCTTCTGCCGGTGTTCCTGGGCAGCACCGGGACCTCCGAGACCGATCTGCGCGAACGCGCGGCCGATCCCGCCTTCCTGGGCGGTGTGCTCGATTTCCTGATGATGGATGATGCCTGGGTGGTGGCTTTCTGTGACGCGGTGAAAGCATCCTATGACAGGCCGATGATGGCACGGGCGGCCTTGCCCGGTGGCGAGCAGGTGAATTGGACATGAATGAAATCAAAGGGTTGCTCTTTGACAAGGATGGCACCTTGTTCGACTTTGCCGCCACATGGGAGGTCTGGGCCGCTGCCTTTCTGACCCGGCTGTGCGGCGGCGACCATGACCGCGCGTTGCAGGCGGGCGCAAGGATCGGATTTGATTATGATGCAGCCGTCTTCGCGCCTGACAGCATCGTCATCGCGGGCACACCGGGAGAGGTGACGGCGGCGCTCCTGCCGCTTTTTCCCGAACTTTCCGGCCCGCAGCTGATCGGCGTGTTGAACGAGGAAGCCGCCCGCGCGCCGCAGCGCGAGGCGGTGCCGCTGATTCCCTTGCTGACGGGGTTGCGCGGACGCGGCCTGGCGCTGGGTGTGGCGACCAATGATGCCATCGTGCCTGCACGGGCGCATCTGGCAGCGGCGGGGATCGAGGACCAGTTCGATTTCATCGCCGGCTTCGACAGCGGCCATGGCGGCAAGCCGGAGCCGGGCCAGATGCGGGCCTTTGCCGAGGCGACCGGCCTGCCGGCCGAACGGATCGCCATGATCGGCGACAGCACCCATGATCTGGTGGCCGGGCGCGCCGCAGGCATGGTCTGTGTCGCGGTCCTCACCGGCATGGCCACGGCGGAAACGCTGGCCCCGCTGGCCGATGCCGTATTGCCCGATATCGGCCATCTGCCCGCCTGGCTCGACGCCCGCCACCCGATAACCGGCTAACGGCGGCCCGGAAGCGACATCCTTCGTCGCGAACGGAACGGATGTGGCCGCTGGGCTGGGGCTTTCTGAGAGCAACCTCAGGAGAGCAACCATGACAGAGACCCAACCCAGACGCAAAACGCGCAGCGGCGGGCGCGCGGGGGCCAAGACCCGGCGTGGCAGCGCGGTCATCGAGCAGATGCCCTGGAACCCGCCGGTCAACATCGACCGCCCCACCGAACCTCTGGACGAAGAAGGCATCGCGGCGATCCACGATGGTGCCATGCGGATACTGGAAGAAATCGGGATCGAGTTTCTGAACCCCGAGGCGCTGGAAATCCTGGGCAGGGCGGGCTGCACCGTCAATGGCGAGAATGTCCGCATGGGGCGCGACTTCGTGATGGAATGGGTGGGCAAGGCCCCTGCCGAATTCACCCTGACCCCGCGCAACCCGGACCGCCGGATCACCGTGGGCGGCAGGAACCTGCTGTTCGGCAATGTGTCCTCACCGCCCAACTACTGGGATATGGCGATTGGCAAGAAGGTCCCCGGCACCCGCGAGATGTGCCGCGACCTGCTGAAGCTGACGCAGTATTTCAACTGCATCCACTTTGCGGGCGGCTATCCCGTCGAACCGGTGGATGTGCATGCTTCGGTGCGGCACCTTGACGTGCTTTATGACAAGCTGACGCTGACCGACAAGGTCATGCACGCCTATTCGCTGGGCCGCGAGCGGGTCGAGGATGTGATGGAAATGGTGCGCATCGCGGGTGGTCTGACCCATGATGAATTCGACGCCACCCCGCATATGTACACCAACATCAATTCGACCTCGCCCTTGAAACACGATTTTCCGATGATGGACGGCTGGATGCGGCTGGCGCGGCGCGGGCAGGGGCTGGTGGTGACCCCCTTCACCCTGGCCGGTGCCATGGCCCCTGTCACCATGTCCGGCGCCGTGGCGCAATCGCTGGCAGAGGCGCTTTGCGCCGTGGTGCTGGCGCAGATCATCCGCCCCGGCTGCCCGGTCGCGATCGGCACGTTCACATCCAACGTGGACATGAAATCGGGCGCGCCCGCCTTTGGCACCCCGGAATACATGCGCGCGACCCAGATGACCGGGCAGCTTGCCCGCTTCTACGGCCTGCCGCTGCGGTCCTCCGGCGTCTGCGCCGCCAATGTGCCGGACGGGCAGGCGATGTGGGAAACCTCCAATTCGCTCTGGGCCGCGGTGCAATCGGGCACCAACATGGTGTATCACGCCGCCGGATGGCTGGAGGGCGGGCTGATCGCCAGCCCCGAAAAGTTCATCATGGATTGCGAGGTGCTGCAGCAGATCCAGCGCTACATGCAGCCCGAGATCTGCGCCACCGGCCCGGATGAGATCGCGCTGGATGCGATCAAGTCGGTGGGCAATACGGGCCATTTCTTTGGCATTCAGCACACCCAGGACCGCTATACCACCGCGTTTTACCAGCCTTTCCTGTCCGACTGGAAGAACTACGAGGGCTGGGAGGCCGCGGGCGCGATCTGGACCCCGGAGCGGGCGCATCACATGTTCAAGGATATCGTGAGCAGTTTCGAACCGCCCCCGATGGACATCGCGATCCGCGACGAACTGGCGGATTTCGTGGCGCGGCGGAAGTCCGAAGGCGGCGCACCGACAGATTTCTAGGTCGTGTTGACATTCATTGTCGCCCACCCGCGCGAGACGGATTTTGCCGCTGGCGCCCTGATGTGAGCGCAGCAATGCGATCATTGGAAGCGAACATCCGGAAGGGCAGAGGCAAAATCCGCCGCGCCCCGCAGGGGTTTCGCCAAAATTGCCCATTTCTGCGTTAAGAGAGCTTGAAATAGCTGGCTATTCCTGCGCTCTCTTGCCTGGAACTGAGCAATTTTGGACTGAAACGGGTGGGCGACAATGAATGTCAACACGACCTAGGCCTCTGTTCCCTGTGTTCGAACGGCAGGAAGATTGCAGACAATTGAAGCTGTTGACCTCCTGTTAATTCCTTTGGCCCAAGGTGCCAGCGGGGCGTTATGGGAATGAGGGAACAATGCACGGTCTTATCAACCGCAGCATCCAGAACTACATCTGCGACAGTTTCGGCGCGCACAGGTGGGACGATGTCGTGCGGCATGCCGGAATGGCATTCAACAATTTCGAGGCGATGCTGACCTATGAGGACAGTCTGACTCATGCCGTTCTGGACGCGCTGGTCGATGTCACCCGGCGCAGCCGCAGTGACCTGCTTGAGGATTTCGGGACGTTCCTTGTGGCGAACCCCAAGTTTGAAGGGGTGCGTCGGCTGTTGCGCTTCGGGGGTGTCAGCTTTGAGGATTTTCTGCATTCGCTCGATGATCTGCCGGACCGGGCGCGGCTGGCGGTGCCGGACCTGCACCTGCCGCAGATCGAATTGCGCGCCGTGGGGGAGGGCAGATACAGTCTGATCTGCAGATCGCCCCTGGCGGGCTTTGCCCATCTGATGATGGGTGTCCTGCGCGCCATGGCCGATGACTACGGCGCGCTGGCGCTGCTTGAGCCGACCGGCTCGGAGAAGGGGATTGAAACCCTTTCGATCTCGCTGATCGAACCGGATTTCGCCGAAGGGCGGGCCTTTGAACTGGGGGCACGGGCGCAATGACGGGGCAGGGCGGCGCATCGGTGCTGGATATCCTGTGTCCCATGCATCTTGTGATCAACGCGACGGGGCATATCACCCATGCCGGGCCGACCGCCCGCAAGCTGGCCGGGGACAGTCCCATGGTCGGTGCCCGCTTTCTGGAGGTCTTTGCCGTCAACCGGCCACGCGCCGTTGCCAGCATGGCAGACCTGCGGCGGTCCGGTGGCACGAAACTGCATCTTGAAACGCGCGCCGCACCGCGGACCAGGCTCAAGGCGGTGCTGGTCCCCTTGCCGGAGGGGGAGGGCAAGATGATCGTGAACCTGTCCTTCGGCATCTCCATCGTGGACGGGGTGCGGGACTATGCGCTCAGCAATGCCGATTTCGCCGCCACGGACCTGGCCATCGAAATGCTCTACCTGATCGAGGCAAAAACAGCGGCGATGGACGAATCCCGCCGTCTCAACCTGCGCCTGCAGGGGGCCAAGATCGCGGCGGAGCAGGAGGCCGATACCGATGCGCTGACCGGCCTTGGCAACCGGCGCGCGCTGAACAATGTGCTGACGCGGATGGTGGCGGGCCGGGTGCCCTTTGCCGTCATGCAGATCGACCTGGATTATTTCAAATCCGTCAATGACACCCTGGGCCATGCGGCGGGCGATCATGTCCTGCAGACCGTTGCGCAGATCATGGTCGAGGAAACCCGCAACAAGGACACGGTGGCGCGGGTCGGCGGGGATGAATTCACCGTCGTGCTTGTGGATGTGCGCGATGCCGACATCCTGCGCCGCGTGGGCCGGCGCATCATCGACCGGCTGGAGGAACCGATCGCCTACAGCGGTCACCTCTGCCGGATTTCCGCCAGCATCGGCACCGTCTGGATTCAATCCGGCATCAGCCCGGCAATGGAAAAGCTGATGGATGACGCGGATGTCGCTCTTTATGCGTCCAAACACGCCGGGCGCGCCCGCCAGACCATATATGACCCTTCACTGCGTGAGACTGCGGGGAAGGGTGCCGCGCAGGGCGCCGGGGGCCAACAGCCCGCCTGAGGTCTTTCGCCGCCACAGATGCGCCAAAACCACGGCAGATGCAGGCGGGTCATGGACCCAAGCGCGGGGCTGTCGTATCACCCCATGCATGAAAACACCGCTCCATATCCTGCGCCGTGTCCTGCAGCGTGCCGCCGAACGCCGCCGCCGGGCGCGGTTCGCGGCTTCCCTGCGCCATATCCACGGGCCAAAACTGCTGGAGACCGGCAAGGACGAGGTGATTGCCATCGTGCTGGTGCGCAACGGCAGCTATTACCTTGACGCCTTTCTCGATCATTACCGCAGCATCGGCATCCGGCATTTCGTCTTCATCGACAACGGCTCGACCGATGATACGCTGACCCGGATCGCGGCAGAGCCTAATACGGTGATCGACCAATGCACCCTGCCGCTGGCCGGCTACGAGGACCTGCTGCGCGCCTATCCCGCCCGGACCTACGGGCAGAATCGCTGGTGCCTCTATGTCGATATGGACGAGATCCTGGATTTCCAGGGGGCCACGACCCACGGCATCCGCGCGCTGACCACCTATATGCAGGCGCGGGGCCATACCGCGATGGTGGCGCAGATGCTTGAGATGTTCCCCAAGGCGCCACTGTCGCAGGTGGCCGATCTGCCCTATGACCGTGTGCTGCGCGATTTTGTCTATTACGACATCAGCCAGATCACCCGCCATGACTACCACAGCACCGAGATCGCCTTTTCCGACCTGCTGCGCGACAACCGGACTGCCAGCGATGCGGTCAAATTCTGCTTTGGCGGGGTGCGGGGCAAGGTGTTTGGCGAGAATTGCTGCCTGACCAAACATCCGCTGATCTTCAACGGGCCGGGGGTCACGCCCGCGCCGCATCCGCATCTGTCGATGGGGGTGACGGTGTCGGATGTGACAGCGGTGATCCAGCATTACAAGTTTGCCAACAATCCGCTGGCCCGCGATGCGGCGTCGCTGGCCTCGGGCGATCTGGCCCATGGCGAGGACGCGGCCCGCGCCAGAGTGCTGTCGGACAGCCCCGATGTGAGCCTGTTTTCGCTGGATGCGCGGCGCTGGAACCGGGTGGAACTGCTGGCCCGTGCGGGCTTTACCGTGACAACGCAGGATTATGCCGACCACCTGGCGGACCTGTCGCCGTGAAGGTCGCGGCGATTGTCATCGGCCGCAACGAAGGGGCACGGCTGATGGCCTGCCTCGATGCGCTTTCGGGCCGGGCCGATCCGGTGATCTATGTGGATTCGGGCTCAACCGATGACTCCGTCGCGGCGGCGCAGGCGCGTGGCGCACAGGTGATCGCGCTGGACATGACGCAGCCCTTCACCGCCGCGCGGGCGCGCAACGCAGGGCTGGCGGCGCTGCCAGCCGATGCCGATCTGGTGCAGCTGCTGGATGGCGATTGCGTCTTGCGCGACGGCTGGATCGAGACGGCCCGCGCCTTTCTGGCCGACCATCCGCAGGCCGCCGTGGCCTGTGGCCGCCGCCGTGAACGTCATCCGGAGGCCAGCATCTACAACGCGCTGATCGACGCGGAATGGGACACCGCCCCGGGACAGGCCAAAGCCTGCGGCGGCGACGCCCTGATGCGTGTAACTGCCCTGCGCGCGGTGGGCGGCTACCGCGACAGTCTGATCGCGGGGGAAGAGCCGGAGCTTTGCGTCCGCCTGCGCGCCGCCGGATGGCAGGTCTGGCGGCTGGAGGCGGAAATGACCTGGCATGATGCCGACATCACCCGCTTCGGCCAATGGTGGAAACGCAGCCGCCGGGCCGGTCATGCCTTTGCCGAAGGGGCGGCGCTGCACGGCGCCCCGCCGGAGCGTCACTGGATGACCGAAACCCGGCGCGCGCTGCTCTGGGGCGCGGGCCTGCCGCTGACGGTCCTGGTGCTGGCGGTTCTTGTGACGCCCTGGGCGCTGCTCCTGCTGCTGGTCTATCCACTGCAGGTGCTGCGGCTGTCGCGGCGCGGCGGGGTGGTTCAGGCGGTGTTCACCGTGCTGGGCAAGTTCCCCGAGGCGCAGGGCGCGCTGCAATACCTTCTGGGCCGCCGCAAGGGCCGGATCATCGAATACAAATGACCCCGGCCCTCAGCGCTGGCGCAGCGCCTGCGCCACAAGGCCGGGCAGGATCGCGAAACATTTCGCATAGCGCGGCACCATCCGGCGCGGGGCCTGCAGCGCCCGCCACAGCCATTCCAGCGCCAGCATCCGCATGATCCGCGGCGCGCGGACCTGATGACCTGAGAGGAAATCCAGCCCCGCCCCGATGGAGGCAAAGCCGACCCTTGGTGCCTTTTCGCGGCCCAGGGCGGCAAACAGCTCCTGTTTCGGCGCGCCCAGCGCGATGAAACACAGGCCCGCGCCAGAGGCGGCAAGCTCCGCCAGCAGCGCCTCGGCAGCGGCACCCTGCGGATCGAACCCATAGGCCGGGGCGTGGATGTGGACAACCTCCAGACCCGCCGTGCGGTCGGTCAACGCCTGCGCCGCCCCTTGCAGCGCCGCGTCGCTGCTGCCGATCAGCGAGACCTTGGTCCCCATCTCTGCCGCGAGGGCGCAAAGCGGCAGGATCATGTCAGAGCCGGGCATGAGCTCGACCGGCTGTCCCGCCAGTTTCGACAGCCAGACGATGGGGCGGCCATCGGCCACCACCATGTCATGGGCACGGTAGGCCGCCAGAAAGGCCGGATCACGGGGCAGTTTGGTCAGGTGATCAAGGTTCAGGGTGGCCAGCGCGAATCCGTCGCGGGCGCTGAATTTTTCCCTGACGGCGCGAAACAATCCTGCGCGTGTCGGCACATTGACCGCGACTTCGGCCGGGGGCGTGCCAAATTTCACACGTCACCTGCCCAAGCGCAGCACGGGACGCCCTGGGGCCATGCCGAATTCACTGATATATTTCCATTCATTAACAATGCCTTGCGGGGTTCTTCCGGATCAATCCAACAGGTTTTGCCAAATCTACCCAGATGACAGGGCGCGGGCCAGATGGTAATTTACCTGCTCTATTCCCTCACGCGACCTCAGGATACGCCCCGACCCCATGCCCAACGGCCTTGCCTATCTGATGCTGCTGATCTGGCCGATGGTCTGCCTGATCCTGTTCCGCACCCAGAAACTGGAGCGGGCGCTGATCTGGTCGATCCTGGGGGGATATCTGTTTCTGCCGCCGCTGGCGGAGTTCAACCTGCCGCTGGTCCCGGCAATGGACAAGACCTCGATCCCCAATCTGAGCGTGCTGCTGATCCTGCTGTTCGGGGTGAAACACCACCGGGTGGCCCTCTGGCCCGATGCGCGGCTGGCGCAGCTGCTGACGGTGGGGCTGGTGCTCTCGGCCATCCCGACGGTGCTGACCAACGGCGATCCGATCATTTTCGAGGTGCTGCGCAATACCGACCCGATCGTCTTTGTGGTGGATCAACTGCCGGGGCAATCGGTGCGCGACATCGGGTCGGTGCTGATCGCGCAAGTGCTGAGCCTGGTGCCCTTCCTGCTGGCACGCCAGTTTCTGGCGACAGAGGGCGGGCTGCGCGAACTGCTGACGGCGCTGATGGTCGGGACATTGATCTATTCCGTGCCCTCGCTGATCGAAATCCGCCTCAGCCCGCAGATGAACGTCTGGATCTACGGCTTCTTCCAGCATTCCTTCGAACAGATGATGCGCGACGGCGGGTTCAGACCCATCGTCTTCCTGCCGCATGGGTTGTGGCTGGCGCTGTTTGTCTGCACCGGGCTGATTGCCGCAGCCGGTCTGGCGCGGGTGGCCGAACCGGAACGAAAGCTGCGGGCCTTCTGCGTGGTGGCCTATCTCGCGGTGCTGCTCATCCTGTGCAAAAGCCTTGCGTCGCTGGCCTATGGCATGGCGCTGACCCCGCTGGTGCTGTTTGCACCGCTGCGCTGGCAGATCCGGCTGGCGCTGTTCTTTGCCGTGGTTGCAGTGGTCTATCCGATGTTGCGCAATTTCCAGCTGATCCCGCTGGACGCCATCATCGCCCAGGCCGAGGCGATCAACCCCGCGCGCGCGCAATCGCTGGAATACCGTTTCAACAACGAGGAACAATTGCTGGCGCGGGCGGCGGAAAAGCCCCTGTTCGGCTGGGGCGGCTGGGGCCGCAGCCTGATCCGCGACGGCGAAACCGGGCAGATCCTGTCAATCCCCGATGGCCGCTGGATCATCATCTTCGGCACCTTCGGCTGGCTGGGGTACATCTGCGAATTCGGCCTGCTGGCCCTGCCACTGGCGATGCTGGCGCTCTACATGCGGCGGCAGGGGGAGGCGGCGCTGTCGCCGCTGGTGGCGCCCTTGTGCCTGATCCTGGGGATCACCATGGTGGACATGCTGCTGAACGCCACGCTGACGCCATTGACCTGGCTCACCGCAGGCGCGCTTCTGGGGCATGCGGAACGCCTGATGCCGCGAGGGGTCGCAGCGCCGCGCCATGCGCTGGGACAAACGGCGATGTCCCCGAACCGCCCGGAGGGCAAGCGCACCGTGCTTTGATCCGGGGCAAAACCACCGTTTTTGCCGCACAGGTTCTGGCAACGGGTTTATGTCCGGTCTGCGGGACGGAGCTGCTGTTTGACACAGTGCTTCAAAGCGTGGAATCTGCAATTAAATGTTCTCGTGCAGATAACTCCAATGAAGCCGTCAAACAAAACAATTGCGATACAATACCTGGATATCGAAATTGCTGGCTCTGGGGTTTCTGGAGTGATGAAACGTGTGAAGAGTGCCCTGAAAAAAGAAGATACTACCACACTGGAATTCAATACGTTCGCCTTGGAAGTAGACCCGCGCGCCCAGACTGTGACGCTCTTGCAGGATTGGGATGCCTGTGAACCCGAGGAATTTTCAGCTGACGAATTCGTTAGCCTGGTAGGAAGCAGCAGAAGAAGATATCGGGAATAGCTTGTCTGCTCAGGGCTCGTTCCGGACCTTCTCCGCACCACAGAATGTGCCAAAACTCAACCGTTTTGTCACCGGCGGAATCGACCGATTCTGGCAAATATGGCGCCACTGTTTCCACCTGCGGCAAAATTCCCCGGACAGCCCGTCGATTGTTGTGCTAAATAAGGCCTGAGAACCGTCGAACTTGCTGCAAAACCTCTTAAAAATATGAATGTTCGATGAAATGGGGCATAAAAATGCCGTAATTGCCCTGTTGAAACGCCCGGTATTTCAGAACTCGAATATGGGGCCCAGATCTGTCGCGCTTTCAGGTATGGGAAGTTTGAAAATGAGCACGTCTAAAAACCGCAGCCTGACCGGTGACGACATCGCCATTGTCGGCATGTCCGTGAATGTCCCCGGTGCCGCCAGTGTTGACGCCTATTGGGCGAACCTGCGCGATGGGGTGGAAAGCATCCGCCGCCTGTCGGAGCAGGCGCTGCTGGAGGCGGGCGAAAGCCCCGAAACCATCGCCCGCAAGAACTACGTGCCAGCCGCCGCCGTCCTGGACGGATTCGAGACATTCGATCCAGATTTCTTCGGCTTTTCCCCCAAGGATGCGGCCATTCTCGATCCCCAGCACCGCAAGTTCCTCGAAGTGGCATGGGAAGCGATGGAACAGGCGGGCCATCCGCCTGAAACGATTCCCGGCGACATCGGGGTCTATGCGGGCTGCGGCATGGGCAGCTATTTCTATTTCAACATCTGCTCCAACCCCGATCTGGTGGACGATGTGGGCATGTTCCTGCTGCGCCACACCGGCAACGACAAGGATTTCCTGTCCACCCGCGTCAGCCATGTGTTCGATCTCAAGGGGCCGTCGATCAACCTGCAAACCGCCTGTTCCACCTCGCTGGTCGCAATCCACTACGCCTGCGCCGCCCTGCGCGCGGGCGAGGTGGACATGGCGCTGGCGGGCGGTGTCACCATCGAACTGCCGCAGGGGCGGGGGTATCTCTTCAAGGAGAACGAAATCCTGTCGCCGGACGGGCATTGCCATGCCTTCGACCACCGGGCGCAGGGCACCGTCTTTGGCTCCGGCGCGGGCTGCGTGGCGCTGCGCAGGCTCAGCGATGCAGTGGCGGACGGCGATCACATCTGGGCGGTGATCAAGGGGTCGGCGGTGAACAACGATGGCGCGGCCAAGGCCGGCTACCTGGCCCCCTCGGTCGATGGCCAGACGGCGGCAATCACGGCGGCGCTGGATGCCGCAGGTGTCGCGGCGCAAAGCATCGGCATGGTCGAATGCCACGGCACCGGCACCTATCTGGGTGACCCGATCGAGGTCGCGGCCCTGACCGAAGCCTACCGGAGCGAGACCGACGCCACCGATTTCTGCCGCATCGGATCGGTCAAGACCAACATCGGCCATCTGGATACCGCCGCCGGGGTCGCAGGCTTTGCCAAGGCCGCGCTGGCCCTGCATCACAAGCAGATCCCGCCCTCCCTGGGTTACGAGGCACCAAACCCCGCGATCCCCTTCGCCGGCAGCCCGTTCCGCGTCAACGACCAGCTGACCGACTGGGCCGCCGGCGACACACCGCGCCGCGCCGCGATCAATGCGCTGGGCGTGGGCGGCACCAATGCCCATGCAATCATCGAGGAAGCACCGGAACGCGCCGCCTCGGACGCCAGCGACTGGCCGTTCCAGCCGCTGGTGATTTCGGGCCATAGCAAGGCGGCACTGGATGCCAATACCACCGCCCTTGTCGCCCATCTGCGCGCCCATCCGGATCAGCCGCTGGCCGATGTGGCCTTCACGCTCAAACAGGGCCGCCGCGCCTTTGACAAGCGCCGGGTGGTGGTGGCCGAAACCGCGGCGCAGGCCGCCGACCTGCTGGAGGCAGGCGATGCCCGCCGCGTCTTTACCCATGATGCGCTGGGCGAGAACCCCGAAGTGGTCTTCATGTTCCCCGGCGGCGGCGCGCAATATGCCGGCATGGCGCGCGATCTTTACGAGACGGAGCCGGTCTTTGCCGAGTGGATGGACCGGGGTCTGGCGCATCTG
Organism: Sulfitobacter sp. IGS-18; assembly: GCF_059628195.1. Taxonomy (NCBI): domain Bacteria; kingdom Pseudomonadati; phylum Pseudomonadota; class Alphaproteobacteria; order Rhodobacterales; family Roseobacteraceae; genus Sulfitobacter; species Sulfitobacter sp. IGS-18. The sequence continues at coordinate 2,600,836 of NZ_CM184556.1, read as the reverse complement.
CAACCGCAACTGGATTATGACATCCGCGCGCTCTGGCTGCCCGACGCCGCCCAGCTGCAGGCCGCCGACGAGACGCTGAAAAAACCTTCCGTGCAATTGCCGCTGATCGCCATCACCGAATATGCGCTGGCGCGGCTCTGGATGTCCTGGGGCGTGAAACCCGCCGCCATGGTGGGCCATTCCATGGGCGAAAACGTCGCGGCCTGTCTGGCAGGGGTGATGACATTCGAGAACCTGATCGACCTGGTCCTGCTGCGCGGACGATTGTTCGACGAGGTGCCCGCAGGCGGCATGCTGTCGATCTCGGCCCCGCTGGCGGTGATCGAACCGCTGCTGGGTGACGATCTGGACATCGCATCGGTGAACGCGGCAGAGCTTATTGCCGTCTCCGGCCCGCAGGCGGCGCTGGATGCCATGCAGCAGCGGCTGACCGGTGCCGGGCTGGACCACCGGCGCATCGCCATCGACATCGCCGCGCACAGCCGGATGCTGGAAGGGATCCTGGATCTCTACCGCGCCTTCCTTGCGGGTATGAACCTGCAGGCGCCGCAGATGCCCTTTGCCTCCAACCGCACGGGCGAGATGATCACGGCACAGCAGGCCACCGACCCCGATTACTGGGTCGCGCAGCTGCGCAATACGGTGAATTTCGCCGATTGCATCAGCACGCTGAGCGCCGCGCGCAAACGGGTCTATCTGGAGGTCGGCCCGGGCAAGGCGCTGTCCTCGCTTGCGATGATGCATCCCGATGTCGGCGTGGGGCAGGTGATGTCGTCGCTGCGGCACCCCGAACAGAAAATCGCCGATGATGTCTATTTCATCTCCGTCTTCGCGCGGCTCTGGGCCTGCGGCGTCACTGCCGACTGGTCGCAGATCTGGGGCGAGGCGCGGCGCAACCGGGTGCTGCTGCCGACCTATCAGTTCCAGCGCGCCCGCTTTTTCATCGAACCCGGCAAGGCGGTCAGCGCCGCTCCTGCGCCCGCGCTGACACGGGCCGATGACATTGCCGATTGGGGGGCGGTGCCCACATGGCGGCCTGCCTTTGCCGATGTGGCAGTCGATGTCCTGGACGATCTGGCGGCAACGCCGCTGACCTGGCTGTTCTTCGCGGATGAGGCCGGGCTTTCCGCCCCGCTGCGCACAAAGCTGCGCGAAGCCGGCCACAGGGTTGTCACCGTGCGCGCGGGCGATGCCTTTGCCAAGACCGGCGAAGACAGTTTCACCCTTGCCGCCGAACAGGGGCGGGCAGGCTATGACCAGTTGATCGCTACCCTGCGCGAGGCCGGGCGGATGCCCGACCGGATCGCGCATTTCTGGCTGACCGATGATCAGGTGGCCCCGCGCCCCGGCTCCAGCACCTTTGACCGCAACATCGAACAGGGTTTCTGGAGCCTGACCTGGCTGGCCCAGGCCATCACCGAGGCAGGCATCGACGCGCCCCTGCATCTGAGCGTCTTTACCACCGGTGCGGCGCAGGTGACGGATGAAGCCCTGCCGCATCCCGAAAAGGCGCTGGTGTCCGGCCCGGTTGGCGTGATCACCCGCGAGGTGCCCGGTGTCACCGCGACACAGATCGACCTTGAAGCGGTGCAGCCCGTGATTGCGCGGGCAGGGTGGTTTGCCAGATCCGTCCCGGCGGTTGCGCAGCCTGACCTCACCAACCGGCTGATCGAGGATCTGATGGCCACGCCCGCCAACCGCATCGGCGCCTTCCGGGGCGAAAAGCGGTTCGAGATGGGTTATAAACCCCTGCCGCTGACCCCGGCGGAGACGGCGCAATTCCGCGATGGCGGCACCTATCTGATCACCGGCGGTTTCGGCGGGATCGGCCAGACATTGGCGGCGGATATCCTGACCCGGCACAAGGCCAATGTGGTGTTGCTGGCACGCGAGGCCATGCCAGAACGCGCGGCCTGGCAGGCCCATATCGCCAGGAACGGCACCGCCGACCGCAGCGCGCGGCGGATGCAGGCGGTGATGCGTCTGGAAGCGATCGCAAAAGCCAAGGGCGGCAGTGTCGAAGTGGCGGGCGGCGATGTGGCCAACCTTGCCCAGATGCGCCGCGTCATCGACGATCTGACAGCGCGGCACGGCGGGCTGACCGGTGTGATCCATGCCGCCGGCGTGCTGGATGACGCCCCGATGCTGGGCAAGAGCGATGCGCAGATGGATGCGGTGCTGTCGCCCAAGGTGCAGGGGCTGCGGGTGCTGGACCAACTGCTGCCCGATGGCGCGCTGGAACTGCTGGTGCTGTTCTCCTCGACCTCGACCGCGACCCGCTCGGCGGGGCAGGTCGATTACGTTGCCGCAAACGCCTGGCTCAACGCCTTTGCCGCCGCGCGGCGGGGCGGCAAGACCCGGGTTGTGGCGGTGAACTGGGGCATCTGGGCGGATGTCGGCATGGCGGCCAATGCCCTGCCGGGTGCGGCCAGCGACGTGCTGCCACCGCGCCCCGTGGAGGCGGCGCTGATCAGCACCGCCGGCGCGGATGCGGGCGGCGATCCGGTGTTCACCGCCCCGCTGGGCACCGACCACTGGCTGCTCGACCAGCACCGCACCCGGGACGGGCAGGCGATCCTGCCGGGCACCGGCTACATCGAACTGCTGGCCGAAGCGGCGGCGGCGCAGGGGCTCAGGACCTTTGATATCGAAGACCTCTATTTCCTGCGCGCCATGCCGGTGGCAGAGGGCGAAGCGCGCCAGATGCGGATCACGCTTCAGGGCCGTGGCCGGGGCTTCAGCGCCGAAATGCGCAGCGATTGCCTGTTCGGCGGCAAGCAGGGCTGGCAATTGAACGCCCAGGCCAATCTGGCCCCGCTGGCCGAGGCGCGGCCCCATGCCCTTGACCTCGCAGCCATTTCCGCGCGCTGCGGCACCGTGCAAAAACCGGGCGCGACACGCCTTGTCTCCCCGCAGGAGGCGCATCTGTCCTTTGGGCCGCGCTGGCACGTCCTGCGCGAAACCGCCCTTGGCGCGGGCGAGGGGCTGGCAACACTCGCCCTGCCGGAGGATGCGCGCGATGACCTCAAAGCCGGGCATCTCCTGCATCCCGGGCTGATGGACCTTGCAACCGGCTGGGCCATATCGCTGGTGCCGGGCTATGGCGCGACCCATCTCTGGGTGCCGGTCTCCTATGGGCTGATCCGGGTGCATGGCAGCCTGCCTGCAGAGATCCGCTCGCATGTGCGGCTGGCCTCCGGCAAGGCCAGCGACGGTTTTGCCCGCTTCGACGTCACCCTGACAGACCCGTCAGGCAAGGTGCTGGTCGAGGTCCGCGATTTCGCGATGAAACGCCTTGAGGGCGGCTTCGGCACCACGCCCCTGACCGCCGCCGAAGTCCGCTTTGAGGACGAGACCCGCGACGACACGCCGCTTTCCGCCGCCGAGGAACGGCTGGCCTATCTGGTGTCGCAGGGCATCCGCGCCGCTGAGGGGCCCGAGGCCATGCGCCGCGCGATTGCCCTGAACCGCCCGCAGGTCATGGTCTCCTCGCTGCCGCTGCAAGCGCTGATGGCGCAGGCCGATGTGCCCGCCGTGGCCCCGGTGAAAAGCGGCCAGAGCTTTGAACGCCCGGATCTTGACGGCAGCTATGTCGCGCCCCGCAACGGGATAGAGGAACGTCTGGCCGGGATGTGGGAAAACCTGCTGGGCGTCAGCCCGGTGGGGGTCGAGGACAGTTTCTTTGACCTTGGCGGTCATTCGCTGATCGCCGTGCGCCTCTTTGCCAGCGTCAAACGCACCTTCAAGGTGGAATTCCCGATCTCGGTCCTGTTCGAGGCCCCGACCATCGCGAAATGCGCCGCCCTGATCGCGGCGGAAACCGGCGGCGCCGGAGAGGTGTCGGGTGGTCCCGGTGACGGGGTTGTGGCACCGGAGAAGTTCGAGTTCCTCGTGCCCCTGAACCAGAGCAGCCACAAACAGGCGGCACCGCTTTTCGTGGTGGCGGGGATGTTCGGCAACGTGCTGAACCTGCGGCACATGGCGCTGCCCTTCAGCGCCGAGCGCCGGGTGATCGGCGTCCAGGCCCGCGGCCTGATCGGAGAGACCACGCCCCATGCGACGATCCCCGAGGCGGCAGAGGATTACCTGAACGAAATCAAACGCTTGCAACCCGAAGGCCCCTATCTTCTGGCGGGCTATTCCGGTGGCGGGATCACCGCCTATGAAATGGCACAGCAGCTGCGCGCCGCAGGCGACGAGGTTGCGGTGCTTGCGATGCTCGACACGCCGCTGCCGGTGCGCCCCTCGCTCAACCGCATGGACAAGGCGCTGATCAAACTGGCGGAACTGCGCGCCAAGGGGCCGGGATATCTGATCGAATGGGCGCGCAACCGCTGGGCCTGGGAGATGGAGAAACGCAAGGGCCTGCACAGCCCCGGTCAGGATGCGCCGGGCGCGGAGTTCAACAACCACAAGATTCAGGCGGCTTTCCTCGGCGCGGTCGGCCAGTATCAGACACCTGACTGGGACGGGCCGATGACCCTGTTCCGTCCGCCGCAGGATTTCCACTGGCAGGTGACAAAGGGCAATTGGGTCAGCGCCGAACGCGAATATGTCTTTGCGGACAACGACTGGCGCAAATACGCCCCGCATATGGAGATCATCGAGGTGCCGGGCGATCACGTCAGCATGGTGCTGGCCCCGAATGTGACGGTGCTGGCGCAGGAATTGCGCGAGGTCATCGCAGCGGCGCTGGTGCAACATGATGATGTCCGGGCGACGGCGGCGGAATGATGTCTGATCCCCGCTTGCTTGTCGTGCTGCTGAACTACCGCACCCCGCAGATGACCCTGCGCGCGGCAAAGGCGGCATTGGCCGACATGCCGGAAACGGCGGAACTGGTGATCGTCGACAATGCCTCCGGCGACGGGTCGATGGGCATTTTCGAACAGGCGCTGGCCGACTGGGACCTGGGCGCGCGGGTGCGCCTGATCCTGTCGGGGCGCAACGGCGGCTTCGGGGCGGGCTGCAACATCGGCCTGGCCGAGCAGATGTCGGACGGCAGCGCGCCGGATTTCTTCTATCTGCTGAATTCCGATGCCTTCCCTGATCCGGGCTGCATCGCAACCCTGCTGGACCATATGGCCCGCCATCCGCGCGCCGGGTTCGCCGCCAGCCATGTGCGGGGCGAGGATGATCTGCCCCATACCACCGCCTTCCGCTTCCCTTCCATCGCCGGGGAATTCGAAGGGGCGGTGCGCTTCGGCCCCGTTTCGCGCCTGCTGGCCCATGCCATCGTGGCCCCGCCGCTGCCGGAAAAGACCACCCGGGTCGATTGGGCCGCGGGCGCCAGCGTGATGATCCGCGCCGCGACACTGGAGGAGATCGGCAGGTTCGATGAGACCTTCTTTCTTTATTTCGAGGAAACCGACCTGATGAAGCGCGGCGCGCGTGCGGGCTGGTCCTGCTGGTATGTGCCGGAGGCCAGGGTGGTCCACATCGGCTCCGTCTCCACCGGCATGAAGGAATGGCAGCGCATGCCGGCCTATTGGTTCGCCTCGCGCCGCCATTATTTCATCAAGACCCATGGCCGGGCCTATGCCGCTGCCGCCTGGGGCGCGCGGCTGACCGGTTCGGCGCTGCACGCCCTGCGTTGCGCCCTGACCGGGCGCAACCCGCAGGACCCCGCCTTCTTCACCCGCGATCTCGCGCGGCACGGGCTTGGCCTGCGCAGCGGATCCGGCAGAGCCACAGCCCGTCGCCCCGTTTCGGAGGACAGAACATGACCGCCACCTTCCAGCCCGCCGGTTTCAGCGCGATCCTGATCGGGGATGAGAGCCTGACCATCGCCTGTGGCGACATGATCCTTGCCGGGGGCCATGCCATCACCGCCGTTGTCACACGCGATGCCACTGTGCGCGGCTGGGCCGAGGGGCAGGGGATTGCCACGCTCACAGCCCCCCGCGACCTGCTGGAGGCAGAGGTGAGCGCCGACTGGCTGCTCAGCATCGCCAACCTGCGGATGATCCCCGAGGCGGTGCTGGCCCTGCCCGCAAAGGGCGCGATCAACTTCCACGACGGACCATTGCCCGCCTATGCCGGGCTCAACACCCCCGCCTGGGCCATCATCAACGGTGAGACGACCCATGGCGTCTCCTGGCATGTGATCGAAGGCGGCGTGGACGAGGGCGACCTGCTGGCGCAAAAGATGATCGACATCGCCCCGGATGAAACCGCCTTCACCCTCAATTCGAAATGTTATGCCGCCGGGATGGAAAGTTTTGCCGCGGTGCTGTCGCAGCTTGAGGCGGACCAGCTTGAGCGCAGGCCGCAGGACCTCACCCAGCGCAGCTATTTCGCCCGCGACCAGCGGCCCGGGGGGCAGGGCGTTCTGGACCTGACCCGTCCTGCCGCCGACCTCTCCGCGCTGGTGCGGGGGCTGGACTTCGGGGAGTACTGGAACCCGCTCTGCCTGCCGAAACTGGCGCTGGAACAGGGCATTGTGGTGATCGGCGCGCTTGAGGTCACTGCCCAGACCGCCGCCCCCGGCACGGTGCTGGAACTGTCCCGCAACGCCGTCACCCTTGGCACGGCAACACAGGCCCTGCGCCTGAGCGCGTTTTGCGATTTTGACGGCACGCCCCTTGACCTGACCCAATGGCTGAAGGTGGGCGACGTGCTGCCGATGTCGTCCCTGCCGGATGTTCCGGTCGCGGACGAGGCACATTGGCGCGGGGTTCTGGCGGGCAGTGAACCGCTGAACCTGCTGCTGGCGGCGGCACCCTCCGGCCCGGTGCAACCGGCCTCCCTGCCTCTGACCACCGGCAGCCTGAGCAAGGATCAGATCACCTGCGCCGCAGCCCTTGTCGCGCTGCGCGCTTCCGGCCAGGCGGCGGCGACGCTGGCGGTTGAGGCCGCTGGGACAAGCGCGCTGCTGGCCCCCTGGCTGCCCCTCGCCGTCAGGGCAGAGGATGACACGCCGCTTGCAACCGCTGCCGAGGTCATCGCCAGGGGCATGGACCGCGCGCGCGCGAGCGGCGGCTGTGCCGCCGACCTGGGCTTGCGCGACCCGCAAATCGACCCCGGCGCGATGCCCGACCTTGGCCTCTCCGACAAGGATCTGCTGCTCCCCCAAACCGCCCTCACGGTCAGCCTGTCCGGCAGGCTGCATTACGATGCCGCGCGGGTGACCGGGGAGGCGGCCCGCCTGATTGCCGAGCGTCTGAACACCGCCTTTGCCGCGCTGCCCGATGCCGCCACCTGCGGGGCGCTCTGGGCGCTGCCGGAGGCCGAGGTCGCGCAGATGCTCACCGGCTGGAACGCCACCGACCGCGCCTATGACCGCACCACCCTGCATGCCGCATTCGAGGCGCAGGTGGCCCGCACGCCCGATGCAACCGCGCTGGTGTTCGAGGATCAGACATTCACCTATGCCGCGCTCAATGCGGCGGCGAACCGGCTGGCCCATGCGCTGCTGGCCGAGGGGGCCGGGCCGGGCATGCCCATCGGGCTTTACTGCACGCGGGGGCCCGACCTCATGATCGGGGCGCTGGCGATCCTGAAATCGGGCGGCGCCTATGTGCCGCTGGACCCGGCATATCCGGCTGACCGCATCGCCCATTACATCACCGACAGCGCCGCGCCGCTGATCGTGACGCAGGTGAAGATCGCCGCACAATTGCCTGAAAACGAATCAAAAATCGTGATGGTGGATGCGGATCATGCAGCCATGTCCGGCCACAACCCCGATGCAAGCGCCACGCCGGAGGATCTGGCCTATCTGATCTATACCTCCGGCTCCACCGGCACGCCCAAGGGGGTGATGGTCAGTCACGGCAATGTCGCCAACTTCTTTGCCGGGATGGATGACCGCATCGACCATGACAGCAATTCCGTCTGGCTGGCAGTGACCTCGCTCTCCTTCGACATCTCGGTGCTTGAGCTGTTCTGGACAATCTCGCGCGGCGTGAAACTGGTGCTGACCGGCGACGAAAGCCGCACGCTGGTGTCGAACGGCCCGCTTGCCCGCTCCGCCCAGGCGATTGATTTCAACATCTTCTACTGGGGCAATGACGATGGCGTCGGCCCTGCCAAATACGAGCTGCTGCTGGAAGGCGCGAAATTCGCCGATGCCCATGGCTTCAACGCGGTCTGGACGCCGGAGCGGCATTTCCACGCCTTTGGCGGCCCCTATCCGAACCCTTCGGTCACTGGCGCTGCTGTCGCTGCGGTGACCTCGAACCTCGCCATCCGGGCCGGTTCCTGCGTCGCCCCGCTGCACCATCCCGCCCGCATCGCCGAGGAATGGGCGGTGATCGACAACCTGACCAACGGGCGCGTCGGGCTGGCCATCGCCAGCGGCTGGCAGCCCGATGATTTTGTGCTGCGCCCGGAAAACACACCGCCTGAAAACAAGCCCGCGATGTATGCGGCCATCGACCAGCTGCGCCAGCTCTGGGCCGGGGAAGCGGTTGAATTCCCAAAGAAAGACGGCACGCCCCACGCCGTCATCACCCAGCCGCGCCCGGTCTCGGCCAGGCTGCCGATCTGGGTCACCACCGCCGGCAACCCGCAGACCTGGAAAGAAGCGGGCGAGATTGGCGCCAATGTGCTGACCCACCTGCTGGGCCAATCGGTCGATGAAGTCGCCGGCAAGATCAAGATCTACCACGCCGCCCTGCGCGAGGCGGGCCATGACCCGGCGGATTTCAAGGTGACGGTGATGTTGCACACCTATCTGGCCGAAACCCGCGAAGCGGCCGAAGAGGTCGCACGCGAACCGATGAAGGATTACCTGCGCTCCGCTGCCGGGTTGATCAAGCAATACGCCTGGGCCTTCCCCGCCTTCAAGAAGCCCGAAGGCGCGACCAACCCCTTTGACGTCAACCTCGAAGGTCTCTCCGACGAGGAAATGGACGCGATCCTGGAATTCGCATTCCAGCGCTATTTCAACGACAGCGGCATGTTCGGCACCGTGGCAGATGGGCTTGCCCGCACCGAAAAGCTCAAATCCATCGGCGTGGACGAGGTTGCCTGCCTGATCGACTACGGCATTCCCGTCCGGGATGTGCTGGAAGGGCTGAAACCGCTGGCGCAGGTCCTGGCCGAGGCCAATCGCGGGACCGAACTGGCGGCGGATGATTTCTCCATCGCCGCACAGATCCAGCGCCACGGGGTGACGCATCTGCAATGCACCCCCTCGATGGCGCAGATGCTGGTCATCAACGAAGAGGCGCAGCAGGCGCTGGCCGGGGTCACCCAGCTGATGATCGGGGGGGAGGCCTTGCCCGCTACGCTGGTCGCCGCGCTGCAATCGCATACGCAGGCCAGCATCCAGAACATGTATGGCCCCACCGAAACGACGATCTGGTCAACCACGCAGATGGTGGCGGATGCAACGGAGGTGACCGCCCCCATCGGGACCCCCATCGCCAATACACAGGTCTTCATCCTGGATGACAAGATGCTGCCGCAACCCGTTGGTGTTGCGGGTGAATTGTGGATCGGGGGTGATGGTGTCACCCTCGGCTATTGGCACCGGAAGGAGATGACGGCGGAGCGGTTCGTGGACAATCCTTTTGGTGCCGGCAAGCTCTACCGCACCGGCGATGTGGTCTCCTGGGACGCGGGCGGCTGCCTGCATTTCGCAGGCCGCGCCGATGCGCAGGTCAAGATACGCGGTCACCGGATCGAACTGGGCGAGATCGAAGCGCGTCTGGCGGGCCTGCCGGGCGTCACCCAGGCGGTTGTCATCGCGCGCGATGGCCCCGGTGGTGCGCAGCTGGTCGGCTATGTCACGCCGGAAAACGCCGTGACGGAGGCCGAGGCCAAGGCCGTGTTGACACAGGATCTGCCTGCCATCATGGTCCCAAGTGCCATCGTCGGACTGAACGCCATGCCCTTGACCCCCAACAAGAAAATCGACCGCAAGGCCTTGCCCGCGCCCAAGGCCAAGGCCCGGGCCGCCGCGCCCCGGCCCGGAACGCCGACGGCTCTGGTCGAGGAGGCCGCGCCGCAGGGCAGCGAAGAGACGATCCAGCGCATCGCAGAGGTCTGGACCGGGCTCCTGGGTGTTGCGGACATCCGGGCGGAGGACAATTTCTTTTCCCTCGGCGGGCATTCCCTGCTGGCGGTGCAGGCGCACCGCGACATCAAGGCGGCACTGGGCGGCGTGGCGCTGTCGATCACCGATATCTTCCGCTTCCCGACCCTTGGGGCGCTGGCCGGGCATCTGGACAGGGCCAAGGGTGGCACAAGGCGCAGACGCCCGGTAAAACAGCCGGGTACAGAGGCGCGGCAGGGCGCGGAGATGCGCCCGACGCTGCCGGTTCTTTCGCCCGAAACCGCTGATATCGTTCAGAAACGCCGGGAGATGCGGGCGGGGCGGCGCAAAATGGATGCCTGATGCCACGGCAATCGAACGGGCGGTGCGCGGCCTGTTCGAAGTGCCCCTGGGCCTTGGCCTGACCGATCCCGGCCTGCCGCAACCCCCGGTCTGGCCCGGCGAGGCGGAGGCCATGACCGGGGCAACTCCCGCACGCCGCAATGAATTCGCAGCCGGCCGCGCCGCCGCGCGGATGGCGATGCAGGATGCCGGTTTGCCTGCAAGGGCGGTTCCGGTTCAGGCCAACCGCGCGCCGGACTGGCCGCCGGGGCTGGCGGGCAGCATCACCCATACCGATAAGCTTTGCCTGGCGGTTGTGTCGAACGGCGTCAGATCGCTGGGCCTCGACGCCGAACAGCTTCACAGACTGGATGAAGATATCATTCCAATCATCTGTTCTGAAATGGACATATCGCGTCACGCCGATATTGCGCTGCCGCGCCTTGGCCTGATGATCTTTGCCGCCAAGGAAGCCGCCTACAAGGCGCAGTTTCCGCTGACGGGCCAGCTCTTTGGCTTTGAAGTTCTGGATGTGACATTCGATGTCGCCGGGGGCCGCTTCGACGCGACCTTCCTGCAGCCCATCGGCCCCTTTGCCATCGGCGAGAGCCTGCCGGGGCGCTTTGCCGAAGTGGCCGGGCATCTTGTCACCGGGGTTGCGATTGGGCAACGTGACGGCGAAGGAGCCTGACCCGATGAAACCCGCCACGCGCCGAACTGCCCTAGCGGGGCTGGGAGCCCTCGCGCTGGCGGCGGCTGCAGGGCAGCATCTGCGGACCCGCGACCGGCGACAGGGCGCGGCAGAGGCGGCGGCGCTTTATGCGGTGCCGCTCAACCCGCCAGATGCGGCGCTCAATGTCTATCATCTGGGTCACAGCCTTGTGGGGCGCGACATGCCCGCGATGCTGGCGCAGCTTGCGGGGGCGGGTCATCGCTATCATTCGCAGCTGGGCTGGGGCACCTCCCTGCGCGACCATTGGGAGGAAGACGTGCCCATCAACGGCTTTGCCGAGGAAAACGCCCATGACCGGTTTCGCCCCGCGAAACAGGCGCTGGCCAGCGGCAGCTATGACGCCCTGGTGCTGACCGAGATGGTCGAGATCCGCGATGCGATCCGCTATCACGATGCGGCGGCCTATCTCGCCCGTTGGGCCGGGCTGGCCTGGGACGCCAACCCGCAGACGCGGATCTACCTTTACGAGACCTGGCATCACACCGACGATGGCAATGGCTGGCTGCTGCGCATCGACAGGGATCTGCGCAAATTCTGGCAGGGCCGGGTCAAATACCCCGCGCTGGCCGCGACCGATGCGCCGATCCACCTGATCCCCGCCGGTCAGGTCATGGCGGCCTTTGTGCGCGAGGTTGAGGCCGCAGGCAGCCTCGGCGGCATCACCAGCCTGTTCGACCTCTTTACCAAACGGGCCGATGGCACGCCGGATACGATTCATTTCAACGATCTGGGGGCCTATCTGGTGGCGCTGACCCATTATGCCGTTCTCTATCACCGCGATCCGCGCGGCCTGCCGCATGAACTGATGCGCGCCGACGGGTCGCGGGCCTTGGCCCCCTCGCCGGATGCCGCCGCCGCGATGCAGGCGGTCGTCTGGCAAGTCATCGCGCGCCATCCCGAAACCGGGGTGGCGGCATGAACCTGCTCGGGGTTGCCGCATCGGTCGTGATGGTCGGCCACAGCCTGTTCGGCTCCGATGGGCCGGACATGCTGCAGGAGGCCCTGCGCGCAGGCATGGGCCAGGGCATTGTGCGCGCCCAGATCATCAATGGCGCGCCGCTGAAATACAATTGGGACGAATCCGCCAATGCCGAAGGGATCGACGCGCGCTCTGTCCTGCCGGAGGGCGGCACCACCCACCTGATCCTGACCGAGGCGATCCCGCTGGCAAACCATGTGAAATGGTCAGATACCTATGTCTATGCCCAGGCCTTTGCCGGGCTTGCGGCCTCGGCCAATCCGGATGTGCATATCTACGTGCAGGAAACCTGGCATTCGCTGAAAAGCGGGACAGGCGCGGCAGTGGATCACGACGAAGGGGCCGGCACGCCCTGGCGGGAGCGGCTGGATCAGGATCTGCCGCTCTGGGAAGAGATCGTGGCACAGGTCGCCGCCGCCACCCGCTCGGACAGTGCGCAGGTCGGGCTGATCCCCGCAGGTCAGGCGATGGCGCGTCTTCATGATGAGATCTCGGCAGAGCGGATACCGGGGCTTGCGGATATTTCCGCGCTCTTTGCCGATGACATCCACCTGAATGACATGGGCCATTACTTTGTCGCCATGGTGCAATATGCCACGCTGACCGGGCAGGACCCGCTGGGCCTGCCGGTGGATTTCAGCGACCGCTGGGGGCAGCCCTTCGATACGCCGGACGCGGACCTGGCCCGCCAGCTGCAGCGTGTGGCCTATGAGGCCGTGCAGGCCTATGGCGGCGGGGTGGTGGCACCGGTGCCCCCGGCCAACGGGCAGGCGCGGGCCAGCACCGCCCCTGCGGCCCCCACCGGCCCGCCGGTTCTGCCAGAGGCACCTGCCGCCGATCTGGTCGCGGCAGCGCAGGGGGCGGTCGAAGGCACCAACCGGGTGGCCATCGGCCTTGCCGCCGTCACGGACTGGAGCACCCAGGCTCCGTTCATAGACCTGATGAAGACGGCGCGGCCCTGGCTGGGCCATGAACCCGGCCGCTTCGGGGGCATGGAATACGCCGAGCTGCTGGCGGGCGGGCATCTGGATGAAAACGGCTGGCCGATCCGGCTGCCCCGCAGCCTCAGCTCGATCGGCACCCTGATCCTGACCGACATGCCGCCGGAGGCCGCATCGCTCAAGGGGCGGTATCGTCTGGCCTTTGACGGCAAGGGCGTGATCGAGGTGACGGGACGCGCGGAAAACGTGCGCTATGGCAAGGGCGAAGTGAGTTTTGACTATACCCCCGGTCCCGGCAGCGTGGACATCCGGATCCAGCGGATCAACACCTCCGACCCGCCGCATGACATTTCCGTCGTCAAGGTCGAGAACCTGAAACGCCACGCCGCCGGGCAGCTGTTCAATCCGGCCTGGACGGCGCGGATCGGCCAGTTCAGCGCGTTGCGCATGATGGACTGGATGGAGACCAATGATTCCGCGCTGGCCACATGGGCGGACCGCCCCTTGCCCAGCGATGTGACCTGGGCGGGCGGTGTCCCGGTCGAAGTGATGGTGCAGCTTGCCAATGAGCTTGAGACCGACATCTGGGTGAACATGCCGCATCTGGCGGATGATGATTTCCTGCGCCAGTTCGCGGAACTGGTGAAAGACAGGCTCGATCCCGCGCTGAAGGTCTATGTGGAATTCTCCAACGAGGTCTGGAATTGGCAGTTCGAACAGGCCCGCTGGGCCGATGTGCAGGCCCGCGCGCGCTGGAACGCGCAGGACAAATGGATGCAGTTCTACGGGCTGCGCGCGGCAGAGGTGGCGCGGATCTGGTCCGGGGTCTTTGCCGGGGAAGACCGCGCGCGGCTGGTCAATGTGATCTCCAGCCAGACCGGCTGGCTGGGGCTGGAGACCGAGGCGCTGACCGCCCCGCTGGCGGTGGCAGAAGGGCTGCCAGCCCCGGCAGAGGCTTTTGACGCCTATGCGGTGTCGGGCTATTTCGCGGGCGGGCTTGGCACGGCAGAACGCGCGCCGATGGTCCGCACATGGCTGGAGGAAAGCCGGACACGGGCCGCGGCTGCGGCCAATGCAGAAGGTCTGACCGGTGAGGCGGCAGAGGATTACATCACCGGGCACCGCTTTGATTTTGCCTTTGAACTGGCAGGGCGCGAATTGCGCGACGGGGCGGTCAGCGGTGACGCTGCCGATACGGTCGGTGATCTGATCACCCGCGTCTGGCCCTATCACGCGCAGGTGGCCCAGGCGCATGGGCTGGACCTGATCATGTACGAGGGCGGCAGCCATGTGGTGGGCATCGGCGCGATGGTCGATGACGCGGAGCTGACGGCCTTCTTTCAGGCGCTGAACTATGCGCCGCAGATGGGCGCGCTCTACACCACCTTGCTGGAGGGGTGGAAAGCCCTGGGCGGGCAGTTGTTCAACGCCTATTCCGATGTCTATGCCCCGACAAAATGGGGCTCCTGGGGGGCGCTGCGCCATCTGGATGACGACAATCCGCGCTGGGATGCGCTGGTGGCCTTCCAGTGACCCGCACCAGCATCCTGATCCCGGCCCATGACGAGGCCGCCTATCTGGCCGCCTGCATGGGGGCCTTGCTGGCCTCGGAGGAGGTCGCGGGCGGCGTGGAGGTGATCGTGATCGCCAATGGCTGCACCGATGACACCGCAGAGATTGCCCGCGGCTTTGCCGAACAGGCCGGGTTGAAGGGCTGGCATCTGCAGGTGCTGGAACGGGCCGAGGGCAACAAGCTGGGCGCGCTGAACGCGGGCGAGGCTGCGGCGGCGGGCAGGGTGCTGATCTATCTCGATGCGGATGTGATCGTGTCACCGCCGCTGATAACACAGCTGGCCGAAGTGCTGGACGTGGATGCGCCGCGCTATGCCAGCGGACGGCCACATGTGACGCTGCGCGGCGGCGGGGTCACCGGACCCTACACAAGGTTCTGGCTGACAACACCTTTCATGACGCGCGGTGTGCCGGGCTTTGGCGTCTTTGCCATGAACCGGGCGGGCCGGGCGCGTTGGGGGGACTGGCCGGACATCATCTCGGATGACACCTATGCGCGGCTGAATTTCACCCCCGAGGAACGCGTCGCCGTGCCTGCGACCTATGACTGGCCCATGGTCGAAGGCTTTGCGCGGCTGGTGCAGGTCCGGCGCAGGCAGGACCTGGGCGTGGCCGAGATCGAAAGCCGCTTCCCGGCGCTGATCGCAAACGATGATCCCGGCGCGGGCGCCGTGCCGCTGTGGCGCCGCGCCCTGGCCGACCCGCTGGGTTTTGCCGCCTTTTGCGCCCTGCGCATCGCCATCCACCTGCCGATCCTGCGCAGCAAGAACCGCTGGGCGCGGGGGCGCTGACCGGGGCTTTGACAGCCCTCGGCGCCTTAGGTCGTGTTGACATTCATTGTCGTCCACCCGTTTCAGTCCAAAATTGCTCAGTTCCAGGCAAGAGAGCGCAGGAATAGCCAGCTATTTCAAGCTCTCTTAACGCAGAAATGGGCAATTTTGGCGAAACCCCTACGGGGCGCGGCGGATTTTGCCTCTGCCATCCCGGATGTTCGCTTCCAATGATCACATTGCTGCGCTCACATCAGGGCGCCAGCGGCAAAATCCGTCTCGCGCGGGTGGGCGACAATGAATGTCAACACGACCTAGGCTCTGGACCCATTAGTTCTATATACTCAGTTTGACAGATTTTTTCGCAGACAAGAAGCATTTGCGCAAGAATAGTGGTTCTATTTCAAGCAGATGCGCCGCCTCCTCTCGGGACATTGCTGCGCAATGCCCTGCCGGGCAATGGGCTGCGGGAAAATCCGTCAAACCCGTCACGCCAAAGGCGTGCCAACATGACTCGGCGCTCCTTCGGAGCGACGGGCGGCGATTTCACTTCATTTCAATGTCTTGGGTCGCTTGCAAATAGAACCTACCACTGCCCGGCAGTGCATTTGCAAAGCAAATGTCACGAGAGGGGATTGGCTGCACGCCCCAAACCATTGAAATTTCGTGAAATCGCCGCTGAGCATATAGAATTAATGGGTCCAGAGCCTACGCCTCAGCGGGTCCCATCAGTGCCGCCAGTTTCTGCGCCGACGTGTCGATGTCATGGCGCGCCAGCGCCCGTGTCCGCCCGGCCGCGGCCATCTCGGCCAATCTGGCCTGTGGCAGGGTGGCAAGGTCATCCATCGCCTGTGCCAGCGCAGAGACATCGCCCGCAGGCACCAGCCAGCCGGTCTCCCCCGGGCGGACCAGTTCCGGGGTGCCCGCGACATAGGTCGCGATGACGGGACGGGCGGCGGCCATCGCCTCCATCACCACCATGGGAAGGCCCTCGGCAAAGCTGGGCATGACCATCGCATGGGCCGCCGCCAGTTCCGCCTTCACCCGTGTCTCATCAACCCAGCCGGTCAGTGTGACGCGGCCCCGCAGGTCAAGCCGGTCGATCAGCGCCTCGATCTGGTCGCGCATCTCGCCGTCGCCGATCAGGGTCAGATGCAGGTCGGCTTTGACCTGTGCCATCGCGTAGATCAGGATCATCTGGCCCTTCTGCTCGACCAGCCGGCCAATCGCCACCACCCGGCGCGGCCCTTCGGGTAGCGGGGCAGGATCGCTGAAGCGCTCGGGCTCCACCCCGCAATGCACCACATGGATGCGGTCCCAATCCGCATGATCGGCCCAGCGCATCAGCTGCGAGCGGCCAAACTGGCTGATCGCGACGGTGAAATCGGCGGCCTTCATCTTGGCCCCCAGCGACAGGGCGCGGGGCGCATCGAATTCTTCCGGGCCATGCACGGTAAAGGAAAACTTCGGCCCGCCCAGCATCCGCGCCAGCAGCGCCACGGCAGGGGCATTGGTGCCGAAATGGGCATGGGCATGTGTAACCCCGGCAGCGCGGCATTGCGCCGCCACATGGGCCGCTTCGGCAAGGTAGATCATATGGCGCAACAGGCCCGCTTCGGAGCGACGGCCCAGTTTCAGCGCCATCCGCAAGGCGGTCAGGAACCCGCCGGGATTGCGGCCCAGGGCGCGCAGGCTGCCCCGCAGCAATGTCATCGGCCCCTTGGCAAGCAGATAGTCGGTCTGTTCCGCCTCGGCGACATCCTGCGGGTCCACCAGCTGGCCGTCAAAGCGCCGCATCGCGATCCGGGTCACCGCGTGGCCCTGACGCTCCAGCGCGCGGATCTCGCGGCGGATGAAACTCTGCGAGGGTTGCGGATAGGTATTGAGAATATAGGCGATCTTCACGGCTCTTCCTTGTTCTTCACAACTTTGCCCCATTGCCGTGTCATGGCGCTGGCGCAGGACGCAAGGACGCTCTATTCAGCGCCTGAGGCAGAAGTGAGGCTTTTTTCGAGTGTTTGCACGGGTTTTTGAAGTGCTGAAGGACAACCGGCTGATGGCGCGCGCGTTGCGCTCGGCCTCGTGGATCCTGTTGGGCTATGGCGCTTCGCAGGCGATCCGGCTGGCATCGAACCTGATCCTGACACGGCTGCTGTTCCCCGAAGCCTTTGGCCTGATGGCGCTGATCAGCGTGATCACCGTGGGCCTGACATTGTTTTCCGATGTCGGCATCTCGCCCTCGATTTCGCAGAGCAAGCGGGGCGATGACCCGGATTTCCTCAACACCGCCTGGACCATCCAGGTCTTGCGCGGCATCGGGCTCTGGGGTGCGGCCTGCGTGCTGGCCTATCCGGTGTCCCTGTTCTACGACCAGCCCGACCTGGCCCGCTATCTGCCCATTGCCGGTCTGGCGCTGATCCTGGGCGGGTTCAACCCGACCCGGATCGAAACCGCGCAGCGCCACCTGCTGATGGGGCGGCTGACGGTGCTGGACCTGAGCTCTCAGGTGATCGGCATCGCGGTGATGATCGGCCTTGCGGTGGTGTTGCAATCGGTTTCCGCCCTGGTCATCGGTGGTGTCGTGGGGGCAGGGGCCAAGCTGCTGCTGACCCATTATGGCCTGCCGGGCCAGCGCAACCGCTTCCGCTGGGAAAGGACCGCCGCGACCGAGCTGATCCATTTCGGCAAGTGGATCTTCCTCTCCACCTTGTTCTGGTTCTTTGCCAGCCAGGGCGACAAGGCGATCCTGGGCAAGTTCCTGACGCTGGAGACGCTGGGCATCTACAACATCGGCTATTTCCTGGCCAGTTTCCCGCTGTTGCTGGGGCTGAGCGTGACGGGCCGGGTCATGATCCCGATCTACCGCGAGGGGGCAGAGCCGCACCGGCTGGCCCGGATCCGCTATGGGCTGACCCTTGGCATCGGCGGCATGCTGGTGGTGATGGCGCTGATCGGGCCCTGGCTGGTCGATCACCTTTATGACAGCCGCTACGCCAGTTCCGGCGGGGTTGTGGTGCTGCTGGCCCTGGCGCTGATCCCGCAGGTGATCGGCATGACCTATGATCAGGCCGCCCTTGCGGCAGGGGATTCGCGGCGCTTTTTCATCTATTCGGCGGCGCGGTCCAGCCTGCAGGTGTCGATGCTGCTGGTAGGCGCGATCCATGCCGGGCTGGTGGGGGCGATCCTGGGCATGGGGCTGGCCATGGCGCTGTCGCATCTGGTGCTGATCTGGCTGGCGCGGGTCCATGCCGTCTGGGATGCGCGGCATGATCTGACCTTCTTCGTGGCGGGCGTGGTCGCCGCTGCCCTTGCGCTCTGGCTTCATCTTGACACCTTGCGCGCCCTTGGCGCCTCGGTCTGATCCGGCAGGGGGTGTTTCGTGCGGGCATTGACGCATTGAAATCCTTGATTTCAGGTGACTTCAGGTGGTTGGGGACAAAGCCGGAACGCCAGGCTTCGCGCTTTGCTCTTCACACTTCGCGCTCTGCTGTTAACGCTCTGCGCTTTGGCTGCCGACATGTGCCGCCCACTTCCCGCACTTGCAGACATGTCATGCAAGACCTGTCATTTTTGACATGTCATGTATGACATGTCGTCCGTTGCGGTTTGATGCGCCGCAGCGTTTCGCACCCACCCCCGCGGTCACTCGTGAAAATTGCAGCGGACGGGGGGAGGGAGCCCAGCCTGTGCGCTCAAAGTGAAGACCTATTGCCAAAGCAAAGCTTTGGCAGCGCCCGAACCGCCCCCACGGGGCGGGCGCTACTCGCCCACCCCTCGGTTCGGGCGCGACCAATTTCGGATGTTGGACATGGCAGCAAAGCCCCGCTCACCTGGCCTTCACACGTGTCGCAGCGAACGTCCGGAAAGAGCCCTTTTCCGCTTTCTCAAGCGCGGAATCAAGGCCGCAGGCCGCCGCGCATCGCCGGGCCGTCCCCTGGCACGGCGATTTGGCTGCTGTCGTGTGCCACGGATGGCTTGGATGTGCTTGGCTGCCATAAAGTGCCAGTCACTGAGGTCAGATCGCCGTACCACGGCCCGTCAATGCGCGGCTTGGGGTTTCGTTGCGAACGGCAGCAAAGCCCCGCTCACCTGGCCTCGATCCATACCACGCCTGAAGTCCGGTCTGGATCAGAAATGCCTGGCAGCGCGGTCAGGCATGACCGCCACGGCCCAGCGACATGATTCAGCAAATGCGCCGCCAGGAGCCGGCTTGCGCGACATTCGACAGAACCGCCGCTCAGCTGCGCCGGACATCCGTCTGCCGGGCCAGACGGGCATTGCGCCCTTTCTGACCGGCTTCGCTGCGTTCCTGCCAGAGTTTGGCAAGACCCTTGCTGCGCTTCACCCGGCCGACCTGCGGTATCGACACAACCGGGACAAGGCCGGTTTCCCGCTCCATCTGGCGGGCGGTGCGGATGACGGGGCGGCGCAGCTCCAGCAGGAACGCAAGCGCAAGCCCTGCCATCAGCGCCGCGCCGGCCCCCATCACCGCGCGTTTCTTGCGGCTCATGCTGACCGGGAAATCCGGCACACGGGCCTCTTCCAGGGTGATCAGCCGTTCGCCCCGCGCAGCGGTTTCCAGTGAATATCCCACTTCCGCCTCATTCCGGCGGGTCGCAATCACGTCAAGCTGGCCCTGCAACTGCTCCATGCGGCGCTGAAACTTGGTCAATGTGTTTTCGACCTCGGGGGAGGTTTCAATGCTGGCCGCCAGTTCCGCACGGCGTTCCTGCAGCAGATCGCGCTGGGTGCCCAGACTGGCCAGTTCCCCGTCAAGTTCGGCCTCTTCCTTGGCCACGGTGGCGGCGCGCGCGTTGCGGTCGATCCGGCTGCGGGCAAGCTGGGTCGCGATGATCTCGCGGTCCAGTTCCAGCAAGGCGTCATTCAGGCTGGCGATTTCGGAGCGGACGAATTCAAGCGTCCCCTCGATGGAGATGTCATGGGCGCTGCGGTAGGCGGCCATTTCGTCGTCCAGCCGGGCGATTTCCGCGATCAGCTGGTCTTCCTGGGCAGAGAAGAACTCCAGCGTCTCGCGGGTCTGTTCGCGCCGCTGGGCGGCGGTCAGATCGCGGGTGCGGTTGGCAAATTCATGGGCGACGGCCTGGGCCTGTTCGGCATTGTCCAGCCGCGCGGTGATGGTCAGAACCGCGATGGTGCCGTCATCGGCATAACCCTCGCGCGTGGCGGCAACCCCGTTGATCGTGACGGAGCGGCGCAGCAGATCGACCTTTTCGGACATGCGCAGGGCTGTCAGATTCTCGAACAGGTCGAATTTCTCGATGATTTCCAACAGGCTGCTGCGCGCCATCAATTGCTGCTGGATCAGCTGCAGCCGCCGCGCCGAGGATCCTTCGACCGTCGAGGGAGCCAGCGAATCGGCAATCTTGGGCTGTTCGATCTGGATGACTTCGGCGGATTCATAGACATGCGGCTGCGACAGGGCCCAGTAGAGCGAGGCGAAACACCCGGCGATGAAGACGAACGAGATGACCCCGATGCGGCGGCGCACCATGTCCAGAAAATCCGCCAGGGAATAGATCGGCCCCATGTACCCGTCACCTCAATGCAAAATGCCCCCGGGACAGCCACGGCCATCAAGGGGTTCTTCGGCTTTCACCATGGAAATCGGGCGAAGTTGAGGCACAAATTTGCCGGATCGCACCGGTTTTCCGACCTGTAGCGTTTCGGGAAAATGTTCAATCGCACATACCCTGCCGCGCTTCGCGCTCTCGGGACATCTGCGATCTACCTGACGCGACGATTTCCCGAAACGCCTTATTTGTAGTGCGGCAGGCTGTTGCTGCGCGCCCTGTTCAGGACCACCCCCAGCAGCGGGACCTGGCCGTCCAGCATCTGTTCGCATTCGACCAGTTGCTTGCCCATGGTCTGCGACCCGTCGGAAACCAGCAGGATGCCGTCAAGCTGCGGCAGGAAGGCCGAAACATCGTCATGGCCCAGCATGGCCGGCATGTCATAGATCACCAGATCGGGGCGCAGCGCCGCGCGCATCTGGTCCAGGGTCCGCGACAGCGCGGGGTGCTGCAGGGTTTCCGCCGCATCCATGTCCGGCCGGGCGTTCAGCCCCAGCGCCAGGGTGTCGCTGACCCGCTGGACATGATCCTCGATCCGCGCGTCACCGCTCAGAAAATCCCGCATCTCGCCCGGTGCCGTCACGTCCAGCGCGCGGTCCAGGCCCGGATCGCGCAGGTTCAGATCCATCAGCACGGTGCGGGACCCGGCAATACGCGACAGGCTCAGCGCGAGGTTGAGCGCGGTGAAGGTGGTGCCACATCCCCGGGTCGGCGCGGTGACCGCAATATTGACCCAGCCGTTTTCGCCGGTGGTCTTGCGCAGACGGGTGCGCAGCAGGTCAAAGGCCTGCACGGCCAGGCTGTCGCGCGCCGCATCCAGCACCGGGATCGCCGTTGCGCGGTTGGGCCGGTTGCCCGGTGTCACCAGCTCAAGGTCTTCCCACTGCGGCACGTTCCGCTCTGCCAGCCCGGCACCCGGCACATGGCGCATGGCGGTTTCGGCCGGGACGGACAGGGCAGGGATGGACAGGGCCGCAGCGGACCGCGCCGGGGCCTGAACGCTGGGCTCGGCCAATGTTGGCTCAGCGATTGTTTCCGCCACCTCCGGCGCGGTCTGTGCCGGTGCCCTGGCGCGCATCACCTCCGCCATCAGATCATCCGACGCCTTCAGATCATCCGACGCCATCAGATCATCCGGCAAGCGGCGGCGCGGCCTGATGCTGTGCCGCAGGCCGCTGGTCCGGGCCCAGGATTCACTGTCATTGCTCTGTGCTGTGGCGGCGGCCCTGTGAAGATTATCCTTCATACCGGGCTCCTTCGGGGTGTCTGACATGGGGAGGGATGATACCACAGTGTTTATCGGTGCAAAAGCAAGGCAAGGCTCAATACCCCGTCTGGCGCAGGACCACACCCACCGTCTTGTACAGGATGGTCAGGTCGAGCCGGAAGGTCAGGGCGTTTTCATAGGCCTCGTCGACCCCATGGCGGTAGGTGAACTTGTTGTTGTTCCGGGCGCTGACCTGCCACAGGCCGGTCAGACCGGGGCGCACCGCGAAATAGGCCCGCGGGTTGCCATAAAGGCCAAGCTGGTCGGGCATCATCGGACGCGGGCCGACCAGTGACATCTCGCCTTTCAACACGTTGACAAGCTGGGGCAATTCATCCAGCGACGTCGCGCGCAGAAAGCGGCCGACCGGGGTGATCCGGGGATCGTTGCGCAGCTTTTGCAACGCGTCCCATTCCGCCTTGATCTCCGGGTCGGTTGCCAGCAGGTCCTGCAACACCCTGTCGGCATCACGCACCATGGTGCGCAGCTTGAGAATCGAAAACCGGCTGCCGTCGCGGCCCAGGCGCTGTTGCCGGTAGAACGGCTGCCCGCCCTCGATCCACAGCGCCAGCGCGCATGCCGCAATCACCGGCAGCCAGAACGGCATGGTCAGCACGATCAGGGCCAGATCCATGACCCGTTTCAGTCCGTTCCGATAGGGTTTTGCCGGCGCATGTTTACGGGCAATCGCCGCATCCCAAAGGGAGGCTGCCTCTGCGGTCAAAAGGTCTGCGCGGCCCATGAGACCCTCTGCCGCAGACCGCTGTTCACCAAGATCGAACAGGCCGTAACCTGGCCGATCCATTTGGAATTTCTTCATCACAACCCCCCAGGGCCGCATATTACAATGTCTCAGCGCGGCTGGTGCCGCCCAAAGTCTTTACTGGTCACTCGCCCCGCCAAAACCAGGGAACACCGGCAGCAGACGCCGAAGCTGCATACGCTCAAATTGTGCAGCGTGACAGGGGGTGCCCGATCACTTTTTCGCAGACGCAGCATGGTTCCAGGGCCGGGTGGGAAGCGCACCGTGGCTCGGCACATTTATTAACAGATTTCGGCCAGTTTTGGCCTCATTTATCGGAAACAGTTTGTTTCAATGCCGAAACATGGCGATATTTCCCGCCTGGCGGGAACTCAGGGATGTTTCGCTGCAAATCCGCCCATTCCGGCCCGAACAATCCCGCGCAGGCGTGCTGATTGTCTGCCAGCCGGGGGGCCTTCTGCCACAATCGGGATCTGACCGGGCCGTGGCACCGCCACCCCGGCGCGCGGGCCGCGCGTGAAAGGGCTGGCGGGTGTGACGGCGCAAGGCCCATCCCCACCCGGAAAGACCGGCATCGGGGGGTGATCAGCTGATGGGGAAAAGTGGCAGCCCGTAGGGGAATCGAACCCCTCTTTCCAGGTTGAAAACCTGGCGTCCTAACCGATAGACGAACGGGCCACGGGTCGTGAGCGGTTCATTAGGGTTTTCAGACAGGGCGCGCAAGCAGAAATTTCCTCAGGAGCGCGATAAACTGCAATCAGGCCCGCGCCGCGTCTTCCAGCCGCAGCTGAACGCTTTGTCTGCCGCGCCAGCTGTTGATATCCAGCCGCCCCGCCAGATGGAACCGGGCACCGCCATGGGCCTCCAGCGCGGCCCCCAGCGGGGTGTCATAGGCCCCGAAACAGATGGCATCCATCTTGGGGCCGATTCCGTCTCCGAAGCTGATCTTGAGGTGGCTTTCCCCGACCCGTTTGGCAAAGTGAATTTTCATCTCCGCAAAGACATAGCGCGGGGCAGGGGCGGCGGCACCAAAGGGGCCTGCCTCCTCGACCTGTTCGGCCAGTTCGACGGTGGCGGCACCGGGCATCAGCAGCCCGGTCACATTCAGGTCCGAGGGGCCCGCCAGATGCGCGCCCTGTTTCGCCAGCAGCTCGCCCAGCCGTGCCATCGCGGCCTCCAGCTTGTCCTCGGCCACGGTAAGCCCTGCGGCCATCTTGTGCCCGCCGCCCTTGATCAGCAGCCCCTCTGCGGCCAGCCGCTGGATCGGGGCACCCAGGTCGATGCCGCTGACCGAGCGGCCCGATCCCTTGCCGATGCCATCCTCGAAACCGATGACGATGGCGGGGCGGTTGGAGGCCTCCTTGAGACGGGAGGCCACGATGCCGACCACGCCGGGGTGCCAGCCGGGGCCGGAGGCCCAGACCAGCGGCGCATCGAAACCGCGCGCCTCCGCCTGTGCGAGCGCGGCGGCACGCACGCCCGCCTCCACATCGCGCCGTTCGGTGTTCAGCGCATCCAGCCGCCCGGCCAGGGCCGCCACCTCATGCGGGTCGTCAGAGGCCAGCAGGCGCGCACCCAGGTCGGCCTGGCCGATGCGCCCGCCGGCATTGATCCGCGGCCCCAGCAGAAAGCCCAGGTGATAGGCGGTCGGTGCGGTATCCATCCGTGCCACATCCGCAAGGGCTGCAAGCCCGGGGCGGTCGCGCCGCGCCATGACCTTGAGACCCTGCCGGACAAAGGCCCGGTTCACGCCGGTCAGCGGCGCCACATCCGCAACCGTGGCCAGCGCCACAAGGTCCAGCATCGCCATCAGATCGGGGCCCGTCCGCCCCGCCGAGCGCAGCCGTCGGCCTGCCTCGACCAGCATCAGGAACACCACCGCCGCCGCGCAGAGATGCGCCAGGCTGCCATCCTCGTCCTGGCGGTTGGGGTTCACCACGGCCAGCGCCTCGGGCAGGGTCTCGCCGCCCAGGTGGTGATCCAGGATCACCACATCGGCCCCCGCTGCCGCCGCCACCGGGCCATGGGAAAGGGTGCCGCAATCGACGCAGATGATCAGGTCATGCTCCGCCGCCAGCGCCGCCATGGCCTCGTCATTGGGTCCATAGCCCTCGTCGATCCGGTCCGGCACGTAAAGCGTGGCACCATGGCCCATCTGGCGCAGCCAGATCAGCAGCAGGGCGGCGGAACTGCCGCCATCCACATCGTAATCGGCAAAGACCGCGATTCGCTCGCGCCGCCCCAATGCCACCAGGAATCGCGCCGCGGCCTTCTCCATATCCTTCAGGCCGCGCGGGTCGGGCAGCAGGTCGCGCAGGGCAGGGGCAAGAAAACCCGTGGCCTCTTCCGGTGCCACCCCGCGCCGCGCCAGCACCTGGCAGACGGCCTGCGGCAGGCCGGTGCGCTGCACCAGCAGCTCGGCCGACCGCTCCGCCTCGACACCGGGCCCGACCCAGCGCCGCCCGGTCAGGGAGGCTTCAACGCCGAGAAAACTCACCTTCACCCCGTTTCATTGTTCCAAAAATACACCAAAGCAACGCCGGCCAGGGGCGCGCGGTCAATGTCGCCCGCCCCCGGGTGCGCAGTCAATGTCGCCCGCCCCCGGGCGCGCGCTTAATCCTGCGCGACCGGTGTCCGGTAATTGATGCGCCGCACGGAGCCGGTCTTGGACCGCATGATCAGGGTCTCGGTGGTCAGCCAGCCCGGTTCGCGTTTCACACCCGGAAGGATGGTGCCGCCGGTGACGCCGGTCGCGGCAAAGATCACGTCTTCGGTCACCATTTCATCGCGGGTGTAGATGCGGTCGAAATCGGTGATCCCCGCCTTGGCGGCGCGGCCGCGTTCGTCGTCGTTGCGGAACAGGAGCCTGCCGTACATCTGCCCGCCCATGCATTTCAGCGCGGCGGCGGCCAGCACGCCCTCGGGCGCACCCCCTGCGCCCATGTACATGTCGATGCCGGTCTGCGGATCGGCGCAATGCATGACACCGGCCACATCGCCATCGGTGATCAGCCGGATCGCGGCACCGGTGGCGCGGACCTCGGCGATCATGTCCTCATGGCGGGGGCGTTCCAGGATACAGACGGTGATGTCCGCAACCGCACAGCCCTTGGCCGCCGCCAGCGCCTTGACCCGCTCGCCCGGGGTCATGTCCAGAGTGACCACACCTGTCGCATAGCCCGGCCCGATGGCCAGCTTGTCCATATAGGTGTCGGGCGCATGCAGCATCGAGCCGCGCGGGCCCATGGCGATCACGGTCAGCGCATTGGGCATGTCCTTGGCGGTCAGCGTGGTGCCCTCCAGCGGGTCCAGCGCGATGTCCACGCCGGGGCCGTTGCCGGTGCCCACTTCCTCGCCGATATAAAGCATCGGTGCCTCGTCCCGCTCGCCTTCGCCGATGACAACCACGCCCGCGATGTCCAGCATGTTCAGCTGCGTGCGCATGGCGTTGACGGCGGCCTGGTCGGCGGCTTTCTCGTCGCCCTTGCCGATCAGCCTGGCCGAGGCGAGGGCCGCGGCCTCGGAGACGCGGGCCAGGCCCAGGGACAGCATACGGTCTTGAAAATCGGCGGATGTGGGCATGATAATTCCTAGCTGGTTTGAATTCTGCCCCGTCCTCTAGCGCGCCAGTGGGTTTCGCACAAGCGCGCGGGGCTGGGCGGCCCTGTCCCGGCCCGCTTGCGCGGACCGGGTTTGCCGGGGTCTGCCCCGGATGTCAGGGATAGATTTCGCCCGCAAACCAGGTGTCTGCGGGCACCCAGTCGTTGCCGCTGCCACCCCAGCCCTGGTTCACATAGAACCAGCGGTCATAGACGGTTTCGTTCCAGCAGAAGATGAAACATTTGCGCACCACCCGTTTCTGCCAGGCATAGCCATAGGCCACCGGATAATGGCTGAGCCAGCCGGTGCCGATCACCGCCGGCGTGTCCCGGTCGCGGATCGAATTGCGCGCATATTCGCGCAGCCGGCCTTCCGAGATGCCCAGCGCATTGTAATGGGTGGTCAGGCTGGTCCCGGTGCGGCCCACGAAATAGGCGCTGGCATCGCTCATCTCCCAGGGGTAGGTCGCGCCCTGGCCGAAGATGCAGAAAGTGCCCACATCATCCGCAATCTCCTCGATCACATTGTTGACGCCCGCGGTCTGCGAGGTGGGGGAGATCACATTCGCCCCGGTGCCGCCGTCCTGCCGGTAAAGCCCCCAGCGCGGTGCCCAGTAGCTGTTGCCGGAGCCGGCCTGGCGGTCCCCCCAGAGAAACAGGATGGTCCAGGCCAGCGAGCCGCAGCCGATGGCGCAGCCGTTGACGGTATATTGGTTGTAGGGTTGTTCGCTGACGTGTCCGTCCGCCCAGTAATATGTATAGGCCATTGAAATCACTCCTCGAAAAAGTTCATGCCGCTGTCGGGCTTGCGGTCCGACGGGGTGCTGGATGAGACCGCGAAAAACGGCAGGG
The DNA here is from genome assembly GCF_059628195.1 of Sulfitobacter sp. IGS-18. NCBI lineage: Bacteria > Pseudomonadati > Pseudomonadota > Alphaproteobacteria > Rhodobacterales > Roseobacteraceae > Sulfitobacter > Sulfitobacter sp. IGS-18. Next base: position 2,573,445 of record NZ_CM184556.1, on the reverse strand, counting down.
TTTCGCGCAGGCCGGAGCGGTAGGCGATGTGCATCTCGAAGGAGACCTCCTGCGCCAGCTTTTCATCCGCCACCTGCAGCGCGACGGCGCCGCTGCCGCCGGGCGTTTCCAGCGCTTCGATCTTCACCAGGCGCGCGCCCTCGCCGGAGACCTCCACGGCGGCATCCGCTTCCAGCAGGGCAACCCTGCGGGTGGTGCCGGTCATGATGCCTTCGCCCATCCTGGCGACCAGGTCCTCGATCTCCCAGGCGGGGGCGGCGTTTCTGGCAAGGCCCTTCAGCAGCGGGCCAAAGGCCTTTGCATAGCTCTTGCGCAGGTCCGCCCAGCTGTCGATCGCGCGCAGCTTGACCCGCTGGGGCCGCGCCCCCCGGGTCACCGTCTCGGGTGTGTCACCGCCGGGGTCGCTGTCGTCCTTTGCTTTTCGGGCCGGGCGCACCAGGGTGGAGGAAATCCGCCCCTGCGCCTTTTCGATGTCATCGGGCAGCCCTTCGATGGGCAGGGGCAATTGCCCGGTCTGACCGGCAAGTTCGCCGCCGGCGGTCTCGCCGATATAGGACAGCGAATCGACCTTGAAGATGCGGTCGACCTTGCTGCCTTTCGCTTCCGCTGCGGTCGCGATCTGGCGGCTGGGCGGTTCGCGGTCCAGCGACCAATGGGCGATAGGATGGTCATGCCCCTTGCTGGCCGCGATGATGAATCCGGTCGCGGCGGGCATCGCCCGTTTCGCGCCTTCGTCACCGCGCCCGGTGAAGGCGGTGCGGCGGTCATCGCCCCGGCCAAGATCGACGGCGAATTCGTAATAGGCCACATCGTCGATGTCGGGCCGGAACAAGGCCGTCACCTCGCGGGTCAGGCTGGCCTTGCCGCCGGTGGGGTCCATATCGGTCCCCCTGACGGTTTCGAGCAATTGTGCCGCACGGCGCCTGATCTCCGTGGGGACTTCTTCAATATGTATTTGCATTGGATCTCTCCGATAAATGGACAGGACTAAAGGTCAGGGCGTCTGGAAATCTGATGGCATCCGCGATGCCTGCGCCCCGTCTCAATATCAACCATAGGTAGAAGTTCGCCAAGTACGGGAATCCTTACCGTCCCGGCAGGCGGGGGGTGTTGAGGGCCAGAGGGCTTTGGCCGTCACGTTATGAACTGACCTGAAATGATAGACCGGAGCCTGCCACAGATCGCGGCGAATGACGGCTTCAAGGCCGGGGAGATGTGAGGCGATGGCCCGGCGCCTGCGGCTTGTTCCGGGCCTGGGTGCTTGTGATCGGCGTCCGATTAACTGACCTTCACACGTGTCGCAGGCAAGGTCCGGAAAGAGCCCAACCTGTGCTCTCAATGTGAGGACCTATTGCCAAAGCAAAGCTTTGGCAGCGCCCGAACCGCCCCCGTCGCGCCGGAGGCGCGCCAGTTCATTCGCAGGCGGCACGCCTGCGGCGTGACGCGGGCGCTACTCGCCCACCCCTCGGTTCGGGCGCGACCTGTTTCGAATGTCGGACATGTCAGCAAAGTCCCGCTTACCTGACCGTCACACGCCTCTCGCGAAGGTCCGGAAAGAGCCCAAAGTGACGCGAAGCGCAAGCCGGGCCAGCGCCTGCCCGGGGTGGGCGATACTGACCTATGTTCATGCCACTTAATTTCTCAACCGTGATGAATCCCATCGAGGGAACACCTGGCCTCACCAAATCGCCTACCCGAGAGACGGGCAGGCGATGGCCCGGCGCCTGCGGCTTGTTCCGGGCCTGGGTGCGTGTGATCGTCGTCCGATTAACTGACCTTCACACGTGTCGCGGGCAAGGTCCGGAAAGAGCCCTTTCCGCTTTACCAAGCGCGGAATCAAGGCCGCAGGCCGCCGCGCATCGCCGGGCCGTCCCCTGGCACGGCGATTTGGCTGCTGTAATGCCTCATCGTTAGTTAGGATGTGCTTGGCTGCCATAAAGTGCCAGTCACGACGGTCGGATCGCCGCACCACGGCCCGTCGATGCGCGGCTTGGGGTTTCGTTGCCAACGGCAACTTCGTCCGCTTACCAGACCTTCACACGCCTCTCGCGAAGGTCCGGAAGGAGCCCTACGTGACGCGAAGCGCAAGCCGGGCCAGCGCCTGCCCGGGGTGGGCGATGCCGACCTATGTTCATGCCACTTTATTTCCCAACCGTGAAGAATCCTAACGAGGGAACAACTAGTCACCCGGACTCTAAGTTCGGTTCATTGAGTGCAGCTCTCAACGGCAGGTTCGCACCCGACACCGAGGGCGGCCCTCCATTTGGCGGGGCATCTCCATTTTTCCATACTTCGCAGCATCTTGCGAGGTCGGAGTTTCGCACCCGCCGTTTTGCCGAAGGCAAACCTGCGGTTTGACTGGGGCGGGGTCGGGTGCGAACCGGATCGCAAGCGATCCGGGGGCAGCGGGAAATGATGCGCATTTCGTTTCCGCCATACTAGCCTCACCAAATCGCCTACCGTCATGCCAAAGGCATGCCGTCTATCAAGGGCGCGCCTTCGGTGCGACCGGCGGGCAGGCGATGGCCCGGCGCCTTCGGCTTGTTCCGGGCCTGGGTGCTTGTGATCGTCGTCCGCTTGTCTGACCTTCACACGTGTCGCAGCGAAGGTCCAAACCGGGCCGGGCACCATGCGGTCAGGGAAAGGGCGGAGCCGATTGCCCCGGGTCCCGTGCCTCAGACCTCTTCGATGCGCAGGGCGATGGGCGCGCCGGCCATCACGCCGGTGCCATCCATGGCGGCAATCGCGCGGTCCAGATCGGCGGGGATGGTCTTGTGGGTCACGATCAGCACCGGGGCCGTGCCGGTGTCATGTTCGTATTGCCGCATCCTGTTGATGCTGACACCCGCTTCGCCCAGGACCGTGGCGATCTTGGCCAGGGCGCCGGGTTTGTCCACCAGCGTCATGCGCAGGTAATAGGGGGCAGGGGTCTTGGACATGGCGGATTTCGCCTGTTGCAGACTGGCGGCGGGCTGGCCGAAGACGGGCATCAGCGTGCCGCGCGCGATGTCGCAGATGTCGGCCATCACCGCGCTGGCGGTGGGGCCTTCGCCCGCACCCGCGCCGCGCAGCACGATCTGGCCCACCGCATCACCATCCAGCACCACCATGTTGGTCCCGCCATCCAGCTGCCCCAGCGGCGAAGTGTCGGGCACCAGACAGGGCTGCATCCGCTGTTCCAGCCCGCGCCCGGTCTTTTGCGCCACGCCCAGCAGCTTGATCTTGTAGCCCATGTCGGCGGCGGCGTGGATGTCCTCGATGCTGACCCGCTCGATCCCTTCCAGATGAATGCCCGCGAAATCCACCTGCGCGCCAAAGGCGATGGAGGACAGGATCGCCAGCTTGTGCGCGGCATCAATGCCGCCCACATCCAGCTGCGGATCGGCCTCCAGATAGCCCAGGCCATCGGCTTCGGCAAAGATCTCCTGATAGGTTTTGCCCGAATTCTCCATCCGGGTCAGGATGTAGTTGCACGAGCCGTTCATCACGCCCATCACCCGGGTGATGGCATTGCCGGCAAGGCCCTCCATCAGTGTCTTGACCACGGGAATGCCGCCCGCGACAGCCGCCTCGAAACGCAGGTTGACGCCTTGCGCCTCTGCCAGTTCGGCCAGCGCCTGACCGTGGATCGCCAGCATCGCCTTGTTCGCCGTGACCACCTGCTTGCCCGCTTTCAGCGCGGCTTCAGTGGCGTTCTTGGCGGGGCCGTCCTCACCGCCCATGAGTTCGACAAAGACATCGACGTCATCGCGGCCGGCCAGTGCGACGGGGTCGTCCTCCCAGGCGTAGCTGTCCAGGCTGACACCCCGGTCCCGCCCCCTGGTGCGGGCAGAGACGGCGGAAATGGTGATCTTGCGGCCCGTGCGCGCCTCCAGCAGGGCGGCCTGCTGGCGGATGATGCGCACCACGCCGACCCCCACTGTGCCCAGTCCGGCAATACCAAGGCGAAGGGGATCAGACATGGGCGATATCCTTTGGGTGTGGTCAGGGTTCTGGTTCTGCCGCGATGTAGCGGTTTCACAGGCGGCGTGCAACGCAGGACCGCGGAACCGGCGCTATTGCAGACCTTCTGCCAGACGCTGCCGTTCCCGGCCCGACAGGATCGCGCCGCGCATCCGTGCCGCGCGTGACCTCAGCCGCGCCACCCGTGCCTCAAGCTGGGCCTGGGTGGCCTGCGCATCGACCCTGCCCGCGGTGGCCTGCGCCAGCAAAGGTTCAAGCGGCACCAGGGCGGGGTAATCGGCGGCGGCCATTTCGGGCGAAATCGTCCGGTCCAGCTCGGGAAACTGGGTGCAGGCGGCAAGGCAGCAGGCGGCCAGCAGGGCAATCGGGGGGCGTATGCTCATGACAACTTTCTTGCACCAGCCTGTCTGACAGCGCAAGCGGGCTTTGCTTTCGGATGCAGTTTCAGTAATCAGGGGTCATGGCGCGTACAACAGGTTCACATTCCGATATCACGGGGCCACGGGTCCGTGCGGCGGCGCTGAAGCTGTTCGCGCGCGGCGGCTATGCGGCGGTGTCGATGCGCGCCATCGCGGCAGAGGTCGGCGTGCAGGCCGGGGCGCTTTACAACTACACCCCCGACAAGCAGACCCTGCTGTTCGAACTGATGCGCGACCACCTTGAGGCGCTGCTTTGTGCCCTGCCGGTGCCAAGGGGCGATGCCCTGGCGCAGCTTGAGGATTTTGTCGCCTTCCACATCAGGTTTCACGCCGACCGGCCCGATGAGGTCTTCATCGCCTATATGGAATTGCGCAACCTCGATGAGGAGAATTTCGCCGAGGTCGAGCGCCTGCGCCGGATGTACGAGAACCGGCTGGAAAACGTCCTGCGTGCGGGTGTGGACAGCGGCGATTTCGCGGTCAAGGACACCAAGATCGTGACCCTGGCGATCATCGCGATGCTGACCGGGGTGAACACATGGTTCCGCGAGAGCGGGCGGCTGTCCCTGGACGAGGTTGTCGGGCAATACTGGGACATGGTGCGCAAGGCGGTCAGCGCAGCCTGAAGCGCCCGCGCGGGGCATCCCCGGCGGTGATGTTTGGCTGTTGATTTCTGATGATCACGAAGCGTCGGTAAAAAGGCGGCGCCGCCAGATCGGAGGTATGAGACGGGATTTTACCCCGCATTCCTGAACCGTTCAGATATGGCCCGATGTGCCGGGCCTCTTCTCCGGGTCGATACCGCAGGGGTGAAAGCCCTGCGGCTGTGTCATGACAGGGCAGGGTTTTAGGCCAGCGGGGTTAAGGCATGCTGACCCGGGCGCGCGCCGGGGGCGCAACAGGCCTGCCGCCTGGCTGTTCCGGGACATTCACGAATGTGCCAGGATGGCCGGAATGTGCTAGGATGGCGGCATGACCGAGGACGAACATCTTGCATGGTTGAAAAAGATCATGCCCATGGTGGCCACGCTGATGACCCTGGGCACATTCCTCGTGATCCGGCTGGCGGGTCATGGCAATGGCACGGCGCTGCTGGTCGCGGGCATCATGTTCGGCTTTGTGCTTCTGATGTATGGCGCGCGGGTCGTTCTTGGGGTCAAGGGCTTTGTCGTGGTGATCGGGGCAGGTGCTGTGATTCTGTGGCGCCTGCAGCGAAACGGCTATTTCTGACCGGCACCCTGCAACCCGATTACTCTGCACTGTCCCGAGAAAGTGAGGTGGGCGCATGGCCCACCCCTGTTTCAATGCGCCGGTTTGATGAACTTGCCGTTGCGCAGGTCGGCAAAGGCCTGTTCCAGCTCGGCCCGGGTGTTCATCACGATGGGGCCGTGCCAGGCCACGGGTTCCTCGATCGGCGCGCCCGAGATCAGCAGGAAACGCAGCCCTTCCTCGCCCGCCTGAACGGTCACCTCGTCCCCGGTGCCAAAGCGGATCAGGGTGCGGTCGCCGCTGAGATCGCGGATGTTGACCTCTTCGCCGGCCACTTCCTTTTCCAGCAGCACGCCGGAGGGGGCAGAGGCATCGGCAAAGGCACCGGCCCCCTGGAACACATAGGCGAATGCCCGGCGGTAGGTGTCGATGCGGAAGGTCTTTTTCACGCCCGCAGGCACGGTGATGTCGAGGTATTGCGGGTCTGCCGCGATCCCGTCCACCGGGCCGGTCTTGCCCCAGAAGTTTCCGGTGATCACCTTGACCTGTGTGCCGTCGTCGTCCGTCACCACCGGAATATCGGCCGAGGTCACGTCCTGGTAGCGCGGCGCGGTCATCTTCTGCGCGGCGGGCAGGTTGCCCCAAAGCTGGAAGCCATGCATCTGACCGCGCGCGTTTCCGGCGGGCATTTCCTGATGCAGGATGCCGGAACCGGCGGTCATCCATTGCACGTCACCAGCGCCCAGCGTGCCGCTGTTGCCCAGGGAATCGCCATGTTCGACCGTGCCTTCCAGCACATAGGTGATCGTTTCGATCCCCCGGTGGGGGTGCCAGGGAAATCCCTTTTCAAAATCCTCGGGCCGTTCGTTGCGGAAATCGTCGAACAGCAGGAAGGGGTCCAGTTCCGACGGGTCCTGAAAGCCAAAGGCGCGGTGCAGTTTGACGCCCGCACCTTCAAGCGTGGGGATTGCGCGACGTGTCTCAAGTGTGGGTCTGAGGGACATGACAATTCTCCTTGTCTGAAGCTGCAAGACAGATAGGTGCGCCGCGCGCAGCTGAAAAGAGAATTGCAGGCACGGGCTCTGTGCAAAAATGCGAGATTGCGGGGAATCCTTGCGGCAACCGCTCCGACTTCAGCTTTCTGGGCGGCCACGCAATAAGCCTCCGGGCAGGACCCGCGTGGCTGACCCGTCGCAATCAGGCGCGACAGGTCGCAGGTCAGCCGCGTTGATGGGGGTGCCCGGACAGGAGAGATGGATGAAAGTCGGATTTGTCGGATTGGGGAACGTCGGTGGCAAGCTGGCGGGATCGCTGCTGCGCAACGGGATCGAGCTGCATGTGCATGACCTGAACGCGGAACTTGTCGCCGCTAAGGTGGCGAAAGGCGCGACAGCCGCCGCCGGTCCAGGCGCGTTGATGCAAGCTTGCGATGTGGTGATCACCTGCCTGCCCAGTCCCGCCGCCTGCGCCGCCGTGCTGGCGCAGATGTTGCCCCATGTCGGCCCCGGCAAGATCTGGATGGAGATGTCGACCACCGATGCCGATCAGATCAAGGCCCATGCCGACGCGGTGATCGCAAAGGGCGGAGAGGCGGTGGATTGCCCGGTCTCGGGCGGGTGCCACCGGGCGGATACCGGCAATATCAGCATCTATGCGGGCTGCACGCGTGCCACCTTTGAAAAGGTCCTGCCGATCCTGACCCATATGGGCCGCCGCATTCTGCATGTGGGCGATGTGGGGGTGTCCAGCACGCTCAAGGTCATGACCAACTATCTGGCCACCATCAACCTTTTGTCGCTTTGCGAGGCGCTGACGGTGATGAAGGCGGCGGGCATGGACCTTGGCGTCACCTATGAGGCGATTGCGGCATCCTCGGGCAATTCATTCGTGCATGAGACCGAAAGCCAGCTGATCCTGTCGGGATCGCGGGATGTGAACTTTACCCTGGACCTTGTGCAAAAGGACGTGGGCCTGTTCCAGAAACTGGCCGATGACAACGGGGTGCCGCTGGAACTGTCGCCGCTGATGATCAAGATGCTGAGCGACGGGCAGCGCCGCTATGGTGTCAGCGCCCAGTCGGACCGGATGATCGAACGGCTGGAGGAGGCGACGGGCCTCAGCATCACCGCAGCGGGCTTTCCGACCGAGCTGACCGACGATGAACCCGAAGCGCGCGGCTATGAGGTGCCGCTGCGCCGGTAGCCTGCCCTGAAACGCAAAACGCGGCCCCTTTCCAGGGACCGCGTTTCAAATCTCGTCGCAGGGTGGCTTATGCCAGTGCGATGTTCGTCGCCGATTCGCGACCGTCACGGCCCGCTTCGATGTCGAATGTCACTTTCTGGTCGTCTGCCAGGCCGGTCAGGCCTGCGCGCTCAACAGCAGAAATATGGACGAAAACGTCCTTGCTGCCGCCATCGGGTGCGATAAAGCCGAAGCCTTTTGTTGTGTTGAACCATTTTACGGTGCCAGTGGCCATATCCGTAGTCTCCGTTTTTGGGTCTGTCCGCGGTATGCGACAGCTTGGCGTGGTCGATCTGGATCGGGACTGAACGCCGTATGAAGGAGACAGTGGGTCGAAAAAGAATAACGTTTGCCCCGCCCGCATATCGGAAATCCCATGGCAAATCAAGTGGGTGATGTGGCGACCCTGCGTGCCCTGCGCGGGCGGGCAGGTTTTTGCCCACAATCGGGGGCTTTGACGGCATCATGCGTCCTGACCGGCGACGAGCCGTCCTGCCGCAGCGTTTCGTCGTGCGCCGGGCGGGGCGCTTGGGGGGCAGGCACCGCGCCTTGGTCCGTCAACGCGCGGCGTGCCGCAGTTCAGCAGTTCGGCACGTTCACCGCTAGACCGCCCAGCGAGGTTTCCTTGTATTTCTCCGACATATCCGCCCCGGTCTGGCGCATCGTCTCGATACAGGCGTCCAGCGGCACCAGATGGGTGCCGTCGCCGCGCAGGGCAAGCGAGGCTGCCGAAACCGCCTTGATCGCGCCCAGGCCGTTGCGTTCGATGCAGGGCACCTGGACCAGCCCGCGCACCGGATCGCAGGTCATGCCAAGGTGATGCTCCAGCGCGATTTCAGCGGCATTTTCAATCTGTTCCGGCGTGCCGCCCATGACGGCACAAAGACCCGCCGCAGACATGGCGGCGGCAGAGCCCACTTCGGCCTGACAGCCCGCCTCGGCCCCCGAGATGGAGGCGTTGAACTTGACCAGCCCGCCGATGGCGGCTGCGGTCAGCAGGAAATCCTCGATATGGCTTTCCGATGCGCCGGGCACATGGTCGAGGTAATAGCGCAGGGTGGCGGGCATCACGCCGGCCGCGCCATTGGTGGGCGCGGTGACCACCTGACCGCCGGCCGCGTTTTCCTCGTTCACCGCCATGGCATAGACGCTCATCCAGTCGTTGATCGTATGGGGCGCGCGCTGGTTCTGGCCACGTTCGGCCATCAGCGCATCGTAAATGCCCTTGGCGCGGCGCTTGACGCTCAGGCCGCCGGGCAGGATGCCGTCGGTGGTCAGCCCCCGGTCGATGCAGTCGTTCATCACCTGCCAGAGCTTCCTGGACCCTTCGCGCAGGTTGACCTCGCCGCCGCGCGAGATTTCATTGGCGCGTTTCATTGCCGCGATGCTCTTGCCCGAGGACTTTGCCATCTCCAGCATTTCGGCGGCGGATTTGAACGGGTAGGGCACCGGCGCGCCCTCGTCGGTATCCTTGCCCGCGGCCAGTTCGGCCTCGGTCATGACAAAACCGCCGCCGACGGAATAGAAGGTCTCGCGCAGGACCACGTCGCCCTGGGCGTCGCGGGCCATCAGCAACATGCCATTGGCATGGCCCGCAAGCTTGGTGTCGTAGTCGAAAACCATGTCCGCCCTGGGGTCGAAACGCAGGGGCGGCAGCCCCTCGACCTCGATCACATGGGTCTCGGCGATCTGTTTCAGCACCGCCTCGGCGCGTTCGTGGTCATAATCGCGCGGGGTGAACCCGGCGAGGCCCAGGATCGTCGCGCGGTCCGTGGCATGGCCGACACCGGTAAAGGCCAGCGACCCGTGCAGCGAGGCGCGCAACCCCGCGAAATGGAAGGGCGAGGCGCGCATCATGTCGAGGAACCGCGCGGCGGCGACCATCGGGCCCATGGTGTGGGAGGAGGACGGGCCGATGCCCACCTTGAACATGTCGAAAACGGAGAGGAACATCAGGTGGCACTTCCTTCGGGCGGGGTGGCCAGTTGTGGCGCGGTGAATGGGGTTGGTCCCAGCCCTTCGGCAGCTTGCGCGGCGCGGGTGCAGGGCAGGGTTTCAAGCATCAGGCAAAGATTGTGCAGATGGGCGGTCTGCGCAAGCCGGAACCATGAACGGTCGGCGGCCAGGGGGTAAAGCGCGCACCAGCGCAGGCAGCAGGCGAGGTAGAAATGCAGGATGCCGGGGGTCTGCGGGTCAAGCCAGGCCGGACCGGCGGCCGCCAGCCTGTCGAGCTGTGCAAGATGCGATGCCAGTGCCATCTGCATGGTCTGGCGCAGGGCGGCCTGATGCGCCGGATCGGGGCCTGCATATTTTTCCGGATAAAAGGTCATGCGCAGGGCCGGGTGCAGCGTGTTCGACACGAAGAACAGCCATTTGAGGAAGGCCGCCCGGTCGGGGTGATCCGGTGCCGGGGCCATGCCGCCATGGGTATCGGCCAGCCACAGCAGGATCGCGCCGGTCTCGAAGATCGGCCCCTGCGGTGTCTCCAGCACCGGGATCAGCCCGTGGGGGTTCAGCCCGCGATAGGCGGGCGAGCCTTGCTCTCCCGTTGCGCGGTTCACCAGCCTGGTCTCGAAGGGCCGGCCCATATGGTCCAGCGCCAGCCGGACGATCAGCGAGGCATTGTCGGGGGCGTAGTGAAGGACATATCGGTTCATGAAACCTGACCTAGCGCAGGCAGGGCCGCGCGCACGTTCGAAAACGACGCTTGATGTGCTGGTCGACACCAAAACGATCGTCCAGGTGCCGCCAGGATCGACGGGATGTTCTACGGCGGGCCGCCGACGCCGCGCAAGCAAACCGGTACTGCGGAGGCAGGGTCAGCGGGGGTCGGCTCAGTTCCGAAAATACCCGATGCTGCGAGAGGCATAAACGGCAGCTTTTGATCGGGTGGCCAAAAACGTGACAAAACGCGGAGCAGTTTTGCCAGAGGTTTGTGGCACAGGGTTTTTCAACGATTGCGGTTGAGCCTCGCGGAGTGGCGAAAATGAGCGTATTTGGCGCATCTATTCTGTCAGGGGGTTTATGTCAGGTGAGCGGACATTGCTGCCGTTCGCAACGAAACGTCAAGCCGCGCATCGACGGGCCGTGGTTCGGCGATCCGACCTCAGTGACTGGCACTTAATGGCAGCCAAGCACATCCTACATAACGATGTGGAATTACAGCAGCCAAATCGCCGTGCCTGGGGACGGCCCGGCGATGCGCGGCGGCCTGCGGCCTTGATTCCGCGCCGGGGCGAAGCGGAAAGGGCTCGTTCCGGACCTTCTTCGCACCGCAGAATGTGCCAAAACTCAACCGTTTCTGTCACAGCCGATAACGACCGTTTTTGACGCACAGGTTTTGGCATAGAGTTTTTGGCAATCTCGTTCATGGACGCATACATCCCCGTTGCGTTTTGTGAAGGCGTAGCGAACGATGGTCTTGGGCTTCCTTTACCAATGATGGATAGAACCTGTTCCGCACGTGCGCGGAGGTTCCATGCAACACAGTTTCAGCGACTTCCTCAGACATGGTGGTAACGGTCACTATGTTATTGCACGGCGCGATGGTCGCATTGTTGGTCGTCGTCTGGGATTGTCACTTAAATCGACGTTCCCAAACTATTCTGCTTTGAGGGCCGATTTCAGCGAACGCCTCGATGAGGTGATTTCCGAGAACACCCAGCTGCTGCTGAATGCACTGACTCCGCCGGACACGGTTCCAACTGTCACCAAAGCTGATCTGCCATACGTGAACAAGGTATGCGAGAGCGAGAAATTGGTCTCGGTGCCGAGGAGACCGGGCTAGTTCCGGGGCCTATTGTTCGCGACCCCACCGGCGCAGCCGAATTCATTGATGCGAATAACCAAGCGTGGGACGTCAAGGGCTTCAGAAGCGGATTCCCAGCAAGTGCAGGCGGATTCGACGTGACCACCGACGTTGCAAAGATTGAGCGAGAACTTCGGTCAGGGCATAATGTAATCATTGATACCGGGTTCCTGACGGAAACGGACCTCCACTCTCTGCAAGAAGAGGTTGATCGTAGAGGTATCTCAGACAGAGTGGTATATTGGCCATGAAAAATCTTGACCTACAAAAACGGCTGGAAGCTTTCAGCTCAGGGCAGGGCAAAAACCAAGAGTTAGGCACTTACTTGGAAGAACTAGGCCTCGATTTTAGAGGTACTCGGCCCAACGGCTTGAACTTGAATGGAGCCGTTATACCCGCCTCGAACTTCTCCGGTATGACTTTAGAGAACGTCGATTTCTACGGTGCGAACTTGGGTGGTGCAAATTTCTCTGGGGCAATACTCAAGAATGTGGACTTCACAAAAGCAAACCTCGACAATGCTAATCTCACAAACGCAACAGTTGTTGGAGGGAGCTGGTTCAGAGCAACATGTATAGGTGCGCAGGTTGCAGGGCTCACCTTCTCCGGGACCAATTTGGAACGGACCTTTCCCCAGCTTTCATAGCGTGATTGTCGGACGATTTCGGTCATTACTCATAGGTTTTTGTCACCGGCAGAAACGACCGCTTTTGTCACTGCGGTACTCTTCATCGCAGACATTCGCGCCGCCTCAGCGAAGGCCCACCCCATCCGCTCACCCGACACGCGATCCGCGCAGGCTTTCGGCGTATCCGGGGGTGTCGGTGCCGGACAGCCATGATGAAAACGGATAGAATCCTCCCCCCGGCACGGGACTGGCCCGGCTGGCGCAACCGGGGGGAATCGATGCCGCCGGTGCCGGTGCCTGTCCCGCCCTGGTGCCGCGATTGCGGCGCTGATGGCGGGTGCTGCGTGGTGCCGCATGAGTGACCGCCGGGTTGGCGCGCCGGCCCCGGGGCGGTTTTGGCCCGGTGCTTTCGATTTCACACAAAAACCCGGCGCTAGCCCCTCGCACCGGGCCGCTAATGTCCCTATAACCCGGTCAGGTTACGCAAAAGGAAGCTGCCTCATGGCCGGAGAACTGTCTCCCATCGACAAGGCAAAGTTTGTTGCCGCGAAACGCGCGGCCCAGTTTGTCGAAGACGGCATGCGCGTGGGGCTTGGCACCGGGTCCACCGCCGCCTGGCTGGTGCGCTGCCTGGGCGAAATGGTGCGCGATGACGGGCTGCGCATCCGGGGCGTGCCGACATCGGCGCGCACGGCGGAACTGGCCCGCAACGTGGGCATCGAGGTGATTTCTCTGGATGAGGCGAAATGGCTGGACCTGACCATTGACGGGGCCGATGAATTCGACGGTGAGCTGAACCTGATCAAGGGCGGCGGCGGTGCGCTGCTGCAGGAAAAGATCGTGGCGACGGCAAGCGACCAGATGGTGGTCATTGCGGATATCGGCAAGGAAGTCGAACATCTGGGCGCCTTTCCCCTGCCGATCGAGGTGATCCCCTTTGGCTGGCAGACCACCCAGGCGCTGGTGGAGGAAACGCTGATTTCGATGGATGTGCTGGGCCGGTCTTCGACCCTGCGGATGAACGGCGATACCCCCTTCATCACCGACGAGGGCAACCATATCCTTGATCTGCACCTGAACCGGATCGGCAATGCGCGGCAGCTGGCGCTGGTTCTGAACCAGATGCCCGGCGTGGTCGAGAACGGGTTGTTCATCGACATCTGTGACGCAGTCGTGATCGGCTACGGGGATGGCAGGGTCGAGGTGCGCGACATAAATGAGGGGACAGTCGCGACGGAGCGGCTGGACTTTGTGGAAACGGACAATCTGTTTTCCGACCTCAGCGAGTGACCGAGAATAAGGAAGAACCAATGGCTGACACCGATTTCGACTATGATCTTTTTGTGATCGGCGGCGGCTCTGGCGGGGTGCGCGCCGCGCGTGTCGCCGCAGGCGAATACGGGGCAAAGGTCGCGCTGGCTGAGGATGACCGCTATGGCGGCACCTGCGTGATCCGGGGCTGCGTGCCGAAAAAGCTGATGGTCTTTGCCTCCACCTATTCCGATGTGGTGGAAGAGGCCAGAAGCTATGGCTGGGACCACAGGCAGGGGCCGTTTGACTGGCAGGATTTCCGGGGCCGGCTGACGCAGGAACTCGACCGGCTGGAAGGGGTCTATCGCAAGCTGCTGGCCAATTCCGGGGTGGAGACTTTTGACCTGCGCGCGCGCCTGAAGGATGCGCATACGGTCGAACTGGCCGATGGCACCACGAAGACGGCGAAACATATTCTGGTGGCGACCGGCGGCCATCCGGTGCGCCCTGATCTGCCGAATGCGGAGCTGGGCATCGTGTCGGATGACATCTTTCATCTGGACCAGCTGCCGAAATCCATCCTGATCATCGGCGGCGGCTATATCGCCTGTGAATTCGCCTGCATCCTGCGCGGTCTGGGTGTCGAGGTGACGCAATATTACCGTGGCGCGCAGATCCTGCGTGGCTTTGACGACGAAGCGCGCGGGCTTGTCGCCGAAAGCATGCGCGACAGCGGCATCGACCTGCACACCGGCACCAATATCGTTGAGATGGCCCTGGCCGAGGACCGCAAGGATGGCCCGCAACCCACCGCATCGGATGCCTCCATGGGGGCAGGCGTGAAACAGGCCGCGGGCCGGTCCGGGCCGGTCTGGGTCAAATCGACCAATGGCGGCGAAAAGGTCTTTGACATGGTGCTTTTCGCCACCGGGCGCGACCCGTCGAGCAAGGACATGGGGCTGGAAGAGATCGGCGTGACCCTGGGCCGTCGCGGCGAGATCAAGGTGGATGAATACAGCCAGACCGGCGTGCCCTCGGTCTATGCCATCGGCGATGTGACCGACCGGGTGAACCTGACACCGGTTGCGATCCGCGAGGGGATGGCCTTTGTCGAGACTGTCTTTGGCGGCAATCCGACCCCGGTGGACCATGATCTGATCCCCTCGGCCATCTTCACCCAGCCCGAGATGGGCACGGTGGGGCTGAGCGAGGAAGAGGCGCGCGACCGCGAGCCGGTCGAGATCTATTGCACATCGTTCAAACCGATGCAGAGCGCCTTTGCGGGCAAATCCGACCGGGTGCTGATGAAACTGGTGGTGTCCCGCGAAACCCGCGTTGTGCTGGGCTGCCATATCGTCGCACCCAATGCGGGCGAATTGATCCAGATGGCGGGCATTGCGGTCAAGGCGAAGCTGACCAAGGAACAGTTCGATGCAACCTGTGCGGTGCATCCGACCATGTCGGAAGAACTGGTCACCATGCGCAAGCCGGTCCGCACTGCTTGAATCCGGGCTGTTTGCGCCCACATTCAAAAGCGTACATAGAGTAACTTGAGAAGGCCGTGTTTCGCGGCACAGAGGGGAAAAGACTTATGGCTGGCAATTCGGGCGGCCCCTGGGGAGGGGGCGGCAACAACGGCGGAGGTCGTGACAAGGGGCAAGGCGGACAGGGCGGCGATCGTGGCCAGGGTGGCCGCGGGCAGGGCAGCGATAAGCCGCAGATCCCCGAAATCGACGATCTGGTCAAGAAGGGCCAGGAACAGCTTCGCGTCCTGATGGGCGGCGGCAACCGGAACCGGGGCAATGGCACCGGCGGCGGTGGCGGCAACGGTGGCCCAGCGCTGACGCGCGGCACGGTCGGGCTTGGTCTTCTGGCGGCGGCGGGGCTTTGGGCCTTTACCAGCTTTTACACGGTACGCCCCGAACAGCAGTCCATCGAGCTTTTCCTGGGTGAATTTTACCAGGTCGGCACCGAAGGTCTGAACTTTGCCCCATGGCCCTTTGTCACCGCAGAAGTCTTTGACGTGACCACCAACCGCACCGAAGAGATCGGCGTGGGCCGCGGCGCATCGGACAATGACGGCCTGATGCTGACCACGGATGAAAATATCGTGGACATCGACTTTCAGGTGGTCTGGAACATCAAGAACGCGCGCGATTTCAAGTTCTCGCTGCGCGACCCGGAAGCCAGCGTGCGGGCGATTTCGGAATCCGCCATGCGGGAGGTCATCGCGCAGTCCGAACTGGCACCGATCCTGAACCGGGACCGGGGGGCGGTGGCAGACCGCGTCAAGGAACTGATCCAGACGACGCTGGACAACCGTGAAACCGGGATCAACATCCTGCGTGTCAACCTGAACAAGGTGGACCCGCCCAGCCAGACCGTCACGATCACCAATACCGATGGTGTCACCACGCAGGAATCGGCTGTGGATGCCTTCCGCGACGTGCAGGCCGCCGAACAGGAACGCGACCGGCTTGAACGTCAGGCGGATGCCTATGCCAACCGGCGCACCGCCGAAGCGCGCGGCGAAAGCGCGCAATTGCTGGAAGCCGCCGAAGGTTACCGGGCGCGTGTCGTCAATGACGCTGTGGGTGAGGCGAGCCGTTTCGAGGCGGTGCTGACGGAATATCAGCAGGCCCCGGAGGTGACGCGCAAGCGTCTTTACATCGAAACCATGCAGAAGGTGCTGGGCGATGTCGACAAGATCATCCTTGAGGGTGGTGTCGGCGGCACTGGCGGGGGACAGGGCGTTGTGCCCTATCTGCCGCTGAACGAGTTGCGTCGCAATGGAGGGTCGAACTGATGCGCAGGATCGGATTTTTGATACCCATCGCGGTGATTGCGCTTGTCGCGCTGCTGTCGTCGATCTTTGTCGTGGACGAACGCGAGAAAGCCCTGGTTCTGCGCTTTGGCCAGATCAAGCAGGTCAGGATCGAGCCGGGCATCGGCTTCAAGGTGCCGCTGCTGGACGAGGTCGTGCGCTTCGAGGACCGGATCCTCACGCTTGAGACCGAGCTGATCGAGATCACACCGGCCGATGACCGGCGCCTGCTGGTCGATGCGCTGGTGCTCTACCGCATTGATGATGTCGTGCAGTTCCGTCAGGCCATTGGTGCCGGCGGCCAGCGTCAGGCCGAAAACGACCTGAGCGGCATCATGGAATCGCAGATCCGCGCCGTGCTCGGCTCGCAGGGGGTGACGTCGAACACCATCCTGTCGCCGGAACGGTCGGGGCTGATGGACCAGATCCGCGAGAATGCGGACCAGCGTGCAAGCGTGCTGGGGCTGAGCGTTGTGGATGTGCGGCTGCGGCAGACAAACCTGCCGGAGCAGAACTTTGACGCGACCCTGCAACGGATGATCGCCGAGCGGGACCGCGAGGCGACAGACGAACGCGCCCGTGGCCAGGAAGCGGCGCAACGGATCCGGGCGCTGGCCGACCGGACCTATGAGGAAATCCTCTCCGAAGCGCGCCGCGATGCGCGCATCATCGAGGGTGAGGCAGATGCCGAGCGCAACAAGATCTTTGCGCAGGCCTATGGCAAGGATCAGGAATTCTTTGAATTCTACCGGTCCCTGACCGCCTATGAAGAAGCGCTGAAAGGGTCGAATTCGACCATGGTCATGTCCCCGGATTCGGAGTTCTTCAACTACCTGCGGTCCGACCAGGGCAGCCGCTCTGTCGAGGGTGAAACCCGGTGACATTGCTGCTGCTGGCTTTCGGGCTGGTGATGGTTCTGGAGGGGCTGGTCTATGCGCTGGCCCCTTCGCTTTTGGAGCGTATGCTGGAACTGCTGCGCGAGATGCCGCAGGGGGCGGTGCGGCAGATCGGTGCGCTGGTCGTGGTCTGTGGGCTGATCCTGATCTGGACCGCTTTCCAGATCGGCCTGTAAGCCGGCGCAGGGGCTGAACACCCCGGTAAATCCCTGTCACGATGACGCCCCGGCCCGTTTCAGGCGCCGGCGGGCGGCCGCCCTGCACAGATTGGGCCCGGCGCTGTTGAAAACCCCGTGATCAGGCACATCTTTGATATTGCGGTGCATAGGTTCACCATGCACTCTGTCGGCAAGATGTTTCGGGCAGGCTTGCCCCATCGGATAAAGCAGGAGAAGACCCAATGCAGTCACGGGCACAAGTGCGCGCCGTCCCATTCCATGAAAGCCGGATGTTCCGGGGGCTGATGTTGAGCCTGCTGGCCTTTGTGCTGATTGTGGCGCAGGCCATCGCGGTATTGGCCAAGCCCGAAAGCCTGGCCCCGCTGGCGGAACAGATCAGCCCCTCGGTGGTGAACATCACCACCTCGACGGTTGTCGAAGGGCGCACCGGCCCGCAGGGCATCGTGCCGGAGGGCTCTCCCTTTGAGGATTTCTTTCGCGAATTCCGCGACCGCAACAATGGCGGCAACGGCGAAAGACCGCGCCGCTCCTCTGCGCTGGGGTCCGGCTTTGTGATCTCGGAAGACGGCTATGTGGTCACCAACAACCATGTGATCGACGGCGCGGATGAGATCACCATCGAATTCTTTTCCGGCAAGGAGCTGATCGCCAAGGTGATCGGCACCGACCCCAACACCGACATTGCCCTGCTCAAGGTAGAGGCGGACAGCCCGCTGCCCTATGTGACCTTCGGCGACAGCAACAAGGCGCGTGTGGGCGATTGGGTCATCGCCATGGGCAACCCGCTGGGGCAGGGGTTTTCCGTCAGCGCGGGCATCGTGTCGGCGCGCAACCGCGCCTTGTCGGGCACCTATGACGATTACATCCAGACCGATGCGGCGATCAACCGGGGCAACTCCGGCGGGCCGCTGTTCAACATGGACGGCCAGGTGATCGGGGTGAACACCGCGATCCTGTCACCCAATGGCGGCTCCATCGGGATCGGCTTCTCGATGGCCTCCAACGTGGTCACCCGCGTGGTCGACCAGCTCAAGGAATATGGCGAGACCCGGCGCGGCTGGCTGGGCGTGCGCATTCAGGATGTGACGCAGGACGTGGCGGATGCGATGGGCCTTGCCAAGGCGACCGGCGCGCTGATCACCGATGTGCCGGAGGGCCCCGCCAAGGAAGCGGGCCTGCTGACCGGGGATGTGATCATGTCCTTTGATGGTGTCGAAGTGGCCGATACGCGCGCATTGGTGCGCCAGGTCGGCAATTCGCCGGTCGGGGCCAGCGTGCGCGTCACCGTGATGCGCGAGGGCAAGAGCCAGACCGTCAAGGTGGTGCTGGGCCGCCGCGAGGATGCGGACAGCGAGGAACCGGCCGCGACCCCCGAGGATGCGCCGCAGGATGCACCGGCCCAGACCTCCATGCTGGGTCTGACCCTGACGCCGCTCACCGATGAGATCCGCGAGGAACTGGGGGCCGATGCGGGCACCGATGGCCTGGCGGTGACCGAGGTGGATGAAGCATCGGAAGCCTTCGAGAAAGGGCTGCGTATCGGCGATATCATCACCGAGGCCGGTCAGCAGAAGGTGACCTCCATCGCCGATCTGGAAGCGCGGATCGAAGCGGCACAGGACGCGGGCCGCAAATCGCTCCTGCTGCTGGTGCGCCGCGCCGGTGATCCCCGCTTCGTGGCGCTGACGCTGGACAACGGCTGAGCCTTCCTTGCCCGTCGTGATGCGAAGGTGCGAAAGGTCGCGCCTTCGTCAGATGCCGGGCAAAACCGGCTTTGGCGTACCATCGTCGATCCGGAGGGCGATGCGATGTCGGAAGGATGGGACCGGGGCAGAGCTGTCGTTCATCGAAACTGCGGCAAAAGGCAGGTTCGGGCCCTTTCCGCTTCCCCCGGCGCGGAATCAAGGCCGCAGGCCGCCGCGCATCGCCGGGCCGTCCCCTGGCACGGCGATTTGGCTGCTGTTATGCCTGACAGACAGGTAGGATGTGCTTGGCTGCCATTAAGTGCCAGTCACTGAGGTCGCATCGCCGCACCACGGCCCGTCGATGCGCGCCAATGGCACGGCAGCTCTGTCCGCAATGCCGTCATCTGACCTGCTCAGTCTGAGTGCCGGGTTTCGTGATCACCAGCAGGCGCCGGGCCCTGTCACCCCTACAGGCTTGCGCCATCGTATTTCTGCGGCAACAGGCTGTCGATATCCACCCCGTCGAGGCAACGCACGTTGATGGCGCGCATTTCGACACCATCCGCGCCCACACCCCTGCTGAATGACTTCACCCCGCAGGTCTTGCAGAATTCATGATGGATGTTGCCGGAGGCGAACTGGTAGTCGCTCAGGTTCTCCGCTCCCTTCAGCAAGGTGAAGTTTTCCGCCGGCGCAAAGCCGAGTATCGTGCCCTGGCGGCGGCAGATGGAACAATTGCAGGTCACCAGGTGATCCAGTGCCAATGTCACCTCATATGCCACCGCGCCGCAGTGGCAGCTTCCGTGATAGGTCTGTTCGCTCATCTTCTTTTCCTTTGTTCTGAAGTGTCCGGATGCGGTCAGATGTCCAGGCCCTGACCGGTTTCGAGGAAGGATTTCATGCTGGACAGGACAATCGGCCAGCCCGCGCTGATGCCTTTCAACATGCCGCTGCCGGGCTGCAATTCGTCATGCGAGACGGTCAGCTTGACCATGTCGCCCTTGCCTTCGATGTCATAGGTGACCCGGCTGTACTGGTCGGGATCGTCCTTCTGGCTTTCGTTGGCCCAACTGACGACAAGGCGCTTTGGCGGGTCGCATTCGATGACCTTGCCGACCAGCTCGACGGTGCGGGTTTCCCCGACCTTGACGTGCTGCCAGTCGGACCCGGGCTGCCAGTCCTCCGAGACATTCTCATGGCCCCAATAGCGGCGGCAAACCTCGGGCCTTGTGATCGCCTCGAACAGCTTTTCAGGCGTTGTGCGGATAAAGGTCACATAGATGAAGCTGGCGGATTTGTCGGTCATTTCCCGTTCCTTTCAAGTTCCTGTTTGAGGTCGTGGAGAAGGCCCAGACGGCCTTCCTCGAATTTCCGGATCCAGCGCGCGTAAACCTCGTAGAGCGGGACCGGGTTGATGAAATGCAGTTTTTCGCGCCCGCGACGGGCGGTGCTGATCAGATTGGCCTGCTCAAGAAGGCCGAGATGCTGGGTCACGGATTGGCGTTTCATGTCCATGGAGGTGCAGAGCTGCCCGAGTGTCTGGCCGTTCTGATCGCAAAGCCGGTCAAGCAACTGCCTGCGGTTCGGATCGGCCAGCGCCTTGAACACCTTGTCGTCATCCATGCGACTCTCCTTGAGCGATGGAAGCCATATATGCAGGCATTTACCTGCCTGTCAATACATGCAGGCAAATACCTGCATGAATCCGGGTGCAAGCGCCGCGCCCGATGCGGGTTCTCAAGGACACCGTCTGTTGCAAGGGCCGGCCCCGGGGGTGGCCATGTTCATATGACCCAGGCCAAAAGGGGCCCTGCGGGTAACCTGCAGGGTCATTGCCGGCGATTCGGCTTGTCTGCTTTAGGCGGGGTCGCGCGCCACCGCGATCAACCCCAGGCCACGCGCGGTTTCGAGCGAGAGCACACCGCTGTCCGGCTCCGTGGGCTTTTGATAGCGCTGCACCGCCGCGCGGGTGGCATCGTCCAGGATGCCGGTGATCTGCTGGGTGTAAAGCCCGCGGGCCGACAGCGCGCGTTGCAGGGAGGCGACGAATTCGGGGGTCAGGACCTCGGGGCAGGGGGTTTCAAACCAGTTGTCGCGCCGGGCCACCACCATCTCCTGATGGGTTTCCGACCGGTATACCGGCGGTTTGGCCACGCTGCCGTCGGGGTTCATCCTGGCGGGTTCGACCTGGACCTGCTCTGTCACGGTTTCAAAGACAGCCGGGCTGACCGTGCGGCCCCAGCAACTGCCCGGCGGCGCGCCCTCGGGCCCGTTTCGCGTGGCCTCCACCACGCCGGGTTCCGGAGGCGCATCCGCTGCCGGTGCCGCAAGATCGCAGGCAGCGACCCCGAGACTGAGCAAGAGAGGAAAGCAAAGGCGCAATACGCGCGCCGGTGGGAAAATCGCCTGTGACATGGCCCAATACCTTTGGGTCTGGAATTTGCTGATCACTCTAGAACGTCTCGCCAGCCTTGCCTAGCGCAGCCGGCCCATCGGGGCCAGTTTCCCCGGCCACCGCGACACTGCGGCGAAATGGGGGTGGCAGAGAAATTGCCACACCGCTAAAACCCATGAAAGGATTTCTCAGGAAGGGACCAGGAATGGCCAAGATTACCTACGTGGAACATGGTGGCAAAGAACATGTCGTAGAGGTCGCCAACGGGATGACCGTGATGGAAGGCGCCCGCGACAACAATATTCCGGGGATCGAGGCCGATTGCGGCGGTGCCTGCGCCTGTTCGACCTGCCACGTCTACGTGGATCCGGCCTGGATCGAGAAACTGCCGCCAAAGGACGACATGGAAGAGGACATGCTGGACTTTGCCTATGAGCCCGACACGGAGCGGTCCCGGCTGACCTGCCAGCTGAAGGTGACCGATGCGCTGGACGGCCTGCGGGTGCAGATGCCGGAAAAGCAGATCTGATGATCGGGGGCTGTGTCTTCAAGATACTTGAAGATACAGCTGCCAGGGGCGCGCTGCGTCTCTCGTTCCGGGAGTGGCGCGCGCAGTTGCGCAGCGGGCGGCTGGCGCTTTGCGTCATGATGGCGGGGGGGGCCGGTGCCGCCCTTGCCGCGCAGGATCTGCCGCAGGGGCCGATCGACCGGGCGCGCTATGATGCGCCGACCACCCGCTATCCGCATGGCGTCCTGGGGGACGCGGTGGAGCATGGCGCGCTGGTGATCCAATACGCCGGACACCCCACCCCCCATATTCTGACCCTGCCGCCCGAGCGCGTGTTCGAGGATGTGGCCCCAAGGCTTGCCGATCTGGACGGGGACGGGCAGCAGGAGGTGGTCGTGGTGGAAAGCCACCGCGACCTGGGCGCGCGGCTTGCGGTCTACAATGGCGCCGGGCTGGTCGCCGCGACACCCTATATCGGTCAGCGGTTCCGATGGCTGGCACCGGTTGGGGTGGCGGATCTGGATGGCGACGGGCTGACGGAGATCGCCTATATCGACCGGCCGCATCTGGCGAAAATCCTGCGGATCTGGCGGTTCGAGGATGGCAGGCTGCGGCAGGTCGCCAGCCGCGCAGGCTTTACCAATCACCGGATCGGCGACACCGGCATTGCAGGCGGGATCAGGCGTTGTGGCGGCGCGCCCGAGATCATTGTCGCGGATGCGGACTGGCAGCGAATCGTCGCACTTCGCCTCGCCGGCGGCGCGCTGACCGCGCGCGATGCGGGGCCGCACCGGGGTCCTGCGGATTTCACCAGGGCATTGGCCTGCTGAAATGCTGCGCTGCGCTGTCATAATGCTGATACTTGGCACATCGGCGGGGCTGGCCCAGACCCGGATCACACCAGAGCAATTCATGGACCGCGCCGTTGGCCGCACCCTGACCTTTGAAAACATGCTGGATGGCCGGCTTGTCGGGGTCGAGGAATTCCTGTCGCGCCATCAGACCGTCTGGGCCCGGCGCGACGGCAGCTGCACCTATGGCCATGTCACCCTGACCCAGGACCAGGTCTGTTTCCGCTATGAAGATCAGGAACATATCAGCCATTGCTGGTATCCGCACGACCGCAACGGCACCCTGGTCATGCAATCCCTGCGCGGGTCGGTTCAGGAGGTCACCCGGATCACCGACCTGCCGGTGGCCTGCCAGGACGCGCCGCTGTCCTGACCGGCGTCGCCGGTCACGTCCAGGGCGGGCAGCTGGCTCACAGGGCGCGCCAGCCGATGTCCCGGCGGCAGAATCCTTCGGGCCAGTCGATCTGGTCCACCATCGCATAGGCCCGCGCCTGTGCCTCGGCCAGCGAGGCACCGCGCGCGGTGATGTTCAGCACGCGGCCACCGGCGGCCAGGAACTGCCCGTCCTTGCGGGCGGTGCCGGCATGGAAGGCCATATTGGCGCTGTCCTCGGGCAGGTTTTCCAGCCCCTTGATCACGCTGCCCTTTTCGTAGTCCCCGGGATAGCCGTTTGCGGCCATCACAACAGTGACCGCGTGATCCTCGGCCCAGTTCACGCGGGCCTCCGACAGGCGGCCCTGGGCGGTGGCATGCATCAGATCAAAGGCCTGCGCGCCCAGCCGCATCATCAGCACCTGGCATTCCGGGTCGCCAAAGCGCACGTTGTATTCCACCAGACGCGGGGCGCCGTCCTTGATCATCAGCCCGGCATAGAGCACCCCCTGATAGGGCGTGCCCCGGCGGACCATCTCGGCCATGCAGGGGCGGATGATCTCGGCCATGGCACGTTCCGCGATTTCATCGGTCAGCACCGGGGCGGGGGAATAGGCCCCCATGCCGCCGGTGTTCGGCCCGGTGTCGCCGTCGCCCACGCGCTTGTGGTCCTGTGCGGTGCCGATGGGCAGCACGGTGTCGCCGTCGCAGAGCACGAAGAAGGAGGCTTCCTCGCCCTCCATGAACTCTTCGATCACCACTTCGGTGCCGGCATCGCCAAAGGTGCCGTCGAACATCGTGTCGACCGCTGCCAGCGCCTCTTCGTCGGTCATGGCGATGATCACGCCTTTGCCAGCCGCCAGGCCATCGGCCTTGATCACGATGGGCGCGCCGTGTTCACGTACATGGGCGCGGGCGGCATCGGCATCGGTGAAATGGCCATAGGCCGCCGTGGGCGCGCCTGCGGCATCGCAGATTTCCTTGGTAAAGGCCTTGGAGGCCTCAAGGGCTGCCGCCGCTGCCGAAGGGCCAAAGACCGGATAGCCCGCGCCGCGCAGATCATCCGCGACACCGGCGGCCAGAGGTGCCTCCGGCCCGACGATCACGAAGTCGATGTTGTTCTCGTCGCAGAACACGGTGACCGCGCCGCCATCCATGATGTCCAGATCCGCGCAATCCGCGATCATCGCGATGCCCGCATTGCCCGGCGCCACGATCAGCTTGTCACACTTGGGGTTCTGTAACGTCGCCCAGGCGAGGCTGTGTTCGCGTCCGCCACTGCCCAAAATGAGGATATTCATGGGGCTGCACTCCCTTGGCCTTTGTCTGTCCGCGTTCTATTCTGCACCTGCCCAAGACACAAGGACAGGACATGGACCTGATCGACGATCCCCGCGAGGGGCAGAACAGCCCGGAATTCTCTGTCACCGAACTGTCCGGTGCGATCAAGCGGGTGATCGAGGGCGAATTCGGCCATGTGCGGATTCGCGGCGAGGTGGGCCGGGTCAGCAGGCCCCGGTCGGGGCATATCTATCTGGACCTCAAGGACGACAAATCCGTCATCTCCGGGGTGATCTGGAAAGGCGTGTCGGCGCGGCTGGACACCCAGCCCGAAGAGGGGATGGAGGTGGTCGCCACGGGGCGCATCACCACTTTCGGCGGCCAGTCGAAATATCAGATCGTGATCGAGGATATCAAACCTGCAGGCATGGGCGCGCTGATGGCCCTGCTTGAAAAGCGCAAGAAGGCGCTGGCGGCGGAGGGGCTCTTCGAGGCATCGCGCAAGCGGCCCTTGCCCTATCTGCCGGATGTGATCGGCGTGGTCACCTCGCCCTCCGGCGCGGTGATCCGCGACATCCTGCACCGTCTGCGCGACCGGTTTCCGCGCAAGGTGCTGATCTGGCCGGTGGCGGTGCAGGGCGCGAAATGCGCACCCGAAGTGGCCCGCGCCATCGAAGGCTTCAACGCGCTGACCCCCGGCGGCGCCCTGCCGCGCCCCGACCTGCTGATTGTCGCGCGGGGCGGCGGCTCGGTCGAGGATCTCTGGGGGTTCAACGAGGAAATCGTGGCGCGGGCGGCGGCGGCCTCGCAGATTCCGCTGATTTCGGCGGTGGGGCATGAGACGGATACGACGCTGATCGACTATGTTTCGGACCGCCGCGCGCCCACGCCGACGGCGGCGGCGGAACTGGCGGTGCCGGTGCGGCACGAACTGGCGGCCTGGCTCGACAGTCAGGAGGCGCGGATGCGGGTGCTGCTCAGCCAGGGGCTGAGCCGCCGTGACCAGCGGCTGCGCGACATGGCGCGCGCCTTGCCCCGTGCCGAAACGCTGCTGGACGGGCCGCGCCAGCGGCTGGACCGCGCGGGCGAGAAGCTGGAACCGGCGCTGATCGCCGGGGTGCAGCGGCGACGGGTGCGGCTGGCGGATGTCTCCGGCTCCCTGCGGCCCGCGACCCTGCGCCAGCGCCTGGCGCAGGACCGGCGGCGGCTGGGGGAAATCGCGGCGCGGCTTGCCCCGGCGCTGGCGCGCGGCGTTGCGGCGCGGCGCGACCGGTTTGAAAGCCGGGCACGGGGGTTCCGCCCTGCCGCATTGGCGCAGGACCGCGCGCGCAAGGCCGATGCCTTTGCCGCGCTGGTTGCGCGCCTGTCGGATGCGGGCCAGCGCCAGACCCGCGGCTGGCGGCAGCGGATCGACGCGCTGGACCGGCTGCGCGAGACCCTGAGCTACAAGGCGACACTGGCGCGCGGCTATGCGGTGGTGCGCGGCGATGGTGCGGTGGTGACCGGCAAGGCGGCGGCAGGAAAGGCCACAAGTCTTGAGATCGAATTCGCCGATGGCCGGATCACGGTTGGGGCCGGCAGCGCCAAACCCGCGCCGCGCAAGGCGGGCAAACCGCCCGAACAAGGTTCGCTGTTCTGAAGCGCTGGCTCAGACGCCGACCTTTGGCCCCAGGCATTCAAAGGGATCCTTGCCCGGATCACCCTCGAAAATCCGGGTCGGGAAGCCGCCGTTGCGCAGCACCGCCACCAGCCCGGTTGCGGTCCGCTCCACCGCCCAGCATTGCGGGTCGGGGTTGTTTTCGTAGGTAAAGCAGATCAGCCCGCCCTCGGCATACCATTGCCCTTCGATACAGGTGCCGCCCCGTTCGGACCAGCGCACCTGCCGGTCCTCCAAATAGCTTTCGGCAGCGGTCACGCCGCGCCCGTCGCCCCGATCGAAATAGAGGGTCTTGCCACCGACATAGGCCTGAAAGGCCTCTGCGGTGTCCAGCGGTTCCGCCTGCGCCATGCCCGCGCAGAGCAGCAGCGCTGCCAGCAGCGGTTTCACACGCCGACCTTGGGGCCGAGGCAGAGCATTTCCTCGCCCACATCCCGGGCTTCATAAAGTTCGGTGGTCTGCGGATCGTTCTCGAACCGTGCGATCAGCCCGCCGGTGCCGCGCGAGAAGCTCCAGCATTGCGGATCGGGGTTGTCTTCATAGACGAAACAGATCAGCTCGCCGTCCTGATACCATTCCCCCGCGCGGCATTCCCCGTCGAGAAAGGACCATTCGACACGGCGGTTCCCGTGGTAGGCTTCCGCGCCATAGGCGCTGCCGTTGCGCCCGTAAAAGAGCGTCTTGCCCCGGGTGTAGGCGTCGAATTCCTCTGCCGTCATCAGGTCCTGCGCGGCGGCAGGCAGGGCGGGCAGGGCAAGCAGGAGCGACAGGGTCAGGGCGATGTGTTTCATGGGGTCAGAGTGCCAGAAAGCCGCCGCCGCTGCCAGTGGTCATCGCGGGTCACGCGACATCCTGCCAGCGCGCCGCGCGCCGGTCCATGAGGCGGTGCCAGAGTGGCGGCACCAGTGCCACCACCGCCATCACCGGCAGGCTGTGGGGCAGGACCGGCATGGTTTCGGGGGTGACCTCAAGCGCCGGAAAGGCGCGGGCGGGGCGCATGTGGTGATCCGAATGGCGCGGCGCGTTCAGCATCATCGCGCTGGAATACCACTTGGGCGCGTTCCAGCTGTGCTGCGGGCCGACCGGCTCGGGCTTGCCCGTCTCCAGCACCCGGCGGCGCAGCCCGTAGTGCTGCACGTAATCCGACAACAGCAACTGCCACTGGGCATAGGCGGCAATCCCGACATAGACGACAAGACCGCGGAACCCGGCCAGCAGGAAGGCACAGAGCAGTGCGGCCGCCGCACCGGCCAGATAGCCGAGGTAGGGGTGGCTCCATGCCGGAGGGGATGTTGCCGCGCGGGCGCGATGTGCCGTCTCGGCGCGCAGCCCTGCGGTGAATTCACCGCGCAGTACATGGCCGCAATAATGCCAGAAC
The DNA here is from genome assembly GCF_059628195.1 of Sulfitobacter sp. IGS-18. Lineage (NCBI taxonomy): Bacteria > Pseudomonadati > Pseudomonadota > Alphaproteobacteria > Rhodobacterales > Roseobacteraceae > Sulfitobacter > Sulfitobacter sp. IGS-18. Next base: position 2,545,900 of record NZ_CM184556.1, on the reverse strand, counting down.
CCCATGCCCATCGGTGCCGAATTGGGATCCGCATCGGTGGCGGCATGCACATGGTGGACCCGCAGATGCGCCGAAACGTGATGCCCATGCAGAAGCGAGACATAGATCGCCACACCGATGCGCCGGGGCAACCGGCGGCCCGCGTGGATCAGCTCATGCGCGTTGGAATTGGAAACCTGGCCAAAGAACAGACCCAGCCCGGCAAAGATCAGCAGCTTGTCGGTCAGGTCGAGCTGTTGCCCTGCGGCCAGCGCCCGGACCCCCAGCGCCAGCAGCGGGAAATGCACCACTGCCAGGGTCAGGCAAAGCGCGCGCCCCGTCGCATCGCTGACCTGGGCCCGGCGCGGCAGCTTGTCCATGAAAAAGACAAAGACCGTGATCGACAGCACCGCCAGCAGTGGCCAGATGCCGCCCAGCAGGCAGGCCAGGGCCAAAAGCCCCGCAGGCAGCAGGCTGGCAAAGACAAACCAAGGCATCGTGTCGCGGCTCCGTTCAGGGTCGGGAGTTTCTTATAGGCGAAATGCGGCCACGCAAAGACAGGGATTTCGGAATTGCCCCGCGCAAACTGCGGTGAAATCGTCGCTTTTTGATCGTGGGGCGGTGGCGTGTTTTGCTAGGGTCGGCGCAACCCCTCGGGGGCAGGGCACAAGGGGACGTGACATGGCGCTGGACGATCACAAGGACACCAAGGGCAAGGGGCCGGAAAAAGGCGTCTGGAAATCGGGCAAGGGCAAGGGCCGGCACCACACCAAGGGGCGGCAGTTGCAGGACGGGCCCTGGGACGAGGTGCGCGCGCTTTTGGGCGACCGGCCCCGCAACCGGGACCTGCTGATCGAATTCCTGCATCTGATCCAGGACAGCTTTGGCCATCTGTCCGCCGCACATCTGCGGGCGCTGGCCGAGGAAATGCGCCTGTCGATGGCCGAAGTCTATGAAGTTGCGACCTTTTATGCGCATTTCGACGTTGTGAAAGAGGGGGAAACCCCGCCGCCCGCGCTGACCATCCGTGTCTGCGACAGCCTGTCCTGCGAGCTGGCGGGCGCCCAGGCCCTGAAATCCGCGCTGGAGGAGGGGCTGGACCCGGCTCAGGTCCGCGTCTTGCGCGCGCCCTGCATGGGCCGCTGCGATACCGCGCCGGTGCTTGAGATCGGCCATAACCACATCGACCACGCCACCCCGGAAAAGGTGCAGGCGGCCATCGCGGCGGGTGACACCCATGCCCATGTGCCGGCCTATGAGGATTATGCGGCCTATGCGGCGGCTGGCGGTTACGAGACGCTTGCGGCCCTGCGCCTGAACGGCGACTGGGAAGCGGTCCAGCAAAAGGTGCTGGACAGCGGGTTGCGCGGCCTTGGCGGCGCCGGTTTCCCCTCGGGCAGGAAATGGGGCTTCGTGCGCGGCAATGCCGGGCCGCGTTACATGGCGGTCAACGGGGACGAGGGCGAGCCGGGCACCTTCAAGGACCGCTGGTATCTGGAGCGCACGCCGCATCTGTTTCTGGAGGGCATGCTGATTGCCGCCTGGGCGGTCGAGGCGGAAAAAGTGTTCCTCTACATGCGCGACGAATATCCGGCGGTGCTGGAAATCCTTGCGCGCGAGATTGCGGCGCTGGAGGCGGCGGGCATCGCCGAGGCGGGCTATATCGACCTGCGGCGCGGGGCCGGGGCCTATATCTGCGGCGAGGAATCGGCGATGATCGAAAGCATCGAGGGCAAGCGCGGCATCCCGCGCCACCGTCCGCCTTATGTGGCGCAGGTGGGCATCTTTGACCGGCCCACATTGGTGCATAACATCGAGACGTTGCACTGGGTCGCAAAGGTGTGCCGCGAAGGGCCGGAGGTGCTGTCAGGCACCGAAAAGAACGGCCGCAAGGGGCTGCGCAGCTATTCGGTCTCGGGCCGTGTGGCAAAGCCGGGGATGTATCTGCTGCCCGCAGGTTCCACCATCACCGATGTCATCGGGGCCGCGGGCGGCATGGCAGAGGGCCATGCGTTCAAGGCCTATCAGCCGGGCGGGCCGTCCTCGGGGCTGCTGCCCGCCTCGATGGACGACATCCCGCTGGATTTCGACACGCTGCAACCACATGGTTCCTTCATCGGGTCGGCTGCGGTGGTGGTGCTCTCGGAGGCCGACAGCGCCCGGGCGGCGGCGTTGAACATGCTGCGGTTCTTCGAGGATGAAAGCTGTGGCCAATGCACGCCCTGCCGGGTCGGCTGCGAAAAGGCGGTCAAGCTGATGCAGGCGGAGCGCTGGGATACCGGCCTGCTGGAAGAGCTGAGCACCGCGATGGTCGATGCCTCGATCTGCGGGCTGGGGCAGGCGGCGCCGAATCCGATCCGGATGGTGATGAAGCATTTCCCCGACGAGATCTGAGGCGGCAGGCGATCTTTTCGAAAAGATCGGGTCGGAATTTTCGAAAATTCCGGTTCCCGCCGCGCTGCCGAGCTGATCCGGCGGGCGGCGGTGAAAATCTGCCGCCGCCTGTGCGATGCCGGTTTTCTTCGCGGCAAAGCGCTGCCAAAAGGGGGGCGAAACCGCCAAAGGAGAATGTCATGCGAGGATGGATCGGAGCCGTGCTGTTGAGCAGCGCAATTGTCAGCGGCTGCGCGCAACCCTCGGCGGGCATATCGCCGGGCCGCTATGAGGTGTTTGGCGTTGAAGAGGGCGATATGCTCAAACTGCGGGCAGGCCCCGGCACCGGCTTTGTCGAGCTTCTGGGGATGCCGAACGGGACCGAGGTGGATGTGGGGCGCTGCGAATCCACCGGCCCGACCCGGTGGTGCGCGGTGACACTGGCGGAAGCCCGCGATGTCCGGGGCTATGCCTCCTACGCCTACCTGCGGCGGAAATAGGCGGGCGCCGATCTTTTCGAAAAGATCGGGCCGGAATTTTCGAAAATTCCGCCCGGCTCAGTTCTGCACCACCAGACAGATGCAGCGCTGGCGGCGCAGGGTGTCGCACAGTTTGCGCGCGCCCGCCTGGGTGTTGCGCCCGAACTGGGCAAAGTAATAGCCCTTTTTGCCGGAGACGCGGTTCTTCTTGTAGATCAGATCGGTCTTTTCGCCCTGTACAGCCGCGCGGCAGGTGCTGGTGCGTTCGATCACCCGGGCGCGGGCCAGCTTTTTCGAGGTGGCAAAGGCGACCTGCACGCCCCAGGGTTTCACGCGCGGTTCGGGCCGGGCCAGCGCGGTGATTCGGCGGTTGCGGGCCATCTCATAGCAGGCAGGCAGAAAGGCGGATGTCTTTGACAGGCGCATGTCATGGCGCTTTGGCGGGGTGTCGCGCCAGTCCTCGGCGGTCAATCCGGTGATGATGGGCACGTAATTCACCGTCTCCGGGGCCAGTTCGCCGCCCTGCAGGAACCCTTCGGCGCGCCTTTCGCCGCCGTTGTAGCCGATGGCGGCCAGCCCCTCATTGCCGTAGCGCGCGACCATTTCGGCGAGGTATTGCGCCGAATGCTCCAGCGCCTCGGCGGGGTTGTAGGGGTCCTTCAGGCCCCGCAGTGCTGCGGTGGCGGGGATGAACTGCGCGATGCCACGCGCGTCCGCATGGGACAGGGCATTCGGATCGAACCGGCTTTCCTGCCAGATCAGCCGGGCAAAGAAGTCGCGGTTCAGCCCGTGGCGGTCGGCAAAGCTGCGGATGGCGTTGCAGGTGTCAAAGACGAAATGCGCGGGCCGGATGCATTCCACATGGCCCCATTTGCCCGAAGAACACATCCGCCCCGGCGCATCGGCCAGTGCGGGTTGGACCGTGAGGGCAAGGATCAGGATCAGCCGGCGTATCATGGACCCTTGGTGAAACGCGCGCGCGGGCATGTCAATTGCGCGGGCCGCCCTTCCATCCCGGCAGGTGAGCCTATAGATCAGGGGAAACCGGAACGGAGACCCCCCTTGGCATTTTTCAAGAAGCTCAAAGACCGTTTGTTCAAGTCCTCGTCGAAGATCGACGAAGGGCTGGAGGCGATTGTCAGCGATGGCGGTGAAGAAGATGCCGTTGCCCTGGACGAGATCATGGAAGAGGCCCCCGCCGCGGCTGCTGCCGCGATGCCGGAGGCTGTGGACCCTGAACCGGCCCCGGTTGACCCCGCGCCCGAAGTGACGGTTTCTGAGCCTGAGCCTGAGCCTGAGCCTGAGCCTGAGCCTGAGCCTGAGCCTGAGCCTGAGCCTGAGCCTGAGCCTGAGCCTGAGACGATACCAGAACCTGCGCCGCAGCCGATACCGGAGCCTGCGCCGCAGCCGCTGCCTGATCCGACCCCGCCGCAAGAGCCTTTGCCGCCCGAGGTGCCGCAGGAAATCCCACAGGATGACCCGCTGCCCGAGGTCACGCCAACAGCTGATCCGGTGCTGCCCCCGGCGGCACCTGCACCGCTGCGCAGCACCATGACCTCGGTTGCGCCGGAACTGGCCGAGACGGTCACCGAACCGTTCAGGAAAGGCGGGCTTCTGGGCCGTCTGATGGGCCGCAGCCCTGCGCAGAAGACCGTCGTGCGCCGGGTGCTGGACGATGACATGCTCGAACAGCTTGAGGAATTGCTGATCACCGCGGACATGGGGGTCGATACCGCGCTGCGGGTCACCGCCAATATGGCCGAGGGGCGTTTCGGGCGGAAACTTTCCGTCTCTGAAATCAAGCAGTTGATGGCCGATGAGATCACCCGGATCATGGATCCGGTGGCGCGGCCCTTGCCGATCTATCCCAAAACGCCGCAGGTGGTGCTGGTGGTGGGGGTGAACGGATCGGGCAAGACCACCACCATCGGCAAACTCGCCAGCCAGTTCCGCGCGGCGGGAAAGAAGGTGGTGATCGCGGCCGGCGATACCTTTCGCGCGGCGGCGGTGGAACAATTGCAGGTCTGGGGCGAACGTGCCGGCGTGCCGGTGCTGACGGCGGCGCAGGGATCGGACCCGGCAAGCCTGGCCTTTGACGCCATGGGCAAGGCGCAGGAAGACGGCGCCGATCTGCTGCTGATCGACACGGCGGGACGGTTGCAGAACCGGGGCGACCTGATGGAGGAACTGGCCAAGATCGTGCGTGTGATCCGCAAGAAGGACCCCAGCGCGCCGCATAACACCCTGCTGGTGCTGGATGCGACCACGGGCCAGAACGCGCTGAACCAGGTCAAGGTGTTTCAGGAGATCTCCGATGTTTCCGGCCTGGTCATGACCAAGCTTGACGGCACCGCCAAGGGCGGCGTGCTGGTGGCCCTGGCGGACAAGTTCGGCCTGCCGATCCATGCCATCGGCGTGGGCGAGCAGATCGACGATCTGTCGCCCTTCGACCCGCAGGAATTTGCCGATGCGCTGGTGGGTTACGAACGATGACGGTCAATCATCCTGCTCTTCTGTGTCCAGCGGCGCCTGTTTTTCGACCCATGTCACAATGGTGAGCACCAGAAGCGCCAGGACGGTCGCCAGCACCGCCAGCGGAATCCGCCCTGCGCCGCAGCACAGGCCAATTGCCCCGGCCAGCCACATGCTGGCCCCGGTGGTCAGGTTCTTGACGGTGCCGCCCGAGGTAAAGATCGCTCCCGCCGCCAGAAAGGCGACACCGGCGGTGACCGCCTCGATCAGGCGCAGGGGATCCACCCGCTTGGTCTCGTTGCTGCCGAAATCCAGCGCGGTGATCTCGAAGGCGACCAGGATGAAGATGCAGGCGGCCAGCGAGATCAGCATATGCGTGCGCAGGCCCGCCGGTTTGGTCCGCCATTCGCGTTCCAGCCCGATGACCGCGCCAAAAACCAGTGCGGTTGCCATGCGCAGGGCCGCAACCGGCATCGGAACCTCCGAGAAGGTATTGGTCAGATCCGCGAAGATTGTTTCGTACATCGGGGTGCCTTTGTCGTGAACACGCATGACTGTAACGGTTCCGGACCGGCCCCGGTTCCGGGGATGCGCCCATGACCGACTGGCTGCTTTCCATCGAAGGGACCGCTGCCGGGCATCAGATGGCGCTGTTCCTGGCCTTGTCCGCGGCTGTCCTGCATGCGGTTTTCGGCGCCTTGCAGAAAGGGCGTCACGACCCCTGGATGACCCGCGGCGCGATTGATTTCTGCTATTGCGCGATGGCCGCGCCCTTTGCGCTTTTTGTGGTGCCCTGGCCAGAGCCGCATATGTGGGTGATCTTTGTCGGGGCCTGGGCGATACATATCGTCTACAAGCTGCTGCAGGCCTGGGCCTATACCAAGGGGGCCTATACCGTCGTCTATCCGGTGGTGCGCGGCACCGGGCCGCTGTTCGCGGTGATCGGGGCCTATCTGATCTTTGGCGAACGCTTTACCGGGGTGCAATGGCTGGGCGTGGCGGTGCTGTTGTCGGGGATCTTTGGCCTTGCGGTCTATAACCTGCGCAAGCTTGAGGCACAGCGCGACACGCTGAACGCGGCGCTGGGGCTGGCGGTGCTGACCGGGCTTTTCGTGGCGCTTTATACCACCTTTGACGCCTATGGCATCCGGGCCACGGCGAATCCCTTTACCTTTCTGGCGTGGTTTTTCATGATCGACGGGCTGGTGATGCCTGTCATCGCGGCGCTGCGCTGGCGGCGGATGACCGAACCGCCCGAACCGGGGCCGCTGATGCTGCGCGGGCTGATCGGCGGGCTGGTGGCCTTTGCCAGCTTTGGCGCGATCATGATGGCCACAAGGCTCGACAAGGTGGGCGAGGCGGCCGTGCTGCGCGAGACATCGACAGTCTTTGCCGCCGTGATCGGCGTTGTCTTTCTGAAAGAGACGGTCGGCCCGCGCCGGGTGGCACTGATGGCATTGATCGCAGCGGGTGCTGTGATAGTGGAAATGGGCGGATAAAGGAGCAGCAGGACATGGCGCGCAGGGAAGTGAACCCGTTTGTGAAATCGGCCCTCGAATACGGGCCGATCCTGTTGTTCTTTATCGCCTATCTCAGGCTCAAGGACCGGACATTCAGCATCGGCGGGACCGATTACGAGGGGTTCATCGTGGTGACCGCCGCCTTTATCCCGCTGCTGGTTGCGGCGACCGGGGCGATCTGGGCGCTCACCGGCAAGCTGAACCGGATGCAGGTGGCCACCGTGATCCTGGTGGTGGTGTTTGGCGGGCTGTCGGTCTGGCTGAACGATGACCGGTTCTTCAAGATGAAACCGACGATGATCTACCTGCTGTTTGGCGGCATCCTCGCGGTGGGGCTGCTGCGCGGGCAATCCTATCTGAAATACGTGATGGAAGAGATGATGCCCTTGCAGGACCGGGGCTGGATGCTGCTGACCCGGCGGCTGATGTTGTTTTTCTTTGGCCTGGCGGTGGCGAATGAGCTGATCTGGCGCAGTTTCGCGACCGAGACCTGGGTCTATTTCAAGACTTTCGGCCTGCCTGTGGCGATGTTCGCCTTTTTCATGATGCAGGGGAAGCTGTTTCAGGACTACGGGGTGGAGAAGGACGAGGGCTGAGGTGCCGGACTTTTTGAAAAGTCCGGACCGTTTTCTTTGAAGAAAACGGCGGCGGCTGCGGGCGTTTGCCGGGGTGCCGTATCAGGCCTGCGCCGTGGTGAGATGCACCGATGCAGGTGGCATTGTTCTCTGGCGCGGGGAGCGGGCCGAGGTGCCGGACTTTTTGAAAAGTCCGGTTCGTTTTCTTTGAAGAAAACGGCGGCGGCTGCGGGCGTTTGCAGGGGTGCCGTATCGGGTCTGCGTCGTGGTGAGATGCACCGATGCAGGCGGCATTGTATCTGGCGCGGGGAGCGGGCTGAGGCGCCGGACTTTTTGAAAAGTCCGGACCGTTTTCTTTGAAGAAAACGGCGGCGGCTGCGGGCGTTTGCAGGGGTGCCGTATCGGGTCTGCGCCGTGGTGAGATGTACCGATGCGGGGGGCATTGTTCTCTGGCGCGGGAAGAGGGCTGAGGTGCCGGACTTTTTGAAAAGTCCGGTTCGTTTTCTTTGAAGAAAACGGCGGCGGCTGCGGGCGTTTGCCGGGGTTCCGTATCAGGCCTGCGCCGTGGTGAGATGCACCGATGCAAGGGGCATTGTTCTCTGGCGTGGGAAAAGGGCTGAGGTGCCGGACTTTTTGAAAAGTCCGGACCGTTTTCTTTGAAGAAAACGAAACCCGTGGCTAAGGGCGTTTGTCAGCGTGCAGCGCCCGGCCGGCCTGCACAGCGGGGCGCGCGCCCATCACCCCGAGCCAGCGCGCCATATGCGGCTTGTCCTCCAGGCTCTGCTGCTGACCCTCCCAGAGCGAGGCCCAGCCCCAGATCGCGAAATCCGCAATCGAGACGAAATCCCCCGCCACATATTCATGCTGCGCAAGCTGCCGGTCCAGCACGCCGTAAAGCCGCGCGGTCTCTGCGCGGTAGCGGTCCTTGGCATAGGGGATGTCCTGCGGCGGATCCTTTTTCGGGGCGAATTTCAGAAAATGATGCGCCTGACCCGCCATCGGGCCGAGACCGCCCATCTGCCACATCAGCCATTGGTCCACCGCGATGCGTTCACGCTCCGTCCGGCCGCAGAACAGCCCGGTCTTGCGCGCGAGATATTGCAGGATCGCACCGGATTCGAAGATCGGGATCGGCGCGCCGTCGGGGCCATTGGGATCGACAATGGCGGGCATCCGGTTGTTCGGCGCGATTTTCAGAAAACCGGGGTCGAATTGTTCACCCGCGCCGATGTTCACAAGATGGGTTTCATAGGGCAGGGCCATCTCCTCCAGCGCGATCGAGATTTTCCAGCCGTTCGGCGTGGGCCAGTAGTAAAGGTCGATCGGGGCGGTCATGGGGTGGCGTCTCCTGACAGGGGCCAGGTCATCATGCCGGTTTTGCCGCGAATGCCAAGGCGGGACCAGCGCGGATCTGCCTGCGCCGGAAGGGCATTGCGCAGCAGGTCGAAGGGCAAGGCCCCCGGGGCCACAAGGAAACGGGCATAAAGCGCCATGGTGCCCGGCCTGCGGTAGCTGGAGTAATGGCAGACGGGGCGGCGCGTCGGGGCGATGGGCAGGCCAAGGCCCGCCAGCCCCCGCAGGCTTGCAGGGCAGTCCAGTTGCAGGTTCACGACATTCGGGGCCAGGATCCCCTGACCCAATGCGCTGCCGTCCTGCTGCCCGGGCGCAATCATGCGTTCAAAGAGGAAATCGAAAACGTCGTTTTCCCGGCTGGTGACGTTCAGCAGTTCCACCTGGCGTCCTGCCGGCGTGTCCAGCGCCGCTGTCGCCCGCTGGCTGAAGCTGGCCCCGGTCAGCAGGGCAATCCGCCGGATTGCGCCTGCGTCGCTGTGTTCCAGCGCGCTGAGCGCCACTTCGGCCCCCAGCGAATGGGCGATGATCTGGATCGGCCGGTGCGGCGCTCTGCGGTGCAATGCGCTCAGCAGTCTTGCCAGTTCCACCCCGACCCGCTGTGCGCGGTCATGAACCTCGTGCAGCCATCCCCGTGCCGCCCATCCCACCGCCAGGCCCAGCGGGCCCTGATCCCGGTCCAGTCCCAGGCCCCGGGCCCAGTTGTCGCCGCCGGCAAACAGGGTCCGGTGCGGGCAATGCCGCCCCAGGCCGGGCGCATATTTGTACCCGTGCAGCATCACCACGATTGGGCCCTGACCCGCCGCCGCGCGGCGCATGACGGCCGCAAGGGGTGCGGTGTCGCCATCCCGGGGGATCGGCGCCTCCGGCAACGCGAGATTGAGGTGCATCACGGCCATGCGGGGCCTCTTGCCACTATATCTGGTGGGTGCTTGGTGACGCAAACATATGTCACAGGGATTACCCGCAGGTTACGCCACCGTGACGATGCGCCGGCGCAACAGGCCGGCCGCTTTTGCGCACTTGACCTGACCGGAGCCGCGCAGTAGCAAGCCTGCGTGGTGATTTGTTACCGGATTGCGGGCCACGACGGGCCAGACCCGTCAAGAACTGCTAAAAGGTCGAGGAAAGACTCCTTTCGCTTGACCGCGTCTGGAGTTTTTTATTGCCCGCAAGGTCGGGCCGGAAGGATAACACATGAGCAAAGACTGGCACCCCAGCACCCGCGCGGTTCACGCGGGCACCCGCCGCAGCCAATACGGCGAGGTCAGCGAGGCGGTATTCCTGACCCAGGGCTTCGTCTATGACAGCGCCGAACAGGCCGAGGCGCGGTTCCAGGCGCTGGGCGAGGATGAATTCATCTATGCCCGCTATGGCAACCCGACCGTGCGCATGTTCGAGGACCGCATCGCGGATCTGCTGGGGTATGAGGATTGTTTCGCCTGCACATCGGGCATGGCAGCCGTCAGCGGGGCGCTGACTGCGCTGGTCAAGGCCGGTGACCATGTGGTGGCCTCCCGGGCGCTGTTCGGATCCTGCCTTTACGTGCTTGAGGACGTGCTCGCGCGTTTCGGGGTCGAGATCACCCTGATCGACGGCACCGACAACGCCGCATGGGATGCCGCAATCCGCCCCGACACCCGTCTGGTCTTTTTCGAGAGCATTTCGAACCCCACGCTGGAAATCGTGGACATCCGTCATGTGGTCAAGGCGGCCCATGCGGTCGGCGCGCTGGTGCTGGCCGACGATGCCATGGCAACCCCGGTGTTTTCCTATGCGCAGGCCTGCGGCGCGGATATCGCCATTGTCTCTACCACCAAACATGTGGACGGGCAGGGGCGGATGCTGGGCGGGGCGATCTGCGGGCCGCGCGAGCTGATCCGCGGCCCGATCGAGGCCTACATGAAACATACGGGCGGGGCGATGAACCCCTTTACCGCCTGGACCCACCTCAAGGCGCTGGAAACCATGAGCCTGCGCGTGCGCGCACAGGCGCAGACCGCCCATGAACTGGCCGAAGCGCTGACGGGCCATCCGATGGTCGAAGCCGTGCGCTATCCGACCCATGCGGGGCATCCGCAGCAGGAGCTGGCACTTGCGCAGGCACCTGCCGGGGGCACTGTCCTTGCCTTTGAGGTGAAGGGCGGCAAGGAAGCCTGCTTCCGTTTCCTCAATGCGCTGGAAATCATCACGATCTCAAACAATTTCGCCGATGCGAAGTCGATTGCGACCCATCCGGCGACCACGACCCACCAGCGCCTGCCGCAGGAGCAAAAGGACATTTTGGGCATCTCGCCGGGTCTGGTGCGCCTCTCTGCGGGTCTGGAACATGTGGACGACCTGATTGCGGATCTCATGCAGGCGCTGACGGTCTGAGCATCCGGCGTGTCGGGTTTCGCCACGCAGCCTGCCGGAAATGCGGTATCTTGATTGGTAATCCGGTCAAGGCACCCTAAATTGAGCCTGCAAGGACAAGGGGAGCCTGAGCCATGAATGCGATCACATCAGTTGAAAAAGCACCGGAGCGGTCTGACGCGGAAAAAGCGCTCGGCGTTTTGAAGGCATGGGCCAGCACCGCCAGCCCGGAAGAGGTGGCAGCGCTTGATCCATCGGTCTCCCGGCTGTTGTCCGATGCACCGGAATATCCGGTGTTCCGGCGCGACTACCCGGATGATTTCGCGGTGGGAGAGGTCTATAAATCCACGCTCCCCGACCTTCAGAACGGCCCCAGCAGCCTGATCCGGGGGGCGCAGCAACAGATCCAGCATGTCGGCATCTCCAATTTCCGGCTGCCGATCCGTTTTCGCACCCGCGACAATGGCGATCTGACGCTTGAGACATCGGTGACCGGTTCCGTCAGCCTTGAGGCCGACAAGAAGGGCATCAACATGTCCCGCATCATGCGCAGCTTTTACAAACATGCGGAGGCGACCTTCAGCTTTGAAGTGATCGAAAAGGCGCTGGACGATTACAAGGCCGATCTCGACAGCATGGATGCGCGCATCCAGATGCGGTTTTCCTTCCCGATGAAGATCGAAAGCCTGCGTTCCGGCCTGTCGGGTTATCAATATTACGATATCGCGCTGGAACTGGTGGAAAAGGGCGGGCTGCGCCAGAAGATGATCCACCTCGATTATGTCTATTCCAGCACCTGCCCCTGCTCACTGGAGCTCAGCGAACATGCGCGCGCCACCCGGGGGCAGCTGGCCACGCCGCATTCGCAGCGCTCGGTCGCGCGGATATCGGCGGTGATCGACTGCGCCCGCGAATGCCTGTGGTTCGAGGATCTGATCGACGCCTGCCGCCGCGCGGTGCCGACGGAGACGCAGGTGATGGTCAAGCGCGAGGACGAACAGGCCTTTGCCGAGCTGAATGCGGCCAATCCGATCTTTGTCGAGGATGCGGCGCGGCTGTTCTGCGAGCAGTTGCAGCGGGACGGGCGGATCGGTGATTTCCGGGTGATCGCGAGCCATCAGGAAAGCCTGCATTCGCATGATGCGATTTCGGTCCTGACGGAGGGGCCGACCTTCGAGATGGCCAGCATCGACCCCAAGCTGTTCAACACGCTTTTCCACGTCGGCTGACCATCGAAGGCAGCAGCGCGCGGCAGGGTCTGCCGGGCGTTGCCGGCGGACGGTTCGTACCGGCCTATTCGCTGTCACTTGTGAGGAAAGATATGATCACCCCGGAGATTTCCTGATGGATGGTCTGGCGGGCCTCTGCTGAAAACCCGCAGAGCGCCGCATCTCCGTCTTCCTCGATCAGGATATCCGGTCCGGCTCTGGTGCAGGCCGCGAAGGCATCAAAAGCAGATGATCCAGGGATTTCAACGGCCTGGGTGAACTTCTGATCCCCCGACGCGTCATCGGAACCGCCCAGAGATATCCGCAGGCTGCGCAGATCGGCAGCGGGGGCAGTGAGAAGGGCCGGATATTCCGGATTGAGCGCGATCACCCAGGTGACGCGGGGATCTCTGCCCATGGCTGCCAGGCCTTCCGCATTGGTGTCCGACAGCGCCGCGCCCCCGCCAGCGTACCACCTGCAATCCGGCCCGTCTGTTGCGTCCTCCGCCATGCAGGACCGCAGGTAACCCGGAACATCCAGTTCCGCGCCTGCGATGGACAGGGCGGCGGTTGCGCCAAGTGCAAATCCCGCCGCTGTAATCCTGCTCTCGTCAACACGTGCGCCCCAGGTGCCGTCCGCCAGCAGCAGATCAATGGCGCGGCGCATATCCTGCGGTCTTTGCCATATTTCGTTAAGGGCAATCGCCGCGGTCTCCGGACGTGGTGCATTCACCTCGACCACGACAAAACCTGCACGCGCGATGGATGAACTGAGCCAGGCGCCGGAGTCTCTGGCGGATCGCAGACCACCGTGGGACATCACGACCAAAGGATGCGGCCCGGCTGGAAAGGCAGCGTCCGGGGCGGCTGGAACCCCTTGGAACACGGGATTGCCGCCGATATCGGCCGATGTCGGTTCCTCAGTTGGATACCAGATGGTCAGCGACAGGGGCCGCGCCTGTGCGGAGGTTTCATGGAGATGTGCAACACCGGCAGTTGTTTCGGCAAGGCAAGGGGCGGCGAGCAACATCAGTGCCAAAGTGAAGCGGAATTTCATGCGGCGGCTCCGGGTGCGGGACAAAATACAGGGCCGCTCTATCAGGCTTTTCTGGCAATGACAGCTTTCTGCGTGCGGATTTTCTGCATCTTGACCGGGGGGGCGATCCGGGCAAAACCGGCTTTGGTCAGATTGCTGACCCCGCTCACCAATCAATGTAGTCATGCCTGTGCAAAGTCGGGCGATGCCCTGTGTGACAGGCGGGCATTAGATCAGCAGCGCCGGAAAATCCGGTGTCCGGCTTGCGCGCAGCCCGCACCAGAGGTGCCCCATACAGCATCCAAGCCCTGCAAGGCGGGGCGTCCCGCTATGCATTTTTGGCGGTACTCCCTGACAGCCGGCAGGCCTATCTGGGGGTCAGGGAAGAGACAACAAGGATTAAAGGCACTTCAAAATGACCTACCAGACCACCATGACAACAAATGGCTTCGGCACCTCCGCACGGGCGGTGTTGGCACATGTCGGTGCGTTCTTCAGCATCATCGGGAAATCCATGATCGCAAGCTCGACCGGCCAGCGCCGGCTTGATGAGGTAACTGCGCTGCAGGCCAAATCAGACGCCGAACTGGCCGCGATGAACATCAAGCGCGACGACATCGTGCACCACGTCTTCAAGGACCTCTACGGCTTCTGAGACGAACGACATTCAGTTGCCAAAGCGTCATGCGAAAAACCTGAAACACGTAACGCTGCCTGAAACCGGAGATTTCAACGCGTTCCGTGATGCATGATGCTTCAGGACTTTCGACAGACGCTATAGATCAACGGCCCGGAGCCGTGCCGCCCAAAAAGCCGCACGCCGGGCCGTTTTCATGTCCGGGGGGTTGATTGCTTGACACCGCCAGTGCCAGACGCCAACGCTGCCGCATGATGGATTTGCGCCCTGTCGGTTATGTTGTCGGCCTCCTTGTGGGGGTACTGGGCCTTGCCATGATCGTGCCGCTTCTGGTGGATCTGGCCGAAGGGCGCGGCCATGTCATCGTCTTTGTCGAAGCCGGTCTGATCACCACCGCGGCAGGCGGCATGATGGCGCTGGCCTGTGCAAACGGGGTCCGGCAGGGGCTGACCATCCAGCAGACCTTTCTTCTGACCACCGGCGTCTGGGTGATGCTGCCGATCTTCGGCGCCTTGCCCTTCATGCTGGGCGAAACCCAGTCCAGTTTCACCAATGCGGTCTTTGAGGCGATGTCGGGTCTGACCACGACAGGGGCCACGGTGCTGACCGGGCTGGACGTGCTGCCCAAGGGGCTTTTGCTGTGGCGCGGCATCCTGCAGTGGCTGGGCGGGATCGGCATCATCGTCGTGGCCATGGTCTTCCTGCCCGAACTCAAGGTCGGGGGCATGCAGATCTTCAAATCCGAAGCCTTTGACACCTTTGGCAAGATCCTGCCCCGCGCGGGGCAGATCGCCACCCAGATCTCGGTGATCTATCTGTGGCTGACCGTGGCCTGCGTGCTGAGCTATCTGGCCCTGGGCATGAACACCTTCGATGCGACCGTGCATGCGCTGACCACGATCTCCACCGGGGGCTTTGCCAATTACGACGCCTCCTTCGGTCGGTTCACCGGGGCGCCGGAATATGTGGCCAGCCTGTTCATGGTCCTCGCCGCGATGCCCTTTGTGCGCTACGTCCAGCTGATCAACGGCAACCCGCTGGCGCTGCACCGCGATCCGCAGGTGCGTGGCTTTGTCCTGACCATCGCCGTGCTGGTCCTGGTGATGGTCCTGACGCTGCAACATGTGTTTCCGCACCATCTGGAACAGAGCTTTCGCGAGGCGCTGTTCAACATCACCTCGATCATCTCGGGCACCGGCTATGCCTCGGTCGATTACATGACATGGGGGCCCTTCGCGGTCGCCCTGTTCTTTTTCATCGGGCTGATCGGCGGCTGCGCCGGCTCCACTGCCTGTTCGATCAAGATTTTCCGCTATCAGCTTCTGTTTGCCTCGATCCGTGCGCAGCTGGGCCGGATCCGGTCGCCGCATGCCATTTTCACCCCGCGGTATGACGGGCGGCCCGTGGGGCCGGATGTGCTGTCGTCGGTGATGTCCTTCTTCATGTTCTTCGTGGTGACACTGGGCCTTGTTTCCGTGGCGCTCAGCATGACGGGGCTGGATTTCGTCACCTCGGTATCCGGGGCTGGGGCGGCACTGGCCAACATCGGCCCCGGTCTGGGTGATATCATCGGGCCTGCGGGCAATTTCAGCAGTCTCAACGATACCGCCAAATGGATATTGATCTTTGCCATGCTGCTGGGCCGGTTGGAGCTGATGGTGGTTTACGTTCTGTTTACGGTAAGTTTCTGGAGGGCCTGATGGCTGATACGACGACGCGGCCATTGGGTGCGCAGATTTCACATATGCTCAAGGATCGCGGGGTCGATGTGATCTTTGGCATTCCGGGGGTGCACAATCAGGAAATGTACCGCGGCATCGAAGAGGCGGGCATCACCCATGTGCTGGCGCGCCACGAACAGGGGGCGGGTTTCATGGCCGACGGCTATGCCCGGGCCACCGGGAAACCGGGGGTGGCCTATGTGATCACCGGGCCGGGCCTGTGCAACATCATGACCCCGATGGGGCAGGCCTATAGCGACTCGGTGCCGATGCTGGTGATCTCATCCTGTCTGGACGAGGTGGCGGCACGGCGTGGGCAGTTGCACCAGATGAAGGACCAGCGCGGCGCGGCGGAAACCGTCTGCGACTGGTCGGAGGAGGCGCGCACCGCCGGGGCGGCCTATGCGCTGGTTGACCGGGCATGGGCCGAGTTCAGCGCAAAACGCCCGCGTCCCAAGCACATCCAGGTGCCGATTGCACAGCTGGAGGCGACGGCAGCCGCAGCACCCGCGCCGATGCCGCCCACCCCGGTTGCGGGGGGACGGCCGATGGACATCGAAAAAGCGCAGCAAATGCTGGCCGGGGCGCGCAAGCCGATGTTCATTTTCGGCGGGGGCGCGCGGGCAGGGGCCGATGCCGCCCGCAAGCTGGTGCGCAAACTGGGCGCGGCCAGCTTTACCACCTATGCCGGACGGGGGGTGATCGACCCCGATGCACCGCTGCATTTCGGCAGCTACCTGTCGCGGCCCGAGTCTGCCGGGGTGATCGCGCAGGCGGATGCCGTGATCGCCGTCGGCACGGAGCTGGCCGAGGTGGATCTGTGGCGCGCGCAGCTTGGCCATGACGCACCGATGTTGCGGGTTGATCTGGATACCGAAAGCCTCACCGACCCGGCGCGCGCGGCCTGGCACGTGCCGTCTGACGCTGCCGGTTTCCTCGCTGCCCTGGAGCGGGCCCTGGAAGAGGAAGCCCCCCGGAGCAGCGGCTGGACGCCGGAGGAGGTCACCCGGGCGCGGCACAAATGGCGTACCGAGGTGGATGCGGAATATCCCGGTGTCCTGCGGGTGGCCGAGGCCTTGCAGGCCTGTCTGCCGCAGGATGCCATGATCTATTCCGACATGACGCAGTTTGCCTATGCCGCGAAAGAGGTCTGGAACATGGACCGCCCGGGCCACTGGCACCATCCATATGGCTTCGGGACGCTGGGCTATGCCCTGCCTGCGGCCATCGGCGGGGCCATCGGACGGCCCGGCCTGCCGACACTGGCGATCATGGGGGACTATGGGTTCCATTATACCATGGCCGAGCTGGGCGTGGCGGTGGAACTGGGGCTCAGCCTGCCGATCATCCTGTGGGACAACGGAAAGCTGGGCGCGATCGAGGCCAGCATGGTGGGGGCGCAGATTGCGCCCAATGCGGTGGTCGCGCGCAACCCCGATTTCATGAAACTGGCCGAGGCCTTTGGCGCGGGGGCGGTGCGGCCGGCGGGCCTGCCGGAACTGCAGACGGCCGTGGCGGCGGCGTTCCGGGCGGATGGCCCGACGCTGATCTACGTCACGCCCGACATAGCAGATTGAGACGATTTTTTTGAAAAAATCGGTCCGGAGTTTTTGAAAACTCCGGTTGGGGTGCCATGAAAATGGCCGGGGCTTGTCGGTGCGGGGCGGTGGCGTGGGCGGCGTTCCGCGCGGATGGTCCAACGCCGATCTGCGTTATGTCCGGCATCGCCGCTTGAGACGATTTTTTTGAAAAAATCGGTCCGGAGTTTTTGAAAACTCCGGTTGGGATGTCATGAAAATGACCGGGGCTTGTCAGTGCTGGGCGGTGGAGACGGTCGCTTTCTGCGCTGATGGTCCGATGCCGGTCTGCGTTATGTCCGGCATCGCCGCTTGAGACGATTTTTTTGAAAAAATCGGTCCGGAGTTTTTGAAAACTCCGGGCCGACTCTCCCCAGGCGTTATTCCCAGCAGCTGACCAATACCGTCATGCCCTGTGCGTTCAGGCGCAGGTCACGTGGTGCGATGGCGCCTGTGCGCTCTCCCGCCTTCAGGGTCAGGCCGGCCGTTGTGGCCAGTTCCGCGATCACCGCTGAATCGACCGCAAAATTCACGTTCTCCGGCAATTCCTGCGCGCCGGTGGCACGCGGCAGCAACATGCCCATGACATTGCCGCTGGCATCGAAAACCGGGCCGCCGACGTCACCGGCCTGTGCACCAAGCGCCAGACGTCGCAGCATCTCCTCGCCCTGCAGCCCGCGCACGTCCGACAGCGTGCCAAAGGTCAGCGTCGCCGCCGACAGGACACCTTCATAGGAATAGCCCGCGACAGAGATTTCCGATTGCAGGCGGGGGGTGCCGATGCCGAATTCGGCAATCGCGATGGGGGCCAGCGCCTCGCGCGGTTTCAGGATGGCGACCCCGCTGGCACTGTCATTGGCGATCACATCGGCTTCGGTATCGCCGTCGATGGTCAGCCGGCCACAGCCTTGCACCGCCTCGGAGGTGGTGGCGACACTGCCATTGGCATCGACAAAGAAGCCGGAGCGCGCGATCTTGGGCTGACGCACCTGCAGGCCCGCGACCAGGTCGATGGCCTGTTCCTCGTTGCTGCCCGCCGCGGGGTCGAGCACGCCGGGCAGACGGATCAGGCTTTTCGACATTTCCGCAATGACCCGGCGGCGGCGTTCCTCGTCGCCTGCGGGCCAGATCAGCGTGAAGCCCTTGATATGGCCATCTTCCAGCGACACCTGGGTCTGGCTGATGATGCTGCCGTTTTCGCCGATCAGCTCGAAAGAGCTGTTCTTGCGGTCACGCGGGCCGTTCAGCGGCACGATCTCCAGGGTCTGCATGATGTCATAGAGGCCGAACAATGTGTTCTGATCCCCGGCCTGGCTGATCAGAAGCACCCGCGCGCCGATGTCGCCGGTGCTGTTGTACTGCACGAAAGGGGGTTCGTATTTGTCCAGCGCCACCTCTGCGGTGGGCATCATGATCTCGATCCCGGCCTTGTCGTCCCGGACCATCCGCAGCCCGAGCCCTTCCAGCACCGCGTTATATTGCTTCAGCAGGTCGGCGCGCTGCAGGGTGGTCAGCACGCCGGTCTCCTCATAGCCGTTGGCGGCCTGCCATTGGGCCATGGAGTTGCGCGTGCCGCGGCCAAAGGCGCCGTCGATGCTGGCATTGTAGAAACCCGCCCATTGCAGCGCGATCTGCAGATCGCGGCGTTCCTGCGCGTCAAGCAGACGCTCGGACAGGCGGGCCTCTTGCGGTGTCTCATCGGCGGGTTCGGGCTCCGGCGCGGGGGTGGGGGCCTCGGCCAGCGGTTCCGGTGTTGCCTCCGGTGTCGCATCCGGTGTTGTCGTCACCACCGTGGACGGCGTGTCGATCACCCCGCTGTTCAGCACATTGGCACCCACCGGCCAGAACTGCTGGTTGAACCGGCTACTCAGCTGGATGAAGCTGTCGCGCGGCACCAGCCCGTCGCGGACATAGGTGCGCAGGACCTGTTCCGCGTCCGAGCGGCGGTAGGGGCCAACGGCGATGCCGTACCAGCCGCCGCCAAGTGAAAACCCGTTCACATCCTCAAGCAGGGTGGTATAGGCGCGCGCCCGGTCGGTCGCCGCCGCCAGGCTGGGCTGCGCCTCGATCTGGACCCAGACAACCTCGTCTGCGGCCTGGGCCTGCACGGGACGGGTCGCGGGGGGAGCAAAGGACAGGGTCGCGGCGCAAACAGCCAGAACAAGACGGATCATCGGGGCGTGTACTTTCACTGAATCAAAATCCGGCGCAGATAAGCAGGAAACCGCCACGAATGCTATGGCTGATGGTCTCCTATTTTATCACAATGCCGCAATTGACGCCCCAGGGTGACAGCCGTAGGAATGGCGCGCATAGAAAGAGGTCCTCCAAATGTCCGTAAACCCCGATGCGCCGCGTTCTTTCCAGGCAATCATTCTTGCCTTGCAGGGCTATTGGGCGCGCCACGGCTGCGCCATCCTGCAGCCCTATGACATGGAGGTGGGGGCCGGTACTTTCCATCCTGCCACAACTCTGCGCAGCCTGGGCACCCAGCCCTGGACGGCGGCCTATGTTCAGCCGTCGCGCCGCCCCACGGACGGGCGCTATGGCGAGAACCCGAACCGGTTGCAGCATTATTATCAATATCAGGTGCTGATCAAACCCAGCCCGCCCAATCTGCAGGAGCTGTATCTCGGCTCGCTTGAGGCGATCGGGATCAACATGGAGCTGCATGACATCCGCTTTGTCGAGGATGACTGGGAAAGCCCCACGCTGGGCGCCTGGGGTCTGGGCTGGGAGGTCTGGTGCGACGGCATGGAGGTCAGCCAGTTCACCTATTTCCAGCAGGTCGGCGGGCACGACTGCCACCCCGTTTCGGGCGAGCTGACCTATGGGCTTGAGCGGCTGGCGATGTATGTGCTGGGCGTGGATCACGTGATGGACATGCCCTTCAACGACCCCGACGCGCCGATTCCGCTGACCTATGCGGATGTGTTCAAGCAAACGGAAGAGGAATATGCGCGCTGGAACTTCGACACCGCCAATACCGAGGTGCTGCTGCGCCAGTTCGAAGAGGCGGAAGCCCATTGCAGGCATATCCTCGACCAGCCCGCCCGGGACCCCAAGACCGGCAAGCGCATTGTCATGGCGCATCCGGCCTATGACCAATGCATCAAGGCCTCCCATATGTTCAACCTGCTGGACGCGCGCGGCGTGATCAGCGTGACGGAACGGCAGGCCTATATCGGGCGGGTGCGTGCGCTGGCCAAGATGTGCGCCGATGCCTTTGTGCAGACCCGCGCAGGCGGCTGGACAGAGGACGCGGCGTGAGCGGCAAGATCATAGGGATTGTCATCTTGGTATCTGCATTGGTCGCGGGCGGGGTGCTTTATTACCTGCAGGTCTACGGGTTCTATGACGAAGTGCGGCAGGACAGCGTTTCGCTGGTGTCTTTGACATCGCAGCAGCCCGAAGCCATCCCGGCCGAGGGGATCACCGCCATTGACGCCGACAGTTCGCCGATCCGGTTCCGCGCCTGTTTCACCACGCCGCTGAGCCTGCCTTTCCTGACCGAAAGCTATGTCCTGCTGGACAGCGCCACGCCGCGCAATGCGCCGGGCTGGTTTTCCTGCTTTGACGCCGCCGCCATCGGTGCAGCGCTTGAAGAGGGCCGCGCGCTGGCCTTCATGGGGCAGAAGAACGTCCATTACGGCGTGGACCGCATCGTCGCGATCACCGAAGACGGGCAGGGCTATGTCTGGCACGAGCTGAACGACTGCGGTGAAAAGGCCTATGATGGCACCGTGGTGGGCGAGGAATGCCCGCCCGCGCCATCGTCTGTGACGCAATAGGCGCGGCTCGGCTCGTCTGAACGCTGAACATGCCCCGGTCCTGCGAACATCTGGAAGGCTGGCCTGGGGCGCGGAGGCAGATCAACCGCAGCCGCAAATGAAGACATGTCATTTTTGACATGTCTTCATTTGGGTGGTGTCTGCATCCAGCCGAGCCATGCGATTGCGCATGCCGGATCGACGAAGGGTTTGAATGGGCTGAAGGTTTTCGCGCAACCTGCGGTGAGGGGGCGGAAGTATTTGAGTCAGCAGCGTTTCGGGAGATCTTTGAGGCAGATCGCCACTGTCTTGAGAACAACAGGCGCGGCGACGGGAACCACGAGATTCGCCCCGGATCAGCGGCCCCAAGGCGGAAACACCGGCAAAAGCCGCCCCGGGGTCGCGGCGGGGTCTGGACGGCGGGGGATGCGCCCGTTATCCCTCGGCCACGTTCCCAACCGAAGTGTGACCTGTGCCAGACCTGCTGATCGAACTCTTCTCCGAAGAAATCCCCGCCCGGATGCAAAAACGTGCCGCCGCCGACCTGCAGAAGCTGGTCACGGATGGTCTGGTCGAGGCCGGTCTGACCTATGCCCATGCCGCCGCCTTTTCCACGCCGCGCCGCCTGACGCTGGCGCTTGAGGGGATGCTGGATGCCAGCCCCCGCACGGTGGAGGAACGCAAGGGGCCGAAGGCCGACGCGCCTGAAAAGGCCATCGAAGGTTTCCTGCGCGGTGCCGGTGTCACCCGCGACCAGCTGGAAGAACGGGAAACGCCCAAGGGCAACATCCTTTTCGCCCGGATCGAAAAACCGGGCCGCCCGGCTGCTGACATCGTGGCGGAAGTGCTGGAACAGGCGATCCGCAATTTCCCCTGGCCGAAATCCATGCGCTGGGGCAATGGCACTCTGAAATGGGTGCGCCCGCTGCATTCCATCATCTGCCTGATGAGCGATGAAGGCGGGGCGACCGTCGTTCCGCTTGAGGTTGATGGCATCACAGCGGGCAACAGCACGCGCGGCCACCGTTTTCTGGCGCCTGACGCGATCACGGTCGCAGGGTTCGAGGATTACGAGGCAAAGCTGAAGCGCGCCTTTGTCGTGCTGAACCCGCAGGAACGCGCCGATGCGATCTGGCACGACGCCACCAATGCCGCCTTTGCCGCCGGGATGGAGGTGGTCGAGGATGCGGGCCTGCTGGCCGAGGTTGCGGGGCTGGTGGAATGGCCGGTGGTCTTGATGGGGCCGATTGCGGATGATTTCCTCGACCTGCCGCCGGAGGTGCTGCAAACCTCCATGCGCGAGCATCAGAAGTTCTTTTCCGTGAAGAACCCCAAGACGGGCCGGATCGAAAAGTTCATCACCGTTGCCAACCGCACCACGGCGGACGAGGGCGCGTCCATTCTGGCGGGCAATGAAAAGGTGCTGTCGGCGCGGCTGTCGGACGCCAAGTTCTTTTGGGAAAACGACCTGCGCGTGGCGACATCCGAAAAGGGGATGGAGACCTGGGTGGACAACCTGTCCAATGTCACTTTCCATAACAAGCTGGGCACCCAGGCCGAGCTGATCGACCGCATGGCGACACTGGCCCGCGAACTGGCCCCGATGGTCGGCGCGGACCCTGACGAGGCGGAAGCGGCGGCACGCGTGGCCAAGGCGGACCTCAGGTCCGAAATGGTCTATGAATTCCCCGAATTGCAGGGCCTCATGGGCAGCTACTACGCCCGCGCCGCAGGCCACTCCGACGCCATCGCCAACGCCGCGAACGACCACTACGCGCCGCTGGGGCCATCGGATGATGTGCCGACCGCGCCCGTGTCGGTGGCCGTGGCGCTGGCCGAGAAGATCGACAAGCTGACCGGGTTCTGGGCGATCGACGAGAAGCCCACCGGGAGCAAGGACCCCTTCGCGCTGCGGCGAGCCGCACTGGGGGTTATTCGGGTGCTCGTGGAGAATGGGCTGAGCGTTCCTGTCGAATCCATAGTCCGAGCGGCAGTTGCGCGCCTGCACCAGAAAATTGGAGCAGGTGCAGGTTGGGTTTACTGGGCGAAATGGAATGATCCCTACGGAACACACCGTGTAATTGTCTCCTCTGAAACTTCAATTGCTTGGGCGGAGAGTCGCGATAGCCGAAACGATTTCGCAACCTACTATGAGAAGCAACCTTTGCCCTTTAAAGAAGGAATGGATCTTTTCGAGAAGTTGGAAAGCCCGGAAATTGGAAGGATCGGGCCTAATAAGCTACAAACATCTAGCTGGGTAGTTCCGGACCTCCTCTCCTTCCTCCACGACCGCCTCAAGGTCTATCTCAAGGATCAGGGCATCCGCCACGACGTGATCGACGCCTGCATCGCCATGCCCGGCAACGACGACCTGACCCTCCTCGTCAAACGTGCCAAAGCCCTCTCCGAGACGCTGAAAACCGATGACGGCGAAAACCTGATCCAGGGCTTCAAACGCGCGAACAACATCCTGACCCAGGCGGAAGAGGCCGATGGCGTCGAATATTCCTTTGGCGCGGACATCAAATACGCCGAGGACGACGCGGAACGCGCATTGTTTGCGGCCCTCGATCAGGCAGAGGCGCAGATCAAACCGGCGATGGAGGCGCAGGACTTTGCCGCCGCCATGTCCGCCATGGCCGCCCTGCGTGACCCGATTGATGCGTTTTTCAAAGCGGTGCAGGTCAATTCCGACAATGGCATGGTGCGCCGCAACCGCCTGAACCTGCTCAGCCGGATCCGCAGCATCTGTACCTCCGTCGCGGATCTGACGAAGATCGAGGGTTAAGCGCCCATCCTCCCCGGGGCGACCCGGGGAGGGCGATCCACCGCCAGCGGTTCCCCGCGAGACAGCGCCAGCCCATCGTCACTCTTGCCACGAAGCCGCAAGGCCCTATGCTGCGATGAAACCCAAAGGTGCTGCAGTGCAGAATAATCCCGATACCACCCTCGTCACGGCCACTGCGCCCATCGCCAACGAAAGCCACGGTGGTCGCGCCAAATGCCTGCAACGGCTGGTGCGTCTGGACTTGCCGGTGCCGCGCACCGTTGCCCTGTCCTTTGACGCGGTACACCGGCTGGGCGACGCGCAATTGCCAAATGTCGATGCGGTGGTGGCGGAATTCCCCGAAGATGCCATGCTCTGCGTGCGCCCCTCCAGCGAAGACCCGGACTGGGGCGGGCCGGGGGCGGTGCTGAACATCGGGATCAATGACGCGCGGCTCAAGGAATTGTCCAAATCCCTGGGCGAAGAGGCCGCCGCCGGGCTTTATACCCGTTTCGTGCAATCCTACGCGGTCAATGTGGCGCGGCTGGACCCCGACATGTTCGACGATGTGAACGGCGATGGCCGCGCCGCGCTGGCGCAGTCGCTGCAGGCCTATGAACAGGAAACGGAAGAGGCCTTTCCCCAGGACCGCACCACCCAGCTCTCGGCGGTGCTGCGGTCGATGGCGCGGGCCTGGAACGGCACATCGGCCCGCCTGCTGCGTCAGGCCAAGGGCGCGCCTGCCGATGCCGGGCTGGGGCTGGTGGTGCAGGAAATGGCCTTTGGCGTCGGCTCGGGGCAATGCGGCTCTGGCGTGCTGCAACTGGTCAACAGCGACACCGGCGCGCCGCAGATCACCGGGCGCTACCTGAGCCAGTCGCAGGGGCGCGACGCGCTGGAAGGCGATGCGGCAGCGCTGTACCTGACCAAGGACCCGCGCGGCGAGTCGCTGGAGGAACTGGCACCGGAGGCCTTTGCCGAGCTGACCGAACATGCCGCCCTGATGCGCAGGAAGCTGCGCGAGGAAATGCAGGTGGAATTCGTCATTGAGGACGGGCGCCTGCATATTCTGGACGGCGTGCGCGTGGCGCGGTCCTCGCGGGCGGCGGTGCGCATCTCCGTGGCCCTGGCGGATGACAAGATCATCACGCGGGAGGAAGCCCTGATGCGGGTACAGCCCCGCACGCTGACCGAATTGCTGCACCGGCAGGTGGACCCGCGCACCAAGCGCGACGTGATCGGGCGCGGCATTGCCGCCAGCCCCGGTGCCGCCACCGGCAAGATCGTCTTTACCGCGACAGAGGCGCAGGCAAGTGCCGCGCGGGGCGAAGCCTGTATCCTGATCCGGCGCGAAACCTCGCCCGAGGATATTCGCGGCATGCATGCCGCCGCCGCCGTGCTGACAGAGCGGGGCGGCATCACCAGCCATGCCGCCGTGATCGGGCGCGGCATCGGTCTGCCCTGCGTGGTGGGGGCCTCCAACATGCGGTTCAACCTGCGCAAGGGCCAGATCACCGCATCGGACGGGCGGACATTCTCCACCGGGGACGAGATCACCGTGGACGGCTCCAACGGTCAGGTGCTGGCCGGGGCCGCCCAGATGCGCGAAGCGGCGCTTGACGATACTTTCAACCGGCTGATGACCTGGGCCGAGGAGGTGGCGGACATCAAGATCCGTGCCAATGCCGACACCCCCGCCGATGCCCAGACCGCGCGCAATTTCAACGCCCATGGCATCGGGCTGTGCCGGACGGAACATATGTTCTTTGATCCCGGCCGCCTGACGGTGATGCGCGAGATGATCTTTGCCGAAACCGGGGAGGATCGGCGCGCGGTGCTGGAGCGGCTGCTGCCGATGCAGCGCGACGACTTTACCCAGTTGTTCCGCATCATGCAGGGCCAGCCGGTCTGCATCCGGCTGTTCGACCCGCCGCTGCATGAATTCCTGCCCGGTGACAAGGCCGGCCAGCGCGAGCTGGCGGAGGCGCTGAACCTGCCCCTGTCCGACGTGATCCGGCGGGTCGAGGGGCTGAGCGAATACAACCCGATGCTGGGGATGCGCGGTGTGCGCCTGGGCGTGACGGTGCCGGAAATCTACGAGATGCAGGCCCGCGCGATCTTTGAGGCGACCATTGCCGCCAGCCGCGATGGCGAGCCGGTGGTGCCCGAGGTGATGATCCCGCTGGTCAGCGCCCGCCGCGAGGTGGAGCTGATCAAGACCTCCGTCGATGCCATCGCCGCCGCCGTGCGCAACGAAACCGGGGTGCAGTTCACCTATCGCCTCGGCGTGATGGTCGAAACGCCCCGGGCCGCTCTGCGGGCAGGCGAAATCGCGCCCCATTGTTCCTTTCTCAGCTTCGGCACCAATGACCTGACACAGATGACCTATGGGCTGTCGCGCGACGATGCGGGGCGGTTCATGTCGAATTATGTCCAGCAGGGCGTTTTCCCGGAAGACCCGTTTCACGTGCTTGATACGGACGGGGTAGGGGAGCTGCTGCAACTGGGCGCGGAACGTGGCCGCAAGGCCCGTCCGGGCATCACCTTGTCGATCTGCGGGGAACATGGCGGCAACCCCGAATCAATCGCTTTTTGCCGCGCGGTGGGATTTGACTATGTTTCCTGCTCGCCGTTTCGCGTACCGGTTGCACGGCTTGCGGCCGCGCAATTGGCGATCGGCCACAAGATCGGGTAGCAGGCGGTATTCCGCCATCTAGCACTTGACGTCCAATATGTCGCACGGGCCGATGGGTTTACGCGCGGCCCATTCTTGGCTAGGCCCGCCCCAACCGAAATAACATAATGGGGGCGCAGGATGCGTCTGTTTCTTTCCACTGCCAGCTTTCTGCTGCTCTCGCTCATGCTGATGGTGCCGGTCGCGGCACATGCCAATGCGGAGAAGGCAGAAGAACTTGCTCGGCTCGAAACCAATGGTCTGAAATCTGCCGGGGCGAAACGGTTGAAGTCTTTCGTCAGCGCGCCGGAGGGTGCGCAGGGGGATGTGAAATTCTCCAAGGCCTGGCTGGATGCACAGCCCAGGGCGAACGGGTCGTCTGAATGGCGCTGTCTGGCAGAGGCGCTCTATTTCGAAGCGCGCGGCGAGACGGTCAAGGGCCAGTTCGCGGTTGCCGAAGTGATCAAGAACCGCGTCAAGAGCGGACGTTTCCCGGGGTCTTTCTGCGGGGTGATCCACCAGGGCACCGGCAAGAAGTACCAATGCCAGTTCACCTATACCTGTGACGGCAACAAGGAAGTCATCGCGGAGCCCAAGGCCTTTGCCCGGGTGGCCAAGGTTGCCAAATACACCATCGACGGCAAGGTGCCTGCGCTGACAAACGGTGCCACGCATTACCACACTACTGCCGTGCGTCCGCGCTGGAGCAAGGTCTATACCAGAACCGCGCAGATTGGCGTGCACTTGTTTTATCGTCATACTTGGCGGTCGGCGTCCAACTGACGCCGTTTTCGGGTGCTGGCCTGACGGATTGCAGGCTGCTAAGGACGCGGTGACGCGGTAGAAATACCTCAGTCACCCCTGTCCGAGCCGCATGATCCGAAAGCCCTGCCATGTCCAAAGAAGCCCGCCTTGCCTTTGCCCATCCCTCCGAGCGGGCCGATGCCCTGGCCGGGGCGGACCCGCTGGACCGCATTTCCCTGCGCAATCACATTGTCGAGGTCGAGATCGGCGCCTTTCAGGCCGAGCGCGGCGTGAGGCAGCGCATCTGCTTCAACGTGGTGGTCGAGGTGCAGCCGCTGACCGGGCCGGTCGATGATGATGTGGACCGCATCCTGAGCTATGACCGCGTGACAGAGGCGATTGCCGCCGAACTGGCGGTGGAACGGCTGGCCTTGCTGGAAACCCTTGCCGAACGGGTGGCGGACCGCATTCTGCTGGAACCGCAGGCAGTGCGTGCCTTTATCCGGATCGAGAAGCTGGATCGCGGCCCCGGTGCCCTGGGGGTCGAGATCGTGCGCGCGCGCGGCGATGCCCCGGCGGCAGAGGTCGCCCCCGGTGACGCGCCGCATCCCGAACTGGTCTATCTCAGCAATGCCGCCATCGCCTCGCCACATCTGCCGGGCTGGCTGGACCAGCTGGAAAAACTGGGGCGGCCCCTGATCCTGTGTGTGGGGGCGCCGGATGTGGCGGCACCGCAGCTCAAGCACCGCATGGCGCAGCGGCGGATCGACCTGCTGGCGATCGAGCAGAATGCCTGGGTGCTTGCGGCCCGTGACGACCGCTGCGTGGTGGTCGCCACCCGGACCGAACTGGACTGGGCGATGCGCAACGGCCAGACCTGCGTCTGGGCGCCATCCAAGATCGTACTTGATTCCGTCGATACCCCCTCGGCGCAACCGCATGACGCCGTGGCGCTGGCCGCATGGTTCGCCGCGACCTTCGATGCGGAGGAAATGCTGGTGGTGGGGGCCGATCTGCCCGAGGGCGCATCCGTCCCCCTGCGCGGTGTCTCGCTGGATCAGGCAAAGCTGTGAGGGTCTATTACCGACCGCTGGCACAGCTCGGCCCGGCCCGGCCGGAAGGGGCTGTGGCGCTTGCCGGGGGCTGGGCATGGTTCACCCATGCCGAAGCCCTGTCGCGGACAGAACCATCCCGCGTCATCCCGGTGCAGGAGATCCCGGCCGCGCCGCTGGCGGCGCTGTCTGCGCCGCGCGCGAAGGTTGGCGGGCTCCACATGGGCCAGCCCCGTGTCATGGGCATCCTGAACGCGACGCCGGACAGTTTTTCCGACGGTGGGCTGCATGCGGCGGCGGATGATGCCATCGCGGCAGGGTTGCGGATGCGGGATGCGGGGGTGGACCTGTTCGATGTGGGCGGGGAATCGACCCGGCCCGGCGCGGTGACGGTGGACCCCGAAGAGGAGGCGCGCCGCGTTGTCCCGATCATCGCCGGGCTGCGCGAGACCGGCGTGCTGATCTCTGTCGATACGCGCAAGGCCAGTGTCGCAGAGGCCGCGCTGGAGGCCGGTGCGGGGCTGATCAATGATGTTTCGGGCTTTACCTATGATCCGGCACTGGCCGGCGTGGCGGCAGGGGCGGGCGTGCCTGTCTGCGTGATGCATGCGCTGGGGGACCCGGCCACGATGCAAAAGAACCCGCAGTATGAAAATGTGCTGCTGGACGTCTATGATTTCCTCGCGGCGCAGATCGCGGTGCTGGAGGGCGCGGGCATCGCCCGTGACAGGATCATCGCGGACCCCGGCATCGGCTTTGGCAAGACGCTGGAACACAACCTGACGCTGCTGTCGGGGCTCAGCCTGTTTCACGGTCTGGGCGTGCCGATTCTGCTGGGGGCCTCACGCAAAGGTTTCATCGGGACACTTGGGAACGCGCCTTTGGCGGGTTCCCGCGCAGGCGGGTCGATTGGCGTGGCTCTGGCGGGGGTGACGCAGGGGGCGCAGATATTGCGGGTTCATGACGTGGCAGATACCTTGCAGGCAATCACGCTGTGGCGTGCGGCAATATCAGGACGACGAGATGACTAAGCTATTTGGCACCGACGGCGTGCGCGGCACGGCAAACATCTATCCGATGACCGCCGAAATGGCGCTGCGCATCGGTGCGGCGGTGGGCCGGTACTTTCGCCGCGAGAGCAAGGGGGTGCACCGGGTGGTCATCGGCAAGGACACCCGGCTGTCCGGCTATATGTTCGAGAACGCGCTGACCGCCGGCCTGACCAGTTCGGGGATGAATGTGCTGCTGCTGGGCCCGGTGCCGACACCGGCGGTGGGCTTGCTGACCCGGTCGATGCGCGCCGATCTGGGGGTGATGATTTCGGCCAGCCACAATCACGCGCATGACAACGGGATCAAGTTCTTTGGTCCCGACGGCTACAAGCTGTCAGATCAGGCGGAGGCCGAGATCGAGGCGCTGGTGGCCGACGGGGTCGAGATGGTGCAGGCGCCCGAGATCGGCCGCGCCAAGCGGATCGACGACAGCCGCTTTCGCTATATCGAGCGGGTCAAATCCTCCTTTCCCCGGCAGATGCGGCTTGATGGTCTGAAGGTGGTGATCGACTGCGCCAATGGCGCCGCGCACCATGTGGCACCGATGGCCCTGTGGGAACTGGGGGCGACGGTGGTGCCGATGGGGGTTTCCCCCAATGGGCACAACATCAACGAGGGCTGCGGATCGACCCATCCGGAGGCGGCGGCAGAGGCGGTCGTGGCGCATGGTGCCGATGTCGGGATCTGCCTTGACGGGGATGCGGACCGGGTTGTCCTGATCGACGAGAACGGCATGGTCGGCGATGGTGACCAGTTCATGGCGCTGATGGCGGCACGTTGGGCCGACGAGGGCAAGCTGGCAGGCGGTGCGCTGGTCGCCACGGTGATGAGCAACCTTGGCCTGGAGCAATTCCTGGAAGGGCGCGGCCTGCGGCTGGAACGTACCAATGTCGGTGACCGCTATGTGGTGGAACGGATGCGCAAGGGCGGCTTCAACCTTGGCGGGGAACAATCGGGCCATATCGTGATGACAGACCATGCCACCACTGGCGACGGCCTGATGGCGGGGCTGCAATTCCTGGCCGAGATGTGCCAGTCGGGCAAGGCGGCGTCGCAATTGCTGCATCAGTTCGACCCGGTGCCGCAATTGCTGAAGAATGTGCGTTTCGGCGCGGGTCAGACCCCGCTGGAGGATGCGGCGGTGCAGGCGGCCATCGCGCAGGCGGAGGCAGATCTTGCCACCGGCGGGCGGTTGCTGATCCGCAAATCGGGGACCGAGCCGCTGGTGCGCGTCATGGCCGAACATGAGGATGCGGCGCTGATGGAACGGGCCGTTGACAGCGTGGTCGATGCCGTGGGCGATGCGGTTTCACTGCCCGCTGACGGTTGATCGCGGCGGATCACCCCAGTCTTGCGCGCTTCATGTCCATGATCAGGCCGATTGAATCCATATAAAGCGTGCCCACGACCTTGGCGTTGCGGGCCGCTTTCCTCTGGGCCTGCAAAGCTGCGGTATTGCTTTTGTTGGCTTTGCGCAGGGTGGTTTCCACCGCGGCATTCTGGCCTGCGATCGGGATGCTGAGCCTTACCGAACGTGCCTTGGCCAGGGCCGCCGCGCCGTTCTTGCTCATCTCGGCAAAAAGCGCATCGCCATGCTGGCGCACCGAGCCGACCTTGGCCGCGCGTTTGGTTCGTTGCCGGGCAGGCACACCGCCCGCTGCGCGGCTGTCTGCCACAAGTTTGGCATTCCTGATGTTCTGCGTCATCACCAGCACGGCCAGGAACAGCACGAGCAAATGCACTTGTGTCACAATCAGCAGGATCAGCGCCGCAGTGGAGGGCGAGCGCCCCTCGCCACCGGCTTCTGCCGCATCCGGCATGGTGAAAAAGCCCGCGACGGCAAGGGCCGTCAGCGTTGAAACGACGTCTCTTCTGTCAAATCTAGTCATGGTTTCCCCCTTCCTGAATGCCTTTCGCTTATACCTCGCGGCGCTGTCGTCGCTCAGGTCGCGTCGCGTTCATGCGAGGTCACGCGATGCGGTCTAACCTGTTGGTTTCGCATGTCCGAGGCGTTCAGAACCGGCTCAAATCCGGGCGAAATGCCCCAGGGCGTAGAAGTCCAGGATCTCGGGCAGCGTCAGGTGGTTCAGGTGTAATGCGAAGTGCGATCAATAGGGTCAGGATAGCGCGAAAACGGAAAATCACCAAATCCGGGGTTTCACCTATCGCGTCTGACGAAATACCCGAAGCATC
The DNA here is from genome assembly GCF_059628195.1 of Sulfitobacter sp. IGS-18. Taxonomy (NCBI): domain Bacteria; kingdom Pseudomonadati; phylum Pseudomonadota; class Alphaproteobacteria; order Rhodobacterales; family Roseobacteraceae; genus Sulfitobacter; species Sulfitobacter sp. IGS-18. Next base: position 2,514,366 of record NZ_CM184556.1, on the reverse strand, counting down.
AGGTATCATGTAACGTGTTGAAATCCCTGATTTCAGGCAGCGTCAGGCGATTCAGGTTTTTCCATGACGCTTTACCGGCCAAACAGCCGCCGCAGCGCGCCAAACTGGCTGAGGGCGACGCCGGCCAGGATCAGCGCCATGGCACCGATCAGGGCGGGGGGCAGCGGCTCTGACAGCAGCAGCGCGCCCAGAACCACGGACCAGACCGGCACCTGATAATTCACCAGGCTCATGAAGACGGGACCGGCGCTGCGCACCACCGTCACCCGCAGCAGGTTGGCGGCCGCCGTCGGCACAAGGCCGAGAAAGGCCAGCACGAACAATGTATTGCGGTCGGGCAGCGGCGGCGGCCCTTCGACGGCCCAGGCGGCGGGCAGGATCAGGGCGGCACCGATCACCAGCAGAACCGCGGCCAGCCCGATGGTATCCACGGCAGGCAGGCGGCGCATCAGGATCGAGCTGACGGCATAGCAGGCCGCCGCCGCGATGCAGGCAAGGCGGCCGGGCAGTTCCAGCGCCGTGCCGCTGCTCTCGAAAGCCCGGCTGCCGATCAGCAGGCAGACCCCGGCAAAGCCGAGCAGAAAACCGATCACCTTGCGGGTGTTGAGCCGTTCGCCGGGCACAAAGAAATGCGCCAGCGGCAAGACGATCAGCGCGATGGCGGCCATCGAGACACCTGCAAAGCCGGAGATGACATGCTGTTGGCCCCAGGCGAGCAGGGAAAACGGCACGGCCCCGCTGAGCGCCCCGATGAGGACAAGGGCCACAAGATCGCCAGCGGCGGGCGGGCTGGCGAAAAGCGTGAACCCCCGCACCCCCCAGACCACGACCATCACAAGTGTCGCAAAGAGGATGCGCGCCGCAGCCAGCCAGAAGGGCGTGATGCCGCGCAGCGCAATTTCGGTGACAAGAAAGGTGCCGCCCCAGATGAGGGCCAGCAGGGCGATCATCAACCAGCTGGTTGTGGTGATCCTTGGGGCATCTTGCATGGGCTGTCCTTTTGCTCATGCACTGATGGGCCCGGATCAGGGCGAAGTCAAAGGTGAATGCTTCGATCCCGGTCGAATGATGCCGGTCAGGGGCGGCGGGATAAAGCCGGGGCATTTCGCGCAGCTGTCGGGACCCGCCGGGGGAGAGGTGCGAAGCCCGGTCAGAACCGGGCTTCGCAGGTGGTCATACCGATCAGTTCTTGGATTTGTCGACCATCTTGCCGGCAGAGATCCAGGGCATCATCTCGCGCAGTTTTGCGCCGACCTGTTCGATCTGGTGTTCGTCGTTCATGCGGCGTCTGCCTTTGAAGAAGGGCTGACCCACGGCGTTTTCCTGCATGAAGTCGCGCACGAAGGCACCGGACTGGATGTCGTTCAGCACTGCTTTCATCCGCGCCTTGGTCTCGTCATAGGGCAGGATGCGCGGGCCGGAGACATATTCGCCATATTCGGCCGTGTTGGAGATCGAGTAGTTCATGTTGGCGATACCGCCTTCATAGATCAGGTCCACGATCAGCTTCACTTCGTGCAGGCATTCGAAATAGGCCATTTCCGGCGCGTAGCCGGCTTCGACCAGGGTCTCAAAACCCATGCGGATCAGTTCGACCAGACCGCCACAGAGCACCGCCTGTTCGCCGAAGAGGTCGGTTTCGCATTCTTCGCGGAAGTTGGTTTCGATGATGCCCGACCGGCCACCGCCGATGGCGGAGCAATAGGACAGGCCGATTTCCAGCGCCTTGCCGGAAGCGTCCTTGTCCACGGCCACCAGGCAGGGCACGCCGCCGCCCTTGGTGTATTCGCCGCGCACGGTGTGACCGGGGCCCTTGGGCGCCATCATGATCACGTCGATGCCTTCTTTCGGCTCGATCAGGCCGAAATGCACGTTCAGACCATGGGCAAAGGCAATCGCGGCACCTTCGCGGATGTTGTCATGGACGTATTTGCGGTAGGTTTCGGCCTGAAGTTCGTCGGGCATGGTGAACATGATCAGGTCGGCCCATGCGGCGGCTTCGGCAATGCCCATGACCTTGAGGCCTTCGCCGGTCGCCTTGGCGGCGGAAGCGGAGCCTTCGCGCAGGGCGACGACGAGGTTCTTGGCACCTGAATCGCGCAGGTTCAGGGCGTGGGCATGGCCCTGCGAGCCATAGCCGAGGATGGCGACCTTCTTGTCCTTGATCAGGTTCACGTCGCAGTCACGGTCATAATAAACGCGCATATCGCTTGTCCTTTGGTTGGTGAATTCTGAGGTGCACCATAGGGATGTTGGCGCTGGTGGCCATTGATGTTTTATGTGTATTTGGGGAACAATGAAAAATGTTATTCGTCAAATTGGCAAAGAACGGGAAAATCATGCTTGATGATGTCGACCGCCGATTGCTGCGCTACTGGCAGGCAGAACCGACGCTGAGCCCGGCGGACCTGGGCGAGCGCTGCGGCATGACCGCGGGCAAGACCGCGCGGCGCATCGCGCGGCTGGAGGAGGCGGGCGTGCTGCGCGGGGTGGGGGCGGTGATCAACTGGGCCGCATTGGGCTATGCGGTGGAGGTGTCGCTGCGGGTGACGCTGGACAAGACCCAGGGCAATGCCTTTGACAGTTTTCTGGCCAGGGCGCGGCAGGTGCCGGAGGTGATCGAGGTGCAGACCTTTCTTGGCCGGGTTGATGTGCGGCTGTCGATCATCGCGCGCGACATGGCGCATTATCAGGATATCTACCGCAGCCGCATCCTGACCCTGCCGCATATCGCGGATATCGAAGCGCTGATGCATGTGGCGCGGATCAAGATGGAGGCCGCGTTGCCGCTATGACCGAATTGGACGCCATCGACCGCAAGCTGATCCGGGCACTTGCGCGGGACGCGCGGCAATCGGCCAGCGCCCTGGGCAAGCGTTTCGGCCTGTCGCAGCCCGCCACCTGGCGGCGCATCCGGCGGCTGGAGGAGGCGGGGATCATCCGCGCGCGGCAGCTGCGGCTGAACGCCGAGGCGCTGGGGTTTGGCGTAACCGTCTTTCTGGGCATCAAGCTGGCGACCAAGGGGCGGGTCTCGCTGGAGGATTTCGAACGCGCTGTCGTGGCGATTCCCGAGGTGCAGACGGTGGAACATGTGCTGGGCATGTATGACTACCGCCTGCGGGTGGTTGCGCGCGACCTGCCGGATTTCGAGCGGGTCCTGCGGCGGCGCATCATGACATTGCCCGGTGCGGGCGAGGTCGAGGCGAATGTGCTGCTGAGCGAGGAGCGCCTGCCGGGGCCGCTTTGACGGCGCCTTGCCTGGCGGGAATTGCCAAGCGCGTCATCGCCGCCTAAGACCGGTGCATGATCTCACAGAAGGAACCTGACGATGGCATTGCTCGATTCCGTGGACCCTGCGGGGCTTGATGAATTTTCGGTGGTCTTTACCGACCGTTCGCTGAACCACATGTCGGCGGCCTTCCAGCAGGTGATGCGCGACATTTCGGCGATGCTGCGCGAGGTCTATCAGGCCGATGCGGTGGCTCTGGTGCCCGGTGGCGGCACCTATGCGATGGAGGCGGTGGCACGCCAGTTCGCCCGCGGGGCAGAGGTGCTGGTGGTGCGCAACGGTTGGTTTTCCTACCGCTGGAGCCAGATCATCGAAAGCGGCGATCTGACCGGGAATGTCACGGTGATGAAGGCGCGCGCGCAGGGTAATGCCCCGGCCAGCCCCTTTGCACCCGCCCCGATCGAGGACGTGGTTGCCGCGATTGCGGAGAACAGGCCGCAGGTGGTCTTTGCGCCGCATGTGGAAACCGCGGCGGGTGTGATCCTGCCGGATGATTACATTGCCGCCATGGCCAGGGCCGCGCATGAGGTCGGCGCCCTGATGGTGCTGGACTGCATCGCATCTGGCTGTGCCTGGATCGACATGCGGGCGCTGGGGGTGGATGTGCTGATCTCCGCCCCGCAAAAAGGCTGGTCGGCCTCGCCCTCTGCCGGGCTGGTGATGATGTCCCGGGATGCCGAGGCGCGGCTGGCAGAAACCCGGTCTGACAGTTTCGCCATCGACCTGGCAAAATGGCGCGCGATCATGAAGGCCTATGAGGATGGCGGTCATGCCTATCACGCGACCATGCCGACCGATGCGCTGCGCGCCTTCCGGGATACGATTCTGGAAACGCGGGACTACGGCTTTGCGCGTTTGAAGGAGGCGCAGTGGCGTCTGGGCGAGGGCGTGCGCGGGATGCTGCGCGACAAGGGGGTTGTGTCGGTTGCCGCCGAAGGGTTTGGCGCGCCGGGGGTGGTTGTGAGCTACACCGACGATCCCGAAATCCAGTCCGGCCGCGCCTTTGCCGCCCAGGGGATGCAGATCGCAGCGGGTGTGCCCTTGCAGGTGGGCGAGCCCGAAGGGTTCAGCACTTTCCGGCTGGGGCTGTTCGGATTGGACAAGCTCTATGACGTGGATACCACGCTTGCGCGGCTCCGGGCGGTGGTGGACAAGGTTCTCTGACCGCCGCCGGGACCGCGATCCTGGCGATTGGATTGGAGGGATTCTGACATAAGGAAGCGCGGACAAGTGCTTCTTTATGCTCCAGTATTCGATCCTGACAGGGCCGCCGACGACAGGTTCAGGCGATTCCTACCGGACACCCAATCCCATCTGCATCAGCATCCTGCGCACCGGGGCCAGCCCGTAAAGCGCGTTGAGCCCGGCGGCGCGGGCATCCCGGGCCAGCGGTGTGCTGGCCTGGCTGGCGCGGTTCAGCAGGTCGATGCCCCGCACCCGCAGCTGGATGTCACCGTGGCGGGCCTGATGATAAGCCCTGAGCATGGCGGCGTCGCCCAGGGCATCGGGACGGGCCTGCGCCAGTTCCAGCAGGGTTGCGATGTCTTTCAGCGACATGTTCAGCCCCTGCGCCCCGATGGGCGGCAGCACATGTGCGGCCTCCGCGATCAGGGCCAGCCGTTCGCCGGTCAGGCTTGCGGCATGCTGGCTGATGATCGGCCAGAGGTTGCGCGGCGTGACCAGGGTGAGCGGGCCGAAGAGATGGCAGGAGCGCTCAGACATTTCCTGTTCAAATGCCGCGACCGGCATCTCCGACCGGGCAAGCTGTGCCGGTCCGTCATCCATCCAGACAATGGCAGAGCAGGGCAGGCCATCATGATCGGGCAGCGGCACCAGCGTGAAGGGGCCGCCGGTGCGGTGAATCTCGGTCGAGACATTCTGATGCGGGATCGGATGTGTCGCGGCAAAGGCCAGCGCCTTTTGCCCGTAGCGCCGGGTGGTGACGGCGATTCCGGCAGCCTCGCGCATCGGGCTTGTGCGGCCGTCGGCGGCGATAACAAGCCGCGTGGTCACGCGGCTGCCGTCGGTCAGACCCACGCGGGCCTCGGCCATGCGGGTGAACAGGGATGTGGTGCCGGTGCCGGGTCTGAAATCGACGGATGGCAGTGCCGCCAGTCGCGCCACCAGTTCACGGCGCAGCAGCCAGTTGGGGAAATTCCACCCGAAGGGCGCGTCGGAGATGTCGGCGGCGTCAAATTCACGGCTCACGCGCGGCTCTGCCTGCGCTCCGCCGGCGTCAACAATGCGCATGATCTGCAAGGGCGCAGCATGCGGGGCGAGCGCATCCCAGACGCCTGCATCCTCCAGCACCTTGCGGGCCGGTTGCAGCATCGCCGTGCTGCGCATGTCGGCGCCTTTGGTGTCACGGGCTGTCACCGGCGGGGCCGGGTCAACGCAGATCACGTCGAACCCGGCGGTGCCAAAGGCCGCAGCCGCGGTAAGGCCCGCAATCCCGCCGCCGGAAATCAGAATGTCGCAGTCAAATTCCATAAAGGATATCCAGGGCCTGTGGACGTTCATCGTCGACCACCCGTTTCAGTCCAAAATTGCTCAGTTCCAGGCAAGAGAGCGCAGGAATAGCCAGCTATTTCAAGCTCTCTTTACGCAGAAATGGGCAATTTTGGCGAAACCCCTTCGGGGCGCGGCGGATTTTGCCTCTGCCCTCCCGGATGTTCGCTTCCAATGATCACATTGCTGCGCTCACATCAGGGCGCCAGCGGCAAAATCCGTCTCGCGCGGGTGGTCGACGATGAACGTCCACAGGCCCTAGCCTTTCAGAAGGCCAAGGAAAGCGGTCAGATCGTCGGTATGGTAGTGAATATGCGCGGCATCGCGTCGCGCCGGGGCGACGTGGATGGTTTTCATCCCCATTGCATGGGGCGCGATCAGGTTGCGGTCATCATCCTCGAACATGGCGGCGCGGTCCGGCGCCAGACCGTCCAGCGCGAACACCCGGTCGAATGCGGCGCGGTCGGGTTTGGGCAGAAAGCCCGCGTGTTCAACGCCATAGACCGCATCGAACAGCCCGCTTAACCCGCGCGCTGCCAGCACCCGTTCGGCATAGGGGGCGCAGCCGTTGGTATAGACAATGCGCCGCCCCGGCAGGGCGCGGATCTGTGCGGCCAGTTCCGGGTCGGGGGTCAGGCTGTCCATGGAAATGTCATGGACATCTTCCAGATAGGGGGCCGGGTCCACGTCATGTTCGCGCATCAGGCCGGCCAGGGTGGTGCCATGGGTCTGCCAGTAGTGCAGGCGCAGCCGGTCGGCCTCGGGTTGTGCCACATTCAGGCTGCGCATCACCCAGGCGGTCATCCGCACCTCGATCAATGCGAAAAGCCCGGCAGAGGGCGGGTACAGCGTGTGGTCGAGGTCAAAGACCCAGGTGTCCACATGGGAAAAGGCATCGCGCGTCATGTGCTTGTGTTAGGCGCTGGATCGCGGCCCTGCAAGCCTTGCGCTGCTGCGGCAGGGCGCTAAGGTGGCGCGTCAAAGAGGAAATTCGCCATGCCGCCGCCAAAACCCGGATCGACCGATGCCTATTCCATGATCCTGGATGCCATCGACACTGGCATTTACCGCCCCGGCGACCGGCTGGTCGAAAGTGAACTGGCGGAGCGGTTCGGCGTGTCACGCACGCCGGTCAGGGAGGCATTGCAACGGCTTGAAACCCAGTCCTTGCTGTCGCGCGACGGGCGCAGCCTGATTGTCGCCTCGCTGGATCACAACCAGACCGCCGAGCTTTACGTGGTGCGCGGAGAGCTGGAGGGGCTGGCCGCCCGTCTGGCCGCGCGCCATGCCACGCCGGAGGAAATCCGCGTGCTGCGCGAGATGGTCAGCGCCGATGATGCGCTGGTGGGCGACCCCACGGCGCTTGCCCGGTCGAACCGGCGGTTTCACAAGCAGATCCATCTGGCCTCGCACAACCGCTATCTGGTGCAGCAGCTGGACCTCGTCTACCGCTCCATGGCGCTGATGGCGACGACCTCGCTTGCCGCCGAGGGGCGCGGAGAGATTGCCCAGGCCGAACACGACCGGATTGTCGCCCGCATCGAGGCGCGCGATGAGGCGGGGGCGGAAGAGGCGTTGCGCTCGCATATCTCCCTCGCCTTTGTCACCAGGCTCAAGCAGGAGGCCGCGCGGCTGGAGACGGATGGGTGACAGGCGCGGTGCCATGCGCCGTCTTGTCCCAGAAAAACGGGCTGACCACGAATTCATGCAAAGCCTTGTAGGCCGCCAGCGCCCCCATCGGAAAGTAGAGCGGCGTGCTGAGCACCCAGCCCGTCAGGTGCCGGTGGCGGGGGCCTGACACCGCCACCATGGCGATGCAGAGGTTCACGATTTCGGCCAGTGCAAAGAAACCCGCCAACAGCCACATGGCCGGGGCACCCAGGGTCTGTGACACGGGATGTGTCACGCCGAACAGCGTGATCCAGAAGGACCAGAGCAGCGGCGCGCAGGCAAACTGCGAAAAGGTGGCCAGCAGCAGGGTCTGCACGCCCCAGAAGCGTTTCCAGCCCAGCTCGCGCAGCAATTGCCGGGGGTGCCGCATATGGACGATCCAGGTGATCAGGAACCCCTTGAGCCAGCGCGAGCGTTGCCGCACCCAGGGCCAGGCACGGCAATTCGCCTCCTCATAGGTGACGGTCGGCAGCAATTCGGTGACATAGCCATGGCGCGCCAGCCGCACGCCGAGATCGGCGTCTTCGGTCACGTTATGGGCATCCCAGCCGTTCAGCTTTTCCAGGATGTCGCGGCGAAAGAACAGGGTTGTGCCGCCCAGCGGGATCACCATGCCAAGCCGCGCGACCCCGGGCAGGATCATCCGCCACCACGTCGCGTATTCAATTGTAAAACAACGGGAAATCCAGTTCGCCTTGCTGTTGTAATAATCCAGGATACCCTGCAGGCAGGCCACGTTTTCCGGCGCGGACTGAAACCGGGTCACCACCTTTTCGATCTGGTCAGGCTCCGGCGCATCCTCTGCATCCCAGACGCCGATGATGCTCCCCTCGCAGAAATCCAGCGCATAGTTCAGCGCGCGGGGCTTGGTGGTCAGCCCGTTTCCCGTGGGCACTTCGATCACCGTGATCCAACCGGGCAGCTTTGTGCGGGCGATGGTCTTCCGGGTCAGCTGGTCTTCCTCTTCCAGGACCAGAATCACGTTCAGCAGCGACTTGGGATAGGTCAGCCGGGACAGGCGGGCGATCAGGGCACCCGCGATTTCGGTCTCCTTCAGCAGGGGCACAAGGATTGACACCCGCGGCAGCCTGAAGGGGGTGCAGGCGGCAGGGTGGTCTGGCGGCCGGTCGGCCAAAAAATGAGACAGCTGCGCGGCAAAGGCAGCAATCTTCAGCCCGGTGCTGAGCATCAGCGTCACAAAGGCCCAAAGCAGCGCCACCGTCAGGGTCCAGAGCGGTGCCAGGACCAGCGCGGCACCGGATGCCGCGCAGATGGCCAGGGCCAGGTAACGACGTGCATTGCCTTCCCCGCGCCAGCTGCGGCAGCTTTCGACCTCGGGCACGCGCTGCGCCGCGCGCAACGCCAGTTCAGGGCCATAAAGCAGGCCGATGTTGTGCCGGATCTGGCGCGCGTCCGAGATTACCGGCAAAAGCGCGAAGCCTTCGGGCATCATGCAGGCCCGAAGCCTGTCAAAATCGGCCGGATTGCTGGTCGCGACCAGCAGAATGCCCCCCACGCGCATCCAGGGCACCACGCGAAAACGCAGGCAGAGCGCGGCCGGCAAGGCCTCGGTCAGTGTCGGGTCAGGGGGATCGACCGCCAGATCGACCCGATGCGCGCGGCATTGGGCGCAGAGGGCGTCCAGAACCTCATCTTGTGTGGCAAGTCCCTGGCAAATCAGGATTTCGCCCAGTGGCGCATCAAGGCGCCGTTGCAAATCCAGCGCATGCAGCAGATCGCGGGTTCCGATCACGCCTGCGTCGATCAGATGCCGGCCAAGCGGCTTGTGGGGCAACGCGGGTTGCGCAACCGTTGCTTCGGGCCAATGCAGGCGAAGGTTACTCATGCGTTACCGGCCCGAATGTTTCAACTTCGGACAGGGTATGAATGAACCGGTTAAGGCTGCACTAACAGAAGATTAACAAGGGGTTAACGGCGCGGGGCAGCTCAGGCCTGCGCCGGTTCCGGGGCGCGTTCCGCCATGGCGGCGGCAAAACGCTCGAACAGGTAGTAGCTGTCCTGCGGGCCGGGCGAGGCTTCGGGGTGGTGCTGCACGGACCAGACCGGGCGGCCCTCCATCCTGATGCCGCAGTTGGATCCGTCAAACAGGGAGACATGGGTTTCCACCACCCCATCTGGCAGGGATTGCCCATCGACCGCGAAACCGTGGTTCATCGAGGTGATTTCCACCTTGCCGGTATCGTAGTCCTTGACGGGGTGGTTGGCCCCATGGTGGCCGTGGCTCATCTTGACGGTCTTGCCACCCAGGGCGAGCGCCAGCATCTGGTGGCCAAGGCAGATGCCAAAGACGGGCAGGTCGGTCTTGTCCAGCACGTCGCGGATCATCGGCACGGCATAGACGCCGGTTGCCGCCGGGTCGCCCGGTCCGTTGGACAGGAACACCCCGTCCGGCTGATGCGCCATGATGTCGTCAAAGGTGGCCGTGGCGGGCAGGACCGTCACTTCGCAGCCGGCAGAGGCCAGGCAACGCAGGATGTTGCGCTTGGCACCGTAATCCACCGCGACGACCCTGTGCCTCGGGCTTTCCTGTTTCGGATAGCCATCGGGCCAGGCCCAGCGCATTTCATCCCAGCGATAGGATTGCGCACAGGTCACGTCCTTGGCCAGGTCCATACCTTCCAGCCCGGCAAAGGACCGGGCGGCGGCCACCAGCGCCTCGATGTCGAAATTGCCCTCGGGGTCATGGGCCAGCGCCACATGCGGCGCGCCCAGATGCCGGATCGCACGGGTCAGGCGCCGGGTGTCCACGCCGCCGATGGCAATGCGGCCCCGCGCCGCCAGCCAGTCCGACAGCGGCTGCACATTGCGCCAGTTGCTGGGGTCGGTGGGCATCCATTTGACCACCATGCCCTCTGCCACCGGATCGCCGGTTTCGTCGTCTTCGGGGTTGGTGCCGACATTGCCCACATGCGGGAAGGTAAAGGTCACGATCTGGCCCGCATAGGAGGGGTCGGTCATGATTTCCTGATAGCCGGTCATCGCGGTGTTGAAGCACAGTTCCGCCGTGGTCTGGCCGGTGGCACCAAAGCCCATGCCGTAAAAAAGCGACCCATCCGCAAGAGCAAGGCAGGCGGTCGGGCGAAGGGGGGTGGGCGCGGGCATCGGGGCAGCCTCCAGAACGGGGTGTGGCAGGGTAAACGGCTGGCAACCTACTGCCCGCCGGGGGCGGGGTCAAGGCTGCGGGCGAAAACAGATTTCCTTAAAGATCAACAGGTTGGCATTGCGCGCGCCCCATTGCCTGCCCCGCCCACTATGGGTATGGTAGGCTCTTTGATATTGTCTGGACCAAATAGGGGACCGCATGACACTGCGCACGCGCATTTCGGAATCGCTGAAACAGGCGATGAGAGACAAGGCCGTCGACCGGCTGTCCACCCTGCGGCTGATCAATGCCGCGATCAAGGACAAGGACATCGCGGTGCGCGCCACCGGCAACGATGACGGCGTGGCCGACGACGAGGTGCTGGCGATCCTTGGCAAGATGGCCAAGCAACGACAGGAATCGGCCCGCGCCTATGAGGAAGGCGGCCGGCTCGACCTTGCAGAGCGTGAGAACGCCGAAATCGAGGTGATCGAGGAATTCCTGCCCCGCCAGCTGACCGAGGCCGAGGTCGCCGCAGCGGTGGAAGAGGCCATTGCCGATCAGAACGCCAGCTCCATTCGTGACATGGGCAAGGTGATCGGCGTGCTCAAGGGCAAATACACCGGCCAGATGGATTTTGGCAAAGTTGGCCCGATGGTGAAGGAAAAGCTGAGCGGGGAGGGCTGAAGTCTCTGTCGCGAAAACGACTGTGCAGGGGCACGCGTTGCGGCACGGCGACTGGTCAGGAATGCTCAGCGCAGGGTGATCTCGCTTAATGCGGCGTTTTTGCAGTGATCGCTCCGGTAGGTATCGCCCATTACCAGCTCGACCCACTCGACATTCTTGATTTCGCCAAGGTCAAAGCTTTGCACCGCTCCGTTGTCCTTGAGGTCCAGCTTGCGGGGGTTGCTGGCTGACGTGCGGATGCCAAGTGTGCGCACGCGTGCGGTGCCGTTGTCTCGGCCGTACAGGCCCTCCACACTCGGATCTCCGGTCACGATGTCGATCACACGCAGGGTGGTCGGGCGTTCGAAACTGAAACTGATGCTTGTCTTGCGGCCCGAATCCCTGTGCTCTGCGGACCAAGCGGTTGCGATATCACCGTCGAAGAGGTGGCCCATTTCGAACCGGTCGGCACGCGGTTTGTACGTCTGATATCGTGCGCAATGATGTTGGTTCACAAGGGTGGTCGATGCGCAGACCCGCGCGGGGCCGATTGCAAGCGCGAACCTCTGGCAGGTTTCGCCCTCAACGGCCGGGGCCTGCGCCATCGGGCGGGCAGGCGTGGACGTGCCGTTGCGCCGCTCCCAGCCGCGCTGAACGGCCTCCAAGCGCTGGTGGCGGGGCGGATGTGTGGCCGAGCCCTCGGCGTCCAAGGATTTCCACAAGACCTGCGCCTGATCCAGTGACGCCCCCAGGGCCGCCAGCACGAAGCCTGCGTACTCATCAGCCTCCAGTTCGGTGGGCGGGCGCGATCCGCCAGCGGCGATGGTATGGCCCTGAAGGTGGTGACCGACCTCATGCGCCATCACCGCATAGAGCTGCCAATGGCTTTCGGGTTTGTCGCGATAGGTGCGCATCCAGATCGGGTTGAAGGCGAGATAGCGTTGTTCGTCGATGATGACCGCCGCCGCGTTGCCCACTTCCTGAGTTTCGACCACCTGAAAATTGGGAGCAAGCCCGGAGACACTTAGAATGTCGTTGACCACGCTCCAGACTTCCTGAACCGTGAAGCTGTCGGCTGCGGTGAGGTCCGGCACTTCGATTTCGACCTTTTCACAGCCGAGTATGGTACAGGCGACCTGTTCCTCTGCGACGGCCGGCACGGACAGCAACAAGGCCAGAAGGGCGGCGGACGGGAACGGGCGCATGGCAATCTCCGACAGAATTGGGATCAGCCTATTATAAGGGGCGTTGATTGCACAAGTCGCGCTCAGCCGCGCAGCGACCGATTCAGATCGTCATAAAGCGCGATGCGCTCCTCCTCGCTCAGGAAACGGCCGATCTCGACCTCGCGACCATGCCCGGACAGGGTCACGTAATGGGGCACCGGGCCGTGCTTTTCGTATTTCGTCACCCGGGTCCAATAGCGGTTGCAATCCCATTCCTTCAGCTCGCCCTTGGCGGTGCGGTGGGTCAGCCGGGCGGTATCGGCGTCCAGCGTCAGGATCTCTTCGATCCGGCGCGCGTGATGGTTGCTTTGCAGGGCGAAATAGAGGCCGGCCACCGCCGCCAGCACGAAGGGCAGCAGCCCCCACAAAAGCACGGTGCCGAGCAGCGGCAGCGTCGGGATCAGGATCAGGGCGAAGGTGACCAGAACGAAAGCGGCAAACCCCCTTGCAGGCAGCGACTGATGCGGCCAGAGGCGCATGCGCTGCGGGGTCTCGTCTGGTTTGGTGGTCCATTCATAGGGCATGGCGGGAAAATAGCGGCATCGCGGGCAGAGGCAATGCGGCACCTGCGCCCGGGCCGCGCGGTTCACGGCGCGTCAGCCAGCGGGGCTGTTCCAGAAGGTCTGGGAACATTTCAGCTCCGCTTCCAGCCATTTCGCGAACTTCCGGACACCGGGTTTGCGGGCGGAATACTGGCTGGTTGCCAGCCAGTAGGTCGCGCCGGTCAGGGACCTGTGGCGGAACGGAGAGATGATCTGCCCCCGCTCCAGCGCGTCGCTTGCCAGGGTTTCCCAGGCCATGAACACGCCCTGGCCCGTCATCGCCGCATCTAAACACAGCGAGGCGTCCGCATAGGTCGGGCCGGGCGGAAACTGCGGCATTTCAAGGTGATGATCGGACAGCCAGTTCCGCCATCCGTAAAGGTCATCGTTCTCGCGGATCACCGGGAATTTCAGCAGGTCTCGGGGCGTGCTGATCTGATCGGCGATCCCGGCGGAACAGACCGGAAAGACGCGCTGATCCAGCAGTTTGGCGGCACCGGCGCCCAGGGCAGGGTCGCTGCCCACGCGTATTCCGATGTCCACGTCCGACCGGTCCAGATCAATCACCTGCACCGTGGGGAAAACCCGCAGGCCGATGCCGGGGTTTGCCTGATTGAATTTGTTAATTCTCCATATAAGCCAACGGCTTGCAAAGATCGGCGCGACCGAGACCGTCAGCGTCGTGCCCTGGGTGGCGTCAATGTCGGACAGGATGGAGGAGAGTTCCGCCATGACGCGGGTCAGGCGCGGCGCGATCTCGGCGCATGTTCTGTTCGGCTTGAGGCCTGTGGAAGTGCGGATGAACAGGCTCTGGCCCAGGGCGGTCTCTGCCTTGGTCAGGCGCTGGCTCAAGGCGCCGGAGGTGACCCCCAGTTCCAGCGCCGCGCGGGCAAGGGTGCCGTGGCGGGCGACGGCCTCCACCACCCTGAGCGATGCAAGCGGGATGTTGTTCAGGTTTCGCATTTAGTTTTTCTAAACAGAAGTGCTGGCGAAGTCGATTCCATTTTGCCGGGGCCTGGCGGATCATCTGGCCATGACACATGCACTTGGAAATCTGTTTGGCTGGTTCAGCCGGGACAGGCGCAAGGCCCGCGCCGAGGCCCATGCGCGCGCCCTCTGGGGCAGGGACCCGCTGTCGCATCCCGACATCGCCCGCATGACCGAGCGGGAACGTGCGGACCTGCAGTTCCAGCCATCATGTATCGCGCCGGAATAGGGCTGTTTCGTATCGGTGGTTTGCGGTGGGCGGCAGTTTGTGGCCGAAGCAACGTGACGCGCGGCTTGTTCCGGGCATTGGCGTCAGTGATTGACGGCAGCATGCTGATCAACAGCAAAACCATCACCGGTGTTCAGCATGAACCGACATTGCTGCGCAAGCCAATCGACAGGATTGCTGTCCTCGCTTCCGAAACCGGACCCTCGTGCAGATCGCAGCGAAAGGCGGGAGAGAGCCCTTTCCGCTTTACCAAGCGCGGAATCAAGGCCGCAGGCCGCCGCGCATCGCCGGGCCGTCCCCTGGCACGGCGATTTGTCTGCTGTCGTGTCCCACGGATAGCTTGGAAGTGCTTGGCTGCCATAAAGTGCCAGTCACGACGGTCGGATCGCCGCACCACGGCCCGTCGATGCGCGGCTTGGGGTTTTGTTGCGAACGGCAACTCCGTCCACTCAGCCGCCATTCGTCAACTTGTCGATGAAGGTCCGCTCTCAGCATGACTATGCCGACTGGGCGTGTCGATCCAGGCCGACTGGCTATGTTGAAAGCCCCGGATCATGGCTGTCGGTTTGCGTGATCACCAGCACAGCAAAACCCAAGGACCGAACGTTCAACCGCTACCGCCCCTTGATCTCGATCGAGAAGCGTCGCATGGCCCCCTGTGGCGGTTTGGGGAAGGGGCCTGCGCCACGCACCAGCCGGACAGCGGCCTGATCAAGTGTCGCGGAGCCCGAACTGCGGGCGAGCGAGACCGATGCGATGCCGCCGCTGGCCGCGATGGAAAAGGCGATCACGGCGGTTCCCCTTGCATTGACCCGCGGCTTGCCCGCGCGGGACAGCCTGCGCATCACCACGCCGGGGTAATTGCTGGCTGCCGCATTGCCTGCCGCCTGTTTCTGCCCGCCGTTGCCGCTGGCGCGTGCCTTGGCGGTGGCTTTTCCGGAGGCCTCACCGGCACGGGCGTTCTGCCGGGCGTTGCCCTTGGGTTGAGACTTTTTCACAGCGCTGCGGGCTTCGGTCTTTGGCGGGGGCGGGGCCTTGTGTTTGGCCACAAAGGCGGCGCTGCGGAGCCTGGGGCGTGCAGATTGCGTGACGCTGGCGGTTTCGGGCGGCGTGCTGGCAAGCCGGTCGGGCACCGAGGTGCTGCTGAGGCTCCTGACCGCCGGGGCCGCGACATCGGGTTGCCGGGGGGCAAGCAAATCGCTGCTTGCCATGGCGGAGGGGGTGGCAGCCTCCGGTGCCATGGCTTCGGGGCTGCGCTGCGCTTCGGCCTTTGCGGCGGTTTTGGCCGGAGTGCTCTCGGCCGGTTCAGGCGTCAGTGCTGCATCTGCCCGTTCCGGCGCGAGGGTGCCTGCCGCCATGTCCTGAAAACCACTGCCCAGGCGCACCTCGGCGGCGCCCTGCGCCCCTTCGATCTGGACAGGTTCCGGCGTGACCAGGACAAGCGCAAGCGCGCCATGGGCCAGCACCGCACAGGACAGGGCGGCCCCTTTTGCGATGGTGGAAACACGGGTCATTGCAGCCCCCTTTCGGTGACGATGGCGACCTGTTTTGCCCCGGCGTTGCGCAGGTCACGGCCCAGGGTGATCAGGGTTGCTGCCGGCAGGTCGCGGTCCGGCATGACCCGCACCCTGTCGCGTGCGCCCTGCGGAAGCTCGGCGTAGAATGCCGCGGCACTTGCCACCGGTGCGCCCCGGTGCGTCATGCGCCCGTCACTGTGCACGATCAGCACATCGGCGGGCGCGGTCCCCTCGATCCCTTCCGTGCGCACAAGCGCCAGATTTGCATCAAGTGGTGCCGCAATGGTGCCGGCCACCAGAAAGAAGATCAGCATCAGGAAAACGATGTTGATCAGCGCGATGGTCGGCTCGCGCCGGGATTTGCCGCTGCGCCGTCTCATGACGGCTCCAGCACGGTCACGCTCAGCCCGGGGATGCCGCGCAGCGCGCCCAGAAGATCGGTCAGCCGTTGCGCCGTCACATCCGCGCGGGCCGCAACCAGAACGCCAAGGGGCGCGCCCTCCGCGCGGTGCGGGGCCAGCGCCCCGGAAAGCTCCGGAAGCGCCAGGGCAGTGCCGTTCAGGCGCAGATCATCTGCCGAGAGCGAGACAAAAACCGGTTTCTGCGCGGGCGCGGCAGCGCCCGACCCGGCAGAGGCGAATTCGACCTCCGCAAAGCGGGTAAATGTGGAGGTCAGCATGAAGAACAGCAGCAGCAGAAAGATCACGTCGATCAGGGAGGTCATCGACAAGGCGCGCCGCTGGCGGGTTCTACGCATGGGCCGGAACCCCGACAGCCTCGCCCGCATTGCCGTGACCCTGCGGGGCCAGGATTGTTTGCAGCGCCTTTTGCGCCAGCACCCGGTCGGCATCCATCCGTGCCTCGAACCAGCTCAGCACCACCGATGTGGGCATCGCCACGGCAAGCCCCACCGCCGTTGTCAGCAGCGCGACCCAGATGCCACCTGCCAGGATCGAAGGATCAACCTGCGCGCCCGCTTCCTGCAGGGCCTGAAAGGCAGAGATCATGCCCAGAACCGTGCCGAACAGCCCCAGCAGCGGGGCCAGCTGGGCCACCGAATCCATCAGGCGGAAACCGCCTTCGAGCCGGGCAAAGCGCGCCTCGGCCTCCGCTTCGAGCCGGGCGCGATCGACCTGACCGTCGAAGGCCATGGTCATCACGGGCACAAGGTAGCTGCGCGATTGCGCGACATGGCCCCGCGCCGCGCTGCGGTCGCCCGCATCCCAGGCGGCAATGGCGGCCTGCAGCGCCTTGTGGCGGCCGACACCTTCGACCGTGAATTGCCAGAGCTTGTACAGCACAACACTCAGAACAAGGACCGAAATCACCCCCAGCAGAAGCACGACCGGCCCCCCCAGGTCGGTGACGCGCTGGATGGCTTCCCGCACCGCCGCGATCATCCCAGCACCTCCGTCTCAACCCGGCTGCGCAGCTCCAGATCCTTGTTGCAGGCGTCATCGGGCAGGTCCGTACCGGTGCAGGTTTCGGCCCCGTTGATCAGCAAACGGCCAAGCGCGGCGCAGGCCAGTCCCGGCACGACAAATTGCCGGGCCCTCGGGCGGCTGGCGGGCAGGCTGCCAAAGTCGAAAAGGGTCAGCCGGTCTACCTGGCCGGAGGTGTCGAAAAGCACGGCCTCATAGACGGCGCTGTCGATGTCGGTGTCATGGCCGTTCTGGACCAGGAATGTGACCCGGCAGGCATCTTCGACCGGTTCAAGCGCGTTCAGCTCGATCATGACGTGCTTGCCCTGGGCCTCCTGGGCGAAACAGCCCGCGCCCGGTTGGACAAGTGTCAGCACTGTGGCTGCAAGGATATGTTGGATTGCCTGCATGGCTCCAGCCTCCGATTACCTCATGGATAGTCTGGCTGGGGCATTTGCCCTTGCTGGATGGCGCGGTGCTACCATCCGGCAAGGGAGGATTCAATACCTGATTGAATTAGTCTGCTTTTGCGGCCTCTGTACCTGTCGGCGGTCTGCCGCCGTTTTCAGGCCAGAGTTCAGATCAGAGTACAGGCTGGGGTTCAGGCCAGATGGGCGCGCAGAATCCAGGCGAATTTCTCATGCGCCTGGCCCCGTGCGATGCACAGATCCTCGGTCAGCGTGTCGCCCTGTTCGGCGGCCAGTTCACCGGCCCCGGCAAGGGTTTCAGCAAGCGTTTCCTGGGCCTCTTTCATCAGGCGGACCATGTCCGCGGCTGCGGGCACACCCGTGACCTCGGCCACCTTGGACCGCTTCAGCATACCGGCAAGGGTGCCTTCGGCATGGCCCTCAAGCGCCTTGACCCGTTCGGCCAGATCGTCCTGCGCGGTGAAATGATCCTCATAGATGGTCTGGAACAGGGCGTGCAGGGGGCCGAATGCCATGCCTGTCACGTTCCAGTGGAAATTCTGTGCGAGCATCGTGGTCACGGCGGTCTCGGCCACGCATTGGTTCAGCGCCTCGACGATCTGGGTCGCTGCATCGGTGGAAAGGGTCTGTGCTGTCTGGGTCATTGCGGCCTCCTGCATCATGAATGGGGTGCTGGCTGGCATCCGGCTGGCTTGCACCGTCAAATTACAGGTGGGGCAGAGGTTTGGCAAGTCGAATTAGAATTATTCTAAACTTGTTCCTGCGCATCGACGACAGTCTGCAAAAGGAAGGCAAGGTTCCGCCGCGCGTGTCTGGGCACGCGGGAATGCAGCAGGAAGGTCGCGCTGGCTGTGTCGTTGGATTTCAGGCTGCGGGCGAGGGCCATCAGCCAGTCCTCGTCAAAGGAAGTTGCCCGCTCGCCGCTCCGGTAGATCACGGGGCGTTGCCCCAGGGCCTGATGAAGACAGCGCATCAGCACCTCTGACGCGGCCTGCGCGGCCACCTGCCGGTTGCCCGACAGGGCGGCACAGGCACCGAAGAGATCGACATAGGTCTTGCAGCGCCCCCTGCGGGCGGCATGGCGCAGGTGTTCCAGCAGCGAAAGGCCGGGCTGGTCGCTGGCCGGGCCCTCGCTGTCGTCAAACGATACCTTGCGCTGTGCTGCTGTCATCTCTGCCTTGTCCTTTTCCGGTCTGCTCTGGTCTCTGCGGCCTGCCTGATGCCTGATGCCTGATGCCGCCTTCACGCCGCCTTGCCGCCGGACAAGACGGAGAGGCTGATCTTTTTCTTGCGGCAGCGGGTCTCATAGGCCTTTTCCCAGTGGCTGTAGCGCCCCATCACCGATTGCTGCGCAACCAGAAGTTCGATGAAGGCCTCGCGGGCGGCGTTCTTTTTCAGGCCCTTGAAGACGGACTTCTGTGCCTTTGTCATGGAACAGCCGATGCAATGGCCTTCGCGTTTGAATTTGCAGACGTCGATGCAGGGGCTGGGAACTTTGGTCATGGTCTACTCGCTTGAGGGGGGCTTTGGCCCGATCTGGCTTGGGTGTCCGGGTCAGTGAAGCGTGCGGCTCCGGACGGTTTCGGCAGTGCCGCGGGGCGGTGGTGACTGGCGGGCGATGCATTGCATGGCCAGGCCGACCTGAGCCGCCATCAGCGCCACATGTTCCGCCTGGGAGGCAGGCACAAGCAGGCTGGCCACCATCGCCGCTTCGGCCAGGTCGCCGCGTGCCGCCTCGCGCACGAGGGTTTGCAGCACCGCCTCGTCCGAGCCGATGCAGTCGCAGCCAAGGCCGTGCCGCACCAGCGGACGGCGCGCATAGGCGCAGAGAGCGGTCAGCAGTCTTTCGAACTGGCGGATCTCTGCACGGCCGCCTGCGGTGCCGAAACAGCGGGCAAAGCCGGTGCCGACCTTTTCCTGCCCCTCAAGGCTGTCCATCCACAGGCGCATCGACAGAATCAGCTCCGCCTCCCAGGGCGGGACATTGGTCAGCCGGCCGACGACAGCGCTGCCCGGGCTATCCATCGCTTCGGTCATTTTGTCAAAATCAGCTTGCCCGCGCGGGTGATGCGCAGGGTATAGGTCTGGCCGTCCAGAACGATATTGGCTTTCTGGCCGTTCACGATCAGATCGCGCGCGTCATAGACGGCGGTATCCTCGGGATTGTCCTGTGCGCGGGGGGCGGAAAGATCGGGCATCAGGATCATCGACTTTCTCCGACAGCATGCGGAAGGCCGGTCAACTGCTCCAGCACAAGGTTGCCGATCTGTGTTTTGTCAGCGCCTGACATCACGATATCGCGCCAGCCGGGGCTGGCCGGGGCCGCCACCGGGGAGGGGGTGGCATCATGCTCGGGTTTGGTCACGTCTGTCTCCTTTTTCGTGAACATCCGGGCTGCCTGGGCGGTGGCTGGGACGGGTTTGGGCGGGCTCGTGTAAAAACCAACTGTTCGAGTCGGGTATTAATGCCTTGTTATCGTAATCTGACAAATTCAGTCAAGAATTGACTTGGCGATACCGGCAGCTTTATCGGGCAATGACTTGCCGTCTTTCTGGTCAAGAAAATTCAGCCGGTTGCCGAAGGGGTCCCAGACCCGCATCTGCAGGCCCCAGGGCAGCGGATCCAGCCCCGGACGCATGTTGGCATAGGGGGGCAGGGATGCATGCCAGGCGCGCAGGTTGTCCACATGGACCATCACGCTGGAGCCCGGGGTAGCGTCGCCGTGGTGTTCGCTCAGATGCAGGTGGAACTCACCCAGCCGCAGAAAGGCGTAAAGCGGCGCATCCGCGTCAAACCGATGCTCCCCCACCCAGGTGAAACCGAGCCAGTCGAGATAGAATGCGCGCGCCTTGGCTTCGTCGAAACTGCGAAACACCGGCGCGGTGCGTGTCACCTGGGGGATCATGAAGGCACCTTTGTGGCGGCGGGTTGGGTCAGGGTGAAGATCATCATCGTGTCCTTTCGGTTGTGGGGTCTGTCCGGTCCATCATGCGACGTCAGGGGGGCGCCGCATCGCCGATCCCCTCAGGCAGAGGCGGCATGGGGCAGGATATAGGGAATACCGGCGGCGGGTGGAGCGGAGACACGCAGCCTGCAGCCATAGGCCCGTGACAGGGTGTCATCCGTCAGCACCTCGGCAGGGGTGCCAAAGGCGATGCGCTGCCCCTCGGCCAGGATCGCCACCCGGTCGGCATAAAGTGCGGTGAGGTTCAGGTCATGCATCACCGCGATCACGCCGCCGCCGTCACGGGCAAAACGCCGGGCGATCTCCATCACCTGCAGTTGATGGGCGATATCCAGGCTTGAAACCGGTTCATCCAGCAAGAGCCAGCGCGGCTGACCATCCTCAACCGCCGCCCAGACCTGCGCCAGCACACGGGCCAGCATGACGCGCTGCGCCTCGCCCCCTGAAAGCGCCTGAAAGGTGCGGTCGGCGTAATGGGCCAGCCCGACACGGGCAAGCGCCTGCATCGGCACTTCGGGCCGGTCCCCGGCGGTGCCGCTTTGCAGGCCCAGGCGCACGACCTCGATCACGCTGAAAGGGAAGGCAAGCCGCGATGCCTGTGGCAGGACCGCGCGTTGCGCCGCCAGTTCCCAGGGTTTCATCCCGGCGATGTCGCGCCCGTTGATGCTGACCTTTCCGTCACAGGGCAGGGTGGCGGTGATCGCCCCCAGCAGGGTGGATTTGCCCGATCCGTTCGGGCCGACGATGGCTGTGACCTCTCCGGCCCGGGCGGTCAGGCTGACGCCCCGCAGGGCGGCCCGGGAGCCATAGAAGACGCGGATGTTTTCGGCGATCAGGCTCACAGCTCCACCAGCCCCTTGCGTTTCAGCAGGATCCACAGGAACACCGGCGCGCCGAGTACGGCGGTGACGATCCCGATCGGCAGCTCCGCAGGGGCGATGACGACGCGGGCGATCACATCGGCGAGGATCAGCAGGGTTGCCCCCATCAGCGCGGCATTGGGCAGCAATGTCCGGTGATCGGGGCCAAGGCCCAGGCGCAGCAGATGCGGCACCACAATGCCGATGAACCCGATTCCGCCGGAGACCGCGACAGCCGCCCCGGTGGCCCCGGCCACCGCGAGGATGGCGATGGATTTCATGCGCTGCACGTCGATGCCGATATGGGCCGCCGTGGCCTCGCCCAGGGCCAGCCCGTTCAGCCCCCGGCCCAGCATCATGGCCGCGCCGAGCGCCAGCAGGATCATCGGCCCCGCGCCCAGAACCTTGGCCCAGCTGGCCCCGGCCAGAGACCCCAGACCCCAGAAGGTCAGGTCGCGCAATTGCCGGTCATCGGCCACATAGACAAGGATGCCGGACAGCGCCCCCGCCAGGGCGCCAAGGGCAATGCCCGCCAGCAGCATCGTCGCGACAGAGGTGCGCCCGTGCCGGGTCGACACCTTGTAAAGCAGGATGGTTGCGCCCCAGCCGCCCAGAAAGGCCGCAAAGGGGGTCAGTTGATTGCCGGTCAGATCAATCAGCCAGACGGGCAGCAAGGCGCCCAGCACGATGGCCAGGATCGCGCCCAGACCGGCCCCCGCGCCAACGCCGACGATGCCGGGATCGGCCAGCGGGTTGCGGAACAGCCCCTGCATGGCCGCCCCCGAAACCGCCAGCGCCGCGCCCACCAGCACCCCCATGGCCAGACGCGGCAGGCGGATGTCAAACAGGACCACCTGTTCCATATGCGACAGGGCCTGTCCCTGAAGGATCTTGCCCAGCATCGCGGAGAGGGTCACATCGGTTGCGCCGACCTCAAGACTGGCGATGCAGGCCAGCGCCAGCGCGCCTGCGAGCATCCAGTGCAGCGCACGGGCGAGGGCCAGACGATCCCTCGGGGCCGGGATGATCTCTGTCATCGAGGCCATCGGTCAGCTTTCCTGTCCGTAAAGCGCCGCGTTCAGGTCCCGGATCGCGCTGGCCGTGCGCGGCCCGAACCCCAGCATCAGCAGCCCGTCCATGCGCACCACAGACCGGGTTTGGGCCGCAGGCGTCAGGCTGATGGCGGGCAGGGCGAACAATTCATCATCCGCCGCGCCATGGTCGCCGCCACGATCCATCATCAGGATCACATCCGGCGCGGCCAGACCTACCGCCTCATCGGTGATCTGCTTGTAGCCTGCATAGTCCGAAACCGCGTTCACCCCGCCTGCCATGCGGATCAGCGCATCGGCCTCCGTGCCGGTGCCGGAGGCGTTGATCTTGCCGCCCTGGGTGGACAGCACAAAGAGCACCCGCTTCTTTTCGCCTTGGGGTCGGGCGGCATCCGCCAGGGCATCGGCAAGCGCGGCCTCCACCTGTGCAGAGAGATCGGCAGCCCGGTCAGGCACTTCAAGAGCGTCGCCGATCACCCTGATCTTGTTCAGAATTCCCTTTGCTGTAAGGGCGTCGGGCACTTCGACGAAATCGACATCGGCGGCGCGGATGACCTCCAGCGCCTCTGGCGGGCCCGCGCCCTCTTCCGACAGGATCAGCGCAGGCCCGACCGAGAGCACACCCTCGGGCGAGAGGGCGCGCATATAGCCCACGTCCGGCAGGCCGGTCACTTCGGGCGGATAGATGGAGGTGGTATCGCGCGCCTTCAGCCGGTGCTGCTGGCCCAGGGCCACGACAATCTCCGTCACCGAACCGCCGATGGCCAGCACATCGGCCTGTGGCTGATCCGCGCGGGCGGCGGGGTGAAGGCCCAGCGTCAGCGTCAGGGGCAGGGCAAGGGCAGCAGCAAGCAGGCCGCGATGAAAGGCGATCCTCATGCCGGGACCTCTTCCAATGCCGGCAGGCCGGTGACGATGCGGCCCCAATGGGCGCGGGAATCGCGCCCTTCCTTGCCAAGGCCAAAGACCTGAAAGATCAGCCCGCCCTCGGCGTCAAAAGCCTCTACCGACACTGCCGGGCCGCGCTGCGTGGGTTTTTCCACCGCCCAGACCTCGGCCACCTTGTCGAGCCGCAGATGCAGGTTGAAACCGGGATCCATGACGTTCTGCCAGGGGCCCATCGGGTGCAGCTTGTGGATCGGACCGCTGTGGATCTGGATGCAGCCCCGGTTCCCGACAAAGATCATCACCTCGATCCCGGCATCGCGGACGGCGTGCAGCATGTCGTCCACGGCTTTCGGGGCAAGCTGGCGCACGAAAGGAGCCCCGGCAATGCGGTAGGCGCCCAGCCGGTTCATCTTGAGCTTGGAGCACAGGCGCAGGAACTGATGGGTGTCGGTCAGCCGCGCCCATTCGGCGCGCAGGATGTCCAGCTTTTCCGGCGCTGATTTTGCCGCCTCGACGGGTTTGCGCTGTGCGACCGTCTGACCCTCTGCCTGATCCGCCATGGCCAGATCGGCCACGATCCCGGCCCATGCGTCCTGGTTCGAGGTCTCTCTGAGGTGGATCTTGTGTACCGCGTCGCCCGCCGCATCAAATATCTGCAACGCGCGACGCGGGCCCTGCTCGGCCTCTGTTTCGACCGCAAAGGCATGGACCCAATGGGACGGGAAGATGCGCAGGTCGATGTTCTCTGTCAGTGTCATCGCGGCATGGGGGCCGGGATGGTAATTGCCATATGCGCCGACCTTTTCGTGAACGCAGGCCGCAACCCGCGTCAGGGCCATGACCTCGCCCAGCTTTTCGGCGGCGGGAATCACCCTGTCGGGATGCGCCTCTATCCGGGTCACGCCGCGCCCGACGCGGGCGGCGACGAGCTCTGCCTCGGAAATGTTCAGCTGGTCAGCGGCATCGCGCGCGCGCAGCCTGGGGTTTTCGGCCTGAAAGGCACGGATGTCGGCAGGGGTTGGGTGGGTCAAGGGCGTCCTCGGATGTGGGATGGTCCGATGGCTGCGCCCGACAGGTCCGGTACGTGGCTTTCGTAAAATACTTGACTGTTTTAGTCTGGTACGATTAAGGGTGCAACCCATACGATTGCGATAATCGTCAATTCACAAAAACCTGCCGCGCCAGCCTCCGCAAGCTTCGGCTATTTATCCCTGAAGGATGGCGCATATGCTTACCCCCCTACTTCGCGGCACGACCGCGCTTGTCTGCCTGTCGCTGGCAGCACCGGCCCTGGCCCAGGACCTGACCCAGGATCTGACCCGGGACGAGGGCACCCCCGGTTTCCTTGGCACCCTGATCCTGACCGGCGGCAAGCGCGACCTGAGCTTTGGCACGGCGCTGGCGCGGACCGTCGTGGGGGAGGAGGAGATTGCCGACCGGCAGGCCAGCACCGTGGCCCAGGTGATCGATTCCATACCCGGTGTGACCCTTGTGAACGGCACCACGCCGCAGGGCTCGGGCATCAACATCCGGGGGTTCGGGGCCAATACGACCTATGGGTCGGACCAGAAGATCGCCGTGCTGGTGGATGGTGCCACCGTCGGGTCGGAAGAGCTTTACCGCATCGGCACGCAATTGTTCACCGATCCGCTGCTCTATCGTCAGGTCGAAGTGCTGCGCGGCACCATCGGCAGCTTTGCCTATGGGTCCGGCATTGTCGGCGGTGTGGTCAAGCTGGAGACAAAGGACGCCTCCGATTTCACCGGCGGTGTGCCGGGCTTTGGCGGCTCCCAGACCTTTGAATACAGTTCCAACGGCGACGGAAAGGTCAGTTCGACCAATCTGGCCTGGATGCCGACGACACGCGCCGAATTTCTGTTGAACTATTCCTTCCGGGATCAGAACGATCTGCAATCCGGGGATGGCGCCGTGATCGGGAACAGCGCGTTTCAGACTCCATCCTATCTGGCCAAGGCGAAATTCACCTTCGGGCAGGACGATGCGCAATCCCTGACCTTCAGCCAGTCGCGCACCGTGGCTGACGACAAGGATGTCCCCTATGACCAGTTCGATACCACCGGCGGCAGTTTCGGCAACGTGGACCGGCTGACGGATACCGCCCAGAGCGTTCTGGAATACCGGTATAATCCCGCCAGCGCGCTGATCGACCTGCGGGCCAATCTTTCCTATGCCGATCAGATCATTGAATATGATTACGTGCCGGGGTCTTCGCCGCTGGAAGGGACGCCGACCTTTCCCTTCCTTCTGGATACGGTCAACGCCGATCAGCGCTATGAGACCACAAAGCTGACCCTGACGAACCGCGCCCTGTTCCAGACCGGGATGCTGTCACATGACATGTTGGCGGGGTTCGAGGTGCAGCGCCGGGAGCGGGCCGACAACACCGCTGCCGGGGCACCCGGTGGCCGTGATGACCGCCATGCGCTTTTCGTGGTAGATGAGATGACGGTGGGACGGTTCACCATCACACCTGCGTTGCGCTATGAAAATTCCCGGATCACCTCGGCGCTGCCGCTGGCACCTGAACCGGATAGCTATCAAAAGGATGCGCTGATGGGCGGGCTGGCGCTGGCCTATGATTTCGGCAATGGCCTCTCCGTCTTTGGCAGCGCCGCCTATACCGAAGGGCTGCCGATCATCGACGATCTGGGCACAAGCCCCACGGCCCAGCGGCGCATCGCCACGGCAGAGAAATCGCATACGCTGGAGTTCGGGGCGGCCTATACCGGCACCGATGTCTTTGCGCCGGAGGACAGTTTTACCATCCGGGGTAATCTCTATGCGACGAAATTGCGTGACATCACCAGTTATACGGTTGCCGGGGCAACCGGGACGGAGTTGGATCATGTGGAATCGAGAGGCTTTGAACTGGAGGCCTCCTATGGGATGGCCAGTGGTTTCTATGCCGATTTCGCAGGCCATCTGGGGCATGGGACAGAATACAATCCCAATGGCACCTCGACCGTCTGGCGCAACCTTGCGGCGGACCGGGTTCATCTGACCCTGGGCAAACGGTGGAACGACGATTTCGATCTGAGCTGGGAAATTGTCCATTCGGCGGACCAGCGGGATGCGTTGGGGGCCGATCTGCCCAACAGCACAGCGCATAACCTGCGGGCGACCTGGCGGCCCGATCAGGGCTGGCTGGACGGGACCGAAGTGCGCTTTGGCGTGGAGAATGTCTTTGACAGGGATTATGTGGGGCACCTGTCATCGCCCTCCCGCAAGGCACCGGGCCGGACCTTCAAGGTGTCGCTCACCAAATCGTTCTGACCGGGCAGGCCGGGTTTCAGGCGGCAGCCGGTGCCGCGCTGCCGATCAGATCCCAGCGGTTGCCGAAGATGTCGCGAAAGACGGCAACGGTGCCGTAGGGTTCATGGCGCGGGAGCTCCTCGAACACGACAGCTTTGGCGCGCAGGGCATTGTAATCGCGCTCAAAGTTGTCGGTGTTCAGAAACAGCCAGACCCGCCCTGCGCCCTGGTTGCCGATGGCGGCGCGCTGCAGCTCATTGGCCGGTTCGACCAGGATCATGCCCGCGCCCCCACCGGGTGGCGTGACGCGGACCCAGCGTTTGTGGCCCTGGTCAATGTCTTCGGTCAGGTCAAAACCCATCACATCGCAATAAAAGGCGATGGCTTCGTCATAATCGGGGATGATCAGGGTCAGGGCAGAGAGATGCATGGGGGCAGGATGCCCGCATTCACGGGGCCGCGCAACACGGGATCAGGGCAGGCCGCGCATGGTCTGCCCCTCCGGCGGGCATCGCCAGCGTCAACCCATGATGTCCAGCAGCGGGTCTGGCGGGATCGGCGCGGATTGGTCGGTTGCGCTGTAGGGGTTGTCGAATACGGTGTCGTATCCCATGTCCTCCAGCGCGGCGATGGTCATCAATGACACGAAACTGCCTGTGTCCACATAGCCGGTCATCAGTTCCGCATTGAACAGGACCTCATCCCAATGGCTGCCCGCCGTGCCGGAGCCGCCATCGGTTTCCACAGGCACCCCCAGGGGCGCGCCCGGATCATTGGCGGCAATGCCGGGAAATTCGTTCTGATAGACATCCGTGGCATTTGCGCCGGTAAAGCGGAGGTCGCCCCCGCCGACCGAGCCGCTGGTCAGCCCCATCAGCGACCAGAGCGCGCCAAAGCCCATGGCGTGCATCATCTCATGCAGGATGATGGCCTCCCAATTGCCAAGGCCAAGCTGGTTCTGGGCATCCGCGCTGTCAAAGGTCATGGCACCTGTCGCGGGCAGGTAGCTGCCATCGCCGCGCAGCTCGCGGGGGCCTGCGCTGCCCAGGATGCCGCCAACGCCGTCGATCGTGTCCAGCGTGGCGGTGATGGTGATGTCATCAATGGCGATGCCGTCCACCAGCGCATCCGGCAGATCACCCAGGATGATCGTGCTCAGGTAATCCGCCGCTTCGATAAAGGCGCTTTGCAATTCGGCGGACCAGGTGCCGACGAAATCAATGGTGACATTATACGCCGTGCCGGCCGGGCCACCGCTGGTATAGCCGGTCAGCGGGACCGCACCGGGGTCCGGCATGGCGTCCGGGTCACGGCCGCTTTCGGCATTGTCACTGCCCGGTGGCGGGCTGGGCGGTGTCACCTGCGGCGTGCCCGGGATGGCCCCGCCGGGCCGGCCTGAGGTGACGGGCGGCACTTCCGGCTCAACTGGCGGATCAAGGGGCGGGGGCGCCGGATCGGGGTCTTGGTCCATCGGTGTCGTGGGGGCCGGGTCGGGGTCCGGCCTGCCATCGCCATTCTCATCGGCGGTGACGTTCCCGCCTTCCTCAACCGGGGTTTCCACGTCTTGCGCGCCCCTGTCAGAGGCTGCAGGCGCATCATGTTCAAAGGTGAATTCGAAATGATCGCCCCGCGCTTGCTGCTGGGATTCTGTCGTTTCCGCCGCGTGGTCGTCCGGGTGCTGGCGGTGGTCCTCTGACCCCGGGGATCGCCCGGTGTCGCCCCGATGCGGCAGGTCGGAGCGATCATGCCGGTTGTCCGCCATAAACCGCTCCGTACCGCGTTCGAGCTGTCTTCCGGAATGGCGGGATGCGGGCGTCTCAGCCTCAATCGAATTGCGAAAATACATCTGATCAACCTTGCTCATGAAAATATGAAAAAACTGTACAGAACTCTGCCAAAAGTCCAAAGAAATTCATCTTATGCGGGAAATCTCATCTGACAGGTTGATCCGAAGAACGGGCCGGGTGGGCGCGGCCCAAACGCAAACCCCCGGTCCAGCAACCGGACCGGGGGTCAATCTTGTCGTGCAGCCGGGGGATCAACCCTGGGCTATTCCAGCTCCACCAGCAGGTCCTTTGCGTCGATCTGGGCGCCGGGCTGGATGTGGAGGGCCTTGATCACGGCGTCGCGTTCGGCGTGGATGCCGGTTTCCATCTTCATCGCCTCGATGGTCAGCAACAGATCGCCCGCCTTGACCTTCTGGCCCGCCGTGGCCGCAACCGAGGCGACGACGCCCGGCATCGGGGCGCCGATGTGGCTTTCGTTGCCTGCCTCCGCCTTGGGGCGCTGCTGCGTGGTGGCCGTGATCAGGCGGTTCGGCACCCGGATCACCCGGGGCTGGCCGTTGAGTTCGAAGAAGACCTTCACCTCGCCGTCCTCGGAGGTCTCGCTCAGGGCCTGCATGCGGATTTCCAGCGTCTTTCCGGGGTCGATCTCGGCCGAGATTTCCTCGGAAGGTTCCATCCCGTAAAAGAAGGTCGCGGTGGGCAGGGTGCGCACCGGGCCGTATTGCTGATGGCGCTCCATGTAATCGGTAAAGACCCGTGGGTACATCAGGTAGCCGCAGAGATCCTCGTCGTCGATTTCGGCGCCATCGAACTTTTCGGACAGCTCCTTTCGGGTTGCCTCCAGGTCCACGGGTGCGAGGTGTTTGCCGGGGCGCGCGAGATTGGGTTTCTCGCCCTTGAGCACCTTCTTGACGATCCCCTCGGGGAAGCCGCCGGGGGGCTGGCCCAGGTTGCCGCGCATCATGTCGATCACGCTGTCGGGAAAGGACACATCGGTTTCGGGGTCTTCGACCTGCGCGCGGGTCAGGCCCTGGCTGACCATCATCAGCGCCATGTCCCCCACCACTTTCGACGAAGGCGTGACCTTCACGATATCGCCGAACATCTGGTTCACGTCCCGGTAGGTGCGCGCGACCTGCGGCCAGCGGTCATCCAGCCCCATCGAGGCCGCCTGCGCCTTGAGGTTGGTGAACTGGCCGCCGGGCATCTCATGCAGGTAGACCTCGGAGGAAGGCGCCTGCATGCCGGTCTCGAAGGCACCGTAATGGGCGCGCACCTCTTCCCAGTAGTCCGAGATCTCGCGGATCGCGGTCATGTCCAGCCCGGTGTCGCGGTCGGTATGTTGCAGCGCCGAGACAACCGAGCCCAGCGTGGC
Source organism: Sulfitobacter sp. IGS-18 (assembly GCF_059628195.1). NCBI lineage: Bacteria > Pseudomonadati > Pseudomonadota > Alphaproteobacteria > Rhodobacterales > Roseobacteraceae > Sulfitobacter > Sulfitobacter sp. IGS-18. The sequence goes on along the minus strand of NZ_CM184556.1, from coordinate 2,484,579 downwards.
CTGGGAGGTATTGCCCGACAGCGCATCCATGGCGCAATCGACAGCATCGACCCCGGCTTCGGACGCGGCGAGGATGGTGGCGCAGGCGATGCCCGCGGTGTCATGGGTGTGGAAGTGGATCGGCAGGCCGACCTCGGATTTCAGGGCCTTGATCAGCACCCGCGCCTGGGCGGGTTTCAGCAGCCCTGCCATGTCCTTCAGCCCCAGCACATGGGCGCCCGCGGCCTTCAGATCCTGACCCATCTTGACGTAATACTTCAGGTCATATTTGGCCCGGTCCGGGTCAAAGATGTCACCGGTATAGCAGATCGTGCCCTCGCAGACCTTGTTCGCCTCGATCACCGCATCCATGGCGACGCGCATGTTCTCCACCCAGTTGAGACTGTCGAAGACGCGGAAGACATCCACGCCCGAGCTGGCGGCGGTCCGGACAAAATGCTGCACCACATTGTCGGGATAATTGGTGTAGCCCACCCCGTTGGAGGCGCGCAGCAGCATCTGGGTCATCAGGTTGGGCATGCCTTCGCGCAGGTCGCGCAACCGCTGCCAGGGGCATTCCTGCAGGAACCGGTAGGCCACGTCAAAGGTGGCACCGCCCCAGCATTCGACGCTGAACAGCTGCGGCAGGTTGGCGGCATAGGCGGGGGCGACCTTGATCATGTCATGGCTGCGCATCCGCGTGGCCAGCAGCGACTGATGCCCGTCGCGCATGGTGGTGTCGGTGATCAGCAACTGGCGCTGCTGGCTCATCCAGTCGGCGACCGCCTGGGGGCCCTTCTGCTCCAGCAGGTTGCGGGTGCCCATCATCGGCTCGGCCCGGCTGGCGGGCGGCCTGGGGTCACGCAGATGCGCGCCGGGGCGGGCATGGCCCTTGGTCTCCGGATGGCCGTTCACGGTGATATCCGCGATATAGGTCAGCACCTTGGTGCCCCGGTCGCGGCGCGAGGAGAACTGGAACAGCTCCGGCGTCTCGTCAATGAACTTCGTGTGGTAGGTGTTGTTCAGGAAGGTCGGGTGCTTCAGCAGGTTCTCGACAAAGGCGATGTTGGTGCTGACGCCGCGGATGCGGAACTCGCGCAGGGCGCGGTCCATGCGGGCGATGGCCATCTCCGGCGTCGGCGCCTTGGCGGTGATCTTGGTCAGCAGGCTGTCGTAATAGCGGGTGATCACCCCGCCCGCATAGGCGGTGCCGCCATCCAGGCGAATGCCCATGCCGGTGGCAGAGCGATAGGCGGTCAGGCGGCCATAGTCGGGGATGAAGTTGTTCTGCGGATCCTCGGTGGTGATCCGGGTCTGCAGCGCATGGCCGGTCAGATGCACGTCATCCTGGCTGGCCTTGCCGGTGGCCTCGGCGATGCTCTTGCCCTCGGCGATCAGGATCTGGGCGCGCACGATGTCGATGCCGGTGACTTCCTCGGTGACGGTATGTTCCACCTGCACCCGCGGGTTCACCTCGATGAAGTAGAACTTCTCATCCGCCATATCCATCAGGAACTCGACGGTGCCCGCGCATTCATAGCCCACATGGGCGCAGATCTTGCGGCCCAGCTCGCAGATCTCGGCGCGCTGTGCCTCGGTCAGATAGGGGGCGGGGGCGCGTTCGACGACCTTCTGGTTGCGGCGCTGGACCGAGCAGTCGCGCTCATAGAGGTGATAGATCTCGCCCTGTTTGTCGCCCAGGATCTGCACCTCGACGTGGCGCGCCTTTAGGATCATCTTTTCCAGATAGCCCTCGCCATTGCCAAAGGCCGCTTCCGCCTCGCGGCGGCCTTCCAGGATCTTCTCCTCCAGCTCTTCTTCCTTGTAGATCGGGCGCATGCCACGTCCGCCGCCCCCCCAGGAGGCCTTGAGCATGAAGGGATAGCCGATCTCGCGCGCCTCGGCGCGGATTGCATCCATGTCGTCGCCCAGCACTTCGGAGGCCGGGATCACCGGCACCCCGGCCTCGATGGCAACCCGCCGCGCGCTGGCCTTGTCGCCAAGCGCGCGCATGGTCTCGGCGCGCGGACCGATGAAGGTGATGCCGTTCTGCACGCAGGCATCCACCAGATCGGGGTTCTCCGACAGCAGCCCGTAACCCGGATGGATCGCATCCGCGCCCGAGGCCTTGGCCACGCGAATGATCTCGTCAATGCTCAGATAGGCCGCAACCGGCCCCAGCCCCTCGCCGATGCGATAGGCCTCGTCCGCCTTGAACCGGTGCAGCCCCAGCTTGTCCTCCTCCGCAAAGACGGCAACCGTCTTCTTCCCCATCTCATTGGCCGCACGCATGATGCGAATGGCAATCTCACCACGGTTGGCAATCAGGATCTTCGAAAAGTCAGGCATGGCTTGTCTTCCTCTGGACAGGTTTCGCGCATACTAGGGATGCTGCGGTGCGGCGCAACAGCCAGAAGGTCATGATTGTAACAATTTTGCAAGGTTTGCTGCGGCGTCTTGCAGCGGCATTGCGACCTCAGGACAGGAAGATCGGGTCGGGCAGGGTGGCGAGGTCTGCCAGGCCCAGCTGGCCCATGTTGGCGATCATGTCCTTTGCCAGCAGGTCGATCAGATGATCGGCGCCGCGCGGGCCAAGGGCGCCCAGGGCAAAATGGAAGGCCCGCCCCAGCATCACGAAATCCGCCCCGAGCGCCAGCGCGCGCAGGATGTCGAGCCCGCCTTCGATGCCGCTGTCGAAGATCAGGGGCAGGGTGGTGGCGGCGCGGATGTCCGGTAGCGCCTCGATGCTGGCGGGGGCGCCGTCGAACTGGCGGCCCGCGTGGTTGGAGACCCAGACCGCGTCAATGCCCATCTGTGCCAGCCGCACCGCGTCGTCGGGGCGCAGCACGCCCTTGACGATGAAGGGCCCCTCCCAGGCATCGCGCAGCCAGGCGACATACTCCCAGTCGGGCGCGGTGCGCAGCAGGTAGCCCATATGCGCCGTGGGTGGCAGGTTTGCAGTGGCGTCGGTAACATATTTGTCCAGCCCCCGCATATGCGGCATGCCGCGTTTCGCCGTCTGCCAGGCCCAGGTCGGCCGCGTTGCCACCTGTGCCAGCAGCCGTGGGGTCAGCCGGGGCGGATTGGTCAGCCCCGAGCGTACCTGCCGTTCGCGCCGGGAGGAGGCGGGCACATCCACGGTCAGGACCAGCGTGCCGAAACCGGCGGTGCGGGCGCGCGCCAGCATGTCGGCGCGAATCTCGGGGTCACGGGGCGGGTAAAGCTGGAACCAGGCGTGTTTGCCCAGGTCGGGGGCGATGTCTTCGGGGCTCTGGGTGGCGACGGTCGAGATCGCATAGGGGATCTCGTGGCGGGCCGCGGCGCGGGCCAGATGGCCCTCGGCCCCGGGCCAGATCAGCCCCGACATGCCAATCGGTGCGATGCCGAAGGGGACCGGGAAGGTCTGACCCAGAAACTCCGTGGTCAGATCCGGCGTGATCTCGCCATGCAGGACCGATGGCATCATGCCGATCCGGTCCAGCGCCGTGCGGTTACGGGACTTGGCGGCCTCGGTGCCGGTGCCACTGTCGAGGTATTCCCAGACAAAGGGCGGAATGCGCCGTTGCGCGCGGGCGCGCAGGTCGGCGATGGCGGGGTATCTGTTGTGAAGGTCCATGCGCCATTTGTGCCGGGTCAGATGGCAATGTCCAGATGCCCGGTGACGGCGCCAGATCGTCAGTTGCTTGCGGAAGCCCGATGCGATGACAGGGCGTCGTGATCCGGCATTGCACCGATCAGCGCCACCAGCGCCGTGATCGCGGCGTCAACCTCATCCGTGTTGTGGGTTTGCGACTTGGGCGTTTCGATCAGGTGGATCCGGGCAGGGGCAAGGGCGCGGGCGGCACGGTCATTGATACGCTTTTCCGCGGCGGTGCGGATTTCGTTCAGCTTGGAATCAATCGTGCGGCACAGGCCGGCCAGCATCCCGGCCGAGCCTGCCAGACGTTCGGAATCGAAATGTCCCTGTTCCACGGCTTCAAGCAGCGCGGATACCTTGCCCAGCTCACAGCCCGATGCGGCGGCAAGATACCGCATGTCCTGAAAGGCAAGCTCGTCATGGTCGTCATGTTCGATCCGCTCCAGCACGATGGCGCTGCCGATGATCCGGTCCGGCTGTCCGGCGATATGCGCATATTGCAAGGTCGTATCCCAGATCATCGCCCCGCTTGGCAGGTTCAGAACCTCCCGGTAGCGCTGGGGGTTTTTTTCCGTCAGGCATTTTTCATATTTCTCCGCGACGGCGGCGGCCTGTTTCGGTGGCAACAGATCACTCAGGGGTTTGCCCATCACGCCCTTCATCGACATGCCGCTTTCGATTTCGTGCCGGCGGTTCAGGGCGAGAATTTCAAAAGTGTCGGTGTCGCGGTAGCGCTGGGCGATGAACATGGGCACATTGAACCTGTCGATCTGCCGCCGCAGGCCCCGGACATCTGCTGTGGTGAACATTGCTTCTTCCTTGTTCTTGTTGCCCAACTCCAAACAAACTAAGCGCCATTTGGTTAGAGAACCGTAAACAGTTAAAGCCGTTGAAAATTCTTCTAAAGCATATGGTTAGACTGATACTTTCAGGCTCTGTTAGGGTTGATTTACGAGCCGTGAACATAATGAGAACCTGGCTTTCCATCAGGCCCGCGACTCGCTATGTTTCGCGGCATGAGCAGCTTTGATGAAATGGACGCCTTCGAAGGCGCGTCGCTGTCCGCCCGCGCAATGGCAGCGCGGCCGCAGCCCTACCTGGATGGTCTGAACCCCGCGCAACGTGCCGCGGTCGAACAACTGGACGGCCCCGTGCTGATGCTGGCGGGGGCGGGCACCGGCAAGACCAAGGCGCTGACCACGCGGATCGTGCACCTGATGGTGACGGGCCGTGCGCGGCCCAATGAGGTGCTGGCGGTGACCTTCACCAACAAGGCGGCGCGCGAGATGAAGAATCGCGTGGGCCAGATGCTGGGTCAGCAGGTCGAGGGGATGCCCTGGCTGGGCACGTTCCACGCCATCTGCGTGAAACTTCTGCGCCGCCACGCCGAACTGGTGGGGCTGAAGTCGAACTTTACCATTCTGGACACGGATGATCAGCTGCGCCTGCTCAAGCAATTGGTTGCGGCAGAGAACATCGACGACAAGCGCTGGCCCGCCCGGGTGCTGTCCGGAATCATCGACAGTTGGAAGAACCGCGCGCTGACGCCTGAAAAGGTGCCTGCTGCCGATGCGGGGCTATATAACAATCGCGGCACCGAGATCTACGATCAGTACCAGCGGCGGCTGAAAGAGCTGAACGCCTGCGATTTCGGCGACCTGCTGCTGCATATGGTCACGATCTTTCAAAGGCACCCGGATGTGCTGGAGCAATATCAGCGCTGGTTCAGATATATTCTGGTGGATGAATACCAGGATACCAACGTGGCCCAGTACCTCTGGCTGCGGCTGCTGGCGCAGGGGCACCGCAACATCTGCTGCGTGGGCGACGACGACCAGTCGATCTATGGCTGGCGCGGCGCCGAAGTGGGCAACATCCTGCGCTTCGAGACCGACTTTCCCGGCGCGCATGTGGTCAAGCTGGAGCAGAACTACCGCTCAACCCCGCATATCCTTGCCGCCGCTTCCGGCGTGATCGCGGGCAACGAGGGGCGGCTGGGCAAGACGCTGTGGACCGAGGCCGAGGAGGGCGAGAAGGTGCGCCTGATCGGCCATTGGGACGGTGAGGAAGAGGCCCGCTGGATCGGCGAGGAAATCGAGGCGATGCAGCGCGGCACCCGTGGGATGGATGCGATGGGGCTCGATTCCATGGCGATCCTGGTGCGCGCCAGCCACCAGATGCGTGCCTTCGAGGACCGGTTCCTGACCATCGGTCTGCCCTACCGGGTGATCGGCGGGCCGCGTTTCTACGAGCGGTTGGAGATCCGGGACGCGATGGCCTATTTCCGGGTGGTGACCTCGCCCGATGACGATCTGGCCTTCGAGCGGATCGTGAACACGCCCAAGCGGGGGCTGGGCAATGTGGCGCAGCAGAAGATCCAGACCACCGCCCGCGAACATGGCGTGAACCTGGTGGAAGGCGCACGCATCCTGCTCGCGCATGACGGCATCGGCGGCAAGGGTGCGGCGCAGCTGCGGCAGCTGATCGAGGGGATCGACCGCTGGGGGCGCAGGGCGGCGGATGACAGCAGCAGCCATGTGGAGCTGGCAGAGATCATCCTGGACGAATCCGGCTATACCGGCATGTGGCAGAACGACAAGACGCCGGAGGCGCCGGGGCGGCTCGACAACCTCAAGGAACTGGTCAAGGCACTGGAGCAATTCGAGAACCTGCAGGGTTTCCTGGAACATGTCAGCCTGATCATGGACAATGAAAGCGACGATGGCGGCGAGAAGGTCAGCATCATGACCCTGCATGCGGCCAAGGGGCTGGAATTTCCGGCCGTCTTCCTGCCGGGCTGGGAGGACGGGCTGTTTCCCTCGCAGCGCTCCATGGACGAGAGCGGGATCAAGGGGCTGGAGGAAGAGCGCCGTCTGGCCTATGTCGGAATCACCCGGGCCGAGGAGTTATGCACGATCTCATTCGCCGGGAACCGCATGGTGTTCGGCCAATGGCAAAGCGCCATGCCCTCGCGGTTCATCGACGAATTGCCCGAGGACCACGTGGAAGTGCTGACCCCGCCCGGCCTTTATGGCGGCAGTTTCGGGGCGGCGATGCCGAAAAGCACCCTGCATGAAGCGGCGGCGGAGGCGAATGTCTATAATTCGCCCGGCTGGCGGCGGCTGCAGGCGCGGGCGGGCGAACGTGGCATCAGCCAGCCGCGCGAGCAGCGCAATGTGACCATCGACATGCAGGCTGTCAGCAGTTTTGTCATGGGTGAACGGGTGTTTCACCAGAAGTTCGGCTATGGCGCGATCATCGGGATCGAAGGGGACAAGCTGGAAGTGGATTTCGAGAAGGCCGGGGTGAAAAAGGTGGTCTCGCGATTCCTGTCCGGCTGCGATGACGTGCCGTTCTGAGACGGCTGCCCTGACGCAGGCGTGATCCTGCGGAGCGCGCTGCGCGCGCAAGACATGCTTGATTTTCGCTGCGGGCCCACCATCCCAGAGGGTCTGGCACCACCCTTGATTGATCCCGTCCTGGCACCCGTCGTGCGGCCCCACAAGCAAAATAGCCGTATCCCCTTCGGGGGCCCTCGGCGATTTGGCTGGTGTGTCCGCCCGTCGCGCGCCCTGCCAGGTTCAAGCAAGGGCGGCGCCAGACCAGAGGTGTTTGGGGGCGGATAAAGAAACAGCGGTGCCGTGGGAGGACGGCACCGCTGCTCTTTGTCGGCCCGAAGCGTCAAGGGAGGATCGGCTTCGGGTCTTGTCGGGGCGCTGCTGCATCAGGGAGGAGGAAAGTGCAGCGGCCCCGGGTACCAGTCGTCCAACCGGGAGGAGGCGGACGACCGATTCAGGTATCTCAGCCGCGGGCGGCTTCCATCGCAATGCGCTTGATGTCGCTGCGGCTCAGGCCGAGGTCGGCCAGGTCGCGGTTGCTCAATGCACTGAGACCGTCGAATGTTTCACGGTACATACGGTGCTGTTTGTAGCGGGTTGCCAGCGCATCAAAGGCGGAGCCGATGCGGCTGAGCAAGGAAGATGTCGGTGCGGTTGTCAGTGTCGAATATGCCATTTTGGCGCCTCTTGTTTTCATATCATCGTCGTTTCGGATGAGAGGCATATACGCCTCAAAAAATCCTGAACAACGTCCATCGCTGCATTGCCGTTATGCGGCGCGCGCATGGGCGGCATCTTCGGCAAGTCATTGTTCTGAATGCGGAAACGCCGCGCTGTGGAGGGCGCGGTGCTTGCGGGCAGGGGGGGGGAACAGAAAAAGGGCGGCGACATCAGGGAGGAGGAGGATGTCGCCGCCAATCACAGACGGTGTCGGGAGGAGGATGACCCCGTCTGGTCTTTCTCTCGAAGGGCGTTGCCGCGCTTCTTGTACACAATATCGCCGCAATGCTGCGTCTGCACAATGATTAGTTTTGCAATGCTGCTATGCAGCAAAAACATGGTGTTCCGGTACGTTTCCTGGGCGCAGTGCCGAAGACTTGGGCAGATGCGCGCCTCCCCTTGTGATTTTTGCAGAAACTGGCATGTCAGGGGCAGCCACAGGAGATTATCATGCCGATCACCAAGACCGATGTCGAAACCGCGCTTTCCCGTGTGAGCCTGCCCGATGGCAAGAACCTGATCGAACATGATCTGGTCCGGGCCTTGCGGATCGAGGATGATGTGGTGCGCTTTGTCATCGAGGCACCCTCGGCCGAGGTGGCGCAGGCCATGGGCCCGCTACGCGACGCGGCGGAAAAGGTTGTCGCGGAATTGCCGGGGGTGCGCAGCGTTTCCGTGGCCCTGACGGCACATGGGCCGGCCAGGAAACCGCCGGCACCGCCCAGCCTGAAGATCGGGGGCCATCCCAAGCCGCAGGAGGGCCCGGTCAGGCCCGCAGGGGTGGACCGCATTCTCGCCATTGCCTCCGGCAAGGGCGGGGTAGGCAAATCCACCGTCAGTTCCAACCTTGCCGTGGCGCTGGCGCGTCAGGGCCGCCGGGTGGGGCTGCTGGACGCGGATATCTATGGCCCCAGCCAGCCCCGCATGATGGGGGTGAACAAGCGTCCCGCCAGCCCGGATGGCAAGACGATCATTCCCCTGCAGGCGCATGGGGTCACCATGATGTCTATCGGCTTCATGATGGAAGAGGGCAAGGCGGTGGTCTGGCGCGGACCGATGCTCATGGGCGCATTGCAGCAGATGCTGGGGCAGGTGCAATGGGGGGAGCTGGACGTGCTGCTGGTCGATCTGCCGCCGGGCACGGGGGATGTGCAGCTGACCCTTTGTACCAAGTCCGAACTGACCGGGGCGATTGTTGTCAGCACGCCGCAGGACGTGGCCCTGATCGACGCGCGCAAGGCCATCGACATGTTCGCGACGCTCAAGACCCCGGTTCTGGGGCTGATCGAGAACATGTCGATGTTTGTCTGTCCCGATTGCGGGGCGGAACATGCGATCTTCGGGCATGGCGGTGTCGCGGCGGAGGCCGAGAAGATGGGCGTGCCCTTGCTCGGGGCTTTGCCGATTGATCTGGAAACCCGTCTGGCGGGGGATGCGGGCACGCCGGTGGCCGCCGGTGACGGCCCGATGGCGCAGGCCTATGCGCGGATTGCGGAAGGGCTGGTCAAGGGCGGCATGGCCTGAGCCGCCGCCGCTTCAGCCCAGGGGGCGTTTTTCCACCAGATGACCGTAGAGCGTGGTCAGGACCGAGACAAAGATGATCCCTTCGGCCAGGAACACACAGGTTTCCAGCAGCAGGCCCGCGGGGCCGGGACCCGGCAGCAGCAGCGACAGGGTAACGCTTGTCGCCACGTTGATCAGGGACAGCAGGGCCGCAACCGACAGGATCGCGCCGGACATCGGGGCAGAGACGATCCAGCTTTGCAGCAGGCCCATGCGCTGGCCCATGGCGGCGGCGGGCAGGGTGATGCTGAACCGCAGGGCGATCCAGACAAAGGCGATGCCCGCCAGAAGCCCGAGGATCATGGAGGAACCGGTCTGGCCCGGCGTGGCCTGCCAGCCGGTGAACCCGGCCAGCACGGTGAGGGCAGTCAGAATCGGAACGGCGGCCAGCATCTGGACAAGGGCAACGGTGATGGCCCGCCAGATGTAGAAGGCAATGACGCTCCAGCCCGGACGCAGGTCCCGGGCGCGCTCCGGGCCGTTCAGCAGGACATGGCGGTGCCAGTGGATCGCCATCAGGGCATAGCCCAGCAGCCCGGTCAGCCCCAGCGCCAGCATCAGCAGGACATCGGCGGGGGCGATCTGAAGTATCGCATTGGCGTTGCTGCCGGAGAGGGCGGCAATCACATCGGACACCAGCACTGTCGCGGCGATGGTGCTGAGCAGGACCATGGCCAGCCCCGGCAGGATCACCCGCAGGGTGGTGCCCGGCTCATGAATCAACATGCGTATGGCATGGGCGATGATGGCTAGTCCGACGGTCAAAAGTATGCTCCTGAAGTTATAAACCTTTTGGCTAATGTGCCGCGCCGGTGCAAGCAGATGCAGTCAAATTCTTGATCAGGAGGTCAGCAATCCGGCTGGAAATGAAAAAGCTGCGGTTTCCCGCAGCTTTCAGGCCATCGGCACATTCAACCGGGCAGGTCAGAAGATGAAATCGGTCCCGTCGAGATCGCCCAGGCTGACGCCAAGCAGAAGGATGGAACTGTTGTCGCCTGCGTCGATCAGCACGCTGCGGCCGACCTGCTGCACGTGGTGCGTGATCAGGTCGTTGAAATCGGCAATCGCATGTACCGCGCTGAGGTCGATCCGCTCAAAGCGGTTGTTGGCGTCGAAATCATTGATGGTGTCGTTGCCAAAGCCGCCAGCCATATCCGCAAAGACAAAGGTATCGGCATTGAAAAGGCCGACCAGCACGTCATTGCCTGCCCCCCCGTCCAGCCGGTCAAAGCCCGCGCCACCTCTCATCGCGTCATTGCCGTTGCCACCCTCGATCAGGTCATTGCCCTCACCGCCGAAAAAGCGGTCATCGCCGTCTTCGCCGCGCAGGGTGTCATTGCCCAGCTGGCCGAACAGGGCGTCACCGGTATCGCCGCCAAGGAGCATGTCATTGCCGTCACCGCCGAACAGCCGGTCGAAGCCGGCACCGCCCAGCAGCAGGTCGTCACCGCCGTCGCCGTATAGGTTGTCGGCCTGATCCCCGCCGTCGATGGTGTCATTGCCCGCACCACCGCGCAGCAGGTCAAAGCCGCCTTCGCCAAAGATGCGGTCATTGCCCTCGCCACCGGCGATGCTGTCCTCCTGCGCGCCGCCGCGCAGCAGATCGTTCCCGTTGCCGCCGAGGATGGCATCATTGCCGATATCACCCAGGATGGTGTCAGACCCGGCATTGCCGTGCAGATCGTCCGCGCCAATGCCACCCCGTACAAAGTCCGCGCCATCGCCTGCGCGGACGCTGTCATTGCCGCCGCCGCCGTCGATGGTGTCGTGGCCGCTGCCGGTGCTGATCAGATCATTGCCTGCGCCACCGGTGATATAATCCTCGCCAAAGGATGTTTCGATCACGTTGGCGCGGGCGTCACCCATGATCTGCTCGTCCAGGGCGCCCTGGGTCGCGCCAAAGTTCTGGGTGACGACGATGGAGTTGTAAAAGGTGCCGGTGCCATAGCTCATCGGGCCGACGTCAATGCCGATGCCGATGTGGGTATAGCTTGCATTCAGGATATTCGCCCGGTGCGAGGCGGAGTTCATCAGCCCCTCATGCAGGTCGCGCACATCGTCCCACAGGCCATCCGGGCCGCGAATGGTCTGAACCGCAAGGTTCTCTCCCGTGCGCCAGGCGCCGGAAAGGTCAAAGCCTGCGGCCCGAATGCGATCGTTCGACGTGCTGTCACCGACGCCGGTATGGCTGAAGGTATCGGTCCGGATCATCCAGTCGCTATGGTCGTCTGCGGATTGGTTCAGATTCATTTCAAGGGTCAGCGCCCCCAGGCCATGTTCGGCACGTACCTCGTTGATCAGCGTCAACATGTAAGCTTCGATATCAGAAGCGATACTCATTCATCATTCCTTTGATCGTGGGCGCCGGACGGCTGACGCTTAGTTATCGGGTCGAAAGATTAAAACCTGTTTGACGGCAGGAATGCGGTCATGGTTCGCCCTGTTTTTGGTTTTTTCTGGGCTTTTCCTGTGAACGAAAAGGGGCAGCGCCGGTGCAGGTGGCAAGGCGAAACCCTGGTGATAGTTCCCTTTATACGGGAAATCCGGTCTGGTGGAAAGGTTGCGGGGGCTTTCTCTGGGCAATCATGGGACAGACCGCTCATCAGGGGCGGTGTTCTGGGAAATCGCGGGAAATGGGAGGGACCCGGGCCGGTGATTCGGCCAGAACCTGCCGAATACGAATCAAATTTATGGGAAATGGGTTGATCTCCCTTGAATCTGGCCTTCGTTTTATGGAACAGGAGTGGAACATACCCTGTGGATAAATCTGCGGATGAATTTTTCTGGGAATTCGTGGGAAGTTTTGGCGCGCGATGACGCGACCCTATATATTGTGTTAATTTCTGAAAATCATACTTAATAGGCGGAAAATGGCCGGAATTTCGCCACCAGATTTAGTCTCACCAGCATGTGTAAAACTAAATATCGTGGGTTTATGGCAAAAAAAATGTAGACGCCCATGATTTCCCGTGGCATCCCTAGTGCATCGGATGAGAACGGGACACGGGGCACCAAACGACCCCAAATAAAAATAAAACCTAGCAGGTTTCATACAGGCACCTCGCTTTCATCAGACCAAAGAGATCCGGCGCGCGGGCGAGCAGACATCCCCCCAGGTGGCGCGCGCAGTCGGACTTCCCCGCCAAGCTGCGGGACGAGGGCGGCGGGTTGATCAGTGGCAGCAGATCAACCCGCCGTTTCCATGTCCGGAGATCACTTCGGACCAGAGGACAGAAAATTCGCGGGGGCGCGACAAGAAGATAAGCGCAAAGCGCGCAGGCAGGAAAACAAGTGGGCCGCAGGTTCAGAGGCGAAAGCCAGCACAAGGTCGATAGCAAGGGGCGGGTATCCATACCGGCCTCTTTTCGGCGTGTGCTGGAAGCCGGCGACCCCAACTGGAAATCCGGCGAGAACCCCGAGCTTGTGATCGTCTATGGCGATGCCAAGCGCAATTTCCTTGAATGCTATACAATGGAAGCCATCGACGAGGTGGACAGCAAGATCGACGCGCTGCCGCGTGGATCGGTTGCCCGTAAGGCGCTGCAACGCCTGTTCCATGGTCAGTCCTTTCCCACCACGGTGGATGAAACCGGCCGCCTGGTGCTCCCCGCCAAGCTGCGCAAGAAGATCGACCTGGACGCCGAGGCGTTCTTTTTCGCCACCGGCGATACCTTCCAGATCTGGAAACCCGAAACCTACGAAGCCGAAGAGGAAGCCTGGGCAACCGACCTGCCTGAGGATTTCGATCCGATGGCCTTCCTGGACGGCGATCAGGAGGCCTGAACCTGATGGCTGCTGCGGCCTCCCCTCAACAGACTGCCCCCCACACTCCCGTTCTGCTGCGCCCCTTGCTGGCTGCCGTCGCACCCGTGTCGGGTGTCTGGCTGGATGGCACCTTCGGGGCAGGCGGCTATACCCGCGGCCTGATAGAGGCGGGGGCGTCCCGGGTGATCGCGGTGGACCGCGACCCGCTGGCCTTCGAGATGGCGGCGGAATGGGCCGATGCCTATGGCGAGCGGATCACCATGCAGCAGGGCGTGTTTTCGAAGATGGACACCTATGCGCAGGATCTCGACGGGATCGTGCTCGACCTCGGTGTGTCCTCGATGCAGCTGGACCTGGCCGAACGCGGTTTTTCCTTCATGCGCGACGGGCCGCTGGACATGCGCATGTCGCAGGACGGCCCCTCGGCTGCCGATCTGGTGAACGAGGGCGACGAAGAGCTGATTGCCAACATCCTGTTCCAATATGGCGAGGAACGCGCAAGCCGTCGCATCGCCAAGGCAATCGTGCGCGCCCGTGCCGAGGCGCCGATCACCACCACATTGCAACTGGCAAAGTTGATCGAAGGCTGCCTGCCGCGCGCCAAGCCCGGTCAGTCGCATCCGGCGACCCGCAGCTTTCAGGCGATCCGTATTGCGGTCAACGATGAATATGGCGAGCTTTTCCAAGGCCTTATGGCGGCAGAGCGCGCCCTGCGGCCCGGCGGTCAACTGGCTGTCGTGACCTTTCACTCGGTCGAGGACCGGATGGTCAAACGATTCCTGACGGCCCGGTCGGGCGGCGGCGGCAATGCCAACCGCTTTGCCCCCGAGGTTGACCGCCCGGAGCCTCAGTTCCGGGTGGAAAAGCGCAAGGCCATCGGGCCGGACGCGCAGGAACTGGACGAAAACCCGCGCAGCCGGTCGGCAAAGCTTCGGGTGGCGATCAGAACGGATGCACCCAGCGGTGCGGTTGATGCGAAATCCATCGGGATGCCGATGGTCAAGGGACAGTAACGATGCGAGCAGTCTTATACGTTCTCACCTCCATGGCGGTCATCGGACTGGCCTTCTGGGCCTACCGCGAGAATTACGCGACCCAGCAGGCGCTGAGCGAAGCTGACAAGCTGCATGCCAATATTCGCGGCGCCTATGCGCGCCTCGCCGTGCTCAAGGCGGAATGGGCCTATCAGAACCGCCCCGAACGGCTGCGCGACCTGGCGGTGCTCAACTTTGACCGGCTGGGGCTTTTGCCGCTGCAACCCGACCAGTTCGGCGCGGTGGACCAGGTGGCCTATCCGCCGGCACCGCTGCTGCCGATCACCGATCCGGTCGATGTCTCGACCATGAATGCTCCCGACAGCCAGGAGGACCCGCTATGATCCGCACACCGCTGCGCCCGCTGGCGCGTATTCTGGATGCCCGCCAGCGGGGCGAGAACCCCGACGCCATCGAACGCGAGAACAAGCGCATCCGGCACGAGCAGATGCGCGACCGGTCGCGGCAACGCGCCGAAGGGCGGTTGCTGGTGCTGGGCGTGTTCTTTTTCTGCGCCTTTTCCGTGGTGGGCGCGCGTATGGGGCTTCTGGCAACTTCCGAAGCGGTGGAGCCGCGCGCCCATGCGCCGGGTGCCGTGATCTCGGCCTCGCGGGCGGATATCGTGGACCGCAACGGCAACATTCTGGCGACCAATTTCGAGACCCATGCGCTTTATGCCCAGCCCCGCCATATGGTGGACCCGGCAGCCGCGGCCAAAAAGCTGGTGGGTGTTTTCCCGGACCTGGACGAGGAACTTCTGCTCAAGGATTTCACCGGCAAGCGCAAGTTCCTGTGGATCAAGAAGAAAATCAGCCCCGAGCAGATGCAGGCGGTGCATGACATCGGCGATCCGGGCCTGTTGTTCGCACCGCGCGACATGCGTCTTTATCCCAATGGCAAGCTGGCGGCCCATGTGATGGGCGGCGCCAGCTTTGGCAAGGAAGGCGTACATGCCGCCGAAGTCATCGGTGTGGCGGGCGTCGAGAAATACTTTGACGACTATTTGCGCGACCCTGCCAACGGCAACAAGCCGCTGCAGCTGTCGCTGGACCTGACCGTTCAGGCGGCCGCCGAACAGGTGCTGGCGGGCGGGATGAAACTGTTCAATGCAAAGGGCGCCACATCGGTCCTGATGGACGTGAAGACCGGCGAAGTGGTCAGTGTCGTCTCCTTGCCTAGTTTCGATCCCAACGACCGCCCCCGGCCTGCAACAAAGGGGGATGCCTCGGACAGCCCGCTGTTCAACCGCTCGGTTCAGGGGGTTTACGAACTGGGCTCGGCCTTCAAGATCTTTGCGGCAACACAGGCGATCGAACTGGGGCTGGTCAATGCAGACACCGTGATCGACACCGCCGGGCCGATGAAGGTCGGCGGTTTCAGGATCGGCGAATTCCATGGCAAGAACTACGGCAAGCTGAGCGTGGCGGATATCATCGTCCATTCGTCGAACCGGGGCACCGGGCGGCTCGCCCTGCAGATCGGGGCGGCCAGGCAGCAGGAATTCCTCAAGAAGCTGGGTTTCTTCGAGGCGACCCCCTTCGAGATCGTGGAGGCCGCAGGTGGCAAGCCATTGCTGCCGAAACGCTGGACCGAACTGTCATCGGTCACGATTTCCTATGGCCATGGCATGTCCAGCAGCCCGATGCATCTGGCGGCGGGCTATGCGATGCTGGCCAATGGCGGATATCAGGTCAAACCGACGCTGATCAAACAGGAAACCCCCCAGCTCGGGCCGCGCCTGATCTCGGCCAATGCCTCGGCCGATGCGCGCCGGATCCTGCGCAAGGTGGTCACCGACGGCACCGCAAGCTTTGCCGAAGTGCCGGGTTACCAGATCGCGGGCAAGACCGGTACAGCGGACAAACCCAAACCCACGGGCGGATATTACAAGGACAAGGTGATCGCGACATTCGCATCCTTTTTCCCGGCAAATGATCCCAAATACGTGCTGATCGTCACGCTGGACGAAGCGGTCGAAACCTCCGGCGCGAAACCGCGCCGTACCGCGGGCTGGACCGCCGTGCCGGTTGCGGCTGAGATGATCCGCCGGATTGCGCCGCTGCTGGGGCTGCGACCCACTGTTGAACCGCTTGAGGAGGCTGTGGTAACGCTTGCGGGCAACAACTAGCCTCAAGAACCAAGCCGCAAAGGCGCAGCCATGAGCAGCCCCCGAAAAACATCTCTGAACTCCCTTGGCCTGATGGCGGCCAATGGGGCGAATCCGACAATCGAAGACCTGCAGGTGGACAGCCGCAAGGTCGGGCCGGGGTGCCTGTTTGCGGCGATGCCCGGCACCCAGGTCCATGGCGCGCGGTTCATCGGCAAGGCGCTTGGCGACGGTGCCGTGGCGGTTCTGACCGACCCCGAGGGGGCCGCGATGGCAGGCGATGCGATCCGCGCCGCCGGGGCCGCGCTGGTGGTCTCTGACGTTCCCCGCGAGGCGCTGGCGCGCACCGCTGCCCTGTGGTTCGGCGGCCAGCCCAAAACCATGACGGCGGTGACCGGGACCAATGGCAAGACCTCCGTTTCGACCTTTGTGCGCCAGATCTGGATCGAGATGGGCTTTGCTGCCGTGAACCTTGGCACCACCGGTGTGGAGGGGGCCTGGACCGCGCCGCTGGCCCATACCACGCCGGAGCCGATCACCCTGCATCGCACCCTGCGCGCGGCGGCGGACAATGGCATCACCCATGCGGCGATGGAGGCCTCCAGCCACGGGCTGGACCAGCGGCGGCTTGATGGCGTGACCCTGCGCGCCGCGGGCTTTACCAACTTCACCCAGGATCATCTGGATTATCACGAGACCTTTGACGCCTATTTCGACGCCAAGGCGGGGCTGTTTGCCCGCGTGCTGGCAGAGGATGGCACGGCGGTGATCAACACCGACGACCCCCGCGGGGTCGACATGGCCGCGATTGCCCGCGCGCGCGGCTGCGAGGTGCTGACCATGGGCCGCGACGGCGGCGATCTGCACCTGACGGCGCAGCGCTATGACGCGACCGGGCAGGACCTGCGCTTTGAATGGCAGGGCAAGGCGGTGCAGAAACGGCTGGAACTGATCGGCGGGTTTCAGGCCGACAATGTGCTGCTGGCTGCTGGCCTCGTGATCGCCTGCGGCGGGCAACCGCAGGAGGTTTTTGATACATTTCCGCATCTGACCACGGTACGGGGCCGCATGCAGCTTGCCGCGACCCGGGGCAACGGGGCGGCGGTCTTTGTCGATTATGCCCATACGCCCGATGCCATTGCCACCGCGCTGGCCGCGATGCGCCCGCATGTGATGGGCCGTCTGATTGCCATCGTCGGCGCGGGCGGTGACCGTGACCGGGCCAAAAGGCCCCTGATGGGGGCGGCGGCGATGACCCATGCCGACACGGTGATCGTTACCGACGACAATCCCCGCTCCGAAGATCCCGCAAGCATCCGCGCGGCGGTCCTCGAAGGCGCGCCCGGGGCGATGGAAGTCGGCGACCGGGCCGAGGCGATCCTGCGCGGCATCGACCTGCTGGGACCGGGAGATGCGCTGCTGATCGCGGGCAAAGGCCATGAGACGGGGCAGATCGTGGGGCAGGATGTGCTGCCCTTTGACGATGTGGAACAGGCAAGCGTTGCCGTGGCGGCGCTGGACGGGAGGCTTGCATGACGCTCTGGACGGCAGCGGAGGCCGCGGCAGCCACCGGCGGGCGGGCGCTGGGGGAATGGACCTGTGACGGCGTGTCCATCGACACGAGGACAATAGAAAAGGGCGACCTCTTTGTCGCGCTGAAGGATGTCCGCGACGGCCATGACTTTGTGGCGCAGGCGCTGGAGAGCGGCGCGGGTGCCGCCCTGGTGTCGCGCATCCCCGAAGGCCTGGCCAAGGATGCGCCATTGCTGATTGTCGATGACGTGCTGGCGGGGCTTGAAAAGCTGGGGCAGGCGGCCCGTGCGCGGACCCGGGCCAGGGTGGTCGCGGTGACCGGCAGTGTCGGCAAGACCTCGACCAAGGAAATGCTACTGGCGATGCTTGGCGACCAGGGCCGGACCCATGCCAGCGTGGCCAGCTACAACAACCACTGGGGGGTGCCGCTGACCCTGGCGCGGATGCCTGCCGACACCGAATTCGCCATCATCGAGATCGGCATGAACCACCCCGGAGAGATCGCCCCGCTGGCGCGGATGGCCCAGGCGGATGTGGCGATGGTCACCACCGTTGCCGCCGCCCATCTGGAGGCCTTCGACGATCTGGCCGGGATCGCCGTTGAAAAGGCCTCGATCTTTGAAGGGGTGAAACCGGGCGGCTGGGCCGTGATCAACGCCGATATCGAACATGCGGCGATCCTGATGGCCAAGGCGGTGGACTGCCGCTTGCGGGAACTGGAATTCGGCCTGCATGGCCATCACTTCAAACTGCTGGACGTGCATGTGCAGGCCGATACCACCGTGGTGCAGGCCAGCCATGAGGATGTCCCGATCCTGTTCAAGATCGCCACGCCGGGGCGCCATTTCGCGATGAACGGCCTTGGGGCGCTGGCGGTCTGCCATGCGCTGGGGGTCGATATGGCGCTGGCGGCGCAATCGCTGGGCCGCTGGCAGCCCTACAAGGGGCGCGGCGTGCGCGAGGTGATCGTGCTCGACCCGATCGAAACCCATCTGACGCTGGCCCTGATCGACGACAGCTACAATGCCAATCCGACCTCGATGGCCGCCGCACTTGAAGTTCTGGCCGCCTCAGAGGTGACCCATGACATCGGCCGGGTCAGCAAGGGGCGGCGGATCGCCTTTCTCGGTGACATGAAGGAACTGGGCCCCGATGCGGTGGCGCTGCACGCGGGCCTTGCCCATCTGCCTGCGACCCAGGCGCTGGATGTGGTGCATTGCATCGGCCCGCTGATGGGATCGCTGCATGACCTGCTGCCCGAACACCAGCGCGGGATCCGGGCCGAAACCTCTGCCGAGGTCCTGCCGGACCTGCGCGGGCTGCTCGATTCCGGGGATGTGGTGCTGGCCAAAGGGTCGCTTTCAATGAAACTGGGGGCGATTGTTGACGCCATCCGCAAAATGGGCCATCCGGTTGAAACCCTGTAACCCGGGGTGATGTGACAAGATGTTGAGTAAGGACGCGTTTGAATGCTCTATTGGTTGACCCTGCTTTCGGATGGCGGTGATTTCTTTAACCTGTTTCGTTACATCACCTTCCGTGCGGGGGGGGCTTTCCTGACCGCGCTGGTGTTCGGCTTTCTCTTCGGGCGGCCGCTGATCGCGGTGCTGCGCCGCAGGCAGGGCAAGGGCCAGCCGATCCGCGACGATGGCCCCGAGGGGCATTTCGTGAAGGCGGGCACGCCGACCATGGGCGGGCTGCTGATCGTGGGGGCGCTGCTGACCTCGACACTGCTCTGGGCGCGGCTCGACAATCCCTTTGTCTGGCTGGTACTTTTCGTGACCATGAGCTTTGCCGCCATCGGATTTGCGGATGACTACGCCAAGGTCAGCAAGCAGAACACATCAGGTGTGTCCGGCAAGATACGGTTATTGTTGGGATTTCTGATTTCGGGCATTGCCGGATTCTGGGCCGCGCAATATCATCCCGAAGCGCTGCAATATCAGCTGGCGCTGCCGGTCTTCAAGGATACGCTGATCAACCTCGGGGTCCTCTTTGTGCCCTTCTCGATCATCGTGATCGTGGGGGCGGCCAATGCGGTGAACCTGACCGACGGTCTGGACGGTCTTGCGATCATGCCGGTGATGATCGCGGCCGGCACGTTGGGGGTCATTGCCTATGCGGTGGGGCGGGTCGATTTCACCGATTATCTGGATGTGCATTACGTGCCCGGCACCGGTGAAATCCTGATCTTTACCGCCGGGCTCTTTGGCGGGGGGCTTGGTTTCCTTTGGTACAACGCGCCGCCGGCTGCGGTCTTCATGGGCGACACCGGGTCCCTGGCCCTGGGCGGTGCCCTGGGGGCGATTGCGGTGGCGACCAAGCACGAGCTGGTGCTGGCGATTGTCGGCGGGTTGTTCGTGGTGGAGGCGCTGTCGGTGATCATTCAGGTGCTCTACTTCAAGCGCACCGGCAAACGGGTCTTTCTGATGGCGCCGATCCACCATCACTATGAAAAGAAGGGCTGGGCCGAGCCGCAGATCGTGATCCGGTTCTGGATCATCTCGCTGATCCTCGCCATGATCGGTCTGGCGACGCTGAAGGTCCGGTAACCGCGCTGGCGCGCCGCGTGCCGCGGGCGGGGGCGGCGCGCCGGGGCGCGCGCCGGTGGAGGCGCTGCCTCCACACCTCCGGTATATTTGGGGAACAATGAAGCGGGGGTCACCGCGCCCCGTCTTGAAGTTGATGCGCCATTGCCTGCCGCGCGGCGCGCTCTCGGGACATGGTGCTGTCATCTGCCTCAGGGCAAAGGCGGGACGCTCTAGAAGATCGACCAGCCCATCCTGGTGGTCAGTTCGGCGAGCGCTTCGGTGCCGCGGTGGGAATTGCCGTAGCGGTTGAGACCCGGGCTCCAGACCGCGATGGCGGCCTGGTGCGGCACGATGGCGAGGATGCCACCGCCGACGCCGCTTTTGCCCGGAATGCCGACACGGTAGGCGAAGTCGCCCGAGCCGTCGTAATGGCCGCAGGTGAGCATCATCGCGTTCAGCCTGCGGATGCGGCGGGGTGAGACCAGCCGCGGCATGTTTGGCGCGTGAATCAGGAAGCGGCCCGCCATGGCCAGCTGGGCGGTGGTCATCTCGATGGCGCAATGGTGGAAGTAGGTGCCCAGCACCTTGTCGGGGCTGTTGGTCAGATTGTCATGTGCCGCCAGAAAATGCGCGAGCGCGAAGTTGCGGTGGCCATAGGCGGTTTCCGAGGCCGCGACGGTTTCGTTGATGTGGATATCGCCGGATCCGGCGGCGCTGCGCACGAAATGGATGATCTCGGCCAGGGCTTCGCGCGGGGCGCGGTTGCCCAGCACCGCATCGGTGGTGACGATGGCGCCTGCGTTGATGAAGGGGTTGCGGGGGCGGCCGTTTTCCTGTTCGAGCTGGACGATGGAGTTGAAGGCCCGGCCCGAGGGTTCGCGGCCCACCCGTGTCCAGAGCTGGTCGCCCGAGCGGCCAAGGGCGATGGCAAGGGTGAAAACCTTGGTGATCGACTGGACGGAGAAAGCCACGCCATGGTCGCCGGCCTGGTGCAGCTGGCCATCGGCGGTGACGACGGAAATCGCGAATTGTGCCGGATCGACCCGGGCCAGCTGCGGAATGTAGCTGGCCACCTGGCCCCAGTCGGCATCCAGGCGGGCCTTTTGGTCAAGCTGGTGCAGGATGGTATCGAGGTTTGGCATTCTGGGCGCTCCGGCTTGTGAAGGGCGCGTATTGCGACCATTCTGCGGGCCAACGGGTAGCAGGGGTGATGCAATGATTCCAGTACGGGGATTGGAAGGTGCGCAGGTGGCGGTGCTGGGGCTGGGCCGGTCGGGTCTGGTGGCGGCGCGTGCGCTGGTGGCGGGCGGTGCCCTGCCGCTGTGCTGGGACGACAATCCCGATGCCCGCGCCAGGGCAGAGGCCGAGGGGCTGACCTGTGCCGATCTGAAGAAACCCGGTGCCTTCGAAGCCATCGCCCGGCTGATCGTCAGCCCCGGTATTCCGCATCTTTACCCGGCGCCAAACCCGGTTGTGGCGGCGGCGCTGGACGCGGGCGTGCCGGTGGACAATGACATCGGCCTGTTCTTTCAAAGCTTTGCCACATCGGACTGGAACGGGTTCGACGCGATGCCGCGGGTGGTGGCGGTGACCGGATCGAACGGGAAATCCACCACCTCGGCGTTGATCCATCACATTCTCGAAGAGGCCGGGCGGCCCTGCCAGCTGGCCGGCAACATCGGCCGCGGGGTGCTGGACCTGGAGCCTGCGGTGGACGGCGAGGTCGTGGTGCTGGAGCTGAGCAGCTACCAGACCGATCTGGCGCGGGCGCTGACGCCGGATGTGGCGGTCTTCACCAATCTCAGCCCCGATCACCTGGACCGGCACCACGGGATGGGCGGCTATTTCTCGGCGAAGCGGCGGCTCTTTGCCGAGGGCGGGCCGGACCGCGCGGTGATCGGCGTGGACGAGGTGGAGGGGCAATACCTGGCCGGGCAGATGACCGAAGGGCGGGCCGATGACCGGGTGATCCGGGTCAGCGTGACGCGCAAGCTGACCGGGCCGGGCTGGCAGGTCTTTGCGCGCAAGGGGTTCCTGTCGGAATACCGCAAGGGCAAGCAGGTGGCTTCCGTGGATCTGCGCGGGGTGGCGGGGCTGCCGGGGGCGCATAATCATCAGAATGCCTGCGCGGCCTATGCCGCCTGCCGGTCGCTGGGGCTGGCACCGCGGGTGATCGAGGCGGCGTTTCACAGCTTTGGCGGGTTGCCGCACCGGTCCCAGACCATCGCGGAGGTGGGCGGCGTGCGCTATGTCAACGACAGCAAGGCGACCAATGTGGATTCCGCCGCCAAGGCGCTGATGGCTTTCGACAAGATTCGCTGGATTTGTGGCGGGCTTGAGAAGGAAGGCGGGCTGGAAGGGCTGGCCGCTGCCACGGGCGGCGTGCGCAAGGCCTATGTGATCGGGCGCGAGGCTGCCGGATTTGCCATGCAGCTGAACGTGGAGGCGGAGGTCTGTGGCACGATGGAGGTCGCCGTGGCCCGCGCGGTGGCAGAGGCGGAACCGGGGGATGTGGTGCTGCTGGCGCCGGCGGCGGCCAGTTTTGACCAATACGACAGTTTCGAACGCCGGGGCGAGGATTTCGCGGCACAGGTCGCGGCAGCGACCGGCGGCTGATCAACCGGCGATGTCGCGGGCGGCCGCCATGGCGGAGGACCAGGCCCATTGGAAATTGTAGCCGCCCAGCCAGCCGGTGACATCCACCGCTTCGCCAATGAAATAAAGCCCGGGCACCGTCTTGCTCATCATCGAGCGGGAGGAGAGCGCGGCGGTATCGACACCGCCAAGGGTGACTTCGGCGGTGCGGTAACCTTCGGTGCCGCCGGGGGTCAGATGCCAGTTTTGCAAATGCGTCACGAGATTTTGCAAACGTGTGTCTGACCAATCCGCCAGATTGCCGCTCAGGTCCAGCTGGCTGGCCAGGTGTTCGACCAACCGCGCGGGCAGATGCTGGGCCAGTTCCGTGGTCAGGTTCTTGCGGCCCCGTGCCTGACGGCGTGCCTTCAGCTCTTCGAGGATATTTGTTTCAGGGCAAAGGTTTATCGTAATGTCCTCACCCTCTTTCCAATAGGAGGAGGCTTGCAGGACGGCAGGGCCGGAGAGGCCCCGATGGGTGAACAGCAGCGCCTCGTCAAAGCTGGTGCCGCCTGCGGTAACGCGGGCCGGTGTGGCGACGCCGGATATCTCGGCAAAGCGGCCATCGGCAAAGGTGAAGGGCACAAGGCCCGCGCGTGTTTCCGTCACCGGCAGGTCGAAGCGGCGCGCGATCTCATAGGCAAGGCCGGTTGCGCCCATTTTCGGGATGGATTTGCCCCCCGAAGCGACGACAAGATTTCTGGCGGTGATCTTTCCAGTATAATCAGGGCCTTGCAGGTCAAAGGTAAAGCCCTCCGGTGACTTTGCAAACTGTGATGCGGTAGTTTGCAAATGCAGCTCCGCCCCGGCCACCTGCATCATCCGGCGCAGCATCGCGACGATATCCCTGGCGGAGGTGTCACAGAACAATTGCCCCAAAGTCTTTTCATGCCAGGGGATGCCATGGGCTTCGACCAAAGCGATGAAATCCCATTGGGTATAGCGGGCAAGCGCGGATTTCGCGAAATGCGGATTCTGGCTGAGAAAGGCGGAGGGGTCGCAGTGGAGGTTGGTGAAATTGCACCGCCCGCCGCCGGAGATGCGGATCTTTTCGCCCGGTGCCCTGGCGTGATCGACCACAAGCACACGGCCCCCGGCATGTGCCGCGCACATCATGCCGGCCGCACCCGCGCCAATGATTGCCGTATCCACTTTCATGCCAGCGGCTTGCCCGGTTCGGAGCGGGGGGTCAAGTTGGCGTGATGCCCCTTGTGCCGCCGCTTTGCCCGTCGTCATTGCACGGCGTGCCGGTGGCGCGCGGCGGAAATTGACTGGCGTGATCCGCAAAATGGCGTTATGCTGACAGTTAGACCCCAGAAAATGGGGCGTTCGAGGCAGTTTAAGGCAGTGTATCCATGACAGAGATGGTCTATGGCGCGGTTCCCGTTCGGGAAGGCGAGCCAATTCTTCCAAAATGGTGGCGCACGGTGGATCGCTGGGCCTTGTCCTGCGTGTTGATGCTGTTCGCGGTCGGCATGTTGCTGGGGCTGGCCGCCTCGCCGCCGCTGGCTGCCAAGAACGGGTTTGACCCGTTCCACTATGTCCAAAGGCAGGCCTTCTTTGGCGGGCTTGCGATCTTTGCGATGGTGCTGACCTCGATGATGTCGCCTGTGGTGGTGCGCCGCCTGGCGGTGCTGGGCTTTATCGGCGCCTTCATCGCTCTGGCGCTGCTGCCGTTTTTCGGCACCGATTTTGGCAAGGGGGCGACCCGCTGGTATTCGCTGGGATTTGCCAGTGTGCAGCCTTCGGAATTTCTCAAGCCCGGATTTATCGTGGCAACCGCCTGGCTTCTGGCCGCGAGCCTTGAGATCAATGGCCCGCCGGGCAAGGCCTGGTCCTTTGCCCTGTGCATGTCGATCGTGCTGATGCTGGCTTTGCAGCCCGACTTCGGTCAGGCCTGTCTGGTGCTGTTCGGCTGGGGCGTGATGTATTTTGTCGCCGGGGCGCCGATGCTGCTGCTGGTGGGCATGGCCGCGATGGTGGTGATCGCGGGCAGTTTCGCCTATTCCAGTTCGGAACACTTCGCGCGCCGGATCGATGGCTTTCTCAGCCCCGATGTCGATCCGACCACGCAGCTGGGCTATGCCACCAATGCGATCCGCGAGGGCGGTCTTTTTGGTGTCGGCGTGGGCGAGGGCGAAGTGAAATGGTCGCTGCCCGATGCCCATACCGATTTCATCATTGCCGTCGCGGCAGAGGAATACGGGCTGGTTCTGGTGCTCTGCATCATTGCGCTTTACACCGTGATCGTGGTCCGGTCGCTGCTGCGTCTGGTGCGTGAACGGGACCCTTTCACGCGGCTTGCGGGCACCGGGCTTGCCTGTATCTTTGGCGTGCAGGCCATGATAAACATGGGCGTCGCCGTGCGGCTGCTGCCGGCCAAGGGGATGACCCTGCCTTTTGTCAGCTACGGGGGGTCTTCGGTGATCGCTTCGGGCATCGCGGTAGGGATGTTGCTGGCCTTCACGCGCAGCAGGCCGCAGGGCGAGATTTCTGACATTCTTGGCCGGGGCCGCGCCCGCTGAAGGCGCGCCCGGACGGAGGACACCATGACCGCACCCTTGTTGATCATCGCAGCCGGAGGCACCGGGGGCCACATGTTCCCCGCGCAGGCCCTGGCCGAGGTGATGCTGACGCGCGGCTGGCGGGTGCGCCTGTCCACCGACGCACGCGGCGCGCGCTATACCGGCGGGTTCCCGGCGGAGGTCGAAATCAGCCAGGTCAGTTCCGCCACCTTTGCGCGGGGCGGCGTGCTGGCCAAGGCGATGGTGCCGCTGCGCATCGGTGCGGGGGCGCTGGGGGCTGCCCTGCGGATGATGCGCGACCGGCCTGCCGTGGTTGTGGGGTTTGGCGGATATCCGTCGATCCCGGCGCTGTCGGCGGCGACCCTGTTGCGGGTGCCGCGCATGATCCATGAACAGAACGGCGTGCTGGGCCGGGTCAACACGATCTTTGCCAAACGGGTCGATGCCATGGCCTGCGGCACCTGGCCGACGGAGTTGCCCGAGGGGGTGGAAGGTGTGCATGTGGGCAACCCGGTGCGCGCCGCGGTGCTCGACCGGGCAGGCGCGGGCTATATCCCCCCCGGTGACTATCCGATGGAAATTCTGGTGATGGGCGGCTCGCAGGGTGCGCGCATCCTGAGCGATGTGGTGCCCGCCGCGCTGGCCGCACTGCCGCTTGCCATGCTCAAGAACATCCGCGTCAGCCATCAGGCCCGCGACGAGGACGGCCAGCGGGTTGCCGATTACTACGCCGAGAACGCCATTGACGCGGACGTGCAGCCCTTCTTTGAAGATGTGCCGCGCCGGATGTCCGAGGCGCAGCTGGTCATCAGCCGGTCGGGGGCCTCTTCGGTCGCGGATATCTCGGTGATCGGGCGACCCTCGATCCTGATCCCCTTTGCCGCCGCGACAGGTGACCACCAGACCGCCAATGCGCGCGGGCTGGTCGAGGCGGGGGCCGCGATCATGGTTCCCGAAAGCAGGCTCAGCCCCGAGGCGCTGGCCGAACAGATACAAAGCATTCTCGAACAGCCCGACGCCGCATTGCAGATGTCGCGGGCGGCCCATTCGGTGGGCAAGCCCGAAGCGGCGCAAGCCCTGGCGCAGATGGTCGAGACCCTGGCCCAGGAAGGAAAACGAAAATGAACGCAGCAGCGGCCACCAAACTGCCCACCGATGTGGGCCCGATCCATTTTGTCGGCATTGGCGGCATCGGCATGTCGGGCATTGCCGAGGTGCTGATCAACCACGGCTACCGGGTGCAGGGCTCCGACCTGAAGACGACCAAGATCACCGACCGGCTGGCTGAGCTGGGGGCGGTGATTTTCGAGGGGCAAAAGGCCGAGAACATCGAAAATGCCGAGGTGGTGGTCATCTCTTCGGCGATCAAGCCCGGCAACCCCGAGCTGGACGCGGCGCGGCTGGCGGGCCTGCCCATCGTGCGCCGGGCAGAGATGCTGGCAGAGCTGATGCGGCTGAAATCCAACATCGCGGTCGCGGGCACCCATGGCAAGACGACGACAACCACCATGGTTGCGGAACTGCTGGTCAAGGGCGGCATCGACCCCACCGTGGTCAATGGCGGGATCATCCATGCCTATGGATCGAATGCGCGCATGGGGCAGGGCGAATGGATGGTGGTGGAGGCCGACGAAAGCGACGGCACCTTCAACCGGCTGCCCGCAACCATTGCCATCGTCACCAACATCGACCCCGAGCATATGGAGCATTGGGGCGATTTCGACAGGCTGCGGCAGGGTTTCCTTGATTTCGTGTCCAACATTCCCTTCTACGGTCTGGCGGTCTGCTGCACCGATCATCCCGAGGTGCAGGCGCTGGTGGGCAAGATCACCGACCGCCGCGTTGTCACCTATGGGTTCAACGCCCAGGCCGATGTGCGCGCGCGGAACCTGACCTACAAGGGCGGCGTGGCGCATTTCGACATTCACCTGCAGGCCGAAGGGGCGGTGATCGAAGGCTGCGAACTGCCGATGCCGGGGGATCACAACGTCTCCAACGCGCTGAGTGCCGTTGCGGTGGCGCGCCATCTGGGCATGAAGCGCGACGAGATCCGCGCGGCGCTGAAAAGTTTTGGCGGGGTCAACCGGCGCTTTACCAAGGTGGGCGAAGTGGACGGGGTCACCATCATCGACGACTATGGCCACCATCCGGTCGAGATTGCCGCGGTGCTGAAAGCCGCGCGTCAGGCGACGGAGGGCCGGGTGATCGCCGTGCACCAGCCGCACCGCTATACCCGACTGCATCACCATTTCGAGGAATTCTGCGCCTGTTTCAATGATGCCGATGTGGTGGGCATTGCCGAGGTCTATGCCGCAGGCGAAGACCCGATCGAGGGCGCGGACCGCGACGGTCTGGTGGCGGGGCTGATCCGCCATGGCCATCGCCACGCCCGTGCGGTCCAGAACGAGGAAGATCTGATGCGCCTGGTGCGCGAACAGGCCGGACCGGGCGACATGGTGGTTTGTCTCGGGGCAGGGACAATCAGCGCCTGGGCCAATGCGCTGCCGGAAAAACTACGCGCTCTCAAGGGGGCCGCCGCCTGACGGCGGGCCTCTTGGCCATAATTCTGCCGCTTGCCTGTGATCCAACACCGCGGCCCGGCTGATCAAAGAGCCCCGGAAAGGGTGGCGACGAGACGAAGAAGGAGCAGCAGCTATGACATTATTGTGGATTTCCGTTCTATGGGTGCTGGCATCCGCGGCGGTGGCAATGCTGCCGATGCGCCGGCAATATGTGCCGGGGGTGGCCCTGCTGCTGTCGGCACCGGTGCTGATCATCGCGATTGCGCTTCATGTTGGCTGGTTCATGGCGCTTCTGGCCATCGCCGCCTTCGTGTCGATGTACCGCAACCCCCTGCGCTACCTGATCGCCCGGCTGCGCGGTCAGAGCTTTGAGGTCCCGCAGTGAGCCCATCGCTCATCCTGGCCTGTCTCTGGGCGCTTTCGGCGAATGTCATCGCGATGACACCCAGCAAGGACTACCACTGGCGCAACGCCTATATCCTGATTGCCATCGGTATTCCGATTCTGGGCTATGTCACGATGCAGCATGGGCCCTGGATCGGCCTGCTGGTGCTGGCGGGCGGCTGTTCGGTTCTGCGCTGGCCGGTGATCTACCTGATGCGCTGGCTGCGCCGGGGCGCGGGCCGGGTTGAAATCAAGGGGCCTGCGGAATGAGCCCGACCATCATGGCGCTGATCGCGGTGCTTGCCGTCTGGATGCTGGCCTGTGCCTTTCAGGGATACCGCGCGCGGTTCCTGGGCTTTCTGGGCGTGCTGATCCTGGGCATGGCGCTGAACATGCTGTGGATGGCCCTGCATCTGAATGCCACCCCGCTAGAGGGCAATGCGCTGATGGCGCAGGCGGCGCTGGTGCTCTACGGGCTTTGCGCCTTCGGTTTCGGCTGGCTGGCCGGTCGCCTGGTGCGGCAGTTCCGGGCCAGCCGGGTGGATGACCAGACGCGCTGAGCCGCCGTGCGCGCGCCACGGTTTGACGGCTCCGGCCTTTGCGGCTAATCGGGCGGTATGAACAAGATTTCCTTTCCGGCCGTGCGCGGCAAGCTGACGGCGCGACGCCCGCTGAATGATCTGACCTGGCTGCGTGTCGGTGGCCCGGCGGATTACCTGTTCCAGCCCGCCGATCCGGAGGACCTGAGCGGTTTTCTGCGCGATTTGCCCGATGAGGTGGCGGTTTTCCCCATGGGCGTCGGCTCCAACCTGATCGTGCGCGACGGCGGGTTGCGCGCCGTGGTGATCCGGCTGGGGCGCGGCTTCAACGGGATAGAGATTGACGGGGATCATGTCATCGCCGGGGCCGCGGCGCTGGATGCCCATGTGGCACGCAAGGCGGCGGATGCCGGTCTGGACCTGACATTCCTGCGCACGATTCCGGGCAGCATCGGCGGTGCGGTGCGCATGAACGCCGGCTGTTACGGCAGCTATACGGCGGATCACTTCGTCAGTGCGCAGGTGGTCACCCGTGCGGGAGAGATCGTGACCCTGACCGCCGGGGACCTGAATTTCCGCTATCGCCAGAGTGACTTGCCCGATGGCGCAGTGATTGTCAGCGCGGTGTTCGCCCCGCCAAAAGGCGACCCGGAAGCGCTGCATGCGCGGATGACCGCGCAACTGGCCAGGCGCGATGAAACCCAGCCGACCAAGGACCGTTCCGCGGGCAGTACCTTTCGCAATCCGGCGGGGTATTCCAGCACCGGGCAGGCCGATGACGTGCATGATCTGAAAGCCTGGAAGGTGATCGACGCGGCCGGGATGCGCGGCGCGCGCCTGGGCGGGGCACAGATGAGCCCGAAACACCCGAACTTTCTGATCAATGCGGAGAACGCAACCGCGGCTGACCTGGAAAACCTTGGTGAGCAGGTGCGAAAAAAGGTTTACGATTCAAGCGGGATCACGCTAGAATGGGAAATCATGCGGATCGGCGAATTTCAAGGCGCGCCGGACGCAGAGGCATAAGCCGAAAACGGCGAAAACAATAAGAACAATGGGCCAGAACGGTCCGGGACAAAGGCACTCCAGTGGGTACGTCGAGCAGGACAACCCCGACAGTGGCGGTACTATTGGGCGGACTCTCGGCAGAGCGCGAGGTGTCTCTCTCATCCGGGCGCGCATGCGCCGCTGCACTGCGGGAACATGGCGGATATAACGTGGTCGAGGTCGATGCAGGCCGCGATCTTTGTGCCGTTCTGACCGATCTCAATCCCGATGCCATCCTGAATTGCCTGCATGGACGCTGGGGCGAGGATGGCTGCGTGCAGGGTCTGCTGGAATGGATGGGGCTGCCCTACAGCCATTCGGGCGTTCTGGCCTCGGCCCTGGCAATGGACAAGCAGCGCAGCAAGGAAGTCTATCGCAGCGCCGGTCTGCCGGTGGTGGACAGCGTGATCTGCCGCAAGGCCGAGGTGATGGCGCAGCATGTCATGCCGCCGCCCTATGTGGTCAAGCCGAACAACGAAGGCTCCTCTGTCGGGGTCTATCTGGTGAATGCGGAAAACAACGGCCCGCCGCAGCTTGACGATGCCATGCCTGAGTTCGTCATGGTCGAAACCTATGCGCCGGGGCGCGAGCTGACCACCACGGTGATGGGCTCCCGGGCTGGCGGCGACGCGCGCGCCCTGACGGTGACCGACATCATCACAACCGGCTGGTACGACTACGATGCCAAGTACAAGGAAGGCGGATCGACCCATGTGGTGCCCGCCGACATTCCGCAGGAAATCTTCGACCTGTGCCTGGATTATGCCCTGCGCGCCCATGAGGCGCTGGGATGCCGGGGGGTCAGCCGCACCGATTTCCGCTGGGACGAGACACGCGGCGCCGACGGGCTGATCCTGCTGGAGACAAACACCCAGCCGGGCATGACCGCCACCTCGCTGTCACCCGAACAGGCGCAGAGCTGCGGCATGTCCTTTCCCGACTTCTGCGCCTGGATGGTGGAGGATGCCTCATGCGGTCGCTGATCCGGCGCAAGGCCCCCGCATCGGTCAAGGCCGATCCCGCCCCCTCGCGCTGGGCCTGGCGGATGCAGCGGCTGATGCTGACGCCGGGATTCCGGCTGATGCTGCGGGCAGGGGTGCCCTTTTGCCTGACGCTGCTGGCCGGGACAATCTATCTGGCCGACGACGCGCGCCGGAGCGCAATCACCGAGGCCGTGGCCGATGCGCGCCGCGCGGTCGAGGAACGGCCCGAATTCATGGTCAAGCTGATGGCCATCGACGGGGCTGACGGGCCGCTGGCCGCCGAAATCCGGACCGCCGTGCCCATCGAGTTTCCGCTCAGTTCCTTCGATCTGGACCTGGGCCAGGTCCGCAGCACGATCACATCCCTGAGCAGCGTGAAGAACGCGAATGTCCGGATCAAACCCGGCGGGGTGTTGCAGGTCATCGTGAAGCCCCGGGTGCCGGTGGCGATCTGGCGCACGGCCGAGGGGCTGACGCTTGTGGATGATGGCGGTGCGCCCGTGGGCCAGATCGCCAACCGGGCCCTGCGCCCCGATCTGCCGCTGATCGCGGGCGAAGGGGCGGCGCGCCATGTGCCGGAGGCGCTGGAGCTGATCAAGACAACCAAACCGATCGCCGGGCGCCTGCGCGGGCTGGTCCGGATGGGCGCAAGACGCTGGGATGTGGTGCTGGACCGCGACCAGCGGATCATGCTGCCCGAATATGACGCGATCCCGGCGCTGGAGCGGGTCATCGCGCTGGAAGGCGCGCAGGAAGTTCTCAGCCGCGACGTGTCCCGCGTGGACATGCGGCTGGCCCAGCGGCCCACGGTCAGGTTGACACAAGAAGCCACCGAAGCGTGGTGGGACATAAGGCAGAGCACGGGACAATAAGCCCCGGCCATATCACAAGGCAGTGACACGATGATGGACCTTTACGACAGTCAACGCTCGATGCGGAACATGCGCAGGGTTGCGATGCAGCGGGGCGTTGTGGCCATTCTCGACGTGGGCAGTTCCAAGATCGCATGTCTTGTGCTGCGCTTCGACGGCAGTGGCGAACTGGGCGAAGAGGGCGAGATCGGATCGCTGGCCGGTCAGTCGGGGTTCCGCGTCATCGGCGCCGCGACAACCCGGTCGCGCGGGGTCCGCTTTGGCGAAATCTGCGTGATGAGCGAGACCGAGCGTGCCATCCGCACCGCCCTGCAGGCGGCGCAGAAGATGGCCGGCATCCGCGTCGATCACGTGATTGCCTGTTTCTCCGGGGCGGAGCCGCGCAGCTACGGGCTGGATGCCCAGATCGACCTGGAAGGTCAGGCGGTGACCGAACAGGACGTGGCCCAGGTGCTGGCCAATTGCGATGTGCCCGAATACGGCGAGGACCGCGAAGTGCTGCATGCGCAGCCGGTGAACTTTGCACTGGATCACCGGTCCGGGCTGATCGACCCGCGGGGCCAGCTGGGCAACAGCCTGTCGGTGGACATGCACATGCTGACCGTCGATGCCGCCGCCGTGCAGCACCTGGCGCATTGCATCAAACGTTGCGACCTGGAACTGGCCGGTATCGCGAACTCGGCCTATGTCTCGGGCATTTCCTCGCTGGTGGAGGATGAACAGGAACTGGGCGCGGCCTGTATCGACATGGGCGGCGGGTCGACCGGGGTGTCGATCTTTATCAAGAAACACATGATCTATGCGGATTGCGTGCGCATGGGCGGTGATCACGTGACCTCGGATATTTCCATGGGGCTGCAGGTGCCGACCGCAAACGCCGAGCGGATCAAGACCTTCTATGGTGGCGTGCATGCCACCGGGATGGACGACCGCGAGATGATCGAGATCGGCGGCGAGACCGGCGATTACGAACATGACCGCCGGACCGCCAGCCGCGCCGAACTGATCGGCATCATGCGGCCCAGGGTGGAGGAAATTCTGGAAGAGGTCCGGGTCCGGCTGGATGCCGCCGGATTCGACCACCTGCCCAGCCAACAGATTGTACTTACCGGCGGCGGCAGCCAGATTCCGGGTCTGGACGGGCTGGCCAGCAAGATCCTGGGCCAGCAGGTGCGGCTGGGTCGCCCGCTGCGGGTGCATGGCCTGCCCCAGGCGGCAACGGGCCCGGGTTTTGCCAGCGCGGTGGGCCTGTCGCTCTTTGCGGCGCATCCACAGGACGAATGGTGGGATTTCGACATTCCCGCCGACAGATACCCGGCACGGTCGCTCAAACGTGCGGTCAAATGGTTCCGTGACAACTGGTGATCGCAATATGGAGTGGCGCGACCGACATAGAGGCAAAATCAGCAAGAATTTGCCCATATGTTGCGTAATTATGGTGTTTTATAGGTGACGATACGGCCTCAGACCGTTAAGATCGCCTGAATTTATGACGAAGAAGCGCTCATGGGACGTGGGCTAAAAAACAGGCGGACAGCACATGACACTGAACCTTTCTATGCCCGGACAGGACGATCTGAAACCTCGCATCACCGTTTTCGGTGTTGGCGGCGCCGGTGGTAACGCGGTCAATAATATGATCGAAAAACAACTGGATGGCGTGGATTTCGTCGTGGCCAACACGGACGCCCAGGCGTTGCAGCAGGCCCGCGCAGAGAACAAGGTGCAGCTTGGCATCAAAGTGACCGAGGGTCTGGGCGCCGGGGCGCGCGCCTCTGTCGGTGCTGCGGCCGCCGAAGAATCAATCGAACAGATCGTCGACCACCTGGCAGGCGCGCATATGTGCTTTATCACTGCGGGCATGGGCGGCGGCACCGGGACGGGTGCAGCCCCGATCATCGCGCAGGCCGCCCGCGAATTGGGCGTGCTGACCGTCGGCGTCGTGACCAAGCCGTTCCAGTTCGAGGGTGCCAAGCGGATGCGTCAGGCCGAGGATGGCGTCGAGGCGCTGCAAAAGGTCGTCGATACGCTGATCATCATTCCCAACCAGAACCTGTTCCGGCTGGCGAATGAGAAAACCACCTTCACCGAAGCCTTCTCCATGGCTGACGACGTGCTGTATCAGGGCGTCAAGGGCGTGACCGACCTGATGGTCCGTCCGGGCCTGATCAACCTCGACTTTGCCGATGTCCGCGCCGTGATGGACGAAATGGGCAAGGCGATGATGGGCACCGGCGAGGCCGAGGGCGAAGATCGCGCCATCCAGGCCGCCGAAAAGGCCATTGCCAACCCGCTGCTGGACGAAATCAGCCTGCGCGGTGCCAAAGGCGTGCTGATCAACATCACCGGCGGTGCTGACCTGACCCTGTTCGAACTGGACGAGGCCGCCAACCGCATCCGCGAGGAAGTGGACCCAGAGGCGAACATCATCGTCGGTTCTACCATGGACGAGGGCATGGGCGGCGTGATGCGCGTGAGCGTCGTGGCGACAGGGATCGACGCCACCGATGTGAACACCGAAATGCCGGTGCCGCGCCGCTCCATGAGCCAGCCGCTGAAGCCGCAGGCCGTGACCGAAGAAGCGCCTGTTGCCGCTGCCGCCGCCTCTGTCGCGCAGGAAGACCAGCAGCCGCTGTTCAATGACATGGATGTGCAGCGTGTCGCCGCCGAAGAGCAGGCAGAGGACATCTTTGCCGATGAGTCCACTGACGAGAACGACGGCCTGCCGGCGCCTGCCTATCAGCCTCAGGTTGCCGCTTTCGAGCCGCGCCATGAGGAAGACAGCATCGAGGCGGAAGCCGAGGCGGAAAGCTATGTCGCGCCCCGTGCGCCCGCACCCGGCACCCCGTCGCCCGAGGCGCTGGCCCGTCTGCGCGCCGCTGCGCAAAAGGCCAACCCGGAGCAGCAGCCCCGTGCCGCGGCACCGCAGCAACGCCCGCAGCAGGCCGCACCGGCCGGGCAGGGTGGTCAGGACAAGCCACGTTTCGGCATCAACTCCCTGATCAACCGCATGACCGGCCACGGCGAAGGCGAAGCCCAGGCCCAGCCGCAGCAGCGCCCGGTGCGCCAGCAACCCCCGGTTCAGCAGGCGCCCCAGCGCAGCGCATCGGCGGCACCTCAGCCCTCGCATGAGGCCGATCCGGACCAGGAACGCATCGAAATCCCCGCCTTCCTGCGCCGTCAGGCAAACTGAGACCTCACATCATGTGACGAAGCGGGCCGCCAATAGGCGGCCCTTTTCTTTTGTTATCAATGAATTGCAGATGTCCCAGCACATTTGTGCCCAATTGTTACGGTCATGTTTCAGTCGGTTGCAAAGATTGAATTGAGTGTAACGAACGGCATCCCTACTTGTGGGTTCAACTTAGACAGCGATCTATGAACCCTGAGGACGAGCCCGTGCAAACAACCATCAAATCTCCGATCTCCTTCGGTGGCCATGGCCTGCACTCCGGTGCGCCCGCCACGGTGACCGTGAATCCCGCCAGCGCGCATCACGGCATCTGGTTCAAGCGGACCGACATCGCCCTGGGTGACCGGATGATCCCGGCGCGCTGGGATGCGGTCAACCGTTCGCCACTCTGCACAAAGCTGGAAAATGCCGCCGGTCTGCATGTCTCCACCGTGGAACATATCATGGCGGCGCTGGCAGGCTGTGGCATCCACAACGCCCTGATCGAGATTGACGGCCCCGAAGTGCCGATCCTGGATGGGTCCGCCGTGCAGTTCGTGCGCGGTTTCATGCAGCGCGGCATCCGTGTGCTGGCGGCCCCGGTCATGGCCTTTGAAGTGCTCAAGGAAGTGACCGTGACCGATGGGGAAGCACGTGCAACCCTGGCGCCTGCCGATACGCTGCGCATTGATTTCGAGATCGACTTTGCCGATGCCGCCATCGGGCACCAGCAAAAGACACTGGTGATGAACAACGGCTCCTTTGCGCGCGAGCTTTGCGACAGCCGCACCTTCTGCCGCCGCGCAGACGTGGAGGCGATGCGTGCCAACGGTCTGGCGCTTGGCGGCACGGCGGAAAACGCCGTGGTGGTCGATGGTGCCGCGATCCTGACGCCGGGCGGGCTGCGCCATGCGGATGAGCCCGTGCGCCACAAGATGCTGGATGCCCTGGGCGACCTGGCGCTGGCCGGTGCGCCGCTGCTGGGCCATTACACGGGGTATCGCGCGGGCCATTCGCTGACCAACACGCTGCTGCGCGCGCTTTTCGCCACCCCGGACGCGGTCCGGCTGGTGAAATGCGATCCGACAATGGCGGCCCGGCTGCCCGGCTACGGGCTGGTCTGGGACGAGATCCCGCAGGTCGCCTAAGTCGATTTACCCCCATTGAATCATGCCACAAGGCGCTGTATTTCCAATGCAACGCCATCTGGCGCAATTGTTGTGCAACTTTTGATCGCCACCTTGCTACAAAGCGTGGAAACGAAGTTTTGCATCGCAAAATATTGTGCTAGTCAGATGCTTAACAGGGGTCACAAGACCCTCGCCAGGACCGGACGAAGGGGGTAACGCATGTCTCGAAAGATGTCGCGCAAGCGCATGATCGGCACCGTGCTCCTTGTTGCCACCCTCGGCGCCTGTGGGGGCAGTCAGAATACGGGCCGCCTTACCAAGAGTTTCTTCAATCCGCAGGAAATCCCGCTTGAGACCTATTCGGCGGAGCAGATTTTCGAACGCGGTGAATTCGAGCTGAACCGCCGCCAGCCCGAGGAAGCGGCTTTCTACTTTGCCGAGATCGAGCGGCTCTATCCCTATTCCGAATGGGCCAAGCGCGCGCTGATCATGCAGGCGTTTTCCTATCATCAGGATCAGGATTACCCCAACAGCCGTTCCGCCGCGCAGCGTTTCATCGACTTTTATCCCGACGATGACGATGCGGCCTATGCCCAGTACCTGCTGGCGCTGAGCTATTACGACCAGATTGACGAAGTGGGCCGGGACCAGGGCCTGACCTTTCAGGCGCTGCAATCCCTGCGTGACGTGATCGAACGTTATCCCGACAGCGAATATGCCAAGGCGGCGATTCTCAAGTTCGACCTGGCCTTCGACCATCTGGCCGGCAAGGAGATGGAGATCGGTCGCTACTATCTGCGGCGCAACCATTATACGGCGGCGATCAACCGGTTCCGTGTGGTGGTCGAGGATTTCCAGACCACAAGCCACACCGCCGAAGCGCTGCACCGTCTTGTCGAATCCTACCTGTCGCTGGGCCTGAACCACGAGGCGCAGACCGCCGGTGCGATCCTTGGACATAACTTCCGGGGCAGTGACTGGTACGAGGACAGCTACAAGCTGTTGACCGGGCAGGGGCTGGAGCCGAAGTTTTACAAGAACAACTGGCTGGGCGCGATTTACCGGCAGACCATCAAGGGCGAGTGGTTGTAAGCAAGGTGGGATAACCACCGGCCCATCGGAAAGCTGTCATGCTGCGCGGACTCGATATTTCGGATATGCTGATCATCGACCGGCTGGAGCTTGGCTTTCAGCCGGGTCTTAACGTGCTGACCGGTGAAACCGGGGCGGGCAAATCCATCCTTCTCGACAGCCTGGGGTTCGTGCTGGGCTGGCGCGGGCGTGCCGATCTGGTCCGGCAGGGGGCAGAGCAGGGCGAGGTGACCGCCTGGTTCGATCTGCCGCCGGGACATGCTGCCCATGCGGTGCTGGAAGAGGCGGGGCTGCCGGGCGGGGATGAGCTGATCCTGCGGCGCATCAACAGCTCTGACGGGCGCAAGACATCCTGGGTCAACGACCGCCGCTGTTCCGGCGAGGTGCTGCGCGCGCTCTCCGACACGCTGGTGGAACTGCATGGCCAGCACGACGACCGCGGCCTGCTGAACCCGCGCGGCCACCGCAGCATCCTGGACGATTTTGCCGGCAACGCGGATGCGATTGGGCGCTGCCGCCGGGCCTGGGCGGCCCTGTCGGCGGCCCGCAAGGCAGCGCAGGTGGCCGCGGCAGAGCGCGATGCCATCGCGGCGGAGGAGGAATTCCTGCGTCACGCGGTGGCCGAGCTGGACAAGCTTGATCCGCAGGAAGGCGAGGAAGCCACGCTGGATACAAAGCGCCGCCTGATGCAGGGGGCAGAGAAAATCCGCGCCGATGTGGTCAACGCCTATGAGATCATGGGCCAGAACGGCGCGGAACAGCAGCTTGGCGATGCGCTGCGCTGGCTGGACGGGGCGGCCTCCCGTGCCGAGGGCGCGCTGGAGGCGCCGATGGCCGCGCTGAACCGCGCCATGGTGGAACTGGACGAGGCGATGTCGGGCGTGGCCGATGCCATCGACCAGATGTCGTTCAACCCGCTGGAACTGGAAGAGACCGAGGAACGGCTGTTCGCGATCCGCGCCCTGGCGCGCAAACATGACGTGGCTCCGGACGAGCTGGCCGGTTTCGCAGGCACCCTGCGCGCCAAGCTGGAGGCGCTGGACGCGGGAGAGGCGGCACAGGCGGGGCTGGAAAAGGCGGTGCGCGAGGCCGAGGCGGATTACGACGCTGCGGCCGAGGCGCTGAGCGCGGCACGGGCAAGGGCCGCCCGCAAGCTGGACAAGGCAGTGACGGCGGAACTTGCGCCGCTGAAAATGGAACGCGCGGTTTTTGAAACCCGGATCGAACCGGAAGAGCCCGGCCCCGAGGGGCGCGACACCGTGTCTTTCACTGTGGCCACCAACCCCGGTGCGCCCGCCGGGCCGCTGGGCAAGATCGCCTCGGGCGGGGAGCTGAGCCGCTTCCTGCTGGCGCTCAAGGTCTGTCTGACCCAGGGGCAACCGGGCCTGACCCTGATTTTCGACGAGATCGACCGGGGTGTCGGCGGGGCAACCGCGGATGCCGTGGGCCGGCGGCTGTCGGCGCTGGCCGATGGGGGGCAGGTGCTGGTGGTGACCCATTCGCCGCAGGTCGCGGCACTTGGCGCACATCACTGGCGTGTGGCCAAGGCGGTCAGCAAGGGCATGACCACCTCGACCGTTGTCCCGCTCAGCCCGCCCGAACGGGTGGACGAGGTCGCGCGGATGTTGTCCGGCGACCAGGTGACGGATGCGGCCCGCGCGGCGGCAGAGGCTTTGTTGGCAGGGTAGTGGGTTTGCCCGGTGCCTCTCCCAGGCCGCTGCGGCCCGCTGACCTTACCGGGGCCGGACAATGCGCGACATGCCTGCGGAGCCTGCCATGAACGGGCCGGAGGACTCCTTTGTTTCCGGCCAGATCAGCGGGGCCACAAATGCCTGCCGCCACGGCTGGAAGGTGTTGAAGCAACAGGGGCCGGGCAAGGTACAATTCTGGTTCATCGCGCTTGTGATCGGCATTGCGGCGGGCTTTGCCGCGCTCTTTTTCCGTAAAGGGATCAATTGGTTACAGGCCACTCTTTACGGGACCGAAGATGTCAATTCCCTGCATAGTTTCATCACCGGCCTTGAATGGTACTGGGTGGTCCTGATCCCGGCCATCGGGGGGCTGATTGTCGGGGTGATCCTGCATCACTTCACCCCGGACGCGCGGGCGCGGACGGTGGGTGATGTCATCCTGGGGGCCGCGCTGCACGAGGGGCGGGTGGAAACCCGTGCCGGGCTGGCCTCTGCGGTGGCGTCATGGATCACCCTCAGTACCGGGGGCTCCTCCGGACGCGAGGGACCGGTGGTGCATCTGGCCGCCGTCATCTCGACCAAGATCTGCCGGTTGATCCACGCCGACGGCGTCAACGGGCGCGACCTGCTGGGCTGTGCGGTGGCGGCGGCGGTATCGGCCAGCTTCAACGCGCCGATCGCGGGGGCGCTCTTTGCGCTGGAGGTGGTGTTGCGCCACTTTGCCGTCCATGCCTTTGCCCCCATCGTGATCGCATCGGCGGCGGGCACCGTCATCAACCGGCTGGAATTTGGCGGGGTGACCGAATTTGCCCTGCCGACCTATGGCGATCTGCAGTTCTATGTCGAGCTGCCTGCCTTCCTGCTGCTTGGTCTGACCTGTGGCATCGTCGCCGTGGCGCTGATGCGCAGCATCTTCTGGGCCGAGGATTTCGGGAACTACCTGCAGGGGCGCACCCGTCTGCCGCGCTGGCTGCGGCCCATGGTGGCCGGGGCGCTGCTGGGCGTGATCGCGCTGTGGTTTCCCCATATCATCGGCGTCGGTTATGAGACGACCTCGCGCGCCCTGACCGGGTCGCTGGTCCTGAACGAGGTGATCGTTTTCGCCGTGCTCAAGGTGGCGGCGGTGGCCATCACGCTGGGGGGCCGGATGGGGGGCGGGGTGTTTTCCCCCTCGCTGATGATCGGGGCGCTGACCGGGCTGGGCTTCGGGCTG
Organism: Sulfitobacter sp. IGS-18; assembly: GCF_059628195.1. Classification (NCBI taxonomy): domain Bacteria; kingdom Pseudomonadati; phylum Pseudomonadota; class Alphaproteobacteria; order Rhodobacterales; family Roseobacteraceae; genus Sulfitobacter; species Sulfitobacter sp. IGS-18. Next base: position 2,444,568 of record NZ_CM184556.1, on the reverse strand, counting down.
ATCGCGACGGGCGTGTTCCCGGATGTGTCCGGCTCGTCGAGCCTTTATGCGCTGGCGGGCATGGGGGCGGTGGCCGCCGCCGTGCTGGGCGCGCCGATTTCGACCACCCTGATCGTCTTCGAGATGACCGGAGACTGGCAGACCGGGCTGGCGGTCATGGTGGCGGTCAGCATGTCCACCGCGCTTGGCAGCCGCCTGGTGGACCGCAGTTTCTTCCTCACCCAGATCGAACGGCGGGGCATTCACCTTGCGGCGGGGCCGCAGGCTTACCTGCTGGCGATGTTCACGGCGGCCCGGGTCATGCGGCGGCCCGAAGACCCGCGCGCGGCAAATGCCGAGCAATGCTGGGCCCTGATCGACGAAGGCACCTATATCGACGCCACGGCGACCCTCGAATCGGCGATGCCGATTTTCGAGAGTTCCGGCGCACGCTTCATTCCGGTTGTAACACTGTCGGCTGATACCACCCCGGAGTTGCTGGGGGCGCTTTTTCATGTCGATGCGCTGAAAGCCTATAACCGGGCGCTGGCCGCGACCGCAGCCGAAGAACACAGCTAGGCTCTGGACCCATTGATTTCTGCATAGCGGCATGATTCACGGTTCAAAAACGAGCGGTGAACATGTCTGATCTATTCTGGCTAACAGATGCGCAGATGGCGCGTCTTGAGCCCTTCTTCCCGAAGCCCCATGGCAAACCTCGCGTTGATGATATGCGTGTGTTGAGTGGGATTATCTTCATTAACCGCAATGGCTTACGCTGGCGCGATGCACCCACGGAATATGGTCCGCACAAGACGCTTTATAACCGTTGGAAGCGCTGGAGCGATAAGGGCATCTTCGCAAAGATGATGATGGGGCTGGCAGCCGATCACGGCGAGGAGAAGACCGTGATGATTGATGCGACCTATCTCAAAGCGCACCGTACGGCGTCCAGTTTGGGCGTCAAAAAGGGGGGCGTGGTCGTCTGATTGGTCGCACCAAAGGCGGCATGAACACTAAGCTGCACGCCATCTGCGACAGCCTGGGCCGACCGCTGAATCTGTTCGTGACCGCCGGACAAGTCAGTGACTACATTGGCGCCCGGGCGTTGCTGAGCAGCCTGCCGAAGGTCGATTGGCTACTGGGCGACAGAGGCTATGATGCCGATTGGTTCAGAGAAGCGTTGAAAGACAAAGGGATACGCCCCTGTATCCCGGGTCGAAAGCAACGCAAGACGGCCGTGAAATACGACAAGCGGCGCTACAAACGACGCAACCGGATCGAGATTATGTTCGGCAGGTTGAAGGACTGGCGGCGTGTGGCAACGCGATACGACAGATGTCCAAAGGTCTTTTTGTCCGCCATCGCTCTCGCGGCAGTCGTTATCTACTGGCTATGAGTCCTGACCCTAAGCGTTTCTGATTCCATGTATATTCGCCGGATTTACCGGCATTGTTTCCATGCGCGCACCAAAGAGCGAAAAACGCCGGATTGGGGGCTTCCTTATCAGGTTAACAAATTCTTAAACTCTGGAATATGTCAAAAATAAGGAATGATCTGCCATGCTCGCCTATTTCCTCTTGCCTCTTTTGGGGTTGGGCCTGATCGGGGCCATTTTCAACGATGACGATGATGACACGCCGGCACCCGAAACGCCGGAAACACCCGAAGAACCGGAAACGCCTGAGACACCCGAAGAACCGGTGACAGAAGGCACCTCGGGTGATGACGTCTATATCGGCACCGGTGGTGACGACCTGTTCCGCGCCGGCGCGGGGGATGACGTGCTGAACGGCTATGGCGGCGACGACACGCTTGACGGTTCTGCCGGCGACGACAGCATCAACGCAGGCGGCGGGGATGACCTGATCGACGGCCGCCAGGGCGCGGACAGCCTGCAGGGCCGCGAAGGGAACGACACGATCAACGGCGGCTTTGGCGCGGATGTGATCTTGGGCGACAGTGGCGACGACAGCCTGTCAGGTGGCGCGCAGGGTGACACCATCTTTGGCGGGCGTGGCGATGACCTCATTGCAGGTGAACTGGGCAATGATGTGCTCGAAGGGGGCCTGGGCGCGGATACCATCCTGGGTGGTGCGGGGCAGGATACGCTCATCGGCTACCGCACACCCACCAATGGCACCGAGATCCCCGGCCTGTCTGATGAAGCGTCAGACGTGCTCAACGGCGGCAACAACGATGACCTGATCCGCGCCAATGACGGCGACACGGTGACCGGCGGGGCAGGTGCCGACATCATCGAGGCGCTGGGGTTCGACCAGACCGGCGAGGCCGCCATCGTGGTGACGGATTTCGACCCGGACGAAGATGTGCTGATGCTGGCGCAAAGCCAGGGCAACCCCCTGAGCATCGAGGCCGACGACAGCCGCCTGGACATCCGTGCCGCGACCAACGGCACCGATACCGAAGTGGTGTTCGACGGGGTGGTCTGTGCGGTGCTGCAGAACACCAATGCCAGCGCGCTGGCGGCGGATACGAACTGGCTGGCCAATGTGGTTCAGGCGTCACCCCCGGCACCGCTGCCGGTAGTGCCGGAGACACCGGCTTCGCCTGCGGCCTGAGCGGCATTCATTGTTTCAAGAAAGACGGCGCGCGGGCAACCTCGCGCCGTTTTCACCTTCTGCCCCAAACCCCTGATGAGAAGGCGGTAAATCGGCCAGATGATCGCCCTGGGTTCCGCGGATTATTGCGCCCTGTCATATCGCCGTTTGGCCGCGTCGATATTGTCCAGCTCGCGGGCAATCCAGCCTGTCAGCTGATCGGTGATATCAAGCAGTCCTTCCCCGCTCTGCGTGAGGCTGTAACTGACCTTTGGCGGCACGCTCGGGTCGACATGGCGGCTGATCAGGCCGTGACGGCAAAGATCCTTGAGGCTGCTGGACAGCACCCTTTCGCTGATACCCTCGACCGTATCCCGGATCCGGTGAAACCGAACCGGGCCGGATTTCAGCGACCACAGGATCAGCAGGCTCCAACGACCGGTAATCAGCTTGAACACCTCGCGACCGGGGCAATCGGCATGCATCGGATCTGACGGATCTGTGGGCGCAGGGCTTACTTTCATGTCAGTTCCTTACAATGATCCCGGTTCTTTTAATCGTAAGCGGCTTACTTATTGTAAGCCTGTAACGGAATCGCAAGCAGAGCAAGGAAAATCCCCATGACAGGCCAGAGCATTGAGACATTGATAAACACCTTCACACCAAAGAGCGGCAATGCCGACGCTTTGCTGAAGGTACAGCTCGACGAGATCGCGAAGCTGCGCGGGAAGGCCACCAGAACCGGCTGGCTTGGCAATGAGGTCTACCGCGCGGCGGACGGCAGCCGGTTGGTGATTGTCACCCGGTTTCAGTCGAAAGAGGCCAAGGAGGAATAGGCGGCATCCCCGGAATTTGCCGCACATCTGGCGCGGATTGCCCCCCTGATCGAAAGTGTCGATTCACTGCCGGTGACCCTGGCCGGCGCGTTCCGCGGTGTCGAGGAGGCGGCACCGCTGCGCCTGGCGGTGATCACCGGCAGCACCCGCGACGGAAGGTTCGCCGACAAACCCGCAGGCTGGATCGCCCGCAAGGCAGCGCAACACGGCTTTGAGGTGAGCGGGATCGACCTGCGCGATGTGACCCTGCCGTTTTTCGGCGACCCGCAGGCGAGTGACGCGCAAAGACAGGCAGCCGGGGCCTTCCGCGCCCGCATGGCCGAATTCGACGCCTATGTGTTCACCGTCGCCGAATACAACCACGGCCCGACCGCGGTGCTGAAAAACGCGCTGGATCACGCGGAATGGCGGCGCAAACCGGCAGGGCTGATCGGATATGGCGGCGTTGGCGGGGCGCGGGCGGTTGAACATGTCCGGGGCATCGCCGCCGAGCTGGAGATGGTGACGATGCAGGCCGCCGTCCATATCATCTTTGGCGATTACCTGCCGGTGGCAAAGGGCGAGAAACAGCTGTCCGATTTCCCCCATCTGGAGACCTCGGCAGAGAAGATGCTGGACCAGCTGCTGTGGTGGGGGTGCAGCCTGCGCAGCGCGCGCACGGCAGTTCCGGCGGAACAGGCCGGGGCCTGACCGGCGCTGCGCGCGGATCAGGGATGCACAGGCACCACCGGCTTCCCCGCCGGTGGTCAGATCTGTTCGACGGTGATCTCGTCCAGCGGGTAGAAGGCCAGGTGGTCCTTGATCCGGGCCATGGCTTCCTTGGGCGCCTCATAGGACCAGACCGCGTTTTCCAGAGTCCGGCTCTTGGTCACGACGGAATAATAAACCGCGTCGCCCTTGTGCGGGCAATGCGATGTGTGATCCGTCCGGTCGAGAAAGGCCATCGCGATATCGCCACGGGGGAAATAGATCACCGGGGGATAATCCCCCTCTGCCAGTTCCAGCGCATTGCTGCTTTCGCCCAACACCGCGCCGCCCGCGCGGACGCTCCAGGTGCCAACTGCCTTGGTGATCTTGATATGGTCTGACATCGCTTTCCCCTCGTTCCGCGCCCTTTCAAAGTGGTGCGGTGGCGGCATCCAACCACAGTTTTGTGACAGGCGATACCCGCGGCCCGATTTTTTCTGCAACTGCTGCGTGATAAGCGTTCAGCCAGGCGATATGCGCAGGCTCCAGCATTTCGGGCAGGATCAGGCGGCGGTCGATGGGGGCAAAGCTGAGCGTTTCCCAGTGCAGCATGGCGCGGTGATCGTCGCCGCCGGGCAGGGCAGGCGCCGCGCGCACCACCAGCAGGTTCTCGATGCGGATGCCAAAGGCCCCCTCGCGGTAATAGCCGGGCTCATTGCTCAGGATCATGCCGGGCTGCAGCGGCGTGTTGCTGAGCCTGCTCAGGCGCTGCGGGCCTTCGTGCACGCTCAGATAGGCGCCCACGCCATGGCCCAGCCCATGGTCAAAATCCTGGCCCGCCAGCCACAGCGGCATGCGCCCCACGGCTTCTATGTGACTTCCGGCCAGACCTGCGGGCCAGCGCAGGCGGCTCATCGCGATCATGCCTGCCAGCACGCGGGTAAAGGCGGCGCGCGCCTCCTCGGGCGGGGTGCCGATGGCGATGGTCCGGGTGATGTCGGTGGTCCCGTCCAGGTATTGGCCGCCGGAATCCAGCACGATCAGCTGGCCGTCTTCCAGCCTGGCATCGCTCTCCTCGGTCACCCGGTAGTGCATGATCGCGCCATTCGGGCCGGTGCCCGCGATGGTGTCGAAACTGATCTCCTGCAGGGCATTGTCGCGGCGGCGGCTGGCTTCAAGCTCGGTCACCACCTGGGTTTCCGTCACGCTGCCCGCCGGCTGCGCGTCAAGCCAGGCCAGGAGCTCGCACAGGGCCGCGCCGTCGCGCAGATGGGCGGCGGCTGATCCCGCGATTTCCGCCTCGTTCTTGCAGGCCTTGGGCAGCGCACAGGGGTCATCGCCCCAGATGCCACGCTCCCCCAAAGCCTCGGCAATGGCGACGGGCACCGATTGCTTGTCCAGCCGCACCGGCCCTTCCAGGGCCGACAGGCAGGCCAAAAGCCTGTCGGGCGCATGCACATGCACGTCGGACCCAAGGTGATCCGCCATGCCCGCCAGCTTGGAAGGCGCCATGAAGAGGTCCACCACGCCAGTGTCATGCAGAACGGCAAAGCCATGGGCGACGGGGTTGTGCACGATGTCCGCGCCCCGGATGTTCAACAGCCAGTTGTGGCTGTCGGGCAGGGTGATCACGGCAGCGCGGTGGCCCGCCTCGCGCAATGCCGCTGCCAGGCGCGCGCGTTTGGCGTCATGGCTTTCGCCCGCGAATTCGATGGGATGCACCTTGGCCGCCCCCATCGGCGGCGCGGGCTGATCGGGCCAGATCCGGTCCACCAGATTGTCGCAGACGCGCAGGGTCACATCACTGCCTGTCAGCGCCTCTTCGACCTGGGCGATCTGCCCCGGCGTATGCAGCCAGGGATCGAACCCCACGATGCCCCCTTTCGGCAATTCCCGGCGCAGCCACTCGCCCAAACCTGTTTCGGGCCAGGGCACCGGCGTGAAATCGGCGGCGACCTGCGCCTTGACCTGGGTGCGATAGCGCCCGTCGATGAAAACACCGGCCACCTCTGCCAATACAGCGCAGAACCCGGCAGAGCCGGTGAACCCCGTCAGCCAGGCCAGCCGGTCGTCGCGGGGGGCCACATATTCACCCTGATGGGCATCCGCACGGGGCACGATGAACCCTGCCAGCCTCTCGGCGGCAATCTCTGCGCGCAGCGCCCGCAGCCGGGGCGGTCCCTGTTCCGGCCGCGCGGTGACCTCGAAACTCTGGAACATGCCCGCTCCTTCATTGTTCTTCAAAATACACAAATACCCGGCTTCAACCGGCGCGGCGCATGCCCATGACGCGCGCCCGTGCCCTTGGGTCCTTGTCAAAGAGCGCGGCCAGCTGTTCGGTCATCGCACCCGCCAGCTGATCCACATCCGTGATCGTCACGGCGCGGTCATAATAGCGCGTCACGTCATGGCCGATGCCGATGGCCAGCAGTTCCACCGCCTTGCGCTTTTCGACCATGGCGATCACGTCGCGCAGGTGCTTTTCCAGGTAATTCGCCGGGTTCACGCTCAGGGTGGAATCATCCACCGGCGCCCCGTCGGAAATCACCATCAGGATCTTGCGCGCCTCGTGGCGGGCCATCATCCGGCGGTGCGCCCATTCCAGCGCTTCGCCGTCGATGTTCTCTTTCAGCAAGCCTTCCTTCATCATCAGGCCAAGGTTCGACCGGGTCCGGCGCCAGGGCGCATCGGCGGATTTGTAGATGATGTGGCGCAGGTCGTTCAGGCGGCCGGGCTGCACCGGGCGGCCCTCGTTCAGCCAGGCCTCGCGGGCCTGTCCGCCCTTCCAGGCGCGGGTGGTAAAGCCAAGGATCTCCACCTTGACGTTGCAGCGCTCCAGCGTGCGCGCGAGCACATCGGCACAGATCGCCGCGATGGAGATGGGCCGACCCCGCATGGAGCCGGAATTGTCCAGCAGCAGCGTCACGCAGGTGTCGCGGAATTCGGTGTCTTTCTCGACCTTGAAGGACAGCGGCGTGGTGGGGTTGGCCACCACACGGGCCAGCCTGCCCGCGTCAAGCGTGCCTTCCTCCAGGTCAAACTCCCAGGACCGGTTCTGCTGCGCCTGAAGACGGCGTTGCAGCTTGTTGGCCAGACGGCTGACCGCCCCCTTCAGGGGGTCAAGCTGCTGGTCCAGATAGGCGCGCAGGCGCTCCAGCTCCACCGGTTCGGCCAGTTCCTCCGCCCCGATCACCTCGTCATGGGCATCGAGATAGACAAGGTAATTGGGATCGGCATCCGACACGGGTTGCGGGGCAGGCGGTTCCAGCGGCGCGTCGCCTTCGGGCATTTCGGCCTCATCGCCCATCTCCTGATCGGCCATGTCGTCCATGCTGACCTGCGCCTCGGAGGCATCCTGCTGATCCTCCTGCGATTGTTCGGCGCTGCCTTCAGCCTCATCCTCGTCCTGATCGTCCTGGCCGGTGGAATCGGGATCCTGCTCCTCTTCCGCGCCCTCTTCGGCATCGTCCTGCTGATCGTCGTCCATCTGGTCGGGGTCATCGCCCAGCTGATCGCCATAGCCGAGATCCGAGATCATCTTGCGCGCGAATTTGGCAAAGGCGGACTGATCATGCAGCACGTCGTCCAATGTCTCAAGCGCGCCGCCGGCCTGCTCCTCGATAAAGCCGCGCCACAGGTCCATCGCATTGTCCGCGCCCGCGGGCAGGTCGCGGCCGGTCGCCAGATGGCGCACAAGGTAGCCTGCCGCCGTGGCCAGGGGCACGTCGCTGGCCTGCCGGGCCTGATCATAGCCCTTGCGCAGCGCGTCATGCTTGATCTTGACGTCGATGTTGCCCGCCGTGCCGGGCATGTCGCGCGCGCCCATTGCCTCGCAGCGCGCGGTTTCCATCGCCTCGTACAGATCGCGGGCCATTTCGCCCTGCGGCTGGTAACGCGCATGGGTCTGGCCGTTGTGATAGCGCCGGTTCAGCGCCAGCGCATCCGCCGTGCCCCGCGCCAGCAGCACCTCTTCGCGGGTCATGCGGCGGCTGACCTGCGGCAGGCGCATCATATCGCCCGACAGGCCGGAGGGATCGACCGAATAGCTGACATTCAGCTCCGGGTCGTTGGCCATGACCTTGGAGGCCTCGGCGAGTGCCTTTTTGAACGCGTCGGCAGGGTTGTCGGATTTGGTGGTCATCGGGCACTCATGCAATGGTCTGTTCTGCCATGCAACCTAGGCCGATTGGGACCGGATGACCAGCGGGCCGCGTGGCTTTCAGCGGATCAGATCGCTGCATTCCGTCAATTCGCGCGCCAGCCGGTCGCGGGCGCGGCTGCGGCGGCCCTGGTCGGGAGAGAATTCGGCATCATTACGCAGATAGGCATGGTCGCGCCAGGCATGAAACTTGGCGTTCCGGGCAACGGCGGGCGGCATGCCATAGTCGATGGCGGCGGGCATCACGGCTTCGGTCAGCGCGTCGAATGTGTCGCTGTCCCGGTCTTCGTCCGCTTGCCTGCCCCAGAATGTCTCCTGCGCGGCGTAGCGACCGGCGCAGGCGGCAAAGAGCGTCGCCCGTTCGGAAGGGGAGGTCGGCAGCGCCCGGGCCGGGCCGCTCAGGGCCAGGCAGGCAAGGGCAATCCGAATCGCGCAAGAACTGATCATGTAACAAGTTTATGACGGATTTCCCGAATTGCGCGTCGTGGCGGCAATTTTTTTGGATTTGACCCCGCAATGATGCCGGGGTGCCGCAGCCCCTGGCACCTGAAGGCAGCGGGGCCCGCGCGGCGGGGCCGGCGTTTTGCGATGTTCCGGGCAGGCCTGTCGCGGGGTTGCCGGGATCGGCGGTTTTCCGCATCTGTTAACCTCTGGTTGTATCCCCTTGATTTCAGGTTGGTTTGCCTCGGTGACCTGCGTCATGCCCCGGCCTGCATGGGCTGAAACCTGCCGGTTCCCGAAAAATTGACCGGAACCGAACCACCGGTTTGCGAATTGGCTGGTCAGAACGGCGGGACCGGCGCTGCACGCTGCACAGTCAGCCCGTCTGCAACCAAGTGAGGAGAAAAACCATGACCAATTTGAAGCAACATGCGAGTACTCTGGCGCTGATCGCGACACTGACTGCGACCCCCGCCATTCTTGCCGCCCAGACCGCAACCGCGCCTGCCGACGATGCTGCAACCGCGAGCGAGCAGCCGCTGACACAGGACAATGCGGAAGCCCCGGCGGAGGAGACAACCGATACCGCCGATTCAGCGGTGCCTGCTGACGACGCGGCCTCTGATACTGCCGAAGTACCTGCCGATGACACGGCCACCGACACTGCCGAAGCACCTGCCGATGATGCGATGCAGTCCGATGGGACCGACACCGCCGAGGTGCCTGCGGATGACGGCCTGGCCGGCGATCCGAACCAGACCGCCGAGGTCGCACCCGAAGAGACCGCGAAACCTGTCGAAGGCCAGATCCACATGCAGGGTGAGAACACCATCCTTGCAGATGACCTGATGGGGTCAAATGTGTATTCGGCCAGCGGTGAAAGCATCGGCGAGATCGACGACCTGATCGTGAACCTCGACGGTTCCGTTGAAGGTGCCGTGATCGGTGTCGGTGGCTTCCTGGGGATCGGTGAGAAATGGGTTGCCGTGAAACTGGACAGCCTGTCCGCCCAGCAGGACGAGAATGGCAATGTCACGCTGACCAGCTCTGCCACCAAGGCTGATCTCGAAGCGGCAGAACCTTTCGTCACCGCGCGGGACATGGCCGCCGCCCAGCGATCGGTTGAATCCATGCCTGCCGAAGGCGAGGTCCAGTCCCAGCCGCTGGAATGATAGCGCCGGGCGACACATCGCCCCGCTGCTGAACAAGGCCACCGTCGCATCCGCGGCGGTGGTTTTGCAGTTGAGAGGGGGCGGTGGTCCGACGGCGGGCCGCGTTTCAGCCTCTGGTCAGGATGTCGCCTGACCAAGAAGCTGCATCCCCTTGTCGACCAGCGCCCTGGCAAAGGGCTGATCCAGCGGCAGATGCCCGACAAGCAGACGGTAGAAGATCGGGGCATAGATCATGTCGAGGATGACTTCGGTGCTCTCCGGCGCGGCAATCTGACCTTCCCTGACGGCCTCGGCGATCAGGCCACGCCCGACCTCGCGCCCCGACAGGATCACACGGTTTCGGAAGGCGCGGGTCATTTCGCTGTCCCGGTCCGCTGCGGCAAGCGCAAGGCCGATCTGACGGCCCCGCGTGGTCGCAAAGGCCGCCACGATCGCCATGATCTGATGCTCCAGCCGGACGGGCAGGCTGCCCGCCGTTTGCAGGCTCACCTTCGGCTGGCTCTCCATCAGGGCGGCCATCGCCAATTCGCTGGCGTTTGCCCAGTTCCGGTAGATCGTCGGCTTTCCGACACCCGACCGCAGGGCCACGGCATCAATGGTCAATCGCCCGAAACCCTCTTGCATGAGGATATCGACGGCAGCGGCCAGCGCCTTGGCTCTGGCGGCCTTGCTGGGCGGGCGGCCGCGCGGATTTTGTTTTTCTTGACTCATTTCTTTACGAAACGTAACGTAAATAATCTATCATGACAAGCCAAGGATTCCAAAGATGTCCCATACCATCGTCCCCTACCTTGTTGCCAAAGGTGCAAAAGATGCCATCCAGTTCTATGCAAAGGCGTTTGGCGCCGTGGAAGACTTCCGCATGACCGATCCCGGCGACGGCAGGATTGGCCATGCCGAATTGGTCATCGGCGAGTCGCGCATCATGCTGAGCGATGAATATCCCGATTTCGGCGCCGTCAGCCCCGACACGCTGGGCGGGACCGCCGTGACCTTCCACCTTGCCACCACCTCCGTCGACGGGGATGTGGCGCAGGCCGTGGCGGCCGGGGCGACCCTGTTGCGCGCGCCGGCGGATCAATCCTTTGGCGAACGCACGGCGACGCTGCTGGATCCGTTCGGTCACCGGTGGATGCTGTCGCAAACCATCGAGGCGGTTTCGCCCGAAGAGATGCAGAAGCGCTGGGAAGAGGAAACCTCTGCATGATCCTGCATGTTCAATGCGTGCCCGGTGCTGCAAAACCGCAGGTGCGTGGCACCAAGCGCAGCACGGTCTGACCGGTGGATGCAGGCCCGATCGCAGGCGCGACCGGGCCTGCAATCACTCATGCGGTGCGGGGGCCTGCCGGGATCAGCCCAGGCTGACGCTTGCGGCGCTTTCCGGCAGTTCCTCGTCAAACAGGCGCTGATAGAACTCGGCCACTGTCTGACGCTCCAGCTCATCGCATTTGTTGAGGAAGGACAGGCGGAAGGCATAGCCGACATTGCGGAAGATCGTGGCGTTCTGGGCCCATGCGATCACGGTACGCGGCGACATCACGGTGGAGAGTTCCCCGTTCATGAAGGCAGTGCGGGTCAGATCGGCAACGGTGACCATCTGGCGCACGGTCTTGCGCCCCTCTGCATTGTTGTAATGCGGGTTCTTCGACAGAACGATTGCGGTTTCCGCGTCGATGGACAGATAGTTCAGCGTGGCCACCAGCGACCAGCGGTCCATCTGACCCTGGTTGATCTGCTGGGTGCCGTGGTACAGCCCGGTGGTGTCGCCCAGACCAACGGTGTTGGCGGTGGCGAAGATGCGGAAATAGGGATGCGGTTCGATCACCTGGTTCTGGTCCAGCAGCGTCAGCTTGCCGTCCACCTCCAGCACCCGCTGGATCACGAACATGACATCCGCGCGGCCCGCGTCATATTCGTCAAAGACGATGGCGGTGGGGTTGCGCAGCGCCCAGGGCAGGATGCCTTCCTGAAAATCGGTGACCTGCTTGCCATCGCGCAGCTTGATCGCATCCTTGCCGATCAGGTCGATCCGGCTGATGTGGCTGTCGAGGTTCACGCGCACCGCAGGCCAGTTCAGCCGCGATGCGACCTGTTCGATATGCGTCGATTTGCCGGTGCCGTGATACCCCTGGATCATCACCCGGCGGTTGTGGCTGAAGCCTGCCAGGATTGCCAGTGTGGTGTCGGGATCGAACTTGTAGGTGCTGTCCAGTTCCGGCACCCGTTCTGTCCGGGCGGCGAAACCCTTGACAACCATGTCCGTGTCGATGCCGAAAACCTCGCGGACGCTGATGTCTTCGGTGGGTTTGGTGTTGATGTCCAGCGCGCCGTCAGCCATTTGTCCTCGTCCTTTTCGGTCTTCACCCCGATTGGGGAAATATCAGCCCGCCTCTGGTGCAACATATCCTGAGTACGTGCAAGGGTTGGGCTGTGGGTTTGTTGCGTCACACGAGCCTAACTGGCGCAGATCGCGTCAATGGCAACCTGCGCGCAGCCGCAGGCGGCCTTGACGGGCCGGTCCGCGCGCGCCTCTGCAAGGTCGAGGCGCAGTTTGACATGCGGCGCCTCATCCGTCTTGCCGTTGGCGATCAGGCAATCGTACAGCCCGCGCAGGGCCCAGACGTTGTCAGGATGCACGCAGGCGCGGGGCAGGCCGGGGACCAGCCCCAGATCCTGGCGAAACACCTGCTCTGCCTCCACGGTGTGACCCTGTTCGAACAGCAGCGCCCCCAGCGCATGGCGGGTCGGCTGCATCCAGCCCCAGGGTTCGTCGTAAGGCAGGGCATCGTCCAGTGACACGGCACGCCGCAGATGTGCAAAGGCCAGGTCATGGTCGCCCTTGCGATAGGCCAGTTCCCCTTCAAGCATGGCGGCCGCGACCTCCAGCAGGTCGACGCCGCGCACATTGTGCAACAGGCGGCTTTCGGGCACGCGTGCCTTGACCGCAAGGAAGGTATCAAGCTGCGCATCCGCTTCCTCGATATGCCCCAGCGCGGAATAGGCCAGCCCCCTGGCGTATTCGATGAAGGCGGTGCACATGATGTAGGTTTCGGTATCCTCGGGCAGTTCCAGCTTGAGGATCTCCTCCCACATGCCGAAGCGGATCAGCACATGTGGCTCCATCCCCAGGATGGTTTCAAAGAAATCCGCCATCGGTGGCGATTTGATCTGCAGCAAGGCATCCGGCGTCGTCTCGCGCATGCCCCGGACGGCACGCATCGCCGGTTCGAACTGACCCAGATAGAGCGCCCCGCTGATGACAAAATGGTAATTGTGCTGCCGGTAGCCGGTGTAGATGTTGAACGCGCCTTCGGCCTCGTAGTATTTCAGGTCCGCCTCGATGGCGCGCTCGTTCCAGCGCACCACGTTCTCGTAAGCACCGCAAAGCACGTCGATATGCGTGGGCATATGCACCAGATGGCCGGCATCAGGCACCAGCCTGCGCAAGACGTCAGAGGCTTTCAGCGCCTTTTCGGGATAGGGCGACATCTCCATCAGATGCACGTAAAGATGCAGGATACCGGGGTGGGTCATGCCGCCGGGCAGGGCCATCTGGGTTTCCAGAACCGCCTGCGCCTCCAGCGTTTCGGCACCCGGGGCCACGTCACCTTCCGCGATGTCCCACATGGCCCAGGGCGTCAGGTTCATCAGCGCATCGACAAAGACGGTTGCGATGTCCGGATCGGTCGGATGGGCCTGATGAACGGCCCGCATGGCATCGGCAAAGGCGCGGTCCCAGGGGGCCATATCCTCCACCGGGTCGCGTTGCGGATAACGGGCGCTCAGCGCCCGGATCAATGCCGCTTCGACCGGGCTGGCATTGTCGATCACGGCGCGCGCGGCCCGGGTCGCATCATAGGCTTCGGCCAGAGCCTCCGCCCGGCCTTTGCTGTCGAACAGGACCCAGGGCAAGTTGTAATTCGGCCCGGCGGCATAGGCGTGGCCCCAATGGGCCATGGCGCAGGCCGGATCGGCGGCGGCGGCCCTGGTAAAGCAGGCAATCGCCTCCTTGTGGTTGAAACCATAGGTCCAGTTGAGCCCCCGGTCGAACCAGCGTTGCGCATCGGCAGAGCCTGTGGTGACGGCCCGTGTGTATTGGCCCAGATCGTAGGGATAGCGCATCGCGATGCTCCTTTTTTCGTACCCGAACATGCCAAGACGGGCCGGCCTTGCCCAGAACATTCCACAGAGCTGCACGAAAGATGCGCAACCGGAGGGCAATATCTGCACCAGGCGGGGCTATTCCGGTTCAGGCAATACAGGAGAATGCATCATGACAACATTGACACTACAACAGCGCTTTGCCGTGGCGGCCGCGATTGGCGCGGCAGGCGGCGGCGTCGCATTGGCGATGATCGGGCAGGGGAATTTCGGCTATGGCGACGCCGGTTTCCTGCGGGTGGCCAGCGCAGGGGCGTTTCTGGCGGGGCTGCTGGTGGCGGGCGGTTTTGGCGGGCAGGGGGTTCCGGGGCTGCTGCGCGCGCTGCTCAGCTTTCTTGGGGCCACCGTGCTGGGGGCGGTGATCGCGGTGTTGCTGATGCCGTTCGATTCGCTTTGGCGACAGGTCTTGCCGCTGGAAATCCTGCGGGACTGGGTGGCAGGCAGCCTTGTCGGACCACTTCATGTGCTGGAGGTTCTGGCAGATGATCTGCTGGTCCTTGTGGTCTGGGCAGGCGGGGTTGCGGCCAGCCGGGCCGCCCACCTGATTTCCCGCACCTAAGGTGCGGGGGGCCCGTAGCTTACCAGGTGGTGCGTCGGGTGCAGCCATGCTGCACCCTGGCCCGGTCAGTCCTTGAAGCTGCGGCTGCCCTTGATCTGGTCCCAGGCCCACATGACCTGCTGCAGCTGGTCCTCCTGCGACCGGTCGCCGCCGTTCATGTCGGGGTGCAGCACCTTGATCAGCAGCTTGTAGGCCTTGCGGATCTCGGGCTTGGTCATCGTGTCCTTGACCTCCAGGATCTCGACCGCGCGGCGTTCGGTGGGGGGCAGCCTGCGCCCCGCCTGGCCACCGCGACCGGGGTTCTGGGTCGCGTTCTTGCCCAGCACCTGATGCGGATCCTCGATGCCCAGCCGCGCCCATGCACGCGCCTCCGGATCGCCCAGCGGCTTGGTCTTGCGTTCCCAGACCTTGTCCTCGGACAGCTGCGCGTTCATCTCCGCCTCGGTGGTGCCGTCGAAGAAGTTCCACTTGAGGTTGTATTCGCGGACGTGCTGCTGGCAGAACCAGAAGTAATCGTCCAGCACGTCGGGCGCTTTCGGCGCGCGGTATTTCCCGGCCTCTTCGCAGCCCTCATGATCACAGATCCGGGTCGATGTTTCAGACGCGCCGGACATGCCGCGCCGACCGCGCGGGTTTTTCTTTTTCGAAGACGACACGGACATGTCGAATCCGAAGGGATCTGGTTTGGACATAGCGATTGACCTTTTCGACTCGAAGAGAGGAGTTTAGACTTTCCGCGAAGAGATTGAAGGGGCTTGACAGGAAAATGACGGTAAAAATGTCGAAGACGGAAGAGATCAGATCGGCATTGCAAACCGCGTTCGATCCGCGTGAGCTGGAAGTGGTGGACGACAGCGAGAGCCACCGCGGGCATGGCGGCTATCGCGAGGGCGGGGAAACGCATTACAACCTGCGCATCCGGTCGGCGGCTTTCAAGGGGCAGTCGCGCATCGCGCGGCATCGTGCCGTTCACGCCGCGCTTGGCCCCGACCTGATCGGGCGCATCCACGCGCTGGCGCTTGATCTGGACGTTTAAGGCACCCGACCTTTAACCAGAATCATCCTGTGACACGACTGTCCCGAGAGCGCCGCAGGCGCGGCAGGCTATGCGGGTCTCAGTCCAAGGTCGGGCGCTTTAGGAGTGCCGTCTATGACGCTGAATCAGAAGGCTTCCTTGCCGCTGCCAGCTTCTCAAGCGAGGCGCTTAGCCCACGCACATCACTGGTGTCCTCGACGCCATTGTCCCAGGGCTGATCATCGGATGACGCCTGTGCGGCGCCGGGGGTCTGCACCGGCGCGGAGGCTTGTTGCGCTGCGGTTCCGGCCGGGGTTTTTGCGGCCACAGCCGCCGGTTTTTCCGCCAGTTGCCCGGGCGCATCATCTTCCGCCGGGGCGGGCAGAAGCTCGGGGGAGAAGGCCTCTGCATCATTATTGCGCAGACGGCGGAAGACCAGCACGTTGCGCCATTCGGTGGTGGTGGAGGTGAGGCCGGAGCGTTCAACCGAGGGCAGCGTCTCTGCCCGCTGATATTCCCAGCCTTCGCCCGCAAGCTCGTTCATAAGCTCTTGCAACCCATAGGAAAACCGGGCCTCAGCCCCCTTCACACCTTTGCCCTTGCGCCCCTTGGAGGGGGCGGGGACGACTTTGTACTCGTAACGGGGCATGGGCATCCTTCGACGGGGGTTCGCAGGGGTTCTTAACCGATTGGAAAGGGTCACACAACGTGCACGGGCTGTACACCGAAAGCACACCGCAGCGCCGGGATTACTCAGGTGGCAGGGCAGCGATGTCGGCAAGGATGCGCTAATACAGGTCACACAAGTGGCAACAAGTTTGCCGATTTCCCGAATTATGGTTGTCGATCACCCCAAATCGGCGCGAGCGGTTGCAAGTACAAGGCTGGGCCAAACCCCACCCTACCGCTTCAACCCGATGCGGCGGCCGACGCGGGCTTCGGGGGGCAGCGCGCCCTGGCGGGCCTTGAAGGCCTCCAGCGCGTCCCTGATGTTCTGCGGCATCGGGGCGACGCGCGGGCCGGATTGGTCGACATGCAGGGTCAGCCCTTCGGCCGTGGCGGCAAGCCAGCCGTCCTCGTGGTACAATTCCTGATAGGAATGAAAGCGTTTCTCATCGAAATCAATCAGATGGAAGGCGGCGTTCACCCGGTCGCCCTCATGCAATTCACGCAAGTAACAGATGTGGAATTCCGCCACATAGGTGGTGCAGCCGGTCTTTTGATAATCGGGACCAAAGCCCAGCTGGCCATAGACCTCATCCACCGCCTGGTCGAACAGCACGGAGTAATAGGCCATGTTGAGATGGCCGTTGAAGTCGATCCATTCCGGTTTGACGGTCATCAAGCTGGATCGGAAAGGGGCGTTCATGGGGGTTTCTCCGGCGGCTTTTTGCGTTGGTGGCGATGCGGGCAAGGGGCGCGAACGGGCATCTTTCAGATGCCCTGCCTCGCGCTGATCGTGTCGTCCAAGCGGGCGCTACGCGCCGAGCTTGGCCGCCACGATCTGGTTGACCGCCTTGGGGTTCGCCTTGCCGCCGGTCGCCTTCATCACCTGGCCCACGAACCAGCCTGCCAGCTTGGGATTCTCGCGCGCCTTGGCGACCTGGTCGGGGTTGGCGGCTATGATCTCGTCCACCGCGGCCTCGATGGCGCCGGTGTCGGTGACCTGTTTCATGCCTTCGGTCTCGACAATCTCGGCGGGGTCGCGGCCGGTGGTGTAGCAGATTTCGAAGACATCCTTGGCGATCTTGCCGCTGATCGCGTCGGAGGCGATGAGATCGACGATGGCGCCAAGCTGGCCGGGGCTGACCGGGCTGTCGGTGATGTCGCTGTCGTCTTTCTTGAGCCGTCCGAAGAGTTCGTTGATGACCCAGTTCGCGGCCATCTTGCCGTCGCGGCCCTGTGCCGTCGCCTCGAAATAGCCCGCCGAGTCGAGATCGGCGGTCAGCACGGAGGCGTCATAATCGCTGAGGCCGAAGTCATTGATAAACCGCGCCTTCTTGGCGTCGGGCAGTTCGGGCAGGCGGGCGGCGATGTCATCGACCCAGCCCTGTTCGATCTCCAGCGGCAGCAGGTCGGGGTCGGGGAAATAGCGGTAATCATGCGCTTCTTCCTTGGAGCGCTGGGTGCGGGTCTCGCCCTTGACGGGATCGAAGCCGCGGGTTTCCTGATCGACGGTGCCGCCCGCTTCGAGGATGGCGATCTGGCGCCGCGCCTCGACTTCGATCGCCTGCTGGATGAAGCGGGTGGAGTTCATGTTCTTGATCTCGCACCTTGTGCCGAGATGGGCAAAATCGCCGGTCTCGCGGTAGCGTTCGTAATCGCCTGGGCGGCAGACCGAGACGTTGACGTCGGCGCGCAGGTTGCCGTTCTGCATGTCGCCGTCGCAGGTGCCGAGGTAGCGCATGATCTGGCGCAGTTTCAGGATATAGGCGGCGGCCTCTTCCGGGCCGCGGATGTCGGGGCGGGAGACGATCTCCATCAGGCAGACGCCGGCGCGGTTCAGGTCGACAAAGGAGCTGTCGGGGTCCATGTCGTGGATGGATTTGCCCGCGTCCTGTTCCATGTGGATGCGTTCGACGCGGACCAGCCGCGCGGTGCCGTCGCCCATTTCCACCAGCACTTCGCCTTCGCCGACGATGGGTTCGTAAAGCTGGCTGATCTGGTAGCCGGCCGGCTGGTCGGGGTAGAAATAGTTCTTGCGGTCGAAGGCCGATTTCAGGTTGATCTGCGCCTTCAGGCCCAACCCGGTGCGGACCGCCTGTTCGATGCAATATTCGTTGATCACGGGCAGCATGCCGGGCATGGCGGCATCCACGAAGGCGACGTTGGAATTGGGTTCAGACCCGAAGAGGGTGGAGGCGCCCGAGAACAGCTTGGCGTTGGAGGAGACCTGGGCGTGCACTTCCATCCCGATGACCAGTTCCCAATCCTCCTTGGCCCCCGCGATGCGTTTGGGTTTCGGGGTTTCATAGGTCAGGTCAAGCATGGCGCACCTTGGTCTGGGATAAACGGGTTATCCGGGTCATAGGATAGCGCGCGATGTGTCGCAAGGGCCTGCTGCGGGCCGTTTCAGGCGGGGATGGTCTGCGGGCCGGTGTCGGTAAAGACGATACGGTGGCCCTGGGCGATCTCGCGGCTGAACAGGGAGGTGATGATGCGCATCGCGTCTTCGCGGCCAGAGGCGGCAAAGCGGGCGGGCGAGCGGACCCGCAGGTTGTTGTCGAAACCCTGCGCCGCATGGGCCCAGATCATCGGGTGCAGCTCTGTCAGGTGGTCACGCACGATGTCATGGGCACATTCCGCGATCTGGATGCGGTTCTGGTCGGCATGATCGTTGCCAGAAAAGGCCTGACCCACGGAATTGGCGCAATAGGCGGCCAGCAGGTTGGCGGTATAGGCATTGGGCCGGCGCTTGAGGATGTCGTGCAGCCCTTCGATGAAGAAACCCACATCGAGGTTGGCGCAGGCCTGGTCATCGCAGGCGATGGCATCGAACTGGACCCAGGTATAGCCACCCGCACCCCAGATCTTTTCGGTCCGTGACGCCGTGCGGCGCGCTTCCAGCTCCAGCCCGGAGTAGGAGCCGAACCAGCGCGGCAGCATGTGGTTGCCGAGCGCCCGCATGGATCGGGGGTTGGCCGGGTTCAGGTCGATCAGCGCTTCATAGTGGTTGGCAATGCGGTGTTCGTTCTGCGAGGCATTGGCCAGCAGGGCGCAATTTGTCGCCGCCAGCAGGGGCGAGTCGTAGTCCTTGCCCGGGTAGGCGGCCACGATATCCCGGGCCCGGTCAAAATGCGCGGCAAAGGCGTCGCGGTTGCGTTCGGGAATTTCCGCATCCCAGCCGGTGCCGCGCCAGGCCCAGCCGATGTCCATATGCGCCTGGGCAACAATTGCGCCGACGATATGGTCGCGGGGGCGTTCGGCCAGGACATGTTCCAACGCCTCGATCCCGGCCAGCAGCGGCGCACCCTTGGCCGGTTTCCCGTCGAGCAGCGCATGTTCCGCCGCCATGATCACATCGGCGCGCGCGCCATAGGCCAGCAGTTCGGCCACCGGCATGAAGCCCGGTGTCAGCTCGCGTTTCTCGTCGGATTGATAGATCAGTTCCGAAAGCGCGTCCCAGTCCTCCTGCCGGACCATGCGCTGGCCGATGTTGAGGTAATGGTCGCGAATCTTTTCCTCTGCCGTGGGATCGGGGCAGGCAATGCTCAGCATGGCGGTGGGCGTGCCAGCGGCGGCACGCGGGCGGCGGCGCAGAATGGTGGTTCGCAGCGGCAAGACCGGCTCCGGTTCCGGGCGCTGACGCAGCCGGTTTTCCAGCGGGCGGATGTGTTTGGTCAGAAGGGAGCGCAGCGTTTTCATTCTGGGAGTATCCGGCAGATTTCTCGATTGCAGTGAGCTTGCCTTTGCAATCGGGCTGAAACATGGCTGACGTGCGAAGATATCAGGGAAATAATACATCCATAGGGTGCATTTTCCACATCAGCGTCTCAAACTTTAACGATTGTTCCGGGCCTCACACCGATCAGACCGAAAGGCGGTCATTGTTGCGTTTTATCGCTGCTTGTCTGCGGTCTACTTGCCAGCTTGAAAGTGGCGGCACATAGTGCGCGTCATGAAATTTATCGGGTTGACCATCGGGCTCGTCATGATGTCAGAGCCGCTCTGGGCCGAGGCGCGTTCGCCGCTCCGGACCCAGCCGCGCGCGATTCCCGTTGAACAATCACAGGTTGATGGCATGGCGCTGGAACCGGTGGAGGCATCTGCTGTCCCGCAGCTTCCGGCCCGGGCGCAGGCTGCTCCGCTTGAACTGCCGGAAGAGGCTGCGCTTCCCGGTGCGCCCGTTCTGGTTGTGCCGGGTCCGCCGCTCATCCGCCCGAAGGCACGCGCGCCGAACCTGCCGCGCACCCGCTGGCAGCATATGGCGGGCAATGCGCTGTGGACCCGAACCGCGCTTGCCGCACTCAAGGCGCATGGCAAGCCGCTGGTGGACATGGTGCCGGGCGACATCGAAACCTGGTGCCCGGCCTACCCAAAGGCGGACGACCGCAGGCGGCGGGCCTTCTGGGTGGGGTTTCTGTCGGCCCTGGCCAAGCACGAAAGCACCTACAAACCCTGGGCCGTGGGCGGCGGCGGGCGCTGGTACGGGCTGTTGCAGATCCTGCCGGGCACCGCACGGGGGTACAAATGTAACGTAGGGGATGGCGCGGCGCTGAAAAGTGGTGCGGCAAATCTCAGCTGTGCCGTGCGGATCATGGCCCATACCGTGCCGCGTGACGGGGTGATATCCGGCCCGCGCGGCAACAAGGGTGTCGGTGCCGATTGGGGGCCGATGCGCTCTGCCGCCAAGCGGCGCGAGATGGCGGGCTGGCTGCGGCAGCAGGCCTATTGCAAGCCGATCAACGCGACCCGGCCCCGCGCACGCCCCTGAGCCGCCGGCCGGAAATTATTGCAAAAGCTGGAAGTGGAACCGTTTCACGGTGACACCCTGTGCGGTCAGCGCCTCTTCGAATGCCTGATGGGGCGGGGTGGCTTCAAAGGGCATCCTGATCTTGCGGCCATTCGGCAGGACGATGCTGGCGCGCACGGAAAAGTCGAGCCGTGTGTCCAGCCGGATGTGGTCAACTTCGGCCAGGGCAATCAGCGCGTCGCGCGGGCCGGTGAACCAGCGCAGATGGGTTGCGTTCAAATCGATGCCCGCCAGCGGATTGCGGATCAGGTCCCAGAGTGTCGGCAGGGTAAAGACGGCGAGGACCGCCACCACCATCGGTGCGGCCTCAAAGACGATCAGCAGGCAGAGCAGCGCGGCCCAGACCAGGGCCAGGATTGCCATGCCGCGCAGGCTGCGGCCCGCGCGGCGGTAGCTGAAGACGGGGTCGGTCAGGACCTCGGTCACGGGGCCTATCTGCCGCCCGACACATCAAGGGTGGAGCCGGTGACATAGCTTGCCTCGTCCGACAGCAGCCACAGGGCGGCCTGGGCGATTTCCTCTGCCGTGCCCGCGCGGCGCATGGGCACATTGCCCGACAGGCGCGTGGCCCGGTCGGGGCTGCCGCCCTTGGCGTGAATGCCGGTTTCGATCAGCCCGGGGCGCAGCGACATGACGCGGATGCCCTCGGCTGCGACCTCGTCCGACAGGCCCTTGGTAAAGGTGTCGATGGCGGCCTTGGAGGCGGCATAATCCACGAATTCATGGGCAGAGCCCAGCCGGGCCGCCGCCGAAGAGATATTGACGATGGCGCCGCCGTCGCCCTGTGCCTGCATCCGTCTGACGGCAGCGCCGGCGATCAGGATCGCGCCGATCACGTTGATGTCGAACATCCGCCGCAGGCGGTCATGGGTCAGGGCGGTCACCGGCGAGGGGTGGTCGACGATGCCTGCATTGTTGATCAGTGCGTCAAGCTGGCCGAACTCTGCGTCGATCTGGGCGAACATGTCTTCGATGGCATCGGGGTCGGCCACATCAGCGGGGCAGAGCAGGGCATGCGCGCCTGACTTTGCCACATCGCTGGCAACCATATGGGCGCTGTCATGGTCAGACCGGTAATTCAGCACCAGGTCATAGCCCCGTGTTGCCGCCAGCCGCGCGCAGGCCGCGCCGATCCCGGTGGAGGCCCCGGTGATCAGGCAGACCGGCCGGGTCATGTCGCGCCCCGGATGCGGGTCAGCATCTCGGTCGTGTCGCGGCTGAGGTCTGGCGTGGCCAGCATCCGGTCCAGCTCGGTGGCGATGAGGCTTTGCCGGTCCGTGTCATAGCGTTTCCAGGTCTGGAAGGCGGAGCACATGCGCGCGGTGGTCTGCGGATTCTTCGGGTCCAGCCGGATCAGCCAGTCGGCCAGCAGCCGATAGGCCTTGCCCGAGGCGTGGTGGAACCCGGCGTGATGCATGGCCAGCGCGCCAAAGACCGCGCGGAAGCGGTTCGGGTTCTGCCAGTTGAAATCCGGGTGGCGGGTCAGGTCCTCCGCGACATCGGCGGCGTCCCGGGGCTCTGCCTGCTGCACCTGCAGGCCGAACCATTTGTCCATCACCAGACGGTCGTCCTTCCATTGCGCCTCGAAGGCGGCAAGCGCCTTTTCCCCCTTGCCGATGTGCAGCAGGGCGGCGAGGGCTGCCAGCTGGTTGGTCATATTGTCCGCCGCATCATATTGCGCCTGTGCGGCCCGGCCCCCGTCGCGGCGGGTGATCAGGGAGAGCATGGCATTGGCAAGGCTGCGTTTGCCGGCCTGTTCGGCACCGGGATCATAGGGGGCGGTGACAAGGTTGGCGGCGTGGATCTGCTGAGCGGCATCGCCCAGGGCATCGGCCATTGCATCGCGCATCCGCTCGACACCGGCATGGATGTTCTCGGGCATCGGGGTGCCGCCCTCGCCGTGGATCAGCGCGGCCAGTTCGGATTGCGTGGGCAGGCCCAGCATCAGCGCGCGATAGGCGGGGTCGAGCGCGGTGTCGCTGAGCACCGTGGTGATGGCCGCCAGATAGGCGGGATCGGCATCCGCCCCGTCGTGGATCATCGGCATCAGCGCCTTGCGGGCCAGCATCCGCGCGGCTTCCCAGCGGTTGAAGGGATCCGTGTCATGGCTCAGCAGATGGGCGCGGTCGGCATCGCTGAGATCATGTTCCAGCATCACCGGCGCGGAAAAGCCGCGCAGGATCGAGGGGACCGGGCGCGCCGCCAGCCCGTCGAAGCTGAAGCTCTGCGTGGCTTCGGACATTTCAAGGATGCGGGTTTCGCCCACTTCGCTCCCGTCCGGGCCGATCAGACCGGTGGCGATGGGGATGACCTGCGGTTTCGGATCGGGGGAGGCCGCGCTGGGCTTGGTATCCTGCCGGAAGGTCAGTGTGAGGGTGCTGCCGTCCCAGTCTTCGGTGACAGACAGGCGCGGGGTGCCGGCCTGAGAATACCAGCGCTTGAACTGCGCGAGGTTCCGGCCGGTGGTATCCTCAAAGACCTTCAGCCAATCCTCGATCGTGCAGGCCTGACCGTCATGGCGTTCAAAATAGAGGTCCAGCGCCCTGGCATAGGCCTCATCACCGACCAGGGTTTTGAGCATGCGGATGACCTCGGCGCCTTTTTCATAGACGGTGGCGGTGTAGAAGTTGTTGATTTCCTGAAAGCTTTCGGGCCGCACCGGATGGGCAAGCGGGCCCTGATCCTCGGGGAACTGGCGCGCGCGCAGGTCGATCACATCGTGAATGCGTTTCACCGGGGCGGAACGCATGTCAGAGGTGAACTGACTGTCGCGGAACACCGTCAGCCCCTCCTTGAGGCAGAGCTGGAACCAGTCGCGGCAGGTGATCCGGTTGCCGGTCCAGTTGTGGAAATATTCATGGGCGATGATCGCCTCGATCCGCTCGAAATTCATGTCGGTGGAGGTTTCGGGGCTGGCCAGCACGGCGGAGGAGTTGAAGATGTTCAGCCCCTTGTTCTCCATCGCGCCCATGTTGAAATCATCCACCGCGACGATGTTGAACAGCTCAAGGTCGTATGCGCGGCCATAGACCTCTTCGTCCCATTTCATCGAGGCCTTCAGCGCCTGCATCCCGAAGGCGCATTTGCCCTCGTCGCCGGGGCGCACGTAAAGGTTCAGCGCCAACTCGCGGCCGGTCATGGTGGTGAAATGATCGGAATGCGCCACGAGATCACCGGCAACCAGAGCAAAGAGATACGCGGGCTTGGGCCAGGGATCGTGCCATTCGGCGCTGTGCTGCGCGGTGCTGACCGGGTTGCCATTGCTCAGCAGCACCGGGTGGGGGCCGTTGATGGTGACGGTAAAGACGCTCATCACATCCGGGCGGTCGGGATAAAAGGTGATCTTGCGAAAACCCTCGGCCTCGCATTGGGTGCAATACATGCCGTTCGACATGTAAAGCCCCTCCAGCGCGGTGTTGTTCGCGGGGTCGATCTCGACCTCCGATTCCCACAGGAACGGGCCGTCGGGGGTATCGCAGGTCAGCCCGTCCTCTGACAGATCCGGGGTGACTTCCCTGCCGTCGATGCGGGCAGAGATCAGCGACAGGTTTTCGCCGTGCAGAAAGAACCGCCTGTCGGTCGCATCGGGGTTGGGGCGGAAGGCGATCCTGCTTTTGACGCGGGTCTTGTGCGGATCAAGATCAAAGTCCAGCGCAACACTGTCGACCACAAAACCAAAAGGTGTGTAGTCGGACAGATAGATCGTCTTGGGGGCCGCGTCGCGCATGGAAGTACCTCTTTTTGCCGGAACGGTTCGGTTGGGCTGCACGTTATGACCATGAGACCTGCCCTGCAACGGGGCGAATGGAACGAAAGTCAAACAACACGGAGGACACCCTGATGTCTGCACCCGAAACAAACATCGACAAGCAGGAACAACGTCACAAGCCCGCATTGCTGGGGATCAAGGGGGCCATGGTCTTTGGTGTGCTGATGGTCCTGATCGTCTTTTTCCTGGCCGTGATGGGCGGTGGCGATGATCAGCTGCCCGCGATTGAAACGGGCAGCACGGTGAACAGCACCGATGACGCCGTGGCCCCGGTGGCAGGCGGCTCCGACTAGGGCCGCGCCCGGAAGGATCAGCGTGGCGGCACCCGTTTCCGATGCCGCCATTTTGCCCTCCATCCCAGGGGTGGAGGCCAGTACCGCAAGGATTGCGCGAATTTTGGTAAGATTACTTTACCAAGAAACTTGTCGCTCGGAACCAATCGCCGTACACCTTTGGAAATTTCCGGGCGAAGGGAGCGCAAGCAATGTCAGACAGGATCAACAAACACGATTTGCAGGTGGAATCCGCCCTTGTCGCTTTCATCGAGGATGAAGCCCTGCCGGGCAGTGGCGTGACGCCGGATGCCTTCTGGCAGGGGTTTTCGCAGCTGGTGCACGAGATGGGCGACAGGAACCGCGCCCTGCTGGCCGAGCGCGAGACGTTGCAGCAGCAGATCGACGATTGGCACATCGCCCACCGGGGCAGGCAACATGATGCCGAAAGCTACCGCAGCTTTCTGAAAGATATCGGCTATCTGGTGCCCGAAGGCCCTGATTTCACCATCGAAACCGCCAATGTAGACCCCGAGATCGCAACGGTGCCGGGCCCGCAGCTGGTGGTGCCGATCACAAATGCGCGGTTTGCGCTGAATGCCTGCAATGCGCGCTGGGGCAGCCTTTATGATGCCTTCTATGGCACCGATGCGCTGGGCGATCTGCCCCCGGCGGGTGGGTATGACGCGGCGCGCGGTGCGCGGGTGGTGGCGCGGGCCAAGGCGTTTCTGGATCAGGCGGCACCGCTTGCGGGCGGTTCGCATGCCGATGTGACCGGCTATGCCGTGGAAGATGGCGCATTGGTGCCCGCACTTGCCGATCCTGCGCAATTCGCGGGCTATCGCGGGGATGCGGCGGCACCCTCGGCGATCCTGCTGCGCAACAACGGGCTGCATGTGGAAATCACGGTCGATGCGGACCATCCCATCGGCAGGACCGACCCGGCCCATGTGGCCGATGTCCTGCTGGAAAGCGCGGTCTCCACCATCATGGATTGCGAGGACAGCGTGGCCGCGGTGGATGCCGAGGACAAGGTGGTGGCCTATCGCAACTGGCTGGGGCTGATGAAGGGCGATCTGTCGGAGACTTTCGAGAAGAACGGCAAGCCGATGACACGGGTGATGCACCCGGACCGGCGCTATACCGCGCCGGATGGCGGGGCGGTGACGCTGAAAGGCCGCGCGCTGATGCTGGTGCGCAATGTCGGCCACCTGATGACCAACCCTGCGGTGCTGGACCGCGCGGGCAGCGAAGTGGGTGAGGGGCTGATGGATGCCATGATCACCACGCTGATCGCAATGCACGACCTGAAGCGCGCGGGCGGAAATTCGGTGCAGGGGTCGGTCTATGTGGTCAAGCCCAAGATGCACGGGCCTGCCGAAGTTGCCTTTACCGACGAGATTTTCACAATGGTGGAAGGCCTGCTTGGCCTGCCGGCCCATACCGTGAAACTGGGCATCATGGACGAGGAACGCCGCACCAGTGCCAACCTCAGGGAATGTATCCGCGCGGCGAAACATCGGGTGGCTTTCATCAACACCGGTTTCCTGGACCGCACCGGCGACGAGATCCATACCTCGATGGAGGCCGGACCGATGGTGCCCAAGGGCGACATGAAGAACGCCACCTGGATCGGCACCTATGAGGACCGCAATGTGGATATCGGCCTGGCCTGCGGGT
Organism: Sulfitobacter sp. IGS-18; assembly: GCF_059628195.1. NCBI lineage: Bacteria > Pseudomonadati > Pseudomonadota > Alphaproteobacteria > Rhodobacterales > Roseobacteraceae > Sulfitobacter > Sulfitobacter sp. IGS-18. Next base: position 2,417,804 of record NZ_CM184556.1, on the reverse strand, counting down.
TGCAGGGGCGGGCGCAGATCGGCAAGGGCATGTGGGCGATGCCGGACATGATGGCCGATATGATCGCGGCAAAGGTGGGTCACCCGATGGCAGGGGCCTCCTGCGCCTGGGTGCCCTCGCCGACCGCGGCCACCCTGCATGCGATGCATTATCACCAGGTCGATGTGATCGCGCGGCAGGACGAGATCCGGGCAGGCGGGCCGCGCGGCACGCTGGCCGATCTGCTGGAGATCCCGGTGCTGGAGGGGCGCAACCTGAGCGCGGCCGAAATCACCCGCGAGATCGAGAACAATGCCCAGGGCATTCTGGGCTATGTGGTGCGCTGGGTCGATCAGGGGGTTGGCTGCTCCAAGGTGCCGGACATCAATGATGTCGGCCTGATGGAAGACCGCGCCACCTGTCGCATTTCCGCCCAGGCGCTGGCGAACTGGCTGCATCACGGGGTGATCGACGCGGATCAGGTCATGGAGGGGTTGAAGAAGATGGCCAGGGTGGTGGATGGTCAGAATGCCGGTGATCCGGCCTATCGCCCGATGGCGCCCGGTTATGACGGCATTGCCTTTCAGGCAGCCTGCGATCTGGTGCTGAAGGGGCGCGAACAGCCTTCGGGCTATACCGAGCCGGTGCTGCATGCGCGGCGGCTGGAGCTGAAGGCGGCGGGCTGAGCGCGGGGTGAAAGCTGCGTGGGGCGCTGCCCCACACCCCGGGAATATTTTTTGCCAAAAAGAGGAGAAGCAGGTGGCTGTTTCATTGAGAAAAGCACGCACGATCATACGCAAGGCGCTGGAGAAGGGCCGCGAGATGGAGCTGAAACCGCTCTCTGTCGTGGTGCTGGATGCAGGCGGCCATGTGCAGGCCTTTGAACGCGAGGACGGGGCGGCCGCGGGGCGCTTTGCCATTGCCCATGGCAAGGCCTATGGCGCGGTGATGCTGGGCATGGCGGGGACGGAGCAGATGAAACGCGCGGAGGATCAGGCCTATTTCATGGCGGCGGTGAACGGGGTTTACGGCGGTCAGGTGATTCCGGTGCCGGGCGGCGTGCTGCTGCGCGACCGCAAGGGGGCGGTGATCGGCGCGGTCGGCGTGACCGGCGATACGTCTGAAAAAGATGCAGAATGCGCGATGGCGGGCATTGCCGCCGCCCGGTTGCAGGGCGAAATCTGACGCGGTGCTTGAGCGGGCGGCGGGCTTGGCCTATGTTTATGCAATTGCAGCAATAGAAGGTGACCCATGGCGCGTCCTGTCGTTGGCATTATCGGAAATTCGCACCTGATCAATGACCAGTACGAGGTGCATGCAGGCGGACAGATGAACACCGAGGCGGTGTCTGGCGTTTCCGACTGCGTGCCTTTCATCATTCCCGCCGACCCCAGGCATCTGTCGGTCAGCGAGTTGATGGAGGTCTGTGACGGCTTTCTGTTCACCGGCGGGCGGCCCAATGTTCACCCCGAGGAATATGGCGAGGCGGCAACCGAGGCGCATGGCGCCTTCGACCGCGCGCGGGACGCGATTGTCCTGCCGCTGATCCGCGCCTGTGTGGAGCGCGGGCAGCCGTTTTTCGGCGTTTGCCGGGGGTTTCAGGAAGTGAACGTGGCAATGGGGGGCACGCTTTACCCCGAAATCCGCGATCTGCCGGGCCGGATGAACCACCGGATGCCGCCCGATGGCACCATCGAGGAGAAGTTCGAGCTGCGCCATGACGTGACCTTTTCCGAGGGGGGTGTCTTTCACAACCTGATCGGGTCGCAGAAGGTCCGCACCAACACGCTGCACGGGCAGGGGATCAAGACCCCCGGTGCCCGGATCATGATGGACGGTTTCGCCGATGACGGCACGCCCGAGGCGATCTATGTCAAGGGGGCCTGCGGGTTTACCCTGTCGGTCCAGTGGCATCCGGAATGGAACGCCAGTCAGGACCCGGTGTCGCGCAAATTGTTCCAGGCCTTCGGCGATGCGGCGCGCAGCTGGGCTGCGGGTGAAGTGGCACCGGCGCTGAAGGCGGTCTGAGCGATGTGGCGCCTGCCGCGTTGCTTTGACGCGATCCGCATCGAGGGCAGGTGAGCGGGTATTGCTGCCGTCGATCAATGGAGCCAAAGCCCGGAACAAGCCGCAGGCGCCGGGCCGGCTTGCGCTTCGTTTTTGAGGCCCAGGAGGGGCCGGTTCCTGCCGTTCGCAGCGATCTGCGCGACTATCCGTTTTGCGCTCCGCTCGATTGATCCGGGTCAGCGCGGTGACGCGACGCCGGTTTCACCTGACAACCGGCACTATTGCGTAAGGATAAGCGGTTCCTGTTCGGGAGGCGGGAATTGCATCCGCGCAGCAGTCTGACCGATCTGCGCGAATGCGGGCATGCCGCGTCTGAGGTCGCGGTGCAATGAGCAATGGGGCCAGTCCTGCGGCTGCGCGGCCAGGCCTGCCTGTACCGGGGCAAGATAGATCAGATCCCGGTGCCGGTTGAAATCGGCGCTGTCGCGGATTTCGTGTTCCCAGAAACGGCGTTGCCAGATCCCTTTTTCCCCGCGCGCGATCTGCGCGGGTGTGCGATGCGGCGGCATCGGCAGGGCCCGGGAAAAGCGCGCTTTCAACATCCCGATGCGGTTGGGGTAACCGGCGCTGTCTGCAGGCAGGGTCCAGATCGTGTGGATGACCGATGGCAGCACGGTAATTGCGTCGATCCGGAAAGCATGGTGTTTCAGCCTGTGGCGCATGGCGCGGCGCAACTCGGCGATGCGGCGGACCAGGGCATCATCGTTGCGGTCCGCCAGACGGATTGTGAAGAAATATGTGCCACCGGGGCGGCGTCTGTGAAGGCAGGCGGGCATGCGGCAGGCTAGGCGCATTTTGGTTAAGGCGGGGTTAAGCCGGAGGCCGGGGCAGAACCCGCCGGGCGGGCAGGAAGCCTGCGGTTTCCGGCGCGCGGCGGTATGCGGCGGGGAGGCCCCTACGCTGCGCTGCGGAATTTTCTGCCGTGGCATGGAGTTTCATTGTTGCGTTTCGCTTTATCTGTGTGAAATAAAGTTTCAAATTCGAATCCGCGCCAAGGCCTGAAAAAGAGGCGTTCCGGCGGCTCGTCCCGGTCCCAAGATCACCTTTCACATGGTGTTTTGCTTGTGGATCAAGGGGGCGCAGGGTAAGTGCAGGCAGTGCGGGCTCAACGTTCGTGTGTCTGGTGTCCAGAATGGGGGAAGAAGTGTGAAGATCGGTACGCCGAAAGAAATATTCGAAGGAGAAAACCGCGTTGCGATGACGCCTGATTCCGCTTTGCAGCTGCAAAAGCTGGGTCATGACTGCGTGATCGAAACCGGTGCAGGCCTGGCCGCGGGATTTGCCGATGCCGCCTACAAGGAGGCCGGGGTCGAGGTGGTCAAGACCGCCGCCGCCCTGTGGAAGGCCGCTGATGTGGTCGCCAAGGTGCGGGTGCCGTCAGACGCAGAAATGAAAAGACTGCGGGACGGGCAGACGCTGATCTCCTTCTTCAGCCCGGTGGCCGATGAAGCCAGGATGAACCTAGCCGCAGAGAAGGGTGCCACCGTCGTCGCGATGGAGATGATCCCGCGCATCAGCCGCGCGCAGAAGATGGATGCGCTGTCCTCGATGGCCAATATCGCGGGCTACCGCGCGGTGATCGAGGCAGGCAACAACTTTGGCCGTTTCTTTACCGGTCAGATCACGGCGGCAGGCAAGGTGCCCCCCGCCAAGGTTCTGGTCGTCGGGGCCGGTGTGGCCGGTCTTGCCGCGATCGGCACCTCCACCTCGCTGGGTGCGATCACCTATGCCTTTGACGTGCGCCCCGAAGTGGCCGAACAGGTCGAGAGCATGGGCGCCGAATTCGTCTATCTCGATTTCGAGGAAGAGCAGCAGGATGGATCCGCTTCGGGCGGCTATGCCTCTGTTTCCTCTCCGGAATTCCGCGAGGCGCAGCTGGCCAAGTTCCGTGAACTGGCCCCCGATGTGGACATCGTGATCACCACCGCGCTGATCCCCAACCGCGAAGCGCCGGAACTGTGGACCGAGGACATGGTCAAATCCATGAAACCGGGATCTGTGATCGTGGACCTTGCGGCGGAAAAGGGCGGCAACTGCAAGCTGACCGTGCCGGACCAGAAGATCGTCACCGACAATGGCGTCACCATCATCGGCTACACCGACTTCCCCAGCCGGATGGCGACCCAGGCCTCGACGCTTTATGCGACCAACATCCGCCATCTGATGACCGATCTGACGCCGGAAAAAGACGGCGTGATCAATCACAACATGGAAGATGACGTGATAAGGGGCGCCACGATTGCCCATGCCAAATCCGTGACCTTCCCACCGCCACCGCCCAAGGTGGCGGCGATTGCGGCGGCGCCGAAGAAGGAAAAACCAAAGGAGCTGACCCGCGAGGAGAAGGCGGCGCAGGAAGTTGCGGCCTTCAAGGCGCAGACCCGCAATCAGGTGACCCTGCTGGCCATCGGCGGTGCGTTGCTGCTGGCAGTCGGCCTGGTGGCACCTGCCAGCTTCATGCAGCACTTCATCGTCTTCGTGCTGGCGGTCTTTGTCGGCTTCCAGGTGATCTGGGGCGTGGCGCACAGCCTGCACACGCCGCTGATGGCCGTGACCAATGCGATCTCGTCGATCATCATCCTCGGTGCGCTGATGCAGCTTGGGTCAGGCTCGGCCATCGTGGTGATCCTCGCCGCGCTGTCGGTCTTCATGTGTGGCATCAACATCTTTGGTGGCTTCCTCGTGACACGGCGCATGCTCGCCATGTTCCAGAAATCTTAAAGGAGCCAGAGCAATGGAATTTGGTTTTACAACAGCGGCCTATGTTGTCGCGGCTGTCCTGTTCATCCTCTCGCTCGGGGGGCTTTCGGGGCAGGAGAGTGCGAAACGCGCGGTCTGGTACGGCATTGTCGGCATGGGGCTGGCGGTGCTGGCCACGCTGATCGGGCCCGGTTCGGGGCTGTGGATCCTGTCGGTGATCCTGGTGATTGCAGGCGGGGCCATCGGCTATCAGCTGGCGACGCGGGTGCAGATGACGCAGATGCCCGAACTGGTCGCGGCGATGCACAGCCTGGTGGGTCTGGCGGCGGTTTTCGTCGGCTTCAACGCCCATTTCGAGATCGCCAATGTGCAGGAAACGCTGCTGAACCCCAATTATGATGTCGCGCAGTTCGGCACCTTTGCCGCGCTGATCGCCAAGAAGACGGCCGTGGAGATCAACATCCTTCGGGTCGAACTGTTCCTGGGCATCTTCATCGGGGCGGTCACCTTTACCGGGTCCGTCATTGCCTATGGCAAACTGGCGGGGCGGGTGAATTCATCGGCGGCGAAACTGCCCGGCGGACATATCCTGAACGCCGGTGCGGCCGGTCTCTCGCTGATCTGCCTGATCTGGTACTTCGGCACCGGTGGCTTCCTGCCGCTGTTTGTCATGACGCTTTGCGCGCTGTTCATCGGCTATCACCTGATCATGGGCATCGGCGGCGCGGACATGCCCGTGGTGGTCTCGATGCTGAACAGCTATTCCGGCTGGGCGGCGGCGGCGATCGGCTTCAGCCTTGGCAACGACCTGCTGATCGTGGTCGGCGCGCTGGTCGGTTCTTCGGGTGCGATCCTGTCCTACATCATGTGCAAGGCGATGAACCGCAGTTTTGTCAGCGTGATCCTGGGCGGCTTTGGCGGTCCGGCGGGCGAGCAGATGGCAGTCGAGGGCGAACAGATCGCCATCGAGGCCGACGGCGTTGCCGCGGCGCTGAACGAGGCGGACAGTGTCATCATCATTCCGGGCTACGGCATGGCGGTGGCACAGGCCCAGCAGGCGGTCAGCGAGCTGGTCAAGAAGCTGCGCGCCCAGGGCAAGAACGTGCGTTTCGCCATTCACCCCGTTGCGGGGCGTCTGCCGGGGCATATGAACGTGCTGCTGGCAGAGGCCAAGGTGCCCTATGACATCGTGATGGAGATGGACGAGATCAACGAGGACTTTCCGGATACGGATGTGGCCATCGTGATCGGGTCCAACGACATCGTGAACCCTGCCGCTCAGGACGATCCCAACAGCCCGATTGCCGGCATGCCCGTGCTGGAATGCTGGAAGGCCAAGACGGTCTTTGTCTCCAAGCGGGGGCAGGGCACGGGCTATTCCGGGATCGAGAACCCGCTGTTCTTCAAGGAAAACACGCGGATGTTCTATGGCGATGCAAAGGCCAGCCTGGACAAGCTGCTGCCGCTGATCGACTAGGCGATTTTCCGAAAAACCCGGTCCGAAGGTTTCGAAACCTCCGGCGCCTGTTGAAGACACCCCGTTCGAGAGAGCGGGGTGTTTTTTGTTGGGGGTACGTTTTCTTCGAAGAAAACGGTTCGGAGTTTTTGAAAACTCCGGTTCAGACGGATGGTATATCGCTCAAGATGATGAGGTGGTGTTGCTGCGGGTGCTGCCGGGGTGCGTTTTCTTCGAAGAAAACGGTTCGGAGTTTTTGAAAACTCCGGTGCAGGCGCATGGTATATCGCTCAAGATGATAGGGTGGCGTTGCCGCGGGTGCTGCCGGGGTACGTTTTCTTCGAAGAAAACGGTTCGGAGTTTTTGAAAACTCCGGTGCAGGCGCATGGTATATCGCTCAAGATGATGGGGTGTCGTTGCTGCAGGCGCTGCCGGGGTACGTTTTCTTCGAAGAAAACGGCCCGGAGTTTTTGAAAACTCCGGTGCAGGCAACTGGCACCCTGCTCAATCGATCGGGGTGATTTCGACGCCCGGCATCATTGCCTTGATCCGTTTTCTGAGAAGAAAACGGCCAGGGTTTCCGAAAACACCGGTCCGGAGCGCGAAACGGAACAGCTCCGCGGAAAAACCGCTTGAGCTGGAGCGCACTCCAGCTTGTAAAGTCGATTCGTGACCTGGAAATAGGAGCAAGGACATGATGATCGGCGAAGTATCCGACCGCACCGGGCTCAGCATCGACACGCTGCGGTTCTACGAAAAGATCGGCCTGATCGCACCGCCGATGCGCAACGACGCGGGTAGGCGGGTCTATGGCAAGGACGTCTTGGGCTGGGTCGGTTTTCTCGAACAGCTTAATGCCACCGGCATGAAGCAGGCCGACCGCATCCGTTATGCCAAGCTGCACCAGCAGGGCGACAGCACCTTGTGCGCGCGCCGCGAGATGCTGGAGGCGCACCGCGAGGTGATCCGGGAGAAACTGCAACTGATGCAGCAGACCATGGCGCTGATGGACCACAAGGTCGCGCTTTATGAAACACTTGAGGCTGAAACGGAGACACCACAGATATGACCGATGCAACTTTGGAACGCGGCCGGGCCCATGTGGCCGACATGAACCCCGGTCTGGAAGAGGCCTTGGCGGGCAAATACGATCACCTTGTCCCCGGCATGGCCGAAAGCCTGATCGACTGGGCCTATGGCCAGCATTACACGCGCGGCGGGCTGGACAACCGGACCCGGCAATTGTGCACGGTGGCCGCACTGGTGTCGATGGGCGGCTGGACCGGCCCGCAGCTGAAGGTCAACATCGAACATACCCTCGCCGCCGGGGCGGACAGGCGCGAGATCGTGGAGGCGATCTGGCAGATGTCGGTCTATGCGGGGATGCCTGCGGCGATCAACGGGCTGAATGCGGCGCTGGAGGTTTTCGAGGCGGCAAAAAGCTGAAGCTTCGGGGCGGACGCCGGTGATTTCCCGGTCCCGGATGGCGGGTCAGTATACATTGGTGTACTGACAACATGTTGAATAAAATCAGTTTTCTCTGTTAAAACCGGAAAATTCCCCTATGTTTCGTCGAAATGCAATTGCTGGACGGACCCGCCATGGCCCCGATCAAGGACTATCCCCAACGCTACGCGCTCTCGGGCGAATTGCACGCGCGGCCGTTTCCCTCGCTCAAGGCCCCGGCGACGGTCGCCTTTTTGGCGATCAAGCAACCCCTGGATGCGGCTTCGCGCGACAGGTCTGCAGATTTTGCACATCTTGCGGCCCTGCTGGATCACTATGGCGCGCCCCGCCCGGATCCCAATGCGACCCATTACTCCGGCGAGATGGGGAAATACTGGCTCAAGTGGGAACAGCACACCGAGTTGGTCACCTATATGGTGATCCGCAATGACCTGAGCGCGCGGCCCTTCGACCCGTCGCAATTCGATGTCTTTCCCGACTACTGGCTTGATGAGGCGCCCGGCGGGCGGATTACCTCGGCCCTGTTGCGGGTGATGGAGCGGCCACAGGAGGACGAGACCATATCGGCCCATCTGCGCGACTGGTTCGTGCCGGAAAGCCTTGCCGTGGCTTCGGTGCTGGACGGGGCGGCGGTGGTGGCCAGCGATTTCCGCATCGATTCATCCGGCCATCTGCGGATCGCCGTCTTTCCCGACGCCACCACCGGCAGCGGCCGGATCGGGCGCATTGTGCAGCGGCTTTGCGAGATCGAACTTTACAAGGCGGCCTCGATGCTGGGCTTTTCCATGGTGCGCGAGGTTGGCCCCCAGCTGAACAGGCTGGATACCAAGCTGACCGACCTGATGGCAGAGATGCGCGGGCCGGCAGCGCGGGCAGAAGACACGCTGCATGCGCTCCTGGACATTTCGGTGGAACTGGAGACATTGGCGGCGCAATCTGCCTTCCGCTTCGGGGCGACGGGGGCCTATCAGGCGATTGTGGACCAACGCATCGAGGTGCTGCGCGAGACGCGGTTCATGGGGCAGCAGGGCTTTGCCGAATTCATGATGCGCCGGTACGAACCGGCAATGCGCACCGTGCAATCGGCAGAGCGGCGACTGGGCATCATGTCGGCCCGGTCGATCCGCGCCTCGGAGCTGCTGCGCACGCGGGTGGATGTGGAACGGTCTGCGCAGAATCAGGCGATCCTGGCCAGCATGGACCGGCGCGCCGACCTTCAGCTGCGCCTGCAGCGCACGGTCGAGGGGCTGTCGGTGGTGGCGATCAGCTATTACGCGGTGTCTCTGGCGGGATACCTGCTGTACCCGGTGGCCGAGGCGACAGGCCTCAGCAAGGGGCTGCTGACCGCCGCTGTGACCCTGCCGGTGGTGGCGGTGGTGTGGTTGCTGATCAGCAGGCTGCGCAAGCACCTGGACTGACTGCGGGACCGCGCCCGGTTCAGGCGTGCCGGACCGCCGCATCGCTGAGCAGGGCATGGGTCGCCCTGGCGCCGATGCCGATCATCACGATGGCCAGCACGGCGGCGACAGAGAGTGTCGGCACACCGGAGAGCCCCGCGCCAAGGGTACAGCCGCCCGCCAGCACGCCCCCGATGCCCATCAGCACCGCCCCCAGCAAATAGCGCCCGGTCTGGCGCGGCGTCTCGAAGCTTTGCCAGGCAAAGCCGCCAAAGATCAGGCTGGCCAGCAGGGCACCGGCGACAACGCCGCCCAGCAATCCCACGCCAAATCCGGCCGGGATCGAGGTGCTGGCGATGCTCCAGAACAGGGTTTCGGCAGAGGGGGAGGTGAAGGACAGGCTTTCCATCGCGATCGGGTCGAAATCGTCGTAAAGGATGAAACCGGTGCCGACCCAGGCCAGCGGCACCAGCAGGCCGATCAGCACGGCCAGTACCAGGTGCAGCGGGCGGTTGCCCGACCGCAGGCCGATGGCCAGTGCGGCGGCAGCGATCAGCCCCGCCCAGAGCGGCGCCCCACCGGGCAGGGTGGCAAGGCTGACGGATTCTCCCATGTTCAGGGTGACCTGGCCCAGAGCGACGCGGAGCGGGGCCAGCACCCCCTTCAGGGTCATATGCGCCACCACGGCAAAGCAAAGCAGGACGACGGCTGCCCGCAGGTTGCCGGTGCCGGTCAGCACCGTCAGCCGCGAGATGCAGCCACGGGTCAGCACCATGCCCGCGCCGAACAGCAGCCCGCCCACCGCAATGGCAAGCACGGGCACTTCGGACACCATGAAACGGTGGTCGGCAAAGCTGATCCAGCCCAGGGCAACCGCGCCCTGGGTGCCCAGCACCGCCACGGCAAGCGCGGTGAACCAGACACCGGCGGCGGCGCGGCTGTCCTCGCCGACAAGGGAACGACGGAAACAGAATTTGGTGATCTGCGCCAGCAGGCCGAAGACAAGCCCGATGGCCAGGGCAAAATAGACAACCGCCTGCGGCGCGGTGAGGCTCTCGAAGCCGAATGATTCAAACATGGCCAAAATTCCCCAAGGTGCCGGTATCGCGCCGGTCATCAGATATCCTGTCTTGCTTTCAAGGTGATTTGGCTGCCAGTTCTGGCAGGAAATCCGCGAAGAGCCGCAAAAGCAGAATTATTTCCCATTTGGCGGGGTCCGGGGCAGGGATCAAGCACTGCGGCGGAGGACATGGCGGCGCCAAAGGGAACAGATTTCCGGAAATCTTCGGGAAATCGGGACGTCTTTCAGCTGATGGCGCGCCGAAAGGTCGGACCGGCCCCGACCTGGGGCCGGGGCGGTGTCATGGTCCTTTTTTGGGGCTATCTGCCCCGGATGCGGGGGTCGAGCGCATCGCGCAACCCGTCGCCGAGATAGTTCACGCCAAGCACGGTCAGCGAGATGGCGATCCCCGGCAGCAGCACTCTTTCGGGGAAATCCTGCATCCGCGGCACCGCATCGGCCAGCAGCTTGCCCCAGGTGGGATAGTCTGACGGGAAACCGACGCCAAGAAAGCTGAGCGCGCTTTCGGTGATGATCGCGGTGGCCAGGCCCAGCGTGGCCGAGACCATGATGGGCGAGATCACATTGGGCAGCAGGTGGCGGCGGATGATCTTGCCGCTGGTGGTCCCGATGGACCGCGCGGCAAGGATGAATTCACGCTCTTTCAGCGCCAGGATATCGCCGCGCACGATCCTTGCGGTCTGCATCCAGGAGGTCAGCCCGATCACCGAGACGATGAGGATGAACATGCCGCCCTCCGGCCCGAAGCGTGAGTTCAGCGGCTGGCGGAACAGGGTCACGGCCAGCAGCACCAGCGGCAGGATCGGCAGCGACAGGACCAGATCGGTAAAGCGCATCAGCCAGAAGTCGAGCCATTTGAAATAGCCTGCGATCACCCCGACAGCGGTGCCGATCACCAGCGCGAGCCCCATGGCGAGCCAGCCCACGGCCATCGACACCCGCCCGCCGGAAATCATCTGCGCCAGGATATCCCGGCCCAGCTGATCGGTGCCAAAGGGATGCGCCCAGCCTGCATTGGCCCCGCCATCCCAGAGCAGGGTATAGACGGGACGCCAGTTCTTGTTGCGAATGTCCAGCGCCTTGGGGTCCACATCCCAGATATAGGGGCCGAAAACCACGGCGAAGGTGATCAGCAACAGGAACCCGCCGCCAAAGACAGCGCCCTTGTGTTTGCGGAACTGGTCCCAGACATCGCGCCATTGGCTGCGGGGCGGCTTGGACGGCCCCTTGTCCATCAGTGCGCCGATGGTTTCGATATCGGCCTCCAGCGGGCTGGCAGGTGTCGCTTGCTCAGTCATAGCGGATCCTCGGGTCGAGCAGACCGTAAAGCACGTCTGCGATGAGGTTGAACAGCACGATCAGGATCGCAAAGATGAAGGTCAGGGTCATCACCATCGGCAGATCGTTGGCAAAAAGCGCCGTCAGCAGCAGCTGGCCGATGCCGTTCACCTTGAACACATTCTCGGTGATGATCGCGCCGCCAAAGATGGCGGGCATGCCCAGGGCGATGACGGTGACGACCGGGATCATCGAGTTGCGCAGCACATGGACCATCACGACAACGCCTTCCTTCAGGCCCTTGGCACGGGCCGTGCGCACGTAATCCTGATTGAGGTTGTCCAGCATGGCACCGCGCATATAGCGGCTGATCTGTGCGGTGGTTTGCAGGGCCAGCACCATCACCGGCATGATCATCTGAAAGAACTGCACCTTGAAGCTGGCCCAGTCGTTGACGACATGGGTGGTGTCATAGATCGAGGGCAGCCAGCCCAGATAGACCGAGAAGATCACGATCAGCAGGGGGCCGGTGAAAAACGGCGGAATGGAAAAGCCGATCATGGTGATGAAGGTCCCCGCCTGATCGAACACCGAATAATGCCGGTAGGCAGAATAGATGCCGATGGGAATGGCGATCACGATCCCCACGATATAGCTCAGGCCGACAACCCAGAGGGTCTGCGGCATCCGCTGGGCCACGATGTCCATGACCGGACTGCGGGTCTGCCAGGAAATCACCCGCAGCTCGCCATTATAGAGCGAGGTGTCGGGCAGCCAGCCCAGCAGGGTGCTTGAGTTGGTCAGATAGTCGACAAGGACCTTGGGTTCGATCCAGAAGAACTGCACCAGCCACTTGTAGTATTGCACGTACCAGGCCTGGCCCAGGCCAAGTGCCTCGCGCATCTTCTGTTTCACTTCCGGGGGCACGGTCAGGGGGACCTGGGCCATCGGGTCGCCGGGGGCCAGTTGTAACAGGCCGAAAATCACAAGACTGATCAGCAAAAGCGTCGGGATCGACAACAACAATCGTCGGATGGTGAAGGTCAACATAAGCGCCGCCTTTTCTTATCGGTCTTAGGGAGGGTATGCGGGTCGGGTCCAGGAGCCGCAAACCGCGATGGAAAGCGACCGGAAAGGGGCGCGCAATTGCTGCGCGCCCCGCCGGTTACATCATTCCTTGATGCGATACCAGTCCGCTGCGTTCCACAGTTCGGAATCCCAGGTATTCAGGATCACACCGCCCAGGGTGTTGGACGCGGCAGAGACACGGCCACGGTCCACCAGCGGCACGATGGTCATCGTGTCCTTGGTTAACATGTTGTTGAGCTGCTTGGCGATCTCGCCGCGCTTGTCCAGCTCGCCGGTGCGGGACAATTCGTCCAGCAGGGCGTCGTATTCTTCCGAGCAGAAGCGGTTGATGTTCTCACCCTGCCACTGGCTGCTTGGCTTGGGCTCGTTGCCGCAACGATACTGCGAGAGATAGGCCTGCGGATCGGTGCCGTCGAAGTTGTTGGCGTACATTTCCACGTCCGCATAGAACTTCTGGAAGGTGTCGGGCGAACCGGGATCACCGCCAAAGAACACGGATGCATCCAGGTTGCGCAGTTCGGTTTCCACGCCGATCTGGCTCCACCAATCCTTGATCAGCGCCTGAAAGTCCTGCCGGACGGCGTTGGTCGATGTCTGGTACAGCAGAGACAGTTTCTTGCCGTCCTTGTCGCGCACGCCGTCACCGTCGGTGTCGGTCCAGCCCGCTTCTTCCAGCAATGCCTTGGCACCTTCGATGTCCTGCGTCAGGCATTCTGTGTTGTCAGAGGCATAGAGCGCCGGTGCCGGCACCAGATTGCAGGTCGGGCGACCGGCCTGACCATAGCCCACTTCGACAAGCAGTTCGCGGTCGATGGCCATGGAGAGCGCCTTGCGCACCTTGAAGTCCGACAGGATCGGGTGCGGATGCGCCACGGTGGAACGTTCGCCCTCCGGCAGGTCGGGGGAAGGATCGGTCATGTTCATCTCGATCCGCTCAACCAGCGTCCCGAAGGCCGAGATCGGCTTGCCCTTGCCTGCTTCGGCCATCTTGGCCAGCACATCGGGGGCAAGCTGCATGTTCCAGGCGTAATCGTATTCGCCTGTCTCCATGACGGCACGGCCCGCCGCGACGGCATCGCCGCCACCCTTGAACGTCACGGACGCAAAGGCGGGCTTGCTTGGATCGCGGTAGTTCGGGTTGGCTTCAAGCTGGATCACGTCGTTGGGACGGAAATCCGTGACCATGAAGGGGCCGGTGCCGATGGGGTTGAAGTTGGCCTCGGTACATTCGGGGGCCTTGGGGCCAAGGCATTCGGCGAATTGCGCTGCCTGAATAATGGGCGATTGCGCGCCCATGAAGGGGCCATAGGGGTTTGGTTTGGCTTCGGAGAAATTCACCGTCAGCGTCAGGTCGTCGATGATGTCGATGGATTCAACCCCATCGAACTTCGCGCCCTGTGCACAGCCGCCTTCGGGGTGCATGCAGTATTCAGCAGTGAATTTGACGTCTGCCGATGTCACCGGCGTGCCGTCGGACCACAGCAGGCCCTCTTTCAGCTTCCAGGTGATGGATTTCAGGTCTTCGCTGACGCCGCCGTTTTCGACGGTAGGGATCTCTTCCGCAAGGAAGGGCACCAGCGCGCCGGTTTCGTCATAGCGGCCGAGCGGTTCGATCACCAGGCTGGCCGCTTCGAGATCCTTTGTGCCGCCAGACAGATAGGGGGTCATGATGGAGGGGGCTTGCCAATAGATGATCTTGACCTCGCCGTCCCTGCCGCGCTCGCCATCGGCCAGCGCGAGGGGGGCAAAGGCCGTTGTGGCGATTGCACCCATCAGTATGGTTCTCAGTTTCATTTTATACTCCTTGTTGGACGCATTGGTGCGCCGCGTTCTGCTACGGGGTTGTGCCCGTCTTGTCTTGCCACCCGAAGGCCGGATTAACTATGGTCTCTAACCTTGCGTAAACTAGGATAAATACCAAAGAAGTGCGGGTCCGTCCCCCGGAGCGCATGCGCAGTATCGAAACAGGTTTTCGAAGAAATGCAAGTCCCGAGATTTGCCGACAGCAATTTCAACCGTCTTCGGGCGACAGTGGTTTGACGCAGGTTCGGATTGGCCTTAGCGTTCGGCAACTGCATTCGCGGAGCTCACCGGGGGAAAACATGCTGGATCAATCAAGCACGTCACCAATCGCACAGATCAAGGGCCTACGTGTCGAATTTCAGACCAAGGATGGGCCGGTAGTCGGGGTCGAAGATGTCAGTTTTGATATCAATCCGGGTGAAACGGTCTGTGTGGTGGGCGAATCCGGGTCCGGCAAATCGGTGTCTTCGCTGTCGCTGATGCGGCTGATCGAGTATGGCGGCGGTGAAATCGCGGGCGGGCGCCTGCTTTTTAATCGCTCGGAGGGCGGCGAGATCGACCTCGCCCAGACCGATCAGGCGCTGATGCGCCGCATCCGGGGCAATGAGATCGGGATGATCTTTCAGGAACCGATGACGGCGCTGAACCCGGTCTTCACGGTGGGCCGCCAGATGACCGAAGGGCTGCGCCTGCACAAGAACCTCAGCAAGTCGCAGGCGGAGGAACGGGCGCTGGCACTGCTGAAACAGGTGCGCATCCCCGAGCCGGAGCGGCGGTTGAAACAATATCCGCACGAGCTGTCGGGGGGCATGCGCCAGCGCGTGGTGATCGCCATGGCGCTGGCCTGCGAGCCGCGCCTGCTGATCGCGGATGAGCCGACCACGGCGCTGGATGTGACGATTCAGGCGGAGATTCTGGCGCTGATGGACCGGCTCAAGCGCGAGACCGGCACGGCGGTGATGTTCATCACCCATGACATGGCCGTGGTGGCCCAGATGGCGGACCGCGTGGTGGTGATGTTCCGTGGTCTCAAGGTCGAGGAGGGGACGGTCGAGGAGATCTTCGAAAACCCCAAGCACGCCTATACCAAGGCGCTGCTGGCGGCGGTGCCCAAGCTGGGCGAGATGACCGGCAAGGCCTATCCGGAGCCGATGAAGCTGCTGGGGACCAGGGGCCAGGAGATCAAGCCGATCAAGGGCACCAACGAGACCCTGCTGACGGTCAAGAACCTGACCACGCGGTTTGCGGTCACGGGCGGTTTTTTGCGCCGCACGGTGGCCAATGTCCATGCGGTGGAGGATCTGTCCTTTACCATCAACAAGGGGCAGACCCTGAGCCTGGTGGGGGAATCGGGCTGCGGGAAATCCACCGCGGGCCGGTCGATCCTGCGGCTGGTGGAGCCGCTGTCGGGCGAGATCAACATTGACGGCAAGGACATCATGGCGCTGAACCAGCGCGATCTGCGCACCGCGCGGCTGGACATGCAGATGATCTTTCAGGATCCCTTTGCCTCGCTCAACCCGCAGATGCAGCTGGCCGACCAGGTGGCGGAGCCGATCCACAATTTCCGAACGCTCAAGGGCGGCGATGTCGGCAAACGGGTCGAGATGCTGTTCGACCGGGTTGAACTGCCGCGCAGCTTCATGCGCCGTTTCCCGCATGAGTTGTCGGGTGGTCAGCGCCAGAGGGTCGCGATTGCCCGTGCGCTGGCGCTGAACCCCAAGCTGATCATCGCGGATGAAGCGGTCAGCGCGCTGGACGTGAGCGTTCAGGCGCAGGTGCTGAACCTGATGATGGAACTGCAGGCCGAACTGGGGCTGTCGTTCCTGTTCATCAGTCATGACATGGCGGTGGTCGAACGGGTCAGCCATCAGGTCGGCGTGATGTACCTGGGGCGCATCGTGGAACTGGGGCCGCGCGCCCGCGTTTTCGAGAATCCGCAGCATCCCTATACCCAGGCCCTGATGAAGGCGGTGCCGGTCGCGGACCCCCGCCAGCGCAAGAAAGAGAGCGAATTGAACTTCAAACCGATTCCCTCGCCGATCCGTCCGGTCGACTATGTCGCGGGCCCCTCGGAATACAGGGAAGTGGAGCCGGGACATCTGGTGCTGACCTCGGACAGCGGCTACTGACTTGCCGGGACAGCCACCGGTTATCCCCGACCACGCGCCCCGTTTCCTGTTCGGGAAAAGGGGCCTTCGACGAATGGACCCATCATGACCGACCGCCTTTCTCCCCTTGAACTGATGGAAAAGCTGGTCAGCTTTCCGACCGTCAGCCGCGATACCAATATTCCGCTGATCGACTGGGTGGCGGCGTATCTGGGCAGCCATGGCATCGAATCGCACCGCTACATCGACCCCGAACAGCCCAAACATGCGCTTTTTGCCCATGTGGGCCCCTGGGAGGAAGGCGCGGTGGTGCTGTCGGGACATACCGATGTGGTGCCGATCGACGGGCAGCCCTGGGACAGCGATCCGTTCAGCGTCGTCGAGCGGGACGGCAAATACTATGGCCGCGGCACCTGCGACATGAAGGGATTCGATGCGCTGGCGCTCTGGGCGCTGGTGGAGGCGAAATATGCCGGTGTCACCCGCCCCCTGCAGCTTGCGCTGAGTTTCGACGAAGAGGTCGGCTGTACCGGCGCGCCGCCGATGATCGAGGCGATGCAGCCGGTTCTGCCGAAGGGCAGCGCGGTGATCGTGGGGGAACCTTCGTCGATGCAGGCGGTCACGGGCCACAAGGGCGGCACCGGGTTCGACACCCATGTGGTGGGCTTCGAGGTGCATTCCTCGCTGCTGCATACCGGCGTCAATGCGATCATGGCGGGGGCCAAGCTGATCGAATGGGCCAATGAGATGAACACCGAGAACATGGAGCGCAAGCCGACCGAGCTGGCGGCGATGTTCAACCCGCCTTTCACCACGGCGCATGTGGGTATGATCTCGGGCGGGACGGCGCATAACATCACCGCCAAGGATTGCCATTTCGCGATGGATTTCCGCGTGGTGCCGGGCGAGGACAAGGATGCCTGGGGCACTGCTTACCTCAAGAAGGTGCGCGCGGTGGAAAAGCAGATGCAGGCCGTGGTGTCGGAGACCTATATCTCGGTCACGCCGCGATTCGACGTGCCCGCGCTGCAGCCCGAAACGGAAGGCGAGGCCGAGACACTGGTGCGCCAGATCACCGGCGACAACGCCAGCCACAAGGTCAGCTACGGCACCGAGGCGGGGCAGTTTCAGGAGGCGGGTTATTCCGCTGTGATCTGTGGCCCCGGCAGCATCGACCAGGCCCATCAGCCCAATGAATTCATCGAGGTCAGCCAGTTCGAGGCGGGCCATGATTTCATGAAGAAACTGGTGGCGCGGCTGGGCGGCTGAGCAACGCCGGTGGCGCGCACGCGTGACCGGCTCTCCGGGGGCCGCGTTGCCTTGGTGTATTTTTGACAAAAGAAGCCGGGGGGTCGCCAGCCCCGGCACGAGGTGTTCAGGCATGAAGGGTTTCCCGATTTCGATGCGCAACCCGGTGGTCTATCCCGGGCCGCCGCCCCCCGACACGGATGTGGTGGTGATCGGCGGCGGGGTCATCGGGGTCTGCACGGCGCTCTACCTCGCGCGGGCGGGGCAGCGGGTGACGCTGCTGGAAAAGGGCCGCATCGCGGGCGAGCAATCCTCCCTCGCGCAACTGGGGCTGGATCCGCCAGCAGGGTCGCGACCCTGCGGAGCTGCCGATCATGATGGAGGCGCGGCGGCTCTGGCAGGATCTGGCGGCCGGGACCAACGAAGATTTCGGTCTGCGCCAGACCGGGGTGACCTATCTGGCCGAGACCGGCAAGACGCTGGCCAGCTACGAGGCCTGGGCCGGGATCGCCGCGGCGCAGGGGCTGGACACCCGCATGTTGTCACCGGAAGAGGTGGCGGCGATGTTCCCGGGGCTGACGCGACGTTATGCGGGGGGCATGACCACCCCGTCGGACATGCGGGCGGAACCCTGGCTGGCGGTGCCGGTGCTGGCGGGGATCGCCGCGCGCGCCGGGGTCAGCATTGTCGAGAACTGCGCGGTGCGGCAGCTGGATCTCGCGGCGGGGCGCGTCACCGGCGTTCTGACCGAGACGGGCCGCATTGCCTGCGCGCAGGTGGTGCTGGCAGGCGGGGCCTGGTCGGCGCTGTTCCTGCGCAATCACGGTGTTTCCCTGCCGCAGCTGTCGGTGCGCGAAACCGTGGTGGCCACGGAACCCCTGGCGGATGTACATGCCGGTGCCGCGGCGGACGACGGGCTGGCTTTCCGGCGGCGCGAGGATGGGGGATATACCCTTGCGGGCAGCGGCAGGGCCGAGCTTTTCATCGGGCCGGACGCCTTTCGCGCGCTGCCGCATTACCTGCCGCAGCTGCGTGCAGCCCCCTTCGACCAGAGCTACAGCCCGGCGGCACCCCGCGGCTATCCCGACGCCTGGGGCACGCCGCGGCGCTGGAGCGGCGCGGAGGAAAGTCCGTTTGAGCGGATGCGCATTCTGGACCCCGCGCCGAACCGGCGGCTGGTGAACCGGGCCTGCCGTGGCTTTGAGGCACGGTATCCCGAACTGGGGCCGGTGAAGGTCAAGGCCGCCTGGGCGGGCATGATCGACACCATGCCGGACATCGTGCCGGTGATCGACCGCAGCCCCGACATCGAGGGGCTGGTGATCGGCACCGGCATGTCGGGCCACGGCTTTGGCATCGGGCCGGGGGTCGGGCGGTGCCTGGCCGCTCTGGTCACAGGCGGCGAGCTGGGCCATGATCTGAGCAGATTCCGCGCCAGCCGATTCACCGATGGGAGCGCGATCAGACTGCCGCCTCTTTGAACCATTGCTGCAAAGGACCTGCCATGCCGATCAAGAACCGCTTTGCCGAGACCCATGCCGAGATCACAGCCTGGCGCAGGCATCTGCACGAGACCCCGGAATTGCTGTTCGATGTGCATGAGACGGTGAAATTCGTCGAGGAGAAGCTGCGCAGCTTCGGCATTACCGACATCACCACCGGGATCGGCAAGACCGGGCTGGTCGCGGTGATCGAGGGGCGCAGCAACAGCTCCGGGCGCACCTTGGGGCTGCGGGCCGATATGGACGCGCTGCCGATGACCGAGGCCACGGGGCTGGACTATGCCTCAAAGGTGCCGGGAAAGATGCATGCCTGCGGCCATGACGGGCATACCGCGATGCTGCTGGGCGCGGCGCAGTATCTGGCGGAGACACGGAATTTCGACGGCCGCTGCGTGCTGATCTTTCAGCCAGCGGAGGAAGGCGGCGGCGGCGGCAACGAGATGGTCAAGGACGGCCTTATGGACCGATGGGGCATCCAGGAAGTTTACGGCATGCACAACATACCGGACTTCCCGGCAGGTGAATTCGCGATCCGGCATGGCGCTCTGCTGGCGGCGGCGGATGAATTCGAGGTCATTATCGAAGGCCGCGGCAGCCATGCGGCGGCCCCGCATAACGGCGCGGACAGCAACCTTGCGGCGGCGCATGTGATCGTGGCGCTGCAAAGCATCGCGTCGCGCAATGTGGACCCGGTGAAACAGGTGGTGGTCTCCGTCACCACGGTGCAGAGCGATACGGACAGCCACAACGTCTTGCCCCAGTCGGTGCGGCTTCGGGGCACGGTGCGCACGCTCGACGAGGCGGTGCGCGACCTTGCCGAAGCGCGATTTCACGACGTCGTCACCCATACGGCAGCGGCCTATCAATGCGGGGCAAAGATCTCCTACATGCGCGGCTACCCGGTGACGGTGAACCACCCCGACCAGACCGATTTCGCCGCCGACATGGCCGAAAAGGTGGCACCCGGCGTGATCCGCGATCTGCCGCCCGTGATGGCGGGGGAGGATTTCTCCTACATGCTGAACGCGCGGCCGGGGGCCTATATGATGATCGGCAATGGTGACAGCGCCTCGCTGCACCACCCGGCGTATGACTTTAACGATGCGGCGATCCCGGCGGGCTGTTCGTGGTTCGCCGAACTGGTGGAAACCCGGATGCCGGTGGGATAGACCAAGGCGAAAGGTGGGCGGTTCGCCCATCTGCCGAACGTTTTGCACGCTGCCGACCCGCGTGGCGGCCCCGTGCCCCAAACCATCGAAAAGGAAACCCGATGCCCGTCAAGAACCGCTTTGCCGAACTGCATGATGACATTACCGCCTGGCGACGAGATCTGCACGAACACCCCGAAATCCTGTTCGAGACGCACCGCACTTCGGCCACGGTCGCCGAAAAGCTGCGCGCCTTTGGCTGTGACGAGGTGGTCGAGGGGATCGGGCGCACCGGGGTTGTAGGCGTGATCAAGGGCAAGACCACCGCGTCGGGCAAGGTGATCGGGCTGCGCGCCGATATGGATGCGCTGCCGATTCACGAGCAGACCGGGCTCGACTACGCCTCCAAGACGGCGAATGCGATGCATGCCTGTGGCCATGACGGACATACCGCAATGCTGCTGGGGGCGGCGCAATATCTGGCGGAGACCCGCAATTTCGATGGCACCGCCGTGGTGATCTTTCAGCCTGCCGAAGAGGGCGGCGGCGGCGGCAAGGTCATGTGCGACGACGGCATGATGGAACGTTGGGGCATCCAGGAGGTCTATGGCATGCACAACTGGCCGGGCATGCCCACCGGCAGTTTCGGCATCCGCACCGGCCCGTTCTTTGCCGCCACCGACCTGTTGAAGATCGAGGTCGAGGGGCTGGGCGGCCATGCGGCCAAGCCGCATGAGACGATTGATACCGGGGTCGTGACGGCACATATCATCACCGCGCTGCAGACCATCGTCAGCCGCAATGCGGATCCGATCGGCAATATCGTGGTCTCGATCACCTCCATCGAATCCTCCTCCAAGGCCTTCAACGTGATCCCGCAGCGGGTGAACCTGATGGGCACTGTGCGCACCCTGAGCAACGATCTGCGCAATCTGGCGGAAAAACGCGTGACGGAGATCTGCGAGGGCATTGCCGCCAGCTTTGGTGCCAAGGCCACGGTGGATTACAAGCGCAACTATCCGGTGATGGTGAACCATCCCGAGCAGACCGAATTCGCCGCCCAAGTGGCGCGCAGCGTGTCGGGCCAGTGTGACGAGGCGCCGCTGGTCATGGGGGGCGAGGATTTCGCTTTCATGCTGGAAGAACGGCCCGGGGCCTATATTCTGGTGGGCAATGGCGATGGGGCGATGGTGCATCACCCGATGTACAACTTTAACGACGAGGCGATCCCGGCGGGCTGCAGCTGGTGGGCGGGTATCGTCGAGCAGCGGATGCCAGCGGCCTGATTGTTAGCGCGGGGCGGGCATGGGTCCGTCCCGTTTCGCACGACCTGGGTGGCGTGCGCGGGGGCAGATGCCAAGCGGTCATTCATGGATAATGCAGCTAAGGGCAGGATTGAGACCCTCCGAACCCCGAGATTAGGCACAAGCCGGGCCATCGCCTGCCCGTCATGCCAAAGGCATGCCGACGATCAAGGGCGCACCTTCGGTGCGACGGCCGGGCAGGCGATGGCTCGGCGCCTTCGGCTTGTTCCGGGCCCGGCTGCCAGAGCGCCCCGCGTCGTTCCGGTTGTCTTGGCCTAAACAAGCGGGGGATGCGCGCTCAAGCCACCCGGCGCGCCCCTGTCAGCCCTGCCAGAGCGATTGATAGACCGCATCGATCCCTTCCGCTTCGGCGCGGGCGCTGAAGCGGGTCAGGGCGGTCTCGCGTGCGGCCCCGGCGATCATGTCGGTTCGGTCGAGCAGCGTCCTGGCGGCGGCTGCGGCCGCTTCAGCGTTATCAAGGGGCACAATCGTGCCGACTTTGCCCGCATCGGAAAAGCTGCGGTAATAGCCTGCCTCGCTGCCCACAAAAGGCGTGCCGCTGGCAAGACCTTCGAGCGGGACCATGCCGTAGCCTTCGTAGCGGGGCAGCTGCATGACCAGCGACAGGGCGCGCATCAGGGCGGGCAGGTCGGGGGCCGGCATCTCCCCCACAAAGCGCAGGCGGTCGGTCAGCCCTGCCGCCGCGACCTTGGTCCTGAGGCCGGTCAGATAGCTTTCGAACTTGCCGCCCGCGCGGCCGACCACCAGGGCGGTGACATCGGGGTGATCGGGCAGGAAGCGCAGCATCGCCTCGACAAAGACATCCGTGCCCTTTTCGGGTCGGATGCGCCCAACGGTGGCGATCCCGCGGCTGCCGCCGAAACCCAGGGCGCGCCAGGCGGCGGCGCGGTCGGATGCCGGGGTGAAGAGATCGGTATCTACCCCGTGCGGAACCACGGCGCGGACGTGGGGGACGAATTCCGCCGCCCTGTCCGTGGTGGCGATCACCGCATCCATGCGGCTGATCAGCCAGCGCGGATAGGCCGAATGCAGCCGCTGTGCCGCAGAGGTAAAGACGATGCGGATCGGCGCGCGGCGGACGTCGCGCAGCCAGATGGCGCTGCGCATCTCGGGGTTGCGGCGCACATGCCAGATCGCGAAAGGCCGGTTTTCCGGCGCGCCCTGGCGGCAGGCAAGATGGGCCTGCGCAGGTGTCAGCTGGTCGGGGCAGCCGGGCAGGGGCCGACCCACCAGCGCAAGGTCATAGCGCGACATCTGCTGGCGGATCACATTGGCCGCTGTCGCCGAGACGCCGGTGAAATTCGGATTGTAATTGGTGACAAAAAGCTCAGGCACGGGGGGCAAGCTCCAGCGCCTTGATCAGCCGCGCGGCGATGCCGTCCAGCATGTCGGTCCGGTCCCGGGTAAACGCCGTGGCGGCGGCTTTGGCGGCCTCCAGTGCGGCGGGATCGTCCAGAAGCGCGCCGACCCGCAGTGCGAGGTCCCCGGCATCGGCCACCAGACGCGCGGCGCCGCGCGCCTCCATCTCGGCAAAGGTTTCGGCGAAATTGGCGACATGGTTGCCCGAGAGAACCGCCGCCCCGGCCTGGGCGACCTCAAACGGGTTGTGCCCGCCGATGGGGCGCAGGGAGCCGCCCAGAAACACGATATCGCCAAGCGCGTACCAGGTGCCGAGTTCACCCAGCGTATCGGCAAGAAAGACCTGCCCGCCGGGCATGTCCCCACGGGTGCGGCGGGTCAGGCTCAGGCCCGCCCCGGCGATCAGATTGGTCACGTCCTGCCCGCGTTCGGGGTGGCGCGGCACGAGGATCAGGCAGAGGTCGGGGTGTTGCTCCAGCAGGGTCTTGTGGGCGGCCAGCACGGTCTCCTCCTCGCCCGGGTGGGTGGAGGAGGCGATCCAGACCGGGCGATGGCCCAGGGCCGCGCGCGCCTCGAACAGCGCATCCTCGTCCTGCGGCAGGGGGCCTGCCAGCGACTTGAGGTTGATGCCCCGGGCGACCCGGTCGGCGGGGGCGTTGATCTCGACCATGGCTTTGGCCATGGCATCGTTCTGGGTCAGGATCAGGTCGAAGACCTCGAAAAGGTAGCGCGCGGTTTTCGGGAAGCGGCGCCAGTTGGCGATGGATCTGGCCGAGAGCCGCGCGTTGACCAGCGCCATCCGCGCGCCCTGGGCACGGGTGCGGCGCAGCATCTGCGGCCAGAGTTCGCTTTCCACAAAGAGCGCCGCATTGGGCCGCCAGTGGCGCAGAAAGCGGCGCAGGGGCCCGGGCGCGTCGAGCGGCGAGAATTGATGCACGCAGCGCGGCGGCATCCGGCGGGCGACCATGGTGGCGGAGGTGGCGGTGCCCGAGGTGATGAGAAACTGCGCCTGCGGCAGGGCCACGCCCATGCGGGTGATCAGCGCCAGCACCGCCTGGGTCTCGCCCACGGAGGCGGCATGGAACCAGATCAGCGCAGCATCGGGGTCGCGCGGTTCGGTGGCATGGCCGAGCTTTTCGTGGCAGCGCACCACCGGCACGCCTGCGCGGCGCAGCTTGCGGGTGACAGCCCAGGTCGCAAAGGGCACCAGCGCCATGCTGGCCCCCACCCAGAGGCGGTAGAGCAGCGGGGCCATGCCGGGCTCAGCCGCCCGTGTGGCTCATGTGCCGGGGCATCTGCCCGTCGAGCTGCTGGCGGGAATAGTCGAAGTCATGGCCCTTGGGCTTGCGGTCGATGGCGGCGCGGATTGCCGCTTCGAGCGGGGCATCATCGGTGGGGTGGGCGCGCAGGGGCGCGCGCAGATCGGCCACGTCTTCCTGACCGAGGCACATGTAGATCTCGCCGGTGCAGGTGATGCGCACGCGGTTGCAGCTTTCGCAGAAGTTGTGGGAAAGCGGCGTGATGAAGCCGATCTTCTGACCCGTTTCCTCAAGCCGGACATAGCGGGCGGGGCCGCCCGAACGTTCTGCCAGATCGGTGACGGTATATTCTTCGGCATAGCGGGCGCGGACATCCTTGAGGGACCAGTATTGGCCCAGGCGGTCCTCATTGCCCAGGTCGCCCATCGGCATCACCTCGATCCAGGTCAGATCCATGTCGCGTTCGGCGCACCAGCGGGTGAGGGCGGGCAGCTCATCCTCGTTGAAACCTTTCAGGGCCACGGCGTTGATCTTGACCCGCAGACCCGCCTTTTGCGCCGCATCGACGCCGCGCAGCACCTGGGGCAGGCGGCCCCAGCGGGTGATATCGGCGAATTTGGCATCATCCAGCGTGTCGAGGGAGATGTTCACCCGGCGCACACCGGCGGCATAAAGATCCCCGGCGAAACGTTCCAGCTGGCTGCCGTTGGTGGTCAGCGTCAGCTCCTTGAGCGTGCCCGCGTCAAGGTGGCGGGTCATGCTGTCGAAAAAGGTCATGATGCCCTTGCGCACCAGCGGCTCGCCCCCGGTGATGCGCAGCTTTTGCACCCCGAGACCCACGAAGGTGGAACAGAGCCGGTCCAGTTCCTCCAGCGTCAGCAGTTCCTTCTTGGGCAGGAAGGTCATGTTCTCGGACATGCAGTAGACACAGCGGAAATCGCAGCGGTCCGTGACAGAGACGCGCAGATAGGTGATGGCGCGGGCGAATGGGTCGATCAATGGAGCATTCATGCTTTATAGGTAATCGCCCGCCGGTAAGCCCGCAAGCGGCATTTCTCAGATTGATGTGGGGGCGGGCGGGCGGTAGCCTGCGGTCATGAAAAGAATTCTGATCCTGACGATACTGGTTCTGGGCGTGGCGGGCTGTGCCGCCGTGACCGAGCGTTTTGGCCTTGGGCGCAAGGCGGGTGGCACTGCGCAGGAGGGTCCGATTGATCCTTTTGTCGCTGCTGATCCGGCTGAGGTGCCAACGCTTGACCTTGCCACGGCGGCACCGCCGCCACCGCCTGCGGCGCGCTCGGCCGAGGCGCTGGACACCACCACGCCGGAACAGCGTGCCGCGGCGGCTGTGCCCGCGGCGGCCGGGGGCCGGGTGCTGGGCACAACGGTGGCGGCCCTGGGGGATCCGACCCAGCCGGGGTTGTGGCTGAAGACACCCCTGGTGGCGGCAGAGGCCAAGGGGCGGGTGACCAATCCGGCGACGGGGAAATCCTCGGCGGTGACGCTGATTCCGCTGGGCGGTGCCGCGACGGCGGGCAGCCAGATGTCGCTGTCGGCCCTGCGCCTGATCGGTGCCTCCCTGACGGAGCTGACAGAGGTCGAGGTGGCGCTGGAGGGTTAGGCTCTGGACCCATTAATCTTACGTGCTCAGTTTGACAGATTTTTTCGCAGACCAGGAAAATCTGCGCAAGAATAGTGGTTCTATTCCAAGCAGATGTGACGCCTCCTCTCGGGACATTGCTGCGCAATGCCCTGCCGGGCAATGGGCTGCGGGAAAATCCGTCAAACCCGTCACGCCAAAGGCGTGCCAACATGAGTCGGCGCTCCTTCGGAGCGACGGGCGGCGATTTCACTTCATTTCAACGTCTTGGGTCGCTTGCCAATAGAACCTACCACTGCCCGGCAGTGCATTTGCAAGGCAAATGTCACGAGAGGGGATTGGCTGCACGCCCCAAACCCTTGAAATTTCGTGAAATCGCCGCTGAGCATGTAAGATTAATGGGTCCAGAGCCTAGCGTGATCCGAAGGACTGCGCTGCGCGCAGATTATATTATGGATTTTCGCTGCGGGCCCACCATCCCAGGAGGGTCTGGTGCCGCCCTTGATTGATCTCTTTCATGGCACCATCCGCCCGCCTTCCCAAGCACAATAGCCGTCTCCCCCTGCGGGGCCCCTCGGCGATTGTGCTTGGCAATCCGGTCGGCTGGCGCCCTGACGTGCTCAAGCAAGGGCGGCGCCAGACCAGGGATGTTTCAGGTGGTTTTCTTCAGGTGGCGCAGGGCTTCCTTTACCGCGAAGGGTTTCATCGCGGCACCGTGGGTGTCGATGAAGGTCCGGGTGCGGGGGGCATCGTGTTTCGACAGGTCGCGCAGCCACCAGCCGATGGCTTTCTGGATGAACCACTGGTGATCGGTCACCAGGGTTGCGGCCCAGCCCAGGATGCGGTCGCGGTCGGCCAGTTCCTGCGGTTTCGGGTGGTTCTGCCTGGTCCAGGGGAGCGTGGAGACAAGGGCGGCGCGGCGGGTCCACATGTGATCTGAGGTGACCCAGGTCGCAACCGTATCAAGGCGGCCGGGATCGGCGGTCAGGCGTTTGGCCCCGGCCATGCAGGCGTGATCGGCAATCGCCCAGCTGTCGAAATCCGGGGTCCAGGAGATGATGAGATCCCATGCGGGGGTGTCATCGGGGCGGATGCGCGCCTGGGTCAGCAGTTTGGCGGCGGCGAGGCGCGCCTCGAAGATGTCGGTCTGCCACAGTCCGTCCGCGATGGCGACGCGGGTTTCGGCATCAGTCTCGCTGCGCCAGGTCTGGGTCAGATCGTTGATCCGGGGATTGGTCAGGCCAAGGTAGCGGCGGTCCGCCTTGTGATAGGCGCGCATCTGGGCCGCACGGTCGGGGTCGGCCAGTTCTTCAAGCGCCGCCAGATAGGATTCATGCATCGGGGTCGGCCAGAACATGCGTGGGCAGACCGTCGATGCTGTGCTGGTTGCGGTCCTGCCAATAGGTGGCAACCCCGTCGGGCCCCTTGTCGCGGGCCCAATGGTGCAGGACCTCGCGCGGGCCCTTGTGCTGATAGAAGGGCACCGCATAGCCGCAGCTGGTCTGCATCAGATCCACGGTCATGTCGTAGATCTGCCGCGCGCCGGGATCGGGCGGGAAATGCGCATTGAGGGCGTCGAACGCCGCATCGCGCGGATGCAGGGTGCGGGCGGAACCATAGGCGCGCATGATCATCGGACGGGCCTCAAACCCGCACCACATCAGGGTCATGCGGTTGATGCGCGCCAGATGTGCGGCGGTTTCATTGCCCGAGCCGGTGAGATTGCGCCAGATGATCCGGTGGGGGCCAAGCACGCGCAAGCTGTCCATCCCCTTGGGCGAGATGTTCACGCGGCCCGTCTCGGCGGCGCTGCCGCAGAAGAACATGTGCTGCGCCTCGATGAACTTTCTGTGGTCTTCGGTGATGCTGTCAAACTGCTTTGCCATTATTCCACGGTCACCGATTTTGCGAGGTTGCGGGGCTGGTCCACGTCCGTGCCCTTGGCCACCGCCGTGTGATAGGCCAGAAGCTGCGCGGGCAGGGCATAGAGGATCGGGGCCAGGGCATCGGCGATGGTGGGCATTTCGATGCAGGCCCAGGTGCCTTCG
This sequence comes from Sulfitobacter sp. IGS-18, assembly GCF_059628195.1. Lineage (NCBI taxonomy): Bacteria > Pseudomonadati > Pseudomonadota > Alphaproteobacteria > Rhodobacterales > Roseobacteraceae > Sulfitobacter > Sulfitobacter sp. IGS-18. Next base: position 2,389,887 of record NZ_CM184556.1, on the reverse strand, counting down.
CTGGCCTCGGCCAGACCCCTGGCGTCCGAGATCAGGATCACCTTGCCCTTGCGCGCCATGACTTCCTGCATGTTGCTGACCGTCTTGTCGAAAAGCGCGTCGCGCGGGGCCATGACGATCACCGGGACCTCTTCGTCCACCAGGGCGATGGGGCCGTGTTTCAACTCACCCGAGGCATAGGCTTCGGCATGGATATAGCTGATTTCCTTGAGCTTCAGCGCGCCTTCCAGCGCCAGCGGGTACATCTGGCCACGGCCCAGGAAGAGCACGTCGCGGGCTGTCGAGAGCTTGTAGGCGGTGTCGCGCATGGCCTGGTTCTGTTCCAGCGCGCTGTTGATCACCGATGGCAGGCCGCGCAGGGCAAGGATGTGGTCCGCCATTGCGGCGGTGTCCAGCAGGCCGCGGTCGCGGGCGGCTTTCAGCACCAGCATGAAGAGCACTGTCAGCTGACAGGTGAAGGCCTTGGTGGAGGCGACACCAACCTCGACACCCGCATAGATCGGCAGGGCAAGGTCGCTTTCGCGGGCGATGGAGCTTTCGGGGACGTTGATCACCGAGGCGATGGTATCCACCTTGCCCGCGCAATAGCGCAGGGCGGCCAGGGTATCGGCGGTTTCGCCCGACTGGCTGACAAAAATCGCCAGGGTGCCGGAGGTGATGGGGGGTTCGCGGTAGCGGTATTCGGAGGCGACATCGACTTCGACGGGAATGCGCGCGATCTGTTCGAACCAGTATTTCGCGGTCAGGCAGGCATAGAAGGCGGTGCCGCAGGCAACCATGGTGATGCGTTCGATCCCGGTGAAATCGAGCCCGGCCCCCGGCAGGTGGATCTGCCCGTCATTGCTGATGTAATGTTGCAGGGCCTGGCCCAGCACGCCGGGCTGTTCCGCGATCTCCTTGGCCATGAAATGCTTGTGGCCGCCCTTGTCGATGCGGGTGCTGTCGATCTGGATGGTCTTGATCGGGCGCTGCACGGCTGCACCGGTGCTGTCGGTGATCTCGACCGAAGTGCGGGTGATGACGGCGGTGTCGCCTTCCTCCAGATAGGAAATCCGGTCGGTCAGGGGGGACAGGGCGATGGCGTCGGAGCCCACGAACATCTCGCCGGTGCCATAGCCGATGGCCAGGGGCGAGCCCTTGCGCGCGGCAATCATCAGGTCATCCTCGCCGTCGAAGAGGAAGGCCAGCGCAAAGGCGCCGGTCAGCCGCGACAGGGCCTGTTTGGCGGCCGCAACCGGGGCGGCACCCTGTGCCATGTAATGCTGGGTCAGCAGGGCCACGATTTCGGTATCGGTTTCGGTCACGAAATTGACCCCGTGGCCTGCGAGTTCCTCGCGCAACTCGCGGAAGTTCTCGATGATGCCGTTATGAACCACCGCCACGCCACCTGCACGGTGCGGGTGCGCATTGGTCACGGTGGGCGCGCCATGGGTGGCCCAGCGGGTATGGCCGATGCCGGATTTTCCGGCCAGCGGCTCATGCACCAGCAGATCGCTGAGGTTGACCAGCTTGCCCACCGCGCGGCGGCGGTCGAGCTTGCCGTGGTTCAGGGTGGCGATCCCGGCGCTGTCATAGCCGCGGTATTCGAGCCGTTTCAGTGCCTCGACCAGAATGGGGGCTGCTTCGTGGTTGCCCAGGACCCCTACAATTCCACACATAATCAGCTGCCTCGCTGGGTTCTGGCCTTTTTGGCCTTCAACATTTCGAATAATTTCCGCGCCATGCCGGGTTTTTCGACCTGTGGCGCACGGGCCAGGGCCAGGGCGTCGGGTTCCACATCCGATGTGATGACGGAGCCTGAGCCGGTCATCGCGCCCTCGCCGATGCTGACCGGGGCCACCAGCATGGTGTTGGAGCCGATGAAGGCGCGCGCGCCGATATGGGTGTGATGTTTCATCACCCCGTCATAGTTGCAGGTGATCGTTCCCGCGCCAAGGTTCGCACCGGCACCGACAAAGGCGTCACCGACATAGCTGAGGTGGTTGATCTTGGCCCCTTCGGCCACCTGGGCATTCTTGATCTCGACAAAGTTGCCGATGCGCACATCCTCGGCCAGTTCGGCACCGGGGCGCAGGCGGGCATAGGGCCCGACGATGCCACCGCGCGAGACATGGCAGCCTTCGAGGTGGGAAAAGGCGCGGATCGTGGCACCGGATTCGACCGTGACACCGGGGCCAAAGACCACGTTGGGTTCGATCAGCGTGTCGCGTCCGATGTAGGTGTCGCGCGCCAGATAGACGGTTTCGGGGGCCATCAGCGTCACGCCATCTTCGAGCAGACCGGCGCGGGCGCGGGTCTGGAAGGCGGCATTGGCCAGGGCCAGATCCGCGCGGGAGTTCACGCCCATGGTCTCGGCCTCGTCGCAGGTGACCGCGGTGGCGCTCAGACCGCGCGCGCGGGCCAGACCGACAATGTCGGTGAGGTAATATTCACCGGCGGCATTGTCATTGCCGACCCCGTCGATCAGCTCGAACAGCAGGCCGGCCCGTGCGGCGACCACGCCGGAATTGCACAGGGTGATCGCGCGCTCCGCCTCTGTCGCGTCCTTGAATTCGACAATCCGTTCCAATGTGTCGCCCTGCATCACCAGCCGGCCATAGCGGGCGGGATCGGCGGCCTGGAACCCCAGGACCGCGACATCGTGGTGGTCCAGCGCGGCCTGCATCCGCTCCAGCGTCTCGGGCCGGATAAAGGGGGTATCGCCGTAAAGCACCACGGCCATACCGTCGAAATCCGCCAGCGCCGGACGGGCCTGGGCGACCGCATGGGCGGTGCCAAGCTGTTCTTGCTGCTCGACCACGGTTGCATCGGGGTCATGGGCCAGGGTGGCGGCGCGCACCTGCTCGGCGCTGTGGCCTGCAACGACGACGGTCAGTTCCGGTTCCAGCACGCGGCCGGCTTCCATGGCATGGATCAGCATCGGCTCGCCCGCGATGGTGTGCAGGACCTTGGGCAGGTCCGAATTCATCCGTGTGCCTTTGCCTGCGGCAAGGATGATCAGTGACGTTTTCATATCGTTCTCTTTATGCTCTACCTTGCATTCTCTTTACCCCCTACGCACAAAGGCGCAAGGGTGGCGGGCATCAAGATAGGTTGCGGCTTGCAACAAGAGCGGGCGGGGAACCGCGCAGACGGGGGTGGTATGAAGACGGTTGTTTTTGATCTGGACGGGACACTTGCGGACACCAGCGGTGATCTGATCGCGGCCGCGAATGCCTGTTTCCGGGAGATGGGAGCAGGCGATCTGCTGGACCCGGTGGCCGATGCCGGCACCGCCCTGCGCGGCGGGCGCGCCATGCTGACACTGGGGCTGGGGCGGCTCGGGCGCTCGGACGATCAGGAAGCGATCAACGCCTATTACCCCAAGCTGCTGGAGGCCTATGCCCGCAACATCGACACCCATACCACGCTTTATCCCGGCGCGATGGAGGCTGTGGCGAGGCTGAAACGCGCAGGCTTTCGCGTGGCGATCTGCACCAACAAGCCCGAGGGGCTGGCCGAGGCGCTGCTGACACGGCTGGGGGTGCGCGACAGGTTCGACGCGATGCTGGGGGCCGACACCCTGACCGTGCGCAAGCCCGACCCGGAACATCTGTTCGAGACCGCGCGCCGCGCCGGGGGTGATCCGGCGCTTTGTGTGCTGATCGGGGACAGCGACACCGACCGCAACACCGCGCGCAACGCGGGCGTGCCCTGCGTGCTGGTCACCTTCGGCCCGGCAGGTGGCGATATGGCGGCGCTGGAGCCCGAGGCCCTGCTGAACCACTACGACGATCTGCATGACATCATCCTGGGCCTGGTGGGGGCCGCGGCGTGACGGAGGTGTTCAGCGGCAGTTTCACCCAGCAGGAGCCGATCCCCGAAGAGGGGATCGAGGCGGCGGTCGCCGTCATGCGCTCGGGCCGGTTGCACCGCTACAACACGGCCCCCGGCGAGGTGGCGCAGACCGTCCTGCTGGAACAGGAATTCGCAGCCAAGGTCGGCGCGCGCTATTGCCTTGCGGTGGCCTCCGGCGGCTATGCCATGGGAACGGCCCTGCGTGCGGTTGGCGTCAGGCCGGGGGACAGGGTGCTGACCAATGCCTTTACCCTGGCCCCGGTGCCGGGCGCGATTGCCGCCGTGGGCGCGCAGCCGGTCTTTGTTGGCGTGACCCCGCAGCTGGTGATTGATCTGGAGGATCTGGCCGCAAAGGCCGGTCAGGCCGATGTGCTGCTGCTGAGCCACATGCGCGGCCATCTTGCCGATATGGAGGCGCTGATGGCGCTTTGCGATGCCCATGGCATCACGGTGATCGAGGATTGTGCCCATACCATGGGGGCCGCCTGGAAAGGCGTGCCCTCCGGCACGCAGGGAAAGGTGGGGTGCTATTCCTGCCAGACCTACAAGCATATGAACGCAGGCGAAGGTGGCCTGCTGGTGACCGACGATCCTGAGGTCGCAGCCCGGGCGGTGATGCTCTCGGGCTCTTACATGCTCTATGAAAGCCACCGCGCGGGGCCGCCGAAAGAAACCTTCGAGACGATCCGCTACGAGACCCCCAATGTGTCGGGCCGGATGGACAATCTGCGCGCCGCGATCCTGCGGCCCCAGCTGCGCGATCTGGACCGGCAGTGCGCGCGCTGGAATGAACGCTATTACGCGATCGAGGCGGGGCTGCGCGGCACGCCGGGTCTGACGGTGATCGAAAGACCCGCTGAGGAAAGCATCGTGGGCTCTTCGATACAGTTCCTGCTGGCAGGCTGGGAGGCGGGCGCGGTGAGGGACGTTCTGCGCCGCTGTCTGGCGCGGGGGGTTGAACTGAAATGGTTCGGCGCGGCGGAGCCGGTGGGCTTTACCAGCCGCTACGATTCATGGCGCTACGTGGCGTCCGAGAAAATGCCCGCCAGCGATGCGGTGCTGGCAGGAATTGTCGACATGCGGGTGCCGCTGACATTCTCGCTGGACGATTGCGCGCTGATCGCGCGGATCATCCGTGCGGAAGTAAGCGCGGTGTTTCAAAAGGCCTGAGACCAGCGGCGGGAGGGCTCCGGGGTTGGCTCCATAACTGGTTGACGGCGGCAAACTCACCCTGGGTCAAAGACGCGGGGCGTTCCCCAAACTCCGGCACGCAGGTCCTCCATCCGGTCCCAGAATTCCTTCCCGGATTCTTTGCCCTTGATGTATCCTTTGCCTGCATTGCCGTGCTGCCCGGGTCCTGCCACCGGGAGGGGCGCCGCGTCACAGAAGCAGAGAGGCTTGACGCAACCACGGGCGGGGCGTAGGTAATGAACGTGCGTTCAATAAATGACCTTGGGGGAGGCGACGATGTTTAACGCGAGTATGAGTTTCGATCTGGGTGAAGATGTCGCGGCGCTGCGCGAGATGGTCCACCGCTGGGCACAGGAACGGGTCAAACCGATGGCGGCGCAGATCGACGCCAAAAACGACTTTCCGCCCGAACTCTGGACCGAGATGGGCGAACTGGGCCTTCTGGGCATGACGGTGGAGGAAGAATACGGCGGTTCCGGCCTTGGCTATGTTGCCCATGTCGTCGCGGTCGAGGAGATCGCCCGCGCCTCGGCTTCCGTTTCTCTGTCCTACGGCGCGCATTCGAACCTCTGCGTCAACCAGATCAAATTGAACGGCACGCCGGAGCAAAAGGCGAAATACCTGCCAAAGCTGTGCACCGGCGAACATGTCGGTGCGCTGGCCATGTCGGAGGCGGGGGCAGGCAGCGACGTGGTGTCGATGAAGCTGCGCGCGGAAAAGCGCAACGATCATTTCCGCCTGTCGGGCAACAAGTACTGGATCACCAATGCGCCCAATGCAGAGACCCTGGTGGTCTATGCCAAGACCGACCCGGAGGCCGGGTCCAGGGGCATCACCGCCTTTCTGATCGAACGCGGCATGAAGGGGTTCAGCACCCCGCACCACCTGGACAAGCTGGGGATGCGCGGATCGAACACCGGTGAGCTGGTCTTTGACGATGTGGAAGTGCCCTTCGAGAACGTGCTGGGCGAAGAGGGGCGCGGCGTGGCGGTCCTGATGTCGGGGCTGGATTACGAACGTGTCGTGCTGGCGGGCATCGGCCTTGGCACCATGGCGGCCTGCCTGGACGAGGTCATGCCCTATGTGAGCGAACGCAAGCAGTTCGGTCAGCCGATCGGGAACTTTCAGCTGATGCAGGGCAAGCTGGCGGATATGTACACGGCGATGAACTCGGCCCGGGCCTATGTCTATAGCGTGGCACAGGCCTGTGACCGGGGTGACGTGACCCGTCAGGACGCGGCGGCCTGCTGTCTCTATGCATCGGAACAGGCGATGACACAGGCGCATCAGGCGGTGCAGGCGATGGGCGGTGCGGGCTATCTGAACGACACGGCCGTGGCGCGCATCTTCCGCGATGCCAAGCTGATGGAGATCGGGGCCGGCACTTCGGAAATCCGGCGGATGCTGGTGGGCCGCGAGATGATGGCGGCGATGGGCTAGGCGATGCCGCGCTGGCTGTGGTGGACACCTCTGGCGGTGCTGACCCTGTTGGCGGGACTGCTGCTGTTCCGGCAGGGCTGGATCGCCGCGCATATGACGGAGACGGATGTGATCGACCATTTCGCCACGCGATATGTGGCCGAGCATGGCGGGCAAAAGTCCGATTGTGTTGCCGTGCCGGGCCGCAGTGCGCAGGTCTGGATCGAGGTGCATTGCGGGGATGTGGCGATCTATCCCGTGGACCGGGCGGGGCGGCTGATCTCCCTGCCGGAAGGGCCCGAGGCATGACGGACGTATCAAGGGAGCAAACGGAATGGATAGCCTGATCGACCTCAAGGCAGAGAGTGGAATTCTGCATGGGCACCTCCACGGTCTTGTCGTGGTGCTGGAATGGTGCGCCACCTTCATTGATCTGGCGGCCATCGCGCTGCTGCTGGTCGGTGCCGCGCGCTTCATCCTTGGAGTGACCCAGGCAGAGATTGCGCGCCGTGGTATCGACCGGGTGCGCCGCACCAACCGTGAGCGGGTCGAACTGGGGCGTTATATCCTGGCCGGTCTGGAGCTGTTCATCGTCTCCGACGTGATCCACACCGCGCTCAGCCTGCGGTTTACCGACCTGATATTCCTGCTTTTGCTGGTGATCATCCGCTCGATCACATCCTTCTTCCTGGATCGGGAGCTTGGACAACTTCAAAAGGAGTTGGGAAATGACTGATCTCAGCGATCTGCCACAGTCCGTTTGCCGCCGGATCGGATGTGCCGTGCCGGAGCATCGCAGATGAGTGATCTGCAAGGGCTGCGAGCGGATGGCACCTGGGATCTGCCTACCCGGCTGAACATGGCCGCGCAATGTCTCGCCAGGCCATCTGATGCTTTGGCGATCGTCGATCTGACCGGGCCGGTGCGGCGCGATGTCAGCCATGGGGAACTGTCGCGGATGACGGATGGCCTTGCGCGCGCCCTGATGGCGCGTGTTGTGCCGGGGGATCGGGTGGGCGTGCTGCTCAGCCAGGGGCCATGGTGTGCGGCGGCGCATCTGGCGATCTGGAAGATCGGCGCAATCTCGGTCCCGCTGTTCAAGCTGTTCAAACAGGATGCCCTGGCTACCCGCGCAGGCGACGCGGGATGCGAGATCGTGCTGACGGACCCGGAAGGGGCCGATCTGCTTGGCGCGCTGGCAGAACCCTGGATTGCGGAGGACGTCGGGATTGACGGTGCGCCCGTGGATTTTGCCGATACCGGGCCCGATGATCCTGCCGTGCTGATCTATACCTCCGGCACCACCGGCACGCCCAAGGGGGCCTTGCATGGCCACCGGGTCCTGACCGGCCATCTGCCGGGCGTGGCGATCAGCCACGATCACCTTGGCCAGCCGGATGATTGCCTGTGGACCCCCGCCGACTGGGCATGGATCGGCGGGCTGTTCGACGTGCTGATGCCGGGGCTTGCGCTGGGCGTGCCCGTCGTGGCCGCGCGAATGGCCAAGTTCACCCCCGAAGGCTGCGCCGATGTCATCTCACGCGGCAATGTGCGCAACGTCTTCTTTCCGCCAACGGCCCTGCGCATGCTCAAGGCAGCAGACCGTGCGCTGCCGGGCCTGCGCTCTGTCGCCAGCGGGGGCGAGCCGCTGGGGGCCGAGATGCTGGCCTGGGGGCAGGGGGCATTCGGCCTTCAGATCAACGAATTCTACGGCCAGACGGAATGCAATATGGTCGCGTCAAGCTGCGGGGTGGACTATCGCGCCCGCGCAGGTTGTATTGGCAAGGCGGTGCCGGGGCATGAGGTGGCGGTGATCGACGATGCAGGCCAGCCGGTTGAGGGTGAGGGTGACGTGGCCGTGCGGCGCGGATCGGCCTCCATGATGCTGGGATACTGGAACCGGCCCGAAGCCACCGCCGGGAAGTTTCGCGGCGACTGGCTGGTGACGGGGGACCGGGGTCGGTGGGAGGGCGATTTCCTGCGCTTTGTGGGGCGTGAGGACGATGTGATCACCTCTGCCGGCTACCGGATCGGCCCGGCGGAGATCGAGGATTGCCTGCTGACCCATCCGGGCGTGGCCACCTGCGGCGTCGTGGGCAAGCCCGATGCGCTGCGCACCGAGATCGTGAAGGCCTATGTGGTGCGCAAGGACAAGGCCGAGGTGACCGCATCCGAATTGCAGGACTGGGTCAGGGAACGGCTTGCAAGCTATTCATATCCAAGGGAAATAACCTTTCTTAAAGAACTGCCGATGACGGTCACCGGCAAGGTGATCCGACGCATGCTCAAACAGATGGCGACAGAGGAGACCCGGCAATGAGACGGATGGTTATCATGGCAATGTTCTGGGCCGGGCTCTGGTCCGGTGGCGCCTGGGCGCAGCAGGTCGACAGTGGCACGGTCCGGTCCTGTTTCGCGCAGACCCCGATCGGAGAGATCTCTCCCGATTGCCTGGGGGCCGCATCGAACAGCTGCCAGGATCAGGGCTTTGACACCACCATGGGCATGACCCAGTGCATCCAGGCGGAAACAGCGGTCTGGGATGCGATCCTGAACGAAGAATACAAGAGCACCCGCACGGCGCTGGGCGCGCAGGACCCGGCGCTCAAGGACCATCTGCTGACGGCGCAACGGGCCTGGATCGCCTTTCGCGATGCGGAATGCGCGCTGGATTACGCGCGCTGGCAGGACGGTTCGATCCGCAGCATCGTCCATGCCAATTGCATGCTGGTGATGACAGCCCGGCGCTCGCTGGAGCTGCGCGACATGAAGGGAAATTGATGTGAAACTGCTATCTCAGGCTCTGCCGTCCTCCGAATCCTTCAAGGCCAATGAAGCCGCCCATCTCAAGGCGCTGGAACCCGTCGCGGCCGCGGCAGAGGCGGCGGCCCTTGGCGGCGGCGAGAAGTCGCGCGCTAGGGGATTTAAAAGAATAATGCTACCCGAATTTGATCTTTTGCCGCCCTTCATCCAGCGTCTTGCGCGCCGCTTCCTCGAGGACTTCGTCCATCCATTGATTGATCGAACGGGCCTGCGCCGATGCGGCCTCGGAAATCAGTCGATGGTGTTCAGGAGTGGTGCGAAAGGCGAGTCTACCAGAATAGGGCTTGTTCGGTTCGACACCGTCCTCGGCGCACCAATTCAGGTAATCGTCGACGCTGTCTCTAAACGCGCGCTCCAGTTCCTGCGCAGAAGCTCCGGCAAAGTGGACCGTATCGCGGATACCTTCGACGGTGCCGTGAAAAAGCAAATCGTCGCTCTCGTACCAGATCGACGCGGTATAACCTTTGTAGGGCTTCATGGAGAGACCCCGGCCTGTTGGAGAAAACGTCTCAACGTGACGACGGCACCTTTGTCCATCTCGGGTTTGGGATGTGGTTTGTGCAGTGTCATTCGAATCCCGTTCAATTCTAGGCGGATGCGCGAGCCTGCGCCTTCTTTCAGTGTGGCGCCGCATGCCAGCAGCAGTTTTTCAACGTCACGCCAGCGGATATTGGCCCGGTCTGGCTTTTGGAAAAGTGCAGCAAGTGTTGCCGCGTGTTTGGAAGATACCATTCGCAGAAGTCCTTATGGAGATAACATTGTGTCTCCAGCACTCATACCTGCGCACCTTCACCGAACAGATTGCAAATTAGTATCAAAAAGTGATATCGTCAAGGGGGAATTCTGCAAATGAAACTGCTATCTCAGGCTCTGCCGTCCTCCGAATCCTTCAAGGCCAATGAAGCCGCCCATCTCAAGGCGCTGGAACCCGTCGCGGCCGCGGCGGAGGCGGCGGCCCTCGGCGGCGGCGAGAAGTCGCGCGCGCGCCATGCCAGCCGGGGCAAGATGCTGCCCAGGGAACGGGTGGCCAACCTGCTGGACCCCGGATCGCCCTTCCTCGAAATCGGGGCAACGGCGGCACATGGACTTTACGATGGCGCAGCCCCCTGCGCCGGCGTCATCGCGGGCATTGGCCGGGTGCAGGGCCATGAGGTCATGGTGGTATGCAACGACGCCACGGTGAAGGGCGGCACCTATTACCCGATGACGGTCAAGAAGCACCTGCGCGCACAGGAAATTGCCGAGGCGAACCATCTGCCTTGCGTCTATCTTGTGGACAGTGGCGGCGCGAACCTGCCGAACCAGGACGAGGTCTTTCCGGACCGGGACCATTTCGGCGCGATCTTCTACAATCAGGCGCGGATGTCGGCCAAGGGGATACCGCAGATTGCCGTGGTGATGGGGTCCTGCACCGCAGGCGGGGCCTATGTGCCCGCGATGTCGGATGTGACGATCATCGTGAAGGAACAGGGCACCATCTTTCTGGCCGGGCCCCCGCTGGTCAAGGCGGCGACGGGCGAAGTGGTCAGCGCCGAGGATCTGGGCGGCGGCGATGTGCATACGCGCCTGTCCGGTGTGGCCGACTACCTGGCAGAGGATGACGCCCATGCGCTGAGCCTTGCGCGCCGCGCGGTGGCGCAGCTCAACCGGACCCGGCCCGCGACCGTTCAATGGGAAAGCCCGGAGGAGCCCGCCTATGACCCGGCGGAACTGCTGGGTGTGGTGCCTGCCGATCTGCGCACGCCCTATGACATCCGCGAGGTGATTGCCCGGCTGGTGGACGGCAGCCGCTTTGACGAGTTCAAATCCCGCTTTGGCGAAACTCTGGTGACCGGGTTTGCCCATCTCAAGGGCTGCCCCATCGGGATCGTGGCCAACAACGGGGTGTTGTTCTCGGAAGCGGCCCAGAAGGGCGCGCATTTCATCGAATTGTGCAGCCAGCGCAATATCCCGCTGGTCTTCCTACAGAACATCACCGGCTTCATGGTGGGCCGCAAATACGAAAACGAGGGCATCGCGCGCCACGGGGCCAAGATGGTGACGGCGGTGGCCACCACCAATGTGCCCAAGATCACCATGCTGGTCGGCGGCTCCTTCGGTGCCGGCAATTACGGCATGTCGGGGCGGGCCTATCGCCCGCGGTTCCTGTGGACCTGGCCCAACAGCCGGATCTCGGTCATGGGCGGGCCGCAGGCGGCGGGGGTGCTGGCCACCGTGAAACGCGATGCGATGGAGCGGGCGGGCGAGACCTGGACCGAGGAGGAAGAGGCCGCCTTCAAGCAGCCCACCATCGACATGTTCGAGGAACAGAGCCATCCGCTTTATGCTTCCGCGCGGCTGTGGGACGATGGCATCATCGACCCGCGCAAGAGCCGGGATGTGCTGTTCCTGAGCCTGTCGGCCAGCCTGAACGCGCCGATCGAGCCGACACGCTTTGGCGTGTTCCGGATGTGAGGATGGATTGCGCATTGCCGGTCAGGGGCCGTGCCCTGTTCATGCACCGCCTGTGCACAGGGGGCGCTGCCCCCGCAGCCTGCGGCTGCTCCCCCGGGAATATTTGGGGCCAAAAAGAAATGATGAGTAGAGATCAACTGGAGAGGATGCGCGATGTTTGACACGATCCTGATTGCGAACCGGGGCGAGATCGCCTGTCGGGTGATGGAGACGGCGCAGGGCATGGGGGTGCGCTGTGTCGCGGTCTATTCGGATGCGGATGCAGGTGCAAAACATGTCGCCATGGCAGATGTCGCGGTGCATATCGGTGGCTCGGCCCCGGCGGAGAGTTATCTGCGCGGTGATGTGATCATCCGGGCGGCGCTGGACACCGGCGCGCAGGCGATCCACCCCGGCTATGGATTTCTGTCGGAAAACCCCGATTTCGTCGATGCGGTGGAAAAGGCCGGGCTTGTCTTCATCGGTCCTTCGGCCCGGGCCATTCGCGCGATGGGTCTGAAGGATGCCGCCAAGGCGCTGATGGTCGAGGCCGGCGTGCCGGTGGTGCCGGGGTATCACGGCGCGGATCAGGACGATGCGCTGCTGGCGGCGGAGGCGGAGAAGATCGGCTATCCGGTGCTGATCAAGGCCGTGGCGGGCGGCGGCGGCAAGGGGATGCGGCAGGTCGATGCGGCATCGGGTTTCCAGGCCGCGCTGGACTCCGCCCGCTCGGAGGCGAAGACCGCCTTTGGCAATTCCGACGTGCTGGTCGAAAAGTTCGTGACCAAGCCGCGCCATATCGAGGTGCAGGTCTTTGGTGACGGCAGCAGGGCCGTCCATCTGTTCGAGCGCGATTGTTCGCTGCAGCGCCGCCATCAGAAGGTGATCGAGGAAGCCCCGGCACCGGGCATGCGAGAAGAGATGCGCGCCGCGATGGGCGCGGCGGCGGTGCGGGCGGCCGAGGCCATCGGCTATGCCGGGGCGGGGACGGTGGAATTCATCGTTGACGGCTCGGAGGGGCTGCGCGCGGAAGGGTTCTTCTTCATGGAGATGAACACGCGCCTGCAGGTGGAACATCCCGTAACCGAGGCGATCACCGGCGTCGACCTGGTGGAATGGCAGCTGCGCGTGGCGGCGGGGGAAAGCCTGCCCATGGGGCAGGAGGCCTTGACGATCAACGGCCATGCCTTCGAGGCGCGGCTTTACGCCGAGGATGTGCCGAAAGGCTTTCTGCCGGCGACCGGTACGCTGACGCATCTGCAGTTCACCGATCAGACCCGGGCCGACAGCGGCGTGCGGGCGGGCGATACCATCAGCCCGTTCTACGACCCGATGATTGCCAAGGTGATCGTGCATGGCCCCACCCGGGACGTGGCGCTGGCGCGGCTGCGCGCGGCGCTGGCGGGCTGCGAGGTGGCGGGCACCGTGACCAATCTGGCCTTTCTGGGGGCGCTGGCGGGCCATGCGGGATTTGCCGCAGGCGACGTCGACACCGGGTTGATCGCACGCGACATCGCGGAACTGACCGAAGCCCCCGCGGTGGCACCCTGGCACATGGCCCTGGCGGGCATGGCGGCGCTGGGCCTGATGTCACCGCAGCCCGAGACGGGGTTTACCCTGTGGCGACCGCTCCGCCGACAGGTGATGCTGGCACATGGCGGGGAGGAAACTTTGCTCAAGGTCCGGGTGCTGTCGCCTGACCGGCAGTCCTGGTCGGTGGGTGAGACCGAGCTCAGCGCCGAGCGCAGGGCCGGGCGCTGGTATCTGGACGGGCACATGGCCCCTGCGGTTGCCGTGGCCGGGTCGGTGGTGACGGTCTTTGACGGCTATGGCATGGGGTTTGACGTGATCGACCCGCTGGCGCGGGCGGCGGGCAAGTCCGGTGACGGCAATCTGATCGAGGCACCAATGCCCGGCATGGTGCGGCTGGTCGATGCGAAGGTGGGCCAGAAGGTCACTGCGGGCGACCGGCTTGCGGTGCTGGAGGCGATGAAGATGGAGCACAGCCTGCTGGCCGCGCGCGACGGCGTGGTGGCCGAGGTGCTGGCCGCCGAAGGCGATCAGGTGGAGGCCGGGGCCGCGCTGGTCCGGCTGGAGGCCGAGCCGGAAGCTGCCGCGTGAAAGGGCGGGTGCGGCATCACCTGGTGCCGGCCGCACTGGCAGCTGCCGGGATTATCGCATATGTCCCGGGGGATGAGCCGCCGATCCTGGCGGCGATCCTGTTGATGATGTGGCATATTGCGGTGCTGCAGATGTCGGGGCGGGGCCGGTGCCACATGGCGTTGCGCGCCTTTTGCACATTTGCGGGGCATGAGGTGGCGCGGCGGGCCGGAAGGCCGCTGCCGGGCCGCTTGACCCCCGGCAAAACGCCCCATGTCATGTTGGCAGGTAGATGATTATGACGAGGTTTCCCCGATGATTACATTGCATCACTGTCCGCAGACGCGGTCGATGCGCACGCTCTGGCTGCTCAACGAAATGGATGTGGAATATCAGGTCCGCACCTATGCCTTTGACCGCTCGCTGCGCGATCCGGCCTATCTGTCCCTGTCGCCTGCGGGCCGCGTGCCGGCCCTGGAGATCGACGGCGAACGGATGTTCGAGACCGGCGCCATCACCGAATACCTGTGTGAAAGGTTCAGCCCGGAGCGGCTGGGCCGGATGCCCGGCGTGCCGGACCGTATGGCCTGGCTGGTCTGGCTGCATTTCGCCGAGACGATCAGCCAGCATACCGCGGCCCTGACCCAGCAGCACATCGCCCTGCGCGAGGACCACATGCGCAGCCCCATCGTGATGAAGCTGGAGGCGGCGCGGATCGGCAAATGCTACGATGCGCTGGAGGCGCGGCTGTCGACGCCGGTCGAGAACCGCGACTATCTGTTGACCAGCGGCTTCTCGGCGGTGGATATTTCCGTAGGGCAGGCGGTGTACATGTCGCAGTATTTTGCCAGGCTGGATGCGCATCCGGCGGTGGCGGAATGGTACGAGCGCATCACCGAGCGCGAGAGTTTCGCCGAAAGCCTGCCGCAGGGGGAGGGTATCTATGAAAAGGACTTTTATCCGCCCTGGCCGATTGAATGACCCGGTTGGCACCCGTTCGTGCCTGACAACACCTGAAAGGGGACGATATGAGCCTTGGACCTTGTGAGATCTTTGAAGTCGGCCCCCGCGACGGGTTGCAGAACGAGGCGCGCGAGATACCGGTGACGGAAAAGATCGCGCTGATTGACCGGCTGTCGGGCGCGGGTTTCGGGCGCATCGAATGCGCCTCCTTCGTGTCGCCCAAATGGGTGCCGCAGATGGCCGGCTCGGGCGAGGTGATGGCCGGGATCAGCCGTCGCGACGGGGTGCGCTATGCCGCGCTCACGCCGAACATGCGCGGCTATGAGGATGCGCTGGCGGCAGGTGCGGACGAGGTGGCGATCTTTGCCTCGGCCTCCGAAGGGTTCAGCCGCAAGAACATCAATGCCTCGGTGGCGGAATCGATCGAACGCTTTGCCCCCATTCTGGAGGATGCGCGCCACCGGGACGTGCCCGTCCGGGGTTATATCTCCTGCGTGGTGGAATGCCCCTATGACGGGCCGGTGGCCCCCAGCGCGGTTGCGGCGCTGGCGGATCGCCTGTTCTCGATGGGGTGCTACGAGATTTCACTGGGCGACACCATCGGTGCGGGCAGGCCCGACAGCATCGCGCGGATGCTGCTTGCGGTGCGCGATGTGGTGCCCGTGGGGCGGCTTGCGGGGCATTATCACGACACCAATGGCCGCGCGATGGCCAATATCGACACGTCCCTGTCGCTGGGTCTGCGGGTCTTTGACGCCGCCGTGGGGGGCCTGGGCGGCTGTCCCTACGCGCCCGGTTCGGCCGGGAATGTGGCCACGGAAGCGGTGAATGCGCATCTTCTGGCGCTGGGCTACAAGACCGGGATCGACCAGGCCATCGTGCAGGAGGCCGCGGCCATGGCGCAGGCGATGCGGGGACCGGTGGATGCCTGAGACGATCACGATTGAAACCGACGCGCGCGGCGTCGCCACACTGACCCTGAACCGCCCCGACAAGCACAACGCCATGTCGGCGCAGATGCTGGCGGACCTGACTGCGGCGGCGGCACAGCTGGGGGCGGATGACGCGGTGCGTGTGGTGGTGCTGACCGGGGCGGGGGCCTCCTTCTGCGCGGGGGGCGATCTGGGCTGGATGCGCGACCAGCGCGACATGGATGCCACGACACGCTCTGCAGAGGCGCGCAAGCTGGCGGATATGCTGGGCGCGCTGAACCGGCTGCCCAAGCCGCTGATCGGGCGGGTGCAGGGCAATGCCTTTGGCGGCGGGGTCGGCATGGCCAGCGTCTGTGACGTGGCCATCGGGGTGGACAGCCTGCGCATGGGCTTCACCGAAACCCGGCTGGGGATCATCCCGGCCACCATCGGACCTTACGTGATTGCCCGCATGGGCGAGGGGATGGCGCGGCGGGTCTTCATGTCTGCCCGGCTGTTCGACGCGGCAGAGGCGGTATCGCTGGGTCTGCTGGCCCGCGCGGTGCCCGCCGGTGACCTTGACGCGGCGGTGGAACGTGAGGTGGCACCTTACCTGTCCTGCGCACCGGGGGCCGTGGCGGCGGCCAAGGCGCTGGCGCTGGACCTGGGCGGTGCTGCCACGCAGGAGGCGGTGGAGATGTCCATCGCAGCACTCGCTGCCCGCTGGGAGACCGAGGAAGCCGCCGAAGGGATCGGCGCGTTCTTTGACAAGCGCAAGGCGGCCTGGGTGGTTGCGTCCTCCTGACCCTTGCGCGGGGCGGGCTTTGACGCAAGGCTCGGGCCAGACTGAACTGAAACGCCGGAGCGCCATTTGAAATCCCTTGTCGATTACTTCCGCCCCCGTGACATCGAACGGACCGGGGATGACAGTGCTGCGAAAACGATCTGGGGCTACGTCTGGCGGATGACGGGCTGGCACCAGCCTGGCTGTTGCGCCGGGGCGGTGCTTGTCGCCCTGCTGAACCTCGCCCCCATCGAATTGCAGCGCCGGATCGTGAACGAGGTGGTGGAGACGCAGAATGTGCCGCTGCTGATCCGGTTCGGGCTGGCCTATCTTGCCGTCATTGGCCTGCATCAGGCCGGCAAATTCGCCCTGCGTGCCTATCAGTCATGGCTGACGGAAAGCACCAACATCTATACCCGGCGGCACCTGCTGGGACTTTATGGCGACAAGATCGAAACCACACAGGACAGTGAGGGACGGGTGGTGTCCATCATCGGTTCCGAGGTCGAGAAACTGGGCGGCTTCGTGGGCGAGGTGCTGTCCCAGTCCTGCGCCAATCTGGCCATCCTGCTGGGCGTGCTGGGTTACATGTTTGTCGTGCAGCCCAGCATCGCGCTTTTTGCGCTGGCCTTCATGGTGCCGCAGATCATTCTGACACCCTTCCTGCAGCGCCGCCTGAACGAACTGGTGGCGGAAAGGGTGGGTTATATCCGCGAACTGGGTGACCGGATATCGGACATGGATGCACCGGTGCAGGAAGAGGGGGCCCGTATTCTCGACCGGATCTTTGACAACCGCATCCGCTTCAACCTGCTGAAATTCGCACTCAAGGCGGCATTGAACCTGCTGAATGCGCTGGGGCCGCTGTCGGTGCTGATCTTTGGCGGATATCTGGTGATGCAGGGGCAGACCCAGGTGGGGGTGATCGTGGCCTTCATCTCCGGTTTCGAGAAGATCAGCGCGCCGGTGCGCGAATTGGTCGGCTTTTACCGCGTGGCGGAACAGGCGCGGGTGCAGCACGACATGATTGCAAAATGGATGGCAAGGGTCGCGTCCTGAACCGCAGCGGGCAGTGCCGCGTTGACCCTTGGACAGCAACAGGAGAACCAGACAATGCGCATTTTATTCACCGGTGGCACCGGAAAAGCCGGGCGGCATGTGGTGCCTTATCTGCTGGCGCAGGGGCATCAGGTGCTCAACGTCGATCTGGCACCGCTGGAGCATGAGGGTGTCGACAACCGGATCGCCGATCTGACCGATGCGGGGCAGGTGTTCGACGTGATGCAAAGCTATGCCAATCTGTCCGAGCTGGAACCGGGCGGCGGCGTGCCCGCCTTTGACGCGGTTGTGCATTTTGCCGCCGTGCCGCGCATCCTGATCCGGCCGGACAACGAGACCTTTCGCAACAACACGCTAAGCACCTACAACGTCATCGACGCGGCGGTGAAGAACCGCATCCCCAAGATCATCTTTGCCTCGTCGGAGACGACCTATGGCGTCTGTTTCGCCGATGGGTCGCGCAAACCCAACTATCTGCCGGTGGACGAGGAACACCCCACCGTGCCCGAAGACAGCTATGCCATGTCCAAGGTCTGCAACGAGGCGACGGCGCGCAGTTTTCAGGCCCGGTCCGGGGCCAATATCTATGGCTTGCGGATCAACAATGTGATCGAGCCGCATGAATATGAAACGCTTTTCCCGCAGTTCGTCGCAAACCCCGAACAGCGAGAGCGCAACATCTTTGCCTATATCGACGCGCGCGACCTGGGTCAGATGGTGGAGCGCTGCCTGCAGACCGACGGTCTGGGATACCAGGTGTTCAACGCGGCCAATGCGGAACATTCCGTCAGCCTGACCACGCAGGCCCTGCTGGACAGGTTCTACCCGGATGTCCCGGTCATGCGCGAGATGGGCGCGGAGGAGACCTTTTACAGCATCGCCAAGGCGCGCAAGCTGCTGGGGTTCGAGCCGATTTACCGCTGGCGCGATCTGGTTGATCTGCATGGCGTTTAGGCATTGATGATCCCGGCCTGCGGGTGTCCTTTTCAGACTGCCAAAATCATGCCCCCTTGGTTGACCCTGTCGGGACGGCAGAGTAAACCCGAAGCCAAGCCATGACTGGCCCGAGCGCCCTGGCGCATCCGTGCCCAGCACCATAAAGGAGCCTCCCCTTGGACGACATGCTGCGGGAATATCTGCCTATCCTCGTTTTTCTGGCCGTAGCCATCGGATTCGGAGCCATCCTGATCCTTGCGGCCGTCATCGTCGCCGTGCGCAATCCGGACCCTGAAAAGGTCTCGGCCTATGAATGCGGGTTCAACGCATTCGACGATGCGCGCATGAAATTCGACGTGCGGTTTTATCTGGTTTCGATCCTGTTTATCATCTTTGACCTGGAAATCGCGTTCCTGTTCCCCTGGGCGGTCGCCTTCAAGGACATTTCGATGGTCGGCTTCTGGTCGATGATGGTTTTCCTGGGCGTGCTGACGGCTGGCTTTGCCTATGAATGGAAGAAAGGGGCGCTGGAATGGCAGTAACGGACGCAGGCACACCGGGCAGCTACAAGGCCGGACCGGACCGCGAGGTTGCCACGCAGGATCTGAATGCCGCGTTGCAGGACAAGGGATTCCTTGTTACCTCCACCGCCGATATCATCAACTGGGCGCGCACCGGGTCGCTGCACTGGATGACATTCGGTCTGGCCTGCTGCGCGGTCGAGATGATGCATACCTCCATGCCGCGCTATGACCTTGAGCGTTTCGGCACCGCGCCGCGTGCCTCGCCGCGCCAGTCCGACCTGATGATCGTGGCCGGCACGCTGACCAACAAGATGGCCCCGGCGCTGCGCAAGGTCTATGACCAGATGCCCGAGCCGCGCTATGTGATCTCCATGGGCTCCTGCGCCAATGGCGGCGGCTATTACCACTACAGCTATTCCGTGGTGCGCGGCTGCGACCGGATCGTGCCGGTGGATGTCTATGTGCCGGGCTGCCCGCCCACGGCAGAGGCACTGCTTTACGGGATCATGCAGCTGCAGCGCAAGATGCGCCGGACCGGGACGATCGTGCGATGAACCGCGCGTCTGGAAGGATTTGAGATGAGCGAGCAACTTCAGGAACTTGGTGCCTATATCGAGGCCAAACGCCCCGATTGCATCCTCGCGTGGGACATCGCGCAGGGTGAGCTCAACATGGATGTCACCCTGACCAATATCGCCGGGCTGGTGGAATTCCTCAGGGGCGATCCGACCTGCCGTTTCTCCACCCTCGTGGACATCACGGCGGTGGATTATGCCGGCCGGGCCAAGCGGTTCGACGTGGTCTATCACCTGCTGAGCATGTATCAGAACCACCGCATCCGCCTGCGCGTCGCGACACGGGAAAAGGACATGGTGCCGAGCCTGGTCAGCGTCCACCCCTCGGCCAACTGGTTCGAGCGTGAAGTTTTCGACATGTTCGGCATCCTGTTCTCCGGTCACCCGGACCTGCGCCGTATCCTCACCGACTATGGGTTTCGCGGCTATCCGCTGCGCAAGGATTTCCCGACCACGGGCTATACCGAAGTCCGCTATGACGAGGCGCAGAAACGCGTGGTCTATGAGCCGGTGTCGCTGGTGCAGGAATACCGCCAGTTTGATTTCATGTCGCCCTGGGAGGGCGCGGAATACATCCTGCCGGGTGACGACAAGGCGGAAGGAGCCAAGTAATGGGCGGATTCTGGTGGCTTCTCCTGTCCGCGCTGACAGCCATTCCGATGGTCAAACTGCTGCCCTTCTTCGGCATCAACAAATACTGGGCGGCGGCCTGTCTGATCCCCTTTGGCACCATTGCGCTGCTGTGGTGGATGGGGCTCAAACTGCAAGAGTTGGAGAAACTGTGATGATCGCATTTCTGGAAGAGGTTTTGGCCCGGTTGTTCGGCACCCGCCAGGAGTTGCCGGTGCGGGTCCGCGCGAACCGTCCTCATCCGCAGCAGCGCCAGTTGAAGGGACCTAAATGATGGACGGCGATATTCGCGTGAACCGCTATGACGACGGATCGACCGATGCTCTGACGGGCGAACAGAAGATCCGCAATTTCAACATCAACTTCGGCCCGCAACACCCTGCGGCGCATGGAGTTTTGCGGCTGGTGCTTGAACTGGACGGCGAGATCGTCGAACGTTGCGACCCCCATATCGGCCTGTTGCACCGTGGCACCGAAAAGTTGATGGAGAGCCGGACCTACCTGCAGAACCTGCCGTATTTCGACCGGCTGGATTACGTGGCACCGATGAATCAGGAGCACGCCTGGTGTCTGGCCATCGAAAAGCTGACCGGCACGGTGGTGCCGCGCCGCGCCTCGCTGATCCGGGTGCTGTTCTGCGAGATCGGCCGCGTACTGAACCACCTGCTGAACGTGACCACGCAGGCGCTGGATGTGGGCGCGCTGACGCCGCCGCTCTGGGGTTTTGAAGAGCGCGAAAAGCTGATGATCTTTTACGAACGGGCCTGTGGCGCGCGTCTGCACGCGGCCTATTTCCGGCCCGGCGGCGTGCATCAGGACCTGCCCGAAGCGCTGATCGACGATATCGAGGCCTGGTGCAAATCCTTCCCCGAAATCCTTGCGGACATTGACGGTCTGCTGACCGAGAACCGCATCTTCAAGCAGCGCAACGTCGATATCGGCGTGGTCAGCGAAGAGGACATCCTGAACTACGGCTTCTCCGGCGTGATGGTGCGGGGATCGGGCCTGGCCTGGGACCTGCGGCGCTCGCAGCCCTATGAATGTTATGACGAATTCGACTTCCAGGTGCCGGTGGGCAAGAACGGCGATTGCTTTGACCGTTACCTCTGCCGGATGGAGGAAATGCGCCAGTCCGTGCACATCATGGAACAGGCCATCGAAAAGCTGCGCGCGCCCGAAGGGAAGGGCGATGTGCTGGCCCGTGGCAAGATCACACCGCCCAGCCGCACCGCGATGAAGACCGACATGGAAAGCCTGATTCACCACTTCAAGCTGTACACCGAAGGGTTCCACGTGCCTGCGGGCGAAGTCTATTGCGCGGTCGAGGCGCCCAAGGGCGAATTCGGCGTCTACCTTGTGGCGGATGGTTCCAACAAACCCTACCGCGCCAAGATCCGCGCGCCCGGCTTCCTGCATCTGCAGGCGATGGATCATATTTCCAAAGGCCACCAGCTGGCAGATGTCGCCGCGATCATCGGCACCATGGACGTGGTGTTCGGGGAGATTGACCGGTGATGCCGAGACCTCATTTCTTTGCGGGCTTTCCCGGTGCCGCAAGCCAGACAGCGAATTCGAAAGAGACCCACTGATGCTCCGCCGACTGCACCACGAACAACCCGAGAGTTTCGCCTTCACGCCCGCCAACCAGAAGTGGGCCGAAGCGCAGATCACCAAATACCCCGAGGGGCGGCAGGCCTCTGCCATCATCCCGCTCTTGTGGCGTGCGCAGGAGCAGGAGGGCTGGCTCTCCCGTCCGGCGATCGAGCATGTGTCGGAGATGCTGGGCATGGCCTATATCCGGGGTCTTGAGGTCGCGACTTTCTACTTCATGTTCCAACTGCAACCCGTTGGTTCCGTGGCACATATTCAGGTTTGCGGCACCACCAGCTGCATGATCTGCGGGGCAGAGGACCTGATGGCCGTCTGCAAGGAGCGGATCGCGCCCAATGCCCATGAGCTTTCGGCGGATGGCAAGTTTTCCTGGGAAGAGGTCGAATGCCTCGGTTCCTGCGCCAATGCGCCGATGGCGCAGATCGGCAAGGATTATTACGAGGATCTGACCGCAGAGGGCTTTGGCAAGCTGCTGGATGAACTGGCGGCGGGCAAGGTGCCGGTGCCGGGTCCGCAGAACGGGCGCTATGCTTCCGAGCCTCTGGGCGGGCTGACCAGCCTCAAGGATCACGACAGCGGCCGCACGCAGTATAACGCCAGCGTGCAGCTTGCGGTCGATATCGGCGACACGATCAAGCGGATCGACGGCACAGAGGTGCCGCTGCTGACGCCCTGGCAGGGCAAGGCCGCCAATGCGGGCGGCAAACCGGCCAAGGCCAAGCGGGACGAACTGATGCCGCCCAAAGGCCCGGATGGCGCGCAGGCCGGCCGCAGCAAGGCAGAGGCCAAGGCCCCGCGCAACAAGGGTGACAGTTCCGACAAACACGCCGAGGCTGAAGGTGAAGCGCCCAAGGTCAAGGCCAAGGCGAAACCGGCAAAGGGCAGTGTCGCCCCCGGCGGCAAGCAGGAAACAAAGGCGCAAGCCGCAGCAGCGTCTGAGGGGCCGGGCACCAAGCCCGCCACAATGGCCGCCGCACGCGATAGCGGGGCGGATGATCTCAAGATGATCAGGGGCGTCGGGCCCAAGCTGGAAAAAATGCTGAACGATATGGGATTCTTCCATTACGATCAGATTGCCGGTTGGGGCGCGGAGGAAGTGGCCTGGGTCGATGAGAACCTCAAGGGGTTCAAAGGCCGTGTGTCGCGCGACAACTGGGTTGATCAGGCCACGCGCCTGGCTGCTGGGGAGGAGACCGAGTTTTCTGCCCGTGCCAGCAAGGATGGTCTCTACGACACGTAATCCGGGCCGCTACCGGTCTGACGGGAGAGGGAACTTTAGATGGCTGAGAATGACAATTCGATGAGCTGCACGGCGAAAAGCTGGGCACTGGCAATTGTTGCGGGCCTTGTGATCGGGCTTTTGCTGATGCTGGTCGGCGGGTGGGGCTTTGCCGCTGCCCTGATCCTGGCCGTTGTCATCGCGCTGGTTGTCGGTCTGTTCCTTTCCCTGGTCATCTGTCCGGGTGCAACCGGCGGCAGCGCCGTGGCAGCGCCGGCGGCTGATGCCGTTGCTGCACCGACTGCTGCTGCATCTGCCGTGGCCCCGGCCGTTTCCGACGCGCCCGAGGCGGTTGAGGAACCGGCAGCCGCGGCGGAGGCTGACACGCCGAAAGCGGCTGCGCCTGCATCGGGTTCCGTCATCAAGCCCACGAAAACGCTGGCGGGTCAGGCGGAACTGGCGGCGCGCAAGGGCGAATGGAAATACGAGAAAGAGGGCGCGGAAGCGCCTGCCAGGAAAGCGGCCCCGGCAAAGGCTGCGGCAAGCGCCTCGGCGGCCGTGGCAGAGCCTGCACCAGCGGCAAAGGCCGCACCGGCCAGGGCCAAGCGTGCGCCGGTGGCGGCTGACGGCAAGCCCGATCTGATGGACGCCCCGCGCGCCGAAGGTGCCGATGATCTGAAACTGATCAGCGGTGTCGGCCCCAAGCTGGAGCAGACGCTGAACGAATTGGGCATCTGGCATTACAGCCAGGTCGCGGGCTGGCGCAAGAAAGAGATCGCCTGGGTCGATGCGCGGCTGCGCTTCAAGGGCCGGATCGAACGCGACGACTGGATGAGCCAGGCCAAGATCCTTGCAAAAGGCGGCGAAACCGAGTTTTCGAAGAAGAAAAAGAAGTAAACCGCCGAGGGGGCAACCGGGCCAGGCATGAGTGAGCAAAGCGACAAGGCACAGTCTCGCAAGGGGCAGACCGTGGCACTGGTGATTGCCGGGACCATGCTGATCTGGCTGGCCGCGAACTGGGCCGGTCCGGCACTGGGATTGCCGGGGCGCTATGCGCTGCTGATCGACTTTGCCGCACTTGCGGCGCTGTTCTGGTCGCTGGTGGTGGCCTATCAGCTCTGGCAGGCGCGCCGGGCTGCGGATGATGGATAGAACGCTCCTTTCGGAGCAACAGACAAACGACCCTTTGGGGCCGAGACAAACGTAAGGGACGCAGCAATGCTTGCAGATCAGGACCGCATCTTTACCAACATCTACGGGATGCATGACCGCACCCTGAAGGGCGCGCAGCAGCGTGGCCATTGGGACGGCACCGCCGGGATCATCAAGAAGGGCCGCGACTGGATCATCGACCAGATGAAGGCAAGCGGATTGCGCGGCCGGGGCGGCGCGGGCTTTCCCACCGGGCTCAAGTGGTCCTTCATGCCCAAGGAAAGCGACGGGCGCCCGGCCTATCTGGTGATCAACGCGGATGAATCCGAACCCGGCACCTGCAAGGACCGCGAGATCATGCGCCATGATCCGCATACGCTGATCGAAGGGTGCCTGATCGCCTCTTTCGCGATGAATGCGCATGCCTGCTACATCTACATCCGTGGCGAATACATCCGCGAGCGCGAGGCGCTGCAGGCGGCCATCGACGAGGCCTATGACGCGGGCCTGCTGGGCAAGAACGCGGCGAAATCCGGCTGGGATTTCGACCTCTACCTGGCCCATGGCGCGGGGGCCTATATCTGCGGCGAGGAAACCGCCCTGCTGGAAAGCCTCGAAGGCAAGAAGGGGATGCCGCGCATGAAGCCGCCGTTCCCGGCGGGCGCGGGCCTTTATGGTTGCCCGACCACGGTGAACAACGTGGAATCCATTGCCGTGGTGCCGACGATCCTGCGGCGCGGGCCGGAGTGGTTTGCCGGTTTCGGCCGGGCCAACAATGCGGGGACCAAGCTGTTTGCCGTGTCGGGTCATGTGAACAACCCCTGCGTGGTCGAAGAGGCGATGAGCATCACGTTCGAAGAGCTGATCGAGACCCATTGCGGCGGCATTCGCGGCGGCTGGGACAACCTCAAGGCGGTGATCCCCGGCGGGTCCTCCGTGCCATTGATCCCCGGCGCGCAGATGAAAGACGCGATCATGGATTTCGACTATCTGCGCGAGCAGCGGTCGGGCCTGGGCACGGCCGCGGTGATCGTGATGGGCAATTCCACCGATGTGATCAAGGCGATCTGGCGGCTGTCCAAGTTCTACAAGCACGAAAGTTGCGGCCAGTGCACGCCCTGCCGCGAGGGCACGGGCTGGATGATGCGGGTCATGGACCGGCTGGTGACAGGCGATGCGGAGCCCGAGGAAATCGACATGCTGCTGGATGTGACCAAGCAGGTCGAGGGCCATACGATCTGTGCGCTTGGCGATGCGGCGGCCTGGCCGATCCAGGGGTTGATCCGGCATTTCCGCGATGAAATCGAAGACCGGATCAAGCACAAGCGGACAGGGCGCGTCAGCGCCGTGGCAGCCGAGTGATCGAGGGTTTTGACGCCTACGGGCATGCGATCCTGTCGCTGGCGCTCTGGTCCGTTGTCAGCCTGGTTCTGGGCATGGTTGCGACGCGCGGCAAGACCGCGGAAAACACCTGTGCCTGTGGCCATCCCAAGCGCGATTACAGCGATGTCGCCTATCGCCGGGGGCGGGCCTTTGCCAATGCCATGGAAATGTCCGGCCCTTTCATAGGGGCGACGGTGGCCGCGATTCTGGCCGGTGGGGACCCGTTCTGGGTCAACCTCCTGGCCTCTTTGTTCCTGGTGTCGCGGATTGCGGTGGCGGTGGTGCATATCGGCACCGAAAGCCAGCCCCTGCGCTCTGCCCTCTGGTCGGTTGGATTGCTGTCCGTGCTGGGGCTGGTGGGGCTGGCCGCCTGCGCCGTTATCTGAAGTGAAGCAGCCCCAAGGACATCACCTGGCGGAGCTGAACCTTGGCATTCTCAAATATGACTGGGACGATCCGCGCGTGCAGGATTTCGTGAACGGTCTGGACCTCGTGAACGGCGTCGCCGCACGTTCGCCGGGCTTTGTCTGGCGCATGGATGATGCGGAGATGGCGTTTGAACAGACCCACGAGGACGGCGCAATGGGCGCAAACCCCCGCATGGCCTCGACTTTGAGCGTCTGGCAGGACGTGGCGAGCCTTGAGCATTTCGTCTGGAACACGGTTCACAAGCGGTTCTATGACCGCAAGGCGGAATGGTACGACATGGGGGCCAGCCTGCGGTTCTGCATGTGGTGGGTGCCCGTTGGGCACCGGCCGACGATGGCAGAGGCGATGGCGCGGTTCAGGCATCTGGAACAGCACGGGCCAGGTGATCACGCCTTTGGCTGGGATCACCTCAGGGAGGCAGAGCTTTGGAAGGACAAGGCCTGCGGATAACGCGCCCCGCCTTAAACTTGACTCGCCGATACCCTGCCGCGCTTCGCGCTCTCGGGACATCGGCGATACGGAGTGTATCAGGTTGAAGGCGGGGCGCTGTTGACAAAGGGAGAGACGATGAAAGACATGCATCTGGCGGAACTGAACGTGGGCAGGCTTGTCGCCGCCAAGGATGATCCCCGCGTGGCGGAATTCATGGCCAACCTTGACCGGATCAACGGGCTGGCCAAGCGGATGCCCGGTTTCCAGTGGATGATGGAAGGCGAGACCGGGGCAGGCAACACCGATACCGCAATTGACGGCGATCCCCTGTTCATTCCGAACCTGAGCGTCTGGGAGAGTGTCGCCACGCTGGAAACCTTTGTCTGGGGCACGGTGCACAAGAAATTCTACGAACGCCGCGCCGAATGGTTCGAGGTGTTGGGAGCGATGCATTTCGTGATGTGGTGGGTGCCGCCGGGGCATCGGCCCGGCCTGGGCGAGGCGCTGGACCGGCTCGACCATCTGCGCGCCCATGGCGACAGCGATCATGCCTTTGGCTGGCGTCACCTGCCTGCTGCAACAATGCACAGGACCCACGGTTGCCGCCAGACAGAGGTTGCCTGAAATCCCGAATTGGCGGATATGTTGAGAAATAAGGGGAAAACCCCAAAGGGCCGTGCAGGAGACCGCCAATGAAGAAGTTCAGATTTCCCGAAGACGGGGATGTCGCCGCTGACATCAGGGAACGATACGGATTCGACGGCGACCTGCTGGACATCTACGCGCAGAACGATGGGGTGAAGGTGCACAAGTGGCATCATTACCTGCCGCTTTATGACCGCTATTTCAGCCGCTACCGGAATACGCCGGTGAAATTCCTTGAGATCGGGGTGAACAACGGCGGCTCCTTGCAGATGTGGCGGCGCTACCTGGGCAAGGACGCGGTGCTCTGCGGCATCGACATCAACCCCGATTGCGCGCAATACGACGGCCAGTCCGGCATGGTGCGCATCGGCTCGCAGGACGATCCGGCTTTCCTGGCAAAGGTGGTTGAGGAGATGGGCGGCGTCGATGTGGTGCTGGATGACGGCAGCCACCGGATGGCCCATATCGAAGCCTCGCTGCGGGTGTTGTTCCCGCTGCTGACCACCGGCGGCACCTATATGATAGAGGATCTGCACACCGCCTATTACCCGCGTTTCGGCGGTGGCTTTCACGCGCCGGAGAATTTCTATAACACGGTGCGCAGAATGATTGATGACATGCACATGTGGTATCACAACAACAAACCGGCGCAGCTTCCGCAGATGAAGCGCGAAATCAGCGGCGTGCATGTGCATGATTCCATTGTCGTGATCGACAAGGCCGAAGCGCAACGCCCCACCCATTCGAGAGTGCAGAAATGATGAAGACCCGAATTAGCGTCATGGCGCTGCTTTGCGCCGCCCTTGTGGCTGGTTGCTCCGACAGTGAGAACCGCTTTGCCTTTGACGGCAAGTATTTCCGCACCAAGGTCAAGCGGGTCGACAAGCAACGCGACGTCTTCGTGGCGACGGTGAAAGGTGTCTCGCAATCCTTCGAAGGCGCACGGGGGGCCGCGCTGCACGCGGCAAACGGCTATTGCGTGGCGACCTATGGCAGTTCCGACATCGACTGGGTGGTGGGGCCGGACACGCCGGCAGACCAGCTGCGCATCGTCGATGACACGCTGACCTATCAGGGGACCTGCCCGCAGGCCCAATAGGCCATGCGCTGAAACCTGCGGAAAATGGCTGTCGGGACCGGGTGTTATTGCATATCAGCGCAGGCTCACCCAGCTGTCGGTCAACTTCCGAAGGAGAGTGAAATGCGTTTGATGATGATTGCCCTGTTTGGTCTGGCGGTGCTTGCCGCCCCGGTTTCGGCCAAACCACCGCTGCGCGAGGTCGCCGCGATCGACGATGCCCTGCTGGATGTCGGAATCGCCGATGCGATCCGCAAGAATTGTCCCACGATAGATGCCCGGCTGATCAGGGCCACCAGCTTTCTGTGGAAAATCAAGGGTCAGGCCAATGATCTGGGCTATACGGATGCTGAAATCGACGCCTATCGCAAAAGCGATGCGGAAAAAGAACGGCTCAAAGCGCGCGGAAGGGCGTTTTTCAAGGCGAGGGGGGTCGATACTTCCGATCCACAAAGCTATTGTGCGCTTGGACTCGAAGAGATTCAAAAACAGAGCCGGATCGGTTCGTTACTGAGAGCAAAGTGAACCTATGAGCGACCTTCGCAAGATCATCATTGATGGCAAGGAAATCGAAACCGAAGGGGCGATGACGCTCATTCAGGCCTGCGAGCAGGCGGGCGTCGAGATCCCGCGTTTCTGTTATCACGAGCGGCTTTCGATTGCGGGGAACTGCCGCATGTGTCTGGTGGAGGTCGTGGGCGGCCCGCCCAAGCCCGCCGCAAGCTGCGCGATGCAGGTGCGCGATCTGCGCCCCGGTCCCGAGGGCCAGCCGCCGGTTGTGAAAACCAACAGCCCGATGGTCAAGAAGGCCCGCGAAGGCGTGATGGAGTTCCTGCTGATCAACCACCCGCTGGATTGCCCGATCTGCGACCAGGGTGGCGAATGTGATCTGCAGGATCAGGCGATGGCCTATGGTGTGGATTTCTCGCGCTACCGCGAACCCAAGCGCGCGACCGAGGATCTGAACCTCGGGCCGCTGGTCGAAACCCATATGACGCGCTGCATCTCCTGCACCCGCTGCGTGCGTTTCACCACCGAGGTCGCAGGCGTGCACAAGATGGGCCAGACCGGCCGTGGCGAAGATGCGGAGATCACCTCCTACCTGGGGGAAACGCTCGAATCGAACCTGCAGGGCAATATCATCGACCTTTGCCCGGTGGGGGCGCTGGTCAGCAAACCCTATGCCTTTACCGCGCGTCCCTGGGAGCTTTCCAAGACCGAAAGCATCGACGTGATGGATGCGCTGGGGTCGAACATCCGTGTCGATACCAAGGGCCGCGAAGTGATGCGGATGCTGCCGCGCAACCACGACGGCGTGAACGAGGAATGGATTTCCGACAAGACCCGCTTTGTCTGGGACGGGCTGCGCCGCCAGCGGCTGGATACGCCCTACATCCGCGAGAACGGCAAGCTGCGCAAAGCGGACTGGCCCGAGGCGCTGGCAGCCGCCGCTGCCGCGATGAAGGGCAAGAAGGTTGCCGGTCTGGTCGGCGATCTGTCCTCGGTCGAGGCGGCCTATGCATTGAAAACATTGATCGAAGGGCAGGGCGGTATCGTCGAATGCCGCACCGATGGGGCCAAGCTGCCTGCGGGCAACCGCTCCGGCTATGTCGGGACAGCCACGGTCGAAGAGCTGGACACTGCCAAGGCGATCATGCTGATCGGGACCAACCCGGCGGTGGAGGCTCCGGTGCTGAACGCGCGTATCCGCAAGGCGTGGTCGCGCGGCGCAAACGTGGGTGTGATCGGGCCGCAGGTCGATCTGACCTATGAATATGCCCACATCGGTGACAATCCGTCGGTCATGGCCGATTTGCTGAAGCGCGATCATTCCGCTGTGCAGGAAAAGCACTCGGTGATCATCGTGGGGCAGGCAGCCCTGACCCGCGAAGACGGTGCCGCAGTGCTGGCCGATGCGATGGCGCTGGCGGAAGCAACAAAATCCTCCTTCATGGTGCTGCACACCGCTGCATCGCGTGTCGGTGCGATGGACGCGGGCTGCACCGCCGAAGGCGGGGTGCCTGCCGTTCTGGAAGCTGACGTGATCTATAACCTTGGCGCGGATGAGGGCGACATTCCCGCCGGTCCTTTTGTGATCTACCAGGGCAGCCACGGCGACCGGGGTGCGCACCGCGCCGACATCATCCTGCCAGGCGCCGCCTATACCGAGGAACCCGGCCTGTTCGTGAACACCGAAGGCCGTCCGCAGCTTGCGCAACGCGCCAGCTTTGCCCCCGGTCAGGCCAAGGAAAACTGGGCCATCCTGCGCGCGCTGAGCGCCGAGATGGAGGCGACATTGCCGTTTGATTCCATCGCCGCCCTGCGCCGCGCGCTGGTCAGTGACGTGCCGCATCTGGCCCGTGTTGACGAGGTTGCCGAAAACGCATGGACGCCACTGGAACGCGGCAGCGTCGATGCGGCACCCTTTGGCGAGGCGATTGCGGATTTCTACCTCAGCAATCCGATTGCCCGGGCCAGCCAGCTGATGGCTGAGCTTTCGGCCAATGCCGCGGCGCGCCGCGCCAAACCCATGGCGGCGGAGTGAGAACAACTGCCGTCCTTGCGATGATGACCTTGGGTGCATGTGAACCGCAGGTGCCCGTGGCCTCTGATTTTATCCCGGAATACAAGGGGGTAGAGACTGTTTTGCTGGATGGTGACCTGGTGCAGTTCAACGTGGCGATGACCAAGGCGCTCAGCACGCAGGACGTGGCGGATTACGCCGAATGTGCCGCCGCACGCTATACGCTGATCCGCGGCTACGGATTTGCGCGCCATGTGCGCACAAATGTAGAGCAAGAGGGTGGCATCTGGCGAGCGGATGCTGTTTATACAATCTCGCCAAGCTTGCCACGGGGCATAAAGACAATTGATGCTGAAGTGACCACACAGAGCTGTGTGGAAAAAGGCATACCGACGGTGTGAGGGACAATGGCTGACTTCTTTACGAACACGGGGTTGGGGATTGGGCTGCTGGTCACGGGGCAGGTCTTGTTGATCCTGCTGCCGCTGCTGGTGTGCCTGGCGTTCCTGAT
This sequence comes from Sulfitobacter sp. IGS-18, assembly GCF_059628195.1. NCBI lineage: Bacteria > Pseudomonadati > Pseudomonadota > Alphaproteobacteria > Rhodobacterales > Roseobacteraceae > Sulfitobacter > Sulfitobacter sp. IGS-18. The sequence goes on along the minus strand of NZ_CM184556.1, from coordinate 2,358,718 downwards.
GTACGCCGACCGCAAGATCTGGGCGGCCGTCCAGATGCGGCGCGGGCCCAATGTGGTGGGTGTCTTTGGCCTGCTGCAAAGCTTTGCCGACCTGCTGAAATATGTGGTCAAGGAAGTGGTGATTCCCGCCGGGGCCGACCGGGCGGTGTTCCTGCTGGCCCCGATGGTCAGCCTGGTGATGGCTCTGGTGGCCTGGGCGGTGATTCCCTTCAACGACGGCTGGGTGCTGTCGGACATCAATGTGGCGATCCTCTATGTCTTCGCGATTTCCTCTCTGGAGGTTTATGGCGTGATCATGGGCGGCTGGGCCTCGAACTCGAAATACCCGTTCCTGGGCTCGCTGCGCTCTGCCGCGCAGATGATTTCCTATGAGGTCAGCATCGGCCTGATCATCATCGGTGTCATCATCTCCACCGGGTCGATGAACTTCTCCGCCATCGTTGCGGCGCAGGAGGGGGCCGGGGGCATCTTCAACTGGTACTTCCTGCCGCATTTCCCGATGCTGATCCTGTTCTTCATCTCGGCCCTGGCCGAAACCAACCGCCCGCCCTTTGACCTTCCGGAAGCGGAATCAGAACTGGTGGCGGGCTATCAGGTTGAATATTCCTCGACGCCGTTCCTGCTGTTCATGATCGGTGAACTGGTGGCCGTGGTGCTGATGTGCGCGTTGGTGTCGCTGCTGTTCCTGGGCGGCTGGCTTTCGCCGATCCCGTTCCTGCCGGATGGCTTCCTGTGGATGTTTCTGAAGATGCTGTTCGTGTTCTTCATGTTCTCCATGGTCAAGGCGATCACCCCGCGCTACCGCTATGACCAGCTGATGCGCCTGGGCTGGAAGGTGTTCCTGCCGTTCTCGCTGTTCTGGGTGGTTTTCGTGGCCTTCGCGGCAAAATTCGAATGGTTCTGGGGCATCTATGCCCGCTGGCCCGTAGGAGGCTGACATGACACAAATCGACTATGCCCGCGCCGCCAAGTATTTCCTGCTGCAGGATTTTGCCAAGGGTTTCGCGCTGGGGTTCAAGCAGATGTTCCGCCCCAAGGCGACGGTGAACTATCCGCATGAAAAGGGGCCGCTGTCCCCGCGTTTCCGCGGTGAACATGCGCTGCGCCGCTATCCCAACGGCGAAGAGCGCTGCATCGCCTGCAAGCTTTGCGAGGCGATCTGCCCGGCGCAGGCGATCACCATCGACGCGGAACCGCGCGACGACGGCAGCCGCCGCACCACGCGCTATGACATCGACATGACCAAGTGCATCTATTGCGGCTTCTGTCAGGAGGCCTGCCCGGTGGATGCCATCGTCGAGGGGCCGAATTTCGAGTTCAGCACCGAAACCCGCGAAGAGCTGTACTATGACAAGGACAAGCTGCTGGCGAATGGTGAACGCTGGGAAGCGGAGATTGCCCGCAACCTCGAAATAGATGCGCCTTACAGATGAGTGATCCCACCAACCCCTTCGAGGCGATGATGCGCCAGGCGCAGGAGATGGCAAAGTCCTTTCCGGCAATGGATGCCTTTTCCCCCAAGGTGTTCGAGGCAATGATGGGCACCATGCCCAGGGACATGATGGAAATGATGTTCGGCAATGCCGTCAACGAGGGCGGGCTGGACGCGCGGACGCGGCTGCTGCTGACCCTTGCGGGGCTGACCATGCAGGGCGCGCAGAACGATGTGGCGGTGCGCCAGACGGTGCGCCACGCGCTGGAGGCCGGTGCCACCAAGAAACATATCACCGAGACAATTGGCCAGATGTCGGTATTTGCCGGCGTACCGGCCATGTCGCGCGCCATGGAACTGGCCGGGCAGGTCTGGGACGAAAAAGAGGGTAAGGAATGACGGTCTTTTCATTCTATCTGTTTGCCATTTGCGTGATCACGGGCGGGCTTCTGACCGTGGTCAGCCGGAATCCGGTGCATTCGGTGCTCTGGCTGATCCTGGCCTTTCTCAGCTCGGCGGGGCTTTTTGTTTTGCTGGGGGCGGAATTCGTCGCGATGCTGCTGATCATCGTCTATGTCGGCGCGGTCGCGGTGCTGTTCCTTTTCGTGGTCATGATGCTGGACGTCGATTTTGCCGAGCTGAAGGCGGAGATGGCGAAATACATGCCATTGGCCCTGCTGATCGGCCTTGTGATCCTGATGCAGTTCGTCATGGCCTTTGGCGCCTGGGAAACCAACGACGCCGCCGAGGGGCTGCGCGCACAGGTGGCGGACCCGAACACCTTCAACACCGAGGCTTTGGGCCTGATCCTCTATGATCAGTATTTCCTGCTGTTCCAGCTTGCGGGTCTGATCCTGCTGGTTGCGATGATCGGGGCCATTGTTCTGACCCTGCGCCACCGCGCGGATGTGAAGCGTCAGGACGTTGTGGCGCAGATGATGCGCGATCCGGCCAAGGCGATGGAACTGCGTGACGTGAAACCGGGGCAGGGCTTGTGAAACCGGCTGTGATCATATCGGTGGCGATGGCAGACATCGCGGGCGGATTGGTCGCGAAGGATGCCTGCTGATTTATCGGCTGAGCGGCGGGTTCCCGGTGGAAGTCGGGAACACGAAAGACTAGAAGCCCGGCAACAGGGCGCGAGACGAGGGACGACATGATCGGACTTGAACATTACCTGACAGTGGCGGCGACGCTTTTTGTCATCGGCATCTTCGGGCTTTTCCTGAACCGCAAGAACGTGATCATCCTGCTGATGAGCATCGAGTTGATGCTGCTGGCGGTGAACATCAATTTTGTCGCCTTCTCCAGCTTTCTCGGCGATCTGGTGGGGCAGGTCTATACGCTGTTCGTGCTGACCGTCGCGGCCGCCGAGGCGGCGATCGGTCTGGCGATCCTGGTTTGTTTCTTCCGTAATCGCGGCACCATCGCCGTCGAAGACGTCAACGTGATGAAGGGCTGAGGGCAATGGAAACCATACTCCTTTTCGCCCCGCTTGTCGGTTCACTGATCTGCGGTTTCGGCTGGAAGATCATCGGCCAGCCAGCGGCGCAGTGGGTTTCAACTGGCCTGTTGTTCCTGGCCGCGATCCTGTCCTGGATCGTATTCCTGACCTTCGACGGGCCCACCGAACATATCGAGATCCTGCGGTTCATCGATTCCGGCAGCCTGTCCACCGACTGGTCGATCCGGCTGGACCGGCTGACCGCGATCATGCTGATCGTGGTGACGACGGTCTCCAGCCTCGTGCATCTCTATTCCTTCGGCTACATGGCCCATGACGAGAACTTCAAGGATACCGAGCAATACCGCGCCCGGTTCTTTGCCTATCTGTCGTTCTTTACCTTTGCCATGCTGATGCTGGTGACCTCCGACAACCTGGTGCAGATGTTCTTTGGCTGGGAAGGGGTCGGCGTCGCCTCCTACCTGCTGATCGGCTTTTACTACCGCAAACCCAGCGCCAATGCCGCGGCGATCAAGGCCTTCGTGGTCAACCGCGTGGGGGATTTCGGATTTGCCCTGGGCATCTTTGCCCTGTTCATGATGACGGACAGCATCCGTTTCGACGATATCTTTGCATCGGCCCCTGATCTGGCAGAGCAGACCATTTCGTTCCTCTGGACCGACTGGAACGCCGCGAACCTGATCGCCTTCCTGCTGTTCGTGGGGGCGATGGGCAAATCGGCCCAGCTGTTCCTGCACACCTGGCTGCCCGATGCGATGGAAGGCCCGACACCGGTCTCCGCGCTGATCCACGCCGCGACCATGGTGACGGCAGGTGTCTTCCTGGTCTGCCGGATGTCGCCGCTGATGGAGTTCGCGCCCCAGGCGATGACCTTTGTCACCGTGATCGGCGCCACCACCGCCTTTTTCGCCGCGACCGTGGGTCTGGTACAGACCGACATCAAGCGCGTCATCGCCTATTCCACCTGTTCGCAGCTGGGCTACATGTTCGTCGCCGCAGGCGTTGGCATGTATTCGGCAGCGATGTTCCACCTGTTCACCCATGCCTTCTTCAAGGCGATGCTGTTCCTCGGCGCGGGCTCGGTCATTCATGCCATGCATCACGAGCAGGACATGAACAACTATGGCGGTCTGCGCAAAAAGATCCCCTATACCTATGCCGCGATGATGATCGGCACCCTGGCGATCACCGGGGTCGGCATCCCGCTGACACATATCGGTTTCGCGGGCTTCCTCAGCAAGGATGCGATCATCGAAAGCGCCTGGGGCGGCGGGTCCATGTATGGTTTCTGGCTGCTGGTTGTCGCGGCTGCGATGACAAGTTTCTACAGCTGGCGTCTGATCTTCCTGACGTTCCACGGCAAGCCGCGTGGCGACAAACACACACATGACCACGCGCATGAAAGCCCGATGACCATGCTGGTGCCGCTGGGTGTTCTGGCCCTTGGTGCCGTCTTCTCCGGCATGTTGTGGTACGGCAGCTTCTTCGGCTCGACCGAGGAGATGGCAGAATTCTACGACATCCCGCTGGCCGAAATGGCGGCAGGTGGCGACACCCATGCCGAAGGCGCGGGCGAAGCCCATGCCGCAACCGAAGAAGGTGCCGGTCACGGCGAGACGGCCGAAGCGGGCCATGGCGAGACTGCCGAAGCGGGCCACGGCGGCGGACATCACGCAGCCTTTGGCGGCGCGCCGGGCGAGGGGGCATTGTACTTCGGCCCCGAAAACCATGTGCTGGAAGCGGCGCATGAGGCACCGGTCTGGGTCAAGGTCAGCCCCTTCATCGCGATGCTTATGGGGTTTGTCCTGGCGCTGTGGTTCTACATCTGGAACCCGACACTGCCCGGCCGTCTGGCCGCGAACCAGCAGCCGCTTTACCTGTTCCTGCTGAACAAATGGTACTTCGACGAAATCTATGACGTGATCTTTGTCCGTCCGGCCAAGGCGATTGGCCGCTTCCTGTGGAAGCGCGGCGACGGCGACGTGATCGATGGCACCCTGAACGGGGTCGCGATGGGCATCGTGCCCTGGTTCACGCGGCTCGCCGGTAAGGCGCAGTCCGGCTATATCTTTACCTATGCCTTTGCCATGGTGATCGGGATCGCGGTTCTGGTCACATGGATGACGATGACCGGAGGGTCCCACTGATGGACACGCATCTTCTTTCCATCATTACCTTCATGCCCGCCTTTGCGGCGCTGATCCTTGCGGTGTTCCTGCGCGGTGAGGATGCGGCAGCGGCGCGCAATGCCAAGTGGCTGGCGATGATCACCACCTCGGCAACCTTCCTGATCTCGCTCTTCGTGCTGTTCGACTTTGACCCCAGCAACACCGGGTTTCAGTTTGTCGAGGAATCGGAATGGCTGCTGGGGCTGAAGTACCGCCTGGGCGTCGATGGCATTTCGGTGCTCTTCGTGATGCTGACCACCTTCATGATGCCGCTGGTCATCGCGGCAAGCTGGAATGTCGAGCACCGGGTCAAGGAATACATGATCGCCTTCCTGCTGCTGGAGACCCTGATGCTGGGCGTCTTCATGGCGCTGGACCTGATCCTGTTCTACCTGTTCTTCGAGGCCGGGCTGATCCCGATGTTCCTGATCATCGGCATATGGGGCGGGGCCAACCGGATCTACGCCAGCTTCAAGTTCTTCCTTTATACCTTCCTCGGTTCCGTGCTGATGCTGGTGGCCATGGTGGCGATGTACACCGACGCTGGCACCACCTGCATCGGCGCCTGTGATGTCAGCCTGCTGAACCACAGTTTCGCCTCTGACAGCTTCAGCCTGATGGGCGTGCAGGTGATCGGCGGGATGCAGACGCTGATGTTCATCGCCTTCTTCGCCAGCTTCGCGGTCAAGATGCCGATGTGGCCGGTCCATACCTGGCTGCCCGATGCCCACGTTCAGGCCCCCACGGCGGGGTCGGTGGTGCTGGCTGCGATCCTGCTCAAGATGGGCGGCTACGGCTTCCTGCGGTTCAGCCTGCCGATGTTCCCGGTGGGGGCAGAGGTGCTGACACCGCTGATCCTGTGGATGAGCGCGATTGCCATCGTCTATACCTCGCTGGTGGCGCTGGTGCAGGAAGACATGAAAAAGCTGATCGCCTATTCCTCGGTTGCGCATATGGGTTTTGTGACCATGGGCATCTTTGCTGCCAACCAGCAGGGTGTCGATGGTGCGATCTTCCAGATGATCAGCCACGGGTTCATCTCGGGCGCGCTGTTCCTTTGCGTCGGCGTGATCTATGACCGGATGCACACCCGCGACATCGACGCCTATGGCGGGCTGGTGAACCGGATGCCCGCCTATGCGCTGATCTTCATGCTGTTCACCATGGCCAACGTGGGCCTGCCGGGCACCTCCGGCTTTGTGGGTGAGTTCCTGACGCTAATGGGGACCTTCCAGGTCAACACCTGGGTTGCCGCCGTGGCGACCACCGGGGTGATCTTCTCGGCGGCCTATGCGCTCTGGCTTTACCGCCGGGTGGTCATGGGCGACCTGATCAAGGAAAGCCTGCGGTCGATCACCGACATGACCACGCGCGAGCGCTGGATCTTCGCGCCCCTGGTGGTGATGACACTGCTGCTGGGCGTCTACCCGTCACTGGTGCTCGACATTATCGGCCCCTCGGTCACGGAACTTGTTGAAAATTATGACATCGCGCTGGAGGCGGCGAGCGCCGCAATCCAGACCGCCGAAGTGTCGAACTAAAAGGACCCGTGCGATGATTTCCGCTGATCTGAACATCATCCTGCCAGAAATCCTGCTGTCCTGCTTTTCGCTGCTGGGACTGCTGGTCGCGGTTTATACCACCAAGGACAAGGTGGGGAGCCTGTTGATCTGGCTGACCTCGGCGGTCTTTGTTCTGCTGGCAGCCTGGATCGGCTTTACCGGCGAAGGCACCCGTCTGGCCTTCAACGGCATGTTCATCGAAGACGGCTTTGCCCGTTTTGCCAAGGTCACGATCCTGCTCAGCGCCGCTGCCGTGCTGCTGATGTCCGAAGGCTATATGAAAGCCCGCGGATTGCTGCGGTTCGAATACCCGATGCTGGTGGCCCTCTCCGCCGTGGGCATGATGATGATGGTCAGCGCGGGCGACCTGATGGCGCTGTACATGGGTCTGGAACTGCAATCGCTGGCGCTTTACGTGGTCGCCTCCCTGCGGCGCGACTCCGTGCGCTCGACCGAGGCGGGGCTGAAATATTTCGTTCTCGGCGCGCTCAGCTCGGGCCTGCTGCTCTATGGCGCTTCGCTGGTTTACGGCTATGCGGGCACCACGCTGTTCTCCGGCATCATCCAGACCGCGCAATCGGGCGAGACCTCGCTGGGCCTGCTCTTTGGCATCGTCTTCCTGATCTCGGGCATGGGCTTCAAGGTTTCCGCCGTGCCGTTCCACATGTGGACGCCGGACGTCTACGAAGGCTCGCCCACGCCGGTCACCGCCTTCTTTGCCACCGCGCCCAAGGTCGCGGCGATGGGCCTTTTCGCCCGCGTGCTGCATGACGCCTTCGGCAATGCCGTTGCGGACTGGAGCCAGATTGTCGCGCTGCTTTCGGTGCTGTCCATGTACCTGGGCGCCATTGCCGCCATCGGCCAGACCAATATCAAGCGGCTGATGGCCTTCTCCTCCATCGCGCATATGGGCTATGCGCTGATGGGGCTGGCCGCCGGCACCGCCCTGGGCGTGCAGGCGATGCTGGTCTATATGGCGATCTATGTAACCATGAACGTCGGCACCTTCGCCTTTATCCTGCTGATGAGCCGGGATGGCGCGCCGGTGACCGATATCGCATCGCTCAACATGTACGCCAAGACCAACCCGGGCCGGGCGCTGGCAATGCTGGTGCTGCTGTTCTCGCTGGCGGGGGTGCCGCCGATGCTGGGCTTCTTCGGCAAGCTTTACGTGCTGCGCGCCGCCTATGACGCCGGGCTGGCCTGGCTGGCGGTGGCCGGTGTGATCGCATCGGTGATCGGGGCATATTATTACCTGCGGATCGTGTTCTACATGTACTTCGGGTCCGAACAGGCGGATACGCTGGACCGGTCCGGCAGCAGCGTGCTCTCGGGCTTCCTGATGGCTTCGGCGCTGATCATGGTGCTGGGCATCATCAACATGTTTGGTGTCGAAGGCGTGGCTGCGGCCGCCGCCGGGGCGCTTGTCAACTGACCGTTCTGCGGTCTGACAGGCTGAGCTTGCCGCTTTCACGGACCCTCACCCCTTGATGGGCTGGCCCGAAGGATATGGGCGGCTGGTGCTGGACACGGTCGATTCCACATTGGCAGAGGCCGGGCGCCGGCTGCGTGACCTCTCCGGTCCGGAATGGATCCTGGCAAGGGAGCAATCCGCGGCACGGGGCAGGCGGGGCCGCGCATGGTCCACCCCACGGGGGAATTTCGCGGCAACGCTGGTCCTGCCCAATGCCGAGGCACCGGGCATCGCCGCGCTGCGGTCCTTTGTCTCATCGCTGGCGCTTTATCGCAGCTTTGTCGCGGTCACCGGGCAGGGAAACCGTTTTGCCCTGAAATGGCCCAATGACGTGCTGCTGGACGGCGGCAAGGTCGCTGGCATCCTGCTGGAAACAAACGGTCCGCATCTGCTGATCGGCATTGGTGTCAACCTGGCCCATGCGCCGGGCGCGGATCAGGTGGAACCGGGGGCTGTCACCCCTGTCAGCCTTGCCGGGGCATTCGGGATCGGCGTTGCGCCAGAGGCCTTTCTGGATGTGCTGGCGGCCGAATACGCGGTGCTTGAGACGCAGTTCACCACCTATGGGTTCGATCCCATCCGCACCGCCTGGCTGGCCCATGCGGCACGTCTGGGCGAGGTCATCCGCGCGCGCACAACCCGGGATGAGACCAGTGGCGTCTTTGAGGATGTGGACCAGAACGGGAATCTGATATTGAACACGGCAAAGGGCAGGGTCGCGATTGCCGCTGCGGATGTGTTTTTCTGAAAGAAGGGGGGCAGGGGATGCTCTTGGCGATTGACTGCGGGAACACCAACACGGTCTTTTCCATCTATGATGAGGGGCGTGCGCTGTGCACCATGCGCACATCGACCCATCACGCGCGCACGGCGGATGCCTATTTCACCTGGTTTTCGACCCTGCTGAACCATCATCAGATCAAGCCCGACATCACCGATGTGATCATCTCGTCGACCGTGCCACGGGTGGTGTTCAACCTGCGTGTCTTTTCCGACCAGTATTTCAACTGCCGTCCGATGGTGGTGGGCAAGCCCGACTGCCTGCTGCCGGCCGCGCCGCGCGTGGACCAGGGCACGATCGTGGGGCCGGACCGGCTGGTCAACACCTCGGGGGCTTTCGACCGGCACGGCGGCAACCTGATCGTGGTCGATTTCGGCACCGCCACCACCTTTGATGTGGCGGGCCATGATGGCGCATATGTGGGCGGGGTCATTGCACCCGGCGTGAACCTGAGCCTTGAAGCGCTGCATATGGCCGCCGCCGCACTGCCACATGTGGACATTACCAAGCCACAACGTGTAGTAGGCACCAATACGGTCGCTTGCATGCAATCGGGCGTGTTCTGGGGCTATGTCGGCCTGGTCAAGGAGATCTGTGCCCGGATCAAGGCCGAACGCGACCAGAACATGAAGATTATCGCAACCGGCGGGCTGGCCCCGTTGTTTGCCCAGACCGAAGACCTTTTCGACGTCATTGAAGATGACCTTACGATGCACGGCCTGACCGTGATCCATAAGTATAACAAGGATAAAGCTGAATAATATGAGCAGCGAGAGATTGATCTACCTTCCCCTCGGCGGGGCGGGTGAAATTGGCATGAATGCCTATGTGTATGGCTACGGGAAACCGGGCAAGGAGCGGCTGATCGTCGTGGACATGGGCGTGGCCTTTCCCGATATGGATGGCAGCCCCGGCGTGGACCTGATCCTGCCGGACATCCAGTGGCTGAAGGAACGCCGCGACCGGATCGAGGCGATTTTCGTGACCCACGCGCATGAAGACCACGTTGGCGCCATCGCCCATACCTACGAGGCGCTGCAGGCGCCAATCTATGCCCGGACCTTCACCGCCAATATTGCGCGGCGCAAGATGTCCGAACACGGCCATCCCGATGACGCGGTGCAGACCGTGGGGGCCTGGCCGCACCAGCAGGGGGCGGGGCCGTTCCAGGTGGGGTTCCTGCCGATTTCGCATTCCATCCCTGAATCCTCCGCGCTGGTGATCGACACACCAGAGGGGCGTCTGATCCACTCCGGTGACTTCAAGATCGACCTGACCCCCGGCGTCGGCGAAGCCTTTGACCCGGAACTCTGGGCCGAGGTCTGCAAGGACGGGATCAAGGCGCTGGTCTGCGACAGTACCAATGTGTTCTCGCCGCTGCCGGGCCGGTCGGAAGCGACGCTTGGCCCCGAGATCGAAAAGCTGATCAGCGGCGCGTCGGGCATGGTGGTTGCGACCACCTTTGCCTCCAACGTGGCGCGGGTAAAGACGCTGGCGGTCGCGGGCGACAAGGCGGGGCGCTCCATCGTGCTGCTGGGCCGTGCGATGAAACGCATGGTCGAGGCGGCGCTGGAAACCGGCGTGATGAAAGATTTCCCGAACACCGTCAGCCCCGAAGAGGCGCGCGGCATCCCGCGCGAGAACCTGCTGCTGCTGGTCACCGGGTCGCAGGGCGAACGCCGCGCGGCATCGGCACAGCTTGCCCGGGGCAAGTATCAGGGGATCGAGATGAAGGAAGGGGACATGTTCCTGTTCTCTTCCAAGACGATTCCCGGCAATGAACGCGGCGTGATCCGCATCATCAACCAGTTCTCCGAAATCGGTGTGGATGTGGTGGACGACAGTTCGGGTCTTTACCACGTGTCCGGCCATGCGAACCGGCCTGACCTGGAAACCCTGCATGACGTGGTCAAACCGCAGGTGCTGATCCCGATGCACGGCGAACACCGCCACCTGCGCGAACACGTCAAGATTGCCGAGGGCAAGGGCATGACCGGTGTGCTGGCGGTCAATGGCATGATGATCGACCTCAGCGGCAACAAGCCGAGCGTGGCCGAATATGTCGAGACCGGACGCACCTATCTGGATGGTTCGGTGCAGATCGGCGCGCTGGACGGGGTCGTGCGCGACCGTATCCGCATGGCGCTGAACGGTCATGTGACCGTCACCGTGATCATGGACGAGGATGACGAGCCGCTGGGTGATCCCTGGGTCGACATGATGGGCCTGCCGGAAACGGGCCGCTCCAAGGCGCCGCTGGCCGATGTGATCGAAGCGGACCTGAGCCAGTTTCTGGGCCGGTCCAAGGCCGCCACGCTGCGCGACGATGACAAGCTGAACGAGGGGCTGAAACGCGCCGTGCGCCAGTCCGCGCAGGACGAGATCGGCAAGAAGCCGGAAGTGACAGTGGTGGTCAGCCGGTTGAGCTGACCATAGCGTCTGACGAAATACCTGAGGCATCAGGCATCACGTAACGCTTTATCGTTCCCGCCGGATCATTCGGCGGGAACATCCTCCTCCGGCGCATCGCCGTTGCACATGTAGACCGCACCGCCAACCGCAAGCACCGATACGCCCACCGCCGTCAACGCGGCGGGGGTGGACAGGGCCGTGACCACGGCTGAGCTGGTGGCGTTCAGGTTGGTGATCAGCGTGCTGGCGCTGCCCGACAGGATCATCGCGCCGGATTTATGCGCCACGGCCACCGCCGCCGCCGGGTCCGTCACCGTTGTCAGGGCGGCATTTGCGATGGATTTCGTCACGGCCAGTGTTTCGGCCTTTGTCGTGTTCACCCGCTCGCAGACCGTCGTGCGGCAGAGCCCGCGAAAATTGCGCTCTCCGGGGACCAGGAAAAACCCGGTCTTGTCGTCCTGTGTCAGGCAATAGCCCTCGATCTGGTTGTCGGGCACCGTCGTCGCGAGGTAATCGTAGAGCACAGCGCTCAGGCAGGCGGGGGGCGTGCCCCAGGCGCGGTTCCACCTGGCCGAGGGCCAGCGCATCAGTTTCTCGCGGGTTTTGACGTCTTCGGCGAAAGTGGCGAAATTATCCGCTTCGATCACGATTTCGCTGCCGTTGACCACGGCGCGGCACCGCTCTGCCGTGGCGGCAGAGGCGGAGATGATCAACAGCAGGGCAAGGAAAGGGCGCAGCATCTGTCAGGCCTTGAAAAGGGTTCGGCCCTGAATACCGCGCCCCGGAGGGGCGCGCCATGTGGTCCTGACGTCTACGCGCTGCTTTCTGCCGATGGGCCGCGACGGCCCGGGGCTTTGACCTTACTCGCGGTCTTCGAAGCTCAGCCCGATGAAATCCGGGGTGTGATCACCCAGGCCCACGACGCGGTTGTCATTGCCGCGGCTGTTCTGGCTGCGGCTGCGTGAGCTGCTGCTGCTGCTGCTGCGGTCCTGCGCATCGTTCCGGTTGGATTGCGCGGATTGCTTCGGCTCGGACTTCGGCGCGTTCTCGCGCTTGGGTTCCGGTTTTGACTGAGGCTCGGCTTTGGGCTTTGCCTCGGCTGCCGGTTTGGCGTCCGTCTCGGGCTTTGGTGCCTCTGACTTGGGCTTGCTGCGGCTGCGCGAGCGGGTTTTCCTGGGTTTGTCGGCAGTGTCATCGGCCACGGGTGCCGCCTCTGCCGTATTGCCATTGCCCAGCGGGTTGTCCAGGCGCGGGATCTCGCGTTCGACCAGACGTTCCACATCGGCGAGGTTCTTTTCGTCGCGGGGGATGCAGATCATGATCGCCTTGCCGTCACGGCCCGCGCGGCCGGTGCGGCCGATGCGGTGCACGTAATCCTCGGCATGGCTGGGCACGTCGAAGTTGAAGACATGGCTGACGGCCGGCACATCAAGGCCGCGCGCGGCCACGTCGGAGGCCACGAGAAAGCGCAGATCGCCCGCGCGGAACCCGTCAAGCGTGCGTGTGCGCTGGCTCTGGTCCAGGTCGCCGTGGATCGGTGCCGCGTCATAGCCGTATTTTTTCAACGACTTGGCCACCACGTCCACATCCATCTTGCGGTTGCAGAAGATGATGGCGTTGGTGCATTTGTCGCCTTCGCCGTCGATCAGCGCGCGCAGCAGGTTGCGCTTTTCGGTTGCTTCGCGGTCCTTGCGGGAGGCTTTGAACATTACCACGCCCTGGGTGATATTCTCGCCCGTCGTGGCCTGCCGCGCCACTTCGATGCGGGCGGGGTTGGACAGGAAGGTGTTGGTGATCCGCTCGATTTCCGGCGCCATGGTGGCCGAGAAGAACAGCGTCTGCCGGGTAAAGGGCGTGAGGCCGAAAATGCGCTCGATGTCGGGGATGAACCCCATGTCGAGCATCCGGTCGGCTTCGTCCACCACCATGACCTTGACGTCATTCAGGATCAGCTTGCCGCGCTCGAAATGGTCCAGCAGGCGGCCCGGTGTGGCAATCAGCACATCCACGCCCTTGTCGATGGCGGTGTCCTGTTCCTTGAACGACACGCCGCCGATCAGCAGCGCCTTGGTCAGTTTCACATGTTTGGCATAGGTGTCGAAGTTTTCCGCCACCTGTGCCGCCAGTTCGCGCGTGGGGCAAAGCACCAGGCTGCGCGGCATCCGGGCCCTTGCGCGGCCCCGCGCCAGCATGGTGATCATCGGCAGCGTGAAGCTGGCGGTCTTGCCGGTGCCGGTCTGGGCGATACCCAGAACGTCGCGACCTTCAAGGGCAGGGGGGATGGCCCCGGCCTGAATCGGTGTGGGGGTTTCATAGCCCGCTTCGGCAATCGCCTTGAGGACCTTGGGATTCAAGTTCAGATCAGAGAATTTTGTCATGTGTGTCCGTGTTTTGCGGACACTCATTTGGCCCGCAGCAGCAATCATGCAGGCCCCCATGGCCCAAGGCGACTTTGCCGCTACATGTTGCGACCGCATAGCAACATAACTGGCTGCGGTCAAACAGATGTCCGTTCAGCCCGCCCAATCGGGGAAATATGTGGCCAAATGGGTGCTTAGCCGCAGATCGGCGCGGTGCAGCAGGTCATGGGCCGCCAGCCGCGCGCGGTGGTCGGGCGTGTCGGCGCAGACTTCGTCGTAAAAGGCGCGCAATCCCGCTTCACCCTCTTCGGCTTCAAGGATGGCGAAGAATTCGTTCAGTGTCAGCCCGCCGCGCACGCGGGGCTTGGCGGGGCCAAGATCGGCGCGGTAGGAGCCTTTCTCAAGCCGGAACCGATAGGCGGCCTGCCAGTCCTCCCAGGATTTTGCATGGGCATGGGCCAGCCGCAGCTCCGACAGCTCCTGCGTGTCTTCGATCATCTCGGACCCGCGAAAGGCGTTGTGGATGCGGATCGTGATGCCCTCCATACCCGTCCTGACAAAGACCTTGCCGGCCAGATGGCTCAGAAACCCGCCTTTGATATATTCACCAAAAGTCGGGTACACCGCGTTCACGATGCGCTCGCGTCGGGGGCCATTGGGGATGAAACGTTTGAAGGCCGTGCCGTCACCGCCCAGCATCTCCATCGGGCGGGCGCGGGCGGTTTCCACCGCCGGCGGGACATCTGCCAGATGGTCGGCCACCGGGCGGTCACTGACCAGAAACTCGTCCACGTCGATATGGGCCAGCCAGTCCACATCCCCCGCGCGGCCATAGGCATGGGTCGCATTCAGGGTCTGGCGCGACTGGTGTTTGACCGGGCGCTTGCCGATCAGCATCTTCCAATGGGCTGTATCACACAGGGTCACCCGGCATTTCGGGTGGTTTTCCAGTGCGCTCTGCGCTGCCGGGTTCGGCTCGTCCAGATAGATGAACAACCGGTGCGCGCCGGCCTCAAGGTGAAAGGCGGCAAAGCGCAGGATCTCCTCCGCCGGGGCCTTGATCGTCGCAACCAATCCCCAGCGCGGGCTCACGCCATCATTTCCTTGGTCGCGGTCAGGCGCACATCGGGATAGTCGCGGTCGATCCGGTCGATGTCCCATTGCAGGCGCGTGAGGTAGACGATGTCGCCGTCGTGGTCATGGGCGATGTGCTGCTTGTTGGCCTCGGTGAACTTGTCCACCGCTTGTTTGGTGCCATTGACCCAGCGGGCCGAGGTGAATTGCGAGGCCTCGAACCGCACCGGCAGCCCGTATTCCAGCTCGATCCGTGATGCCAGCACCTCGAACTGCAACTGGCCCACGACACCCACCACGAAACCGGAACCGATGGAGGGCTTGAAGACCTTGGCGGCCCCTTCCTCGGCAAATTGCATCAGCGCCTTTTCCAGGTGCTTGGCCTTCATCGGGTCGCCCGCGCGCACGCCCTGCAACAGTTCCGGCGCGAAGGAGGGGATGCCGGTCACGCGGATTGCTTCGCCTTCGGTCAGCGTGTCGCCGATGCGCAGCTGGCCGTGGTTGGGAATGCCGATGATGTCGCCGGCCCAGGCTTCCTCGGCCAGTTCGCGGTCAGAGGCGAGGAACATCACCGGGTTGGTGATGGACATCGGTTTTTTCGACCGCACATGGGTCAGCTTCATGCCACGGGTAAAATGCCCCGAGGCAAGTCGGACAAAGGCCACGCGGTCGCGGTGCTTGGGGTCCATGTTGGCCTGCACCTTGAAGACAAAGCCGGAGACGTTCTTTTCCTCCGGCAGGATCTGGCGTGGCTCGGCGGATTGGATCTGCGGTTCGGGCCCATAGGTGGCGATGCCGTCCATCAGTTCCTTGACGCCAAAGGAGTTGATGGCCGAGCCGAACCAGATCGGGGTCAGCGAGCCTTCGGCCATCAGCGCGGCATCCAGCGGCGGCATCAATTCGCGCACCATCTCCAGATCCTCGCGCAGCTTTTCCAGCAGGGCAGGCGGCACATGCTGGGCCAGCTTGGGGTCGTCCAGCCCCTCGATCTTGATGCTTTCGGCGATCTTGTTGCGGTCGGCGCGGTCCATCAGCTCCAGCCGGTCGCGCAGGATGTCATAGCAGCCCAGAAAATCGCGGCCGACGCCGATGGGCCAGCTTGCCGGGGTCACGTCGATGGCAAGGTTTTCCTGAATCTCGTCGATGATCTCGAAGACATCACGCGATTCGCGGTCCATCTTGTTGCAGAAGGTCAGGATCGGCAGGTCGCGCATGCGGCAGACCTCGAACAGTTTCTGCGTCTGGCTTTCCACACCCTTGGCGCCGTCGATCACCATCACGGCCGCGTCCACCGCTGTCAGCGTGCGGTAGGTATCTTCGGAAAAGTCCGAGTGGCCGGGCGTGTCCACCAGGTTGAACCGGTAATTGCGGTCCTTGCCCTGAAAATCGAAGGACATGGCAGAGGCCGAGACGGAGATGCCCCGGTCCTTTTCCATCGCCATGAAGTCCGACCGCGTGCGCCGCGCCTCGCCCTTGGCGCGGACCTGTCCGGCCATCTGGATTGCCCCGCCGAACAGCAGGAATTTCTCCGTAAGCGTGGTCTTGCCCGCGTCAGGGTGGCTGATGATCGCAAAGGTGCGGCGCCGCGCGATTTCGGGCGGCAATTCGGGGCGGTTCTGGGGGGTGTCCAACATGGATTGGCGTATATATTCGGGGCCAGTCCGGGGCAAGCGCGACCTGAGCCTGCCGGTTATTCCGCCGCTTTGGGTTGCAGGTCGACGATGGTGTTGTCCAGCGCGGTGGGATCAGTACGCACGGTTGTCTCAAGACCCAGTTCCGGCATGATTTCCTGCATCTCGCGGCGCAAGCGGTCCAGCTGGGCGGCGGCGACGCTTTCCTCAAGCTCGATCTCGTGGACCCAATGTTTCAATTCGTTCGAAATGGCCTTGGCCTGTTCCAGCCTGCTGTTGAACAGTTCGATCTCCTGCTGGCGCTGCTCAAGGAAGCCGCGCGCGCGGGCGATCTTGTCATCGGCATAGACGGTGGCCAGCTCGCGGCTGATGTGGCTCATCTGGGCGGCGACCTCCAGCAGGGAGGGTTCCAGCGTGCTGAGGTCCGGATGGTCGCGCAGATAGGCCAGACGCTCGCGCACCGCATCGAATTCGGAGCTGAGCTTGAAGGTCTGGGCCCGGTCCGCGGCATGGACCGCGTGATAGGCACGGGCCACATCGCGCATCCCGATGGAAAAGGAACGGTGCGAGTTCTCAAGCTGCATGATGCGGCGGTTGGAGGGCAGAAAGAAACACAGGCCCACCGCCAGCACGGTCAGCCCGATCTGGGCGTACATCCCGGCCTCCGGCACCGGCTGGCCCTGGAAATAGACGGTCAGGCTGACCCAGGACCATTGCCCAAGCGCTGCCATGGCGGTTGCCGCCAGCAGGGCCAGTGCGGCCACAAGAAATATGGCCAATGCAAGGCGCTGCATCAGGTATTGGAACAGGTAAACAACAGCACGAAAATGAGACAAGCGATTATTCCCCCACGGATAACCTTCATCGGCAAGTTTATGCTGATCCAGAACTTTTGCCATGAAAAAAAAGGTTTTCGACGGAAAAGTTAACGAATCGGTGTCCTGTGACACATTCCGTTATTTGGCTGTTTCCTGATCGGGACCAATCCGGGCGCTAGCCGCCTGATTGTTCAGTCCGCCAGGAAACGAAGATTGAGGCAAGAATGCAGCCGGTAAACAGGTACAATCCCCAGGCGGTTTCGATCCGGCCGACGCCGATTCCCTTGGACAGGGTGATGTAAAGCGCGATCAGGAAAATGTCCGCCATCGCCAGCTTGCCCAGAAAGGACAGGACAGGCAGCGCGCGGCGGCTGAGCAGGTCGAAATGGACCAGCGACAGGCCGAAGGTCTTGATATAAGGCGCAAACAGCGCAAAGAGGGTGACCACCAGCCCCAGAAAGATGTCCGAGGCCCAAAGCGATTGCAGCCCGGTCAGCACGGAAATCTCCTCCAGCCCGAACAGTGGCAGCAGGCCCGCCCGCATCAGCGGGGCGGCCCATGCGATGGGGTAGAGAACCAGCAGCGCAAGGTTCAGCGCCTTGAGGATCACTTCAGATACACCCGGTCATAGCGCGCGCCCAGCGATGTCAGGATCTCGTATCCGATGGTCCCGGCAAAATCGGCGATGGTATCCACCGACTGGTGCAGGCCGATCAGTTGCAGGTGTTCCGGCACCTCTGGCAGGGCGGTGACATCGACAGTGATCATGTCCATCGACACGCGCCCCACCAGCGGCAGCTTGTGTTCCTCGAAGGTCAGGGTCGCGTTGTTCCCCATGGCGCGGATCAGCCCGTCGGCATAGCCGCCGCAGACAGTTGCGATGCGCATCGGGCCGGGTGCGATAAAGGCATTGCCGTATCCCACAGTCTCACCGGCTGCGACCTCGCGCACCTGCACGACGGGCAGGTCCAGGGTGACCACCGGCGTCGCATCGACAAAGGGCAACCCGCCGTAAAGCCCGACACCGGGCCGGGTCATGTCGAAATGAAAATCCGGCCCCAGCAAGGTGCCGCCGGTCGCGGCGATCGACCGGGGCACATCCAGCCCGTCGGTCATGTCCCTGAAGTTCTGCAACTGCATGGCGTTCATCGGGTGGTCCGGTTCGTCGGCACAGGCCAGGTGCGACATGATCAGCCGGGGCTTTTGCGCCAATGCGATGTCGCGCAGGGCGGACCATTCGGCAGGTTCCATCCCCAGCCGGTTCATGCCGCTGTCCAGCTGCAGGCCAAAGGGGTGGCCCGGCACCGATTCCACATGGGTGAGAAGCTGATCGACCGAATTGATCATCGGCACCAGCCCCGCCGCACGGATCATGTCGGCGTCACCGGGCATATGGCCGGAAAAGACGTTGATGACAGGGCCGGCCCCGAGGGCGCGCCGCAGATGCACGCCTTCTTCTGCCGCATGAACGAAAAAAGTCCGCGCGCCGGCTTCGGCCAGGGCAGGGCCGACACGGGCGACACCCAGCCCATAGGCGTCGGCCTTGATCACCGCCGCGGTCTCGCAGGTGGAAAGGGCGTCCAGCGCGCGCCAGTTGGCGGCGATGGCGGTCAGGTCGATGGTCAGGGTCGGTGTGGTCATGGGCTCTCGTGGGTCCTATCGGGGAAAAGGGTCATCTGTCCCTGCGCTTCATCTTGGCGCTGACGCCGCGCAGGCGTTCCAGGAAGATTCCGATGATCTTGGGGTTCAGGAAAAGTCCGGGGCCAAAGCGGATGCCGAGATTGTTCAGGTTCTCGATGGAGATGGAGCGCGCGGCGCGGGAAAATCCGCCCTCGCGCGCCTCTTCAAACGTGCCATTGACGCCCAGGGTGTCGAAGCCGAAGGAATTAGAGAACAGAAAGTTCAGGCTTTCGGAATGCATGATCAGATCGGCGGGGTCATCGGTCTTGTCCAGCGTGCCGCGCGGCGGGTCGATCCGCCAGCTTTGGCCGGTATCGTCCAGGCGCACCACCACGGGCTGCAGCACCCGGATCGGAGAGAGCGATTGCGCCAGCCGCATCGCGGGGCGGGAATTGTTGGTGAAGACGCGCTTGCGCCAGGTGGCAAAGCTCTCGCGCAGGGTCGTTTCCTCCACGCTGTCATAGGTCATCAGGTCCTGGCCCGCGCGGTCATAATATTCGGCCCAGAAAGCCACGGCGGCGGCGTTCTGGCCGGGGGGCACCGTGCCGTCGGTCACATCGCCCGGCTGCATCACACAAAGCGCGAAGGGCGCGGCCTGAAACGCCTCGATCACGTCCTCAGGCCGGTTTGCGGCATCGTTCAGATAGGCGTTGCGCTGATGGGCGAAGCTGACAAAGCTGGCAAAGGGGATCACTGTTTTCGGTTCAAGAACCTCTGCCTGTATTCTGATATTGTTCAGTTTTTCCTGCGCGGCTTCCGCGCGCCAGTCGCGGTTTTCCCGCCCGCCTTTCCAGGCGGCATAGCTGAACTGGGTCAGCAGGATGTCGCAGGTGCCAACCGCATCACGGATCTCGCGGGCACGCTCCGGCGTGCGCACTGCGCAGTCGTTCAGGTTCAGCACATGGGTGTCGCCCATCCGCACGGAGAGCGCCGAATCGTAGAATTCATCCTTCAGGCAGGTGACGGAAACGCCGCTGCCCAGATCAAAGGCCTTGCCGAATGTCAGTTCGGTCAGCGCCATCCCCTGTGCGCGCAGGAAGTCGGCAACCCGCTGATCGTCGATGTCCTGAAACAACAGCTTGATGCCGCGCTGGCGGATCACATCGCCCCAGCGCTTGAAAAACCCGATGGAGAAATGATCGGGGTGTTCATGGCTGATCCAGATGTGGGTGACGCGGGACAGCAGTTCTTCGATGCGGTCCTCGGGCGTCTCCACCAGCAGGCGCCAGCCCTTGTGAAAGGCGGGGCCGCTGTACCAGGGGTCTGACAGCAGACCAACCTGACCATGGGTCATCAGAACCGAGGCATGGTTGACGAATTCGATCTGCATCACGATGCTCCGCTGGGAAGGGTTGTTTCCGTCTAACCAAGACCACCAGGGGGGTAAAGCAGATGCAGCGGGTGAAGATCATGGCATCGCATCTGTCGCTTGTGGTCATGGCGCTGGCCTTTGCGCTTGGGCTGGCTGCGCTGCTGCGCGCCGGTCCGGGCTGGGTCTGGGCGCTGGTGCCTTTGGGCATCGGGGCGCAATTGCTGAATGAATACAACCTGCATCGCTTTGTCTTTCACCTGCATCCGCCGCGCCGGCAATGGGCCTTTGACCTGCTCTATCGCGCACATTACGGGCATCACGATTTCCCGACAAACACCGGGTTGTTCTTTGTCCCGGTCTGGGTGGCACTGCCGATGCTGGCAGGCAATTTCCTGCTGGTCTGGGGGATCGCGGCCCTGTCGGGTCTGACCGATGCGCTGTGGATCGCCGTGGCCATCGTGCCGGTGGGCGGGGTGGCGATGTTCATGGTCTATGAATGGTTCCACATGACGGCGCATCTGAACATCCCCAAGTCCCGCGTTGCCACCCATGTCACGCGGTTGCACAACCAGCACCATTTCCGCGATTTCTCAAAATGGTTCCATGTCAGCCCGGGCGGCCAGGTCATCGACCGCGCGATGGGCACCGACATCGACCGCGAGGCGCTGAAGACCCGCCAGCGCATCGACTTTATCCGCACCTTGGGCATGCGGCCGGACGATCCGCGCCTCATTGCGGCACGGGCGCGCTTTGGGCCGCGCTTTGGCATCAGCGCCGCGCAGATGGCGCAGGCCGCAAATATGAAGTCTTCGTAACGTCACTTTATCACCGCTTGCCCTGTCCCGAGATGCGCCTAAGGTCTGGATGCACTCATAAAGGGAGAGGACCATGAAACATCTTATCATCGCCACGGCGACGGTTGCCCTGGGGACGGGGGGCGCATTGGCCGAAAATCGCATCGACACCCAACTGCCAAACGCGCCGGAACTGGCAGCCTACGGAGCGCTGCCGGTCGGGGTCCGCACGATCGAGATGGTCAATCCCGGCCAGATCGACATCCTGGCCATCGACCCGCAGGCGGAAAAGCCCGCCGAATGGCCCCGCTATGACCGTCCGCTGACGGTGGAGATGTGGTATCCTGCGACAGAGGGGGCCGAGGGCGATACCAGCATGAAGGCCTATCTGCGCGACGGTGTCACCGAGGTCACACTGGTCGGAAAGGCCCACCGGGACGCAGAGCCTGCGGCGGGCGCGGCGGCCTATCCGCTGGTGCTGATCAGCCATGGCTATCCCGGCAACCGGTTCCTGATGTCGCATCTGGCAGAAAATCTGGCCTCCAAGGGCTATGTGGTGGCCTCCATCGACCATACCGACAGCACCTATCGCACCCAGGCGGCCTTCGGCTCGACCCTGGTGAACCGGTCGCTGGACCAGCTTTTCGTGCTGGAGCAGATGGCGCAGAAGGCGGCCGAGGGCGGTGAGTTCGCGGGGCTCTACGACGCCGGAAACACCGGGTTGATCGGCTATTCCATGGGCGGATACGGCGCCGTGATCACCGCCGGGGGCGGCGTGACCGAAGCCTCGGTCGGCTATCCATGGGGAGGGCCGCATGGCGCGCTGGGCATCCATCAGGCCGGGTCCGAAACCCACAAGAACCTGCCCGATCCGCGCATCAAGACCGCCGTTGCCTTTGGCCCCTGGGGGATGAACACCGGGTTCTGGGACGCCGAAGGCCTGGCAGGCGTGCAGATTCCGATGCTCTTCATTGCGGGTTCGCGGGATGAGACATCGCTTTATGAAAAGGGTGTGCGGGCAATCTGGGAAAACGTATCGGGCGTGAAGACGGCGCTGCTGACCTACATCAATGCGGATCACAACGCCGGTGCGCCGATGCCCGCCCCGGAGGAAAGCTATTATTTCAGCGAGGAAAAGGGGTTCAACATTTCCGAACATTACACGGATGCGGTCTGGGACACCGCGCGGATGAACAACATCGCGCAGCATTTCGTGACCGCCTGGCTGGATGAACAGCTGAAAGGCGATGCCGGGGCGGGTGCCTACCTCGACCTGGTGGAAAACTCCAACGATGGTGTCTGGTCGATGAACGAGGACGGCACTGAAAAGGAAGACCACAGCTATTGGAAAGGCTTTCCGGAAGGCACGGCCAAGGGGCTGGTCTATGAGGTCAAATCGCCCGAATGAATGACAAAGGGCACCGGCATTGGCGCGGTGCCCTACCTGCCGGGGGCGATTTTTTCGAAAAAATCGGTCCGGAATTTTTGAAAATTCCGGCGCGGGACGCGGCAGGGCCGGTGCCCTGATCCTCGCTTTTGCGGCAGCCGCCCTGCATCGCCGGGACGAACCGATCAATGACGAAGGACACCGGCTTTTGCACGGTGCCCTTTCAATAGGAGGCGATTTTTTCGAAAAAATCGGCACGGAATTTTTGAAAATTCCGGCGCGGATCGCAGGCCGTCAGAATTCCTGATCGTTGCCGCCGTTTTGCTGCCAGGGCTTGGCCAGGTTGCCAAAGCGGGTAAAGCGCCCTTCAAAGCTGAGGTCGACCGTGCCGATGGGACCATGGCGCTGCTTGCCGATCACCACCTCGGCGCGGCCATGCAGGCGTTCCATTTCTTCCTGCCAGGCGGCCATTTTTTCCAGCTCGTGGTCACCGGGTTTCTCGCGTTCCTTGTAGTATTCCTCGCGGAACACGAACATCACCACATCGGCATCCTGTTCGATGGAACCCGATTCACGCAGGTCCGACAGCTGTGGCCGTTTGTCCTCGCGGCTTTCCACCTGGCGGGAAAGCTGGGACAGGGCAATGACCGGAATGTCCAGCTCCTTGGCGATGGCCTTGAGGCCCATGGTGATCTCGGAAATCTCGTTCACCCGGTTCTCGGACTTGCCGGTGCCGCGCACCAGCTGCAGGTAGTCCACGATCAGCAGGTCAAGGCCATGGGTCCGTTTCAGGCGGCGTGCGCGGGCGGCCAGTTGGCTGATCGGCAGGGCGGGCGTATCGTCGATGAATAGCGGGCAGGCCTCCAGCGCCTTGGCGGCATCGACAAAGCGGCGGAACTCGGCCTCTGTCATGTCACCGGACCGGATCTGCTGGGAGGGAATCTCGGCGGCTTCGGAGAGGATGCGCGCGGCCAGCTGTTCCGCGCTCATCTCCAGCGAATAAAACCCCACGACGCCGCCATCGACGGCCCCTTCGGTGCCATCATGGGTCAGCCCGCGCTTATAGGCCTTGGCGACGTTGAAGGCGATGTTGGTCGCCAGCGAGGTCTTGCCCATGGAGGGGCGGCCCGCGAGGATCAGCAGGTCGGAGCGGTGCAGCCCGCCTAGCTTGGCATCCATGTCAATGAGCCCGGTGGAGACACCCGAGAGCCCCCCGTCGCGTTGATAGGCCGCGTTGGCGACATTAACAGCGTCCGTTACCGCCTTGAGAAAGCTCTGAAATCCGCTTTCGACCTGGCCCTGTTCGGCCAGTTGGTAGAGTTTCTGTTCCGCTTCGACGATCTGTTCGCGCGGCTCTGAATCGATATCGACCTGTGCCGCCTTGGCAGAGATGTCGCGGCCCAGCTGGATCAGATCGCGGCGCACCGCGAGGTCATAGATCATCTGGGCATAGTCGCGCACCGCAAAGGCGCTGATCGCCGCACCGGCAAGGCGGGCCAGATAGGCCGGTCCGCCCAGTTCCTTGAGGCCCTCGTCGTCTTCCATGAAGGCCTTGAGGGTCACCGGGCTGGCGAGGTTGTTCTTGGCGATCCGCTGAGCCGCGATGTCATAGATGCGGGCATGAACGGGGTCGTAGAAATGCCTGGCCCCGATGATGGAGGCGACACGGTCATAGATGTCGTTATTGGTCAGGATCGCGCCCAGAAGCTGTTGCTCGGCCTCGATGGAATGCGGCATCGTTTCCGGTGCCTGCACGGCGATATTGTTCGCGTTCAGCGACGTGATCTCGTTCATTGTCTCACCCGTTTGTCCCCAGGGCTGTCATAGGCAGCGCGCTGCGCGGGGGCAAATTGTATGTTTTTGTGGATATCTGGTGGAGAACCGCCCGCACACCACATCTTGCCCGGGAAAGGGCCTCCGGGTCAAGATGAGGTGGGAAATCCTCAGGATTTATGGGCGTCCTGCCATGCCTTCGGGGCGTTGAGGAAGCTTTCCACTTCCTGCAGCGTCTTGGTGTCAAAGGCGTTCTGCGCCCTGACTTCGGCCAGCACATCCCACCATGTGCAGAGCGCATGCAGGGTAACGCCATGATCACCCAATGTCTTTTCGGTCTGCGGAAAGATGCCGTAGTAGAAGATCACCGTCGTGTGCGCGCAGCTCGCGCCGGTGTCGCGAATCGCATCCACGAAGCTGAGCTTGGATCCGCCGTCGGTGGTCAGATCCTCGACCAGCAGCACGCGCTGGCCTTCGCTCATGTCGCCCTCGATACGGGCATTGCGCCCGTAGCCCTTGGGTTTCTTGCGCACATAGGTCATCGGCAGGCCCATGCGTTCGGCCACCAGGGCGGCAAAGGGGATACCGGCCGTTTCGCCGCCCGCGATGTTGTCGAAGGCCTCAAAGCCTGCGTTGCGCATCACGGTCACGGTCAGGAAATCCATCAGCGTGGCACGGATGCGGGGGTAGGAGATCAGCTTGCGGCAGTCGATATAGGTCGGACTGGGTAGGCCGGAGGCCAGGATGAACGGTTCCGCGGCGTTGAAATGGACCGCCTTGATCTCAAGCAGCATCCGGGCGGTGAGGCGGGCCATTTCCTGTGGCGAGGGATAGCTGGTTGGGATCATCGGTTGCGTCCTTTGCTGGCGGTGCTTTGGTGTATTTTGGGAACAATGAAATCAGGCGGTCCAGTGCAGCGGCATGGCCGGATCGAAAACCGTGACCGGGCCATCGGGGGTGTCGATATGGCCGGGAAAATCCGGGGTTTCGCGCACCAGGGTCAGGGTATCCTCGTTCACGGACAGGCCGTAGAAGGCCGGGCCATTGCGGGAGGCAAAGGCCTCCAGCCGGTCAAGCGCCGCCTCCTGTTCAAAGACTTCGGCGAGGATGGACATGGTGTTGGGGGCGGTGAAACAGCCGGCACAGCCGCAGGGCAGCAGCTTGTTGGCATCCGTATGCGGCGCGCTGTCGGTGCCCAGAAAGAACCTGGCATCGCCGCTGGTCGCGGCGCGGCGCAGGGCCAGGCGGTGGGTTTCGCGCTTGGCCACCGGCAGGCAGTAGTAATGCGGTTTGATGCCCCCGGCGAGGATGTGGTTGCGGTTGATCACCAGGTGATGGGTGGTGATCGTTGCGGCAAGGTTCCGGTCCGAGGCCATCACATAGTCGACCGCATCGGAGGTGGTGATATGTTCCATCACCACGCGCAGCTCCGGGTGGGCCTTGCGGATCGGGTCCAGCACCCGTTCGATGAACACCGCCTCGCGGTCGAAGATGTCGATGGCCGGATCGGTGACTTCGCCATGGGTGCAAAGCGGCAGGCCGATTTCTGCCATCCTGCCCAGGACAGCGGCCACGCGGGAAAAGTCGGAGACGCCGCTGGCGGAATTGGTGGTGGCCCCGGCGGGATAGAGTTTGACCGCGTGGATCAGCCCCGAGGCATGGGCCTGTGCCACGTCGTCGGGGTCGGTGTCTTCGGTCAGATAGAGGGTCATGAGGGGGGTGAAATCAGCCCCCTCTGGCAGGGCCGCGAGAATCCGGTCGCGGTAGGCGGCGGCCTCGGCCCCGGTCACCACGGGCGGCACCAGGTTGGGCATGATGATGGCGCGGGCGAAATGCTGCGCGGTATGGGGCAGAACGGCGCGCAGCATGTCGCCGTCGCGCAGGTGCAGGTGCCAGTCATCCGGGCGGCGGATTGTCAGTGTCTGTGTCATGGCCTCGCGCTAGCACAATGGCGGCGGGGGGGCCAGTATCCTTTGGCAATTCCGGGGCAGAAGGTGACCCGTGGCGCGCTGGTGCCTTGTCCGGGGCGCCTGCTGCCAAGACATGTCAAACATGACATGTCATCATTCGGGGGTGGGGCGTCGGGCAGGTCGATCGAGCAGGTAGAGCGCGTCGAGCCGGAGTTGTGCGTGAGGGGCAGGCGGCGCGGGATCAGATCACCCTTCGCCGCGCGCCTTTTCCAGTTGCGCCAGCCGGTTCACAAAGCGCCGCCCGCCAATGCGTCCGGCGACATTGCGGCACAGCATCTCGATCAGCCCGTCGCGGTCGTCGTCGTCCAGCGCGTTCAGCAGATTGCGCAGATAGGGGCGGTATTCGCGCCGCGCGCGATAGGTGGTGGCAAAAGCCGCCGCATCAAGGCTGCCGTCGGCGGCTGCGATCAGCAGGGGGGCCCATTGTTCCATCTCAAGCAGATCGGTCTGCAGGGCATCGCCCATGAAGCGCATGCGCAGCTTGGTCACATTGGGGCGGGTGAACAGCGCCGCATGCATCGCGTCCAGCGCCTCGCGCGGGTCATAAAGCACATAGGCGTGGTCGGCGGCATCCAGCATGTCGGGGGCATAGCCGTAGCGGGATGTGAAATCCTGCAGGCGCATGTCGGTAAACCGCGGGTCCCATTCGGTGACGCGCGGATCCAGCGTGGCCTGCGGCTGGATTGCCAGCACCCGGGCACCGGGGGAGGCAACGGAATAGGCCGCAGCGGCATAGCCGCAGGGCCCCGCGCCATAGAACAGCACGGTCTCGAATTCGTCAAAGAACCCATCGTCGATCAGCCGGTCGAAATAGCGATGTACCGCCTGGTCGCGAAACCAGGTGTCGCCGTCGCTGGCAAGGCACAGGTGCGACCAGTTGCCCGTCTCGATCATTTCCCAGCCCAGCGGCTGTGCCTTGTCCGACAGCGCATGCATGCCCTGAATGGTTTCAAAGCTGACCAGAAGGGTTGAATCACGCTCAATGAAGGCCGCGAAATGGCGCTTGCCCAGGGGTTCGAAATACCCGTCTTCCTCACACAGTTCAGACACCGCGGCGAGCCAGTCCCGTTTGGACAGGTCAGCCAGCGAAGACTTCAGGGTAAGGGGTTCGTCAGCCATTGCCGCATCCTCAAGCCGGTTTCATACGTCTGGAGCGTATGATTATGCAGGCAATAGATCGGGAATGCGGCAAAAATTGGGAGAAATTTTGCGAAATTGGCGCTACAGCGTTTCGGGATAAACTTGAAACATCCCGCGTCACTTTTCGCGTTCGACCGAAGGGAGAGGCAGCGAACAAGTGATTCAGGTATATCCCGAAGCGCTTTAATCGCCCTTGCTCTGCCGCGCCAGGTTGGCGTGATGCACCAGGAAACGGGCGGCCTGCCGGGGCAGGGGCTGGGTCGGCTGTGCCATCATCAGCCTGCCAAAGAGGGCGCGGAAGGGTTCAAGGCGCAGCAATGCCTCGAACCTTTGCTTGCGCCAGGTGACGGCGGCGTCATGTAGCGCGGCCAGGGTGGGATCGGCGCGCAATTCGTTCAGCAGGGCATCGCGCCGGGGGGCGATGGCATTGATGCTGGTGTCGCTGTCGGTGTTGAAATTCCGCTCCACGAAGTAATCCAGCCCCAGCAGGTGATCCGAATGCACCGCGCGGCCCCGGTCGGCCTTGAGCACATAGGATTCAAGCGCGCCCAGCGGATAATGGTTGAGCTGCGCCAGACCGTAATTGTCCTGGCCGAAGTTGGAGAAGATGCGTTTGGTCTTGAACTGGTCGGGCAGGGGGCGGCCATGGCCATCGAACCAGCGAGCTTGTTCCAGCCGCGCGGGGTCGGGCGCGCGGGGGCGGTGGACGCCCGGTTTGCCGTAGGTGCCGTCATTGCGGTAAAGCGTCTTGAACATCGCCGCGCGCCAGGGCCAGTGCAGAACGGCAGGGGCGCATCGGGTGAAGGTCTCTGTCACCGGGGTATCCTGATAGCGGACCTGACCCGCCGTACCGAAGAGCCGCCAGGTGAGCGTGATCGCCGTGGCCTCCGGCAGGGCGGCGTGCAGGGCGGCGAGCGTATGGTCGCCGGTGTGGATGTTGACGAATTCATCCACATCCAGCGGCAACAGCCAGTCGGCGCGGCGCAGCTCTTTGCGCTTTGCCGCCGCCTTCAGCGCGGTGAACTGGATGCCGCCCTTGTCATAGGGGCCGTCGTTGCGCAGATGGGTCAGCCAGCCCTGCGTCGCCAGATGGTCCAGCATGTCATCGGTGCCATCCTGACAATCATTCGAAAAGACGACAAAATGGTCAAAGCCCACCGCGCGGTGATGGGCCAGCCATTCCAGCAGGAAAGCGCCCTCGTTGCGGACGCACAAAAGCGCGGTATGGGTCACTTACCAATCCGTGCGGAAACAGACGACCTTGCCCTGCGAGCCGCGGTGGTAATAGGCGAGGCCCGCATCCATGAAGGCGCGGAAGATCTTGTTGATCCCCTCGGGGCCGATCCATTGCGGATGGGTCTCCAGGATCGCGGCGCGCAGGCCTGACAGGTCCATCTGCGGGATCAGATCCGCTTCGGCCCCTTCGATGTCGCAGATCAGCACATTGGGTTTGATCTCTTTCATCACCGTGTTCATGTTCAGCACGTCGACCTTGGTGGCGGGCGGGTCCACTTCACCCTCCAGCACCTGCAGCGAGGAGCCCAGCAGCGCGTCGCGGACATAGAAATCGACGGTGCCCTTGCGGGGGCCGAGAATGGCATTGGTCACCGAGGCGTTTTTCACGCCATTGGCGGCATGTACGGTCTGGATATAGGGGATCAGGTGCGGATTGGCCTCGAAGGAATGGACCGAGGCGATCTTGCGTTTGGTGGCGACCAGGGTGGACATATAGCCGATGCCGGCCCCCAGTTCCATCACCACATCGCCCTCGCGCACGACCCGCAGGGCGGCCTCGGTCTCCTTGGCTTCATACTGGTTGGTGCGCAACAGCTTGCGGACGCGGCCCTGGATGATGTCGGGATGTTTGGGGAATCGCATGCCGCGTGACATCACGAATTGGGCGTTCGTCTTGCGTCCGGGCGTATCGACTGTGTTACCGTCCATGTCTCAACTCTCCATGTCGAGCGAGAGCGCATAGGCCACCCGCTCCGTTTCGTTCAGTTTGACCTCCAGCGCCTGCGTGTAAAGGTCGCGGAACTCCGGCATGCCATGCAATTCGCGTGCCTTGGCCTTGTGCCATTCAAAGCCCGCCTCATGGGCCGCGCGCAGGATGTCATCCTGCATCAGCCTGTCGTATTCGGCGCGCACGCGTGGGATGTTGCGCTTGATGGTGATGTCGCGGAAATCGGACCAGTCCATGCGGATCCAGTAGTTGATCCCGATGGAGCGGTCCACATGCAGGGCGCGGCCCCGCTGGCGCTTGATCAGGAAACTTTCAGCCGAGCGCAGGGCATAATGGTTCAGTTGCAAAAGGTCGTAGCCCACGTTCTTTTTCGACGACCGCCAGCCGTTATGGGCGGCATCGCGGGTCATGTCACGGCCCGATCCGTTGACCCATTTTACCTTGTCTTCAAAGGGTTGCGCCAGCTTGTTGGGCCTGTGGCAGGACAGTTTCGCATAGGCCCCGATGTTGCGGAACATGGTCTTGAACCCCCAGACCGTATGCGGCTTGGGGCAGTATTTCGGCGCGCAGGTATCGAACTGGTCGATCACGAATTCATCGCGCAGCTGCGTCACGCCGTTGTGGCCGAAGAGCCGCCAGGTCATCGCGACATTGGTGGCATCGGGCACAGCGGCAAAGAAGTCCTCCAGCGTGCCATTACCGGTGCGCACGTTCATGAATTCATCCACGTCGATATGGATGATCCACTCCGCATTCTCGATCACCGGTTCCTTCATCGCCTGGTTCAACGCGTATTGCTGGGGCGAATTGCCCTTCCAGTTGTCGTTGTTGCGGTGCTGGATCACGCCCATTTCCTGCAAATGGCCCAGCACCGCATCGGTGCCGTCGCTGCAATCGTTGGTGTAGATCAGGAAGTTATCGACCCCGATGGCGCGGTGATAGGCGATCCATTCGACGATATAGGGCGCTTCGTTCTTCATGCAGCCGACGATCACATTGCCGGTTGAGCCGGGTTTCAGCACCCGTGCCGGGGCAGGTGTATAGGCCGCGCCCAATTCCTCCTCGTTCACCGCGCCAAGGTTGTTATGGGGCCGGAACTGGGTGGAAAGCACCATCTGGTGATTGACCTTCACCCGGTTCAGCAGCCGCGTGTTGGCGTCCTGTTGGGCGTCATCCCGGCTGTCCGCCGGCAGCAACTCGTCGAACTTTTCCGCCGCTTCCTCCACCGCTTCGGCTTCGGCGCGCTTGCTGGCCATCGGGGTGGCGTTCTTGTTGATGCCAAAGGCAAAGGCGGCAAGATATTGCGTCGCGCGGAACCCCTGGGTGGGGTCCGCTTCCTGCCAGTCGGGGGCAGGCGCATCCGGCGTCAGCGCCGCCTTGAGGTCGGGAAAGCCTTTGACCAATGCCGCATTGGCGGATTTGAAATGTTTCGAGATCGCATGCAGGCTGCCCGGCGCGATTTCCGGCCCGCCGACGCGCACCGCCAAGCGGATCTGCTGGCAGAAGTCGCGCGCAATGATGATCTGTTTGGCCCGGGCATAGCGCGCCAGACCTTCATTCATCTGCCTGATCCGGGTGAGGGAGGCGGCCGCCTCCTGCTGCGGGATGCGGTCCGGCTGTACCTTGCCAAGCGATTTGACCCCCAGCACAGCTTCCAGCTCCGCCGTGCCTGTTTCGGAACAAAGCGCGGGCAGATCCAGGGGGCGCAATGTCACCCGGCCCTTGCCAAATGCCTTTTCCCATGCCGCCAGCAGCGCCTTGTAGTCCAGCCAGAAAGGCGGGCATTGCACATCGTTGAACTGCGCCAGATAGCTGTCGTTTTCGCCCCTGAGCGCCAGTGCCCCCTTCCACCAGTCCTTTTGCCCCGCCAGTGCCAGTTCCTGCCCCAGATCGCGCCGCCGCCCGTCCAGCACCGCAAGATTGTAGTGCTGCGTCAGGGCGCGTGCCTGTTCCTCCAGATGCGCCACGATCTCGATCCGCTCGAAATGCGGCGCCAGCAGATCGTGCAGCCGCGCCAGTTCCGCGGGCCGGGACAGCAGGCTGCCCAGCTGCGCCGCAGCCAGAACCACATGATTGCCCTTCATTTCGGGCAATTCCCTAGCCAGCAGGCTCTGGAACTCCGCCGTCAGGGTCTGTTGCACCAGCGGATTGTCTAGCCCCCGCTTGTGGCGCAGCGAACTGATTTCTTCGGCCTCGGCGCAGGCGGCATAAAGGCGTACATGGTTCCAGTCGGGGGCCATGATCCCCTGTTTGGCCAGCGACGCTTCCTTCTCCTTGAAAAGCCCCCGCAGCCGCATGGCGGCTTTCTCTGTGGGGCCGATGAACAGCGTCAGACGCATCTAGCCGGCCTCCTGCGCCTGGGGCTTGCCCATGTTGCTCTGTCCCCACCAGGGCAGGTCAAGGCCCAGGTAGCTTCCGATCTTCTCCGGCGCATCCGCATCTTCGATGTCGTATTCCATGAAATTGCCGGCCCCCGCAAAGACACGGCGGCAAAAGGCGTAATGCCCCGCCATCCAGCGCGCCAGCTCGGCCTCCGTACTGCCGAAACCGCGCGGCAGGCCGGGGATATCGGCCTGCGGCAGGCGGCGCTTGCCCAGATTGTTCCAGCGCATCATGCTGTTGGCGGCTTTCGCCGGGTCACGGGTGGTCAGGATGAACCGCACACCGGGATGATGCGCGGCAATGGCGCTGATCAGCCCCCAGTCGGTCTGCGGCCAGAGCGAGCGGTCCTGGCGCACCGCGGACATTTCATTGATGACGTCGAATTCATCCAGCCGCGCCAGCGGATCGCCACTGGCAAAGTAATCCTCGTAGATCACCTTGCCCAGGTGCTGGCGGGGAATGTCGCTGCGGCTGCTCTGGCCGGGGCGGATCTTCCAGTCCGCCACCGTCAGACCGGCCTGACGCAGCGCATCCGTCAGCGTGGTGGTGCCGGTTTTCGGCAGGGCGAGGTTGACGACACGCAAACGGCTCAAAGCGCTTCCCCCGGCTGCAGACCGATCGCGTCGCGCAGGGCGGCTTCGGCCGCGGCATAGGGGCTGGCTGCGCGCAATTGCGCCTGCATCTCGCGGTAGCTCTCCTGCGCCAGCAGGGCATCGCGTTTCGCGCGGTGCAGGCGCACCGCCTCGTCATGCAAGTCGCCCACACCTTCCAGCGCCTTCAACCTGTCCATCTCGGCCCGCAGTGCCGCTTCGTAGCGCAGGATACTGTCGTCGAACCAGGCCCCGTCGTTGCGTTCGCGCCAGTAGGTATCGTCAAAGGCACGGTGTTCGCGGTTCACATCGCCGCGGTCGTTCTTGACCAGATAACTGTCGAGCGAGCGCAGGGCATAATGGTTGAGCGTGGCAAATTCCCGCGCCCCTCTTGCGGGATAGGCGCGGATGCGGCGCTTGTTCGACTGCTTGCGAAACGGCGGTGGCACAGGGCGGCCTGATCCGTCGGTCCATTGCGGGCGTTCCTTTGCCTCGTCGTGGAAGGGGCGGTGCGCGCCGTAATATTCCAGCGGGAAATCCCCGCGCACCAGGCTTTTGACCTCGATCGCGGTCTCGGCGCACCAGATGTCCGGATTGTGACAGCGCAGGAACTGGGTGATCACCGGCGCATCCTCAAATGCCTCCACCCCGCCATTGGCCATGAACTGAAAGGTCACCGATATCGCCTTGGGATTGCCGCAGGCCGCAATCAGGGCGGAGATCGTATGATCGCCCACATGGATGTTCAGGAATTCGTCCACATCCGCGACCCAGACCCAATCGGCCGATCTGATCAGCGGATGCCGCCGGGCCTTCTTCAGCGCCTGCATCTGGTAATTGCGGTTGGTTGCCGGGTTCGGCAGATGCGCACAGATGCCATGCCCCTCCAGCCGGTCCAGCAGCCGGTCCGTCGCATCGGTGCAATCGTTGGAATAAAACAGGAAATCAGTGACGCCGATGATCCGATGAAAGGCGATCCATTCCAGCAGGAAGGGCCCTTCGTTCTTGACGCAGGTGACTGCCGTGATGCGCATGGCCTCAGCCGCCGACCGTCATCGGGGTGTCTGTTGTCTGTCTCATCTTCCGCCTCTGGGTTCGGTGGCAGGATGCCCCCAACCTCATCTTTATTCGTAAATATTATGGCAGCGCGGTGGAATCGCGTCAATCTGGCGCGTATCTGTGGGGGTGCGCGTGACAAATCGGCACTTTTTGGCACCTTGACCCCGCCCGGTGCAGATGCACCTTTGTCAGCAGCGGGGAGGCACCATGACAGAAATGACATCCATCGACGCGGTCCAGAAGATGCTGGATGCGCAAGGCTACGTTTGCGGGCGCGCGCTTGCCACGGTCGTGTTCCTGAGCCTCAGGCTGGGCCGGCCGCTGTTCCTTGAAGGGGAGGCGGGCGTCGGCAAGACCGAGATTGCCAAGGCCATGGCGGCCGGGCTGAACCGCCGGTTGATCCGCCTGCAATGTTACGAGGGGCTGGATGCGGCATCGGCGGTCTATGAATGGAACTTTCCGGCCCAGATGGTGGCGATCCGCAGCGCCGAGGCAACGGGAGGCACGGACAGTGCCGCGCTCACCAGATCGCTTTTCAGCGACGAATTCCTGATCGAACGCCCGCTGCTGCAGGCCCTGCGACCGGATGAGAACGGCGCGCCGATCCTGCTGATCGACGAGCTGGACCGCACCGATGCGCCTTTCGAGGCCTTCCTGCTGGAGGCGCTCAGCGATTTTCAGGTCACCATCCCCGAGATGGGCACCATCAGGGCGCCGGAGCCGCCCATCGTCATCCTGACCTCCAACCGCACGCGGGAGGTGCATGACGCGCTCAAGCGCCGCTGTCTCTATCACTGGGTGGATTATCCCGACTTCGGGCGCGAGATGGAAATTCTTGCCGCCCGCGCGCCCGAAGCGGCAGAGGCGCTGAGCCGCGAGGTGGTGGCCTTTGTCCAGCAGCTGCGCACCGAGGATCTGTTCAAGAAACCCGGCGTGGCCGAAACCATCGACTGGGCCAAATGCCTGCTGGCGCTGGACGTGATGACCCTCTCGCCCGAGGTGATCGCGGATACGCTGGGTGCGGTGCTGAAATACCAGGACGACATCGCCAAATTGCAGGGATCCGAGGCCAAGCGCATTCTCGACCAGGCGCGCGCCAGCCTGGAACCGGCATGATCCTCTTTTTGGCAGAAAATATCTCGGGAGGTTTGGAGGGCAGCGCCCTCCATTCAGCCAGTCATGGCTGAACTGCCGCCGCTTGAATTGCCCGATGACCCCAAGCTTGCGGGCAACATCACCCATTTCGCCCGCGCCCTGCGCCGGGCCGGCCTGCCCATCGGGCCGGGCCGGGTGATCGACGCGATCCGCGCAGTCCAGGCGGCAGGCTTTACCGACCGGCGCGACTTCTACTGGATCTTGCATGCCTGTTTCGTGAACCGGCCCGAACACAGGCGCGTCTTTGCCCAGCTGTTCCGGCTCTACTGGCGCGATCCGCGGTACCTTGAACATATGATGGCCGCGATGCTGCCCGCGATCCGGGGGGTGCAGGAGGACCGGCCCGCGCAACCGGCCGAGAAACGCGCGGCGGAGGCGCTGCTGGACGGGGCAGAGGCCCCGCCGGGCGAGGATGCGGAGGAGCCGCGCGACGAGGATGCGCTGATCGAGCTGGACGCAAGCCTGACCATGTCCGCTGCGGAACGGCTGAAGACGCTGGATTTCGAACAGATGAGCCTGGCGGAGATGGCCGAGGCGAAACGGATGCTGGCGCGGCTGAAGCTGCCGGTGAAACCGATCCCCTCCCGGCGTGGAATGGTGTCGCAGCGGGGCCGGATCGACGCCGCCCGCAGCCTGCGCGGTGCCCTGCGGCGGGGCGGGGAGATGGACAGGCTCGCCTTCAAGACACCGCGTCCGCGCTATCCCAACCTCGTGGTGCTTTGCGACATTTCCGGGTCGATGAGCCAGTATTCCCGCGTGATCCTGCATTTCCTGCATGCGGTCAGCAATGCGCGCGGGGCGGGCTGGGCGCAGGTGCATGCCTTTACCTTCGGCACCCGGCTGACCAACATCACCCGGCACCTGGCCACCCGTGACGTGGATGCGGCACTGGCCGCCGCCGGGGCAGAGGCGCAGGACTGGGAGGGCGGCACGCGCATCGGGTCCTGTCTGGAGATGTTCAACCGCGACTGGTCGCGCCGGGTCATGGGGCAGGGCGCGGTGGTGCTGCTGATCACCGACGGGCTGGACCGGGATGCGGGCGGGGACGGCGTGAAAGAAAGTGACCTTGCGCGTCAGATGCAGCGCCTGCATCTGACGGCGCGGCGGCTGATCTGGCTGAACCCGCTGCTGCGCTGGGACGGGTTTGCGCCCAAGGCCGCGGGCATCCGTGCGATGCTGCCCCATGTGGAC
The DNA here is from genome assembly GCF_059628195.1 of Sulfitobacter sp. IGS-18. Lineage (NCBI taxonomy): Bacteria > Pseudomonadati > Pseudomonadota > Alphaproteobacteria > Rhodobacterales > Roseobacteraceae > Sulfitobacter > Sulfitobacter sp. IGS-18. The sequence goes on along the minus strand of NZ_CM184556.1, from coordinate 2,323,145 downwards.
AGTTTTCGCGCAGGCCATTCGATTGCCTCGCTCGAAGAACTGGCGGCGGTGATCTCGAAACCGGATGACACCGGCGAGAAGACGCGCCTGATGGGGGTGTTGGAAAATTGAGCGCCTTAAGGCGCATTACATTATTGTTTTGCGCTGCAGGTCTCACCAAAACCAATGGATGTCGGACCCGTCTTTGATCGCGCCCGTCATGGCAACGCGCGCGGCGCTTCCCAAGGGAAATAGCCGTCTCCCCAAAGGGGCCCCTCGGCGATTTCCCTTGGCAATCACCCCGCGCGCCGCCGTTCCTTGCGCAAGCAAAGGCGGCTCCGAAACCAAAGGTTCAGGCGAAAGTGGCGGCGAAGGTGGTGCGGTAGGTCTCTGACAGGTCTGCCAATGGGGCGGAGACGCCGCCGAAGCTGACCTCGCTGCCGCCGAATTTGCCGACACTGGTCAAGGTCACGCCCGCGCGGGAGGCCGCGATCATCAGCGCCTCGGCCTGGTCGAAGTTGCAGGCAATCAGGTAGCGGGCCTGGTCCTCTCCGAAAAGGGTCGGGGTGTCGCCCGCGTCCAGCGTGACGCCGACGCCGGACTTTTCGGCAAGTTCGAAAGCCGCCAGTGCCAGACCGCCGTCGCTGAGGTCGGTGCAGGCCTTGATGTGGGCGCGGTTGGCGCGGATGAAATCGCCATGGGCCTTTTCCGCCGCCAGATCGACCGGCGGCGCGTCGCCTTCGACGCGGCCGTGGACACGGGCGAGCAGGGCGGACTGGCCCAGGTGGCCTGTGGTTTCGCCCAGTACCAGCGCCACATGGCCGTCGCGCACCTCGCAGCCGATGATCTCGTCGGGATGGGTGATCAGCCCCACCGCCCCGATGGTCGGGGTGGGCAGGATGCCGGTGCCGTCGGTCTCGTTGTAGAGCGAGACGTTGCCCGAGACGATCGGCATGTCCAGCGCGGTGACGGCGGCGCCGATCCCCTTGATGGCACCCACGAACTGGCCCATGATCGCGGGCTTTTCAGGGTTGCCGAAGTTCATGTTGTCGGTGGTCGCCAGCGGGGTCGCCCCCACGGCGGTCAGGTTGCGGTAGGCCTCGGCGACGGCCTGTTTGCCGCCCTCGACCGGGTTCGCCTTGACGTAGCGCGGTGTCACATCCGAGGTGAAGGCGATGGATTTGTCGGTGCCATGCACCCGGATGATGCCGGCCCCCAGACCCGGCGTGCGGGCGCTGTCGCCCATGACCATGGTGTCGTATTGCTCGTAGACCCAGGCCTTGGAGGCGTGGTTCGGATCGGACAGCAGTGCGCGCAGCCCGTCGATGGGATCGACCCCCGGCACATCGGTCAGCGGTGCTGGGGGGGGTGTTTCCTCCCAGGGGCGGTCATATTCGGGGGCGGTGGAGGCGAGTTTGCTCAGCGGCAGGTCGGCCTTGACCTCGCCGTTCAGGGTGATCAGGAAACGGTCTTCGGCAATGGTTTCGCCGACGATGGCGAAATCGAGGTCCCATTTCACGAAGACGGCGCGCGCCTCGGCCTCAAGCTCGGGCTTGAGCACCATGAGCATGCGCTCCTGGGATTCCGACAGCATCATTTCATAGGCGGTCATGTTCTCTTCGCGCTGGGGCACCGCTTCCAGGTTCAGCCGCACGCCCAACCCGCCCTTGTCGCCCATTTCCACCGCAGAGCAGGTCAGGCCCGCCGCGCCCATGTCCTGGATCGAGATCACCGCACCGGTGGCCATCAGTTCCAGCGTCGCTTCCATCAGGCGCTTTTCGGTGAAAGGGTCGCCGACCTGCACGGTGGGGCGCTTTTCTTCGATGGTGTCGTCGAATTCGGCAGAGGCCATGGTGGCCCCGCCAACGCCGTCACGCCCGGTCTTGGCACCAAGGTAGACGACCGGCATGCCGACGCCCGAGGCGGCGGAGTAGAAAATCTTGTCCGCATCCGCGAGGCCCGCGGCGAAGGCATTGACCAGGCAGTTGCCGTCATAGGCCGCGTCAAAGCGGACCTCGCCGCCCACGGTGGGCACGCCAAAGCAATTGCCGTAACCGCCGACACCCGCCACGACACCATGCACCAGCTGGCGCGTCTTGGGATGGTCGGGGCGGCCGAAGCTCAAGCTGTTCATCGCCGCGATGGGCCGCGCGCCCATGGTGAAAACATCACGCAGGATGCCCCCCACGCCGGTGGCTGCCCCCTGATAGGGTTCGATGTAGGAGGGGTGGTTGTGGCTTTCCATCTTGAAGACCAGCGCCTGACCGTCGCCGATATCGACCACGCCTGCGTTTTCGCCGGGGCCGCAGATCACCTGCGGGCCGGTGGTGGGCAGGGTGCGCAGCCACTTCTTGGAGGATTTGTAGGAACAATGTTCGTTCCACATGGCCGAGAAGATCCCCATCTCGGTGTAATTCGGCGCCCGTCCCAGGATCGCATTCACCTCGGCGAATTCCTCGGGGGTGAACCCGTGCGCTTTGATGATTTCCGGTGTGATCTCAGGTTCGGTCATGTGCGGTATCCCCGATGGCGTTCATGGGGCTGTCTTAATTGAAGCGCAGGAAGGGGAAAAGGGCAAAGCGGCCTTCAATCCGTGCTGTCAGGACCTGACCGGATGCTGTCGCGGGTTTGTCACGCAAGGCCGGTCGCGCGGGGCCAAAAAAAAGGCCGAGCACGAAGCTCGGCCCAAGTCCAACAGGGAGGTATGAAGCGACGCGCCTGGAACTCGTTCGAAGCGCATCAATCTTCATAACGCTGAATTAGGTAGCACCGTGCCCTGGATCAAGTCAGTTTTTCAATTTCCATAGCATGTCGGGTATGCTTGTTGCGCATAGCTTAGGCGTTTTCTTTATCCCGCAGGCGTTTACGGTAGGTAATGATCTCATCCTGGACGAAATCCCGGAAGGCGGCGACGCGTTTTGATTGCCGCAATTCCTCCGGATAGGCGAGAAAAACCGGGACATCCGCCGACTCGATATCCGGCAGGATGCGCACAAGGTCGGGAAAGTCCTGTGTCAGGTAGTCGGGGAGAACCCCGATTCCCAGATCGTGCAGCACGCCCTGAAGCACGCCGAAGTAATTGTTCACTGTCAGCAGGGACCGCACATCGTTCAGCATGAGCTGCTGGACAAGGTTCTGACCCGCCGCAACCTGGGCGCTTTCGGTATTCTGGCAGATCAGCCGATGGTCGGACATATCCTCAAGCCGGATCGGCGTGCCGTTCGCCTTCAGATAGGCAGGGGTTGCGTAAAGACACATGCGGATCATCATCAGCTTCTTGCGGATCAGGTCCGCCTGGCTGGGTTCCTTCATGCGGATGGCCACATCGGCTTCGCGCATGGGCAGGTCAAGCACGCGTTCCTCCAGCATCAGGTCGACGGAGAGGTCCGGATATTTCTCGTAGAGCTTGGGCAGGCGCGGGGCGAGCCAGAGCGTGCCGAAGCCGGTGGTTGTGGTCACCCGCAGCTGGCCAAAGACTTCTTCCTCGCTGTCGCGGATGCGTGCGGTGGCGGCATCGACCCGCTTGGTCATCGACCGCGTTGCATCGAACAGCAGCTCGCCTTGTTCGGTCAGGATCAAGCCGCGCGCGTGGCGGTGAAACAGATTGGTGTTCAGCTGTTCTTCCAGTCCGCGGATCTGGCGGCTGACGGCGGATTGCGACAGATTCAGTTTGTCACCCGCATGGGTGAGCGAGCCGGCATCGGCCACGGCATGAAAGATTCTGAGTTTGTCCCAATCCATGATCGGCGCTTTCTTTGGCTTTGTCTGTCTCTATCCTAAATAGATATAAGATAAAGTCTCACAGTTGGAATATTGCGGAGATACGGCAAAAAACCCGCTATACAGGTCAGCATTAATGACCTATGTATCCCGTATCACGCGAACCGACGTTCTGGGAGGACGCCATGACAACGCAGAAAATCTCACTCAACGATCGTTTCGACCTAGATAAGAGCCCTGTGCTCCTGAACGGCACGCAGGCGCTGGTGCGGATGATGCTGATGCAGGCGGCGCGCGACAAGGCGGCGGGGCTGAATACCGCGGGTTACGTGACCGGATATCGCGGCAGCCCGCTGGGGGCGGTGGACCTGCAGATGGCACGGGCCGAGAAGGTGCTGACGGAACATCAGGTCCGCTTTGAGCCGGGTCTGAACGAGGATCTGGCGGCGACGGCGCTTTGGGGCAGCCAGCAGGCGGAACTGCGCGGTGAGGGCAGATACGACGGCGTATTCGGCCTTTGGTACGGCAAGGGGCCGGGCGTGGACCGGTCGGGCGACGTGATGCGCCATGCCAATATGGCGGGCACCAGCAAGCACGGCGGCGTGCTGATGGCGATGGGCGATGACCATACCGGTGAATCCTCCACCGTGCTGCATCAGTCCGAATGGGCGATGGTGGATGCCTATATGCCCGTGGTCTCGCCTGCCGGGGTGCAGGAAATACTCGATTACGGCATCTATGGCTGGGCGCTGAGCCGGTTTTCCGGTCTCTGGGTCGGCCTGAAGACGATGAAGGACACGGTGGAGGCGACCTCTGTCGTCAACGGCGATCCGCATCGCATGCAGTTGGCGGTGCCGGAGATCGACCTGCCCCAGGGCGGGCTGAACATCCGTCTGCAGGACACGCCGCATCTGCAAGAGGCGCGGATGATCGACCACAAGCGTTTTGCGGCGGAAGCCTTTTCACATGCCAACAAGATGGACAAACGCCTTTGGGGCAAGCGCGGGGCCAAGATCGGCTTTGTCGCGGCGGGCAAGAACTGGCTTGATCTGATCCACGCCATGAGCCTGCTCAACATCGACCAGAACGAGGCGGAGCGGCTGGGCATCACGCTCTACAAGGTCGGGCAGACCTTTCCGCTGGACATGCATGGGTTTCATGATTGGGCAGAGGGGCTGGATCTGGTCGTGGTGGTCGAGGAAAAGCGCAAGCTGATCGAGATCCAGATCAAGGAGGCGCTGTTCAACGACACCCACCGCCGCGTTTATGGCTGGCACAAGTCCGGCGCGGGGATGGAGCACGGAGAGGAGCTTTTCCCGACCCGTGGTGCGCTGGACCCGATCTGGATTGCGGAAAAGCTGGGCGGAATCCTGCTGGAAGAGGGCCGCGACACCGATGGCATCCGCGCCGGCCTGCAATCGCTCGACGATGCGCGCCGTGCCGACAACGCCGAGGATATCGCAGCGCGCACACCCTATTTCTGCTCGGGCTGTCCGCACAACAGTTCGACCAAGCTGCCCGAGGGCGCGCGCGCCTATGCCGGGATCGGCTGTCACTACATGGTGCAGTGGATGGACCGCGAAACCACCGGCTTTACCCATATGGGCGGCGAGGGCGCGAACTGGATCGGCGAGGCGCCGTTTTCCACCCGCAAGCATGTGTTCCAGAACCTCGGTGACGGCACCTACAACCACTCCGGTGTGCAGGCGATCCGTGCCGCGATCGCTGCCAAGACCAATATCACCTACAAGATCCTCTATAACGACGCGGTGGCCATGACCGGTGGCCAGCACAATGAGGGCGACCTGGATGCGCCGCGCATCGTGGCCGAATTGCGCGCCATGGGGGTCAAGCACCTGGCCGTGGTCTATGACGAGAAAGAAGACGTGGATTTTGCCGCCTTCAAGGGGGTGCCGCTGCATGAACGCGCCGAGCTGATGAAGGTGCAAAAGCAGTTCGAACAGATCGAAGGCGTTTCGGCCATCGTCTATATCCAGACCTGTGCCGCCGAGAAACGCCGCCGCCGCAAGCGGGGGCTGTTCCCCGACCCGGACAAGCGGGTGTTCATCAACACGGATGTCTGCGAGGGCTGTGGCGATTGCGGCGTGCAGTCGAACTGTGTCTCCATCGTCCCCCAGGACACGGAACTGGGCCGCAAGCGCGCCATCGACCAATCGTCCTGCAACAAGGATTTCTCCTGCGTCAAAGGGTTCTGCCCGTCTTTCGTGACGCTGGAAGGGGCCAAGGTACGCAAGGACCCCACCACCAAAATCGACATTCCCGATCTGCCTTTACCCGATCTGCCCGTGATCAAGGGCACCCATAACGTTGTGGTCACCGGGGTCGGCGGCACCGGGGTTGTGACCATCGGTGCGGTTCTGGCGCAGGCGGCGCAGCTTGATGGCAAGGGGGCCGGCATGATGGAAATGGCGGGCCTCGCCCAGAAGGGCGGCGCGGTCCACATCCATTGCCGCATCGCTGAGCGGCCCGAAGACATCAGCGCCATCCGTGTCGCCACCGGCGAGGCCGACGCCCTGATCGGCGGCGATCTGGTTGTCTCGGCAGGCAACAAGACGCTGGGGCTGACGCGGGGCGGGCGCACCGGTGCCGTGGTCAATTCGCACCAGATCATCACCGGCGAATTTACCCGCGATACCGAATTCCAGATGCCCTATGACCGGCTGACCCTGGCGCTGGAGGCGCGGCTGAAGCAGGATGTGGCGCTGTTCGATGCCTCCGATCTTGCCAAGGCGGCGCTGGGCGACAGCATCTATTCCAACATGATGGTCTTTGGTGGCGCCTGGCAGAAGGGTCTGATCCCGCTGAGCTTCGAGTCCATCGAGGAGGCGATCCGCCTGAACGGTGCCGCGGTCGAACGCAACCTGCGCGCCTTCGAGATCGGGCGCTGGGCGGTGCTTTATCCCGAGGATGCGGCGGCGGTGATCACGCCCAAGGTCGTGTCGCTGCCCAAATCGCTGGACGACAGGATCGCCTATCGCAAGGAGCATCTGACCGGTTACCAGGGCAAGGGTCTGGCCAAACGCTATGGCAAGATGCTGGACCAGATCAGTGACCCCAGGGTCAAGGAAGCGGTCGCGCTGGGCTATCACAAGCTCTTGTCTTACAAGGATGAATACGAGGTCGCCCGCCTGCTGCTGCGCAGCCGGGAACAGGCCGCCGCCGAGTTCGACGGAGATTTCAAGATGACCTTCCACATGGCCCCGCCGATCATCTCGAAACAGGGGCCGGACGGCCGCCCGGTGAAGCGCGAATTCGGCCAGTGGCTGGAAAGACCGCTGCGGATGATGGCGGGCATGAAGCGCCTGCGCGGCACGCCGCTGGATGTCTTTGGCTATACGGCCGAGCGCAAGATGGAGCGCGCGCTGATCAAGCAGTATGAGGGGGATATGGCCGATGTGCTGCCCCGGCTGACCGACCGGACCCGCGATGCCATCGTGGCGCTGGCCGAACTGCCGCTGCAGATCCGCGGCTTCGGCCCGGTCAAACAGGCCAATGAGGCCAAGGCCGCCAAACGGCGCGAGGAACTGCTGGCGGTGATCCGGTCCGGCGGGGCGGAAGCCGCAAAGGCGGCGGAGTAACTGTCACGCGACTGTTGCATTTCGCCGCTATCTGATGCGCCGTGACCGTCGTTCAGGAGCCGCGATGCCCAAGCTGAGACCGGACCGGGCCAGTGACATATCCTACGCATGGTCCGCGCAAAGCCGCGGGGGACGTGCGCTGATCCGGTTGATGGAAAATTCCACCGGTCGGCTGCGCCTGATCAGGCGTGCCGCAGGCTATGAGGACGAGATCGGCGCGGGGGCATGTTTTTTCGACGTGATGGCGGCGCGCTACGGGCTCTCGCTCGATGTGGTGGCGGGCAGTCTGGACCTCATTCCACGCAGCGGGCCGGTGATCTTTATCGCCAATCACCCCTATGGCATTCTGGACGGGCTGATGCTGGGCCATATGATGTCGCGCAGCCGTGGGGATTTCAGGATCCTCGCCAATGCGGTGTTCAACCGTGCGCCGGACCTGAACCGCCATCTGCTGCCGATTGATTTTGCACCCGGTAGGGAGGCGCTGGCGCTGAACCTGGCGACCCGCAAGACCGCGCTGGACTATCTGGGGCAGGGCGGCACCATCGGCATCTTTCCCGGCGGCACTGTCAGCACGGCGGCCAGACCCTTTTCGCGCCCGCTGGACCCCGGCTGGCGCAGCTTTACCGCGCGGATGATCGCCAAATCCGATGCGGTTGTCGTGCCGGTCTTTTTCGACGGCCAGTGCAGCCGGATGTTCCAGATTGCCAGCCATCTGCACGCCACTTTGCGCATGGGTCTGCTGATCAAGGAATTCAGCAAACGCGTGGATACGCCGGTGCGTGTCGCCATCGGCGCGCCGCTGGGGCGTGACCTTCTGGACCCGCTGCGCGGCGATGCAAAAGCGATGATGGATTTCCTGCGCAAAGCGACATATGAGTTGTCCCCGAACCCGGTTCATGCGCATGAACTGGGCTATGAATTCGAAGCAAGGCATCGCGCCTGAAGGGACGACATGGCGGTTGGCATTTTTGACAGTGGGTTGGGCGGTCTGACCGTCTGGCAGGCGGTGCAGGCGCGTTTGCCTGAGGTGGATTTCACCTATATCGCCGACAGCGCCCATGCGCCCTATGGCGTGCGGACGTCTGATGACATCTACAATCTGACCACGGCGGCGGTGCAGCGCCTGTTCGATGCGGGCTGCGATCTGGTGGTTCTGGCCTGCAACACGGCCTCTGCCGCAGCGCTGCGGCGGATGCAGGAATCATGGGTGCCCACGGACAAGCGGGTGCTTGGGGTCTTTGTCCCGATGATCGAGGCGCTGACCGAACGGCAATGGGGCGACAATTCCCCGCCGCGCGAAGTGGCGCTGAACCATGTTGCGCTTTTTGCCACGCCCGCAACCGTCGCCAGCCGCGCCTTTCAGCGCGAATTGTCGTTCCGCGCCATCGGCGTGGACGTGGAGGCGCAGGCCTGCGGCGGCGTGGTCGATGCCATCGAAGAGGGTGATTTCATCCTGGCAGAAGCCTTGGTGCGCAGCCATGTGGATGCATTGAAACGCAAGATGCCGCATCCGCAGGCCGCGATTCTGGGCTGCACCCATTATCCGCTGATGCAGGATGCCTTTCAGGATGCTCTGGGCGCCGATGTGCAGGTGTTCAGCCAGGCCAATCTGGTGGCTGAAAGCCTGGCCGATTACCTGACCCGGCATCCCAACATGCTGGGCACGGGCGAACGGGCCTTTCTGACAACGGGTGACCCCAAGCAGGTGAGCGCCCGCGCGACCCAGTTCCTGCGACGACCGATCACATTTACCGCCGCCTGAACCCCCGATATTCCATCCCCTGCAAGAGGGACCACGACATGACCCATAACATCGCCATTCTTGGCGCATCCGGCTATACCGGTGCTGAACTTATCCGGCTGATCGCCGGACATTCCTCCATGACAATCAAGGCCTTGGGTGCAAACTCGAAGGCCGGGCAAAGCATGGCAGAAGTGTTTCCGCACCTGCGCCACCTTGATCTGCCCGCGCTGGTGACCATCGAGGAAATCGACTTTTCCGACATCGACCTGTGTTTCTGCGCCCTGCCGCACAAGACCTCGCAAGAGGTGATCGCGGCGCTGCCGAAAGACCTCAAGATCGTTGACCTTTCCGCGGATTTCCGGCTGCGCGATCCGGCGGCCTACAAGAAATGGTATGGCAACGACCATGCCGCGCTGGCGCAGCAGGAGGAGGCCGTCTATGGGCTGACTGAATTCTACCGCAAGGAGATCGCCGCCGCGCGGCTGGTAGCGGGCACGGGCTGCAACGCGGCCACGGGGCAGTTTGCCCTGCGCCCGCTGATCGAGGCCGGGGTGATCGACCTGGATGAGATCATCCTGGATCTGAAATGCGCGGTGTCGGGCGCGGGCCGGTCGCTGAAGGAAAACCTGCTTCACGCGGAATTGTCCGAAGGCTACCACGCTTATTCGGTGGGCGGGACGCACCGGCACCTGGGCGAGTTCGATCAGGAGTTTTCGGCGCTTGCGGGGCGGCCCGTGAAGGTGCAGTTCACGCCGCATCTGGTCCCGGCAAACCGGGGTATCCTGGCGACATGCTACTTGAAAGGTGACGCGCAAGCCATTCATGAGGCGTTGAAAAATGCCTATGAGGCCGAGCCGTTCATCGAGGTTCTGCCGCTGGGGGAAGCCCCCAGCACAAGGCATATTCGCGGGTCGAACTTCTGCCATATCGGCGTGGTGGCGGACCGGATCGAAGGGCGCACCATTGTCATCGCGGCGCTGGACAACCTGACAAAGGGTTCCAGCGGGCAGGCATTGCAGAACGCCAACCTGATGTTAGGTATTGCAGAGACCGAGGGGCTGATGATGGCGCCCCTGTTCCCGTGAGGCCATGCTAAGCCGATGAAAAGCCTGAAAAAGCAACGCCGTATTCAAGTGATCGCCGTGGCGGTGGTGGCGCTGGTCGCCGCCACTGCGCTGATCGGCTATGCGATGCGCGACGGCATCAACTTTTTCCGCGCGCCCTCTCAGGTGATGGCGGAACCGCCCGCGCCGACAGAGGTGTTCCGCATCGGCGGGCTGGTGGAAGAGGGCAGTCTGATCCGCGGTGATGGTGAGGTCGTGCGCTTTAACGTGACCGATGGCGGGGCCAGGGTGCCGGTGACCTTCAGCGGTGTCCTGCCGGATCTCTTTGCGGAAAATCAAGGTATGGTCGGCACCGGCCGTTACATCAACGGTGTTTTCGAAGCCACTGAAATCCTTGCAAAACACGATGAAACCTACATGCCGAAAGAGGTCGTGGACGCGCTCAAGGCGCAGGGCGTCTACAAGGACCCCGAAGGCTGAGCAACGCGCGCTGCCGCCAGATCCGTTAACCATTCTCTGAGCAGTCTTTGCCCCGATCAACGGGCAAGGAGCAGCAGCAATGCAGACGGTCAGGCAGATCGCCGAGGCCATCGTGGCGCGGGAAGGCGGATTCGTGAATGATCCGGACGATCCGGGCGGAGCCACGAACTTTGGCGTGACAATCCACACGATGCGGCGGCTGGGGCTGGACCTGACCGGGGACGGGCAGGTCGACGTCGGCGATGTGCGCAGCCTGACCCGCGCGCAGGCCGTCGATATCTTTATCCGGCATTATTTCGAAAGGCCGCTGATCGGAGAATTGCCCAGCATCCTGCAACCCAGTGTCTTTGACATGTATGTCAACGCGGGGGCCAATGCGGTGAAGATCCTGCAACGGCTGTTGCGCGACATGGGATATGACGTGGTGGTTGATGGCGCGCTGGGGCCGCAAAGCATCGGCGCGGTGCGCGGGGCCATGCGGCGGGGCGCTGATGCCTTTGTCGATGCCTATGGGATCGCCCGCCGGAACTATTATTTCCGACTGGCAGACCGCCGCCCGGCCAGCCGCAAATATGCGCGCAACAGGGCGGGCGGCAAGGGCGGCTGGATCCTCCGGGCCGAGGAGTTCATCTCGCCGCAGTATCATCTCAGCACGGCGGCATTTCGGCAAAGGATCTCGGCATGGGGGTAATCGGACGCATCTTTGGCTTGATGTTCGGGGGCGAGCGTAACGTTGTGCGCGAAACCGTGGAAGTCTTTCGCGAGAACGCAGAGGCGGGGGCGGTGCGGGCCGCGGCGGCGCAGGGGCAGGCGATGTCGCAATATGGCGCGGAATTCGCGGTGGCGCGGCAGGGCGGCTTTGACCGTTTCATGGATGGGCTGAACCGCTTGCCACGCCCGGCGCTGGCGCTGGGGACGATGGGGCTGTTCGTCTCGGCCATGGTTGACCCGCTGTGGTTTTCAGAGCGTATGCAGGGCATTGCCCTGGTGCCGGAGCCGCTGTGGTGGCTGCTGGGGGTGATCGTGTCCTTCTATTTCGGGGCACGCCATCAGGTCAAAGCCCAACAGTTCCAGCGCGAGATTGCAGGCACGGTCACCCGGCTGCCCCAGGTGCTGGAGAACATCAGCGCCATCAAGGCCCTGCGCAGCGACAGCCCGCGGGCGGCAGAAACCGGCAATGACGCGGGCCTTTCCCTGGCGGTGATCACACCCGACAGCAACCCGGCGCTGGAGGCCTGGAAACGCGCCGCCTGACAGTTGCGCAGGCTGCGACGCTTTGATGCGCCGATTGTGACAGAATCCCGTGGCGGGTGCCCCGGCCCCCGCATATAATCGGGGCATGATCACAGAACTCGGACATTTCGCGCTGATCCTCGCCTTTGCGGTGGCGATCGTTCAGATGATCGTGCCCCTGATCGGGGCGCAGAAACGCTGGCCCGGCTGGATGGCAGTGGCGGAACCGGCGGCAGGCGCGCAGTTTGCCCTGACGGCACTGAGTTTCGGCGCGCTGATGTGGGCCTTCATCAACTCCGATTTCTCGCTGAAGCTGGTGGTCGAGAACAGCCATTCGGCGAAACCGATGCTGTACAAGATCAGCGGCACCTGGGGCAATCACGAGGGCTCCATGCTGCTCTGGGTGCTGATCCTGACGCTGTTCGGGGCGATGGCCGCCTGGTTCGGGGGCAACCTGCCGCCCAGCCTGCGGGCGCGGGTGCTGTCGGTGCAATCGGCCATTGCGGTAGCGTTCTTCGCCTTCATCATCTTCACCTCCAACCCTTTCCTGCGGCTGGAAACACCGCCCTTTGACGGGCGTGACCTGAACCCGTTGCTGCAGGACCCGGGTTTGGCCTTTCATCCGCCGTTCCTCTACCTTGGCTATGTGGGCCTCAGCATGGCGTTCAGCTTTGCCGTGGCGGCGCTGATCGAGGGGCGGGTGGATGCCGCATGGGGCCGCTGGGTGCGGCCCTGGACGCTGGCGGCCTGGATCTTCCTGACCATTGGCATCGCGCTGGGGTCCTGGTGGGCCTATTACGAGCTAGGCTGGGGCGGTTTCTGGTTCTGGGACCCGGTGGAAAACGCCAGTTTCATGCCCTGGCTGCTGGCGGCGGCGCTGCTGCATTCGGCCATCGTGGTGGAAAAACGCGAAAGCCTGAAAAGCTGGACGATCCTGCTGGCGATCCTCGCCTTCGGATTCTCGCTGATCGGCACCTTCATCGTGCGCTCGGGGCTTCTGACCTCAGTACACGCCTTTGCCAACGACCCCGAGCGGGGCGTGTTCATCCTGGCGATCATGGCCTTTTTCATGGGCGGCGCGCTGATCCTCTTCACCCTGCGCGCGGGCGCGATGGAGGCGAAGGGCGTCTTCGGACTGGTCAGCCGCGAATCCGCCCTGGTGGTGAACAACCTGCTGCTGGCGGTGGCCTGTTTCGTGGTCTTTGTCGGCACCATGTGGCCGCTGCTTGCCGAGATGTTCTTTGACCGCAAGGTGAGTGTCGGGCCGCCCTTTTTCAACGCGGCTTTCACCCCCTTCATGGTGCTTCTGGGGCTGATCCTGCCGGTGGGGTCGGTGCTGCCCTGGAAACGGGCGCGCATTGCCCGTGCTGTCCGGCCCTTGCGCTATGCCTTTGTGCTGGCGCTGGCGGTCGGCGGGCTGGCCTGGACGATGCAGTCAGGGCGCAGCCTGCTGGGGCCGATGGGCCTGTTCCTCGGGGCCTGGCTGGTGGCCGGTGTGGTTGTCGAACTGGCGCAGCGCACGGGGCGCGGGGCGGGACGCTGGGCGCGGCTGCGCCGGCTGCCGCGCGCGGACTGGGGCAAGGCCGTGGCCCATGCGGGGCTTGGCGTGACCATGGCGGGCATCGCCGGGCTGACCGCCTGGACACAGGATGACATCCGCGTCGCCCAGATCGGGCAGCCCTGGGATGTGGGCGGCTATACCCTGACGCTGAACGAGGTGAACGAGATACGCGGACCGAACTATCAGGCGACGCAGGCCGATGTGACCCTGTCGAAGGACGGCAGCGTGATCTCGCAGCTCATGCCCGAGAAACGGTTCTACCCGGTCGCCCGCATGCCCACGACCGAGGCTGCCATCGACTACAACCTCGCGCGGGATGTCTATGTGGTGATCGGGGATCAGCAGGACAATGGCGGCTGGACCGTGCGGGTCTATGTCAAGCCGCTGACCAACTGGATCTGGATCGGCTGCGGGCTGATGGCGCTGGGAGGGCTCTTGAGCCTGAGCGACCGGCGCTTCCGCGTGGCGGCAGGCGCGCGCAAGACCCGCGCCACGCCGGTGCCCGCGGCATGAAACGCCTTGTCCTGATCCTGATGCTGCTGGCCTCGCCGCTGGCCGCCGTGCAGCCCGATGAGATGCTGGAGGATCCCGCGCTGGAGGCACGGGCGCGGGAGCTGTCCAGGGGGCTGCGTTGCCTTGTCTGCCGCAACGAAAGCATTGATGAGAGCAACGCAAGTCTCGCGCGTGACCTGCGCATCCTGCTGCGCGAGCGGTTGGTTGCCGGGGACACGGACGCCGAGGCGGTGGATTTCATCGTGCAGCGTTACGGCGAATATGTGCTGCTGCGGCCCGAGGTGACGGGGGCGAACTGGCTGCTCTGGGGGGCGGGGCCGCTGATGCTGCTGATCGCGGGGGGTGTCGGCTTTGTCTATCTGCGCGGCCGGTCGCGTGCCACCCAGGCCGGAGAGACCCCTCTGAGCCCGGAGGAAGAGGCCCGGCTGCGCGAGATTCTCAAGGATTGACGTGCGGTTTTGCTGGTCCGCGTGACCCGCTTTGGTATCAAGGGGCAAAGGCCTCAAGCGAAGGATACCGGAAACATGGAATATCAGACGATCACCTATGATGTGGCAGAGGGCATTGCCACGATCACGCTGAACCGTGCGGACAAGATGAACGCATTGACCACGCAGATGCGCGCCGAGATTGCACATGCCGCAACCCAGGGCGGCAAGGAAGCGCGGGTGGTGGTGATCACCGGGGCGGGCAGGGCGTTCTGCTCCGGCCAGGATCTGGGGGATCGGGCCACCGCGGCCTCTGTTGATCTGGAACGCACGCTGCGCGATGAATATGCGCCGATGCTGCGTGCCATCGTGAACTGCCCGGTGCCGACCATTGCTGCGGTGAACGGGCCGGCGGCGGGGGCAGGGGCGAACCTGGCGCTGGCCTGTGACGTGGTTTTTGCCACCGAAAGCGCCTATTTCATGCAGGCCTTTACCCGGATCGGCCTGATCCCCGACGCGGGCGGCACCTATGTGATGCCGCGCAACATGGGCACGGCCAAGGCCATGGGGGCCGCACTTTTTGCGGACAAGATCAGCGCGCGGCAGGCCGACGACTGGGGCATGATCTGGGAAGCTGTTGCAGATGCGGATTTTGCGGCCCATTGGCAGGCCCGCGCGGCGCAGCTGGCGCAGGGGCCGACAGCGGCCTATGCCGGGGTCAAACAGGTGATCCGGGGGACCTGGGACAATTCCTATGAAGATCAGCTCGCGCAGGAGGCCGAAACGCAAGGCCAATGCGGCGCAACGCGCGATTTCAAGGAAGGGGTGCTGGCCTTTACCGAGAAACGCAAGGCGACCTTCGAGGGGCGCTGAATGTCGGACCCTGTGGCCCGGTTTGGGCTCCGGGGCTTTTGCGGTCTTTCGCATGACACTTCAGGTGATCGTACAAACTGACGGTATTGGGTATTGAGTTTCATCAGAGCCGGGCAGCGCTGTCGTCGATCAGTCATGCCAAGGCCCGGAACAAGCCGAAGGCGCCGGGCCATCGCCTGCCCGCCCCTCGGGTAGGCGATTTGGTGAGGCTGGGTGTTCCACTGATGGGATTCATCATGGTTGAGAAATAAAGTGGCTTGAGCCAAGGGCAGTATCGCCCACCCCGGGCAGGCGACGGCCCGGCTTGTGTCTCATGTCACATTGAACAGCTTCCGATCCCACACCGCGCAGACCACGAACACCCGCACCGGGACGCGAAATGCGTCGGCTGCGCGATGCCGGTCAGACCGAGCGTTCCACCAGCAGCACATCGTCCTTGCTGGGGGCGGGGCCATTGGCGCTGGCCACAACGGCGACCGCAACACCATCCGCCAGAACCGTATGGACCGTACCCGACACCTGCCGGATGGTGATTTCCGGCGGGGTCTGCCCCTTGTCATAGATCACGGCGATCTGATCGTTGTCACGCAGGCCTGCGGGCACCAGCGCGCCCTGCGGCCCCGGTCCTGACCGCGCCGCGGTGGGCAACAAGCCTGCCGCGCGGTCCCAGCGCAATCTGCCCTCCATCGGGCGGTCCGAGCGGCAATCTGTCATGTGAGCCTCCATTTCCGCAAGGGACCGGGCGCATCTGTTTTGTAACGGATCGGGACCAGAACAGGCCGCAACAAAGCCTGATCTGTTCGTGTGGTCCGGATCAGTGTGGCAACGACCAGCACAATCGACCCGCATGAAAACCAAAGCGACATGGTGCCTCCTCGCTACATTTCTCAACAGGTTAACGGTGCTTTTGAAGGGCGGTCAAGCAACCTCGCAGATTGTCTGGAAGGGCGAAACAATGCCACAATTTAGCCATGTTTCAGGGGCCGGTGTTTCGCATTGGGCAATGACGGCTGAAACAGTCGGCGGGCTCAGCGGCCTTTGGTTCTTGGGCGCGGAAGGGAAAGTTGTGATTCTTGGCGTTCCGCCGAGCCGGCAGCTGATCCGCCGGCGAAGATCAGCACCCCGAAAACTTCCCGTTCTGATGGGAAGGTTGTTTACGTTTGGGCAACAAAGCGAAACGCCCCGTTGAACGGGGCGTTTGCCGGGGGTCGGATCACCGGTTTTCGATGTCCGTGTAATCGCGGGCGGTCTGGCCAAGGTACAATTGGCGCGGCCGGCCGATCTTGTTCTGCGGATCGGCGATCATTTCCTTCCACTGCGAAATCCAGCCGACGGTCCGCGACAGCGCGAAGATCGGGGTGAACATCGAGGTGGGGAAGCCCATGGCCTCAAGGATGATGCCCGAATAGAAATCCACGTTCGGGAACAGTTTCTTTTCCGCGAAATACGGATCGTTGAGCGCCTGTTTCTCAAGTTCCTTGGCAACCTGCAGGATCGGGTTGTTCTCCACACCCAGCAGTTCCAGAACCTCGTCCGCGCTTTCCTTCATCACCGTCGCACGCGGGTCGAAGTTCTTGTAGACGCGGTGGCCAAAGCCCATCAGGCGGAACGGATCGTTCTTGTCCTTGGCGCGGGCAATGAACTCGGGGATGCGGTCGGGTGTGCCGATTTCCTTGAGCATTTCCAGACAGGCCTGGTTGGCGCCGCCGTGGGCAGGGCCCCAGAGACAGGCAATGCCCGCCGCGATACAGGCAAAGGGGTTGGCCCCGGAGGAGGACGCCAGACGCACCGTGGAGGTGGAGGCGTTCTGCTCGTGATCCGCATGCAGGGTAAAGATGCGGTCCATCGCCCGGCTCAAGATCGGATCGACGACATATTCCTCTGCCGGGACGGCAAAGCACATGCGCAGGAAGTTGGACGCATAGTCCAGATCGTTGCGCGGATATTCGAAGGGCTGGCCGATGGTGTATTTATAGGCCATCGCGGCGATCGTCGGCATCTTGGCGATCAGGCGGATCGACGCGACCTCGCGCTGCCAGGGATCGTTGATGTCGGTGCTGTCGTGATAAAAGGCGGACATTGCGCCCACCACGCCCACCATGACCGCCATCGGGTGCGCATCGCGCCGGAACCCGCGGAAGAAGTTCATCATCTGCTCGTGCAGCATGGTGTGGTTGGTCACGCGGCTTTCGAAATCCTCAAGCTCTGCGGGGGAGGGAAGCTCACCGTATAGCAGCAGGTAGCAGACTTCGAGGTAATGCGATTTGGCGGCCAGCTGGTCGATGGGATAGCCCCGGTGCAGCAGGATCCCGGCATCGCCGTCGATATAGGTGATGGTGCTGTCGCAAGCGGCGGTGGAGGTGAAGCCGGGGTCATAGGTAAAGACATTGGCCTGCGCATAGAGCTTGCGGATGTCGACCACGTCGGGGCCTGCGGTTGGCGAAAAGATCGGCAGATCATAGTTTTTGCCGTCGATGGTCAGCGTTGCGGATTTCGTGCTCTCAGTCATGCGGTCCCTTCCCCTTGAGCTGGCGGCAGGGCGTATTGCCCGCCGTCACGACGAGGCCCTGAGACAGGACCTGCCGATGTGTTATCGCGCGTGGCGTTTCCAGGGGGTTAACCCTGTTCACGCCGCCGCATCCGTCAGTCGGGCGAGGGTCTCATCACGTCCCAACACGAGCATCATGTCAAAAACGGATGGGGTGACCGCGCGCCCAGCAAGGGCAGCCCGAAGGGGCCCTGCGAGTTTGCCGAATTTGGTATCATGCGCAGCCGCAAAGCTGTTCATTACCTCTTCCAGCGTTTCCTTGGTCCAGCTAGCATCTTGCAGGTGCGGCGTCAATTCCGCCAGTAAGCCACGGGCCTCCGCATCCAGCGCCTTTTGCGCCTTCTCGTCCGGCTCCACAGGGCGGTGCGTCAGAACAAAATGTGCCTTTTCAATGAGTTCAGGCAATGTCTTTGCCCGTTCCTTGAGGCAATACATGGCCCGCTCCAAACCCTGCGCCTGATCGGGATCAAGCGGGGGCAGGCCGGCTGCCGCCAGGTAGCCCTGACATTCTTGCCGCAGCGCGGCATCATCCGAGACCGCGATATGCTGCCCGCAGATGTTTTCCAGCTTTTTCAGGTCGAACTGCGCGGGGCTCTTGCGGATCCCGTCCAGGTCGAACCAGTCGCGCGCCTGGGCATCGGTAAAGAATTCATCGTCGCCATGGCTCCAGCCCAGCCGGGCCAGATAATTGCGCATGCCAGCGGCGGGATAGCCCATCGCCTGATATTCCTGTGCGCCCAAAGCACCGTGGCGTTTCGACAGTTTCTTGCCGTCCGCCCCGTGGATCAGTGGGATATGCGCCCAGACCGGCACATCCCAGCCCATCGCCTGATAGATCATCATCTGGCGCGCGGCATTGTTCAGGTGGTCATCCCCCCGGATCACATGGGTCACGCCCATGTCATGATCATCCACGACAACCGCCAGCATGTAGACCGGTGTGCCATCGGAACGTAACAGCACCATGTCATCAAGCTGCGCGTTGGAAATGGTCACATCGCCCTGCACCTGGTCACGGATCACCGTCTGGCCTTCCTGCGGGGCCTTGATGCGGATGACGTAAGGGGCATCGGGATGGCTGGCGGGGTCCGCATCGCGCCAGGGGGACTGGTAAAGCGTGCTGCGGCCCTCGGCCTTGGCCGCCTCGCGGAAGGCGTTGATTTCTTCCTGCGTGGCAAAGCACTTGTAGGCCTTGCCGGCCTCCAGCAGGGCATTGGCCACTTCCGCATGGCGCGGCGCATTTTCGAACTGGCTGACGATCTCGCCATCATGGTCGAGGCCCAGCCAGGCCAGACCCTGCAGAATCGCATCCGTCGCCTCCGGGGTCGAACGGGCGCGGTCGGTATCTTCGATCCGCAGCAGGAACCTGCCGCCCTTGCCGCGCGCATAAAGCCAGTTGAACAGCGCGGTCCGCGCGCCGCCGATGTGCAGGAAACCGGTGGGAGACGGGGCGAAACGGGTGACGACTTCGGCGGACATGGGGGATGTTTTCCTAACAAATTCTGACGTGCTCAGCCTCGTGTTAATCTCTTGTTCATCACGGGGCCTCTAGGGTGCTGCCTGTCTATCCAGTGCGGTGCGCGGGGGCAAGCATGGGCCTATGCGGGCGCATTTCCAATTCTGCAGGCAAGGTGCTGCTGGCACAGCGCGGCGGCCTGATCTGCTGGGTGCCGGTCTGCCTGGCAGCGGGCGTCGGCAGCTATTTTTCACTGGCCACGGAGCCGGACCTGCCGGTGCTTGCAGGGCTTGCCGCAACGGCGCTGCTGATGCTGGTGCTGGCCCGCTTCCTGCCGGAGCCGGTGGCGCCCCTTGCCCTGGGCACGGTGCTTTGCCTGATCGGGGTATTGCTGGCGGCGGGCCGGGCGCATCGCGTGGCGGGGCCGGTGCTGGGCTGGCGCTATTACGGGCCGGTTGAGGGGCGGATTGTCGCGATGGACCGGAGCCAGTCCGATGCGCTGCGCCTGACGCTGGATCAGGTGCGGCTGGCGCGGGTGTCACCTGCGCGAACGCCAGACCGGGTGCGGCTGTCGCTACATGGCGGTGCGGGGATCACGCCCGGACCGGGGCTGCGGGTGATGACCACGGCCCATCTGTCGCCCCCCGCCGGTCCGGTGGAGCCGGGCGGATTCGATTTCCAGCGCCACGCCTGGTTCGCGCGGCTGGGCGCCGTCGGCTATACCCGCGTGCCGCTGCTGGGGGTGGCAGAGGCGCGGGATGGCCATGCGGGGCTGGCGGTGTTTCGCATCCGCATGGCGGCCTCTGCCCGCATCCGGCAGGTTCTGCCCGGGGACATTGGCGGCTTTGCCGCCGCCATCACCACCGGCGACCGCAGCGCCATCAGCCGCGAGGCGCTGGAGGCCTTGCGCGCCAGCAACCTGGCGCATCTGCTGGCAATCTCGGGGCTGCACATGGGGCTGCTCAGCGCGGTGGTGCTGGGCGCGCTCAGGTTGCTGCTGGCCGCGCATCCGGTCACGGCCCTGCGCTGGCCGGCAAAGGGGATCGCGGCCGGTGGTGCGCTGGTCGCGGCGGCAGGTTACCTCGCGCTGTCGGGCGGCAACGTGGCGACGGAGCGGGCCTTTATCATGGTGGCCGTGGCGCTGGGGGCGCTGATGATCGGGCGGCGGGCGCTGTCCCTGCGGGCGGTGGCGATTGCGGCAACGCTGGTGCTGATCCTTCGGCCAGAGGCGCTGATGGGGCCGGGGTTCCAGATGTCTTTTGCCGCGACAACGGCGCTGGTTGCGGTCTTTGGCTGGCTCAGGGCGGTCGATATGGGCTGGTTGCCGCCCTGGCTGAAACCCGCCTTTGCGGTCTTTGTCTCCTCCGCCGTGGCGGGGCTGGCCACGGCGCCGATTGCGGCGGCGCATTTCAACACCATTGCCCACTACGGGCTGCTCGCGAACCTGGTGTCGGTGCCGCTGATGGGGGTGCTGATCATCCCCGCCGCCGTGGCGGCGCTGGTACTCGCCCCCTTCGGGGCAGAGGCGCTGGGGCTTTGGGTGATGGGACTGGGCCTGCGCTGGATTCTCGGCGTGGCCCATTGGATCGCCGGGCTGGAGGGCGCGCGCGGCTATGTGGTGGGGCCGGGGGGCTGGGTGATCCCGCTGCTGGCACTGGGGTTCCTGCTGCTGATCCTCTGGCAGGGCCGTTTGCGCCTTGCGGGCTTGCCCGTGATGGCACTGGCCCTTGTTCTTTGGCAGGGGGCGCAGCGGCCCGCTGTTCTGATCTCCGACACGGGCGCATTGGTCGGGGTGATGACCCCGCAGGGCCGGGCGCTGAGCCGGGAGCGCACCGCCGGATTTGTCGCGCGCAACTGGCTGGAGAATGATGGCGACGGTGGCGGACAGCTGGAGGCCGCCCTGCGCTGGCCAAAGGAGGGCGAAGTCATCCACCTGAGCGGCAAGCGGCGTCTGGCGGCACTCGAGGGATGTGCGCCGGGGCAGATCGTCGTCGTCTCTGTCCCTGCGGCCGATCTGGCGCAAGCGCCCTGCGATGTCTTTGACCCGCTGCTGCTGAAACACACGGGCGCGCTGGCGCTGACACCGGGCAAGCAGGGCTGGACCCTGACAACGGCCCGCGAACGGACCGGTGACAGATTATGGACCCATTGGCCCCCGGCAAAGCCGGAGGCCGCGCCGGATCAATATGTGCGGATCAGCCCGACCAGACGGCCCTGAACCTTGACCCGGTCGGCGGCCAGCACCCGCGCCTCATAGGCCGGGTTCGCGGCCTCCAGCGCGATGGAGGTGCCGCTGCGTTTGAAGCGCTTCAGCGTCGCCTCAAGGTCATCGACCAGCGCCACGACGATATCGCCGTTGTCGGCGGTGGAGGTCTCGCGGATCACCACGACATCGCCGTCGTTGATCCCGGCCTCGATCATCGAATCGCCTTTGACTTCAAGCGCGTAATGTTCGCCCTTGCCCGAAACCATGCCGCCGGGCACGGAAACGCGGTGGGTTTCGTGATTGATCGCCTCGATCGGGACACCGGCGGCGATCTGCCCCATCACCGGCAGATCCAGCGCCGTGGCCTGGACCGCCATGGCCTGGGCCGGCGGCGGGCTGTCGGGGCGGTCCCCCTCGATCACGCGGGGGGTAAAGCCGCTGGGCGCGCCGCCCAGGCTTTCGGGCAGTTTCACAATCTCAAGCGCGCGGGCGCGGTGCGCCAGACGGCGGATGAAACCGCGTTCCTCCAGCGCCGTGATCAGGCGGTGAATGCCGGATTTCGACCGCAGATCAAGTGCGATCTTCATTTCGTCAAAGCTGGGCGGTACGCCGTCGCGCTGCACACGTTTCTGGATGAATGCCAACAGATCGAGTTGTTTTTTGGTAAGCACGGCCCGTCCCTTTTGGTCAGTTGTTTCTTTTTGTTCTAGGGATGTTCCTGTTTTGTGTCAACGCTGAAAGGGCGCTCTGCCTCAAAGCGGGATGACACGGACAGTATCGCCAGCCTTGCGCGCCGGGTCTTCGACCGGGCGGACCAGGAGGGCATCGGCATGGGCCAGCACCGACAAGAGCGAGGAATCCTGCCGCGTGTCGGGGTGGACCGCGCCGTCGCGGATCTGCGCGCGCATGTAATGGGCGCGCGGGCCGTTGGCGGGCAGGTCGACGCCCAGCACCGCATCGCGCATCGGGGCGGGCGCATCGCCCAGGCCCAGCATCCGGCGCAGCATCGGGGCCACGAAAACGCTGCCGCAGACCATGGCCGAAACCGGATTACCCGGCAGGCCGATCATCGCCGATGTACCGATGCGCCCGGCCATCAGCGGTTTTCCGGGGCGCATCGCCACCTTGTAAAAGGCCTGTTCCATGCCGAGTTCGGCCGCCACCGGCGCGACCAGATCATGATCACCGACAGAGGCACCGCCGATGGTGACGATCAGATCCGCGCCCCGGGCCAGCGTGAACGCCTGTTTCAGCGAGGCGGCAGTGTCGCGGGCGATGGGCAGCAGCTGCACCTCGGCGCCCATTTCCTCGAACATCGCGGTCAGCCCGTGGCTGTTGGAGGCGACGATCTGGTCGGGGCCGGGCTCTTCGCCGGGCTGGACCAGCTCATCACCGGTGGCAAGGATCGCCAGCCGTGGTTTGCGGGTGACCGGAACGCGGGCGATGTTCATTGCCGCCAGCAGCGCAATATCCGTGGGCCGCAGCAGCAGCGGGGCCGGGATCTTGTCACCGGCGGCAAAGTCGCCGCCTGCAGGGCGGATATTGTCCTTTTCGCCGATGTCATGGCCCAGGGTGATCAGATCGCCGCGCCGGGTGACATCTTCCTGAATGACAATGAAATCAGCACCTTCCGGCACCGGTGCGCCGGTAAAGATGCGCACCGCCTGACCGGGTTTGACCACGCCGTCAAAGCGGTGACCGGCGGCGGATTCTCCGATGACCTTGAACATCGCGCCCGGCTCCACCTCGTCCCGGCGCAGGGCATAGCCATCCATCGAAGAGGCGGCAAAGGGCGGCTGGGTGCGGCTGGCAGTCACATCGCGGGCCAGTACCCGGCCGGCGGCGGCACGCAGCGGCACCTCTTCGGCCTCAAGCGGCGCGACAAGGGCCAGCAGCCGGGCAAGCGCCTCTTCGACGGAGATCATGGGGCGGTGTAGCGGCCCGATTTGCCACCATCCTTGAGAACCACGCGCAGGCCGCCGATTTCCATGCCCTTGTCCACGGCCTTGGCCATGTCATAGACCGTCAGCGCCGCAACGGAGGCCGCTGTCAGCGCCTCCATCTCCACCCCGGTCTGGCCGGTGGTCTTGACCGTGGCCTCGATGCGGATGCCGGGCAGCGCGGCGTCGGGGGTCAGCTCCACGCTGACCTTGGTGATCGGCAGGGGATGGCACAGCGGGATCAGGCTGGCGGTCTGTTTGGCCGCCATGATCCCGGCCAGCCGTGCCACGCCCAGAACATCACCCTTCTTGGCGCGTCCTTCGGTAATGATATCAAGAGTTTCGGGGCGCATCTTGATGTGGTTCTCGGCAATGGCGATGCGCGATGTCACTGCCTTGTCGGAGACATCGACCATATGGGCATCGCCCTTGCCGTCAAAATGCGTCAGCGCCATCACATGCCCCCGGCGGTCAGCGGATTGGCCAGCAGGTCCCGCGTTGCCTGTTCCACATCCGGCTGGCGCATCAGGCTTTCGCCGATCAGGAAGGACCGCGCGCCGAACATGGCCATATCCGCCAGGTCCTGCGGTGTGTGCAGACCGGATTCGCAGACGATCATGCGGTCCGGCGGCACATGTTTGGACAGGCGGCGGGTCACATCAAGAGAGGTTACGAAGGTATTGAGATTGCGGTTGTTTATCCCGATCATCCGGCTTTTCAGCTTGGTGGCGCGCTCCAGTTCCGCATCATTGTGCACCTCGATCAGCGCATCCATGTCAAATTCCATCGCGGCCGCTTCCAGTTCCGCCGCCTGAGCGTCAGAGACCGAGGCCATGATGATCAGGATGCAATCGGCCCCCAGTGCGCGGGCCTCTGCCACCTGGTAGGTGTCATAAAGGAAATCCTTGCGCAGCACCGGCAGGTCGCAGGCGGCGCGGGCCTCTGTCAGGAATGACTTGGCGCCCTGGAAACTGGGCGTATCGGTCAGCACCGACAGGCAGGTCGCCCCGCCGGCGGCATAGGCCGCGGCGTGGTTGGCCGGGTTGAAATCATCCCGGATCAACCCTTTGGAGGGGCTCGCCTTCTTGATTTCGGCGATCAGGCCATAGCCCTCCCGCGAGGCCTGGTGCAGGCTTTCGGCAAAGGGGCGCACCGGGCTTGCCGCGCGCGCCTCTGCGGTGACCGCTTCAAGCGGTTTGGCCGCCTTGTCCGCGGCGATTTCTTCCAGCTTGTAGGCCTTGATCTTGTCCAGGATGGTCTGTGTCATGTGGTCTCCGGGTTGGCCCAGTTTATGGCGGGCAGGCCTTGCTGGCGCAACCACGCATTGGTGCGGGAAAACGGGCGGGAGCCGAAAAAGCCCATGTTGCCATACATGCCGACCGGGTGGTGGCTTTCGATCTTGAGATTGGTGGTCGGGTCCACGCCGGCCGCGGCCTTTTGCGCGCTGCTGCCCCAGAGCAGATAGGCACGCGGGCTGTCGGCCAGCCGTGCCAGCACCTGATCGCACAGGGCCTGCCAGCCCAGCGTCTCATGGCCCTTCGGCTGTCCCTCCGGCACGGTCAGGATGGTGTTGAGCAGCAGCACCCCCTGATCGGACCAGAACCGCAGGTCGGCACTTTCCGGTGCGGCGCCGATGTCGCTGCGCATCTCCTTGAAGATATTGGCCAGAGAGCGCGGCAGCGGCCGGGTATCTTCCTCGGCGGAAAAGGCGTAGCCGTGGGCGTGGTTCACGGTTGGATAGGGGTCCTGGCCCAGGATGACCACGCGCACATCGCCGGGGGCGACATGTTCCAGCGCCGCGAAAATCTGGTCGGCGGGGGGGAAGACATTGCGC
This sequence comes from Sulfitobacter sp. IGS-18, assembly GCF_059628195.1. Taxonomy (NCBI): domain Bacteria; kingdom Pseudomonadati; phylum Pseudomonadota; class Alphaproteobacteria; order Rhodobacterales; family Roseobacteraceae; genus Sulfitobacter; species Sulfitobacter sp. IGS-18. Next base: position 2,297,964 of record NZ_CM184556.1, on the reverse strand, counting down.
TTCTCGGCCCGCAGCGCGGTCTCGATCGCCGGAAAGGTGGTGGTAAAAAAGGGGAGCTCAGCCCAGTCGCCAAGCCGTGCAAGGGGGGATTTCATCACTTTTCCTGAGATACTTCGGCCACGCGGCGCAGCTTTTCGCGGGCAGCGCCGGAATCAAGGCTGCTGCGGGCCATTTCAACACCTGTTTTCAGGTCCGGCGCGGCATCGGCCACCACAAGGGCCGCCGCCGCATTCAACACCACGGCATCACGATAGGCGGATGCGGCCCCCTCCAGCACGGCATGGAAGGCCTGGGCATTCTCGGCAGGCGTGCCGCCGACAATCGCCTCGAAGGGGTGGACGGGCAGGCCCGCGTCTTCGGGGTGGATCTCGAAATCACGGATGGTGCCCCTGTCCAGCCCGCTGACCCAGCTCACGCCGGTGATGGTCAGCTCGTCGGTGCCGTCAGAGCCATGGACCAGCCAGGCCTTGTCGCTGCCAAGCGCGCGCAGGGTTTCGGCCATCGGCCGGATCAGATCGCGCGAGAAGGCACCGGTCAGCTGGCGTTTGACGCCGGCGGGGTTGGTCAGGGGGCCAAGGATGTTGAAGATCGTCCTGGTGCCCAGCTCCGAGCGTGTCGGCATCACATGGGCAATCGCCGGGTGGTGCATGGGGGCCATCATGAAGCCGATCCCGACCTCGGCGAGTTCACGCTCCACCACCTTGGGGCCCACCATCACATTGAGGCCCATCTGGGTCAGCGCATCCGCCGCCCCGGATTTTGAACTGAGGTTGCGGTTGCCGTGTTTGGCCACGATCACCCCGGCACCTGCCACGACAAAGGCGGTGGCGGTCGAGATGTTCAGCGTGCCCTTGCCATCGCCGCCGGTGCCGACGATGTCCATCGCGCCCTCGGGGGCTTTCACCGCATGGCATTTGGCGCGCATCACGCTGGCGGCGGCGGCATATTCATCCACCGTCTCGCCCCGGGTGCGCAGTGCCATCAGGAAGCCGCCGATCTGGCTGGGGGTGGCTTCGCCGTCAAAGAGGATTTCAAAGGCTTCTGCCGCCTGCGCAGGGGTCAGCGGGCCGTTGGCGGCAGCGTCGATCAGCGGTTTGAGGGTGTCGCTCATGCCGGGACCTTCATCACGTCGAGGAAGTTCTGCAGCATCTTGTGCCCATGTTCCGAGCGGATCGATTCCGGGTGGAACTGGACCCCGTGCAGCGGCAGCTCGCGGTGTTGCAGGCCCATGATGGTGCCGTCCTCAAGTGCCGCGGTCACCTGCAGGCAGTCGGGCAGGCTGTCGCGGTCCACCACCAGGGAATGATAGCGCGTGGCGGGGAAGGGGCTGGGCAGACCGGCAAAGATGCCCTGGCCCTCATGGTGCATCAGCCCCAGCTTGCCATGCACGATGTCGCCCGCGCGCACCACCTGGCCGCCAAAGGCCTGGCCCAGGGTCTGGTGCCCCAGGCAGACGCCCAGCAGGGGCAGGCCCGTCTCGGCGGCGGCGCGGGTCAGTTCCAGGCAGATGCCCGCCCGGTCCGGGTCACAGGGGCCGGGGGACAGCAGGATGCCCGCGGGCTGCAGCGCGAGCGCCGCCTCCACGCTGATCTTGTCATTGCGGTGCACGACCACATCCGCCCCCAATTCGCCCAGATAATGGACGAGGTTGTAGGTAAAGCTGTCGTAGTTATCTATCAGGAGCAACACGTCTGAATTCTTTGTCCTTATGACCGGATTGGCACTGGTTTTGAGGCCCCTGACGGGGGTATAGTTACGCCCTACATGTTCAGGGTTGTCCGCTGGCGTCAAGAGCGGTCCGTGCATAAGAACAGGGCAGGCAAAGCGGCGTTCACATGCCGCTGAAAAGAGCAGGAGAGTGCGACAATGGCACGGGGTTTTTTCAAAGGGGCCGTTCTGGGCGGCGTGGTGAGCGTAAGCGTGGCCGGCATCGCCTCGGTTCTGCTGGAACCGCCGATGCCGCCCGAGGTCACCGATGCGGCCCCCGGCGGAACCCAGGCGCCGGCCAGCCCGGATGGCACGGGCACCGACAAGGCCAGCCTCACCGATCGCGCCCCCGCAACCGCGCCTGCCGCGCCCCAGGGGGTGCCGCCTGATCCCGATACGCTGGCCACGCTGGACGAAACGGCGACAAGCCCTGCGGCCGCGCCAGAGACAGGCGGCGTCGAAGGGCTGAACGCGCCGGAGGGCGGGGCGGACAGCAGCGGTGTTGCAACCGAGGCCGAAAGCCCGGTGTTGCCGAATCCGCAGGCCCTGGCCCCGATGGCCCCGCAGGACCCTGACACCCTGTCGATCAGCACCGAACCTGCGCAGCCGCCCGAACCGCAGGCGGAAAGCGGACCGTTCGAGACCACCGGGGCCGCACCTGCCGTGCCCGATGCACCGGAGCAGCCCGCGACACCCGAGGTGGCGCAGGAGGGGGGGGAGGCGCCCGGTGCCGACGACATTGCCGCCGATGCCACGCCGGTCGCGCCGGAGAGCGAAACACCGGTCCAGACCACCGGGGCCGAGCCGATGCCACAGGCCCCGGAACCCGAAACCGCAGAGATCGCGCCGCAGGCCGAGCCGGAAACGCCGCCAGTGGTGGCCGAGACACTTCCCGACGCCGAGACACCCCCGTCCGCGGATACGTCCGAGACAGCAGCGGAAGAAACGCCATCGGCAGACCGCGCGACACGGCCCGCAATCGGCACGCCCGCCGTGACGCTGACCGACCGCGAGAGCGGCGTGACCGTAAACCGCCCCGGCTCTGCCGCGCCCGCCCCGGAGAGTGCCGAGGCCTCTGCCGGGGCCGTGGATGGCGATGCCACGCCGGAGGACAGCAAGGTGCCGCCGATTGAAGCCTTTGCGCAGCCCTATCCGCCAACCGAAGGCAAACCGCTGATGGGGATCGTGCTGATCGACGACGGCTCCGGCCTGACCTCCGGGGCGCAGGGCCTGGCCGCGCTGCGCAGCTTTCCCTATCCCCTGAGTTTCGCGGTGGATGCCAGCAAGCCCGATGCGGCGGAGCGCATGGCGCTTTACCGCGAGGCAGGCTTTGAAGTGGTGGCGATGGTGTCCCTGCCCGAAGGCGCGCAGCCCAGCGACGCGGAAACCACGTTCAATGTGGTGCTGCCGGATCTGGACCAGGTCGTCGCGGTGCTGGAGGCCCCCGATGGCGGCTTTCAGGGCAGCCGCGACCTGTCAGACCAGATCACCGCGATTCTGGCCGATACCGGGCATGGGCTGATCACCCAGGACAAGGGGCTGAACACGATGCCCAAGCTTGCCCGCAAGGAAGGCGTGCCGGCCGATCCGATCTTTCGCGATTTCGACAGCAACGGGCAGAGCGCCACGGTGATCCGCCGGTTCCTGGATCAGGCGGCGTTCAAGGCGGGGCAGGAAGGGGCCGTGATCATGCTGGGCCGGCTGCGGCCCGATACGATCTCGGCGCTGCTGCTCTGGGGCTTGCAGGACCGGGCCAACAGCGTGGCGCTGGTCCCGGTTTCGGCGGTTCTGACCCGCGAATAGGCCTGGGGCCGGGGACGATTTTTTTGAAAAAATCGGTCCGGACTTTTTAAAAAGTCCGGCGTGTCTGGCTGATGTGGGGGCAATTGGCATGAGGGCGCTGGTCCCGACCTCGGCGGGTTTCACAGGCGAACTGGTCTGCGACCTGAGACGATTTTTTTGAAAAAATCGGTCCGGACTTTTTGAAAAGTCCGGCGCGTCTGGCTGATGCAGGGACAAGTGGCGTGAGGTCGCTGGTCCCGACCTCGGCGGGTTTCACAGGTGATCTGGCCTGAGACCTGAGACGATTTTTTTGAAAAAATCGCTCCGGACTTTTTGACAAGTCCGGCGCGTATGGCTGATGCAACGGCAAGTGGCGTGAGGTCGCTGGTCCCGACCTCGGCGGGTTTCACAGGTGAACTGGTCTGCGACCTGAGGCGATTTTTTTGAAAAAATCGCTCCGGACTTTTTGAAAAGTCCGGCGTGTCTGGCTGATGTCGGGGCAATTGGCATGAGGTCGCTGGTCCCGACCTCGGCGGGTTTCACAGGTGATCTGGCCTGAGACCTGAGACGATTTTTTTGAAAAAATCGCTCCGGACTTTTTGAAAAGTCCGGCGCGTATGGCTGATGCAACGGCAAGTGGCGTGAGGTCGCTGGTCCCGACCTCGGCGGGTTTCACAGGTGAACTGGTCTGCGACCTGAGGCGATTTTTTTGAAAAAATCGCTCCGGACTTTTTGAAAAGTCCGGCGTGTCTGGCTGATGTCGGGGCAATTGGCATGAGGTCGCTGGTCCCGACCTCGGCGGGTTTCACAGGTGATCTGGCCTGAGACCTGAGACGATTTTTTTGAAAAAATCGCTCCGGACTTTTTGAAAAGTCCGGCGCGTATGGCTGATGCAACGGCAAGTGGCGTGAGGTCGCTGGTCCCGACCTCGGCGGGTTTCACAGGTGAACTGGTCTGCGACCTGAGGCGATTTTTTTGAAAAAATCGCTCCGGACTTTTTAAAAAGTCCGGCGTGTCTGGCTGATGTGGGGGCAATTGGCATGTGGTCGCAGGTCCCGACCTCGGCGGGTTTCGCAGGTGATCTGGCCTGAGACCTGAGACGATTTTTTTGAAAAAATCGCTCCGGATTTTTTGAAAAGTCCGGCATCCCTAGCTGATGCAGGGCGCAATCGGAATGACGGCGCTGGCCTGATCGGAAAAGGCCACCTCCAGCGTTGTCTCGCCCATCACCAGCGTGACCATCGTGCCCGCGATCTCGCTGTCGGCGATGGTTTCGGGGCGGCCTGTGCCGGTATCATCCACATCCAGCGAAAAGCTGACGATGCCGCCCGCCTCAAGCCCTGCAAGGTTCAGGCTCAGCACCGTGTCGCCATCCGCCAGCTCCGGCAGCCCCAAGAGCGCGCCACGGCCCTCGATCACCTCGAAAGGGTGATCGCTGTCCACCCCGGCACCGCCCGGCGTTGCGTCAAACAGCAGCCCGGCGGGGGCGGCGCCGATGTCCAGCGTCAGCGTGGCTTCGGCCAGGGGGCAGCTGCCGGTGTTGGTCAGCACGAAACGGTCGCCGGGCGCACCTTCGACAAAGCGCAGGTTCAGGTCGGCCTGGGCGCTGCCGGCACAAAGCATCAAGAGACAGGTGGCGGTTCGGATCATCTGGTGGCTCCTTCGGGGTCGCAGGAACAGGTAGCGCGGCTGCGCGGCAGAGCAATCAGATGATTTCATCCTCGTCGAACAGCGGGTCGCTTTCCAGCTGCGAGGCCAGGTCATCCACCGTGGCCTCCGCCGCGCGGGGGCTGAGCTTGGCCAGGTGAAAGACCGCATCGCCCTCGTTCACCACCGGCAGGATCGCGCGGCCGATCAGGATGCCGGCTTCGGGGGCGATCAGATCGGTCTCCACCGCGCCGAAAGGGTCGGAGACCGTGGCCAGCACATCGCCTTTTTCGACGGTCTCGCCCTCGCCGCGGAAGGTGCGCAGCAGCCCGCCCGCAGGGGCGCGCAGCCAGTGGGAGGAGGTACACAGATAGGGCGCGACACGCGCCTTTGCGATGCCCTTGGCGGGCAGCATGTCATGGCCGCGCATCACCCGCAGGATGCCCGCAAGCCCTGCGCGCACGGCCATTTCGTCGAACCGCAGCCCTTCGCCCGCTTCATAGAGCAGGATCGGCACGCCCTGTTTGCCAGCCACCGCGCGCAGGGACCCGTCGCGCAGCCCCGATGTCAGCACCACCGGCGCGCCGAAATCCACCGCCATTTTCTGGGTGACCTTGTCGGAGGGCGAAACCCGCACCTGCGGCAGGTTGGTGCGGTGGATCGCGGCGGAATGCAGGTCGATCCCGAAATCGCAGCGCAGGACGACTTCCTGCAGAAAGATATGCGCCAGCCGCGCCCCCAGCGACCCGGAGGGGTGGCCCGGAAAGCAGCGATTCAGGTCGCGCCGGTCGGGCAGGTAGCGCGAGCGGCTGAGAAAGCCGAAGGAATTGACCACCGGAATCACCAGCAAGGTGCCGCGCAGGGATTTGAGCTGTGGTGCGCGCAGCAGGCGGCGCACGATCTCGACGCCGATCACCTCGTCGCCATGCACGGCGGCGCTGACGAACATGGTGGGGCCGGGGCGCTTGCCGTGATGCACCTCGACCGACAGGTGCACCGGCGTGTGATCGGGCAGGGTGGAGACCGGCAGATCAATCCCGAGGCTGGTGCCGGGGGCGACAGATTGCCCCGCGATCTCGAAAGGCGCGCGGCTGGGCACCTTCAGCGGTTCCCCTGACCACCAAAGCGCGCGGCATCCGCGGCAGCCCGCCGGATGGCGTTGGATTTATGCACGGTCTCCATATATTCGGCCTCCGCATCGCTGTCATAGACCACGCCGCCGCCCGCCTGGATATAGAGCGTCTCGTCCTTGATCACGGCGGTGCGCAGGGCGATGCACATGTCCATGTCGCCGCCCGCGCTGAAATAGCCGACACCGCCGCCGTAAAGGCCGCGTTTCTCGGGTTCCAGCTCGTCGATGATCTCCATCGCGCGCACCTTGGGCGCCCCCGACACGGTGCCCGCAGGCATGCCGGCAAAGAAGGCATCAAGCGCATCGCAGCCTTCCTTCAGCTCGCCCACCACGTTGGAGACGATGTGCATGACATGGCTGTAGCGTTCGACGATGAATTCCTCGGTCGGGCGCACGGTGCCGATTCTGGCGACCCGGCCCACGTCGTTGCGGCCCAGATCCAGCAGCATCAGGTGCTCTGCCAGCTCCTTTTGATCCAGCAGAAGATCGGCTTCCAGCGCGCGGTCCTCTTCCGGCGTGGCGCCCCTGGGCCGGGTGCCTGCCACCGGGCGGATGGTGATCTGATTGCCAAAGACCCGGACCAGGATCTCGGGGCTGGCACCCACCACATGGAAGCCGCCGAAGTTGAAATAGAACATGAAGGGCGAGGGGTTGGTGCGCCGCAGGCTGCGGTAGAGGGTAAAGGGATCCTGGGTAAAACCCTGCGCCCAGCGTTGGCTTGGCACCACCTGAAAGATGTCGCCCGCCGCGATATAGTCGCGCGCCTTTTCCACCGCGGCTTTGTACCCGTCGCGGGTGAAGTTGCTGACCGGCTCCGGGGTCTCATGGGCGTCGCCCAGATCGCGGGAGGTGGCAGGCATCGCGCGTTCCAGATCGCGCACCGCGTCCATCACCCGTTCGGCGGCCTGTGCATAGGCGGCACGCGCCGATTGCCCGTCAGAGACCCATGCGGGGGAGACGACGGTGACCTCGCCCTTGACCCCGTCGAGCACGGCAATGACCGAAGGGCGGACCATGACCGCATCGGGCAGGCCCAGCGGATCGGGGTTCACGTTTGGCAGATGTTCGACCAGGCGGATCATGTCATAGCCCAGGTAGCCGAACAGCCCCGCCGCCGCCTGCGGCAGATCTTCGGGCAGGTCGATCCGGCTTTCGGCGATGACGCTGCGCAGCACGTCCAGCGGATTGCCGGGCATCTCTTCGAAAGCATCCGCGTCATAGCGGGCGGCGCGGTTCACCGCCGAGCTTTCGCCCCGGCAGCGCCAGATCAGGTCAGGTTTCATCCCGATGATGGAATAGCGTCCACGCACCTCGCCGCCGGTGACCGATTCCAGCACAAAGGCGTTTTCGCTCGCCCCGGTCAGTTTCAGCATCAGCGAGACAGGTGTGTCCAGGTCGGCGGCCAGCCGGGTAAAGACGATCTGGTTTTCGCCCGCGCCGTAGCCTGCGGCGAAATCTTCATATGCCGGTGTCAGGGTCATGGGTGCCGCCGATCAGGGAAAGTTGACATGGACGGCCTGCAGCGCGCGCTGGTCCACCTTCGGCCCGGCGCGGCGCACCACGTCATCGGCAAAGACGGAATAGAGGTCCTGCGACAGGTTCTGGTCCAGCTGTTGGGTGAGGCGGGCGCGCAGGGTGGCGGATTCGTCGGTCTCGCCGGCCTCTTCAATCGCGTCGAGACGCAGGATCACCACATTGCCATCCCCCGGCAGCACCGTCACGGCGCCCGGTTCCAGGCTGAAGACCGTTTCCATGAAGCCTTCGGGCGTGCCTTCGATAAAGGCGCGGCGGGTCTGGTTTTCCTCGATCGTGGCGTCAAGCCCCGCTTCTTCGAAGGAGGCGGTGCCGCCCAGTGTCTGCACCAATGCCTCGGCCTGTTCGGTCAGCTGCGCAACGGTCTGTTCGGCGGTCCAGGCGGCGCGCACGTCATCGCGGGCCTGCTCGAAAGGTTCGGGGCGTTCTTCCAGCCGCTCATCCAGCCGCAGGGCAAAGACGCCGCCGTCTTCCAGTTGCGTGATGCGCGGAAAATCCTCGGCGGTGACATCGGCAGCCACGTCGCGGAACGCCGTGTAGGCGGCAATGCCCTCGCTGCTTTCGGGGGTCCAGTCGAGTGTGCCGAGGGTCATATGGGTTTCCTCAGCCATCTGTTCGAGGGTCACGCCGCCGGCAAGCTGGTCGTCCAACTCCTGCGCACGGGCCTCTACCGCGCGCACGGCGCGGGCGGAGGCAAGCTCGGCCTGCAGGGCCGGGCGGGCTTCCTCGAAGGTGGTGTTCTGGGCGGGCAGCACGCCGTTCACCCGGAACAGGGCGGGCCCAAGCGGGCTGGGCAGGGGGCCCACGATATCGCCCACTTCGGCGGCAAAGACAGCCTCGCCCGCGGCGTCCAGGTCCAGCCTGCCGACATCGCCCATATCCACATCCGACAGTTCAAGGCCGCGTTCCTCCACCAGCGCGTTGAAGGTGGTGCCATCGACCTCAAGCGCGGCGGCGGCCCGGTCGGCGCTTTCCTGATCGGCAAAGACCAGGCGTTCCACCAGGCGCCGTTCGGGCTGCTGGTATTCGGCGGCGCGGTCGTCATAGGCGCGGCGCAGCTCTTCCTCGGGCACCTCCACCTCGTCCAGCATGGCATCGGGGGAAAGCCAGGCATAGGTGATCTTCTTGGTCAGGGGCAGCATGAAGGCCTGCTGATTTTCGTCGTAATAGGCGCGCAGTTCCTCTTCTCCGGGCTCTGCCAGCGGGGTCGCCAGATCGCTTTCGTCCAGCACGCTCCAGGTAAAGCTGCGTTTCTGGGCGATATAGGTCATCAGCGTATCGGCATAGGTGGCGGGCATCACCACGCCGCCGGTGACCGCGCGTTGCAAAAGGGTGCGTGCCGCTTCCTCGCGCAGGGAGGTTTCGAATTCACCCTCCGACAGGCCACCCTGCTGCAGGGCAAAGCGGTAGGCGTCGCGGTCGAACTTGCCATCGACACCCTGAAAGGCGGGGATGTTCAGAATGTCCTCGCGCAGGGCTTCGTCGCCGATGGACAGGCCCAGCTGCGCCGTTTCATGGTCCAGTGCCCGGTTGCGCACCAGCCGTTGCAGCACCGCGCGGTCCAGGCCGATTTCCTGGGCACGGGCAAAGGGCAGGCTTTCGCCGGTCTGCTGTTCGATGGCGCGGATTTCATTCTGCAGCTGGCGCGCATAGGCATCCACCGGGATGGATTTGTCACCCACCGTACCGATGGAGCGCAGGTTGCCCGACAGGTTGACCGCGCCAAAGCCACCCAGACCGAGGATCAGCAGACCCATCAGAATCCAGACCGCGGTTTTTGAAATGCTCGACCCTTTGGCCATGTGCCATCACCCTTTTTTACTTTCGCAACTGTCTATGCGTCCGACCCGCGCGGGGCAAGCAACTATGCATGTTTTGCAGCGCTTTGGATCAGGATCATTGAACCCCGGGCCTAACCGGGCCTCAGTTCTGCCAGCCGGTCGAACAGCACGCCGATCCCGGCGGCGTCGAGATTGGCAAAGGCAATGCGCAGCTGCCGCTCTCCGGTGGCGTCGCCCTCGGGGCAGAACATGGTGCCGGGCAGGCAGAGGATGCCCGCGCTGCGCACCAGTTCCGGGGCCAGCGTGGCGGCAGATTGCGCAAAGGGATGCTGCATATAGGCGAAATAGCCGCCCAGCCCCAGCAGTTTCCAGCCCTGCGGTGCCAGACGGGGCATGTTGGCCGTGATCGCAGCACGGCGGGCGAGGATCTCGTCGCGCTCACCGGCGAGCCATTGCGCGAGGTTCCGCATGCCCCAGAGCGCGCCATGCTGGCCCAGTTGCGCGGGGCAGATGGCCACGGTGTCGAGAAACTTTTCAACCTCCGCAAGGCGCCGCTCCGAGGTGACCATGGCACCGACACGGTGCCCGGTCAGGCGGTAGGCCTTGGAAAAGGAATAGAGGTGGATCAGCGTTTCGGCCCAGTCCGGGTCCTGGAACAGCGCATGGGGCGGGCCGCTGCGGCTGTCGAAATCGCGGTAGGTCTCGTCCAGGATCAGCGCGATGCCATGGCGGCGGGCAAGATCGAAGAAGGCCTGCACCAGATCGGCGGGGTATTCGACGCCGCCGGGATTGTTGGGGGTGACCAGCGCAATGGCGCGGGTGCGTGGCGTGATCAGGGCGGCGGCATGGTCCGGATCCGGCAGCAGGTCCGGGCCGGTGGCCAGCGGGACCGCCGCAACACCGGACATGTCGAGCCACATCTTGTGATTGAAATACCAGGGGGTTGGCAGGATAACCTCATCCCCTTCGGCACAGAGCGTGGCAATGGCGGCGGCAAAGGCCTGGTTGCAGCCGGAAGTGATACAGACCTGCAAGGGCGTGACCGACCCGCCATAATGCTGCCCGGTCTGCGCCGCCAGTTCCGCGCGCAGTTCCGGCAGGCCCAGCACCGGGCCGTAAAGATGCGCCGCGTCATTGGTCAGGGCGGCATCGGCCATCGCCTGGCGCAGCGCCTGTGGCGGCGGCTCCACCGGGGCGGCCTGGCTGACATTGATCAGCGGGCGGCCGGGGGCAAAGTCCACGCCCTGCAGCCAGCGGCGGGCTTCCATCACCGGCGGGGCAAAGGTGGTGGCGGTGCGGGGCAATGGCATCGGGGGCATCCTCTTGCAGCGGCGGACGTGAGGGACCGGCCCCTCACACTCCCCGGGAATATTTACGGCCAAAAAGAGGGGAAGGGTTCAGTCCTTGCCCCGGTAGGGTTCGACATATTGCAGCGCCATGTCCCAGGGAAAGAAGATCCATGTGTCCTGGCTGACTTCGGTGATGAAGGTATCGACCTGGGGGCGGCCCTTGGGCTTGGCATAGACGGTGGCGAAATGCGCCCTGGGGTACATCTTGCGCACCACTTCCAGTGTCTTGCCGCTGTCCACCAGGTCGTCGATGATCAGGATGCCGGTGCCGTCGCCCATCAGCGTCGCATCGGGCGATTTCAGCACCTGGGCCTCGGACTGGTCCTGGTGGTCGTAGGATTTGACCGAGATCGTATCGACCGTGCGGATGTCCAACTCGCGCGCCGCGATCATCGCCGGGGCCATGCCGCCACGGGTGATGGCGACCACCGCGCGCCAGGCGCCGTCATCGGGGCCTTCGCCGTCCAGCCGCCAGGCCAGGGCGCGGCTGTCACGGTGGATCTGGTCCCAGGAAATGTGAAAGCCTTTTTCATGGGGCAGGCGGTTGGCGTCGCGTTTGTCGGACATGGGGTTACCTTTCGATCAGCAACCGGGTGCCGAAGGCCCCCAGCAGCAGGGCGGCGATGCGGTCGAAGACCGGTTTCAGACGCAGATAGCCCTGCCGCGCAACCGGGGTGCTGAGCAGGGTGGCAAAGAGACTGTAGAACAGGATTTCCAGCGTCACATGGTTGAACACGACAAAGGCGATTTCGCCCGCGCTCATGCCCTTGGGAAAGACCACGAGGATCAGGGCGGCGGCAAAGAGCATTGATTTGGGGTTGCCGAGGTTCACCAGCGCACCGGCCATGAGGTTGCGGCCGGCCGGCCGGGGCAGGGCATCGCCGGGGGGCTGGCGGGCGTGCCGCCAGGTCTGCACCGCGATCCAGATCAGATAGAGCGCGCCTGCCACCTTCAGCGTGATATAGGCCCAGGGGGCAAGCGCCAGCAGCCGGTCGAGCCCCAGAAAGGCCGAGGCCGTCCAGCAGCCTGCCGCCAGTGCCAGCCCAACGCCGCTGAGCAGCCCCGCAACGCGGCCCGCGCTGACCGTGGTCCGGATGACAAAGATCATCGCGGCACCGGGGCTGGCCAGGGCCGCGAGGAGGAGCAGGTTGAAGGCGATGAGGCTTTCCAGGGACATCGGTTCAGGCTTATTCCTTGGCCATGTCGGGCGCGTCCACGGCTTTCATGCCGACGACATGGTAGCCCGCATCCACATGCAGGTTCTCGCCGGTGGTGCCGGATCCCAGATCGCTGAGCAGGTAAAGCGCCGCCTTGCCGACGTCGTCGATGGTGACGTTGCGGCGCAACGGAGAGTTGTATTCGTTCCACTTCATGATGTAGCGGAAATCGCCGATGCCGGAGGCTGCCAGCGTCTTGATCGGCCCTGCCGAGATCGCATTGACGCGGATGCCGTCCTTGCCCAGATCCTCGGCCAGATATTGCACCGAGGCTTCCAGCGCCGCCTTGGCCACGCCCATGACGTTATAATGCGGCATGACCTTTTCCGCGCCGTAATAGGTGAGGGTCAGCGCGCTGCTGCCGGGTGACATCATCTTTTCCGCGCGCTGCATGACGGCGGTAAAGGAATAGACGGAAATATCCATCGACATCGCGAAATTGCGGCGGCTGGTATCGACATAGCGGCCGCGCAGTTCGTTTTTGTCAGAAAAGCCAATGGCATGAACGACGAAATCAAGACCGCCCCAGCGCTCTTTCAACCCGTCGAACAGCGCGTCCAGGCTGGCTTCGTCACCGACGTCGCAGGGCAGGACAATGTCGCTGCCCAATTGTGCGGCCAGCGGATCGACCCGCTTTTTCAGCGCATCGCCCTGATAGGAGAACGCCAGTTCCGCCCCCGCCTCGCTCAGGGTACGGGCAATGCCCCAGGCGATGGACTTGTCGTTCGCAAGGCCCATGATCAGCCCACGCTTGCCTTGCATCAAAGTGTTTTCCATGGGCACCGAACCTCTGCCTGTTACATTACCGGTTACCTCTAGGACATTGCGGCCATGCCATCAAGATGCCTGCCTTTGGCATGTTAGCGCCAACTACCGGATTGGTTGTATAAAAATCGGTCCTGTGGCTTGTTGCGTTATGTCATTTGATATAGCGCTATAGCGATCGGTGCGATTTGCGGCGCACGATTATGAAATTGGGATACTACATGGAAAAACGCACCGGTATTTTTGCGGGGCAGGATCCGTTCGAAATTGCCCGGCAGTGGCTGGGCGAGGCGGAAAGCAAAGAACCCAACGATCCGAACGCGATCGCCCTGGCGACGGTGGACGACGATGGTCTGCCAAATGCGCGGATGGTGCTTTTGAAAGAGATCGAGGCGGATGCCTTTGTCTTCTATACCAATTACGAGAGCGCCAAGGCGCGGGAGCTGGATGGCGCGGGCAAGGCGGCCTTTGTCATGCATTGGAAATCGCTGCGCCGCCAGATCCGGGTGCGCGGGCTGATCACCCGCGAGGACGGGCCGCAGGCCGACGCCTATTACAAGAGCCGTTCGCTGGGCAGTCGGCTGGGCGCCTGGGCCTCGGCGCAGTCGCGCCCCCTGAAAAGCCGCGCGGCGCTGGTTGCCGAAGTGGCTAAGGTGACGGCGGCAAAGGGAACCGATCCGGCGCGGCCTCCGTTCTGGGGCGGATATCGAATCACGCCGCTGGAGATCGAGTTCTGGGCTGACGGCGAATTCCGGCTTCACAACCGGTTCCAATGGCGGCGGGGCGATCCGTCCTCCCCCTGGGATGTGACCCGCCTGAACCCCTGAGTATCAATAAGCTGTCTCGTGTGATAAGAACTTGAATTTTCCGGCCCAAGGGCACGGAAGCAAAAGATAAAGGACGATTGTGCAGGACGACCGCGACATACCGACCGAGCCCGAAACAGATGCGCCCGAGGGGACGCCGGTATCGGGCGTCGTGAAATGGTTCGACCCGATCAAGGGGTTCGGCTTTGTTGTGGCGGACGAGGGGGGGCCGGACATTCTGCTGCATGTGAATGTCCTGCGCAACTTCGGCCAGAGCTCTGTCACCGATGGCGCGCGGGTGGAGGTGATCGCGCAGCGGACCGAACGCGGGGTGCAGGCCACCGCCGTGCTGTCGATCCAGCCGCCCGGCAACGTCCAGACCAGCGCATTGCCGGATATCGTGGGGCTGGACCGCAGCGCCGTGGCGGCGGCACCTCTGGAACCTGCGCGGGTAAAGTGGTTCGATAAATCCAAGGGATTCGGGTTTGCCAATGTCTTTGGCAAGCCGCAGGATGTGTTCCTGCATATCGAAGTGCTGCGCCAGTCCGGCCTGTCCGATTTGCAGCCGGGCGAAGCACTGGCGATGCGGGTGATCGAAGGCAAGCGCGGTCGTATGGCCGCAGAGGTACAGGCATGGGAAACGGTCTTGACGGAACGCGAAGACGAATAGGGAACCGTGCTGCGGCCCTTGCCCTTGCCCTTGTCCTTGTCGCGCTGATGCCCCTTGCGGCCCAGGCCGCATCCGGCTGCCGCGCCGATACGGTCCTGCTGCGTGGTGACTGGGGCCAGGTCCGCTTCACCGTCGAGATTGCGGATGAACCGCAGGAACAGATGCGCGGGCTGATGGGCCGCACCTCGATGCCGGTCTCTTCGGGAATGCTGTTTGTCTATCCCGCGCCGCGCCGTTCAAGTTTCTGGATGCGCAACACGCTGATTCCCCTCGATATGCTGTTCATCGACGCCACCGGTGTCGTGCGCCACATTCACCACAATGCCGTACCGCTGGATGAAACCGCGATTTTCGGCGGCGAGAACGTCCTGGCGGTGCTGGAGATCAACGGCGGGCTGGCACAACGGCTGGGGATCGTGGAAGGCACTGAGCTGCGCCATCCCGCCTTTGCGCGCTTCGGGCCGGCATGGCCTTGCGAGACACCTTAATCTAGGTCTTTTCATTCACGAAGCCAGCGACTAAAGAGGCCAGGTCGGAGCGTGGCGCAGCCTGGTAGCGCACCTGTTTTGGGTACAGGGGGTCGGAGGTTCGAATCCTCTCGCTCCGACCACTTTCATTTATGTTGATAGCCAGGACATTTGCCCTTTCGGGTCACAAAATGCCCTTTGGGTGCCGTTGCGCCCAGGCTCGGTTTGCCCGCCGCCAGATTGCAAACACGTTATCTGCACCTGCGGCGTGAATGCGCCGCCTCATGAAATCTTAAAGGTTGGCTTGGGGCCCGGCGCCTGCGGCTTGTTCCGGACCTAGTGATCGACGGCAGAAACCTCCGCCTAGCTGTACCTCGGGCCGTGCTCGCATCGTACAAGACCCCTGACGACGCGACACCGCTACATGTGGTGGGCTGCACCCCGACCGCATCCAGATGCGGTGCGCGTTTGCCGATGATTCTTGGCCCGAGACTCCGGTCAACGTGACATTTTTATGAATCGCTGCAGATTTTTCCGGCGAAACCGGATCGCCACCTTCAGGACATCTTGTTCACAGCGGATCTGTGGATAACTTCATGCAAAGGGTGAGCCGATACCCCTAAATGTGCCGTAACGTTTGGAGAATAGCACCGGCGATGCAACCTCCACGGTTCAGGGGGGCTGGGGATATGATCGGTATGAATCGGAGCCCGGCGGGCCGCTCAAAAAGAGCGGCACCGGTCAACCTTAAAGATTGGAAGATTTCTCAAAAAATCCGTTGACCCGAACCCCCATGATGCGTCAATTTGTGTAGGCCGACGATGACGCCACAATATGTAGTGGTTAACGCTCGCAGGGCGCATCAGGGCAGAAGACAGGCACCAGGACGAAAACTTCGTTAAATGCTGCAGGAACACGGGGCAGGCTCCCTCCGTGATCGGTCTTTCTGTGCCTTTTGTCGGCAATGAACGGGGTGGGGACAGCCTGCAATGACAGGCGGGTTTCCGTAGATTGTTAATGCTGGATATGAGGCAGTAAAAAATGAAAATTGAACGTCAGTTTACGACCGCGGGCCAGGACGCATATGCGGACCTGGATTTTGTCAGCACAGTTTCCGAAATCCGCAATCCCGACGGCTCCGTCGTGTTCAAGCTCGACAATGTCGAAGTGCCCTCCGGCTGGAGCCAGGTCGCAAGCGACGTGATCGCGCAGAAATATTTCCGCAAGGCGGGCGTGCCCTCCGAATTGAAAAAGGTGAAGGAAAAGGGCGTGCCCGAGTTCCTGTGGCGCTCCGTGCCCGCCGAAGGTGCCGAGATGGGTGGAGAGACCTCTTCCAAGCAGGTCTTCGATCGTCTCGCCGGGGCCTGGGCCTATTGGGGTTGGAAAGGTGGCTATTTCACCACCGAGGAAGATGCCCGCGCCTATTTTGACGAGATGCGCCATATGCTGGCCAGCCAGCGCGCGGCCCCCAACAGCCCGCAGTGGTTCAACACCGGCCTGCATTGGGCCTACGGCATCGACGGTCCCGCGCAGGGCCATTACTATGTCGACTACAAGACCGGCAAACTGACCCGTTCCAAATCCTCCTACGAACACCCCCAGCCGCATGCCTGCTTCATCCAGTCCGTCGCCGATGACCTGGTGGGCGATGGCGGCATCATGGACCTCTGGGTCCGCGAGGCGCGGCTGTTCAAATACGGCTCCGGCACCGGCACCAACTTCTCCTCGCTGCGTGCGGCAGGGGAGAAACTGTCGGGCGGCGGCAAATCCTCCGGCCTGATGGGTTTCCTGAAAATCGGTGACCGCGCCGCCGGTGCCATCAAATCCGGCGGCACCACGCGCCGCGCCGCCAAGATGGTGATCGTCGATGCGGACCACCCCGATATCGAGGAATTCATCAACTGGAAGGTGCTGGAAGAGCAGAAGGTCGCCTCCATCGTCGCAGGCTCCAAGATGCACGAGCAGAAGCTGAACCTTCTGTTCAAGGCGATCAAGGAATGGGACGGGACAGTTGAAGACGCCTATGACCCGGCCAGGAATGACGCGCTGAAACAGGCGATCCGCGAAGCCAAGAAGGTTGCGATCCCCGAGACCTACGTCAAACGCGTGCTGGATTACGCCAAGCAGGGCCACACCAGCATCGAATTCCCGACCTATGACACCGACTGGGACTCCGAGGCCTACAACTCGGTCTCCGGCCAGAACTCCAACAACTCGATCCGCGTCACCAATGCCTTCCTGACCGCCGTCGAAAAGGACGCGGACTGGGAACTGACCGACCGCACAACCGGCAAGGTGGCCAAGACCATCCGCGCCCGTGATCTCTGGGCCCAGGTGGGCCATGCCGCATGGGCCTGTGCCGATCCGGGCATCCAGTACCACGACACGGTGAACGACTGGCACACATGCCCCGAAGACGGCGCGATCCGCGGTTCCAACCCCTGTTCGGAATACATGTTCCTCGATGACACCGCCTGCAACCTGGCGTCGATGAACCTGCTGACCTTCCTGCAGGACGGCGTGTTCAACGTCGAAGACTACATGCATGCCGCGCGTCTGTGGACCGTGACGCTGGAAATCTCGGTGATGATGGCGCAATTCCCCTCCCGGGAAATCGCGCAGCGGTCCTATGACTTCCGCACCCTGGGTCTGGGCTATGCGAACATCGGCGGATTGCTGATGAACATGGGCTATTCCTATGACAGCGACGAGGGCCGCGCGCTTTGCGGTGCGCTGACCGCGATCCTGACCGGCGTGTCCTATGCCACTTCCGCCGAAATGGCGGGCGAGCTGGGGGCCTTCCCGGGCTATGCCAAGAACGGCAAGCACATGCTGCGCGTCATCCGCAACCACCGCAACGCGGCCTATGGCAACGACACCGGCTATGAGAAGCTGAGCGTCAAGCCGGTGCCGCTGGATCACGCCAACTGCCCGCAGCCCGGCCTGATCGACGTGGCCATGTCCACCTGGGACGAGGCGCTGACACTGGGCGAAGCACATGGGTATCGCAACGCGCAGGTCTCGGTCATCGCACCTACCGGCACCATCGGTCTGGTGATGGATTGCGACACCACCGGGATCGAGCCTGACTTTGCCCTGGTGAAGTTCAAGAAGCTGGCCGGCGGCGGCTATTTCAAGATCATCAACCAATCTGTGCCCGCCGCGCTGGAAAAGCTCGGCTACGGCTCCGCCCAGATCGAAGAGATCGTGTCCTACGCCGTGGGCCACGGCACCATCGGCAATGCCCCCGGCATCAACCACACCTCGCTGGCGGGCCATGGTTTCGGCCCCAACGAACTGGCCAAGGTGGACAAGGCGCTGGCCTCGGCCTTCGACATCCGCTTTGTGTTCAACCAATGGACGCTGGGCGCGGATTTCTGCAAGAACGTGCTGGGCATCCCGGCGGACAAGCTGAACGACCCGACCTTTGACCTGCTGAAATCCCTGGGCTTTACCCGCGCGGACATCGACGCGGCCAATGACCACGTCTGTGGCACCATGACGCTGGAAGGGGCGCCGCACCTGAAAGAAGAGCACTACGGCATCTTCGATTGTGCCAACCCCTGCGGCAAGAAGGGCAAGCGGTATCTCAGCGTCAACAGCCACATCTACATGATGGCCGCGGCGCAAAGCTTCATCTCCGGCGCGATCTCCAAGACGATCAACATGCCCAATGACGCAAGCATCGAGGATTGCCAGCAAGCCTATGAGCTGTCCTGGAGCCTCGGGATCAAGGCCAATGCGCTCTACCGCGACGGCTCCAAGCTCAGCCAGCCGCTGGCGGCCGCGCTGATCGAGGATGACGACGATGCGGCGGAGGTGCTGGAAAGCGGCTCCCTGCAGGAGAAAGCCGCCGTGCTGGCCGAAAAGATCGTCGAGAAGGTGATCGTCAAGGAAATCATCAAATCGCACCGCGAGAAGATGCCCCAGCGCCGCAAGGGCTATACCCAGAAGGCCATCGTCGGCGGCCACAAGGTCTATCTGCGCACCGGCGAATACGGCGACGGCAAGCTGGGCGAGATCTTCATCGACATGCACAAGGAAGGTGCGGGCTTCCGGGCGATGATGAACAATTTCGCCATCGCGGTCTCTGTCGGGCTTCAGTACGGCGTGCCGCTGGAGGAATTCGTTGATGCCTTCACCTTCACCAAGTTCGAACCGGCGGGCATGGTGCAGGGCAATGACAGCATCAAGAATGCGACCTCGATCCTCGACTATATCTTCCGCGAACTGGCGGTCAGCTACCTGGACCGGACCGATCTGGCCCATGTGAAGCCCGAAGGCGCCACATTTGACGATCTCGGCCGGGGCGAAGAGGAAGAAGGCGTGGCCAATGTCTCCGAACTGTCGGAAACCGCTGCGACCAAGAGCCTCGAAGTGCTGCGTCAGATCAGCTCGACCGGCTACCTGCGCAACCGACTGCCGCAGGAACTGGTGGTGCTTCAGGGCGGCCAGCGCGAGATGGCAGCCGCCGTCGCCGCAGCTGCACCGCAGGTCAACGGCAATGCCGCCGTCGCCATGGCGGCAAGCACGTCTGTGGCCACGGGGGCGGTCAGCATGGATGCCCGGACCAAGGCCAAGATGCAGGGCTACGAGGGCGAGGCCTGCGGCGAATGCGGCAACTACACGCTGGTGCGCAACGGCACCTGCATGAAGTGCAACACCTGCGGTGGGACGTCGGGGTGTAGTTGAGGAGATTGGGGGTTGGGGCCCGAAAGTATCAGTTTCGAGCCCCGGCCCATCTCTCGTTTCCACGGTGCGGGCGAGAGACGAAGCAAAAGGCCAATGTCCGGCCTCTGTGAAAGGAGTAGTACAGGTCGAAACTTGCGATCAATGACGCACTGCCGACAGGGCGAAGATACATGGCGATACAGGGAACATACCTTGCTTACCCATAGCTTTGTCCACAAGTGGAGGGATCATAATGACCCGACGCAAGAATTCGGAGGTCACAAGCGCCAAAGCCGCATCTGCCGCAGCAAAAGTGCTTAGTGATCCGAAATCTTCAAAGGCTGCTAAATCGGCAGCCGCGTCTGCGCTCACGCAGCGACCAGACAAGAAGAAGTAATTCTTCTTTGAGACTGAAGCATCCGAGTTCTGCTGGGGCGCTTCACCTGAAACGGGGGCGGTTCTCGCGCATCGCAAGCGATACGCTGCCACCGCCTCCAAGCAAAACCAATA
Source organism: Sulfitobacter sp. IGS-18 (assembly GCF_059628195.1). Lineage (NCBI taxonomy): Bacteria > Pseudomonadati > Pseudomonadota > Alphaproteobacteria > Rhodobacterales > Roseobacteraceae > Sulfitobacter > Sulfitobacter sp. IGS-18. The sequence goes on along the minus strand of NZ_CM184556.1, from coordinate 2,277,927 downwards.
GGTTTTGCTTGGGACACGGAGCGCGTGCGCGTGCTCTGGACGACGTTCAGGCCGCAGGCAAACAAATACCGAGCGGTTAACATATTGAGCTTGAACGGCGAAACTACAGGCAGGGCTGCGGCTCTGCCTTTTTTCTGTCTGTAAGGATGAGAGCTGACTCCGGCCTTTTAAGGAAAAGGCCTCTGTCAGGGGAGTTTGCATTTGAAGGAAATGCAAACGGAACGGCGAAACTCAAGGGGGCACTTCGGCTCTCCCTTTTTTCTGCTCAGGAGGATGCGGGCTGACTCCGGCCTCTGCACCCGGTTTGCCATACCCGGACCGCGCCGAACCTCCTGCACCACCCCCGGCTTCATTGTTCCAAAAATACCACCGGGGGTCCGGGGGTTGGCCCCCGGTCCGCGCTCACAGCAGTTCCGACACCGATCCCTCCAGCGCCATCTGCTGCCGCAGGCTGGCCCGCGCCCGTGCCAGGCGCGACATCACCGTGCCTTCGGGCACACCCAGATGCGCCGCCAGCACCTGCGGGCTGGTGTCACCGGCCAACACCAGTTCCATGCAGGCGCGCTGGTCGCGGGGCAGCAATGCGATGGCCGCGCGCAGCTCTGCGCAGGCCAGCCGGGCCGGGGCCACGGGTGCTGTCACCGCCATTTCCTCTGTCAGCTTTTCGGTCTGCCGTGTCCCGCGCCAGCGGTGCCGCGCGAGGTTGTGCAGCATGATCATCGCATAGCGGTCGGGGGCGGCGATCTCTGCATCCCCCGCCAGCAACTGCCACAGTTTCAGCGCCACCTCCTGGGCCAGGTCCTCGGCTTCCTCCGCGCTGCGGGTCAGTTTGCGGGCGCGGGCGCGCAGCCGGGGCATCAGGGCGTCGAAGGCGCATGGGGCAGGGGAGGAGGCCGGCCCGGGGGCCGGTCCGGGGCCCGCGACGGGGGCGGTCAGGTGGGCTGTCAGGGGGTCTGTCATGGTGCTGCCTCGCTTGTTTTTGTGCAGCATGCCGATTTCACCGGAACACAACCAGTTGGGGAATTTCCGCCGAAACCGGCTTCCGGGGCTTTTTGGGCGGCGCTTTGCCCATGGCCGGGGGCCAGGTCGGCAGGCCTTCGCGCGCCGCTCCGGGGGGATGAACGCAAACCGCTCCGGATGCGTCTAACACCCTGAAGGCAGCAAGACCTTCGACCAAACCACGAAAAGGAAGTATCACATGACACATGTATCCAAAGTAACCCTCGCCGCCCTGACAGCCCTCTGCCTGCCCGCCTATGCGATGGGTGCCGGGGTCGCAGACCTGGACGCCAACGGCGACGGGTTGCTCAGCGTGACTGAAGTGCAGGCGGTCTATCCTGACGTGACCGCAGAGCAATATTCGGCGATGGACCTGAACGCCGACGGCGCACTGGACGATGCCGAAGTGCAATCGGCACAGGAAGCAGGCGTGATGCCCACCTCCGACGAAGGCTAAAGCGCCCCGCCTTGAACTTGTATCGCCGATACCCTGCCGCGCTTCGCGCTCTCGGGACATCGGCGATACAACATAAACTGGAAATGCTACAGCGTTTCGGGATTAACTTGAAACATCCAACATCACTTTTCGCGTTCGACCGCAGGGAGAGGCAGCGAACAAGTGATTCAGGTATATCCCGAAGCGCTATAACAGCCCCGTTTCGGGTTCGGGGCATCGGGGGGAGGCACGGCAGCGACAACAGGCCCCCCATGCCCCGATGAGGTCCGGTGCCAAGGCACCGGGCCTTTTTGTTTGTCCGGACGCGCGTCAGCCCGGGGGGTGGCTTCAGCCCGGCAGGTGGATTCTGAAACGGCGCCGCAGAATGGCATCGGTGGCCGCATCGAACCGCGCAGGGGCACGCCGGGCCAGGATCTCCTCCTTGCGCGCTGTCGCCTTCACGATCAGGTCCGGCTTGTCCTTCTCTGCCCATTCCTTGGGCGAGGTCCGGTCGCCCAGCTTCGGATAGACATGATCCGTTTCCATGCGGCCCAGGGTCTGTTCGGTGCCCAGGTAGTGACCGGGCCCGCCAAGGCAGACCGCGCGCATCTCTTCCACCGCCAGGGTCTCCTCCGTCACCTCGATCCCGCGCACGCAGCGCAGGGCCTGACCGATCAGGTCGTCGCCCAGGATCAGGCTTTCATGGCAGAACCCCAGCAGGGAGGCATGCATGCCCGCCGCCTCATAGATCATGTTGCAGCCAGACAGCCCCGCCATCACGTTGGAGCACATCTGCTCCCAGCCCGCCTGCATGTCCGGCAGCTTGCTGTCCGCGATCCCGGCGGCGGCACCGCCGGGCAGGCCGTAGAACTTGTGCATCTGCGCGCAGCCGGCGGTCAGCAGCGCCTGTTCGCCCGATCCCCCCGTCATCGCGCCCGACCGCAGGTCCAGCCCGAAGGGCCAGGTGCCAAAGATCGCCGGATGTCCCGGCCTGACCGCATTGACATAGACCAGCCCGGCCAGGCATTCGGCCACCGCCTGCACGATGGCGCCTGCCACGGTCGAGGGGGCCGTGGCCCCGGCCATGCCCGCCGACAGCAGCAGCACCGGCATGCCGCCTGCGATGCAGGCCTCCATCACCATGCAGCTTTCGGTGGCGAATTTCATCGGCGGCACGACAAAGCAGTTGGAGTTCGACACGAAGGGCCGTTCGCGCCATTTATCCTCGCCGCCTGCGATGATGTGCAGCATCTCCAGCGCCTCCGCCACATAGGCGGGATCGGTAAAGGAGGTGCCGACATGTTTGCCGGTCCCCGCGCAGCAGGCATAGATCGTGTTCAGGTCCATCTCGCGGTTGTCGGTGATGTCGCGGCAGACCATGGGGCGCTGCAGAAAGTGGATATTGTCCAGCGCATCGCAGATGCGGGCCGCATCATGCAGGTCCTGCACCCCGCATTCGCGGTAGTTGCGGCCCAGGGCATCGACCATATGCACCGCCGCCCCGGCGGTGCCGTAATGCACCCGGTTGCCCGAAAGTTCCAGATCGTGCTGGCGGTCGCGGCTGAACAGGGTCACGCTGCGGTTGGCGCGGGCGATGGTATCCTCGACCAGCGCGCGGGGGAACCGGATGCGCCCGTCGTCGCCCAGGATCGCGCCTGCGCCGGTCAGATAGGCAATGCCGCTGGCCGGGGCATCGGCCAGGCCGATTTCCTCAAGCGCGGTCAGGGCGGCATTGTGGATATCCGCCATGCCCTGATCGCTCAGCGGGCGGTAAAGACCGCCCTCCAGGCCGGGGCGGATCGGGCGCAGGTGTTGTGCAAGCGGGGCGGCACGGGCGGCACGGCGCGCGGCGCGGCCCCCTGTGCGTGTCGGTGAAAGATCTGTCATGGTGATGTTCCGGTGGAAGAGGTGCAGGGCAGGCGGGGGTCAGCGCCGCCGCGGCGCGCCGCGGGCTGCACGACCACGTTCCGCCCCGATCGTGCGGATGATGCGTGAAATGATGCACAGATCAGCGTTCATGGCCTCTCCCTTGCCCCATCGTGCAAAGCGCGCCCTTGCCCGTCTGTTCCGTTTACGACCGCGCGGCCTGTTTGCGACCCGTGCAGGCGCGGCATGATTTTGCCCATGCAGCAAAAAGGTTCCGGGCGATTTTTGCCCCAAGCTGAAACCAGCCGAACCGAAGTGGCGGATTGCGCAACTTCCAGCCCATCACGTGCGTGTGAGCAGACATTGCGAAACCGATACCTATGTTCCGGGTTCATCCAACAACCGCGCATCATGCGGGATGAACAAAAGACAATGCCAAGGAGCAGAACATGAACAAGTTTATCAAGATCAGCGCGATCACACTTGCCGCAAGCACAGCCATGGGCGGTGCCGCCTATGCCGGCAACCTGGCAGACCCCGTGGTGGAAGACCCGGTCTATGCGCCCGCACCTGCGCCGGTCCCGGTTTCCGGTGACTGGACCGGCTTCTACACCGGTCTGCAACTGGGGTATGGCGATGTCGACGGTCCGGGCGTGCTGGATGGTGACAATGGCACCTACGGTTTCCACGCCGGTTACGACTATGACCTGGGCAATTATGTCATCGGTGGCGAACTGGACTATGACAAGACCGACATCGACCTGAACAACGGTGCGGCCAATGTCGATTCCGTGGCCCGGCTGAAGTTCAAGGGCGGTTACGACCTTGGCAACACCTTGATCTACGCCACCGCCGGTGCGGCCCGTGCCGATACTTCGCTCGGCGATGAAACCGGCCCCTTTGCCGGGATCGGCGCGACCTACAAGATCACCGACCGCTACACCGTCGGTGCGGAAGTGCTGCATCACAAGTTCGACGATATCGGCGGTGTCGCCGGCGCGGATGCGGATGCGACAACCTTCACCGTGCGCGGCTCCCTGCGCTTCTGAGCGCCTGGCCATCGCGCCAGAGAAAGGCCGGGGTTTTGCCCCGGCCTGAGGCTGCTGAAAAAGCACGTTCCTGCACCCGCCCCCCCCCCGAAACAACGAAATCGTTCTTCCACGACGCCAGCCACAAGCCTTGGCCCGGGTGTCAGCCCGGGCTGCGCCCGACCCTCCCGTCAAACCGAAGGTTTGCCTCCGGCAAAACGGGAGGGCGCTTTTGGTGACTTCTCGTATCACACTGACAACATTGATATTTGTAAGGGAAGCGCTCCGAATGCGCGTCTCAATGCGCCCTCCCAGGCTCGGGCGCGGCCCTTCGTTCGAAAACGAAACGCTGAGCGCAGAAGAACGATTTACCTCCGGCGGCAGCCGTTTCCGGGTTTGTCAGCAATCTGAGGGGGCTTTGCCCCGGCCTTTTGCATTACAGAAGCGTCAGGCCCCGTTGCCGGACCCCGGTGTCAGGCCCGGTATCCTGTCGCAGGGTTAGCCATATAGAAATGTTTATTCACAATGTATCGGGTTCCCCGTGGGGAACCCTTTCACTGCTGCCCCGGGGGGCTGCGGCGCCTGATCCTTCGCCGTGCCGCCTTATGCCGCTTCGGCGCGCTCCTGGGCAAAGCCGCAGAGCGTGGACAGGGCTTCGGCGAAACGGCTGTCATCCACGGTCATCGCCACCCGCAGGTGGCCCGCGGCGGCGCGGCCAAAGCTTTCCCCCGGCATCACCGCGATATGATGCGCGTCGAGCAGCGCATCGGCAAAGGCCTCACCGCTCAGCCCGGTGCTGCGGATGTCCAGCATCAGGTACATGGCCCCGTCCGAGGGCACCAGGGTGACGGCATTCTGCCCGGCCAGGATGTCATGCGCCAGTGCGCGGCGGCGGCGGAAGGGTTCCCCGACCTCCGCTTCAAAGGCCGGCCCCTGATCCAGCGCAAACACGGCCGCATCCTGAATGAACCCCGGCACGCCATAGGTGGTATGGGTGGCCAGGTTTGTCAGATGCTCGATCATCCCGGCCGGGCCCACGATCCAGCCACAGCGGGAACCTGTCATGGCATGGGATTTCGACATGGAGCCGATCACTAGCGTGCGATCCGCCATGCCGGGCAGGGCGCGGGGGCTGATGTGTTCGCCCTTCCAGACCTGGGTGTCATAGACTTCGTCCGAGATCAGCCAGAGGTTGTGATCGGTGCAGACCTGCGCGATCCCCTCCAGCGTTTCACGGCTGTAGACCACGCCGGTGGGGTTGTTGGGCGAATTGACCAGCAGCGATCTTGCGCCTTTCGCCTCCGCCGCGATATCCGCCGCCCGGGGCTGGAACCCCGCGTCAGGGCGCGCGGCAATGGCCAGCGGCTCGGCACCCGCGCCACGGATCGTGCCGGGGTAGGTGGCATAATAGGGGTCGATGAAAAGCGCGGTATCACCCGCATCGCAGCAGGCGATATGGGTCGCGAACAACCCGGCCTGACCGCCCGGTGTGATCAGCACGTTGTCGCGTGTGGTCGGCACGCCGGTGCGTCTTGTGACCCGCGCCGCAACCCGGTCACGCAGCGCGTCGGTGCCGGGCACCGCGGCATATCCGGTGTGCCCCTCGATCGCCGAGCGGTGCATGTCCTGCAGGATCGGCGCGGCGGTGCGGATGTCATGTTCCCCGATGGTCAGCTCGGTGACCTTCGTGCCCTGGGCGATCATGCGGCGTGCCTTGGTGAAAACGCCCCATCCGTCGGAGCCTCCTCCCAGAATGTGGCTGATGCGGTGTGATGCTTGCATGGCGGCGCTCCTTGTTGTGACGCGCGCAGGGGCGCAGAGGCGGCGCGGTTTGTCAATCAGCCTTGACCTGCGGCAATCATGGGCGTACCTCATCCCCATGACCACGATGACATGCAAAACACGCATCATTATTACCTGCTGAGATTTCTCGCGGGCGTGCTCATGTCGTTTTCATTCTGAACCAGATGTGGCATCCCGCGCCAGACATGGCCGAGGACGACCGATGACGACAATCAGACTTCACAACACCAGGACCCGCAAGCGCGAGGACTTCGTGCCGATTTCGGCGGATGACGTGCGGATGTATGTCTGCGGACCGACAGTCTACGACCGGGCCCATATCGGCAACGCGCGGCCTGTGATCGTGTTCGACGTGCTCTACCGGCTGCTGCGGCATGTCTATGGGCCGGACCACGTCAGCTATGTGCGCAACTTCACCGATGTGGATGACAAGATCAATGCGCGCGCCGCCGAAAGCGGCCGTTCGATTGGCGAGATCACGGCGGAAACAACCCGCTGGTTCCTGCAGGACATGGCGGCGGTCGGGGCGTTGGAGCCCTCGCTGAAAGGGGCGGAACACGACCGCGCCATGCCGCGCGCCACCGCCTATATCGACGAGATGATTGCGATGATCCAGGACCTTGTCAGCAAGGATCACGCCTATGCCGCCGAGGGGCATGTGCTGTTCCGGGTGCGGTCCTATGCCGAATACGGCGCGCTTTCGGGGCGGTCGGTGGACGACATGATCGCCGGTGCCCGGGTCGAGGTCGCGCCCTACAAGGAGGATCCGATGGATTTTGTCCTGTGGAAACCCTCCGACGCGCAGACACCCGGCTGGGACAGCCCCTGGGGCCGGGGTCGGCCCGGCTGGCACATCGAATGCTCCGCCATGGCCGAGGCGCTGCTGGGCGATACCTTCGACATTCACGGCGGCGGCAACGACCTGACCTTTCCGCATCATGAGAACGAGATTGCCCAGTCGAAATGCGCGGGCCACGGCTTTGCCAATGTCTGGATGCACAACGAGATGTTGCAGGTCGAGGGGCGCAAGATGTCAAAATCGCTTGGCAATTTCTTTACCGTGCGGGACCTGTTGGATCAGGGCGTGCCGGGCGAGGTGATCCGCTTTGTCTTCCTGTCGACCCATTACCGCAAGCCGATGGACTGGACCGACAAGAAGCGCGAAGAGGCCGAACGCGTGCTGCGCAAGTGGTACACCCAGGTCGCGGGGGACGAGACGACGGTACCCCCGGCCGAAGCGGTCGACCTGCTTGCGGATGATCTGAACTCTCACGGGGTGCTGACCCTGTGCCACAGGCTGTCGGGCGAGAATGATGTCGCGGGTCTGCGCGGCGCGCTGGTGCTGCTGGGGCTCCTGGGCGACAAGATCCCCGATTGGGCGGTGGAACAGGCCTATGACCTGACCGATGTCGAAGCCTTCCTGAGCGACGCGCGGGTGACCGCGATGGAGACCAAGGATTTCGCCGAGGTGGACCGGATCAAGACGGCGCTGACCGCGCTGGGGATCGAAGTGCAGATGAGCAAGGACGGCGTGAAGCTGAAAGCGCCGCCGGGTTTTGACGGCACCGGCCTGGAAGGTGTGTTGTGATGGTTGCCGCATCGCAGACCTTTGCCCGGCCGCGGGTGGGGCTTGTCCCCGCCCGGGGGGGCGGCCGGGGACAGGTCGTGCTGTGCGCACGACCTAAAAGAGAAATCGGGGGGGCAATGTGATGACGAAAACCCGCCTGTACCTATACGACACCACCCTGCGCGACGGGCAGCAGACCCAGGATGTGCAGTTCTCCACCGAGGAAAAGCACCAGATCGCCGCTGCGCTGGACGCGCTGGGGGTGGATTACATCGAGGGCGGCTGGCCGGGGGCAAACCCCACCGACAACGCCTTTTTCGATGCGGCACCAAAGACCAGGGCCAAGCTGACCGCCTTTGGCATGACCAAGCGCCTTGGCATCTCGGCCCAGAATGACGATGTGCTGGCGGCGGTCATGAACGCGGGCACGGAATCGGTCTGTCTGGTGGGCAAGACCCATGAATTCCACGTCACCCGCGCGCTTGGCATCTCGCTGGAGGAGAACCTGAGCCTGTTGCGCGACAGCATTGCGCATCTGACGGCATCGGGCCGCGAGGCGCTGTTTGACGCGGAGCATTTCTTTGACGGCTACAAGGCCAACCCGGAATATGCCCTGTCCTGCCTGCGGATCGTGCTGGAGGCCGGGGCGCGCTGGATCGTGCTTTGTGATACCAATGGCGGCACGCTGCCTGCCGAAGTGGGGCGGATCACCGGTGAGGTCATCGGGGCGGGCATTCCCGGCGACCGGCTGGGCATCCACACCCATGATGACACCGACAATGCCGTGGCCTGCACCCTGGCCGCGGTCGACGCGGGCGCACGCCAGATCCAGGGCACGCTGAACGGGCTGGGCGAACGCTGCGGCAATGCCAACCTGACGGCGCTGATCCCGATCCTGCTGCTCAAGGAACCCTATGCCAGCCGCTACGAGACCGGCATCAGCCACAAGGCGCTGAAATCGCTGACCCGGACCAGCCGGATGCTGGACGAGATCCTGAACCGGGTGCCGCAGAAACAGGCGGCTTTCGTGGGGGCTTCGGCCTTTGCCCACAAGGCGGGGCTGCACGCCAGCGCGATCCTGAAAGACCCCAGCACCTACGAGCATATCGAGCCCGCGACCGTGGGCAACAGCCGCATCATCCCGATGTCCAACCAGGCGGGCCAGTCCAATCTGCGCCGCCGCCTGACCGAAGCGGGGCTGAACGTGGCCAAGGGCGATCCGGCCCTGGCGCGGATCCTCGAAGAGGTGAAAGCGCGCGAGGCCATCGGCTATGCCTATGACACGGCGCAGGCCAGTTTCGAACTGCTGGCGCGTGAGGCTCTGGGCCAGATGCCCGACCTTTTCGAGGTCAAGCGCTACCGCGTCACGGTCGAACGCCGCAAGAACAAGTACAACCGGATGGTCAGCCTTTCCGAGGCGGTCGTGGTGGTGAAGGTCGACGACGAAAAGCGCATGTCGGTAAGCGAATCCATGGACGAGGACGGCGACCGCGGCCCGGTCAACGCGCTGTCCAAGGCGCTGGTCAAGGACCTTGGCCAATATTCGGCGATGCTCGACGACATGCGGCTGGTGGATTTCAAGGTGCGCATCACCCAGGGCGGGGTCGAGGCGGTGACCCGCGTCATCATCGACAGCGAGGACGGGCAGGGGCGGCGCTGGTCCACCGTGGGGGTCAGCCCCAACATAATTGACGCCTCCTTCGAGGCGTTGCTGGATGCGATCCGGTGGAAGCTGATCCGTGATCTGAAGGGCTGAGGCGCATGGTTTTCAGCCTTGTCAAATTTCTGGCAATCTCGCTTGCGGTCACCGGGGCGATTGCCCTGATCCTGATCGCGTCCCAGCGGGCCGCCCGGCTGAGTGGCAAGGGGGGGCTGGATTTCAGCGGCCCGCTCTCGGCGGCGGGTGCGTCTGCGCAGCCCCAGGAAAGCCTTGCCCTGCGCGACGGGTTCGCGATGCAGCTCCGCGCCTATGACAGCGGGCGCGGTGACGCGCCCTTGCTGGTGCTGGTCCATGGGTCCGGCTGGCACGGGTTGCAGTTCGACCACCTTGCCCGGCGTCTGTCGGCGCGGGCCGATGTGCTGGTGCCGGACCTGCGCGGTCACGGGGCAAAGCCGGGTGTGCGCGGCGATCTGGCCTATATCGGCCAGTTGGAGGACGACCTCGCCGACCTCATCAAGGCGCGCCGCAAACCGGGGCAGAAGGTCATTCTGGGCGGCCATTCCTCGGGCGGCGGGCTGGTGGTGCGCTTTGCCGGTGGCCCGCATGGCGGGATGCTGGATGGGGCGGTGCTGCTTGCCCCCTTCCTGAAACACAACGCCCCGACCACACGGCCCAGTTCCGGCGGCTGGGCGCAACCGCTGACCCGGCGTCTGATCGGGCTGAGCATGCTGAACGCGGCAGGCATCAGGGCGCTGAACCACCTCACGGTGATCCAGTTCAACATGCCGCAGGCGGTGCTCGACGGTCCGCTGGGCGATACGGCGACGACGGCCTATTCCTACCGGTTGAACGCGTCCTATGCCCCGCGCGGCGACTACCTTGCCGATGTGGCTGCCCTGCCGCCCTTCCTGCTGGTGGCGGGCAGGGCGGATGAAGCCTTTGACGCCGCCCGCTACCAGCCCACGATGCAACCGGTGACCGACAAGGGCCGGTATCTGCTGGTCCCCGACATCGGCCATCTGGCGATTGTCGATGCCCCTGAAACCGCCCAGGCCATAGAAGGTTTCCTAGATGCGTTCTGACGACATGACCGCCTTTTACCAATTGCACCGCGACCTGCCCCGCGAAGGACCGGGGGAGGCGGCGGATGTGGCCTGGGCCACCGCCCTGGCGGATCTCGCACCGGTGGCGCGGGTGGCGGATGTGGCCTGTGGCCCGGGGGGCGACATCCCGGCGCTGCTGGAGGCCGCGCCACAGGGCCATGTGACCGCGCTGGACAAGACCGCGCATTTCGTGGACGCGGCCCGCGCGCGCTGGCAGGATGATCCGCGCGTGACGCTGCTGCGCGCCGATATGGCCGCGATCCACAACGAATATGATTTCATCTGGTGCGCCGGTGCGGTCTATTTCATGGGGGTGACAGAGGCGCTGACCGCCTGGCGCCGGGCGCTGCGCCCCGGCGGCATGATCGCCTTTTCGGAGGTCTGCTGGTTCACCGGCAGCCCGTCACCGCGTGCTGCGACACACTGGCAGCAATATCCCGCGATGACCGATGCGGAAGGGATCGCGGCACGGGTCGCGGCGGCAGGTTATGAGACCATCGCGACCCGCAGGCTGACGGATGCGGCCTGGGAAAGCTATTACACCCCGCTCGATGCACGCATTGCCAGCCTGCGCCCGGGGGCGGATGCGGCCCTTGCCGCGGTGCTGGACGCCGCGCAAGAGGAAGCCGCCTGCTGGCGCGCGCACCGGGAAGACTTCGGCTATCTGCTCAGCCTCGTGCGGCCCTTGCCCAGGGCCGGGTCGGCGGGCCGCTGATGGGGTTCGACGCCGATCTGACCGCCTGCGCCGCATTGGTGGAGCGGGGCGACCCTGCGCGTTTTCGCGCGGCGATGGCAGCCCCGGTGCCCGCGCGGCGGGTGCTGTTCCCGCTTTATGCCTTCAACATCGAAGTGGCGCGCGCGCCCTGGGTGACGCAGGAGACCATGATCGCGGAGATGCGGCTGCAATGGTGGCGCGATGTCTGCGAGGAGATCGCCGAAGGCGGCCCGGTGCGCCGCCACGAGGTTGCAACGCCGCTGGCAGATGTGTTGGACGCCGAGGATGCGCGCCTGCTGGACGAGCTGGTGGCCGCGCGGCGCTGGGACGTCTATCGCGACGCATTCGAGGATGCGGATCATTTTGCGCGCTATCTGGACCAGACCTCGGGCAACCTCACATGGGTTGCGGCCCGCAGGCTGGGGGCGGCGGATGAGGCCGTGATCCGCGATGCCGCATATGGCGCGGCGGTTGCCGCCTGGCTGCTGGCCATTCCGGAGCTGGAGGCGGCGGGCCGGGTGCCCCTGCTGGACGGGACCGCCGAAGGGGTGCGGGCGCTCGCCCTTGGCGCGCAACAGCGGCTGACAGGCGCGCGCACCAGGCGCGGCGTCGTGCCGAAACCCGCCCGCGCGGCATTGCTGCATGTGGGCCAGGCGGATGCGGTGTTGAAAGCCGCCATCTGGGACCCGTCGGCAGTGGCCGGGGGCCGATTGCCCACCGCTGATCCCGGCCTTGCCTGGCGCGCCCTGACCGGGCGCTGGTAGACGGGGCGCCGGCAGGCCCAGATGCTCAGGCGGCCTGCCGTGCCTTGCGACTGAACACCAGCCACATCAGCGACCCGCCCGCCAGCACCAGGAAGGGGATCATCGCCCAGTTCACCGCCGCCCAGCCCTCGACCGCAGAGCCGCCGGAGCAGTTCATCAGCCCGCCCGAGGCCAGCGAGGCCATGGTCACGCCGCCAAAGACGATCAGGTCGTTCAGCCCCTGCATCCGGCCCCGCTCATGCGGCGCATGGGCACCGGCCAGCATCGTGGTGGCCCCGATGAAGCCAAAGTTCCAGCCCAGACCCAGCAGGATCAGCGCGACATAGAAATTCTCCAGTGCCACGCCCTGCAGGGCAACAACGCCGGCGGCCCCCAGGATCAGGATGCCCAGGCCCATGATCCGCTCCACCCCGAAGCGGGCGATCAGATGGCCGGTAAAGAAGGAGGGCGCGAACATCGCCAGCACATGGCCGGTGACCACATTCGACGCGAGGTCGAGGAAGGATTTCAGCCGCTCGGTCTCGGACATGCCGGCGGTGGCACTTGCCCCGAGCAGATCCCCGCTCAGCCCGCAGCCGACAACGGCCAGCGGCGTGGAGGTCATCACCAGGTTCATCAGCGCATAGGAGACGGTGGCACAGATCACCGCCACCGCGATGCGCGGCGTGCGGATCAGCTCCATCCGGCTGCGCCCGCGCGGCGCATCCTGGGTCGGTACGGGTGGTTTCGGGATGTCGATGAAGAGAAACAGCAGGCTGCCCAGAACATTGACCCCGATGGCGGCAACATAGGTGCCGAGGAAGGGGATCACATAGGCATCCGCCGTCCATTTCACGATCTGCGGCCCGATCACGGCAGAGACGAGCCCCCCCGCCATCACATATGAAATCGCCTTGGGCCGGAAAGCGTCCGTGGCGGTATCGGCGGCGGCAAAGCGGTAGAAGCCCTGCGCCGACATGTAGATGCCGGTCAGCAGCGAACCGATGAGGAAAATCGGGAAGGAGGCGGCGTAAAGGCCGTAGGCCCCCACCATCGCCCCCAGCGTACCGCCCGTCGTGCCGAGGAAGAACCCCGCGCGCCGTCCGTAACGTTGCATGATGGCAGAGACCGGCGTGGCCGAGAGCATCGAGCCCAGCACGATCATCGAGATCGGCAGCGTGGCAAAGCAGATGTTGCTGGCAAGTGATTGCCCGGCAAGCCCGCCCACCACGAAGAGCATCGGCATCTGAGCGCCCAAGAGGGCCTGCGCCAGGACAAGGATGGTTACGTTGCGCTTGGCGCGGCTGTCATCAATCATGGGCTCTCGTCCGTTGCTTGGGGTCAGGGGTACTCCTGCGCTACCGGGGGGGCAAGTGTCAGATGTCAGGCAAAACCGACTTTTGCGACAGGTAACTGATCCAAAACGCATGGGAAAAAGGACAGCGGTCATTTGTGCCTGGCGCAGTGAAGGTCAGGATGGAGGCCAACCTGTGCTCTCAAAGTGCAGACCCATTGCCAAAGCAAAGCTTTGGCAGCGCCCGAACCGCCCCCACGGGGCGGGCGCTTCGCTTCCGCCCCTCGGTTCGGGCGCGACCAATTTCGGGTGTTGGACACGGCAGCAAAGTCCGCAAGCGAACCCTCGCGTGTCCCGCACAGAAGGTGCGGTTTGGTTCCGGGTTTTGGGCGGCTTTGGCGGAACGGCTGTGCCGCGATCCCCTTGCCACGGCAGGGTCTCTGGCTAATGTCGGCGGATGACGTGCAGAATCCTCCTTCTTGCGGGCAGTGCAGAGGCCCGCCGCATCGCCGTGGCCCTGCAGGCGCGGGGCGTCGAGGTGAAGGCGCTGGTGTCAGAGCCGCCGCGCGGCCCCGATCCGATGCCGGTGCCCTGCCGGTTGACCGGTTTTGACGATGTGGGGCGATTGGCCGGGGAAATGGCCGGTTTTGATGCCGTGATCGACGCAAGCCACGGATTTGACGGGCAGATGAGCCGCGCCGGATATGCGGCCGCCGGGCGCGCCGGTCTGCCCTTTGTCGGGCTGACGCGCCCCGGCTGGGGGCTGGAGGCGGCCAATTGGCGCGAGGTCGCGGATGTGGCCGCAGCCCAGCCGCTGATCAGTCCGGGGATGCGGGTGTTTTCGGCCACCGGCTGGGCCAGCCTGCCGGATTACGCCGGATTTCCCGGGGCGCGCCTGCTGCTGCGCCAGACAACGCACCATGACAGGGTGCCACCCTTTGATTTCGTTGACCTGATCTTTGGCGACCCGCCCTTTGATGCGGCGCAGGAGAGTGCGCTGTTCCGCGAACTGGGCGTCGATCTGCTGATCTGCCGCAATCTGGGCGGCCGGCCCAGCCGCCCCAAGCTGGATGCGGCAAAGGCCCTGGGCCTGCCGGTGATCCTGATCGCCCGGCCCGCCCTGCCTGAAGGGGCGGAAGTGCTGGCGGATGTCGATGCGGTGCTGGACTGGGCCGCGGCCCTGTGAGCGACACGGGCGGCATCATCCGCAACGCCGCGGACCTGCAGGCGGGTGCCGCCTGGCTGGCCGCGCGCGAGCCGCGCTTTGCCCCGGTGCTGGCGGCCACCGGGTCCTTGCCCCTGCGGCTGAAACCACCGGGGTTTGCCGCATTGATGGAGATCATCGTCAGCCAGCAGGTCAGCGTGGCATCGGCCAATGCGATCCGTGCGCGGCTTGCAGCGGCGGGGCTGAGCGATGCCGCCGCCATCAGGGCCGTGGATGAACCCGCCCTGACCGCCGCGGGGCTGAGCCGCCCGAAAGCCCGCTATGTCAGCGCCCTGGCCCATGCTGACATAGACTTTGACGCGCTGGGGAAAATGACAAATGCCGGGGCCGAAGCGGCGCTGATTGCCCAAAAAGGCATCGGTCCCTGGACGGCGCAAATATATGTGATGTTCGCGATGGGCCGGGCCGATGGCTTTGCCCCCGGTGATCTGGCCCTGCAGGAAGCCGCACGGGTGGTGTTTGACCTGCCACACCGCCCGACCGCAGATCAATTGGCAGCGATGGCGCAGAATTGGTCGCCCTGGCGGTCGGTTGCGGCCCGCGCGCTATTTGCCTACTACCGGGTGCTGAAGAACAGGGAAGGGTTGGGATGACACGGGTATTGAACGCAGAGCGCCGCGCGCCGAAATCGGGGGACACGCGGTCGATTGTTGTCTTCCTGCATGGCTATGGGGCGAATGGGGCCGATCTGCTGGGGCTGGCGGACCCGCTGGGCGAACATCTGCCGGACACGCTTTTTGTCGCCCCCGACGCGCCGGAAATGGTGGCGGGGATGCCCAATGGCTACCAATGGTTCCCGATCCCCTGGATCGACGGCTCCTCCGAGGAAGAATCAGAGCGCGGGATGATGCAGGCGGTGGCCGATCTGAACGCCTTCCTCGACGCGCTGATGGTGGATGAGGACGTGCTGCCCGAGCAGGTCGTGCTCTTCGGCTTTTCCCAGGGGACCATGATGGCCCTGCATGTGGCGCCGCGCCGCGAGGATGAAGTGGCCGGGATCGTGGCCTTCTCGGGGCGGCTGCTGTCGCCCGAGGCGCTGAAGGACGAGGTCGTGGTGCGCCCGCCGGTGCTGCTGGTGCATGGCGATGCCGATGATGTGGTGCCGCCGCAATCCCTGCCGCAGGCCGCCGAGGCGCTGCAGGAGGCGGGCTGGCAGGACGTTTACGCCCATGTGATGAAGGGCACCGGCCATGGCATAGCGCCCGACGGGTTAAGCGTGGCGCTGGCCTTCATGCGCGACAAGCTCGGGCTTTGAAACGGTTATAAAACTGTCACCTTTCCGGTCTACTCCTGTCCGCGACATCTTGTGCCACGCTTGGGCTTGCCAGAGCTAAACCACGAGATATAGTCAGATTAAACGGGCAGGGGACGATACCGGACATGGACGGCGATTTCAGGACCGAATTTACCAGGCAGCCGGCGGGGCTGAAACACAGGCCCGCGCTGGTTTTGAATGCCGATTACCGACCGCTCAGTTACTATCCGCTGTCGCTTTGGCCCTGGCAGGAGGCGATCAAGGCGAAGTGGCTGGACCGGGTCGATATCGTTGCCGAATACGATGAAGTGGTCCGAAGCCCCTCGACCGAGATCAGGATACCCTCGGTTGTCGTTCTGAAAGACTATGTAAAACCTCAAAAGCGCGTGGCCTTCACGCGCTTTAATTTATTTCTGAGGGATGAATTCCGCTGCCAGTACTGTGGCGCGCGGGGCGATCTGACATTCGACCATGTGGTGCCGCGCGCCAGCGGCGGGGTGACGTCCTGGCAGAACGTGGTGGCGGCCTGTTCGCCCTGCAACCTGCGCAAGGGGGCAAAGGCCCTGCACCAGACCGGCCTGTCCCTGCGCAAACCCCCGCGCCAGCCCGGCGCAGAAGAACTGCGCAACATGGGCCGCAAATTCCCCCCCGGTCATTTGCATGAAAGCTGGATGGATTTCCTCTACTGGGATGCGGAACTGGAGGCCTGAGGGGGGGGCCAGATTGTGTCCCGAGGGTAAAATCATGCCTGCCCAAAAACCAAAAAAGCCCTCAAGTCTTTGAGACTTAAGGGCTTTTTATGGCTCCGGCGGTAGGGATCGAACCTACGACCAATTGATTAACAGTCAACTGCTCTACCGCTGAGCTACGCCGGAACGGTCCCGGGCATATAGCAGTGGCATTTTTCCGCGTCCAGAGGGGAAAGGCGCAAAAATGTGATTTTTCCTCTCCCCGGTCAGAGCAGGCGAAAACGGGCGTCGGCCTGCAGATCATCCTGCGGCGCCACCATAGATTTCTGAGTGAGATCAACAAGATGCGCCAGCACGTTGCGGGTGGCGGCGGGCAGCAGGGCGGCGGGGGTGTCGGCATAGATGCGCGCGGCGAGGGTTGCGGCATCGGCGGGGCCGTCCTTCAGGGCCTGCACGATGGCCGTCTCGCGGGACAGCCGGTGGCTGACCAGCCAGTCCAGCCGCGCATTCGGGCTCTCCACGGCGGCACCGTGACCGGGGTAGAATACCCGCCAGTCCCGCGCCTGCAGCCGCGCGCAGGAGGCCATGAAATCGGTCAGGTCGCCATCGGGGGGCGATACCAGCGACGAGGCCCAGCCCATCACGTGATCGGCGGTGAAACAGGCATCACCCCAGCCGAGGCTGACATGATTGCCCAGGTGCCCCGGCGTGTGCAGCACCTCCAGACTCCAACCCGCGCCGGTGACGTGTTCGCCATCCGCCAGGGCGATGTCGGGCGCGAAATCGTGGTCGATCCCTTCGCCGCCGCCCATCGGGCCGCTTTGGGCCAGCCGCTCCATGATCGCGGAGCGGCCCGCCAGTGGTCCGCCAAAAGCCAGCACCGGCGCGCCGGTTCGTTCGGCCAGAGGCCGGGCGAGGGGGGAATGGTCCAGGTGGCTGTGGGTCACCAGAATATGGCTGATCCGCTGACCGGGGGTGAGGGCGGCCAGGATCGCCTCCAGATGCGCCGGGCTGGCGGGGCCGGGGTCGATCACCGCGATGTCGCGCCCGCCCAGAAGATAGGTATTGGTGCCGCGATAGGTCATCGGCGAGGGGTTGGGGGCCACAATGCGCCGCAGCCCCGGCTCCAGCTCCTCTGCCACGCCGACGGGCGGATTGAAATCATCGGGTGGCAGCATCGGCGGGACCTTTCATTTCGGCTTTCGCGCCGGTCGGGCGCTGGCTAAGGTCTAGCCATGTTCTTTGTCTGGCTCAAACGCTATGTGCCGCGTGGCATCTATGGGCGCGCTGCGCTGATCCTGCTGTTGCCGGTGGTGTTGTTGCAGCTTGTGGTAGTGGTGATCTTTGCCCAGCGGCATTTCGAAGGTGTCACCACCCAGATGACAGATACGGTCCTGCGCGAACTGGCGCAGGTGCTGGATGTGGTGGCGGAAACCCCGGACCGGGCCGATGTGCCCGCTGCGGTCCGGCAGCGGCTTGGGCGGCTTGATATCGCGGTGACGCCGGTGGCGGCGGCGGATATGCCCGGCACCAACAGCTATCTGTGGTACGATTATTCGGGCCGGGTGCTGGCGCGGCGTCTGGCTGCGCGGCTGCCGGAATACCGGGCCGTCGATCTGAGCGATGGCGGGCTGGTCGATCTCTACCTTGAGACCGGCAAGGGGCCGCTGAAGCTGCGCTTCGACCGGCGGCGCATCTCGGCGGCAAATCCGCATCAATTGTTTGTCTACACGGTGTTTTTCGGTGTGGTCCTCAGCCTGATCGCCTCGATCTACCTGCGCAATCAGCTGCGCCCGATCAAACGGCTGGCCCGGGCGTCAGAAGCCTTTGGCCGGGGGCGCCATGAACCCTACAGCCCCTCGGGCGCGGTCGAGATCCGCGCGGCGGGCAATGCGTTTCTCGACATGCGCGCGCGGATTGAACGGCAGATGGAACAGCGCACGCTGATGCTGTCCGGGGTCAGCCACGATCTGCGCACGCCGCTCACGCGGATGCGGTTGAGCCTGTCGATGCTGGAGGACGAGGAAGCCGCGGCTCTGTTGCAGGACGTGGAAGACATGCAGCGGATGCTGGATGAATTCCTGAACTTCGCCAAGGGCGCGGCAGAGGGCGAGCCGGAGCGGGTGGACCCCCATGCCCTGATGGCCGAGGTGGTGGAAGACGCCAGGCGGGCAGGGCGCGACGTGACCCTGCTGCCGCCCGAGGGGGAGGGCACCGGCACCGTCAAGCTGCGGCGCATCGCGATCCGGCGCGCGGTGGACAACCTTGTCTCCAATGCGGTGCGCTATGGCGCGCGCGCCGAGGTTTCCGTGATGCTCAGCGACAAGACCCTGCGCATCCGGGTTGAGGACGACGGCCCCGGCATTCCCGAAGCGCAGCGGGTGGAAGCGGTCAAACCCTTCAGCCGCCTTGACCCCGCGCGCAACCAGGACAAGGGCAGCGGCGTGGGGCTGGGTCTGGCGATTGCCACGGATATCGCCCGCGCACATGGCGGCGTGCTGCGGCTGGGGGAATCGACGCGGCTGGGCGGATTGCGCGCGGATATCGTGATCGCGCGGTAGCAGGCGGGCAGAGACTTTGCGCCCGTCGAAGCGGCAATGGCACCCATGGAGCGCAACAGGCCTTGCATGGAAATTTGACAGGTCTCGATTTCACGGTGTTAGATAGATGCATCGTTAGACAGATGCATCCGCCCTCCTGGGATGGCGGAATTTTTACAAAATCCATTTAGCGCTCGCCCCTGACCCGGGGTGCTGCCCGTGAACGGGAGCCTGCCCATGATCATTCACCGCATGTCGCAATATACGTTGTTTCTGATATCCGCGCTTGCCGCGCTTCCGGCAGGGGCAGAGGATGTGTTTTACGAAGGTGTCAATATTTCTGACTACGATGTGTCGCGACCCGATCTGTGGGTGGATGACGATACTGTTCTGAACGGCAATCTCTGTGTCGGCTGGCGGTGCCTCTTTGCCGAAAGTTTTTCGGCTGAGAGCGTGATGAAACTCAAGGCCACGGAAACCTCCATCTATTTTGACGATCAGCCCTGGATTTCAGGGTATCCGTCCCGCGACTGGCGCCTGAAGGTCAATGACAGCGCGCTGACCAGCGCGGGCGGCATTGACCGCTTTTCCATCGAAGATATTGATGCGGGCACCGTGCCCTTTACCGTTGCGGGCGGTGCGCCGGACAATGCGCTTTGGGTTGCCGATACCGGTCAGGTCGGCTTTGGCACCATGCTGCCTCAATCCATGTTGCACGCGGCCGGGCTTTTTGGCCCCGGACTGCGGCTGCAGCAGATCGGCAGCGGTGGCATGTTGCCGGCCCAGACCTGGGAGGTCAAAGGCCAGACCATATTCTCCATCAATGACATCACCGCCGCCACGATACCGTTTCAGATCGACCGCAATGCGCCCAGCTTTGCGTTCCATATCGACGAAAGCGGTTTTGTCGGTCTCGGCACCAGCTTGCCCCAGGAGTTGCTGCACATCCGTTCGGACGCGGCCGACACCGACGCCTTTGCATTGTTCGAAGCGGTGGGAACAGGCTCCGACGCTGCCTTCCGCCTCAAGCAGAACGGGGTGACCCCCACCACCTGGGAATTCCGCAACCAGCAGGATTCAGGCCGGTTGAATGTCGGGCTGGCCGCGGGGAACACGCCGTTCAAGATCGACAATGCTGCCAACAACAACCTGATGCTGCTGGGCCGCAACGGTCGCCCGGACGAGGTGCATGTCACCGGCAAGCTGGTGGTGAACAACACGCAGCTGAATGTGCCGGATTACGTGTTCAGTGACGATTACGCCCTGCGCCCGCTGGCGGAGGTCCAGGCCTTCATCGACGCGCATTCCCATCTGCCGGATGTGCCGTCAGAGGCCGAGATCAAGGCTGATGGCGTGAACATGACCGCGATGCAGATGGCGCTGCTGAAAAAGGTCGAGGAACTGACGCTGTACACGCTGGAGCAGGAGGCCAAACTGGCGCGGATGGCGGAACTGGAAGACAGGATCGCCCGGCTGGAAACACTTCAGGATTGAATCAAAACAACCTTGCGTTGAATATATTGGGCCGGATTTCTTCGGCTGGGGCAAAAGTTCTGACCGGGAAAAATTTCTTTTGACGAAAAATAAGTTATTAAAATCAAATTATTATGCTGAAACTTTGAAAATATGTCAAAACCGGGTACAATGTCGCGATAGTGACGAATCTGTGATCTCAGCCATTTTTGCTGAGTTTTTTAAACAACCTATTGATGCGATGACGACAGGGGACACCATGAAAAACACAACATTCACCCAGCGCGCGGCCTTTTTCGCGGCAACCAGCCTTGCCGGACTGACGGCCATTCCCGCAACCGCTCAGGATCTCGTGGTCGACGGCAGCCTTTGCGTCGGCTTTGATTGCCCTGCCAACCCCAGCTTCGGCTCTGACACCATCCGCCTGCAGGAAAACAATCTGCGGATCCATTTCGATGACACATCGACCTCCGCCAGCTTTCCGTCGAACGACTGGGCGATCCAGGCGAACGACTCAACCAATGGCGGCGGCAACTATCTGGCTTTCGTTGACCGGACCGCCAACCGCTTCCCCTTCCGGGTCGAGGCCGGTGCAAGGGCAGATGCGCTGGTTGTGGAAAGTGATGGCGACATCGGCATCGGAACGCAGAACCCGGTCACAGAGATCCATGCCGTCCGGGGCGACACACCGACATTGCGGCTGCAACAGGATACGTCATCCGGTTTTACGGCGCAGACCTGGGACCTGGCGGGCAATGAAACCAGCTTTTTCCTGCGCGACGCAACAAACGGGTCGACATTGCCATTCCGCGTGCGCCCGGGCGCTGCCTCGAATTCACTGACCATTGACACAGATGACGATGTGGGGATCGGCACACTTACCTCAGATGCCCCCCTGCACGTCAAACGCACCGGTACGACAGAGGCAAAGGTGCTGATCCAGTCCGCTTCCGCCGACTCCTCCTTTGTGATCGAACAGGCCGGCACGGTCGCGACAAGCTGGGAATTCCGCAATCAGGAAGACTCCGGGAACCTGAACGTGGGACTGGTGGGGGGCAATACCCCGCTGAAGATCAACAATGGCGCGGACAACAATCTGCTCAAACTGGGGACGAATGCGAATTCCAGCGCGGTTGTCGTGACCGGCGAATTGCTGGTGAACAACACCACCATGAACGTGCCCGATTACGTGTTCGAGCCGGATTATGCCTTGCCCAGCCTGCACGAGATCGAGGCCTTCATCAATCAGAACGGCCATCTGCCCGGCGTGCCTTCGGCCAGGAAGGTCGCAAGCGACGGTGCGCTCAACATGACCGAAATGCAGATGGCACAGCTTGAAAAGATCGAAGAGCTGACCCTCCATTCCATCGCGCAGCAAAAGACCATCGAAGCGCAGGAAACCGCGCTGACGGCGCAGCAGGACCGCATTGCCCGGCTTGAGGCCGTGGTTCGGTCGCTTGCGGATCAATAAAGCGTCAGATCCCGTTTCTGGAAAGGCCCGCCACAACAGGAGGCGGGCCTTTTTCCGTTCACGGCAATTGGCGCCCGCAGGACGGGAGAGGGGGCTGACCCGAAAGGGGGGCGTCGGATTGATCATGCAGGTGCAGGGAAGGTCTGGTTCAAGCTCTTTCCCCAAGCGCGAAATCGAGGTCGCAGGCCGCCGCGTATCGCGGGACCGCCTGCCAGCCCGCTCCGCCGGACGTCAACCGCTGGCAAAGGCTGCATTATTTTGTGTAGCGAAAATCATCTCATCCGGGCCAACAGGATTATTCAAGGCATGCCCCGGGCCAAAACGCCGATAGCGCGACTGAAATTTCCAACTGAGGGACAATTGAACCATGACCAATTTTCACTTTAGCGCAGCTTTGCTGGCGATCTTTTCGACGATTTCTCTGGCCGGAGCGGTCAGGGGCGAGGAATTGATCCTCGATGATCTGGTGGTGGACGGTTCCGCCTGCATCGGCGCCGGCTGCGCAACTGGCGAGGTGTTCGGCGGCACCGACCTGAAGATCAAGCAGGCCGCGATCAGCATCCTTCTGGAAGACACCAGCAGTGGCACAGGCTTTCCCACCACCGATTGGGAGATCAAGGCCAACGACATCAACTCAGGCGGTTCGGATTTCCTTGTCTTCCGCAATGTCGATGCGAATTCCGCGCCGTTCCGGATCTGGGGGGATGCGCCCGACAACACGCTGGCCGTGTCGAACGTGGGGACGGCGGCCATTCCGGAGGCGGGGATTGGCATCGGCACACGTATTCCCCAGGCAAACCTGCATGTCAGCACGGCCGACAACGTCCCCTCCATCCGGCTGACCAGCAACGGATCGGGCGGCTTCACGCCAAGCGACTGGACGATCGAGTCGAGCGCCTTTGAATTTGCCATAAGGCATATTGATAACACCAACCAGCGCCCGTTACGTATCCGGGGCGACGCGCCCGAGGACAGCATTTATGTCTCTCCCCTCGGCAATGTCGGGCTGGGCACCGAAGCGCCGGAAGAAAAACTGCACATCGTGACCACGGCGGCAGACACCGATTCATTCGCCCTGTTCGACGCACAGGGCGCAGGCTCGGATTCGGCCTTCCGGCTGCGCCAGAACGGGGTGACCCCCACCACCTGGGAGTTCCGCAACCAGGAAGATTCCGGCCGCTTGAACATCGGCATCGCGGGGGGCAACACACCGCTCAAGATCGACAATCTTGCCGACAACAACCTGCTGCGCCTGGGCCGCAACGGGAAACCGGATGAGGTGGTGGTGACCGGCACCCTGGTGGTGAACAACATCGACATGAACGTACCGGATTACGTTTTTGCCGAGGATTACGCCCTGCGCCCCCTGGCCGAGGTCCGCGCCTTCATCGACGCCAACAATCACCTGCCGGAGGTGCCGTCAGAGGCCGAGATCAGGGCGGACGGGGTGGACATGACCGCGATGCAGATGGCGCTGTTGAAAAAGGTGGAGGAACTGACGCTGTATACGTTGGATCAGGAGCAAACGATCAGTGATCTCAAAGGCGAGGTATCGCGTCTCTCTGCGGTTGAGGCGCGGCTGGCGCAGATCGAAGCCTTGCTGATCGCGCAGGCTGAGTGAAATCACAGGACAGGCCCGCTCAAGCGTCCGATCTTTAACTTGAAACAAACTGTGACACGATTGTCCCGAGAGCGCCGCAGACGCGGCAGGGTATTCGTGTCTCAGGTTTTACAGCGTTTCGGGATAGGCCTGAAACATCCCACATCACTTTTCGCCTAGGGCCGAAGGGAAAGGCAGCGAACAAGTGATTCAGGTATATCCCGAAGCGCTATAGGCCCGGCGCTTTCGGCTGTCGTTTTCCTGACCGGGCCTTGCTGCGCGCCGGAGTTTTTGAAAACTCCGGGCCGTTTTCTTTGAAGAAAACGTAAGGCTGGCGGCGGCGCTTGTGCCTGATTCCGGCACGTTCGGCTGTCGTTTTCCTGACCGGGCCTTGCTGCGCGCCGGAGTTTTTGAAAACTCCGGTCCGTTTTCTTTGAAGAAAACGTAAGGCTGGCGGCGGCGCTTGTGCCTAAGTCCGGCGCTTTCGGCTGTCGTTTTCCTGACTGTGGCGCGCCGCGCGCCGGAGTTTTTGAAAACTCCGGGCCGTTTTCTTTGAAGAAAACGTAAGGCTGGCGGTGGCGCTTGTGCCTAAGTCCGGCGCTTTCGGCTGTCGTTTTCCTGACCGGGCCTTGCTGCGCGTCGGAGTTTTTGAAAACTCCGGTCCGTTTTCTTTGAAGAAAACGCAAGGCTGGCGGCGGCTCTTGTGCCTACATCGTTTCGGGATAGGCCTGAAACATCCCACATCACTTTTCGCCTGGGGCCAAAGGGAGGGGCAGCGTACAAGTGATCCAGTTAAATCACGAAGCGCTATAGGTCGGACGCTTTTTTTGGGCGAGAGATTCACGCCAAGCGTGTGATTTGCCTTGAAAATGTCCATTTTGTTGCTTTTCGAAGATTGCGCGGTCTAAGCTCCGACCCATCGCAATTTTCGGGGTTTCCCCCCATTTTCAGGAGTTTTTCGACTTGTCCATTCGCACCAATAAATACGCCAAATCTCTCCATGCTGTTGCAGCCGCCGCCTCGACCGCTTTTTTGTTTCCTGCCGCGGGCAGCGCTGAATATCTCAGTCTCACAAATCCATCCATCGCTTCGATGGTTTGCATAGGCTCAAATTGTTCGTCGTCGGAAACCTTCACCGGGGATGAGATCAGGTTCGAAGCGCCGACGATCAGCATTCTGTTTGATGACAGATCGAGCACTTCCAGCCTTCCCAATAACGACTGGCGTCTCAAGGCCAATGACGAAAACAGCTCGAGTGGCGGGGAAGAATATTTCGGCATCGTGGATGTGTCGAATAGCAATACCACGCCTTTCCGTGTCATGGCCGGGGCGCCGGAGAATGCTTTCCGGCTGGGGGCAACGGGCGATCTGGGGCTGGGCACCGCGATCCCGCAGGCCGATCTGCACATCACCGAAACCGATGCTGTCACTGTCAAACTCGACGTTCAGGGGGTCACGCCGCAAAGCTGGGAGATGGCCGCCACGCCAGATTCCTTTGCGATCAGCTACGATTCCTTCACGGTGCAGCCGTTCCTGATTTCCAACGGTGCGCCCACGGGCAGTTTTACAGTTGATGCAACGGGTCAGATCGGCCTTGGCACGACGACGCCTGAAGAATTGCTGCACATCCGCACCGATGCCGTCGATACAGATGCCTTTGCGCTTTTCGATGCCAATGGGGCGGGCTCGGATTCCTCGTTCCGCCTGCGCCAGAACGGTGTTGTCCCCACCACATGGGAGTTCCGCAACCAGCAGGACTCAGGGCGTCTGAATATCGGCATCGTGGACGGCAACACGCCACTGAAGATTGACAATCTCGCCAACAACAACCTGCTGAAACTGGGCCGCAACAACCGCCCGGACGAGGTGGTGGTGACCGGCAAGCTGGTGGTGAACAACACCGAGATGAATGTGCCGGATTACGTTTTTGAGCCGGGGTATGAGCTGCCCACACTGGCCGAGATTGACGCCTTTATCGCCGACAACGGCCACCTGCCGGGCGTGCCTTCCGCCGCGGTGGTGGCCGAAACCGGGCTCGACATGACGCAGATGCAGCTGGCCCAGCTTGAAAAGATCGAGGAACTGACCCTGCATGTCATCGACCTGGGCAAGGCGAACGCCGAACAGCGCGACCGCATCGCGCAGCTGGAAGGCATGGTCGCGACATTGATCGCCGACCACTGAACCGGGCCCGCCCTGTCAGACGTGCCGGACAAAGGCAGGTTTGACAGGGTGCCGCACTTCGCAATAACGTGCCGGCATTCGTCACCGGGGGCGGCGGATGTTTTTATTGCGATCTTTCACACACCTTATTTGAGTGCCCCCGATTCATGCCGGGAGTATTACCTTGAAAACCTACACATCCTTTATCTTCTTTTCCGCTGCGCTGAACCTGCTGGGGCCCGTGGCTGCCAATGCCGACGTGCTGTCGACCGACGATCCAACGATCAGGAACTTCCTTTGCGTCGGTCCCGGCTGCGCTGACGAGGAACTCAACGCCGGTGACGAGTTGCGGCTGAAGGGCAACAATGTGCGCCTGCATTTCGAGGACGATTCAACCATCGCCGGTCTGCCAGACAACGACTGGAGAATCTCGATCAACGATACCTACGGTGGCGAAGAGTATTTCTCCGTCGTGGATGCGACCAACGGCACGGTCCCTTTCCGCGTCGATGCCGACGCCCCCACCAACGCGCTCCGGGTGACATCCAGCGGCAGACTGGGGCTGGGGACGGCCATACCGGTGCAAGAAGTCCATATCACCGACACCACCGAACCCGGGATTCGGTTCGAACAAACCAGTGGGTCCTTACACGCTTGGGATCTGCGCGCGAACCAACTTGGTTTCTACCTTGTCGACCTGGAGACCTTCCATATTCCTTTCGAGGTGCGCGCCGACGCGCCTGAGGGCGCGCTCTTTGTCGAATCCGACGGTTCCGTCGGGATCGGCACCCGCGACCCGGACGAGCTTCTCCACATCCGGAGCAACGCAGCGAACAGCGACGCTTTCGCCTTGTTCGAAGCGACGGGCAGCGGCTCTGACGCGGCCTTCCGCCTCAAGCAGAACGGGGTGACCCCCACGACCTGGGAATTCCGCAATCAGGAGGATTCCGGCCGGTTGAATGTCGGCATCGCGGGCGGCAACACCCCGTTCAAGATCGACAATGCCGCCAATAACAACCTGCTCAAACTGGGCCGCAACGGCAAACCGGATGAGGTGATCGTGACTGGCAAGCTGGTGGTGAACAATACCCAGATGAACGTGCCGGATTACGTCTTTGCCGAGGATTACGCCCTGCGCCCCTGGCCGAGGTCCGCGCCTTTATCGCGGCCAACAGCCACCTGCCGGATGTCCCTTCCGAAGCACAGATCAGGGCGGACGGTGTGGACATGACCAAAATGCAGTTCGCCCAGCTCAAGAAGATCGAGGAACTGACGCTTTACACCCTCGCGCAGGAAGACCGCATCACCGCGCAGGAGGCCGAAATCTCCGCTTACCGCGATGCGCTGGCGGCACTGACACAGCGGCTCGACAGGCTCGAAGCCGTAAAGTGACCCCATGCGGCGGGGCGGCCTGCGCGCCGCCCACCGCCCTTGGCAATATAAAAGGAAGTTGTGCAAATTCCTCCGGCCCGCCCGGACGCCCATCGGAGTTTTCAGAAATGATTTTTAACACCAAACTGCCTGCCACTGTCATGGCTCTCTGCCTGCTGGCCCTGCCTGCAGGCGCGCAGACCGAATTGGCAACGGGCGATCAATATATCGACGGCCGACTTTGCGTCGGTGTTGCCTGCAACGGAACAGAGCAATACGCCCTTCACAGCCTGATCATGAAGGACACCAAGCCCTCGTTGCTGTTCGAGGATACTTCGGTCAACGGCTTTCCGACGGCCGACTGGATCATCGAGGTCGGCGGCGATTTCCCCGAACGGCTGTATTTCCGCAGCCTCGACACCTTCACCACGCCCTTCCAGATCGAAGCTGGCGCGCCGAACAATGCGCTTTATATCCAGGACGACGGAGATGTCGGCATCGGCACCACGTTGCCCCAGAACCAGCTTCATATCGTCGGCGCCGGCTCCTCCGTCATCCGGCTGGAGAGTACCACCCCGGCACCTCAGTCGTGGCTGATGCAGGGCTTTCCGTCGATCTTCGCGATAACCGACATCACCAACGGCTCTTCGCTGCTGGGGTTGGAGACCGGTGCCCCTCCGGCGTCACTATATGTCGACGATGGGGGCTTTGTCGGGCTGGGCACCAACACGCCAGAGGAAAAGCTGCACATCGTCAGCAATACGGATGGCGTCGACGCCTTTGCTCTGTTCGACGCCCGGGGAGAGCGGGCCGACGCGGCCTTCCTGCTGCGCCAGGACGGACAGATCCCGACCACCTGGGAGTTCCGCAATCAGGAAGATTCCGGTCGGCTGAACATCGGCATCGCGGGGGGTAACACACCGCTCAAGATCGACAATCTTGCCGACAACAACCTGCTGCGCCTGGGCCGCAATGGCCGCCCGGACGAGGTGGTGGTGACCGGCACCCTGGTGGTCAACAACACCGACATGAACGTGCCGGATTATGTCTTTGCCGAGGATTACGCCCTGCGCCCGCTGACCGAGGTCCGCGCCTTCATCGACGCCAACAGCCACCTGCCGGATGTGCCGTCAGAAGCCGAGATCAGGGCCAATGGTGTTGATATGACCGCCATGCAGATGACCCTGCTGAAGAAGGTGGAGGAGCTGACGCTCTACACCCTCGCGCAGGAGGAACGCGCGGCAGAGCAGGACAGCACGATTGCCCGCCAGCAACGCGAAGCCCGCGCGCAGGAAGCCCTGATCGCCTCCCTGGCGCGTCGCATCGAGGCACTGGAGGGCCACTGAGCGCGCTTAAGCAACGTGTCAGCATGCGAGGCGACGCGCCCGCGCCGCAGATGGCGCGGGGGCAGGGGCACCGCTGTCATGCCATCAAGGGGAACCCGCATGGGCACGTTGACCAGCCCCATGGCCCCGTGACGTGGGGGTCGCGGAGCGATTGGGCTTCCGGTATTGCGATTGCGCGGTGATCTGGCTGACCCGGCGGAACAGTTGATCCGGCGCGCGGCGCAGGCCAGTCTGACGCCAAACGGAACGGAGCCCGCCATGACCCCCTATGACATGATCATATCACATCTCGATACCGCCGTGCCTTTCGCCACCCACACCGGTGTCGCCTTGATCGAACTCGGTGACGGCACGGCCAGCGCGCGGCTTGACCAGCGCAACGAGGTGTCGAACCACATCAAGTCAATGCACGCAGGGGCGATGTTCACCCTGGGCGAGGCCGCCTCGGGCGCCGCCATGGCCGGGGCGCTGGCACCGGTGATTCTGGATATGCGCCCGGTCGCCGCCGCCGCACGGATCGCCTTTGTCAAAGTCGCGCATGGCACGCTGACTGCCCATGCAAAGACCTCCGCCCCCGGTGCAGAGCTGCTGGAACGGATCAAGTCCGAGGGCAAGGCAGCCTTTGACGTGACGGTGGATATTCGCGATGAAAGCGGTGACAGCGTGGCGGAGATGACCGTGAACTGGCATGTGAGCGCGGCGCGGTCGGTTTAACGGCACCTGAGCCTGAAAACCTTCAGGTACTGCCCCGGTAAACGCAGCCGAATTTTTGTTGTATCTCTCGGTGTAGCTTTTTCCGCCGCGCGTCGGCTTCGGCGATGAGGGCCTGCAACTCGGTAATGACTTCTGCGGAAACGCTATTTGACGTCATGGCAACAACCAGGGCCTTGGCCTGGATGCGGGCGGTCTCCCGCAGAGCAGGCTCAAAGAGCGCATGGGCGGCACGGGCGTTTTCCTGCGATATCCTGGTGGTTGCCGTGTCAGCGCAGCGATAGCTCAACGCGCCTTTGCCGTCCGAGGCAGGGAAAATGAAATCGCCGGACCCGGATGCGAACAAGCCGAGACCGCTGATTGCCATTGCAACCAGAATGCCAAGCCCACAAAAACCTGCGACAAGTCCGAATTTCATCAAAAACCGTCTGCTAATCGTTACCCGGATGAGCGATATCAGCGGAACGTGGCACAATTTTGACCTGTCGCCGCGGTTCCGGGCAAAACGTGTTACCGGCGGCGCTGCGGGATGCGCCCGATCCGATAAGCTGAAAAAGGAAGCTGTGGTAAGCCGGGCAGGACGGGCGATCGTCGCGGTCGCTAACTGGGCCTGTTTTCTGCCACCCAGTCCTTCTCATACTCCGAGAAGTTATGCGGGCTCCTGCTCCACGTCGAGTTGCTCCTGACGATGCGGGCGGGGCTGCCTGCGGCGACGCAAAAGCTGTCGATATCACGCGTCACTGTGCTGCCAGCACCCACAATGCTACCGCGTCCTATCCGAACGTCCGGCATGATCAGGGCGCGCCTGCCAATCCACACGTGCTCCTCGAATGTCATTTCCCTGCGGCCCGCGCGCAAAATAAAGCCGCTATCAAGATCATGAATGCCATGCTGGTCGCTTGTCTGGACGATAATTTCATCGGACCAAAGGTTGTCTTTGCCGACTTTCATTTCCGCATTGTCCAGAAATATCCGGGCATTATTGATGGTGGTTCGTTCACCTATCCACAGAGCAGAGTTCCGCCAAAAATTTATTACCGCTTTTAATTTACCAGCGGTTTCAATTGCGCATCTGTGCTTCCCCGGACCAACACCAAATAGGACCGCGCCAACGAAACTCACGTCGGAAATCTCCAACTGGAAACTTCTTTTGGACGGCGCTGCCCCCATCGGGGTGATGTTGATCTTGCTCTTTGCGGCCCTGGAGCAGCGAACCTCGCCTTCAATGTGAAACTGGTCCTTTCCCTTTCCCAGGAAGTCGCGAACATCATACGTTTCAATCATTTTCTCGCCCTAAGGTTAAAATATGAACGGTGGGTATAGAAAGAAGTGGGCTTGATCAACGCAGTCCTTCAAAGACTAACCGCGCCTACCGCAGCGGTGCTGTCTCGGCATCCTTCTCGCGGTACATAATTCGCTACAAAAAGGGCAATTGGCGGCATAATGGTAGGCCCGGCAGGACTTGAACCCGCAACCAAAGCGTTATGAGCGCTCTGCTCTAACCAATTGAGCTACAGGCCCGCCATGGGCGCTTGGGTATGCGCGGGGCGCGCTTTCGTCAAGGCTTACCGTTGCGCAAAAGGCGGCGATGCACTAACCCCGGCGCGAACGGGATCACTGCGCCGGGGGCCATGCCATGTCATCACCAAGAAACGGGATCACCTACGCCGATGCGGGCGTGGACATCGACGCCGGCAATACGCTGGTCGAACGGATCAAACCGGCGGCGAAACGCACCGCACGGCCCGGCGTCATGTCGGGGCTGGGCGGCTTCGGCGCGCTGTTTGACCTCAAGGGGGCGGGGTTCACCGACCCGGTGCTGGTCGCCGCCACAGACGGCGTGGGTACCAAGCTGCGCATCGCCATCGACACCGGCAATGTGGACAGCATCGGCATCGACCTTGTTGCCATGTGCGTCAACGATCTGGTCTGTCAGGGGGCCGAGCCGCTGTTTTTCCTGGATTATTTCGCCACCGGCAAGCTGGAGCTCGATCAGGCCACGCGCATCATCGAAGGCATTGCCGCGGGCTGTGCCGCCTCGGGCTCCGCGCTGATCGGGGGCGAGACGGCAGAGATGCCCGGCATGTACCACGCGGGCGATTTCGACCTTGCGGGCTTTGCCGTGGGCGCGATGGAACGGGGCACCGAATTGCCCCGCGCGGTCCGTGAGGGCGATGTGCTGCTTGGCCTGCCCAGCGACGGGGTCCATTCCAACGGCTATTCCCTGGTGCGCAGAATCGTCGAGCTCAGCGGGCTGGGCTGGGATGATTCCTGCCCCTGGGCCGAGGGCACGCTGGGCGAGGCGCTGCTGACGCCGACACGGCTTTATGTCAAAGGTGCCGTGGCGGCACTGCGGGCCGACAGCGTTCAGGCGCTGGCTCATATCACCGGCGGTGGCCTGACCGAGAACCTGCCCCGCGTCCTGCCCGACACCCTGGGGGCCGAGATTGATCTGGGCGCATGGGACCTGCCCCCGGTCTTCAAATGGCTGGCAGCCGAGGGTGGCATGGCCGAGGCCGAACTGCTCAAGACCTTCAATTCAGGCATCGGCATGATCGCCGTGGTCTCCCCGGATCAGGTCGAGGCCGCCCGGGCCGCCTTTGCCACCGACGGCCACGCCGCGATTGAAATCGGCCGCATCACCCAAGGCAGCGGCGTAACCTACAAGGGCAGCCTGCTTTGACCAAAGGCGTTGCGATCTTTGCCTCCGGCGGCGGCTCCAACATGCGCGCGCTGGTGGCGGACATGACGGGCGATCACCCCGCGCGCCCCGCCGTGGTGCTGTCCAACAACGCTGACGCCGGGTGCATTTCCTGGGCGCAGGGGCAGGGGATTGCGACGGTGGTGGTCGATCACCGGCCTTTCGGTGCGGACCGCGCCGCCTTTGAGGCGGCGATGACCGCGGCACTGACCTCCCATGCGCCCGATATCATCTGCCTTGCCGGTTTCATGCGCAAGCTGACGGCAGGGTTCACCGATGCCTGGGCCGGGCGGATGATCAATATCCACCCTTCGCTGCTGCCCAAATACAAGGGCCTGCACACCCATGCCCGCGCGCTGGAAGCGGGCGATGCGCAGCACGGCTGCACGGTACACGAAGTCACCGCTGCGCTGGATGACGGGCCGATCCTGGGGCAGGCCCGCCTTGACGTGGCCCCGGATGACACGCCCGAGACTTTGGCCGCACGGGTGCTGACCCTCGAACACAGGCTTTATCCCGCCGTCCTGCGCCGTTTTGCCGCCGGAGACCGCAGCCCGGTCACCCTCAAGGGGTGACTGGCAATGATGCCGGACTTGCTGTAGCTGTGATCAAACCAGCAGTCACGAAGTGAATTCATGAAAACGATCACCACCACCGCCGACCTGGCCGCCTTTTGCACCGAGGCCGCCAATCATCCCTATGTTACTGTAGATACGGAATTTCTGCGCGAACGCACCTATTATTCCAAACTCTGCCTTGTGCAGCTGGCAATGCCGGGGACAGATGACAGCAAGGCGGTGCTGGTGGATCCGCTGGCCGATGGCATCGAACTTGACCCGCTCTATGATCTTTTCCGCGACACCTCAGTGGTAAAGGTGTTCCACGCCGCGCGGCAGGATCTCGAAATCTTCTTTGTCGATGCGCAGGTCTTTCCCGAACCGCTGTTCGACACCCAGGTTGCCGCGATGGTCTGCGGCTTTGGCGAACAGGTGGGCTATGAAACGCTGGTGCGCAAGATCTGCCATGCCGGGGTGGACAAGACCTCGCGCTTTACCGACTGGTCGCGCAGGCCGCTGACCGATGCGCAGAAGAAATACGCGCTGGCCGATGTCACCTTCCTGCGCCAGATCTATGAGTTCCTGCGCGACAGGCTGGAGGAAAGCGGCCGTGCCCGCTGGGTTGCGGAAGAGCTGGAGATCCTGACCAACCCCGGCACCTATGTCACCGCGCCCCGCGATGCCTGGAAACGGGTCAAGACACGCACCTCCTCGCCCAAGTTCCTTGCCGTGGTGCGCGAACTTGCGGCCTTCCGCGAGGATTACGCCCAGTCACGCAACGTGCCGCGCAACCGGGTCTACAAGGACGATGCGCTGATCGAACTGGCCAGCCTCAAGCCCGCCAACGCCGAAGAGCTGGGCCGCGCGCGCCTGTTGCTGCGCGAGGGGCGGCGGGGCGATGTCGCCGATGGCATCCTGGCGGCGGTCAAGGCAGGTATCGCCTGCAAGCCCGAGGATCTGCCCCAACCCGACCGCAGCCGCGACAAGTTGCAGGTGAACCCCGCCTTGGCCGATCTGCTGCGCGTGCTGCTGAAGGCCAAGACCGAACAGGCCGGGGTTGCCGCCAAGCTGATCGCCCCCGCCGCGGATCTGGACGGGATTGCCGCAGGCCTGCGCGATGTGCCCGCCCTTTCCGGCTGGCGGCGCGAGGTCTTTGGCAATGACGCCCTGCGCCTGTGTGACGGGGAGATTGCGCTGACGGCCAAAGGAAACGACGTAATCGTTGTTGAGGTCTGACAGCAGCTGAGGTCTAACAGCGGTCAAGGTTTCACACCAAACCCTTTGCAGGAGCACAAAATGTCGCAAATCACCCGCCACCACACCAACGCCCGGATGAGCCAGATCGTCACCCATAACGGCACCGTCTACCTTGCCGGTCAGGTCGGCACGCCCGGTGCCAGCGTTGCCCAGCAGACCCAGGATTGCCTCGACAACATCGACAAGCTGCTGGCCGAGGCCGGATCGGACAAATCCCGTATCCTGCAGGCGGTCATCTGGCTGGCCGACATGGCCGATTTCGAAGAGATGAACGGCGTCTGGGATGCATGGGTGCCAACAGGTCAGGCCCCAGCGCGCGCCTGCGGCGAGGCCAAGCTGGCCCGCGCCGATTTCACGGTCGAGATCATCGTGACCGCCGCCGCCTGAGCGGTTCCTTCAACGTCGAACTGTAACGGTTTGAAAAATAACGATTCCACTGGCTTTACAGCGTTTCGGGATAGGATTGAAACCTCCCATATCACTTTTCGCCCAGGGCCGAAGGGAGGGGCAGCGAACAAGCGCTTCAGGTATATCCCGAAGCGCTATAGGCCCGGCACTTTCGGCTGTCGTTTTCCTGACTGTGGCGCGCCGCGCGTCGGAGTTTTTGAAAACTCCGGTCCGTTTTCTTTGAAGAAAACGCAAGGCTGGCGGCGGCGCATGTGCCTGGTTCCGGCACTTTCGGCTGTCGTTTTCCTGACCGTGCGTTGCCGCGTGCCGGAGTTTTTGAAAACTCCGGGCCGTTTTCTTTGAAGAAAACGCAAGGCTGGCGGCAGCACTTGTGCCTGGTTCCGGCGCTTTCGGCTGTCGTTTTCCTGATTGTGGCGCGCCGCGCGCCGGAGTTTTTGAAAACTCCGGTCCGTTTTCTTTGAAGAAAACGCAAGGCTGGCGGCGGGGCTTGTGCCTGGTTCCGGCGCTTTCGGCTGTCGTTTTCCTGACCGTGCCTCGCCGCGCGCCGGAGTTTTTGAAAACTCCGGGCCGTTTTCTTTGAAGAAAACGTAAGGCTGGCGGCGGCGCTTGTGCCTACATCGTTTCGGGATAGGCTTGAAACCTCCCATATCACTTTTCGCTTTGGGCCGAAGGGAGAGCGAACAAGTGATTCAGGTATATCCCGAAATGCTATCGTGTCAGCGGCGGCGGCTTTCCTGGGCGTTCAGCGCCCCCTCGACCCGGATCACCCGGACATTGCGCAGCTGCTGATCGGTCAGTTTGCGCCCCGCGGTGACTTCACGGGTCGGTTTGGTGCCGACCGGCGTGTTCTTGTCGGGCCGCACACCTTCCAGACGATAGATCAGAACGCCGTCTACCGGCTCTTCTTCTTCGTTCTGGGGGGTCAGCTGCACCGCATAGATGCCCTGCCGCGCGGCCAGCCCGGTGGCCCGGATGATCGCGCCGCCGGGAATGGGCTCCACCGTCAGATCGGTGATCTGTTCAAAGGGACGGCCCAGATAGGGTGCTTCTTCCTTGCCGGCCCGCGAAAAGAATCCGCCGCCTTTCGGGATCAGCGGATTGGTCTGTTCCGGCGCGACAGAGGTTGCCACGGAGCGCGACTTGCCAAACCAGTTGAACGGGTTGACCCGACTGTCGCGGATCGCCCCACAGGCCGAAAGTGTGAGTGTGAGGACCGCCAAAAGGGTCAGGGTCTTGCGCATGGTGCCGCCTCGGGTGTTTTCTTGATCTTTGACTAGCCTATTCCCCGGTCCTTGGGAAGGGGGTGGACCTTTGCCGGGCTGCTGCTTACCTCTGACCACACGCGCAGTTACAAAGGACCCCGATCTATGGCCACCGCCGCATTCGAAGAACTTGTCGAGGATTTCGAATTCCTGGATGACTGGGAGGACCGGTATCGGCATGTCATCGACCTGGGCAAGGCGATGGATCCGCTGGAAGAAGCCCTGCGCGTGCCTGCAACCAAGGTGGACGGCTGCGCCAGCCAGGTCTGGCTGCACGCCCAGTTCGACGATGGCACGCTGCATTTCGACGGGGCCAGCGATGCGATGATCGTGTCCGGCCTGATCGCGGTGCTGCGGGTGCTTTACAACGGGCTGACCCCGGCCGAAGTCGTCGCCGTTGATGCGCGCGCCGAAATGGGCCGCCTGGGTCTGAACGATCACCTGTCGGCGCAGCGTTCCAACGGGCTGCGCGCGATGATCGAACGGATCAGAGAGACCGCCGCGCAGACGGCGTGAGGGCGTCAGCGGCGCGGCGGCGCTGCAAATGCAGGATGAGCCGGACAGGGCCGCTGTCCTCCTGGCGTTTTGCCCGCCCCGGATTGCCCCGCCTGGCCAGCGCCTCAGGTCGGTCCGGTGTTCGGGGGCTGAAGACCGGCCAGCGCCGTTTTCAGGTCCCCATAGCCGGTATAGCGCCGCTCGAACGCCAGCCCCAGAACCTCGGCACAGGCGCGGGCCTTTTCCGTCAGTTCGGGGTCGTCGGTCTGCGCCTGATAAACCAGCTTTTCGTAATTGCCGAAATACATGTCCCGCAGTTCCGGATGCCGGTCCAGCCCCATGGGTTTCATGATGAAGGCATCGAACTGACGGACCAGAAAGTCGGTCAGGTAAAAGCTGGTGAATTCTTCCTCCGCCTTGGCGGCAAAGGCGTCGTTGCCTTCGAAAAAGCTGTAGCAATGGGGCCCTGCGACCATTTCGACCCCCATTTCCGCACAGGCCGCCTGCAGCAGTCCCCCGGTGCCGCAATCGGCATAGACCACAAAGATGCTGTCATAGCGGTCGCGGTGTTTGGCGACGCTTTCGCGCACGGCGGCGGTGATCTTTTCGGGGTAGAGGTGGTATTTGGCGGGCAGGCAGGTCAGGTCCAGATGGGTCCAGCCATTGGCCTGTTTCAGGGCCAGGATCTCGCGCGCCAGCGCCCCGCAGGCGATCAGCAGGATCGAGCCCGCGCCCTTTGCCCGCAGGCCGGTTTCGGTCAGCTGGTCGAGGTCGGGCAGGGGTGTCGCGCGGTCTGTCACAATTCTAACCAATGCGTGTGGGTGTCTCTGTGTCGTTGCACGCTGCCACGGAAGGCGCGTAACTGGCTAGGTCAGATACGACATTTCAGACAGGGATGGAACCAATGGCAGTTTACTCGAACAAGGCGGGATTGAACACGGGCACGCTTGGGCTGATGTTCATATCGGGCTGTTTCGCGACGATGGCGTTTGATCTCTGGGGGCAGGTGGTCAGCCCGGGCCTGGGCTTTGCCAATCTGTCGCCGCATGGGCTGGCCAAAAGCCTGTTTGGCGCGCTGGGGCTGCCGAATGGCGATTTCGCGGGCTATTTCATGCATTTCTATCTGGTGGGGCTGATCGGATACCCGGTGGGCTGGCTGTTTATCTTCAAACCGGTCTGGGACCGGGTGATCGGCAAGGGCCGGCCCTGGATCGTGCCGGCGGCGGTCTATGGCTTTGGCCTCTGGGTCTTTGCCATCGGCGGGATCACGGCGATTGCGGGCCTGCCGTTTTTCCTCAACTTCACCGGAATCACCTGGGTCGCTCTGGTGGGGCATGTCCTTTACGGCATTGTCATGGTGGCGGTGATGGTCTGGCTGACACGCGGCAGGGCCTGATCCTATTTCTGTCTGGACCGGCCGCGCAGCAGCCGGACCAGCACAATGGCCAGCAGGGCCAGCGGCACCAGCGCCATTGCGGATTGTGGCAGGCCGAGGGCCGGGGCGGCGAGCATTCCCAGCCAGATGGTGACCGCAGCGGCGGCAATCACCAGGGCAAGGAGCAGGGCAAGGTGCTTGAAGGGCATGGAACCTCTCTTTCAATCCCAAGGTAAGACTTGCCAGCCCATATAAAAGACCCGGGCAGGCAGGACCCGCGACAAGGGGCAGCTCTCCCGGATGAAAAAAGGCCCCCGAATCCGCTTCGGGGGCCTTGTCATTCAATCAGCCGGGCAGCGCACTCAGGCGGAGGCAGCCCTGTTGTGCTTGCGGTGCATCCAGGTCTTTGCGGTTTCCACCGCCACTGCGGCATCCCGGCAATAGGCATCTGCGCCGATGGCCTTGCCGAATTCCTCGTTCAGCGGCGCGCCGCCGACCAGAATGATGTAATCGTCACGGATGCCCTGTTCGACCATCGTGTCGATCACGACCTTCATATAGGGCATGGTGGTGGTCAGCAGGGCGGACATGCCAAGGATGTCGGCACCCTCGCGGTCCAGCGCCTCAAGATAGTTTTCCACCGGGTTGTTGATGCCCAGATCGACAATCTCGAAACCCGCGCCTTCCATCATCATGCCGACAAGGTTCTTGCCGATGTCGTGAATGTCGCCCTTCACCGTGCCGATCACCATCTTGCCGATGGTCGGCGCGCCGGTTTCGGCCAGCAGCGGCTTGAGGATGGCCATGCCGCCCTTCATCGCATTGGCGGCCAGCAGCACCTCGGGAACGAACAGGATGCCGTCGCGGAAATCGGCGCCGACGATGGTCATGCCGCCGACCAATGCCTTGGTCAGGATGTCATAGGGCTCCCACTTGCGTTCCAGAAGGATGTTTACGCCCTCTTCGATCTCTTCCTTGAGACCGTCATAGAGGTCGTCGAACATCTGCTGTACAAGCTCTTCGTCATCGAGTTCGGAGAGGATGATATCTTCGTCGTCAGACATGGTGGTTCCTTCTGCCGTCTGTGCAGGTGCGGTGCGCTTTTGCCTACATGTCACGAAATCCCCCGGTCAGAAGAGCGAATTGCGACATCGACCGCGTAAAGCGCGACGCGATCCGGTCCAGACTACGCTTTTTCGCGCAGGGGAGACAAGGCGCGCAAGTGCGCCGGGCGGCGGATTTGCATTGTCCGCGTTCTCATTTTGTTCTAGTGTCGGGCATGGACAGGGAAGATCGGCGATTCAAGGTGGTCGGGCGCGCGGCGGGCAGCAACCATGCCGGGCGGTTCGAGCGGCATGAAAGGGTGCAGGTCGATGACGGCTGGACGCCGGAAACCGACCTGCCGGTGCTGCGTACCCAGACCGCGATCGAGGTGCCGCGCAGTCTGATCACCTACAACAGTTCGCCCGATCTGCCCTTTGACCGGTCGATCAACCCCTATCGCGGCTGCGAACACGGCTGTGTCTATTGTTTCGCACGTCCCAGCCACGCCTATCTTGGTCTGTCGCCGGGTCT
Source organism: Sulfitobacter sp. IGS-18 (assembly GCF_059628195.1). NCBI lineage: Bacteria > Pseudomonadati > Pseudomonadota > Alphaproteobacteria > Rhodobacterales > Roseobacteraceae > Sulfitobacter > Sulfitobacter sp. IGS-18. The sequence continues at coordinate 2,239,239 of NZ_CM184556.1, read as the reverse complement.
GGATTTCGAAACCCGCCTGGTGGCGCGCCCCGATGCGCCACAGGTGTTGAAGCGGGAACTGGCCGCCAGATCCTACAAGGTGGCGCCGATTGCCATCGGCACCAATACCGACCCCTATCAGCCGATCGAACGGGAGCATGAGATCATGCGCGCCTGCCTGCGGGTGCTGTCCGATGCGGGGCATCCCGTTGCCATCGTGACCAAGGGGGCGCTGATCGAACGGGACATCGACATTCTGGAGGACATGGCCCGGCGCGGGCTGGTGCGGGTCGGCATCTCGGTGACCACGCTGGACGCCAGGCTCAGCCGGTTGATGGAGCCGCGCGCACCCGCCCCGCAACGGCGGCTGCAGATGATCCGGTCGCTCTCCGGTGCGGGGATTCCGGTGCGGATCATGGCCTCTCCGATGATCCCGGCGCTGACCGATCCGGAGCTGGAAAGCATCCTGCGGGCGGGCCGGGATGCGGGGGCGCGCCATGCAAGCTGGATCATGCTGCGCCTCCCGCGCGAGGTTTCGCCGCTGGTGCAGGACTGGCTGGCGCAGCATTTCCCGGACCGGGCGGGGCGCATCATGTCGCGCCTGCGCGAGATGCATGGCGGCCGCGAATATGATGCCAGCTGGCACCGCCGGATGCGCGGCGAGGGTCCCTATGCAGAGATGGTCGCGCAGCGCTTCAACGTGGCGGTCAAACGCCTGGGCCTGAAGTCGCGCGGCAGCCCGATGCGCTGCGACCTGTTCCAGCCGCCACAAAAGGAAACCGCGCAGATGTCACTGTTTTAGCGGGTGGGGCGCAAGCCGGGCCGCTCCCCGGCTTTTCGAAGCGCAGCGCGCGCCGCGTTAACGGAATAAAAATGAATGTTAACAATGTGTTGCGTAACCCACGGGTTAACCGCCTGCCAGTTCTGCCGCCCCGCCGTGCCGGGGTCAGCCCCTCTGTCAGCCCCTGCGGCGCCCCTTGCGCGGCGCGCGCACCGGTCCCTGGCCGTCGGTGCCATCGCTGGCAGAGGAGAAATCACCCAGCGTCGCGACGATCTCCTCAAGGGTCGGGGCCGCGCCCCTGGGCTGGCTGTCCAGTGCCGCGCGCATCGCCACCAGATGCTCCGGCATGGTGCCGCAGCAGCCGCCGATGATCGTGGCCCCGCAATTGCGCGCCATCACCGCGTATTTGCCCATCAGCTCCGGCGTGCCGTCATAATGGATGTGACCGTCGTGGTATTTCGGAATGCCCGCATTGCCCTTGGAAATGATCGGCAATGTGCCGCCCTTGGCGGCAAAGCCCAGCACCGTGCGCAACAGGTCCGATGCACCGGTGCCGCAGTTCGCGCCGTAGGCCATCGGCCGGTTGTCCAGCCCATGCACCATGTCGACCATCGCTTCCGAGGTGACGCCCATCATGGTGCGCCCGGCGGTGTCGAAACTCATCGTGCCGCACCAGTCCAGACCGGCCAGGGCAAAACCTTCGGCGGCGGCCTTGTATTCCTCGGGGGCGCTGATCGTCTCCAGCCAGCCGATGTCGACCCCGCCGGCCTTCAGACCGTCAGCGGCCTCGTGAAACATCTCCACCGCTGATGCATGGCTGAGGGTGCCGACCGGCTCCATGATCTCGCCGGTGGGGCCGACGGATCCGGCCACGATCACCTTGCGCCCGGCGGTATCCGCCACCTCGCGCGCCAGTTCGGCCGAGACGCGGGCCAGTTCGTGCACCCGCTTTTCCGCGCCATGCAGTTTCATGCGCGAGGCATTGGCGCCGAAGCTGTTGGTCAGGAACAGGTCGCTGCCGCTGTCCACCGCGCCGCGGTAGAGCTTGATGATGTTCTGCGGCTCTTCGACGTTCCACATCTCGGGCGCATCGCCGGACATCAGCCCCATGTTGAACAGGTTGGTCCCGGTGGCGCCATCGGCCAGCAGAAAGCCTTTTTCGGCAAGAAGGTCGGTGAATGCATTAGACATCAGGTATACTCCGCGCGTGGTTCCCTGCCTATTTCACGCAGCCCGCTCTGGGGCAAGTTCATATTCTTCATCACCGTCATGAAGCGGGCCACCACCCGCCAGCGCGGGCGGATGATGGATCTCGCGGGTGAGATCGGCCAGGCAGAGCGCCAGCGCCGCACGGCTTGGTGCCGCGACATAGCGGGGCGACCAATGGGGGGCGAAACCGGATTTGAACTGCCGCAGCCCTGCGGCACCGGCGCGCGCCAGCAGCGGCGCGCGCATGGGGGCGAGCAGCGGATGCGCCAGCGCCGGAATATCCGGCACCGCGGCAAGGCTGAAGCCGCTTGACCCGTCGGCACGCGCCGCCTCCAGCGCGGCGATCACCAGCGCCTGCATCGTCCCGGCGGGGGCTTCCGCCGACAGGCGCATCAGGTCCAGCGCCCTGTCATGGGCGCCCGCGTGGAAGCTGGCAAAGCCCAGCAACCTGTCATCCTGCCAGGCCAGAAAGACCTGCTGACCCGCGATGTAATCGGGGCAGAACCGCCCCATGGTGCCGCCCCGCGCGGGGCCGTTGCGGCGCTGCCAGCAGGCATCAATCGCCGCCATCGGCCCCAGCGGCAGCACCCCGGCCTGCTGCACAAGGACCCCGGCCTTTGCCGCCTGACGCAGCTTGCGGCGCAGGCCCCGGCAGGCGGGTTGGTGCAGATCGAAGGCCTGCGGGTCCAGCAGCGCCTCCTGCGCGATGCGCAGCACCTGCCAGCCCGCCGACCGGACAAGCGCTGCCTCGCGCGCGGTGCATTTGTACAGGCAGGCCAGCCGGTTGTCGTGCCGCGCGCGGCGCTGCAGCGCGGTGAGGGACGCAACAGTCGCCAGCGGCGCGGCACCGGGCAGCACGACCAGCGCCTGACCGCAGCGCCACAGCGCCATGTCACTGCCGCCCAGCCGCGCGACCCGGCCACCGTTCTGCCGCATGAGGCCCAGTTCCGCGCGCCCTTCATGCCGGGCGCGCGGCACGGGTGTCGGCGGCAGGTCCAGCGACAAGGGGCGGAGCAGGGCGAGCGCGCCAAGGACGGCGGGCAGCGCATAGTAAAGCCCGCGATAGCCCATGATCGCGCCGATCAGCATGGCATCCGGGACCTGCGGCAAGAGGCTGAGCAGGACCAGTTCAAAGGGGCCGACCCCGCCCGGCGCACCGGACAGCAGCCCGGCCCCATAGGCCAGCAGGAAGACCGGGACAAAGCTGCCGAAACCCAGGGTGCCTGGCGGGATCAGCAGGTAGAGGACCAGCGCCGCCGCCAGCAGGTCCAGCGCCGCCCAGAGCAGGATGGCACCAAGTGCCAGCAGTGTCGGCAGGGCAGCGCGCCAGCGCGCCTTACGCGGGCGCGGACCAAAAGCCATCAGCCCCGTACAGAGCGGCAGACCGGCCAGCGCAACCATGGCAGGCAGTGTGGTCCAGCCCGGCGCGGGCAGAACGACGCAGGCCAGCGCGGTGATCCAGAGCCAGGCGGCCAGAAAGCTGAGCGACACAAAGACCGAAAGCTGTAACGCGCGGCGAAACCCCAGACCGGGCAACAGGCGGTGGCGCACCAGCGCCCCGGTGATCACGCCAAAGCCGAGGGTCTGGGCCAGGGCAATGGCCATGGTGCCGCTCAGCCGGGCGACCCGTGGCGGCACCCGGGTGCCGAAATGGCGGTGCGACAAACCGTCATAGCGCCCCACGGCCCAGAAACCGATCGCAACGCAACCCAGCGCCAGCAGGATGTTGACCGCGCCAATGCCGGACAGGCTGGCGGGCAGGGCGGCGGGCATGTCATCGCCCACCTGCTGACGGACCAGCCAAAGACAGCCCGCCGTAAGGGCCAGCGGCACAACAAAACGTGCCCCCCGCGCCAGATGCCGCGATGCCACCGCGATACTTGCCATGATCCCATGTCCCCCATGCCTTGCCTGCGGGGCGACAATAGGGGGCGGTGGCGGTCAAAAGGTTAAACCGCCGCCATCACAAACAAAAACGCGCCTTCCATTTGAATGAAAGACGCGTTGAATTTTCAAGCCTTTGCAGCGGGTTTATGGCGGGTTCCGGTTTCAGTCGGTCTCGTTCAGGATCTGGGCCTTGGCCTCGGTCATCAGGGCGGCCATCCGGGCGCGGATCGTCGCCTCGTCCGCCTTGTCGCCCAGATCGCCCGAGACCTTGCGAAAGACGTCTTCGTGGCCTGCTTCCTCGAAGTCCGCCTTGACCACCTCGCGGGCATATGCCTGCGCCGCATCGCCGGTCTTGCCCATCAACTCCGCCGCCCAGAGGCCCAGCAGCTTGTTGCGCCGTGCCTCGGCCTTGAACTGCATTTCCGCGTCATGGGCAAATTTGCTCTCGAACGCTTTTTCGCGGTCTTTCATCGTGGTCATCGGGTTCTCTCCCTGGCAATGATCGTTCTGAATTTAAATGTGGGTGCTGGGGCGGACGGGCGCAAGGGAAAACCGGCCCAAGGCGTGCTTGCGGTGTGCGCACCCATAGACTAAGAGGAGCGCAAACGGGCCTTGCTTCTCTTCTTGCGGCTGGCCCCCTTGCGGAAAGGACGCCCATGGCCCGGCGCACCAAGATTTACGAAGGCAAAGCGAAAATCCTCTACGAAGGCCCCGAACCCGGCACCATCGTTCAGTACTTCAAGGACGACGCCACCGCCTTCAACGCGCAGAAGAAAGACGTGATCGAAGGCAAGGGCGTGTTGAACAACCGCCTGAGCGAATTTTTCATGACCGGGCTGAACCAGATCGGGGTGCCCACGCATTTCATCAAGCGTCTGAACATGCGCGAACAGCTGGTGCGCCAGTGCGAGATCATTCCGCTGGAAGTCATCGTGCGCAATTTCGCCGCCGGGACCATGGCCAAGCGGCTGGGGATCGAGGAAGGGCTGCAGCTGCCGCGCCCGATCGTCGAATATTGCTACAAGGACGACAAGCTGGGCGATCCGCTGGTCACCGAGGAACATATCGCGGCCTTTGGCTGGGCCAGCCAGCAGGACATGGACGATATCCTGAGCCTCGCCCTGCGGGTGAACGACTTCCTCAGCGGTGTGATGATGGCGGTCGGTATCAAGCTGGTGGATTTCAAGATCGAGATCGGCCGAGTCTATGACGGTGATTTCCAGCGCCTGATCGTCGCCGACGAGATCAGCCCGGACAGCTGTCGGCTGTGGGACATCGAGACCGGCCAGAAGCTGGACAAGGATGTGTTCCGCCGTGACCTTGGCTCGCTGACCGACGCCTATACCGAAGTGGCGCGGCGGCTGGGTGTGATGCCCAAGTCCTCCACGCCGATTTCCAAACCGAAGCTCATCAACTGAGGCGGAAGACAATCAGGGCGGGCAGGGCGCCTGCGTATTTTGGCATAAAGAAGCGAGGGGACGCGCCATGAAAGCACGGGTGCATGTGATGTTGAAGAACGGGGTTCTGGACCCCCAGGGCGAGGCCGTGCGTCATGCGCTTGGCGCGCTTGGCTTTGACGGGGTGAACGGGGTGCGCCAGGGCAAGGTGATCGAACTGGACCTGGCCGAGGGCACCACCGAGGCCGATGTCACGGCCATGTGCGAAAAGCTGTTGGCCAATACGGTGATCGAATCCTACGCCGTGGAACTGACCTGATGCGCGCGGCGGTTGTCGTCTTTCCCGGATCGAACTGCGACCGCGACCTTGCGGTGGCCTTTCGCGCCGCCGGGGCCGAGGTCGAGATGGTCTGGCACAAGGACAGCGCGCTGCCCGAAGGGATCGACATGGTCGGCATTCCCGGCGGCTTTTCCTATGGCGACTACCTGCGCTGCGGCGCCATTGCCGCGCAATCGCCGATCTGCGGCGCGGTCAGGGCCCATGCAGAGCGGGGCGGCTATGTGCTGGGGGTCTGCAACGGCTTTCAGGTGCTGACGGAAACCGGGCTGCTGCCGGGTGCGCTGCTGCGCAATGCGGGGCTCAAGTACATCTGCAAGACCGTGGGTCTGAAGGTGGAGACATCGCAGAGCGATTTCACCTCCGCCTATAACGCCGGTGACGTGATCGACATTCCCATCGCACATCATGACGGCAATTACTTTGCCGATGCCGATACCATCGCCCGGCTGCAGGACGAAGACCGCGTCGCCTTTACCTATACCGACAACCCCAACGGGGCGCAGGCCGATATCGCCGGCATCCTGTCACCGAACCGCAGGGTGCTGGGCATGATGCCGCATCCGGAGCGGGCGGCGGATGCGGGGCATGGCGGAACCGACGGGGTGGCGCTCTTCCGCGCATTGGCAGGGGCGCTGGCCACGGCCTGACTTGAGTGCGCGGTGCCTTGCGCGTAAATTGCGCAGATGGCGGAAGCAACAGACAAACGACGAACCTTGACGGTCTCCTGGCGGGTCCGGGTGGCCATTGGCGTGCTGATGTTGCTGGCGGTGGCCGTGATCTCGGTCACCAACAGCCTGCTGACCGACCGTTTTACCGACAGCACCCGCAGCCGCGCGGAACTGCGGATTGCGCTTTATTCGGGAAACCTGCTGGCCGAATTGCGCCAGAACGCCATTGTGCCGCAGCTGCTGGCGCGTGACCCCACGCTGATCGGCGCGCTGCAGACGGCAGATTATTCGCTTTCCACCCAACGGCTGATCTCCTTTGTCGAGGAAATCGGAGCCGCCTCGCTGATGCTTTATGATCTGGACGGGCGCACCGTGGCTGCAACCGACCGCAACCGGCTGGGATCGAACCATCGGTCGAATGCCTATTTTGTCGATGCGATCCGGTCGAATGCCACCATCTTCAGCACCATCAAGGTGGATGGCGGCGGCTATAAGTTCATGTATTCACGGCGGATTCAGGATGGCGGCACCACGCTGGGGGTGATTGCCGTCGAGGTGGATCTGCAAAAGTTCGAACGCGCCTGGGCGGGCATTTCGGATGCGGTGATCGTGATGGACAGCGCCGGAGAGATCATTCTGGCGACCGAGCCGCGCTGGCGTGGCCGGACCGAGCCCGAGGCGCTGTCGACCCAGCCCGCGCGCAGCGCCATCGAACGCGCGATCAAGGTGACCGCGGACTGGACCGCGCTGCCGCCCGATGCCTATCTGCAGGGCGAGGCGGTGATGCGGCTGGAGAACAAGATCCCGTTCCGGGGCTGGCGCATGACCAGCTACACCACCTATGCCTCGGTCCGCGAGAAGGTGAACGGCGTGCTGGCGCTGGAGGTGATGGCATTTGCCATCCTGCTGGCGCTGGCCTTCTACTTCCTCAGCCGCCGCACGGCGGGCAGGCTGGCGATTTTCCAGCGTGAGTCGGCCAAGCTGCGGGCGCTGAACGCCGCCCTGCAGCGGGAAATCGCCGAGCGCAAAAGGGTGCAGGAAACCCTGGCGGTGGCCGAACAGACGCTGGAACAATCCAGCAAACTGGCGGCGCTGGGGGAAATGTCGGCCGCGGTGAGCCATGAGTTGAACCAGCCGCTGGCCGCGATGAAGACCTATCTTGCCGGCGCGCGGCTGCTGTTGCGGCGCAACCGGCCCGAGGAGGCGCTGTCCTCTTTCGGGCGCATCGACGATCTGATCGAGCGGATGGGGGCGATCACCCGGCAGCTGAAATCCTATGCCCGCAAGGGGCAGGAGGCGTTTTCACCGGTGGATATGGCGGCGGCACTTGCCTCAAGCCTGTCGATGATGGAACCGCAGCTGCGCCAGCGGCAGGTGCAGATCAGCCGCATCCTGCCCGATGCGCCGGTGATGGTCATGGGCGACCGGATGCGGATTGAACAGGTGATGGTCAACCTCTTGCGCAATGCGCTCGACGCCACCAAGTCTGAAAGGAACCCGCATGTGGAGATCATGCTGAGCGCGGGTGAGACGGCGACACTGACAGTGCGCGACAACGGGCCGGGGATCGAGGACCTCGACGCGCTGTTCGAACCGTTCTACACGACCAAACAGCCCGGCGACGGCGTTGGTCTGGGCCTTGCCATCTCAAGCGGGATCGTGACCGATCTGGGCGGAAGGCTGACGGCTCGGAACGGACAGGGCGGTGGCGCAGTTTTTGAAATGCAACTGCCCATTCTGGGCGATACGAACAATATGGAAGCGGCGGAGTAAACGGCTATGGCACAGGCAATGAAGATCGCGATTGTCGATGACGAACAGGACATGCGGCAGTCGATCAGCCAGTGGCTGGCGCTGTCGGGATATGACACGGAGACTTTCGGGTCGGCCGAGGATGCGCTGAAGAAGCTGGGACCGGATTACCCCGGCATCGTGATTTCGGACATCAAGATGCCCGGCATGGACGGCATGCAGTTCCTGAAAAAGCTGATGGGCAATGACAGCGCGCTGCCGGTGATCATGATCACCGGGCATGGCGATGTGCCGATGGCGGTCGAGGCGATGCGCGTCGGGGCCTTCGACTTTCTCGAAAAACCCTTCAACCCGGACCGGATGAACGAACTCGCCAAGAAGGCGACCCTGGCGCGGCGGCTGGTGATGGACAACCGCGCGCTGCGGCGTGAACTCTCCGACGGCGGCCAGCTGATGAAAAAGCTGATCGGCCAGAGCCCGGTGATGGAGCGTCTGCGCGAGGATATCCTTGATCTGGGGCAGGCCGATGGCCATGTGCTGATCGACGGCGAAACCGGCACCGGCAAGACGCTGGTGGCCCATGCGCTGCATGCGGTTGGCAGCCGCGCAGGCAAGAAATTCGTGCTGGTCAGCTGCGGCGCGCTGGAGGAGGACGCGCTGAGCAAGCGGCTGTTTGGCCCGATGCTGCCCGAGGACACGCAGCTGCCCGCCATCGAAGAGGCGCGCGGCGGCACCCTGGTGCTGGAGGACATAGAAGCGCTGTCGGAAACATTGCAGGCGCGTCTGCTGAGCGTGATCAACGAACAGGGCACCCCGGCGGAAACCCGGATCGTGGCGATCTCCAACCTGCAGGAAGCGGGCCGCACCTCGGAAGATGCGCTGCGGTCGGATCTGTTCTACCGCCTTGCGGCGCTCAGGATCACCGTGCCGCCGCTGCGCCAGCGGGGAGAGGATATCCTGACGCTGTTCACCCGGTTGTCGGACCAGTTTGCCGATGAATATGGCTGTGACGCGCCGCAGGTCAGCGCGCAGGAGGCCGCGCAGCTGTTGCAGGCGCCCTGGCCGGGCAATGTGCGTCAGCTGATCAATGTGGCGGAACGTGCGGTGCTGCAATCGCGGCGCGGCTCGGGGACCATCGCATCGCTGCTGATGTCCGATCATGACGAGATGCAGCCGGTGATGACCACGGAAGGCAAGCCGCTGAAGGAATATGTGGAAGCCTTCGAGCGGATGCTGATCGACAACACGATGCGCCGCCACAAGGGCTCCATCGCCAGCGTGATGGACGAGCTTTGCCTGCCCCGGCGCACCCTGAACGAGAAGATGGCCAAATACGGGCTGCAACGTTCGGACTATCTGTAACCCTGACGCATCAGGCCGCCCATGGGGCGGCCTGATGGAAATTCTTTCAAAAGAATTTGCCCGGAATTTTTGAAAATTCCGGCCCCCGGTCAGCCCCGGCGGTTTTCCACGATGGTCTGTGCCTGGCCTTCGTCATTGGTGAAGCAGGTCCAGTAGGGGGCGTTGGGCACATTCACGATATACTGGTTGATCTCGATGATCGGGATTGTCGTGTTGATGGCGGCACCGCTCACACCGGTTTCCTTCTCCACCGCCGCTATGCAGCTCTTGGTGGCGCGCAATTCCGCCCGCGCAACCGGGTCATTGGCCACGGCAACCTCGTCACAGGCGACAAGCGCCAGCAGTGACAGGAAAAGGGCGGGGCGCAGAAATCTTGGCATGGCAGGTCCTTTGGTATCAGGGCGACCGGCAGAGGGCCGCAAAATGCAATTTGGCGCGTGCACCGTGCAGCCGGTTTGCGCGCAGGGACTGTCCCCAAGCGGCTGCGTGTTGTCAAGCTTTGCCCGGGTTTCAACTCCATTCGATATAAACGGGGACGATTGCCCATTGTCATTTGCCCCCCAAACCTCTTAACTGCACAGAGGGTGGACTGGAGCGTCAATGCGCCAATCCGACACCCCGCAATGAGTTTCGCTGTTTTCGCGCGCCCCACCGGGGACGCCTGAACAGGCCGATTGGGCCGGAAACGGCCAAAGAACCGCTGACGGTCCGGGCAATGCCCCCTGAAAAACCGCAGTAAATAATGGGTATGGCCCCTTTCGGGGGATTCATATCGGAGAAGAAACGCGATGACGCGCGCGAGTGCCAAGAGCAGACGATCAGAGGCCGGTTCCGGCCCCGTTTTTGCGCCGTCCCCCATCGCCCTGACAAGTCTCATCACGCAGCCCCTGGCGCCCCCCGGGCAGGCAGCGGCGCGCGTGTTGTGCAAAGTGGATTTATGCCTAAGAAAATGCTTATCGATGCCACCCACGCGGAAGAAACCCGTGTCGTGGTCGTGGACGGAAACAAGGTTGAGGAGTTCGATTTTGAATCCGAAAACAAACGCCAGCTTGCTGGCAACATCTATCTCGCAAAGGTAACACGGGTCGAACCGTCGCTGCAGGCGGCGTTTATCGATTATGGCGGCAACCGTCACGGTTTCCTCGCCTTTTCGGAGATTCATCCCGATTACTACCAGATTCCCGTAGCCGACCGTCAGGCGCTGCTGGAAGAGGAACGCGCCTATGCCGAGGCACAGGCGGCCCGCGAGGAAGAGGAGGACAAGCCCAAGCGGTCGTCCTCCCGGTCGCGGTCGCGCAGCCGGTCCAGTTCCAAGGCGGCGGATGTCACAACCCAGGATGCAACAACATCCAGTGATATCAACGGCATGGAAACCGTCGATCTGTCCGAGGATGACGAGGTCGATGTGCGCGAGGACGAGGCTTCCTCTCCGATGGAGCGGGTTGGCGAGACTCCGGTTGAAACGCCTGCCGTCGGCGAAGACGAGCAGGACGACGACCGCAGCGATGAAGACCGCAATGATGACGGTGCCGAAAACGGCGATGCCTCCGAAAACGATGACAGCGGTGAAGAGGACGGCGCTGACGCGCGCGGCAATGACAACAGTGGCGATGCTTCGGACAAGGACGACAGTATCGAATCCGTTGCCGAGGAAGACGACAGCGAAGACATCCGCCCGGTGCGCAAGCCCCGGCCCAAGCGCTACAAGATCCAGGAAGTCATCAAGGTCCGTCAGATCCTGCTGGTTCAGGTCGTCAAGGAAGAGCGTGGCAACAAGGGTGCGGCGCTGACCACCTATCTGTCGCTGGCGGGCCGGTACTGCGTGCTGATGCCGAACACCGCCCGTGGCGGCGGCATTTCGCGCAAGATCACCAATGCGGCGGACCGCAAGAAGCTCAAGGAAATCGCAAACGAGATCAAGGTTCCCCAGGGGGCCGGGCTGATCGTGCGCACCGCCGGGGCGAAACGCACCAAGGCCGAGATCAAGCGTGATTACGAATACCTGCAGCGCCTGTGGGAACAGATCCGCGAGCTGACGCTGAAAAGCATGGCACCCGCCAAGATCTATGAGGAAGGCGACCTGATCAAACGCTCGATCCGCGACCTTTACAACCGCGACATCGACGAGATCCATGTGGAGGGCGAGCGCGGCTACCGCATCGCCAAGGACTTCATGAAGATGATCATGCCGTCCCATGCCAAGAACGTGAAACGCTATGAGGAGCGGCTGCCGCTGTTTGCCCGCTACCAGGTGGAAACCTATCTCAGCGGCATGTTCAATCCGACGGTGCAGCTGCCGTCGGGCGGCTATATCGTGATCGGCGTGACAGAGGCGCTGGTGGCGATCGACGTGAACTCCGGCCGGGCGACCAAGGAAGGCTCGATCGAGCAGACCGCGCTCAAGACCAACCTGGAGGCTGCTGACGAAGTGGCGCGCCAGCTGCGTCTGCGTGACCTCGCGGGGCTGATCGTGATCGACTTCATCGACATGGACGAGCGCAAGAACAACGCCGCCGTCGAGAAGCGGATGAAAGACAAGCTCAAGACCGACCGCGCGCGCATCCAGATTGGCCGCATTTCGGGCTTTGGCCTGATGGAAATGTCGCGTCAGCGTCTGCGCCCCGGCATGATCGAGGCGACGACGCAGCCCTGCCAGGCCTGTCATGGCACCGGTCTGATCCGCAGCGACGACAACCTTGCGCTGTCGATCATCCGCCAGATCGAGGAAGAAGGCACGCGCCGCCGGTCCCGTGAGGTGCTGATCAAGGCACCGGTGGCCATCGCGAACTTCCTGATGAACCAGAAACGCGAACATGTCGCGCAATGCGAGGCGCGCTATGGCATGTCGGTGCGGATCGAGGGTGATCCGCATCTGATCAGCCCTGAGTTCAGCATGGAAAAATTCAAGACCGCGACACGGGTCGTGCCGCCGGCCAACCATGTGGTATCTGTCGATACCTCGCTGATGGACAAGATCGACGAGGATGACGCCGCCGCCGCGGAAGCGGCGGAACGGGCCGGGGAGGATGCCGTCGAGGAGACAGATGATGGCGGCGGGCAGAGCCAGTCCAGGGGATCTTCCTCTGACAAGGGGTCGTCCTCTGACGGTGAAGGCAAGCCCAAGCGGCGTCGCAGGCGCCGGCGGAGCCGGTCCAAGAGCAAGTCGAACGGCGATTATCAGAATGGCGATCAATCCTCCGATGACAATGACTCGGATGATGAGGATCAATCTTCGGATGCCGATGCAGGCCAGGTAAGTCAGAGCGCCGCATCCGCTGAGGATGCGGCCACCGCAGGAGAGCCTGCGGCAGAGGAGGCCAAGGCCAGCGCAGAACCGGTCGAGGCGGAGACCAAGAAGAAACCCTCCACCCGCAGCCGGTCGCGCAGCACATCTGCCAAGGCGAAAGCCGAGGCCGAAGCTGCGCTCGATGCGGATGCCAGGACTTCGGCACCTGCGGAAGCCGGGGAAGCAGCGGATGCCGAGGCGGCGCCGAAGCCCAAGCCGAAAACCACCCGTTCGCGCAGCACGTCCAAGGCCAAGACTGCGCCAGCGGCGGATGACACTGCCAAGGAGGCCGCAACCAAGGAAACCACGGGCAAGGAAACCACGGCCAAGACCACTACGGCCAATACCACTACGGCCAATGAGACCCCTGCCAAGGAAACCGCGGCCAAGCCGAAAACCACCCGCAGCCGGGCCAAGCCGAAACCCAAGGTTGATCCCAAGGCGGAGACTGCGGCGGCACCGGTCGAGGCGGCAACGCCGGAAGCCGTGGCCGAGGAAAAGCCGGAGGTGACGCCAAGCGTGGCACCGGTTGCACAGGCGGCATCGACCCCCAGCTTGTCAGCCGAGCCCGCACCCGAAGCGGCGGCGCCAGAACCCAAGGCGGCGGAGCCCGAAGCCAAGGCAGCTGAACCCGCGCCCGAGGCGGCACCGGAAGAGGTTGCCGAGAAAAAGCCGAAGAAACGCGGCTGGTGGTCGCTGGGCGGCTGACGCCGCAGCGCAGATCATGAATTATGGCGTCTGACGCCTAAAAAGAGGCGGGTCTTTGGGCCCGCCTTTTGCTATCCGCCCTTGCGCACGAGATAGAGCTGGGCGGCCCCGTCCTCGCGGGTTTCGACCAGGGTATGCCCCGCCTCGGCGCAGAAATGCGGCACGTCGATGATCGCGGCAGGATCATCCGCGCGCATGGCGATGCAATCGCCCGGTGACAGCGCGGACAGACGTTTGCGCAGTTTCAACACGGGCAGGGGGCAGAGCAGCCCGATGGCATCGAGGTCTTGTGTGATCATACCGCCGGGATAAGACAGATGTTACACCCCGTCCACAGGCTTGTGACCGGCGCGGGGCGTGACGCGGCTGCGCAACGGGGGTAAGGGTGGCGCATGTTTGGTATCGAACTCATAGATGCGGGTCTTTTCCCGGCGATGCTGGTGGCGCTTCTGGCGGGGGTGATCAGCTTTCTCAGCCCCTGTGTGCTGCCGATCGTGCCGCCCTATCTTGCCTATATGAGCGGCGTCAGTCTGGGCGATATGTCCAGTGTGGCTGCGGCGCGCAGGCGTGCGGTTGTGGCGGCGGTCTTCTTTGTTCTGGGGCTGAGCACGGTTTTCCTGATCCTGGGCTTCACCGCATCTGCATTTGGCGCGTTTTTCCTGCAAAATCAGGTGCTTTTCGCGCGAATCTCAGGTGTTGTGATCATTGTCTTCGGTCTGCATTTCCTTGGGCTGTTCCGCATTCCCTTTCTTGACCGCGAGGCGCGGCTTGACGCGGGTGACAAGGGCGGATCCAGCTTTGGCGCCTATGTGCTGGGGCTTGCCTTTGCCTTTGGCTGGACGCCCTGCATCGGGCCGCAGCTGGGGGCGATCCTGTCACTGGCGGCATCCGAGGCTTCCGTGACGCGTGGCACGCTGCTGCTGGGGATCTATGCGGCGGGGCTGGGCATTCCCTTTCTGCTGGCGGCGATGTTCATCACCCGTGCCATGGGGCTGATGAACCGGATCAAGCCGCATATGGGGCTGATCGAGCGGATCATGGGCATCCTGCTGGTGCTGGTGGGGCTGGCGATGCTGACCGGGGCTTTCTCCGGCTTTGCCTTCTGGTTGCTGGAGACTTTTCCGGCGCTGGGGTCGTTGGGCTGAGGGCCACTCCTGAGCGATTGCTGTTGTCTTGGTGTGGCATATGCCTCTGCCGCTTTATGCCCGGCATCTGCGGTCGCGGCAGCTTGCGATTGTCGTGCCTCAAATGAAGACATGTCATTTTTGACATGTCAGGCTGCTGAAAAAGCACGTTCCTGCACCCGCCCCCCCGAAACAACGAAATCGTTCTTCCACGACGCCAGCCACAACCCTTGGCGCGGGCTGAAAGCCCGGGCCGCGCCCGACCCTCCCCCCGGGAGGGCGCTTTTGGTGACTTCTCGTATCACACTGACAACATTGATATTTGTAAGGGAAGCGCTCCGAATGCACGTCTCAATGCGCCCTCCCAGGCTCGGGCGCGGCCCTTCGTTCGAAAACGTAACGCAGAGCGCAGAAGAACGATTTACCTCCGGCGGCAGCCGTTTCCGGGTTTGTCAGCAATCTGACATGTCAAATATGACATGTCTACCAAGACCGGTCTGAAATGACATGTCATCGCAGACCTGTATAGAATGACATGTCTTCGCGGAGCGGTATCAAACGGCCCGGCCGCGCAGAACCTTTCGGCATGATCCACCCAGTTTGCCATGCGCATGAGCGCCGGGAGGCACAGGGCCGATGGCCATGCCGCTTGCGCTAAAGCGCCTTACTCTCGCCTGGATTTCTGGCTAAACTCGCGCCAACAACGGGCGGCAGGCAATGAGCGAACAGGTGGAAAATCGGGTGGCGCGGCGGCGGGTGTTTTACATTCCCGGCTACGATCCGATCCATCCGCGCCGCTACCGGGAGTTGTATCGCAAGGAAAGCGCGGCCCAGGCGGCGATTTCGGGATATGAGATTGCCCTCAAGCCGAAACCCAAGGGTGGGAACTACGGCTGGCACGTCGATGCCACCATCGAGGCGGCACATGTCGCTGCGGATGTGGAGGTGCTGGTCTGGTCCGACATCGTGCGCGACAGCATGAGCAATTCGATCCCCGCCACATACCTGCAATTGCTGCGCACGGCCTGGGTCTATATTGCCTCCGGCGCACTCTGGCGGCTGATGAAGCTGCGCAAGGGGCCGGTGATCGCGGCACTCTATCCGGTGGGGATGCTGCTGGGGCAGTTGGGAATTGCGGTGGGCCTTGGCTGGTTGGCGGGCTTTGCGGTGGTCGCGCTGCAGCGCGGGTTCCTGCCGCAGGTTCCCACGGTGCTTGCAGTTGTCGCAGCGGCTGCCATCGGGGTTTTCCTGGCCGTCGCGTTGCTGCGCTGGTTCAAGAAGAAGGACAGCAGGTTCTTTGCCTATTACCTGATGCATGACTACGCCTATGGTGCCGCCACGCGCGGGGCCAATCCCGCCGCACTTGAAGCGCGGATGGCGGCATTTGGCGACAGCATCGCAGCGGCATTGCAGGAGGACGTGCAGGAAGTGCTGGTGGTGGGCCATTCATCGGGCGCGCATCTGGGGGTCTCGGTGCTGGCCGATCTGATCCGCGCGGGCCGGGCGCCGGATGACGGTCCTGCACTGTCCTTTCTGACGCTGGGGCAGGTGGTGCCGATGGTATCATTCCTGCCCGAAGCGCATCGGCTGCGGGCGGATTTGCAGTATCTCAGTGCCCGTGACGAGCTGACCTGGGTCGATGTCACCGCCCCCGGCGACGGCTGCGCCTTTGCGCTTTGCGATCCGGTGGCGGTGTCGGGCGTGGCCCCGGCGGGCAAGAAATGGCCGCTGGTGTTCTCTGCCGCCTTCACGCAGTCGCTCAGCCCCGCGCGCTGGAAGGAATTGCGCTGGCGGTTCTTCCGCCTGCATTTCCAGTACCTTTGCGCCTTTGACCGGCCAAAGGACTATGATTACTTCCAGATCACCGCAGGGCCCCGGACCCTTGCCGCGCGCTATGCCGGGCGGCCGCCGTCGAAATCGCGCATCGACCGCGCGGTCAACAAATACACGTCGCTGGCCGCATGAGCCTGCCGCCGAAGCCCGCCAGCCGCCCTGACAAGGTCTCGCTCTGGCGTTATGCGCGGCTGTTTCGCGCCGATATCCTGTCAGCGCAGCCCGCGCGGCTTTACCGCGCCTGGATGGCGGAGTTCCGCACGCCCTTCTTCCGCAGCTACCTGATGAACCAGCCCGAGCTGATCAAGACGGTGCTGAAGGACCGGCCCGATGATTTCCCCAAATCGGGCCGCATCGGCGAGGGGCTGCGCCCGCTGCTGGGCAATTCGGTGTTCCTGACCAATGGCGACACCTGGAAGCGCCAGCGCCGCATCATCGACCCGGCCTTTGA
Source organism: Sulfitobacter sp. IGS-18 (assembly GCF_059628195.1). Classification (NCBI taxonomy): domain Bacteria; kingdom Pseudomonadati; phylum Pseudomonadota; class Alphaproteobacteria; order Rhodobacterales; family Roseobacteraceae; genus Sulfitobacter; species Sulfitobacter sp. IGS-18. Next base: position 2,222,462 of record NZ_CM184556.1, on the reverse strand, counting down.
GGGGGGCCGCCTGCGCGAGACTTTTCCCGCCATGTGGGAGGCGGCAGAGGCGGCGGCGCAACGGCTGGCGCCCCATGCAGGCCAGGTGATCGAGATCGAGGCGGAGACCAGCCATGCCGCTGCCGATGTGATCTTTCGCACGCTGTTCTCGATCCCCATCGAACATCACCTGGCGCGGGAGGTGTTCGAGGAGTTCAAGACCTATCAGCGCAGCCAGCCGCTGCTGAATCTTGCCGCCTTTGTGCCGCTGCCGCGCTGGATGCCGCGTTTCTTTCGCCGCGGGACAAAGGCAAGCGCCGCCCGCATCCGCCGGCTGATCACCGCATTGACCAAAGGCCGGATGGCGGAGATTGCCACAGGCATCGCGCCTGACGATCTGGCGACCAAGATCATGACCACCGCCGACCCGGTGACCGGCGCGCGTTTTGACACCGAAGAGATGGTGGACCAGGTCGCCATCTTCTTCCTCGCAGGGCATGAAACCAGCGCCTCGGCCCTGGCCTGGACGCTGTATCTGCTGGCAACCCATCCTGACTGGCAGGACCGGCTGGCCGAAGAGGCGCAGGTGCTGGAGACCTGCGATTTTGCGGTGATGTCGAAACTCAGGCTCAGCCGCGATGTCTTTCGCGAGGCGCTGCGGCTTTATCCGCCCGTGCCGATGATGGTCCGGGAAAGCACCTGCCCGGAGCACTTCCGCGACCGCGATGTGAAACCCGGGGCGCAGCTGGTGCTCAGCCCCTGGCACCTGCACCGCCACGAAAGGCTGTGGGACAATCCGGATGGGTTCGACCCGGCGCGCTGGGGCACGGAAAACGGGCAGAAATGTCAGCGCGAGGCCTATATCCCCTTTTCCGCCGGGGCACGGGTCTGCACCGGGGCCGGCTTTGCCATGGTCGAGGGGCCGCTGATCCTGTCGCGCATCCTGCGCGATTACCGGGTGGCGGCGGTGCCGGGCAGGGTGCCTGTCCCCGTGGCGCATCTGACGGTGCGCTCTGAGCGCGGGATCTGGCTGCAGCTGACGCGCCGTTGAGGCACCCGGGCGCTTGCGGGGGCCGTTTGCGCTATCATCCGGCACGCTCTCTACCATCGGTCGCCGTCTTGTCTTATGAACGATGCTGACAGGAATCACAGGACAGGCGGAGCTCTTCATGGCGATCAATTCAGCACAAAAGATGCAGATGACCAGCGGCAAGGGGTTCATCGCGGCCCTGGATCAATCCGGCGGCTCGACCCCCAAGGCGCTGAGCCTCTATGGCGTTGAGCCCGAGGATTACAACGGCGACGAAGAGATGTTTGCCGCGATGCATGCCATGCGCGCCCGGATCATTCTGGCGGATGATTTCACCAGCGAGAAGGTGATTGGCGCAATCCTGTTCGAGCGGACCATGGATGCCGAGATCAACGGCAAGCCCGTTGCGCAGCTGCTGTGGGAAGACCGCCGGGTGGTGCCCTTCCTGAAGATCGACAAGGGTCTGGAAGAGACCGACCGCGATGTACAATTGCTGAAACCCATGCCCGGTCTGGAAGACCTGCTGGCCCGCGCGGCGGACAAGGGGATTTTCGGAACCAAGGAGCGTTCAGTTATCCATGCAGCGAACGAGGCGGGCATCGAGGCTGTTGTGGCGCAGCAGTTCGAAGTGGCCAGGACGGTCTGTGCGGCGGGACTTGTGCCGATCATCGAGCCGGAGGTGAACATCAACTCCGAAAGCAAGGCGGAGGCCGAAGAGATGCTGGCCCGCGCGCTGCTGGCACATGTTTCCGAGCTGGGACCGGACCAGCTGGTGATGCTGAAGCTGACGATCCCCGAAGAGGACGGCATCTATGACACGCTTGCCGGACATGACAATGTGCTGCGGGTGGTGGCGCTTTCGGGGGGCTATTCCACCGACGAGGCCTGCCGCCGTCTCAGCCGTAACCCGAAGATGATCGCGAGCTTCTCTCGTGCGCTGACCGAGGGTCTGAACGTGAAGATGTCGGATGCGGATTTCAACGCGGCACTGGGCGAGAATATCGGCAAGATCTACCGCGCTTCTGTCGGCTAGGGCGCCGGACTTTTCAAAAAGTCCGGTTCGTTTTCTTCAAAGAAAACGGGATTTGGTGCCTCTGGTCGGGGCAGGGGCAGTGAGGTGAGGCACTTCGGTTCGGACCGGTGGATGCGGACTTTTCAAAAAGTCCGGGCCGTTTTCTTCAAAGAAAACGGGATTTGGTGCCTCTGGTTGGGACATGGGCAGTGAGGTGAGCCTCTTCGGTTCGGACCGGGTGGATGCGGACTTTTCAAAAAGTCCGGTTCGTTTTCTTCAAAGAAAACGGGTTCTGGTGCCTCTGGTCGGAGCAGGGGCTGTGAGGTGGGTCACTTCGGTTCGGACCGGTGGATGCGGACTTTTCAAAAAGTCCGGGCCGTTTTCTTCAAAGAAAACGGGTTCTGGTGCGTCTGGTCGGAGCAGGGGCTGTGAGGTGAATCTCTTCGGCGAGGACCGGGTGGATGCGGACTTTTCAAAAAGTCCGGGCCGTTTTCTTCAAAGAAAACGATACAAGCCCAGCGGACTTTGCAAGCCCGATGCCTTCACAGGTTCGGCACGGATCTCCTTGAAAGAATGGGTCCGGAGGCGATCCGCACAGGTTCCTGATTGCAGAAGATCACCAGTTGCCCCGCATTCTCCAACGCCGAGAATCCCCTGCGGTTAAGTTCCTCCAGAAAGGCATCCAGCCCCACGTAACGCTCGATGTCCCTGATCTTGCGGCGCACCACGCCACCCTCGCGGGCCGCTTTCGAGCTGAAGACATGGGTCACCCAATGCTGCGGTGACATTTCCATCGGCAAAGACATGGCGCGAGCCTAGCGCAATCAAGGTAAACGATCCTTTAACCGGCGCAGCACAAACAGCCGGATGGCCGAGGCAAGGCCGGTGTCCACGTCACGTTCCGCGTCGATCTGCGCCACCAGCGCGTTGATCGGCTGGCCCTGGGACGCCGCAATGGCGCGGAACTCGTCCCAGAAGGCATCCTCCAGCGAGATGGAGGTCCGGTGCCCCTGCAGGGTCACCGAATGTTTGACAGGCCGGCCGCTCATGTCTCGCGTTTGTGGCCCTCCAGATTGCGCGCGATCTGCTCGGCGCGGGCCTTCAGCGCTTCTTTCTGCGCCTTGGTCTGTCCGAACTGTACCGCGTTTTCATCCGCGCGGGCCTTGCGGGACGCGCGGTTGCGTTCTTTCTTCACCTTGTTGAGGTTGATGGGGGCGCTCATTTGGGTCCAATCATCTGTTCCGGCCGCACCACGCGGTCGAAGGTTTCCGCATCCACGAAACCCAGCGCAATTGCCTCTTCCTTGAGGGTCGTGCCGTTCTTGTGGGCGGTCTTGGCGACCTTGGTCGCATTGTCATAGCCGATGGTGGGGGCCAGTGCGGTCACCAGCATCAGGCTTTCCTTCATCAGCTTGTCGATGCGCGCCTCGTTGGCCTTGGTGCCCACCACCATGTTGTCGGTGAAACTGCCCGCCGCATCGCCCAGCAGCTGCATGGACTGCAGCACGTTGTAGCTCATCATCGGGTTGTAGACGTTCAGCTCGAAATGGCCCTGCGAGCCTGCAAAGCCCACGGCGGCATCATTGCCCATCACATGGGCGCAGACCATGGTCAGCGCCTCGGCCTGGGTCGGGTTCACCTTGCCCGGCATGATCGACGATCCCGGCTCGTTTTCCGGCAGGATCAGCTCGCCCAGACCCGACCGCGGGCCGGAGCCCAGCAGGCGCATGTCATTGGCGATCTTGAACATGGAGGCCGCCACGGTCTTGAGCGCGCCGGAGAACATGACCATCGCGTCATGGGCGGCCAGTGCCTCGAACTTGTTGGGGGCGGTGACAAAGGGCAGGCCGGTGATATTGGCAATCTCGGCCGCGACCTTTTCGGCAAAGCCCTTGCGGGTGTTCAGACCGGTGCCGACGGCGGTGCCGCCCTGCGCCAGCTCATAGATGTCGGGCAGGCAGGCCTCGACCCGCGCGATGCCCTTGGCCATCTGATGCGCGTAGCCGCCGAATTCCTGGCCCAGGGTCAGCGGTGTCGCATCCTGGGTATGGGTGCGGCCGATCTTGATGATGTCCTTGAATTCCTCGGACTTGGCCGCAAGGGCGGTGTGCAGCTTGCGCAAGCCCGGCAGCAGCGTGTCGCGCGCCACCATGCCGATGGCCACATGCATCGCCGTGGGGAATGTGTCGTTCGATGACTGGCCCATGTTGCAGTGATCATTGGGGTGCACCGGGCTTTTCGAGGCCATCTGCCCGCCCATGATCTCGATCGCGCGGTTGGAGATGACCTCGTTCGCGTTCATGTTCGACTGGGTGCCGGAGCCGGTCTGCCAGACCACCAGCGGGAAGTTGTCGTCGAACTTGCCGTCGATCACCTCCTGTGCCGCCTGTTTGATCGCCGGGGCCAGTGCCGCGTCCAGATCGCCAAAGCCAAGGTTCACCTCGGCGCAGGCTTTCTTGATCACCCCCAGCGCCCGGATGATCGCAACCGGCTGGCGTTCCCAGCCGATGGGGAAGTTCATGATCGAGCGCTGGGTCTGCGCGCCCCAGTATTTGTCGGCGGGAACTTCGAGCGGGCCAAAGCTGTCGGTTTCGGTGCGGGTGTCGGCCATGTCGGGCTCCTGATGTCTTTGTCGGTTGCGCATGGGTGTAGCGGCCCGCCGCGCCCTGCGCAATCGGCAGGTGGCGCTAACAGGCTGCCGGAAGGGATCTATCGGTCTCTATTTGCGAAACGAATCGAGCGAGACGATTTCGGCGTCCTTGTGGTCTTCCTCCGGCACCTCCAGCTCGTCTTCGGTCTGCTGGGGCAGATCGCCGCGCTCGACGGTCTTGTCCGCGGCGCTGCCACTGTCCTGCTGTTCGAAGCGCAGGCCGAATTCGACCGAGGGGTCGACGAAGGTGCGGATCGCATCATAGGGAATGTAAAGCGGCTCCGGCGCGTCCCCGAAATTCAGCGTCACGGCAAAGCCTTCTTCGCCGACGTCCAGCTTGTCGTACCAATGCTGCATCACCACGGTCATTTCGCCGGGATAGCGGTCAGACAGCCAGTCGGCCAGTTCCGCATCCGGGTGCGAGGTGTCGAAGGTGATGAAAAAGTGATGATTCCCCGGCAGACCGCGTTCCGCGACATCCAGCAGGACCTTGCGGATCAAGCCCCGCATGGCCTCGTGCATCAGGTTGCCATAGTCGATCTTTCGGCTCATCGTTCACTCCGGTTGTGCCCTTGGGCCGCCTCAGCATAGCCCATTCCCCGGCAAGGAAAAGGGGGTACAGCGTCAAACCAGAGCCATCAGCAAGGCGGCGGTTGTCAGTGCCGCCATTGTCAGCACAAAACCCCGCCGGAAGCCCAGCATCAGGACCATGCCGGCGATGACAAGGAGGCAGGCCAGGATGTTGAAACTGCCCGGATCCGGGGCCGGAATGGCGAGGAAAAACGCGCCTTCGACCCGGTCAAAGATCACATGCAGCGCAAACCAGACGGAGAGATTGGCGATCACGCCGACAACGGCGGCGGTGATCGCGCGCAAAGCTCCGGCAAGCCGGGGCTGCGCAGAAATCCGCTCCAGGTAGGGACCGGCAAGGAAGATCCACAAGAAGCAGGGGGTGAAGGTGACCCAGAGCGCCAGCAAACCCGCCGCCAATGCGCCGCTGACGCCTGACTGTGCGAATCCCGCCAGCAGGGCCACGAATTCCGTCACCAGGATCAGCGGCCCCGGCGTGGTTTCCGCCAGCCCCAGCGCGTCGATCATCTGGTCGGTGCTGATCCAGCCGTAATCCTGAACCACGGTCTGGGTCATATAGGCCAGCACCGCATAGGCGCCGCCAAAGGTGACAACCGCCAGCTTGGAAAAGAACAGACCAAGCTGCAGCAGGAAATCCTGATCCAGTGCCCAGAGCGCCAGCAGCGGCGCGGCCCAGAGCGCGGACCAGACCAGCAGGGTGCGCCCGGTCCGGGCGGGGCGGGCGGGCAGATCGTCCGGCTCCGCCCCGGTGGTCTGGCCGCGCATCATCCCCCAGAGCCCGGCACAGAGAATGATCAGCGGAAAAGGCAGGCCGAGCACAAAGAGCGCCAGGAAGGACAGCACCGCCAGCACCCAGCCCTCTGCGCCGTGCAGGGCCTTGCCCGCCACCTTGCGCAGCGCCTGGAAGACCACGACGATCACCGCCGCCTTGATCCCCAGGAATCCGGCCTGCACCAGCGGCAACTGCCCGTACCAGGCATAGCCCAGTGCCAGCACCGCAATGACCAGCGCGCCCGGCACGACAAACAGGAGCCCCGCCAGCAGCCCTCCCGCCACGCCGCGCAGCCGCCAGCCCGCATAGGTGGCCAGCTGCATCGCCTCCGGCCCCGGCAACAGCATGCACAGCGACAGCGCCCGCAGAAACGCCTCCTCGCCCAGCCAGGGGCGGTGTTCGACCAGCTCGCGGTGCATCACCGCGATCTGCGCCGCCGGTCCGCCAAAGGACAGCAACCCGATGCGGCCAAAGACACGGGTCATTTCCGGCCAGCCGGGCGCGCTCATGACGCGCGGTCCGCAGGCCAGTCATGGCCTTCGTCCTGTCCGTCTCGGGCCCAGCGGTAGAGCGCGTCATAAAGCGCCATGCCCGCCTCAAGCATCATCTGGTCATCGCGGTACTGGCGCGACAGCCCGACCGAGAGCGCCAGCAGCCCTGCCGTCTGGGGGGATTGGTCGTGGGTATCGGTATCGGCCGCGCGCACGACCTGTGCCAGCCGGTCAAGCGCGTCGGAGGATAGGGCAAATTCGGACAGCATCTTGTCGAAGGTGCACAGGGGACCCTCATGCGAGAAACGGACGTCCAGCACATCGAAAGGCACCGCATCATAGCGCGCGGCCACGCCCATCACCTCGGCGGGCGAGACAAAAAGGAAGCGCGCGTCGGGGTCCACGAAACGGCGGATCAGCCAGGGGCAGGCGATCCGGTCGATCTTGGGCCGGTGGCGCGTCACCCAGAGGGTGGCCCCGTCCACCGGTGCGGGCAGGGCGGTTGCGGGGATGCGCAGGGTGTCGGGATGGTCCCGCCAGCCATACATCCCGCCCGACAGATATTCCGCCGCCAGCCCGTCGGCGCGCAGGCGGGCGACCATCCCCTGGCTGAGCTTGATGCCGCGCTGGCAGGTGATCACGCAGGCCCGCCCGTTCAGACGCGCCTTGAGGCCCGCAATATCGGTATGGGGGTGGCGGAAGGAGCCGGGGATCAGAAACGGATCCTCGGCAAAGTCCGGGTCAATGGAAATATCGACGATGACCGGACAGTCCGGCGTGCCGATCAGGCGCAGCAGTTGCGGTACGGTTATTTCATTCGGGGCAGCCATGGCATGCGTCCTCTCAAGTGGGATACATGCGAACTTTGGCTGGCGCCTCACGGGGCGTTCGCGGAGAACCCCATGCCCCCAGACAGCACCGCAGCGCGCTTCTGTCAAGGCCGGATGGTGAGGTGCGGGGGCGTCAGGCAAGTGTTGAGCGTCAGCTGACTTTGGCAGCTACGTCATCAATTGACCCAAAAATGGAAAACCGGACCTGTCCGCAGATCGTAACGAACGGCAGAAAGGAGGCCTTTCAGCTTTCCCAAGCGCGGGATCAAGGCCGCAGGCCGCCGCGCATCGCCGGGCCGTCCCCTGGCACGGCGATTTGGCTGCTATAATGCTACATCGTTATGTAGGATGTGCTTGGCCGCCATAAAGTGCCAGTCACTGAGGTCGGATCGCCGCACCACGGCCCGTCAATGCGCGGCTTGGTGTTTTGTTGCGCACGGCAGCAACGTCCGCACTCCGGTCCTTGACCCAAACCGCGTCGAAGCACCGGTCTGGGCCGGATGCGCTTGACGATTGGGTCACGAATGCATGATGCGGCCCATTGCAGGGAGTCAGATAATCCGCAGCGCCGAGTCAAAGATGCAGCACGACCTGCGACAGGTCCTAGGCAACCATATTCTGCCGTTCTTCGGGCGTTTCGGTGGATTTCTCGGATTCCTCGGGTTCCCGGGGCAGGCGCAGGACAAAGGTGCTGCCCTGACCGGGGACGCTGCTGGCGGTCAGCGTGCCACCATGCATTTCGGCGATATCGCGTGAAATGGCGAGGCCAAGGCCGGTGCCGCCGAACTGACGGGTCGAAGAGGCATCAACCTGGTGGAACGCCTCGAAGACCCGGCTGACCTGATCTTCGGGAATGCCGATGCCGGTATCCGCGACGCTGAATTCCACCAGGTTGCCATCCATGACCACATGCAGTTTGATGCTGCCTGTCTGGGTGAATTTTGTCGCGTTGCCGACAAGGTTGATCAACACCTGGCGGACCCGGTTGGCATCGGCATAGATTTCGCCGGGTTCGACGGAGACGTCGAATTCCAGGCCCTTGTCCTCGATCATCGGGCGCATCTGATCTTCGACCGGTCCAACGATCTCGTTGATGTCGTTCTGGGTCGGCTGAATGGCCTGGCTGCCGGATTCGAGCTTGGCAAAATCCAGGATCTCGCTGATCAGCGACAGCAGGTGTTCGCCCGAGCGTTCCAGCCGGGTCATCATGTTGACGATCTGCCCGGTGAGCGATTTCAGATGCGGCTCGATCTCCTCGGCGATTTCGGGATGGGCCTTGAGCGCTTCATGCAGGGCCACCGCAGGGGGCAGGCGGTCCACATGGCGGGCGAGGCGGGCATGGCCCAGGATCACGGTCAGCGGCGTGCGCAATTCATGGCTCAACACGCCCATGAAATCGGTCTTGGCCTTGTTGGCGGCCTCTGCCGCCTGCTGGGCACGTTTCAGGTCGGTCACGTCGATGCGCAGGCCCACCACGCTGCCATCCTCCATCAGGCGGTCGGAAGTCTGCATGATGCGCCCGTCGGGCAAGACCTGTTCGGGATCCGAAGATCCGTCCAGCGGGCGGTTGCGCCAGCCCTCCAGCCATTCCTCCTCGCGGCCGACGGCGCCGCGGATGACCCCTTTGGCCAGGCTGGACTTGACGATATCTTCGTATTTCACACCGATCTTCACGACAGAGGAGGGGCCGTGCATTTCGGCGTATTTCTGGTTCATCGCGATCAGCCTGCCTTCGGGATCGAACATCACGAAGCCATGGTGCAGCGCCTCGATGCCGTTCTGCAGCCGGCTTTCCGCGTTCCGCCGGTTATCGGCCAGCCGCAGGACATACATCAGGCCGAAGGCAACCAGCGAGGTAAAGGCAAGACGCAAGGCCCAATGCCAATAGAATTGCGGGCGGCGCTGTGGCCAGCCCTCTGCCGGGGTGGCCGCCAATTCCCAGATGCCCAGCGGAATGTTGAGGGTCATCACCACCGGATCCTGGCTGAGCGCGTCAATGTCGCCCAGCAGCACCTGGGCCGTCGGGGCATCGTCAATCCGCCTTTCGCGCAGCACGATGTCATAGCGTTCCGAGAGGTTCGATCTGCTGATGTTGTCGACGAATGAATCGTAATCCAGCACCACGGAAAGCAGCCCCCAGGGCTCCGTCTGGCCGTTGCGCTTGGTAAAGACCGGCTGTCTGAGGATCAGGCCGCGCCCGCCCTGCACCAGATCGACGGGCCCGTCGATCTGGCCGCGTCCGGTGCGCATCGCTTCGGCCACTTTCGGATATTGCGCCGGGTTCGCGCGATAATCCAGCCCCAGCACGGCTTCGTTGCCGGTCTTGGGAAAGACCATGCTGACAACCAGGTCGGGCGCTGCGGCAATGTTGATCACATCATTGCTTTGCAACAGGAAATCGACCGCCTTGATGTTGTATTCGGTCTGGTTCATGTCGGGGTTTTCCGACAGGGCGGAGGCCAGCTGGGTGATCCGCAGGACGCGGTCCACCATTTCGGATTCGAATTGTTCGCGGATGGTGGACAGCTCAATCGTGGCATTCAGCCGGAGGCTTTGCAGATAGGTCTGGTAAGACAGGTTCTCGATCTTCTTGCCAAAGGCAACAATGATGCCGCAGACGGCCGCAATCAGCATGATACGCGGCACCCACAGATACAGGGAACGCTGGGGTGTGGGGCGATTTCCCGTGTAGCGGGTCATATCTCGGCCTAACTTTCTGTCCTGTATCGTTCTGTCTTTTTATCCGAACCACCTACACAAACATTTGCCCAGAATTGGGAAAAACCGTGACCAAGCCACTGATATTTCAATCTAACGGGGAAATTATGGCATAGTGTGACCCGATCACATCATCTGAAAATGACCGCATCAGGGCAAGACAGGAATCTGGATAGGGTCAAAATGTCCCGCCCGTCGGGTGGCAAAATAACCTTTGATGCCAGTGCGGCGACATGCCGATACCGCGCCGGGATCGCCGTTTTCGCAAGAAAGTTCTGCCTTTCAGGGACGGGACGGCCTGGCATCCGGGCGGGGCGATTGGGGGGGCGCCGCGCGTTTCCGGGGCGGCGGATTCGGCCCGGATCACCGGGTCAGTGGCAGTGCATCTGACAAAAAGGGCAGACCGCCCTGCTGCTGATCCGCATCGCATTGCGGCCATCGAGGAAGGGGAAAGTGCAGGCTTCTGTTGCCAGGTGCCTGCGAACCCCGCCTTAAGTCGCTAAACCCAAGGACTTAGATTTCAGTCTCTCCGGTCGCTTACGCGGCCATTGCTACTGGAGCACTATTGTCATTTGCAATTGTACTTTTTACGCCGATAACGGTGGCAGTCAGCCGAGACAAAGCAAAACCCCTTTAGACGTTCGTCGATCCTGTTTCGACCCCATGATCCCCAAATGAAGGATATTGGTGGAGTCGCCGGGTACCGCCCCCGGGTCCGATCCGCTTATTACGAGCGCGTTTATGTCCATAGTTCCGAAGAACACTCCAGATATAGGGCAGCGGGCCGGGGTTTTCAATCTCCCAGGTGATGAAATCGACCGGCGTCAGAGCAGCCCGCCGACACCCCAGGCCAGCCCCAGCGCAATTGCCATGGCCGACAGGCCCGCGGCATAGGCGGCCAGTTTCCATTTCGAAAAGGGGCGTTCGCCAAAGGTGCGCCCGTCGATGCCCGAGACGACCACCTTCATGGGTTTGCCGTCATAGCTGTAATGCGCGATCCAGACCGGCAGCAGGATGCGGCGGTAATGGATGCCGGTGGTATCGGTCTGATAGCGGATGTCGTGAACGCCGGATTTGTTGATGTGATGCCTGATCCGGTTTCGGATCAGCAGTTTCTTGTCGGGGGCATTGGCGGCAAGCCCCTGTGCGACGCTCTGGTGATGGCGCTCGGCTGCAAATCCCGCCAGATAGCCCGCATGAAAAGGCCGGAGCGATCCGGGATCGAAATCATGCAGAATGCCGTCGCGGATCAGCGGCGTGACATGGGGCGAGGCGGGCATCAGCAGGTCGTCAAAGGCGATCTGCAGCGCCCCGGAGGTCTTGTGGGTGCGGCGTTTGTCACCGGTGCCGGTGGTGTATTTGGCCCAGTACCGAAGGGCCTCGTGACTGTCGAAGGTCCAGAAGGGCGCATAAAGCCCTGCCAGCCGTGCGTCTTCCAGCAGCGCGGGCAGGCTGCCTGGCGCGGCCAGTCTTTTGACGACCCAGGCCCGCATCTGGCGGCGGGCAAAACCGTGATCGGCCCGAAACGGGATCAGCGCCTTGGTCCGATAGCCGGCATCCCCGGTGCCCAGCACAACCGGGCCATTGCAATAGGGGCAATGTTCGGACAGGGCCGCGCCCACAAAGAGGACGGCACCGCCGCAGTTGCGGCACTGATAGATGCGCTCGCGGGTCAGTTCGGGCGGATCGTTCTCCGGCGCCTCGGGGTCATAGGCGAATTCCCGCGCCGCATCGGCGTCTTCGGGGGGCTCGACGTCCTGGGCGGTGCCGCAGCTGGTGCATTCCAGCTTGCCCTTCAGCGGGGAAAAGATGCAATGCCCGCCACAGGCGGCGCAGGACAGCGCGGCCTGATCCGCTTCAACCCGCTCGGTGCTGTCACCCGGCATCAGTCGTTGTCCCCCAGGGCGGCGGCGATTTCCAGCAGGATGCGCAGCCGCAGCCAGGACCGGTCTATCGCCCCCGCCAGATCGCCCGTCACATGCCAGTCGCCGATGATGGTGGCGAAAAACCATGTCGCCATCAGCCAGAAGGCAATCACCGCCCAGCCCGCAAGCGACCGGATGCGCCCGGCGGAACCGGGGCGCAATTCGTGGCGCGCCTCGTAGACCTGGATCAGCTTGACCACGGGGCGGATGCCGATGGCGGTGGACAGCACCAGCAGGACAAGGGTGGCAAGAAGGGGGCCGGGGGGCGAAAACATCGAAGTGCCTGTTGTGACGCGACAGGAGCAGCTTTAGCACGGGAGAGGGGCAGACGGGAACCTTGTGCCGCAAACCGGGTGCGGAACTCGGTGCGGGATGGGGTAAAATAATACCTTAATTTCAAGTATCTGTTTTTGAATGATAAATCGGACAAAGTGTCGCTTGACCGGGCGCGGGGGATGTTTATAACCCGCCCATCAGTTACCAGGCAGGGTGCTTTGCCCCTGCTTTCACCACCAAACGGGAATTTCCGATGAAAACTTTCTCTGCAACACCGGCAGACATCGACAAGAAGTGGATCATCATTGACGCCGAAGGCGTCGTGCTGGGCCGTCTTGCGTCGATCGTTGCCATGCGGCTGCGCGGCAAGCACAAGCCGTCCTTCACCCCTCACATGGATTGCGGTGACAATGTCATCGTCATCAATGCCGAGAAGATCCAGATGACCGGCAAGAAGCGTGAAGAGCACTTCTACTGGCACACCGGCCACCCCGGCGGGATCAAGAGCCGCACCAAGGCGCAGATCCTCGAAGGCGCGCACCCCGAGCGGGTCGTGACCCAGGCCGTCAAGCGCATGCTGCCCGGCAACCGCCTGAGCCGCCAGATCATGACCAACCTGCGCGTCTATGCAGGTGGCGAGCACCCGCACGAGGCGCAAAACCCCGACGTTCTGGACGTGAAGTCCATGAACAAGAAAAACACCCGGAGCGCATGAGCATGGCTGACGAAATCAACACACTCGAAGATCTGGCCGAAGTTGCAGGCATCGCCGCAGCACCGGAAGTTGAGCTGACCCCGCGTGAGCCCGTGCGTGACGAACTGGGCCGTGCCTATGCCACCGGCAAGCGGAAAGATGCGGTTGCCCGCGTCTGGATCAAGCCCGGTTCCGGCAAGGTCACCGTCAACGGCAAGCCGCAGAACGAATATTTTGCGCGCCCCGTGCTGCAGATGATCCTGGCGCAGCCTTTCGGCATCACCAATACCGAAGGCCAGTTCGACGTGGTCGCCACCGTCAAGGGTGGCGGTCTGTCCGGTCAGGCCGGTGCGGTCAAGCACGGTGTCTCCAAGGCGCTGCAGCTTTATGACCCCTCCCTGCGCGGCGCGCTGAAAGCGGCAGGTTTCCTGACCCGTGACAGCCGCGTTGTCGAGCGGAAGAAATACGGCAAGGCCAAGGCGCGTAAGAGCTTCCAGTTCTCCAAGCGTTAAGCTGCTGTTCAAATTTTCGGGAAAGGCCGCGCCATCTGGTGCGGCCTTTTCGTTTTCTGAGGTTTTTCTAGTGATTTCGACGCGCTGGCGCGCGCCGACCGCCGGGGGAGGCGCTGCCTCCCCCGGACCCCCACCGGGAAAATTTCTTGCCAAAAAGAATGCGGCAGGGTTTTACCCGGGTCGCGGCTGTCTATCTTGGGAAGCAACAAGGAGATTGCCGTGAAATATTCCCTTCTCGATCTGGCACCTGTCCCCGAAGGCAGCGATGCGGCGCAGGCGATGCGCAATACCACCGAACTGGCGCAGCGGGCCGAGGCGCTGGGATATCACCGCTACTGGATGGCGGAGCATCACAACATGCCCGGCATCGCCTCTGCCGCGACATCGGTGCTGATCGGCCATGTGGCCGGCGTGACCCGCAGCATGCGGGTGGGCGCCGGGGGCATCATGCTGCCCAACCATGCGCCGCTGGCGATTGCGGAACAATTCGGCACGCTGGCCACGCTTTATGGTGACAGGATCGACCTGGGCCTGGGGCGCGCGCCGGGGGGCGATCAGGCGGTCTATCAGGCGCTGCGCCGGGCGGGCAGCGACGATTTCGTGGGCGATGTGGCCGAATTGCAGGGGTATCTTGGCGCGCCTGTGCCCCATGCGACGGTGCGCGCCCTGCCGGGCGAGGGCACCCATGTGCCGCTGTGGATCCTGGGATCTTCGCTCTACGGCGCGCAGGTGGCGGCGCATTTCGGACTGCCTTACGCCTTTGCCTCGCATTTTGCCCCCGATGCGCTGGAGCAGGCTGTGGCGGTCTACCGGCAACAGTTCCAGCCCTCGGCGCAGCTGGACAAGCCGCAGTTCATGCTGGCGGTGAATGTCTTTGCCGCCGAGACCGATGCGGAAGGGGCCTATCTGCGGACCTCGATGCAGCAGGCCTTTGCCCGGATGCGCACCGGCCAGCGCGGCAAGCTGCCGCGCCCGGTGGCGGATATCGACGCCGAGATCGGCGAGGCGGTGCGGCGCGGCGTGGACCAGGCGCTGCGGGTGACGGCCGTCGGCAGCCGCGAGACGGTGCGCGCGCAGCTGGCCGGGTTGATCGCGCGCCATCAGCCGGACGAGCTGATCCTGACCGGGCAGATCCACGACCATGCGGCGCGGCTGAGGTCCTTTGAGATTGCGGCGGAGGTGATGCAGGCGTTGATCCTTGAATCCGCCTGAACAGGAACATCACTCATCCGGGCGCACCAGCCCCAGACCCCGCAGGTAGATGCCGATGCCGGTTTCCAGCAGGTCGTCCGCCGGAAAGGGCGAGGCGCGGCCGGGGGAGTTGCGGGCGAAAAGTTCCACCACCCCATGGCTCATCGCCCAGATATGGGCCGAGAACATGGAGGCGGGCGGGCGTCTGTCCTCGGGGATATGCTGGCTGAGGTCGGTGGCGGCGCGTTCCAGCACTGCATTGGCGCGCCCCGCCACGGCGGCCAGTTCCGGGGTGCGGTTCACCGAAATGCCGCTTTCGAACATCGCGATGTAATGGCCGGGGTATTTGCGGGCAAAGGCCAGATAGGCGCGGCCCGTCGCCTCGAATGCCCTGAGCGCGGAGGGCTGGCCGGATTGATAGGCAAAATCCATCAGATCGGCAAAAATCTCATAGCCCTGCCGGGCGGCTTCGGCGATCAGGTCCTCGCGGCCATCGAAGTGGCGATAGACCGCCGCCGGGGTCACCCCCGCCTGTTTGGCCGCCTCCGACAGGGTAAAGCCGGTGGGGCCGCGCGCCTCGATCAGCTCTAGTGCGGCGTCAATCAGCGCCTGCCGGAGATTGCCGTGGTGATAGCCGCGCTTAGGCATCCCAGAGGTCCGGACCGCCGCAGATCAGCGGGTCGATCGCACCGATGGCGCGTGCGTCTTTCTGAGGATATTCAAAGGCATGGCAGAGCACCCGCATGGCGTTCAGCCGCGCGCGGCGCTTGTCGTCAGAGCGGATGATGGTCCAGGGCGCATGGTCGGTATGGCTGCGCGTCAGCGTGTCCTTGATCGCCTCGGAATAGGCATCCCATTTGGCCAGCCCCTGAACGTCGATGCTGCTGAGCTTCCATTGCTTCAGGGGATCGCTTTCGCGCGCCAGCATGCGGCGCAGCTGTTCGGCGCGGCCCACGTTCAGCCAGAACTTGAACAGATGGATGCCGTCATCCACCAGCATCTTTTCGAAATCCGGCACCTGGTTGAAGAAATGCCTGTTCTGATCCGGGGTGCAGAACCGGAAGACAGGTTCGACCACGCCCCGGTTGTACCAGGAACGGTCATAGAAAACCATTTCTCCCGCAGTGGGCAGATGGCGCAGATAGCGCTGGAAATACCATTCGCCCTGTTCCGTCTCTGTCGGTTTCGACAGGGCGACGACGCGGGCGGCACGTGGATTAAGATTGGTGCGCATCCGGTTGATTGTGCCACCTTTTCCGGCGGCATCGCGGCCTTCGAAGACCATCACGATCCGGGTGCCACTGTCGCGGACCCAGGATTGCAGCTTGACCAGTTCGATCTGCAGCTTTTCGAAGGCGTGCTCATAGACCTTGCGCGCCAGCCGCTCCGAATGGGGGTAGGAGGCGGAGATCACGTCTCCCTTGTCGGCCCGGCGGATCGCGTTGCGGATCTGGTCGGGCGCTTCATTCTCGTAAAAGGCGCTGATCGCGCCGTCAAAGGGCAGGTCCATGGGGCCTCCTGAAAGGGTCTTTGGTTTCAATATGGGATGTTAAGGGGATTAACGCAAACCCGCATGGGCTGCGGCCCGGTCAATGGCGGCAACAAGTTCGCCGGGCGCGGTATGCTGCAGCATGTGGCCCTGACCCGGCAGGATCTTCAAGGTGCCACGGGGCACGTCGCCCATCAGCACCTCGGCGTGGATATGGGCGGGCACGATGGTATCGGCATCGCCGTGCACCGCCTCGACCGGCATGGTCAGCCTGGCGTATTGCTTTTGCATTTCAACCACATGCGGGCGCAGGGCATTGACCTGCTGGGCATTGGCGCGCAGCGATGTGCGGCGCAGGGTCAGCCCGGTGCCCAGATGATCGCCATAGCCCGCCGGGGCCTCTTGCGGGGCAAAGATGGCGTTGATGCTGGCCTCCACATAGGATTTCGGGACAAAGGCGGTGACCATCGGCACAAAGAGCGCACCGCCCGGCAGCGAACCGTTGACTGTATAGGTCCAGCCCAGCCCGCCGGGCCAGGGCTCCGACACGGCACCGGCCAGCACCAGCGCGGCGGTGTCATCGGAGCGCGACAGGCCCCAGGCGATGGCCACGATCCCGCCAAAGGAATGGCCCAGCACGATGGGGTTGCGCACCTCCAGCGCATCGGCCGCTTTCTGCAGCAAGGCGGCCTGGGCCTGCGGCGTCTCTTCGCTGGTGTTCCAGGCACCGCCCGATCCGGGCAGGCGGCCGGTCCAGCCCATGCCGGGGCGGTCAAAGAGGATCACGCGGTAGCGGTCGGCCAGCTGCTCCGCAAAGCCCATGGTAAAGTCGCGCAGATTGCCGCTGGCCCCGTGGATCAGCACCAGATCGGGGCCTTCGCCCATCACCAGCGCATGCACCGGCACGCCGTCGATGTTCAGGATCTGCCCGACGGGCGGCGTGGCGGCCTCTGCCGCGGCTTCACGGGCGGCTGCGCGCCATTGGACAATACCGATCAGCACCGCCAGCAGGACAAGGGCAAGAAACACGCCGGTTCGCATCAGCTCAGGTGCCGATCAGCGAAATATCATAGGGGCAGCTTTGATAGATCTCGTTGATCCAGTTGCCGTAAAGCAGATGCGCATGGCTGCGCCAGCGGTTCATCGGCGCGCGGGTGGGATCGTCATCGGGGTAGTAATTGCAGGGCACGTTGATCGGCGTGCCGGAGGCCACGTCGCGGTCGTATTCCTGTTTCAGCGTATCGCTGTCGTATTCGAAGTGGTTGAAGACATAGAGCGCGCGGTGCCCCGGATCTTCGATCAGGCAGGGGCCGACCTCGTCGCTGGCCAGCAGGGTGGTCAGCTGGGGATGGGCATCAACCTCGTCCTGGCGCATCTCTGTCCAGCGCGAGACAGGCACCACGCAATCGTCCGAAAACCCGCGCAGATAGGGCGAGGCGGGGGCGAGGTTCCGGTGCCGGAAACAGCCAAAGGCCTTTTCCTCAAGGATGTGTTTCCTGACCCCGTGGAAATGGTTGATCATCGCCATCCCGCCCCAGCAGACGCCGAAGGTGGAATGAATGTTGGTCTGGGTCCAGTCCATCACGCGTTTCAGCTCGTCCCAATAGGTGACGTCGGTGAAATCCATGTGTTCGATGGGGGCGCCGGTGATGATCAGCCCGTCGAATTTTTCGTCCCAGACCTCGCTCACCGGGCGATAGAAGCTTTCCATATGCGCAGCGGCGGTGTTGCGCGTGCGGTGGTCCGACATGCGCAGCAGGCTGAATTCGATCTGCAGGGGCGTGGCCCCGATCAGCCGGGCAAACTGGTTCTCTGTCTGGATCTTCTTGGGCATCAGGTTCAGCAGCGCGATCTTCAGCGGGCGAATGTCCTGATGGTCGGCCAATTCGTCGTCCAGCAGCATCACGCCCTCGCGGCTCAGCACGTCATAGGCGGGCAGGGTGGCGGGAATTTTGATGGGCATGGGCGTGGCGATCCGTGTAGTGAAGGGCTTAGATAGACCGGGCAGGCTGCGCTGCCAAGGGGGCGGGGTGGCTGCACCCGCTGATGTGACATTGCATTTTCCGCGCGCGCGCGCATCATGACATTCTGTTGCGCCAAGTGCCGAGGTTTCCATGCGTCTGACACTCTTGCTGATCTGCCTGTTCACGCCGCTTGCCGTTGCCGCGCAGGAGGAGGATCCCATGGATGTTCAACGCTGCGTCTGGCGCTGTCTTGCCGATTCCTCCGGTCCGGCAAGTGCTGAATACAATCAATGTGTTGTGTCGCTTTGTTCAGGTGAGCCTGCGGCGCCGCGCCCCTCAATTGCAGCGCCCGCATGGCGCGCCGGGCTGGCCAGCGACGGGGTACACCGTTTTGCCGGTGCGGATGCCGAGCAGGGCTATGGCTTCTATTATTTCTGCACACCGCAGGCCAGTTTCTTTGCGCTGACAGCTCTGCCGATGGCGGCGGGCCAATACCGTTTTGTGATCGGTGATGTCGCCTATCTGGTGCCGCTGGACCGCAGCCGGGGCGACCTGAGCGTGAACATCCCGCCGGGCGATGCCTTTATGCAGGGGGTGCAGGAGGGATCATGGCTGCGGGTCGAGGCGCTGAATGGCGCATCGCTGGTCCAGTTTTCGCTGTCCGGTGCCGGTGAAAGCATCAACAGCGCGGTGCAGGGGTGTTTTGGGCGCTGACTAGTCCAGACAACCGGCGATCAGCTCCACGAAATCCGCTTCGCTTTTCAGCGCGCCGATCTGGTCGGGGGTGATGGTGACGCCCCATTTCGCCATGGCGGCATAGCGTGGCTGGCGGTGCGACAGGGCCTGCGCATAGGTCCAGCGGACAAAGGCATCGGGATCAACCTCATCCTCTGACACCTTGTTTTCGCTCAGATAATCCTTCCAGACCCGTTCAAGGAAAGCGGGCTGATAGGCCATCGGTTTCGGCGCGCGGTCAAAGCGGCGGATCAGCTCCTGGGTATGGGCCTCATCCCCCTTGATCCAGACCAGCAGGCATTCCTCCGACAGGGTTTTCAGCAGCGGGTCCTCCGGGTCTTCCGGGTCCACCCATTCGCAGATCGACCCGCCGGTGTCGCAGATGAAATGGTCATAGCCATAAAGCGCCTTGGCGCGCCGGGCGAAATGCGGCGTGTCGTTCAGCGCAGCGATCTCGGCCAGGCGGAAGGCTTCCTGCCGGGTGGCATATTCCGCCATTGGCAGGCCGCCCTTGTCCGGCGATCCGGGCTTGCCCAGCCAGGTGGCAACCGGGCTGAGGTTCTCGAAGGTGATGTTGGAGGCGATATAGATGCTGTCAGTCATCAGCAGATCGCGCAGGAAGGGCACTTTCATCGCTTCGGACTTGGCGTTGTCGACAATCGCCTCGCCCAGGTAGCGGGTGCCGATGCGGTAGTCGATGGAATAGTGGAACCAGCCGCCAGAGGCCCGTAGCAGCCCGCTCAGATGGGTTTTCCCCAGTCCCGACATGCCGAAGACAAGCACTTTGCGGCGCGGCGCGGCGCGCCAGTCCTGGGCAGTGGGGTATAGCATGGGGCAGGTCCGTCAGGTTGATGTCGCCCCCTGTCTAGCGGAGCGGCGGCGCGGACGCCAGATGCGGCCGTTCAGGATCAGCAGCCCCGCCGCCAGCAGTGCAAAACCCGCATAGGCCGCCGGGCGCAGCGTTTCACCCAGCACCAGCGCCCCCAGCAGAATCGCAAAGGGCGGGATCAGCAGCGTGACCAGCATCAGGTTGCCGCTGCCCGCCATGCCCAGGACACGGTAATAGAGCAGATAGGCCAGCGCTGTGCCCAGCAGGGCGTAATAGCCGATGGCGGCCCAGGTGCGGGGGGCAAGCGAGAGGTCTATTGGCCCTTCGAGGATCCAGGCCGCGGGCAGCATGATCAGGGTCGCGCCGGTGACCATCCCCGCCGCGGCCACCTGCGGCGGCTGGCCCGACAATGTCTTGCGCGCCCAGACGGAGGCAAGCGCATAAGACACCGTGCCGCCGATCACCGCCAGCTGCGCCAGCGACCGCAGGTCGAACTGGGCCAGGTTCTCCAGCCCGATGGCGGTGGCCACGCCGGCAAAACCCAGCAGGACGCCGATAGCCTTGCGCAGGGTGATCCGCTCATCCGCAAAGAAGATTGCCGCCGCGATCACGCCAAAGATCGCGGTGGCGGCATTGAGAATCGAGGTCAGGCCGCTTTCGATGTGCAACTGGCCCCAGGCCATCAGCCCGAAGGGAATCACATTGTTCAGCAACCCCATGACCAGAAAGGCGCCCCAGATGCGCGGATCGCGGGGCACCCTCAGGCCCATGACCAGCACCGCCGCCCAGAGCGCCACCGCCGCCCAGCCAACCCGGTGGGCCACGGCCCAGAGCGGTCCGATTTCATCAAGCGCCATCCGGATGGAGACAAAGGACGCGCCCCAGATCGCTGCCAGCAGCAGCATCTCGGTCCAGGCGCGGGGGGTGATGGATTTTTGCGGGCTCATGGGGGTGACCTAATTGGCCGGGCTGCGCATCGCGACCCGGATCATGCGGTTTTCTGCCGGGTCTCGACCCAGATGTTCAGGTAATTCCCGGCAAAGATGATGATGGCACCGACAAATACCCAGAGGTCCACGGTTTCGCCATAGACCAGCATGGCTAGGATGGCGATCACCGGCAGGCGGGCAAAGTCGATGGGCGACACCACCGCCGCCGGGGCCAGCCGGAGGGCATTGGCGATGCAGAAATGCGCCAGCAGCCCGCAGACCCCGACCAGCGCCAGCAACGGGGCGCTGGACAATGTGGGCAGGGCGATATCGCCGTCAATGCCTGCGGTGATCAGCCCGAAGATCAGTTGCAGCAATGTCAGGTAGAACATGATCGCGGTGATGCTTTGCCGGGCGGTCAGTTTCTTGGTGGTGATGAAGGTCAGCGCGAAAAAGACGGCACAGCCGGCGGCGGCCAGCACCCCCGCGTTCATCCCGGCAACTGTGGGGCGCGCCACGATCAGGATGCCGATGAACCCCATCAGCGCCGAGATGGAGCGGACCCTGGTCAGCCGCTCGCCCAGCAGAAAGGGGGAGAGCACGATCACCCAGAGCGGTGTGGTGAATTCAAAGGCAAAGACCTGCGCCAGCGGGATCACCGTCACCGCAAAGAACCAGAGGTTCTGGCCGGTGAAATGCACCAGATTGCGCAGGGTTTGCAGCCCCAGGGCATTGGTGTTGATCTCGCGCCAGGTGCCAAGGGCACAGGCCAGGCCGGCCACGACGACAAAACCGAAGGCCGAGCGGTAGAGCATGATCTCGAAAGTGTCGTAATCGGCCCCCAGCTTGCGCCCGGCCATGGCCATCGCCGTGAAGGAGGTGATGGCACCGATCATCCAGAACGCGGCCTTGAGCGTCTGGTTGATCGGGGGGATGACGGTGTTATCGGTCACGGGCGGGCGGGGGTCATTGACTGATCACTCCCACTCGATCGTGCCCGGAGGTTTCGAGGTGATGTCATAGGTGACCCGGTTGATTCCCGGCACCTCGTTGATGATGCGGGTGGCGGTTTCGCCCAGGAATTCGTGGCTGAACGGATAGTAATCCGCCGTCATCCCGTCGACGGAAGTCACCGCGCGCAGGGCGCAGGCGAAATCATAGGTGCGCCCGTCGCCCATCACGCCCACGGTGCGCACCGGCAGGATCGCGACGAAGGCCTGCCAGATCTCGTCGTAAAGCCCGTGCTTGCGGATCTGGTCGATATAGACGGCATCCGCCTCGCGCAAGATGTCGAGTTTCTGGCGGGTGATCTCGCCGGGGCAGCGGATCGCGAGACCCGGCCCGGGGAAGGGGTGACGGCCGATGAAATGCGCGGGCAGGCCCAGTTCGGTTCCCAGCGCGCGGACCTCGTCCTTGAACAATTCGCGCAGCGGTTCGACCAGTTTCAAGCCCATCTTCTCGGGCAGGCCGCCGACATTGTGATGGCTCTTGATAGTGACAGAAGGGCCGCCGGAAAAGGACACGGATTCAATCACATCGGGGTATAGCGTGCCCTGCGCGAGGAACTCTGCCCCCTCGATCTGGTTGGCGTATTTCTGGAAGACGTCGATAAACAGCCTGCCGATGATCTTGCGCTTGGTTTCGGGGTCGCTGACACCGTCCAGCTCGCCCAGGAACAGGTCCACCTCATCGGCGTGGATGACATGCAGGTTCATGTGGTCGCGGAACATGCCCACGACCTCTTCGGCCTCGTTCTTGCGCAGCAACCCGTGGTCGACAAAGACGCAGGTGAGCTGGTCGCCCACCGCCTCGTGGATCAGCGCCGCCGCGACCGAGGAATCGACCCCGCCGGAGAGGGCGCAGATCACCTTCTTGTCGCCGACCTGTTCGCGGATCGCTGCCACCGCTTCCTCGCGGTAGGCGCGCATGGTCCAGTCGCCCTTGAAGCCCGCAAGCCGCACGAAATTCTCGTAAAGCCTTGCGCCGTTGGGGGTGTGATGCACCTCCGGATGGAATTGCACGGCGTAGAAATGACGCGACGGGTCGCCGGTGATGGCAAAGGGTGCGTTGGGCGAGGTGCCATAGACCTCGAACCCCGGTGCGATCTTGCTCACGTGGTCGCCATGGCTCATCCAGACCTGCTCGCGGTCGGTGGCGAACCAGCCTTCCAGCAGGTCGAGCGCCTGGCCGGTGGGTTTGACAAAGGCGCGGCCGAATTCGGCGGTGCCGTGGCCGCGTTCGACCTGACCGCCGAGGCAATGCATCATCACCTGCTGGCCATAGCAGATCCCAAGGATCGGCACGCCCAGATCAAAGACCGATTGCGGCGGCATCGGCGCGCCTTCGGCAAAGACGGAGGAGGGGCCGCCCGAGAGGATCACCGCCTTGGGGGCGAATTCCTTCAGAAAGGCGTCGTCCACCGTGTTGAACGGGTGAATTTCGCAGAAAACGCTGAGCTCGCGCAGGCGGCGTGCGATCAACTGGGTGACCTGGCTGCCGAAATCGATGATCAGCAGGCGGTCGTGGGCGGCGGGGGAGATGAGTTCTGTCATGGCCATTGATTAGGCAGGGTTTGACGGCGTGGCAAGTGTCGGACTGGGGCGCGGCCCCGGCGCTTTGGATTATTTTGGTCAAAAACAGCATGGGGGCGTCGGGAGGATGTCGTTTTTCTCCCCCCGGCGGCGGAAATCGCGCGAATTGGGGCGGGGGGATACGTTAGGAGAAGGAAATTTCTGAGTAAGGGTCATATCATGGCGGAATCAGCACGGCGCGGACGGACACGGGGTGGCGGCGGTGCAGCGCGCCGGGCGGAGCGCACGGCGGTCTCTTTCGAAACCGCGCGCTTTATCGAACGCAACATTCCAAACTTCGAAGTGTTGAACGAGGAAGCGCTGCAGATCATCGAACGCAACGCGGATATCATCCTCGAAGAAGTGGGTGTCAATTTCCCCGAAAATCCCGAAGCCCTGCAGATGTGGCGCGATGCGGGGGCGGATGTGCGCGGCGAACGGGTGCATATCCCCAAAGGTCTGGCCCGCAAGCTCTGTGCCACGGCACCGTCCAGCTTTACCCAGCATGCCCGCAACCCGGAGCGCAATGTCGAGGTCGGGGGCCGCAATCTGGTGCTGGCACCGGTCTATGGCCCGCCCTTCGTGCGCGATGCGGCCGGCGGACGGCGTTATGCCACCATGGCGGATTTCAACAAGTTCGTGAAACTGGCCTATATGTCCAAGTGGCTGCACCATTCGGGCGGCACGGTCTGCGAGCCGACGGATATTCCCGTCAACAAGCGGCACCTGGACATGCTGCACGCCCATATGACGCTGAGCGACAAGCCCTTCATGGGATCGGTGACCGAACCCAGCCGCGCGCAGGATTCGGTGGATATGTGCGGGCTGCTCTTTGGTGAGGATTTCGTTCAGCAGAACACGGTGATGACCTCGCTGATCAACATCAACTCGCCGATGACCTTCGACGATGTGATGATGGGCGCGCTCAAGGTCTATGCCGAGAACAACCAGGCCTGCATCATCTCGCCCTTCATCGTGGGCGGTGCGATGGCGCCGACAACCGTGGCCGGGACCCTGACGCAGGTGCTGGCGGAAACCCTGGCCGGTGTCGCCTACAGCCAGCTGTGCCGTGCCGGTGCGCCGATTGTCATGGGGGCCTTCGTGACCTCGATCGACATGAACTCGGGCGCGCCCACCTTCGGCACGCCGGAGGCTGCGCATATCACCTATGGCGCGGGGCAGCTTGCCCGGCGGCTGAACCTGCCCTACCGCTCCGCGGGGTCCTTCTGCGGGTCGAAACTGCCTGACGCGCAGGCCGCCTATGAGACGGCGAACAGCCTGAACATGGGCCTGCTGTCGGGTGTGAACTTCATGTTGCACTCCTGCGGCTGGCTGGAGGGGGGGCTTGTGGCCTCCTTCGAGAAATTCGTGATGGATGCGGATCAGCTGGGCATTCTGCACCATTTTGCCAAGGGCGTCTCCATGGACGAGAACGGTCAGGCGATGGATGCGATCCGCGAGGTTGGCCCCGGCGGGCATTACCTGGGCTGTGCGCATACGCAGGCCAACTTCAAATCGGCCTTCTGGAAATCCGATCTGCTGGATTACAAGCCCTTCGAGACATGGGAAGACGAAGGCGCGCGCGACACCACGCAGCTGGCCACGATCCGGGTGGAGAAGATGCTGGCGGATTACCAGCAGCCGGCGCTGGACCCGGCGATCCGCGAAGCGCTGGATGCCTATGTGGCGCGCAAGAAGTCCGAAGCGCCCGACAGCTTCATGTAAGGCTGCAGCCGGGCCGGTTGTTCCGGTCTGGCAGCATGGATGACCCGGCCGCGGCCCCGGTGGCGGCCCATTTACCCGTCACGTCACGCTGCGGGGGGCTGCATTGACCGCGCGCAGCACCCGCGCCTCACCCACCATGGCAATCAGCACGTCGATGTGCCGGATCAGGCTGTAGCCTGCATCCGCGCGCTTGCGTTCATCCTCCATCACGGCCTCGATCTCCATCAGGCGCAGCAGGGCTGCGCTGTGGCGGGGCAGCACGCCATAGCCCAGCAGCCGGGGCAGATGGCTGGAGCGGCGGTAGTTTTCCGCCCCGATGCGCGCGGCGCGCATCATCAGTTGCGGGCGGTGCAGGGCGCTCAGCATGGAAAAGATATCTTGCATGGCAGTGGTCCTTTTCTGGTCGGGATGGCGGAATCGCTGCCTCCGTTTTGCCACAACTCACGCGGGTGTTGCGCCCTCCCGGAGAGGGACGTGCGGCGCCTTCACCAGTGTTTAGACTTTCGAAACAATGATTGAGAAACCGAAAAAGTTTTAACGATCAGGTAACCAGTGCACCCATAGGTTGCGATTTGTCCACCTGTGGATAACTAGTCAACCTACGGAAACAACAATGTAAAATAGAGTGGTACGCGTTTTGTCAGCTAAGAGTGCTCATCAACCGTTAAGCCTGCCGGACTGGGTGCCGGAAGGCGCAATTCATTATCTGGCCCATACGGAGCAGGGACGACCGATGCGGGAACTCGCCCGAAGTGCGGGATGTCACGCTTCCACAATCATGCGCCAGATCCGCCGGATCGAGACCCGCCGGGACGATCCGCTGGTGGATGCCGCATTGCAACGCCTGGGCGCGGAACGCCGACCGACCGGTGCCGGGAAAAACGCCTTAAAGGAGGAACTGCCAATGGCCCAGCCCGCCCACAAATCCGTCCCCGACGAAGCCGCGCTGACACAGGAGGCGATGCGCATCCTGCCCAGGCTGTGCGAAACCGGCGCGGTGCTGGCCATCGCGGCAGACATGGAAAAGGCCGTGGTGGTGCGCGATACCGCATCGGGGGGCAGCACCCGGACCGCCGTGGTGGATGCCGCGGTGGCACAGGCCATGGCGTTGAAGGACTGGATCGCCCCCTCCAATTCCGGGCGCATCATCCGCTATCACATCACCACCGCGGGCCGCAGCGCGCTGGGGGGGATGATCGGGGCAGAGGGGGGAATGCCGCGTGGCACCCAGGGCTTTGCCGAAGCCCAGACCGGATTTGACGGCGCTGACGCGGGCTGGCGGGACGACAGCGGTGAGGCCGCATGCAGCCACCGCCAGAAAATGCGCTATTCACTGGCCGAAAGCCCGCTGATCGCCTTGTCGCGGCGCAAGGACAAGAGCGGAAAGCCCTTTCTGAGCGATGCGCTGGTCCATGCAGGCGAACGCCTGCGCGAGGATTTCGAACTGGCGCAGATGGGCACGCGGGTGACCCAGAACTGGCAGGGTTTCCTGACCGCGGGCACGCAAGGCGGCACTTGCGGGACGCGCGCGATATCGGACAGTGCCGGGGCGGCGCAGGCACGGGTGACGGCGGCGTTGCGCTATCTCGGGCCGGGCCTGTCGGATGTGGCGCTGCGGTGCTGTTGTTATCTCGAAGGGCTGGAGACCACGGAAAAACGTCTGGGCTGGTCGGCGCGGTCCGGCAAGATCGTGTTGCGCATCGCGCTGATGCGCCTGAAGCGGCATTATGACGAAACCATCGGCCCGGGTGGCCCGATGATCGGATAGCATCGCACGGGTGCAAGGCAGCATTGCGCGGCATGGGCTTTTGTTGGCGCAAAGTTGTGTTACATAGATCGCAAGCAATGTGAGGTCCCCATGCGCGATCTGAAAATCCCCGAACAGCGCCACCCTGAAAAGGCGCGCAAGCCCGACAATGCCCAGCCCAAGAAACCGGACTGGATCAGGGTCAAGGCCCCCGGCGGCAAGGGATATGCCGAAACCGCGAAGATCATGCGCGACAACAAGCTGACCACGGTCTGCGAAGAGGCGGGCTGCCCCAATGTCGGCGAATGCTGGAGCCAGGGCCACGCCACCATGATGATCATGGGCGAGGTCTGCACCCGCGCCTGCACCTTCTGCAACATCGCCACCGGCAAGCCGCCCGAGGCGCTGGATGTGTTCGAGCCGGGCCGGGTGGCCGATGCGGTGGCCAAGCTGGGGCTGAACCATGTGGTCATCACCTCTGTCGACCGCGACGATGTGGCGGACGGCGGGGCGGAGCATTTTGCCCAGACCATCCGCGCCATCCGCAAGCGCAGCCCCGGGACCACCATCGAGATTCTGACACCGGATTTCATCCGCGCCGATCCCAAGGTGCTGGAAGTGGTGGTTGAGGCGCGTCCCGATGTGTTCAACCACAACCTCGAAACCGTGCCGGGCCTTTATCCGGAGGTCCGCCCAGGCGCGCGTTACTTCCACTCCCTGCGCCTGTTGCAGCGGGTGAAGGAGCTGGACCCCTCGATGTTCACCAAATCGGGCATCATGGTGGGGCTGGGCGAGGATCGGCAATCTGTCATTCAGGTGATGGAGGACATGCGCGCCGCGGACATCGATTTCCTGACCATCGGCCAGTATCTGCAGCCGACGCCGAAACACCACCGCGTCGACCGTTTTGTGCATCCGGACGAATTTGCAGCCTATGAAAAGGCGGCCTATGGCAAGGGGTTCCTGATGGTTTCCGCCACGCCGCTGACCCGGTCGTCCTATCACGCGGGCGATGATTTCACCCGCCTGCGCGAAGCGCGCAACCGCAAGCTGGGGCTGGCCTGATTTCAACGAAAACCGGAAGCGTTTCAGCCGCTGACGAAATAATGTACCGCCGCCCGCTGGAACGGCGGGATGGCGGCGACCAGTTTCATCACCCAGGGCATGACCATCCGGCGCAGCGGGCTTTTTGACTGCACCGCCTTGCGCACGGTCTCGCTGAAGGCCAGCACATGTGCCCCTTCCGCATGGCGCGCGGCGTGGTAGCCGGCAAGGCCCCCGTCAACCAGCCGCCCGGCAAGGTCGGCCGCATCCGCGATGCCGAGGTTCATGCCGCGCCCGCCTGCCGGGGAATGGCAATGTGCGGCATCCCCGGCGAGACAGACCCGGCCCACCGCATAATCCGTCACCTGCCGCACCGAGATGGTGAAAGCGCCGCTGCGGCGGATGTTGGTCACGTTCATCGGCACCGGCAAGGCGGCAAGCGCATCGGGCCGGCTTGCGATCACCCGGAAGCGCGCAGCCTCCAGCGGGGCGACGATGCAGATGTCGCCATGGGGCAGCAGGAAGCCCTGAAAGCACTGCGGATCACGCCAGTCCGGGCTTTCCACATCGGCGATGGACCATTGGCCCGGCAGGTCGAAGCCGGGAAATTCCAGCCCCAGCGCCTTGCGCACGGCGCTGTGGGCGCCGTCGGCACCGATCACATGGTCGAAGGGTGATTCTGTTCCGCCCATCTGCACGCGTGCGCATGTTTCATCCTGGGTCAGCCCCTCGAACGGCGTGTCATATTCGATCTTGCCGCCATACCGGGCAAAGGCGCGGGCCAGGAAATGCTCCGTCCGGTCCTGGGGAAGTCCATAGAGCCGGGATTTGTCATCGAAGTTCAGGGCAAGTTTCGCGATTCTGCGGGGGCCTGAGTGAAAGGCGACGCCGTCAAAACAGACCGCTTCCTTGCGGATCTCCTCCGCCGCGCCGGAGGGGGTCAGAATATCCATCGTGCGCTGCTGGATGCCGACGGCCCGGCTCAGGTTCGAGGGGCCAGATCTTTTGTCGATGATGCGCGGCATGACGCCCCGGCGCGCCAGTTCCACGGCTGCTGTCAGGCCGGTGGGACCGGCCCCCACGATCAGAATCTTCATGACCGCCTCCTGCTGATGCTGTTCAGAAAGTGGGCACAATCCGATGTGAAAAACAAGGAGGCCAGACACGGCTCAGGCGGCACTACAACTTGTCCCCCTTTCTTTTTGGCCATAAATATCCATCCCGCACTCTCACCATGCGGGACGGCCGCGTCAGGGCAGCGCCTTGAGATAGGCCGCTATCGCCGCCCGGTCGCCTTCGGGCAGTTGCGACATGTTGTCCACCACCGATGCCATGGTGCCGCCGACGCTGTCGAAATCCGGGGTCAGACCGCTTTCCAGGTAATAGGCGATGTCATCGGCCGACCAGTCCAGACCGGCGGGCGTGATATTGGGGATACGCCCCTTGCCGGAGGGGTTGGGCGCGCCACTCAGCCAGGCATCGCGCTGCAACCCGCCGAAAGGCCCGCGCGGCGTGTGGCATTCGGCGCAATGGCCCAGAGCCTCGACCAGGTAGCGCCCCTGTGTCACCTGCTCCGACATCTCGCCGGTCATCACGAAACTCTCGTCCAGATAGAGCAATTTCCACAGGCCCAGGCCGCGCCGGATGTTGAAGGGGAAACCCACGTCATGCGGTTTGCTGGGCGTGTCCGACACCGGCAGGGTCTGCATATAGGCAAACAGATCCGCCACATCGGTGTCTTCCATGTGGATATAGGTCGTATAGGGGAAGGCGGGGTAATAGTGCCGCCCGTCGGGCGAGACCCCCCGGGTGACCGCGCGGGCGAAACCGGGCAGATCCCATCCGCCGATGCCTTCCGGCCCGGGCGAGATGTTGGGGGCGTGGAAGGTGCCGAAATCGCTGGCGAACCCTTCGCCGCCCGCGAGGGTCAGCTTGTCGTCACTTCCGGGTGCGGCATGACAGGAGGCACAGCCGCCCGCGTGAAAGATGCGCGCGCCGTTTTCCGCATCCGCCACATGCCCGCCGGCAAAATCGGCATCAAGCGGGGCCGGGCGCGTCAGCACCCAGAACACCCCAAGGCCAATCACCGCCAGCAGGCAGATCGCAATCAGAAAACGGCGCAACATTCAGGTCCGGTGATCAGTTTTCGGGGCCGCGATAGGTTTCGTGGCAGGCCTTGCAGGCACCGCCAAGATCGCCCATCCCGGCGCCCACCGCTGCCGCATCCGATGCGCCGACCAGCGCGCTGGCGGCTGTTTCCAGCTTTTCAAAGGCGGCACCGAAACCTTCCGGATCGCTCCAGATTTCGGGTTTGGCGCGGGAATCGGCGGCGGCACCCTGTTCGGTGCCCTCGATCCACAGCGTTGCCCGGTCCATCGCGGCCAGAGAGGCGATGTTCATGGCTGCGGCGTCGACCATGGCGGAATCATAGTCCATTTCGCCCTTGGCGATCCCGCCCAGGATGCCGGTGTGATAGGCGATCATCTGCATCATCGCATGGCGCGCCTCCACGCTCTTGTTTTCGCCGCCCCCGTGGCTGGCGGCAAAGCCCGCCGTTGCGATCACACCGCAGACAATCGCGGTGACGGTCCGGGTGGTGAAGCTCTTCTGCATGGGTTGATCTCCGTGTCTGAATGGCAAAAGTGAAATTTAACAGGTTCTTGCCGCAGCATGCCACGGACCATGGAAGCTGCCAAAAACATTTTCGTGATCGGCGGAAACATCCCGTAGCGCGGGTCAGAACCGGCGCGGCACACGTTCTGTCGTGGCCCAGTCGGGCCACCATCCCATCCATTGGATCCCGGCGATGAGCAGCGCCAGCGCAATGACCGCAAAGACCAGTATCACCCGTTTGACCGAGGGCGGGTGATGCGCCCATTTCGCCATGCGCAAGAGCCAGATCGGGTTCATGTGAAACGGACCTTTCCGATGAAGGGCAGGTTGCGGTTGCGCTGAGCATAATCGATGCCATAGCCCACGACAAATTCATCCGGAATCTCGAAGCCGGTCCAATCCGCCTTCATGTCCACCTCGCGGCGGCTGGGCTTGTCCAGCAGCGCGATGGTTTTCAGCCGCGCAGGCTCGCGCGATTTCAGCAGGTTGGTGACATGGTGCAGCGTATGGCCGGTGTCCACGATATCCTCGACCACCAGCACGTCACGGCCTTCGATGGCGCCGCGCAGGTCCTTGAGAATGCGCACCTCGCGGCTGCTTTCCGTGCCGTCGCCATAGCTGGAGGCCTCAAGGAAATCGACCTCGATCGGCAGGTCCAGCTCGCGCACCAGATCGGCGATGAACACGAAGGAGCCGCGCAGCAGCCCTACCACCACCAGTTTGTCGGTGCTGTCGAATTCATCATGGATAGCGCGGCACAGCGCTTCGATCCGGGCGGCAATCGCCTTGGCCGAGATCATTTCATCAATCACATAGCGACGATCTGTCATGACCATTGGCCCTTGATTTCATGGCGTTTACCGGAGACATAGGGCTAACCCGAGCAGACCCGGAACGCAATGCCGACCCATTCAGAGACCAAAGAACTGCCCTATACCGCGCAACAGATGTACGATCTGGTGGCGGATGTGGGCAAGTACCCCGAATTCCTGCCCTGGACGGCGGCCGCGCGCATCCGCAGCGATGAACGGATCGGCGACCATCGCGTGATGGATGCCGATCTGGTGATCAGCTTCAAGGTGTTCCGCGAGCGATTCACCAGCCGCGTGACGCTCTGGCCCGATCAGATGAAGATCGACACCGAATATCTGGACGGCCCGTTCAAATACATGCTGTCGAACTGGCGGTTCGAGGATGCGCCACAGGGCTGCAAGGTGCATTTCCACGTCGATTTCGAATTCCGCAATCGGATCTTGCAGGGCATCATCGGCGTTGTCTTCAACGAGGCCATGCTGCGCGTGGTGAAAGCCTTTGAAAAACGGGCAGAGGCGCTTTACGGATCGGGTGCATGAGCACCATCACCGACCAGCTGATCCGTTTCCGCAAGGCAGAGGTTCCGGCCGAGGCCGCCGTGATGATGCGCCTGTCGCTGTTCGACTGGGCCGCCTGCGGCATTGCCGGGGCGCAGGCCGGTGAATTCGACGATTTCGCCGCCGCGCAACGTGCGATGGGCGCCGGGCAGGCGCAGATCTTTGGCGGGGGCACGGCCACGGCGCCCCTGGCCGCGCTGGTCAACGGCACGCTGTCCCATGCGCTGGATTACGATGACACGCATTTCGCCCATATCGGCCATCCTTCGGTTGCGGTGCTGCCTGCGGTTCTGGCACTGGCCCAGGAGCTGCGCGCGCCGCTGGACGAGGTGGTCGATGCTGCGACGCTGGGGGTTGAAGCCTCGATTCTCGTGGGGCTCTGGCTGGGGCGCAGCCATTATCAGGTGGGCTATCATCAGACCGCCACGGCGGGGGCCTTCGGCGCGGTCATGGGCTGCGCGCGGCTGCTGGAGCTGGACAAACGCCAGTTGCGGGCGGCGCTTGGCCTTTGCGCCAGCATGGCCTCGGGGCTGAAATCGCAGTTCGGCACCATGGCGAAGCCGCTCAATGCCGGTCTGGCCGCCCGCACCGGGGTGGAGGCGACGCTTTGGGCGCAGGCCGGGATGACGGCGGCAGAGGATGGTCTGGCGGGACCGCTGGGATTTGGCCCCACCCATCACGGCGAGGCGGCAGAGGTCAGCGCGCCGAGGGGCAGCTGGCGGATCACGGAAATCAGCCACAAGTTTCACGCCTGCTGCCACGGGTTGCATGCGATGCTTGAGGCGCTGCGCGGTGCCGATCTGGATCTTGAGGCGGTGGAGAGCATCCACATCCGCACCAATCCGCGCTGGATGAGCGTGTGCAACATCGACGCACCGACCACGGGGCTGGCGGCCAAGTTCAGCTATGCCCAGACCTGTGCCATGGCGCTGCTGGGCCATGACACCGGCGGCATTGCCAATTTCACCGATGAGATCACCAAAGACCCGGAGATTGTCGCGCTGCGCGACAAGATCCGCGTCAGCGAAGAGGCGCGCCTGTCAGAAACCCAGTCCGAAATCGCCGTCTCTTTCACCGGCGGCGCGATGCGGCGGCTGAAGCATGACCTGTCGGCGCCGATGCCGCTGGAGGTCCGCGCGGCGAAACTGCAGGACAAGGCGGTGGCCCTGCTGGGCGAGGACCACGCCGAAGCGCTGTGGCTGGCGGCGCAGGGCGATGACCTTGACGCCTTCATGGATCAGCTGGTCAGGTCGTAGGCCCGCTCCCCGTGGCTGGACAGGTCCAGCCCGTTTGATTCCGCTTCCGCATCCACCCGCATCGGCACGATGGCGCGGCAGGCATAGGCGGTGACCAGTGTCACGACCGTGGTGAAGATGCCGACGATGGCCAGCGATCCCAGTTGTGCGGCCCAGGTGCCTGCACCCAGTGCCGCGATCATCACCGTGCCGAAGATCCCGCCGACGCCGTGGACCGCAAAGACATCCAGCGTGTCGTCGACCTTCAGCTTGTTGCGCACCAGCGTGACCGCTTCCTGACACAGCACGCCCGCAATGGCGCCGATCAGCAGCGCGGCCCAGGGCCCCACGAAACCCGACGCCGGGGTGATCGAGGCGAGGCCCGCAATGGTGCCGGTCACCAGACCCACCAGCGAGGCCTTGCCGAACTTGATCCTTTCCCAGAGCGCCCAGGTGAGCGAGGCGGTGGCGGCGGAGATATGGGTCACGGTGATCGCCATCGCGGCGCCCCCGTCGGCGGCCAGCTGCGAGCCGCCGTTGAAGCCGAACCAGCCGACCCAGAGCATCGCGGCCCCGATCATCACCATCCCCGGGTTGTGCGGCGGTTTGCTGTGGTCGCGGCGCGCGCCCAGCATGATCGCCAGGATCAGCGCCGCGATCCCGGCGGTTTCATGGACCACGATGCCGCCCGCGAAATCGCGCACCCCCGTCTCGCCAAAGATGCCGCCATCGGCCAGCATCCCGCCGCCCCAGATCCAATGCACCACCGGCGCATAGCACAGCAGCATCCACAGGCCCGAGAACAGCAGCAGGAAGGCGAAATTGATCCGCTCCACATAGGCGCCGACGATCAGGGCGGGGGTGATGATGGCGAATGTCATCTGAAAGGCAAAGAACAGGATTTCGGGCAGGGTGCCGCTGAGGCTGTCGATGGTGATGCCGCTCAGCCCGGCCTTGTCCAGCCCGCCCCAGATGCCGCCGGTGCCGGGGCCGAAGGCGATACTATAGCCCAGGAGGAACCACAGCACCGACATCAGGCAAGCGATGGCATAGCAATGCATGAAGACGCTGAGCACGTTGCGCGCGCGCACCAGCCCGCCATAGAACAGGGCAAGCCCCGGTAGGGTCATGAAAAGGACCAGCGCGGTTGCGGTCATGATCCAGGCGGAATCAGCGGCATTCATAGGGTGTCTCCGGGTCAGCGTCAGGGTTGCCGCACCTTGGGCAAGCGGAACGCCCGGAAAAGACTCAACATGCCTATTTTGGCATCTTTTTTGAAAATGCCGATAATTTGGGCGGCTGGCGGGGTGTTTTG
Source organism: Sulfitobacter sp. IGS-18 (assembly GCF_059628195.1). NCBI lineage: Bacteria > Pseudomonadati > Pseudomonadota > Alphaproteobacteria > Rhodobacterales > Roseobacteraceae > Sulfitobacter > Sulfitobacter sp. IGS-18. The sequence goes on along the minus strand of NZ_CM184556.1, from coordinate 2,188,227 downwards.
CCCGGTATCAGGGCAGGCTGAAAAGTCCCTGCACCAGCAGCGTCAGGGCGTGGTCGCGGGCAGCGGTGCGCACCCGGCTGCGGCCCATGGCGCCGAATTCCTGGGTAGTGGCCCAGAGCTGATCGCCCGCCGCGAGGCCGAAACAGACGCGGCCCTCGGGCTTGTGCTCGGACCCGCCGGGGCCTGCGATCCCGGTGATGGAGACGGCCACCTGGGCCCCGGAATGTGCCAGCGCGCCTGTTGCCATTTCGCGTGCGACCTCTTCTGAGACCGCGCCGAACATCTGCAGGCTGCTGGGGCGCACGCCCAGCATCTTCATCTTGGCGGCATTGGTATAGGTGACGAATCCGCAGTCGAACATCACCGAGGATCCGGGCACTTCGGTCAGCGCGGCGGCGACAAGCCCGCCGGTACAGCTTTCGGCGCAGGAGACCAGGACGCCTTTTTTCTGTGCCAGTTCAATAATCTGTGCTGCAATGCTCATGTCAGAACTCCGTGGTATAGACCGGCCAGGACCATCACGCCCAGGGCTGCAAAAATGCCCGCGATCACATCGTCCAGCATCACCCCCAGCGCATCGCCGCGCGCATCGGCCCATCCAACCAGCCAGGGTTTCCAGATGTCGAAGAGGCGGAAGAGAAGAAATGCGGCGATCCAGCCGGGCCACATCACCAGCATGTCCAACCCGCGCGTCCAGGCGGCATAGGACAGGGGCAAAAGGGCAATCCACTGGCCCACGACCTCATCCACGACGATTTCGGAAGGGTCATGATCATCGCTGCCCGCCGTCATCTTCGCCGTGGCCCACCAGCCCTTGCCAAAACCCGCGACAACCGCCAGCACCAGCAGGGGAAAACCGCCGAGAACATGCAGCAGCCAGCCCCAGGGCAGCGCCACAAGCGAGCCCCATGTGCCGGGGGCGGGGCGGATGTAGCCGACGCCAAAAACGGTTCCGATCATCTTTGCGATATTCATGATTTCACCAATGTTGCCGTGGCCATACAGGCGATCCCCTCGCCGCGTCCGGTGAAACCCAGCCGCTCGGAGGTGGTGGCCTTGACCGAAACGCGCTCAACCTCCAGCCCCAGCAGCCCCGCCATGACGCGGCGCATTTCCGGGGCATGGGGGCCGATCTTGGGCTGTTCGCAGATCAGGGTGCAATCCACATGGGTGATCGCGAATCCGGCCTGTGCGGCAAGCCCGGCGGCATGGCGCAGGAAAACCTCGCTGGCGGCGCCTTTCCACTGCGGATCCGAGGGCGGGAAATGCTGGCCGATGTCGCCCATGGCCAGCGCGCCATAGATCGCGTCGGTCACCGTATGCATCCCCACATCCGCATCCGAATGGCCCACAAGGCCCTGATCATGCGGGATGCGCAGGCCGCAGAGCGTCACATGATCGCCGGGGCCAAAGGCATGAACGTCAAATCCGTTGCCTGTTCTGATGTCCATCCGGCCCTCCAGTATCCGCGCGGCGCGGGCGAAATCGCCGGGCGTCGTGATCTTCATGTTATCGGCGTCGCCGGGGGTGATGGCAACCACAATGCCCGCCGCCCGTGCCACCGCCACGTCATCCGCCGCCGGGCCGTCATATGCCGCATGGGCGGCGCGGATCACGGGCAAGTCAAAGCCCTGCGGCGTCTGGGCGGCAAAAAGCCCTTCGCGGTCCTGAGTGCCGGTGACACGCTGCGCGCTGCCCTGCCACAGCGCATCTGTGACCGGCAGGCCGGGGGCTGCGGCGGCGTGATGCTCCAGCGCCGCGATCACCTCAGAGATGACCTGTTGCGGGACGCAGCAGCGCGCCGCATCATGGATCAGGACCTTGCCGCTGTCGGGCAGGAGCGCAAGCCCCGCGCGTACCGATGCGGCCCGGTCCGACCCGCCTGAGGCCACCGCGATGCCCGCCTCCCGGAACGGTGCGGCCTTGTCCAGGTCATCGGGATGCAGCACCAGCGCAATGGTATCGACGGCAGGATGCGCCCGGAATGCGGCGATGGTATGGGCCAGCACGCTGCGCCCCGCGACCCGCTGCCATTGCTTGGGCAGATCGCCCCCGGCGCGGGTGCCGCGCCCGGCCGCCACGATAAGGGCGCAAATGGTCATGAAGGGCTCTGATCGTGCATGAAACCTGTCTAGGCAATGTGGCCTGAAGGCGCAATCGTCCAGGTGCGCTGCCTAAATATTAGGCATTTCGGGCTGTACTGTGGTATGGGGGGGCGATAATTCATTGAGGTATCAGGGGGGTGACGATAGACCTGACCCAAGCGCACAAGGATTAAGCATGTGACCGCGACACGCCTGCCAAATGACCTCTTTCCTCCGGTGTTCCTCGCCCCGATGGCCGGAATCACCGATCTGCCCTACCGGACGCTGGTGGCGCGCTTTGGCGCGGGGCTGGTGGTGTCCGAGATGGTTGCGAGCCAGGAATTGCTGAGCCGCCGCCCCGGCACCCGCGAAAAGGCCGAGCTGGGTCTTGGTGTCGAGGGCACTGCCGTGCAGATCGCGGGCCGCGAGGCCGCGCCGATGGCAGAGGCCGCGCGCATGATCGCGGGGCAGGGTGCGCGGATCATCGACATCAACATGGGCTGCCCGGCCAAGAAGGTGACCCAGGGCGCCTCTGGCTCCGCTTTGATGAAGACCCCGGATCACGCCCTGCGCCTGATCGAGGCGGTGGTGGCGGCGGTGGACGTGCCGGTTACGCTCAAGACCCGGCTGGGCTGGGACGACGAGATGCTGAATGCGGCGGACATCGCGCGCCGCGCCGAGGCGGCAGGCATCTGCATGATCACCATCCACGGCCGCACCCGCTGCCAGTTCTACAAGGGGCGGGCCAACTGGCGCGCGATCCGCCGGGTGAAGGACGCGGTGGAGATCCCGGTGATTGCCAATGGCGACATCACCAGCCCGCGCGCCGCGCGCCGGGCGCTGGACCATTCCGGTGCGGATGGGGTGATGGTCGGGCGCGGGGCGCAGGGGCGGCCCTGGTTGCTGGCACAGGTTTCCCATGCGCTTTACGGCACCCCGGAACCGCGGGTGCCGCAGGGCAAGGGCTTTGCCGACATGGTTGAGGAACACTACGAAGCGATGCTTGGCTTTTACGGCGTTGAACTGGGGGCGCGTGTCGCCCGCAAACATCTTGGCTGGTACATGGATACCGCGGGCACCCCGGCGGAACTGCGCCGCGCGGTGCTGACCGGGGCGACAGCGGACCGGACTGTCAAACTGCTGCGCGAGGCGCTGGCCGCCGACCGCGCATTGGTGGCCGCATGAGCATGGACCGCCAGATCTGGGCCTCTTTGCCGATCCCCAGTTTCGTGATCGCGCCCGACAACAGGATCGACGCGATGAACCCCGCCGCCGAAGGCTTTCTCAACGCCTCTGCCAAACATGTGAAGGGCAGCCCGGTGTGGGACATGATCGCCGTCGACGATCCGCTGGAAGAAGCCTTTGAGCGTGCGCGCGAGAGCAACACGCCTTTGTTCGTCAATGACATCGACGTGGGATCGGGCCAGCGCGCGCCGCTGAAATCCTCGCTCCAGATCGCGCCGCTGTCGGGGCGTGCGGGCTTTATGCTGATGATGATCAGCCCGCGCGAACTGGCCGGGCGCATGACCCAGAGCCATTCCGTCAAATCCGCCGCGAAATCCGCCATCGGCATGGCCGAGATGCTGGCCCATGAGATCAAGAACCCGCTGGCGGGCATCACCGGGGCGGCGCAGCTTTTGTCGATGAACCTGAACGCGGATGAGCTGGAACTGACCGATCTGATTGTCGCGGAAAGCCGCCGCATCGTGAAGCTGCTGGAGCAGGTGGAGCAATTCGGCAATCTGACCGAGCCGGTGCGCAAGCCCGTGAACCTGCATGACGTGCTGGACCGCGCCCGGCGCTCCGCGCTGCTGGGTTTTGGCGCGCAGATGAAGATCATCGAGGATTACGACCCCTCGCTGCCGCCCGCGCTGGGGGACAAGGACCAGTTGCTGCAGGTGGTGCTGAACCTGCTCAAGAACGCATCGGAAGCCGCCGGAGAGGGGGGCGGGACGATCCGCCTGCACACCTATTTCGAACATTCCTTCCGCCTGCGCCGCGCCGATGGCTCCGGCCAGTCGCTGCCCCTGCAGATCGAGGTGATAGACGATGGTCCGGGGCTGCCCGACCACATCAGGTCGGTGATCTTTGATCCCTTCGTATCCGGGCGCGAGAACGGCACCGGGCTGGGGCTGGCGCTGGTGTCCAAGATCATTTCCGAACACGACGGCTGGATCTCGGTGGACAGCACACCGGGGCGCACCGTCTTTCGCATATCGTTATCCCGCGCCCCGGCGCATCAAGAGGAGATATAAGACATGGATGGTACCGTACTGGTCGCCGATGACGACCGCACGATCCGCACCGTGCTGACACAGGCCCTGACCCGCGCGGGATGCAAGGTGCATGCCACCTCAAGCCTGACGACGCTGATGCGCTGGGTCGGTGAGGGCAAGGGCGACGTGGTGATCACCGATGTGGCCATGCCCGATGGCAACGGTCTGGAGATGCTGCCGAAAATCTCGCAGGACAGGCCGGATATGCCGGTGATCGTGATTTCGGCGCAGAACACCATCATGACCGCGATCAAGGCGGCGGAGGCGGAAGCCTTTGATTACCTGCCCAAGCCCTTCGATCTACCCGATCTGATGAAACGGACCGCCCGGGCGCTGGACCGCAAGGGCGCGACCCGTGCGGCCCCCTCCGGCAAGACCGGCACAGAGGAACGCGACGACCTGCCGCTGGTGGGCCGGACACCGGTGATGCAGGCGCTTTACCGGCTGGTGGCACGGGTGATGAACACGGACCTTCCGGTGCTGATCTGGGGCGAAAGCGGCACCGGCAAGTCGCTGATCGGCCGCGCGATTCACGACTTTTCCGACCGCCGTTCGCTGCCTTTCGTGACCGTGACGGGTGCCGATCTGCAGGAGCTTGAAGGCCCCGCGCGGGTGCTGGCGCGGGTGCGTGGCGGCACCCTGTTGATCGACGAGATCGCGGACATCGACCATGAGATTCAGGCCCGCATCGCGCGGATGATGGATGCGCCGGGCGAATATACGCCGCGTTTTCTGGCCACCAGCCAGTCCGACCTTGCCGCCGCGATGAAGGCGGGCACGCTACGCCGCGATCTTTATTACCGCCTGTCCGGCGCCACCCTGCATGTGCCGGCGCTGCGCGACCGGGTGGAGGACATCGATCTGCTGGCGGCGCATTTCCTGGAAAAGGCCGAAGGATCGGTTTCCACCCTGCCGCGTCACCTGTCCGAGGGAGCCTCCAAGGTCTTTGCGAATTATCCCTGGCCCGGCAACGTGCGGCAGCTGGAACATGCGATGCGCCAGCTTGCCCTGACCAGCCGCGCCGCCGAAATCTCGCAGGCGGAGGCCGAACAGGTGCTGGGGGCGCAGCCCTCGCCGGAACCCTTGAGCACCCAGGCCAATACGGAGCGGCTGGGCCAAAGCGTGGAACGTCATCTGCGGCGGTATTTTGACCAACATGGCGCAATGCTGCCGCCGCCGGGGCTTTATGCGCGGATCCTGCGCGAAGTGGAGGCCCCGCTGATCGAGATCGCCCTGGGGGCGACCTCGGGGAATCAGGCGAAATGCGCCGATCTGCTGGGCATCAACCGGAACACCCTGCGCAAGAAAATCACCGACCTCGATATTGAGGTGACACGGGGTCGCAAAATGATGTAAAAGCGCCACATAACCGTGGCCATCGTGTCTCAGCTTAACGTTGAATGCGATCAGGACCACATAATATGGCGGTTGATGCACCCGTGCATCACATCATCGGCGAGGATAGCGGGTGGCATCCCGGTCACGCAGCATCACCTTGGAAAGTCTGGGCCGTCTGCGGCGCGTGAAACGCGTGCGCAATCTTGCGACCCTGGGGCTGGTGGTTCTGGGGCCGGTCCTGGCCATGGCGACCTATCTGATTCTGGGGCCGCTGGGGCAGGGGGCCAATACCCCCAGCCTGCGTCTGATCCTGCTGACCGACCTGGTCTATGTGCTGCTGATCGCGGCCCTTGTGCTGAGCCAGGTGGCGCGACTGGTTGCGGCACGGCGTGCCAAATCCGCCGGTTCGCGGCTGCACCTGCGGCTGACCGGGGTGTTTGCCCTGATGGCGCTGATCCCCACGGTCAGCGTGGCGGTCTTTGCCGGTCTTACGGTCAATGTGGGTCTGGAGGGCTGGTTTTCGGACCGGGTCCGCTCGGTGGTGGAAAACTCGCTGACCGCGGCACAGGCCTATGAGAACGAACAGCGCGAAGGGCTGCGTGAGGATGCGGTGGCGCTGGCGCGCTTCATTGACCAGAACATCGTGGCCGGGCGTGTGCTGACCGATCGAGAGCTTCTGACCGAGGGGCAGCGGCAATCCCAGCGGGGCCTGCGCGAAGCCTATCTGATTGACGGCACTGGTCAGATCCGGGCGCGGGGCGCACGGTCCTACCTGTTCAATTTCGAGGAACCGAGCACCGAACAGATCGTGGAATCGCGCGGGGCCCAGGTCCTGGTGATCGAGGATTGGCCAAACAATGAATTCCGAGCCCTGGTGCCGCTTCAGGGGGCGGTGGACCGTTACCTTTATGTCAGCCGGGATGTCGATGGCGATATCCTGTCGCTGCTGGATGAAACCCAGGAAACCGCACGGCTCTATCAGCAGCTGGAGAAGGACCGGGGCAGGCTGCTGTTTGAATTCGGCCTGCTTTATGTCGGCTTTGCGGTGATCCTGATTCTGGCGGCGGTCTGGCTGGGGCTGTGGTTTGCCGAACGTCTGTCCGGGCCGGTGGGGCGTCTGACCGGGGCGGCGCAACAGGTCGGTGCGGGCGATCTGAACGTGCAGGTGCGCGAAGAGGATGGCGACGATGAAATTGCCATGCTGGGCCGCTACTTCAACCAGATGACCACCCAGCTGCGCGGCCAGCGCGAAACGCTTTTGGACAACAACCGTCAGATCGAACGCCGCAGGCGGCTGTTCGATTCGGTGCTCTCCTCTGTCACTTCCGGTGTGGTGGGGCTGGACCCCGAGGGCAGGGTGACTTTCGTCAACCGCTCGGCCATGCGCCTGCTGGACTGGACCGAGGAACAGCAATCGCTGTCGCTGACGGTCGCGGTGCCGGAATTCGGCCCGCTGTTCGACACGCTGTCCAGCGGTGGCGGTGAGGCCACCACCGGCGAGGTCAAGGTTTCCCGGCAGGGTGCGATGGAGAACCTGCTGGTCCGTATGGCCACCCGGCGCAGCGACAATGGCAGGCTTGAGGGCTATGTGGTGGCCTTTGACGACGTGACCGACCTGGTCAGCGCACAGCGCATGGCCGCCTGGGGCGACGTGGCGCGGCGCATTGCCCATGAGATCAAGAACCCGCTGACCCCGATTCAGCTGTCCGCCGAGCGGATCAGGCGCAAGTTCGGGTCGCAGATGCAGGGCGATGATGCCGAGAAACTGGACCAGATGACCGGCGTGATCATCCGCCAGACCGGGGATCTGCGGCGCATCGTTGACGAATTCTCGAAATTTGCCCGGATGCCGGAGCCCGAAACCGCGCAGGAGGACCTCTGCCAGCTGCTGCGCGACGCGGTGTTCCTGCAACAGGCAGGCCAGCCCGGGGTGCGGATCCGGGCCGAAGTGCCGGATTATCCGGTGCTGTCCCAGGTCGATGCCACGATGATTTCGCAGGCGCTGACGAACCTGATCAAGAACGCGGGCGAAGCCATTGAAAGCCTGAAGGAAAAAGGCGCGCCGGATGACCTGGTGCCGCAGATTTTCGTCAGGATGGTTCCGGGCGAGACAACCGCCCGCATCTCCATTGCCGACAATGGCATCGGCCTGCCCGAAGACCGGGCACGGCTGTTCGAACCCTATGTTACGACGCGCAGCGAGGGGACCGGCCTTGGCCTGCCCATCGTCAAGAAGATCATCGAGGAACATGGCGGCAGCCTGACCCTCGAAAATGCCCCCGTATTCGAGGGGCAAAACCACTTTGGCGCGATGGCGGTGATTACCCTGCCGATCGTGCCAACCCAGACCCCGGCCCAGATGGAGGAAACCGCATGAGTGACATTCTGATTGTTGACGATGAGAAGGACATCCGTGAGTTGATTTCGGACATCCTGGAAGACGAGGGATATGCGACGCGGCTGGCAGGCGGATCGGACGAGGCGATGGCCGCGATCAACACCGAGCCGCCGGCGCTGATGATCCTCGACATCTGGCTCAAGGACAGCCGGATGGATGGCATCGACATTCTCAAGACCGTCAAACGCGACAACCCGGATGTGCCGGTGGTGATCATCTCGGGCCATGGCAACATCGAGATCGCGGTGGCGGCGATCAAGCAGGGGGCCTACGATTTCATCGAGAAACCCTTCAACATCGACCAGTTGCTGGTGGTGATCCGCCGCGCCATGGAAACCTCGCGCCTGCGCCGCGAGAACCAGACCCTCAAGCGCAAGGATATCGTGACCTCGGAGATGCTGGGCAATTCGGCGGCCTTTCGCGCGCTGATCGGGCAGCTGGACAAGGTGACGAAATCGAACGGCAGGGTGATGCTGAGCGGGCCTGCCGGATCGGGCAAGGAAATCGCGGCGCGCTATATTCATGCCCATTCCAGCCGCGCGCAGGCGCCCTTTGTTACCGTGAACTGCGCCGGGGTGGCCCCGGACCGGATGGAAGAAGTCCTGTTCGGCCGCGAAGGGGCCGACCGGGGCGTGGAGCCGGGCCTGCTGGAGCAGGCCCATGGCGGGGTGATCTATTTCGACGAGGTGGCGGACATGCCGCTGGGCACCCAGTCCAAGATCCTGCGGGTGCTGGTGGACCAGCAATTCACCCGTGTCGGCGGCAACGACAAGGTGCGCGTGGACCTGCGGGTCATCTCATCGACCAACCGCGACCTTGAGGCGGCGATCCGGGCCGAGACCTTCCGGCAGGAGCTCTATCACCGGCTGAACGTGGTGCCGATTACGGTGCCGTCGCTGGAAGAGCGGCGCGAGGATATTCCGCTGCTGGCGGAACATTTCATCGCCGAATTCAACCGCAGCCAGGGGCTGCCCCAGCGGGCGCTCAGCGATGATGCGATTGCCCTGATGCAGACCATGGTCTGGCCCGGCAACGTGCGCCAGCTCAAGAACCTGGTGGAACGGGTGCTGATCCTGGGCGAGGGCACCGGCCCGATCGAGGCGCGCGAACTGCCCGGCGAGGAAGAGCGCGGCGAGGACGATGGCCGCGTGGTGCTGTCCGGTGCGCTGGCCACCCTGCCGCTGCGCGAGGCCCGCGAAGCCTTTGAGCGGGAATATCTGCTGACCCAGATCAACCGCTTCGGCGGCAATATCTCGCGCACCGCGAATTTCGTCGGCATGGAACGTTCGGCCCTGCACCGCAAGCTGAAGTCGCTGGGGGTGGTGACCTCGGCCAAGTCCGGGGTGCGGGTGGCCCATGTGGACGAGGAACAGGCAACGGCGGAGTGATCCGGGGGATGGCTGCCATAGACCCGGGCCATTGTTTCACCCGGCGCTGATGTTGGACTGGGGCTCTGCCCCAGACCCCGGGAATACTTAGGGCCAAAAAGAAAAGGGGGTTGATCACAGGACGCAGGTTTTTGCGCGGTTCAGCCGCGCGTGACGATCTGGAAGCTGCCGTCGCGGTTGCGGATGGCGCAGGACTCCGGACCCAGCGCCGGCAGCACCCTGGTGGCTGCGGGCGGTGCGGCGCGCGCCACATTGTCCGGGCAGGGCGGGATCGACACGGGGGCATAGCCCCTGTCGGCCATGCATTGCTGTTCGACCCGTTTGCGCAGGCCATCGTTGGGATCGAAGCTGATGGTCTCGCCGGGGATGTAATAGCCCGGCACCACCGTGCAATTGCCCGCCGAATCGCAGCGCCTGCGGGGCGGGATGAATTCGGGCGGCAGCCGTCTGACCTGCGTGCTGGCGGGCACATCGCGCAGCGCGGCAACCTGGCAGGCAGTTGTGTCGCGGTTCAGCCGGTCGACCGCCACGCCGGGTTTGTAATAGGTCGTCAGCGGCGCGCAGCTTGCCGCCACCCCCAGACCGAATATCGCTGCCATCCAGATGCGTTTCATGCAACCATTCTGCACCGGGCGCGGGGCAAAGGCAATTGCCGCCCCTTGCCAAGCTTTGCATCATGCCCTCTAACCGGGGCAGGATACGCGGGGTGTCTTCACGCGGGGCAACAGGTAGGGATGCGCCATGAAAGTGATCATTTGCGGCGCGGGACAGGTCGGCTGGCAGATTGCCCGCCATCTCAGCGGCGAACGGAACGACGTGACCGTGGTGGACAGCAATGCGGACCTGATCCGTCGGGCCACCGACACGCTTGATGTTCAGGGCATTGCGGGATTCGCAAGCTACCCCGATGTGCTGGACCGGGCCGGGGCGCGCGATGCGGAGATGATCATCGCCGCGACCCATTCGGATGAGGTCAATATGGTGACCTGCCAGGTGGCCCATTCGGTGTTCGGCATCAACCGCAAGATCGCCAGGTTGCGTTCGCAAAGCTATCTGGATGCGATCTATTCCGACCTTTACCGGCGCGACCACATGCCCATCGACGTGGTGATCAGCCCCGAAAAGGAAGTGGCCGCCGCCGCGCTTCAGCGCCTCTCGGCCCCTGCCGCCTTTGACACCGAGGTGTTCATGGACGGCAAGGCGCATCTGCTGGGCATCACCATCGACCAGGATTGCCCGGTGGTGAACACGCCGCTGCGCCAGTTGACGGATCTGTTTTCGACGCTGCGGGCGGTGGTTGTCGGCGTGCGCCGGGACGGGACCCTGTTTGCGCCGGAATCGGCGGACCAGCTTTTCGTGGGCGATGACACCTATGTGTTCTGCCACCACGAGGACATTTCCCGCACGATGGAAATCTTCGGCAAGCGCACCTCCAAACAGGAGCGGATCGTGCTGGTTGGCGGGGGCAATGTGGGGCTGACCGTGGCCCAGCATCTGGAAAGCGGTGCCAGCCGGATGCGCACCAAGATGATCGAGAAGAACCGCAAATGCGCCGAGCGCGCCGCCGAGGCGCTGGAGCGGACCATCGTGCTGAACGGCGACGGGCTGGATGCCGCGCTGCTGGCAGAGGCGGGCATCAGCCGTGCCGATGCGATGCTGGCGGTAACCGATGACGACAAGACCAACCTGCTGTCCTGCGTGCGCGCCAAGGCCGAGGGCTGCCCCTTTACCATCGCGCTGATCAACGACCCCACGCTGGTGCCGCTGATGACCCCGCTGGGCATTGATGCCTATATCAACCCGCGCGCCACCACGGTCAGTTCGATCCTGCGCCATATCCGTCATGGCCGGGTGCGCGCGGTCTATTCCATTGGCGATGCCGAGGCCGAGGTGATCGAGGCGGAGGTGCTGTCGACCTCGCCGATTGCCGGTCGCACCGTCTCGGAGATCGAGTTTCCCGAAGGGGTGCTGGTGGGCATGTTGCGCAAGAACGGCAAGATCGTGCGCCCGCTGGCCAATACCCGCATCGACGAGGGCGACACGATTGCGGTCTTTGCCCTGGCCGGGGATGTGCCCAAGGTCGAGCAGCTGCTGCAAGTTTCCATCGACTTTTTCTGAGCCATGAGACCCGCACACCACAGGCAAAAGACGACGCTGCGCAACAGTTTCCTGGAACTGCCCCTGTTCCTGCTGATTTTCGGCGTGGCCTGCGCCTCGATGCTGGTGCCGGCGCTGCACGGGTTTGCAGTGAATGACCATGGCACCTCGCAGGCCTTTCTGTATGCGGGGGTGCTGGGGCTGGTGGCCTTTTCCCTGATTGCCATTGCACATGCGGGGCGCGCGCCGCGTCACGGCACGCTGGGGCCCCTGATGTCGCTGCTCTCGGCCTTTGTCTTTCTGCCGGTGATGCTGGCGCTGCCCTTTGTGGAGGCGCTGCCGACGACACGTTTCGTCAATGCCTATTTCGAGATGGTCAGCGCCATCACCACCACCGGGGCCGCCATGTTCCAGGAACCCGGACGGCTGAGCCCGACGCTGCATCTGTGGCGTGCCCAGGTCGGCTGGATGGGGGGGCTGCTGATGTGGGTCGCGGCATCGGCGATCCTTGCACCGCTGCATCTGGGCGGATTCGAGGTGACCTCCCAGGCCGAGCCGGGGCGGCGCGACACCTCCTCGTCGCGGATGGCCCCGATGAGCCCGCGGCTCCGGCTGATCCGGGTGACGATGACGCTGCTGCCGATCTATGCCGGGCTGACGCTGCTCTTGTGGCTGCTGCTGCTGGCAGAGGGGCAGGCGCCGCTGGTGGCGCTGTGCCATGCGATGTCGGTCATGGCCACTTCCGGCATCTCGCCGGTGGGCGGGGTCCAGAACACCGGCATCGGCTTGTCGGGCGAGGCGGTGATGGCGCTGTTCATGCTGTTTGCCCTGTCGCGGCTGACCTTTTCCAAGGACACGGTGACGGCGACGCAAGGCGGGCTGCGCACCGATCCCGAGTTCCGCATCGGCATCTTCATCACCCTGGCGGTGCCGCTGGTGCTGTTTGCCCGGCATTTCATCGGGGCCTATGACGTGTCGGCGATGGAGAATCTGGGCCAGGCGGTGCGCGCGCTCTGGGGGGCGCTGTTCACGGTGCTGTCGTTCCTGACGACGACGGGGTTTGTCTCCGTCCACTGGATCGAGGCGCAGAACTGGTCCGGGCTGCCGACGCCGGGGCTGATCCTGATGGGGCTGGCGCTGATCGGGGGCGGCGTGGCCACCACCGCGGGCGGGGTCAAGCTGCTGCGGGTCTTTGCGCTTTATCAGAATGGCGCGCGGGAGATGGAGCGGCTGGTGCATCCTTCCTCGGTCAGCGGGGCCGGGGCCGCGGGACGGCGGCTGCAATCCAACGGGGCCTTCATCGCCTGGATCTTTTTCATGCTCTTTGCCCTGTCGCTGACGGCGGTGACCCTGCTGCTGACCCTGACCGGTGTGCGTTTCGACAATGCGGTGGTGTTGTCGGTCGCGTCGCTGGCGACCACCGGGCCGCTGATCGAATATGCCACCGATACGCCGATCCGGCTGATCGAACTGACGGTCTCGGCCAAGGCGATCCTCTGCGGTGCAATGGTGCTGGGACGGCTTGAAACTCTGGCCATTATCGCGCTGCTGACACCCGACCTGTGGCGCGGCTGACACTGGGCTGACCCAAAACCGGTCAACCTGCGGAGATTGGGGGTGGAAACTCCCCGGCAGGGACTGCATAGTTGGCCAAATTGGGGGGGCCCGGTCCGCGGGTGCCGGCAAGAATAAAAGCGAGAAGTCTTATGGCGTCTGACAGACAGAACCTTCAGGATGCATTCCTGAATCACGTACGCAAGACCAAGGTTCCGGTAACGATTTTCCTGATCAATGGTGTGAAATTGCAGGGTGTCATCACCTGGTTTGACAACTTTTGCGTGCTTTTGCGCCGCGACGGTCAGTCTCAGCTTGTGTACAAACACGCCATTTCGACCATCATGCCAAGCCAGCCGATCAGCCTTTACGAGGGCGAAGACGCTTCTTGAGCAAGACGTCCTTTCAGATCGACAATACCGATGGCCCGCGCGTGACGCGGGCCTGGGTTCTGCACCCTGAAATCAGATCCGACCCGGACCGCCGCGCGCCGCAACCCGCGCTGGAGGAAGCCGTGGCGCTGGCCCGTGCCCTGCCGCAGCTTGAGGTGGTGGGTGCCGAGGTGGTGCCGCTGCGCAAGGTCGATGCGGGCAAGCTCTTTGGCAAGGGCAAGATCGCCGATCTGCATGATGCGCTGGAAGCGGCGGAGGTGGAGCTGGTGCTGGTCGACGGCTCGGTCAGCCCGGTGCAGCAACGCAACCTGGAAAAGGCCTGGGGCGTCAAGCTGCTGGACCGGACCGGCCTGATCCTTGAGATTTTCAGCGACCGTGCCGCAACCCGTGAGGGTGTGCTGCAGGTCGAAATGGCCGCGCTGAACTATCAGCGCACGCGGCTGGTGCGGGCCTGGACCCACCTTGAACGCCAGCGGGGCGGGCTGGGGTTTGTCGGCGGTCCGGGGGAAACCCAGATCGAGGCCGACAGACGCGCCATCGACGAACAGCTCGTGCGCCTGCGCCGCCAGCTCGACAAGGTGGTGAAGACCCGTGCGCTGCACCGGGCCGCCCGGGCCAAGGTGCCTTACCCGATCGTGGCATTGGTGGGCTATACCAACGCAGGCAAATCGACGCTGTTCAACCGGTTGACCGGGGCGGATGTGATGGTCAAGGACATGCTCTTTGCCACGCTGGACCCCACCATGCGCAGTCTGGCGCTGCCGGACGGGCCCGAGATCATCCTGAGCGATACGGTCGGTTTCATCTCTGACCTGCCGACCGAACTGGTCGCCGCCTTCCGCGCGACGCTGGAAGAGGTGCTGGCGGCGGACATCATCCTGCATGTGCGCGACATCAGCCATGCGGAGACCGAGAAACAGGCGCATGATGTGCGCGAGATCCTGACCTCGCTGGGGGTGGCCAAGGAAACCCGGACCTTCGAGGTCTGGAACAAGCTTGATCTGCTGCCGCCCGAGACCGCCGAAGCCCTGCGCCAGCGCGCCGAGCGGGACCCCGACATGATCGCCATTTCCGCGATCACCGGGGCGGGGCTGGACCGGCTTCAAACCGCCGTGGCCGAGGCCCTGCAGGGGGCGGTGCGGGTTGCCGAGATATCGCTGGCCTTCTCCGAAGGGCGCAAACGCGCCTGGCTGTTCGAGCAGGATGTGGTGGAGAAGGAAACCCCGTCAGAGACCGGATTCGACCTGGTTGTGCGCTGGTCGGCCAGACAGGAAGCGCAGTTTCAGGGGTTGTGATGCGGCAAACTCTTTGAAGAGTTTGGACCGGAAAATTTGAATTTTCCGATTTGCGCGATATCGCTCTGGGCTGGCTGTCGAGCGGGGTGCTCAGTTTCAGAGCCTGTGACGCGGCAAACTCTTTGAAGAGTTTGGTCCGGAAAATTTGAATTTTCCGTCTGCCACAGTCCATGTTGCGCCGGAGAGCTGAAATTCTTTGAAGAATTTCGCCCGGAAAATTCGAATTTTCCGGTCCCCGCATCATATGGTTGCACACCCCAGGCGGAGCACCCCATGACCCTTGCTGTTCTCTATCTTGCCACCTTTGTCATCTTCATGGGGCTCGATTACATCGGGCTGACAAAGCTGATCCAACCCGTCTTTGAGCGTGACATCGGCCCGCTGCTGCTGGAGAATTTCCGCATCGGCCCGGCGCTGATGTTCTATGCCTTCTATGTGGGCGTCCTGCTCTGGTTCGTATCCTGGCCCGCGGTGACGCAGGACAGGAGCCTGTTGTGGGTTCTGGGCAATGCGGCGCTGATTGGTGCGATGGGCTATGGCACCTATGAGTTTACCTCGCTTGCGGTGATGAAGGACTGGACCTGGCAGATGACGCTGACCGATGTGACCTGGGGCGCCTGCCTGACAGCGGTTGCGGCCACGGGCGGTGTCTGGGTGGCGCGGCTGGTGGGGTAGGCCCCGGCCGCTTTCAGGCCCCGGTTTTCAGGCGCCTGTCTCGGAGGCCCAGCGCCAGGCGCCGGGGGCCAGATCGTTCAGCTCCCAATCCCCGATCCGCCAGCGGATCAGCCGCAGCGTCGGCAGACCCACATGGGCTGTCATCCGGCGCACCTGGCGGTTGCGGCCCTCGCGGATGGTGATGCGCAGCCAGGCGTCGGGCACGGATTTGCGGAACCGCACCGGCGGGTCGCGCTGCCACAGGCCCAGGGGTTCATCCACCTGGGTGATTTCGGCGGGGGCAGTCTTGCCGTCCTTCAGCACAACGCCCCGGCGCAGCGCATCCAGTGCTTTCGCATCCGGCCGCCCCTCCACCTGAACCAGATAGATCTTGGGCCGCTTGTATTTCGGATGTGCGATACGGGCCTGCAGGGCGCCATTGTCGGTCAGCACCAGCAACCCCTCGCTGTCCTTGTCCAGCCGTCCTGCGGGGTAGAACCCCGGCTCGGCGATGAAACCTGACAGGGTCGGGCGCGCGGAGCCCTCGGTGCCCTTGTCGGTGAACTGGGACAGGACGCCAAAGGGCTTGTTGAACAGGATGACCCGGTTCATGGGGTTTCAGGCGTCAGCGTGGTGATCCCCACCGAGGCGGCACGGGCCAGATCCTCGTCCAGCGACATCGGGATATATTCGCCGCGCCGCCACAGCTGCGCCAGATCGTCGTAGTGGCGTGACAGGAAATGCCCTGATTGCCCGGTCGAGGTGATGAAGACCGATGAATTGGGGTCGGCAAAGTCATAGACCCCCCGGTAGCCCGCGCCATGCACGTTGTTGAACGGGTCGGGCAGGCTGCCCTTGGTCAGGCCGCGCTGCAGGGTGTTGTCGCCGCCGGAGGTCGATTGCCGGATGTTCACGAAATAGCGCAGCACCGGCACCTGTCCCAGCACGGGATGATCATGGGTCGCCTGATGCGCATCGCCCCAGCGCAGGGATTCCAGTTGCGTGCCCCAATGCTCGTTGATCCAGAGCAGCGCGTCATCCAGCGCCAGCCGGGCCATGTCGGGGCAGGTTTCCACCGGGGCGGACTGGCGCACGTCGCACCAGACCGATGCGCCTTCGACATTGCGGAACACGCGTTCGATGAACAGCGGGTCCACATGGGTGAATTCGGCGGCCAGCGGGCCGAGGTCGTCCTGGATCAGCCGCGCCTGCAACGCGCGCAGCCAGGCGGCATAGATCAGCGGCTCGGGCAGATGTTCGTTCATCTCGCCGGACCATTCGGCCAGCAGGTTCAGCGCGCGCTGGCGCTGGCGTTCGGCGGTGCCGTCGGGGGCTGCTTCCTCGGTAAACCACAGTTCCGCCCCGATCAGCGGCAGCAGCGATCTTGCGGTGAAGCTGACGGTGTCGAGCTGCGCCTCGATAAAGCTGTCGCGGGTATGCACCTGCCGCCCCTGCATCAGGCGCTGCCAGCGCTGCACCCGCTGGGTATCGCCCCAGAGATAGGAGACATGGTTCGGAAAGGGGCGGTCCACGGTCTTGTTGTTGGTATTGCCCAGGATGCCGCCCGCAGGCGCCACAAAGGCGGGGTTGGCGGTAAAGGGCATCACCCCCTGCCAGCGGTTCGCGGCGATCCAGCCGGGCGACGGCAAGCGCCCCCTGGACTGATGCGCCGCATCCCGGCGGGGCAGCGCGCCGATGGTCTTCATCGCGATTTGCTGGCGGTCCACCAGCATCAGGTTCTGTGCCGGCGCGATATAGCGTTCCGAGGCGCGGATCGCATCGGCGATGGATTTCGCCTCCATCAGGTCGAGGGCCGCGCCCAGCGAGGTGTCCTTGGCGCTGAGCACCGTCCAGCTGACAGAGGCGACATGGCCGGGCGGGGTGATGCTGGCCAGGTTGTAGAGGCTGCCGGGCAGCACCGGGCCATTGTCGGTCCAGCGCAGGGTGATGGTGACGGGATCGCCGTCCTTGACCGTGATGATCGAGGAGCGGGTGACAAAGTCCTTGAACCCTTCCGGCGTGCGGTATTGTTCGCCGTCATCGGGGTTCAGCGCCTCGATATGCACGTCCTGGTCGTCCACATAGGCGGAGGTCAGACCCCAGCCCAGGGTGGCGGAGCGCCCCGTGAGGACCACCGGAATCCCCGGGATCGTGCCACCGATCACACCGCCGGAGGCCAGTTCCATCCGCGCCAGATACCAGACCGAGGGGGCGGTGAAACCCAGGTGCGGATCATTGGCCAGCAATGTCCCCCCGGCGGCAGAGCGCGAGGGGGCGGCGGCCCAGGCATTCGAGGCCCCGGCAAAGGCCATGTCCTTGAAGGGCGACAGCGGATGCGGATCAAGGGGCATGTTTGCCGCAAAGCGGGGGGCGCCGGGCACAAGTGCGGCATATTCCGGCAGGGCCGCGATGCCGGGGCCGGGCACATCGGGCAGGATGTCGCGCAGCCGGTCCGGCTCTGCCAGCGCCAGCGACACCCGCGCGCGCAGCACCTCGGCCTGAAGGTGCCCCGACAGTTGCAGGCCCATCAGCTTGGCGATGGCGATGGAATCCGCCGGCCGCCAGGGGGCCATGGGTGCGTTGAACAGCAGCATCTCGGGTGCGCCGCGCCCCAGCGCCTCCGAGTTGATCTGTGCGATCCGGGCATTCACCCCGGCGGAATAGGCTTCCAGCTTGGCACGGGAGGCGTCATCCAGCGCCTCGACCGATTGCACCGAAAGCCGGTAGATGTCGAAGCGGCGCAGCAGCCTGTCGGTGTTCAGGGTGCTTGCGCCAAAGACCTCGCTCAGCCGGCCCTGGGCGGTGCGGCGCAGGGTGATCATCTGCCACATCCGGTCCTGGGCATGGGCAAAGCCGAGGCCAAAGAACACATCCAGGTCGTCGCTGCCAAAGATATGCGGCACATTGGCATTGTCGCGCACGATCTCGACCGGGGCGCGCAGCCCGGCCACCTCGACCGTGTCGTTGTAATCGGGCAGGGACCGTGACGCGAGCCAGTAGACGAGCGACACCACCACCACGCTCAGCACGATCAGGGCGGCGGTGATCCGTACAAGCCAGCGAAAGACAGTGACCATTAAGCGCTCCGAGGGGACTGGCGCGATTGACCAACGCGCGCAGGGTGATAGGTAAAACTCTGACTAGCGCAACTGATGGACAAGGAAAAGCAGATGACAAAACTCGCATTTTTGGGGTTGGGGGTGATGGGCGCGCCGATGGCGGGGCATCTGCAAAAGGCCGGGCATGACGTGACCGTCTATAACCGCACCGCGGCCAAGGCCGAGGACTGGGTCAAGGCACATGGCGGCGCGATGGCGCGGACCCCGCGCGAGGCGGTGAAAGATGCCGAAGTTGTGATGGCCTGTGTCGGCAATGACGACGATCTGCGCTCTGTCTGCCTGGGCGAAACCGGGGCCTTTGGCGGGATGACGGCGGGGGCGATCTTTGTCGATCATACCACCGTGTCGGCGGCGGTCACGCGCGAATTGTACAAGGCCGCCGATGCGGCGCAGATCAGTTTCGTGGATGCGCCGATCTCTGGCGGGCAGGCGGGTGCGGAAAACGGCGCGCTGTCGATCATGTGTGGCGGTGACAAGGGCGCGTTTGACCGGGCGCTGCCGGTGATGGAGGTCTATGCCAAGATCTGCCGTCGCATCGGTGAGAGCGGCGCGGGCCAGATGACCAAGATGTGCAACCAGATCGCTATCGCAGGTCTCGTGCAGGGCTTGTCCGAGGCGCTGCATTTCGCCGAGAAGGCCGGTCTGGACGGCCGTGCGGTCGTGGAAGTGATCAGCCAGGGCGCTGCCGGTTCCTGGCAGATGGCCAACCGCTATGAAACCATGCTGGACGATGAATTCGACCACGGGTTCGCGGTGGACTGGATGCGCAAGGATCTGGGCATCTGTCTGAAAACAGCCGATGAAAACGGGGCCAGCCTGCCGGTCACCGCGCTGGTCGATCAGTTCTACAAGGATGTGCAGAAACTGGGCGGTGCGCGCTGGGACACATCGAGCCTGATCAAGCGCCTGCGCGCGATGGGCTGAGACCTGCCCCGGAAGGGGCAGGATCAATCCTGAATAAATATCATCTTGTCAGGTGGTTACAGGTCAAAGTTAAGGTAGAGCGCCGGTCAATACGCCGGTTTGACCTTTTTGTACTTGGCTTCGAGCACCTGAAAGTTCTCGTTGCCGCCTTTGGCTTCCTCGACCAGCACCCAGCTGCCGCCCGGTTTCTTGGCGGTGACCTTGCAGCCGCTGGAACGGCATTTGATCTTGAGCTTCATGCCGTCTGAATATGTCCATGCGGCATCTCCGGCCAATGCCGGTGCGGCGCCCAGACCAAGGGTGAGGGCAGTGGCGATAATTGCTGTTGTTCTGATCATTCCTGGCTCCAAATCTGTCGTTGAATGCGCCGAGGTTATGTGTCGCCCCGGCGCAGTGTCAACATAAACAGAAATTGACCCGGTTTACGGAATGATGCGCGTATATTTGGTGCCTTCCAGCGTGGCACCGATGCGCAGACCGGCGCGGCCAAAGACCGCTGCCAGAACCGGCGTCAGCACCGTCGTGGTATCGGCAGACACGCTGTCGCCCTTGTCCGAAATCACATATTCCATGTCGGCCCCCGCAGCCCAGCCGGGAGAGCGGCGGAATTCGGTCAGCGCGGCCTGGGTCATGAAGAACAGCACATGGGCATATTGCTGCGCGCCGATCTGCAAGCCGCCCGATCCCTTGACGACGGAATAGTAATCCACCGTCACATTGTCGATCAGCAGGGCACCGCGCCCATAGGCGCCGCCAAAACCAAGGCCCGCTTCGGTCACCAGCGGCATCACCAGCATGCCGTTGGCCTTTTCCGCAAGGCTGCGGGTGTTGGGATAGCTGCGGTACATTTCTTCCAGCGTGGCGCGCACGCGCGCGTCGATGGTGCTGCTGCCCCGTCCGCCCACACCGTTGCCGCATGCCGCGAGTACAGGAGTTGCCGCCAGCGCACCAAGGGTGAACGCCCGCCGCGAAATCTGAGTGTTTTTCATGTTTTTCTGCCCGTAAAAGTTGCCTGATGCCGGTTGGTCCGACTTGCGGGCAACTTTAAGCATAATTCCGCAGGATGTCATGCCCTTTGGGCTTTTGGGCGAATTATTGCTGGGATCGGGAGAGTGGCAGGGTGAACCAGAAGTCGGTGAAGTCGCCGGGCACGCTGACAAAGCCGATTTGACCGCCCAGATACTCCACGATCTGCTTGCAGATGCTCAGGCCCAGGCCGGTGCCGCCATGGTCGCGTGTCAGGGTGGGCGCGGCCTGCGCGAAGGGCAGGAAGATGGTGGGGCGGAACGCCTCGGGAATGCCCCGTCCGCGGTTGCGCACCACAACCCGCGCCATATCGTCCCTGCGGTCCATGATCACTTCGACGATTGTATCGTTATCGGCGAATTTCGCGGCATTCGACAGCAGGTTTGTCATGATCTGGCAGATCCGCGCCGGATCGACCTGGCACAGCAGCGGCCCTGCGTCCAGTTTCGTGGTGATGGTGACCCGGTAGCTTTTGGCAAGCGACCGGTTCTCTTCGACCGCTGTTGCGATCAGCCCGCCCAGATCGTGATCGCCGGTTTCGATGTCCAGATCGCCTTTCGAGAACCTTTCGAAGTCGAGAATGTCGCCCACCAGCATCCCCAGCCGGTCGGCGTTCTGAAGCGATATGTCCAGCAGGCGTCTCATCGGTTTTGGCAGGTCCTGATCTGCGGCCTGCGCCTGAAACAGCTTGAGCGCGCCGAGGATCGAGGTCAGCGGCGTGCGCAGCTCATGGCTGACGGTTGCGACGAATTCGCTTTTCAGGTCCTGCAGGCGATGCTGTTCGGATATATTGACGACCTGGGCGATGAATTGCACGGCCTGGCCATCCTCGTCACGGACGGCAGCGATGCTGAGCAGGCCCCAGATCACCTTGCCGCTTCTGTGCAGGAAACGCTTTTCCGTCTGGTGATAGCACAGGTAGCCGTCTTTCAGACGCTCCAGTTCCAGCATGTTTTCCGCGATTTCATCAGGGTGCAGGATCATCGGGAATCCCTTGCCCTTCAGTGCCGATTTGTCGTGACCGACAAAGGTGCAGAAGGCCGGGTTCACCTTCAGCAGCTTGCCGTCAAGACTCATGATCGCCTTGCCGATCGGCGCGTTGTCAAAGGCCGACTGAAACTGCTTCATGCTTTTGCGCAGGGCCAGCTCCGTCCTCTTGCGGTCGGTCACATCGACCTGGGCGCCGACGATCCGGGTCGGGTTTCCCTGTGCGTCCCGCCGGGCCACGGAAAGATCGGTGCGCATCCAGCGCATTTCGCTGCGGTCGCGGTTGAACAGCCGGAACTCATTGCTGTTGCGGCTTTCCAGACCTTTTGCGAGCCTGCGCATGGGGGCATCTGCGGCGTTCAGGTCATCGGGGTGGACCCGGCTGCGCCATTCTTTCTGAACGTCCACGATCTCATCGCGGGGCAGCTCCATCAGGTCGCGCCAGATGTCGGAGACATGGGCTTCCTTCGTGATCACGTCGAATTCGAACACCCCGATCCCGGCCCCGCTGATTGCATTCTGCGCGCGCAGCAATTCGGCGTTCCGGGCGTCTTCACGGGCGCGTTCCTCGGTGATGTCGCGCAGGACAAGGGTATGACGGGCAGGTGCATCCGCGTCCTTCCAGGCGGTGACATGCACCAGGAAGTGACGCTGCTCCTTGTCGGGGCGGTTGCCCGTGATGTCATGCAGCGTGGCAGAAGTGGCGGGTGGCGCGATCCGGGCGTCCAGGGCGGCGCTGTCGAGGCCCGGCAGAACAGTTGAGATTTCCATGCCGGTCAGCTGGCCGGGCTCATATCCCAGGAGGGTGCATGCGGCAGGATTGCTGATCAGAATCTCGCCCTTGTGATCCAGCACGATCACCGCGATCTCCGCAGTGGCAATCGCCTGTGCCAACAACTCGTGCTCAACCATCACGTCAGGCCTTATCTTCGCAATATTCGACACGCGACCCTCCGCGCAACACCAAGAAACACACAATACGACCGGTGCGGGAATCTGTGGCCGCCCGCACTGACTAACCTATAGGTTGAGTAATGACTGAAATCGTGTCTAACTGTGGGCTGATTTATGTCTGAAAAGTGTTTTGTTGAATTTTTTACAGGGTTTTCGTGCGTTCTGGCCGCCAGTTTGCCGGGCGGCCCATCCGCCCGTCGCGTTGGAATATGGAAATGCAGTGATTCTTACCCGTAATGCGGGAAAATATGTCAGGTCACGGATGCGGACCTGAGGCGATGTGATCCGGCAGCGGCAGACCCGTCCGCAGCAGATCTTGTCAGGTCATGGCTGATTGTGCAGCCCGTCCGGGTCAGGCAGTTCCACAGGGCCGCGGAGGTTCGGCCGGGCGTCAGCCGCCGTTCAGCAGGCGCGCGGCGGCGGGGGCGAAATAGGTCAGCACGCCGTCGCAGCCGGCGCGTTTGAACCCCATCAGGCTTTCCATCATCACCCGCTCTTCGTCGATCCAGCCGTTCTGTGCGGCGGCCTTGATCATCGCGAATTCGCCCGACACCTGATAGGCGAATGTCGGCGCGCCAAAGCTGTCTTTCACCCTCCGGCAGATGTCCAGATAGGGCTGGCCGGGTTTGACCATGACCATATCCGCACCCTCGGCCAGATCGCGCGCCACCAGGCGCAGCGCCTCGTCGGCATTGCTGGGATCCATCTGATAGGTCTTCTTGTCCCCGGTCAGCGCGCCGGAGGCCCCCACAGCGTCCCGGAACGGGCCATAGTAGGCAGAGGCATATTTCGCGGCATAGCTGAGGATCATGACGTCGGAATGCCCGCCCGATTCCAGCGCATTGCGGATCGCGCCGATGCGGCCGTCCATCATGTCGGAGGGACCGATGATGTCGGCCCCCGCTTCGGCCTGGGCCAGCGCCATCCTGACCAGCGCCTCGACCGTGCGGTCGTTGACGATGATGCCATCCTCGACGAAACCGTCGTGGCCGTTGATGTTGTAGGTGTCCAGCGCCACGTCGGTCATCACCGCCATCTGCGGAAACTTTGCCTTGATCGCGGCAATTGCGCGGTTGGCGTGGTTCTGCGGGTCCCAGGCGCCGGTGCAATCCTCTGTCCGCTCTTCGAGGCCGGTGTAGGGAAAGATGCACATCGCCCCGATCCCCAGGGCATCGGCCTCTGCCGCGGCCTCGACGATCTTGTCGACCGACCGGCGCATGACACCGGGCATCGAGGGCACCGGTTCCTCTATGCCTTCGCCGGCGCGTACGAAGACCGGCCAGATCAGATCACCCACCTCAAGCGCGTTTTCGCGCACCAGCGCGCGCACGGCGGGGCTGACACGGGTCCGGCGCAGGCGCGCGGCGGGGAAGGGGGCGACGATGGGATTCATGCAAAAATACCTCAGTTTGCCAGACCCATTGCTTGGCATGAAAAAAGTGGGCTCTCAAGGGTAGGAATTGCCCGGCGCCTTGGGTATGACCTGCGCACTTGTGGTCCAGAGGACAAGACTTGGATTGGTATCAGACCCTATTCGAACTCATCGACATGCGGTCCTTTTCGAACCTGTGGTTCTGGATTGTACTTGCGGTGACCTGGTCGACGGCCAGCCATTGGGTGCTGGGCGTGCCCTATGACATGGTGCTGCGTGCCCGCCGTCAGGGCGCACAGGCCGAGGTCGATCTGGAAGACATGGTGCGCATCAATGTGAACCGGCTGTTGTTCATCGCGCAGGTCTCGGGCCTCTGGATTCTGGGGTTTGCCTGTTTCGGGCTGACCATGCTGGTTCTGCTGGGCTTCGTCTATGGCATGGAATTTGCGCAGGCGGTGTTCCTGCTGGCCTTTCCGCTGTCGCTGATCGGGGCGCTCAGCCTGTCCACAGCGCGGCTGATCCAGTCGGAAAGTGCGACCGGAGAGCGGCTGCGCAAGCGGCTGACGCGGCACCGGCTTTATACCCAGATCATCGGCATGGTGTCGATTTTCATCACCGCGATCTGGGGCATGTATCAAAACGTGGCGCTTGGCCCGCTGGGCGGTTGACAGCGCCCTGCGTGGGGCCAATTGGAACGACATGGTTAAGCAGAGCAAAATCACGCTGTCGGGCGTGCCCGAAGGCCATGATGCGCGGGCCCTGCTGGAGGAGGTCGCCAAAGGCGCTCCGGTGCTGCACATCGCCCGCGATGACAAGCGGATGGCGGCGATGCAGGCCGCACTTGCCTTTTTCGCGCCGGACATGCCGGTGGTCACCTTTCCGGGCTGGGATTGCCTGCCTTATGACCGGGTATCGCCTAATGCCGACATCTGTGCGCAACGCATGGCGACGCTGGCGGCCCTTGTGCACGGGATGCCCGACAAATTCGTCCTGCTGACCACGCTGAACGCCGCAACCCAGCGGGTGCCTGCGCGCAGCGTGCTGCGCGAGGCGGCCTTTTCCGCGCGGGTCGGCAGCCGCATTGACGAGGCCGCGCTGCGGGCCTTTCTGGTGCGCATGGGCTTTGTGCAAAGCCCCACGGTGACCGAACCGGGCGATTATGCCATCCGGGGCGGGATCATCGACATCTATCCGCCGGGTGATCTGGGCCCGGTGCGACTGGATTTCTTTGGCGATGTGCTGGACGGCGCGCGGCGGTTCGATCCGGCCAGCCAGCGCACCACCGACAAGCTGGAGGTGGTGGAGCTTGCCCCGGTGAGCGAGGTCATCCTCGACGAGGCGGCGATCACCCGGTTCCGGCAGAACTACCGGATCGAGTTCGGCGCGGCGGGCACGGATGACCCGCTTTACGAGGCGATCAGCGCGGGGCGCAAGCATCAGGGTGCGGAGCATTGGCTGCCCTTCTTCCACGAAAGCCTTGAGACGCTTTTCGACTATCTGCCGCAGGCCACGGTGACGATGGACGATCAGGTGACACCGGCGCGGCTGGCCCGCTGGGACAGCATCGCCGATCAATACGAGACCCGGCGCATCGCCATGTCGAACCGCTCGAAGATGGACAGCGTCTACAAGCCCGCGCCGCCGGAAGGGCTCTATCTGGACGACGAGGCCTGGCTGCTGGCGACGCAGGATCACCGGGTGATCCAGTTCATGCCGCTGCCGCAACCCACCGGGCCCGGCGTGCTGGACGCGGGCGCGCGGATCGGGCGCAGCTTTGCGCCGGAGCGGCAGCAGGAAGCGATCAGCCTGTTCGGCGCGCTGGCGGATCATATCCGCCGCAAGATGGCAGAAGGCCCGGTGCTGATCGCGAGCTATTCCGAAGGCGCGCGAGAACGTCTGACCGGGCTGATCGAGGACGAGGGCCTGGCAGAGGCGATCCCGGTCAGGAATGCCACCCGCATCGGCAAGCGCGGTCTGCATCTGGCGGTCTGGGCACTGGAATCCGGGTTCGAGGCGCCCTGGGAAGCGGCGGGGCCAGAGGGCCGCATCACGGTGATTTCCGAGCAGGATGTGCTGGGCGACCGGCTGATCCGCGCGCCGCGCCGCAAGCGCCGGGCGGAGAATTTCCTGACCGAGGCGCAAAGCCTGACGCCGGGTGATCTGATCGTCCATGTGGACCACGGCATCGGGCGCTATCAGGGCATGGAGGTGATCACTGCCGCCGGGGCCGCTCATGAATGCCTGCTGCTGGAATATGCCGAAGGATCAAAGCTTTATCTGCCGGTCGAGAACATCGAACTGCTGTCGAAATACGGCCATGAGGAAGGGCTGCTGGACAAGCTGGGCGGCGGTGCCTGGCAGTCCAAGAAGGCCAGGCTCAAGGAACGCATCCGCGAGATGGCGGACAAGCTGATCCGCATCGCGGCGGAACGCGCCTTGCGCAGGGCGCCGGTGCTGGAACCCCCCGTGGGCGCCTGGGACGCCTTCGCGGCGCGTTTCCCCTATACTGAGACCGACGACCAGCTGCGCGCAATCTCCGACGTTGTGGACGACATGACCAGCGGCAACCCGATGGACCGGCTGGTCTGTGGCGATGTCGGCTTTGGCAAGACCGAGGTGGCGATGCGCGCGGCCTTTGTCGCGGCGATGAGCGGCGTACAGGTGGCGGTCATTGCCCCCACGACGCTGCTGGCGCGCCAGCACTACAAGTCATTCTCCGAACGTTTCCGGGGCTTCCCGATCCAGGTGCGCACCCTCAGCCGCTTTGTGTCGGCGAAGGAGGCGGCGCTGACCCGTGACGGCATGGCCAAGGGCACCTGCGACATCGTGATCGGCACCCATGCGCTGCTGGCCAAGGGGATCAGGTTCAACAATCTCGGGCTGCTGATCATCGACGAGGAACAGCATTTCGGTGTCACCCACAAGGAACGGCTGAAGGCGCTGCGCACGGATATTCACGTGCTGACCCTGACCGCCACGCCGATCCCGCGCACGCTGCAGCTGTCGCTGACGGGGGTGCGCGACCTGTCGATCATCGGCACGCCGCCCGTCGACCGGCTGGCGATCCGCACCTATGTCAGCGAATTCGATATGGTTACCCTGCGCGAGGCATTGCTGCGCGAACATTACCGCGGCGGGCAATCGTTCTATGTGGTGCCGCGGGTGTCGGACCTGCCCGAGATCGAGGCTTTCCTCAAGGAACAGCTGCCGGAACTTACCTATGTGGTGGCGCATGGCCAGATGGCGGCGGGCGAGCTGGACGACCGGATGAACGCCTTTTACGACGGCAAGTTCGACATCCTGCTGGCGACGACCATCGTGGAATCCGGGCTGGATATTCCCACCGCCAACACGATGATCGTGCACCGCGCCGACATGTTCGGCCTGGCGCAGCTCTACCAGATCCGGGGGCGGGTCGGGCGCTCCAAGACCCGCGCCTATGCCTATCTGACCACCAAGCCGCGTGCGAAGCTCACCGCCACCGCAGAGAAACGCCTGCGGGTGCTGGGCAGCCTCGATACGCTGGGGGCGGGGTTCACGCTGGCCAGCCAGGATCTGGACATTCGCGGGGCGGGCAACCTGCTGGGCGAGGAGCAATCCGGCCAGATGCGCGATGTGGGGTTCGAGCTTTATCAATCCATGCTGGAAGAGGCGATTGCCAAGATCAAGGCAGGCGAGATGGAGGGGCTGTCGGAGGCGGACGAGCAATGGGCCCCGCAGATCAACCTCGGCGTGCCGGTGCTGATCCCGGAGGATTTCGTGCCGGACCTCGACGTGCGGCTGGGGCTTTACCGCCGGTTGTCCGGGCTGAGCACCAAGGTGGAACTGGAAGGTTTCGCCGCCGAGCTGATCGACCGTTTCGGCAAGCTGCCGCGCGAGGTCAACACGCTGATGCTGGTGGTGCGGATCAAGGCGATGTGCAAACGCGCCGGGATTGCCAAGCTGGACGGTGGCCCGAAGGGGGCGACGATCCAGTTCCACAACGACAAGTTTGCCTCTCCCGAGGGGCTGGTGGCCTTTATCCAGGACCAGCGCGGGCTGGCACGCGTCAAGGACAACAAGATTGTCGTGCGCCGCGACTGGAAATCCGAAGCCGACAAGATCAAGGGCGCCTTTGCCATTGCCCGTGACCTTGCCGAACATGTGATTGCCAAGGAAAAGAAGGTCAGGAAAGTGTCCTGACCCAGGGCGCAGCGGCAAGGGCGCCGGTCTTCAAGCGTGGCGGGTTATTCCGCCGGGGCGGCGAGGTCCACTTCGGAGCGTGTCAGCAGCAGCATCAGACCCCAGGCCGCGCAGGCCATGAGCAAGACGGAACCGAAGAGCAGCGACACATCGTCGGCAAACATCAGGGCAACCGGCGAGGCGATCAGCGCCGCCAGAATGGTCGATACCGATCCAATGACAGAGGCCGCCATGCCCGCCATATGGCCCATCGGCTCCATCGCGATGGCATTGAGGTTGCCAAGCGTCAGCCCGGCCTGTGCGAAGAGGCACAATTGCCAGAACAGGAAGGCCCCGAACCCCAGCACGCCACCGGCGCTGGCAAGGCCGGAGAAATACATGAACCCGGACAGCAGGATCTGTCCGAACAACGTCAGCCTGACCAGCCGCCGCATGCCCAGACGTTCGACCAGCAGCGCGTTCAGGATGCTGGAGGTGCCCGCGATCACGGCCACGGCGCCGAACCAATAGGGGAAAGTCTCTGCCCGGCCATAGACCTGGGCATAGACCGGCTGGATCAGCATCAGGGTGCAAAAGAACATGGCCATGGCCATGACCTGTACAATGATCGCCAGCCGCACCGTGCGATGTGTCATGATCTCGCGGATGGCATCGAGCAAAAGGCGCAGCCGCAGGGGGCGGCGGTCTTCGCTCCGCAAGGTCTCTGGCAGGCGGATCGCCATCCAGATCACGCTGATGGCCGAGAAGGCGACAAAGGCCAGGTAGATGCCGCGCCAGTCCGACAATTCGATGATCAGCGATCCCATGATCGGGGCCAGCGCCGGCACCAGGGTAAAGACCAGCATGATGAAAGAGACGATCTTGGCCATATCCCGGCCCGAGAAAAGATCGCGGACCACGGCAATCGCCACCACGCGCGGGCCGGAGGCGCCCAATCCCTGAAACACCCGCGCGACAAGCATCGCCTCAAGCGACTGGCTGGCCCAGGCCGCCATCGCGCCGATAATATAAAGCACCACCCCGCCAAAGATCACCGGACGACGGCCAAAGGCATCCGAAAGCGCGCCGGTCACCAATGTGCCCGCTCCCATGCCAAAGACAAAGGCGGTCAGGATCAGCGGCGCGCGATGCGCAAGTTCCGGTGACAGTTCGCGCGAGATTTCCGGCAGCGCGGGCAGCATCGCATCAATGGAAAACGCGATGGAGGCGAACATCATCGCGATCAGTCCGACAAACTCTGCCCTGTGGATTGTCAGTTCTTGCTTGGGCTTGTCCACACGGCACTCCAACGGGTGCGCCGAACAAAAAAACAGGCGCTTTCCGTCGTTTGGATAACCCATGGTTGCAGGTCAGACAACAACTTATAAAAACAGTCGTAAATTTTTCTAACGCTCAGGATGCCAGCCGCGTTTCTGCGCAAGAAAGTGTTGCTGATGTATTGGGCATTTCAAGCAGCTGAACGATGTCGCTCAACCCCTGCAGGTCGACAAAGGGGGGCACTTCGCCCAGTGCCAAGGCACCTGCATTGTAGTTCACGATATCGGTGCGCAGCTGGTCCCAGCAATCCTGCGCAATGACCCGCGACACAAAGCGCGCGCGTTCGAGCATCGCGCGCCGCTGGTGATAGGGCAAGGCGCAGCGGATGCCGCTGCGCAGACAAAGCGCATCGGTGGCGCAGCCCACGATCAGCTCTCTGCCAAGGCCGCCCAGATGGCGCAGCCTTGCGCTGGTTTGCGGCCCGATATCGTCAAAAACACCATATGTCAGCACCACCCGGCCGGGCACCTGGCCGATCATGCGCCGGTCCTCTGCACCGGGCCGGATTCCTTTAGCCAGATGGCATGAACAGGGCAGGGCCGGGGGAAGAATACCGGCTCTGCTGCCGCTTTTCCGCCCTCTTCAGAGGGGGGAAGAATGATGAAAGCCCTGCCTGAATGCCACACGGCATCGCGGTCCGGCGTCGCCTGGATGTCTGTCATTGTACCCGCTCAAACTGTTCTGATCAGGGGTCTGTGCCCCATTTGTGCCATCAGGTTAGGCCAGCGGGCGGGTGCTGGCAAAGCCCGTGTACCACATGGACACCGGATGTGGCCGATCTGCCATAGTCACGCGGAATCAGAATGTTGGCTTGGGGGCCAGAGTCCAGGGCCTAGAGCCCAGGGCCTAGCCGCCTTGCAGCTCTGCGATCACCTTTGCCCAAAGCTCGGGCGGCTGCGCGCCGGGAACCGCGTGCTGGTTCGCCACGATGAAGGTCGGAACCGAATTGATCCCCATCCGGCGGCTGTGGGCGTCGCGGTCCTGAATCGCCTTGCGGTCCTCGTCGGTCTGCAAAAGCCGGGTCACGACCCCTGCGTCCATCTCGATGCTGTCTGCGATATCGGCCAGCACCTCGGCATCGCCGATGTCGCGGGCCTCCACGAAATAGGCCTTGAACAGCGCGGAGACCGCCGCCGTCTGACGCCCTTCGATCCCGGCCCAATGGATCAGCCGGTGGGCATCCAGCGTGTTGGGCGTGCGTTTCATCTGCTCGAAGTTGATCGTCAGCCCGGCTTTCCGGGCATGATCCACGATCGGGGCATAGGCGCGCACCGCGCCCTCCTTGCCGCCGAATTTGTTCTCAAGATAGGCGCGCCGGTCCATGCCTTCGGCGGGCATATCCGGGTTCAGCTGAAACGGGTGCCATTCGATCACGAATGGATGGTCCGGATGGTCCAGCAGGGCCCGGTCAAGATGGGCTTTTCCGATATAGCACCAGGGGCAAATCGGGTCTGACATGATGTCAAGCTTGATCGGGTCCGGCATCTTTTCTGGCCTCAAATTCCGCGCGCAACCTGCGCCGCAAGAGCTTGCCATTGGCCCCGGTGGGCAGCGCGGCAAGGTGAATGTAAAGGCGCGGTTGCTTGTAGCGCGCCAGCGTTCGTTCCGCATAACGGGCCAGCGCCGCATCGTCCAGAGGGGCAGGCGCGGTGTAGAAGGCGGCGATCACGCTGACACCGGGTTTGACCTCGACTTCGGCGGCACCCACGCCGGTGACGCCGGGCGCATTGGCAAGCGCCGCCTCGACCTCCACCGGCGAGACCCGAAAGCCGCCCGCGTTCATCATGTCGTCGCGCCGCCCCAGATAGGTGATCTGCCCCTCCGCATCCATCACGCCCTGATCCCCGGTCAGGAACCAGTCGCCCTGAAACCGCGCGGCGGTCTGTTCCGGCGCGCCAAGGTAGCCCAGCATCAGGCCGGGATCGCTGCGGTGAATGGCAATGGTGCCCACTTCGCCGGTTGCGGCGGGGCCGGTTTCGGTCAGGATCGCCACCCGGCGTCCCGCCTGCGCGCGGCCCAATGCGCCGGGTGTCGCCGGATGGCCCGGGCAGCCGGAGATGAAGGTGGAACATTCCGACATGCCAAAGGCCTCGTAAACCGGGGTGCCGGTGGCTGCGGTCCAGGCGTCGCGCACAACCGGGTTCAGCTTTTCCCCCGCGCTCAGCCCGTGGCGCAACGCGGGCAGGGCGAGGTGGTCGCGCCCTTTCAGCATTTGCCGGTAGACCCCCGGGGCCGCCGCAAAGAGGGTTGCGCCATGCCGTGCCATCAGCTCGGGCAGATCTGCGGCCTGGGTGCCGGGCGCCGGGATCAGCGCAGTGGCGCCCATCGTCCAGGGATCCATCAGCCCGGTGCCAAGGGTAAAGGTCCAGTTGAACGCGCCCGCGTGCAGCATCCGGTCTTCCGGGCGCAGCCCGTACCAGCCGTCAAACATCATCTGCCGCGCCAGGATCGCACGATGCGCATGCATGACCGCCGTGGGCCTGCCGGAGGTGCCGGAGGTATAGATGATATAGCCCAGCCTGTCGGGATCGCCCAGATGCCAGTCTACCGGCGGCAGCGCCTGCATGGCGCGCAGATCGTCCACATCAATGCGCGAAGGATGCGGCGGGCAGGGGACATCGGGGTCGTGCAGGATGGCGGCAGGGCGCAGATCGGGCAGCAGCCGCGCCACTTCGCCCTCGGTCAGCGCCGTTGCGGTGGGCACCGGCACCAGCCCGGCGGCCAGCGCCCCCAGATAGGCGATCGGGAAGTCGGGCGTATTGCCCAGGCGCATCAGCACCACGTCGCCCGGCGCAAGGCCGGCAGCCCGCAATCCTGTGCCGGTGCCGCGGACCGCCCGGGTCAGCCGGTCAAAGGACCAGTCCTCGCTTGTGTCCGCCGAGAGCAGCGACAGTGCCACCTTGTCCGGCGTGGCAAGGCCTGCCCGCAGCACATGCTGCGCCAGATTGAAGTCTGTATATGCGGTTGTTCGTGCCATGCCACCGCGCTAGCCCAGCACGTGGCGCGTTGCAAGCACCGCCACGGGGCGCTAAAGCAGGGGGATGAGCCAGAACGCCAGCCTGATCGAGATTGCACGCGCCAGCGGTGAGCCGGAAATCACCCCGCCTCTGGATTTGGGCGCGCGCGTGCGGGAATTGCGCAAGGCGCGCGGCTGGACATTGGAACAGGCGGCAAAGCAGGCGGGTCTGGCCCGCTCCACCCTGTCAAAGATCGAAAACGGCCAGATGTCGCCCACCTATGAGGCGCTCAAGAAACTGGCCATCGGGCTTGAAATCTCGGTGCCGCAGCTTTTCACGCCACCTGCCGCGGAAAAGATCAATGGCCGCATGGTGCTCACCAAATCGGGCGAGGGGGCGGCCAAGGCCACCACCACATATGAGCATGAGTTGCTGGCCGAGAGCCTGCGCAAGAAACAGATGCTGCCCTACCGCGCGCGCATCCGGGCCCGCACGATGGAGGAATTCGACGGCTGGGTGCGCCATGACGGCGAGGAATTCCTTTACGTGCTGACCGGCGTGATCACGCTTTACACGGAATTTTACGAACCCGTGGAGATGCGCCGGGGCGACAGCGCCTATTACGATGCGGCCATGGGCCACAATGTGATCTCTACCTCTGCCGAGGATGCCACTATCCTTTGGGTGACCTCGCTGGTCTGACCTTTTTCAGGTGCCCAGATAGGTCTGTGGTTCGGGGCAAAGCTGCAAGCAGACTGGATGGCATGCGGCGCAGCCATGCAACCGGATCACCTGTCGTCGAACAGCGGGCGCAGGATGACATGGGCCAGAAACACCGCCGCGATCTGTGCCGCGATGAAAGCCGCGATATGGCCGGGATAGATGCCTGCAAAGGTATCGGAGAACCCGCGTGCAAAGGTCACCGCCGGATTGGCGAAACTGGTGGAGGCGGTGAACCAATAGGCGCCGGTGATATAAAGCGCGACCAGAACCGGCACCGCCTCTTCACGGTGTTTCAGCCCGCCGAAAATCACGAACAACAGGCCGAAGGTTGCGATGGCTTCGGAAAACCACTGCGCGGCACCGGTGCGGTGCATGGTCTGGCTGACCTGCAGCACCGGCAGGTCGAACATCAGATGTGCCACCCAGACCCCCAGCACGGCACCTGCCACCTGGGCGGCGACAAAGAGCGGGACTTCCCTGCCGGGCATCTGGCCCCGCAGGTAAAAGGCCAGAGTGACCGCCGGGTTGAAATGCGCGCCGGAAATCGGGCCCAGCACGGTGATGATGGCATAAAGCATGCATCCCGTGGCAATGGCATTGGCCAGCAGGGCGATGGCACTGTTTCCCTCGGCCAGCGAGGCGCCCATGATTCCGGAGCCGATGACAGCGACCAGCAGCATCGCGGTGCCCAGCCCCTCTGCGGCGAGGCGCCTCATGGCTGTGGACATGGCAGGAGGGGCCGGAAGGGCGCGGGGGGTGTTGCGAAAATATTCATGGCGCTGCGGTATCGCGAAGATGTTTCAATTTTGTGACGCATCCCACCACCAGACCTCTGGCATGTAATTCGGCCCGTCGCCGTAAAGCGGAATCCTGTCGGGGTATTTCATTTCGACCTTATGGGCGATCAACCCTTCGTCGAACTGCCAGAAGGGGATGACGTAGCGCCCCGCCGTCAGCAGCCGGTCGAGCGCGCGCACGGCATGGGTGAATTCATCCGCCCCGCGCGCGGTCAGCATCTTGTCGATCATCGCGTCGACGGCGGGGCTTTCGATCCCCATCATGTTGCCCGATCCGGGCACTGACGCCGCGTCAGACCCCCAGTAATACCGCTGTTCGGTGCCGGGGCTCAGCGACAGTGAGCGCCGGAAGGTGGTGATGTCGAAATCGAAAGTCTCAAGCCGCTTGTTCAGCTGGGCATTATCAACCACATCGACCGTTGCGGCGATCCCCAGCCGGGCAAGCGCCTGCACATAAAGATCGGCAATCTTGTCCGAACCGGCCACATCCAGCCTGCTGCCCTTGGACAGCAGGATATTCACCGTCAGCGGTTTGCCCGCCGCATCCCGCATCACCCCGTCCTGCGCCGAATACCCCGCCGCCTGCAATTGTTTCATCGCATGGCGAATGCCAGCCCGGTTGCGGGCTGATCCGTCCCCTTCGGGCAGCGCATAGCCGGTCAGCGCGCCCTCGGGCAGGGTGTCGCTGAAGGGTTTCAGCAGATCGGCCACCGGCGCCGGTGCAGGCCCGGGGCGCATCGCAAGTTCGGAATTCGAGAAATAGGAGGTGATGCGCGGCAGCCTGCCGCCGGTCAATGTCTCGCCGATATATTCAAAGTTGAAGGCCCAGATCAGCGCGTCGCGCACCCGCCAGTCGTCAAAGGGTGGTTTGCGCGTGTTCATCACGAATCCGGTCATGCCCGAGGGCTTGGCATGGGGGAACGTCGATTTCACGATCTCGCCGCGCTGGACAGCGGGAAAGTCGTATTGCGTGTCCCAGGTCTCGGCGTTGAATTCGCGCACCGCGGAAATCTCGCCTGCCTTGAAGGCTTCAAAGACAACATTGGCATCGCCGTAGAAGTCCAGCTTGATCTCGTCGAAATTGTTGGTGCCCCGGCGAAACGGAATATCTGCCCCCCAGTAATCGGGATTGCGCCGCAGGGTGACATAGCGGCTGGCCTGATAGTCGCTGATCACATAGGGCCCGCTGCCCAGCGGCACCTCCTGCAGGGGTGCATTGGCGAAATCCTTGCCCTCCCATTGTGCCTTGCTCAGGATCGGGCGGATGCCTGCCAGCAACGACAATTCGCGGTTGTCGGTGTTGAAGGTGATGCGCAGCGACCGGGGGCCGGTCTGTTCGATGCTTTCGATCTGTTTCCAGAAGTCCCGGTAGCGCGGGTGGCCTTCCGTTCCCAGAAGTTCGAAGGAAAAGATGACATCCTCGACCGTCACCGGGGTGCCGTCAGAGAATCGGGCCTCCTCGCGCAGGGTGAAGGCGACCCAGGAACGGTCCTCCGGCACCTCCACTGATTCGGCCAGCAGACCGTAAAGTGTGAAAGGTTCGTCCAGGGACCGGCCCATCAGCGTCTCATGGGTGAAGAACGGCAATTGCCAGGGGATAGAGCCCTTGAGGACATATGGATTGAGGCTGTCGAAGCTGCCGGAATTCCCCAGTACGATCCGCCCGCCCTTGGGCGCATCCGGGTTCACGTAAGGCAGGGACACAAAATCGGGTGGTAGGGCGGGTTCGCCGTACATAGATATCCCGTGCTGCGGTTCCGCGCCCGCCGGGGCGGCACAGAGAATCAGTGAAGAAAACGCCGCAACCGCCCAAGCTTTCTGGAAAAAATGAATCACCATTTTCTGCACAATCTCGCACTGCCCTTATTTTGTTAGGGCCTTGCATAGCTGGGCTTGGAGGGCACTTCAAACTTAATGCTTGGCCTGAGGCGCGAGATTGCTTATACATAGGGCACTGCTCGATAGGTTTCTTGCCTGTATGAAACCTGCCTCAATAACTTAACGCCAGCTTCGTGCTGGCGTTTTTTTTTGGCCGCGCCCGGTGCCGGGCAAATTGCGGCGGGCGCGGCGCTTTGCCCGTGAAAACCCCCGGGGCCAGATAGCTTGTCCTGGGCCATCGACCGGCATCACCCGGTGTTTCAGCTTTCCCCCGGACGCGCTATGCAAGGGGAAAGATTATTCTGCCCGGCGCGTTCACTTTGCAGGTGCAGCGCGGCATGATGCGGCGCAGCATCCAACTTCAGGAGATTTCACCATGGCCTATACAATCGACCTTTCCGGCAAGACCGCCGTGATCACCGGTTCCAATTCCGGCATCGGGCTGGGCATTGCCTGGGAACTGGCGCGGGCAGGGGCGGACATCGTGCTCAATTCCTTTACCGACAACGCCGAAGACCACGATCTGGCCAAACAGATCGCGGCGGAGACCGGGGTCACCGCGCGTTACATCCGGGCGGATATGTCCAAGGCCGACCAATGCCGCCAGCTGATCACCGAGGCGGGGCGTTGCGATATTCTGGTCAACAACGCGGGCATTCAGCATGTGGCGCCGATTCCGGATTTCCCGGTCGAGAAATGGGACGCGATCATCGCGATCAACCTCAGCTCTGCCTTTCACACCACCGCCATGGCGCTGCCGATGATGCGCAAGGCCGGCTGGGGCCGGGTGATCAACATCGCCTCTGCCCACGGGCTGACGGCCTCGCCCTTCAAATCCGCCTATGTGGCGGCAAAACACGGCATCGTCGGCCTGACCAAGACCACGGCGCTGGAAACCGCGCAGGATCCGATCACCGCCAATACCATCTGCCCGGGCTATGTGCTGACCCCGCTGGTCGAAGCGCAGATTCCCGACACGATGAAGGAATACGACATGTCCCGCGAGGATGTGATCAAGAACGTGATGCTGCAACGACAGCCCAGCAAGGAATTCGCAACGGTCGAACAGCTGGGCGGGACCACCACCTTCCTGTGCTCTGACGCGGCCGCGCAGATCACCGGGACAGCGATCAGCGTGGACGGTGGCTGGACCGCAATTTGATGGCAGCCGGGAAAAAACGGATCAATCTGGCGCTTCAGGGCGGCGGCGCGCATGGTGCCTTTACCTGGGGCGTGCTGGACCGGCTCCTGCAGGAGCCGGACCTGGAAATCTGCGGCATTTCCGGAACCTCTGCCGGGGCGTTGAATGGTGCGGCGGTGAAAGCCGGTTTCGTTGCCGGGGGTGCCGAAGGTGCGCGGGAAAACCTGGCATGGCTCTGGCGGCAGGTGTCGGGCATGCAGGATCTGCGGATGCAGAGCTGGATGGCCCCTTTCGGCATCGCCGCCGTCAGCCAGGCGCTGGAATATTCATGGCCGGTTGCCATGGCGGATGCGGTGTCGAATGTGACCTCGCCCTATGCCTATGGCCCGTTCTACCGCAATCCGCTGACCGATATTGTGACCAGGCTGGATTACGACAAGGTCTGCAATGGCATAGCGCCGCAGCTTTTCATCTGTGCGACGCGGGTGCGGAACGGCAAGATCAGGGTGTTCTCGGGCGATGAGATCGGGCCGGAGGCGATCATGGCCTCCGCCTGCCTGCCCACGGTGTTCCAGGCGGTGGAAATGCACGACACGGAAACTGGCCAGATGGAGGCATTCTGGGATGGCGGATACACCGGAAATCCGGCTCTTTTTCCATTGTTTGACAAGGGGTTGCCGGACGACGTTCTGGTGATCAACATCAACCCGCTGGAACGGCACGACCTGCCGCGCACACCAAAGCAGATCCAGAACCGGATCAATGAGATCAGCTTCAATTCAAGCCTGCTGAGGGAGCTGCGCGCGATTGAATTTGTCCAGCGCCTGCTCGACAGCGGCAAGATCCCCGAAGGCTCGATGAGCCGGATCAGGGTGCATATGGTGGCCGACGACAACCTGATGGAAAAATTGTCCGTGGCCACCAAGCTGGTGCCGCTGCCCGCTGTGATCGCGACCCTTTTCGAAGCGGGTCAAGCTGCGGCGGAGGGGTTCCTTGACGCGCATAAGGAGAAGATCGGTGTGGAAAGCAGCGTGAACCTTCCGGAGATGTTTGGCTAGGGTCAGGACCCATTAATCCTGCACCGCCAGCGGCAATTTCACGAAATTTCAGTGGTTTGGGTCGTGCCGCCAATAGTGGTTCTATTTGCAAGCGGCCCAAGATGCTGAAATGAAGTGAAATCGCCGCCCTGCGGGTTTGACGGATTTTCCCGATGTCTGCGGTGCATCTATTTGAAATAGAACCACTATTCCTGCACAGATGCTTCTTGTCAGCGGAAAAATCTGTCAAACTGGCGGTGCAGGATTAATGGGTCCTGACCCTAGTAGCCCGAGGGGGGCGGAGTTTTTAAAAACTCCGGACCGTTTTCTTTGAAGAAAACGGCGTTACGCGCAATGTGAACTGATATTTTTTACAGCAGCTTGGCGCAGACCCTTGACGTTGCTCAGTCGCGGGACACCGGTGCGATGTCCAGAATGTCGCCCTGTTCTGCCCGGTCGCTGGGATAGACCAGCCCGGCCGAAATCACCAGTTTCGCGGCATCTTCCACCGTCATGTCCAGTTCGATCACATCCTTCTTGGGAAAGAACAGCAGAAAGCCCGAGGTGGGGTTGGGCGTGGTGGGCACAAAGACGCTGATCATCTCGTCCGAAGGGTCCGATTTTTCAGCCACTTCGCCCTTGGCCGTGGTCGAGATAAAGCCAAGCGCCCAGATGCCCCTGCGGGGATATTCGATCAGGCAGGCAGTTTCGAAGCTGCGTTCGGACTGGGCAAAGATCGTCTCGGATATCTGTTTGATCCCGGAGTATATGGTGCGCACAACTGGGGTCCGCTCCACCAGGCTTTCGGCAAAGCGGATCAGCGACCGGCCGATGATGCCCTTGGCCATCCAGCCGACGATGATGGTGAACACCAGAAAGATGACAACCCCGAGCCCGCGCACGTTGATCTGAACGGAAGGATCCAGGCCAAGGAAATCCTGCAGCATCCGGTCGGGGTGATAGGCCTTGGGCACCAGCGGCAGCACAAAGCCGTCGATCCAGCCGACAACGGTCCAGATCAGCCAGATGGTCAGCCCGACAGGTGCGATCACCACAAGGCCGGTCAGGAAGGACGCGCGCAGGCGCGCCACCAGTCCGGGGCGGCGGGGTTCGGATGTATCAAGATCAAAAGGCGTGTTCATGGGCAGTCCCGGCAAGATCGCGATATAGCTAAGACCTTTGCCTGCTTGCCACAATGGCAAGCAATCCATTTCCGCTTCATTTCAGGCGCTTTGCCTGGCAATTATGCGGGTGCTTTCACGATTACTGCGGCAATGCGGGCTGCAAGGCGGGCATTGTTGCGCACCAGGGCGATATTGGCAGTCAGCGAGCGGCCCTCGGTCAGTTCGAAAATGCGTTGCAGCAGGTAGGGCGTGACGGATTTGCCGCTGATCCCATGGGCGGTGGCATCGGCCTGCGCCTTGGCGATCACCGGCGCCATCTCTGCCGCCGGGATTTCATCTGCCGCGGGAATCGGGTTTGCCACCAGCTGTCCGCCCGGCAGGCCCAGTGCCGCGCGCATCCGGTGCGCCGCTGCGATCCGGGCCGGATCATCCATGCGCAGCGGTGCCTTGAGCGGCGACGAGGCCGACCAGAAGGCCGGAAAACTGTCCTGACCAAAGGCGATCACCGGCACGCCCTGGGTTTCCAGCACTTCCAGCGTCTTTGCCACATCCAGAATCGCCTTGGCCCCGGCCGCCACAACTGTCACCGGGGTCTGCGCCAGTTCCATCAGGTCGGCAGAGATGTCAAAGCTGTTTTCGGCCCCCTTGTGCACGCCGCCGATCCCGCCGGTGGCAAAGACCGCGATTCCCGCCAGATGTGCCGCGATCATGGTGGCGGCAACCGTGGTGGCCCCGGTGCCGCCGCGCGCGATGCAAACGGCAAGGTCCGCGCGGCTGAGCTTGGCCACATTGGTCGCCTTTGCCAGGGCTTCCAGCTGTTCGGGTTCCAACCCGATGTGCAATTGCCCCTCGATGACCGCGATGGTGGCGGGGACGGCGCCGGCCCCGCGAATGTCGTCTTCGACCTGCCGGGCGACCTCCAGGTTCTGGGGGTGTGGCATGCCATGGGTGATGATGGTGCTTTCCAGCGCCACGATGGGCGTGCCTTTGTCGCGGGCCCGGGCAACTTCGGCGCTGAGGATCAGGGGCAGGGTCATATGCGGGTTTCTCCGGAAACGTAAAGGGCGGTGGCCTCCAGCGCGCGGTGCAGGGCTTGCTCGGCGCGGATGCCGCTGCGTTCGGCTGCGATATGGGCGGCCATGAATGTATCGCCCGCGCCGGTGACGCGGGTCACATGGACGGGCGGCGGGGTCTCGGTCAGCATGCTGTCAGGGTCGGCCACGGTGGCGGGTTTGCTGCCATCGGTGACCACCACGCGGGCGGCGCCCCGCGTCAGCAGGCCCGTCGCCGCGGCGCGGGAATCGGCAAATTCGGCCTGGCAGAGCAGGCCTGCTTCCTCAAGGTTCACATAGAGCGTCCCGCGACCGGCCTTCACAAATGGGCCAAGGCGCAGTGCCTTGCCGGGCGAGGCGGGGGCGACGCGCAGGTCGGCCCGGGCCAGCAACGGGCTTTCGGCCATCTGGCTCAGCAGGTCGATGGTCAGGTTGCCGTCCAGCGCCACGGCGCCGGTAAAGGGCTGCGGCAGGCGGCCATCGGACAGGGGCCCGAGGATCTTGTCGCCTGCGGCTTCCAGCGAATGGGCATCCGCGATGGCCGCGATCAGCCCGTTGGCCCCTTCGACCGCCATGTAACGGTCGGTCGGCAGATCGTCGGAGCGGTAGATGAAATCGGTGATCAGGCCGCGCACGGCGCAGGCGGTGATCAGTTCATCCCCCTCCGGGTCGCGGCCCACTGCCGACAGCAGGGCGGGGGCCAGCCCGAAACGCGACAGCGCCATGCCGATGTTCAGCGCCACGCCGCCGGGCAGGCGGGTGATCCGCCCCGGCATGTCAGAGCCTTGCCGCATGGATTGATCGGAGCGGCCGATGATGTCCCACAGGACAGAGCCGATGCACAGGATATCAGGGGGATGCGATGCCGTCATGATGTTGCTTTACCCGTGCCCGAGGTGGGGGCGCAAGCCATGTCATTGCGGCACTTCGAAGGTGAGCGCGGCCCAGAGCGTTTCCCAGACCGGCGCG
This sequence comes from Sulfitobacter sp. IGS-18, assembly GCF_059628195.1. Taxonomy (NCBI): domain Bacteria; kingdom Pseudomonadati; phylum Pseudomonadota; class Alphaproteobacteria; order Rhodobacterales; family Roseobacteraceae; genus Sulfitobacter; species Sulfitobacter sp. IGS-18. The sequence goes on along the minus strand of NZ_CM184556.1, from coordinate 2,147,192 downwards.
TTTTCGGTTTCGCCCGCATCGGCGGCCTCGCGCAGGGTCACGGCGTCAAAGAGATAGGCATGCCCCGGCGTAACGGGGATCTCGGCAAGCCCCTCGGTGTCGGTCCGGTGCAGGGTGATGGTCACGCTGTCGTCGGGTGCACGGTCGAAGACCTCCACCTGCGCATCCGCGCGCGGTGCGCCGTCATAGGTCAGGCTGACCTGCATGGTGCCGTCGAATCCGGGGTCATAGGGGTTGGTCAGCGCAGTGAATTCCGTGGCCATCCCGACAGCTTGATCCGCGCCCGCGCCGCTGCCCACGGCGATCAGCGCCTTGACGTGCCGGGTATAGCGCTCGCGGAGCCTTTCCTTGCTCCAGCCCCTTTGTTCGTGGAGGGCGACGGCATCCCTGAAATCCTTGTGTTTGGTGAATTTCACAAACTTGTCCCAATCGGTATAGGTCACGTATTGCGGTGTGGTTTCATGCACCACCACCAGCAGCCCGTCGTCGATGGGGGCGGGGATGTTCAGGGCGGGGCGGTCGCCCGCGCGGGGCTTGAGCGGCGTGCGGACACCATCCGCCACCATGGCATAACGCTCTGTGCTTTTGTCGAAGAAAGACAGGGTGTTGCCCACGAATTCCTGTCCATTCTTGAAATCCCCCACTACGGTTCCGCCATTATCGACTTGATAATCATGCGGTTCGATCCAGAATTCATGGGACAGGGCGGGCGACAAAGGCACCGCGCCAAGGGTAACAAGTAAAAACAGACGGGACAGATACATGCAAAAGACTTTCACCGGGTTGATATCAAAGCTGTTGTTGGTGGCGCTTTTGTCAAGCCTGTTCCTTCTTGGCGGGCAGCGCGCGGGGGCGCATGAGCTGCAGCCGACCATTGGCGATCTGAGCGTCGAGGACGGCACCATCGAACTGGTGCTGCACATCAATCTTGAGGCATTTCTGGCCGGGATCGACCTGGACGCGGTGGATGACACCAATGATGCCGCCAATGCCGAAGACTATGATGCGCTGCGCGCGCTCTCCAGCGAGGAGATCATTGCCCGTGTCCCCGGCCTGCTTGAGCGGTGGAATGCTTTGCCCTTGCTCAGCACGGATGGCGCGCCGGTGGCGCTGAGCACCGCCTCTGTCACCATGCCTCAGGATGTGGACATCGAACTGTCCCGCATCTCCGATTGGACGCTGACCGCGCCGGTCGATCCGCGCGCCGAGGTTGTGCAGGTTCGCTGGCCGGAAGGCGGCGGGGCCATGGTGCTGCGCCAGCAGGGGGTGGAAGACCCTTACACCGGCTATCTTGACGGGGGCGAAACCAGCCCGGAGATCACCTTGCAGGGCGGTGCGGAACAGACCGGCCTTGGTACTTTTGTCGGCTATGTCCCGGTTGGATTCGACCACATCCTGCCCAAGGGGCTGGACCATATCCTGTTCGTGCTTGGCCTGTTCTTTCTGTCCATCCACCTGCGGCCGCTGGTCTGGCAGGTCTCTGCATTCACGCTGGCGCATACGGTCACGCTGGCGCTGGGCGCGCTGGGGCTGGTCAATGTGCCGGGCGCCATCGTGGAGCCGCTGATTGCCGCTTCAATCGTCTATGTCGCTGTCGAGAATATCTTTTTCCACCGCCTCAGCCGCTGGCGACCAATGGTGATCTTTGGCTTCGGGCTGCTGCACGGGCTGGGTTTTGCCTCGGTCCTGGGCGATTTCGGCCTGCCGCCGGGGCATTTCGTGCCGGCGCTGATCGGCTTCAACATCGGGGTGGAACTGGGTCAGCTGACCGTGATCGCGATGGCTGCAATCCTGCTGTGGCTGGCGGTCGGGGCCGCGCGCAAGGCCCATCTGGAAGGCCAGGAAGAACTGGTGACCGAATACCCGGTGATGTTCCGCGCCGTCTCGGTCACAGGATCGCTGCTGATCGCGATCATCGGGGCCTATTGGGTGGTAGAGCGGGTGTTTCTCTAGTCTCTGGATACCGGCAAGCTGCACCCACCCTTCGGGGTGGGCGCGACGCTTGCCTCAGACCATCGCCCGGATCAGCGTGGCAAGGGTGGCAGCGGGATCTTCGGTGGACCAGATCTCGTCGCCGATGCCGAAAAAGTCGGTATAGGGGGCCAGGGTGCGGATCATCTCTGCGTCCAGCGCCCCTTCCGCGACGACGGGCACTTCGATCACTTCGGACCACCACTGGAACAGCTCGGTCTCTGCGTGGCTGCCATCGCCCAGGGCGGAGGCCTGCGCCGGGCCGAAGCTGACGTAATCCGCGCCTGCTTCGCCTGCGGCCATGCCATCGTGTTTGGAGGGGCCGCAGTAGCTGCCCACGATGGCGTCTTCGCCCAGTTCCTTGCGGGCATAGCGGACCGACCGCGCGGCATCCGACAGGTGCACGCCATCAAGGCCCAGCCGTTCGACCATCAGCAGATGATCCGAAATCACCAGCGCCACGTCGCGGGCATGGGTCACCTCGCGCAGCGCGTCGGCGGCGCGCGCAACGCGGTCTTCGTTCTTGCTGGACAGGGCCAGGCGGACACAGGCCACGGGATGCGCATCAAGAACGGAACCCAGCAGGGCCGGAAAACTGCCCAGTTCGATTTCGGGTGGGGTGATCAGATAGATCTGCGGCTGTTCGGGGGTGTCCATGGGCACGGTCCTTTGCGGTCTTTGGCGGTCTGCGTACCCCAAGCGGCGGGGAAATGAAAACCTTTCTTGCGGGCCTGGTGGACCGGCGGTAAGAGGCGGCATGACCCGCCCTGTGAGCCTTCCGAAAATTCCGGCCTTTGTCCTTGTGCGTCCGCAGATGGGCGAGAACATCGGCGCGGCGGCCCGCGCCATGTGGAACTTCGGTCTGGACCATATGCGCATCGTGGCACCGCGCGATGGCTGGCCGAACCCTGCGGCGGTGGCCATGGCATCAGGCGCGGGGCGGCTGCTGGACGAGGCGCGGCTTTGCCCTGATCTGCCGGATGCCCTGGCGGATTGCGATTTCGTGCTGGCGACCACGGCGCGCGGCCGCGATATGACCAAGCCGGTCTTCGCGCCCGAGGCGGCAATGGCGGAGGCGGCGAAACGGATCGCCCGGGGCGAGCGGGTTGCGGTGCTGTTCGGCCCGGAACGCGCGGGGCTTGAGAACGAGGATGTGGCGCGGGCCAATGCCATTGTTTCGGTCCCGGTGAACCCGGCGTTTGCATCGCTGAACCTGGCGCAATGTGTCTTGCTGATGGGCTATGAATGGATGCGCGCCACGGGCTCTGTCACCGATGTGACCACCGAAATGGCAGGCACGGACTGGGCCAGCGGCCAGGAGATCGAGCATCTGGCGGCGCATTACGAGGAACGGCTTGAGGAGGCGGGGTTCTTTTTCCCCGCGCATAAGGTCGCCTCGATGAAGCTGAACCTGCGCAACATGTGGTCGCGGATGCCGATGACGCGGGCGGATGTGCAAATGATGCACGGGATGATGCGGCAGATGGTGCGCTGGAAGGATCGGGGCAAGTAAGGTGCGGGCTGCTGCGGCAGTGCGCGATTGCCCGAAATCCGACATGCCTGAGAGGTGCGGTGGCTTTGGCATGCACCCTCGTTGGCAAAGACGCGTAGCCGATGAGCACCCCCATCGAATTGTGAGCGCCTTGCGAAAAGCGCTGCCCCGTCGAAACGCCACACACCGCACGCAGATGATTGCTGCGACAGGAGCCGCGACAATTGGCGAAGGCGTCAAAAGGTGAAGACATGTCATTTATGACATGTCTTCGATGACCTGTCATAAATGACATGTCAGCAGTTTCGGCACGGCACAGGCCTCGGACATGACGGGGTGCAAGGGCGAAGATCACGTCGGGATCAAACCCTGTGCAGGCCCGGCGGACCGCGCTGCCGCAGGCGTCGGCTGTGCCATTGCCAGGACGATGCCAAGCTTGCCCGCACCGTCGCCGATACCTTTCCCGCCCGGAACCATCCCATGGGTGCGACACTGCGCGCCCGGACAGGTGGTTTGCCGCACTGGACCTCTGTCGCGCCGTGACCTACCAAGGCGGTACTTCAAGACCGAGGCAGGATATGGCTGAAAAACGCAAGTTGTTCGAAGAAGTGGCCGAGACCGGCACCACGAGGCCGCAGACCCAGGCAGGTGTGATCGACCGGGGCAGGGGCGCTGGCCGCCGCGCGATGCGGATCTGGCTGATGATCCTCTTCGCGCTGGTCTTCATCATGATCGCGGTGGGCGGCATGACCCGGCTCACGGATTCCGGCCTGTCGATCACCGAATGGCGCCCCGTGACCGGCGCGCTGCCCCCCATGAGCGAGGCGCATTGGCAGTCGGAGTTCGAGAAATACCAGGCCATCGACGAATTCCAGGTGCAGAACGCCTGGATGGAACTGGCTGATTTCAAACGGATCTACTGGTGGGAATGGGGCCACCGTCAGCTGGGCCGGGTGATCGGGCTGGTCTGGGCGCTTGGCTTTGGCTGGTTCGCCCTGCGCCGGCAGGTTCCGGCGGGCTGGCATGGCCGGCTGTTGCTGCTGGGCGCGCTTGGCGGTGCGCAGGGGGCGATCGGCTGGTGGATGGTCTCTTCCGGCGTGACCAGCGGTGAAGGGGTCACGGATGTGGCCAGTTACCGGCTCGCGACGCATCTTGGCCTCGCCTTTGTCATCATGGGGTTCATCACCTGGTACATCCTGATGCTGGGCCGGTCGGAGCGCGACCTGATGCAGGCGCGCCGGACCAGGGAGGCAAAACAATTCGGCATGGCCACGGGGCTGCTGCATCTTGCGTTCGTGCAGATCCTGCTGGGCGCCCTGGTCGCCGGGATCGACGCGGGCCGCTACTTCATCGACTGGCCGCTGATGCAGGGGCAGTTCTTTCCGCCCGAGGCCTTTGACCTTACCCCGGTCTGGCGGAATTTCTTTGAGAATGCGGGGCTGGTGCAGTTCATCCACCGCATGACCGGCTATCTGCTGGCCGTCTTCGGAATTGTCGTCTGGCTGCGCGGACGCCGCTCTGCCCATGCCACCACCCGTTTCGCCTTCAACGCCGTGATGGCGGCACTGGCCCTGCAGATTGCATTGGGTATCACCACCGTGCTTTACGCGGCGCCCGTCCATATTGCCCTGGCGCATCAGGCGCTTGCAGTGGTCCTGTGGGTGCTGATCCTGCGCGCCCGGTTCCTGAGCGCCTATCCCGTCGCGACATCCCTGAGAGGAAAATGACCATGACAGCCTATGATGACCTGATGGCGTACCAGCGCGAAACCGAAGCCCTGTCGCAGGTGGCCGGCAGGCTGGGCTGGGATCAGGAAACCATGATGCCGCGCGGCGCAGCACCGCAACGGGCCGAGGAAATGGCCGCGATGGAATCGGTGCTGCACGCCCGCCGCGTCGATCCCCGCCTGGGCGACTGGCTGGCAGAGATCGAGGACAGCGCGCTGGATGATGTGGGCCGCGCCAACCTGCGCCACATCCGCCGCAGCTTTGAACGCGCCAGCAAGGTGCCCGCCCAGCTGGCGGCACGGATCGCCCGCGTCACCTCCGAAGCGCAGGGCATCTGGGCCGAGGCGCGGGCTGCGGATGACTTTGCCGCATTTGCCCCCACGCTGACCGAGGTCATCGCGCTGAAACGCGAAGAGGGGCAGGCGCTGGCCCTGGGCGGGGATGTCTATGATGCCATGTTGCAGGATTATGAGCCCGGCACCACGGGGGCGGAAATTGCCGGGATGTTCGGCGCGCTGCGCCCGGAACTGAGCGAGCTGCGCGCGGCGGTCCGCGCCGCCAAGGCTCCGCCGAAGCTGACGGGCACATTTGACGAGGCGGCGCAGATGAAACTGACCCGCCATCTGGCCAAGACCTTTGGCTATGACATGTCCATGGGCCGGGTGGACAAGGCGGTGCATCCGTTTTCCTCCGGCTCCGGTCTGGACGTCCGGATCACCACGCGGACCAATGAGACGGACCCGTTCAACTGTTTTTATTCCACGATTCACGAGGTCGGCCATGCCGCCTATGAACAGGGGATCGACCGGGCCTATCTGCTGACCCCGCTGGGCCGCGGCGTGTCGATGGGGGTGCACGAAAGCCAGAGCCGGATCTACGAGAACCAGATCGGCCGCAGCCGCGCCTTTACCGCCTGGCTGTTTGGCGAGATGAAAGAGGTGTTCGGCGATTTCGGCATTCCCGATGCCGAAACCTTCTACAGGGTCGTGAACCGGGTGTCCGACGGTTTTATCCGCACCGAAGCGGATGAGCTGCAATATAATCTGCATGTGCTGATGCGGTTCGACCTGGAACGCGCGCTGGTGGCGCATGACCTGCAGGTACAGGACCTGGAAGCGGCCTGGAACGATCGATTCGAGGCCGATTTCGGCTTTCCGGTCGACAAGCCGTCGAACGGTGTACTGCAGGATGTGCATTGGTCTGTGGGTCTGCTGGGCTATTTCCCGACCTATTCGCTGGGCAATGTCTATGCCGGATGCCTGAACGAGGCGATGCGGGCTGCGGTTCCCGGTCTGGACGACCAATTGGCGCAAGGGGATACCAGCACCGCAACCGCCTGGCTGCGCGACAATGTACAAAGCCACGGCGGGCTGCTGGAACCGCGCGATGTCATCGCCCGGGCAACGGGAAAACCGCCATCCGAGTCGCCGCTTCTGGGCTATTTGCGGAGCAAATTTACCGAGATTTACGAATTGTAGCGGGCAATGAGCATTTTTTCGCCAATGTTCTCCTGTTTTTTGTGCGATTTTTTTGTATCAGCAGGTGCAAAATGCCGATGAATGCGATACATGGCTTTCAGTGACTTTTGATACGTGTCATAAGAATTGTGAACAGAAATACTCTTGGGAGTTTGGTCCAGATGAAAAAGATTTTCGCACTTACCGCAGCTGTAGCAATGTCCATTGCCGCAGGTGCATCCGCACAGAATACAACTCAGGCAGCTGTCCTGGGTGAAACCGGCAATCCGAACTACCCGATCCGGGTTCAGGGCGGCAATGGCCAGATCTACAGCTGCAAAGCTGAAATCGAAACAATCGACGGTGTGCGTGCACGTCGTTGCGTTCAGGATGACGATGGTGGCGCGCTCTACGCAGCCGGTGCCGGTCTTGGCACAGGCGCGGCAGTTGCAGCCGGTGCACTGCTGCTTGTCGTTCTGGCAGCCAGCGACAGCAGCAATGGCACAACAACCACCACAACTGTCACTGATTAATTCATGACCGCGCCCCTCGGGGCAGGGTTTGGAAAATTCACACCTCCCGGCCATATGGTCGGGAGGTGTTTGCGTTTGTGACCCTTTGTTTTGCCCCGGATCGTAAAACGGTCCGGGCGTTGGATCTGCTGGCGCAGGTGCCAGAGATCAGCCAAAGCTGACCTGCTCGTCACGCGATGGACCGACATTCCATTTGGCGAATTACAGAGTCTGACGAAATGCCTGAAACATCAGGCAGCGTTACCTGATTCAGGTTTTTCGCATGACGCTTTATTGAGTTTTCAGTTTATCTACAGCGTTTCGGGATTAACTTGAAACATCCCGCATCACTTTTCGCGTTCGACCGCAGGGAGAGGCAGCGAACAAGTGATTCAGGTATATCCCGAAGCGCTATAGTATCGCCAATACCCTGCCACGCCTTCGGCGCTATCGGGGGATTGGCGATGCTTCGTTTCAACGAAAACCGGAAAGGTTTTATTCAGCGGGATCTTCCGATGCGCTGCCATCGACATCCGCATCACCCTGATCCGCGATCCAGGCCACGCTGACAACTTCTTCACCCTTGCCGGTGTTGAACACCTTGACGCCACCCGCTGAGCGGGACCGGAACGAAATACCATCCACCGGCACCCGGATCGACTGCCCCTTGGATGTGGCCAGCATGATCTGATCATCCATCTCCACCGGGAAGGAGGCCACGATCTGCCCCGTCTGCATCCGCTTGTCCCAGGCGGTGACACCCATGCCGCCACGCCCGCGCAGCGGATAATCATGGGCCGAGCTGAGCTTGCCCACGCCGCCGGAGGTGATCGTCAGAATCAGGTTTTCCGCCTCGGACATTTCCACGTAACGCTCCATCGGCAGGATCGCATTGGCGTTGCCCTCGTCCTCATCCTCGACCTCGGCGTCATCGGCAATGCCCGCCATCGCGCGGCGCATCTTGAGATAGGCGGCACGTTCGTCCGAGGTCGCCTCGAAGTGGCGGATCACCGACATGGAGACCACACGGTCGTCGCCCGCCAGCCTGATGCCCCGCACCCCGGTGGAGGCGCGCGAGTTGAACACCCGCACGTCATCGGCGCGGAACCGGATCGCCCGGCCCGAATTGGTGGTCAGCATCACATTGTCGTCGTTCGAGGCAATCCGCGCGTTGATCAGCTTCCAGCCTTCGCTTTCGCCTTCGAACTTCATCGCGATCTTGCCGTTCGATTTGACGTTGGTGAAATCGGAAAGCTTGTTGCGCCGCACGGTGCCGTGATCGGTGCAGAAGATCACCTGCAGGTCGTCCCATTCATCTTCGTCACGGTCCACCGGCATGATGGCGGCAATCGACACGCCCGTCGGGATCGGCAGGATGTTCACAATCGCCTTGCCCTTGGAGGTGCGGCTGCCCTGCGGCAGGCGCCAGGTCTTGAGCTTGTAGACCATGCCTTCGGTGGTGAAGAACAGCAGTTGCGTATGGGTGTTGGCCACAAAGAGCGTGGTGACCACGTCGTCCTCTTTCAACCCGCCACCCGACAGCCCCTTGCCACCGCGCCGCTGGCTGCGGAAATCGGCCAATGGGGTCCGTTTGATATAGCCGCCGGAGGTCACGGTCACGACCATGTCCTCGCGGGCGATCAGGTCTTCGTCCTCCATGTCGCCGGACCAGTCCACGATCTCGGTGCGGCGCGGCACGGCGAAAAGCTCTTTCACCTCGCGCAGCTCGTCCGAGATGATGCCCATGATCCGCTCGCGGGAGCCCAGAATCTCCAGGTATTCCTTGATCTTGCCTGCCAGTTCTTCCAACTCGTCGGTGACTTCCTTGACGCCGATCTGGGTCAGGCGCTGCAACCGCAGTTCAAGGATGGCGCGGGCCTGTGCCTCTGACAGGTTATAGGTGCCGTCGTCATTGGCGGTATGGGTCGGATCGTCGATCAGCGCGATATATTCCAGGATGCTGGCGGCGGGCCAGCGTCGTGTCATCAGCTTTTCGCGCGCTTCCGCGGCGTCGGCAGAGGCGCGGATGGTCGCGACAATCTCGTCGATGTTGGTGACCGCAACGGCCAGACCACACAGGATATGGCTGCGCTCGCGCGCCTTGCGCAAAAGATAGGCAGTGCGCCGCGCCACGACCTCTTCGCGGAAGTCGATGAAGGAGGTCAGGAAGCGCCGCAGGGTCAGCGTTTCGGGGCGGCCGCCGTTCAGCGCCAGCATGTTGCAGCCGAAATAGGTTTGCATCGGGGTAAAGCGGTAGAGCTGGTTCATCACGACCTCGGCGGTCGCGTCGCGCTTGAGCTCGATCACGACCCGCACGCCATTGCGGTCGGATTCGTCCTGCACATGGGCAATGCCGTCGATCTTCTTCTCGCGCGCCTGTTCCGCGATGCGTTCAATCATCGTGGCCTTGTTCACCTGATAGGGGATCTCGTCGATGACGATGGCCCAGCGGTCCTTGCGCAGTTCTTCGACCCGGGTTTTCGACCGGATGATGACGCTGCCACGCCCTTCAAGATAGGCTTTGCGCGCGCCGGAGCGGCCCAGCATGATGCCGCCGGTGGGGAAATCGGGGCCGGGGACATATTCGATCAGCTGCTCAGAAGTCAGATCCGGGTCGTCGATCAGCGCCAGGCAGGCGTCGATGACCTCGCCCAGGTTGTGGGGCGGGATGTTGGTGGCCATGCCGACCGCGATACCGCCGGCCCCGTTGACCAGCATGTTCGGGAAACGGGCGGGCAGAACCGAAGGCTCTTTCTGCTTGCCGTCGTAATTGTCCTGGAAATCGACGGTATCCTTGTCGATGTCCGCCAGCAGGAAACCCGCAGGCTTGTCCATCCGCACCTCGGTATAGCGCATGGCGGCGGCATTATCGCCATCCATCGAACCAAAGTTGCCCTGACCGTCGAGCAGCGGCAGCGACATGGAGAAATCCTGCGCCATCCGCACCAGCGCGTCATAGATCGCGGAATCGCCATGGGGGTGGTACTGGCCCATGACATCGCCCACGGGCCGCGCGGACTTGCGATAGGACTTGTCGTGGGTATTTCCGGTCTCGTGCATGGCAAAAAGGATACGCCTGTGCACAGGTTTCAACCCGTCCCGCAGATCGGGAATCGCACGGCTGACGATGACCGACATGGCGTAATCCAGATAGGATGTGCGCATCTCATGTTCGATGGTGACCGAAGGGCCATCGAATTCGGGCCGCTGTGGCGGCATTTCATCTTCGTTTTCAGGGGTTTCCGGCGTGTCGTTCACGTTGACTGCTCTGCTTCTGATGGCGATCTATATATTGTAAGTTTTTATAGCAGACCGGGCATATCAGGTGCAATGCACGATGCCCCCGGAACACTGGCAGCCAATCTTATAGAGTGATAACACACTGTTTTTATTGAAAAGTAATTCATTCGTGCCAAGGTGGTTCTATGGAAGCAGCAAGGAGAGGTCACAAATGGCCCAGACACAAGTTCCAACTGAAACCGAAATGATGCTCAGGGGATATGGTTTGACCACGGCAGAGTTCTTTTACCGGATGCCGGATTATACCCATGTGCTGAACAGCTACATCTGGCAGGACTACGACCTGGCACCGGATCATCCGAAACTCTTCAGCTTTGTCGAGTTCTGGCAGGAGCAGATCGAAGGCCCGCTTCATTCCGTGCGGTTCACCCATCGCAAGCTGATCGGCCCGGGTGAGTGGCGCAATCAGGTGGGCGAATTCATCCTTCATTGAGCGTATCGCAATGTGACGTGGCGTCGCTGTATTTTCCGGCTCACATGCGGCTGTTCCCCGGTTAGGCTGAGGCAGGCCATATGGGAGGAACGGCATGAAACGGCTGCTTGTCGACCAGAAGAACATCACGCAAATCCGGCTGGAAGAGGTGGCGCACCCGCCGTTGCAACCGGGCGAGGCCCGGCTGCGGCTGGAAAGCTTTGCCATCACGGCCAACAACGTCACCTATGCGGCGGTGGGATTTGACATCGGCTACTGGAAGTTCTTTCCCACGAGCGTTGACGGTATGGGGCAGGTCCCGGTCTGGGGCGTCGCAAATGTGGTGGAAAGCCGCAGCGATGCCCTGCAGCCGGGGGCGCGGATCTATGGGTTCTATCCGCTGGCGGAGGAGCTTGTGATCACCCCGGAAATTGACGGGCAGGGCGTGATCCTGGATGCGGCGGCGCATCGGGCCGAACTGCCTGCGGTCTACAACCGCTATATCCCGGTGCGGCAGGGGGCGGCGGAACAGGACCACCTGCGCGCCCTGTTGCAGCCGCTTCTGGCGACCTCATACCTTTTGTTCGACTGGCTGATGGACAATGATTGCTTTGGCGCGGAGCAGATCATCATCGGCTCGGCCTCCTCCAAGACCGGTCTGGGGCTGTGCAAATACCTGGCAGAGCCGGAGGGCCGCAAGTATCGCATCATCGGCCTGACCTCGGAAGGTAACCGCAGCTTTGTCGAGGGGCTGGGGGCCTGTGACCAGGTGCTGAGCTATGATGAGATCGAAAAGATCGCGCAGGTGCCCTCGGTCTATGTGGACATGTCGGGCAATGCGGAGGTCAAGCTGAAGCTGCACAGCCATCTGGCAGAGGTTCTGAAGCATTCGGCCGCCGTCGGCACCAGCCACTGGGACCAGTTTCGCCCGCAGAAATCCCTGCCGGGGCCGAAACCACAGTTCTTTTTCGCCCCGTCCCAGATTGCGAAGCGGCGCGAGGAATGGGGGCCGGGCGAGATCGAAAAGCGCATCACGGCGGCTTGGAAGCGCATCGCAGCAGAAGCCGGGAGCTGGATGCAAGTCCGGGTGCACGAGGGCATCGAGGCCGCGCCCCAGGTCTATGCCGATCTGGCAGAGGGCCGCGCCAGCCCGCGCGACGGACATGTTGTCGTGATTGAAAACTCATCTTGATACACGAAGTGATCTAGCCCGCTTCCTCATGGCGCGGTCCGCCGCACCGCATCTGTCGTTGATCATCGGTCACGAGGCATTGTTCAGGAGGAACGGCGCGCTGCTGGCGCTGGTGCGCGCCGCCCGGGAGCAGGGGGCCGAGACCTCCGCTCTGGCATATAGCGCAGGATGTCCGACGATCTGCGGTCGGTTCATGTTCAATGGCTGTTCGTGAATCCAGGCGGTTCGCAGAAGCCTTCTGGATCGGCCCGAAAGGACGCGTCAGGAAGCAGCCCTGCGGTGCAGGCAGCCCGAAACCGAACGTCTTGCCCGCATCCAGGCATGTGCCAGAGGCGATGCAGCGCGGCTGGCAGCGGCATCTGTCGGGAGCCTCAGCCTAGGCCGAGCAGCTGGCCCCGCCCAGCACGCAGAATTTCGCGCAATGGGGGTGGTTCAGGGCCACCGCACCCTCGGCCTCGGCCAGCGTTGTACCCAGTTCGAATTCGGGGGAATAGGGCAGCAGGGTGCAGGCCAGCACCGCTGGCGTCTCGGCCCCCTTGCGCTTGACCACCATGCGGGAGGACGAACACATCACCGCGTCTGGCGATTTGTTCAATATGCCCCAGCAGGCGGTTGTGATCTCGGGCACGTCGATCCGTTCGTCCATCTCCGGAAACAGCACGGTCATGCCGGGATTGTCGGCGTCGATGTCAAATCCGTGTTCGGCAAAGAATGCGGCATAGCCCGCGCGGCTTTCCGCCTCGCTGTCGGCAAAGACGGAGCGGCCGGCGATGGCCATGCGCAAGCCGTTGTCGCGCAGCCATTTCATGCCCGCGAGCGTCTTGTCAAAAGATCCTTCGCCGCGTTCCGCATCATGCAGCGCCGGGCGATGATGATCGACAGAGATCCGCAGCGTCAGCTTGCCGGGGTAGGCCGTGTTCAGCCGTTTGAGCCCCTCTTGCATGGTCTTGCGCATCATCGGGCGCATGGCGTTGGTCAGGATCAGCACCTCATATCCGCGCGCCAGCGATGCCTCGGTCATTTCGATCATCTGGGGATTCATGAAAGGTTCGCCCCCGGTAAAGGCGATTTCGCGCACCGCCCATTTGCGCGCCTCAAGCTGGTCTAGATAATCGCGGACTTCATCGGCGGTGATATAGACAAGCGCGTCGTTGGTGGGCGAGGAGGCGATGTAGCAATTGGCGCATTCGATGTTGCACAGCGTGCCGGTGTTGAACCACAGCGTCTGCGGATTGCTCAGCGCCACTGTCGCGCGCGGCTCGCCCTTGGCGGTGATCGCCGGATCGATGAACTTGCCGACATTCGCCTGCGATTTGGCGTTGGCCATATCTTTCATGATAGGTCCTTGTCTGATCGTTTCGGATGCTATTCTTTGTGCTAAGCGATCGGGCAAGGCATGAAAAGACCTGTCCGGGGGCAGTGCACGACCTTGTGAAGCCCGAAATTACGAGTATGGTAGCGCTAACGGAAGCTCAGAAACCGCGGGGGCCGATATGACCCAGACCAAAGCCAGCATGACCCAGGCCAAAGACCGGCTGCCACATATGGAAAGCCGGGTGATTCCGGTCGATCCATTCGATCTGGTGATTTTCGGGGGCACGGGTGATCTGGCCCGCCGCAAGATCCTGCCGGGTCTCTTCCGCCGCTTCGTCGCCGGACAGATGCCACCGGAATCGCGCATCATCGGCGCCGCAAGGACTGAGCTGGACAGCGCAGGCTATCGCGAGATGGTGGCAGAGGCGATTGAGGAATTCAACGCCGGGTTCAGCCACACGCCCGAGGCGCTGCAGGCGTTCCTGTCGCGGATCGAATATACCGCCATCGACGCGCGGGGTGAGGCCGGCTGGGCCGAGCTGCAGGAGATCATGAAGGGCAAGGGCCGGACCGAAGCCTATTATTTCTCTGTTTCGCCGACGCTGTTCGGCGATCTGGCCGAACGGCTGCAGCAATGGGGCATGGCAGACAAGGATGCGCGCATCGTGGTTGAAAAACCCTTTGGCCGCGACCTGGAAAGCGCCCATGCGCTGAACGCGACCTTGGCCACCTATTTCAACGAGGATCAGATCTACCGGATCGACCATTACCTCGGCAAGGAGACGGTGCAGAACCTGATGGCGGTCCGATTCGGCAACATGTTGTTCGAACCCCTGTGGAATGCGCAGTTCATCGACCATATCCAGATCACCGTGGCCGAAACCGTGGGTGTCGGGGGCAGGGGTGAATATTATGACAAGTCCGGCGCGATGCGCGACATGGTGCAGAACCACCTGATGCAGCTTTTGTGCCTGATCGCGATGGAACCGCCCGCCCGCTTTTCGCCCGATGCGGTGCGCGATGAAAAGCTGAAAGTCATCCGCGCCCTTGACCCGGTCTTGCCGCACCATATCGTGCGGGGGCAATATCTGGCCGAGACCGGCAATGAGGAAAAGATGCCCGGCTACCGGGAGGCGGTGGAATCGCCGCGGTCGCGCACCGAAAGTTTCGTGGCGCTCAAGACCCATATCAGCAACTGGCGTTGGGCCGGCACGCCCTTCTACCTGCGCACGGGCAAGCGGTTGTCTGCGCGGTCCTCCGAGATCACCGTGGTGTTCAAGGAAACCCCGCATTCGATCTTTGGCGAGGACGCGGGCCGCCACCGCAACGTGCTGTCGATCCGCCTGCAGCCGAACGAGGGGATCACCCTCGGCGTGACCATCAAGGAGCCGGGGCCGGGCGGCATGCGGCTGATCGACGTGCCCCTCGACATGAGCTTTGCCGAAGCCCTGGGCGAGGATGCGGATCAGGTCGACGCCTATGAACGGCTGATCATGGATGTGATGCGCGGCAACCAGACGCTGTTCATGCGCGGCGATGAGGTCGAGGCCGCCTGGGCCTGGACCGATCCGATCATCCAGGGGTGGGAAGCGCGCAACGATGTGCCCAAACCCTATGACAGCGGGTCCGCCGGGCCGGATTACGCAAATGAACTGATGCGGCGTGACGGCCGCGAATGGCGCGAGGTGACCCCATGAACCTGATCGAATATCCCGACCGGGAAATCCTGGCGATGAAGGTCGCGAACCGGCTGGCCGGAGAATTGAAGAAATGCCTTCTGGTGCATGAATTCGCCTCCTTCGCCGTGCCCGGCGGCACCACGCCCGGCCCGGTCTTTGACATGCTCAGCGGCACCGATCTGGACTGGGGCCGGGTGCATGTGATGCTGACCGACGAACGCTGGGTGCCGGAAGAGGATGCGCGTTCGAACGGGGCATTGGTCCGGTCGCGGCTGCTGACCGGCCATGCCGCGGCGGCACAGTTCCTGCCTTTCTACCAGCCGGGTCTGGAGGCAGAGGAGGGCGCCGCCGCCATCGCGCCCGGTCTGGAGACGCAATTGCCGCTGTCGCTGCTGGTGCTGGGCATGGGCGATGACATGCACACCGCCTCGCTGTTTCCGGGGGCTCCCGGGGTCGCGGCGGCGATGGCCGCAGGCGCGCCCAACCTTTGCGTCGTCCGCCCTGAAGATCAGGAGATCGCGCGCGTGACCTTGCCCGCCCATGTGCTGCGCGGCGCGATGTCCACCCATCTGATCATCTTTGGCGATGCGAAACGCGCGGCACTGGAACGCGCTGAAACACTGCCCCCCGAAGAGGCGCCCGTCGCCACCGTTCTGAACAACGCAGAGGTACATTGGGCCGCATGATGACGATCTGGGACAAACTGAAAAGCCGGGCGGATTCCGTCACCGACAGACCGCTGTTGGCCCTGTTCGAGGATGCGGGCAGGGCGGGTGATTTCTCCGTCACGCTGGAGAATCTGCATTTCGACTACGCCAAGACAAACATCGACGCGGACAGCCGCGCCGATCTGATCGCCCTTGCGGAACAGGCAGATGTGGCGGGTAAACGCGACGCGATGTTCGCGGGCGAAAAGATCAACGAGACCGAGGGCCGCGCGGTCCTGCACACCGCGCTGCGCAATCTCGACGGCGGGCCGGTCATGATGGATGGCACCGATGTGATGCCGCAGGTTCACGCCACGCTTGAGCGGATGCGCCGCTATGCCGACGCAGTGCGCGCAAGTGCCATCACCGATGTGGTCAACATCGGCATCGGCGGTTCCGATCTGGGTCCGGCAATGGCAGTGGCCGCACTGGCGCCCTATCACGACGGGCCGCGGTGCCATTTCGTCTCCAACGTCGATGGCGCGCATATCGCCGACACGCTGCGCGGGCTGGATGCCAAAACCACGCTGGTGATCGTCGCTTCCAAGACCTTCACCACGATCGAGACCATGACCAACGCCCGCACCGCCAAGGCCTGGATGACGGATCACGGCGGTGATCCCGCAACGCAGTTCGCAGCGCTCAGCACGGCAGAGGACAAGACGGCAGCCTTTGGCATCAGCCCCGATCAGGTCTTCGGCTTCGAGGACTGGGTCGGCGGGCGTTACTCCATGTGGGGGCCGATCGGTCTCGCGCTGATGATCGCCATCGGGCCAAAGGGATTCGACGCCTTTCTGCGCGGCGGCCAGTCGATGGACCAGCATTTCCGTGTGGCAGCGCCGCTGGAAAACCTGCCGATGATGCTGGCGCTGGTGGGCATCTGGCACAACCAGCTCTGCGGCTATGCGACCCGCGCCGTCTTGCCCTATGATCAGCGGCTGCGGATGTTGCCGGATTATCTCCAGCAGCTGGAGATGGAAAGCAACGGCAAGTCGGTGCAGATGGACGGCACCGAGTGCGCGCATCATACCGGCCCGGTGGTCTGGGGGGCGGCAGGCACCAATGGCCAGCATGCCTTTTATCAGCTGATCCACCAGGGCACCCGGGTGGTGCCCTGCGAATTCCTGGTTGCCGCCAACGGGCATGAGCCTGACCTCGCCCATCACCACCAGTTGCTGCTGGCCAATTGCCTCGCCCAGTCAGAGGCGCTGATGCGGGGCCGCTCGCTGTCCGAGGCGCGGCGCATGATGCAGGCAAAGGGGCTGACCGGGGATGAGCTTGAACGCCAGGCCCGCCACCGGGTCTTTCCGGGCAACCGCCCCTCGACCACGCTGGTCTATCCGCTGCTCGATCCCTTCACCCTGGGCCAGATCATCGCCCTTTACGAACACCGCGTCTTTGTCGAAGGGGTGATCCTGAACATCAATTCCTACGATCAATGGGGCGTGGAACTGGGCAAGGAACTGGCCACCTCCCTGCAACCCATCGTGGAAGGCCGCGAAAACCCCCAGGGCAAGGACGGCTCCACCGCCGCCCTGGTGGGCTACATCCTGAAACACCGGGCCTGACCCCGTTTTCTTTTTGGCTGTAAATATTCCCGGGGTTTGGGGCAGAGCCCCAACAAAATATGGATCGAATGCGGCGCAGCCGCTCCGATGGGTCACATCAGGTCCGGCGCCCGGCCCATCCGGTTTGCCAGCCGCCCCACGGTCAGCCCCTGCACGATGATGGAGAATACCACCACCACATAGGTGCAGGTCAGGATCAGCGATTTCCACTCGCCGTCCGGCAGCGACAGCGCCAGCGCAACGGAGATGCCGCCCTTCAACCCGCCCCAGGTCATGATCGGCGTCACCCCGGCGCTGAAACTGCGGAACGGGCGCAGCATCGCGATGGGAACCGCGACAGCCGCCAGCCGCGCCAGCAGCGCGATGAAAATCGTGATCACGCCGGTCACCAGAACATCCGCGTTCAGGGCGATGGCAAAGACTTCAAAGCCGATCATCAGGAACAGCACCGCATTCAGGATCTCGTCGATCAGCTTCCAGAAGGCCTCCACGTATTTGCGGGTCTCTTCCGACATGCCGCGCGCGGTCCCCACATCGCCGATCAGCAGACCGGCGCAGACCGCCATGATCGGGGCGGAGACATGCAGCCAGACCGCCAGCTCGTAGCCGCCAAAAGCCAGCCCCAGTGTCAGCAGCACCTCCAGCGAATAATCGTCGATCCGGCGCATCACCCGGAAGGTCAGCCAGCCCAGCACCAGCCCCAGCACCGCGCCGCCAAAGGCCTCCTGCACGAAAAGCAGTGCCGCATCGCCGAAGGGGCTGCCGCCCGACCCGTGATGCGCGCCCGGAAAGGCGAGGCCCACCAGCACCAGGAACACCACATAGCCGACTCCGTCGTTGAACAGGCTTTCACCCGCGATCTTGGTCTCCAGCGCCTTGGGCAGATCGGCCTCGCGCAGCACGCCCAGCACCGCCACCGGATCGGTGGGGGAAATCAGCGCGCCAAAGACCAGCGCCAGCAGCAGCGGCATGCCGGTCAGCCAGGAGAACCCGACGCCCACCACCAGCGTCGACAGGGCGATGCCCAGCGTCGCCATCAGGAACACGCTCAGCCATTCGCTGCGCAGGTCGCTCAGCTTGACATGCAGCGCTCCGGCAAAGAGCAGCAGGCCCAGCATCCCCTCCAGCAGCGCCTCGGAAAAGTCGATGCCGGTGACCAGCTGCCGCACCGTGTCGGCGATGCCCAGGGCGGGCAGGGCAAGGTCCAGCCCCAGCAGCCCGAAGGAGGCCAGCAGCGACACCACAAGGATGCCGATGGCCGAAGGCAGCTTCAGAAACAGGTAGTTGATCGCACCAAACGCCCCGGCCATGACAATCAGCAGGGACGTGATCTGCAGAAAGTTCATGTCTTGAGGTCGTAGGTGACCCACATGGTCCTTGTGGCCAGACGGTCATAGACATTGCGCCCGCGGTAATTGTCATCCGCCGTGATCCAGCGCACCGTGGCCCAGCCGCGCGCCCGCGCCTGTTCCGCCACCGCCTCGATCAGGGCCTGCGCCGCACCCGAACCGCGCGCGGCCGGGTCGACAAAGAGATCGTCGAGAAAACAATTGGTCACCGCCCGCAGGGGGCTGGCGAAGGGGCGGAAATGGGTCAGCCCGATCAGGCGGCCCTCTGCGGTTTCGGCGACAAGACCGTTGCATTCATGGGCCTCGTCCATCAGCCAGCCGAACACGGTATCGCGCATTTCCGGGGTCTGCTCGACCTTGTAGAATTCGGCGTAACCCTGGTAAAGCCGGTCCCAGTTCTCGCGGTCTTCGGATGTGGTGGGGCGAATGATCAGTGTCATTGGGAAATCCTCCGGTTCAGGGCGTGCCCGCGGGCAGGCAGACAGGCCGTATAGCTGACCTTTAGGCACCTTACGGTACGCTTGCAAGTGCGGGGCCGCTGATCCACTCTGGCGAAAAGAACGGATGAGGAGGATCCCGATGCTAGGCCAGATGATGTCACAACCCCTGTTGATTTCCAGCCTGATTGAACATGCTGAGAGGTACCATGCCGGGGGGCAGATCTATTCGGTCAACACCGGTGGCGGGGTCGAGGAAACCACATGGGGGCAGGTCGCGGCGAATGCCCGGCGTCTGGCCTCGGCGTTGACCGGCCTGGGGCTCGACCCGCAGGCGCGCTGCGGCACGATTGCCTGGAACAACCGGCGGCATCTTGAGATCTACTTTGGCGTATCGGGGGGCGGTTTTGTCTGCCACACGATCAACCCGCGCCTGTTCCCGGAACAGCTGGTCTATATCCTCAACCATGCCGAGGACAAGGTGCTGTTCATCGACGCCACCTTTGTCCCGCTGGTCGCCGCGATCCGCGACAAGCTGGAGCATCTGGAACATATCGTCCTGATGGAGGGCGCGGTGGGCGATGCCGCCGGCAAACTGCCCGGCATCATCGCCTATGACGATCTGCTGGCCCAGGGCGATGCGGCTTATGACTGGCCGGAAATGGATGAATATACCGCTTCAAGCCTTTGTTATACATCGGGAACCACCGGAAACCCCAAGGGTGTTCTTTACAGCCACCGCTCCACGGTGCTGCATTCCTTTGGCATCAACCTGGCCGATAGTGTCGCGATTTCCGCCGCCGAGGTTGTGCTGCCGGTGGTGCCGATGTTCCACGTCAACGCCTGGGGCGCGCCCTATGCCTGCGCCATGGTCGGCGCGCGCATGGTGATGCCGGGGCCGGGGCTGGACGGCCCGTCGCTGGTCCGGCTGATCGACACCTACCGCGTCTCGCTGGCGCTGGGGGTGCCGACGATCTGGCTGGGCCTGCTGGGCGAGGCCAAGAAAAGCGGCAGCACGCTGGCCAGCCTCAAGCGCACCGTGGTGGGCGGCTCGGCCTGTCCGCCGTCGATGATCAAGAGCTTCCGCGAGGAATTCGGGGTCGATACGATCCACGCCTGGGGGATGACCGAAATGTCGCCCGTCGGCTCCGTCAACCGCCCGCTGGCCAAACACGCCGACCTGCCGGAGGCGGAACAGCACCGCCTGCGCGAAAATCAGGGGCGTCCGGTGTTCGGGGTGGAGCTGGAAATCCTGGACGACGATGGCAAGCCACTGCCGCATGACGGCAAGGCGCAGGGCGATCTGGTGACACGCGGGCACTGGATTCTGGATGCCTATTTCAAGAAAACCTCGGAAGAGACCCTGACCAACGGCTGGTTCGACACCGGCGATGTCGCCACCATGGACCCGGACGGCTATATCACGATCAAGGACCGCTCAAAGGACATCATCAAGTCGGGCGGCGAATGGATCAGCTCTGTCGAGCTGGAGAATATCGCCATCTCGCATCCGCAGCTGGCCGATGCCGCGGTGATCGGCGCGCGGCACGAGAAATGGGACGAACGCCCGGTGCTGGTCGCGGTCAGGGCCGAAGGGCAGGACCCGTCCGAAGAAGAGGTCTTGAGCGTGTTCGACGGCAAGATTGCCAAGTGGCAGGTGCCGGACAAGGTGGTGTTCACCGATGTGCTGCCGCGCAATGCGACGGGCAAGGTGTTGAAACGCAACCTGCGCGAAGAATTTGGCGAGGTGCTGATCGGATAGGGGTCAGACCCCTTTCCAGCGTTCCAGCCGCGGGATCCCGCGGGTAAAGAGCCATGCCATGATCTTCGGCATGCCCGACCGCATCAGCGCCTCGACGCAGTGCTGCTGGAATTCGGTCACCGTGACATCCGGGTGCCGGAACGCGCCTTCGGCATAGCAGATCGAACAATAGGTGGTGCTGAGGCTGCCGTCAGCCTCGGTGCCGCCGCCCTGGGGGTCCTTGCCGAGCGGCATGCCGCAACTTTGACAGGAGGATGTGGCCATCTGGATTCTCCGAAAGGGTCAGGCGCAGCGGGTCAGGGACGCGGGATCGGCACGGACCGGCTGTCTGAGGATGGTTTTCAGCCGGGCAGGTGCCGTCCGGCGCGGATCGCTGAGGTAGATCTCGTGGTGCGGCCCGTTAAAGGTCAGCCCGCGTTCGGGCATCACCCGGTGATGAAGATCCGCAAGCACCGGCGCTTCGTCATCATAGCTGCCCAGATGCAGGGTTTGCAGCGACAGGCCTTCGTCATGGCGTTCAAGCCGCAGCGTTTCGGGCAGGCTGCCGAGTTTGCGCCTGGTCTTGTCGCGGGCGGCCTCGTAGATCGCGGATGTCACGAAATCCGGCACCATGATCATCATCGTCCACTGCCATTCATCCTTTCTGCGCGCGGCAAAGGCAGTTGGATCATCCGCCCACCACAGCCCTTCCAGCGGCGGCACCACATAATCCTGTGACAGCGTCGCCCGGACGGCAAATTTCATCGCATAGCTGACGCCATAAAGGCATTGAACCGCCTGCAGGTATTCGGCCGAAGTGTTCGGATTACCTGCGCCATCCACTTTGACAAAATGCATCTGCGGCACGTCAATCTCTGCAAATGGCCCGGCAGCGGGGCCATAAAGCTGTTTCATCGTCTTTTTGAAGTCGATCTTCTTCATCGTGAAGCCCGTTCCGCCCGGTTTACGGGTCATCGCCTTAGATTGCCGATTGCCCTGCAGGTCGAAGCAAACTATAAACTGTGGACCATTGTCAACGGTTTTGAGGGCATGATGCGCATCGGTGAACTGGCAAGGCGGGCGGAGGTCAGCCGCGATACGATCCGTTTCTACGAACGCCACGGGCTGATCCGGTCTGACACCGACCCCGAGGCCTCAAACAGCTATCGCATTTACCCCGAGGATGCGATTCTGACCCTAGAAGTGATCCGCGACGCCCAGGCAGCGGGTTTGAGTATCGCCGACATCACCTTGTTTGTAGGCCAGTTCATGGCGCAGGGCGGCGGTGCGGAGGAGATGGAGCGCTTTCTGGACGACAAGATCGCCGAGGTCGCGACCCGCCTGACGGCGAGCCAGCGTTTCCTGACCCTGCTGCAACAGACCAGACAGGCGCTTGCGCGCGCGCCGCTGGATGGATTGAATGAAGTTGAAAGTGGAGCGGGTAACGAGAATCGAACTCGTAACTAAAGCTTGGGAAGCTGCCGTGATACCTTTTCACCATACCCGCGCGCCTGCGTTTGGATATGCGCGGGGCGCAGCGCCGTCAAGGGGGCGGCGCGCACAAAGCGGAGGACAGGATGAGTTACAAACCTGACGGATACAACAGCGCGTCGCCCTATCTGATGGTCCGCGATGCCAATGCGACCCTGGGCTTTCTGGAAGCCGCCTTCGGCGCCACCCGGCTGCGGGTGATCCCGGGCGAGGGCGGCAAGGGGATCATGCATGCAGAGGCGCTTGTGGATGATACGGTGATCATGATGGGCGAAATGCCGGAAAGCACCGAAGCCCATGTGCATGTCTATGTGGCAGAGGCGGAAGCGGCCTTTGCCCGTGCGCTGGCGGCTGGCGGGACGGAGGTGCAGCCGCTGACGGACAAGGGCGAAGGCGACCTGCGCGGCGGGGTGCGGGATGCCAATGGCGTCACCTGGTGGATCTCCCGGCAGCTGGATTAAAGCGTTTCCGGTTTTCGTTGAAACGAAGCATCGCCAATGTCCCGGGAGCGCCGGAGGCGCGGCAGGGTGTTGGCGATACGACATGAACTGGAAACGCTATAGGCGGGATCAGCCCTTGGTCCGGGCGGTGAAGAGGTTGATCTGCGCGGGAATGCGGATACCCTTTGGCGTCTCGAAGGGTTCCAGACCTGCAATCAACGCGTCAACCAGCCGTGCGCGGTCGGCGTCATCCGCCTCGAAATGGGTCAGGGCCCGCTGGGCCGGGCCGATGTCGCAAAGCAATTGCGCCACCTGCGCCGCGTCGCCCGGCGGTGTCAGGTCCAAGGGCAGCACGCGGGCCTTGATCTCCACCAGTCCCGCCGCGTCCAGCAATGCGACAACCTTTTGCCTGTCGCGCAGGGCGAAGGGTCCGGGCGCATCCGGATCAGTCTTGGGGACCGCGCCGATCACCGTCTTTGCGATGGCGGCAGGCATGGTGAAATAGGGGTTCTCCGCGATGTCACCCCAGGTAGCAAAGCTCAACTGCGCACCAGGGCGCAACCCGCTGGCAATATTGGCAAAGGCCGCCTGGGTGTTTTCAAAGAACATCACGCCAAAGCGGGAAATCATCGCGTCGAACTGATCCGGCTCGAAGTCGAACGTCTGCGCATCGCCCTGGATGAACGTCAGGCCGGGGGCATCCGCCGTTGACAGGCGGGCATGGGCCAGCAGCGCATGAGAGATGTCCAGCCCGCAGGCGCTGCCATCGTGTCCGGCCAGCCGTGCCGCCGCTGCTGTGCTGGTGCCGGCACCGCAGCCGATGTCGAGCACCCTGTCGCCCCGCCGGATATGCGCCGCGCCAAGCACATGGTCGAGCACCGGTGCAAGGGCGCGGTCCATGTTTTCCATCTGGGCCACCCAGATCGGGCCTGCCTGAGCGTTCCAGAATTCCTGTTGCTCTGCGTTGCTCATCCCCGGCGCCGCCTGCGTCTGCCGCCGGAATCGCCGCCGTGATCGCCCCCGGTGTTGAAGGTGGCTGTCGGCAGGGTGACGATGGAGTGGAGGATCGGAAAGGGTTCAACCGCGTTGGGGATGGCGGAAGCATTGACGAAATGCTCCTGAAAGCGCGGTTCAATCGCGGTTTCGACCTTGTGGATGTCGCGCACGGTCTGTTCGATCTCGGCCCGCGCGTCGGTGTTCAGCAGGGCAATCCGCGCGCCGGTCCCGGCGGCGTTTCCGGCCGATGTCACCTTGTCCAGCGGCGCATCGGGGATCATGCCCAGCACCATCGCATGTTTGGTGCTGATATGCGCGCCGAAGGCACCGGCCAGCACGATGCGGTCCACCTTGTCGACGCCGAATTTATCCATCAGCAGCCGCGCCCCGGAATACAGCGCCGCCTTGGCCATCTGGATCTCGCGGATGTCGCGGTTGGTGACGGTGATCAGCGGGCCGCCATTGCCGGTGCCGTCATAGACCAGGTAGGAATTGGTGCGCCCGTCGGCAAAGACCGCAGGTGATCCGGTCTGCTCTGCCGTGCCGATCAGGCCGGGGGCGTCGACGATGCCGTGGATGCGCATCTCTGCCACCATCTCGATGATGCCGGAGCCGCAGATGCCGGTGACGCCGGTGGTGGCGATTTCGGCCTCGAAACCGGGGTCATCGGACCACAGGTCGCTGCCGATCACCTTGAAGCGTGGCAGCTTGGTCACCGGGTCGATCTCCACCCGTTCGATGGCACCGGGGGCGGCGCGCTGACCGGAGCTGATCTGCGCGCCCTCAAAGGCCGGGCCGGTGGGCGAGGAACAGGCCAGCACCTTGGTCTTGTTGCCCAGCAGGATTTCCGCGTTGGTGCCCACGTCGACCACCAGCACCAGATCCTCGGATTTGTCCGGTGCCTCGCTCAGCGCGACGGCGGCGGCATCCGCGCCCACATGGCCCGCGATACAGGGCAGCAGATAGACCCGCGCCGAGGGGTGAATGTTGAGGTCGAGATCATCGGCGCGCAGGCGCATGGCGTTGGAGGTGGCCAGCGCAAAGGGCGCCTGACCCAGCTCGAAAGGGTCGATGCCCAGAAACAGGTGGTGCATCACCGGGTTGCAGACAAAGACGGCGTCGACAATCAGGTTCTTGTCCACATTGCCTTCGGTTGCGATCTGGGTGAACAGCGCATTCATGCCTTCGCGCACCGCGCGGGTCATTTCCTCGGCACCCCTGGGGTTCATCATCGAATAGCTGACCCGGCTCATCAGGTCTTCGCCAAAGCGGATCTGCGGGTTCATCACCCCTGACGAGGCCAGCACCGCGCCGGTTTGCAGATCACACAGATGCGCGGCGATGGTGGTTGACCCCAGATCGACCGCCAGCCCATAGACCGTGCCATCGTAATATCCCGGCCAGATATGCATGATGCGGGGCGGGTTTTCCGCATCGCCCAGATGCACGGCGACAGTCACCTTCCACTCGCCCTTGCGCAGGATCGGTTGCATCATTTGCAGGATGTGCAGGTCTGCATTGACCTTTTCGAGGCTCCATTGTTCGCGCAGCGCATCGCGCAGGCGTTCCAGATCGCCCGAGGGGTCGTGCATGTCCGGTTCGGCCACTTCGATATAGAACAGCTTGGTCGAGGGGTTGAGAACGATCTCGCGCGCTTCGGCGCGTTTGCGCACGACCTGTTTGTGCACCTGGCTTTCGGGGGGCACGTCGATCACCACGTCACCCTGCACGGTTGCCTGACAGCCCAGCCTGCGCCCTTCCTTCAGCCCGCGCTTGTCCTTGTAGCGCTGCTCCACCGAGTTCCATTCACTCAGCGCGTTGCCGCTGACGGTAACGCCGTGTTTGGAAAATTCGCCGTAGCTGGGCGTGATCTGGCATTTCGAGCAGATGCCGCGCCCGCCGCAGACCGAATCCAGGTCAACCCCCAGCTGCCGCGCCGCCGTCAGGATCGGCGTGCCGACAGGGAAGTTTCCCCGCTTGCCAGAGGGGGTGAAGATCACCAGGGGATCGCTGCTCATCTCGTGCCGTCCTTAACTGCTTTTGGCCACCATAGCGCCCCCTGCGGCAGGTGGAAGCCAAAGGGCGGCAATAAATGAACGCTGGGCGTCATTTGCGCCATCCCTTTGCCGTCACGGCGACGATTTTCGCGCGTGTCAGCCCCCGGGGAACCCCCGCGATCAGTCGCGGCGAAAGGTGAAGAGGTCGCCGGGCTGGCAGTCAAGGTAATCGCAGATCTTTGCCAGCGTCTCGAAACGCACCCCTTTGACCTTGCCCTGCCGCAGCAGTGAAAGATTGGCCTGAGTAATGCCGATGTGTTCGGCCAATGCGCGCCCGCTCACGCCACGTTGCGCCAGGATCACGGCAAGATGTACCTCGATCTGCATCAGACGAACTGCTTGTTTTCGGCATCCAATGCCGCCGCTTCGACGATGATCCAGGCCAGGATCCAGACTCCGGCGGCCAGGAGCATCGTCTGCAGATCACCCATGCCGAAACGCAGGCTCAGCGCGCCCTGTTCTTGACCAATTGAGAGGATCACGCCGGTCAGCGGGACCACAGCCACCCGCATCAAGGCAGAGACGAACAAGGCCACGGCAAAGCGTTTGAGCGCGCCAAACACCACGGGCGCGAAACAGGCGCCGCGCCCAAAGGATATCAGCGCGGGCCGCAGCGCCCACAGTCCCCAGGACAGCAACAGGGCAGGCAGGCTTGCAACAAGGGCAATCAAAAGCTGCGTGCCGGAGGAAAGGGCAGACGGCGGTGGCGCGACATGGGCAGATGCAGCGAGCATGTCGAGAGGAAGCAGCAGCACCGTGATGAACACCAAAGGCGGAAGCGCGACTGCCAGAACTAGTGTTGCTGCGGCAAGAATCCTGCTCCACCACATGATGCGTTTTTGACGGTTGACCTGATCCATTTCAACTCTCCCTGGTATTGGACTTGATCTTTATTAAGCAGATGAATTATCGTTTAGCAATAATTAATTGCTGTTTAGGAGTAAACAATGCGCCGCCACCTTGCCATACTGCTGATCGCCCTTGTCTGCGGCACAGGCCCCGCAGCAGCGGATCAACGCGCGCCAGCGTTGGGCCTTGACCGCCTTTTCGCCTGGATGGATCGCGCCCGGACCGATCCCGAAGAAAAGAAGAGGCTGGGTGTCTACCTGCGTCAGGTCATCGGACAGGCCATGGCAGAGGACCGGCAGTCTGGCAGGCCGACCATATGTGCCGCAGCGGGGCAGGGGCAGTTCGACGCGGTGGACTTCTGGCGATACGCCAGCGCCCGCGCGCCCGGACCCGCCGATCAAAGCAGGATGGATGCGGCGGTGATGATCCTTCAGTTCGTCCGGCATCAGAATCCCTGCCGATGACACGCGATGCAGAACCATCCGCAAATGGACGCAATAGGTCTTTCCAATCCAGACCATCCGTGAAATATGAAACCGCCAAATGAACCCATCCAAGCCGAGGTGTAAAATGGAGATTCGTGAGGCCCTGACCTTTGACGATGTATTGCTTGTTCCCGCAGCGTCGTCTGTATTGCCATCCACCGCAGATACCCGCACGCATGTGACC
Source organism: Sulfitobacter sp. IGS-18 (assembly GCF_059628195.1). NCBI lineage: Bacteria > Pseudomonadati > Pseudomonadota > Alphaproteobacteria > Rhodobacterales > Roseobacteraceae > Sulfitobacter > Sulfitobacter sp. IGS-18. The sequence continues at coordinate 2,119,832 of NZ_CM184556.1, read as the reverse complement.
AGATCCATTGCGCTGAACATTCCGCTGCTGAGTTCCGCCATGGATACCGTGACCGAGGGGCGCATGGCGATTGCCATGGCGCAGGCCGGCGGCATGGGGGTGGTTCACCGCAACCTGACCATTGACGAACAGGCCCGCGAGATCCGTCGGGTCAAACGGTTTGAATCCGGCATCGTCTATAACCCGATCACCCTGACCCCCGAACAGACCCTGGCCGATGCCAAGGCGCTGCAGGAACGCTATAACGTCACCGGTTTTCCGGTTGTCGATGACACCGGGCGTGTCGTGGGGATCGTGACCAACCGCGACATGCGCTTTGCCAGCGATGACAAGACCCCGGTGCGGGTGATGATGTCTTCGGAGAACCTTGCCATCCTGCACGAGCCGGCGGACCGCGAAGAGGCGATCAGCCTGATGAAGGCGCGCCGCATCGAAAAGCTGCTGGTGACAGATGCCAAGGGCAAGCTGACCGGGCTGCTGACGCTCAAGGATACCGAACAGGCCGTGCTGAACCCCACCGCCTGCAAGGACGCGCTGGGGCGGTTGCGGGTCGCGGCGGCCACCACCGTGGGCGACGCGGGCTTTGAACGGTCGCAGGCGCTGGTGGATGCCGGTGCCGACATGATCGTGATCGACACCGCCCATGGCCATTCCGAAGGGGTGGCGCTTGCGGTCAAACGGGTCAAGGCGCTGTCCAACGAGGTGCAGGTGGTCGCGGGCAATGTCGCTACGGCCGGGGCGACCCGCGCCCTGATCGACGCCGGTGCCGATGCGATCAAGGTCGGCATTGGCCCCGGCTCCATCTGCACCACGCGCATGGTCGCAGGTGTTGGCGTGCCGCAGCTGACCGCCATCATGGATTGCGCTGCGGCAGCGGGTGAGATTCCCGTCATCGCCGATGGCGGCATCAAGTTTTCGGGCGATTTCGCCAAGGCCATTGCCGCTGGCGCATCCTGCGCCATGGTTGGCTCCATGATCGCAGGCACCGATGAGAGCCCCGGAGAAGTCATTCTTTATCAAGGCCGTAGCTTCAAGTCTTATCGTGGAATGGGTTCGCTTGGCGCGATGGCCAGCGGATCGGCCGACCGCTATTTCCAAAAGGATGCCGCGAGCGACAAGCTGGTGCCCGAAGGCATCGAGGGCCAGGTGGCCTACAAGGGCAGCGCGGCGGCCGTTGTGCACCAGATGGTCGGCGGTCTGCGGGCTGCGATGGGCTATACCGGCTGTGCCACCGTCGAAGAGATGCGCAAGAACTGCAGCTTTGTCAGGATCACCGGGGCGGGGCTGAAGGAAAGCCACGTGCATGACGTTCAGATCACCCGCGAGTCACCCAACTACCGCGCCGGATAGGGGAATATCATGAATTTCAATCTGTTGCGTGGCGTTCTTGATGTGAATGCAGCCCGATGACCCCGGGGGCGCGGGTCGCGGCGGCGATTGAAATCCTTGATGATATCCAGGGCGGTCAGGCGGCAGAACAGGCGCTGACCCGCTGGGCCCGGCGCAGTCGTTTTGCCGGTTCCAAGGACCGTGCGGCAATCCGGGACCATGTCTTTGACGTGTTGCGCTGCCGTTCGCTGGCGGCGCATTTCGGGCGCGGTGAGGCCGGACGCCAGCTCATGCTGGGGCTGCTTCATCTGCAAGAGGCTGATATCGCGGCGTTATTCACCGGCGATGGCCATGCCCCCGAACCCGCAACCGCGGCAGAACTTGATTTTCCCGCGCCGCCCGAAGACCGTCCAACCCTGTGGTGCCTGCCGGAATGGCTGGTGGCCCCATTCGAAGCCTCCCTGGGGGAGGATGCCGCCCGCACTGCCGGCGCGCTTCAGGCGCGCGCCCCGATTGTGCTGCGCGTCAATCTTGCCCGCATCGAGCGGCAGGCCGCCGCAGACATGCTGCGCGAACAGGGGGTGGAGACCACGGTGAACCCGCTGGCAGAGGCGGCCCTGACCGTGACCGAAGGGCAGCGCCGTATCCGCAATTCATCCGCCTTTGCCGAAGGGTTGATCGAGCTTCAGGATGCCGCAAGCCAGGCCGTTGTTGCCGCCCTGCCGACGGGCGGACGGGTGCTGGATTATTGCGCAGGCGGCGGGGGCAAGGCCCTGGCCCTGGCGATGGACCCGGCGCGGCAGGTCACCGCCCATGACATCGCGCCCGCCCGCATGGCCGATCTGCCCGCCCGCGCGGCACGGGCGGGTGTCACCGTGGCACTTGCCGAAACCGCGACGCTGGCAGATGCCGCCCCCTTTGATGTGGTGCTTTGCGACGCGCCCTGTTCCGGTTCGGGGGCCTGGCGCCGCGCCGCCGAGGGGAAATGGACCCTGACACCTGCGCGCCTCGCTGAATTGACCGCGCTCCAGGACGAGATCCTTGACCGCGCCGCAGCGCTAGTCGGGCCGTCGGGTCTTTTGGCCTATGCCACCTGCTCGGTTCTGCGGGCGGAAAACGAGGACCGGCTGGCGGCCTTTCTGTCGCGAAACCCCGGCTGGACCTGCAGCTTTGCGCATCGTTTTGCCGTCGATGCGGCGGGCGACGGATTCTATACTGCGCAGTTGACGCGGGTATCAGGCTAATCATACTCAACTTTGGGATGCATCTCTGCTGTGGTTAAGGTTCGATTAACCCGGGAGACGCTTAATGGAGGACGATTCGAGGGCCGTCGGAGGATAGATTTTGTCTGTATCGCTGGGGCAGAACGCGCCGGACGTTATTGCCGAACCGCGGCCGCCGGTGCCGCCGGTTGGCGCGGCGCCGCTGCGGGTGCGCAACAGACAAACCTGGCTGCTGGTGATCCTGGGGGCGGTGCTGGTCGCTGTGGGCATGTTCGTGTCGCAGCGGATATTTGCGCTGGCTCTGTTCTGCTCAGGGGCGACACTGGTGATGGTGGGCGGCGTTCTGGGCCTGCGCGCGGCGGGTCAGGCCGTCCGCCGGTCCGGGCTGGTCGATACCATCGAGACCTTTATCGAACATGATACCACCCCCTGTTTCATTGCCGAAAGGGACGGTCTGATTCACGGCGCGAACCGCGCCGCGCATCGCCTGTTCGAGCGCGACAGTTTCACGACGCTGGGCGCGGCCCTGACCGAAACCTTCGCGAATCCGGCGGGCATTCTCTACCGGTTGCAATCGCGCGCCGATGCCAGCGGTGCCGCGCAGGAGGATGTCGCAACACGGGCCGGGCATCTGCGCGTGGCGGTTCATGAGATCGCGCAGGACCGGTTCCTGTGGCGGCTTGAGAACATGGGCGCGCGGACCGCTGCGCGCACCCCGCACGACGGGGTGCAACTGCCGATGCTGATGCTGGGGCGCAGCGGCGCGGTGCTCTTTACCAATGATGCCGCGCGGCGGCTGCTTGGCGGACGGGTCAAGACCCTTGATCGCATATTCACGGAGCTGCCCGTCGTGCCCGGGACGCTGGCAGAAGTATCCTGCCCTGACGGGCCGCGCCGGATGCTGGTGGCGGAAATGGATGCCGGGGCAGGGCGCCGCGTGATCTTTCTGCTGCCGCCGCCGGAGGCGTCCCTGGAGGCGCCGATGCAGGGGTGGCAGGCCTTTCAGGACATGCCTGTGCCGATGATAAAGGTGGCACCCGACGGTGCCGTGCGCTCCTTCAACCGGATGGCGGCGGGGCTGATCGGCACCAAGCTGGTTGAAGGCGCCAATATTTCGCAACTGATGGAGGGGCTGGGCCGTCCGATCGCGGATTGGCTGAATGACACGCTGTCCAACCGGATGGTCCAGAAGTCGGAATTCCTGCGGTTGACCCGCACCGACAAGGAAACTTTCGTGCAAGTGGTGCTGAATCGGATTATGGAAGACGGCGAACCGGCGCTTATTGCCGTGCTGCACGACGCAACGGAACTGAAATCACTGGAGGCGCAATTCGTGCAAAGCCAGAAAATGCAGGCAATCGGCCAGTTGGCAGGCGGTGTCGCGCATGATTTCAACAATTTGCTGACAGCAATCTCGGGCCATTGCGACCTGCTGCTGCTGCGCCACGATCAGGGCGATGCCGATTATGGCGACCTGATCCAGATCAACCAGAACGCCAACCGTGCCGCCGGGCTGGTGCGCCAGCTGCTGGCCTTTTCGCGCAAACAGACCCTGCGGCCGGAAACGCTGGACCTGCGCGACACCTTGGCGGATCTGACCCATCTGCTGAACCGGCTGGTCGGCGAAAAGGTGACCCTCACGCTCAGCCATGATCCGGTGTTGCGCCCGATCCGCGCCGACAAGCGTCAGCTCGAACAGGTTCTGATGAACCTCGTGGTCAATGCCCGCGACGCCATGCCGGCGGGCGGTGAGATCAGGATCGTCACGGAATGCCTGACGCTGGAAGAGCCGCTGACACGGGACCGCGTCACCGTGCCGGCCGGTGACTATGTGACCGTCGAAGTGATTGACAGCGGGCTGGGCATTGCTTCGGACAAGTTGCAAAAGGTGTTCGAGCCGTTTTTCACCACCAAGCGCACGGGCGAGGGGACCGGCCTCGGCCTGTCGACCGCCTATGGCATTGTCAAGCAGACCGGCGGGTTCATCTTTGTCGATTCCCAGCCCGGCGTCGGCACTACCTTCGTGCTGTATTTCCCGGTGCATGACCACAGTCCGGAGGTGTCGCCGCGGCCCGATGTCGCGGAGCGGTCAAACGCGTCCGATGCATCGGACGGCGTCGTCCTGCTGGTGGAGGACGAGGCCCCGGTGCGCGCCTTTGCCAGCCGGGCGCTGCGTCTGCGCGGCTTTACCGTCCTTGAGGCTGAATCGGCAGAGGCGGCGTTAAAGACCCTGGAAGACGAAAACCTTACCGTGGATGTCTTTGTGACCGACGTGGTGATGCCCGGCATGGATGGCCCCAGCTGGGTGCGCGAGGCGCTGAAGGAACGGCCGGACGTGCGGGTCGTCTTTGTCTCCGGCTATGCCGAAGACAGTTTCGGAGAGGAGCAAAGCAGGATACCGAATTCCGTTTTCCTGCCGAAACCGTTTTCACTGAACGAACTGACCGAGATGGTGCACAAGCAGATGCATTGAGCCGGGTGCTTCGAATTGGGGGAGGTGTGAGCTACGGTCCGGTCCGGACGAATATGGCCGGCAGCGACCCCTGAACCACCTTTGGCACCGGCGCTACGGGATGGACTGGTAAAGCGCGAATTCCTCGGCGCATTTGCGGCGAAACCGCTCCTCGACCTCCGGAGAAAGCCTGAGCGCCATCGCGGGGGAGACGTTTTCGCGGGCAAGGGACAATGTCACCTCCAGACGTTCTTCGAGAAAGGCCTTGAGCCTCGGCTGGTCTTCGTAGCGGAAGAAATGGGTGACCCCGGTGCCGTTCGGCTGGCTTTTCATGAACTGGGCCTGGCTGCCCACATCGGCAAAACCGGGTTTGTTCCCCTTCATATAGGCCAGGACAAAATCGTCGAAACTGATGCCATGGGTCGCATTCGGCTTGCCCTCCATGAAGGGGCGCTGGCGGTAGCGATACCAGCTGCCCAGCCAGGAGACCGGCTCGCGCATCACCGCCATGACTTCCAGTTCGACCCCGCAGACCCTTTCGAACATGGGCCGGATGAAGCGATTGTAGCGATAGACAGGCGCATGTTTCAGCATCGGCGGGTCGGAGATCACCATGTCCGCCCGCGCCGCAAGCGCACTTTCATAGGCGGTTGTCCCGGTTTTCGGCACCGACAGGAAGGCCAGGCGTTCCTTAAAGAAAACAAGCATTTAAGGCGGCCTCGCGCGTTGGATCATCCCGGGTTGTCGCCGTAAACTACTTCTTAACCCATTCCCATAAAAGATGGGGAAAGAAATAAAGTGATTGAAATGTTCCACTTTTGGTCCCATAGAGAACATTAGCGGAACAAAAAACCGGCGCAGGACGGCGATTGCCGATCCCGCGCCACTATGACACTAAGGGAACGGGCATATGGCAACGGCAGATTTATTGACAATGGACAACAAGAAGTCGGCGGAAAAGCAGAAGGCGCTGGACAGCGCCCTGGCCCAGATCGAACGGCAGTTCGGCAAGGGTTCGATCATGAAACTGGGCGCGGAAGGTGCGATTCAGGACATCACGGCAAGTTCCACGGGATCGCTGGGGCTGGACATCGCGCTTGGCATCGGCGGCCTGCCGATGGGCCGGATTGTCGAGATCTACGGCCCCGAATCTTCCGGCAAGACAACGCTGACGCTGCACTGCCTTGCTGAGCAGCAGAAGGCGGGCGGCGTCTGTGCCTTTGTGGATGCGGAACACGCGCTTGACCCGCAATATGCCCGCAAGCTGGGCGTGGACATCGACGAGCTGCTGATCTCGCAGCCCGATACCGGCGAACAGGCGCTTGAGATCACCGATACGCTGGTCCGCTCCGGCGCGGTAAATATGGTTGTTGTCGATTCGGTTGCCGCGCTGACGCCGAAATCCGAGCTTGAGGGCGACATGGGCGACAGCAGCGTCGGCGTGCAGGCCCGCCTGATGAGCCAGGCCATGCGCAAGCTGACCGGCTCGATCAGCCGGACCCAGTGCACGGTGATCTTCATCAACCAGATCCGGATGAAGATCGGCGTCATGTTCGGCAGCCCCGAAACGACAACGGGCGGCAATGCGCTGAAATTCTACTCTTCGGTCCGCCTCGACATCCGCCGCATCGGCGCGCTCAAGGACCGTGACGAGGTGGTGGGCAATGCAACCCGCGTCAAGGTCGTGAAGAACAAGGTCGCGCCGCCCTTCAAACAGGTGGAATTCGACATCATGTATGGCGAAGGCATCTCCAAGATGGGTGAGCTGCTGGACCTCGGCGTCAAGGCCGGCGTGGTCGACAAATCCGGCTCCTGGTTCTCTTACGGGGATGAGCGGATCGGGCAGGGCCGTGAAAACGCCAAGGCCTTCCTGAAGGAAAACACCGCCATGGCGATGGAGATCGAAGACAAGATCCGCGCGGCGCATGGCCTGGATTTCAACGGTTCCGACACAGATGATGCGGACATTCTGGAGGCCTGAGGCCCGGACCAGATTGCAATCGCTGCAAGACATCAGGGGCGCGCCGACGGGCAGCGCCCCTTTTTCCATGCCGGACCTGTGGACAGGCAAGCCTGCCAAGGCTATCTGACAAAGACGCGTATTTGCCCCGGAAGGCCTGACCGATGAAGACCCTGAACGAAATCCGCTCCAGTTTCCTGTCCTATTTCGACAAGAACGGACACCAGGTTGTCCCTTCAAGCCCGCTGGTGCCCCGCAACGACCCGACGCTGATGTTCACGGCGGCGGGCATGGTGCAGTTCAAGAACCTGTTCACCGGGGTCGAAACCCGCGACTACACGCGTGCCGCCACCGCGCAGAAATGCGTGCGCGCAGGCGGCAAGCACAACGATCTGGACAATGTAGGCTATACCGCGCGCCACCACACGTTCTTCGAGATGCTGGGCAACTTCAGCTTTGGCGATTATTTCAAATCCGAAGCGATCCCGCTGGCCTGGGACCTGCTGACCAAGGTGTTCGGCATCGACGAAAAGCGCCTGCTGGTGACGGTCTATCATACCGATGACGAAGCGGTGGCGATCTGGAAGAAACATGCGGGTCTGAGCGATGACCGCATCATCCGCATCGCGACGGATGACAATTTCTGGTCGGCCGGTCCCACCGGGCCCTGCGGCCCCTGCACCGAGATCTTCTATGATCACGGCGACCACATCTGGGGTGGCCCTCCGGGCAGCCCGGAGGAGGATGGCGACCGCTTTGTCGAGATCTGGAATCTCGTCTTCATGCAATACGAACAATTCGAGGACGGCACCCGCCGCGACCTGCCAAACCAGTCGATCGACACCGGCATGGGGATCGAACGGGTTGCCGCGCTGTTGCAGGGCACCAATGACAATTACGCCACCGATCTGATGCGCGCCCTGATCGAGGCCTCGGCAGATGCCTCCAGCACCGATCCGGACGGGCCGGGCCGGACGCACCACCGGGTCATCGCGGATCATTTGCGCTCCACCTCCTTCCTGATCGCGGACGGGGTCATGCCCGCCAACGACGGGCGCGGCTATGTGCTGCGCCGGATCATGCGCCGGGCGATGCGCCATGCGCATCTGCTGGGGGTCCAGGACCCGCTGATGCACCGTCTGGTGCCGGCACTGGTCAGCCAGATGGGCGCGGCATACCCTGAACTGGGGCAGGCGCAATCGCTGATCACCGAAACCCTGCTGAACGAGGAAACCCGGTTCAAGCAAACGCTGGACCGGGGCCTGCGCCTGCTGGAGGACGAGGTCAGCGGCCTGCCGGAGGGGGCGAACCTGTCGGGGCAGGCGGCCTTCAAACTTTATGACACTTTCGGCTTCCCGCTGGACCTGACGCAGGATGCGCTGCGCGAGCAGGGGCGCGCGGTGGATATTGAAGGTTTTGACACTGCCATGGCAGAGCAGAAGGCCAAGGCCCGCGCGGCCTGGGCCGGGTCTGGCGAGGCGGCGGATGCAACCGTCTGGTTCGACGTGGCCGAAAAGAACGGCCCGACCGAGTTTCTGGGCTATGAGACCGAAACCGCAGAGGGCCAGATCAAGGCGCTGGTGATGGAAGGCGTGTTGACGGAACTGGCCCGCGAGGGTGACAGCATCCAGGTCGCCCTCAACCAGACGCCTTTCTATGCGGAATCCGGTGGCCAGGTTGGTGACACGGGTGTGATCCGCACCGGCACCGGTGAAATCACCATCACGGATACCCGCAAGGCGGCAGGCGTCTTTGCCCATTTCGGCAAGGTGACAAAGGGCGAGGTCAAGGTGGGGCAGGCGGCCGTGCTGGAAGTGGATCATGCGCGACGCACGGCGATCCGGGCCAACCATTCGGCGACGCACCTGTTGCACGAGGCGCTGCGCGGCGCCCTGGGCGATCACGTGGCACAGCGCGGCTCGCTCAATGCGCCGGACCGGCTGAGGTTCGATTTCAGCCATGCCAAGGGGCTGACCGCCGCTGAACTGGCGCAGGTCGAAGCGGAGGTGAACAGCTTCATCCGCCAGAATGCCACTGTCGATACCAGGATCATGACACCGGATGACGCGCGCGGGCTTGGGGCGCAGGCGCTGTTTGGCGAAAAATACGGCGACGAGGTGCGTGTGGTTTCGATGGGCCATCAGGCCGGATCGGGCAAGGGGAATGACCGGAACACCTATTCGCTCGAACTCTGCGGCGGCACCCATGTGCGCCAGACCGGCGACATCGGGGCCTTTGTGCTGCTGGGCGACAGCGCCAGCAGTGCCGGTGTGCGCCGGATCGAGGCGCTGACGGGGGCGGAGGCGCTGGCCTGGCTGCGCGAACAGCAATCGGCATTGTCGCGTGTCGCAGAGGCGCTCAAATCCGCGCCGGGTGATGTGCCGGACCGGGTCCGCAGCCTGATGGATGAACGCAAGAGCCTGGCGAATGAAGTGGCGCAGCTGCGCCGTGAACTGGCCATGTCGGGGGGCGGTGCGGCCGCGCCGGATACCCGCGAGGTCGGCGGGATCAAGTTCATCGCCCAGGTGCTGAGCGGCGTGACGGGCAAGGATCTGCCCGCGCTGGTGGACGAACACAAGGCGCGGCTGGGCACGGGCGCTGTGCTGCTGATCGCCGATGCGGGCGGCAAGGCTGCTGTTGCCGCAGGGGTGACGGCGGATCTGACGGACCGGTTGTCTGCGGTGGATATCCTCAAGGCCGCAGTGGCCGAACTGGGGGGCAAGGGCGGCGGCGGACGGCCTGACATGGCGCAGGGCGGCGGTGCCAGCACTGAAAACGCGCAGGCGGCGATTGCCGCTGCGGAAAAGGTAATGGGAGGATAACATGCCTGCACTCTGGATCGCTCATGTCACCGTCACGGACGAAGAGGCCTACAAGAAATACGCCGCAGGCGCGACGGTTGCCATCGCCGATCATGGCGGCGAATTCATCGCGCGGGGGGGGCGCTTCGTGCAGCTCGAAGGTAAGGCGCGCCCGCGCAATGTCGTGGCCCGTTTTCCGGACCTGGAATCAGCGGAAAAATGTTATCATTCAGATGCCTATCAAGCGGCTTTGAGCCATGCGCGCGGCGCATCTGAACGTGAACTGGTGATTGTGGAGACCAGCGCATAACGCTGGTCTGCTTTCTTTTTGGCCTTAAATATTCCCGGGGTCCGGGGCAGCGCCCCGGAATCTCCCGTCAGGCCGATTTTGCCATCCGCTTGCGTTCATGCGGGTCCAGGAAGCGCTTGCGCAGCCGGATCGCATTTGGCGTCACTTCAACCAGCTCATCATCGTCGATATAGGCGATGGCTTCTTCCAGCGAGAGCGTGATCGGCGTGGTCAGGCGCACCGCCTCATCGGTGCCGGAAGCGCGCACGTTGGTCAGTTTCTTGCCCTTCAGCGGGTTCACTTCCAGATCGTTGTCGCGGGAATGTTCGCCAATGATCATGCCGGTATAGACGTCGGCCTGGGCGCCGATCATCATTCGGCCGCGTTCTTCGAGGTTCCACAGGGCATAGGCCACCGAGGTGCCGTTCTCCATCGAGATCAGGACGCCCGCGCGGCGGCCCGGGATCGGGCCCTTGTGTGGCGCCCAGCTGTGGAACACGCGGTTCAGCACGCCGGTGCCGCGGGTATCGGTCAGGAATTCGCCGTGATAGCCGATCAGCCCGCGCGAGGGGACATGGGCCACAATACGTGTCTTGCCCGCACCCGCCGGTTTCATCTCGACCAGTTCGCCGCGCCGCACGCCGGTGATCTTTTCGATCACCGCACCGGAATATTCGTCGTCCACGTCAATGGTGGCTTCCTCGATCGGCTCGTGCCGCTCGCCGTCGATGTCGCGGAACAGCACCTGCGGGCGGGAGATCGACAGTTCGAACCCTTCGCGGCGCATGTTCTCGATCAGCACGCCCATCTGCAATTCGCCCCGTCCGGCAACCTCAAAGGCTTCGCCGCCGGGTGTGTCGCTGATCTTGATGGCGACGTTCGATTCCGCTTCCTTGTGCAGGCGCTCGCGGATGACGCGGGATTGCACCTTTTTGCCATCGCGCCCGGCCAGCGGGGAATCGTTGATGCCGAAGGTCACGGTGATGGTGGGCGGATCGATCGGCTGGGCCGGGATCGCCTCGGTCACGCTCTGGTCTGCGAGGGTGTCGGCCACGGTGGCCTTGGTCATGCCGGCAATGGAGACGATGTCACCTGCCTCGGCCACGTCGATGGCGGTCTGCTCCAGCCCGCGATAGGCGAGGATCTTGGTGCAGCGGAAATTCTCGATCAGCTTGCCGTCGCGCGACATCGCCTTGATCGTCTGGCCTGCCTTCAGCGTGCCGGATTCGACCCGGCCGGTCAGCAGGCGCCCCAGGAAGGGGTCACCGCCAAGGGTGGTGGCCAGCATGGTGAAGGGCTGGTCGATATCGGAAAGCTGCTTGGGCGCCGGGACATGTTTGAGGATCAGTTCGAACAATGCGTCCAGACCCTTGCGCGGACCGTCCAGCGAATGATCTGCCCAGCCGGCGCGGCCGGAGGCATACATGGCCGGGAAATCCAGCTGCTCTTCACTGGCGTCGAGGTTGGCAAAAAGGTCGAACACCTCGTCCAGGGCGCGGTCCGGCTCGCCGTCGGGCTTGTCGACCTTGTTGATCACCACGATGGGCCGCAGGCCCAGTTTCAGCGCCTTGGAGGTCACGAATTTGGTTTGCGGCATCGGGCCTTCAGCGGCATCCACCAGCAGCACCACACCATCGACCATGGACAGGATACGCTCCACCTCGCCGCCGAAATCGGCGTGGCCGGGGGTGTCGACGATGTTGATCCGCGTGCCCTTCCATTCGACCGAAGTCGGCTTGGCAAAAATCGTGATGCCACGCTCGCGTTCCAGATCGTTGCTGTCCATGGCGCGTTCGGTGGTCGCCTGGTTTTCGCGGTAGGTGCCCGATTGTTTGAGCAATTCGTCCACCAGAGTCGTCTTGCCGTGGTCAACGTGTGCGATGATTGCGATATTGCGCAGGTCCATGGGGTCAGCCTTTTTGCGGGAGTTGCGCGCGCCATACCGTGCAGACGCAGCAAAGGCCAGCCCTAAAGCAGTTTCAGCCCTTTCATCATGGCATCTGCCGGCCCTGTGCCGCAGCGTCAGGGGCGTTCAGTGGGTCGAGGCGGTGGAAAAGAGATGGATCACCAGTATCCCCGCGATGATCAGGGACAGCCCCAGCACCGCAGGCAGGTCGAGACGCTGACCAAACAGGACATAGCCGATCCCCGCGATCAGCACGATCCCGAGGCCGGACCAGATCGCATAGACGATGCCTACCGGCATCACCTTGAGCGCCAGCGCCATGAAATAGAATGACGCACCATAGAACAGCACCACGCAGACCGAAGGCCAAAGCCGGGTGAATTGCTGGCTGGCCTGCAGGGCGGTGGTGCCGATGGTTTCGGTCAGGATGGCGATGAAGAGCCAGAGATAATGCAGCGGCATGGGCGGTCCTTACAGGGGCAGGGCGGTTGTTTCCTTGATCTCTTCCATGACGAAACTGGCCGAGACATCGGAGAGCGGCACCTTGCGGATCAGGCTTTGGTAAAGGCGGTCGTACCCCGCCATATCCGCAACCTGCGCCCGGATCAAATAGTCCAGCTCGCCGGACATCCGGTAGACGCCCATGATCTCCGGCATGGCGCGGGTGGCGGTGGAGAACCGTTCCAGCCAGTCGGGCGCATGGGCATTGGTGCGGACCTGGATAAAGACGGTGAGCGGCAGGCCCAGACGCGCGGCATCCAGCAGCGCCACGCGCCCCTTGATCACGCCCGCCTCCTCCATCTGGCGCATGCGCCGCCAGCAGGCATTGCGCGACAGGCCCACCGTCGCGCCGAGGGTTTCGAGCGATTGCCCCGCGTCGCGTTGCAGTTCCACCAGGATACGGCGGTCTATGTTGTCGATGTTATGCATGATCGGATAATGATGGGAGGATATCCCATGATCAAGGCAAAATTCGATATCTTTGGGAAAACTTCTTGTGCCGGATGGCTTAGGTTGGCGGCAACCAACCAAGGAGAGTTTGATGTTCGCACGCGTATTTCTGGACCACCCCGCCAAGGTCGATGAGAGCTTTTTCGAACATATGCTGTTCGCGCTGCGGTTTTCCGCATTGTTGTTCGCGGCGGCCGGTGCGGCGCTGGTGCATGCGTTGATCCCCTGCCTGTTCGAAAAGACGGCGAGCGGCATCATCGCCAGGCTTTACGCCCGCACCCACAACCGGGGCCAGTAACCCATGTGCCGCTGGGCGGCCTGGCAGGGCGCGCCATTGTTCCTGAGCGAGATCATCTCGGCCCCGGATCATTCCTTGATCCGCCAGTCGCGCGATGCCACCGAATGCAAGACCGCGATCAATGCGGATGGGTTCGGTCTGGCCTGGTACGACCGGCGGCCGGAGCCGGGGCTTTATCGTGATGTCTATCCGGCCTGGTCGGACCCGAACCTGCGGTCGCTGGCCGAACAGGTGCAGGCGCGGCTGTTCTTGGCGCATGTGCGCGCCTCCACCGGGACGGCGACCAGCCGCAACAACTGCCATCCCTTCGTGCAGGGGCGGTGGAGCTTCATGCACAACGGACAGGTGGGCGGGTTCGAACGGTTCCGCAAATCTGCCGACATGATGATCGAGGATGCGCTTTATCCGCACCGCAAGGGTGCCACGGACAGCGAGGCATTGTTTCTGGTGGCCTGCGGCCTGGGCATCGACACGGATCCGCAGGGCGCCATGGCCCGCAGCGTCGCGCGTTTCGAGGCGCTGTCGCGCGCCCAGGGGACAGGCCCGCACATGCGCATGGCCGCGGCGCTGTCGGATGGGCATACGCTCTACGCCCTGCGCTATGCCTCGGACGATCTGGCGCCGTCCTTGTTCTATCGCTGGTGTGCGGACTGGCAGGGCTGGGCCGTCGTCTCTGAGCCCTATGATCTGGATCAGACAGGCTGGACAGAGGTGCCGCAGGGCAGTTTCTGCCGGTTCACGCCTGATGGCTGCGAGATCACGGGATTTGCACCCGAAACGGTGGCGCGCGCCGCCTGAGATCGGCTGCCCCGGAAAACCTGGCCGTCTTTCGCAAAAAATGCCGGTGAAAAGGAAAGGGCCGCGCAGTTGCGCGGCCCTTGAATGTTCAGCCTGCCAGGGCCTTGTTCAGGTTCTCGTCCACTTTTTCGAGGAAACCCATGGTGGTCAGCCACTTCTGGTCGGGGCCGACCAGCAGGGCGAGGTCCTTGGTCATGTGACCGGATTCGACCGTATCCACCACGACTTTCTCAAGCGTTGTGGCAAAGTTGGTCAGCGCCTCGTTGCCGTCCAGTTTGCCGCGGTGCTTCAGGCCACCGGTCCAGGCGTAGATCGACGCGATGGAGTTGGTCGATGTCTCTTCGCCCTTCTGGTGCTGGCGGTAGTGACGTGTCACCGTGCCATGCGCCGCTTCGGCCTCGACGGTCTGGCCATCGGGGGTCATCAGGATGGAGGTCATCAGGCCCAGCGAGCCAAAGCCCTGTGCCACGGTGTCGGACTGCACGTCGCCATCGTAGTTCTTGCAGGCCCAGACATAGCCGCCGTTCCATTTCATCGCACAGGCAACCATGTCGTCGATCAGGCGGTGCTCATAGGTGATGCCCGCTTCCTTGAACTTGTCGGCGAATTCTTCGTCAAAGACCTGCTGGAACAGGATCATGAACTGACCGTCATAATTCTTGAGGATCGTGTTCTTGGTGGACAGGTACACCGGCCAGCCGCGCTGCAGGCCATAGTTCATGGAGGCGCGGGCGAAATCCTTGATCGATTCATCAAGGTTGTACATCGCCATGTAGACACCCGATGCCGGGGCCTTGAACACTTCTTCCTCGATCACGGTGCCGTCTTCGCCGACGAATTTCATCGACAATGTGCCGGCGCCGGGGAATTTCATGTCCGTGGCGCGGTACTGGTCGCCATAGGCGTGACGGCCGATGACGATGGGTTTGGTCCAGCCCGGCACAAGGCGCGGCACGTTCTTGCAGATGATCGGCTCGCGGAACACGACGCCGCCCAGGATGTTGCGGATGGTGCCGTTGGGCGAACGCCACATTTTCTTGAGGCCAAATTCCTCGACCCGGGCTTCGTCCGGCGTGATGGTCGCGCATTTGACGCCAACGCCGTATTTCTTGATCGCTTCGGCGGCGTCGATGGTGATCTGATCGTCTGTCTCGTCGCGCGCCTCGATGCCGAGATCGTAGTATTTCAGGTCGATGTCGAGGTAGGGCAGGATCAGCTTTTTCTTGATGAAATCCCAGATGATCCGGGTCATTTCATCGCCGTCAAGCTCGACGACGGGGTTTTCTACCTTGATCTTTGACATGAAGCCTATCCCTTTCGGTTATGGAGAACTGTTGCGCCGCGCATAGCGCAAAACGCGGGCAGGGGAAAGCGGTATACGATAGTATACAGAACTTGATCTGCAGATTCCGGCGCAACTGCCGCGAATATGTGCCCTTCGGGCGGTCAGGTGGATTTATGTGCGGCGAAAAACGCGGCGATCCGGGCTTTGGCATAGTCCCACAGGCCCGGTGCGCCGATGGCGATCTTGCTGCCGACGCGGTCGTGGATCTGCGCTTCGGTCACGTCGTAATCGGTCCAGCTGCCGCCACCGCTGGCAAGATTCTGCATCGGCGGCTGGAACCTGTCCAGCGACTTGGCGAATTGCGCGGAGGGGGTGCGGGCGGCTTCGAATTCTTCCCAGATGGCGCGCAGGTGGTCGCGCTGGTCCTCCGGCAGCAGGCCAAAGATACGGTCGGCGGCGGCCTGTTCTGCCGCTTCGATCGCGGCATGGTCCAGCTGG
The DNA here is from genome assembly GCF_059628195.1 of Sulfitobacter sp. IGS-18. Taxonomy (NCBI): domain Bacteria; kingdom Pseudomonadati; phylum Pseudomonadota; class Alphaproteobacteria; order Rhodobacterales; family Roseobacteraceae; genus Sulfitobacter; species Sulfitobacter sp. IGS-18. The sequence continues at coordinate 2,104,042 of NZ_CM184556.1, read as the reverse complement.
CCGAAGATCGGATTGTCGCCCGCGTCGATTTCCACCAGATCGTGCAGGATCAACATCTTGATCACCAAGTTGATCTCCACCTCCGGGCCGGCCTGATCGGCCAGCACAAGGGCATAGAGCGTGAGATGCCAGGAATGTTCAGCGGAGTTTTCATAGCGCGACCCGTCGCAGAGTTCGGTCGCACGGATGGTGTTCTTGAGCTTGTCGGCCTCGACCAGAAAGTCGATCTGCCGGTCGAGACGGGTCTTTTCCGTCATGCCTTGGGATGCGCTTCGCGGTGCGACTTGAGCTTTTTGCGCAGGAAGGCGCGGCCCTGATCATTGGCCATCCGGGTGCGGATGGCGGTCAGGAACGCCTCTTCAAGGGTCTGCGATGAGGCCCCGAGCACGTTCCCGACCTCCATGAACAGCCGGTCCTCTCCGGTTTCGTTCTGGACCGCCAGGCATTCTTCGGCCAGCTTGTTGGCCATTTCGATGACGACCGGATCGGCCATGCGGGTGCTCCTGTCAGCGGGTGGTTTCGGTCAGGCGGCGCTTGACGTAATCGGTTGTTGTCCCGATCAGCGTGTCCATATGCGGCTCTTCAAAGAAATGCCCGGCACCTTCGACCTGTTCATGGGTGATGGTGATGCCCTTTTGTTCGTGCAGCTTGCTGACCAGATTGACCGTATCGGCGGGCGGTGCCACGCGGTCTGCGGTGCCGTTGATCACCAGGCCGGAAGACGGGCAGGGGGCGAGGAAGCTGAAATCGTACATGTTGGCGGGGGGCGCGACCGAGATGAAGCCGGTGATTTCCGGGCGCCGCATCAGCAATTGCATGCCGATCCATGCGCCAAAGGAGAACCCGGCGACCCAGCAGTGTTTGGAATTGTTGTTCATCGACTGCAGGTAATCCAGCGCCGAGGCGGCGTCAGACAATTCACCGATGCCCTGATCGTATTCGCCCTGGCTGCGGCCGACGCCACGGAAATTGAACCGCAGCACGGTAAAGCCCATGTTGTAGAAGGCGTAATGCAGGTTGTAGACAACCTTGTGATTCATCGTCCCGCCAAATTGCGGATGCGGATGCAGCACGATGGCGATGGGCGCGTCGCGTTCCTTTTGCGGGTGATAGCGGCCTTCGAGGCGGCCTTCTGGTCCGGGAAAGATAACCTCTGGCATGGGCGTCCCTGTTTGCGGGTTCCAAATGGCTGGCAGAATGGCGCGGTCTATAGTTGACGACTTCACTCAGGCACTTTAGAACGGTTCTAATCTGTATGGGCCGGACCGTAGGACCGGATCAGAAAAGGGATGTATGCGCATCACGCGTCCGCGTCAATCAATGCGGGCATAATGGGGACGGCTGGATATGAAACTATCGACAAAGGGACGCTATGCGATGGTGGCGCTGGCCGATATCGCGCTGCAACCGGGTGACAGGCTGGTCTCGTTGGGCGACATCGCTGAGCGGCAGTCGATTTCACTGCCCTATCTGGAGCAATTGTTCGTCAAGCTGCGCCGCGCCGAACTGGTGGCGTCGGTGCGCGGCCCCGGCGGCGGCTATCGGCTGTCGCGGCCGCCGTCGGATATCCGGGTGGTCGATATCCTGTCGGCGGTCGATGAAAAGGTGGATGCGATGCACAAGGGGGCCGGGGCCTCTGGCGGGCTGTCCGGCAGCCGTGCGCAATCGCTAACCAACCGTTTGTGGGAGGGGCTGAGCGCGCATGTCTATGTCTTCCTGCACCAGACCCGCCTGTCGGATGTGATCTCGAACGAACTGGCGCCCTGTCCGGCGGTGCCGAACCTCTTTGCCGTGGTGGATGAGTGATGCGGTGTGATCTGAATGCCGCGCAAGCGCGACGCGATCCAGGGATGGATGGGGGACGCTGTCCCCCAAACCCCCTGGGAATATTTGGGGCCAAAAAGAAACGATGAGAACCTACCTGGATCATAATGCCACCACGCCTTTGCGGGCGGAGGCGCGGGCAGCGATGATTGCGGCGATGGATCTTGCCGGGAACCCGTCTTCCGTACACGCCGAGGGGCGCGCGGCAAAAGCTCTGGTAGAGCGTGCAAGGGCTCAGGTTGCGGCGCTGGTCGGCTGCAAGCTGTCGCAGGTGATCTTTACCGGCAGCGCGACCGAGGCGGCTGCCCTTGCCGTGGCGCAGAAGGCGCGGCATGGCGGCGCATTTGCGGCGCTGCCGACGGAGCATGATTGTCTGGCCGTGTGGGGTGAACGGGATCTGGCGTCGGCCTATGATCGTGAGGGACGGATGGCGCCTGACTGGCGCGCGGCGCTGCCGGAGGGGCTGGTGGCGGTTTCGGCGGCGAACAGCGAAACCGGTGTGATGTTGCCGGTTCGGCAGGTGGCGGGCAGCGGGGCCGGGCATTCGGTGATCTGCGACATCACCCAGGTGGCGGGCAAGATGCCGGTGATCTACGAGGCTGAAACACCCTCCTATGCGATCCTGTCGGCGCATAAGCTGGGCGGGCCCAAGGGCGTCGGCGCATTGATCAACTTTACCGCCTCGGACCCGGAGCCGATCCTGCGCGGTGGCGGGCAGGAAATGAACCGCCGGTCGGGCACGGAGAACATCATCGGGATTGCCGGGTTTGGTGCGGCGGCAGAGGCGGCGGCGCGGGATGTGGCGGCAGGCGCCTGGGACCGGGTTGCGCAGCTGCGCGATCTTATGGAGGTGGCCCTTGCGGGGGCGTCAAAGAAGACTATTTTTGTCGGGAAAGAGATGCCGCGCCTGCCCAATACCTCCTGCGTCCTGACCGAAGGCTGGAAGGGTGAAACCCAGGTCATGCAGATGGACCTTGCCGGATTTGCCATTTCCGCAGGGTCGGCCTGTTCCAGTGGCAAGGTCAAGGCAAGCAACGTGTTGCGCGCCATGGGATATGACGACACAGAGGCGGCAAGCGCGATCCGCGTCTCGCTGGGGCTGGAGACAACCGAGGACGATGTTTTGCGCTTTGCCGAGGCATGGGCCGCGAAACTCGAACGACATGCACAACGGGCCGCGTAAGCGCCCAGGGAAAGGATGATGACTTTGGACATCGTGAAAGAGCAGGACAACGTCAAGGAAGGCGTCGATCAGGATACCGTCGATGCGGTGCGCGAAGTGGGCGGCAAGTACAAACATGGCTGGTCCACCGACATCGAGATGGATTACGCGCCCAAGGGGCTGTCGCCCGACATCGTGCGGCTGATTTCCGAAAAGAACGAAGAGCCGCAGTGGATGACCGACTGGCGGCTGGAAGCCTATGACCGCTGGCTGACCAAGACGGAACCCACATGGGCGATGGTGGATTATCCTGAAATCGATTTTCAGGATCAGTTCTATTATGCCCGGCCCAAGAGCATGGCCGAAAAGCCCAAGTCGCTGGACGACGTGGATCCCAAGCTGCTGGAAACCTACAAGAAACTTGGCATTCCGCTGAAAGAGCAGATGATCCTTGCGGGGGTCGAGGGGGCAGAGGATGCGCCCGCCGAGGGCCGCAAGGTGGCTGTGGATGCGGTGTTTGATTCCGTCTCCGTCGGCACGACCTTCCAGGCGGAACTGAAGAAGGCGGGCGTGATCTTTTGTTCGATCTCGGAAGCGATCCGCGAACATCCCGAGCTGGTGAAGAAATACCTCGGCTCGGTTGTGCCGGTGTCGGACAATTTCTATGCCACGCTGAACTCGGCGGTGTTTTCCGACGGCTCGTTTGTCTATGTGCCGCCGGGGGTGCGCTGCCCGATGGAACTGAGCACCTATTTCCGCATCAATGCCGAGAATACCGGCCAGTTCGAACGCACGCTGATCATCGCCGACAAGGGGTCTTACGTGTCCTACCTCGAAGGCTGCACCGCGCCGCAGCGCGATGAATCGCAGCTGCATGCCGCCGTGGTCGAGATCATCATCGAAGAAGACGCGGAGGTGAAATATTCCACCGTTCAGAACTGGTATCCCGGCGATGAGAACGGCAAGGGCGGGATCTATAACTTTGTCACCAAACGCGCCGATTGCCGGGGTGACCGGGCCAAGGTGATGTGGACGCAGGTCGAGACCGGATCGGCCGTGACCTGGAAATACCCGTCCTGCATCCTGCGCGGTGACGACAGCCAGGGCGAATTCTATTCCATCGCCATTGCCAACAACATGCAGCAGGCCGACACCGGGACCAAGATGATCCACCTGGGCAAGCGTACCAAGTCGCGGATCGTGTCCAAGGGGATTTCGGCGGGCAAGGCGCAGAACACCTATCGCGGGCTGGTGTCGATGCACCCCAAGGCCAAGGAATCGCGCAATTATACCCAGTGTGACAGCCTGTTGATCGGCGACAAGTGCGGGGCCCATACGGTGCCTTACATCGAGGTCAGGAACAACTCCTCCCGCGTGGAGCATGAGGCGACCACATCCAAGGTGGACGATGATCAGATGTTCTATTGCCGCTCGCGCGGGATGGACGAGGAGGAAGCCGTGGCACTGGTGGTCAACGGGTTCTGCAAGGACGTGCTGCAGGCGCTGCCGATGGAATTCGCCATGGAGGCGCAGGCGCTGGTGGCGATTTCGCTGGAAGGGTCCGTCGGCTGATGACAACCGGGGCGTCGGATATGCCCAAATCGGCCCTGCGGCAGCTGGGCGGACGGATCGCGTACCTGCGTTCCGTGACGGGGGTGGACCGTCTGCTGCGGATCGCGGATGTGGGGGCCAACCCGGTCAATGTGCCGGACTACAAGGAGCTGCTGGACATCGGCGGCTGTGAGGTCTGGGGATTCGAGCCGGAGCCGGAGGCCTTTGCCGCATTGCAGGCGCAGGCCGGACCCAACACACATTTCGTCCAGCGCGCCCTTGGCAAGACCGGGAGGGGTATGTTTTATCCCCATAAATCAACCGGTTTGGGGTCGTTGTTAAAGATGGACGAACGCTCGGTCACCTATCTGGGCCGGCCCGGCTGGTTTGCAAATCAGGGCGCGGGCGTGGAGATTGACCTGATTGCGCTGGATGACATTCCGCGCGATGAACTGCCGCGTCCGGATGTGCTGAAGATGGACATCCAGGGCAGCGAGTTGGATGTGCTGGAACATGGCCGTGACACGCTGAGCGCGGCGGTTGCGGTGATCCCCGAGGTCCGCTTTGCCCAGATGTACGCGAATGAGCCGATGTGGGCCGAGGTTGATCTGGAACTGCGCGATCAGGGGTTTGTCCTGCACAAGATGGCGGCGATCAAGTCGGTCCCGCTGGGCAACTCCATGCGCAGCGCGATGAAGACGGAACATTTCCGCAGCCAGATGCTGGATGGGGATGCCGTCTATATCCGCGACCCGCGCGACATGGATGAATGGCCCGAGGCACAGGTTGCGCAACTGGCGATCGCGGCGGCGGGGGTGTTTGGGTCTTATGATCTGGTGATTGCCTGCCTCGATCACCTTGCCACACGGGGCGTCCTTGCACCGGATGTGCCGAAAGATTTTTTCAACAAGCTACCGAAATGGATGAGAAAACCGGCATAAGCTGCTGATTTTCAAATGGATAAGGGCCGTGACGGCCAAGAAGGAGACGACGACATGCTGAGCATCAAGAACCTGCACGTGAAACTGGAAGAAGAGGACAAGCAGATCCTCAAAGGCGTTGATCTGGAGGTCGAGGCCGGCAAGGTCCATGCGATCATGGGGCCGAACGGCTCCGGCAAATCGACATTGTCCTATGTGCTGTCCGGCAAGGACGGCTATGAGGTGACCGAAGGATCCGCCACCCTGCTGGGGACAGATCTGCTGGACATGGAGCCCGAGGAGCGTGCGGCGGCGGGTCTGTTCCTGGCCTTCCAATATCCGGTCGAGATTCCCGGTGTGGGCAACATGACCTTCCTGCGCACGGCTGTGAATGCGCAGCGCAAGGCGCGGGGCGAAGAGGAAATGTCGGCTGCTGACTTCCTGAAAGTGGTGCGCGCCAAGGCCAAGGACCTCAAGATCGACGCGGAGATGCTGAAGCGCCCCGTCAATATGGGCTTCTCCGGCGGTGAGAAAAAGCGCAATGAAATCCTGCAGATGGCCATGCTGGAGCCGAAGATGTGCATCCTGGACGAGACCGATTCAGGTCTGGACGTGGATGCGATGAAACTGGTGGCCGAAGGCGTGAACGCGCTGCGCTCCGAAGGGCGTGGCTTCCTTGTCATCACCCATTATCAGCGCCTGCTGGATCACATCAAACCGGATGTCGTGCACATCATGGCCGATGGCCGCATCGTCAAGACCGGCGGCCCCGAGCTGGCGCTTGAGGTCGAGAACAATGGCTATGCCGATATCCTCGCAGAGGTGGCGTAATGGCCCAGGCTGCGGAAAAGACCAACCTGACGGACGCACGGATTGCGGCCCTGAGCATACCGGGCAGGGGCTGGTCGGTGCCGGCGCGTGAAGATGCGGTGAACCGCCTGCGGGCCATGGGGCTGCCGGAACGCCGGGATGAATACTGGAAATACACCCGCCCCGATACGCTGACCCAGGTCACGCCGGAACCGGCGGCGGTCTTTGAGAATGACGAGGCACCGCTGTTTGACGGCATGGACCGGGTGAAGATCGTCTTTGTCGACGGTGTCTTTGATGCCGAAGCCTCCGATGATCTGAGCCTTGAAGGCCTGCGGATCGAGCGGCTGGCAGAGGCGAACAGTGATCTGCACTGGGCGCGCGATCTGTACGGGACGCTGGAAACCAACGGGCAGACGCCCGTGGCCCGGCCCCTTGCGGCGCTGAACACGGCCTTTGCGACCGATGGCATTCTGATCCATGTGACCGGTGCGGCAAGCAAGCCGATCAGCATCGTTTATCGCCATGAATCAACCACTTCCGATGTGATCTTGCATCACCTCATCAAGCTGGACGCGGGGACCGAGCTGACGGTGCTCGAAAACGGACCGGCGGCGGCGCGGTTCAACAAGGTGATGGAAGTCGACGTGGGAGACGGTGCATCCTTTCATCATGTGCGCGCGCAGGGCCGCGACCATGAACGGCGCGCGGCCACGCATGTCTTTGCCCGGCTGGGTGCGGAATCGACCTTCAAGAGCTTCACGCTGACCGTCAACGGCGTCATGACGCGCAATGACTGCGTGATCGAACTGACCGGCGATGACGCCTCGGCGCATGTGGCCGGAGCCTGTGTGGGCGATGGGGCGTTTCACCATGACGACACGGTGTTCATCACCCATGACGCGGTGAATTGCGAAAGCCGCCAGGTGTTCAAGAAAGTGCTGCGCAACGGTGCGACCGGCGTGTTCCAGGGCAAGATCCTGGTCAAGGCAGGCGCGCAGAAAACCGACGGTTACCAGATCAGCCAATCGCTGTTGCTGGACGAGGACAGCCAGTTCCTCGCCAAACCGGAGCTTGAAATCTATGCCGATGACGTGGCCTGTTCGCATGGGTCCACCTCGGGTGCGATTGATGAGGATGCTTTGTTTTACCTGCGGTCGCGCGGGGTGCCGCAGGCCGAGGCCACGGATATGCTGACCCTGTCCTTCCTGGCCGAAGCGGTGGAAGAAATCGAAGCGGAGACCCTGCGGGACGAGATCAACACCCGTATGGCCGCCTGGCTGGGCCGTCGTCGCGGCTGATGGCGGCGACACGCGATATCGTGGCCACCTACCGGGGGCCGGGGCGTGTGGTGCGCCGGCTGCTGGGGCAGGGCACGCGCGAGGACCGGGCGCTGCTCTATCTGATGATCGGCTGCCTGCTGGTCTTTGTGGCACAGACCCCGCGTCTGGCGCGGCAGGCCTATGTCACCGGTGAGGATCTGGGCATGCTGATGGGCGGCACGCTGCTGGCGTGGCTGTTCATCGCGCCGCTGATCCTTTACGCCGTTGCCGCGCTGAGCCAGCTGGCCGGACGTGCCTTCGGGCGCGGTCCGGGGGGCTATGGCGCGCGGATCGCGCTGTTCTGGGCGCTGCTGGCGGCGGCCCCGGTGATGTTGCTTTGGGGGCTGACGGCGGGTTTTGTCGGCCCGGGGATCGAGATGAACCTGGTGGGGCTGGTCTGGCTGGGCGTCTTTGGATGGTTCTGGGCTGCCGGATACCGCGCCGCCATGGCGGAGCAGGCGGGATGAACCCGGCATTGGTAGAACTGGTGCGGACGACCCTGCGCGCCCCGCGTGACGCGGCAGGTCAGATCATGGCGCTGCGGCTGACGCGCGATGTGCTCTGGACGGCGCTGGCGCTGGTTGCTGTCGGCAATGCCGCCTTGCTTTTCGTGATATTCCAGACCTCCGATACCGAATTCCCCTTGCCGGGCTATGTTGAACGGCCCCTTGCGCTGTTTGTGATCATCGCCGGGATGATGGTGATCTATGTGCATGGCATGTATTGGGCCGGGCTGGCCCTGGGTGGGTCGGGATCGCTGGACGATGTGCTGGCGCTGGTGATCTGGTTCCAGGCCCTGCGCGCGCTGGCACAAGTTGCGATCATCGTGATGTCCTTTCTCCTGCCGGCGCTGGCGCTGTTGCTGTCACTGGCCGTTGCGGTCTGGGGGTTCTGGATCTTTCTGAATTTCGTGGCCGCTGCGCTGCATCTTGCCTCCATCTGGCAGGCATTTGCGGTGCTGGTCGCGGCGGCAGTCGGGCTGATAATCGGCCTTGGAATCCTGTTGACGTTAATCGGGCTGGGCGCCCAGGGAGTCACGTGATGTATGATGTAAACGCGGTCCGCCGGGATTTTCCGATCCTCGCGCGCGAGGTGAACGGCAAGCCGCTGGTCTATCTGGACAACGGCGCATCGGCGCAAAAGCCGCAGGTGGTGATCGATACGGTCACGAATGCCTATTCGATGGAATATGCCAATGTTCACAGGGGGTTGCATTATCTGTCCAACCTCGCGACAGACAAATACGAGGCGGTGCGTGGCACTGTGGCGCGGTTCCTGAATGCCGGCTCCGAGGATGAGATCGTGCTGAACTCCGGCACCACCGAGGGGATCAATCTGGTTGCCTATGGCTGGGCGATGCCACGCATGGAAGCGGGCGACGAGATCGTGCTGAGCGTGATGGAGCACCATGCCAATATCGTGCCCTGGCATTTCCTGCGCGAACGGCAGGGCGTGGTGCTGAAATGGGTGGATACCGACAGCACCGGCGCGCTGGACCCGCAGGCGGTGATTGATGCCATCGGCCCGCGGACCAAACTGGTGGCAGTCACGCAGCTGTCCAACGTGCTGGGCACCAAGGTGGATGTGAAGGCGATCACGGCGGCGGCCCATGCCAAGGGCGTGCCGGTGCTGGTCGATGGCTCGCAGGGGGCGGTGCATATGCCGGTCGATGTCCGCGACCTGGGCTGCGATTTCTACGCCATCACGGGCCACAAGCTTTATGGTCCCTCCGGGTCCGGCGCGATCTACATCCGCAAGGAGCGGATGGCCGAGATGCGCCCCTTCATCGGGGGCGGTGACATGATCCGCGAAGTCAGCAAGGAAAACGTGACCTATGCCGATCCGCCGATGAAGTTCGAGGCGGGGACGCCCGGCATCGTGCAGACCATCGGCCTGGGCGCCGCGCTGGATTACATGATGGCGCTTGGCATGGAGAATATTGCCGCCCATGAAGATCACCTGCGCGACTATGCGGTTTCCAAACTGTCCGGGCTGAACTGGTTGCAACTGCAGGGCACGACGCCGGACAAGGCCGCGATCTTCAGCTTTTCGCTGGATGGGGCGGCCCATGCCCATGACATATCGACCATTCTGGACAAAAAGGGCGTCGCGGTGCGGGCAGGGCACCATTGTGCGGGGCCGTTGATGGATCACCTTGGCCTGACCGCGACCTGCCGGGCCTCATTCGGCCTTTATAACACCACGCAGGAAGTCGATGTGCTGGTCGAGGCGCTTGAACTGGCTCATGATCTGTTTGCCTGATCTCGGGGGCTGACCCCCGAGACCGGATCTTGCCGGATCAATCGGCCGGGGTATTGGCCTTCCATGCCGCTTCGGTCGGACCGCAGCGCAGGTGCTTGGCGTATTCCACGTCGCCATAGTGCTTTTCGACAAAGGCGATGATGCCTGCCAGCACGCTGTGGTTGCCACCGAACCCGTGCCAGGGTTTGAAATGCGGCAGGTGATAGAAGCTCGCCTTGTCCCGCTTGAGCAGGTTTGCGAACACCCCGGCAACCAGGTTGCCACCGACGCCGGTCAGCTTGCCTGCGCCAAAGTCCTCGGCTTCCTGCAGACAGTAGAACCACAGCGGGGTTTTCCTGAAGCCCTTGTCCTTGAGGGGGGCGGGCACTGGGGGCCGCTTGCTCACCTTGAAATGATCCGCCGCCATCTGGCCGCTGGCCAGCTCATAGGTATAGCGGTCGCGGATCATGTTGCGCAGGGCCAGGTTGCGGGACTGGTCCAGCGTCAGGGTGTGGTCGATGTCCTTCAGGTGGATGGGATCATGCACGAAGGGCAGGTTGAGCAGCGGCAGACCCAGCCCGGTGCCGACGGGACGCGCGTGCTGATGGGCCGAGCCGCCCTTCATGCGGAACATCACGTCATATTCCATATTGGCGCTTTCGGGCCGCGGGCCGAACCCCAGGGTCGAGAACAGGCCCATCGGTTCGTCCCCCTTGCGCAGCTTGTACTGGAACTGCGTTGTCGCATGGCCAAAGCGGTAAGCCGCACCGGTGAATTCCACCGGCATGACCGGCGCCATCGGCGGCAGCAGATCGCCCTGCCAGGCCGCTTTCAGGCAAGCCTGATCGACAAAGGACGGCAGCAGTTCGTTCCAGACAATGTACTGATAATGCAGCCGGATAAAGCGGCGGACCTGTTCGAAGTCTTCCAGCGAGGGGACAACATGGTCTTTCCAGACCTCCGGCTCCATGCCCGCCATGGCGCAGGCCTTGATGTCCCTGGCCTTGTCGCCGTCCTCCTTGCGGTAGGTCATCAGGATGTTGTGCAGGCGGATGAAAATGCTCTGGATCTGCGCCACGATCACATTCTCGTCGTTGCGCGGATCGCCGATCAATGCCTTGCCGGCACAGGTGCGCGCGAGATCAAGGTGGTTTTCCTCGCGGCCGAACATCAGGAATTGTTCGGCTGCCCCGTTGCCATAGAGATGCGGCGAGGCTTCGGGCCCCGCGCCATAGACGCAGTCAAGGTCCAGGTTGGGGGTGCGCACATTCGTGATGGTGGCAGGGTCGATGCGCGACCCCAATGCGCTGGTGGCATCCAGCGTGATGTCATGGTCGACGAATTGTCCGAGAAAGGTCATCCCGGCCTCTGCCGGGCCATCGGTCTGTTCGTCCTTGCCCATGGTCACGGAAAGGTCCGTCAGCGCGTCGATCACATCGGCATGGCTGATGTTCTCGATATGCACCGGGTTGCGTTTGAGCATCCGGTCCAGCACGCGGGGAAAGACGGCATTGGGGCCGTTGCCCTCAAGGCAGGTCTTGGCAAGTTGGTCGAGACGCGACAGCCCGTGATATTGCTTGGTCATGATAATCTCCATTTCTTTGAAAAAAAATTTGGTACTGAAGGCTACTGGCTAACAGATTCCCTTATTGCGGGTATCTTGATGCATGACCGCCCCGTCGCATAAGTCCGGAAAACCATACCCGGAGGCATTGCGGGGGCCGGATGGCTTATGTATAGGAGCATCTGTGAACCAGCTCTTCGGCCAGAGCATTGCCTTCGGATGGCAGATGCGAAGGGGCCGGGGGGACAAAGAGGAGAAGAAAAGGATTATCGGAACGGGATTTGCGAGGCCCTCTTTCTGATCTTTCAACTCGCGAAAAGTTCACGTAAGCATTGCCACAGCATTGCGACACGGTAAGCACCCATAGCTCAGCTGGATAGAGCGCTGCCCTCCGAAGGCAGAGGCCTCAGGTTCGAATCCTGATGGGTGCGCCATACCTCTTCCACCGGTTTCAACTCCTTTGACAACTTGCAGCGAAAGGCCGTTGCCGGTTTCAGCGCTGCGGTCTGGTGGCGTCTTTCGGCTGGTCAGCAGAAATGAGAAGTTGGAGGGTTCCCCGCGGGGAACCCAACGCATTGTTAATAAAGGTTTTTGCTTGGTTGGTGCCGCGCGCAGGGGGCGAGAGAGACCCTTGCTGAAGGGGTTCAGGATAGATCTGAAATACTTGTTCGCTGCCTCTTTCTGTGGTCCTATGCGTTACGCGATGCCTGATGTTTCAGGACGTTCGTCAGACGCAGTCTTCACCTTCTACATGACGCTTGAAATTGTTCAGGATCGCCTGCCAGCCGTCCCGTTGCATGTCGACCGGATTCTGGTCTTCGGCATCGAAGGTTGTCGTGACTTTCGTCTTTCCGTTCTCAACCTCGAATGTCGTGCGTGCCTTGCGGCCGTCGCTCATGGCCAGGGTCAGCGCCTTGTTCGGTTCGACCTCTTCATAAACCGCGTCGAAATCGAAACCGAAACTGCCGTCCTTTGCTTCCATGCGCGCCGAATATGCACCGCCGACTTTCAGATCGGCGCTGGCGCTTGGGCAGCACCAGTCGTCAGAGGCGAAGTTCCATTGCGTGATGTCGGCGGGGGTCGAATATGCCTGCCATACACGTGCGACCGGCGCGTCGATCACGGTGTCGATGGTGATTTTCTGTGTGCTCATAAGCCTATCCTCTGTGCTGAGCCTTCTTTATCGAAACGGTTGATCACCGGACCCGCGATGCCTTGGCGACGGGCGACATTGTTCCAAAGCCTGATCTATGGCTCCGCGCATGTCGATGATGTGACAGGTTATCGTCCCGGTTACGTCAGACCTCCACAACCGGTATGAACCCGCCATAAATCAGCCGTGCGCCATCGAAGGGCATCGGGTTCTTTTCCGGGTTCATGCGCGGATCGGCGTTTTCCGGATGTTCCATCCAGTCCTTCATCTTGTCAAAGGCCGCATCGCGGGTTTGCTTGTCGGGCCATTCGATCCAGGAAAAGACAACAGTCTCATCCTCCTTTGCCTGAACGGCCTTGCGAAAATCGGTGAGCTTGCCATCGGGCAGATCGTCGCCCCAGCATTCCAGGATGCGCGTGGCGCCGAGATCCTTGAAAACGCTGTCGCCGAGTTTGGCGTGGTCGATGAATTTCTGCTTGTTCGCCGTCGGCACGGCGATCACGAAACCGTCTATGTAGCCCATCTTGTCACTCCCTGAATATGATGGTTCCTGGGTTTAAGTCTTGCCTGCGCGCGTGGCTCAGGCTCTTGCTCAGATCAAGGCAATGGAAGTCGATATCGAGCGCGACATGGCGCGCAGGTTTTGTACGAGTTCATCGCCGCGGCGTAGTAGAGTTTCATCCTAGGACTCCCATGCGCACTGCGTTAAGCGACGGCGGCTTCGAGCGCCGCAATGTCGATCTTTGTCATTGTCATCATCGCTCCGAATGCACGTTTGGCCCTTTCCTTGTCGGTGCTTGTTGTCAGGTCGAGCAGCAATCGCGGTGTGATCTGCCAGGAATGGCCCCAACGGTCCTTGCACCAGCCGCAGGCGCTTTCCCGTCCGCCGTTGGATACGATGGCGTTCCAGTAGCGGTCGGTCTCTTCCTGGGTTTCGGTCACGACCATGAAGCTGACGGCCTCGTTGGGTTTGAAGTTCGGACCACCGTTCAGCCCGACGCATTTGCGGCCAAGCACAGTGAATTCGACGGTCAGTTCATTCCCGGCCTTGCCGCCCGGAAAGTCATCCGGCGCGGTGTTCACGCGGTCCACGCGGCTGTCCGGAAAGGTGGCGGCATAAAACTCCGCCGCCTTTTTCGCTTCGCCGTGGTCGTACCACATGCAGGTGACAAGTTCGGTCATGACGATGCTCCCTGCGCCTTGCTGCCTGCAAACATCAGCATCCAGGGCGTTCCGTATTTGTCGGTGAACATGGCAAATCGTTCGGCCCAGAATGTTTCGTCGGGTTCCATTTCGACGCGCGCCGCATCCTTGGCAAGCGCGTCGTAGATGCGGTCGAAATCCGCCAGCGACCTTGGCGAGATCGAGATGCGGAAGCCCTGCGGCTTGTCATACATCTCGTCGTTGTTGTCAGAGGCCATGACCAGGGCGCTGCCCAGCTTCATGGCCATGTTCATCACCATGTCGTCGCCGCCGGGCATGCGGTTTTCGGGGGTCGGGGCATCGGCGTTGCGGAAAACACCGGTGATTTCACCGCCCAGCACCTCGGCATAATGGCTCATCGCCTCCAGGCAGTTTCCTTTGAAGAAGAGATAGATTGCAGGTTCCATGTCTTGGGTCCTCCCTTGATCCTGAAGTATTGTTGTAATTGTCCGGCATCACTCAACCGGCAGTGCTGCTGTTGAAAAAGTCGCGTTGGGCGTCATGGGTCCGCGTGCCCGGCCCGTGCCGCCATCGGGCGCGCGTTCGAAGATGGTGATGTTTGGTCTGGCGTGTACGCGCGTTGATTGGCGAGATGTGTCAGTCATATGCGTCGTGCCTTCGCCACTGTTGGTAGGGCTTGGTCTGCGGTGTTCCCTTGGAGGACGTCTGGCCTATCGCTGCGTGGTGCCCTCCCGAACAGGAGCAGCAGATAGCGTTGCAGATGATCGACGCTGTCGCGCGCGATGGTGCGGTCGCCCGTCGCCTTGGCCAGAATGAAGGCGCCCTGCAGCACGGCCTGGGTGTGGGCGGCAAGGCTCGCCGGTGTCCAGTCTGCCGCAATTCCATGCGCTTTCATGGCCGCTTCGATATCCGGTTCCAGCGTGGCGGCGTGGCCGAAGATGCTCGCCGCACAGGCATCGCGGATCGCCGGATGCGAGAGATAGACCTCCTGCGTCATCGTGCCGACAAGACAGGTGAACTCGGCAAGATCGCCTTCGATGATCTCCTTGCGGAACGCGACATAGGCAAGCAGCCTGTCGAGTGGATCGTCGTGGTCGTGATAGGGTGCTTCGGCGAAGAACGCCGATGTCGTCTCAGCCCAGAAAGCGGCGGCAGCGACGCCCAGCGCTTCCTTGTTTTCGAAATGATGGAAAAACGCGCCCTTGGTCACGCCAGCCGACTTGCAGAGGTCATCAAGCGTGGTGGCCGCGAAACCCTGGGACCGGATCACGTCTCGTGCCGCTTCAAGCAGCCTGGTGCGGGCGTCGCCGCGTTCGGGATTTTGTTTGGTTGGTCTTGGCATGGGTATATAAATACCATCCGGTCGGTATCTATGTCAAGATGTCCGATATGATGGGTGCTGACGGGTGCAATGAGCGGAGATTTTTGCGAGCCGTACAAAGGGTAATGGGCGGGACACAGGCGACGCCCGGCCCAAGCCGGGCAGGGGGCAGGCGCCACCCAAACGGGCGGCCCGCCCGGACAATCCCGGCAACTCGGCAGGTGTGTCCCGGCTTTGCTTCAGGGCATCGGTGATCGAGGCCTGAGCAAAGCCCGAACCACGGCTTGACCGTCAGTCTTCGACAATCGACAGGTCGAACGCCGCCATGTCTTCGGGCTCTGCAATGACATTCATGCCCGTGATTCTGTCGCCAGCAATGTCGAGGCGCAGCAGAAGAAGAAGCTGACCGCCGGGGACGACGGCAACGTCCATCACATTGTCCACCAGTGCCGGTCTGGCCGCCTGGGCGCTGCCCTTGAAGAATGCGGCAACCGCCGGAGCGCCGCGCAGTTCTGCATGTCCGCCGAGTTTCACGGCAACCGCATCTCCGCGCAGGACCACATCGGGATCGAGCATTGTCATCAAAGCATCGAAATCACCCCCGCGTGCAGCGGCAAGAAAGGCATCCACCACTTCGCGCCGGCGGGCATTGTCGACCCTGTCGGCGGTCTGTGCGCCCTGCACCCGGCGCCGCGCGCGGCTGGCAAGCTGCCGGGTTGCATCCGGCGAACGCCCGACAATCCCTGCGATGTCGTCAAACGGGACGGCGAAAACATCATGCAGTACAAAAGCGACCCGCTCGCCCGGTGTCAGGGTCTCAAGCACGGTCAGCATGGCCAGACCGACGGAATCGGCCATGGCAAGTTCTTCTTCGGGGGTGGCATTTGTCGCCGTCAACGAGGGGTCTGGCCGAAGCGTGTTGTCCAGCATCCCGTCCAGCGATTCTTCCTGGCGCGATTTCCGGGTGCGCAGCATGTCCAGACACAGCCGGCCCACCACGGTGGTAAGCCAGCCGCCAAGATTGGCGATACTGTCCGGTTCGGAGCGGTTGAGCCGAAGCCAGGCTTCCTGAACCGCATCCTCCGCCTCGGCCCGGGAGCCAAGCATGCGGTAGGCAACCGCGTTCAGCCGCGCCCGGTGGGCCTCGAATTCGTCCAACAAAAATTTTTTGCCACGCATTGTCACATTCCTTGTTTGCGTTCCGTCATGCTTATGACGAACGGTTCAGGCCCGATGTGACAGCGGGCGGCCGCTATGTCATCGCACCGGGCCCAAGACCCCGGGAACCTGAACAGATAGGAAGAAACCATGCTCGATAAAGTTGAAACCATGCAAGCCCGGATGAAGCATCCGGTCCTCGTTCTGCCCGAAGCCATGAAAGCGCTGCTGGCGCTTGGCAAGGCCGCCACCGCCGACGGGCTTCCGGCGGTGACCTGCTACCTCGTTCATCTGCGTGCCAGCCAGATCAATGGCTGCAGCTTTTGTGTGGACATGCATGCGCAGGAGATCAAGAACGCTGGCGAGGATGACAAACGCATCCATACCGTGGCCGCCTGGCGCGAGGCCCCCTGGTTTACCGATGCGGAACGGGTCGCCCTTGCCCTCACGGAGGAACTGACCCGCCTCGCGGATCGCCCCGAAGCGGTTTCCGATGAGCTGTGGTCGGAAGTGGCCCGGCATTACGACAAACCCGCACGGGCGGCACTGCTGCTGCAGATCGCGCAGATCAACGTCTGGAACCGCCTCAACGCCGGGATCCGGCAGGTGGCGGGCGTGCGCTGGTACTAAGATAGCAACGGCGCAAAAAGACGCGGGGGAAGATTGCCGTCTTCCCCCGTGACGGCAGGCCGCAAGGTGCCGCCGGGTCTGTCGGGTGATCAAGCGGGGGCATAGACCAGCCGCAGCACGTTATCGCCAATCCGCTCATGCGACAGCAGGGTGAGGGGCGGCCGGGCACCCGCGAAATAACCCGTGCCATGGCCAAGCACCACGGGATGAAGGTACATCCGGTATTCGTCAATCAGCCCCAGTTCGGTCAGGCTTTGTGCCAGGGTCGGACCGGCAACTTCGATCTCTCCGGCGTGTTCTGCCTTGATCCGCCGCACCGCGCCTTCCAGGTCATCCCCGACAAGGGTCGCATTGGGGCCGACCGTTTCCAGTGTCCGTGAGACAACCCATTTCCGCTGTTTCCGCCAGGCCGCCGCAAACGCCGCGCCCTCCGGTTCCCAGTCTTCGTGGTCCTCATCCCAATAGCGCATGATTTCATAGATGTTGCGACCATAGATGCTGCCCAGCTGACCCTCGGCCTCTTCGATGAAATGACGAAAAAGACAGGGGTCCGGCGCAAACCGCTCATGGTCGACATAGCCGTCCAGTGACACATTCATTCCGAATACGAGCTTTGCCATGCCCTTGCTCCCTCCTTGTGATGATCGGCTATTTCAGGGGCCAGACTTCGACGACGCCATGGGCGACGGCACAGGGAACCTGCGCGACCTTGTCGATGGCCTCTGCCAGGCTGGCGGCCTCGATCACCGCGAAACCTGCAACCGGAAGGTCGGAGGACATGAATGCACCTTCGCGCGTTGTCACGCCGGAGGCATTCGGATTGCGGACCTGGACCGGTGTCCCGGCAATCCCGACCAAAGCGCCTTCGGAAACCAGTCTGGCGTCCTGCGCATGTGCGGCCTCCCTGACGGCCTGAGGCGTGCGGTCATAGCCGTCCTGATCGCCATATCCGATGGTGATGAATTTGGGCATGATGCGAAGGTCTTTCCTATCTTGCGAGCACGATGTGGGTCGCCGCCTCGGTCGCGGCAGTTTCAGTGACGGAAAAGCCAAGCGCCGGCAGGTCAATCCCTGCGAACAGCGCCTCGCCCCGGCCCAGGACCACCGGCGAGATGGCAAGGTGAATCTCGTCGACAAGACCTGCCTGAAGATATTGCCGCACCGTCGAGACGCCGCCGCCGATCTTGACGTTTTGTTCCCCGGCCACCGCCTTCGCTTGTTCAAGCGCGGCCGCGATCCCCTCGGTGACGAAGTGAAAGACGGTGCCGCCCTCCATCTCGACAGGGTCGCGCGGATATTGGGTGAGGATGAAGGTCGGGGCGTGATACGGGGGATTGTCGCCCCACCAGCCTTTCCAGCTGTCATCCGGCCAGTCACCACGGATGGGACCGAACATGTTGCGGCCCAGGATGAAGGCACCGAAGCCTACCATTGAGCGGGTCGCGTAATCGTTGTCGACGCCCCGCGAGCCGCCATCCTTGCCCAGCATTGTGTGAAACATGCTGGTTTCGATCATCCAGGTATGCAGCGTCTCGCCGCCCTTGCCGAGCGGGTTCTCAAGGCTTTGGTCCGGCCCGGCGCCATAGCCGTCGATGGAAAGCGAAAACCCCGAAACGATTACCTTGGTCATGACTGCGTCCTTGCTGTTGGAAGATTGTTTGCTCTGACTTAGGCCCGGCCCGGCTGGGCGAGGACAACGGTATTGTTGTCAGGGTCGACAAGCTTCACGAGACTGGTTGAGGTCGCTGGTTCAACCGGGCCGGGCGCAAGACCGGCCTCATTCAGGCGCTGGCGTTCGTCGCGCAGGCCCTCGACGATAAGGGTGAGAGTGCCATGACCGGCATCTTTCTTGTTCTCGAATAGCTGCAGGCCAGCATCGTCGCCATGATGCCATTCGGCAAGACCGTCCATCGGTCGGTCATCAGGCCCGCGTGCGAACAGTTTTTCGAACCAAGGCAGGCTTTGGCTCAGGTCGGAACAGCTTAGTTGGGCGTAGAACTTGACTATAGGCATCTTTGCCTTCCTTTCTGTATGTGTTTTGCAAGCAGTTGTGAATTACCAGAACCGTATGTATATTGCAAGCAGTTTACGGAGGCCCCACATGGACAAACCTATCCGCTCCGGTTGCCCGATCAACCTGACGCTTGAAACGCTGGGCGACCGCTGGAGCCTGATTGTCATCCGCGACATCATGTTCGGCAACCGCCGGCACTATCGCGACCTGCTCAACAATTCCGAGGAAGGCATCGCCTCGAACATCCTGGCGGACCGGCTGAAGAAGCTGACTGAATCGGGTCTGCTCTCCACCAGTCCGGACCCGTCGCACAAGCAAAAGACGGTCTACAGCCTGACGGAACCCGCGATCCAGCTGGTGCCGCTGCTTGCGCAGATGGGCGCATGGGGTCGGCGCTTTACGCCGGTCACGCGGGAACTGTCGATCCGCGCGCAGCTTCTGGAAGAGGGCGGTCCCGAGATGTGGGAGGCGTTCATGGCGGAATTGCGGAGCCTGCATCTTGGCGCGGCACCGCCGGCGCGTTCGGTGATTGCGGAATTGACCGAAGCCTATCTGGCGGCACTTGCCGAATGACAGCGGACTGCCGCGCAGATCGCAGCGTGACAAGAATTCCATACGTTTTCGAGCGATGGGATGGCAGGATGTCCGTAAAATAAGGCGAGCAAGAATCTTCAAACAAGATGAGCAAGAAAAGGATATCGCCATGCCCAACACGGTCCGTCTGCACCGCGTCATCGCCGCCAAACCCGAAAAGGTCTATCGGGCCTTTCTGGAACCCGACGCCGTGGCCAGCTGGCTGCCGCCCTATGGGTTTCTCTGCACGGTCCACGAACTGACGCCCGAGGTCGGCGGGACGCACCGCATGTCATTCCGCAATTTCACGACCGGTGACAGCCATTCATTCGGCGGCGAATACAAGGAGTTGGTTCCGGGTCCGCGGCTGGTCTACAGCGACCGGTTCGACGATCCAAACCTGCCCGGCGAGATGACGATCACCGTCGACCTGAAGGCTGTCTCTGTCGGCACGGAAATGTCCGTCGTGCAGGACGGCGTTCCGGAGGTGATCCCGCTCGAAGCCTGCTATCTGGGCTGGCAGGACAGCCTGCGGAAGCTGGCAAAGCTCGTGGAACCGGAGATCAACCAGTAAGGTGCCCGAGGCTGGTGCTGCCGTCGTGGTGCCGGGCTGCGTCAGAACATGCCCATGTTCAGCCCAGCACCCATAGCCGCGCCAAGGTCACGGCACAGGGCAAGGTCCTTCTCCGGTATTGTCTTTTCCGCCAGGATTTCCTCGGGCGTCTGGGCATTGGTGCAGATGATGATGGGCGCTTGAACCTCTTTCAGGCGCCAGCCCTGGGCGATGCGGGCGGTCTGGCGCTTGGCGTTCTCCCCGTCTGACCCGGCACAGATCATCTGCGCATAGGGGCGGCCCTCGATCCGGCCCAGCACCGGGTAATAGCAGCGGTCAAAGAAATCCTTCATCACACCTGCAATCGCCGCGAGATTCTCCGGGCCGCAGAAGATGTAGCCGGCAGCGGCCAGCAGATCCTCCGGGCCTGCTTCGGCGGCGGTCAGCAGGGTGGTGGGCGTCTCGGCCTGCGCCGCCTCTGCCGCCGCTTCGGCCATCTGCCTGCTGCCGCCGGTTTTTGAATGATAGACCACAAGGAGCTTTGTCATCGAATGCCTGTCTGACCGCGGGTTCGGGTGCTGAGGCGCTGCATGCCGCCCCGGCCCAAGGGTTGTCCGACAGGGCGGTGGGCGCAACCGGAAAACTGCCGGAGGCAGCGCGCCGGTCGGTCCCGGGCGGCTTCGACGCCTGCGTGAGCCGGGGCATCAGGTGCGGCACCGCACGCATGTGCCTTGTTTTTGAGCATATTGCCGCCTGCGACGATGTTTTGTGCAAAGCAGCCGTTCGGAATTCATGTGCAAGATTGCCAGGTGGCCGGTTTGTCATATGTTTTACCCATGAAATCAAAAGTCTTTCCCTTCGATGAAATGCTTTCAGACGCCGGTGCGCGTGCCCCATATGATTATTACGATGCGTGGTTTGCGGCCCAGGACAACCAGCGCCTTGCGCAAAAGGCGGCCGAGGCCGAGGCGTTTTTTCGCCGGACGGGAATCACCTTCAATGTCTATGGTCAGACGGATGCCGAGGAACGTCTGATCCCCTTCGATCTGATCCCCCGCATCCTGTCGAGCCGGGAGTGGACCAAGCTGTCGCGCGGGATCGAACAGCGGGTGGCGGCGCTGAATGCCTTTCTGCATGACATCTACAACCGCCAGGAAATCCTGCGCGCAGGGATCATCCCGACGGAACTGATCGCGCGCAACGACGCCTTCCTGCCGCAGATGATCGACTTTACCCCGCCGGGCGGCGTCTACACCCATATCGTCGGCACCGACGTGGTGCGCACCGGGGAGGACGATTTCTTTGTCCTGGAGGACAATGCGCGCACGCCTTCCGGGGTCAGCTATATGCTGGAAAACCGCGAGACCATGTTGCAGATGTTCCCGGAACTCTTCAGCACGATCCGCGTGCAGCCGGTCAGCGACTATCCCAAGAACCTGCGCCGCGCGCTTGAGGCAACGGCCCCGGCTTCCTGCACCGGCCGGCCCTGCGTGGCGGTGCTGACGCCGGGCATCTTCAACTCCGCCTATTACGAGCATAGTTTCCTTGCCGATCAGATGGGCGTGGAACTGGTGGAAGGGCACGACCTGCGGGTTGTGGATGGCCATATCACCATGCGCACCACCCAGGGCTACAAGGTGATCGACGTGCTCTACCGCCGGGTCGATGACGCATTCCTCGATCCGCTGACCTTCAACCCCAGTTCCATGCTGGGTGTGCCGGGGATCATGGATGTCTACCGTGCGGGCAATATCACCATTGCCAATGCGCCCGGCACCGGCGTTGCGGATGACAAGGCGATATACAGCTACATGCCTGACATCGTTGAATTCTACACCGGTGAACGGGCGATCCTGAAGAACGTGGAAACGCACCGCTGCTCGGAACCCGACAGCCTGAATTACGTGCTGGACAACCTTGCCGATCTGGTAGTGAAGGAGGTCCATGGTTCGGGCGGTTACGGGATGCTGGTGGGGCCTGCCGCCAGCAAAAAGGAAATCGCCGCTTTTGCCGAAAAACTGCGTGCGCGGCCAAACAATTATATCGCGCAGCCAACGCTGGCGCTCTCCACGGTGCCGATCTTTACCGAAAGCGGTCTGGCCCCGCGCCACGTGGACCTGCGCCCCTTTGCGCTGGTCTCGCCCAAGGGGATCAACATCACGCCGGGCGGCCTGACACGGGTCGCGCTGCAGGCGGGGTCGTTGGTGGTGAACTCCAGCCAGGGCGGCGGCACCAAAGACACCTGGGTTCTGGACGACTGATATGCTGGGAAAGACTGCGGGTGGATTGTACTGGATGTTTCGTTACCTTGAGCGGGCCGAAAACATCGCCAGACTGGTGGAGGCGGGGTTCCGCATCGCGCTGACCCGTTCCAACGACGCGGAGGCCGAATGGAAATCGGTGATCGTCACCTCGGCCAGTCAGGACACCTACGAGGCACATCATGAGGGTTATGACAGCAGCCAGGTGATCAATTTCCTGCTGCGCGAGGCGCATAACCCCAGTTCGGTCCTGTCGATCATCAAGGCCGCCCGCGACAATGCGCGGCTGACACGCACCGCGCTGACCACCGAGGTCTGGTATGCGGTCAACGACACCTGGATGATGTTTTCCGAGCTGTTGAAGAACCCCGTGCCGGAAACCGAGGTGCCCCGGGTGCTCTCCGTGATCCGGCAGCAGGCGGCGCTGGTGCGCGGCGCACTGCATGGGACAATGCTGCGCAACGACATCTATGACTTCTGCAGTCTTGGCATTGCAATCGAACGGATGGACAGCACCGCGCGCATCATCGACGTGAAATATTATTCATTGCTGCCGTCGCCCTCCTTTGTCGGCAGCCGGCTGGACAACGTGCAATGGGAAACCGTCTTGCGCTCCGTTTCGGCGCACCGGTCCTTCCGCTGGGCGGTGGAAGACGACTTTACCGCCCCCGCCATCGCGAATTTCCTGATCCTCGATTCCAGGATGCCAAGGTCATTGAATTTCTGCGCCAGCCAGATCGCCGCGAACCTGGGCCTGCTGGCAGAGGAATACCAGATGCGCAAACCCTCCAACGACCTGGCCGAAGAACTGCTGGCGCGTCTCAAGGGCCGTGACATCGGGTCGATCTTTGACGAAGGTTTGCACGAATTCGTCGAGACGGTGATCGACGACACGGCCCGGCTTGCCTGGCAGATCGAGCAGGATTACAGGTTCAACGGATAGATGCAGATCCAGATCAGCCATACCACCGAGTATCTTTACACCGCGCCGGTCAGCTACGCGCTGCAAAAGGTGCGCCTGCGTCCGCTCTCCTCTGCGGTGCAGGAGGTCATTGACTGGAACATCGTGGTCAAGGGCGGCAAGGTCGAGAACCAGTATCTTGACCATTATGGCAACCATGTCGATCTGGTCAGCCTCGACCCCGGCGGGCAGGCGCTGTCGATCATGGCCTCCGGCACGGTGGAGACCAAAAACGCCAGTGGCGTGCTGGGCCAGGTCTATACCCGCGCGCCGCTGTGGCACTTCAGGGAGCCGACCCTTTCGACGGAACCGGGCCCTGAAATCCGCGATATCTCTGGCATATTGAAAGGCTATGACAATCCGCTGGACGGGCTGCACGGGCTGTCCGCCGCGATCCTGGAACGGGTGCCATATGTGCTGGGCAACACCCACAGCCACACCACCGCCGAAGAGGCGCTGACCGGCGGTGGCGGCGGGGTCTGTCAGGACCATGCGCAGATCTTCATCTCTGCCGCGCGGGTTGCGGGCATCCCGGCGCGCTATGTCAGCGGCTACCTGATGATGAACGACCGGGTGGATCAGGATGCCACCCACGCCTGGGCAGAGGCGCATGTGGACGGGCTGGGCTGGGTCGGTTTCGACATCTCCAACGGCTATTCGCCGGACGAACGCTATGTGCGCATCGCCATCGGGCGCGACGCACGCGACGCCTCGCCGATCGAAGGGCTGCGGCTGGGGTCGGCAGAGGAAGAATTGATTGTATCTTTGCAGGTGCAGCAGTAATTCTGGGCTGAACCTCGTAATCGGAAAATCGGATGACGTATTGCATCGGGATGCGGATCAACAAGGGTCTGGTCTTCATGTCGGATACCCGCACCAGCGCGGGTGTCGATAATTTTGCAACCAGCAAAAAGATGTTCACCTGGTCCACGCCGGGCGAACGGGCCATCACGATCATGACCGCAGGCAACCTGGCCACCACCCAGGCGATGATCAGCCTGCTGGAGGAACGCTCCAAGTCGCCCGAGGACCGCGACCCGAGCATCCTGCGCCAGCCCACCATGTTTCAGGTGGCGCGGCTGGTGGGGGCGACCCTCAAGGAAGTGATCGTGGATAGTTCACCCACCGGGCAGACTTCCGACGACCAGTTTGCCGCCTCGGTCATCGTGGGCGGCCAGATCGGGGAGGGGCCGCCGACCGTGTTCCTGGTCTACCCCCAGGGCAATTTCATCGAGATCACCGACGATACGCCTTTCTTCCAGATCGGAGAGACGAAATACGGCAAACCGATCCTCGTGCGGGCCTATGACCGGAACATGAGCTTTGAAGAGGCGATCAAGCTGTTGCTGGTTTCATTCGATTCGACGGTGAAATCGAACCTGTCGGTGGGGCTGCCCTTCGACCTGATGGTGTATGAGACCGATTCCTTCGACACATCGCGGCAAAAGCGCGTGGGCAAGGATGATCCTGTCTATCAATCCATCTCCACCGGCTGGGGCGACGCGCTGCGCGATGCCTTCCAGCTGCTGCCCAGCTATTCGGTCTGACGGGGCGTCAGCTCCGGCCCAGCCGCGCATCTTCTTCGCTCAGGGCGGGGTCACGTTCGGACGCGGGGCCAAAGCCGCCGCCGCCCGGGGTTTTCACCCGCACCCGGTCACCCGCTTTCAGCGCGATATCCTGTTCCTTGGACAGGTGTTCGGGGATGTAGCGGATACCGTCGCGCCAGACTTCGACCTCGTTCACCGCGCCATCGGCACCGCCCAGCGCGCCTTGCGGGCCAAAGCGTCCATGGTCCATCACGAAACTCGCCCGCGCGTCGCCGCGCCTGAGTTCCAACTCGTAATCCAGCCCCAGACCGCCGCGATGCCGCCCCGCTCCGCCTGATCCTTCGCGCAGGGCATAGCGGTGGTAGAGCACCGGAAAATTCTGCTCCATGATCTCGACCGGGGGGGCCTTGGAAATGCCGATGGTGGAACAGCCGTTGGCGATGCCGTCATGATCCGCATTGCCGCCATAGCCACCGCCCGAAAGCTGGTACATCACGAAATCGCGCCCGGTCAGCGGGTCATGCCCGCCCAGGGCAAAGTTGCCGCTGGTGCCTGCGGGCGCGGCGGTGACGCGGTGCGGCAGCGCCTCGACCAGAGCCGCAAAGACGGCTTCAGCGATGCGCTGGCTGACTTCCGCGGCACAACCCGAGACCGGGCGGGGGTAATGCGCATCCAGGAAGGTGCCTCTGGGGCGGATCACCTCCAGCGGTTCAAACGCGCCCGCGCTGATCGGCACCTGCGGAAAGATGTGGCGCATCGCGAGGTAGACGGAGGACAAGGTGGTCGCCAGCACCGAATTCATCGGCCCCATGCAGGGCGGGCTGCTGCCCGCAAAGTCGAACGTCAGATGGCCGGTCGTCTTGGTCACCTTCAGCCGGATCGCCAGCGGTTCGTTCACCACCCCGTCACTGTCGATCCAGGCGGTGGAGGTATATTCCCCATCCGGGATCTCGTCGATCAGGCTGCGCATCTGGGCTTCGGCCCGCTTGCGAAGCTCCGCGATTGCCGCGCGCACCACATCGTCGCCGTAGCGGTCCAGCAGCGCGTTCAGCCGTTCCTCTCCCACCATCAGCGCGGCGGCCTGCGCCTTGACGTCGCCGATGCGCTGGTCGGCCACCCGGATGTTGGAGCAGATGATCGCGTAGATTTCCGGGTCCAGCACACCCTGTTTGAACAGGCGCACCGGCGGCAGGCGCAGCCCTTCCTGTTCCACGGATGTGGCAGAGGCCGAAAAGCCGCCCGGCACGGCACCGCCCGTGTCGGGCCAATGCCCCGTGTTGCTGAGCCAGCAGAAAATTTCACCATTGCGGTAAAAAGGCCGGGCAAAGCGCACATCCATCAGATGCGTGCCGCCAAGGTAGGGGTCATTGACGATATAGATGTCGTCGGGCTGCGGGGCAGGGGCGGTGCCCGCCGCAATCATCTCGATCAGGGTACGGGTGGAATATTGCATGGTGCCGACAAAGACCGGCAAGCCGCCCGCGCCCTGGGCAATCAGCGCGCCATCCTCGGCGGCATAGATCCCGTCGGAGCGGTCGTTCGCCTCTGCGATCACGGGAGAGAAGGCAGCGCGGGAGAAGCTGAGGTCCATCTCGTCGCAAACCTGTTGCAGGCCCGCCTGAATGACCGAAAGGGTGATGGGGTCGATACTGCTCATTCCGCCGCTCCGATATGGATCATCAGGTTGCCGTCGACGCCGCCGGTAACCCGGTCACCGGGCGGGATCAGGGTGGTGCAATCAAGCTGTTCAATGATCGCGGGGCCATCCAGCGTCACATCTGCCGGCAGGTGATCGCGCCAGTAGATCGGCGTGTCATGGGGGCTGCCATCAAAATAGACGCTGCGGTGGCCGGTGGGCGTGGCATGGGCCTGCCTGCCCGCAGCGTCGATCAGCCGCGACAGGTCCACCGGCGCGCAGACCCCGATGACCGAACAATTCACATTGACGATGCGCGCGCGGATCTCCGGCAGCGCCACCTTGAAGCGCTGCCAGTAGACCTCGTTGAAGCGGCTGCGCAGGGTTTCTGCCGTAGGTGTCGCATCCGCCAGCGGGACACGCACCACATGGCTTTGACCCAGGAACTGCATGTCGGCGCTGAAATGGTGTTCGACTCGGGTGACGGTGACATTTTCACGCGCCAATGCCGCCTGACCTTCGGCCAGTTGCCCGGCGAATGCGGCGTGCAGCGCGGGAATGTCCAGATCGTCCAGCGGCTGGTTCAGGGTCTGCACAAAATCATGGCGCAGGTCGGCCACGGCACAGCCCAGCGCATTGGTGATCCCCGGGCGGGCTGGCACCAGCACGCGGGGCACGCCCAGCTCACGCGCAAGAGCGGCGGCATGCAGCGGCCCTGCGCCGCCAAAGGCAAACAGGGCAAAGTCGCGCGGGTCCGCCCCCAGCGACAGCGACACCATGCGGATTGCTCCCGCCATCTTGGCATTGGCCATGCGAATGACCGCATCCGCCGCGCCATGGGCATCAACCCCCAGCGGCGCACCGAGTTCGCGGGCAAAGACCGCGGCAAGCTCCTCCATTCCGACGCCGCCCGCCACCGCGTTCAGCTTGGCGGTATTCAGACGGCCCAGCAGCATGTTGGCATCCGAAATCGTCGGCCGCGTGCCGCCCTTGCCATAGCAGATCGGCCCCGGATCGGCACCTGCGCTTTCCGGTCCGACCTCAAGCAGCCCCGCCGCATTGACCCGCGCGATGGAGCCGCCACCGGCCCCCACAGTGCGCACATCGACCATGGGCACATGGATCGGCATGGCATATTCCACCTCGATCTCGTTCGAGACTGGCGGCGTGCCGTCGCGGATCAGCGCCACATCGGTGCTGGTGCCGCCCATGTCATAGGTCAGCAGGTTCGGCTCCGACGCGCGCCTGCCGGTATAGGCGGCGGCCATCACGCCAGAGGCGGGGCCGGACATCACCGTCTTGGCGGCCTCGCGCGCGACAAGGCGCGAGGACACCATGCCGCCATTGCCGTTCATCACCAGAACATCGCCGCGATACCCCTTGGCCGCCAGCTCATCGCGCAGCCGCGCGACGTAGCGCTCCAGCAGCGGCTGCACAGAAGCATTGACCGCCGCCGTCACACCGCGTTCGAACTCGCGGCTTTCCGACAGCAGGCTGTGGCCGGTGGTGATGTAGCTGTTTGGCCATGTCTCCGCCGCGATTTCTGCGGCGCGCAGCTCATGCGCCGGATTTGCATAGGCATGCAGGAAATGGATCACCAGCGCCTCGCAGCCCGTGCCGACCAACTGCCTGATCGCGGCGCGCAAAGCGTCCTCGTCCAGCGGGATCAGCACATTGCCCTGGGCGTCCATCCGTTCGGGCACTTCCAGCCGCAGGTCGCGGGGGATGATCGGCGTGAACTGCCCTTTCATCCCGTAGGCCTGCGGGCGCGTGCGCCGCCCCAGTTCCAGCACATCGCGGAATCCGGCGGTGGTGATCAGCCCGGTGCGCGACAGTTTGCGTTCCAGCACCGCGTTGGTGGTGGTGGTGGTGCCATGCACGATCAAGCCGACCTCGCCCAGATCGACTTCGGCCTGTTCCAGTGCCGCCAGCACGCCAAAGGCCTGATTATCAAGGGTTGTCGGTGTCTTGGCAATGCGCATGGTGCCGCTTGCGCTGTCCACCATCACCAGGTCGGTAAAGGTGCCACCGACATCCACACCAATGATGCTGCCCCTCGTTTCGGAGTGTTTCACGCCGGTGCCTTTCGCCAAACTCACTTGTGTACCAATAAAATCGCGAAGCGCCGCGTTTAGTCAACCGTTATGATGGTGCTGGCGGTGACGGGGGTGTCGCCGACCACATAGGCGCGGTGGTCATTGGTGTTCAGCGTCACCCGGATTTCGTGGGACCCCGGGGGCAGGGGGCCGATGTGGTATTCGGGCGCAAAGAGTCGCCCCAGCTTCATCCCGCCCACATAGATATGGCCGTGTCCGGTGCCGGGCACATGGTAAAGCCCCATCAGATCTTCGGAAAAGGTGAAGTCGCTTGCCGTGATCCGCACCTGCCAGCCATCGCCCTCGGGCGTGGCCCCGATCGTGATCTCCGGCGCCGGTTCGCCGTCCCCCACGATGCAGATGTCGCCCATGCCGAAAAGGCCCACTTCGCCCGCGGCCCCGGCCTGTGCCGGGTCCGACATGCGCGCCTTGACGGTCACGTCCCCCGCATTGGCAAAGCTCAGGACCAGCGGCACCAGGGCGCCATGTGCAAAGGGGGTTTCGGGTTGGCGGATGCTGATATGGGCCGCATCCAGCGCCAGGGCGGAATGTCCGCTGGGCACCGGCAGCCCCTCCGCGCTGGCCGGGCTGTAAAGCGTCGCCGCCGCCACCGGGCTGGACACCGACAGCAGCCGGTCGGGCGCGCCCTGGTTGTCGATGCTCAGGAAAGCGCCAAGGTGGCCGTCATCCATCGGCTGGGCCACCGCATTCTCGATCAGCAACCGGGAGGCGGCACCGCCAAAGCCTGCCAGCCAGACCGCAAGCGACAGCGCCGCAAGGGCCACAAGAACAAAAGCCGCTTTCAAATCCCGTTTCCCGTCGCCAGAGTGCCGCCATGAGACTGCGTGAGATCGTCATAGGCGTCAAGCTGGGCGCCTTGCTGCCCGCTGCGGCACAGGCGCATGTGTCGGAGCAGGGATTTGTCCTGCTGCTGCCGACCGAAGTTTATACGGCGGCAGGTGTGGCGGCGGTGACGCTGACGGTGCTGGCATTGTTTGCGCTGCCCGGCGGTGCGGTCAGGGGGCTCTTTGCGCACCGCCCGCTTGCACCGCGACACTTCGAGCGCGCGCAGCAAATAAGCAGCCTTGTTTCGCTGATCTGCCTGTTTTTTGTGCTCTATCTTGGCGTCACCGGGCCGCGCGACCCGCTGTCGAACCTGATGCCGCTCAGCTTCTGGACCCTGGGCTGGGTGGCAGCAGTCAGCCTGTCGGGTGTTCTGGGCAACCTCTGGCGCTGGATCAACCCCTGGACCGGGCTTTACCAGCTGCTGGGGCCGCTTCGGCCTGTCTTGAAGCTGCCTGCGGGGCTGGGCCGCTGGCCTGCTGTGGCGTTGCTGCTGGGCTTTGCCGCCTTCTTGCTGGCGGATATCGCGCCGGACGATCCGGCGCGGCTGGCGCGTTTTGTTGCGATCTACTGGCTGGTGACCTTTGCGGGCATGATCCTGTGCGGGCGGCGCTGGCTAGCGCATGCGGAGCTGGGGCATGCGGTCTTTGCGGCCTTTGCCAGCCTCGCGCCCCTGCGTCTTTCGGGGCGTGCCGGGCTGGGCGGGCCGGGCTGGCGGCTGCTGGCGGACAGGCCCGCTCCGGCCGCCGGGATTTTCGCCCTGACCCTGCTGGCCGTGGGCAGTTTCGACGGGTTGAACGGGACATTCTGGTGGCTTGGCCGGATCGGCGTGAACCCGCTGGAATTTCCGGGCCGCTCCGCCGTGGTGGTGCAGACGCTGACCGGGCTGGCGCTGGCGTTTGCAGCACTTCTGGGTGTCTTTGCCCTGGCGGTCTGGCTGGGCCTGCGCCTTGCCCGGGCAGAGGTGCGCTATGCACAGGCCTTCGGCTGGCTCGCCCTCAGCCTGTTGCCGATTGCGCTGGTCTATCACATTGCCCATTACCTCACCTCCTTTCTGGTCCAGATCCAATATGCCGTCGCGGCACTCAGCGATCCCTTTGCGCGCGGGGCGGATTGGCTGGGCATCCAGCCGTTCCGGGTGACCACCGGGTTCTTCAACAGCATCGACAGCGTGCGGGTGATCTGGGTGACGCAGGCGGGGCTGGTGGTGCTGGGGCATGTCTGGTCGGTCCTGCTGTCGCATCGCATCGCGCTGCGGCTGTTCGGCGAGGGGCCGCGCGCCGCCATGGCCACGCTGCCGCTCTCGATCTTCATGATTGCCTACACAATGCTCGGTTTGTGGTTGCTGGCCGCGCCAAAAGGGGCATGAATCGCCTTACCGGAATGCGATGTTCAGAAATTTCTGGACAAATTGCATGTATGCAAACAACATTCAGGGACAAACGGGAAACCGAAAATGGTCCCGCCCAACAGGGAGAGTTGGAATGACACCTAAACTGATGACAAATCGCCGTAGCGTACTGAAGGGTGCTGCCGCTGGCGGGCTTCTGGCCGCCGCACCGCTGGCCGCCCGCTTTGCCAGCGCGCAATCTAGCGCACCGATCAAGATCGGCTTTCAGCAGCATTCGACCGGCATCGGCGCCGCCTATGGCCGCTGGTACGGGCGCACCACCGAGGCCGCCGTCAAGATGATCAACGACGCGGGCGGCATCAATGGCCGGCCGGTGGAGATCGTGGCCGAGGATGACGGCACAGACCCCAAGCGCGGCGCGGAAGTGCTGGAGAAATTCGCGAACCAGTCGGGCTGCGACGTGGCTTTCGGCACGCTGTTCAGCCATGTGGTGATTGGCTCCGCCCCGGCCGCGGGCGAGCTGAAACTGCCCTATTTCGTGGTTTCCGAAGGGCATCACGTCGCCAGCGGCATGTTGAACCGCTATACCCTGCAACCCGGCATCACCGACGTGAAAAGCCAGGTCCAGGCGATGGCGCCCTACGTGTCGGAGAATCTGGGCAAGAAGGTCACGATGATCTATCCCGACTTTGCCTTTGGCCATGACCACCGCGACTATTTCTCGGCGGCGATCAAGGAGCAGGGCGGCGAGGTGCTGGAGATGATCGCGATCCCGCCGACCGAGACCTCCTTTACCAAGTATTTCCCCAAGATCCCGCGCGATACGGAAGTGATCTATCACGTGATGGTCGGCCCTGCCGTTCTGACCTTCGTCAAGGAGCTGGGCGAATTCTTTGGCCCCTCGCGGCCCGAGATCTTTGGCTTCATCGACTCGCTCGAAGCGGTTGATCTGGCGTCGCCGGGGCTGGAATTCCTCGAAGGCACCTATTTCTGGGAGGGCAACCCGCGCTACGCGCAGGAAGACCAGACCAGCCATGACAAGATGTTCCGCGAGGCGGTGGGCGTGGATGCCAACGGCGCGTCCGTGTCGGACCCCAAGGATGTCTCGACCTATGCCCATATGTTCGGCTGCTGGGAAACCCTGCACATCATCAAGGCCGGGATGGAGGCCGCCGGTTACCAGGGCCCCGAAGATCGCGCCAAGCTGATCGAGGCAGTCGAGGCGATGACCGACATGCCGCAAAGCGATGCGCACCCGCAGGGGCCGAAACGCTTCAACGGCAAGACGCACCAGGTTTTCGGCGTACAATACATCTCGAGAGTCGAAGAGGGCAAACTGGTCAAGGTGCATACGACCTCCATCGAGGATACGCTCTATCCCGATGAAGTCG
Organism: Sulfitobacter sp. IGS-18; assembly: GCF_059628195.1. NCBI lineage: Bacteria > Pseudomonadati > Pseudomonadota > Alphaproteobacteria > Rhodobacterales > Roseobacteraceae > Sulfitobacter > Sulfitobacter sp. IGS-18. Next base: position 2,071,996 of record NZ_CM184556.1, on the reverse strand, counting down.
ATTACACCTCGATGTCCTTCTGAGGAGCCCGCGCCGGGGTTTCGGACCCCGGCGCATATCATCTGACATATGGATTTCGGACCTCACCTTCTTCTTGCCGTGCTGGAAGGCGCCGTTGGCGCTGCGGTGCTGGCACTTACGGCGCTTGGCCTCAGCCTCGTGTTCGGCGTGATGCGCGTGGTCAACGTGGCGCATGGCGAATTCTTCATGCTGGGCGCGGTGAGCGCCTGGTTTGTGGCCACCTCCATCGGCGGACACCCGGCGGTTGGCTTTGTCGCTGCGCTGGCGCTGGCGCCGCTGATCGCGGGGCTGGTGGCGGTGCTGGTGGACCGTCTGATCCTGAAGCCGGTGAAATACGACCCCGAAGCAACCATCGTCGGCACCATCGGGGTGCTTTACATCCTGCAACAGACCGCGCTGATGACCTATGGCCCCGAGGCGCGGCCCGTCGAGCCGCCCTTCAGCCACCGCATCGCGCTGCCCTGGTTCGAATGGGGCGAGAACGGCTTTGCCATGTTCTATCCCTGGGGGCTGAGCACCAACAGCTACAAATTGTTCGTGATCGGCGCCGCCATCGTGATCCTGCTGGCCTTCTGGCTGATCATGACCCGCAGCAAGGCGGGGCTGATCATGCGCGCCACGCAGCTTGACCGCGAAACCGCGCTGGCCTTCGGCATCCCGGTCTCGCGGGTCTATTCCATCGTCTTTGGCCTTGGCGCGGGGCTGGCGGCGCTGGCTGCCGTGCTGATCGTCCCGATCCAGCAGGCGCATTACCTGATGGGCCATGACCCGCTGCTGCTGAGTTTCATCGTGGTGATCATCGGCGGGCTGGGTTCCATTCGCGGGACTGTCCTGGCGGCGGTGCTGATCGGCATGTCCGACGGCATCATCTCCGTCTTTCTCAGCCCGACATTGTCCAAGATCATCGCCACCCTGCTGGTGGCGCTGGTGCTGGTGTTCCGCCCGCAGGGCCTGTTCGGAAAGAAACCGGCATGAGCATCGGCACTCGATCCACATTCCTTCACCTTGGCCTTATCGCGCTGCTGTTTGTGCTGGCCTTCGTGCTGCCCAGCTATCACCAGGGCAACCTCGCACGGATCATGGTGCTGGCGACCTATGCCATCGGCTATAACGTGCTGTTCGGCTATACCGGGCTCTTGAGTCTTGGTCATGCGATGTTCTTTGGCGCGGGCATGTACGGGCTGGGGCTGGCGATGCAATACGGCGGGCTGGGGGTGATCCCGGCCTTTGCGGTTGCGCTGATCTGTGCAGCAGCGTTGTCGGCTGTGGTGGCGCTGCTGGCACTGCGCACCATCGGGGTTGCCTTCATGATCGTGACACTGATGTTCGCGCAGGCGGGCTATCTGACCGTGCTTTATTTCGGGGCCTGGACGCGCGGCGACGAAGGCTTTGTCATCGCGCAATCGGCCCGCCAGATCGCGGGGCTGGACCTGACAGCGCCGACCACGCGCTACCTGGCCGCGCTGCTGCTGTTTTCCGCCGCCTTGCTGATCACCGCGCGGATGATGCAGGTGAGCTTTGGCAGTGTGCTGATCGGCGTGCGCGAGAACGAGGAACGCACCCGGATGCTGGGTTATGACGTGTTCCGACACAAGCTGGCGGCAGTGATCATCTCCGGCACGATCTCCGGCGCTGCCGGGGCGGGATATGCGGTGCTCTTCGGCTATGTCGGGGCGACCTTCACCTCGGTGCAATATTCGATCTTTCCGCTGCTCTGGGTGCTGCTGGGCGGGGCGGGCACCACCATCGGGCCACTGGTCGGCACGCTCTTCATGTTCTACCTGATTGATTATTCCAGCGGGCTGACCAATGCCTATATGCTGATTGCAGGCGTGGTGCTGGTGCTGCTGACATTGTTTGCGCGGGCCGGCCTGGTGGGCGAGATCCGCAAACGCTGGGTGGCGTGGCTGCCATGATCCTACTTGAGACAAAGGGGCTGACACGGGTCTATGGCGGGCTGACAGCGGTGGATGGGGTGGATTTCGCCCTGCCGAAAGGTGAGGTGCATGCGCTGATCGGGCCGAATGGCGCGGGCAAGAGCACCTTTGTCGGCATGATTTCGGGCCGTATTCCGGCCAGTTCGGGCGAGGTCTGGTTCGACGGGCAGAATGTCACTCCGTTGCCCGCCCATGCGCGGATCCGGCGCGGCATGGCCTATACCTTCCAGATCACGGCGGTCTATGCGCGGCTCTCGCTTGCCGACAACCTGGCGCTGGCGCTGCGCAGCCGGGACCGGGGGGCGGCGCTGGCCGCACTGGACCGGGTCGGGCTGGCCGACCGCGCCGACCAGATGACCGGCGATCTGGCCTATGGCCACCAGCGCCTGCTGGAAATCGCCATGGGCGTGGCGCAGAAACCCCGGCTGCTGATCCTGGACGAACCCACCCAGGGCCTGGCCGAAAGCGAGATCGAAGGGTTCAACGCCCTGATCCGTGAACTTGCCGGGGAAACCACCATCCTGCTGATCGAGCATAACATGAATGTGGTGATGGCCCTGGCCGACCGTATCACGGTGCTGGACATGGGCCGCATCCTGGCCTCCGGCACACCGGCGGAGATCCACGCCAACCGCGCGGTGCAAGATGCCTATCTGGGGACCGGATGATGCTGAAGCTCGACCAGATATCCACCGGATACGGCCCGATCCAGGTGCTGTTCGATTTCAGCCTTGAGGTCCGCGCCGGTGAGGTGCTGTGCCTGATGGGGCGCAACGGTGCGGGAAAATCCACGGCGATGAAGGCGATCATGGGCCTGTTGCCGCTGAGCGGCGGGCAGATCAGCCTGGACGGCACGCCGATCAGCACGCTGCCCGCCCATGAGGTGCCGCGCCAGGGCATCGGATATATCCCGCAGGGCAGGCGGCTGTTCACCGAGATGACGGTGGCCGAGAACATCCAGATCGGGCTCATGACACGGGGCAAGGGGGCAGAGACCCGCGAACGGGTGTTGGACATGTTTCCGCGTCTGCGCGAACGGCTGGACCAGCGGGCCGAGACGCTCTCGGGCGGTGAGCAGCAGATGCTGGCCACGGCGCGCGCGCTGTGCCTGGAGCCGCGGGTGCTGTTGCTGGACGAGCCGACGGAGGGGTTGCAGCCGTCGATGATCCAGCTGATCCGCGAGACGGTGGAAAAGATGCGGGAGGCGGGGGTGGCGATCATTCTGGTAGAACAGCGGATCGAAGCCGTGCTGCAGATCGCCGATCGCGTCGCCTTTATCGAGAACGGCCATGGTCGCGAGGTGGTGGACACCGAACAGCTGCGTGGTGACCGTCGGTTGTTCGAGAAATACGTGGGCGTGTAGGAGGCGGAGTTTTCAAAAACTCCGGCCCGTTTTCTTCAAAGAAAACGATGGCTTGCAGCGTTGTTTTGTGGCGAGGGTGAGCAGGGCGATAGTCGTTACGCGGAGGCCCCCGATCCGCTGCGCAGTGACGCGCGGTTGTTTGGGAAAAACGCTGGCGTGTAGGAGGCGGAGTTTTCAAAAACTCCGGCCCGTTTTCTTCAAAGAAAACGGGGTTGTGCAGCGTCGTTGGCGGCGTGGCAGCGGTCTGCGGCTGTTCGGGAAATACCTGGGTGTGTAGAAGGCGGAGTTTTCAAAAACTCCGGACCGTTTTCTTCAAAGAAAACGGGATTGCGCAGCGTCGTTGGCGGCGTGGCAGCGGCCTGCGGTTATTTGGGAAAAACGCTGGCGTGCAGAAGCCGGAGTTTTCAAAAACTCCGGACCGGTTTCTTCAAAGAAAACGGGGCTATCGACAGGCTCAGACCAGCTTGGCCAGCAAAGCCTCGAAGATTGCCGCTTCTTCGGTGCTCAGGGGGGCCATGGTCTCTGCCCGTGCGGCCAGCGCCTGTGCTTCGGCACGTTTGAACTGTGCTTTGCCTTCGGCGGTCAAATCCACCAGCCGCAGCCGCTGGTCGTTCAGGTCGGGCCGCGAGGTCACCAAACCCTTTGCCTTCAACCGCCCCACCACGCCCTTGATGGTGGCGCTGTCCATGGCGGTCTCCCGGCCCAGCCGGTTCTGCGACAGGGGGCCCTGTTCGAACAGCCGCGCCAGGGCGGCGAATTGCGTTGGCGTCAGCCCGTCCACATGGCGGGCAAAGATTGCCACATGCCGCTGGTTCGCCCGACGCAGGTTGAATCCAACCTGTGTGGACAGCTGATAGGCTTCATCCGTGATCTCTGTTTCACTCATAGGGAAATTATTGACAGTTTGCGCGGGCTCCCGCAACATCTGCTTGTACACCAACAATCGGGAATGACATGACCGATACCGCGCATTATCACCGCCCCGACACGCTGGAAGCTGCTCTTGCCCGGCTGGCGCAGGGCGATTGCCGGATCGCGGCGGGCTGTACCGACCTGTTTCCCACAACCCAGCACAAGGCGCTCGGCGGATCGATTCTCGACATCACCGCCATCGGCGCGTTGCGCGGCATCACCCGGGCCGGGGCGGGCCTGCGCATCGGTGCGGCGACCACCTGGTCCGATCTGATCTGTGCCGATCTGCCACCGGCCTGCGACGGCCTGAAGCTGGCGGCGCGCGAGGTCGGTGCAAAACAGATCCAGAACCGGGGCACGATAGCGGGCAACCTGTGCAATGCATCGCCCGCAGCTGACGGGGTGCCGCCCCTGCTGACCCTGGACGCGGTGGTCGAAGTGGCATCTGCAAGGGGCACCCGCAGCATCGCGCTGGCCGAGTTCATCACGGGGCCGCGCCAGACCGCACTTGGCCCCGGTGAAATGGTGACTGCCGTGGTGATTCCCGAGGCGGCGCTGGCCGGGCAGGGGCATTTCCTGAAACTGGGGGCGCGGCAGTACCTTGTGATCTCCATCGCCATGACCGCAGCGCGGATTGTTCTGCAGGACGGGGTGGTTGTGCAGGCCGCGCTGGCTGTCGGATCCTGCGGTCCGGTCGCCACCCGTCTGCCGGGGGTGGAGGCGGCGCTGATCGGCAAGCCACTGGCCCCCGCAGCGATCACAGACAGCGCCGTCGCCGCTGCGCTGCGCCCGATGGACGACATGCGTGCCACGGCCGGTTATCGCAGCACCGGCGCCGCCGAACTGCTGCGCCGCACCCTCGCCGCACTGCAAGTGGAGGAGCCGGCATGAACATCCACAGGGCCAAGGGCCAAGAGATCACCCTGACCATCGGCGGCGCCTCCCGCCGCATTGACACCGCGCCGGGTCGGCGCCTGTCAGAGGTCCTGCGCGAGGATCTGAACCTGAAAAGCGTCAAGATCGGCTGTGACGCAGGCGATTGCGGGGCCTGCACGGTGTTGATCGACGGGCGGCAGGAATGTGCCTGTCTGGTCCCGGCGGCACAGGCCGATGGCCGGACCGTCGAAACCCTGGAAACGGCTGAACCGGTGCTGCGTGCGCAGCTTCAGCAGGCCTTTCTGGCCAAGGGGGCCGCGCAATGCGGGATCTGCACGCCGGGCCTGATGATGGCGGCAATGGAATTGCTGCGCGACACGCCGACACCCGACGAAGCCCAGGTCGAGGATGCGCTTGCCGGGGTGCTGTGCCGTTGCACCGGATACCGCAAGATCATCGCGGCTGTCATGGCCGCCACCACGCCCGCGCAGATGCAGGACATGCCCCAGGCAGGTGCCGCCGTGGGCCGCGCCATCCCCCGGCTCGACGGAGCGCGCAAGGTGGAAGGGACAGAGATCTTTGGCGCCGATTATGCACCCGAAGGCGCGCTTCTGGTCCGCGCAGTGCGCAGTCCGCATTACCATGCCGGTTTCAGCTTTGGGGATACGGAAAGCTGGGCCGCGCAGATTCCCGGGATTGCCTGCGTGATCACCGCCGCCGATATCAGGGGCGAGAACCGCTATGGTGTGATCCCGCCGCTGGCCGATCAGCCCGCACTGGCCGAGGAATTCGCCCGCTACAGGGGAGAGGCCGTGGCGCTGGTGGTCGGCTCGCCTGAGGCGGTCGAACCGCTGGATCTGGACAGCTTTCCCGTCACCTGGTCGCCGCTGCCCCATACACTGACGGAGGCAGAGGGCATGGCCGCCGATGCGCCGCAGCTGCATGGCGACAGGCCCGAAAACACCCTGATCCGCGGCCGCGTGGCCTGCGGCGCGCCGGATGCCGCTCTGGCGGAATCGGCCCATGTGGTTACCGGACATTTCGAGACCTCCTATGTCGAACACGCCTATATCGAACCTGAGGCAGGGGCGGCCTGGCTGGAGGGCGACACGCTGGTGATCCAGGCCTGCACCCAGGCCCCGGTCATGGACCTGGAGGACACGGCGCGGGTTCTGGGCCTGCCGCATGACCGGCTGCGCATCATACCGGCGGCGGCGGGGGGGGGCTTCGGCTCCAAGCTGGACGTGACGCTGCAGCCCTTGCTGGGGCTGGCGGTGCTGAAAGCCGGCAAGCCCTGCCGCATGGTCTTCAGCCGTACGGAATCCATGCAGGCCAGCACCAAACGCCATCCCGGCACGATGGAGGCGCGCATCGGGGCCGATGCGGAAGGCCGCATCACCGCGATGACCTTTCACGGCGATTTCAACACCGGGGCCTATGCCAGCTGGGGGCCAACCGTGGCCACGCGGGTGCCGGTTCATGCTTCGGGCCCCTATCTCACGCCAAATTACCGCGCCACCAGCCGCGCGGTGCATACCCATGGCCCCACCTCAGGCGCCTTTCGCGGTTTCGGCGTGCCGCAGGCGGCGATCACGCAGGAAATGCTCTATGACGAGTTGGCGCAGGCTTGCGGCATGGACCGGCTGGCCTTTCGCCTGCGCAATGCCCTGCGCGATGGCGACAAGTCACCCTGCGGGCAGGTGATGCAATCGGTCGGGCTGGTGGAATGCCTGGAGGCGTTGCAACCGCATTGGGAAGCGGCGCAGCGCGCGGTTGCGGCCTTCAACGCGGCCTCTGACACGCGCAAGCGCGGCATCGGCATCGCTTCCTGCTGGTATGGCTGCGGCAATACCGGCCTGCCGAACCCGTCGACCATCCGCATCGGCATCACCGCCGAGGGGCGGTTGAAGCTGCATCAGGGGGCCACGGACATCGGGCAGGGGTCGAATACCGTGATCACGCAGATTGCGGCGGATGCCATCGGCATTGCCATCGGAGCCATCGATATCATCGGCCCCGACACCGCCCTGACGCCGGATTGTGGCAAGACCTCTGCCTCGCGCCAGACCTTCATCACCGGGCGCGCGGCCGAGGCGGCAGGACGTGCCCTGCGCGCGGCGATCCTGCGCCAGACCAACCTGGCCGAGGCCGAGCAGATCACCCTGCGCGATGGCCGGTTGACGGTCACACAAGGCGGGCAAACCCGCGAGATCGGCCTGTCAGACATGGTGCCGGATGCACAGGGATATGTCATCGCTGCCGAGGAAACTTATGATCCGCCCACCACCGGGCTGGATGCGGACGGGCAGGGCACCCCCTATGCGCTTTACGGCTATGGGGCGCAGATGGCCGAAGTCGAGGTGGACATGGCCCTTGGCACCACAAAGGTCCGCCATATCGTCGCCGCCCATGATGTGGGCCGGGTCATCAACCCGCTGCTCGCCGAAGGTCAGATCGAGGGCGGGATTGCCCAGGGTCTTGGACTGGCGCTGATGGAGGAATACCTGCCGGGGCAGACCGAGAACCTGCACAATTACCTGATCCCCACCATCGGGGACATGCCGCCGGTGACCTCGATCCTGATCGAAAAGCCGGACCCGGAAGGCCCGATGGGGGCCAAGGGGCTGGGCGAACATGTGCTGATCCCGACCGCACCCGCGATCCTGAATGCGATCCGCGATGCCTCGGGGGCGAAAATCACCAAAGTGCCGGCATTGCCCCATCGGGTGCTGGCCGCGATCAAGGCGTCACGCCAATGACCAAGCCAGAGAAAATCCGCTGCGATGCCTGTCCGGTGATGTGCTACATCGCCGAAGGCCGGGCCGGGGCCTGCGACCGTTATGCAAACGAGAACGGGCAGATCATCCGGTGCGATCCCCTGACCATCCTGGACCGGCGGATTGCCAAGGGCGACGCAGTCAAACCCTTTCTCGCCGCCGACTGGGACGGCACATCGGCGTCGGGCGACGATGTGGTTGTCTCTGCCATCGGGGCGGGAACCACCTATCCGGATTACAAGCCGGCCCCTTTCATTGTCAGCCGTGAGATTGACGGGGTGGATTTTGTCACCGTGGTGACGGAGGCGATCTTTTCCTATTGCGGGGTCAAGGTAAAGATCGACACCGACCGCCACCTGGGGGCCGAAGCTGCCACCGTGCGCGCGAAGGGCGAGGCGGTGGGCCATGTGATGACCTCCGAATACGGCTCGCAGATGTTGTCGCTGGGCGGGGTCGATCACCTGACGGGCGGTGAAAAATCCGAAGGGCGCGTCACCTGCGACACGCTGCTGCGCCTGTGCAACGGCGAGGCGGTGGAGCTGAGCATCGACGGTGGTTCCACCGTGGTGGTGCAGGCCGGTGCGGCCCCCATCGTGGACGGCCAGCAGGAAAGCCGGATGCGGGTCGGATGTGGCTCTGCCACCATCGGCATGTTCGCGGTGCAGTGGCAGGGGCTGGTGGATGAGGTGGTGGTGGTGGACGACCACATCACCGGGGTCGTGTCGGAACATCAGGCGGGCAAGGTGATCGACTGGCCCGAGACCGGCATCAAGATCAATGGCAGACGCTCCACCCCGGGGCGCTATTTCAAGGTGGCCGAACCCGGCCTGGGCTGGGGCGGCACCGATATCGACGACCCGCTGAAGATTCTCGGCCCCTGGCGCGCGGCCAAGGGCGCGCGGCCCGGTCTGTCGCTGCTCATGGTCTCCACCACGGGCGAGCATTCCGCCTATTACGTGCTCAACGACGATCTGGAACCAGAACCGCAAACGATGCCCGAGGCGCTGAAACCCTCGGTCGATCTGATTGCGGAAAATTGCGAGCCTGCGCTTTGCACCGTGCTGTTCATGGGGGGCGCGGGAGGCTCGCTGCGCTCGGGGGTCACGCGCAACCCGATCCATCTGACCAATTCGGTGAAACAGGACCGCACCCGCGTGACCATTGGCGGCGCGCCGACCTATCGCTGGCCGGGGGGCGGGATCACGGTGATGGTGGATGTCACCCAGGTGCCTGCGGGGGCCTTCGGCTATGTGCCAACCCCGGCGCTGGTGGCGCCGCTGGAATTTACCGTGCGCCGCGCCGATTACGAGGCGCTTGGCGGGCACGGCACCCAGGTGCGCGACCTGAAGGACGTGCTGGCACGGGGCGGCGAATACGGACGCGCATCGCGGGTACTGGGGGATGGCGCGTGAGCGCGGAACCCCAGGCGCATATCCTGCCGGACGGGCGGCGGCTGCACCTGAACCATGGCCCCATCGACCTGATCATCGAGGTGACCGGGGGCGATGCCACCACCTGTTACGCAACGGCGACGGCGCGGTTTCAGACCCTGCTTTCGGGGCTGGTGGCGGAACTGCCGGTGCTGCGCAGACCCGTTGATGTCGGCACAAGGGTCACCGACCCGGTGGCGCGGCGCATGGTGCAGGCGGTCAGACCTTACGAGGATACCTTTGTCACGCCGATGGCTGCTGTCGCGGGGGCGGTGGCGGATGAAATCCTGGCGGCTGTTCTGGCCGAACACCACGCCGGCAAGATCTATGTCAACAACGGCGGCGACGTGGCGTTCCACCTGGAAACGGGGCATCAGGTTACCGCAGAGGGGCCCGCGGGTCCGATCCACATCACCGCCGCGGATTCCGCGCGCGGGCTTGCGACCTCCGGCTGGCGTGGGCGCAGCCATTCGCTGGGCATTGCCGATGCGGTCACCGTGGCCGCCACGACAGCCGCGGCCGCGGATGTGGCAGCAACACTGATCGCCAATGCCGTGGATCTGCCGGATCACCCGGCCATCAGGCGGGTCCCGGCCCGTGCGCTCAGCCCCGACAGCGACCTTGGCGACAGGCTTGTCACCACCGATGTCGGGGCGCTGGATGCAGCCGAAATCGTCGCGGCCCTCGCCCGTGGACAGGCCCTGGCCAACAGCCTTTGCCGGCGCGGATTGATTGATCAGGCGGTGCTGGGCCTTGCGGGCCGGACCGTCCATGCCACCCATACCCAAGGAGCCATCCCAAATGTCTGACTTTCCCATCCGCAAGATGCAACTGATCCTGGAAGAGGTCCATCACGACGGCGGCCCGCTGCCCGAGGTCCCGCGCAAGCTGGGGGCCATCTTCGCCTGTGTGAAGAACCCCTTTGCCGGACGCTATGAGGCGGATCTGCAACCGGCCATGGAGGATCTGAAGCCATTGGGGGCGGAGATGAGCGAACGCCTGGTCGCCGCACTTGGCGGCAAGGAGGGGATCGACGGTTATGGCAAGGGGGCCATCGTCGGCGAAAACGGCGAGCTGGAGCATGCCGCACTCTGGCATGTGCCAGGGGGCTATGCGATGCGCGGGCTGCTGGGGCAGTCCAATGCCATCGTGCCCTCCTGCATGAAGCGCGGCGGCGTGGGCAGCAGGCTGGACGTGCCGCTGGGCCATATCAACGCGGCCTATGTCCGCAGCCATTTCGACGGGATCGAGGTGGGCCTGCCCGACGGGCCGCGCGCGGATGAGATCGTCTTTGCCCTTGCCATGTCCTGCGGCGGGCGGGTGCATTCGCGCATGGGCGGGCTGGAGGTCTGGCAGGTGAAGGGGGAAGACGGGCTGCGGTAGCGGCGGTTGGCGGTCTTTTCATTTCCACATGTCCGGGTGTTTCGCGGGACGCTGAGGAGGGGGAGCAGGCCCGGCTGGAGCAATTCCCGGCCCGGCTCGTCTGTTGTGGCCGGTTGCCGCTGGACCGCGTTTGAGACCTGTCAAATATGACATGTCATATTTGACAGGTCATCTTTTGCGGTAGGTTCGCAGGCGTGTCAGAGGCAACCCGGGGCAACATTGGATAGGTGACAAAGACGCGAGGTTGATCGCTCTGCTGCCGGGGCTGTCAGGGTGACACGCTCAATATCCCAAGCCTGCATGATATGAACTGCGCGATATGACCTGTCATAAAAGACATGTCATATTTGACATGTCAGATTGCTGACAAACCCGGAAACGGCTGCCGCCGGAGGTAAATCGTTCTTCTGCGCTCAGCGTTACGTTTTCGAACGAAGGGCCGCGCCCGAGCCTGGGAGGGCGCATTGAGACGCGCATTCGGAGCGCCTCCCTAACAAATATCAATGTTGTCAGTGTGATACGAGAAGTCACCAAAAGCGCCCTCCCGTTTTGCCGGAGGCAAACCTTCGGTTTGACGGGAGGGTCGGGCGCGGCCCGGGCTGACACCCGGGCCAAGGCTTGTGGCTGGCGTCGTGGAAGAACGATTTCGTTGTTTCGGGGGGAACGGGTGCAGGAACGTGCTTTTTCAGCAGCCTGACATGTCATATTTGACATGTCATCCTGATTGCAGACGCGGAAACAGGACTTCGGCAATGCCGTCGCACGATATGGTATGCCGCGGTGCGCCGCCGCCGGCCGGTCGGCAGCAACCGTTTTTCAAAGGCCCTCAGACCTTTTTCTGACGTCCGAACCAGCCTTTCTTGACCGGCGCGTCCGTAGCCGCCTCGACAGGTTCAGCACCGCCCAGCGCCTGCTGGAAGTTGGAAAAGAACTGGTCGGCCATCTTCTTGGCAAAGCCGTCGATGATCCGGCTGCCCAATTGCGCCAGCTTGCCGCCCACCTTGGCATCCACCTCGTAGTGCAGGATAGTCTTGTCGCCCTGCGCCTCAAGGCGCACCTGCGCGCCGCCCTTGGCAAAACCGGCGGCGCCGCCCTTGCCTTCGCCGCTGATGGTCAGGCTTTCCGGCGCTGCCATGTTGCTGAGGAATACGGCCCCCTTGAAGGTCGCCTTTACCGGCCCGACCTTTTGCACCACCGTGGCCTCGAACCCCTGTTCGGCTGAACCTGACATCTCCTGGCAGCCGGGGACGCAGACCTTGAGGACTTCGGGGTCAAGAAGCGCCGCGAAAACGCTGTCGCGGTCGGCATCTATGGTCTTTTGATCGCTCAGGTTCATCTGCTGTCTCCCTTGTTCGTCATGTTTCCCCACGCGGAATCCTGACGGGTCTGGCAGATGTACTAGGGGCGGAGGCCACAACGCGCTATTGGACTTTGGTTGGGGGCAGGGGCATGAGCCTAAGACCTTTTGGCTAGATACCTGCGCGGGAAATGCTGCTAATCTTTGCTCATGAAAACAGATGAAATGCCGATGACGGATATGCTCACCCCCGAGACCCCGGGCAAATGGGCCCTGATCGTGGATGATCATCCCCTGTTCTGCGACGCGCTGGAGCTGACGCTCAGATCCGTGGCCGCCTATACCGACGTGCGCAGGACGCATTCGCTGGCCTCTGCGCTGGAGGAACTGGGGCAGGCCGCACCACCGGACCTTGTGCTGCTCGACCTCAACCTGCCGGATGTCAGCGGGCTGGACGGTCTTTTGCGGCTCAGGCGGCAGGTCGGGGATGCCCATGTGATCATCGTGACCTCGGTCACCGACAACGCGGTGATCAATGGCGCCATCGCGGCCGGAGCATCGGGATTTGTGCCGAAACACAGCAGCCGGGGCACCTTCAAGGAGGCCATCGACGCCATCCGCTCGGGTCAGGTCTTTACGCCCAGCGGGTTTGTCGCCGGGGAGGGCGCGGCAGAAGACAACGCGAACCTGCGCCGCCTCACCTCGCTGACCAACCAGCAGGCCCGCATCCTAGAATTGATCTGCGCGGGCAAGCTGAACAAGCAGATTGCCTATGAGCTGTCGATCGCGGAAACCACCGTCAAGGCGCATGTGACAGCGATCATGCGCAAACTTGGCGTGCAGAACCGGACACAGGCGGTTCTGGTCGCCCATGAAGCCCAGTTCACATCCCAGTTGCCAAGTGACGAAGAGCGCCGCTAGTCTGCGTTGAGGGAGGCGCGATGTGGCAATTCAGCAAGAGGTTGAACCGCTGACGGGGGTGCGGCATGCATTGTGCCGCGGCCAGGTCGATGCGTCCCATCCCGATCCCATCGGCGTGCTCCGCCAAGCTCTGGGCCCAGCACCCCTGGCGGTGGTGGCGCTGTTCATTTCACCCGCCGCCGATTTCGACAGGCTTGTGCGCGAGGCCGATGCCGCCTTTGGCGAGGCCGAGGTGGTGGCCTGCACGACCGCCGGAGAAATCGGGGCGGGGGGTTATGCCGAGAACACGGTCATCGCCATCGGTTTCCCGCAGGCCCATTTCGCCGCCACCTCGATCCTGATCGAGGATCTGGGCGGAGGTTCTTCGCAGGCCCTGCAGGACCGTATCGCCCTGGAACGCGTCGCCCTGCAGGAGGCGCATCCGGACAAGCGTCATGGCTTTGCCTTTCTGCTGGTGGACGGGCTGTCGCTGCGCGAGGACATGCTGACCGTGGCCATCGCGCCGGCGCTGCGTGACATGGCACTGTTCGGCGGTTCGGCAGCGGATGGCGTGGATTTCGGCCATACGCGCGTCGCGCTGAATGGTCGTGCCTGCGAAAATGCGGCGGTGCTGACCCTGATCCAGAGCGCATTGCGGGTGAAGGTCTTCAGCATCGACCACCTGGTCCCGACCGACCGCCAGATGGTTGTGACCGGCGCCGACCCGGACCGGCGCATCGTCAAGTCGATCAATGCGGAACCTGCCGCGCAGGAATATGCGCGGCTTGTGGGCAAGGACCCCCAGCAGTTGGACCAGTTCACCTTTGCCTCCCATCCCGTGGTAGTGCGCATTGGTAGAAACCATCACGTGCGCGCGATCCAGCAGGTCAAGGAGGGGGGCGAACTGCTGTTCTTCTCCGCCATAGACGAGGGGATGGTGCTGACCCTGGCCGACCCTCTGGACATGGTCGACCACCTGCGGCGCAAGCTGGACGAGCTGGCGGATGCAGGCGCGCTTACCGATATCGTCGGCTGCGATTGCCTGCTGCGCCGGATCGAGGCCGAGCAGAAACAAACCACCCGCGCGGTGTCGGCGGTGCTCGCCGATCACCGTGTGATCGGCTTTTCCACCTACGGGGAACAGATCGGCGCGCTGCATGTCAATCACACGATGACCGGCGTGGCGATCTATGCGCCGGAGGAAGATGCGGAGTGACCCGGTGTCGGTGATCAACCCCGCAGATTCGATCGAGCGGCAGAACGAGAAACTGTTGCAGATCACCCAGGCCCTGATGCGCCGGGTGGAACAGAAGAACGAACAATCCGGCGTCGCCTATGCCCAGTTTGAACGCGCCGCCCTGCTGGAAGTGCAGGTGCGCGAACGGACCATCGACCTGGAACGAACGCTTGAACTTTTGCAGGAGTCGAATGCCCGGCTCGAAGTGGCCAACCGCGAAACCGCCATCGCGCGCGAAAACCTGACCGAAGCGATTGAAACCATCAGCGAAGGATTTGCCCTGTTTGATCCCAGTGACCGGCTGGTGCTGTTCAACAGCCGGTTCTGCCGCGATCTGTCCGACATCGAACCGCAGTTGTGCGAGGGGCTGTCCTTTGACGCCTATGTCGACCTGATTTCATCCAGCAGGTACCTGTCCCTGACCGCAGAGGTGACCCCGCAGAAATGGGCGCAACAGCGCACCCGGCGGCACCGCGACAACCATGTGGTGTTCAATGTCAGCCTGATCCATGACCGCTGGCTGCAGGTCAGCGAACACCGGACCGCGCGCGGCGGCACGGTGATTTTGCAGACAGATGTGACCAATATCATCCGGCTGGAACGCAAGGAGCGCGAGAAACTGCGCGATGAACAGGCCCAGATCCTGCGGGCCACGCTGGATCACCTCGACCAGGGGGTCTGCATCTTTGACCGGCACCGCAAGCTGATCGGCTGGAACCGGCGCATGGACTACCTGCTGGACCTGCCGCCGCAGGATACCGACCTGGGCCGCAATTTTGTGGTCCTGCTGGAGCGGCTGAACCGGCAACTGACCTTCCAGGACAGTTTCGACAGCCAGATGCTGATCGACTGGGCCGGGCAGGAAAGCGGGCGCAGGCCCATCGCCTTTGAGGTGACGGGCGACAACAACAAGGTGCTGAGCATCTTTGCCCAGGAAATGCCGGACCGGGGTTTCGTGATCAGCTTTACCGATGTCACCGCCGAAAGAGGGGCCGCGCGGGCGCTCGCCGAGATGAACGAGATGCTTGAACGCCGGGTGCAAAGCCGGACCCGCGAGCTGGGGATTGCGCTCTCCGAGGCGGAACGGGCCAATGCTTCCAAGTCGCGCTTTGTCGCGGCGGCCAGCCACGATCTGTTGCAACCCCTGTCGGCGGCAAAGCTCTTTGTCTCGGCCCTCTCCGAACAGATCGAGGCACCGGACCAGCGCGGGATTGTCGAAAAGGCAGAGACGGCGCTGGCCTCGGTCGAGCAGATCATCGAGGCACTGCTGGACATCTCTCGGCTGGATGCCGAACACCCGACCTTTGACATCCAGCCGGTGCATCTGAGCGCCATTCTGGCGCCCCTGCGCGATGAGCTGACACCGGTGGCGCAGGCCAAGGGGATAGAACTCTCTGTGGTCGATTGCGGGCTGTCGGTACGCTCCGATCCCGGCTACCTGCGCCGGATCGTGCAGAACCTGGTATCCAACGCGGTGCGCTATACGGAAACCGGCCGCGTGCTGGTGGGGGTGCGGCGGCGCGGCGGGATGGCCCAGCTTCAGGTGTGGGATACCGGACCGGGCATCGCCGAAGAGGAACAGGAAGCGATCTTTCAGGAGTTCCAGCGGCTCTCTGCGCATCAGAAGGAACATAGCCTGGGCCTGGGTCTGGCGATTGTGGAGCGCGCATGCAAATCGCTGGGCCACCGGTTGCAGCTGACCTCGGCACCGGGCCGGGGCAGCCTGTTCTGCGTGGATGTGCCGGTTGTCGAAGGGCGGCAGGACCCGATCGTGCTGGCCCGCGAGCGGCCCGAAACCTCTGATCTGGAACGCAAGGGCGACATCGTGTTCCTGGTGGAAAACGACGAAAATCTTGCCAATGCGCTGGTCCTGATGATGGAAGGCTGGGGGGCAGAGGTGATCCACAGCCGCACCGGCGAGGACGCGTTGAAACTGCTGGCCGACATCGACCTCAGACCCGATGCGCTGGTGCTGGATCACCAGCTTGGCGAGGGCATGTCCGGCCTGGATCTGCTGTGCCGGATCCGCGCGCTGCATGGCGATGTGCCGGTGCGCCTGATATCTGCCGACCGCGGGTTGGAACTGGAACGTGCCTGCCGGGAGCTTGGCGTGAACCTGCTGCCGAAACCCATTGATAAAAGTAAGTTATTCGCGTTTCTGAACAGCTAGGCGTGCCGCCCGGCCACCGGATGCGCCCGGAATTGCGCCGCAGATGCTGCCCACGGGCACCGGATTTTCGCATCCGGTTAAAGCGCTGTTCATGATCTGCCGTCATAGAAGAGGGGTGCCCCCGCCGGGGACGCGCGCAGGGTTTCGTTAACTTTCCAGCGGGAAATGGTCATGAGTGGCATCTTTGTGGGAAAAGCGCGGTGACGGATGCACCGCCCTCCATGGGGATGGATCCTGCGCGCTTTCAACAGCGCAAGACCGTGGTGATCGTGGACGATTCGCCCTTGCTGCGGCGGTGGTTGCGCTTGGTGCTGGAGGGCAATCGCCGTCTTGTTGTCGTGGGCGAAGCCAGCGACGCGAGAGAGGCAGGCGCGGTCATCAAGGCGACGCGCCCGGATGTGATTACCCTCGATATCGAACTGCCGGGAATGAACGGGTTGGAATTTCTGGAAAAACTGATGCTCCGCAATCCCTTACCGGTGGTCGTGTTTTCCGGCGTGACCCGCGCAAATTGCGAGACGACCGTGCGGGCGCTCATGCTGGGGGCGGTGGATTGTCTGGAAAAGCCCGAAAACGGGACCAGCCGGCGCTTGCGCGACACCATCTCGCGACGTGTCTTTGCCGCCGCCTGCAGCAGGATACAGACAGCGCCGCGCGCCCGTGCCGCCAGCACGTCTGCACCTGCTGTCCGGCATCAGGGCATGGAACCTCTCGTGTTGATCGGGGCCTCGACAGGGGGTGTTGCAGCCCTGGACACGCTTATTGGCGGGCTGGATCCTGCTGGCCCGCCGGTTGTGATCGTTCAACACATGCCGGGTATGCAACTGGTCAGTTTTTCGCAGCTTCTGGACCGCAGGTTTGATCAGGATGTCCTGCTTGCGCGTCCCGGCATGGCATTGACACCTGGTCAGATCGTGCTGGCCCCGGCCCTGGGCCAGCATACGCAGGTGACGCGCAGCCTTGGGCAATGGGAAATCCGCCTGCAATCCGATGGCGAAGGGGCAGGGCATTGCCCCTCCATCAATCAGTTGTTTCACTCGGCAGTGCCCCATGCCCGCGACGTGATCGCGACGATCCTGACCGGTCTTGGTCAGGACGGTGCGCGCGGGTTGAAGGCCCTGCGCGATGCGGGCGCGACCACCTTTGGCCAGGACCAGGACAGCAGCACCGTCTACGGCATGCCGCGCGCCGCCTGGGAAATCGATGCCGTGGAACGCCAGTTTCCACTGGCGGAGATGTCGCAGGCCCTCAATCAAGCGGCGGCGCGGCACCGGGCACGATTGGTGAGGGCAAGACAATGACCACAACGACCAGGGTGATCACACAGGGGGAATATGCGGTTTCCGATGACCCCGGTGTGGTCATTTCCACCCTGCTTGGCTCCTGTGTGGCCTGTTGCCTGCACGATCCTCTGGTCGGTGTCGGCGGGATGAACCATATCCTGATTGCCGCAAATGCCCGGCAGTCCACCCGTTTCGACCCGGAAGGTCTGAATGCGATGGAACTGGTGATCAACGACATGCTCAAACTGGGGGCCCAGAAATCGCGGATGCAGGCAAAGCTGTTCGGCGGGGCGAAAATGGTGACCGGACTGTCCGACATCGGCGGCGCAAATGCGGCCTTTGTTCTGAATTTCCTTGAAAGCGAGAATATTCCCTGTCTGTCAAAATCCGTCGGCGGCGATACGGCGCGGCATCTCATCTATCTGCCGGCGCGCGGGATCGCCCGGCAAAAGACCAAACCCCGCGCCGCGGTCACCGAGGCGGTGCCAGCGGCACCAATGGCGAACCGGGAAATCGAACTGTTCTGACCCGCGGCATGTCGTGTCGATGGCCGACAGCAACAGCGGTGGGTGGTTAGAACAGGTCCAGATCTCCCGGCGAGCGGGTGGGAAGTGGGGCGGCGCCCTGACAGTGCTGCGCTTGAAACAATGCGCGCGTGTCCGCCAGCCGCAGTGAGGAACAGGCATCCGCCAGGCCCGCCACCCCGATGGTGTTCACACCGGGCTGGCACCCGATTGCTGCTGTCAGTGCGGTCAGATCCTCCAGCGACTGCCGCAGATAGTCGAGGCTTTGCAGTTGCCCGATCACACCCGCATCCTCGCGCGACAGATCAAGCCTGTCGCCGATGGCATGTTCGGCCCAGTTCACCATTTCGGCCAGCCCTGCCACGTGCGATGAGACACGCTGCAAGATGACCCCAAGGTCAGGTTCCTGCATTGATCCGCCCCCCCTTACAGGCGTCCAACTACCTGTTCGATGCAATTGCGCAAGTCGTTGGGTTCAAAAGGCTTCTTGAGATAATTGTTCATGCCCAGCTTCTTGCCGTGGTCGATGATCTGCTGTTCGGCCCGGCCCGTGATCAGGACAAAGCCGATGCCCTTGGTCTTGGGGGTGGCGCGCAGGTAATGCAGCAGTTTCAGCCCGTCCATTTAGGGCATGTTGTAATCGGAAATGACAAGATGCACCGGTTTTGCCGTCAATGCCTGCAGGGCCTGTTTACCGTTTTCTGCGGTGAACACATTGCGCACCCCGAAAGAATCCAGCGCCTGCGTGATCAGGCCACGGCTGGTGGACATGTCGTCGACAACCATGATGTGGATTTGGTCACGCAAGGCCATATTGGGATTTCCTCGTTGGTTTCGGGCGACGCGCCAGGCACGTGCGGTCTGTTGTCGGTTCAGATCGGTCGATATGTCGTGGGCTCGCCCACGCGGAAGCCGAATTTCTCCGGCTGCGCGATGCGTTCGGAATGACCCAGAAAAAGAATGCCGTCAGGGCGCAGCAGCTGATGCATGCGCGGCCAGAGCCTGCATTGTGTTTCAAGATCGAAATAGATCACGACATTTCTGCAGAAAACCACGTCGAACTGGCTGCGCATCGGCCATTCCCTGAGCAGGTTCAAAGGGTTGTACCTGATCATTCTCTTGATGTCTGAATGCGCGGCATATCCCGCCTCTCCACCGGCACCGGCGCTCTGACGGGTGAAGTACCGCGCGCGCATCTCATCGGATACACCGCTCATCAGCCGGTCGGGGTATATCCCTTCGCGGGCGAAATTGATCACGGTGGAATCGATGTCGGTCGCGAGAATGCGCAGATCGAGCTTGTGCATATCAGGCGCATGATCCAGCAGGGTCATGGCGATCGACAGAGGTTCCTGTCCCTTCGAACAGCCGGCCGACCAGATGCGCAGGCATCCACCGGCGCGCAGCTCGGGCAGACGTTTCGCCACCAGCTTGCCCAGCGTGTCGAAATGATGGCTTTCGCGAAAGAAATGCGAGACATTTGTGGTCAGCGCGGAAATCAGATGCTGGTGTTCTTCCCGCCCATCCTCCGACTGGAGATAGGAGCAATAGGCGGCGAAATCCGACAGGCCAAGATTGCGCAACCTGTGGCGCAGGCGTGACTGGATCATCGTCGCTTTCTTGTCGGCCAGGATCAGGCCGCTTTCCCGGTACGCCAGATCCGCGATGGCGCGAAAGCTGTCGGGATCCAGCGTTGTCGAGGTCAGCCGGGGCGCGTTCATGCGGCCAGGCCTTCGCCCACGTTGATGGTCGCACCCAGGTCAAGGACCCGGATCATCCGGTCGTCGATCAGGGTCAGCGCGCTGACCACACCGCCGCCACCGGCGGAGCCGTCCGGCGGCGGTTGCAGATCGTCGGAGGTGAGCGCGATGATGTCCGAGACCGCATCGACCAGCAGGCCGGTCATGCATTCGTCATGTTTCACCACGATGATCACGGCGCGGTCGCTTTGGGCGCGCGGCGGCAGGCCCAGGCGTTCGGCCAGGTCCATCACGGGCAGGACCGTGCCGCGCAGGTTGATCACCCCTTTCATGTAATGCGGCGCCTGGGGCAGCGGGGTGGCGCGGGTCCAGCCCCGGATTTCGCGCACGGACATGATATCAAGGGAATATTCCTGCTCGGCCAATTGGAACGTCAGCAGTTCGATGCTGCTTGTCGGATTCGTTTCGGTCATGCGATGGCTCCTTCGGCGCGGGTCTGGGGTGCCACGGTCAGATGCGCGGACATGGCGTTGGAAATGATGTCGGAGGGGTCGAGGATCAGGGCGATCTGGCCATCCCCGAGGATCGTCGCGGCGGCAATGCCGGGGGCGCGATGAAAGCTCTCGTCGAGCCCCTTGATCACGACCTGCCGCTGATCGACGATATTGTCGATCATCAGGGCGGCATTGCTGCCGTCTTCCTGGCCGATCAGCAGCACAACGGCGCCGGTCATATCCTCAAGCGGGGCGCGATAGCCCAATGCGCCGCCAAGATCCAGCAACGGTACAAAACCGCTGCGCACCCGCACGACGTTTCTGCCCGGGCGCAACATCTGGACATCGCCGGCCTCCAGCGTGAGGGTTTCGACAACAACATTCAGCGGCAGGACCAGGGTTTCATCCGCCACCTCGACCACCATGCCATCGAGCACCGCAAGCGTGAGCGGCAGCGAGATCGAGAATGTCGTGCCCTCGCCAGGATGCGAGGTGGTCGTGATACGCCCGCCAAGGGCCTGGATCGCGGTGCGGACCACATCCATGCCCACGCCACGGCCCGAGAGGTCAGAGACCTTGTCCGCCGTGGAAAAACCGGGCATGAACAACAGGTTATCAATTTCCGTATCGCTCAGCACCGCGTCTGGGGGGATCAACCCCTTGTCGATGGCAAGCTGTTGCACCTTGGGTCGGTTGATCCCGGCACCATCGTCGGAAATCTCGATGATCACCCGGCCCGAGCGATGGGCGGCAGACAGGTTGACCTGGCCCTGTTCGGGTTTTCCCGCCGCGAGGCGGGCGGATTTGCTTTCCAACCCGTGATCCACCGCGTTGCGGATCATATGGGTCAGCGGGTCGGCCAGCCGTTCGATCACGGTCTTGTCGACTTCGGTGTCTTCGCCGTGAACAATCAGGCGCACATCCTTGTCCACCGCACCGGAGGCTTCGCGGACGATGCGCGACATGCGCTGGAACAGCGATTTCACGGGCTGCGCGCGGATCATCATGACCGAATCCTGGATGTCGCGGGTCAGGCGTTGGAATTCCTCAAGCCCGTTCATGGCGTCGGAGTGCGGCGAAAGCCCCGATTGCTCCAGACTTTGGCTGAGCATCGCCTGGTTGATCACCAGTTCGCCAACCAGATTGACCAGCCGTTCGATCCTGTCGATATCGACCCGCACAACGGTCTTGGCTGCTGGCGGTGCCTGCGCGGCGGGTTTGGGCGGGGCCGGTGCGGGTTTTACCGCGGGTTCCTTTTCCTGCTCCGGCAGTGGTTCGGGGGCAGCGAGCCCCTCGGGTGTCTGAGGCACCTCGGCCTCAGCCGCTTCTGGCATTTCCGGCGCTGTGGGCTCCGCCGCTGCGATGACGGTGCCCGGAGGTTCGGCATCGGCATCGGCATCGGATATGATGTCAAGGCGGCACAATCCTTCCACAAATTCGAAGATCGAGGCGATTTCCGCCTCTTCGGCTTCGGTTTCAAGCGTGATGTCCCAGGTCAGATGAGGAACCTCGGGAACCAGTTGCGCAAGCTCCGGGACCGCCGAGGTGTCGCAGGTCACATGCATCTCACCCAGCGCCTGAAGGTTGCGCAGCAGCAATGCCGGTTCGTTACCGGTCTCGAAAAGCTCCGCCGTCGGGGTGAACCGGATCCGGTAGTGTCGCCTGTCGGGTTCATCCAGCCCGGGCAGGGGGGGCAAGGGCGGCAGGTCCTCAAGATCGGCAAGGTCCGGGCCGTCACCGCCGTCGGTGCCGAGGTCCAGCGAGATGCCCATCGGCTTGAAATCAATCTCTTCTTCCGGCGCATCGGCGAGTTCGTCACTGTCGCCCAGAAATGCGCTCAGGGCTTCAAGCAGCGCTTGTGTGCGTTCCTCCGGGGCGGGCAGGTTGTCACGGCTGATCCGCACCAGATCAGACAGATGGTCCGCCGCCTGATAAAAGACCTTGAGCGCCTCCGGCGTGACCGTCAGCCTTTCGGCGCGGACTTCATCCAGGACGGTTTCATAGCGGTGTGCAAAGCGCACCAGGAATTCCAGCCCAAAGGCGCCGGCGCCGCCCTTGATGGAATGGACCGCGCGAAAGACGATATTGATGGTTTCGCTGTCGTCGGCACCGTCATCCATGATCTGGAGGCCATCCTGCAGGGATTCCAGCAGTTCCTCGCATTCGATGAAGAAGGAGGCGCGGATCTCTGCCATGGGATCGTTCTGTTCACTCATCTCATCGACCCCCTCAACTTGCGATCATCTGCAGGGCCTTGACCAGTTTCTCAGGGTCAAAGGGTTTCACGATCCAGCCGGTCGCCCCGGCGGCACGGGCGCGCTGTTTCAGCTCTGGCGCGGCTTCGGTTGTCAGCACCAGGATCGGCGTCGCGCGGTGCCTGTCCTGACCGCGCACGGCGTCGATGAAGCCGAACCCGTCCATGCGGGGCATGTTGATGTCGGTGATGATGGCGTCGGGTTCGATGCCATCCAGCACCTCGACACCATGCACGCCGTCATCGGCGGTATGGACGGTGAAACCGGCGGGCAGCAGGGCCAGGCGGATCATGTCGCGCATCGTGCGGCTGTCGTCGACGGCAAGTATTTCCAGGCTCATTCCTGCCCCTCCACTATGGTTTCGGGGGACATGCCCATGGCCGTCATCTGGGCCAGCACCTTGTCGGGCACATTGACCAGATGCAGCGCGGCACCAGCCGCGCGCAGCGATCTGGCGGCGGAGACAAGAACCTGAAGGCAAAGGGCCCCCAATTGGGTCACCTCCGCCATGTCCAGGGTGACATCCTGACCGGCGCGGGCCATGAGGGCGGCATGCAGGCCAGCGGCCTGCGTCACATTCAGCCGACTTTCCGGGATCAACGGCTCAGCCATCTTGGGACTGGCCCTGCAAGGGGTGAGCAGACTTCATCACGCAACTCCAGTTCAGCTTTGTCAGCCCGGTGTAGCGTGCGGTCCGTTAATTCTGCGTTACATTGCGCGCCCTGCGCAGGATTTCCCTGAGACCCGCATGAAAAAGCCCCGTGGAGGGTGCCACGGAGCCTTGAATGTCATGGGATCAGCAAGCGCGCCTCAGCGGCGGCGGCGTCCGCCGGTACGCCCGGCTCGGCCGCGCCCCTCGTGGCCCGCTTTCGGGGCCTGCTTGTTGAATTCGATCCATGCGCCGCCATGCGGGTCGCGGTTGAACAGGAAATTCGCCGCCCGGATCGCTTCCATTTCCTTGCCCGGACGCGGCAGCGAAGAGCCCATGCCGAAAAGCTGCACGAATACTTCGTCATCCATGCCTTCCGGCAGAATCACGCCCAGCGCTTCCAGCTCGGCCTTTTTCTCGGCGATCTTGGTCTGGTTCACGGGCAGGGCCACCGGGTTCATGATGGCAGAGGTCATGCCGGCGCCCATCGCCATCGGCAGGAAGGCGTTGTTGATGCCGTGACGGTTGGGCAGGCCGAAAGAGATGTTGGAGGCACCGCAGGTGGTGTTCACGCCCAGTTCCTCGCGCAGGCGGCGCACCAGGGTAAAGACCTGATGGCCCGCCGTCGCCATGGCGCCGATGGGCATGACCAGTGGGTCCACCACGATGTCATGGGCCGGGATGCCGAAATCGGCGGCGCGTTCCACGATCTTCTTGGCCACGGCAAAGCGGACCTCGGGGTCTTCGGAAATGCCGGTGTCATCGTTGGAGATTGCCACCACCGGCACGTTGTATTTCTTGACCAGCGGCAGGACCAGTTCCAGACGCTCTTCCTCGCCGGTGACCGAGTTCAGCAGCGGGCGGCCTTCGCAGGCCTGCAGGCCGTTCTCAAGCGCGCCGGGCACGGAGCTGTCGATACAGATCGGACAGTCGGTCACGGCCTGCACCCGCTTGATCATCTCGGGCATCAGCATCGGCTCGACAAAGTTGTTGTCGGCATAGCGCGGATCTTCGGCCATCTTGTTGGAAAAGACCGCGCCTGAATTGACGTCCAGAATGTTCGCACCCGCCGCGACCTGCGCCACCGCATCGGCTTCGACACGAGAGAAATCGCCGCGCTCCAGTTCTTCGGCCAAGATCTTGCGGCCTGTGGGGTTGATCCGTTCGCCGATGACGCAAAACGGCTCGTCAAAGCCGATGATGGCGGTCTTGGTCTTGGATTCGACAACGGTACGGGTCATGAAAAGGTCCTTTGTTCGGCGTTATTCGGCGTTTGCGGGGGCAGCGGCGTCGCCCCCGTTCTGGATGGCCCAGTTGGCATTGGTCTTGATGCCACCAAGCGGGAAGAAATGCACATGGCTGATGTTGAATTCGGGGTTCTCGGCCTTGTGACGGGCCAGTTCGGTCACAACATCGGTCGGCTCATAGGGCAGCAGCAGCTTGGTCACATCCATCGCGCGTTTCTGCAGGACCTTGAGCGAGGGGCCGACGCCGCAGGCGATGGCGAATTTGATCAGGGTCTGCAGCTTGGCAGGCCCCGCGATGCCGATGTGGATCGGCAGGGTGATGCCCGCGTATTTCAGGCTGTCGGCCCATTCGATGATCGGCTGCGCCTCAAAGGCGAATTGCGTGGCGATGGCCATCTTCGCATCGGTCCGGCTCTGGAAGTCGTTCTTCCAGCGCAGCGCCTCGTCCACCCGCAGGCGGGTGCCGTCGGTGTCGATGTCGCGGTTGCCTTCGGGATGGCCCGCGACATGCAGGCGTTCAAAGCCTGCCTCGTCGAAGAGACCGGTTTCCATCAGCTGCATGGAGTCGCTGAAATCGCCGTGCGGGGTGGTCACGCCACCGGCCAGCAGCAGCGCCTGTTTCACATCGGCTTCGCCCTGGTACATGGCGATCCAGTTCGCCAGTGTCGCCCGGTCCTTGATGATGCGCGCGGGAAAGTGCGGCATGACCTTGTAACCATCGGCGTTCAGGCGTTTGGCCGTGGCCACCATGTCCTCGATCGGGGTGCCTTCGATATGGGCGATATAGACGCGGGTGCCTGCGGGCAGCAGATCGCGGAAATCCTCGACCTTCTCGGCGGTGCGGGGCATCACCTCGATGGAGTAATCTTGCAGGAACGCCTCGACTTCTGGGCTGTTTGTGGGCGCCTGGGGCGCTTCCTTGCGGCGGAAGTTCAGCAAAGACATGATGTTATCCTTGAACATGGGGCGGCCCTCAGGCCCAGCCGTCGTTGGCGATCAGCGCTTTGATCCGGTCCTTGTCGTATTCGGTGTCCAGGCGGGCGGCCTCAGCGTCGGCCACGGCGTCGGGGTCTCCTTCAACCTCGTAAGGATCGGCTTTGCGCCACTCAGCGAGATAGGCATCGGTGTCTTCGGCTCCCACTTTCATGGCGGCACGGTCGATGGCCTGCTCAAAGCGTTCCGGCAACTGGCGTTTGGAGCCACGACGGCCCTTGCCGACGATCACCTGTGCGGGGATGTCGCGCCAATATACGATCGTGACGTCCGGCATGGGTGATTCCTCCGTTGCGCTTTGTGGCCTTCTATCGGCAGTCGCGTCTTTCCCGTCGTCGTTTTTCGACAATCGGGACCCCATCCGCGACCTGCGCCTTGTAGCCTGCCGGCGCGTGCAGGGCGAGGGGCAGGGGTACTCATAATTCTCAACAAGGTTGTGAGGTTTGCTGCATGGAGCGGGACAGCGTGGCAGCCGCACGCAGTGGCATTGCCAGATATCTGGCTTTCTACAACACGAGAAGACCGCATTCATCGCTGGACGGGCCAGCGCCTGATCAGGCATAGCACATCAAGGCGCAACCAATCCCGGTCGCCCGACTATCGGGTGAAGCCATGGATGGTTACCCTGACCCTGCCGCGTTAACATGCTGATCAACAGCAAAACCATCATCAGTTTTCAGCATAAACCGACAGTGCTTTGCAGCAAGCGCCGACTTAGCTGCGCAAGCCAATCGACAGGATTGCTGTCCTTGCTTCCGAATCCAAACCTTCGCGCAGATCGCAGCGACGGGCGGGAAAGAGCCTTTTCCGCTACCCTCGCGCGGAATCAAGGCCGCAGGCCGCCGCGCATCGCCGGGCCGTCCCCTGGCACGGCGATTTGGTTGCTGTTAGGCCTGACAGACGGGTAGAATGTGCTTGGCTACCATAAAGTGCCAGTCACCAAGGTCGGGTCGCCGCACCACGGCCCGTCAATGCGCGGCTCGACGTTTTGTTGCGAACGGCAGCAATGTCTGCTCAGCAGCTATTCGTCAGCTTGTCGATGAAGGTGCGCGTTCAAAATGACTATGCCGACCGGGCGTGTCGATCCAGGCTGACTGGCTATGTTGAAAATCCCGGATCATGGCTGTTGGATTGCGTGATCACCAGCACTAAAATACCGGGATGAACGATAAACCTCAATCCTACGTCCTGTGCAGCAACCCGCGCAGCGGCACCACGCTGCTGTGCAACATGCTGGCGCAAACCGGCGTTGCGGGGCGGCCGGATTCGTTCTTTGGCGCGCAGCATCTGGCCGACTGGTGCGCCGATTGGGGCATCACCGAAGCTGTTGACCCGGATGATGCGCATTTTACCGAAAAATATTTCGCTGCCATGCGCCGCGAAGGGCAGGGCGGCACCGCGCTGTTCGGTCTGCGGCTGATGGGGCCTGATCTGGGCTCGGCCTGCGCCTGGCTGGGCCGCAGGCACCCCGGCCTGCCCGATGACGCCGCCCGCTTTGCCGCCGCGTTCGGACCGGTCCGCTTCATCTATCTCAGCCGCACGGACAAGCTGGCAGAGGCGGTGTCCTTTCTCAGGGCCGAACAGAGCGGGCTCTGGCACAGCCGCCCCGATGGCAGCGCGCTTGAGGAACTGCCGCCTGCCGGGCCACCGGGCTATGATGCAGCAGCGCTCACCCGGCGCATCACCGAATTGCAGGCGCTGGATGCGGCCTGGCCCGTCTGGTTTGACGCCAATGGCATTGCGCCGCTGCGGCTGAGCTATGAAAACCTGTCGGAAGCCCCGCAAAAGACGCTTGCGCAGGTGCTGGCGTTCATCGGTCTTGACCCGGGGTGCGCCGCGGATATCACCCCCGGCACCCGCAAGCTCGCAGATGCCACCAGCGCCGCCTGGATCGCGCGCTACAGGGCCGAGGCGGGCCGCGCCTGACAGCAACGCGGCATCCCGAGACAGTTGCTAGGTCGTGTTGACATTCATTGTCGCCCACCCGTTTCAGTCCAAAATTGCTCAGTTCCAGGCAAGAGAGCGCAGGAATAGCCAGCTATTTCAAGCTCTCTTAACGCAGAAATGGGCAATTTTGGCGAAACCCCTGCGGGGCGCGGCGGATTTTGCCTCTGCCATCCCGGATGTTCGCTTCCAATGATCACATTGCTGCGCTCACATCAGGGCGCCAGCGGCAAAATCCGTCTCGCGCGGGTGGGCGACAATGAATGTCAACACGACCTAGCCCTTGCGCAGGGACGGCGCAGGGATTAGCCTGTCATCAACTCGTTATACAAGGCGCGAACACCATGGCGCCACAGCGTCCCAAAGGTGCGGGCGCGCTCGACAAAGGATACCAACCGGCTCTGAGCCCCGCGCCAGTTACGCCCGGTTCGACCGAGCTTTATGCCGCGCTCGATCTGGGTACAAATAGCTGCCGCATGCTGATCGCCCAGCCCAAGGGCAGCGGTTTTCATGTGGTCGACAGTTTTTCCAAATCCGTCCAGCTTGGCGCGGGTCTGGAGAAAACCGGGCGTTTGTCGCGCGGGTCCATGTCGCGCACCATACAGGCCCTGCGCATCTGTCAGCAGAAATTGCGCCGCAACAAGGTCAGGCGCATGCGTCTGGTCGCGACCGAGGCCTGCCGCCGGGCGCTGAACGGTGCCGATTTCATGAAGCGCATCCAGCGCGAGACCGGTCTGCGGCTGGACATCATCAAACCCGAGGAAGAGGCGCGGCTGGCGGTGATTTCCTGCGCCCCGCTTGTCAACCGCAAGACGGAGAACCTGCTGGTGGTCGACATCGGCGGCGGCTCGACCGAACTGGTCTGGATCGACATCTCCAAGGTGCCGCGCAAGGACCGCGCGCAATCCATCATGCGCCTGCACACCGGGTTCCAGCAGGCGGTATCCGACATCCCCGCCGCGCGGGTGGTGGACTGGATCAGCGTGCCGCTGGGTGTGGCCACCCTGCGCGACCAGTTCTCCGATGTGGAGGACGATGCCGCGCGTTTCGCCCTGATGAGCTGGTTTTTCGAGGAGAACCTGACCGATTTCACCCCGTACCAATCGGCCCAGCCGCAGGAGAATTTCCAGATTGTCGGCACCTCGGGCACCGTCACGACGGTTGCGGCCAGCCATCTGGGGTTGAAGCGTTATGACCGGACCAAGGTGGACGGGCTGCGCATGACCTCGGACCAGATCGACCGGGTGATCCATTCCTACCTTGCGATGGGGCCGGGCGGAAGGCGCGCCGATCCGCGCATCGGGCAGGACCGGTCCGCCCTGATCATGTCGGGCGCCGCGATCCTGCAGGCACTGATGCGGTGCTGGCCCACCGACCGGATGTCGGTCGCCGACAGGGGCCTGCGCGAAGGGTTGCTCTATGCCCAGATGAGCGCGGATGGGGTGCTGGAGGACGGCGCCTACTGAGAGCATTGAAGCATGGTCTGCTTCATGATCGTGCAACCGGCGCCGCTGCCACGCCTGCCCCCGAAAGGCGGGCGTGAGGGTGACCCGGCGCAGCCACTGGGCGTGCCGCCAGCCGGGTCCGTTTCGTCCGGGTCAGCTGCCCGAGACCAGCATTTCGGCAAAACCGCCAAAGATCATGCGCTTGCCATCGAAAGGCAGTTCCATCTCGGGCTCTTCCGACATCATCTTGCCCCAACCGGCATCGCGGACTTCTTTCGAAGGCCAGATGATCCAACCGGCGGTCACCGCCTCTCCCTCCTCCAGCTTGACCGCCATCGGCAGGGAGGTCAGCTTGCCATCGTTCACGTCATCCCCCCAGAGATCCACGACCTGCGTGGCACCATATCCGAGGATCATGGCATGTGACGCCTTGAGGAACGCGTCATAATCCGCGCGTTTTTCCGCAGATACAGGGGCAAGGAAAATATCGTAATAGGCCATTGGATGCTCCGTTCAGAATGGTTATGTTCAAATAAAGACCTACATGGTTCAAAAAAACAACCACCAGAATTTGATCAACAACCAGGCAAGCGGAATGGCGCGCAAGAAACCCTATGACGACGGCTGTGCAACAGCCCATGCGCTGGAGCTTGTCGGCGAACGCTGGGCGTTGCTGATCGTGCGTGAACTGGTGCCGGGGCCGCTTCGCTTTTCCGACATCAAGGCGGCGCTGCCCGGCATCAGCTCCAATATCCTCAGCACCCGGCTTGCGGATCTGGAACACGACCACATCATCACCCGGCGCGGCTTGCCACATCCGGCCAATACCACCGTCTATGCCCTGACCGACTGGGGCGCGGCGCTGAAACCGCTGATCATGGAACTGGGCCGCTGGGCGGTGCGCTCGCCGCAGATGGCGGGGGGCAGGCCGATGAGTGCCGCATCGGTCGGCATGTCGTTCGAAACCATGTTCGACCCGGCGCGGGCAGGGGATGTTCAGATGGTGGTTCAGCTTGATCTTGACGGCCGGCCACAGGTGCTGCGCATTTCGGAGGGGCGGCTTTGCGTCAAGGCCGGCACGGCACCGGCGGCGGACCTGCACCTGTCCGGTGACCCCACCGCGCTGGCCGCTGTGGTTTACGGCGGCCTCGCACCCGAGGCGGCAGAGGGGCTGCAGGTCACCGGCGACCCTGCGCTGCTGCGCCGCTTTGCCAGCTTCTTTGTGCTGCCGGCACCGGTTCCGCGCGGCTGACCTCTGGTGAAAACCGCGCAAAGCCTTTATGGGTGGCGTGAAACTCGGATTGGTAGCATGGCAAAGACACCCTCGGGCAAGAACACCTCAGGTCGCGGACAGCGCGAGCTCAAGGTCAAGGTCAAATCCGCGCGCGGGCGCAAGCTCAGCTCCACCCGCTGGCTGCAACGGCAGCTGAACGACCCCTACGTGAAGCGGGCGCAGGCCGAAGGCTATCGCGGGCGCGCGGCCTACAAGATCATGGAACTGGACGACAAGTACCGCTTTCTGGTGCCGGGGGCGCGTATCGTTGATCTGGGCGCGGCACCCGGCGGCTGGTGCCAGGTTGCGGTCAAACGGTGCAACGTGCTGGGGGAGCGGTCCGACAAACAGGTCGGCACGATCCTGGGCATTGACCTGCAAGAGATGGAGCCGATCGCGGGCTGCGAGCTGCATGTGCTTGATTTCATGGCAGATGATGCGGATCTGCAGGTCAAGGATTGGCTCGGCGGCAAGGCCGATGTGGTGATGTCGGACATGGCGGCCAGCAGTTCGGGGCACAAGCAGACCGACCATTTGCGGATCATCGCCCTGTGCGAAGCGGCAGCCTATTTCGCCTTTGACGTGCTGGAAGAGGGCGGCACCTTTGTCGCCAAGGTGCTGGCAGGCGGTGCCGAAGGGGACTTGCAGAAACTGCTCAAGCAGCGCTTTGCCAAGGTGGCCAACATCAAACCCCCGGCCAGCCGGTCCGACAGTTCGGAAAAATTTGTCGTGGCGACGGGGTTCAAGGGGCAGATTTGATCGGGTGAGCCCCTTCAAGCCCCGCGTGACGCTGCCTTGCCGGATTTCATTTACCCAAGTTTAAACACTGCAGGCTAGCTTCCGCAGGGCTGGCCCGGTCTATCCGTATCGGGCGTTTGATCAAGGATGCCCTCATGTTTCTGCGTTCAACCTGTTTGTCGCTGTCGATCCTGACAGCAACCCTTTGCCATGCCGCAGAGGTGCCACCGGCCATGGCCGATTACATCGCCGGCGATCTGGCAAGCTGGATCAATGCGCCCCGGATCGTCGCCGCGGTGCTGGACCAGAATGGCCGTCACGCCGGGTTGAGCGCTGCCGACATCGAGGCGATGGATACCGCCTGGCGCGGGCAGGTGGGCGTCGCCGACGCGCCGGTGATCGCCCCGGTGCTGAACAATCCGCTGTCCGATTTCCTGCGCGCGCAGGTGGCGCTTGCAGAGGGGCGCATCACCGAGGCATTTGTCATGGACAACCGCGGTCTGAATGTCGCGACCAGCGCGGTGACATCGGACTATTGGCAAGGCGATGAAGCCAAGTTTCAAAAGACATTCGGCGCAGGTGCCGGGGCCGTTTTTGTCGATGAGATCGAGTTGGACGAAAGCACCCAGACCTATCAGGGGCAGGTTTCCTTTACCCTCACGGACCCTGCGAGCGGCGAGGTGATCGGCGCGGTCACAATTGGTCTGGCCGCCAGCGCCTTTTACTGAGAATGCCGCGCATTTCCCCAGGGGTGCCGGTTGCCGCCGCCGGGTCCCGGGCTTTCAGGGATGCAATTGCTGCGTCCCTGAACCGGCTGGCGCTGGCGTCGTCCAGCAGCGGAATGCGATGGCGCTTTGCGGCCTGCACGGCATCACCCGCCCGCAGCAACTGCCGGTGCAACTCGAAAAGTCTGGCCCGTCCGGACGATATCTGATCATGAACCTTTGTCATGCCTGCGCCTTTGTTTCTGGCGCGATCATTGCAATGCGATAGGGCCCTTAGTTTGGCGCAGGCGCGGCAGCTTCGCGCTTTCATTGTGCGGGGTCTGGTCCTCTAGCCGGGAATTCCTGACCCGAATGGCAAGCGGTTGCGACCATAGCGGACCTGCGGCGCGGTGTGGGTCAAAGTCGGCAGAGCGGACAAAATTGCCGTTTGCTGCGAAACGTCAAGCTGCGCATCGACGGGCCGTGGTGCGGCGATCCGACCTCAGTGACTGGCACTTAATGGCAGCCAAGCACATCCTACATAACGATGTGGCATAACAGCAGCCAAATCGCCGTGCCAGGGGACGGCCCGGCGATGCGCGGCGGCCTGCGGCCTTGATTCCGCGCGAGGGAAAGCGGAAAGGTCTCTTCCCGGACCTCCACTGCGACAGCCGTGAACATCTGCCTTGCACATGGCGCCGGTGCGTTGGGTCAGTGATCCGATACAAAACCGGTCTGGCCTGAACTCTGACAGGTCAATCTGGCCAAATGGCGGAGAGACAGGGATTCGAACCCTGGGAAGGCTTGCACCCTCAACGGTTTTCGAGACCGCCCCGTTCAACCACTCCGGCACCTCTCCGCGGGGGTCTGGAGCGCCCGTTTAGTGGGGTTTGGACGCGCAGGCAAGGGGGCATCTGCCGGTTGCCTGCCCACACGGGAATTTTCATTGCGGCGGCGGCAAGACGGCCTAAGTTCAGGGTAACCGAACGAAAGGACTTGTCCCATGCTTGCCGCGCTGCGCCCCTCGCTGATTGCCCTGACCACCACAATCGCCCTTGCCCTGATGGCCTTTGCCCCGCCTGCACGGGCCGCTGATGCGGCAAAGCTGCGCGAATATCTTGAGATCACCGGCTTTGACGTGGCGCTGGAGAGCATTCGCCTGTCGGCAGACAACGCGCCCGCCATGCTGGGGATCGAGGCGGATGCCTTCGGCTCCGAATGGTCGCGGCTGGTGAACGAGGTCTTTGCAACGGAGACCATGCAGGAGATGGCGATGGACATCCTGGGCGAGACGCTCAGCGACGATCTGTTGACCCATGCCGCCGATTTCTATGCCAGTGACCTGGGCCAGCGTCTGGTTGCGGTCGAAAACGACAGCCATATGGAGGAACAGGACGGTCTGAAAACCGAAAGCGGTGCCGCGATCATGGAAGGGTTGCGGAAAATCGACAGCCCGCGCATCGCGTTGCTGGAACGGCTGACACAGGCGACGGATGCCGAAGGCGCCTCGCTCAGGGCGATCCAGGAGGTGCAGGTGCGTTTCCTGATGGCCGCGGCCGGTGCCGGGGTGATCGAATTGCAGATGGATGAGGCCGACCTGCGCGAAGCCATGCGCAGCCAGGAAGACGAGATGCGCCAGTCGCTCGCCGCCAGCGCGCTGATCAATGCCGCCTATACCTATCAGGCCTTTTCCGACGCCGAGGTCGAAGCCTATGCCGAGGCACTGGAGGACGCGCGGATGCAAAAGGTCTATGCGCTGATGAACGCGGTCCAGTATGAAATCATGGCCAACCGGTTCGAGGCCGTGGCCGCGCGCCTGCCCGGCATGCAGCCGAGCACGGACCTGTGATGCGCCGCGCCTTCCTGCTCTGGCCGCTGCTTCTGGCCCTGGCGCTGCCTGCCCATGCGGATGCGCGCCTGTCGGTGCTGGTCGATGTGCTGCGCCTGGACGAAATTGCGGTGATCCTGCGCGACGAAGGGCTGGACAGCGCCGAAGACCTGAATGCCGACATGCTGAACGGGCAGGGCGGCGCGGGCTGGCAGGTGCAGGTCGAGGCGATCTATGACCCGGCCCGCATCGTGGAGGCTGTGCGGCAGGCCCTGGGGCAAGAGCTGTCAGGTGAGGAGCTGGAGCAGGCGATAGACTTTTTCGCCTCCGACCTGGGCAGCCAGATCATTGCGCTTGAAAACTCTGCCCGCGTGACGATCCGGGACCCGGATGTCGAACAGGCCGCGCGCCTGCGCTTTGCCGAGCTTTCACAGACCGATGACCCGCGCCTCGCGATGCTGCGCCGCCTGGTGGCCGATGGCGACATGCTGGAGCGTAACGTGACCACCGCCATGAACTCCAACTTCCAGTTCATGCGTGGCCTTGCGGATGGCAACGGGCTGGATATGTCAGAGGAGGAGATGCTGGCCGATGTCAACGGCGAGGCCGAGGCGATCCGCGAGGATACCGAAGGCTGGCTTTTCGGCTATCTGCTGATGTCCTATTCGCCGCTGACGGACGAACAGATGCAGGCCTATATCGACTTTGGCAACACCGCCGCAGGCCAGGCGATGAACCGTGGTCTGTTCGACGGATTCGGTGCGGCCTATGAGGATATTTCCTATGCGCTGGGACGCGCGGTGGCGCTGAACATGACGGCGCAGGAGCTTTGACGTCGGCGGTAAAAACCCGCTTGACTTGAGGCCCCGATCCACCGATAAGCCCGCATCCCGGCGAGGGTTCTCGCGTGGGATCTGTTTTAATGACGCCCCAAGGGCGCGCTGTTCGAGGTGGATGCGGCTGCGATGCCGGTCCGAAACACCCGGAGCCGGGGACCACAGGACGCGGCAAAATGAAGGAAGACGCGATGTTTGCGGTCATCAAGACTGGCGGTAAGCAATATAAAGTAGCCTCTGGCGATATGCTTCGGGTGGAACGTATTGCGGCAAGTGCCGGTGAAACTGTTCAATTCAATGATGTTCTGATGCTGGGCGGCGATTCCCCCCAGGTTGGCGCGCCGCTGATCGAGGACGCTGCCGTTCAGGCCGAAGTCGTTGATCAGATCAAGGGCGAAAAGGTCATCCACTTCGTCAAGCGTCGCCGGAAGCACTCTTCCAAGCGCACCAAGGGACACCGTCAGAAGCTGACGCTGGTCAAGATCACCGAGATCATGGCCTCCGGCGCTGGCAAATCCAAGGTGATGGCAGCGGTCGGCACCGGTTCTGTTTCGGCAGCAGCTGTTGCAGCGCTCTCCGGCAAATCGGCAGACGCGGCTGCAAAGCCCGCAAAAGCCAAGAAAGCCGATGCGCCCGCCAAGGCGGCCAAAGCGGCCAAGGAAGAGGCACCTGCCAAGGCAGAGAAGAAAGCCGCGCCCAAGGCCAAGAAAGCCGAAGCGGCAGGCGATGACCTGACGCAGATTTCCGGCGTTGGCCCCGTGATTGTCGAAAAGCTGCACGGTGAAGGTATCACAAC
Source organism: Sulfitobacter sp. IGS-18 (assembly GCF_059628195.1). NCBI lineage: Bacteria > Pseudomonadati > Pseudomonadota > Alphaproteobacteria > Rhodobacterales > Roseobacteraceae > Sulfitobacter > Sulfitobacter sp. IGS-18. The sequence continues at coordinate 2,036,984 of NZ_CM184556.1, read as the reverse complement.
CTTCGCGCAGATCGCCGCATGGACAGAAGCGGACGTTGAAGCTATTGAAGAGAAACTGTCGTTCAAGGGTCGTGTCGGTCGTGAAGACTGGATCGCACAGGCCAACGAACTGACCAAAGGCTAAGGAGAGACCAAATGGCACATAAAAAAGCAGGCGGTTCATCCCGTAACGGGCGCGACTCAGCCGGTCGTCGCCTTGGCGTCAAGAAATACGGCGGCGAAGCCGTCATTCCCGGCAACATCATCGTGCGTCAGCGCGGCACAAAGTTCTGGCCGGCGGCCGGTGTCGGCATGGGCAAGGATCACACGATCTTTGCAACCGTCGATGGTGCCGTGACCTTCCACAAGGGTCTGAAAAACCGCACGTTCATTTCGGTCCTGCCACGCGCCGAGGCCGCTGAATAAGCCGTACCCGCAAGGTTTGAAAAAATTTCAGGGATCGGCGGAAACGCCGGTCCCTTTTTTGTCTCTGACCGCCATCCAGAAAGGAGCGGTGTCATGACCACATCACAACGCCCCGTTCTGAGCGATGGCATTCTGCGGCTGCGGCCGCCCCGGCCGCAGGATGCTGCGGCCCGGCTGAAGCTGGGCAACACGCCGGAAATCCATCACATGTTCGGTGCCGATCCTGAAAATGTGCCGAAAATCACCAAGGCACATGCGGAAAAGTGGCTTTATGCCCAAGAGGTTGAGCCGCTGGCATGGGTGATCGAGCACAAACGCCGGATGATCGGCGCGCTGCGTCTGCATTCGCTGGACCACCACGACCGCCGGGCCAGCCTGGCGATCGGGATTCTGGACCCGAAACTGCTGGGCAAGGGGCTGGGGACACGGGCCGTCAGGCTGCTGCTGACCCATGCCTTTGGCGCGCTGGCGCTGCACCGGGTGTCGGTGCGTGTGCTGGCCTATAACGCCCGTGCCATCGCTGCCTATCGCAAGGCCGGCTTTGTCGAAGAAGGCCGGGAGCGTCAGGCCGCGCGGGTGGGCGACAGCTGGCACGATGACGTGATCATGGGGGTCCTGGCCCCTGACTTTTCCAAGGGGGCGGCGGCCTGATGTCTGTTGCTGTAACTTCCTTTGTCGTCTTTGCCGCCAGCCAGATCGGCACCCCGGGGCCTGCCAACATGGCGCTGATGGGCACCGGCGCGCGCTTTGGCTTTCGCGCCGCTTTGCCCTTTGTCGCCGGTGTGGCCCTGGGCAAGCAATTCGTGATCTGGCCCGTCGGCTTTGGCCTGATGGAATTGAGCGCCCGCGCGCCCTGGGTCTTTGAGGTGCTCAAGTATGTTTCGGCGGCCTATATCATCTGGCTGGCCTGGAAGGTCGCCAACCTGCGGCTGGGGCAGGGGCGTGATCTGGGCAAGCCGCCGGGCTTTGTCGCCGGGCTGATCGTGCATCCTTTGAATCCCAAGGCCTGGGCGATGATCATCGGCGGATTTACCGCCTTTGTCGGTCCCGGCACGCCACCGCTTAATGCGACGTTAACCATTGCGGCCATACTGCTGGCGCTGCAGGTCATCTTGCACCCGCTGTGGACCCTGGCGGGCGACAGGATTGCCAGAACCCTGGCAGGCAGCCCTGCGGAACCCTATCTGATGTGGACATTGGCAGCGCTGACCGTTGCTTCTGTTCTCTTTGTTCTGTTCGCAAGCCGGGCAGTTTGAGTGATGTTCGGAGGAGGAACATGATTGTGCAAATGGAACCCATCATCAACCAACCCGTGATCGAAACGGCGCGGTTTGACCTGCGTCCGCTGCGGCGGTCCGACAAGGGATTGATCGAGCTTTTTGCGGGTGATCCGCGCGTGGCGCTGTCCACGTCCAGCATCCCGCATCCGCTGCCCCCCGGCGCGATTGATGCCTTCATCACGCGGTCGCTGGCGATCCCGCGGGTCGAGGATGTCTGGGCGATGGATGGTCTCAAGACCGGCGGCGCAGAGGTGATGGGGCTGATATCGCTCACCCATCTGGACCGCGGCCAGTCCGAGGTCGGCTATTGGGTGGCACCGGCCTATTGGAACAGCCATCTGGCCTCCGAAGCGGTGCAGGCGCTGGTTGCCGCAAACCCGCAGGGCAATCAGGCGATGTTTGCTTCTGTCTTCCATGACAACCCGGCATCGGCAAAGGTGCTGACCAACGCCGGATTTGTCTATCTCGGCGATGCCGAAACCTATTGTCTGGCACGCGATGCTGCCGTACCCACATGGACCTATAGCCGCAAGCTGTAGCGTCGTCCCGAAAGGCCCCGCCATGAAATTTCTCGACCTGTGCAAAGTCTATATCCGTTCCGGCGCGGGCGGCGGGGGCTGCGTGTCTTTCCGGCGCGAGAAGTATATCGAATTCGGCGGGCCGGATGGCGGCGACGGCGGCGGTGGCGGCTCGGTCTGGGCCGAGGCGGTGGACGGGCTGAACACGCTGATCGACTTTCGCTACCAGCAGCATTTCTTTGCCAAGAACGGCCAGCCCGGCATGGGCAAGCAACGCACCGGCAAGGATGGCGAGGACATCGTGCTGCGGGTGCCCGTGGGCACGGAGATCCTGGACGAGGATCAGGAAACGGTGCTGGTCGATATGACCGAACTGGGCCAGCGCGTCGAACTGGCGCGCGGTGGCAATGGCGGCTGGGGCAACCTGCATTTCAAATCCGCCACCAACCAGGCGCCACGCCGGTCCAATCCGGGGCAGGATGGTGTCGAACGCACGCTCTGGCTGCGGCTGAAGCTGATTGCGGACGTGGGGCTGCTGGGCCTGCCCAATGCGGGGAAATCGACGTTTCTGGCGGCCACCTCCAACGCGCGGCCCAAGATTGCGGATTACCCCTTTACCACCTTGCATCCCAATCTGGGGGTTGTGGGCGTGGACAACACCGAATTCGTTGTGGCCGACATTCCGGGCCTGATCGAAGGGGCCTCCGAAGGGCGGGGGCTGGGCGATCTGTTCCTGGGCCATGTCGAGCGCTGCGCGGTGCTGCTGCATCTGGTCGACGGCACCTCCGGCACCCTTGCGGAGGATTACAGGACCATCATCACCGAGCTTCAGGCCTATGGCGGCGATCTGGCGGATAAACCCCGCGTCACCGTGCTGAACAAGATTGATGCGCTGGATGAAGAAGAGCGCGCAGAGGCTTGTAAAATATTGGAAAAAGAAAGCGGCGGGCCGGTCATGCAGATGTCCGGTGTGGCCCGCGAAGGCGTGACAGAGGTGCTGCGCAGCCTGCGGGGTCAGATCGACGATGACCGCCTGCGGCACAAACCCGCGGAAGAGGTCGCGCCATGGCAACCCTGACCGCTGCCAGACGTGTGGTAATCAAAATCGGCTCGGCCCTCCTGGTGGACCGGGCCACCGGCCAGCTGCGCGCCGACTGGCTGCATGCCCTTGCGGAAGATGTGCGTTGGCTCAAAGGGTTAGGGGCCGATGTTGTGTTGGTTTCCTCCGGCTCCATCGCCCTTGGGCGCGGGGTGCTGGGCCTGCCCCTGACGACGCTGGCGCTGGAACAATCGCAGGCGGCGGCGGCCGTGGGCCAGATACGCCTTGCCCGCGCCTATGAGGAGGCGTTGCAGCCCCATGGCATCACCACGGCGCAAGTCCTTGTAACGCTTGAGGATTCCGCCGACCGCAGGCGCTATCTGAACAGCCGCGCAACCATGGAAACCCTGCTGGGCCTGGGTGTTGTGCCGATCGTGAATGAAAATGACACTGTGGCCACAGATGAAATCCGTTTTGGCGACAATGACCGTCTGGCGGCGCAGATCGCGGTGACGGTTGGCGCCGATCAGCTGATCCTGCTGTCGGATGTCGATGGGTTCTATAGCGGCAATCCCGCCGATGATCCCAAGGCCACGCGCTATGACACGATTGAACAGATCACCCCGGAGATCGAGGCGATGGCCGGCGATGCCGGGTCGGGCCTGTCCAAGGGCGGGATGAAGACCAAGCTGATGGCGGCACGCACCGCCACGGCGGCGGGCTGTGCCATGGCGATCACCGAAGGCTCCGTGCAGCGCCCGCTGCTGGCCCTGCAGAACGGGGCGAATGCCACCTGGTTTACCGCCCATTCCGACCCGCAGGCGGCCCGCAAGCGCTGGATTGCCGCGATGAAACCGCGTGGTTCCGTGACGCTGGATGCGGGTGCGGTGGCGGCAATGTCACGCGGCAAATCCCTGCTGCCTGCCGGCATCACGGGGGTAACCGGCACGTTCGAGCGGGGGGACAGCATTTCGATGCTGGATTCACGGGGCCACAGCATCGGCACCGGTCTGACGCGCTATTCGGCGCTTGAGGCGGCGCAGATCAAGGGGCATCAAAGCGCAAAGATCGAGGAAATTCTGGGCTATCCCGGTCGGGCTGCTTTGATTCATCGTGACGATATGGCACTGTGATGGTGCGTTACTTTAGGGTATGGGCGTAAGGCCATGAAAGATATGGAAAACATCTCTGAACTGATGGCGGATATCGGCAAGCGGGCCAAGGCGGCGGCGGCAGAGCTGGCCTCGACCCCCTCTGCGGCCAAGCAAAGCGCGCTGAATGCCGCTGCGGATGCGGTCTGGGCCGCGCGGGCGGAGATTCTGGCGGCCAATGCCCGGGATATGGATTTTGGCCGGGAAAAAGGCCTGTCAGAGGCGATGCTGGACCGGCTGATGCTGGATGAGCCCCGCATTCAGGGCATGGTGGCGGGGCTGCGCAGCGTTGCCGCACAGGACGACCCCGTGGGAGAGACCCTTGCGGAGTGGGATCAGCCCTCTGGCCTGCATATCAAACGGGTGCGGACACCTTTGGGTGTCATCGGCGTGATCTATGAAAGCCGGCCCAATGTGACGGCGGATGCCGGTGCGCTCTGCCTCAAGGCCGGGAATGCGGTGATCCTGCGCGGCGGCTCGGAAAGTTTTCATTCCGCCCGCGCCATCCATGCCTGCCTGCAGGAAGGGCTGCGCGCGGCGGGACTGCCCGAAGATGCGGTGCAACTGGTGCCGACCCGGGACCGCGCGGCGGTGTCCGAGATGTTGACCATGACCGACACCATCGACGTGATCGTGCCCCGTGGCGGCAAGGGGCTGGTGGGGCTGGTCCAGCGAGAGGCGCGTGTGCCCGTTTTCTCCCACCTTGAAGGGATCGTGCATATCTACATCGACGCGGCGGCGGATCCGGAGAAGGCGCTGCGCATTGTCCTGAACGCCAAGACGCGGCGCACGGGCATTTGCGGCGCTGCCGAATGCCTGCTGATCCACCGCGATGTCGCCGACACCATCGGCCAGGGCATCATCCGCGCCCTTGTGGATGCCGGGGTGGAGATGCGTGTGGATGCGGCACTGGCCAGGATCCCGGGCACCATCGCTGCACAGGAAGACGACTGGGGCCGCGAATACCTGGACATGATCATGGCCGCCCGCGTGGTCGATGACGTGCAGGATGCCATCGCCCATATCCGCAGCTATGGGTCGAACCACACCGATTGCATCGTGACCGAGGATGCGGCGGCGCTTCAGACCTTTATGGAGCGGCTCGATTCAGCGATCCTGATGCACAACGCCTCCACCCAGTTTGCGGATGGCGGCGAATTCGGCATGGGGGCCGAGATTGGCATTGCAACCGGCAAGATGCATGCGCGCGGCCCGGTGGGCGCGGCGCAGCTGACCTCGTTCAAATACATCGTCACCGGCGACGGAACCGTGCGAAGCTAAGGCGTTTCGGGCGGCTCTGCCAATAGCCTCTGACGAAATACCAGAACCATCAGGCATTGCGTAACGCGTTGAAATCTTCGATTTCAGGCAGCGTTACGTCAGCCAGGTTTTTCGCATGACGATTTAGAAACTGATGGTCAGTCTGGTGTCGGTCACCTGATGCGCCACCTGCCGCCCCGCGTCGGCAGCAATCAGGGGCAGCAGCGCGAATTGCACATGTGCGGGCTGCAGGCCGTTGCGTGCGTTGCCCGGGGCAAGCAATGACCAAAGCGCCGGATCGACCTTCAGCTTGTCGGCCAGGGCTGTCAGTGTCCAGTTCCCCTGATCCTGCGCGACCGTGACATGCCCGCCATAGGGCAGGGCGCTTTCCAGGCAGAGGATCGCGAGAAAGGCCAGCTGCACCGCAGCGCGGGCCTGTGCCTGATCTGGTTGCCATTCCACGCTCAGCCGGGTTGCGCCGTAAAGATCCCGCAGGATCGAGGTGATTTCCGAAGGGCCCATCAGCTGATCGCCCGCCACGCCAAAGCAGACCCGGAAATACCTTATCCGGGCAGAGGCATTGCCGACACTTTCACCGATCAGGGACATTTCCGGGCCCGAGGTGGCGCTGCCCGCCATCTGAAGCAGTTCCAGCCCGTTGTTGATCGCGCCGATAGGCGATATCAGATCATGGCAGATCCGGCTGCCGATCAAAGCGACAAGATCAAAATGCGTGTCGGACATCATGACGGCCTTTCCGAAAGGGGCAGAACCATGGACGATCTGAATGCCATTCTGACCCCCGGCATGCTGGTGACCCATCCCGAGCGGCCCGATTGGGGGATCGGACAGGTGCAAAGCAACATCGGCGGCAAAGTGACGGTAAATTTCAGGGATGTGGGCAAAATCGTCATAGACAGCTTTCGGGTCGGGTTGATGCCGGTCTTTGATGACCCATGATCCTTTTCAAAAGGTTAACGCGGGAACACATAACAAGTCCTGCAACCACAAGTTAATGATGCGGCATTTGCTGCCAGGGCACAAGGATTGCGCTTGGCCTGCGCATTGCCTATCAGACGGCCAGGGTATTTCAACAGCGACGGCAGGCAGATGGCTCAGGCACATGCGGCGGATTTTTCGGTCAGTCTTGCGAAAACGCCTGCAGATCTGCATGCGGCACAGCGCCTGCGCTATGATGTTTTTGTCACCGAGCTGGGCGGCAGCGGCCCGCTGGTCGATCATGATGAGAAGCTTGAGCGCGATCACCTGGACCCGTTCTTTGAACACCTGCTGTTGACGGACATCCGCTCGGACAAGGTGGTGGGCGTCTATCGCCTGATGCGGGCGGAAAAGGCGGTCGAGGCTGGCGGGTTCTATTCGGCCGCGGAATACGATCTGTCGCCTTTGTTAGCTTCGGGTCGTAACCTGTTGGAATTGGGTCGTTCCTGCCTGCATCCAGACTATCGTGGCGGGGTCGGGATGCATGTGTTGTGGTCCGCACTTGCGCAATACGTCAAGGCGAACGGGGTCGAGATCCTGTTCGGGGTGGCCAGCTTTCACGGCACCGATATGGACCGGCTGGCCGCACCGCTGAGCCTGCTGCATGAACGCCATCTGGCGCCGCCGGAACTGCGGGTTCGTGCGCTGGAGAAATCCTTTCAAAGCATGAACCTGCTGGACGAAGCTCAACTTGATCGCAAGGCGGCGATGCGCCAGATTCCCAGTCTGATCAAGGCATATCTGCGGCTGGGCGGATGCGTGGGCGAGGGGGCGTTTGTGGATCATGCCTTCAACACGGTCGATGTCTGCCTGATCATGGACACCACCCAGATCAACACCCGGCAGGCCCGCATCTATGGGGCCACCGGCGCATGACAACCGCATGGGACAGCGGTGTACCGCCGGCCTATCCCCGGATCACGATATCGGGCTGGATTCGGGTGGTGCTGCGGGTCATCGCCCTGATCGTGGTGGTTTTCGGCGGCTTGCTGATCAAACTGATCCTGCGCGCGGTGGAGCGGCCGGTCTGCGGGGCGAACCGGCCCGTGACCCCCCATGTGACCCAATGGGTCTGTCGCATGTCGCTGCGCATCATCGGATTGCGTCACGAGGTCTCGGGACACCCGATGACGGGGCGCGGGGCGGTGGTGTGCAACCATGCCTCCTGGCTGGACATCTTTGTGCTGAATTCGGCCAAACGGGTCTATTTCGTGTCCAAGTCAGAGGTGGAAGGCTGGCCCGGCATCGGCTGGCTGGCGCGCGCCACCGGGACCGTTTTCATCGAACGCAATCCGGCACGGGCACGCGAACAGACCGTGCTGTTCCAAAAACGCCTGCTGGCGGGTCACAAGCTGCTGTTCTTTCCCGAGGGCACCAGCACCGATGGCAGGCAGGTGCTGCCGTTCAAGACCACGCTGTTCCAGAGCTTTTTCGCGCCGGAATTGCGCGATCAGATCCAGGTGCAGCCGGTGAGCGTGGTCTATCATGCGCCACAGGGCACCGATGCGCGGTTCTACGGCTGGTGGGGCGACATGGATTTCGGGACCCATCTGATCCACACCCTGGCGCCCGCAAAGCAGGGCAGGGTGCAGGTGGTGTTTCACCCGGCGCTGCGCGTCAGCGAGATGCCGGACCGCAAGGCGCTTGCCCTGGCCTGTGAACAGGCGGTGCGCGCGGGCCATCAAGTTCTTCTGGGCCGCGGCTGATACCGCATTGCCGCTGGTGAATTACTTGTGGGCGAAGGCGCTGTCCGGCACCGGTTCCATATTGCCCGACTGGCCCCAGTCCATCAGCAGGCAGGCAGAGCCCTTGCGTTGGAAATAGGTGGCCTCGACCTCGTACCAGCCGGCCTGCGGCACCGCGACCGAGGTCACGCCAGCGGATTCGCAGCCATGCACACCGTCAAAGAGGGCCACCTGCTGTCCGCCGATGCTGGCCTGCAGCCCGTCGTTGCTGATGAATTCGATGTCAAAGGTGCCGGGGGCGTCAAACCGGATATAGCCCTGGATGGCGGCCAGTACCTTTTCGGCGCTGGTCGAGGTCAGGGCGTTATCGCCCGGATCGGTATCGAGATAGGAAAACCCGGCCAGCGGCGGCCCGGCCTTGGCATGGTCCAGCTTGCCCCTTGCCTCGTCCAGCGACCGGACGCTGTAATAGGCATAATCAACGGCCAGCCCCTGTTTCAGGGACCCGTCGGCAGGTTGCGGAGACGCGGGTGTCAGGGTCAGCGTCTGGGCAAAGCCGGGTGCGGCCAGGGCGAAAATTGCCAGCAGCGCGGTGGATTTCAACATTGGATACTCCCTTGATTTTTTGATTTGAGTTTGCGGCAAAGCACATGGCCTGTCTATGCCGATGACATAGAGTTTATCCCTTGCACAGCACGCGCTGCTGGCCTATAGCACGGCCACTTAATCCCGCAGTCGGGGTTGGGCCCTTGAGGGAGACATCCTCAAGCGTCCGCCGGTTGTCAGCATGTGCTGTCATACCCCCGACGAGGCTAAACCGGAAAGGTATAAAGACATGGCTCTTCCTGAGTTCTCCATGCGCCAATTGCTTGAAGCAGGCGTACACTTCGGCCACCAGACGCAGCGCTGGAACCCCCGCATGGGTCCCTTCATCTATGGCGCGCGCAACGGCATCCACATCATGGACCTGACGCAGACTGTTCCGATGCTGGACCAGGCGCTGCAGGCGATCCGCGATACCGTCGCCAAGGGCGGCAGCGTTCTTTTCGTCGGCACCAAGCGCCAGGCGCAGCAGCCCGTCGCGGAAGCGGCAGAGAAATGCGCGCAATACTACATGAACCACCGCTGGCTGGGCGGCACGCTGACCAACTGGCAGACCGTGTCCCAGTCGATCAACCGTCTGAAGTCCATCGACGAGCAATCCGAGCGTGGCTTTGAAGGTCTGACCAAGAAAGAGCGCCTGGGCATGGAACGCGATCAGGCAAAGCTTGAAGCCTCGCTTGGCGGTATCCGCGAAATGGGCGGTCGCCCTGACCTGATCTTTGTCATCGACGTCAAGAAAGAAGCGCTGGCGGTTGCCGAAGCCAACAAGCTGGGCATCCCGGTTGTGGCCGTGGTTGACACCAACTGCTCGCCCGACGGGATCGACTATATCATCCCCGGCAACGACGATGCGGCCCGTGCCATCGCGCTTTATTGCGATCTGGCATCGCGCGCGGCACTTGACGGCATGTCGGCCCAGCTGGGTGCCGCAGGTGTCGACATCGGCGCCATGGAAGAAGCCCCGGCCGAAGAAGCGTTGACCGAGGGAAGCACCGGTGTCGAGGTCGGCAATGCCTCCTCCGAGACCGTGTCGGACGACGCAATGGCCAAGGACGCGCCGCTGGATCTGGAATCCAAGCAGGAAACCAAAGCCAAGGCCGCTGAGAAAGCCGAAGGCTGAGTATTGTCACGAGACTGACATACGCCTGACATATGGGGCAGGGGAAACCTGCCCCAATCGTTTGATAGAAATTAGGAGCACCCAAAGATGGCAATCACAGCATCTATGGTAAAAGAACTGCGCGACAGCACCGGCGCAGGCATGATGGACGCCAAGAAGGCACTGACCGAGAACGACGGCGACATGGAAGCCGCCGTTGACTGGCTGCGCACCAAGGGTCTGGCGAAAGCCGCCAAGAAATCGGGCCGTACCGCCGCCGAAGGTCTGGTTGCGGTCAAGGTCGAGGGTGGCCATGGCGTCGCGGTTGAAGTGAACTCCGAAACCGATTTCGTCGGCAAGAACGCGGATTTCCAGAAAATGGTCGCGGGCATCGCCGATGTCGCTGTTTCCGTTTCCGATGTCGACGCGCTGAAAGCGGCGGACATGGGCGGCAAGACCGTCGAGCAGACCGTGACAGACGCGGTTGCCGTGATCGGTGAAAACATGTCCGTGCGCCGCATGGCGACCGTGGACGGCGAAACCGTGGTTTCCTATGTCCACAACGCGGCAGCACCCGGCATGGGCAAGATCGGCGTTCTGGTCGCGATGACCGGCGGCGACGATGCGTTCGGCAAGCAGGTTGCGATGCACATCGCGGCGGTCAACCCCGCGTCCCTGTCCGAAGACGATCTGGACCCGGCCGTGGTCGAGAAGGAAAAGCAGGTTCAGATGGACATTGCGCGCGAAAGCGGCAAGCCCGAGCAGGTCATCGAAAAGATGATCGTGGGCCGGATGAAAAAGTACATGTCCGAAGTCACGCTGCTGAACCAGTCCTTTGTTGTGAACCCGGATCTGACCGTGGGCGACGCTGCCAAGGAAGTTGGCGCCACCATCACCGGTTTCGTGCGTCTCGAAGTGGGCGAAGGCATCGAAGTGGTCAAGGAAGACTTTGCCGCCGAAGTGGCCAAGGCCGCCAAAGGCTAAGCACCGCGTCCCGAGATGGACGGCGAAGCGATCGGAATTGAAAAGGGCGGTGCCGCAGGGTGCCGCCCTTTTTGCATCTGTGCGGGAGATTGGCGGAGCTGCTGAGGGAAAGCGGGCGGACCTTGATGTTCAAGGTCCGCCCAACGCCCGGTGACGGAACGCTCGGGGAGGAGCAGGGGCGTTATGACCCCGGACAGCCGGGCGGAAGAATACGCCCGACTGTAACCGGCACCTGCAAAGAGCCTTGTTATAACAAGGGTTTACAGGCCTTGTCCCTGCGGTCAAACCGTTTGCCAGGAACAATGTTACTTTGGGTCAAGTCGTGACTTTGAGCCAGTCAGGGATTCCTTACCTTGTGGTCAAATCAAGGGGAATATTTCACGCGACGCGTCAGATTCGTCAGAATCTATGCGTCCAGAACAAACATTTGGTTCGAAAATGACGCCTTGAGTACGGCCTGGGCCGTCGTATCCACTGCCAGCGCCTCGCGGGCCAGTCTGAGGTGTTTTTCCACGGTGGCCGATGTCAGCCCCATGATCACCGCGATGTCCTGCATCGTCTTGCCGTCACCGACCCATTCCAGAGCCTCGCGCTGGCGCGGTGTCAGGGCGCGGCGCTGCGAGTGGTAGGGCAGGGTCAGGATCTTCAGATGGGCGATTTCGTTCATCAGCTTGATGTCATTGCCATGCTGGGCCCAAAGCGCATCAACCTCATCCTGCGAGATGCCCGGTTTCGCGGTCAGGGCGATGGCCCCCTTGGAGCGGGCCGAGATCGACTTGAAGCTGACGGTATAGCCCGCCGTGACGTTCATGCGGCGGTTGAACTCGATCACGCGTTCCTCTGCCGGGGTCATGGCCCGTTCGCGCGCCATGTCGTGCAGGACGGTCCAGCTGCAGGCACCTTCATGCTTGAGCGCCCAATGCACCATGGGCGCGTGGAAATAGAGGCCACCGCCAAGGAATTCATCGGTATAGGCGCGGCTGTGGTTCGTCAGGATGACAAAATCTTCCGGATCGCCCAGGGATGTCGAGGTGCGGTAGCGTGTAAAGCCATAGATCAGCCGGTCGAAACCGTAGCTGTCCATCTTGCTGGTGTGCAGATCCCAAAGCTCCTCAAGGCTCGGGCAGCGGGCAACGGCATGAAGATACTCGCGTAAACTCATGATGTTACAAGCCTTTCTGAAATTGCGTCCAGTGCCATCAGATAGCCTTTGGCGCCAAAGCCGCAGATCTGTCCGATGGCCACGGGGGCGATGTAGGAATGATGGCGGAAGGTCTCGCGGGCGTGGATGTTGCTCAGGTGAACCTCCACAACCGGCAATTCGACAGAGGCAATGGCATCCATCAGCGCAACAGAGGTATGGGTATAGGCACCGGCATTCAGCACGATGCCGCCATGAACGCCCTTGGCGGCATGGATCGCGTCCAGCAGCGCGCCTTCATGGTTGCTTTGCAGGAAGGCGACCTCAAGCCCCAGTGCCGCTGCCGCCTCGGCACAGATCTTCTCGATGTCGGCCAGGGTCGTCGCGCCGTAGACGTCCGGCTGGCGTGTGCCCAGCAGGTTCAGGTTCGGACCATTGAGGATCAGGACAGACGGCATACACAAACCCTTGATGAGATGTGCATTATTAACGATGGAAGCGTCAAAAAGTCCAGCATTCAACAAGCGGAGAGGTCAGGATGGGATCGAACAGATGTCTTCTGACGGTCCTTTAACGGTGTCCACAAATCCTATAATCAGTATTATGTAAATAAATGATTATCCCTGAGGCCGCAAAACATGCCTTTGCGCGCAACTGGCCGCTGAAAACAGCGGCTCAGCCCAGCGCGTAACCTGCGCCGCGTACGGTTCTGATCGGGTCTTGCCCGCCGTGGACCGTCAGCGCCTTGCGCAGTCTTGCGATGTGAACATCCACCGTGCGCGTGTCGACATAGATGTCGCGACCCCAGACATGGTCAAGAAGCTGATCGCGGCTGAACACGCGGCCGGGTTTCTCCAGCAAGGTCACCAGCAGCCGGTATTCGGTCGGCCCCAGCTTCAGTTCCTTTTCGGCGCGGTTCACGCGGTGGCGTTCCGGATCAAGGCGGATGTCGTCAAAGGTCAGCTCGGCACCGCTGGCTGCCGGCCGTGACCGGCGCAGCTGGTTGCGCACGCGCGCCATCAACTCGCGCAGCGCATAGGGTTTCACGACATAATCATCCGCCCCGGTTTCAAGCCCGCGCACCGCGTCGACTTCTTCGGAGCGTGCCGACAGCATGATGATCGGAATGTCGCGGGTCTCGTCCCGGGTCTTGAGCTGGCGGCAGACTTCGATGCCGCTCATCAGCGGCATCATCCAGTCGAGGATCACCAGGTCCGGACGCGCCTCTGACACCATCAGCAGCGCTTCTTCGCCGTTCTCGGCACGGCGCACGGCAAAGCCTTCGCTTTCCAGGTTATAGGCCAGGACCTCGCGCTGCGCCGGTTCGTCTTCGACCAGCAGGACCTGGGGTTGGGTCACGGACATCTTCAACTCCCGGCTGGCATGGATGTGTGGTCGGCCTTGGGCCGGTCTTCATCGGGGTGCTGGCCGGTGACCAGATAGATCACCTGCTCGGCGATGGAGGTCACCAGATCACCCATGCGTTCGACGTTCTTGGCAATGAAATGCAGGTGCATACAGGCCGTGATGTTGCGCGGATCTTCCATCATGAAGGTCAGGAATTCGCGGAACAGCGCATTGTACATCTGATCCACTTCCTGGTCACGCTCGATGATGTCGGCCGCCAGTTCGGCGTCGCGCTGGATATAGGCGTCCAGGGCGTCCTTGAGCATGGCTTCGACCGTGCGCGCCATGCGGCGGATGGCACCGGCGCTGTCGTTGACCGGGGCAATCTGCGACAGCACGCCGGTCCGCTTTGCCATGTTGTTCGCGTAATCGCCAATCCGCTCAAGGTTTGCGCTGATCTTGATCACGCTCAGGATCAGACGCAGGTCAATCGCGGTGGGCGCGCGCAGGGCGATGACCCGGGCGGCGCTTTCGTTGATCATGATTTCAAGGTTGTCGATAACCTTGTCCCCTGCCCTGACCTTTTCGGCCAGTTCCTCGTCCCGGCTTTCAAGGGACAAGGCCCCGTTGCGGATGGCATCTTCAACCAATCCGCCCATCTTCATGATCTGGGCCTGAACCGCTTCCAGATCGCGATCAAAGGCTGACGCAATGTGTTGATCTTGCATGATATTATCCAATCCGGCCTGTGATGTAGCTTTCGGTACGCGGGTCTTCGGGGGCGGTGAAGATCTTGTCGGTCTCGCCAAATTCCACAAGGTTGCCCAGGTGGAAAAAGGCCGTTTTCTGGCTGACGCGGGCGGCCTGCTGCATGGAGTGGGTGACGATCACCACCGAATAGTTCTGGCGCAGCTCGTCGATCAGCTCTTCGACCTGTGCGGTTGCAATCGGGTCCAGCGCCGAACAGGGTTCATCCATCAGCAGCACTTCGGGTTCCGTGGCCACGGCGCGCGCGATGCACAGGCGCTGTTGCTGGCCGCCCGACAGGCCGGTGCCCGGCGCATCGAGCCGGTCCTTGACCTCGTTCCAGATCGCACCGCGGCGCAGGGCGCGTTCCACGATGTCGTCCAGTTCGGCCTTGTTGCGGGCCAGCCCGTGAATGCGCGGCCCATAGGCCACATTGTCGTAGATCGACTTGGGAAAGGGGTTGGGTTTCTGGAACACCATGCCGACCTTGGCACGCAGCTGCACCGGGTCCACCTTGCGGTCATAGATGTCCTCGCCGTCGATCAGGATGTCGCCGACCACGCGGCAGACGTCGATGGTGTCGTTCATCCGGTTGATGCAGCGCAGGAATGTCGATTTGCCGCAGCCCGACGGCCCGATGAAGGCGGTGACGTTCTTGTCCTCGATCTCGACGTTGACGTCCTTGATCGCATGGGTGTCGCCATAATAGACCTGAACGTCCCGGGCCGCGATTTTGATGTTCTTGGTGGCCACTTCATTCTCCGCAATATGATTGTCTTTCATCGGACTGTCTCCTTACCAGCGGCGCTCGAAACGGCGGCGCAGGATGATGGCGATGATGTTCATGGTCAGCAGGAATATCAAAAGAATGATGATCCCGCCCCATGCTTTCTCGTAAAAACTGGCGTCCGCACGGGCGGCCCAGGTGTAGATCTGCGCGGGCATGGCCGAGTTCGGTTCGGTGAAACCGGCCAGCACGCCATCGGGATAGCCCCGCGCGACAAAGCCGACCATGCCGATCAGCAGCAGGGGTGCCGTCTCTCCCAGGGCCTGCGCCAGGCCGATGATGGTGCCCGTCAGGATGCCCGGCATGGCCAGGGGCAGCACGTGGTGAAACACCGCCTGCATCTTTGAGGCCCCGACCCCCAGCGCCGCGTCCCGGATCGAGGGGGGCACGGATTTCAGCGAGGCGCGGGTGGAGATGATGATGGTCGGCAGTGTCATCAGCGTCAGCACCAGACCACCCACCAGCGGTGCCGACTGCGGCAGATGCATGAATTGGATAAAGACCGCCAGACCAAGGATACCAAAGACGATGGAAGGCACCGCCGCGAGGTTCGAGATATTGACTTCGATCAGATCGGTGAACCGGTTCTGCGGCGCGAATTCCTCAAGATAGATGGAGGCCGCGACACCGATCGGCAGCGACAGCGCCAGCACCACCAGCATCATGAAGAAGGAGCCGATGACCGAGGCGCCGATGCCGGCACCGCCGGGGTTGTCCACGCCCGAATCCGCCCCGGTGATGAAGTTCCAGTTGAAGGCACGGGTGATGATATCGGCACTGACCAGCGCGTCGATCAGGTCCAGGTCGGAGGCCTGCATGAAACGGCTGTCCTGCAGTGCCTCGCGGGTGACGCGGCCGGTCAGATAGCCGTCGACCCGTGATGCTGCCGCCAGCTTGAAGTTCACCGGGCTGCCCAGATCCTGTTCGTTTGCGCGGTAATGTTCGCGCAGGGTGCCGCCGGGCTTGCCCAGCAGGCGTTCAATCGCGCCCGCGTCGAACGCCACCTCAAGGCCGCGCGCCTCCAGGGTGTCGCGGATCTGTTCGATCAGCAGCCCCTCATAGGCCTTGGTCTTGAACAATTCCCCTTCGGCGGCGGTGAATTGTTCCTGCGTCAGGGTAAAGTCCACATCCACAACCGTCTGGGTAAAGGCCGGCACGCCGGAACGGATGATCGAAACCGCGAGGACCACCAGAAAGAACAGCCCGATCAGGATGGCGGTCATGCCATAGGCCCGGAACCGTTTTTCGGCTGCGTTGCGTTTGCGGGTACGCGCATCCTGCACCAGCAGGGATTTTCCGCGCGGTTTGGGTGCAGCGCCGCTGCTGAGGCTTGCATCAGACATCAGTCATATTGCTCCCGGTACTTGCGCACGATGTAGAGCGCGAAAACATTGAGGGCGAGGGTGATGACAAACAATGTCATCCCCAGCGCAAAGGCCACCAGCGCCTCGGGGCTGACGAAATCCGCATCCCCGGTAAGCTGGCTGACAATCTTGGCGGTGACGGTGGTCATCGCGTCGAAGGGGTTCAGGGATAACCGTGCGGCGGCCCCTGCCCCCAGCACCACGATCATGGTTTCGCCGATGGCACGTGAGGCTGCCAGCAGGATCGCACCGACGATGCCGGGCAAGGCGGCGGGCAGGACCACCTGGCGGATGGTTTCCGACTTGGTCGCCCCAAGGCCATATGAGCCATCGCGCATCGCCTGCGGCACGGCATTGATGATGTCGTCGGACAGCGAGCTGACAAAGGGGATCAGCATCACGCCCATGACCAGACCGGCGGTGATCACGGCGGTGCCCGCCTGCATGATCCCCAGCCCGTCGCGGCCAAAGACCGAGACCAGCAGCGGACCAACCGTCAGCAGCGCGAAAAGCCCGTAGACGATGGTTGGAATGCCGGCCAGCACCTCCAGCAGCGGCTTGGCGACGGAGCGCACGGAGTTGCTGGCATATTCCGACAGGTAGACCGCCGCGAACAACCCGATGGGGATCGCCACCGCCAGCGCCACCAGCGAGATATAGAAGGTGCCCCAGAGCAGCGGCAGCACACCCAGGTCGGAACTGCCCCCCCTGCCCGAAAAGCTCGGTGCCCAGTTGGTGCCGAAAAAGAAGTCGCTGGCGGGGTAAAGGCGGAAGAATTCGATGGTGTTGAAAACCAGCGACAGCACGATGCCCAGTGTCGTCAGGATCGCGATGGAGGCGGCACCGATCAGCAGCATCTTTACCGCCGATTCAACCACGTTGCGCGCCCGGAAATCGGCCTGAGCACCGCGCAGGCCCCAAAGCGCGCCCAACAATGCCAGGATAATGACAACACCGCTCATGAACTGGTTGCCGCGCTGGTTCTGCATCCGGTAGCTTTGTGCGGCGTTCAGAACCGGCTGGGTGATCTGCGATGTCACGATGGCGCCCGCGTCCTGCAGGCGGCTGGTGACCTCATCCGGGTCGGCCTGCGGGTCATTTGCCATATTGGCATCCATGGTGCCCTGGGCCAGCGCTCGGTCCATGCCGTCAGCCGCGCGGCGTACCTCTGACAGGACCAGCCCGCGCGAAGAACTGTCGGCAATGGCGCTGTCCGGGATCAGGGCAGAGACGGAATTGTTCACGATCATCGGCTGCACCAGCAGCCAGACCAGCATCAGAAGAAGGGCGGGAACGGCGGCTTTGATCGCCACATTGCCCCCGTAGTAGGAAGGCAGCGAATGCATGTGACGCCGGTCACCGCCCGCGCTGCGCATCACCCGCGCCGTGCCAATGTAATATCCGGCGATGGCGATGCCTGAAACGATGAGAAAGAGCCAGAGTATCGGCATGTCGTGCCCCGCCTGTGGGTGGAATTTCTTTATCGAAACTGCGCGGGGGCGGCGTCGGGCCGCCCCCGGCTACGTAAGGTCAGCGACAGGCTCAGGAGCCGGAGCCCATTGTCGCTTCTTCATTGACGGATTTTTGCGTGTCGGACAGCTGCGGGTCGGACACCAGGCCATAGTTGGCCAGCGGGCCGGAAGGACCTGCCAGTTCGTCGGAGATGAAGAACTGTGCATATTCCTTAAGGCCGGGGATCACGCCGATATGTGCCTTCTTGACGTAGAAGAACAGCGGACGGGACACCGGGTAATCACCCGAAGCGATGGTTTCGGTCGAGGGGGCCACGCCGCCCATGGTCGCCACTTTCAGCTTGTCCTGGTTGTTCTCGTAGAAGGCCAGGCCGAACACGCCGATGCCATTGGTGTTGGCGTCGATACGGGCCAGGGTCTCGGTATAGTCACCGTCGATGTCGACCGAACGGCCGTCCTGACGCACGTCCAGGCAGGCGTCTTCGGCGTCGTCTTCGCTCATGCCGCCATCCAGCATGGCCTGCATTGCGCCGGTGTCTTCGCAGCCTTTCAGCAGCACCTTGTCTTCAAAGACTTCGCGTGTGCCGTGCTTGGTGCCGGGGATGAACATTGCGATTTCGGCATCGGGCAGGTCGCTGTTGAACTCGGCCCAGCTGCTGTAATCGTTGTCGACGATGGCGCCGTCTTTCAGAACCTTCGCGCCGATGGCGTTGAAAATGTCGGCAGGCTCGAAGGCTTCGAAGGCCGGGCCGCTGATCTGCGAGGCAAACACGATGCCGTCATAGCCGATGCGCACTTCCATGATGTCGGTGACACCATTCTCGGCGCAGGCCTTGATTTCCTTTTCGCGGATCGCGCGGGAAGCGTTTGCCACGTCGATGGTGTTTTCGCCCACACCTTCGCAGAACCGCTTCAGACCGGCAGAGGAGCCGCCCGATTCGATGACCGGTGTCGGGAAGTCGGTGTTCTCGCCAAAGGCTTCTGCCACGATCGAAGCATAGGGCAGCACGGTGGACGAACCCGCAACCTGGACGTTGTCACGCGCAGCGGCAGCCGAAGCGGAAAGCGCGGCGATGGCCAGTGCGGATGTGGTGAGTTTTGTCAGTGACATGATGTCTCCTGTTTTCATACATTCTACGACCTCCCCCATGGGTGGTCTCCCGGCCCGTTTAGGTGGCGCGCTTATACCTTTTGTGAAGGTTTTGTTACGGTTTTATGACACGGAAAGAATTTGGAAAAAGAAGTGGTATATTGGCGTTCAGCCGTCGCTCACCACTACATCTCGGGGCAGGATAACGCAGAATGACGCGCCCTGCCCCTCTTCGGAGGTGATTTTCAGCCGCCCCCGGTGCCGGTTGAGAATATGTTTCACAATTGCGAGGCCCAGCCCGGTGCCGCCCAGGGCACGGCTGCGGTGGTTGTCGGCGCGGTAGAATCGTTCGGTCAGGCGCGGAATGTGATGCGACGGGATGCCGGGCCCATGGTCGCTGACCGTGATGCGCACCGATGGCCCGCGCAAGGCCGGGTCGCGCAGGCTGGTTTCTGCGGTGATCTCGACCGGTCGGTCGTCGCCCCCGTATTTGATCGCGTTTTCGATCAGGTTGGTAAAGACCTGCAACATCTGGTCCGCGTCGCCCAGAATCGGGATCGCCTCCGCCCCGAAGTCGGGGCGCAGGGTCACCCCCGCTTCGACCGCCAGCGGATTGAGGTTGCGCATGGCGGTTTGCAGTACTTCGGCCAGGTTGATCTGCCTGGTCGGGCGCACCCGTTCCTCGGCTTCCACCCGGCTCAGGGACAACAGATCGCCCACCAGACGGTTCATGCGCCCCGCTTCGGTCTGCATGATCGCCAGAAACCGGTCCCGCGCGGCCGCATCGTCGCGCGCCGGGCCGCTGAGTGTCTCGATGAACCCCATCAGCGAGGTCAGCGGCGTGCGCAGCTCGTGGCTGACATTGGCCACGAAGTCGCGCCGCATCTGCCCGGCCTGCGCCTGCGGGGTGATGTCCTGAAAGCTGACCATCAGCAGCCCGGCACCCTGGACCGGGTTGAGCGTGACTTCATAGGTCACATCCTTGCCCGCCTCGTCGACCAGGAATTGCGCGTGCCGCCCCTTCCCGTCCTCGATGCAACGCTCCACCGCATCCACCAGCGAGGGCTGGCGCAGCACGGTCACAAAGTGGCGGCCCACGGTATGCGCCCCGACCAGCGCCTTGGCTGCCGGGTTCACCGCCGCGATCCGCTCTGCCCGGTCAATGACCAGGGTCGGCAATGGCAGGGCGGCGATCAGGTCAGGCAGCAGCGGTGCTTCGGTCATCGCATCAGAGCGCTGTGAGGTCTTTGGCAAACCGGGCGGCGTTTTCGGCATAATGCCTTGCGCTGGCGGTCAGTTTCGCGATCGCCTCGTCATCCAGCTGGCGCACCACCTTGCCCGGCGCGCCCATGACCAGCGAACCGTCAGGGATCTCCTTGCCTTCGGTGATCAGCGCGCCCGCACCGATCAGGCAGTTGCGCCCGATCCTTGCGCCATTGAGGATCGTGGCCCCCATGCCGATCAGCGTATTGTCCCCGATGGTGCAGCCATGCAGCATGACCTTGTGACCAATGGTGCAATTTTCGCCAATGGTCAGCGGATAGCCCATGTCGGTGTGGAACACGCAGTTTTCCTGCACGTTTGATCCCCGGCCCACATGGATCACCTCATTGTCACCGCGCAAAGTGGAACCAAACCAGACCGAGCTTTCGTCTTCCAGCACCACATTGCCGATCACATTCGCATCCGGTGCCACCCAGGCATTGCCGTGGACTTTGGGGGTCTTGTCGCCAAGTGCATAGAGCGTCATGTCAGATCCTCGAATTCGGTTTGCAGTTTGCGCACATGATCCAGCAACCGGGGCTGCTGCGCCACCCGCATGCGTTCGGCACGGATGATGGTTTTCAGCTTTTCTTCGGTTTCCGTGAGGTCGTCGTTCACGATCACATAATCATAGCCGTCCCAATGGCTGATCTCATCCCAGCTTTTCCGCATCCGCTTGGCAATGGTTTCTTCGGTGTCCTGCCCCCGGCTGATCAGCCTGCGGCGCAGCTCCAGAATGGAGGGTGGCAGGATGAAAATGGAAAGCGTGTGCGAGCCAAGTGCCGATTTCTGAATTTGCTGGGCGCCTTGCCAGTCGATGTCAAAAAGCACGTCCCGGCCCGCTTCGATGGCTTCCTGAACTGGCCCCCGGGGAGAGCCGTAGTTGTTTCCGAAGACATGGGCATGTTCCAGCAACTCGCCCTCCTTGACCCACTTTCGAAAGTTCTCCTCCGAGACAAAGAAATAATCCTTGCCCTCGACCTCGCCCTTGCGCGGGACCCGCGTGGTTGCGGAGACAGAGAACTTCAGCGAGGCATCCCAGGCCATCAACCGCCGGGCCAGCGTGGATTTACCTGCCCCGGACGGTGAGCTGAGAATAACAAGAAGTCCGCGCCTTTCTGGCTGCTGGGTCATGGTCTACTCCACATTCTGTACTTGTTCGCGCATCTGGTCGATCACGGCCTTCAGCGACAGGCCGACGCGGGTCAGCTCCGTATGCTGCGCCTTGGCGCAGAGGGTATTGGTTTCGCGGTTGAACTCCTGCATCAGGAAATCCAGCTTGCGCCCCACCGGGCCACCCTCGGCCAGCAGCGCGCGTGCCGCCGCGATATGCGCGCCCAGCCGGTCGATTTCTTCGGTGATGTCGGATTTGACCGCAATCAGCGCCAGTTCCTGGGCCAGGCGGCTTTCATCCACCCCATCGGCATTGTCCAGAATGCGGGCCAGGTTCTGCCGCAGGTTCTGCGCCATCTCGTCCTTGCGCCCCTCGGCCAGCTTTGCCGCGGCAGCAGTCAGGTTTTCGACCTCGGTCAGCTGGTTTTCCAGCACCCTGGCCAGGGCGGCGCCCTCGCTGGCGCGCATGGCGGCAAAATCGGCCAGCACCTTGTCCACATCTTTCAGCAATGCCGCGCAAAGCTGTGCGGTATCGTCCTGCGTCGTGGCCTGTTCAAGCACACCGCGCATGGTCACGATATCGGTGGCCTTGGACGGGGCCAGCGATATCCCCGCATCCATCGCCCGCGCTTCGATCCGGTGCAGCGCTTCCAGCACGGTTTCAAGCTGGGCCTCGTTGACTTCCAGCCGGCCTGCGGTCTCTTCCCGGGTGACGCGCAGGTTACAGGTGACATTGCCCCGCGCCGCCACCGCAGCCAGTTTCTTGCGCAGTTCGGCCTCCAGCCCCTCGATCCAGTCCGGCACGCGCAGGCGCAGGTCCAGCCCCTTGCCGTTCACTGCGCGAATCTCCCAGCCCCAGGAATAAGGCGCGTCAGCGCCTGCACGCGCGGCAAAACCGGTCATCGAATGGATCATGAAAGACGGCCCTTGCAGTTTGAGTTCCGCACCGGGATAGGTCGAAACGGCCCGGCGGGGCAAGCCCATCCGGCGCGGTGTTAACCAATGCTTAAGAATTTCCCCCGCTGTCCGGCTGTTCGCGCTAATTAGAATAGAGTTGAACGCATGCCTCGTGACGCCGTCACGTGAACAGGGTGCGCCTGGCCCTGAATTCCTTTGTGATCCCGGCCGAATGAGTAAAGGTGGTGTTGCATGGACAAGTCAGACCATAAATCGCAGAATGTCATTGAAATGTCAGACCATCATCCAGAAACCGGTTATGCCGCCATCGCGCAGGTCGAAGCCTATTGGGAAGCCTTGCGCGGAACGCGCATCGTACCGAAACGCTCTGAAATCGACCCGCGCGGGATCGAGGGCGCGCTTGAAAACGCGTTTATCGTGGAACGGGTTGCGCCGGGCATCGCGCGGTTGCGCATTGCGGGCAGCCATCTGAATGACCTGATGGGCATGGAAGTGCGTGGCATGCCGCTGACAGCCCTGTTCAACCCCGGCGCGCGGCAATTGATCTCGGAAACTCTTGAAGAGGTGTTTCAGGCACCGGGCACGAGCCGGTTTCGCCTGACTTCGGCGGGTTCGGAAGGCCGGCCGGAGGGGGAGGCACGGATGCTCCTGCTGCCGTTGAAAAGCGATCTGGGCGATGTCAGCCGCCTGTTGGGGTGTCTGGTGTTCAAGGGCAAGATCGGGTTGCCCCCCCGGCGCTTTGACGTGCTGGACAGGGAATTCGCCCTGCTGTTGCCCGGTTCGGACGCCGGGCCCGCGCCTGAGCCGGATCGGCAGAGGCCAACCCCGTCGGAGCCGGTTCCGGGCTTTGCGGCACCGGTTGCCACCTATGAGGCACCATCTGCGACGCAGGTCAGGCCGACGGACAGGCGCCCCCCCTACCTGCGGCTGGTCAAATCCGAAGACTGACGGCCCGGCCCGGCGCAAACCGACAGCCATGATCCGGGACTTTCAACATAGCCGGTCCGCCAGGATCGACACCTACAACCGGCATAGTCATGGAGAAAACCTTCATCGACAGGCTGACGAATGGTTGCTGCGTGGACATTGCAGCCGTCGATCACTGGCACCCGGGCCCGGAACAAGCCGAAGGCGCCGGGCCATCGCCTGCCCGCCCCTCGGGTAGGCGATTTGGTGAGGCATTCTGTGTCCCCGATGAGATTCATCAAGGTTGAGAAATAAAGTGGCATGAGCCTAGGTCAGCATCGCCCACCCCGGGCAGGCGCTGGCCCGGCTTGCGCTTCGCCTCCGAGGTTCAAGAGGACCCGACCTTCACTGCAGTTCTCACAATCAGGGTCTGATTCCTGCCCTGTTGAAGCAGCAATGTAGCCAAAAGCCCGCATTGCCTGTCATCTGACACCCCGGACGGCAAACGCCGCCGACCATTGGCCGACGGCGTTCACATTGAAAGCATGGCCCGGGGGCCGCTGCCGCGATCAGATGGCGGCGGCTTCGGACTGGGCAACGCGGCGCGCCGTTAGTTCCTCTGCCACCAGGAAGGCCAGTTCCAGCGACTGGCTGGCGTTCAGGCGCGGATCGCAGGCGGTGTGGTAGCGGTCGCTCAGATCCTCGTCGCTGACCGCACGCACGCCGCCGGTGCATTCCGTGACATCCTGTCCGGTCATCTCGAAATGCACGCCACCGGGAACGGTGCCTTCTGCCTCATGCACGTCAAAGAACTCGCGCACCTCGCGCAGCACCGAGTCGAAGGGCCGCGTCTTGTAGCCGGTCGAGGACTTGATGGTGTTGCCGTGCATCGGGTCGCAGGTCCAAAGCACATTTGCCCCTTCCTGTTCCACCGCGCGGATCAGCTTTGGCAGGTGGTCGCCCACCGACCCTGCCCCGAAACGCGCGATCAGGGTCAGGCGCCCTGCCTCGTTTTCGGGGTTCAGTGTGGCCATCAGCTTTTTCAGGTCATCCGTGGTCATGCTTGGCCCGCACTTCAGGCCAATCGGGTTCTGCACGCCCCGTGCAAATTCCACATGGGCGCCGTCAGGTTGACGGGTGCGGTCGCCGATCCAGATCATATGACCCGATCCTGCCAGCCACTTGCCGGTCAGGCTGTCCTGACGGCACAGCGCCTCTTCATATTCCAGCAGCAGGGATTCGTGGCTTGTATAATATTCAACCGTTTGCAGGGTATGAGCGGTATCCGCCGTGACGCCCGCCGCCGACATGAAATCAAGCGTGTCGGAAATGCGGTTCGCGATCTCGCGGTATTTCGCCGCCTTCTCCCCGTCGGTAAAGCCCAGTGTCCAGCCGTGAACCTGGTGGACATCCGCATAACCCCCGGTCGAAAAAGCCCGGATCAGGTTCAGCGTCGCTGCCGCCTGGGTGTAGGCGCGCAGCATCTTCTCGGGGTTGGGGATCCGCGCCTCGGGCGTGAATTCCAGCTCGTTGATGATATCGCCCCGGTAGCTGGGCAGTTCCACGCCGCCCACAACCTCGGTGGGGGCCGAGCGCGGCTTGGCGAATTGCCCTGCCATGCGGCCCACCTTCACCACCGGCACCTTGGCACCATAGGTCAGCACAACGGCCATCTGCAGCATCACCTTGAAGGTGTCGCGAATGGCGTCCGAACTGAATTGCTCGAAGCTTTCGGCGCAATCGCCCCCCTGCAGGAGAAAGGCCTCGCCCCGGCTTGCCGCGCCAAGAAGTTTCTTGAGCCGCCTGGCCTCACCGCCAAAGACCAACAATGGATACCGCGCAAGCTGAGCCTCGACCGCGTTCAATGCGGTCTGATCGGGATAATCGGGCATCTGGACTCGCGGTTTGCTGCGCCAGCTTGATTTGCTCCATTGGGTCATGTCATCTCTCCGGTCCCGCGCGCTGTTTGTCAGCGCTATCAAAGACCTTTTCTATACAAAAGGACGCGCGCGGTGGCCAGAACCCAATTTCGACCTCTTGACCCAGATCGAATCCCGTGACCTAAGATTGCGGCAGATTGTGTCGGTATTGTAACGTGACGGCACAAGAGCCGCGCCCACCAACAAGAAAAAGGACGCCCGCGATGTCTCCACAGCGCCCGGCCACCCGCATACCGCCAGAGACCGGAAAGCCACGGCGTTTCGTATTCGTGCTGCTGGATCAGTTCAGCCTGCTGTGTTTCTCCACGGCCATCGAATGCCTGCGCATTGCAAACCGCATGGGCGAGCGGCAGTTGTATTCATGGATCACCATCGGTGAAGGCGGCGTCAGCGCCTGTTGCTCTGCCGGGACGGTGTTCCAGCTTGATGCCGACCTCGATGAGATGGCGCGGGACGACACCATTCTCGTGTGCAGCGGGATCGACGTGCAGGATGCGACCACCAAGAAGGTGCTGAGCTGGCTGCGCCGCGAGGCCCGCAAGGGGCTGACCGTGGGCGGGCTCTGTACCGGGGCCTTCACCCTGGCAAAGGCCGGGCTGCTGGACGGCAAGCGCGCAACGATTCACTGGGAGAACCAGGACAGCTTTGCCGAGGAGTTCGAAGAGGTCCAGCTGACCAAATCCGTCTTTGTGGTTGACGGCAACCGGCTGACGACAGCGGGCGGCACCTCCTCCATCGACCTGATGCTGAAACTGATTGCCGACGACCAGGGCGAAGACCTGGCCAATGCGGTGGCCGACCAGCTGATCTATTCCTCGATCCGCACCGACCAGGACACCCAGCGGCTCAGCGTGCCGACCCGCATCGGGGTGCGCCATCCCAAGCTCAGCCAGGTCATCCAGATGATGGAGACCAACATCGAAGAGCCGATCAGCCCGTCGGTTCTTGCCCGTGATGTCGGCATGTCCACAAGGCAGCTGGAGCGGCTGTTCCGGCGTTACCTGAACCGCAGTCCGAAACGGTACTACATGGAGTTGCGCCTGCAAAAGGCGCGCAACCTGTTGATGCAGACCGACATGAGCGTGATCAACGTGGCACTGGCCTGCGGCTTTGCCTCGCCGTCGCATTTTTCCAAATGCTACCGGGCGCATTACGACACGACCCCCTATCGCGAAAGGGGCAGCCACGCCGCGCGCCTGTCGATCTGACCGCGCGAGGCGGGTGAAAGAGCACGTTTCTTCGCTTTTTTGTGCATGAAGTACATAACCCCACAGCGTGCCAAATGCGCTGCGGGCGGCGTTCAACGCGGCGCGCCGCCGCCTTGCCCCGCTTTGTCAGAACCGGTCCATGATCGGTTTGCTGCTGGAATTCAGCAGGAAGGTGATGACCGCCAGATCATCCTCGCGCTGGTGCAGCATGGCGTAGAAGAACGCATAGCTGGTGCCGGTCCAATAGATCCGGCCTTCCTGCCGGATCCCGCCCCCCAGGTCGATTTCCTTGAACACCGAAACCTTGACAAAATCGCGTGGCCAGGCGCCTTCCAGCTGCCTTTGGTTGGCGGCCAGTTGTTCGGGCGTGAACTCGTCCCGCCCGCCCAGCCGCTGGATCAGCGGAATGAAATCGCGGCGCATCACATGGCGGTCGACAAAGGCGGCATAGGCCTCGTAATCCGCGAACAGGCTGTCGCTTTCCTGCGCATGGGCAGCGGTGGACAGACAGGAAATCAGGCTCAGCAAAATGGCAAACAGACGCATTGTCGCTCTCACTTTTCAGGTGTCATCCGGTAAACCGTACCCTTGCCCACCGAAATAAACCAGATTGCGCCATCAGGCCCCTCCACGATGTCGCGCACGCGCGCGGTTTCGGGCCCCTTGATCTGCGCCACCTCTTGCAGCGGGTCGCCGCTGAGCCGGGAAATATAGTCGAACTTGAGCGACCCGACAAAGATGTCGCCGCGCAGATCCGCGTCCAGCGCGCCGGAATAGACCATCAGACCGGAAGGCGCGATGGAGGGGTCCCAGTAATAGGCAGGCTGTTCCATACCCGCCTTGGCCGTGCCTTCGCCGATCTTTGCGCCGGAATAATGCCGCCCGTAGGAGATGACCGGCCAGCCATAGTTCGCCCCCTTGCGCAGGTGGTTCACCTCATCGCCACCCTTGGCACCGTGTTCGGAGACCCAGAGATCGCCATCAAGGCCGAGGCCGGCCCCCTGCGGATTGCGGTGACCATAGGACCAGATCTCGGGCAAGGCCCCCGCCTGCCCGACAAAGGGGTTGTCATCCGGCACCGACCCATCGCGGTTGATGCGTATGATTGAGCCGTTGTGACGGCTCAGATCCTGTGCCGCCGGCCGGTCGCCCCGCTCGCCGATGGTCATGAAAAGCCTGCCGTCCGCCGCCTCGACGACGCGGCTGCCGAAATGGCGGCCGCCGCTGCTGCCGGGTTTCATGGCAAAAAGCTCGGTCAGGTCTTCCAGCCTTTGCCCGTCATCCGAAAGCCGGGCGGAGGCCAAAGCTGTGCCGCTGCCGCTGCCCTGCTTCCTGGCGTAGGTCAGAAAGATCGTGCGCGACTGGTCGAAGTCCCGCGCAAGGGTGATGTCCAGCAACCCGCCCTGCCCGCCGGTTTCCACTGCCGGCACGCCTGCAACCTCGTGACGGGCGCCGTCGCGCTGCAACAGCAGGCGGCCGTCCTTTTCGGTGATCAGCACCGCGCCATCCGGCATGGGCGCCACCGCCCAGGGGGTGTCCAGATCAGTGACCACAGGTTGAATTGACCAATTTTCCTGTGCGGCAACCGACATAGGCAAGAGCGCCCCGAAAATCGCCAGATGCAGGAAATTGGTAAAGTTTTTCGGAATCGGCACGGCAAATCCCCTGTTCAGACCGTCATTTTCGGAAAATGTATCTTTCTCGGCGAAATATTCCACCTCGGCCCGGTCAATTCCGCTTGTTTGGCGCTATTCTACTGAGGAAAAACTCCTTTTCTTTTCGCAAGCCTTTGCCTACGTTTCTTGCGAACATCATGTTCCAATAGGGAGAAACCTCATGAAAAAGATGCTCTTGGCCTCAACGGCTGCGGCACTCGTGGCAACAACGGCCTTTGCCGACTCGCATGCGAAGGAAGTGAAACTCGGCATTGAATTCGGCTTTACCGGCCCGATTGAATCGCTGACCGGTCCGATGGCCGCCGGTGCCGAACTGGCGATGAAGGAAGTGACCGACAGCGGCATGCTGCTGGATGGTGCGACCGTGACAAGCGCGCGTGCGGACTCGGGCTGTATCGACAACGGCCTGGCCGTCTCCGGCGGCGAACGTCTGATTGCCGAAGGGATCAACGGGCTGATCGGGGCGGACTGCTCCGGTGTGACCGGCGCTGTGC
This sequence comes from Sulfitobacter sp. IGS-18, assembly GCF_059628195.1. Lineage (NCBI taxonomy): Bacteria > Pseudomonadati > Pseudomonadota > Alphaproteobacteria > Rhodobacterales > Roseobacteraceae > Sulfitobacter > Sulfitobacter sp. IGS-18. Next base: position 2,008,495 of record NZ_CM184556.1, on the reverse strand, counting down.
TACAGAACGTCGCGATCCCCAACGGCATGGTCATGATCTCGCCCTCCGCGACATCGCCCGGCCTGACCACCATGGAAGACAACGGGTTGTTCTTCCGCACCTCGCCCTCCGATGCGCGTGAAGGTGAAGTGATGGCGGAAATCCTGCAGGAGCGTGGCGTCAAATCCATCGCCCTGACCTATACCAACAACGACTATGGCAAGGGTCTGGCCGACGCGATCGAATCCTCCTTCAAGGCGATCGGCGGCGAAGTGACCATCGTGGCGGCCCATGAAGACGGCAAAGCGGATTATTCCGCCGAAGTCGGCGCGCTGGCCTCTGCCGGTGGCGACCTGCTGGTGGTTGCGGGCTACCTCGATCAGGGTGGTGCGGGCATCATCAAATCCGCACTGGACGCGGGCGCATGGGACACATTCGGTCTGCCCGGCGGCATGATCGGTGAGAACCTGCCCAAGACCATCGGTCCGGATCTGGACGGCTCTTATGGCCAGATCGCCGGTTCGCAGGGCAATGGGATCGAGACATTCACCAAAATGGCGGAAGAAGCCGGTTTTGATGGCACCTCGCCCTATACCCCTGAATCCTATGATGCAGCGGCGCTGTTCCTGCTGGCCATGCAGGCCGCCAATTCGACAGACCCGGCCGCCTACAAGGAAAAAATCCTTGAGGTCGCCAACGCCCCCGGCATCGAAATCTTCCCCGGTGAGCTGGGCAAGGCGCTGGAACTGATCAAGAACGGCGAAGATATCGACTATGTCGGTGCCTCTGCGGTCGAACTGATCGGACCGGGTGAATCTGCCGGGACCTACCGCATGATCGAAGTCAAGAATGGCGTGAACGAAACCATCGGCTACAAGTAAGGCCAGACTGGTTTGACTGGAAACAGGTGCAGCCCGGCGCATATGCCGGGCTGTATCCAAAATATAAGCGCCCGAAACAGGGCCGGATAAGTGCCCGGAACAGGGCCGACATGGGGATGGATTTATGATCGTCGTTGACGACATACATAAACACTTTGGTGGATTTCACGCCGTGGACGGGGCAAGCCTGACCATCGAAGCAGGTTCCATCACCGGGTTGATCGGCCCGAACGGTGCCGGAAAAACCACTCTTTTCAACGTGATCGCAGGCGTTCTTAAACCGACCTCCGGTCGCGTTTACATGGATGGCGAGGACATCACAGGTCTGCCGCCGCATACTTTGTTTCACAAGGGATTGCTGCGCACCTTCCAGATTGCCCATGAATTTCACTCCATGACCTGCCGCGAGAACCTGATGATGGTGCCCGGTGGCCAAAGCGGTGAAACCCTGTGGAACACCTGGTTCGGCACCAGACGCATCGCCGATGAGGAGCGCGCGCTGAAGGCCAAGGCGGACGAGGTGCTTGAATTCCTGACCATCGAACATCTGGCCGATCAGAAGGCGGGCCAGATCTCGGGCGGACAGAAAAAGCTGCTGGAACTGGGCCGCACCATGATGGTGGATGCCAAGATCGTGTTCCTGGACGAAGTGGGGGCCGGCGTGAACCGGACCCTGCTCAACACCATCGGCGACGCGATCCTGCGCCTGAACAAGGAACGCAACTATACTTTCGTGGTCATCGAACATGACATGGATTTCATCGGCCGCCTCTGCGATCCGGTGATCTGCATGGCGGAGGGCCATGTGTTGGCCCAGGGCACGCTGGACGAGATCAAGGCCAATGAACATGTGATCGAGGCCTATCTGGGGACTGGATTGAAGAACAAGGACAAGGTGGGGGCGTGAAGTTTTCCTATGCCTTTCCGTTTGTTGTGGCTGCGGCCTTGCTGCAGTGCCCCGCCAGCGCGCAGACGGCTGGCGGTACGGCGGATGTGATCGGAAAAACCATTCTGGGCGGCAAACGCGTGGAATTGCTGAGCGACCGGACCTGGCGTTTTGCCAGTACAGCCGAGACAGATAGTAAATGCCTTCCCATCAACACGGTCCTTGGCTTTTGTGGCAGTATTCTTGACTGGCGACCCGCCAGCACAACCGGAACCGAATTCACCCGCATCTTTCAGCATGACAGCCGCAATTACGCCGGGATCGTTTACGAGAACATCGGACGGGCGGACGGGATGGAACGCGAGGATTATCGCGCCCTGATCATCTCCAGTGCCGCAGATGCGGTCGGCGTGCCGACAAGCGAGGTACCGGTGATCGACGTGTTTGATCAACCCGTGGATGAGGTGCCGGGCGAAACCATGATCTATGGCCTGCGTGTCAAGGGCCTCAATGTGGTTTATGTCAATACCGCGGTGCTGATGGACCATCACGCGGTCCAGTTCCTGACCTGGTCCATCGGATCCGAGTTGACCGATGATCATCGTGCCCTGCACGACCGTTTCATCGCCGCAAACCGGATCACGGTCGAGGACAGCGACTCGTGATCAGCTTGCGCACCATCGCATGGGCATTGGGCACAGCGCTGGTGGCCCTGCCCCAGACGGCTGCGGCCTGTGCGCAGCTCAGCCAGGACATCTGGATGTGCGACCGCGGCACCCCATGGGAAGCCGCTGTCTGGGATCAGTACGGCGATGGCGCCACCCTGCTGCTGGATAACTACGTGCTTGATTTCACGCAAGAATGGCCGGGCCACGAGATTACCGACAATCTGGCCACGCTGGAAGAGGTCTATACCACCTATGCCGAATGGGTTGCCGCCGATGCGGAAGTCCCGTCCGAGGTTCTGATCGCTGACAAGCTGACCCTCCCGGATGCCACCGTCCTGCGCCACCTTCAGCGCGATGTCTGGGAGGGAGAGCCCTATCTGCAGGCCGTGATGCTGTCGCAGGTGGGCGCGGCGCGGATCATGCTGTGGCTGCAGGCCCCGAACGAAACATCCGTCGAACAACTCGACGCGGCATCGCGCGACCTCGTGGCGCTGCTGCGGGACAATTGCGCGGATGCGGTGTCCTGCGCCGAAGATTACGCGCCGCCCCAGGCGGCCAGCATGGAATGAGGCTGATATGAGCGATCCATACGGTGACCGCGGCAACAAGGACGTGTCGATTGCCAACCCCAAGGGGCAAGGCAGCGTGATCCCGAAGCACAAGGGGCAGGCCCATCCCGCCCCCGGTGGCCCTTTCCTGATCGGGGACGGGATGACGGCGGGCTATGGCAATGGCCCTGACATCCTGCATGATTGCACCATTGCGGTGGATCGTGGCGAAATCGCCGTGATCGTCGGCCCCAACGGGGCGGGCAAATCCACCGGCATGAAGGCGGTGTTCGGGATGCTGGACATGCGCAAGGGCCATGTGCGGCTGGATGGCGAGGACATCACCGACCTGTCGCCGCAGGACCGGGTCGCCAAGGGCATGGGCTTTGTCCCGCAGACATCGAACATCTTCACCTCCATGACGGTGGAGGAAAACCTTGAGATGGGTGCCTTTATCCGCACCGACGATTTCAGCGATACGATGGCGCAGGTCTATGACCTGTTCCCGATCCTCAAGGAAAAACGCCGTCAGGCGGCGGGTGAGCTTTCCGGCGGCCAGCGCCAGCAGGTCGCCGTGGGCCGCGCGCTGATGACCCAGCCCAAGGTGCTGATGCTGGACGAACCCACCGCAGGGGTAAGCCCCATCGTGATGGACGAGCTTTTCGACCGGATCATCGAGGTGGCGCGCACCGGCATCCCGATCCTGATGGTCGAACAGAATGCCCGCCAGGCGCTTGAGATTGCGGACAAGGGCTATGTTCTGGTGCAGGGGGCGAATGCCTATACCGGCACCGGCAAGGAGCTTCTGGCCGACCCGGAAGTCCGCAAGAGCTTTCTGGGGGGCTGAGGTGTCGAAAGAAATAACAATCACTGTCGCTGATCCGGGCATGCCGCAGGCGCGAAAACTGCTGGAAGCGAGCCATGCCCTGATGGAAAGCCTCTTCCCCAGCGAGGCAAATCATTTCCTGTCGGTGGAGAAACTGGCCGCGCCGCATATCGACTTTTTCCTGGCGAAAGACAGCGAAAGCGCGCTGGGGTGCGTGGCGCTGGCCGATTTCCGGGAGTATGGCGAAGTCAAATCCATGTTCGTCGCCGAAAAAGCGCGCGGACGCGGTGTTGCCCAGGCCCTGCTTTCGCATCTGATGGCCGTCGCCCGCGACCGCAAGATACCGACATTGCGGCTGGAGACCGGGCAACCGGGTCTGGAAGCCGCGCACAGGCTGTACGAACGGCACGGGTTCACCGACTGCGCCGCCTTTGGCGCTTACAAGGCTGACGCGCCCTACAGCCGCTACATGGAGCTTTCACTCTGATGGATCTTCTCAACGCACTGATTGCATTCCTGAATTACGTCTTTGTCCCCGGTGTGGCCTATGGCAGCCAGCTGGCACTTGGCGCGCTGGGGGTCACGCTGGTCTACGGTATCCTGCGGTTTTCCAACTTTGCCCATGGCGACACGATGGCAATGGGGGCGATGTCGGCGGTGCTGCTGACATGGCTGTTCCAGAGCTGGGGCATCTCGCTGGGGCCACTGCCCACGGCCCTGCTCGCCCTGCCCTTTGCCATTGGCCTGACCATCCTGCTGCTTCTGGGCACCGACCGCGTGGTCTATCGCTTTTACCGCGAGAAAAAGGCAAAGCCGGTGATCCTGGTCATCGTCTCGCTTGGGGTGACCTTTATCTACAACGGTATCACCCGGTTCATCATCGGGGCGGATGATCAGAATTTCCTGGATGGCGAACGGTTCATCATCTCCGCCCGCGAATTCAAGAGTGCCACCGGGCTGGACGAGGGGCTGTCCTTCAAGACCACCCAGGGCATCACCATCGTGACCGCGATCATCGTGGTTGCCCTGCTGTTCTGGTTCCTCAACCGGACCCGCGCGGGCAAGTCGATGCGCGCCTATTCCGACAACGAGGATCTGGCGCTGCTGTCGGGCATCAACCCCGAGCGGGTGGTGATGATCACCTGGATGATTGTCGCCGGGCTCGCGACGATTGCCGGGGTGCTTTACGGTCTGGACAAGACGTTCAAACCCTTCACCTATTTCCAGCTTCTGCTGCCGATCTTTGCCAGCGCCATTGTCGGCGGTCTCGGCAACCCCCTGGGGGCCATCGCCGGTGGTTTCGTGATCGCCTTTTCCGAGGTGACGATCACCTATGCCTGGAAGAAGATCCTGGTCTACCTGATGCCAGAGAGCCTTGAGCCTTCGGGCCTCGTGCAACTGCTCAGCACGGATTACAAATTCGCGGTCAGTTTCGTGATCCTGCTGATTGTGCTTCTGTTCAAACCCACCGGACTTTTCAAGGGGCAGTCGGTATGAATGCGACACTGAAAAACACCGCTCTTTTCGGGATTATCGCGCTGTTGATCCTTTACGTGGGTTTCGAGCAAAGCTGGAACTCGGCCCTGTTGATCATCGCCATGGGGCTGATCTCTTCGATCATGGCGCTGGGGGTGAATCTGCAATGGGGCTTTGCGGGGCTGTTCAATGTCGGGATCATGGGGTTTGTCGCCCTGGGCGGGCTGGCGGCGGTGCTGGTCGGCATGCCCCCGACCGAGGGGGCCTTTGCCGCGGGCGGCTTTGGCGTGATCGGGGCGCTGGTGCTGGGGGCGCTGACAATCTTTGCCACGATCCTGGTGATGCGCCGGATGGCGGCGGGATGGCGGCGCAGCCTTGTGGTCATCGTCATTCTCGTGGCCGGATTCTTCCTGTTCCGGGCGTTGCTGGACCCCTCGGTGGAGCGGATCGAGGCGATCAACCCGGCCGAAACCGGCTATCTGGGCGGGCTCGGCCTGCCGGTGCTTCTGGCCTGGCCGGTTGGCGGGCTTTTTGCCGCCGGGGCCGCCTGGATCATCGGCAAGACGGCGCTGGGCCTGCGGTCGGACTATCTGGCCATTGCCACGCTGGGCATCGCGGAAATCATCATTGCCGTGCTCAAGAACGAGGATTGGCTGACCCGCGGGGTCAAGAACGTGATCGGCGTGCCGCGCCCCGTGCCCTACGAGATCGACCTGCAGAACTCGCCCGCATTTGTCGAACGCGCGGCGGGCTTCGGATTCAACGCGGTGGAGGCCTCGACCCTCTGGGTCAAGGTGCTTTACATCGCGCTGTTCGGAATTGTTCTGGTCGTGCTGATGTGGATGTCGCAACGCGCCCTGCATTCGCCCTGGGGCCGCATGCTGCGCGCCATCCGCGACAATGAAGTCGCGGCAGAGGCGATGGGCAAGGACGTCACGGCGCGGCATTTGCAGGTCTTCATCCTGGGCTCCGCCATTTGCGGGATCGCGGGTGCGATGATGACCACCATGGACAGCCAGCTGACGCCGGGCACCTACCAGCCGCTGCGGTTTACCTTCCTGATCTGGGTGATGGTGATCGTGGGCGGATCGGGCAACAATTTCGGCGCGGTGCTGGGCGGGTTCCTGATCTGGTTCCTCTGGGTGCAGGTGGAGCCGATGGGGTTTTGGCTGATGAACCTCATCACCTCGGGCATGGATCTGCATTCCCCCCTGCGCGCACATCTGCTGGAAAGCGCCTCGCACATGCGCTTGTTGACGATGGGTCTGGTGCTGCTGCTGGTGCTGCGGTTCAGTCCACGCGGGTTGATACCGGAGAAATAGGTCTGCGGCGCTTGCGTATCGGAGTTTTTGAAAACTCCGGTCCGGACTTTTTGAAAAGTCCGGGTTGCTGCGCACCGAAAGCACCGCCCGCGGCTCTGCCCGGCGCGCCTATCGCCCCTTGAAGAGACCGCCCAGAATACGGCGGCTTGTTGCGGCCTCGGGTTCCTTGATCGACATAGGCCCGCGCTGTTCGCGTATCGGAGTTTTTGAAAACTCCGGTCCGGACTTTTTGAAAAGTCCGGGCTGCTGCGCACCGAAAGCACCGCCCGCGGCTCTGCCCGGCGGGCCTACCGCCCCTTGAAGAGACCGCCCAGAATACGGCGGTTTGTTGCGGCCTCGGGTTCCATGATCGGCATAGGCCCGCGATGTTCGCGTATCGGAGTTTTTGAAAACTCCGGTCCGGACTTTTTGAAAAGTCCGGGCTGCTGCGCACCGAAAGCACCGCCCACGGCTCTGCCCGGCGGGCCTACCGCCCCTTGAAGAGACCGCCCAGAATACGGCGGCTTGTTGCGGCCTCGGGTTCCTTGATCGACATAGGCCCGCGCTGTTCGCGTATCGGAGTTTTTGAAAACTCCGGTCCGGACTTTTTGAAAAGTCCGGGCTGCTGCGCACCGAAAGCACCGCCCGCGGCTCTGCCCGGCGGGCCTACCGCCCCTTGAAGAGACCGCCCAGAATACGGCGGTTTGTTGCGGCCTCGGGTTCCATGATCGGCATAGGCCCGCGATGTTCGCGTATCGGAGTTTTTGAAAACTCCGGTCCGGACTTTTTGAAAAGTCCGGGCTGCTGCGCACCGAAAGCACCGCCCACGGCTCTGCCCGGCGGGCCTACCGCCCCTTGAAGAGACCGCCCAGAATACGGCGGCTTGTTGCGGCCTCAGGTTCCATGATCGACATAGGCCCGCGCTGTTCGCGTATCGGAGTTTTTGAAAACTCCGGTCCGGACTTTTTGAAAAGTCCGGGTTGCTGCGCACCGAAAGCACCGCCCACGGCTCTGCCCGGTGCGCCTACCGCCCCTTGAAGAGACCGCCCAGGATGCCGCGCACGATGCGGCGGCCTGTCGTGCCCTTGAGTTCCTTGATGAAGACACTGCCGACAGCGCCGCCGATCTCGCGTGACCAGCTCTTGTCCTGCCCGCGCGGGGCCGGCCGGCTGGCCCCCTTGCCCGCATAGCGCCGCGCATTGTTGAATTCGCGCAAGGCGGGGGTTTCGGCATCCTGTGCCTGTTCCTCGGCCCCTGCGGCATCCGCTTCGGCTCTGGCGGCGTCGGCAGCGGCCTTGTCGGCGCGGGCGCGCAGGATCTCGAAGGCGCTTTCACGGTCCAGCCTGGTGTCGTATTTGCCGGCCATCGGGGATGACGTCATCAGGGCCGCGCGTTCAGCGGGGTCGATTGGCCCGAGCTGTGACGACGGGGGTCGGATCAGCGTGCGTTCGACGATCCCGGGCACCCCTTTCTTTTGCAGCATGGAGGTCACCGCCTCGCCGACACCAACCTCGCGGATCGCCTCTTCGGTGCTGAAGGCAGGGTTGTCGCGATAGGTCTGGGCGGCGAGGCGCAGGTCTTTCTGGTCTTTCGCGGTAAAGGCGCGCAACGCGTGCTGGACGCGATTGCCAAGCTGGCCCAGGATGTCTTCGGGCACATCAGCCGGGTTCTGGGTGATGAAATAGACCCCAACCCCCTTGGAGCGGATCAGCCGCGCCACCTGTTCGACCTTGTCCACCAATGCCTTGGGCGCATCGTCGAACAGAAGATGCGCCTCGTCGAAGAAGAAGACCAGCCTGGGCTTGTCGGGGTCGCCGACCTCGGGCAGTTCCTCGAACAGTTCCGAAAGCAACCAAAGCAGGAATGTGGCATAGAGTTTCGGCGCGCCCATCAGTTTGTCGGCAGCCAGGATGTTGATCATCCCGCGCCCGTCCTGATCGGTTCGCATCATGTCCTCCAGTGCCAGTGCCGGTTCACCAAAGAGGTCTGCCGCGCCCTGATTTTCCAGCACCAGCAGGCGGCGCTGGATCGTGCCGACAGAAGCGGTGGAGACATTGCCGTAGCGCAGGCTGAGGTCATGGGCGTTCTCGCCGATCCAGACCAGAAGGGCCTGCAGGTCCTTGAGGTCCAGCAGCGGCAAGCCATCCTCGTCCGCGACCCGGAAGGCGATGTTCAGGATACCCTCCTGGGCCTCGCTCAGGCCAAGCAGCTGCGACAGCAGCAGCGGCCCCATTTCCGAGACCGTGGTACGGACCGGATGGCCTTGTTCGCCGTAAAGATCCCAGAAGGTGACCGGAAAGGCGCTATAGCTGTAGTCGGAGAACCCGATCTTTTCGGCGCGGCTGGTAAAGGCCTCGTGCAGCTTGTGCGCGGCAGAGCCTGACAGCGCCAGCCCCGACAGGTCGCCTTTGACGTCCGACAGAAAGACCGGCACACCCTGCGCCGAAAACCCTTCGGCGAGAATTTGCAGTGTCACCGTTTTGCCGGTCCCGGTGGCGCCCGCGATTAGCCCGTGGCGGTTGGCATAGCCGATGTTCAGGAATTGCGGGGTGGCGTAATCCGCACCGCCGCCGCCGATAAAGATGTCTTGTGTCACATGGTGCCCCTTGTGGCGCAGCAGCCCTGCCGCCGCCGGAATTTCTCAGCGATGAGCATACAATCTTAACTCCCCTGCGCCATAGTCTTCTTGCCCTGATCATTGTCCTTTTGGTCACGGGCATCCTCCCTGTCAGACTGGCCGCGCCTTCGGGTGCGGCCCTTTTTGCCTTGCGAACAGGTGTCAATATGGACCGGCAAATCTTTGCCGTTTTTCCTGTTGACCCGCGAGCGGCGCTTTCGTAACGTCGCGGCAATAAGTCGGCCCAGTCCGACGGGGAGAGAACTAAGGTGAAAAGAGGACGCCACGCGTCCTCTTTTTGCGTTTCCGGGCCGGGCGGCACCCAGGGCAGATCAGCGGGAATTTGCGTGCGCGGCCTCACTTTTCCTTGCCGGCCCACTGACATTGTTTTTGCTTCATGGTAGAGCGCAGTAACGCAACAATCGTGGATTTGACATGAGTAGATTTCTGACTGCCCTGCCCGTCGCCCTGGCTTTGGCCTGCGCGGCCCCCGCAGTGCTATTTGCACAGACGACAGAAACGCCCCCAGCCACCGAGCAGGAGGCGACACCCGGCACCGGCACGGCCCCCAAGATCGAAGATCAGCTGAGCCTTGGCGAAAATGCCGATGGCGAGCCGGAGATCGGCAAACCCTATACCAAGGAAGTCGTCGGCGCCTGGGAAATGCGTTGCATCAAGGGTGAGGATGGCAGCGAACCCTGCCAGATGTACCAGCTTCTGGATGACGGCCAGGGTGCACCTGTTGCCGAGTTTTCGCTGTTCCGCCTGCCCGATGGTGGCAAGGCCGTAGCCGGGGCAACAATTGTTGTGCCGCTGGAAACCGCCCTGCCCCAGCAATTGACCGTCGCGGTGGATGGCGGCAAGGCGCGGCGCTACCCTTATGCCTTCTGCAACCCGGTGGGATGCTATGTGCGGCTGGGCCTGACGGCCGATGACGTTGCCGCCTTCAAGCGCGGAAAAGAAGCGATCATCACCATCGTGCCGGCGCTGGCCCCCGATCAGCAGGTCAAGCTGACCCTGTCGCTGGATGGATTCACGGCGAGCTTTGACAAGTCTTCGGTCATCGACCAGTAAGCGGCTCACAGCATTGGAAAGACATTGGAAAAGGGCTGCCGGGAGGCGGCCCTTTCTGTTGCAGAAGGAACCATGGCATGAAGATCAGACAGGCGGAACTCCGGGATGTCCGGCAAATGAGCGACTTCCTGACCCGGTTGCGTGAACTGGGCAAGCGGCGCAACCCCAGCGATGCAGATTTCGTGCGCCGGCACTATCTTGAAGACCCCGACGGGATCCGCTGCTCAGTGGCAGAGGATGCCGATGAGACGGTTCTGGGGTTCCAGTCGCTGAAACTGGCGTGCAAGGGAAACATCTATGATGTGACCCCGGGCTGGGGCATCATCGGCACGCACATCCGCCCCGAGGCTGCGCGTCGCGGCGTGGGCCGCGCCCTGTTCAGCGCCACGCTGGAGGCCGCAAAGGCCGCGGGGCTGCAACATATCGACGCCAGCATCGCCGCCGACAACCCGGAAGGGCTGGCATATTACCAGGCCATCGGGTTCGAGACCTACCGCACACCGGACGGGCTGATCTGCAAACGATATTCGCTGTAAGCCCGGCCTTCTGGTCCTGCGGGTTCAGACCTTGCGCAGGGCCAGAACCGCATTCATGCCGCCAAAGGCAAAGGCATTGGACAGGGCCACATTGACCTTGGCCTCCCGCGCCGTGTTTGGCACCACATCCAGGGCGCATTCCGGGTCGGGTTCTTCATAACCGATGGTAGGGGCGATCACCCCGTCGCGCAGGGCCATGATGCAGGCCAGCAGTTCCACTGCACCGGTGCCGCCGATCAGGTGACCATGCATCGACTTGGTGGAGGAAATCATCAGCTTGTCCGCCTGCGGACCGAAAGTATCGGCCACCGCCGCGCATTCGGTCTTGTCATTGGCCGCCGTCCCGGTGCCATGCGCGTTGATATAGCCGACCTCTTCTCGGTTGATCCGGCCATCCTCCAGGGCACCCGCAATCGCACGGGCGGCACCGGCCTTTGACGGCATCACGATGTCGCTCGCGTCCGAGGTCATGGCAAAGCCGATGACTTCGCAAAGGATCTCGGCACCGCGTTTGCGGGCATGTTCCATTTCCTCAAAGACAAAGATGCCGGCCCCCTCGCCCTGCACCATGCCGTTGCGATTGGCCGAGAACGGGCGGCAGGCGTCGCGGCTCATGACGCGCAGCCCTTCCCAGGCCTTGACCCCGCCAAAGCACAACATCGATTCCGATCCGCCGGTGATCATCGCCGGGGCCATGCCCGAGCGCACCATGGCAAAGGCCTGCGCCATCGCGTGGTTGGAGGAGGCACAGGCGGTGGAAACGGTAAAGGACGGCCCCTTGAGGTTCCATTCCATGCTGACATGGGAGGCGGCGGCATTGTTCATCAGCTTGGGCACGACAAAGGGATGCACCCGGTTCTTGCCCTCTTCATAAACGGCACGGTAATTGTCGTCCCAGGTCGACACGCCGCCGCCGGCCGTGCCCAGCACAACGCCTGCCTTGGCGGATAATTCACCCGAAAACGTCAGCCCGGATTGCTCGATGGCCTCACGGGCTGCGGCCAGGGTAAACAAGGTGAACCGGTCATAAAGCGATATCTGCTGCCGGTTGTACCGGCCTTCGGCGTCAAAGCCGCGCACCTGCCCGCCGATCTGGATCTGCAGGCGCTCCACGTCGCGGAAGGACAACGGACCAATGCCGCAAACGCCTTCGCGCATCGCTTCCAGAGTATCGGGTACATTGTGGCCAAGGGCGTTGATGGTGCCGGCGCCGGTGATGACGACACGTTTCATGTCATCTCAGCCCTGTTCGGCCTTGAGCCGTTCGATCCCTGCGATGATCGTGGCCACCGACGAGATGTCGAAATCCGAAGCGTCGGGATCATTGGCGTTGAAGGGAATGGAGATATCAAAGGCTTCCTCGATGGCGAAAATGCTTTCCACCAGCCCCATGCTGTCAATGCCGAGATCCTCTGGCGTGCTCTCCGGCGTCACATCCTGCGGTTCCAACATGGCCTGTTCCGCGATGATGGCGATGACCTGATCCTTGATGTCCATGACGTTCTTCCCATCCAATGCACGGGGATGCTTTAGCCATCCTGAGACGATTTGGAAACCATCTTTCTCAGCGCGGCGACGTCGCGCAGCAACCTGGGCAGACGGCGCAGCGCCTTGTAGATTTCCATCTGATTTTCCATCTGCGTGGCGGGATAGCCCAGCATCGTGCGGCCGGCGGGCACATTCGACAGTGCCTTGGTTGCGGCCCCCAGAATCACGCGGTCCCCGATAAAGATATTGTCGCTGACGCCTGATTGACCGCCCAGAACCACGTTGTTGCCGATCACCGAAGACCCGGCAACGCCAACCTGGGCGCAGATCAGCGTGTCATTGCCCACAACCACGTTGTGGCCAATCTGGATCTGGCTGTCCAGCTTGGTGCCATTGCCGATCCTCGTGTCGCGGATGGTGCCGCTGTCCACGGTGGTGTTCATGCCGATTTCCACATCATCGCCGATGGTCACAGCCCCCAGCGAATGGATGCGCGCCCAGGCCTGCGGTTTGGCATCACCCTGGTCGCCCAGCGTCTTGCGGGCGTTTTCCACGGCACTTGGCTCAGGTGTCACAAAGGAAAATCCGTCGCCGCCGATCCGCACCCCCGGCTGCGCGATGAACCGCGCGCCGATCCGCACCCTTGCGCCAATGCTGACCTGTTCGCGCAGAAAACAGTCGGGGCCCAGGTGCGCGTCCCGGCCGATGAAACACTGCGGGCCGATCACGGAGCCTGCGCCAATCCGCGCGCCTGCGCTGATCACCGCCAGCGGGCCCACGCTGACCCCCTCGCCCAGTTCGGCCCTGTCGTCGATGATGGCGGCTGGATGGATCCCGGTGGCAAAGCCCTGCCCCTGATCCAGCATCCGGGTCAGGCCGGACATGGCAAAGCGCGGTCGGTCCGGCAGGACGGCAGCGCGCAGCCCCATCGCCTGCCAGTCGGCACCGGGCCAGAGCATGGCGGCACGCGCCTGCCCCTGCGCCAGCATTTCGGCATATTTCGGGGTGGAGGCCATGGCCAGGTCATCCGGCCCCGCGCTGGCAGGTTCCGCCGCGCGGGTGATCACCAGATCCAGATCACCTTCGGCCCGCGCGCCGATGCTGTCGGCTATTTCCCTGACCGTATGGCCCATGCGTTCACCCCCTGCGTGATGCAGGGCCAGAGTTAACCCTGAACGCCGCCCAAGACCACCCCCGCATTGGCAAGCGCATTCCAGATCTTGGCGTCCCGGCCATAGATGTCGGCCCGGTATTCGGTATGGCCACGCGCATTGGTAACGGCTGTGCGGTAGATGATATGCACCGGCACCGGCTGCTCCAGCTTGACCTTGGTTTCCGCGCCGGTGCGCAGCACACGCTGGAAATCCCCCTCGGGATCGTCCGACTGCCGCGCCAGCAGCGCATAGGCGAAATCGAACGGGTCCGCGAGGCGGATGCAACCGTGGCTGAAGGCGCGCACGTCGCGGGCAAAGAGGCTCTTGGCCGGCGTGTCATGCAGGTAGATGTTGTACTTGTTGGGGAACATGAACTTGACCAGACCAAGCGCATTGGAACGGCTGGGCGGCTGGCGCATGGAATAGGGAAAGTTCCGCGCCGTGTAGCGCGAGAAATTGACCGCGCCGCGGTTGACCCTGCGGCCCCTGCTGTCGGTGATGATGATGTGGCTTGCCGCGTTCGGATTGCGGCGCAGCGCGGGCAGATATTCATTTGTCACGATGGAGCGCGGGACATACCAGCTGGGGTTCACCACCATATGTTCCATCATGTCGGAGAATTCAGGTGTCGGGCGGTCCCCCTGATTGGCGCCGACAACCGAACGGGTCTCGAAGGTCACCACACCGTCGTCGATGATCTTGGCGGTGAAGTCGGGCAGGTTCACCAGGATGTGACGCTTGCCGCGCTCGGTGTTGAACCAGCGTTCACGCTCAAGCGCCACCAGCACGGATTGCAGACGTGTCTCCACATCCACGTTGATCTGCTTGAGGGTTTCGCCCCCGACGACGCCATCGTCGTTCAGCCCATGGTCGATCTGGAACTGCTTGACTGCGTCGGTCATGGCCTGGTCAAAGGTCCGCCCGTTGTTGCGCTCAAGATAGTCCATCGCGATCAGCCGGTTGCGCAGGGCAATCACCGCAGGTCCGGTTGCGCCGCGTTCCAGCTTGCTGGCCGCAACCTGAGGGCCCCAGCCCCCCTGCGCCAGCAGTTTTTCCATCACCACCTTTTCCTTGAGCAGGGCGTTGTATTCCATGCTGCGCGGCGGCAGCGCCCGGAAGAAGGCGGCGGGTTTGGAGATGGCGATGCCCGAAAGATAGGCACCACGGTCGCGATAGGGAATCTCGCGTACGATGCGGCTGTCGATCCGCTTGGGGTTCAGAACACCGGTCTGGATGTCACGGGCATAGGTCAGGAAAACCTTGCTCATCTCGACTTCGGCAAGGCCCCGGTCGCGGGGCGAGCGCACGCTGCTCAGCCGGGCCAGAAGCGCTGCGGGATCGTAGCGTGCCACCGGCAGCCCGTGAGAGGCGGCGGATTGGATCGCGCGCATCAGTTCGGCGCGACGGGCGCGGCTGGCATCGTCGGCAGCGGTCCAGATCGGGGTATAGGATGTGTTTCGGTAGAATTCTGCGATATCAGCATCATCGGCGGCGGCCTCTGCCACGGCCTGCTTGAATGCGGTGACCTGCGCCTGAACCGGCCGGACCAGCCCGAAACCGGTGATCACAATCGCAAGCGCCGCGATCAGCAATGTGCGGCGGCTGCCCGTAAAATATCGCGTCATGAATACCCCCTGAAAATATGAACATACAGCGGATTCAGTTTTCGGGGCTTGCCGCGGAACTGTCCATTCACATTTGTAACAGGTGGTGAATCTGTCGCCCATATGATGCGAAAAAGGCACCTGCGGCCCGTGGCGTCAGAACCACATAATCAAAAAATGCGCAAAATTTCGCCTAAAATTGCGGATAGCGGGAACCTTATGGATTCAGCCCTTGGTAATGAAAATTCACTATGCAATAACGATGTTGCATCTGGGGAAGAGATGAACGGCCCATGTAACATCATGGCCACAGGCAGAGACGACGGGACAGAGATCATGACAGGCATCAGCTCTTCGGGTATGACCCGGCGCGCCCTCCTTGGCGCATTCGCAGCAACTGCGGTAGCATCAGCACCAACATATTCAAATGCGGCAGGTTTCCTGCGCGGTGGCGGGGATATCCGGCGCATTCGCATGTATTCCGGGCGCACCGGTGAACGCATCGACATGATCTACTGGATCGAAGGTGAGTACATCAAGGACGCGGTGCAGGAGATCACCTATTTCATGCGCGACTGGCGCAATGACCTGGTCAAGAACATCGACCTGCGCACCGTCGACATCATGGCGGCATCGCACAACCTGCTGGACGTGAACGAACCCTACATGCTGCTGTCCGGCTACCGCAGCCCCCAGACAAACGCGATGCTGCGCTCTCGCTCGCGCGGGGTGGCAAAGAATTCGCTGCACATGCGCGGCCAGGCTGCCGATCTGCGGCTTGCCTCCCGGTCGGTCAACCAGATGGCCAAGGCGGCGATGGCCTGCCACGGTGGCGGCGTCGGGCGTTATTCCGGCTCCAACTTCGTCCATATGGATTGCGGCCAGGTCCGCAGCTGGGGCGGCTGACCCCGACAAGCCCCCCTTCCCGTCCGATCTGCAAAGCGCCCTCTGGGGCGTTTTTTGTATTTTGGCGCAACGCATTGCCTTGATCCGACGTCAGGACGCAGTTCGTAAGGTTCGCGTAAGGTTGCACTGGTCAAGACCGCAGGGAACAACAATGCGGACAACACTTCATGACCCTTTCCCGAACGGATACTTTGCGCAGCGCATGGGCAAAGCGCCCCGAATTTACCCCGCTGGGGCTGAGCCTTGTGACGGCGATCTTTGTCTTTGCGGTGCATAACGCGACCTTCTGGCGGATCGGATCGGATGTCTTTGCCGGGCATATGCTGTCCTTTGCGGGGTTCATCGCGGCGGTCTTCTGCCTCGCGCTGGCGGTGCAAAGTGTGTTTTCCTTTCCTTACGTGGTCAAACCATTCCTCGCATTTGTCCTGATCCTGGGGGCTGTGACCTCCTATTACATGGACCAGCTTGGGGTGATCATAGACCGCGACATGATCCAGAATGTCATGGTGACCACGGTCACGGAATCGAAACACCTGATCACGGCGGGGTTTGTCACCCACGTGGGTCTGACCGGCATCCTGCCCGCGCTGGCGCTTTTCGCCATTAGGATCAAGCGGCAGAGCCTGCTTCGCACCGTGGCATTGCCCGCTGTCTGCTTTGCCCTGACGCTGGCGCTTTGTGCCGGGTTCCTGATGGCTGACCTGAAATCCTATGCCGCCGTCTTTCGCGAACGCAAAGACCTGATGAGCAGCTTCCAGCCCTTCGCGCCGATGGTTGGCGCCATCCGCTATGCGCGGATGATCTCTGCCACCGCCGATGTCACGGTGCAGCCGATCGGGGAAGACGCCCATCGCGGACCATCCTATGAGGGCAGCCGCAAACCGGTGCTCACCATCGTCGTGGCGGGCGAGACCGCAAGGGCGCATAATTTCGGGCTGAACGGATATGAAAGGGATACCACCCCGATGCTGGGCGGGCGGGATGTGATCAACTTTGCCAATGTCTCCTCCTGCGGGACGGCAACGGCTGTCTCCCTGCCCTGCATGTTCTCCCGCTTCACGCGGCAGGAATATTCCTATGAAAAGGGTGTCTCGCATCAGAACGTGCTGGATGTGCTGGACCACGCCGGTCTGCATGTCGAATGGTGGGACAACAACACCGGCGACAAGGGGCTGGCCCGCCGTCTGAAAAGCCGCAGCTTTACCAACACCGAAAATGCCGAATTCTGCGCCTCGGGCGAATGCATGGACGGGATATTCATGCAGGCGCTCGAAGGCTTTGCCGACACGATCACCGAAGATACCGTTCTGGTCCTGCACCAGATCGGCAGCCATGGTCCCACCTATTACCTGCGATATCCGGAGGCATTCGAACGGTTCAAACCGGCCTGCCGCACGGCAGAGTTCAAGGAATGCACGGCGGCGGAAATCACCAACGCCTATGACAATACCATCGCCTATACCGACGCCGTGCTGGCCCGCACCATCGACCTGCTGGACCAGAAATCCAACCTGAACACTGCGCTGATCTATGTCTCCGACCATGGCGAATCGCTGGGAGAATCTGGCCTTTACCTGCACGGGTCGCCCTATTTCATGGCACCTGCCTATCAAACCACGGTGCCGATGGTCCTGTGGATGTCGGAGGGGTTCAAGACGCAGTTCAATCTGGATGACGCCTGCCTGTCACAGCACGCCGATGTTGCCCTGTCGCATGACAACCTCTTCCACTCCCTGCTGGGGATGCTGGACATCTCGACGCGCGAGCGTGACCCGGCGCTGGACATTTTCGCCCCCTGCCACAGATCGCAACGGGTGGCGCAGAAATGACGGTCGCCCCCCCGAATTCGCCCCGTCCGAAACCACCACGCGTCACCGGGCTGCCGCATCTTTGGGCGGCGGCGGGCTATTCCTGCGCCGGGCTCCGCAGGCTCTGGCAAGAGACGGCGTTCCGGCATATCGTGCTTGCTCTGCTTTTGGGATTCGGGCTTTTGGCCATCGCTGGGGCCGAAATGACGGATTACGCGATTCTGCTGATCCTGTTTTTCTGCCTGATCGCCACTGAGGCGCTTAACACGGCGGTCGAATGCATTGTCGATCATCTAGCCCCCGACTGGGCCGCGTTTGCGCGCGATGCCAAGGATCTGGGGTCACTGGCGACGATGTGTCTGCTCTGTGCCAACGGCGTTTTCCTGGGCGCGGTGCTGCTGCGCTCTTTCGTTGGAGAGTGAGAGAGAGCCGATGAACATGCTCAAGATCGTGGCCGTGCCGATGCACCGTGAAGGCCGGAAATTCGTGGCGGTATTTGCCGCGATCACAGTGGTGCTGGGGCTGGTCTGGCAGCCGTTGTTCTGGCTAGGGGTCGGGGCAACTGTCTGGTGTTATTACTTTTTCCGTGATCCGGTGCGGGTGATCCCGCAGCAGGAGGGCCTGGTGATATCGCCAGCCGATGGCGTTGTGTCCCTGATCGAGGATGTGGTGCCCAGTGCCGATCTGGCGCTGGGGTCCGAACCGCTGACGCGGGTGTCGGTCTTCATGAATGTATTCAACTGCCATGTGAACCGCGCGCCCGTGGCCGGTAAGGTGACCAATATCGTCTACCGTCATGGCAAGTTCCTGAACGCCTCGCTGGACAAGGCAAGCGAAGACAACGAACGCAATTCCCTGACCATCGAAACGCCCGATGGCGCGCTGATCGGCGTTGTGCAGATTGCGGGCCTTGTTGCGCGGCGGATCGTCTGTTTCGTCAAGGAGGGTGACGGGCTTGGCACCGGGCACCGCTTTGGCCTGATCCGCTTTGGCAGCCGGCTGGATGTCTATCTGCCGCGGGGCGTGCAGCCGCTGGTTGCCGTGGGCCAGACCGCCGTTGCGGGTGAAACCATCCTCGCTGATCTCAAGGGCGATGCCGCTGCGCGTATCGGCATCGCCGAGTGACGCAGCGCAACCGGATCAAGCTGCGCCATGTGGTGCCCAGCATCGTCACCGTCTTTGCGATCTGCTCGGGCATGACCGCCATTCGCATGACGCTTGAAGGGCGGCTTGAAACCGGTCTGGCTTTTGTCCTGTTGGCGGTGTTTCTGGATGCGGCGGATGGCAAGCTGGCGCGCTTTCTCGACAGTGCCAGCCCCTTTGGCGCGGAACTGGACACGCTGGCGGACTTTTTCAACTTCGGCATCGTGCCGGGGGTGCTGATCTATCACACCCTCTATCTGGGCACGCCGCTGGCCAGCCTTGGCTGGCTGTCGATCCTGGTGCTGGCGGTCTGCTGCGCCCTTCGGCTGGCGCGGTTCAACCTGTCCATGCGTGCCAGCGGGGTCACGCTGAAAACGGAGAGCTATTTCGTCGGCATACCGGCCCCGGCGCTGGCCTGTCTGGCGCTGATGCCCGTTTTCATGGAGCTTTACGGCTGGCAGAACACCGATCTGCCGGTGCTGCGGTCGGGCTATATCATCTGTATCGGCCTGCTGGCGATCAGCACGATCCCGACGTTTTCCATCAAACATGCTTCGATCCGCCGCAGCCATCTGCCCTTCGTGATGGTGGCGGCGGTGGTGCTGGTGGTCTGCCTGCTGGTCTATCCCTGGCCCACCCTGATCCTGGCAGATTGCGTCTATCTGCTGTCGCTGCCATTCTCGTACCGGGCCCATAAGAAGCATTGCAAGGTGTCGCCGGAACATGCGCATTCTGCTGATTGAAGACGAGGCGGCGCTGGCTGGCCCCCTGGTGGAACACCTGGCCGCCGACCGGCATCTGGTGGAATGGTTCGACACGATCGTCGATGCGGAAAGCGCGGAACGTGCCAGCCCCTTTGACGTCATCCTGCTTGACCTGCAACTGCCGGATGGCGACGGGCTGAGCTTTCTGAAATCCCTGCGCGACCGGCGGGTTCACACCCCGGTGCTGATCCTGTCTGCGCGCGACAAGGTTTCCGACCGGATCAAGGGGCTGAACCTTGGCGCCGATGATTATGTGATCAAGCCCTTTGACCTGGATGAGGTCAAGGCGCGCATCCATACCATCTGCCGCCGGGGTGAGGAGACCCTTGCACAGGTCGTCGTCCTTGGTGATCTGTCGATCAACCTGGCCGAGCACAGCGTCAGGCGTGCCGATGTGCCCCTGCGGCTGACCACGCGGGAATGGCAGATCCTTGAAACCCTCGTGCGGCGCAGGGCTGCCGTGGTTCCGCGCGAAAGCCTCGAGGCCGCGCTCTATGCCTTTGGCGAAGAGGTCGAGAGCAACGCGCTGGAGGCGCATATCAGCCGGTTGCGCGCCAAGCTGGGCAAAGACGTCATCGTGACCCATCGCGGCCTGGGCTATGCGCTATGCCCCTGATCCCGCCGCGTCACAGCCTGCTGCGCAGCCTTCTGACGGCACTTGCGCTGCCCGGCATCGTTGCGGTTCTGATTGGCTGCGTCATCGTCTACAGCCTGGTGAAAGAGGAATACGACGAGCTGCTGGACCTGTCGCTGTCAAACAAGGCACAGCTGTTGTTGCAGATCAGGGAGCTGTCGGGGACGCAGGCCAATGCCAGCTTTGAGGAAACCGGCCTTGCCCCGGAAGAAAGGGTGCGCTTCTGGTTTCTGGATGCCGATGGTGCGGTGACGGACAGGTCCGCGCTGGCCGAACCCCTTGCCTTTTCCACGGCCGAGCTGCCACCGAAGCGGATCACCAGCCTGAACGGCTTCCGGGTGATCCTGCTGGCATCCGACGTGGTGCCGGGGCTGCGCATCGTCGTGGCGGAGCCGCTGGTCGAACGCAACGAGGCGCTTTTCGATGTCATGTCGGCGGTGGTACTGGGTTTTTTCCTGCTGGGCGGCCTGTCCTATGCCGCGGCCTATCTCTCGGTGCGCCGCTCGGCCGGGATGGTGACGGCGCTGAGCGCGGATATCGCCCGCAAGAGCGAACACGACCTGTCGCCGATCAGCCGCAAACATGCCTTTGCGGAGATTGAACCGGCCATCAACACGCTGGACCGGCTGATGGCGCGCCTTGACACCGCGCTGGAGGCGGAACGGGCCTTTGCCACAAATGCGGCCCATGAGCTGCGCACCCCGGTCGCCATCGCGATGGCCCAGGCGCAGCGCCTGAAGGCCATGGCCCGGGACCCGGCACTGTCCGCGCGGGCGGGCGAGATCGAGACCGGCCTGAAACGTCTGGTCCGGTTGATCGAACGGCTGCTGCAAATGTCGCGGGCGCAATCGGGTCTGGGCCGGAATGCCCCGGTGACAGACATCGCGCCGGTCATCGACATGCTGCTGCGCGAATTGCGCGGAAGCGTGGCAGAGTCGGACAAGCTGATCCTGCAGCCAACCACCGCCCCCTGGCCCTGCCGCCTTGACCCCGATGCCCTGGGGATCATCCTGAACAACCTGTTCGACAATGCGCTGAAACACGGGTCCGGCCCCGTCACGGTCAATGCTGCCACGCCGGGGCAGATCGCGATTGCCAATGAGTGTGACAGGCTCAGCGCGGCGGAAGTCGAGATGATCAAGCGCCGCTTTGGCCGCCGCGCGCCCACAACCGAAGGGTTCGGGCTGGGCCTGACCATCGTTCAGGAGCTGTGCAGCCAGTCAGGATGCGGCTTTGATATCCGCTCGCCCCGCCCCGGCTCCGACTCCGGTGTGCTGGTTACGGTGACCTTTCCTGTCGAATGTCGCGACCCTTTGACTTGATGCCGCTGAATTTGCTGAATCCTATCAAGGGGCCGCGTCACGCAATATTTTCCCAAACGTCACGCATTTCTGACCTAAAGCGGCCCTTCGAAACGGCTTTGTGCAATGGCCGCTGAGCGGGACGGATTTGCCGTTCGCAACAAAACCCCAAGCAGCGCATCGATGGGCCGTGGTGCGGCGATCCGACCGTCGTGACTGGCACTTAATGGCAGCCAAGCACTTCCAAGTTATCCGTAGCACACGACAGCAGCCAAATCGCCGTGCCAGGGGACGGCCCGGCGATGCGCGGCGGCCTGCGGCCTTGATTCCGCGCTTGGTAAAGCGGAAAGGGCTCGGAATTGACGTTTGCTGCGCTCGGTACGAAGGTCCGGTTTTCCATTTTGGGTCAGTTGATCACGGATAGGCCAATTTCGTCTGACGTCTGACCTACCCGCCGCGGAAAACCCCGGCCTGAGGGCACCGGACCCCGCTATTGATCAGATGTGGACACCACATGGTCCCCGTCGATGCCGCCCATGGAATGGAACAGCCCGCTGGTGTTGTTGACCCCGAACTTGCGCAAGAGCTTGGCCCGGTAGACCTCAACCGTGCGGTGCGAGATTTCGAGGTTGAGGGCGATTTCCTTGCTGGTCAGCCCCTCGGAGAGATAGCTCAGGATCTCGCGCTCGCGGCGGGTGAGCGGGAAATAGGGGCGCTCCGCGCTGAGGTCCGCAAAGCTCCAGACGGCGCGGGCCAGCGGGTCGTCGGGGGTAAAGGAATGGCCCCGGACCCGGCACCAGAACAAGGTCCCGTCCTTGCGCGCCATGATCCGTTCATCCCAGTAGCGGTTGGTCTCGCGCAGCTGTTTGACACCCCGGTCGCGGATGTTCACGAATTCCGCATCCGTCGGATAGAGAATGGCAAAAACCTGGTTTTCGAGCTCTTCGGGGGCATAGCCGAACATCTCGCCAAAGGCGATGTTGCACTGGCGGATCACCCGGTCCTCCGTCACCACCAGACCCACCGGCGCATAGCAAAAGGCAAGATCGGCAAAGCGGCCCTGCTCATAGCTGTCGTCAATAGGTATTTCCACGATCTTGCCCCGGTTCCGGTTATCCTGAATGCTGTAAAATACGTAAACGACGGGTCAGGATCGCACAACAGCGACCGCCGCCGATATGGGAGGATACCATGAAGACATTTACGCGGTTCGCCGCCACCATTGCCACGTCGATCACCCTGGCGGGTGCGGCCTGGGCGCAGGAAGATCCGATCAAGATCGCCCTGATCCACGGCCTGTCCGGTTCCAGCTTTGAAGCCTTTTCCAAACAGGCCCAGACCGGGTTCGAGCTGGGTCTCGAATATGCCACCAAGGGCACCAACGAGGTCAAGGGCCGCCCGATCGAGGTCATCATCAAGGACACCCAGTTCAAGCCTGACGTGGCCCGCGCCGTTCTGGCCGAAGCCTATGGCGATGACGAGGTGCTGCTAGCGGTTGGTGCCACATCCTCGGGCGTGACACAGGCGATGTTGCCGATTGCCGAGGAATACGAAAAGATCCTGATCGTGGAACCCGCCGTGGCCGACAGCCTCACCGGGCCCGACAGCAACCGCTACGTGTTCAAGACCTCGCGCAACTCGTCGATGGACATGCAGGCGCAGGCGCTGGCGCTCCAGCCCGACGAAAACCTCTATGTCGCCACATTGGCAGAGGATTATGCCTTTGGCCGCGACGGGATCACCGCGTTCAAGGCAGCGCTTGACGGTTCGGGCGCAACCGTGGTGACAGAGGAATACGTGCCCCAGGGCACCGCCGATTTCACCGCCGCGACGGAACGCATGTTCAATGCGCTGAAGGACAAGGAAGGGCGCAAGGTCATCCTCGTCTATATCGCCGGGGGCGGTGACGCGCCGGGCAAGATCAAGGCCCTGGACCCCGACCGTTACGGCATCGAGATTTCCATGGGCGGTCACATCCTGCCGGTGCTGCCGACCTACAAGCGGTTCCCCGGTCTGGAAGGCGCGGTCTATTACTACTACGAGGCCTATGACAACGACGTGAACAAGTGGCTGGTGGACACCCATCAGGAGCGTTTCGACGGGCCGCCGGACTTTTTCACCGCCGGGGGCATGGCCGCAGCGCTGGCCGTGGTGAAGGCGCTGGAAACCGCCGAAAGCTACGAGACCGAAGACCTGATCACGGCCATGGAAGGCATGTCCTGGGACACGCCCAAGGGCGAGATGACCTTCCGCCCCGAAGACCACCAGGCGCTGCAATCCATGGTGCACTTCAAGATCCGCGTGGATGACGATGTGGCATGGGCGATCCCCGATCTGGTCCGCATCATCGAAGCGGACGAGATGGATATCCCCATCGGCCGCGACAACAGCCAGTAAGCCCGCAAGAACGCAAGGCTGAACCGGTCCGCCATTCCGGCGGGCCGGAGCTTCCCAAGGATTGCCCAAATGCCCTCCCCGTCCCTGTCCACCCGTGACCTGACGATCCGTTTCGGCGGCCATGTCGCGGTCAACGCCGTCACCTGCGATTTCCATCCGGGCGAGACCACCGTGATCGTGGGCCCGAACGGCGCAGGCAAGACGACCTATTTCAACCTGATCTCCGGCCAACTGGCCGCCAGCGCCGGGAGCGTCGAGAAATCGGGCGAGGATATCACCCGCCTTTCCCCCTCCGCCCGCGCCGGGCGCGGCATCGGCCGCGCCTTCCAGCTGACCAACCTCTTTCCGCAGCTCAGCGTGCTGGAAAACATCCGCCTTGCGGTTCAGGCCCGCGCCGGCGCGGGCTGGAGCCTGCTGCGCCCTGCCCTGTCCCGCCATGACCTGATCGAAAGTGCCGAACATTATCTGGCCGCTGCCCAGCTGACCGACCGCGCGGCAATGCCCGCCGCCAGCCTGCCCCATGGCGATCAGCGCAAGCTGGAGGTTGCGCTGCTGATGGCGATGGAGCCCGATATCTACATGTTCGATGAACCCACCGCCGGCATGTCGCTGGATCAGGCCCCCGCCGTGCTGGAGCTGATCGCGAAAATCAAATCCGACCCGACCAAGACCGTGCTGCTGGTGGAACACAAGATGGATGTGGTCCGCGCGCTGGCCGACCGCATCATCGTGCTGCACAACGGCGAGCTGCTGGCCGATGGCGCGCCCGGTGAGGTCATGCAAAGCCAGATCGTGCGCGACGTCTATCTTGGCACCGCAACGGAGGAGACCGCATGACCCTGCTGTCCCTGCAAAACATGAAAACCCAGATCGGGCAGTATCATGTGCTGCACGACGTTACCTTCGACGTGCCACAGGGCGGTGTCTTTGTCCTGCTGGGCCGCAATGGCGCGGGCAAGACGACCACGCTGCGTTCCATCATGGGGCTGTGGCAGCCGCAGCCCGGTTCCGTCATGTTCAAGGGGCAGGACATCTCGCGCCTCGCCACCGCCGACATCGCGCGGCTTGGTATCGCCTATGTGCCCGAAAACATGGGTATCTTTGGTGGCCTCACCGTCGAGGAGAACCTGGTGCTTGCCACCGCGAAGGGGCGTTTCGACCAGACCCGCCTGCAACGCATCTACACGCTGTTCCCCGCGCTGGAGAAATTCTGGACCAAACAGGCCTGGTCCCTGTCGGGTGGGCAGAAACAGATGCTGGCCGTGGCGCGGGCGATCATCGAACCGCGCGACCTGATCCTGATCGACGAGCCGACCAAGGGGCTGGCCCCCTCCATCGTTGCGGCCATGGGCGAGGCCTTTCGCGAGATTGCGCAGGATACGACGATCCTGCTGGTCGAACAGAATTTCAACTTTGCCCGCAGCCTCGGGCGCGACATGGCGGTGGTCGACGACGGCCGCGTGGTGCACCGGGGCAGCATGGCAGATTTTGCCGCCGACACCGACCTGCAGGGTCAACTACTGGGGCTTTCCGCATGATGAACAAAGTTTCCGAGACGCTGGGCCGGCTGGGCGGCGTGAACCTGTTGCCGCTGGCGCTGGCTGCCGTCGCCTTCGTGCTGATCGGCGCGCCCTCGTCCTGGGTGACGCTGACCGTGGCGGGGCTGTCGATGGGCATGATGGTGTTTCTCATGGCCTCCGGCCTGTCGCTGGTCTTTGGCCTGATGGACGTGCTGAACTTCGGGCATTCCGCCTTTATCAGCTTTGGTGCCTTTGTCGCGGCCACGGTGCTGGCGGCCCTCTCCACCTGGCTTGATGGCGGCTGGGTGCTCGCCTCCGCCGCGCTGGCGCTGGCGCTGCTGGCGGCCATCGCCTTTGGCCTTGCTGCCGGGCTGTTCTTCGAGACGGTGATCATCCGCCCCGTCTACCGCGACCACCTGCGCCAGATCCTGATCACCATGGGCGCGCTGATCGTCAGCGAACAGATCATCCTTGCGGTCTGGGGCGGCACCCCGGTCAGCGTGCCGCGGCCCGCGTTCCTTGAGGGTGCCTGGATCGTCGGGGATGTCAGCATGGAGATCTACCGCCTCTTTGCCGTGGGCCTTGGCGCGGCGGTCTTTGTCGGGCTGATGGTGCTGCTGAACCGCACCCGCATCGGCCTGCTGATCCGCGCAGGCGTGGAAAACCGCGAAATGGTCGAGGCGCTGGGGTTCAAGATCAACCGCCTGTTCATCGGTGTCTTCATGCTGGGCAGCGCGCTGGCGGCCCTGGGCGGCGCGATGTGGGCAGGATACGAGACACTGATCACCCCGGCACTGGGGGGCGAGATGATGATCGTCGTCTTCATCGTTGTGATCATCGGCGGCCTCGGCTCCATCGAAGGCACCTTGCTGGGCGCGATCATCGTGGGGCTGACAGCCAATTACATCGGCTATCTCGCGCCCAAGCTGGCGCTGGCGTCGAACATGATCCTGATGATGGCGATCCTGATGTGGCGGCCCAGCGGGCTGCGCCCGGCGGTGAAGTGAGGGACAAGATATGAAACCGACCTATGGCACCATCGCCGTCAAATCCGCGATGCTGGTGATCGCAGCCCTGCTGCTCTTCGCACCCTTCCTGTTCCAGGACATCCGCGCGCTGGAAGTCGCGGCGCGGATCTGCATCTTTATCGTGCTGGTGGCCAGCTATGACCTGCTGATCGGCTATACCGGGATCGTCAGCTTTGCCCATACGATGTTCTTCGGCTTTGGCGCCTATGGATCAGCCATCGCGCTGAAACAGATGGGACCGGGCTGGGAGTCGGTGGCGCTGGGCACGCTGGCGGGTGTCGCGCTGTCACTGATCGTTGCGACCGCCATCGGGTTGATCAGCCTGCGGGTCAAGGCGATCTTCTTTGCCATGATCACCCTCGCCGCGGCTTCCGTCGTGCTGGTGCTGGCCTCGCAGCTCAGCCAGATCACCGGCGGCGAGGATGGCATCACCTACCGCACGCCCGAGTTGTTCAAGACCGCGACCAAGCTGGCGGTGGACGAAGACGGCAAGGTGCTGCGCTGGTTCGGGGTGAAACTGAACGGCAAGCTTGCGGCCTATTACTTTGTCTTCGTCACCTCGCTGGTGCTGTTCCTGGTGATGCTGCGCATCACCGTCTCGCCGCTGGGCACAGTGCTGAAGGCAATCCGCGAGAATGAGGCACGGGCCGAGGCCATCGGCTACCGCGTGGTCGCCTACCGTACATTTGTCTTCTGCCTGTCGGCGGTTGTGGCCTCGCTGGCCGGGTCCGTCTATGCGGTCTGGCTGAAATACACCGGCCCGGACACCGCCCTGTCCTTTGCGATCATGATCGACATCCTGCTGATGGTGGTGATCGGCGGCATGGGCACCATGTGGGGCGCGGTGATCGGGGCGTCACTGATGGTGATGGCGCAATATTACCTGCGCGACCTGATGGGGGCAGCATCGGAAGCGACCGCCGCCTTCCCGCTGCTGCCAGAGCTTCTGGCCCCCGACCGCTGGCTGTTCTGGCTGGGGATCATCTTTATCCTGCTGGTCTATTTCTTTCCCAGGGGGATTGCGGGCACCCTGATGGCGCGGGGACAGCGGGCATGACCACGCCCCGCTTCGGCTTTGTCCCGGTGATGGATCACGAGGTCCATGTCACCGAATGGGGGAACCCCGGCAACCCGGCGCTGATCATGATGCACGGGCTGGCCCGCACCGGCCGCGACTTTGACGAACTCGCCGCCGCCATGTCCGACCACTATCATGTGCTTTGCCCCGACATGATCGGCCGCGGCCGGTCCAGCTGGGCCTCCGCGCCGGGGGCGGAATATTCGATCGAGTATTTCGCGGGCATCACCTGCGATCTGATGGACCACTACGGGATGGAAAGTGCCGATTGGCTCGGCACCTCCATGGGCGGCCAGATCGGCATCTACCTCGCCTCGGGCAAGGATGCGGGGCGGATCAGCAGGCTGATCATCAACGATATCGGCCCCGAGGTGCCAGACACCGCGCTGGAGCGGATCATGTCCTATGTCGGCGCACCGCCGCATTTTGCCGGGTACAGGCAGGCCGAGACCTGGTTGCGCAGCGCCTATGCCCCCTTTGGCCCTGCGGATGACAGCTTCTGGCACCGGATGGCGCGCACCTCCCTGCGGCGGCGGTCGGACGGGCGGCTGACCCTGCATTATGACCCCGCCATCCTGCGGCAGTTCACCGATTCCCCGCAGGAAATGACCGCCTGGGACCGCTGGGCACGGATCACCGTCCCCACCCATGTCTTTGGCGGGGCACGGTCAGACCTGATGACCCCCGGTATCCTCGACCGGATGCGCCAGAGCGGCCCGAAACCGGCGGTCACCCTGCTGCAGGACTGCGGCCATGCGCCATCCCTGTCCCGCCCGCAGGACATCGAGGCGTTTCGCGACGTGCTGGGGGGGATGGGTGCCGCATCGCGAGCAAAAGCGACTTGAACCAGCGGCATCTCTGAACCTGGTCTGCGGCCCGTGACAGGGGCTTCCGACGCAAACCGGACCTTATGCGCGGGAGGAGCGAGTGGCCGCTATGCGGGACTTAGTTGCCATCAAACATGAGCACCCAGGCCCGGAACAAGCCGAAGGCGCCGGGCCATCGCCTGCCCGCCGGTCGGGTAGGCGATTTGGTGAGGCTGGGTGTTCCCATGATAGGGCTCATCAATGCTGAGAAATAAAGTGGCATGAGCCAAGGTCAGTATCGCCCACCCCGGGCAAGCGCTGGCCCGGCTTGCGCCTTGCGTCACTTCGGGCTCAAAACCGCCATTTGCTGCGCCATACATGAACGTCCGCATTGCGCGCTGTTTGGCCGCGTTGGATCAGCAAGACGCCTCCGAAATAACGAAGGGCAGCGTATTCGTCAGAATGTAGCAGAATGCGCCTGTATGGGACGTGGGGGGCAAATGGCGGAGAGACAGGGATTCGAACCCTGGAGACGGTCTCCCGCCTACACACTTTCCAGGCGTGCGCCTTCGACCACTCGGCCACCTCTCCGTGAGGGGCGGTTTAACGTGGGGGGCACATGAGGTGCAAGAGGGAAAATGGCGCTTTTGCGCCGCCTTCCCTCAGCTTTCGAGATGCAGGTGGATCCGGCGGTTCTGGCGGCCCTGCTTTTCGATCCGGCCCAGCCGCAGCGCGCCGATCTCTCCGGTGCGGGCCACATGGGTGCCGCCGCAGGGCTGCAGGTCGATCGGGCCGCCGGGCGCGCCGATGCGCACCAGACGGATCCGCTCCGCGCCGCGCGGTGGCTGCACCGCCATGGTCTTGACCAGATGCGGGTTGGCCTCCAGTTCGGCCCCGGTGATCCAGCCATCACTGATCACCAGATCCTCGCTGACAAAGGCGTTCAGCGCCGCGTTGATCGCCTCGCGGTCCTGGGTCATGTCCGGCATGTCAAAGTCGATGCGCCCCTGGGTCACCGAGATCTGCGCTCCCGTCACCGGATAGGGGATCACCGCCGTCAGCAGGTGCAGCGCCGTGTGCAGGCGCATGTGTCGGTGGCGGCGGTCCCAGTCCAGCACTTGCGTGACATGGGCGCCCAGCGGCGGCAGGGCCATGGCTTCGGAGGGAACCAGGATGATGTCGTCGCCCTGCCCCCTGATCGCGGTGGCCACCGGCATGCTCTGGCCGTCCCAGTTCAGCCAGCCGCTGTCACCGGGCTGTCCGCCACTGGTGGGATAGAACACCGACCGGTCCAGAATGATCCCGCCCTCTTCGGTGAGGGCTTTGACCACGGCGGGCGCATCGCGCAGATACGGGTCGTCCAGAAACAAGGGCTGCGTCATGCGGTGGTGTCATCCGGACTGTCCGCTTCGGCGATCCTGCCCTCCTCCGGCACCTCCGGCAGGTCGATGTCCTTCTCGGCAGTTTCGGTGCCTGCCACCTCGTCTGCCGCGCCCCGGCGGGGCGACAGGACTTCGGGATTGCGCAGCCAGAGATCACGCTGGGCAAAGGGAATCTCGATCCCCTCCCTGGCAAAGCGTTCGGCAATCTGGTGGTTGATCTCGTTCTTGACCACCATCATCCAGTTGACATCGCGCAGAAAGCACCTGATCTCGAACTCCAGCGCATCGGCGCCGAAGTTCATGAACAGGACATTGGGCGGCGGCGTGCCCAGCACCATCGGCTGGGCCTCGGCGATTTCGCGCAGCAGCTTGTCGACCCTGCGGGTGTCGGTGCCATAGGCCACGCCGACGGGCACGATCAGCCGCCCCACGGTATTGCCGCGGGTGTAATTGGTGACGGTGCCGGACACCAGGTCGGCATTCGGGACGATCACATCGGTTCTGTCAAAGGTCTCGATCCGGGTGGAGCGCACGGAAATGTCGCGCACATATCCCATCTGGCCGCCAACCTCGATCCAGTCGCCTTCGGAAATCGGGCGTTCGATCAGCAGGATGATGCCGGAGACAAAGTTCGACACGATGTTCTGCAGGCCGAAACCGATGCCCAGTGACAGCGCCCCCGCGACAAAGGCAAGCGAGCTGAGGTCGATCCCCGCCCCGGTGATCGCGGCCAGAGCGGCAAGGAAGATACCGAAGTACCCCAGCCCCGAGACAATGGCGTTCTGCCCGCCGATGTCGATCTTGGTCTTCGGCAGGACATTGCTGCGCAATGCCGATTGCACCAGCCGCGTCAACGCATAGCCGATGACAAAGATCACCGCGAAGCTCAGGAAATCGGTGGGTGAGATACGGGTATCGCCCACCGCAAAGCCGCGCCCGAAGGCCTGCCAGAGTTCGGTCAGTTCGGTCACCCTTGCCCCCCAGACAAGGGCCAGCACCGGCAGCGCCAGCAGCAGCAGGATCATGCCGAAGAGCACCGGCATCAGCGCGTCGCGCGCGGCCTCTCCCTGCCCGGTCAGCACGCCATAAAGCTCTGCCAGGAATCGCTGCAGCACCATCACCAGCCCCAGCAGGACCAAGGTCATGATATAGGGCGGCATCAGCGCGTCGACGGCCTTGAAATAGCCCGCTGCCAGCAGGATGGGCGACAGCCCCCCGATCACCACGGCGCCGGTGCCCAGGCCCCGCACCACCCGTCCGAATGTACTGATGCGGACCTCTGTCAGGGCATCATCCGTTGCGGCGGAAGGTTCCACATATCCCCGCAGCAGGACACCGATGCGGTAGAGCATGAGGCTGGACACCACCAGCCAGGGAAAGACCAGCACCGAGCGGCTCACCGCCGCGCTGTTGCTGTTGTCCAGGATCTGCCCGACCAGCTCGGTGATGACGATCATCACCGTGATCATGCTCACATGAAAGCGGGCTTCCTTGCGCTTGTCCTGCGACAGCAAAAGCAGCGCCTCGTCATCGTCGCGCGAAAAGGCCCGTTCAGAGACCCAGCGCACCGCCAGCATGATCCCGCCCAGAAAACTGATGACCAGCACGATATTCTCGCCCTTGGGGCCCAGCAGGTCAGAGGAGATGATCGCAAGCGCCAGGGCAATCAGCCCCGAGGCCGGCAGGAAGATGCGCAGCAGCGAGACCAAGAAACGCCAGATGCCAAAGCCGCGCGCCCCGTATTTCTGCAAGGACCGCACGATCATGTCGGCCCAGTACCGGCCCCGCAGGATCAGCACCAACCCCAGAACCGTCAGCACGACCACCACCGGCAGGTTTTCCCGCAGGGAGGACCAGGTGCGGGCATTGGCCGCTTTTGGCGATTCGTTGCGCAACCCCTCCAGGGCCGTGGTCAGATCCACAAGCGCCGGCCGCCAATAGGCCGGGTTCAGCGGCGAGGGCGTCACGGTCAGCAATTGCCGTGTCTGGCGTTCGCGCAGAATCGCATCCAGCTGCCCGACCAGGCTGTTGGCGCGGACATATTGCGTCTCGGCCCGCTGGACCGGCACCAGAAGACTGCTGAGTTCATCGTTCAGCGCCGTGCGCTGTGCGGCCACGTCCGGCGGTTCGGCTTCCGCGGTTGCCTCATCGGGGGCGGGCCCAAGTGCCGCGATCTGTTCGCGCAGGGTCTTGATCCGGGCGGCATTGATGCTGCGCGCATTGTCGAATTCACCGCGATACTCCGCGATCCTGCCGCGCATCGCCTCCAGCGTTGCATCGGTCCCGCGCTTCTGCTCGATTGCGTTTTCGGCGGACCGCGCCAGTGGCTCCCACCTGTCAAAGTTGGGAACAGCCGCACTTAACGTACTGTCCTGCGCGGAGGCCGCACCGGCGATCAGACACAGGACAATCGCCAGCCGCGTGAACAGCCGCGCAAACCGGGCCATCACAATTCCTCGAACACACCCGGAATGGATGCCGGCGCGCGGTCAAGCCAGTCGGGTGTCGGCAGACCCTTCTCACGCAGGAAGTCGGGGTTGAAGAGCTTGGACTGATAGCGCGTGCCAAAGTCGCAGAGGATCGTCACGATGGTATGGCCCGGCCCCATATCCCGCGCGAGGCGGATGGCACCGGCGACGTTCACACCGGATGATGCGCCCAGGCACAGGCCCTCGTGCTGGAGCAGGTCAAAGACCACCGGCAGGGCTTCCGCATCGGGAATGTTGTAGCTGAAATCAGGGGTGAACCCTTCGAGGTTCCTGGTGATGCGCACCTGCCCGATGCCTTCGGCGATGGAACTGCCTTCGGCGTGCAGTTCACCGGTGGTGTAATAGCTGTGCAGCGCGGCGCCGTCCGGGTCCGCCAGCGCAACCTTCACGCCCTTGGGCTGCAGCGCCATGCCGATCCCTGCCAAAGTCCCGCCGGAGCCGACCGCGCAGCAGAATCCATCGACCTTGCCGCCGGTCTGTTCCCAGATCTCGGGCCCGGTGGTTTCGATATGCGCCTGACGGTTGGCCACGTTGTCGAACTGGTTGGCCCAGATCACGCCCTCGTTGGTGCTGCGCGCCAGCTCGTTCGCCAGCCGTTCGGAATAGCGCACAAAGTTGTTGGGGTTGCGGTAGGGCGCGGCAGGCACCAGCACCAGCTCTGCCCCGGCAAGGCGCAGCATGTCCTTCTTTTCCTGGCTCTGCGTCTCGGGCATGACGATGACGGTCTTGAAGCCCATCGACGCCCCCACCAGCGCGAGGCCGATGCCGGTATTCCCGGCGGTGCCCTCGACAATGGTGCCGCCGGGCTTCAGCGTGCCGTTCTGAATCGCATCGCGGATGATATAAAGCGCCGCCCGGTCCTTGACCGACTGGCCGGGGTTCATGAATTCGGCCTTGCCGTAAATGTCACATCCGGTTTGCTCACTGGCCTTGCGCAGCTTGATAAGCGGTGTGTTCCCGATGGCCTGTGCCAGATCAGATGCAACGTGCATGAATGCCCCCAATGGTTATGTCGCCTCTGGTGTATCCGCCGTGCCTGCCAACCTCAAGCGGTCCCTGTGCCGCGCCAGCCAGAAGGCGGCAAGGCCAAGCGGCGCATTGGCCGCGCCAAAGCCCTCGACCAGGTCCATCAGATCGTCAAAGGACAGGACATGCGCGCGGATGTCCTCGCCCTCTTCGGGCAGGCCGCCGACGCCTTCGGCCGCATCTGGCAGATCCGCGATCCCGAGGAAAATATAATAGAATTCGGTGGAATTGCCGGGGCTTGCATAGACCTCTGCAATCGGTTCGATGGCCTTCAGGGTCAGGCCCGCTTCCTCCTGCGCCTCGCGGATCGCCGCCGCACGCGGGGTTTCGCCAAGGTCGATATGGCCCGCGATCGGCTCCAGCTGCCAGACCGTCCTGTCGCCCCGCGCCAGCGGCCCCATGCGCATCTGTTCGACCAGCAGCACCCGGTCGCGCAGCGGATCATAGGGCAGCAGGATCGCGGCATCCGCGGCAATGAACACCGCGCGGTCCTCCACCCCGGACATGCTGCCATCGAAACGCTCGAACCGGACCTTCATGTCATCCAGCGCAAAGAAATGCGCATAGGCGCGGTTGCGGTCCTCGATCACGGTCCTGCCGGATTTGGTGCGCGCGCCGTGGCGTGACCGGGCGGCATTCAGCCGCGACTGGGCACGTTTGCGGATCATCGGGAACATGGCGGCAACCTGATCCCGGCTGCGGCTGCCGAAATATCCCATCACCTCCCGCGCCGCTTCGCAGCTCAGCGCCGCCCAGTCACGTTCCCATTCCGTCAGCGACCACGGGCCAAACGGCGTCCAGCGCTCCGGCCCGGGCAGGTAGACTTCGGCCGTCTCCCCGTCGGCCAGCACCATCTCGACCAGATCATAGGCAAAACTGCCCTCGTAATAATCCAGCCGTGCCACGTCCTCATCGCTCAGCCCCCGCAGGATCAGCCCCTCTGCGGCGCCTTCCCTGCAAGGGCTGATCAGGGGGAACGGCCCCTCTGTCACCGCAAAGGCGGCATATCCGGGCAGGAAGGCCCGCTGCAGATCCAGCTTGTCCGCCGGACGATCCAGGACGATCTCCAGCAGGGGTTCGTGGCGCAGGGTTCCGTAGAAGAACAGGTTTCTCACGTGGTTACTTCCAATGCCTGCTGGCATATTCCGTCAACAGACCGCAGATGACCGCGCCGATGACCAAGGTCACGCCGATCTGGACCGTCGCGATGATCACCACATATTCCGCGCCGATCTGAAACACCGCCACGATGGCTTCAAAAGCGTCGTCATAGCGGTTGCGCATGGCCAGACGCACCATCTCGTTGATGGCCTGCACCCCGACACCCCAGAGCATCAGCACAAACACACCCGTCAGCCCGTTGTTGATCGCCGCCGTGGTGCCGCGCCCCGCACGCGGGCCCATCACCAGCCAGCCGCAGGCCAGACCCAGAACGATGTTCACCGGAATGAAATAGCCGAAATCGGTGCTTTCGGGCATCAGGGGCATCACCATGCCCGAGATCACATAGGCCAGGACCGCCAGAGAAGCGGCAGCAACAAGTCTTGCGGCGGTCGGCATTTTGGTCCCTTCAGATCAACCCGGTCGCCTGATCGTAATCTGCGTCACGTCACAATTGCCACTGTCAAATGTCGCAGCGCAGGATGTGAGGTAAAAATTCCACATCCGGCGAAACCGCTCGTCAAAGCCCATGGCCCTGATCTGATCCCATTTGTCGTTGAAGGCCAGGTGCCAGCGCCGCAGGGTGATGTCGTAGCTTTTGCCGAATTCCACGGATTTGTCGACAATCAGCCCTGCCTTTTCCACCTGCTCGCGCAGGATCTTGGGGCTGGGCAGCATGCCGCCCGGAAAGATGTATTTCTGGATGAAATCCACGCCGCGCTTGTAAACCGGCCAGCGGCGATGATCGACGGTGATGATCTGAAGTGTCGCGGCCTTGCCCGGTTTCAGCCGCTCGCGCAGGGTCTGGAAATAGACCGGCCAGTATTGCTCGCCCACCGCTTCGAACATCTCGATGCTGGCGATGCCGTCGTAATGGCCACGCTCATCGCGGTAATCCTGCAGCTTGAAGTCCACAAGATCGGAAAGCCCCGCCTTTTCAATGCGTTCCCTGGCATACTTGAACTGTTCCTCGCTGATGGTCAACCCGGTGACCCGCAACCCCCGCTCCTTGGCGGCATATTCGGCAAAACCACCCCAGCCACAGCCGATCTCCAGCACATGGTCGCCGGGTTTGACCCCCATCTGATCCACCATGCTCTTGTATTTCTCGGTCTGCGCCGCCTCAAGCGAGGCCTGTGCGCCCTCCTGGAACAGGGCCGATGAATAGGTCATCGTGTCATCCAGCCAAAGCGCATAGAACTCATTGCCCAGATCGTAGTGATAGCTGATGTTCTTGCGCGCCTGACCCTTGTGGTTGCGTTGCAGCCAGAAGCGGAATTTTTCAAACAGCCGCACCAGCCCCTGCCCCGGAAAGCCATCATAGACGTTCTCGTTGCCGGCATGCACAAGGTCCATGAAGGCCTGCAGATCGGGCGTGGACCAGTCGCCATCCAGATAGGCGTCGCAAAAGCCCAGGTCGCCCTCGCGGATCAGCCGCGCGAACAGATCGTCGCTGTGGATGTGCAGTTCAGCCACCGGGCCGGGATTGGCCCCTTCGGCGCGAAACACCCGGCCATCGCTCAGGTGAAAATCGCAGCGACCGTTCTGCATCTGCTGTGCCATGCCAAAGACATGGGAAAAATATCGCGGCAGGCCGGTCTGACCTTCGGTATTGGTATGGATCATGCCCACTCCATCTGATGCGCCGACCGATTTTAGCCGGGGTGGCGGGATTAACAATTATTAAAAGTCGCGGGACTCATAGGCTTGCAAGGCACGCGCCCGTCCGTCAGCGGCGCTGACGATGGGCGCGGGGTAGTCATCGTTTGGGGACAGACCCCAGTGGCGCGGCATCGCGTCAAAGAACTTCAGCGCGTCGTCATGCGGATTTGCGCGCCCCTCGGCGATCCAGCGGCTGACATAGCTGCGGTCCCTGTCGAACTTGTCGATCTGGGTTTCGGGGTTGAAGACCCGGAAATAGGGGGTGGCATCCGGGCCCGAGCCTGCCGACCACTGCCAGCCCATTGCATTGCTGGCCGGGTCCCAGTCGATCAGGCAGTCCTCGAACCAGTCCATCCCGATGCGCCAATGGGTCATCAGATGTTTGGTCAGATAGCTGGCCACGATCATCCGGCCGCGATTGTGCATCCGCCCGGTCACGTAAAGCTCGCGCATCGCGGCATCGACGAAGGGAATGCCGGTGCGGCCCTTCTTCCAGGCCCAGACTTCGGCGGCGCGCGCATCGTCCTGCCAGGGAAAGGCATCCCAGTCCGCGCGCCAGTTGTCGGTCAGGATGCGCGGGGTGTGATGCATCAGGTGATAGGCAAACTCGCGCCAGACCAGCTCCTTCATGAAGGTTTCGGCCCCCCGTTTGCCTTCCTCGCGCGCGCGCAGCCCTGCATGCCAGCATTGATGCGGGCTGATTTCCCCAAGCGATAGGTTTTCCGACAGGTTCGAGGTGCCATCCGTACCGGGAATGTCGCGGCTGTCGTCGTAACCCTCCACGATCCGGGCCATGAAGGCACCCAACCGGGCCTGCGCCGCATCCTCGCCCAGCCGCACGAAGGGGCGCAGCACATCGGCACCGCGCTGCATTGCGGCCCCCATGCGCCAATCTGCCAGCGCGTCACCCCCGGGCCAGCGGTCCGGCGCGGGGATGCGCGCGGGCGTGCTCAGCGGCGCATCCACATCCCGGCCCTTCACATTGTTCCAGAACGGGGTGAAGACCTTGTAGAAGTCACCCTGCCCGGTTTCGACCGTCCAGGGTTCGAACATCAGATGCCCGCCGAATGACCGCGCCTCGATGCCGCGCTCCCTGAGGTTCTGTTTGATCCTGCTGTCCCGCGCAACACTGTCGGGATCGTAAAGCCGTGACCAATAGACGGCCCCGGCCCCGGTATCCTCGATTAGCGCGTTCAGCGCCGCCTGGGCATCGTGATCGCGGCGCAGGATCAACCGGCTCGCCTTTTCCTCCAGCCTTTCGGCCAGATGCGCCACGCCCAGACCCAGCCGCCATTTTGGCGCGGCCTTCAGCCCTTCGGACAGGTCGTCATGGATGAAGACGGGGATCACCGGCCGCCCGCTGTCGCAGGCAGCCGTCAGGGCCGCGTGATCGCTCAGCCGCAGATCGCGGCGGAACCACATCAGGATCGGTTTATTGTCGCTCATCTCACCTGTCTTTGCCACTCTCCTTCACAGAGAGTTAGGTCAGACACGGATGAGGCAAGGCTTTGGTTTCACAAAAAGACTATGGTTTCACAAAACCTTGTCCAGAGCCGTCAAAAGCTGATCCATCTCCGCGGCAGAGGTGTAATGGGTAAAGCTCAGCCGCAGGACGCCCTTTGCCGGGTCGACCCCCATGGCGCCCAGTGCGCGGCCCGCATAGAAATCGCCGCCGCCCGCCATGATGCCATGCTGTGCCAGATCGGCGGCGACCTCCTCACCGGGGCGGTTCAGGGCCAGGGCAACGGTCGGCGCGCGGTTCTCGGCCGTCGCGGGTCCGATCAGGCGCACCGAATTGCGGCTTTTCACCGCGTCCAGCAAGGGCTGCAACAGCGCTGTCTCATGGGCGCGCATCAGGTCATGCATGGCCCCGGCCCGCGCCACGGGAGGGGCATCGCCGCCGATGTGGTGGCGATAGGCCTCATCAATGTAATCGGCCATCCCGGCACAGGCGGCAATCTGTGCATGGTCCGGTCCGGCAGGCGTGAAGCGTTTGTAAAGCGTGCCGCCGTTGAAGACATGCCCCTGGTTCGGCAACAGCGCACCAAGGGCCCGGCGCACCACCATGAGCCCCTGATGCGGCCCAAAGGTCTTGTAGGCCGAGAAGAGATAGATGTCCGGCCCCAGCGCGCCCACATCGACAAAGCCATGCGGCGCATAAGACACGCCATCGACGCAGACAAAGGCACCGGCGGCATGGGCCAATGCTGTGATCTCCACCACCGGATTGACCTGCCCCACCACGTTGGAGCAATGCGGAAAGCAGACCAGCCGCACCTTGTCATCCAGCAGGTTCTCCAGATCATCCGGGTTCAACCGGCCGGTTTCGGGATCAATGCACCATTCGCGCAGCTCGATCCCCCGGTCCGCCAGCCTGCGCCAGGGTCCGGTGTTCGCCTCGTGATCCTGGTTGGTGACGATGATCGCCTCGCCCGGTTCCAGCATCTGGCCAAAGGCCTGGGCCAGGACATAGGTGTTCTGCGTGGTCGAGGGGCCAAAGCTCAGCTCGTCGGTTTCAACCCCAAGCATCGCGGCCAGCCGCTGGCGCGCCTCGTCCATCTCTGCCCCGGCCAGCTGGCTGGCGGCATAGGGCGCATAGGGCTGCACCTTGCGCTGGGTATAATAGCGGGTGAGCCGGTCAATCACCGGCTGGCAGGTATAGGAACCCCCTGCGTTTTCGAAAAAGGCCTGCCCCTGCAACGATGGTTCGGCAAAGGCGGGAAACTGCGCGCGCACCCAGGCGGTATCAAGTTGTGTCATGGGCGAAGGGTTCGCCTCAGCCGCGCGCAAGGTCAAGCCAAAAGAAAAGGGGCACCCCGGCGGGATGCCCCTGTCTTGTCGCTGTGGCGGAGCGTCAGCGCGCCTTGCTGCGCTCACTTTGCAGGCCACGGAAGATGCAGTAGCACATCAACAGCAGCACAACGGTGAACAACAGCCCGGTCGAGATCACCATGGATTGCAGCGCGGCCAGCCCGCCGCCCAGCAGCAGGGCAATGGCAACCGCACCTTCAAACAGACACCAGAACACCCGCTGCGGCATTGGCGCGTCGATCTTGCCGCCCGCTGTGATCGTGTCGATCACCAGACTGCCCGAATCCGACGAGGTCACGAAGAACACGATCACCAGCACGATGCCGATGAAGGAGGTGATCGAGGCCAGCGGCAGCTGATCCAGCATCTTGAACAGCTGCAACGGCAGTTCCGCGTCCTGCGCGCCGGTGTAGGCATCCGCCAGCACCTGGTTGATCGCCGTGCCGCCAAAGATCGACATCCAGATCACGCAGACCATGGAAGGGATCAGCAGAACGCAGATGACGAATTCACGCACCGTGCGGCCCCGGCTGACGCGCGCGATGAACATGCCCACGAAAGGCGACCAGCTGATCCACCAGGCCCAGTAGAACGCTGTCCAGCCTTGCGAAAAGTTGACGTCTTCGCGCCCGAAGGGGTTCGCCAGGGCCGGCAGATATTCGACATAGGCGACCAGGCTGTCCCAGAAGAAGGCGAACAGGAAAGCCGTCGGCCCCACGATCAGGGTGAACAAGGCCAGCAGACCGGCAAGACCCATGTTGATCTCGGACAGAATCTTGACACCGCCGTCCAGGCCGCGGACAACCGACACCAGCGCAACACCGGTGATCACAGTGATCAGCACAACTTCGGTGGTTTTGCTGATCGGAATGCCAAACAGCTCGTTCAGACCGGCATTCGCCTGTGTCGCGCCAAATCCCAGTGATGTTGCCAGACCGAACAGGGTTGCGAATACCGCGATGATGTCGATCACATGCCCCGGCCAGCCCCAGATGCGCTCGCCCAGCAGGGGATAGAAAGCCGAACGAATGGTCAGCGGCAGGCCCTTGTTATAGGTGAACAGCGCCAGTGCCAGCGCCACGGTGGCATAGATCGCCCAGGGGTGAAGCCCCCAGTGATAGATCGTGGCGGCCATGCCCAGACGGACAGAACCCGGCTCATCCCCGGTGGCAGCACCCAGCGGTGCCCAGTCCGTGCGCAGCCCGTTTTCAGCAACAGCCGTATCTCCGAAGGAGGTCGAGAAGTGCGTCAGCGGTTCGGAAACGCCGTAGAACATCAGCCCGATGCCCATGCCCGCGGCAAACAGCATCGCGAACCACCCCATGTAGGTGTAATCCGGTGCCGCCTCCGCGCCGCCCAGCCTTA
Organism: Sulfitobacter sp. IGS-18; assembly: GCF_059628195.1. Classification (NCBI taxonomy): domain Bacteria; kingdom Pseudomonadati; phylum Pseudomonadota; class Alphaproteobacteria; order Rhodobacterales; family Roseobacteraceae; genus Sulfitobacter; species Sulfitobacter sp. IGS-18. Next base: position 1,968,176 of record NZ_CM184556.1, on the reverse strand, counting down.
CGGAGCCGAAGGGCGTCACAATCAGCAAGAGCGCAAAGATCACCACCAGGTCGGCGGCCCCGATCAGGAACCAGTCGAAATTCTTGGTGGTAAAGCCGAACATCCAGGAGAATGCCGACGCGGCCTGTTCCGGCAGTGCCAATGTGTAAAACACGAATGCGACAATCGCGACCGCCGATATGGCAAATACCGGATTGTGAATGTCGAACCCGAATTTACCGATGGACCCGTCGATATTGTCCTGGCCGATTTCGTATTGGGTGTCGATGACATCCGACACGCCTTCTGGTTCGGGTATGCCTTGATTTGTGGTTTCATCAACCATCACTGTCCCCTTGTTTCTGTTCTGTGTGAACCGGGATGACTAACAGGTGGCGACCTGCGCGCAACCCGGTTTAGGTCAGAGGGCCCGGCAGGATACCGGCCCCTCCGGTTGATTTTAAACACTTATTCCGCCGGAGTTGCCTCCACTTCTTCGGAATAGGTCGTCACGCCCGATGCTGCGCGTTTGCCGTCGTTGAAGATCGCCTTGATCAGCGAAACCGCCATCAGGACCATCACCAGAGAGAACGGCAGCGCGCCGATGACCATGGCGGTCTGGATCGCGCCGATCCCGCCGATCAGCAGCAGCGCGGCCACCACCGCCCCCAGGGCGACACCCCAGAAGATGATATGCGGACGCGCCTTGGGCCCTTCGTCGCCTGCGGCATTGATGGTATTCACGATCAGCACCGCAGAGTCCGCCGAGGTCACGAGGTAGGTCATCAGCAGGATCACGATGACCACGGCCATCAGCCAGCCCAGCGTACCGCTGCCCAGCAGGATGTCGGTCATGGCAAAGATCTTGCCGCCATCCGTGGCCTCAAAGATCTTGCCACCGGCCTGACCCGTCAGTTCCAGGTCAATCGCCGTGCCACCGGCCCAGGCGAACCAGACAAAGCACATCAGCGCAGGCACAAAGACCGCGCCCAGCACGAATTCGCGAATGGTCCGCCCCCGGCTGATGCGCGCCAGGAACAGGCCCACGAAGGGTGCGAAGGCAACCCACCATGCCCAGTAGAACACGGTCCAGGAGCCCTGCCATCCGGCCAGGTCCTGATCAACCGGATTCTCCCCGCCATAGACGGTGAACATCATGCCGGGCAGCGCGATCACGTACTCCCAGATCCCGACGAAGAAGGTCCAGAGCCCGAAGAAGGTCGAGCCGAAGATCATCAGGAATCCCAGCAGGAAGATCGACAGCGCCATGTTGATGTTCGACAGCCACTTGATGCCCTTGCCCACCCCCGACAGCGCCGAGAGGGTCGAGGCCCCCATGATGACGATGATCGAAAAGATGATCCCGATGGACGAAGGCTGGCCATCATCGCCGGTCAGCCAGTCACCCACGCCGATCCGGCTCATCCCGTCGACAAACTGGTTCACGCCGAACCCCAGGGTCTGCGCCACGCCAAGGATGGTCGCAACCACCGCCACGATGTCGATCAGATGCCCGAAAGGCCCTGACAGCGACTTGCCGAACAAGGGTGTCAGCGAAGACCGGATGGTCAGCGGCAGCCCCCGGCGATAGGCAAAATAGCCCAGTCCCAGACCGGCAATCGCATAAGAGGCCCAGGCAGTGAACCCCCAGTGCAGATAGGACCACTTGTAGGCGTTCAGGATGTTGTCCTCGCCCTTGCCCGCGGCAAAGCCCTGGATCACATCCGGGTTGTTGCCAAAGTGATAGATCGGCTCGGCCACCGCCCAGGTCAGCATCCCGACCCCGATCCCGGCGCCGAACATCATCGAGAACCAGGAGAAGTTGCTGAATTCAGGCTTGTCGTCCGGCAATCCCATCTTGAGCCGTCCCGCCGCGGGCCAGATCGCCAGCACCAGGCAGGTGATGACAAACAGCGCCATGACCCAGACGTACCAGGTGGCAAAATTTGTCAGGATGAACCCGTTGAATTCCGACAGGATACGGCCTGCCTGCTCGGGAAAGGCGACGGCCCAGATCACCAGCAGACCAATGATGATCTTGGCCGTGATGGTCACGTCGATGCTGAAGCCACGATAAAAACCGCTGTCCGCAGTCTTGATCGGCAGCTTCATCAGTGGAGGTCTAAGCGCCATAGCATATGTCCCTGTTTTATTGTTATGTGACAAAGCCTATGGCCCGATCCATGGAACACAAAGCAAAAGGAAACCTTTGCTCTCAATGACTTACCGGGATGTGCTCAAATTTGGGCAAGCTGCTTGCAAGAAATTTCGGCAAAATTGCGGGCAAACGGCACCGCTTGGCACCCGCCGCTGACGCCCGTCCTGACGCATTTGAAATCAATTAGGTCGGTATCATCCGCCGATTCGAGCCGGAAAACGGCTGATTCCCTTATGAAATCGCCGCTGCGATCTTCTCTGCATGGCCCTTGATCACATCCATGTCGCCCATCTTGCCCGGTGGCCGCATCGGCAGGCCTTCGTGCCGGGGATGGATGTGAAAATGCAGGTGGAACACCTCCTGCCCGCCTGCGGCTTCGCTGAACTGCTGCAGGGTGATGCCATCGGCGGCAAAGGCCTTTTTCGCGGCATTCGCCACCTTGCTGACCGTCGCCATACAGGCCGCGAGCTGCGCCGGTGTCGCATCCAGGATGTTGCGGCAGGGCGTCTTGGGGATCACCAGGCAATGCCCGTCGGTGCGCGGCATGATGTCCATGAAACACAGGGTCTCGTCATCTTCGTAGACCTTGAAGCTGGGGATTTCGCCGCGCAGGATCTTGGCAAAGATATTCTGGTCATCATAGGCGGTCATCGGGTTCTCCTGAAGTGGTTCGGCCCGTTGTAAGACGATCTTTTGCCGCCGTCACCCCTTTGCAAGCCGCGCTGCCGCCGCCCGCAGCAACCCGCGCGCATAGACCTTGTGAAAGGGTGTCAGGATGCGCAGGATCCGGGGCAATTCGCGCCCCGGACGCGCCATCACGGCAGAGCCGAAAAGCAGCTGCGTGCCGCCGCCATCGCCGGGGGCCACGGCCAGCCAGGAACAGGTGCTGCCGCGCAGGTCAGAGAGCAGGATCTGCCGCGCGCCACGCGCCTCCACCCGCCAGATGGCGAATGCTTCCGCCCCCGCCGCCAGCGCTGCCACCTCGGCATCAGCGATGCGGCGGCGCAGGGCAAGGGACAGCACCAGCCGCTCCAGCCGGAACAGCCAGCTGGTGTAGAACCGGCAGATGAACTGCGCCAGATCGACCTGACCGGGCACCACCACCTCATAGCAATCGGTATAGGTCGCCCCCTGCCCCACATGGCGGGACAGAAAGGCATATTGCGGCACCGCAACAGCGCGCAGGGTCATGCGTTCACATCAACCACGACCCGGCCCTTCACCTGCCCCTTGAGGATATCCGCCCCCAGCCTGGGCAGATCGCTCAGTTTGGCGGGCTGAACCATCGCCTCCAGCTTGTCCATCGGCAGGTCCCGCGCGATCCGCTCCCAGGCGCGCAGACGGTTCTCATAGGGTTGCATCACACTGTCGATGCCAAGCAGGTTCACGCCGCGCAGCAGGAAGGGGATCACCGTGGCAGGCAAGGCCGCACCGCCCGCCAGGCCAACGGCGGCAACGGATGCGCCATATTCCATCTGGCCCAGCACACGGGCCAGCATGGCGCCGCCCACGGCATCCACGCAGCCGCCCCAGGTCTCGCCCTCCAGGGGGCGCTTGGTGGTTTCGTTGATCTCCACGCGGGCGACAATCTGGCTGGCGCCAAGGCTCTTGAGGTAATCCGCCGTTTCCGGCCGCCCGGTGACGCCTGCAACCTCATGTCCGAGATTGGCCAGGATCGCGGTGGCGACCGAACCCACGCCGCCGGCCGCACCGGTGACCAGCACCGGACCTTTTTTGATGCCGTGATCTTCCAGCGCCATCACCGCCAGCATCGCGGTGAAACCGGCCGTGCCCACAGCCATCGCCTGACGGGTGTCGAGCCCCCCGGGCAGCGGCACCAGCCAATCGGCCCTGACCCGCGCCTTTTGCGCATAGCCGCCCCAATGCGCCTCGCCCACGCGCCAGCCGGTCAGCACCACCTTGTCGCCGGGCCTGTAGCGGTCGTCGTCCGAGGCTTCCACCGTCCCGGCAAAGTCGATGCCCGGCACATGCGGATAGTTCCGCACCAGCCCGCCGCCCGGCCCGATGCACAAGCCGTCCTTGTAGTTCACGGTCGAATATTCCACCGCCACGGTCACGTCGCCCGTCGGCAGATCGTCCAGGCCAATCTGCGCCACCTGTGCGGATGTCTTGCCCTCGTCGTCCTTGTTCACGATCAACGCATTGAACATCTCTCATCCTTTCCGGGCGCTCCGCCCTTTTTCCCGGCCCATTTCTTTTTGGCCTTCAAATATTCCCGGGGTCCGGGGCAGCGCCCCGGTGCCACCGATACCTCCGCGCTAAAGCCAGAAACCCTCGCGCACGATCGCCTCCTGCATTCCATCCGGCCCGCGCAACTGCAAGGGCGTGCCCGGATCCCAATGAGTCATGCGCACCATGCCGATGGCCACATTCACCCCGAAATCGGGTGACCAGACGGCAGAGGTGACCTGCCCCACCTGCCGCGCCCCGGCCATCAGGGGCCAGACCCGGTCGCAGCGCGGCACCGGGTCGCCGGCAATCTCGATGGCGCGGATCTGCTGCACCGGCCCTTCCTTGGCCACCCGCAAGAGCGCATCCCGCCCGATACAGCCGATGGCCGTCTGGGTGTCACAGAACCGGCCCAGCCCGCATTCATGCGGCGTGTTGTCGTCGGTCATGTCGTTGCCATAGCTCAGCAAGCCGGCCTCCACCCGCTCGATGCCATTGGGGCAGCCCGCACGCACGTCCAGATCGCGCCCGGCCTCCATCAGCGCATGCCACAGCGGCATCCCGATGTCGCTGCCCTCGACGTAGATCTCAAAGCCGCCCTGCTTGGAATAGCCCGAGCGCGCGACAACCAAGTCCCGGCCCTGGAATTCGAAATGCCCGAAGCGGAAGAACCGCACATCGCACACCGCATCGCCGAAGACCCGCGCCATCAGCTCATCCGCTTTCGGCCCCTGGACCGCCAGCGGGCTCACATCGGGCTCATCCACCAGCACATCCAGCCGGTAGCCGTTGGCGATGCCCTTGACCCAAAGCATCAGGTCACTGTCGGCGATCGAGATCCACCAGCGGTCCTCGGCAAGTTTCACCGCCACCGGGTCGTTCAGCATGCCGCCTGTCTCATCGACGATGGGGACATAGAAACAGCGCCCCGGCAACATGCCGCGCAGGTCGCGCGGGGTCAGCATCTGCATCAGCCGCGCCGCATCCGGCCCGCGCAGCTCCACCTGCCGTTCGCAGGCCACATCCCAGACCTGCACCGCCGATTTCAGGTGATGGTAATCTTCCTCGACGCTGCGAAAGACCGTGGGCAACAGCATCCGGTTATAGACGGTATAGGCAGAGACCCCTGCCGCCTCCACGCCATCGGAAAACGGGGTCCGGCGCAGCCGCCGTGACGGGGAAATCAGGGCCATCAGTCAGTGTCCTTCTGCACGGCGCAAGCCGCCTGTTGAAATGTTGCATGTTGTGCGCGCAGCCAGCGGCGCATCTCCGGCCAGCGGCTGCGCAGGGTCACGACGTTCTTCTTGTCGTCCCGGCGAAACCAGCGCCCGGCGGCGACATTGGTTTTGTCGCCCGGACCGGCGGCCCGCAATTCGGTTTGCAACGCGGCAACATGGGCGCTGACCCAGCGTTTTGCCGCGTCGGATCGTGCCACGAGATATACCGAGGTCTTGTCCTGTGACACCGACATGACCATGCGCAGGCGCCCGTCGAGCAAATCATCGCCCAGGGCAAAGTGCTGTTCCTGACCGGTCCGCTCTGCGCTGTCGGCCTCGACCATTTCTTCGGCCAGCGCGGCCCAGAAGGCGGCGCGCTCGCTGTTCAACTGGTCCATCGTCCGGGGTGATGGCATCAGGCGTCCTCTGGCATGAAGGCAAGATCGCTCACCGGTGCCGCATGGCCGCCTGCCGTCAGCATGGCATGGACCTGGCCCCGGTGGTGGGTCTGGTGGTTGAAGATATGTGCAACGCAAAGCGCCCTGGGCTTTGACATCTCGGATTTGGTCAAGCCCGAATACCAGGTCAGATCGCCCAGCAGGTCGATGTTCGACAGGGTCTCCGACCAGATGCGGATGCGCCCGTCGATGCGGAACCGCTCCGCCTGCCAGACCCCCGTGGTCTCGGTGTAGGTGGTCGATTGATCGCCCGCCACCTTCGGCTTTGCGACATCATCGCACAGGCGGCTCATCCACATGGTATCGGCCCAGAGCAGGTGATTCAGCGTGCCCCTGATGGTGCTGAAAAATGCGCCGTGATCATGGTCGAGCGCGGCATCGTCCATGTCGTTGACAATGCCCATCAGCTGACGGTTCTGCCACGCGTTGTAGCGGGCCATGATCTGAACGAAGCCCGCGTCAATCATGGTTTGGGGCCTTTCCAGTCAATCGGGCAGATCTCTGCCGACATGCCGTCAAAATCCCAGACCCGGCCATAGTCGCGCACCTTGCTGCGCAGACCCTTCGCCGCGATGATGTCGGGGCCCATCCAGTATTTCGAATTGGAGACCATCACCGGGTGCTCCGGATCCTTGCCCGCCAGGGTCTCGATCTCGCCCTGGATCTTGCGGCCGATCTGGATCGCGCGGCGGTTGCCGTCGCGGGTGATCTGGACCGGGGCGCGTTCCGCGCCGATGATCTCGGACACCAGCATGGTGAACAGCCCCGTGGTGCCGCCCGCCTGGCCCGAAAAGATCTGCAGGATGCCGTTATAGGCCTTGCCGCTGGCGCGCTCGTCCACATAGGCGGCAACCTTCCAGTTGCCCTCTCCCATGCGGCCGGGAATATCGACCAGCAGGCCGACGTTCAGACCCGACAGGTCCTCGCCCTCGTAATGGCCTTCGTCGATGGCGATGGCCATCCAGGCATGGCAATGCCCCTCGGTCGGGGGATGCGCGCCCAGGCTCACCACGCAGGGGCAGAACACGGTGCAGGAGCAATTGAGGAACAGCTCTCCCTTGATCGCCCAATCGGTGGGCGTCATCCTGCGCCGTCCCGGATTGGGCATCCGGCTGTCGATGCGTTGGGAAATCGGCAGGCGGTCTGCTTCCGGTAATCTGGTGACGGCCATCTTATCCTCCGTGAAAAGGTATCATGATCAGGGGCCAGCCCGCCACGACACATGCGCCGCAGATCAGGGCAACCCCCAGGGGTCTGGTGACACGATGTCCGATTTGCGGCAGCTTTTCCAGCACCATGAAAAGCGTCGCCAGCCCCATCCAGGCCAGGTTCATCACCCCGCCGGCAAAGCCCAGCAGCATGAAGCCCCAGCAACAGCCCGCACAATACGCACCCAGCCCCAGCCCCATGCGCAGACCACCTGTAAAGCCGGTGCGCCAGTGGCCGAGGAAATAGATCATCGGGGAATGGCAGACGCCGTGGCAGATTTCCTTGGTCCGGGTGAACTGGAACAGCCCCACCGCCAGCAACAGCGCGGCGGCAAACCAGCGCGACCGGGCGATGCCCAGCATGTCGATTGCCCCGCCGAACAGCAGCGCCAGTTGCAGCCCCGCGATCAGGGCGGCAAAGGCCAGCCATAGGGTGAAGTATCCAAGCAGCACGCCAAGCCACCCTGCCCGCGTGCCATCGGCACTGACCATCAGGTCCTCGTAGCTGCGCAGGGTCGGCACCATCGTGGGCAGCATCATCGCCGCCATCATCGCCCCCCACATCACGAACAACGGGCCGAAATTTGCCATCGGCATGTACATGTCCATGCGCGGGTCCATGCCGCGCATCATGTCGCCCATCTGGCCGGGACGGCCCAGCAGGTCGAGGTCCATGTCCATCGCCATGACATACATCAGCGCCCATGCCGCCAGCACCAGCCCGAAGAAAGCCAGCCAGAGAGTTGAGCGCAGGACAGGATTCATTATTCCCCCATTTATCGTCAAACCGAGTCAGGTTCTTGCCAATTTAATGTCAGACATTTACAAACGGAGCAAATCCTAATTGTCAGACATATGAAGATAGACCCCTCCAGCCCCGCCGATCTGTCGGTGCAGATTGCCAGCGCGATCCGCGATGCCATCGTCAGCGGGCAGTTGATCGTGGATCAGCGCCTGCCCTCGGAAGCGGAGCTTTGCGCGCAGTTCGAGGTGGGTCGCACCACGGTGCGCGAGGCGCTGAAGCGGCTTGCGGCACAATCGCTGATCCGCACCCAGCGCGGTGCGACGGGGGGCGCCTTCGTGAACCGGATCAGCTTTGAAGAGGCCTATAGCCAGCAGATCACCACATCCACCCTGCTGCTGTCGATGAACGCCGTGAGTTTCGAGACCGCCTGCGAAGCCCGCTATGCGCTGGAACGGGCCTGCGCGCCCCTGTCGGCGGCGCGGCGCAGTGCCGATCATCTGGCCACGATGCGCGCCGAGATCCACCGGCAGGGCCAGCCCGGCCTGACCGACGAGGCGTTCTGCGCCTCCGATGTGGCCTTTCACCGCGCCCTGGTGGATGGCGCGGGCAACCCGGTGATGTCCTATCAGTTGGCGGGCGCGGTCGAAGCGATGCAGCCGCTGATGAACATGATCACCTTCACCGCGCGGTCGCGCGAAAGGATCATCGCCCTGCATTGCCAGATCGCGGATGCGCTGGACGCGCAAAGCGCCCCCGAGACGGAAGCAGCCCTGTCCGAACTGGAACGCTATACGCTGACCCTGGGCCAGGACGTGATGGCGCAGCGGGCGCAGGCGCGTCCCGCGCCGTGAGCCTTCAGTTCCGGTCGAAGGTGATCGACTGTTCGAAACTGCCCCATTTCGAGGTGGTCACCCCATTGGCCGAGGACCCGGCATAGGCGTCCAGCCCTTTCAGCCGGATCGCCGTCACGCTGCCGCCTGCCGCATCCACAGCCCCCGCATGGCGCGCAGCGGTGCAGATGTCGCTGTCAGCCGTGTAGGGCCCGCTGCCCCAGACCGACTTGCTGACCGGCGCGTTTTCGGCACAGACGCAGACCAGGCTTTCGGCATCGGCGGGCATGGTGCTGCAGGTGCCTTGCATCGCGATCACACCGCCGCCCACGGCCGCGACCTCGAAACTCTGGCCGTAGGACCCCCAGCGGCTGCTGGTCACGCCGTTCTGGCTGGAGCCTTCATAGGCGTCCTGACCCGGTGCTGCCGTCACCTTGATCTTGCCGCCGGTGGCCGGGATCGCACCGGCATGAACCGCCGCGCGGCAGACGTCGCTGTCACCGGTATAGGGCCCGCTGCCCCAGACCGATCCGCCCGCATCGCTGCCTTCGGGGCAGGCACAGGTATAGGGGGCCGCATCGGCGGAAAAGCCGGTGCAGGCCAGAACCGGCGCGTCCGAGGCTGCCGCCTGCCCCGCCACCAGCGCCGGCATCACGTCAAAGCTGGACTGGAACAGGCCCCAGCGCTTGGTGGAGATACCGTTGGCATCCGAGCCTTCATAGGATTTCTGCCCGGGCCGGCCCACGACCGCCAATGCGCCGCCATCCTCGCCGATCACTCCGGCGTGGCGTGCAGCGGTGCAGACATCGGAATGGCCCGAATAGGGCCCGCTGCCCCAGACGAAGCGTTTGATCGTGGTGGCCTTGCAGGTGCAAAGCTGCACCGTGCCATCCTCGATCCCGCGCCCCTTGCCACAGGCGGGGGCGCTGTCAATCTCGGCCTGGGCAAAGACATTGGCCTGCTGGGCAAGCAGCGGTGAAGTGAGCCCCGTGAGGGCGGCGGCAAGGGCGAGAACGATCAATCGCATGGGCAAATTCCTTTTGCTGAATGATCAAAATCTAGCCAGTGGTGCCCCTTCTGCCAAGAAATTTCGCGCAAGGACCGGATCAGACGTTGATCTGCTCGGGCGGATGTTCCAGCAGATCGCGCAGCCGTTCCATTGCCGCCTCGAAGCTGCGCAGCGACACGCCTGCGTTGACCGCCATGCGGATCGCATGGGGCGCATTGGCATCGCGGGCGGCAAATTCCTCGGCGGCGCGGACCTGGACGCCGACCTTTTCGGCGGCCTGGCAAAACGCGCTGGCGCGCCAGCCCTGCGGCAGGTGCAGCCAGACAAAAGGCACATCGCGCCGCCATTGCAGATCAAAACCGCCCAGGGTGTTCACCGCCACTTTCACATAGCGCTCCACCCCCTCGCGGGAGGCATCCATGATGGCGGGCAGTTCAGGATGGTTCAGCAGTTTGGCCGTCAGGTCGATGATCGGCGTGGCCAGACCAAAAAAGCTGTGCTCCGACGTACGATGCAGCGCCCCGGCCAGCCCCTTGGGGGGTACAATGCAGCCGATGCGCAGGGCCGGTGTGATGGATTTGGACAGCGAGGTAATGTACCAGCCGCGCTCCGGGGCCATCTGGCGATAGCCTTCGCCCTCCGCCCGGCCCATGCGGTAACAATCGTCCTCAAGGATCTGAAGATCGTATTTGCGCGCCACCGCCACAATGGCCGCGCGCCGGTCCATCGGGGTAAAGCCGCAGGTGGGGCTGTGCACCTCCGGCGAGGTACATAGCACCTGCGCCTCCGGGTGGCGTTCGGCGGCGGCGGCAAGGGCTTCGGGGACGATCCCATGTGCGTCAATCTCGATCGGCACGACATCGGCGCGCAATGCCTCGGCGGCGCGGCGGAAACCGGGATAGGACAGCGCCTCGACAAAGACGACGGGGCGGCGGCCCTGCAACACGGTCTGCAGCATCAGCATCACCGCATTCTGGCCGCCAAGGCTCAGCACGATATCGCTTTCCTCCACCGCGCCGATGGGCGTGCCCTGCAACCACTGGACCATCGCCAGTCGGGCGCCAAGCGCGCTGCGCCGCGACGGGTAATGCATCACGCCCGATGGCGGGTCTTCCGCCACTTCGATCAACAGCCTTCGGATCAGCTCCGCCTGCCCGCCATTGGGCAGATGCGGCGAATAGAGGTTGACCTGATACACGTCGCCCCCGGTGTTATGCGGCACCGGATCAATTTCGATCAGGTTGAGCGGCCGCCCGACAGTTTTGGGTGCCGCCACGAAGGTGCCGCGCCCGACTTCGGCGCGCAGGGTGCCGTCATCGGTGAGGATGCTGTACGCCCGCGCCACTGTGCCGGGGGTGATGCCCAGCTTCCAGGCCAGATCCCGCACCGGCGGCAGCTTGTCGTCGACCTGCAATGCCTTTGTCGCGATGCGGTCACGGATCATTGTTACAACCGCTTTGTACTTGGGCCCCGTCCCGGCAAGCCCCTCGGATGACCAAATTGTATCCATTACAATGTTTCCCTAGCGTCTTTGTACGGCCTTTTGTATCAATTTATTGTAGCAGTCCGATATATTGTGTCAATACAATTATTCGAGAAGGAGATTCCCATGACACAGGCAAGACCGACGACACCCGACGCGCTGAGCATCCTGGCGCAACCTGGCACGCCGATTGTGGCTGAGCTGGCGGTTGCCTTCGCGGTCTGCGTGACGAAATGGGCCACCCGCCGCCGCACACGACTCGCCCTCTCAAGGCTTGAGCCATGGCAGCTGAGCGACGTGGGACTGACACCCGAGCAGGCCGATACCGAGGCGTCTCGCGTGTTCTGGCGGGTCTGACTTCCCTGTGGGACCTGCCAGACCTCTTCACTGGGCCGGAGCAATCCGGCCCATTTTTCGTTTCAGGACAAACAGGTAGCTGCTGTCTCGCTCAAACTGCGTAAGATACGCGGTTGCGAATGCAGATCAGACCGCCATCTTGCGGGGCGGGATGGCATAGGTCAGCGATGCCCGCGCCACCGGCGCATCCAGACCCACGGAATACAGCATCACATCGGTGACCGACAATTGCTTGCCCAGCTTCAGCAGGCGCGCCCGGGCAACCAGATCGACGCCCGCCTGCGGCTTGCGCATGAAATCAATGGAACAATTTGTCGTCACCGCCAGGGCCTGCGGGCCGATCATCGCCAGCGTGACCAGATAGGCCGCGACATCCGCCAGCGCGAACATGGCGGGGCCGGAAATTGTACCTCCGGGCCGCAGGTGGCGGTCCTGGGTCAGCAGGCGCATGGTGATCTCGCCCTCGCCCACGTCGTCGATGGCGAAATCATCGGCAACCTGCGCGAAGACTTCCTTCATGAAGCTGGTCAATTGCTCTGCGGTCATGACGGCGGGCATACTTGTCCTCTCCTGCTGTGCGGGGCAAGGTGTCTTGATTGATCCGGGAGGGCAAGATGGCAATTGTAGAGACCCAGCGTCACGGCGCGGTGATGCGGCTGACGATGAACGCGCCGGAACGGCTGAATGCGCTGTCCGACGAGATGCTGGCAGCGCTGATGGAAGCGCTGGATGCCTGCGCTTCGGACCCGGACACGCGGGTGATCACCCTGGCCGGCATGGGCAAGGCGTTCTGCGCCGGCCATGACCTGCGCCAGATGACCGCCATGCGCCAGGCCGAGGATGGCGGGACCGCAGGTTTCAGGGATCTTTTCGAGCGGTGCAGCAAGATGATGGCGCGCATCCAGTCGATGCCGCAGCCGGTGATCGCGCAGGTCCACGGGATTGCCACCGCCGCCGGGTGCCAGCTGGTCGCCACCTGCGATTTGGCCGTCGCCGCCGAAGGCACGCGCTTTGGCGTCAACGGCGTGAACATCGGGCTGTTCTGCTCCACCCCCATGGTGGCGCTGAGCCGCAATATCCCGCGCAAACAGGCCTTCGAGATGCTGACCACGGGCGATTTCATCGACGCCAGTCGTGCGCGCGCGCTAGGGCTGGTCAATCGCGTGGTTCCGCCCGAACAACTGGCCGATGAAACCGCCGCCCTGGCCAATCAGATCGCCGGAAAGCTCGGCGCTGCCGTCAGGATCGGCAAGGAGGCGTTCTATGCCCAGTTGCAGATGCCCGTGGCCGAGGCCTATGCCTATACCGGTGAGGTCATGGTGCAGAACATGCTGCGCGATGATACTGCCGAAGGGATTGATGCCTTTCTCGGCAAACGTGACCCGAAGTGGGATCAGTGACACTTTTGCCTGTTTCTGGCCTTGATTTCTGCAGCTTTGGCTGGAAATGACCGCGCGTTTTGGGCAAATTGCCCAAAAGCTTCAGGGGGAACAGGATGCGCGGTGCGCTGACGGCAGTATTTATCGGCTTTCTGGCTCAGACAGCGATGGCAGAGCCCCTGCCCGCGCCGGTCACCGATGCGGATTTTCCCAGCTTTCCGATGGAACAGATCCTGCTGGGCCGTGACCTGTTCTTTGACCCGATCCTGTCGGGCAACCGCAATATTGCCTGTGCGACCTGCCACCATCCGACGCTGGGCACATCGGACGGCATGTCGCTCTCCATCGGCGAGGGCGGGCTTGGACTGGGCAGCCGTCGCATCGCGAGCGAGGACAACCGTCCGCATGCGCGCATCCCGCGCAATGCGCCTGCCCTGTTCAACATCGGTGCGCGGGAATTCACCGTGATGTTCCACGATGGCCGGGTGGAGCGCAGCGACAGCGCCATGTTCGGCATCCGCATGCCCGAAGGGCGGACGCTGGAAAAACCCATGCCCTCCGCGCTGGCCGCCCAGGCGATGCTGCCGATCCTCTCGGCGGATGAAATGTCGGGCCAGGCAGGCGAAAACGACGTGGCCAGCGCCGTTGACGCGGGCCGCATCCATGGCAGCGACGGGGCATGGGCAATCCTGGCCGCACGCATCGCGGCGATCCCCGCATATCGCGACCGCTTTGCCGCCCAGGGGGTGCAGGACCTGCACATCACCGATATTGCCCAGGCGCTGGCCGCCTTCATCACCACTGAATTCCGTGCCACCGACAGCCCCTTTGACCGCTACCTGCGCGACGGCACGCCACTGTTGCCCGCTCAGGCTGCCGGAATGGCGCTTTTTTATGGCAAGGCGCGCTGCAGCACCTGCCACAGCGGTCCGTTCCAGACCGATCACGGGTTTCACGCCATCGGCATGCCCCAGTTCGGACCGGGCAAGAACACCGACAGCGCCTATGCCCGATATGCAGACCTGGGGCGCGGCAAGGTCACCGGCGTGCCGGCGGATTTCTACCGCTTTCGCACGCCTTCCCTGCGCAATGTCGCGCTGACCGCCCCTTACGGTCACAACGGCGCCTATGCCCGGCTGGAAGACATCCTGCGCCATCACATGGATGCGCTGGCAGGGCTGACCGGCTATGACCGCAGCGCGGCGCTGTTGCCGGGCGGTGCACAGCAGGAAGATTTTACCGCACTGGACGACACCGAGGAAATGATCCGGATCGCGGCCGCCATCGAGATCCGGGATGTTGCCCTCACCGGCGGAGAAATCGTGGAACTGTTGAGCTTTCTCGATGCGCTGACGGACGCGCGCGCGGCCCAAGGTGCCTTGGGCGCCCCCGGCGCGGTGCCCTCCGGCCTGCCGATGGACAGCCAGTAGGCCTGTTCCGCCTCCGGAGACTGTTTCCGAAATGAAGCCGGATTGTTGACGGATTTTCTGCTTTCAAATCTGGCGAATTTGGGGCATAAATCTGACAGCACCCGAGGGTGCATAGATATTTGGGTCGCCGCCGGCGGAAGGTCCCTCCAGGTCAGCCTCTCACTGACCGACCATTCCCGCAGCGGCGACCCCAAATCATCGCAATTCCCCCAACACACCCCATGCTGCTAGCGGTTGCCTGTCGCGCCGCCCTGCCCTACATCGCTGTCATGACACAGACACTTCATATCGTGGGCGGCGGCATGGCCGGGTCCGAAGCCGCCTGGCAGGCCGCAAACGCAGGCATCGACGTGGTCCTGCACGAGATGCGGCCCGAGGTCGGCACATTCGCGCATCAGACGGGCCTTCTGGGCGAGATGGTCTGCTCGAACTCCTTCCGCTCGGATGACGATGAACAGAATGCGGTGGGCCTGCTGCACTGGGAAATGCGCGCCGCGGGCGGGCTGATCATGGCCTGCGCCGACCGCAACAAACTGCCCGCAGGCGGTGCCCTGGCGGTGGACCGGGACCCCTTTGCCCAATCGGTGACAGATGCGTTGATGGCGCATCCGCGTGTAACGGTGGAATACGGCGAGATCACCGAACTGCCGAGTGAGGGCCATTGGATCATCGCGACCGGGCCGCTGACCTCCGGCAAGCTGGCCGAGGCCATCGCGGCGCGCACCGGGGCCGAGGCGCTGGCGTTTTTCGACGCCATTGCGCCCATCGTCTATTTTGACAGCATCGACATGTCCAAGGCCTGGATGCAATCGCGCTATGACAAGGGCGAGACCGAAGAGGAACGCACCGCCTACCTCAACTGCCCGATGGACAAGGCGCAATATGACGCCTTCATCGACGCGTTGCTTGCGGCCGACAAGACCGAGTTCCGCGAGGGCGAGACGGCAGGCTATTTCGACGGCTGCCTGCCCATCGAAGTGATGGCCGAACGCGGCCGCGAAACCCTGCGCCACGGCCCGATGAAACCCGTGGGCCTGACCAACCCGCATCAGCCCGAGGTCAAGGCCCATGCGGTGGTGCAGCTGCGCCGCGACAACAAGCTGGGCACGCTCTATAACATCGTGGGTTTCCAGACCAAGATGAAGTATGGCGCGCAAGCTGATGTTTTCAAAACAATTCCGGGATTGGAGAATGCCAGTTTCGCGCGGCTGGGCGGAATTCACCGCAATTCCTTCATCAACTCTCCCACCTTGCTGGACGATCAGATGCGCCTGCGCAGCCAGCCCAACATCCGCTTTGCCGGGCAGATCACCGGGGTCGAAGGATATGTGGAAAGCGCCGCCATGGGTCTGCTGGCCGGGCGCATGGCCACGTCAGAGATTCTGGGCACCGATATCGCCGCGCCCCCCGACACGACGGCAATGGGCGCGCTGGTCACCCATATCACCGGCGGCGCCGAGGCAAAGACCTTCCAGCCGATGAATGTGAACTTCGGCCTCTTCCCCCCGGTCGAGGGGCTGCGCGGCGGCAGGCGGGGCCGCAAGGACCGCTACAAAGCCTATACCGACCGCGCCAAGGCGGACTGGCAAAGCTGGCTGGACAGGATCGCAGTCCCGGCCTAACCTGATTGCATGACAGGATTTCTCGACAAAGCTTACGGGACCAAAGATCCGGCTGCGACGCGCCGGCTCTATGACGATTGGGCCGCGAGCTATGAGGCCGAGATTGCCGAAAACGGCTATGCCACACCGGGCCGCTGCGCCGCGGCGCTGGCCCGGTTCGCCAGCGACAAGAGCGCGCCGATCCTGGATTTCGGCTGTGGCACCGGCCTCTCCGGTCTTGCGCTGAAGCTGGCCGGGTTCAGTGTGATCGACGGCATGGATCTCTCTCCCGAAATGCTGGGCGAAGCGCGCAAGAAGGACATTTACCGCGTGCTTTCTGTCGTCGCGGACACGGGCGCGCCGGTCATTCCGAAAGGTCAGTACAGCGCCATTTCGGCCATGGGCGTGATTGGCAGTGGTGCGGCACCGGTTCAGATGCTGGACAACCTGATGCATGCGTTGCCACGGGATGGAAAATGCGTTTTCTCCATTAATGACAATGCGTTGCGGGACCCGGCTTATGAAGCGCGGGTGATGGAATGGACCGATTGCGGCGCGGCGCGGCTGCTGTTTCGCGAACACGGCGACCACCTGCCCGGAATCGGCATGAAGTCCAACGTATATGTACTTGAAAAAGCGTGACTTTCAGAACCCGCTTTGCACCATCTCCGACCGGCCCGCTGCATCTGGGCCATGCCTATTCCGCGATTCTGGCGCATGACATGGCGCGTGCGGCCGGTGGCGAATTCCTGCTGCGCATGGAAAACACCGACCGCGAGCGCAGCAAGGCAAAGTGGGAGGCGCTGATCCTTGAGGATCTGGCCTGGCTAGGCCTGAGCTGGTCTGAGCCGGTGCTGCGGCAGTCGGACAATCTGGAGAGCTATGAGGCACCGCTCGCCCGCCTGCGGGAAATGGGCCTGCTCTACCCCTGCAATTGTTCGCGCAAGGACATCCGCGCCGCCACCGCCGCGCCGCAGGAAGGGGCCTTTCCCGATCTGTACCCCGGCACCTGCAAACACCGCGATGTGAGCAGCTGGCAGCCCGGTGACGCGCTGCGCCTGCATATGGACCGGGCCCTGGCGCGTTTTGGCGGCAATCTTCCCGGATTTACCGAAACCGGCGAGAAAAACGCCGGTTTTCACCGGATCGAGGCGGAAACAGCCCTGTCGCGGATCGGCGATGTGGTGCTGTACCGCAAGGATGACGCGGTCATCGCCTATTTCCTCGCCTCGGCGCTGGATGATGTGGCACAGCAGATCACCCATGTTGTCCGGGGCGAGGACCTGTTTGATTTCACCGCGATCCAGGTCTTGCTGCTGGCGCTGCTGGGCCTGCCGGTGCCGGTCTATCACCACCACTTGCTGATCCGCGACGAAAGCGGCCGGCGCCTGGCCAAACGTGACGATGCCAGGGCCATTTCCCTGTTCCGGGCCGATGGGGCGACACCGAAAGATATTCGTGAAAAAGTAGGCCTTTAGAGGCCAAAGTTAACCCGGAAGGCTGCGCCAAGGCTTGGGCATGATCACCCAGCGGCCATTCAGGTAGATCAGCCCGTCAAACGCAAGGCCCAGGGTGTCGCCATGGGTCACGAACTTGAACCGCACAATCGGGACATCAACCTTGAAATACTGCAGCACATCCTTGTAGCCGCCGGGAAATTCACTCAGCACCGGGCGTTTCTCTGCCAGGGCGCGGGTCGTGGCGTATACGACGATGAGGTCGTTGTGATCCGGCTTTGGCCCAAAGGCGGTTCCGGGGCCGATCTGGCTGCTCAGATCCCGCCAGAGCGCCGAGCCCAGCGGATCGGCATAGACCGCGCGCACCTCCGCCTCTGTCGGCAGCAGCGCCTGGGTCAGCGCGAGGTAATCCGCACCCGGCGCATAATACTGCATCAAGAGCGCCCGCGCCTCTGCCTCGCTCCCCGGTGCCGGGGCGGCGGAGGCGGCGGGTGACGCGGTGGCAGGTTTGCTGTTGGCGGCAACGATATCAAGCAGGCTGGCCCCTGCATTGGCCTGACAAACCTTTGCGATATTGCCCAACAGAACCGCGTTGTTCCGGGTCTCCACCGGGCGGATGTTGTCGGCGGTGGCCGCGAGATAGCCAAAGGTCCAGGCCGCGATCATCACCTGTTCGGCCGGTGTGGCATTGCCCAGCACCGCGGCGCAATCCGCACGCGGATCAAACCCTTCGGCCTGCGCGGCCCCCATCAGCCCGGCCATCAGGCCAAGCACCGCACCGGTTCCGGCAATCTTGCACAACATGACATTCCCCCAGATGACTGAAGTTCAGGCTACAACAGCTTGGCGGATGTGGCAAAACTCAAAGTGGGGTGGAAAGCTCGATTGTCTCGCCGTCCCTGACCGCGCGGTAGAAACAACTGCGCCGCCCGGTGTGACAGGCGGGCCCGGTCTGGCGGACCAGCACCAGCAGGCAATCGGCGTCACAATCGAAACGAAAATCCACCAGCTCCTGCACATGGCCGCTGGTGTCGCCCTTGACCCAGAACTCCTGCCGCGACCGGCTCCAATAGGTGACCCGCCCGGTATCAAGCGTCTTGCGGATGCTGTCGGCGTTCATCCAGGCCATCATGAGCACTTCGCCACTCTCGGCTTCCTGTGCGATTGCGGGGATCAGACCGGCATCGTTGAAGACCAGTTGATCGGGACTAAAGGACATGGGGACCTCACGTAAAATTTTTTGCATCTTCGGCTCGGGCGTTTATGTAGGGATTGAACGGCAAAGGGAACAGCATGTCGGACGAAACGGACCTGATCAAACTCTACTCCGCGCGGATACTGGCGCTGGCGTCAGAGATCCCGCACCTTGGCCGGCTCGATGCGCCGGAGATGACGGTCAAGCGCCGTTCGCCGCTCTGTGGCTCCACCGTGACCGTGGATGTCGTGATGAAGGATGGCCGGGTGGCCGAATTCGGACAGGATGTGAAGGCCTGCGCACTGGGACAGGCCGCCGCCGCCGTGACCGGGGCCGCCGCCATCGGGGCGACACCCGCGCAACTGATCACGGCGCGCAACCAACTGCGCGCAATGCTGAAGGACGCAGGCCCGGTGCCCGATGCCCCCTTTGACGGTTTCGAAGTCCTGACACCGGCCACCGCCTACAAGAACCGCCACGCCTCCATCCTGCTGGCGATCGAAGCGCTGTCAGAGGCTGCGGAAACTGCCGATGCCAGCGCGAAAATTAACGGATTATAAGTCAATTTCTGCAAACTCAGGGACAGGATAATCACTGGCCGGAGAACGAAATGACAGCGCATATGCGCCTCGATGCTGATACGCAGATGGACGCATTGGCAGTCGCTGCGGCCGCTCTGGGCTACGAAATTGTCGATATTTCCGGGTTTCTCGACCTGGTTGCGGAACACGGCGCATCCCAGAAGAACGCCCTGCGCGCACTTGACGAGAATACCAACGAAATGGCCGCCGCCAACAGCGACGCGACCCGGCTGGTCGAAGGGTTGAGCGAAACGTCAAACCGCGCGCTTGAAACGGTCAAATCCTCCGCGACGCTGATGCGCGATGTGGGCACCAAGACACGCAGCGTCGCAGGCTGGGTCGAAGAGGTCCATGCAAGGTCCGGCGGCGTGTCGAGCACCCTTGCGGCGGTAAAGGCCAACAACAGCCAGATCGCGACCATCGCAACCCAGGTCAATACGCTGGCCATCAACGCCAAGATCGAAGCGGCGCGTGCGGGTGACGCCGGGCGCGGATTTGCTGTGGTGGCCGAAGCGATCAACGATCTTTCGCAAAAGACCAGCCTGGCGGCAAAGCAGATTTCAGACAATATCGAAACCCTGACGGACTGGATCGCCAAGCTCGGCAAGGAAGCCGAAACCGTCGCCAGCGATGCCCGCGAGGTGCTGGAACGCTCGGCAGAGACCGATTCTGCACTCAGCCAGATGGAAGAAACCATCGCCAGGGAACATGGGCAAAGCATGCAGATTGCGGCGAATACCAAACGCGCGAAAGACGCGGTCGAGAATCTGCGCCCCGCGGTTGCCGATATCAGCGAGACCGTGCAGGAGACCTCTGTCGGGATCGAAGAGACCAAGAAACGGATGCACAATCTGGTCGAGGCCTCGGAAAAGATCGTGCAGATATCAGCGGCGCTTGGGGGCGCCTCTGTCGATGCGCCCTTTATCGCCTATGTCACGCAGACCGCCAACGAAATCTCAGAGGCGCTGAATAAAGCGGTGGCAGAGGGCAGCATTGGTCTGGATCAGCTCTTTGACCGCGCCTATCAGCCCGTTCAGGGGAGCAACCCGCCCCAGGTGGTGACCCGCGCCACCAGATTCCTGGATGGCGTTCTGCCTGCCTTTCAGGAACCGGCGCTGAGGTTTGACCCCAAGGTCGTGTTCTGCGCGGCGGTCGATGTGAACGGCTATCTGCCAACCCACAACAAGAAATTCTCGCGTCCACAGGGCGATGACGTGGTCTGGAACACCGCCAATTGCCGCAACCGCCGGATGTTCGACGACAGGGTCGGGCTGAAAGCCGGGCGGAACACGGAACCCTTCCTGCTGCAGGTCTATCGCCGTGACATGGGCGGTGGCGAATTTGTCCTGATGAAAGACCTCTCTGCCCCGCTCTGGGTTGGGGGGCGCCACTGGGGCGGCCTGCGCCTGGCCTATCGCTATGACTGAGGCCTTGCGTGACATCCGGACGTGACCCGTGAAACCCGGAAACACCATATCGCAAAAAAAGCGCCGCACATCCAAAGGGATGGCGGCGCAGGATCGCGTTACTCACGTGGGACCCGGTGGCGTTCGACGGGGCGGCAAACCCCTGGGCTGAATAGGACAGGCAGAGCCCCCAGCCGCATCAATTGGGACGGATGCGTCGAACGACCGGCGCGAGAGCGCAGGCAGAAATCAAACAAATGACGGCAGGTGCAATCCGACAACCAGCATGACAACCAATGCTGCCGCACCAACGGCATCCTGCAACAACGTATCCTGGGACCGTGTCGCGATGGTTTTGAGTGTCTTGAGCATTGTCATCGGAGCCTCCGCATCTGTTGCTCCTTTGTTCTCATTTTATGAACAGGCTGTAAAGAACTTTTTAAGAACATTTGCGAACAAAATGGCGTTGCGACGCTAACCCACTGAAATCAAACGGATCGCCTCATCCTGCCGCATCAGCCACAGAAGAACACGCGCGGCCTTGCCCCTGTCGCTTTCCAAGTTCGCATCATCTGCCAGCAATTTGCGTGCATCCGACTGCGCCACAGCCATCAGTCCGGCCTGCCGTTCCAGATCCGCCACACGGAAACGCGGCACCCCGGATTGTGCCGTGCCGATCAGATCACCGGTGCCGCGCATTTTCAGATCGGTTTCCGCGATGACAAATCCATCCTCCGTCTCGCGCAGCACCTCAAGCCGCCTGCGCCCCGTCTCGCTGAGCGGGTGCTGGAACATCAGCAGGCAGGTCGATGCGCCCTGCCCGCGCCCGACGCGGCCGCGCAGCTGGTGCAATTGCGCCAGCCCGAAGGTTTCCGCCCGTTCGACCACCATGATGGTGGCATTGGGCACATCCACCCCCACCTCGATCACCGTGGTGGCCACCAGCACCTGGGTTTCCCCCCGCTGAAAGGCGCGCATTGCCGCGTCTTTTTCCGCCGGGGGCATCTGGCCATGCACCAGCCCCACGACCCCCTCGCCCAGGGCCGCGCGCAGGCGTTTGAACCGCTCCTCCGCCGCGATCAGGTCGCTGACCTCGCTTTCCTCGACCAGCGGGCATACCCAATAACACTGACGACCCTCGGCAATCGCCGCGCGCAGGCGGTTCACCACCTCGTCGATCCGGTCGGTGCTGACCAGCGCGGTCTTGATGGGCTGGCGACCGGGTGGTTTCTCGTCCAGCACGGAGACATCCATGTCGCCGTATTGGGCCAGTGCCAGCGACCGCGGGATCGGCGTTGCCGTCATCACCAGCACATCGGCCTGCCGCCCCTTTTGCCCCAGTTCCAGCCGCTGGCGCACGCCGAAGCGATGCTGTTCATCCACCACCGCCAGGCGCAGATCGGCAAAGGTCACATCGGCCTGAAACACCGCATGGGTGCCAACCAGCACCTGAATGGCACCGCTGGCAAGTGCGGCCAGCTTGGCCTGCCGCTCCGCGCCCTTGTCCCGGCCGGTGAGAATCTCCAGCACCACGCCGGCCTCTTCGGCCAAGGGCTGCAAGCCCTGCAGATGCTGCCGGGCCAGGATCTCCGTCGGGGCCATCAGCACACCCTGACCGCCCGCTTCGACCGCGCCCAGCAGGGCGAGGAAGGCAACCAGCGTCTTGCCCGCGCCCACATCGCCCTGCAACAGGCGGTTCATCCGCTGCGGGCTGGCCATGTCGGCGGCAATCTGGGCCACCGCGCGGGTCTGCGCGCCGGTGGGCGTAAAGGGCAGCGAGGCCAGAACGCGCGCCTGCAGATGGCCGTCGCCGATGGTCTCCCGGCCCTTCTTGCGGCGTTCCTTCTGCCGCGCCAGGGCCAGGGTGATCTGATGGGCAAAAAGCTCGTCATAGGCCAGGCGCGCCCGCGCCGGGGCGGTCAGGGCCAGATCGCCCAGGGTCTGCGGCGCATGTGCCGCCGCAACCGCCGCCTTGAAATCAGGCCAGCCCTCGCGCGCCTTCTGGCCGGGGTCAATCCATTCGGCCAGATCGGGTGTGCGGGCCAATGTGGCGCGGGTCGCCTTGAACATCAGCTTCTGGGTGATGCCACCGGTCAGCGGATAGACAGGCTCGAAAGCCGGGATATCGCCCGCCTCCTCTTCCGGCACGGCGAAATCGGGATGGACCATCTGGGGGATCCCGTCAAAAAGCTCCACCCGGCCCGATACGATGCGCCGCGCGCCCGGGGGCAATTGCCGGGTCCAGTAATCGCCCCGCGCATGGAAAAACACGAGCTGAAAGCTGGTTTCGGCATCCTCTACATGAATGCGGTAGGCACCGCCCTTGGTCCGGGCCGCATGATGGGCCCCCACCGTCACCGCCACGGTCAGCACGGCGGGCAGATGCGCATCCTTGACCGTGCTGCGCAGGCTGCGGTCGATGCCGGAATAGGGCAGCGTGAACAGCAGGTCCCGCGGTGCGGTCACATCCAGCTGCCCAAGGGTCTGCGCGGTCTTGGGGCCCACGCCCTCCAGCGTCTCAAGCCCCGCAAAGAGCGGGAACAGCGTTTCGGGCCTGCCCTTCATGAAGCGCCGATCAGGGCCAGCCAGCCATCCTCATCCAGGGTTTCGATCCCAAGTTCCGCCGCCTTTTTCGCCTTGGACCCGGCACCGGGACCGGCGACAAGGATATCGGTCCTGGCGCTGACCGACCCGGCGACCTTGGCACCCAGCCGTTCGGCGCGTGCCTTGGCCTCGGCCCGGGTCATCTTTTCAAGGCTGCCGGTAAAGACCACGGTCTTGCCCGCCACCGGGCTGCCCGAGGTATCGGCGCGTTTGGCTTCGGCCACAGTCAGATGGGCCACCAATCGGTCGATGGAGGCGCGCTCGCGCTCCTGCGCGAAGGCCTTGACCAGCGATCCGGCCATGACCGCCCCGACGCCGTCGATGCCGATCAGGTCTTCCCATGCCGGGCCGGACTGGTCTGCGGCGGCGTCCATCGCGGCCTCAAGATCATCCCAGGACCCGTAGTGCAGCGCGATCAGGTTCGATGCCGACTCGCCCACATGGCGGATGCCCAGCGAGAACAGCAAACGGGAGAAGGCGATATTGCGTTTGTCTTCAATTGCCTGGAACAGGTTCGTGGCTGATTTTTCGCCCCAGCCCTCACGATTCTTGAGCTGCTGGACGCCGGAGCCAAAGCGGTCCCGCAGGGTAAAGATATCGGCGGGTTCGGCGATCCAGCCATCGGTATAGAATTGTTCGACCTGTTTCGCGCCCAGCCCCTCGATGTCGAATGCCGCGCGGGAGACGAAATGCTTCAGTTTCTCCACCGCCTGTGCCGGGCAGATCAGGCCGCCGGAGCAGCGCCGTACCGCATCGCCCGGCTCGCGCACCGCGTCAGAGCCGCATTCGGGGCAGGTTTGCGGAAAGACATAAGCGGCGCTGTCCCCGGGGCGTTTGGACAGGTCCACATCGGCCACCTTGGGGATCACATCGCCGGCGCGATAGACCTGCACCCAGTCACCGACGCGAATGTCCTTGCCGCCGCGGATTTCCGCGCCCTTGCTGTCAAAGCCCTTGATGTAATCCTCATTGTGCAGCGTCGCGTTGGAGACAACGACGCCGCCCACGGTCACCGGATGCAGCCGCGCCACCGGTGACAGCGCCCCGGTGCGCCCGACCTGAATGTCGATCCCTTCCAGCCGGGTCCAGGCCAGTTCCGCGGGAAATTTGTGGGCGGTGGCCCAGCGGGGGGTGGTGGAGCGGAAGCCCAGCCGCTCCTGCAAGGCCAGGTCGTCCACCTTGTAGACCACGCCGTCGATGTCATAGCCCAGCGTGGCGCGCTGCAGCTCGATCTCTGCGTAATGGTCCAGCATCTCCTGCGGCCCGTCGCAGAGCACGGTCAGCGGGTTGGTCGAGAACCCCAGTTCGCTCAACCGCCGGATCGCCCCCATCTGGGTGTCGGCAAGCGGGGCGCTGAGCGCGCCCCAGGCATAGGCAAAGAAGCGCAGCGGGCGTGATTTGGTGATGCTGGCGTCCAACTGCCGCAGCGATCCGGCGGCGGCGTTGCGCGGGTTGGCAAAGGATTTGGCGCCTGCTGCCACCTGCCGTTCATTGAGCGCCTCGAAATCTTCGTGGCTCATATAGACTTCGCCGCGCACCTCCAGCAGGTCGGGGGCGCCGTCGATCCGGGCGGGAATATCGTCGATGGTGCGGGCATTGGCGGTGACGTTCTCGCCCACCGCGCCGTCGCCGCGCGTGGCCGCCTGCACCAGCGCCCCCTTTTCATAGCGAAGCGAGAGGGAAAGCCCGTCAATCTTTGGCTCGGCGGTGTAGCGCAGCGGTGCCTTGTCCCCAAGCCCGAGGTATTTCCTGATCCTGCCGTCGAATTCGGCCACATCTTCGGGCTCAAAAGCATTCGAAAGCGACAGCATCGCCACCGCATGGGTGACTTTGGAAAAACCGTCTGCCGGGGCGGCCCCCACCTGTTCCGACGGGCTGTCTTCCCGTTTCAGATGTGGAAAACGCGCCTCGATCTCTGCGTTGCGCCGCTTGAGCCTGTCGTATTCCGCGTCGGAAAGCTCCGGTGCATCGGCCCCGTGGTACGCGGTATTTGCATCGGCAAGGGCCCGGGCCAGCTCCGCAAGCGCCGCGCGCGCCTGATCCTCTGTCAGAGTCTCGATTTCAGATGTCAAAAGACCTGCCCCCCGAACGTCACCTTATCCCGCTTTAGATAAGTTGCCCGGATTGGCAGGTCTAGGGCCTGTGGACATTCATTTTCAGCCCGCAGCGTTCAGCCGGTGGCGGCCAGGTTGACCTCTGACGGTTCGGGATCGCGCAGGACATAGCCCCTGCCCCAGACCGTTTCGATATAGTTCTGTCCACCTGTCGCAGCGCTCAGCTTCTTGCGCAGTTTGCAGATGAACACGTCAATGATCTTCAGCTCCGGCTCATCCATGCCGCCATAGAGATGGTTCAGGAACATCTCCTTGGTCAGGGTGGTCCCCTTGCGCAGGGACAAGAGTTCGAACATCTGATATTCCTTGCCGGTCAGATGCACGGCCTGATTGTTCACGCTGACCGTCTTGGCATCCAGGTTCACCGCAATCTGGCCGGTTTCGATGATGGATTGTGAATGCCCCTTTGACCGGCGGATGATCGCATGAATGCGCGCCACCAGTTCCTCGCGGTGAAACGGCTTGGTCAGATAGTCATCCGCGCCGAAACCAAAGCCCTTGATCTTGTTTTCCGTATCGTCGGAGCCGGAAAGGATCAGGATCGGCGTCTCGATCCGGCTGACCCGCAACTGGCGCAGCACATCATGGCCGTTCATGTCCGGCAGATCGAGGTCCAGCAGGATCAGATCGTAGTCATAGAGCTTGGCAAGATCGATGCCCTCTTCGCCGAGGTCGGTCGCATAGACATTCAGATTGGCATGGGTCAGCATCAGCTCGATGCTGCGAGAGGTCGTTGGGTCGTCTTCTACAAGCAGTACACGCATAACATTCTCCGACTCTCTGAACTGGTACTTACGAAATATCGTGAACAAAAAAGGTTAACTACCCGTTACCATATGTAGCAGCGCAGAACCAGCAACTTAAAGTTGTCTATACTTTTGCAGCGCAGTTGTCTTCAGCGCCGCCTCCCCATGCTCGGTCACGGCGCGCAGCCATTCGATGAACTCCTCCTCGCTCAGCTGATAGCGTTCCAGCGCCTCCTCCTGCGTGATCAGCCCATAAACAACGCCCCGCACCACCGCCGCCTTGCGCGATGCCACCCAGCGCCGGGTGGAGGACGCGGGCAGATCGGCCCGCGACAGGACCGTCCCATCGGCCAGTGTCACCGATCGCGGTCCATGGACTTTCTTGAGGTACATCAGATCATTCCGTCGTTGCACCTCTCCAATCTGCCGTTCCGGCCTTAACGCAGGATGAAGCCCCCCCTTGTGAGTAGGTCGCATTTTCCTATATTCGCAAGGAAACCCCCGGAGAATACGATGCCCCTTGACCAGACACCGCCCCTGAACTCGCTTGGCTTTGCCAAGGCCCCCGCCGACACGCGGGTGGTCGTGGCGATGTCGGGCGGCGTCGACAGCTCCGTGGTGGCCGCCATGCTGGCCGAAGAAGGCTACGACGTGGTCGGCGTGACGCTTCAGCTCTACGATCACGGCGCGGCGCTGGCCAAGAAGGGCGCCTGCTGTGCCGGGATCGACATCCACGATGCCCGGCGTGTGGCCGAGGACATGGGATTTCCACATTACGTGCTGGACTATGAAAACGTCTTCAAGGACGCGGTGATCGACGAATTCGCCGACAGCTACCTTGGCGGGGCCACCCCGGTGCCCTGCATCCGCTGCAACGAACGGGTGAAATTCAAGGACCTGCTGGAAACCGCGAAGGATCTTGAGGCCGATTGCATGGCCACCGGTCACTATATCCAGCGCAAGATGGGCGCGAAGGGCCCGGAACTGCACGCCGCCGCCGACGCCAGCCGCGATCAAAGCTATTTCCTGTTCTCGACCACCCCGGAACAGCTGGACTATCTGCGCTTTCCGCTGGGCCATCTGCCCAGCAAGGACGACACCCGCGCGCTGGCGGCCAAATACGGGCTCAGCGTTGCGATGAAACCCGACAGCCAGGACATCTGCTTTGTCCCCAATGGCGATTACGCCAGCGTGATCCGTAAACTGCGGCCCGAAGCCGCCAATCCCGGCAATATCGTGGATACGGAAGGCAATGTGCTGGCCCGCCACGACGGCGTGATCAATTATACCATCGGCCAGCGCCGTGGCCTTGGCATCGGCGGGCTGGCTGATCCTCTTTATGTGGTCAAGCTGGACGCAGAGCGCAAGGAAGTCGTGGTGGGGCCCAAGGCGATGCTCGCCACCCGCACCGTGCCCCTGCGCGAAATCAACTGGCTGGGCGATGCGCCCCTGACCTCGCGCGCCGAATGGCCGATCGCGGTGCGCGTCCGCTCGACCCGCCCACCGCGCGACGCCATCCTGCGCCCGTTGTCCGACACAACAGCAGAAGTCGAACTGCTGACCCCGGAGGAAGGCGTGTCACCGGGACAGGCCTGCGTGTTCTACGACCCCGACAGCAGCCGCATCTTTGGCGGCGGCTGGATTCACAAGGGCTGACCGCCCCTTTTCTTTTTGGCAAAATATATCCCGAGGAGTTTGAGGAGCAGCGCTCCTCATTCATTCATGGATCGAATCGCGCGTCAGCGCGGCCTTTGGATCACATCGCCTCCAGCACCGCCCTTGCTGCCCTTAAACCCGGTGCCTCGCCACCCTTGCCCAGGCGCTCCATGGTCAGCGCCATCGCGGCCTGCTGCGCCTCCGGGTTGGCCAGCACCGCCTGCAGGCCTTCGGCAATCCCCTCCGCCGTGCAGTCGGGGCCGAGGTATTCGGGCACCACACGGGTGTCGCTGACCAGATTGACCAGCGTCACCGTGTCGATCAGCGCAATCGCCTTGACGATGCGGAAGGTCAGCCAGTTCACCCGGTATCCGATCACCATCGGTGTGCCCGCTGCCGCCAGCTCCAGCGATACGGTGCCCGAGGCCGCCAGCGCCGCATCGGCTGCCCGGAAGGCCGCGCGCTTGCGTGCCCTGGCATCCCCACCATCGCGCGGGTCCAGCACCAGCGGGTCACCGGGCCAATCCGCCACCGCCGCGCGCACCTCGTCAGCAACCGACACCGCGGCGGGCACGACCACGCGCATCTGCGGACGACGCGCCAGCAGCAGCCCCAGGGCATCGCCGAACACCGGGCCGAGGCGCGCCACCTCTGCCTTGCGCGAACCCGGCAGAACCAGGAGGAAAGGCGCGTCGCCAATGCCGCTTTCGGAGCGAAAGGCGCTGACCTCCTCATCCGTCGCAACGGGATCGGTAACCACCGGATGGCCGACAAAATCACAGGCCATGCCTGCGGCCTGCATCAGCGGCGGCTCGAAGGGCAGCAGCGCCAGCACATGGTCGATGTACTTTGCCATATGCGCCGCCCGGCCGGGCCGCCATGCCCAGACCGAGGGGGCGACGTAATGCACCGTCCGGATGTTGCTTTGCGCCTTCACCAGCTTTGCGACGCGCAGGGAAAAATCGGGGCTGTCGATGGTGATCATCACATCGGGCTGCATCTGCAGAACCGCGTCAGCCGTCTGACGGATCCGCGCCTTGAGCGACCGGTACCTGGGCAGGATTTCCGCCAGCCCCATGATGCTGAGCTCGGCCATGTCAAAGCGGCTTTGCAGGCCTTCGGCGGTCATGTCAGGCCCGCCGATCCCTTCAAAAGTCACATCCGGGCGCAACGCCTTCAATCCGGCCATCAAGGCACCGCCCAGCTTGTCGCCCGAAGGTTCACCGGCAAGAATAAAGACTTTCACCCCTCGCCCCCACGCCGGGACCACAGGACAAGGCCGAATTCATCGGCCAGGCGCACGCATTCCTCGCGGTCCAGCACGATCACATCGCCCGCATCGACAATCACCCCGGCCAGACCGGCGGCATGGGCGGCGCGCAATGTCTCGGGGCCGATGGTGGGCATGTCGATCTCGCGGATCTGACCGGTCTTGGGCCCCTTGCAGAGGATTGCGTTCATCTCCCGGGCGCGGGGTGGCAGGGTTTCCAGCAGATGCGCCGTGCCGCCCATGGTCTCGACCCCCAGAACCTGTTCCCCCCCGATCACGCAGGCCTGACCGATGTCGAGCGGGGCCAGACCCGCCAGCACCGCCTCGCCCCGCGCGGCATCGCGGCGCATCTGCGCATCGGGCCAGGCGTCGGACAGTACCCCCGGCAGCGCCACCAGATCAGGCACCAGCATATCGGCGCCCAGAACCTCGAACCCGGTCTGTTCGAAGATCTCCTTGATCACCTGCAGGGCCCCATTGTCCCCGGCGGCAAGCGCCTTGTGGAACATCGGGACAAGCGGCCTGGTTTCGTCGTCCAGCGCCGCCGGATCAAGCGCGGGCCGGTCCACGCCACCGCAGAAACAGACCTGCGTCACCCCCCGCTGGCCAAGCTCGATCAGCAACGAGCCAAGCGTTTCCAGGCGGAAGGTCAGATCCACCGCAAGAGTGTCCGGCGGCGTGCCTTCCAGCGCGCAGATCAGCGGTGCGCGATCCTGCGCCGCCACAACCTGCGCCGGCAGCCTGCCGCGCCCTGCAATCAGCGCCAGTGTCATTTCGGGGTCAGGAAATGGCGGTCGGTCTCGGCGGTGATGAACTCGACGATCCGGCGCACGTAATCGCTGTCGGTCTCTTCGCCCAGCCGCACGGCACGGTCCTGAAAGGTGCCTTCGCCCTGTGCCAGCATCTGATAGGCCGCCCGGAGCGCGGTGATATCGGCACGCGACACGCCCTTGCGTTTCAGACCGATCAGGTTCAGCCCCTCCAATTCGCCCTTGGGGGCCTGCACAAGGCCATAGGGGATCACGTCATTGGTGATCTTGGTCATCGCGCCGATGATGGCACCACGGCCCAGGCGGACCCATTGATGCACACCGGAGAGACCACCGAGGATCACGTCATCCTCGACCACGCAATGCCCGGCAAGGCCCGAGTTGTTCACCATCACCACACGGTCGCCGACGATGCAATCATGGGCCACGTGACAGCCCGCCATGAACAATCCGTCATCGCCGACCCGCGTGATGCCGCCGCCCGCATCGGTCCCGCAATTCATCGTCACATGTTCGCGGATGCGGTTACGCTCTCCGATCACAAGGGCAGTCTTTTCGCCGCGGAACTTCAGATCCTGGGGGATCTCGCCGATCACCGCAAAGGGAAAGATCACGGTGCCAGCCCCGACCACGGTATTGCCGGTGACCACCACATGGCTTTTCAGGATCACATCCGCCTTCAGCACAACCTCCGGCCCGACCACGCAGAACGGGCCGATCTGCACCGAAGCGTCGATCTGCGCGCCCTCCTCGATGATGGCAGAGGGGTGAATGTTGCTCATGATGCCTCTTTCGACAGATCGACCATCGCCATGAATTCCGCCTCGGCGGCCATTTCGCCGTCGACTGTCGCAACCCCGCTGAAACGCCAGATCTTGCCACCCGCCTTGCCGCGCAGGGTCTTGAGGTCCATCCGCAGCACGTCGCCCGGGACCACCTTGCGGCGGAATTTGCATTTGTCGATGGACATGAAATAGATCAGCATGTCGCGGTCCACGATATCCAGCGCCACGCCCAGCATGACCCCCGCGGTCTGCGCCATCGCCTCCACGATGGTGACACCGGGCATGATCGGCGTGCCGGGGAAATGCCCCTGGAAATGCGGTTCGTTCATCGTCACGTTCTTGTAGCCGACAGCGGACGCGGTTCCGTCGATCTCTTTTACCTTGTCCACCAGCAGAAACGGATAGCGGTGCGGCAGGATACGCTGGATCATCTGGATGTCAGCGCTTTGTTTTTCTTGGTTCATTATATGTCCTTCGCGTCACGTACCGTACAGGGCTAGCAATTCTGTGGCACTGGGGCAATATCGGCTCAGCGGTCTTCCGCACCGGCGCCGTCACCCAATGTTTCATTCAGCAGCGCAATCGCCTCTTCGGTGATCTCGATCACGGTGGCGCTGGCAAAGACCGACCGCCGCTCAAGGATCACGGCAGCGCCGGCCTCGCGCATCAGCTGCTCGAACACCGGTGCCGCGGCCTGCTGGAACTTGCCTCTTTCAACGTCAAGCTGGGCGCTCAACTCGCGGAACTTGGCATCCTGCGCGCTCCGTGTCTCTTGCACCTTGGCGTCAAACGCATCTGCCAGGACGCGGAAGGCCTCCGGTGTCATCTGTGCACGCTTTTCGGTCAGCGCGCGTTCCTCGGTTTCAAGCCGGGCTTCGATCTCGCGGTTTTCACTTTCCAGCGCCGAGAGCTTTTCGCGCTCTTCCGCCGCAACCCTCTTGCCGAAATCGCTTTGCTGGAAGACCCGCTCGGAATCGATGGTCAGCACCGGGCTGACGACCGATCCCCTTTCGGGCGCAGCCGCCGGACCCGCCGTCGACTGGGCAGCCAAGGGTGCGGCGCAAAGCAGCGCCAGCATCAATGCCATGTGTTGGGCCAAGCGCCCCATCGGATCAGAATTCCGTGCGGAGCGTGAATTCGAAGCTTTGTTCCTTGTCGAAGACTTCTTTCTTCAGCGCCTTGGAGAAGTTGAACTGCAACGGACCAACAGGCGTTTCCCAGAACAGCGAGAAACCAATCACATGCCGGAAGGATCCGCTTTCCCCGACCACGGTGCCGCCGTTGTAATTGACATCGCTCAGATCCCAAAGATTGCCGACGTCATAGAACACACCGCCGGAAATCCCGTATTCCTCGGGCAGGCCCAGGGGGAACTCCACATCAAACCGTGCCGCCAGATACAGGTTGCCCCCCAGCGGATCGTTTGCAGTACCACCGATATCGCGCGGACCGATGCCGCCCGATTCAAAGCCGCGCATGATCGAGGGCGACAGCAGGAAACGGTCTGTCACGCGGTTGTTGCCGCTGCGCCAGGCCAATGCACCACCTTCAAGCGAAGCGCGCAGGGTGATGTCTTCGTTGAAGATGCGTCTTTCGCCCACCACCTTCGCCGTTGTCTTGATGAACTTGTTGTCACCGCCCAGCCCGGCGAAATCCTGGCCGAACTCCAGCAGTACGCCCGATGTCGGGTCCAGCCCGGAAAGGCGTGTGTCATAGCTGAAGGTATAGCCCAGCGAGGACGAGAACAGCGCGCCCGCTGCGATGTCATCAGCGATGGTCAACCCATGCACTGGCACGTCGCGTTGCAGCATTTCAAGCTCTTCGGCGGTGTAGCGCACCTGCAGCTTGCTGTTTTCCGACAGCGGGAAAGTCAGCTTCGGCTGCAGCAGAAGGCGGTTGGTGTCATAGGAGGTGAAGGAAGAATCGGTTTCCGCATAGTCCAGTGTCAGGCCAAAGGACAGGTCACGGCCCAGCAGCCTGGGTTCGACAAAAGTGACGCCATAGCGGGTCGCATCCTCGGCCGTCGAGACTGTCAGCGACAGCCGCTGCCCGCGTCCGAGAAAGTTCTGCTCGGCGAAACTGATGGCGAAGCCGATACCGTCGCTGCTGGAGAACGAGCCGCCGAAGTTAAGAGAGCCTGTCGGCTTCTCTTCGACGTCCACATCCACGACCACCTGTTCACCGCTGCTGCCCTCGCGGGCGTTGACCTCAGCCTTTTCGAAATATCCCAGGGCGCGGATGCGTTCCGCGGCCTGCCGGATTTCACGGGGGTTGAAGGGGTCACCTTCCACGCTGTCGAACTCGCGCCGGATGACACGGTCAAGCGTCGTGGTGTTGCCTTCGATGTCGATCCGCTCGACAAAAACGCGCGGGCCCCTGCTGATCACATAGGTGACATTCAGCGTCAGGTCGCGATCGTTGCGGTCGATGCGCGGCTCAACCCGCATGAAGTCCACGCCGTCACGGATCGCCTGCCGTTCGATACGGGCGATATCCGCCTCGACCAGGGTCGGGGAATAGACCGCGCCCGGCCGGATCTTGATGATATTGCGGTATTTCGCGGCATCCACGCCGTTCATCTCTGAAACGACATTGATCTCACCAAATCGGAATTGCTGGCCTTCGGTGATGTTGTAGGACACGAAATAGCCGTCGCGTTCCTGGGTAAGCTCGCCGTTCACCGCCGTGGTGCGCATATCGACATAGCCGCGCGACAGGTAGAAATCGCGCAAAAGCTGTTTGTCGACTTCGACCCGGCTTTCGACAAAGGTGTCACGCTTGATCAGGCGGCGGAGCAGGCCGGCCTGCTTGGTGCCAAGGACCTGGCGCAGGCGGCGGTCGGAATATTTGCGGTTGCCAACAAAGCTCAGCCGCTCGATCTCGACGTTGTCGCCTTCGAAGATTTCGAACACGAGGTCGACGCGGTTCTGGTCGCGGCGGATGATGCGCGGCTGGACCCTTGCGGAAATCCGGCCCTCGTTGCCATAGGCTTCGGCAATGGCGGCGGCATCCGCTTCGGCCTGTGTCGGGTTGAAGACACGGCGCTCCTGGGATTGGACAATCTGAGTCAGGACCTCGTCCTTGATCCGCCGGTTGCCCTCAAAGCTGACGCGGTTCAGCGTTGGCAGTTCCGTCACCGTGATGACCAATGTGCCGCCCCGCGGTTCAATCGCCACGGTTTCGAACAACCCGGAGTTCTGCAGGGCCTGGTAGGCATCGTTCAACTGGCCACCGCTGACCGGCTGACCACGTCTGATTCCGGCCCGGGCGATGATGGCGCTGTCACCGATCCGTTCGTTGCCGTTGATCACGACAGAATCGAAACGGTATTCCTGTGCGGTCAATTCCGCGGCTGGCGCCATCCAAGCTGCTGACAAAAGGGCATAAACCGATGCCCCGCGCAAAAACGCACCTACACGCCCTGCCCCTGTCCGCTTGCCAGGACCACCGCCCCTCGTCCTCAGTCTCATGGTTCAAACCCAATTTTGCGACATCATTGGAAACCTGAGTACGTAGATTATCCGCCTTTGTCAAAAGCACAGCGCCAAAAAATGCACCACATCATGCAGTGCATTTCAAAGTTGTAACATCATTCAGTGGTGGGATGGCCGAGATCAGAGAGACCCGACGTAGGCACCGGCCGCAAGAGCGAGCACAATTGTGCTGACATAAAGCGCGCGGTCCCAGTTAAGATCCATCAAAAGGCTCAGGCCGCGATAGGAACGTTGAATGGCTTGCATGGGGCATTCCTTTGATTGCCCGATACACTTAACAGATGAATATGACCCGATTTGGGCGAATTATGGCTTTTTCGGGGCATTCGAAAACCGCAAAGGAAAGCCTGTGACAAAACATGCGTTGATACCACCTCAGGTCCAGGCCGCCGCCGAGGCGCTGCAGATGTCACCCGGCATTGTCTCCGGCAACCTGATCTTTCTCACCGGCACCACCGGATCGGGCCCCGATGGCCAAATGCCCGCCTCTGCCGAGGCGCAGTTTCGCGCGGCATTCGAAAAGATCGGCTTTGTTCTGGGCCATGCCGGGGTCGATCTGAATGCCGTGGTGGAGATGACCAGCTATCACGTCGGCTTGCGCGACCACTTCGACCTCTTCGACAAGGTCCGGCGCGAGGTCTTTGCCGCGCCCTACCCGGCCTGGACCGCAGTGGAGGTGGCAGGCATCCGGCGTCCCGGCGCGGTTGTGGAAATCAGGATCATCGCGTCGCTGGAGGGCTGAGCGCTCCAAGGTCGTGTTGACATTCATTGTCGCCCACCCGTTTCAGTCCAAAATTGCTCAGTTCTAGGCAAGAGAGCGCAGGAATAGCCAGCTATTTCAAGCTCTCTTAACGCAGAAATGGGCAATTTTGGCGAAACCCCTGCGGGGCGCGGCGGATTTTGCCTCTGCCCTCCCGGATGTTCACTTCCAATGATCACATTGCTGCGCTCACATCAGGGCGCCAGCGGCAAAATCCGTCTCGCGCGGGTGGGCGACAATGAATGTCAACACGACCTAGGGACAGAACAGGTCATTCCCCAGGGCAAAGACCATCAGCGACAGCACCAGCGCAAGGCCGATGGTCATCAGGATGCGCAGCGCGCCGTCGCTTGGCGGTTTGCCGGTCACGGCCTCATAGGCATAGAAGGTCAGATGCCCCCCATCCAGCGCCGGGATCGGGAACAGGTTCAAAAGCCCCACCGCCGTGCTGAGCACAGCAATGAAATAGATGAAGGACGTGGCCCCCTGGCTGGCCATGGCACCGGAGGCCTGGGCAATGCCCACCGGGCCGCTGAGGTTGCAGGTGCTGATGTTGCCGATCACCATCTGTTTCAGGCCCGAGATCGAACCGGTGATGATCCGCCAGGTATTGGCGACACCCGCTGTCAGCGCCTGCCCCACACCGGGCGTTTCCGTCGCCGGGGCAAAGGACATGCCGCCCGCGATCCCGATCCGCAGGTTGCGCTTGAAGGTGCCGTCGGGCTGGGGTTCGTCCGTGGCCTTGGGCGTCATGGTGAAATCCAGCATCTCGCCCCGGCGCCAGACGGTCAGCGCCAGCGCCGCCCCGTCGGATTCCTCGACCGCATTCTTGAGCTGGTCAAAGGCGAATACCGGCTCCGCATCGATGGCGGTGATCACATCACCCGCTTTCAGCCCGGCCTCATAGGCGGCAGTCTGCGGCAAGACCTGATTGACCAGCGGCGGCAGGATATAGGGCCCTTCCACGCTTTGCTCGGTGCCGTTGCGGATGACGTCATAGGTCAGTTCCGGCACCATCGGCAGGTTGTCGAAGAAGGCGCCATAGGCCGCGGCATCGTTTTGCGGCAGCGCTGTGCCGTTGATCCCCAGAATCTCGTCGCCCGGTTCCAGCCCGCGCTCTGCCTGCGGCATCGGGCGCAGCTCGCCCACGGTCAGCGGGGTCCGTTCCACGCCGGTGGTATAGGCCACGGCAAAGAAGATCAGGATGGACATGGCAAAATTGAACGCAGGCCCGGCGGCGACGGTCAGCGTGCGCGCCCAAAGCGGCGCGCCATGCATCGTGTGGCGCAGCGCGGCCGGGTCGTCGGCCAGCGCCGCCATTGCGGTTTCATCCTTGCCGGAGGCCGCATTCGCATCGCCCGCGAATTTCACGTAACCGCCAAAGGGCAGCGCCGCGACCTGCCATTTTGTGCCGCGCCGGTCCATGCCGGACCACAGGACCGGGCCGAAGCCCAGGCTGAACACATCCGCCTTGATCCCGCACCAGCGCCCGACAATGTAATGGCCGTATTCGTGGATCGCGACGATCACCGACAGCGCCACGACAAAAGCCAGCAACGTCCAGATCAAACCGCCAAATTGCGGTATCAGCCCCATAATATCCAAAACGTTACCCTGCTCTTTTATCTATCGCGGCTTTTGCCGCCTTACGTGCCAGATGGTCAACCCGCAGGACGTTATCAAGTGTCATCGTGGCACCAATAAGACCATCTGACGCAGTTTTGTCTTCAAGCGTCTGCGCCACCACATCCGCCATGGTAGTGAAACCGACCCGTCCGGCGATGAACCCGTCCAGTGCGGTTTCCTTGGCCGCGTTGAACACCGTGCCGGTCATGCCGCCCGCTGCAATCGTCTCGCGGGCAAGGCGCAGGGCGGGCCAGCGCCGCTCGTCCGGGGTGCGGAACTCGAACTGGCCGATGGCAGCAAGGTCCAGCCGTTCGACCGGCAGATGGCGGCGCTGCGGGTAATGCAGGGCAAAGCCGATGGCATGGCGCATGTCCGCCGGGCCCACATGGGCCATCAACGCGCCGTCATGGAAGCCCACCAGCGCATGGATCATGGATTGCGGATGGACCAGGACCTCTATCTGATCTGGCTGGATGGCGAAAAACTCATGTGTTTCAATGACCTCCATCGCCTTGTTGAACATCGAGGCAGAATCGATGGTGATCCTTTGCCCCATGTCCCAATTGGGATGGGAGGAAGCCTGCGCCAGCGTCGCCTCCGCCAGTTTCTCAAGCGGCCAGTCGCGGAATGCACCGCCCGACGCGGTGATGATGATCCGTTCGACCGCTGCCGGATCCTCGCCGATCAAGGCCTGAAAGATCGCGGAATGCTCGCTGTCCACCGGCAGGATGCGCGCGCCATGGGTCTGCGCCGTCTCCAGCATCAGCGCCCCGGCGCAGACCAGCGATTCCTTGTTGGCCAGCGCCAGCGTGGTGCCATGGCGCAGGGCCGCGAGACCGGGCGCCAGCCCTGCCGCCCCGACGATGGCGGACATGATCCAGTCGGCCGGACGCGCCGCCGCCTCGCAGATGGCGGTGGCCCCGGCGGCCGCCTGCACGCCGCTGCCCTTCAGCGCGGCACGCAGATCGTCCAGCAGATCGTCGCGCGCGGTGACGGCGATATCGGCCTTCAGCTCGATTGCATCACGGGCCAGTTGCCCGATGTTGCCCGCCCCGGTCAGCGCCACCACATCATAATCCAGCGGCGCGCGGCGGATCAGGTCGATGGTGTTCTGGCCAATGGACCCTGTGGCCCCCAGAATCGAGACACGACGGACCACGGCCTATCCCAGACCAAAGGGCAAACCGATGAACTGACCGATCACCAGCAGGAACACGGAGGCGCCCAGCATCCCGTCGAAGCGATCCATCAGGCCGCCGTGGCCGGGGATCAGGTTGGAGCTGTCCTTGACGCCCATTTTGCGCTTCATCCCGGATTCCGCAATATCACCCATCTGCGATGCCATTGAAATCGCGATGGAAATCCCCACCAATTGCAGGCTTGCCCCGGTGTTGATGGAAAACAGCAGACCCACCAGCGCGGCACCGGCCCAGCCCGCCGCAGTGCCGGACCAGGTTTTCTTGGGGCTGACCCTGGGCCAGAACTTTGGCCCGCCAATGGCGCGCCCGGCGAAATAGCCGACCACATCGGTGGTCACGACAACCACCACCAGCCAAAGCAGCCAGCCAAAGCCGTAATCGTCGCGCACCTGCATCAACCCGAAGCCCGCCATCAGGATCATCGCGGTGAAACTGAGGTAGATCGTGCGGTGCCGCTCCAGCTGACCGAACCCGATCAGCGCGGGCGCCAGCAGGACCGGCAGGCCAAGGCCCACCGGCAGATAGACCGACACAAGGACAGCCAGACCGGTCAGCGCGCCCAGCTTGAGCGGCAGATAGGCGTCGCCGGGGCGCAGCATGGCCACCAGTTCCCAGACCATGACGCCACAGATCAGCGCCACCAGCAGGTGGAACACATGCCCCCCCATCCAGATCCCGATCAGACCGATCAGCACCATGACGGCCCCGGCCCCCAGCCGTGCTTTCAAATCGGACCATTGGTCGCTGCGATTACCCATGCGGTATTCCTTCTCCGGTCAGGTCTTGACCGCGCCGAAACGCCGGTCGCGGCCCCCGTAGGCCGCACAAAGGCTGCCGAACTCGGCCTTGGTGAAATCGGGCCAGAGGGTATCAATGAATTCATATTCCGCATAGGCCGATTGCCACAGCAGAAAATTGGAAATCCGGGCCTCGCCGCTGGTGCGGATCACCAGGTCGGGGTCGGGCAAGACATAGGTATCCAGGTACTTCGGCAGGGTTTCCTCATCCACTGCCTCGGGGTCCAGCTTGCCCGCTGCCACGTCCTGCGCCAGTCGCTGGGTGGCACGGGCAACCTCGTCCCGGCCCCCGTAGTTCAGCGCGATGGTCAGATGCACGCGGGTGTTATGCGCGGTCGCGGCTTCCAGCTCGTTCATCAGCCGGATCAGCTTGTCATCCAGCCGCACCCGATCCCCGATAAAGCGGACCCGCACGCCGAATTCGCTCAAGCTGCGGGTTTCCTTGGAGATATAGCGCCGAAACAGGCTCATCAGCCCCGCGACCTCGACCTGGGTGCGTTTCCAGTTCTCGGTCGAAAAGGCAAAGATCGTCAGGTATTCGACGCCGAAGTCCGGACAGGCCTCCACGATCTCGCGCACGCGT
Source organism: Sulfitobacter sp. IGS-18 (assembly GCF_059628195.1). Classification (NCBI taxonomy): domain Bacteria; kingdom Pseudomonadati; phylum Pseudomonadota; class Alphaproteobacteria; order Rhodobacterales; family Roseobacteraceae; genus Sulfitobacter; species Sulfitobacter sp. IGS-18. Next base: position 1,929,089 of record NZ_CM184556.1, on the reverse strand, counting down.
TTTGCGCCCGCGTGATGGCCAAACAGACGCGGCCTGCCCCGCTGTGTGGCCCAGCGGCCGTTGCCATCCATGATGATCGCGACATGGCGCGGCCCGCCCGGCGCGATCTTTGGTTCGGTATGGCTGTTGCCCTTGGGAGCGGTTGGCATGACGGGTCTTTCAAGGTGCGTTTCGGTTGGCTCGAACGGTACGCCGCAGGCAGGTGCCCGCAAGAGACCCGGACCGGCAGGGCGCGGAAACAGGCGCTGGCTCAGACCTGCATGATCTCGCCCTGTTTCGTCTCAAGCGTCTCGTCGATCAGGGCGATATACTTGTTGGTCAGATCCTGCATCTCGCTTTCCCAGAGCTTCTGGTCATCCTCGGACATGCCGTCTGCCTTGGCTTTCTTGATCTGATCCATGCCGTCGCGGCGGATGTTGCGGATCGAAACGCGCGCATGTTCGGCATAGCCGCCCGCGACCTTGGTCAGCTGGGTCCGGCGTTCCTCGTTCAGCTCGGGGATCGGCAGCATGATGATGGTGCCGTTCATCTGCGGATTGATGCCCAGCCCGCTTTCGCGGATGGCCTTTTCCACCTTGTTCACCAGACCCTTGTCCCAGACATTGATCGTCACCATGCGCGGTTCCGGCACGTTGACTGTCCCCACCTGGTTGATCGGTGTCGGGGAGCCATAGGCGTCAACCATCACGGGTTCCAGCATGGAGGCAGAGGCACGCCCGGTCCGCAATGATGCAAATTCGGTTCTCAGCGACGCGATGGCGCCTTTCATGCGCCGCTCAAGATCGTCGGTGTCGAGCATAAAGTCGTCAGACATGGTTTCTCCGGTGGTGGAATGGTCAAATTTCTTGTCGGCCCTGATATAACGTCAACCGCACCGGATTGTATAGATGCACCGGCGGTGCATTGCCCCCGTATTGAGGTGCTGGAAATCGCTCAAAGCTGCTCCATATACCTTTTGTCGTGTGGAACTTGCCCATGTTCAGGTGTTTCAACCTGGCCGGACCACGCAAACGACGTCATTTGAAGCAGCAAGAAGAGTATCATTGAATGGCCGACGGTGAGAAGATTTCAGCCCATCCACTGCCCACCAACGTGGCGGTTGCCGCCATGACGCGCGCGCCCTTTGCGCTGGTGCTGACGAACCCGCAACTGCCCGACAATCCCATTGTCTATGTCAACCGCGCCTTCGAAGAGATGACGGGTTATCACAGCGATGTGGTCCTCGGCCGGAACTGCCGTTTCCTGCAGGGTGATGATACCGACCAGCGCGGGGTGGAGAAGCTGCGCGCCGCCATCGAGAACCGGGAGGAAGCCACGGTGATCCTGCGCAATTACCGCGCCGATGGCACCAAGTTCATGAACCGTCTGATGGTGGCGCCGCTGAGTGTGGACGAACATGAGGTGCCCTATTTCATGGGGGTCCAGACCATCTATAACGGTGAGGAGCCCACCGATGAGGACACGCAGGAAGCCCTGGAGGAAATCCAGCACCGGGTGAAGAATCATCTGTCGATGATTGTCGGCATGATCCGCATGCAGGCGCGCGGTGCCAAAACGACCCCGGGCAAGGAGTTCGACACGCTGGCGCGCCGGATCGAGACTCTGCAGCTGCTTTACGAAGAATTGAGTTCCGCCACCGGTGCGCGCAACTCCGGGCAGGACAAGGTCAATCTGGGTGCCTATCTGACCCGTGTGGCGAATGCGATTGCCTATCTGGATGGCCGGCAGGGCGTGCGGGTGAACATTGATGCGGATGAGGTCAGCGTGCCGGTCAATACCGCGACGCAACTGGGGCTGGTGCTGTCGGAGGTGATGACCAATTCCATGCAACATGCCTTCGATAACCGCGAGGCGGGTCTGGTCGATGTGCGGATCAAGAAGCTGAGCGAAGGTCTGCTGCGCCTGCAGGTGGCCGATGACGGCACCGGCATTCCCGAAGGTGTGGAATGGCCCAAGAGCGATTCACTGGGCGGGCGCATCGTGACCCAGCTGGTGCGGGGGCTGAACGCCAAAATCTCGGTGGATCGCGAAATTTCCGGCACGATGATCGTGATCGACATCCCCCGCAATCATACCGTCACGGAGTGAGCGGCGGGGGCGGGTGGCATGGGCGAGGAAAGGCGCAAGCCGGGCGGTTGTAGCTGACCAAGGTTGCGCGCCAACCGGACGGCTCTGATCCGGGTCCGAAGGACGCGATACCTGAAAATACCTGCTGCGCGTTATCCCTGAACGCGGGTATAAGTGCCCTCGCCCGCGAGGATCCCCTTGAACCCGCCCGGCTCGTCCAGCGAAAAGACGATGATCGGCAGGTTGTTGTCCCGTGTCAGCGCGATGGCAGAGGCATCCATCACCGCCAGCCGTTTTTGCAGCACATCGTCGTAGCTGACGGTATCATAGCGCTTGGCATCGGCAAATTTCTTCGGATCCTTGTCATACACCCCGTCGACACCGTTCTTGCCCATGAAGATCGCCTCGCAGGCCATTTCATTGGCCCGCAGGGCGGCAGCGGTATCGGTTGTGAAATAGGGGTTGCCGGTGCCCGCGGCAAAGATGCAGACCCGCTTCTTCTCAAGGTGGCGCACCGCGCGGCGGCGGATATAGGGTTCGGCCACCTCGTTCATGGTGATCGCGGAAATCACCCGGGTGTGAATGCCCAGACTTTCCAGCGAGGATTGCATCGCCAGCGCATTCATCACCGTGGCGAGCATCCCCATGTAATCCGCTGTCGTCCGTTCCATCCCCTGGGCAGAGCCCTGCAGCCCGCGAAAGATGTTGCCGCCGCCGATGACCATGCAGATCTCGACCCCCAAACTATGCACGCTTTGCACCTCATGGGCGATCCGTTCGACGGTGGGCGGATGCAGGCCGAAACCCTGATCCCCCATCAGCGCCTCACCGGATATCTTCAGCATCACACGTTTGAAAGTGACGTTGGACGCGTCTTGGGACATGTGCGGAACCTTTCGGGAGGGCTGGATTCATTGTCGGTTTAACTTTTGCGCAAAATGTCGCAAATGGAGGCAAGGTTCAATGCACGGCGGAAAGGTTCAGACAAGAAATGTCCTTTACCGAAGTTTTACGCGGCTTGTCGCCTGAGATACCGGTGCTGATCGCAGGCCCCACCGCAAGCGGCAAATCGGCATTGGCCCTTGAAATCGCGCAGGATCAGGGCGGTGTCATCGTGAATGCGGATGCCAGCCAGGTCTATGAATGCTGGCGCGTGATCACCGCGCGCCCCAGCGCAGAGGAAGAGGCCGCGGCCCCGCATCTGCTTTATGGCCACATCACCGCGACGCAACCCTATTCGACGGGCCATTGGCTGCGCGAGGTTGGGGACATCCTGAAGACCGGGCAGCGGGTGATCATCACCGGCGGCACCGGGCTATACTTCAAGGCGCTCACGGAGGGGCTGGCCGATATTCCGGCCACGCCGGAGGAGGTCCGGCATCAGGCCGACGGGATGGACCTGGACCAGCTGCTTGCGGGCATCGACGTGCAGACCGCCGCCGGAATTGACACTGCGAACCGCGCGCGCGTGCAACGGGCCTGGGAAGTGCAGCAGGCCACGGGCCGGGGGCTGGCCCATTGGCAGGCGCAGACCGGCGCGCCGCTGCTGCCCGCAGCGCAGGCCCGCCGCATCGTCTTTGACGTGGAGCGCGACTGGCTGAACGCCCGGATCGCGCGGCGTTTCGACCAGATGATCGCGCAGGGCGCGCTGGAAGAGGTCCGCCGCGTCGCGCCAGCCTATGACCCCGCCCTGCCCGCGCACCGCGCCATTGGCGTGCCGGAACTGATGGCGCATCTGGAAGGCGACTTGACGCTGGACCAGGCCCGCGACCGCGCGGTGATCGCCACCCGGCAATTTGCCAAGCGCCAGCGGACATGGATGCGGTCGAAAATGGCGGACTGGCAGCGGGTGACCCCGCAATAACCTGCGCACTTTACTTTTTTCAACTTTCTGACAGGGTAACTGGGTGTAAACTGCGGTTGAATCGGATCAAATGCGACCATATCCATGAGTTTTTCCCTTTCCGGCATCAAGGTGATGACCCTGCCCCAGCTTACCGGCGGGCAGGACTGGCGGCTGCTGCTGGCGCAGGACCGTCCGCACCACCTGCTGATCTGGATCACGCGGGGACAGGGCCGCGCGCTGCTGGACGGGCAGCGCCGTGGCGTGGGCACGCATAATGCGCTCTGGGTGCCGCAGGGGTCGCTCTTTGCGCTGGACCTGGGGCGTCAGGGCATGGCCCAGGCGGTGATCGTACCGCCCGGCACCCCGCTGCGCCTGCCGGAAATGCCGCGCCACTTGCGGATCCGCGACGTGGCGGTGCAGAGCGAACTCAGCGGCTTGATCGAAGCGGCCGCCCGCGAACAGCAAAAGGACCGCCCCCTGTCCCAGGACGCGGCAGAGGCCCATGCCGCGCTGATCTCTGTCTGGCTGCGCCGGCAGATCATGCTGGAGGAACATGTGCCCCCGCGCCGCAATGCGGCGGCCCGGCTGAGCAAGCTATTTTGCGATCAACTGCCGCAGCGCTTCCGCAGCGGGGCGTCGATGGCGGAATATGCGGCAACCCTGGGGGTCACCGCCACCCATCTGACCCGGGCAGTCAAGGCCGCAACCGGCAAGACGGCAGCGGACCTGCTGACCGAACGGGTGCTGGCCGAGGCGCGTAAGCTGCTGATCGAAACCCGCCAGCCTGCGCAAGACATCGCGCGCCACCTCGGTTTCGGCTCTGCCGCCTATTTCACCCGTTTCATGCAACAGCATACCGGCCAGCCGCCCAGCAAACTGCGCGGAGCCGCCCGCTGAAGAATCCGGCCTTGTACCTGAATCATCCTGTGACACGCATGTCCCGAGAGCGCCGCAGGCGCGGCGGGGTATGCGTATCGCAAGTTTAAGGTCGGGCGCTCTGGGCTTTGGACCCTGGAAGTTGCTTTGGCCCGATTCCACTCCCCGTGCGGGTCGCTTTTGGCAAAGTTGCATGTCGCAAAAAGACCATCAAGAGGCGGAAGATGACATTGACCTTTGGGGCAGCTTCATGCGTTCATAGCAGTCATCGAATGTGCGCAAGACACATGCAAGACGGCCGGGCAAGGCCGTGCCGCGCAAGGGGATGACCAAGTGCTTTTGCATCCTGCCGCGCGGCTGCATCGCCCGTCCTGAACACTCGAAAGGCCCGAAGGCCAAACCAAAAACCGGTGGGCAAACCCGCCGCGCCACCAACAGGGGCATTGAATGGGACTATTTATTCTGCGTCGGCTGGGCGTGATGATTCTGACGGCATTGTGCCTGACGTTCATCGTGTTCTGGCTGACCAATCTCTATCCAAACCTTGAAAAACTCGCAAAGACGCAGGGCAACTTCCGGATGTCGGACGAAGCCGTGGCGTCCTATCTTGGCGACCGGGGCTATCTGCAACCGATGCCGGTGAAATTCGGTCAATGGCTGGGCGTGATGCCCGGCTGGGTGACCGAGAAACCGGACGGCAAGACCTTCGGGCGCTGTTTCTCGGCCAGCACGCCCGAGATCGACCGTCCGACCCGCTGCGGCATCCTGCAGGGTGACTGGGGGTTCTCCACCGTCTTCAAGGAGCCGGTGGGCGGCACGGTGCTGACCCGTCTGGCGCTGACCGGCAAGCTGATGCTCTGCGTGCTGCTGCTGATGGTGCCCTCCGCGCTGCTGGTCGGGGTGCTCGCCGGGATGCGGGAAGGATCGAAACTGGACCGGTCCCTGTCGACCTTTTCCATCGCCACCACGGCGACGCCTGAATATGTCTCGGGCGTGATCTTTATCGCGGTGCTGGCCTCTTCCAAGTTCGGGGTGTCGCCGCTGCTGAACGATTGGGGGCTGATCGACAGCAAGACCCTGTTCCTCGGCTCCGCCACCTCTGCCATGGCGGATGCGACCTTCTGGAACTTCTTCCTGCCGGTGCTCACGATCTCGCTATACGGCATGGGTTATATCGCCCGGATGACACGCGCCTCGATGACCGAGGTGATGACGGCGCAATATATCCGGACGGCGCGGCTCAAAGGCGTGAAATTCTCGGATATCGTGTTGAAACATGCGCTGCGCAACGCGCTGATCGCGCCTTTCACCGTAATCATGCTGCAGATCCCCTGGCTGCTGAACGGCGTGGTGATCGTGGAGACCCTGTTCAACTACAAGGGTTTCGGCTGGCTGCTGGTGCAGGCGGCGGGCAACAACGACATTGAACTGCTGCTGGCGGTCTCGGTTGTCTCGGTTGCGGTGGTGCTGCTGACGCAGCTCATTTCCGACATCGGGTATGTCTATCTCAACCCGCGCATCCGCATCGCCTGAAGGAGCTTTGACATGGAACCATTGACATGGACGGGCTCGCTTTCGGGGCTCAACATCATCTTCTACCTTCTGGTCGGGCTGCTGGCACTGGCGATTGTCGTGCAGATCCTCGCCTCCTTCGTGCCGGACAGTTCCGCACGGGCGATCAGCGCGGATGGCACCCTGGCAGGCAGCACCGGTCTGACCGGGTTCATCAACCAGATCATCAGCTGGCTGTTCTACGCGGTGGTCGGGCTGATCCTGATCTACCTGATCGGCGGCATCTTCATGGGGCCTGCGGCGGGGATCTTCGGCGCCATGGCGCAGCAGATGATCCCGGTCTGGATCGCGCTGATCGTCACCTTTGCGCTGTCGGTCACCTACAAGCGCAAGCTGGGGCTTTACGGCAAGCTCTTTGACAGCACCGTGGGCATGATCGGCTTTGCCATCGTGATGTTCTGGGTCTTTACCGGCATTCTGGGCGGCGGCTTTGACCTGCTGGTCACCCATGACAGCCTGAGCCAGGTGTCGGGGATGAAGAACAAACTGCCCGGCACACCGCTGGCGCGGGCCGGCGAAGGCGAATATCCCTGGTTCCTGCTGGGCGGCGACAACCTGGCGCGGGACGTGTTCTCGCGGCTGATCAAGGGCTCCTGGGTAGTGGTCAAGATCGCGCCCTTTGCGACGCTCTTTGCCTTCATGGTGGGGATCACCCTGGGCCTGCCCGCAGGCTATTACGGTGGCAAGCTGGATACGTTCCTGAGCTTCCTGGCCAACCTGATCCTGGCCTTCCCGGTGATCTTGCTGTTCTACCTGCTGGTGACGCCGGAAATCGTGCTGACAGGCATCCCCAACTACATGGCGCTGTTCCTGTTTGTCTTTCCGCTGATCTTCCTCGCGATCCTGCTGAACTCGCGCTTCTACACGCAGCCGACGTTCCGCACACCGCTGCTGATCGTCGTACTGGGGCTTGGCGCCTGGCTCTACCTCGCGCTGGTGTCCAGCGACGGCACCATCGTGGAAACGCCGACCTATGTGATCCCCGGTCTGCCCGCCTTCCTTGATCCTTTCGATCTGGGGCCGGGTATCCTGGTGGTCTTTGTCTCTGTCGTCTTTGTGAACGCGCCCACTGTCTTCCGGATCGTGCGGGGCCTCGCGCTGGACATCAAGACGCGCGACTATGTGGCGGCGGCGCAAACCCGGGGCGAAGGCCCGTGGTACATCATGCTGTGGGAAATCCTGCCCAATGCGCGGGGGCCGCTGATCGTCGATTTCTGCCTGCGGATCGGCTATACCACGATCCTTCTGGGCACGCTGGGCTTCTTTGGCCTGGGGCTGGAATCGGAAAGCCCGGACTGGGGCAGCACGATCAACGCCGGACGGCGGCTGCTGTCGCTTTACCCTCATGCGGCCATCGCCCCTGCGCTGGCCTTGCTGACGCTGGTGCTGGGTCTGAACCTGCTGGCGGATGGCTTGCGTGAGGAATCCCTGAGGGATTGATCCAGACGAGAGTTCCGGGGGTGCTACCCCCGGACCCCCGGGAATATTTATGGCCAAAAAGAGCGACAAGAGTTTCTCTGGTTCGGCCGCTCCAACAAGGAGAGACAAGAATGGTAAAAGAAAAGTATGACGGGCCGATCCTTGAGATCGACAAGCTGTCGATTTCCTTCTTTACCCGGTTGCGGGAAATTCCCGCCGTGATGGATTTCTCGGCCTCGGTGATGCCGGGCGAAGCGCTGGGCCTCGTGGGTGAATCCGGGTGCGGCAAATCCACCGTTGCGCTGGGGGTGATGCAGGACCTGGGCAAGAACGGGCGCATCGTCGGCGGGTCGATCAAGTTCAAGGGCCGCGACCTGGGCGAGATGAGCGATGACGAGCTGCGCGACATCCGCGGCAGCGAGATCGCGATGATCTATCAGGAACCCATGGCATCGCTGAACCCCGCCATGCGGATCGGCAAGCAGCTGATGGAAGTGCCGATGATCCATGCGGGCATGTCCGAGAAGGACGCCTATCAACGCGCGCTTCAGGTGGTCACGGACGTGAAACTGCCGGACCCCGAGCGCATCCTCAAGGCCTATCCGCACCAGCTGTCGGGCGGTCAGCAGCAGCGCATCGTGATCGCGATGGCGCTGATGTCGGAACCGTCGCTGCTGATTCTGGACGAGCCGACCACGGCGCTTGACGTGACCGTCGAGGCGGCGGTGGTCGAACTGGTCAAGGATCTGGGCAAGAAATACGGCACCTCGATGCTGTTCATCAGCCACAACCTTGGTCTGGTGCTGGAGACCTGCGACCGGATCTGCGTGATGTATTCCGGCGAGGCGGTGGAACGCGGCAGCATCGAGGATGTCTTTGACGAGATGCAGCACCCCTATACCCAGGCTTTGTTCCGCTCGATCCCCCTGCCCGGCGCCGACAAGAACGCGCGGCCATTGATCGCCATTCCCGGCAACTTTCCCCTGCCCCATGAACGCCCGCCGGGCTGCAATTTCGGCCCGCGCTGCGATTATTTCGAGGCCGGACGCTGCGATCAGGGGGTGATTCCGATGTCGGTGATCGGCGGCGAGGACCGGCACCACACGCGCTGCGTCAAATATCAGGAGATCGACTGGAACGCGCCGCTGCAACTGGCCGAGACCAAGACCAAGGGCGAGGTCGGTGACGTGGTCCTGAAAATGGACAAGCTCAAGAAATACTACAAGGTGGCGGCCAGCGCCATGTTTGGCGGCGGCGACACCAAGGTGGTGAAAGCCAATGAGGAATTGTCCTTCGAGGCGCGCGAGAGCGAGACGCTGGCGATCGTGGGCGAATCCGGCTGCGGCAAATCCACCTTTGCCAAGGTGCTGATGGGGCTGGAGACCGCCACCGCTGGCCAGATCCTGCTGGACAACCAGAACATCGGCGACGTGCCCATCGAGAAACGCAGCACAAAGAACGTGGCGGATGTGCAGATGGTGTTCCAGAACCCGTTCGACACGCTGAACCCCTCGATGACGGTGGGACGGCAGATCGTGCGGGCGCTGGAAATCTTCCGCATCGGCAAGAATGAAAAGGACCGCTGGCAGCGGATGCTGGAACTGCTGGACCTGGTGAAACTGCCGCGTGAATTCGCGACCCGGATGCCGCGTCAGCTCTCCGGTGGCCAGAAACAGCGCGTCGGCATTGCCCGGGCCTTTGCCGGGGATGCGCGGATCGTGGTGGCGGATGAACCGGTCTCGGCGCTGGACGTCTCGGTTCAGGCTGCGGTGACCGACCTGCTGATGGAAATCCAGCGCCAGCACAAGACGACGCTGCTGTTCATCAGCCACGACCTGAGCATCGTGCGCTATCTCAGCGACCGGGTGATGGTGATGTACCTGGGTCATGTTGTCGAACTGGGCAGCACGGATCAGGTGTTCTCGCCCCCCTATCACCCCTATACCGAGGCGCTGCTGTCGGCGGTGCCGATTGCGGATACAAGGGTCAAGAAGAAGCACATCGTGCTTGAGGGCGACATCCCCTCGGCGATGAACCCGCCGCCCGGCTGCCCCTTCCAGACCCGGTGCCGCTGGAAATCCCAGGTGCCCGGCAACCTGTGTGAAAAGGAAGTGCCGCCACAGCGGACAATGGCAGAGGGCCACCAGATCAAATGCCACCTGTCGGACGCCCAGTTCAACGAGATGGAACCGGTGATCGAAATCACCGTGGCCGCCGAATAAAGCGTTTCGGGGAATGGTTGACGCACAGGCATCGCAAATGTCCTGAGAACGCGAAGCGTGGCAAGGTATCTGCGATTCAGCATTTTCCCGAAACGCACCTATAGAAAAAGGGCGCACACCGGGGGAAGCGGTGCGCGCCCGAGGCCGAAAAAGACATCTGATCAGACCGGCAGGGGACAGGCTGCCGGACTGAGGGGGGTGGTGTCGTCAGCGCGTGACGGTATCGCCGCCGGTGTTCACATTGCCAAGCTCTTCGGCAACGCGGTCGGCGAAGGCACCGATCATCACGTTGTAGAAATCATCGGTCGAGGGCTGGATCACATATGTGCCCTCGGGCGCTTGCGTGTCAGCGGAAAGCGCCGCGATGCTGACCGGGAAGGACCGGCTGCCGGTGCTGCTGCCGTCATCCGCCTCGATGGAGACCACGCCTTCCAGCTCGTTGAATTCACCGGCATCGTTCAGCATCGTGTTGCCATTGAGCGAAACCTTGCGCAGCTCAACCCTGATCCGGCTGTCGGCGGCATCCGATGAGGTCGGGACGCGTTCGGCAATGGCTTCCTGCAGGTCCGTCGTGATGTCGGGGAACTTCTCGGCCGCATTGGCATCTGTCGCGGCGGCATAGGTGGTGCCGACGTCAATGGAAGAGATCGGCGGCAGATCCGCAGCATTGGCATAGCTTGTCAGGGCCAGCAGGCTGACACCAGCGGCCAGGCCCAGCTTTTTCAGATTATTGAACATCTTGTGCTCCTCATGTTTTGCGCGGTGCAGGGCGGATGATCCGAACCTGCGGCGCTCTGAGCAGACAACACCCCCGCGTATGGAAAGGTTCCCCCGGGTGGCGGATCCTTGCCGTATCACTTGACCATGTAGTTATATTGCCTTTGGAAACAGCGGCTTACTGTCCGAAGATGACCTTCACGTAATTCCGTGTCTCGGCGTAGGGTGGCACGCCGCCGTATTTCTGCACCGCAGCAGGACCGGCGTTATAGGCCGCCAGCGCAAGCCGCCAGTCCCCGAAGGTGCTGTATTGCTGCTTGAGATACCGCGCGCCGCCTTCGAGGTTCTGCGCGGGGTCGGAAGGGTCCACCCGCAACCGCGCGGCCGTGCCCGGCATCAGCTGCGCCAGCCCGAGCGCGCCCTTGTGCGAAACCGCCTGGTGGTTCCAGCCGCTTTCCTGCTGCACCAGCCGCAGGAACAGATCAACCGGCACACCATGGCGTGTCGCCGCTTCGCGCGCGATGGCCAGGAACTGGCCCTTGTATTTGCCGTTGTATTTCGGCGTGTCCCATTTTGTCGGGGTGTTGACGGTGGGCGGCTGCAACCGGACCGAAGCGGAATATTGCTTGGCCGCCCGGTTATCGAGCAGGTTCTTTTGCGATTTGAAAAGCGCGCGGCGGTTGCTGGATGAGAAAACATCCGCATCCGCGGCGGGCGTGCTGCCAATAACAAGGCTGGCTGCACCAAGGGCCGCCACAAATATCGTTCTGCGCATTCCCCGCGCTCCCGCCTGTTTGTTTTGGGCACCCTATACCAAACCGGGCGCGTGGCACCAGACCCCGATTCACGGGATATCCAGAGCCTAGGTCGTGTTGACATTCATTGTCGCCCACCCGTTTCAGTCCAAAATTGCTCAGTTCCAGGCAAGAGAGCGCAGGAATAGCCAGCTATTTCAAGCTCTCTTTGCGCGCCCCGCCTTGAAATTGAAGCGCCAATACCCTGCCGCGCTACGCGCTCTCGGGACATTGGCGAAGTGATTTACCTTAAAGTAAAGGCGGGACGCTGTAACGCAGAAATGGGCAATTTTGGCGAAACCCCTGCGGGGCGCGGCGGATTTTGCCTCTGCCATCCCGGATGTTCACTTCCAATGATCACATTGCTGCGCTCACATCAGGGCGCCAGCGGCAAAATCCGTCTCGCGCGGGTGGGCGAAGATGAGTGTCAACACGACCTAGGGGCGGAAACCTGATGTTAACCATGATCCAGCCAGTTTATAAGCGACCAACGGCCCCTTGCGGATTCGCAATCGGGCGTGCGACACAAGCTGCGATAATAAAGGGGGCAATATGGCCGGCTCAGTGAACAAAGTGATCCTTATCGGTAACCTGGGGCGCGATCCCGAAGTGCGATCGTTCCAGAACGGTGGCAAGGTTTGCAACCTGCGGATCGCCACATCGGAAACCTGGAAGGACCGCAATACCGGCGAGCGCCGCGAAAAGACCGAATGGCATTCGGTGGCCATCTTTCAGGAAGGTTTGGTGCGCATTGCCGAGCAATACCTGAAAAAAGGGTCAAAAGTGTATATCGAAGGCCAGTTGCAGACCCGCAAATGGCAGGACCAGTCGGGCCAGGACCGCTATTCCACCGAAGTTGTCCTGCAGGGTTTCGGCAGCACGCTGACCATGCTGGACGGTCGCGACGGCGGCGGTTCAGGCGGCGGATATGGCGGTGGCGGTTCCTCCTCTGGCGGGGATTACGGCGGCTATGACGGCGGCGGTTACGACAGCGGCCCCGCCTCCGGCGGCAGCAGCGGCGGTGGTGCTGGCGGTGGCGGCGGTTCGCGCGACCTGGATGACGAAATCCCGTTCTGATGACAGATGCCGTTGTCCGCATGCTGGATCGGGCGGACGCGGCGCAGGCTCTGACGCTTTACAATGAACTGACCGTCGGGCCCAAGGCATCGGACCCGGCGGCATTCGGCCCGGTGATCGACCATCCCGGCACGCAGGTGCTGGGCGCCTTTGCGGGGGACCGGCTGGTGGCAATGGCAACCCTGCACCTGCTGCCCAATGTGGTCTGGAACGCCCGGCCTTATGCGCTAAAGCGTTTCGGGATATACCTGAATCACTTGTTCGCTGCCTCTCCCTTCGGTCGAACGCGAAAAGTGACGCGGGATGTTTCAAGTTTATCCCGAAACGCTGTAGTCGAGAATGTGGTGACGCTTGCCGCCTGTCAGGGGCAAGGGTTCGGCCGCAGGGTGATGGCGGCGGTGATCGAAACCGCCTGGGCCGCAAATGCCTATAAGATCATGCTGATGACGGGTGTCGGGCGCGATGCGGTGGGCTTCTATGAAGCCTGCGGTTTTTCCGCCGAGGGCAAGACGGCGATGGTACTGCGCCGACCTTAGCGTCCCGACTTATCGGGCCGCCAGCGCATCTTGCAAAAGTGCAAGCACCTTGTCACGCGGCACGTCACTGGTGACAAAAGCGTCACCGATCCCGCGCGCCAGAACAAAGTGCAGCTTGCCGTCCTTCACCTTCTTGTCCTGACCCATCAGGTCCAGCAGCGCGTCGGCCCCCGGCAGATCGCCGTCGATATCGGCCAGATCCGTCTTCATCCCCATCGCCTTGAGATGCGCGCGCACCCGGCTGGGATCTTCCTGCGGGCAAAGGCCCAGCCGTGCGGAGAGTTCGAAGGCCATGGCACAGCCGATCGCGACCCCCTCACCGTGCATCAGCCGGTTGCCATAGCCGGTGGCGGCCTCCAGCGCATGACAGAAGGTATGGCCAAGGTTCAGCAGCGCCCGGTCGCCCTGCTCCGTCTCGTCGCGGATGACGATATCGGCCTTCATCTGCACCGACCGGCGCACAGCGGTCACGCGGCCTGCGCCGTCGCCACGGGCAAGTGCCGGCCCCTGCGCCTCCAGCCAGCTGAAGAAATCCGCATCCCCCAGCAGGCCATATTTCACGACCTCGCCATAACCGGCCAGGAAATCGCGGGGGGTCAGCGTGTCCAGCAGGGCGGTATCGGCCAGCACCAGCGCCGGCTGGTGAAAGGCGCCGACAAGGTTCTTGCCATGACCCGTGTTGATCCCGGTCTTGCCCCCCACCGAACTGTCCACCTGCGACAGCAGCGAAGTGGGGATCTGCACAAAGCGCACCCCGCGCCGCAGGATGGCGGCGGCAAACCCCACCAGATCGCCGATCACCCCGCCGCCGAATGCAATCACGACATCGCGCCGCTCGACCTTCCGGGTCAGCAGCCATTCGGTGCAGCGGATCAGGTTGTCCCAGTTCTTGGTCCCCTCGCCCGGCGGCAGTTGCAGTGCCTCCATCGTGATGCCCTGCGCCGCAAGACCGGCCCGCAGGCTGTCCAGATGCAGCCCCGCCACCGTTTCATCCGAGATCACCGTGACATGCGGCCGCCCCAGCAGCGGCGCGATCATCGCACCGGCCTCCTGCAGCAGGCCCGGCCCGATCACAACGTCATAGGCCCGCCCCGGAAGGGCAACATTCACGGTCTCACGCATCTTGATTCTCCAGGACATCGGGCTGTTCGGCCAGGGCCGCAATCACCCGCGACGCCATCGCTTCGATACTTAACGACGGCTGGCAAGTGACTGAAATATCCGCCTTTTCATAAACAGGCACCCGCGCACGATAGATTTCGGCCAGGGTTGCATAGGGATTTGGCGTGCGCAAAAGCGGGCGGCTTTCCTTGTGGCGCACGCGCTGCCAGAGCAGGGGCAGATCCGCATTCAGCCAGAGCGAGACTCCATCGCGCGAGATCATCTCGCGGTTGCTTTCCGCCAGGAACGCCCCGCCGCCAGTGGACAGGATGCAGCGCTCCTGCTTGAGCAACCGCGCGATCACCTCGGATTCACGCTTGCGAAAGAACGCCTCGCCGTCGCGTTGGAAAATCTCGGGCACGCTCAGGTTGGCTGCGGCCTCGATTTCCGCATCGCTGTCGAGGAAGGGCACACCAAGCCGCGCGGCAACCGCACGGCCCACGGCCGTCTTGCCCGCGCCCATCATCCCCACCAGAACAACTGTCTTGTTCAGACGATACCCCTGATGTTTCCCGTCGCCGTCGGCCATGGTTTGCTCAATTCCGCTCATTATGCCTTGAATGACGTGATCTTGTCGAAAAGGCCATATATAGATTGCATAACAAATCGGAAACCGAGCAGGCAGAATTCATGGGCAGATTGATCAAGTTTTTGATATTCCTACTAATTGTCGGATTTATCGGGCTGGCTGGCTATGCCTATATCGGTCCGTTCTTCGGCGCGGAGTTCGCACCACCTCAGGTAGAAATGCGTGAACCTGTCACTCTTTCCGGGCAATAGGCTCATGATGGCGGAAATTAGGCAAGCGCGTACCCTTGGTGCGCTGCTTTTTTGTGCGGCGGTTGCCACGGGTCCGGCTGCGGCCCAGACACAGGCGCAGGAATCGCCGCTGTCGGTGATTGACTGGCTCGGCACCCAGGCCACGCCGCAACCTGTGGCGCGCCGTCAGCCGAACAAGGCCAACCCGAACGAAGCGCCGGTGGCCAAAACCGCGCTGCCGCCCAAGGTCACGGTCTCGCCCCTGGGCGTGGGCTCGCCCCGCGCCATCGGGCTGGTGCCCAACACGGTGACCGGCCTGCCGCAAAATCTCTGGATGGGCAGCACCGCGAAAGACCTGATCGACCAGATCGAAGACCTGCCGGAACTGCGCCTGCCCGCCGCGCAATCCCTGCTCTATACCGTTCTGCTTGCCGAGGCCTTTGCGCCGCAGGGCGATGCCCAGGCAGGCAATGAGCTGGCCCTTGCCCGGGTGCGCAAACTGCTGCGGCTGGGGGCGCTGGACCCTGCCCTGTCGCTGATCGAACAGGCCGGTGTGACCACCTCGCCGGAGCATTTCGACCTCTGGATGGACATCAGCCTGCTGACCGGAACCGAAGACCGCGCCTGTGACGTGCTGGGCCAGTCGCCCCATCTGACACGCAACTACGGCACACGCATCTTTTGTGCCGCCCGTGCAAGCAACTGGGACAATGCGGCGCTGACCTTTGGCTCTGCGCAGGCGCTGGGGTTGCTGCCGCAGGAACAGCTTGCCCTGCTGGACCGCTTCCTGCACCCGGAAGGTTTTGAAGGGGCGCCGCCCCTGCCGACTCCGCGCGGCATGGACCCGCTGAGCTTTCGGCTGTTTGAAACCATTGGTGAGCCGATGCCCACCGGCACCCTGCCCCGCCCCTATGCGGTGGCCGATCTGCGCGATATCGCCGGATGGAAGGCGCAGCTTGAGGCGGCAGAGCGTCTGACCCGCGCCGGTGCGCTGCCCGACAACCGGTTGCTGGGCCTCTACACCGACCGCGCGCCTGCCGCCTCCGGCGGGGTCTGGGACCGCGTGCGCGACCTGCAACGGTTCGAGACCGCCCTGGCCACCGGCAGCCCCGATGCGGTGACCAAGACATTGCCGGCGGTCTGGATCGGCATGCAGGAAGCCGGGCTTGAGGTCGCATTTGCCACCCTTTTTGCCGAGGACCTGTCCAAGATCGCCCTCGAAGGGCGCGCGGCACGGATCGCATTCGACATCTGCATGTTGTCCCCGATATATGAGGCCGCAGCGGCCGACCCCTCCAGGGACATTGCCAATACCGCCCTGCTACGCGCCATCGCGCGCGGCGAGGCCCCGGCCACCAGGCCGGAAGGCGCCCTGCCGGGTGCGATTCATGATGCCTTCAAGGGCGCGCCGCCACGCGAAAATCTGGTGGGTGCGGCGCGTGACAACCGCCTGGGCGAAGTGATCCTTCAGGTCCTTGCCATGTTGCAAAAAGGCGCGCAGGGCGACACCACCGCGATGCGCGATGCGCTGGCCACCCTGCGGGCGCTGGGGCTGGAAGACACCGCCCGGCGCGCCGCCCTCCAATCCCTCCTGCTGGAGCGTTGAGCCGATGCAAACGCCGACCTTTCACTGGATTTCAACCTTTCTCGAAGCGCAGGCCGCCGAATTGGGCGCTGCCACCAATACCCAGCTGGCCTATGGCCGCGACCTCAAGGACTTCGACGGTTATCTGGCCCGCAAGGGGCTCGATTTCAGCACGGCGACACGCGGCTCGGTGGAGGATTATCTGGTCCATTGCGATGCCCAGGGGCTGGCCAAATCCACCCGCGCGCGGCGGCTGTCGGCGATCAAGCAACTTTACCGCTTTGCCTTTGAGGAAGGGCTGCGCAGCGACAATCCGGCGATCCAGATTTCCGGCCCCGGCCAGGACAAGCGCCTGCCCAAGATCCTGAGCGAAGCGGAGGTCGATGCCTTGCTGGAAGCGGCGCGCGCCTCTGGCCGGTCGCAGTCCGACCAATGCCGCAACACCTGCCTGATGGAGCTGCTTTATGCCACCGGCATGCGGGTCAGCGAGCTGGTCAGCCTGCCGATTGCCGCCACCCGAGGCGATCCGCGCCTGCTGCTGATCATGGGCAAGGGCGGCAAGGAACGCATGGTGCCGCTGTCTCCGCCTGCCCGCACGGCGCTGGCCGAATGGCTGGTGCTGCGCGACAGGCTGGACGAAGAGGCACGCGCCAAACGGCTGCCGACCTCGCGGTTCCTGTTCCCCTCGCGCGGCAAGCTGGGCCATCTGACCCGGCACCGGTTCTACCTGCTGATCAAGGAATTCGCGGTCGCGGGCGGCGTGAACCCGGCCAAGGTCACGCCGCATACCCTGCGTCACGCCTTTGCCACGCATCTGCTGGCCAATGGTGCCGACCTGCGCGCGATCCAGACCATGCTGGGCCATGCCGATGTCGCCACCACCGAAATCTATACCCATGTGCTGGAAGAACGCCTGTCGGAACTGGTGCTGGAGCATCACCCGCTGGCGAAGGACGGCACGCGCAGGGCACTGGGCAAGATATCTTCGGAGGGCCAATAGCCGGTCAACAGCGCGCGGTCATAGCCCTGGGTCAGCCCTGCGGCCTGCATCCGCGCGGCTTCTCCCCCGGCGTCATAGCGCAGGCGGTGCAGCGTCACCTCGCCCCCGTCCAGCACCCCATAGCGCGTCATCTGCGCCCCGTCATGGGGCGGCATGCCGATCACGCCCGGGTTGATCCAGCGGCCCCGTGGCGTGTCGCGGATGAAAGGCAGGCCGCAATGTCCGCTGATGATGTGATCAAGCGGCCCCACCACTTCCTCGGCCGCGCGCCATTCTTCGGCAAGGACCTCGGCAGGGCTGGTCGGCCAGACAAAGCGCGCCACATCCGTCACACCGCCGTGGATCACGCCATAGCGCGCGCCCTGATGGTGAAAGGTGATGATGTCCGGCAGCGCCGCCATCCAGCCGCGCTGGGCGGGTGCAACACGGTCCGTGGCAAAGGCGTACCAGCCGGCAGCCAGCAGATCACAGGTTGTGCCCGCCTCGAACCCGCAGCCGCAATCGGCGGCGCCTGCGGCCAGTTGCTGCTCGCAATTGCCCGCAATCACTGCGATTTCCGCCGCGCGGATCAGCTCGATGGTCTCAAACGGGGCCGCGCAATAGGCCACCACGTCCCCGGTGCAGATCATCTGTGCAGCGGCAATGCCGCGCTCCCGTGCTGCGCCCAGCAAGGCCTGGGTGGCGTTCAGATTGGAATAGGGCCCGCCAAACAGCAGCAGCGCGCCGTTCCGGTCTCCAAGGTTCTGATGGCGTTTATTGCCCAATCTTGCCTCCTGCCCTTGAATGGGGCATGGCGGATCATCATAGTCCGACAGACACATCATATGGATACCAACCGAAATGGAAACCGGCACGACTCTGTTCGATGGCGCATTCTGGATCAGCTGCAGCATCATTCTGCTCCTCCTTGTTCTTTCGGGGTTCTTTTCGGGGTCCGAGACGGCGCTGACCGCCGCCTCGCGCGGAAAGCTGCGGGCGCAGGCGGACAAGGGATCGCGCGGCGCGGAACGGGCGCTGAAAATCACGGAAGACAATGAAAGGCTGATCGGATCTGTCCTGCTGGGCAACAACCTGGTCAACATCCTGGCGGCCTCTCTGGCCACCGCGCTCTTCACCCGGTTGTTCGGGGAAAGCGGCGTGGCGCTGGCCACGCTGGTGATGACCCTGCTGGTGCTGGTCTTTTCCGAGGTGCTGCCCAAGACCTATGCGATCACCAACGCCGAAACCGCCGCCGCGCTGGTGTCGCGCCCGATCGCGCTGGTGGTGCTGGTGTTTTCGCCCATGGTCTCTGCGGTGCGCTTCTTTGTGCGCGGGGTGCTGCGGCTCTTGGGGGTGACGGTGGACCCCGACAGCAACATCCTTGCGGTGCGCGAGGAAATCGCGGGCGCATTGCAGCTGGGCCATTCCGAAGGGGTAGTTGAAAAGGAAGACCGCGACCGTATCCTGGGCGCGCTCGACCTGCGCGAGCGGGCGGTGGAAGAGATCATGCTGCACCGTTCGGGGATCGAGATGATCGACGCGGACATGCCGCCGCAGGAAATCCTCCAGCAATGTCTGGAATCCAACCACACCCGCCTGCCCGTCTATCGCGACGATCAGGAGAACATCATCGGTGTGATCCACGCCAAGGACCTGCTGCGCGCGATGTACAAACTGATCGGCGGGCCCGACGGCGATGCATCGGCGCTGAAGAACTTCGATGTCTCCACCGTGGCGATGAAACCCTATTTCGTGCCCGAAACCTCGACCCTGGACGAACAGATGCGCCAGTTCCTGCGCCGCCGCACGCATTTTGCACTGGTGGTGGATGAATATGGCTCACTTCAGGGGCTGATCACGCTGGAGGATATTCTGGAAGAGATCGTGGGCGAGATCACCGATGAATTCGACCCCGACGGTGAACATCTGCTGGCCCCGGGCGAGGACGGTCACTACTACGTCGATGGCGCCATGACGATCCGCGACCTGAACCGCGCCACCGACTGGTCCCTGCCCGATGACGAGGCGAATACGCTGGCAGGGCTGGTGATTCACGAGGCGCAGATGATCCCGACGCCGGGTCAGGTGTTTTCCTTCCACGGATTCCGCTTCGAGGTGATGGCACGCGACGGCAACCGGATCACGCAGCTCAAGATCAGGCCGTTGTAAGGCCCCGATCGGCGGCATTTGGAAATCGGCGGCGGATGAGACTTGCTCTTGCCGCAGAACGATATAGGTCTGCACCCGTGAGTCTAGGGACGGGCACAATGACCATATCGGGCAACTTCTTGAGGCGGATATGCGGCGGCGGCGAAAAGCGCTGCGCGATCCTGTCCGGAGCGGTGCAGATGGCCGGCCTTGCCGGGACCACAGCGGCATGAGCGATCCGCAATCCCCCGGGCCGCGCGATTTTTCGCTGCTGCAGCTCTTGCCCAACATCCTCACCGTCACGGCGATCTGCGCGGGCCTTTCGGCGATCCGCTTTGGCGTGCAGGGCAATTACGTGCTGGCGGTGCAGCTGATCGTGGCGGCCTGCGTGCTCGACGGGGTGGACGGGCATCTGGCGCGGCTGCTCAAGAGCGACAGCAAGATGGGGGCCGAGCTGGATTCGCTTGCCGATTTCGTGAACTTCGGCGTCGCTCCGCCGCTGGTGCTCTACTTCTGGGCGCTGCAGGACGTGCGCAGCGCCGCCTGGCTGGCGGTGCTGTTCTTTGCGATCTGCTGCGTGCTGCGGCTGGCACGGTTCAACGTGGCATCGCGTGAACCGCAGGCCGCCAATCCGAAAGTGCCGCCGGGGTATTTCACCGGCATCCCCTCGCCCGCCGCCGCGCTGCTGGTGCTGCTGCCGCTCTCGATCTCCTTTGCCTTCGCCAATGGGCCGCTGCTGCCCGACCTGGTGATCTGCCTGCACATGGTGGTGATCGGCCTGCTGATGATCAGCCGTGTGCCAACCTGGTCGGTCAAGGCGCTGCGCGTCAGCCGCGCGCAGGTGCCCTATGTGACGCTCACCGCCGTCCTGCTGGCGGCTGCGCTTCTTACCTATGCATGGATCACCCTGGTGATGCTCTGCCTTGCCTATATCGCCACGGTGATCTGGACCCTGATCGCCGGGCTGCCCACCCCTTCCCGAAAGGACAGAAAAGATGGATCTTGACGCAGTTACCCGTTCCTATGCCCGATGGGCCCCGATCTATGACCGGACCTTCGGCGCCATCACCCAGGCGGGCCGCCGCCGGGCTGTCGCCCATATCAATGCACGCAACGGCAGCGTGCTGGAGGTTGGCGTGGGCACGGGGCTGTCGCTTCAGCAATACGGGGGCCATCTGGCGGTCACGGGGATCGATTTTTCCGACGATATGCTGGAAAAGGCGCAAGTGCGGGTGAAGGAAAAGGCGCTCGACCATGTGGCGGCGCTGCGGCAGATGGATGCGCGGCACCTCGACTTTCCCGATGCTTCCTTCGACACGGTTGCGGCAATGCATGTGCTCTCGGTGGTGCCCGAGCCCGAACGGGTGATGACCGAGATCGTCCGGGTGCTGAAACCCGGCGGCCAGGTGGTGATCACCAATCATTTCACCCGCGAGGACGGCGTGTTGGGTGCGATCGAGCGGCTCACGGCGCCTTTTGCCGACACGCTGGGCTGGCATTCCGATTTCCGGGTCGAAACCGTGCTGCAGCAGCCTGCGTTGCGGATCGTGAAACAGGACGATCTGCCGCCCCTGGGCATGATGACCTTTCTGGTACTGGAAAAATCGGGCGGCTGACCGCGGGTTCCGGAGTTTTCAAAAACTCCGGCCCGAATTCTTCGAAGAATTCGAATGCGCGGCCGATGCGTGTGCCCCCAGCCTTCGGGCACCCGTGCTGCGGTTCGTGGCGCAGGAATATCTGCTGCCTTTGGGAAAGTGACCTTCCTGCCGACCCCGGAGTTTTCAAAAACTCCGGACCGAATTCTTCGAAGAATTCGAATGCGCAGCCGATGCGTGTGCCCCCAGCCTTCGGGCACCCGTGCTGCGGTTCGTGGCGCAGGAATATCTGCTGCCTTTGGGAAAGTGACCTTCCTGCCGACCCCGGAGTTTTCAAAAACTCCGGACCGAATTCTTCGAAGAATTCGAATGCGCCTGTCTTACGCCCGCAGCCGGGCACCTGCGGGGTCGAAGGGCGGTTCCGCCAGCACCGTCGCGCGGTGCGGTTGGCCCAGCACCATCACCTCCACCACATCGCCCGGCCCCGCATCGCGGAGGAATGCCAGCGCCAGCGACTTGCCCACCGAATAGCCATAGGCGCCGGAGGTCACCCGCCCGATGCCCTTGCCATCCATGAAGATCGGCTCCCCCCCACTCGCATCCGCGTTGGAGGCATCGGTCTGACCGGCATCCAGTTCCAGGATCACCAGATGCTCCCGCGCGGGCCTGGCCAGGGTCAGCATGACCGCCTCCTTGTTCAGGAAATCCTTGTCGGTCTTGCACAGCCGGTCCAACCCGACCTCCTGCGGCCAGTATTCCGGCGAATATTCGCGGCTCCAGGAGCCATATCCTTTCTCGATCCGCAGCGACATCAGCGCGCGGCTGCCGACAGGGCCTGCGCCGATGTCGCGGCCCGCGTCCAGCAGCGCCTGCAACAGGCGCGCCTGATCGGCAGCGGCGCAATGCAGCTCCCAGCCCAGATCGCCGGTAAAGGACACCCGCAGCGCCAGCACCTCGATCCCCGCCAGAGTGATCCATTTCGACCGCATGAAGGGGAAATCAGGCGTCGCCAGCGCGGTATTGGTCAGCTTTTGCAACAGATCGCGCGATTTCGGTCCTGCGACGTTGAAGCCGCAGACATCCACCGTCAGGCTGTCGAATGTCGTGCCCTCCGGCAGGGGCAGCGCGCCAAAGAACCGCTGGTGATAGCGTTCGGCCATGCCGGAGCCGATGATCCAGAATTCATCCTCCGCCAGCCGGGTCACGGTGAAATCCCCGGCAATCCCGCCCCGCGTGCCGATCAGCGGGGTCAGGCAGGACCGACCCACAGCCCGGGGCATGGTATTGGCAAAAACCGCGTTCAGCCAGCTTTCCGCCCCCGGCCCCTTGCAGCGGTATTTGGCAAAGTTCGAAATGTCGATGATACCCGCATACTCGCGCAGCATCCGCGCCTCGCGGCCCACCTGCGCCCACCAGCCCTGCCGGGTGAACCCGTGGGTTTCATCCTCTGCCCCGACGGGCTGGCCGTAGTACAGCGGATGTTCCCACCCGTAGTTCAGGCCAAAGACCGCGCCCAGGTCACGCTGCATCTGATAGGCCGGGCGCATCCGCATGGGGCGGCCCGCGCTGCGTTCCTCGTTTGGAAAGTGGATCTTGAACCGGTTGGCATATTGGTCGCCCACCCGCGCCCGGGTAAAGGCGGCATCGGCCCAGTCGCCAAAGCGCGCCATGTCCCAGGCGAACATGTCATAGCGGGTTTCGCCGGTGACGATCCAGTCGGCGGCCAAAAGCCCCATGCCGCCGGATTGCGAGAATCCCGGAATGATGCCGTTGCAGCAGAAGT
Organism: Sulfitobacter sp. IGS-18; assembly: GCF_059628195.1. Lineage (NCBI taxonomy): Bacteria > Pseudomonadati > Pseudomonadota > Alphaproteobacteria > Rhodobacterales > Roseobacteraceae > Sulfitobacter > Sulfitobacter sp. IGS-18. The sequence goes on along the minus strand of NZ_CM184556.1, from coordinate 1,905,953 downwards.
AATTGCGCAGTTCCGGCACCGGTCCGAACAGCACGTTGGAATCCGGCGACCAGATCATCGGGCCGTTGATCACCCGCTTGATTCCCGCCTCGCCCACCGCAGGCACCCTTGCAATCGCGCGCATCATGTTGGGTTCGATCCGCTCCAGATCATCGGCAAACAGCTCGTGGCCGAACCCCTGCGGGGTCCCGTCCTCGGCCCAGTAGCGCATATCCTTCTCATAAGCGCCGACCAGCAGGCCCTTGCCCTCCTGCCGCAGGTAATATTCGCCATCGCGGTCCGCGACCGACGGCAGGCGGCGGTCCATCCCGGCAATCTCCGCAATGGTTTCGGTAACGAAATACTGGTGCTCGGTCGGTTGCAGCGGCAGTTTGAGCCCTGCAAGTGCCGCCACCTCGCGCCCCCAGAGACCGGCGGCATTCACCACCCATTGTGTCGCGATGTTCCCCTTCTGCGTGCGCACGATCCAGCTGCCATCCGGTTGCTGCTCGGTGCCGGTGACGGGGCAGAAGCGGATGATCTCGGCCCCGTTCTGCCGCGCCCCCACGGCATAGGCGTTGGTCACGCCGGAAGGGTCCACGTTGCCGCCGTTTTCCTCGTACATGATGCAGCGGATGCCGTCGAAATCGACCAGCGGATGCAGCGCCTCTGCCTCGGCGCGGTCGATCTCGCGGAACGGCAGGCCATAATATTTCGCCTTGGCCGCCTGCAGGCGCAGCTGGTGTTCCCGCGCCTCGGTCTGCGCCAGATAAAGCGATCCGGGCTGGAACACGCCACAGCTCTGGCCCGTCTCGGCCTCCAGCGCGTTGTAAAGGTCCATCGTGTAGTTCTGGATCCGGGTGATGTTGTTGTTGTCGTGCAGCCCGTGAATGTTAGCCGCCGCATGCCATGTACTGCCCGAGGTCAGTTCGGAGCGTTCCAGCAGCACCACATCCGTCCAGCCCAGCTTGGTCAGGTGGTAGAGGATCGAGCAGCCGATAACGCCGCCCCCGATGACGACGGCCTGGGCATGGGTGCGCATGATAGGTCCTGAATTGGGTTGCGTTATTCACAACCTCTACGGGCTTGCATCGGGCTGATTGCCAGAAAGCGACATCTGCCGTCGCTCGAATATAATTCGACGCCCGAGGGATCCGGATTTCTTAACCGTCGCAGGCGCAACCGACCCCTTTGCGGCATGTATATGAGCGGCTGATGCAGGAATCGCCGCAGGCCTTGCCCTTTGAGCAGACCTTGCAACAGGCAGCATTCATCGGTGCTTTTCCGTTCAAGGAGTTCAACACACTCAGGAAATCAGCAGCGGGTATCTTCGGAACCGACATTGGTCCTGCCGCTGCAAGCGTGACGACAGTGACCCCAAGAAACAGTGCCCGAACCACAAACATGAAAATATCCCGATCTCTCCAAGAGATCGTTCGATAACACGCGGTGAGTTTTTTGGTTAACCTTTTGTTAACTTTTTAATCGTCGACCTTTGAGACTGCCGCGCGCACCTCGGCACAGGCAGAGGCCAGCACACGGTCCTGATCCGGCCCGAAGGGGATCGCCTGAACCGCACGGCGCAGATGCAGAACCGCCGCCTCCCTGGCCGCGCGGCTCAGCCCTGCATCGGGGTGCCGCATCAATCCACTCAGGGCTTTCTGCAGGCGCTGCTGCACCTCGACAATCTGCACCCCGTCCCGTGCCAGCGCGCCAAAGCCGTCCTCGATCAGGTCGCCGGGGTCCAGCGGCGGGAAATAAAGCGCATCAAGCACTTCGTCTTCGCGGTCCTTGGCCTCTTCATCCTTGTAGAGCGACAGGATCCGCCCGATGCGCCCGATCACGTCGATGGCGGTGCCGGGGTCGTTGACCCCCGGCGACAGCGCCTTGGAGGCGACTTCCCCCATCACCACTAGGCCAAAGCGCGGGTCCTGGTCATAGGTCCGCAGATCGCCCAGCGCGATGCAATCGCGCACCGCCTTTTCCACCGCTTCGCTGTCAGCGTCCTGCTTGTCATAGATCACCGCAACAAGCGGTTCGTTGATGAAAACATAATCGCCGATGTTGCGCAGAAAATAGATGCGCGCGCCCTGCTCCGCCGCGGTCTGGTGCAGCGCTTCGGGATAGACGTGCTGGATATATCCGCTTTCGGTGGCCAGCACCTTTTCCGCCCCCTCGGGAATGTCACCTGTCAGGGCATTTGCACCCAGACAGGGGTTCTGCAACCGCTCCCTGAACCCCGAAACGGTCACCGTCTCGATCTGGCGGGTCACATCCATCAAGCTGCCGAATGTCTGCAGGTGCAGGACCCAGCGGATCAGGTAGATCACGATCACCGCCAGCACCAGAACCGTCATGAGAAACAACACAAAGGCCCGGTCATCCACATAGACCCCGAGTTCGCGCAGGATGATCGCCACCAGAGCATAGACATAGGCGCCGATGAAAACCGCCAGGGTATTCTGGGTCGTCGGGTCCTCCAGGATCAGGCGGTGCACCCGCGGGGTCCATTGGGTCGAAGACGCGCGATAGACCGATACCATGACGGTCAGCGAGAATGTGGTCACCGCCAGCATGGCATTGGCGATGATGTTCAGCAGCCGGTCCGCCGCATCCCCGTGCAGCATGGTCGCAATCTCATCCGGCACGAACCCTTCGATCAGCTGCGTCAGCCCCAGCGCCACAAAGGACATCAGCCCCATGATCACAACACGGACCCAGAGCTTGCGGGTATAAGAGCGGGCCCGTCTTAGAATGGTCCTGGGGGTCAATGCGGAAAGATCCATGCGGCATGATCTAGCACGGCTGCGCGAAGGTCCATAGCGGTGCTGCGCGAAACAAGCCGGTCGCGGATTCGAAACCAACCCCGGGCAATCCGACCGCGCGCGACATGATCTGTCGTTAACGGACCAGAGGTGTTTTCCGCAGCCCGCCAATCTGTGGCAAAATCCAACCGGAGTTTTCCCATGCAAACCACCACCCGTGTCCTGATCATCGGCGGCGGCGTCGTCGGCGCTTCTTGCCTCTACCACCTGACCAAACTGGGTTGGTCGGATGTCATGCTGGTGGAGCGGTCAGAGCTGACCTCGGGGTCAACATGGCACGCGGCGGGCGGGTTTCACACGCTGAACGGCAACACCAATATGGCAGCACTTCAGGGCTATACCATCCGGCTCTACAAGGAACTGGAAGAAATCACCGGCATGTCCTGCGGGCTGCACCACGTCGGCGGTGTGACCCTGGCCGACAACCAGGACCGTTTCGACATGTTGCTGGCCGAACGGGCCAAGCACCGTTTCATGGGTCTGGACACCGAGATTGTGACACCGGAGGAGATCGCAAAGATCGCCCCCGTCACCAATATCGACGGCATCATCGGCGGGCTTTATGACCCGCTGGACGGTCACCTCGACCCCTCCGGCACCACCCATGCCTATGCCCGCGCCGCACGGATGGGCGGCGCAACGATCGAGACCCATTGCATGGTCCGGGAAACCAACCAGCGCCCCGACGGCACCTGGGAGGTGGTCACCGACAAGGGCACCATCCACGCCGAACACGTCGTGAACGCAGGTGGCCTCTGGGCGCGCGAGGTTGGCGCGATGGCGGGCGTCTACTTCCCGCTGCACCCGATGGAGCACCAGTATCTGGTGACCGAGGAAGTGCCGCTGATCGTGGAGATGATGCAGGACGGCAAGGAACATCCCCATGTGATGGACCCGGCGGGCGAAAGCTATCTGCGGCAGGAAGGCCGGGGCCTTTGCATCGGGTTCTACGAACAGACCTGCCGCCCCTGGTCGGTGGATGGCACGCCCTGGTCCTTTGGTCAGGACCTGTTGCAGGACGATTTCGACAAGATCGAGGACAGCATCACCTTTGCCTACCGCCGCTTCCCCGACCTGGAACGCGCAGGCGTCAAGAACGTGATTCACGGCCCCTTCACCTTTGCCCCCGATGGCAACCCGCTGGTCGGCCCGGTGCCCGGAATGCGCAACTACTGGTCCGCCTGCGGCGTCATGGCGGGCTTCAGCCAGGGCGGTGGCGTGGGCCTGACCCTGGCGCAATGGATGATCGAGGGCGAGCCGGAACGCGATGTGATGGCGATGGATGTGGCGCGCTTTGGCAAATGGATCACGCCGGGCTACACCCTGCCCAAGGTGATCGAGAACTATCAGAAACGCTTTTCCGTCTCCTACCCGAACGAGGAACTGCCCGCCGCCCGGCCGCACCGCACCACACCGATGTACGACATCTTTACCGGGATGGGCGCGGTCTGGGGCCAGCAATTCGGGCTTGAGGTCGCCAACTACTTCGCCACGGGCGATGAGCCGACCTATGAAACCCCGTCCTTCCGCCGCTCGGATGCCTTTGGCGCCACCACGCGCGAGGTGCTGGCGGTGCGCAACGGGGTGGGCATCAACGAGGTGCAGAACTTTGGCAAGTTCCTGGTCACCGGGCCACAGGCCCGCGCCTGGCTGGACCGGATCATGGCGGGCCGCGTCCCGGCGCAGGGCCGCTTGTCGCTGACCCCGATGCTGTCGGAAAAGGGCAAGCTGATCGGCGATTTCACGATCTCCTGCCTGGATGCGCAGACCTTCCAGCTGACCGCCTCCTACGGGTCGCAGGAATTCCATTATCGGTGGTTTATCAATCATCTGGAAGACGGTGTTGACGTTCAGAACATCTCCGACAAGCGCACCGGTTTCCAGATTGCGGGACCAGAGGCGCGCGCGGTGCTGCAGGCCTGCACCCGCACCGATGTCAGCGGCATGAAGTTCCTGGACGTCTGGCAGATGACCGTGGGCCAGACCGCCTGTATCGTGCAGCGGGTCAGCTATACCGGCGATCTGGGGTTCGAGATCTATTGCGACCCGATGGACCAGCGCGCGCTGTGGTCGGTGCTCTGGGCGGCAGGACAGGTGCATGGCATGGTGCCCTTTGGCATGCGCGCCATGATGTCGCTGCGGCTGGACAAGTTCTTTGGCTCCTGGATGTCGGAATTCTCGCCCGATTACACGGCGGCGGAAACCGGGCTGGACCGGTTCATTTCCTGGAAGAAGAACGTGGATTTCATCGGCCGCGCCCCGGCGGAGGCGGAAAGGGCAACACCGCCCGCGCGGCAGCTTGTGGCCTTTGACGTGGAGGCCGAAGACGCGGATGTGCAGGGCTATGAGCCGATATGGCTGGATGGTGCGGTTGTGGGGTTCTGCACGTCGGGGGGCTATTCGCATTTCACCGGCACCTCCGTCGCCATGGGCTTTGTCCCGCGCGGGCGGATTGCGGAAGGGCTGAAGGTGGAGATCGAAATCCTGGGCCAGATGCGTCCCGCGAGGCTGATCACCACGGCGCTGTTCGATCCCGACGGGGACCGGATGCGCGGCTGACGGGATGGCGCTCGGCGCCGGACGGCCCTAGGATGACCCGATGGATCACCTGATGCCGATCATCATCCTTGCCGCGGGCGGATCGACGCGGATGCAGGGGCGCGACAAGCTGCTGGAAACGGTGGATGGAACACCCCTGCTGCGCCTTCAGGCGCGCAAGGCGCTGACGCTGGGCCGTGGTCCGGTCATTGTGGCCCTGCCGCCCACGCCACACCCAAGATATGCGGCGCTGGCGGGGCTTGACCTGCAGGCCCTGCCCGTCCCGGATGCGGCGGAAGGCATGAACGCCAGCCTGCGCGCCGGTATCGCCGCCCTGCCCGATGGGGCCATCTGTGCGATGGTTCTGCTGGGCGACCTGCCGGATCTGACAGTGCAGGACCTGGCAAAGGTTGCCGATGCGGTTGACACGGATGGCCCCGCCCTGATCTGGCGCGGCGCAACGGCAGAAGGCGCGCCCGGCCATCCGATCGTGTTCCGATCTGAGCTGTTCCCGGCGCTGGCCAGGCTGACCGGCGACAGCGGCGGGCGCGAGGTGGTGGCGCAGGTCAGGGAGCGTGTCGTGCTGATCCCCCTGCCCGGCAGTCGCGCCCGGCTGGATCTGGATACGCCGGAGGCCTGGGCGGACTGGCGCGCCGGGCGGGGCAAGGGCGGCGCGCCCTGACACGCGGTCGCGGGTTCAGGCAGCAGCGGTGGAACGTCGCTGTGTCACATCGCTGGCCCGGAGCGCGGCGTTATGTCCGATGGGAGGCAGGGGCTAAGTGGTCATTCGTGAAAAATGCAGCGAAGGGCGGGATTGAGTCCAACCTGTGCTCTCAAAGTAAAGACCCATTGCCAAAGCAAAGCTTTGGCAGCGCCCGAACCGCCCCCACGGGGCGGGCGCTACTCGCCCACCCCTCGGTTCGGGCGCGACCTGTTTCGGGTGTTGCAAACGGCAGCAAAGTCCCGCTCACCTGACCTTCACCCACACCGCGCCAAATGTCCGGTCGGGTCGGAAATGCCTGGCATTCGACAGGTCCGGTTTCCCGCTTCGGATCAGCTGACGACGTCACAGCCAAAGTCACCTGGCGCTCAACAGCAAGGAGCTTCATTCACGCGCAGTCGTATCCTGCGAAAAGACATTGCGCCAGCCATCCGGCCCGCGTTGCCAGATCGAACTGACATACATGGCCTCTGACGCCTGCCGCCCGGCCCGCAGAAAATCGGCGCGATAGCACAGGACCGCGTGATCGCGGCCCAGCCGCATCACCCGGTGCCCGGTCAGCTTGTAGCGGGTGACCGTCGGGCCGTCGTCCAATTGCCCGCTGTGCTCGTCCCTGGTCGCGAAACCGGTCGAATAGACGCCAAGGAAATCGGCATGCAGCATCTTTTCGTCGGTGGCGATATCCCCCTCGACCAGGGCGTCCCAGACCAATTCCTCGCAGGTGGTCAGTTCGGCCAGAAGTTCGTTGTCCTGTTCCATGCCCCACCGATACCCGGCAACGGGCGCGCCGTCACCCGGCAAAAGAAAAAGCGGAGTGGTTGCCCACTCCGCTTCCCCGTGCTCTCTGACCGGGGTCAAAACAGCAGCTGCATATTCCGGTTGTGCGGCCCCCGAAGGGACCGCACGATTTTCTGGGGATTACTTGTTACTTGGTCAGAAGCTGGGCTTCGTGCTTCTTCAGCGACCGGCGGGCCGATGCATAGGCATCGATGCCGTTCTGTGTCGCCAGCTCCGGGAACAATTCCAGGATTTCCTGACGCTGTGCATCGCCGATACCTGCCAGCGACATGTCGCCAGGCTGGAAGCTCTCGGTCCAGGCGCCATCCGACAGGATGACCTCGTGCTGATCGAACATGATGTGCACATAGGTGGTCGAGGATACATCCACGACATCCACCCCTTCCATGCCGGTCAGGTGCTTGGCCGCGACCAGAACCTCACGCTCTTCAAAGTAGAGCGCTGTCTTGTCGTTGGCGATCAGAACGCGGTGGTTCGGAGAGACCATCATGTCACGCTCGGGCAGATCGTTGCCAAGCGCGCCCTGACGGATCAGGACCGGCTTCAGGTGGACCGCCTTTTCGAATTCGGCGGCGCTCATGTCGCGCTTGCCGACCCAGCGGATGACCTGGATGCCGTTGTCACGGGTGATCACGCGGTCGCCCACCTGCAGCTCCTCGACACGGCGCTCACCCTTGGGTGTGGCGATCTTTGTGCCGGGGGTGAAACAGGGGATGATGTTCTCGATTTCCTCGAACACCAGCTGGCCCGCGTCGTTGCCGTCCGCATCAAGGTAGTTGACGATGCCGTCTTCCCGGTCTGCCGACGTGTAGGTGATGCTGAAGCTGCCGCCCGGCGCGGTTGAGCCGCGCAGGTCGAGCGTGTCGTTGTCCACCGGGCCGGAGCCGCCGTCGACCACATCGCCTGCGTTGACGTTGACAAAGGTATCCTGACCCGCACCGCCGGTCATCGTGTCATTGCCCGCGCCGCCGTCCAGAAGGTCGTCGCCCTGGCCACCCATCATGTTGTCGTCGCCGTCGCCGCCGTAAAGCGCGTCGTCTTCGCCGCCGCCATCAAGGCTGTCGTCGCCGTCACCACCCATCAGGGTGTCGTTGTCACGGTTGCCGCGCAGGGTGTCATTGCCGATGCCGCCTTCAAGCAGGTCATCGCCCTGCCCGCCGGAAACGCTGTCGTCGCCCTGGCCGCCCAGCAAGGTGTCATTGCCGGTGTTGCCGTCGATGATGTCATCGTCGATCTGGCCGTCGATGTAATCGTCGCCGGAGCCGCCGGACAGCGAGTCGCGGTCGTCGGCACCATAGATCACGTCATCGCCGGCACCGCCGTTGACCGTGTCCATGCCGTTGTCGGGGTTCCGGTCGGGCGAAACGCCGCCGGTGTCCTCGTCGGTGATGTTGACCACATCGGGGATCAGGTCGGGGTCGTTGCCCGCATAGATCGTGTCGTTGCCGGCACCGCCCAGGATGCTGTCGTTGCCTTCGCCGCCGACAATCCGGTCGTCGCCGGTGCCGCCGTCGATGATGTCGTCGTCGATGCCAGCGTTGATGTCGTCGTTACCGGCACCGCCAAAGATGGTGTCGCGGTCGTCACCGGTGCGGATGGTGTCGTTGCCGTCACCGCCGTCCACATAGTCACGGTCGTTTTCCGGGTCCGCATCGGGGTCATAGCCCAGCGGATCGGTCGCCGCGAAAGGATAGCCCAGATCGGGTGCCAGATCACCATTGCCGGTGTCGATGTTGTCATCGCCGTCACCGCCTTCGACGGTGTCGTTGCCCTGACCTGTGACAACAGTGTCGTCACCGCCGCCCGCGCGGACATAATCGTCGTCCGGTCCGGTGCCCGGCAGGATCGCATCGGGGTCGTTGATGCGGTCGCCATCGGGATCGCCCAGGTAATCCTCGTCGATCAGGTTGCCATCGTCGTCGCCGTCCACATAGCCGTCCAGCAGCGGACCCGCGCCCACTGTGACTGTGGCGGTGCCCGCGTCGGTCAGACCTTCGGGATCACGCACGGTGTAGGTGATGGTCGCCGGGCCGGTAAAACCGTCGGCGGGTGTGAAGGTGACAGTGCCGTCGCCGTTGTCGACAAGCGTGCCCTGTTCGGCGGGGACCGTCGGATCGACCAGCGTCAGCTCGTCGTTGGTATTGTCCACGTCGGTGTCATTGCCAAGCAGGTCGATGACAACCGGTGTCTCGAAGTCGGTCGTGGCGGTATCGTCCACCGCAACCGGCGCATCGTTCACCGGGTTCACGGTGACGTTCACGGTGCCCGTGTCGGTGCCGCCATTGCCGTCGGAAACGGTATAGGTGATCGTGGTCGGCCCGTTGAAGTTTTCGTTCGGGGTGAATGTCACCTCGCCATCGGGCGTGAAGGTCACCACGCCATCGGGGCTTTCTGCCGAGGTCACGGTCAGCGGATCGCCATTCGGATCGGTATCGTTGGTCAGGACGTTCACCGTGTCGGTGGTGTCCTCGTCCAGGATCAGCGTGTCATCAACCGCGTCGGGATCATCGTTGTCCCCGCCGCCGAAGCCGGGGTCATCGAAGGTCACATTGTCCACCGCGCCGGAACCGGGAAAGCGGACTTCGCAGCGGAACGTGCCGGGCACGAAGAGCTGAAGGGTCACTTCGCCGCCGTCACCTGTCGGCTCGACAAACTGGTTCTCGATGACATCGCCCGCTTCGTTATAAAAGATCAGCCGTGTGCCTTCGCCGCCGGTTTCCTCGATGTCCTTGAGGGTGATCGACTTCATCCGCACGGCGTTGTCGAAATCAAAGAAGATGCTGCCGCCGGTGGCGTTGTCATCGGGGTCGCTGCTGTCCCCGTCTTCGGAGATGATCAGCACACCGCCCAGCGTATCGGAGGCGAGGTCCTCGTCACCGCCTGTCGGGTTGGCACTGTCAAAGACCATGGCCTGGCCGGAGCCGCCGGTTGCGGAGATGGTCACGCCTTCATACTCGTCGTCGATGACGGTGCCTGCGGCGAATGGATTGAAGTCAAGCGTTCTAATCATGGTGTAATCTCCTAAGCGTTGCGACGCGCGGCGCGCAGCGCGGCCGGTCTGGAAAATGGTGCAGATTGCGTGTGGGGCAGTTCAGCCGCATACGAAGCAATGCGTCCCGGGGACGCCGTGGGATTGATCTGTGGCCTTGGCACACGGTTCATCTTCATCTTACTCCGAGCAACTCACTCACCCCCGTCAGCAAAGCCTCTGGTCAGGGCGACACACACCAATGCTCCATAAATGGGGAGAACCGCAGCAGACGGCACGGATCATGCACGTCATGATCCTGTCGTGAATACATTCGCAAACGTCGCGGCGTACACACGTCTCCCGCATCAAACAGATGCGCAAAAGTGCGGCCGCCCCCGTGACCTACAGACTTTGCCCCCCAGTTGGGCAAGACTTAGAGCCCGATTTAAAACTAATTGAGTGAGTTCAGCAGGTTGTGCTTCTGTTCGGTTGCAAAGCTGAACGGAGATCACGATGGCCTGGACCGAACTCACCCGACGCCAACATGCCCGAGTGGGCGCCAAGTATGCAAGCGATCTGACAGACCCCGAATGGGCACTGATCGCGCCATTCATGCCAGCACCCAAGTCCACGGGCAGACCCCGCACGACAAGCTTGCGCGACGTGTTCGACGCGATCCTCTACATGGCGACGACCGGGTGCCAGTGGCGGATGCTGCCGAACGACTTTCCGGCGGTATCGACTGTGCGGAGCTATTTCTATACTTGGCGCAACGACGGTTTTCTCGATGAGATGAACCGCAAGCTGGTTGAAGCCACGCGGCTGGCGGAGGGTCGTAAAGCCCGGCCAACGGCGGGGGTTATCGATAGTCAGAGTATAAAAACCACGGAAAGCGGCGGTGTTAGCGGATATGATGCCGGAAAGAGGGTTAAGGGTCGCAAGCGCCATATCGTCACTGACACAACCGGATTGCTCGTCGGGCTCGAGGTCCACAGCGCTGGAATTCAGGACCGTGACGGCGCGCCGGATGTGCTGAAAGCCGTCGCCGCGCGCTATCCCATGCTGCGTCATATATTTGCCGATGGAGGTTATGCCGGTCCCAAACTGCGAGACGCTCTGAAGGCCATTGGGCGATGGACCGTGCAGATCGTCAAGCGTTCCGACACGGCGCAGGGCTTCGAGGTCCTGCCGCGCCGTTGGGTCGTGGAACGTACTCTCGCCTGGCTGGGCCGATGCCGCCGGCTGTCAAAGGATTGGGAAAAATCCATCGCCAGCGCAGAGGCGTGGATCACCGTCGCCCATATTCGACGTGTCACACGCCATCTCGCAAGGGATTAATAATGCTCAGATAGTTTTGAATCAGACTCTTAGATACCTGCTGTCTTTACGCGAACAAAGTGAAAAATGTTCGAAATATGTTTGGATCGCCCATCTTGAGTCCAATTTACGGCCCTGTTTTACCAAGATTTTCCGAAAAGTGAGACCTGATTGTTTCCAGGTACAGCAGTGCCAGCACCGGCATATCTCATATTAATAAGGGGCCGCCACGCGCTCCGCGAAAACGCTGCCTGCAAACCGTGCCCTCATTGTGCAGAATCCAGAAACAATCACATCGCCCGGAAAATCATCGCACCTTCGCCCAATTCTCGCCAAGGTTGTCGTCGGGTTGTTTTCGGGGGGGAACCAATCAAGCTCAATGGCCGGAACTGGTGCTGGATTCAACCGATCCGCCCCGGGAAAGGTCGAATCAAATTCTCAAAGACCGGGCATTGAGGCCAAAACATGCCGCCACGCGCCATGTCGATAAAGGGCATTGGCGGGTCCCGTCAGAACCCATGTTCTTATCCAATTGGATGGTACCCGAGGCCGGACTTGAACCGGCACGCCTTGCGGCAACGGATTTTGAATCCGTCGTGTCTACCATTCCACCACTCGGGCACACGGCGATTGCTTTAACTTGCACTTGAAGTGGCGGCAAGGGGCTTTGTGCGCCCAAGGCCCTTGACCCCGGCCCCGCCACATGATGTTGCAGGGCAGACGAGTGATCGGGCCTTACGAAATGATCCAACGCCTTTATGACTGGACGCTGAGCCTGGCCCAGCATCGCCATGCGCTCTGGGCGCTGGCTTTAGTCGCTTTCATCGAAAGCTCGGTCTTCCCGATCCCGCCCGACATCCTGATGATCCCGATGATCATCGCACGGCCCAACCGCGCCTTCCTGATCGCCTTTGTCGCGCTGGTGGCCTCGGTGCTGGGCGGGCTGCTGGGCTATGCCATCGGCGCATTTGCCTTTGAAACCCTGGGCGAGCCGATCCTTGCCGCCATGGGCAAGACCGAGGCGATGGCCGAATTCTCCGAACGGTTCAACGACCTGGGGTTCTGGGCGGTGCTGACCGCCGGCGTCACCCCCTTCCCCTACAAGGTGATCACCATCATGTCCGGCTGGACCGGCATGCCGCTGGGCACTTTCATCGCCACCTCGATCCTGGCGCGGGGGTTGCGGTTCTTCATCGTGGCGGCGCTGCTGTGGAAATTCGGCGCGCCGGTGCGGGCATTCATCGAACGCAGGCTTGGCCTGATGTTCAGCCTGTTTATCCTGCTGCTGGTCGGCGCCTTTGTCCTTGTGAGGTACATATGACCCGGAAAACCCTGATCCTGCTGGCCACGCTCGGCTCCGCCGGCCTGCTGCTGGGCGCCTTCGGATTTCAGCACCTGGGTGGGCTGGCCCCCTGCAAGCTGTGCCTGTGGCAACGCTGGCCCCATGCGGCGGCCATCCTGATCGGGGTGGCGCTGCTGGCGGGCGGGCACCGTCTGCTGGCCTGGCTGGGCGCGCTGGCCGCCGCCACGACCGCAGGCATCGGCGCCTATCACGCAGGTGTCGAATGGGGCTGGTGGCCCGGCCCCTCCTCCTGCACCGGGGGTGGCATGGACCTGGGCACCATGACCGGCGGCGACCTGCTGTCGATGGACGGCCCCATGGGCGTTGTCATGTGCGACGAGGTTGTCTGGCAATTGGCAGGCCTGTCGATGGCAGGCTGGAATGCCGTCATCTCCCTGGGCCTGACCGCGATCTGGATTGCGGCGGCGCGCCGCTCAGCCTGATTTCCGGGTTTTCAGGAACAGGCTGGTCTCGCTCGCCACCACACCGTCCAGCCGCCTGATCTGGGTCAGCGCCGCGTCGAAATCCTCCAGCGTCTCGCTGCCGATTTCCACGATCACATCCCAACGGCCATTGGTGCTGTGCACCGCGCGGACCTGGCGCATGCTGCCAAGCTGCCGGGTGATCCGTTCGGTGCCGCGCCCCTCGATCCCGATCATCATCATGCCGCGCACCGGGTCGCGGGCGACATCCGCGCGGGTCACCACGGTGAAACCGATGATCTCGCCGCTCTCGCGCAGTTTCGCGATCCGTGCCCGGACCGTGGTGCGCGACAGGTTCAGCGTGGTGGCAAGGTCCGACAGCGCCGCACGCGCGTCATGGCGCAGGGCCGCGATCAGGCGCTCATCCGTTTTGTCCATCTCGACTGTCCATATCGATCACTTATGGCTCAATACGGCCAGTTTGCCCAGTTGTCCACGCCCCGTTCGGCAGGGTATCTCCAGATCAACAGCAAAGGACCCTCCACATGACCACACGCAACTGCATTCTGATCGGCGCACCGATGGATTCCGGCAAACGCAGCAAGGGCTGTCTCATGGGCCCCGACGCCTACCGCACCGCGGGCCTGCCCCAGGCGCTGCGCGATCTGGGCCATGAGGTCAGCGACCGGGGCAATGTCGCCCCCGCCCCCTTTACCGCCAGACCGCACCCCAAGCTGGTGGAGCTTGAGGCCACCATCGCCTGGACGCAAAGCCTTGCCGATGCCGCCGAAGCGGCGATGCAGGACGGGCTGCCGATCTTCATGGGCGGCGATCACGCTCTGTCGCTGGGCTCTGTGCTGGGGGTGATGCGCCACGCCCGCCAGGCCGCGCGCCCGCTCTTCGTGCTCTGGCTCGACGCGCACAGCGACTTTCATACCCCCGAGACCAGCGACAGCGGCAACCTGCACGGCACCCCGCTGGGCTATGTCACCGGGCGCAAGGGGTTTGACGGCTTTCCCGAGATTGGCACCCCGCTGCCCGAGGAAAACGTCGCCATCATCGGGTTGCGCTCCGTCGATGCGGCAGAACGCGCCGCCCTGCAGGACAGCGCCATCACCCATGTGGACATGCGCGAGATCGACGAAAGCGGCATCGCCCGCCCGCTGCAGGCTTTCCTCGACCGGGTGGCCGCGGCAAACGGGTTGCTGCATGTCTCCCTCGACGTGGATTTCCTCGACCCCGCGGTGGCCCCCGCCGTCGGCACCACGGTGCCGGGCGGCGCCACCGTGCGCGAAGGCCACCTTGTCATGGAAATGCTGCATGACAGCGGGTTGATGACCTCGCTCGACCTGGTGGAACTGAACCCCTTCCTCGACGAACGCGGCAAGACCGCAACCCTGATGGTGGACCTCGCCGCCTCGGCCCTGGGCCGCCGCGTCTTCGACCGTCCCAACCGCGCCTATTGAAGGAACAGATCATGATGACCCCCTCTGACAAGGCGCTGGTGCCTTTCGTATCCGTCGATCACATGATGAAGCTGATCCACCACATCGGCGTGGAGGAGATGCTCAAAGGTCTCGCGGCCTATATCGAGGCTGACTTCCGGCGCTGGGAGCTTTTCGACAAGACCCCGCGCGTGGCCAGCCATTCGGAGAAAGGCGTGATCGAGCTGATGCCCACCTCGGATGGCGAGGATTACGGCTTCAAATACGTCAACGGCCACCCCGGCAACACCAGGGACGGGCTGCAAACCGTGACCGCCTTCGGCCTGCTGGCCGATGTGGCCTCGGGCTATCCGGTTCTGCTCAGCGAGATGACATTGCTCACCGCCCTGCGCACCGCCGCCACCTCGGCGCTGGTGGCGCGGCTGCTGGCGCCGAAAGGCGCACATGTGATGGCGATGATCGGCAATGGCGCCCAGTCGGAGTTCCAGAGCCTCGCGATGAAGGCCATCGCCGGCGTGGACGAGGTGCGTCTTTACGACATCGACCCCGCCGCAACCCGCAAATGCGCCGCCAACCTTGCGGGCCAGGGGATCACGGTGGTTTCCTGCGCCAGCGCCGAAGAGGCGATGCTGGGCGCACAGATCATCACCACCTGCACGGCAGACAAGCAATATGCCACCATCCTGACCGACAACATGGTCGGCAGCGGCGTGCATATCAACGCCATCGGCGGCGATTGCCCGGGCAAGACCGAACTGGCCCCGGCGATCCTGCAGCGGGCGGGGATCTTCGTTGAATACCCCGAACAGACCCGGATCGAAGGCGAAATCCAGCAGCTCGCCCCCGACCACCCGGTGACGGAGATCTGGCAGGTGCTGACCGGCCAGGCCCAGGGCCGGACCGATGACCGCCAGATCACGCTTTTTGACAGCGTCGGCTTCGCGATCGAGGATTTCTCCGCCCTGCGTTACATCCGCGACCAGATCGCGGGCACCGGATTTTTCCGACCCCTGGACCTGCTGGCAGACCCCGACGATCCCCGCGATCTTTTTGGCATGCTGCAACGGTCAAAGACCCAGGTCTGACCCGCTGACATCCCTGGTCTGGCGCCGCCCTTGCTTGAGCACGTCAGGGCGCCGACCGACCGGATTGCCAAGCACAATCGCCGAGGGGCCCCCGCAGGGGGAGACGGCTATTGTGCTTGGGAAGACGGGCGGATGGTGCCATGAAAGAGATCAATCAAGGGCGGCACCAGACCCTCCTGGGATGGTGGGCCCGCAGCGAAGATCCATCCCGCAGCAAAAATCCATAATGTAATCTGCGCGCAGCGCAGGCCTTCAGATCACGCCCGGGTCACGTCATGCCCGTAAAGCCAGTCAAATCCGCCAACCATCAGGCCCGGTGCCAGGCGGCTGACCAGCCCGAGACCCAGATGCGCAGCACTGCGGACAAGCCCCGGACGCAGATGATAGCGCCAGGCATTGCGTGAGGCCGCAGCGATCACCCGGCGCACCCGGGGTTGCCGTGCCGCCTGATAAGAGGCCAGACCCGCCTGCCCGCGCCCGGTCAGCGCCCCGGCCAGAACCCAGGCGTCTTCCAGCGCCATATTGGCCCCCTGGGCCAGAAACGGCAGCGTCGGATGGGCCGCATCCCCCAGCAGGACAATCCCGTCCTGATGCCAATGCGCCGCCACGGGATGCTGATGCAACCCCCAAAGGGTCACCTCGCGCACCGTCGCGATCATCTCTGCGGCCTGCCCGGAAAACCCGTCAAAGGCGGCGCGCAGATGCGCGGGCGCATCCGCATGGTTCCAGCCCTCCGCCGCCCAGCTGCCACGCTCCTCGACGGCGACAAGGTTCACCTGGCTTGCGCCCCGGATCGGATAGCTGACCAGATGGCGGCCCGGCCCCATGGCCACATGCGCCTCTGCCGGGTGGCCCATATGGTTCGGCACCAAAGCGCGCCAGGCCACCTGCCCGGTGAAAGCCGCCTTGTCCGCCCCGTTCAGGACAGAACGCGCGACGGAATGGATGCCATCCGCGGCCACCACCACCTCTGCGCGCCTTGTGCCGCCCCCGGCAAGCTGCACCTGCGGCAGGGTGCCGGGCCGCACGCTCGCCACTTTCGCGCCGAATTCAAAGCTGACATTGGCGCGCCGGGCCAGACCGGCCAGCATGTCGACCAGATCGGCACGGTGTAAAAAGCAATAGGGCTGGTCGGGGCGCAGGCGCGCAAGGTCGAGGCGCGCCACCTCGCGACCGGTCTCGGTCTGCAGCACAACCGCGCGGCCCGCCACCGCCTGTTTGCGGCGCAGCTCGGGCTCCAGCCCCAGGGCCCGCAGGACCGCCATGCCATTGGGGCTGACCTGCAGGCCCGCGCCGACTTCGCCCAGCCTGTCGGCCTGCTCCAGCAGCGTCACCGCAACACCGCGCCGTGCCAGGGCCGCAGCGGCCGCCAGCCCGCCGATCCCGGCGCCGATCACAATGGCATTTGAAATCCGCATCCTGCCTCATATGAAAACGCCGGGGCATTTGCCCCGGCGGATTGGATTGCCTGCTTTGGCGCCCCGCTCAATCGTCGCGGTGCACCTTTTCGCGGCGCTCGTGCTTTTCCTGCGCTTCCAGGCTCATCGTCGCGATGGGCCGCGCATCCAGCCGCTTGAGCGAGATCGGTTCGCCCGTCACCGAGCAATATCCGAACTCCCCTTCGTCGATCCGGCGCAGGGCCGCGTCGATCTTGCCCACCAGCTTGCGCGCACGGTCACGCGTGCGCAATTCAAGCGCGCGGTCGGTCTCTTCGCTTGCCCGGTCGGCCACGTCCGGAATGTTCCTTGTGCCGTCCTGCAACCCTTCGATGGTGTCGCGGCTGCCTGCCAGCAATTCGGATTTCCAGTTCAGCAGCTTGCGACGAAAATATTCCAGCTGCTTGTCATTCATGAATGGTTCATCTTCAGCCGGCGAATAATTATCCGGCAGGAAAACTTCCTGTTTCATCGATTGTCCCTCAAGTGTTTTTAGACTGAGCATGTGAGACTTATCTCCCCGAGAACGCTCCCTGCCGCAGCGTCTACCTCAGCCTTTCAGTTTTGTCACTACACAATCCTTTTGATTCTTGGTTAAAGACTTCAAGCCAAGCTCCGGATCACAGAGGATTGAAAGCAAATGAAATTTCAAGGCACCGCCGATTACGTCGCCACGGACGATCTGACCATCGCGGTCAATGCCGCCGTGACATTGGAACGTCCCCTGCTGGTCAAGGGTGAACCCGGAACCGGCAAGACGGAACTGGCGCTGCAGGTCTCTTCCGCGCTGGGGCTGCGGATGATCGAATGGAACATCAAGTCGACCACAAGGGCGCAACAGGGGCTTTACGAATACGATGCGGTCAGCCGGTTGCGCGACAGCCAGCTGGGCGAAGAGCGGGTGCATGACGTCAGGAACTACATCCGCAAGGGCAAGCTCTGGGAGGCCTTCGAGGCCGATGAAAAGGTGGTGCTGCTGATCGACGAGATCGACAAGGCCGACATCGAATTCCCCAACGACCTGCTGCAGGAACTCGACAAGATGGAGTTCTATGTCTACGAGACCGGCGAGACGATCAAGGCCCGCCAGCGCCCGATCGTCATCATCACCTCGAACAATGAAAAGGAACTGCCCGACGCCTTTCTGCGCCGCTGTTTCTTTCACTACATCCGCTTCCCCGAGATGGAGACGCTGAAAAAGATCGTCGAGGTGCATCACCCGGGGATCAAGCAGAACCTGCTGACCACCGCGCTGACGCAGTTCTACGAAATCCGCGATCAGGCCGGTCTGAAAAAGAAACCCTCCACCTCCGAAGTGCTGGACTGGCTGAAACTGCTGCTGGCCGAGGACATGGATGCCGAGGACCTCAGGAAGGACGGCAGCAGCGCGCTGCCCAAGCTGCATGGCGCCCTGCTGAAGAACGAGCAGGATGTGCATCTGTTCGAACGGCTTGCCTTCATGGCGCGCGCGCAACGCTGAACGCCGGGGGCCTGCGCCGCCGCTATCCGCCCGGCCCCGCGTGCTGACCTGAAAGCCACAATGCGCGCGCCTGCCCCAAACTGTCGGCTTTGCCTCCATTTTGCCTCAATTGCTCCCTACTCAAGTCGGGTCAGAAGGTGAAAAGGCCTCAGATCGACAGAACAAAAAGTGCAGGCAGGCACAGATGAACAGCAGAACCGCTCAGTCGGCGCAGGCATCCGCCGCGACGCCAGACCAACAGATATTCGCCAACCCCTTGTTCGGACAAGGGTTCTTTCTGTGAGGGGTCGCATTTTCCTGCCGCTCGTATTGCTGTTGAACGCCTGCGTCCCTGCTTCCAACCCCGATGTCGCCACCCGCGCCGCCCTTGACACGTCGGCCAGCAGCCTGCCACCGATGAAAAGCTTTGCAACCAGCCTGCCCGAAGCGCCGGTGCGGTCGAACAACGATCTTGCCCTGGATTTCATCGAACTGTCCTTCCAGATGGAAAGTGGCCGCAGCCTGCCGGTGCTGACCCGCTTTGAAACGCCGATTTCCCTGCGGGTTGCGGGCAGCCCCCCACCCACCTTGCTGCCCGATCTAAGAAAGCTGATGGCGCGTCTGCGCAGCGAGGCAAAAATCGACATCCGCGAGGCCCGTTCAGGGGATGCGAATATCACCATCCAGGCCGTCAGCCGCGAGGACATCCGCCGGGTTCTGCCCCAGGCGGCCTGTTTCGTGGCCCCCAATGTCACCACGATTGACGAATACCGCAGCGCCCGCAGGCAGGCCAAGACCAACTGGACCCTGCTGAAAACCCGCGAAAAGATCGCGATTTTCCTGCCGAACGATGCCAGCCCGCAAGAGGTGCGCGATTGCCTGCACGAGGAGCTGGCGCAGGCGCTGGGGCCGCTGAACGATCTCTACCGCCTGCCCGATTCCGTCTTCAACGACGACAATGTCCATACGGTGCTGACGGGTTTCGACATGCTGATCCTGCGCGCCTATTACGATCCCGCGCTGCGCTCGGGGATGACACGGGGCCAGGTGGCCGCCGCCCTGCCCGCGATCCTGGCGCGCATCAATCCGCGCGGTGCCCAGGCCAGGGCGCGCTTTGCCACCCGCACCCCCACGGAATGGAGCAAGGCAATCCAGACCGCGCTGGGCGGGCGTTCGGTCTCCTTTGCCAGGCGTCAGGCCGCGGCACAGGAAGCGATCCGGATTGCCGGTGCGATGGGCTGGCAGGACCACCGCCGCGCCTTTGCCCATTACGCCATGGGCCGTGTCATGCAGGCCAGCGATGCGGAAATGGCCCAGAAACATTATCTGATTGCCGACCGCTATTATGCGATGTCGCCGGGCACCCGGCTGCACCGGGCCTATGTCGCCACCCAATTGTCGGCCTATGCCATCACCAAGGGCGACGGCAACCGCGCCCTGCGGCTGATCGCCCCACATGTGGACACGGCGATCCAGTCGGAGAATGCCGCTTTGCTCGCCACCCTGTTGTTGCTGCGCGCAGAGGCGCTGGAACTGGAGAACCGCCCCACAGAGGCCAGTGGCGTCAGGCTGGACAGTGTGGGCTGGGCGCGATACGGGTTTGGGCCAGATTGGGCCGTGCGGGCCAAGCTGCGCGAAATCGCTTCGCTGAACCCGCTGAAAGGCTCGTAACCACGGGCGGAAGAATATGATCGCAATCGTTTTGGCGCTTGTCGGGGCCCTGATCGGTGGGCTGACCGCGCGCAGGCGGGCGGGCAACCGCAAGGACATCGCACAATACGCCGCAGGCTATGGCATTGCCTTCCTGATTGTCGGCATGATCCTGACCGTCATTGTTGACCGCATGATGATGGGCTGACGGATGTTCCTGCCCTTCTTCGACCAGCTGCGCGCCCATAAGGTGCCTGTCTCGATGCGGGAATTCCTGGCGTTCCTGGACGGCATGGCAGCCGGAATCGCGACCTATGACGTCGAGGCGTTCTATTACCTCGCGCGGGTGTCGATGGTGAAGGACGAGCGGAACATCGACAAGTTCGACCAGGCCTTTGCCGCAGCCTTCAAAGGCTTGGAAAACATCAGTTTGGACGACGTTCTTGAAGCTGTCGACATCCCGCGCGACTGGCTGGAAAAGATGGCGGAAAAGCACCTGACCGAGGCCGAGAAAGCCGAGATCGAAGCTTTAGGAGGCTTCGACAAGCTGATGGAAACGCTCAAGAAACGTCTTGAGGAACAAAAAGGCCGCCATCAGGGGGGCAACAAATGGGTCGGCACCGCGGGCACCTCGCCCTTCGGGGCCTATGGCTACAACCCCGAAGGCGTGCGCATCGGCCAGAAGGAAAGCCGCCACCAGCGCGCGACCAAGGTCTGGGACAAACGCGAATTCCGCAACCTGGACGACAATGTCGAACTGGGCACGCGCAACATCAAGGTGGCCCTGAAACGCCTGCGCCGCTGGGCCCGTGACGGCGCGGAGGAGGAGCTGGACCTGAACGGCACCATCCGCGCCACGGCAGAACATGGCTATCTGGATGTGAAAACCCGCCCCGAGCGGCGCAATGCGGTCAAGGTGCTGCTGTTTCTCGACGTGGGCGGTTCCATGGACCCGCATGTAAAGGTGGTGCAGGAGCTATTCAGCGCGGCCAAGGCGGAGTTCAAGCATTTTGAATATTTCTACTTTCACAACTGCCTTTATGAAGGCGTGTGGAAGGACAACCGCCGCCGCTGGGATGCACAGCTGAGCACCCATGAGATCCTGCGCACCTATGGCCCTGATTACAAATGCATTTTCGTTGGCGACGCCTCCATGTCGCCCTATGAAATTGCCTATCCGGGCGGCGCCAATGAACATTGGAACGCCGAAAGCGGCGCCACATGGCTGACCCGTGCGCGTGATCAGTGGCAAAGCAATCTGTGGATCAACCCGGTGCCGGAGAAATACTGGCCCTACACCCAGTCGATCTCCATGATCCGCGAGATTTTCGGCCCCGAGGCGATGGTGCCCATGACCCTTGAAGGCCTGTCGCGCGGGATCAAGACCATGGCGCGCTGAGGCGGCGCTTTTGGTGAACGGGCTGCGCGCCTGTATCGAAGGGGCAGAAAAAACCTCGGGAGTGATATATTTCCTTTATATTCCTGAGTATTAAATAAATAAGTTAAAGTGATGCTTTAACTTGATCGACACCTCCCATCGCCCGTGTTTCGCCCGTCCTTCACTTTCTCCTCCCCCACTGTACCTCATACGGAACGCTATGCGCATCGGCGCGTTGGTCCGGCGCATAGAGTTGAAAGGACGATATCATGGCAATCAAGAAATCAGGTTCGGCAAAATGGTCCGGCAATCTGAAGACAGGCAAGGGGTTTGTTTCCACCCAGACCGGCGTGCTGGCGGATCAGCCCTATGGCTTCAACACCCGCTTCGAGGATGGCAAGGGCACCAACCCCGAAGAGCTGATCGGGGCGGCCCATGCCTCCTGTTTCTCCATGGCGCTTTCCATGGTGCTTGAGGGGCATGACCTTGTCGCCGACAGCATTGAGACCAGGGCGACCGTCTATCTGGAGCAGAAGGATGGCGGGTTTCACATTCCCAAGGTGCATCTGGACGTGACCGCGACCATTCCGAATGCAACGGAAGACCAATTTGCCCAAGCGGCCAAAACCGCCAAGGAGAATTGCCCGATTTCCAAACTGCTGACGGCTGACATCACGATGGACGCCAGACTGGCCTGACGCTCCCGCCCGGCGCAAGCCGGGCGCCCTTCGTCATTGCACCCCGCGTCTTAGCAATTGGCTGGATTACAATTGGCTGGAGCTTCGGTCTGCCCTAGGCTCTTGCCATGTCCAACGCGCCCCTCTTCTCCCTCGACCCGGCCAGCTTTGCCGCTGATCCCTATCCCATACTCGCGCGTATGCGGCATGAGGCCCCCATCGCCTATGTGCCGGAACTGGATGCAACCCTGCTGACCCGGCGCGATGACATCCACCGCGAGGAAAAGCGGATCGAGGTGTTTTCCTCCCGGCAGCCGGATGGGCTGATGACCCGTCTCATGGGCGAGAACATGATGCGCAAGGACGGGGCCGACCATCAGGCGGAGCGGCGCGCGCTGTTTCCCGCGCTCAGCCCGCGCACCGTGGCACAGCATTGGGCCCCGGTCTTTGAAGCCTCGGCCCGGCGCATCCTTGCGGATCTCGCCCCGCGCGGCGCCTGTGACCTGGTGACGGATTATGCCATGCCGGTCTCGGCCTCGGCGCTGATCGCCATCACCGGGCTGGCGGAAATGTCCTGCGCGGAAATGGACCGGGTCAGCCAGCACATGATCGACGGCTGCGCGAATTACACCGGTGATGCCGGGGTGGAGGCGCGCTGTCACGCGGCCACGGCGCTGATCGACAGCCATATCGACAGGGCCTTCGCCAGCCCTGCCCCGATGAGCGCCCTTGCGGTTCAGCAGGAGGCGGGGCTGCCGATGGACAGCCTGCGCGCCAATATCAAGCTGGTGATTTCCGGCGGCCAGAACGAGCCGCGCGATGCAATCGCGGGCATCGCCTGGGCGCTCTTGACCCATCCCGACCAGTTGCAGCGCATCCGTCGCGGCCAGAACAGCTGGCAGGAGGCCTTTGCGGAATACGCGCGCTGGATCAGCCCCATCGGCATGTCGCCCCGGATCGTTGCGCGCGAGGACCGGGTGGGCGCGGTGCGGTTTGATCCCGGCGACCGGGTCTTTTTGATGTTTTCCTCTGCCGGGCGGGACGAGGCGCATTTTGACCGGCCGGAGGATTTTGACATCACCCGCGATACCGCTGCGGCCATCCCCTTTGGCGCCGGGCCGCATTTCTGCGCCGGGGCGGCCGCCGCGCGCTGCCTGATCACCCAGGTGGCCCTGCCGCTGTTGTTCGAGGCGCTGCCGGGCCTGCGGCTGACCGGGCCGGTGCCCTTCCGGGGCTGGGCCTTTCGCGGCCCCACGGCGATGCCGGTGGCGTGGTAAGACCGGGCGGGGCGCGCGGCATTCTACCGACAAACCGCTTGCCCCCGCGCCGCCCGCCCCCATATTGAGCGCATGATCCGTGTCCTTCCCATCCTTCTGGCCATTCTCTATGCGCTGGCGATGTACCGCTTTTCCAGCTGGCGCACCGCGCGGGAACTGGATGCTCGATCGACGCGGCTGGCCGATCCGGCCCTGAAGGAGGTCAGCAACAGGCTGGCCCGCGCGCTCGATCTGCCGCAGATCAAGGTGCATATCTACGAGATAGAGCCGGTGAACGGGCTGGCCGCACCGGACGGGCGCATTTTCATCACCCGCGGGTTCTACAACAAGTTCCGCTCGGGCGAGGTCTCTGCCGAAGAGATCGCATCCGTGATCGCGCATGAGCTGGGCCATGTGGCGCTGGGGCATTCCCGGCGGCGGATGATCGACTTTTCCGGCCAGAATGCCATCCGCACGGTGCTGGCGATGGTGCTGGGCCGGTTCATTCCATTCGTTGGCGTGTGGCTCGCCAATATGATCACCACGCTGCTGGCGGCGCGCCTGTCGCGGGGCGATGAATATGAGGCGGACGCCTATGCCGCCGCCCTGCTGACCAAGGCCGGGATCGGCGTTGCGCCGCAGATCTCGCTGTTTCGCAAGCTGGAAGCCCTGACCCAAAGCAACCATGGCAGCGCGCCGGCCTGGATGCTGAGCCATCCGAAGACCGCCGAACGCATCGCCGCGCTGCAAAAGCTGGAATCCCGCTGGAACAGCTGAGACAGAGCCGAAAAATTTGAATTTTTCGTGCCGGAATTTTTGAAAATTCCGCCCCCGCTACCGGGTCAGCGCCTTGGCCAGACGCGGCAGTCGCGCCTTTTTCAGCAGCGCCCGCATCTCCCATGCTTCGCCCGACAGCGCCCTTGCGGTCTGCAGGACATGGTCTGCCACGTTGGTGATCTTGCCCGGGTGATCCGTCCAGAGCCTGGTCAGGAAGTGATCCGGGTCGATCCGGTCCAGCCCTTCCCCGGCCAGGGTTCCCTTGGGAAAATCCTTGGCATTCAGGGTCATGATCGCATCGGCACTTGCCGCCACCGCGACCGCGAGAACATGGATGTCATCCGCGTCCGGCAGCCAGAGCCGCGCGGCAATGCCGGAGGCCGGAGGCCGTTCCGCCGCTGGCCAGTCGCGGCGCAGCAGGGCGATTTCGGCGCGCGCCTGGGCTTCGCCTGCCGGTCCCAGCTTGATGGCGGCGCGGGCCCATTCCTCAATGATGCGGGCCGACCAGACCGGCTCATACAATCCCTGTGCCGCCGCGCCCAACACCATTTCGCGCATCACCGTCGGATAAAGCACGCAGGTGTCGATCAGCACCCGCATCAGAGGCGGAAGAAGAGCGATTTCAGGTAGCCGCTTTCGGCCAGTTGCGGCAATTGCGGATGGTCCGGCCCGGCAAAACCGGTGTGCAGCAACACACCCTTGCGCCCCGCGCGGCCGATGCCGCGCACGCTGGCCACGCGGAACTGCGACAGGTCGGCGGCGTGAGAGCAGGAGCAAAGGCCCAGGATGCCATTCTCGGCCACCAGCGGTGCGGCCAGCCGCGCGATACGCTCATAGGCGCGCAGCCCCGCCTCCAGCGCGGGGCGCGCCGGTGCAAATGCCGGCGGGTCGCAGATCACCACATCGAATTCGGCCCCTTCCGCGCGCAAATCGGTCAGCACGTCAAAGGCATCGCCCTGCCGGGTCTGGAAGCGGTCGGCAAGGCCTGCGGCCTCGGCCCCGCCCTGCGCCAGTTCCAGCGCCGGGGCCGATCCATCCACCGCCAGCGCGCTCTGCGCACCCGCCGCGAGCGCGGCGAGGGAGAAGCCGCCCACATGGGCAAAGACATCAAGGACACGTGCGCCACGGGACAGGCTGGCCGCAAAGGCATGGTTGGGGCGCTGGTCATAGAAGATGCCGGTCTTTTGCCCGCCCGTGAGGTCGGCCAGATAGATCGCACCGTTCATCTGCACCGGCACCGGGCCGGTCGGCGCGCTGCCCGCCAGCACCGCGTTCACATCGTCCAGCCCTTCCAGCGCACGGGTGCGTCCGGCGGCGTTCTTGAGCACATGGGTCACGCCGGTCACGGCAATCAGGGCCGCGCACAGCGGCTCCAGCAGGGCCTCGGCCCAGGCCGCATTGGGTTGCACCACGCAGGTGTCGCCGAAACGGTCGATCACCACGCCGGGCAGGCCATCCGCCTCCGCATGGATCAGGCGGTAGAACGGCGCATCGAACATCCGCGCGCGCAGGTCCAGGGCGCGGGCGATATGCCCTTCGAACCAGCGCTGGTCGATGACAGCCGCCGGATCGCGGTCAAGCACCCGTGCGATGATCTTGGAATTCGGGTTGACCGACACCAGCCCCATTGGCTGCCGCTCGTTGTCTTCCAGCAGGGCCAGCGTGCCGGGGTCCAGCTTGCGGGTGCGGCGGTCGGTGACCAATTCGTTTGCATAGACCCAGGGAAAGCCGTGGCGGATGGCGCGGGCATTGGCCTTGGGCAAAAGCCTCACGACGGGCAGATCACCCGAAGGTGCTGCGTCAGAGGGGCGGGATGGGGAAAGGGGCGCTGTCATAGCGCCCCGTCTAGTGCTTTACCGCTGCCAGTGAAAGCCCGGAATTCAAAGGACCCGGGCAGAGGCCCGCCAGCCTACACCGAGGGCCTGGCCAGCTCCTGGCGGATCACTTGGGCCAGATAGCCGCTGACCCGCACTTTCTGGGTCTGACCGCGGCGGTCGGCATCAATCGCCTGCTTGCCGCCAAATGCGCGGAGGTTCGCCTCCACCTCCCGGGTCGGGGCCAGCGGCAGACCGGTTTCCGCGGAACGGACGGTCAGTTTGAATTCCATGTTGTGGACACCGCCGATGCTGTAGCGGGTCTTTTCCGTGACCGAATGGAAACGGGTCACCTCGACATCCAGCACCACGTCCACCATGCCATTCATGTCTTTGGTGCCGTGCAGAAAGGCCTGTTCAAAGATCTTCTGAACCTGTGCGTGGCGGTTGCCGATCGGCTCACCGCGCCAGACGATATCGGCACTCGGGTAAAAGAGGTTCGCCTCGGAGACCTTGAGGCTTTCCGGCACCCGCACATTGATGGCAGTGACCTGAAGCGATTGCGGCAGGACCATCTGCCCCCCCGCACCCTGCGCGGGTTGTTGAAAGGCCAGTTGCGGTGTCGCTTCGAAGGGCGCGTTGCGGCTGGCGAGGTCCGGCACGGACGAACAGGCAGAAACAAGGGCACCCAGGCCAATCGCGGCAATGATTTTCAAGGTCTTCATCAAGTCCTCCTTCGGGGCAACGCAGGGCCGCCCACTGTGGCGTTGAGGGACATTCGCCTCAGATTGAGGCACGTTTTAGTCGAAACGTCATTGATAATGGGGCCATTCGGCGGCGGTAGCGACATCCTCAGTCAATATCAGCCGCGTTAAGAGCGGCGGTCCGGACTGAGCAGGTCAGGTGCCCGATACGCGGAGTTTGCTGCCGTTCGCAACGAACCGTCGAGCCGCGCATCGACGGGCCGTGGTGCGGCGAGCCGACATCGGTGACTGGCACTTTATGGCTGCCAAGCACTTCCAAGTTATCCGTGGAACACGACAGCAGCCAAATCGCCGTGCCAGGGGACGGCCCGGCGATGCGCGGCGGCCTGCGGCCTTGATTCCGCGCGGGGGGCAGCGGAAAGGCCCGCCGTTCGTCGCGCTGTCCACCAATCGCCGCTCACGGTCGTTACGAAAGCAAGCCTGTCCGGCATAGCTGATAACAGGTGGCGGATTTCCGTCTCTTCAGGGGATGGATCGGCTCTAAATCAGCGCTAGTTGCGCGTGCGGCCGCGCCAACCGCCCCGGCGCCGGGGCGCGGTCATGCCGCCCTGCCCCTCGCGCAGCACCTGCGACATGGGGTGATCGGGCGCATCATCGCCATAGCGTTCCAGCAGGGTCTTGATCGCAGCACCCGTATCCTCTTCCAGCGGCAGGCTGAGCGCCCAGTCCAGAAAGATCGAGCGGCATTCGGACAGGGTGATCCCTTCGATCTGATAGCTTTCGTGTATCAATGCCTTGGGGTCCTCTGTCGTGCCTTTTGCCTTGCTCATGCGCTTTCATTCCCTTCTGGTCCCGAAAGGGCGCGGTCGATCACCGCCGCCGCCGCGTCATAGGTGCCGATGATCTTTACCTCAAGGGCGGGCAGATCTGGCGCATTCAATGTCCGGGCCAGAAAACCCGCACCGGCCTGACCCAGTGTTTCCTCTCCCAGCGGCTCAGCCGAGAGCAGGCGGCCCGCGCATTGCAGCGCCCAGCAGCGGGTGTAGGCCTGTTTCAGGGTCTCGGCCTCCTGCTTGTCGATCAGCCCCACGGTGCAGGCGGCGGTCAGCCCGTCAGGGATATGGCGCGCGGTGGTCCCGGCCAGCAGGGCGCCTGCCTGTGCCAGCAATTCGATGTCCTGCAACCGGCCCGGCCCGATCTTGGCGTCCCAGGGGCCTGCGGGGGCCTTGGCCTGGGCGATCCGGCTGCGCATCTCGGCCACTTCCGCCAGCGCCTTGTCGCGATCGGTGGGCCGGGCGAGGATATCGTCGCGCAGCGCATGAACCGCCACCGCCAGATCGGAAGGCCCCGCCACCACATCGGCGCGGGTCAGGGCCAGATGTTCCCAGACCCAGGCCTCTGACCGCTGATAGCTGTCAAAGCTGGCCAGCGAGGTGGCCACCGGCCCCTGATTGCCCGAGGGGCGCAGGCGCATGTCGATCTCGTAAAGCTTGCCCTGCGACATCGGCGCGGTCATCGCCGTGACCATGGCCTGGGTCAGCCGCGCGTAATAGCTGCGCGAGGCGAGCTGACGCGGCCCTTCCGATGTCTCCTGCCCCTGGGCATCATAGATCACCAGCAGGTCCAGATCGGAGGTCGCGGTCAGCCGCCCTGCCCCCAGCGACCCCATACCAAGGATCACGGCACCCCGCCCCGGCGGCGGGCCGTAGCGTTCCGCAAACTGCGCGACCACCACCGGCCAGAGCGCGGAGAGAACCGCGCGGGCCAGATCGGCATATTGGCGGCCCGCCGTCTGCGCATCGGTCAGACCGCGCAGCAGATGCACCCCGATGCGGAAATGCCATTCGCGGGCCCAGCGGCGGGTGCCGTCCAGCCGCGCCTCGTAATCCGGTTCGCGGGCCAGCACCTCGGACAGGGCTTCTCCCAGCGCCTCCGCCCCCGGCCAGTCGCTGAAGAAATCGCCGCCGATCACCGCATCCAGCACCTGCGCATTGCGCGACAGATGCGCGGCCAGCGCCGGTGAGGTGCTGACCACGTCGATCAGCAGGTCCGCCAGCTGCGGATTGGCCCTGAGCAGGGAAAACAGCTGCACCCCCGCAGGCAGCCCGGCCAGGAAACCGTCAAAGGCCAGCAAGGCTTCGTCCGGCTTGGCCGCATCGGCCAGCCGCGCCAGCAACTCGGGCTTGAGACGTTCAAAGATTTCCGCCCCCCGGACAGAGCGCAGCGCAGGATAGCTGGGCCAGCGGTCAAGGATCGTACTGTCGAAGGCATGGGGCGCGCCGGGTTGATCCGCACCCTTGCGCGAGGCGGCAAAGAAGCCTTCGGTCATTTCATGCACCGCGCTGAGGCGGCGGTGCAGGTCTTGCTCCAGCGCCAGTACATCCATGTCCATCATCGCCGCCAGCCGCGCAAATCCCTCCTCCGATCCCGGCAGCTCATGGGTCTGGGCGTCGCGCACCATCTGCAACCGGTGCTCCACCGTGCGGTGGGCGCGGTAATGGTCGGTCAGGGTTTCGGCGACCTCCTGCGGCACCCAGCCCTTTTCGGCCAGCACCTTCAGCCCCGCACAGGTGCCGCGCTGGCGCAGATCGGGGTCGCGCCCGCCTGCAATCAGCTGCCGGGTCTGGGTAAAGAACTCGATCTCCCGAATGCCGCCCCGGCCCAGCTTCATGTTGTGCCCCGGCAGGGTGATCGGCCCGCCCAGCCCCTTGTGCTCGCGGATTGCCAGACGCATGTCATGGGCATCCTGAATGGCGGCAAAGTCCAGATGCCTGCGCCAGACGAAAGGCCGCAGATCCGCAAGGAAACGCTCACCCGCCTTCACATCCCCCGCACAGGGGCGCGCCTTGATATAGGCTGCGCGTTCCCAGGTCCGGCCAAGGGATTCGTAATAGCGTTCCGCCGCTTCCATCCCCAGACACACCGGGGTCACCGAAGGGTCGGGCCGCAGCCGCAGATCGGTCCGGAACACATAGCCCTGCCCGGTCAGATCGCTGAGCGTGGCCGCCATCGCCCGGGTTGCGCGCACAAAGGCGCTGCGGGCGTCGTGAAACACCTCCGGGTCGAACCGGGTTTCGTCAAACAGGCAAATCAGGTCGATGTCAGAGGAATAATTCAGCTCGTGGGCGCCCATCTTGCCCATGGCCAGCACCACCATGCCGCCTGAATCCCCCAGATCGTCCAGGGTCACCCCGGGCAGCTTGCCGCGTTTGACCTGCACCACCAGCCCCGCATGCAATGCGGCGGCACAGGCCGCATCGGCATAATCGGTCAGCGCGCCTGTCACCTGCTCCAACGCCCAGGCGCCGCCTAGATCGGCCAGCGCCGCCATCAGCGCCACGCGCCGCTTGCCCTGCCGCAACCCGTCTGCCAGCCCCTCCGGAGCCAGCTCACCCGCGCCCCGGATCACCGCGCGGACTGCCGCCTCCGGGTCCGCAACGGCATCGGCCAGCCAGTCACGCTCCTTTTCCAGCAGTCCCGCCAGATAGGGCGCAGAGGCCCCGGCCCCGACAGCAAGCTCGCGCAGCTTCGGCGGCAGGTCGCCCACCAGCGCCTTGATATCATCGACCCGGCCCGGATCATGGGGTCGCGGGCATCGGGTGACACGGGCTTCGAGCGTACTTGTCATGGCCCCAGCTTTGCGACAGTCTGCGCCCATGAGCAAGAGCCTGAAAAGAGTCCGCGCCGCCCTTGAGGCTGCCGGCGTCCCCGCCGAGATCCGTGAAACCGAACTGGCCCGCACCGCCGCCGATGCGGCCGCTGCCGTGGGATGCGAGATCGACCAGATCGCGAAATCCATCGCATTGCGGGGCGAAACCTCCGGCGATGTGGTGGTCTTCATCACGGCCGGCGGCAACCAGGTCGACCTTGCCGCCGCCACCGCCCTGGCCGGAGAACCCCTGGGCAAGGCGGATGCGGCGCTGATCCGGGCGCAGACCGGCTTTGCCATCGGCGGCGTTTCCCCGGTCGGGCACCTCAATCCCTGCCGCATGTGGTTTGACCGGCGGCTGCTGGATTTCCCCGAAATCTGGGCCGCAGCGGGCACGCCTCATCACGTTTTCCGGCTTACACCGCAAGAAATGCTCCAGATTTCTGGCGCGCAAGTCGCTGATTTCCAACAGATTTCAGAGAAAATGTAAAAAGTCTTCACATACCCTCTTGTACGAATCGCGGCAATGCCCATCTTGGTTGATGTAAAAGGCATTCACATAAGACCTTTTGATCCCGAGGCCGCAGTCAGGCCTTACCACCAGAAAGGCTTGTCACATGACGACCATGACCGAAACTTCTAGCTACGGCACCCGCCAGAACTGGTTCGCCCGGACCGAGGGCTGGCTGGACGACAAGGGCAAAGGTGCCTGGATCGCCGCGATGGTGCTTGGCTTCATCTTCTTCTGGCCTGTCGGCCTCGCCCTTCTTATGTACATGATCTGGAGCAAACGCATGTTTTCCGGCCCCTCCTGCGCCAAGCGCAGCAAACGCACGATGATGACCACCCGCAACACCGGCAATGCCGCATTCGACGCCTACAAGGCGGACACGCTGCGCCGGCTTGAGGAAGAGCAGACCAATTTCGAATCCTTCCTGGAGCGGCTGCGCGAAGCCAAGGACAAAGCCGAGTTCGACCAGTTCATGGACGAACGCGCCAAGCGCAACGACGGCCCGGCAGAGGCCTGACGCATCACGGGTCGGCCCGGACACCGGGCCGACAACCTACCCTCTCCCGCCCCCGCCGCCTGCCGGGGGCCTTTGCCCGCCACAGGACCAGCAATGACACCCGATCCCTTCGACCAGCCGGAATTCTACGACGGCATCCTTGCAAAGCGCTTTTTTGCCTGGGTGGTGGACAGCATCCTGATTGTTGCCTTGTGCCTGCTGGTGCTGCCCTTCACCGCCTTTACCGGTGTGTTCTTTTTCCCCGCGCTGATCCTGGTGATCGGCTTCCTCTACCGGCTGGCCACCCTCGCGAGCGGCTCTGCGACCTGGGGGATGCGCCTGGTGGGGATGGAACTGCGCGACGGGCGCGACCTGCCCTTCGATGGCGGCACCGCCTTCATGCATACGCTGGGCTATACGGTTTCGGTCGCCATGGCCCCGCTGCAACTGATCTCCGTCGTGCTCATGATCACCTCCGCACGCCGGCAGGGGCTGACCGACATGCTGCTGGGCACCGTGCCGCTGAACCGGCGCACATGACACTGGGCGACTCTTTACCATTTTATTAAATGTCCCCTTGGCGCGTGACAGGACCTTGGTTATCATTTCGTCAACCAAAGGATCTCCATGCGCCACAGTCTTCCGATCACACCGCAGTTCTATGTGACCGCGCCGCAACCCTGTCCGTATCTTGAGAACAGGATGGAGCGGAAATTGTTCACGGCACTGCAGGGTGACACCGCGACAGAGCTGAATGACAGCCTGTCGGCACAGGGGTTTCGCCGCTCGCAGAATGTGCTCTACCGTCCCTCCTGCGCCGATTGCGCCTCCTGCCTTTCCGCACGGATCGACGTGGCCGCATTCAAACCCTCGAAGGGTCAGAAACGTACCCTGAAGCGCAACCGGCATCTGGTGCGCCGCGCCACCTCGCCCTGGGCGACGGAAGACCAATACGCCCTGTTCCGCCGCTATCTGGACAGCCGCCATGCGGACGGCGGCATGGCGGACATGGACATCTTCGAATTTGCCGCGATGATCGAGGAAACGCCGATCCGCAGCCGGGTGATCGAATATGTCGATCCCGAAACCGGTGAACTGGCCGGGGTCTGCCTGACCGATGTGCTGGCCGATGGCGTCAGCATGGTCTATTCCTTCTACTCTCCCGAGCTTCCCCGCAACGGGCTGGGCAATTACATCATCCTCGATCACATCGAGATCGCCCGCGCGGCGGGTCTGCCTTATGTCTACCTGGGCTACTGGGTCCCCGGCAGCCCCAAGATGGGATACAAGGCGCGCTTTTCCGGGCTGGAGATCTACCTAGGCGGTCACTGGCAGAAACTGCGCGACCCCGAAGAATTCAGGCCGGAGCAACACCCGCTCGGCAACGATCCGATTGCCGAACAGGTGGCCAATATCGCCCTGCCCGACATGGCGCGCCACCGCCGCTGACGGGCCCGGGGTCTGCCCGCTTCTTCATGCCAGAAATACTCAGAGCGCCCGGGGGCAAAGCCCCCCCGAGGTTATGCAGCCCGTGACAAGGCCCGCCTGCAATCCATGAAACGCATGAGGGCGCCCGGGGGCGCCCTGAGGCTGCTGAAAAAGCACGTTCCTGCACCCGCCCCCCCCCGAAACAACGAAATCGTTCTTCCACGACGCTAGCCACAAGCCTTGGCCCGGGTGTCAGCCCGGGCCGCGCCCGACCCTCCCCCCGGGAGGGCGCTTTTGGTGACTTCTCGTATCACACTGACAACATTGATATTTGTAAGGGAGGCGCTCCGAATGCGCGTCTCAATGCGCCCTCCCAGGCTCGGGCGCGTCCCTTCGTTCGAAAACGAAACGCTGAGCGCAGAAGAACGATTTACCTCCGGCGGCAGCCGTTTCCGGGTTTGTCAGCAATCTGAGGGCGCCCGCGGGCGCCCTCTCCTTTTGATAATACCCCTGCCCTGTGGCGCGACGCCTCAGTTCGGCATCAGTTCCGGCACGATGGTGACAATCGCCGGGAAGAACCACAGGATCGCCAGCCCCGCCACCTGGATCAGCACGAAGGGCACAATGCCGCGGTAGATGTGCTGCGTCGTGACACTCGCCGGGGCGACCCCGCGCAGATAGAACAGCGCAAAGCCGAAGGGCGGTGTCAGGAAGGAGGTCTGCAGGTTCACCGCGATCATGATCGTCACCCATTTCGGGTCAAAGGTGCCGCCATAGATCACCGGCCCCACGATGGGCACCACGATGTAGATGATCTCAAGGAAGTCGAGCACGAAGCCCAGCACGAAGAGCACCAGCATCACCAGCAGGAAGACGGTCAGCTCGTTGTCGAAGGACCGCAGGAACTGCTGGATGTAATGCTCCCCGCCAAAGCTGATCACCACGAGGTTCAGCAATTGCGAGCCGATCAGGATGGTGAAGACCATCGAGGTGACCTTGGCCGTTTCGCGCACCACCGGTGTCAGCACCCCGGAGGTGTAAAGCACCCAGC
The DNA here is from genome assembly GCF_059628195.1 of Sulfitobacter sp. IGS-18. Classification (NCBI taxonomy): domain Bacteria; kingdom Pseudomonadati; phylum Pseudomonadota; class Alphaproteobacteria; order Rhodobacterales; family Roseobacteraceae; genus Sulfitobacter; species Sulfitobacter sp. IGS-18. The sequence goes on along the minus strand of NZ_CM184556.1, from coordinate 1,872,224 downwards.
AGGCAAAGAGCAGCCCGAAGACGGCATAGATATAGGCGGCATAGGCCACAAAGAAGGCGACCCAGCTTTCGAAACTGACCCCGTCCTGGTTGATCCGCAGGTCGAAGTTCACGCCGACCAGGATGCAGATCACGATTGCCAGTGTCGACCAGATGATGATCTTGGGGCTGCGGTCCTGATCCTTGAGCTTGCGATAGGCGGCCAGCATGATCGCACCGCCCGCCCCCAGCGCCGCGGCCGGTGTCGGGTTGGTGATCCCGCCCAGGATCGAGCCCAGCACCGCGACGATCAGCATCAGCGGCGGGAAGACCACCCGGATCAGCTCATTTCCGGCGCAAAGCCTTGTGGCATAGACCACCCCGTACATCGCAAGGGCAAAGGGCAGCGCCATCAGCAGCACCATCACCCCGGGCGAAGTGACTGGCCCGATCAGCAGGATGTCCACCAGCAGCATCAGCACCAGCCCGATTGCGCCGAGGATCAGCGGCCTGCCGGCGGCAGAGGGCGACACGCCCCGACCGGCGCTCAGCACCAGGCCCAGCAACACGACGATGATCGCCACGCCGGTGCCGATGGGTGCCGCCGCCGCAATCTTGGCCGCAGTTTTCTCTGCAAGGGCTTCAACCGACAGCCGCTCACTGGTCTGAACGCCGCCAGCCGCGTCTATCTCGGCCTGTTGCGCCACGGCCTGGTCCCATTTGTCCTGCCCGTGCAGTTCGATCATCGCGGTCTTGCAATCCTCACCCACATTGGTCCGCAGGATCGCGGTATCCCCGGAGTCGGAGAAGCTGGAGACAACGGTCGACTGGCTGCCTACGGCACCGATGTTGCCCAGCAGGATGGTCCCGACAATCAGCAGCACAGGTGCGCCGACAAACCAGGTGAAGGCTTCGCGCCGGGTGATCGCTTCGCTGCTGGTCGTGCCGAGTTCGACCGCCGGGGCCTTCTCGGGGTTGAGCAGCGCGTAGCAGAAGGCATAAAGCGCATAGAGCACCGCCAGCAGAATGCCCGGCAGCAGCGCCGCCTGGAACAGCGTGCCGACGGAGACCACCGCCGGTTGCCCCAGGAAGGTCAGCGCATCGCTGCACCCCGCAGCGGTGGCCCGCGCCTCCTGTGCAGCGGAATAAAGATCGCCCGCAAGCGTGCCCAGCAGAACGATCACGATGGAGGGCGGAATGATCTGCCCCAGCGTGCCGGAGGCCGCGATGACACCTGTCGCCAGCTCCGGCGAATAGCCGCTGCGCAGCATCGTGGGCAGGGCCAGCAGGCCCATGGTGACAACCGTGGCCCCCACGATCCCGGTGGAGGCCGCAAGGAAGGCGCCCACAACCACGATCGACACCGCCAGACCGCCCGGCAGCGGCCCGAAGACCCGAGCCATCGTGGTCAGCAGGTCATTGGCGATCTTGGAGCGTTCCAGGGTAATGCCCATCAGCACGAACATCAGAACCGCGAGCAGCGTCTCGATGCTTTGGCCCGCGAGCACGCGTTCGTTCATCCGGTTCACGATAAAGCTGACGTTCCGGTCCAGCGCGGTTTCCCAGCCCTGGGGGAAGACAGATTGCCCCACCCGTGGCAGGTCAGGGTATCGGAAAATGGATATCGCGTCGTGTTTGACGCCGGTGCTGACCAGCGCCCGATAGGCATCCGACGAGGTGTCGATGGCCTGGTGGATCAGCAGACCGGCGCTGTCCATCGCCGCGATGATCCCGAAAGAGATGATCCCCGCGCCGCCGATGGCAAAGGCCACCGGGAACCCTGAAAGGATGCCACCGAACAGACAGATGAAAACGATAAGCAGGCCAACCTCGACCCCGTCCAGACCAAACAGCATGGGATGTCCCCTGATTACTTGCCGAAATTAATGGGTGCCTTCATAGGCTTCTTCGCCCTCGCCGAGCGAGTCGCGGTCGAGATAGCGGCCTTCGCTTTCCGGGCCTTCACGCAGTTCCCGCCAGGACCGGTAGGCCACTGCAATCGCTTGCAGGAAGACCATGGCGCAGAACAGGCACAACAGGACCTTGAACAGGAAGTAGCCGTTGAACCCGCTGGGACTGAAGCCGGTTGTCTCCACGTTCCAGCGCAGGGCGCGGGCCTTGTTGACCAGCCGGTCCAGGGAGTCTGAGGCCGAGGGATTCGGCACGATCAGGTGACGCCACATGAAGTACCAGCCGTAAAGCCATGTAAGCACGGCAAAAGGCATCATGAAAAAGACCGCGCCGAACATGTCGAGGATCTTTTTGGTTCGGAATTTCACGCCGGCATAGATCAGGTCCACCCGCACATGCCCGCCCTGCACAAAGGTATAGGCCACGCAGAAGACGATGATCATCGCGTTATAGAGCTTCAGCTCTTCGGCATACCATGAAATGTCGAATTGCAGCGGCACACCAAAACCGACAACGATGTCGGGCCGGGCAAAAATCCGTTGCATGAAGACGATGATGATCTGTTGCAGCACCATGAGCAGACCCGCCCAGGCAAAGAACCGGCCAAGCCCGTTTGCAAGCCCTTCCAGACCGCGGACCACGGTCCACATGAAGTTTGGCCGCAGCACGCAGACAAGCGTGAGGATCAGCAGCGCGTCGAAGATCACGAAGAACAATTCGATCGACGCACCGTAATAGACAAACCGCATGATCGCCGTCTTGTCGCTCCAGTCCAGCCAGAGCCCCGGATGGGTCACGGCATAGCCGAAGTTGTAGAAAGCCATCGCGATGTTGGAAAAGAACCACCGTATGCCATCGAGCATCTGGACGGACCCCTGTTTGATTGTGCCAACACAGGCCGCGTCACCCCTGTAAAGGTGTCGCAGCCCGTGCCAAGTCTAACCGAAACGCGGCCCCCGGATGGGGGCCGCATCAGTTTACTCCATTGTCGCCAGCACGCGGTTACGCTCGGAAGCGTATTTGCTGTCCGACACCGCCAGCCATTCGCCGGATTCACGCATCGACTTCTGGGCTGAATCGTGGATCTTCTTGAACAGATCGTCGCTGGTGAACTCGTTCAGAACCTCCACGGAGGCCTTGCCGAAGGCATCCCAGATGTCGTCGGAGAATTCCAGAACCTGCGCGCCGCCAGACTTCAGACGCTGCAGCGCCGGGCCGTTGTTGGCGATGAACAGCGCATAGTTCTGCTGGTGCGCATCGGCGCAGGACACTTCGATCGCGCGTTGCTGCGCAGGTGTCAGGCCTTCGAACACATCGAGGTTGGTTGCAACCGACAAGGCCGCGCCCGGCTCGTGGAAACCGGCAGGATAGTAGTAGTCGCAGACTTCCTGCAGGCCCAGCTTCTCGTCGGACCAGGGGCCGATCCATTCGGTGCCATCCAGCGCGCCTGTGGACAGGGCCTGATAGATTTCACCGCCCGGCAGAACCTGAACGGAAGCGCCCAGCTTGGACAATGCCTGACCGCCAAGACCCGGCATGCGGAACTTGAGACCGTTGAAATCGGCAGCCGACTTCATTTCCTTGCGGAACCAGCCGCCACCCTGCGCGCCGGTCTGGCCCGCGATGAAGGACTTGATGCCAAAGACTTCGCCCAGCTCGTGGTGCAGCGCCTTGCCGTCCTGACCGTAGTACCAGGTCATCATTTCCGGCGCGGTCATGCCGAAGGGCACAGCGGTGAAATATGCAAAACCGGGGTGCTGGCCGGTAAAGTAGTAGTCAGCGCCATGATACATGTCGGCCTGGCCAGAGGTCACGGCATCGAACACCTCGAAGGCACCGACGAGTTCGCCCGCACCTTTCGGGTCGATGGTGATCTGACCGTCTGTGATGTCAGAGACGTTTTGCACCACACGCTCCACCGAATCCCAGACACCGGCAAGGCCGCGGGGCCAAGTGGTTACCATTGTCAGTGTGCGTTTGCCCTGTGCATAGGCAGGTGCGGCCAATGTGGTCGCGGCGGCAGCGGTGCCGCCAAGTGCAGACGTCTTCAGAAATGAACGACGGTCCATAGGTAGATTCCTCCCGGATAGAATGCCCGTGTTGCCATTGGGGCCACGGATCGTTTCGAATAACCGCACTTTAGCGTTCAACCCGCGATATGGAACACCTTCTTCTGACTTGACGTCCATAAGATGCGTGATTTCGCGCAAAAGTTGTAACCTCGGGTCGTTTTCGTCGCTTAAAACAAAGGCTGCAGATGAATTACTGAGCGGTGGGGCTGATTTCCGCAATTTCGCGCCGAATCAGTCGCTTGCAACCCAAATCTAACGAATTGTTACACGGCGGATTCGGGGTCGCGGCGCGGGATCGCCCCATCTCGGAAACAACCCTGAACGGGCGGCATTCCCCTGCTGAAGCAGGAATCGAAAGTTTCGCCTGAAACCGGCATTGCGCAACAATATGTCGCAAAATCAGCACCGCACGACACGAAAGTGGATATTTGCCTGTTGACCCTCCCGGCGGACGAACATAATGTCGCCGCACGCTTAAAGGAGCCCCAGGGCATGACCACTCTAGTCGTCATTGTAGGACACACGCGCATGGGCCGGTAACGGTAGACCATAATCTGACCCATGCGCCCCCGCCAAAACGGGGGTTTTTTTATGCGCACCTTGAACCTGCTGAAACGGAGAAAAGCAGATGACACGCCAGATGACCGGAGCGAAGATGATCGTTCAAGCCCTGATAGATCAGGGTGTCGATACCGTATTTGGGTATCCCGGCGGCGCTGTCCTACCCATTTATGATGAGGTGTTTCAGCAAAACTCGATCAAACATGTTCTGGTGCGCCACGAACAGGGTGCCGTGCATGCCGCCGAAGGCTATGCGCGCTCGACCGGCAAGCCCGGCGTTGTTCTGGTGACCTCCGGCCCCGGTGCCACCAATGCGGTGACCGGCCTGACCGATGCCTTGCTCGATTCCATTCCGATCGTGGTGCTGACCGGCCAGGTGCCGACCTTCATGATCGGCTCGGACGCCTTTCAGGAAGCCGATACCGTGGGCATCACCCGGCCCTGCACGAAACACAACTGGCTGGTGAAAGAGACCGACAAGCTGTCGGGCGTGCTGCACGAGGCCTTTCACGTTGCGACCAGCGGCCGCCCCGGCCCGGTTCTGGTGGACATCCCCAAGGACGTGCAATTCGCCACCGGCACCTATGAGGCGCGCAAACCCTCGACCTCGCATTACCAGCCGCAGGTCAAGGGCGACCTGGAGGCGATCACCGAACTGGCCGCCGCCATCGAAAAGGCCAAGCGCCCCGTGTTCTATACCGGCGGCGGTGTGATCAACTCCGGCCCCGGTGCCAGCCAGTTGCTGCGCGAACTGGTGGAGGCCACGGGCTTTCCCATCACCTCCACGCTCATGGGCCTTGGCGCCTACCCCGCGTCGGGCGACAAATGGCTGGGCATGCTGGGGATGCACGGGCTTTACGAGGCCAATATGGCGATGCACGGCTGCGACCTGATGATCAACATCGGTGCGCGTTTTGACGACCGGATCACCGGCACGATCGACGCCTTCAGCCCCAAGTCCAAGAAAGCGCATATCGACATCGACCCGTCGTCCATCAACAAGGTCATCCGCGTGGACATCCCGATCATGGGGGATGTGGGCCATGTGCTGGAGGACCTGCTGAAGATCTGGAAATCGCGCGGCCGCAAGACCAACGGCGAGGCGCTGGCCAAATGGTGGCAGCAGATCAACGAATGGCGCAGTGTGGATTGCCTCAAGTTCAAGCAGACGGGCAAGACGATCAAACCGCAATATGCGCTGCAGCGGCTTGAGGCGCTGACCAAGGATCACGACCGCTATATCTGTACCGAGGTCGGCCAGCACCAGATGTGGGCCGCGCAATACCTCGGCTTTGAGGACCCGAACCGCTGGATGACCTCCGGGGGGCTGGGCACCATGGGCTATGGCTTCCCCGCCTCCATCGGTGTGCAGATGGCGCATCCCGACGCCCTTGTGATCAATGTGGCGGGCGAAGCATCCTGGCTGATGAACATGCAGGAAATGGGCACAGCCATGCAGTACAACCTGCCGGTCAAACAATTCATCCTGAACAACGAACGTCTGGGCATGGTGCGCCAGTGGCAGGAGCTGCTGCACGGCGAACGCTATTCGCATTCCTGGTCGGAAAGCCTGCCCGATTTCGTGAAACTGGCCGAGGCCTTCGGCGCCAAGGGCATCCTGTGCAAGGATCCCGCCGATCTGGACGATGCGATCATGGAGATGCTGAACCACGACGGGCCGGTGATCTTTGACTGCCTGGTCGAAAAGCACGAAAACTGCTTCCCGATGATCCCGAGCGGCAAGGCGCATAACGAAATGCTTCTGGGCGAAGCCGATACCCAGGGCGTCATCGACGCCAAGGGGAGTGTTTTGGTGTGACGCGATTTTTTCGAAAAAATCGGACCGGAGTTTTCGAAAACTCCGGCCTTCTACCCCTCATTCTCAGGACCTGAACAATGTCAGCACTCAAGATCAAAAAAGGCGCGACCAGCCATTCCGCCTATAACCTGCGGCCCAACTTTTCGGATGTGATCGAACGTCATACACTCGCCGTGCTGGTCGAAAACGAGCCCGGCGTGCTGGCGCGGGTCATCGGGTTGTTCTCCGGGCGTGGCTATAACATCGACAGCCTGACCGTGGCTGAGGTGGATCACACCGGGCATCTGAGCCGCATCACCATCGTGACCTCGGGCACCCCGCAGGTGATCGAACAGATCAAGGCGCAGCTGGGCCGGATCGTGCCGGTCCATGATGTGCATGACCTCACGGTCGAGGGCAAATGCGTGGAACGCGAGCTGGCGATGTTCAAGGTCACCGGCAAGGGCGAACACCGGGTCGAGGCCCTGCGGCTGGCCGATATCTTTCGCGCGAATGTGGTGGACAGCACCCTGGAAAGCTTTGTCTTCGAAATCACCGGCGCGCCGGAAAAGATCGACGCCTTTGCCGATCTGATGCGCCCGCTGGGCCTGACCGAAGTGGCCCGCACCGGGGTCGCCGCATTGTCACGGGGCGACTGACCCGGCGCCGCCACGGTGCCGCACCGGGTGCGACCTGAATGATCAGACGTTGCGCTTGCGAAACTGATGCGTGACGACCTGCGGCGCTGAGGGTGACACAAAGGACAGAATCCGCTTGTCGCCCTCCTGCCGCCTGGCGGGGGCCTGGGATGTCCGGGATGTATCGCGCAGTTTTTCCGGCAATTCCGTACAGGCCTGCTCTTGCACCAGCGCGACATCGCGCGCCTTGCGCAGTTTGCCAACGATATCGGCGGTGAAGGTCACCATGTCCCCGGCTTCAAGAAAGCCGTCGCAGAGGTCTGTCGCGTGTCCGGCACAATAATAGGCCAGATCGCCCTGGTCTTCGCACCAGAACACCGCTTTCCGGTCAACAGGATCGCTCCAAAGGACCACGCCCAACATCAAATAACCTTAACCCATCCTAGCTGTTATCTAACTACATCTCACCGAGAGTAGATATGAACAATATCCGTACGTTTGTTCCAAATAATGCCGCTCTGGCGTCGTTCTGCCACAAATTGCCGTCACACTTGACGCGGAACAGGAACGAAATATCTATCTTCAATTAATCGCGGGACATAAATCTCCGCAAACCCGCCGGATTTTTCCACCTCACTGAGAATATGGAACCAAATAAACAATCTCCTGCGCAATTGCGCAATGTTTTTGGCGCGAATTTGCGCAAGCTTGCAGAAAGCTATGCCTCGGTTTCCGACCTGTCGCGGCAGCTTTCAATCAACCGGACGCAGTTCAACCGATACCTGTCCGGCGAAAGTTTTCCCCGGCCGGACATATTGGCGCGCATCTGCAGCTTCTTTGGGGTCGATGCGCGCATCATGCTCGAACCGATCGACAGTCTCACCTGCCCGCCGGACCCGTTTTCATGCGCCTATCTGCGCAATTTCGTGGGCGCAGGCAACCGGCAGGTGTCACAGGATGACTTCCCAAGTGGCTTCTACCGGTTTTCCCGGCGCAGCTTTGTCGATCCGGACCGGTTTGTGGTCTCTGTGGTGATGGTTGGCCGGGAGGGGGGAAATACCCTGCTGCGCGGCTTTGAGACAAGAGAAGCGATGCGCATCCAGGGCCTGCCCACCGGTGCCAGATCGCGTGAATTCCGGGGTGCCGTCATGCGCCAGGACGAGGGAATCACCATCATCGCCGCGCGCAGCAACGCAATGACGGTGTCTTTCAACCATCTCAGCCGCGCCGCATCCTTCGAAAACAATTTCTGGGTGGGTTATGTCACCCGGACGGTGCCGGAATCCGCAGGTGCGTTGCGGGTGACCCGGCTGGTCTATGAATACCTTGGCGAAAAGATATCCGATGCCCTGCCCGCCGCCCGCAGCGCAGGGCTGAAGGAACTGGACCAGTTGCAGCCCTTCCACAAACACCTGCTGCGCCCCCATATCCCGTTTTCCTGATCCGCCACCGCCAACAGCCGCCGCAGGGGCATGTCGCCGGTGATAAAAACGGGTCGCTGCCGGAAATACGGCTGCGCGCGCCATCTGCTAGCCTCAAGCCAGCAGCAGGAGAGCAGCATGGCCCAGCACCGGACCGACCTCAGAAATGTCAGACGCCCGATCGAACAGGCCAATGGCCTGCCGAATCCCCATTACATCGATCCGGAGGTTTTTGCCGAGGAACGCCAGGCGGTGCTTTTCGACAATTGGGCGGGGCTGGCCGTGACCGCGGATGTGCCCGACATCGGCGACGCCGTGCCGCTCAGCTTTCTGGGCATGCCCCTGCTGATCGTCCGCGACCGCCAGGGCGAGGTGCGCGTGTTCCAGAACACCTGCCGCCACCGGGGCATGATCCTGGTCGAGGAACCGCGCAACATCGAGGGCGCCATCCGCTGCCCCTATCACAGCTGGTGTTATGCCACCGATGGCCGGCTGGTCAGCACCCCGCATGTGGGCGGTCCCGGTCAGAACACCCATAGCGGGATCGACCGTGCGCTGCTGGGTCTGGTGGAAATCCGCAGTCACATCTGGATGGATGTGATCTTTATCAATGTCTCCGGTCAGGCCCCCGCCTTTGCCGATGCCCATGCCGACCTGCTGGCCCGCTGGGCCGAATTCGACCAGCCCCTGTACCATGGCGGCGCGGAAAGCCGGTTTCAGATTCCCGTCGACTGCAACTGGAAGCTGGCGGTCGAAAACTACTGCGAAAGCTACCACCTGCCCTGGGTCCATCCCGGCCTGAACAGCTATTCCCGGCTGGAGGATCATTATCACATCGAGGAACCGGGGCGGTACTCCGGCCAGGGCACGCTGGTGTACCGGCAGCTCAAGGACGAGGCGGGCCAGAGCTTTCCCGATTTTGCCGGCATCAGCGACAAATGGGACACGGCCGCGGAATATATCACCGTCTATCCCAATGTGCTGATGGGCGTGCACCGCGACCACAGCTTTGCCATCATCCTGGTCCCTGAAAGCCAGGCGCATACGGTCGAGCATGTGCATATCTACTACGCCCGACCCGACACCGACCCGGCCCTGCGCGAACGCAACGCCAAACAATGGAGAGAGGTCTTTGACGAGGACGTCTTTGTTGTCGAAGGCATGCAGCGGGGGCGGCACGCGCCGACCTTCGATGGCGGAAGGTTCTCACCCGCGATGGACGGCCCGACACATCTGTTTCACGATTGGGTCGCGGCACAGATCGAACGGCACCGCAGCCTGCCACAGGCCGCCGAGTGATCGCACTGGAACGGGAATTGCTGGCGGCCCATGCCGCCAGGGATCTGCGGGCCCTGGTAACTCTCTACCAACAGGCCGCGGCCCAGGCCAATGCGCCGGAACGCGCGGCGTTCTACCTGACCCACGCCCATGTCTTCGCGCTTGAGACCAACCACCCGGATGCCGCAGCGCTGCGTGCGCAGCTGGTGGCGCAGGGCCGCGAAAGCGCCCTGCCCGCGCCAAGCCCGCCGTTCAGATAACGGGGGGTCTTTTCTGCGGCCAGCCGGTCGCGCCATGCCATTGCTGCGCCAGTTGCAACAGGCGCGCGTCGCTGCCGCGCCGCCCGATCAGCTGCAGACCCAGCGGCAATCCGTTGTCGTCAAAGCCTGCCGGGATGTTCACCACGGGCAGACCGATCAGGCTGGCTGGCACGACAACCTGCATCCAGCGGTGATAGGTATCCATCCCCTGCCCGGCAATCTGCACCGGATGGGTCAGGGTCACGTCAAAGGGCCAGACCTGCGCCGAGGGCAGCACCAGCACATCCAGCCCGTCAAAGAGCCTGGCGGCAGATCTGAACCAATCCGACCGCACCTCGCTTGCGCGGTGCACCGTCATCGCATCCATCGCCAGCCCGCGCGCCACCTCCCATTGCGCGGCCTCCTTCAGCGCATCCCGCGTCCTAGGGTTCAGGTAGATCTCTGCCAGCCCGGTCGCCACGGAAAAGGACCGCAGGGTGATCCAGCTGTCCCAGATCGCATCGGCAGAGAATGGCGCCCCCAGCGCCTCGACCGCATGGCCGAGGCCCGTCAATTGCGCCAGCGCCGCCTCGCTCCCGGCCAGGATGCCGTCTTCGAATGGCAAGGCACCGCCCCAATCCCCCAGCCAGCCGATCCGCAACCGCCCCGGCGGTGTTGATATCCCCGGCAGCCTGTCCGCCGGGCTGCGCCCATGCGGGTCGCGCGGATCGGCACCGGTCATCGTGTCCAGCAAAGCCGCAAGGTCCGCAGGGCTGCGCGCCATCGGGCCAAGTGTCGCCAGTTGATGCAGGAACATCTCCCGCGCCGGTTCCGCCGGCACATCACCCCAGGAAGGCCGCATGCCATAGACGTTGTTCCAGCCCGCCGGGTTGCGCAGGGATCCCATCATGTCGGAGCCATCCGCGACGCTCAGCATCCGCGCCGCCAATGCCGCCGCCGCCCCGCCGGAGGAGCCGCCCGCCGACCGGGTGGCATCATAGGGATTGGTGGTGGCCCCGTAGACCGGGTTGAAGGTATGGCTGCCAAGGCCGAATTCCGGGGTATTGGTCTTGCCGATGATCAGCGCCCCCGCCGCCCGCAGGCGACTGACAATCAGGTCATCCTCCGGCGCGACCATATTCGCAAACAGCGGCGAGCCGCTGGAGGTGGTCAAACCCGCCACATTGGCCAGATCCTTGATCGCCATCGGAATGCCGTGCAGCCATCCCTTGCGCGGGGCCGCATCCGCCGCCCGCGCCTCCGCCATCAGCAGATCCGCGTCGCGCAAGGCCACCACCGCATTCACGGTCCCGTTCACCGCCGCGATCCGCGCCAGCGTGGCCTGCATCAGCTCTGCTGCACTCAACTCGCCCGCATCAATCGCCGCCGATTGCGCAAGCGCATCCATATCCAGAATATCCATGAAAACACATGAGCACTTCTTCACAAGAAGGTGCAATCCCCCTGCTGCTCAATGCTCAAAACAGGCGTGGGGTCCGGGGGCAAAGGCCCCCCCGACGCTCAACTGCCCTGCGCTTCGGCCCGGCTCTTGCCGCTGACGGCCAGCGCCAGCGTGGCCCCCATCAGCCCGTCAAGATCACCGTCCAGAACCCCCTTGGTGTCCGAGGTCTCGTAGTTGGTGCGCAGATCCTTGACCATCTGGTAGGGCTGCAAGACATAGGACCGGATCTGATTGCCCCAGCCCGCATCGCCCGCGCTTTCATGGGCCTCGTTCACCAGGGCGGACCGTTTGTCCAGTTCCAGCTGGTAGAGCCGTGATTTCAGCGCCTTCATCGCGATGTCGCGGTTCTGGTGCTGGGATTTCTCGGAGGAGGTCACCACGATGCCGGTGGGGTGGTGGGTGATCCGCACGGCGGAATCGGTGGTGTTCACGTGCTGGCCGCCCGCCCCCGAGGACCGGTAGGTGTCGATGCGGATGTCAGAGGGGTTCACTTCGATCTCGATGTTGTCGTCCACCACCGGATAGACTTTGACCGAGGTAAAGGAAGTATGCCGCTTTGCCGCTGAATCGAAGGGGCTGATCCGCACCAGACGGTGCACGCCGCTTTCGGATTTCAGCCAGCCATAGGCATTATGCCCCGCGATCTTGTAGGTGGCGGATTTGATGCCCGCCTCTTCGCCGGCACTCTCGGCCTGAAGCTCGACCTTGTAGCCCTTCTTTTCCGCCCAGCGGACATACATCCGCGCCAGCATCTGCGCCCAGTCGCAGCTTTCCGTGCCACCGGCACCTGCGTTGATTTCGAGGAAGGTGTCATTGCCGTCGGCCTCGCCGTCCAGCAGCGCCTCAAGCTCTTTCTGCGCGGCGGTCTCGGCCAGCGCCTTGAGCGCGCGTTCCGCGTCGGCGACCACCTCGGCGTCGTCTTCCATCTCGCCCAGTTCGATCAGTTCGATGTTGTCGGCCAGGTCCTGCTTGATGCCCTCATAGGTGTCGATGGCATCCACCAGCCCCTGCCGGTCGCGCATCAATTTCTGCGCCGCCTCCGGGTCATCCCAGAGGTTCGGGTCCTCGACGCGGGCATTGAATTCTTCCAACCGGTGCTGGGCGGTCTCCACGTTCAGCCGTTGCGCCAGCAATTCCAGCGACTTGCTGATTTCATCGACGGTGTTTTGTACCTCTGCGCGCATCTTCGCCTGCCTTTGATTGGGTTCCTCGCAGATAAACCAGCACCGCGGCAGGGACAAGCCGTCGGGTGGGGTTTGCAGCGCGACACCGCTTTGCCGAAAGGGGTGGCCTTAGTACAGGCCGCCCGAGGACAGCGTGCCAAAGCTCGCCTTCGGCCCGACCGTCGCCTTGCGCCCGGTCGAGGTGGTCACCTGCCGCCCGGACTGGCCTACTTCCTCCACCAGCGGCAGATCGGCCCCCATGGCAAAACCGCCATCGAAGGTGATGCCGAAAATCGGCTCCTCGCCATCGCGGAAACATTCGGAAACCACATTGGGGCCCGATGCGCTGTCGCTCAGCCGCGCGCCGGAAAAACGGTCGATGTTGATGAAGACGCATTGCTCCGGCACCTTGAAATCGCCGCCGCCGTATTTCTTGACCGCCTCGGTCATGAAGCGCTGGAACGCCGGCGCACAAAGCCGTCCGCCACCCGCGCCCCGGCCCATCGGGCGCGGCTGGTCATAACCGATGTAACAGCCCGCCACGATGTTCGAGGTGAAGCCGACGAACCAGGCGTCCTTTTCGTCATTGGTGGTCCCGGTCTTGCCCGCCGTGGGCACCGGCAGGTTCACGGCGGAACGCGCCGTGCCCCGTTCCACCACGCCACGCATCATCGAGGTGAGCTGATAGGCGGTCACCGGGTCCATCACCCGCTCGCGGTTGGAGATGATCCGCGGGGCGCTGCCCGCAGGCAGGCTGGCGATCTGGCAGTCGTTGCAGATCCGCTGATCGTGTTTGTAGACCGTGCGGCCATAGCGGTCCTGCACCCGGTCCACCAGGGTCGGCTGCACCCGCTCGCCGCCATTGGCGAACATCGCATAGGCGCTGACCATCTGGTAAAGCGTGGTTTCCTGACTGCCAAGCGCATTGGCCAGCACCGGGGCCAGGTCGTCATAGACACCAAAGCGTTCGGCATAGCTGCCCACCACGTCCATGCCCACTTCCTGGGCCAGACGAATGGTCATCAGGTTGCGCGACTGTTCGATTCCGGTGCGCAGCGGGGTCGGCCCGTAGTAGCGGTTGGAGGCGTTCTTGGGCCGCCAGACCCCCTGCGGCGTGTTGATCTCGATCGGGGCGTCCACCACGATGGTCGCGGGGGAATAGCCCGAATCCAGCGCCGAGGCATAGACGAAGGGCTTGAAGGAGGAGCCGGGCTGCCGCTGCGCCTGCGTCGCGCGGTTAAAGACCGAATCCTGATAGGAAAATCCGCCCTGCATGGCGATCACGCGGCCTGTGTTCACGTCCATCGCAACAAAGGCGCCCTGCACTTCCGGCACCTGCCGCAGCGTCCAGCGGATAAAGGTCCCATCCGCATCCGCCGTCATCCTGCGCACCAGCACCACATCGCCGACTTCAACCAGATCACCGGCCACACGCGCCTTGCCGGCCAGCTTGCCGTTCTCCAGCCGCTTGCGGGCCCATTGCACATCCTTGGCCGGAATCCAGTGGCCATCCGCGACTTCCTCGACGCCCTCGATGCCGATGCGCGCATCGCTGGCGCCGACTTCCAGCACCACAGCCGGATACCATTGATTCTCAAGGTCGATGTCGCGTGGCACCCGGATGTCCGCCAGCGCGGCGCGCCAGCTTTCCTCGGAGTTCAGTTGTTCCGCGGCAATCTTCTTGCCGGTGCCATGCCAGACACCCCGCCCCCGGTCATATTGCTCAAGCTGCTCGCGCAGGGCATTGGCGGCAAACGGCTGCATCTCGTTGTCGATGGTGGCCCGCACGGTCAGCCCGCCGGTAAAGAATTCGCCCTCGCCAAAGTCGTTGGACAGCTGGCGGCGGATTTCGTCGGTGAAGTAATCGCGCGGCGGCAGTTCTGCCTTGAAACTCTCGAAATCGCCATTCTGTACCGAGCGCAGCGGCTGCGCACGCTCGCTTTCGTAAACCGCTTCGGAGATATAGCCGTTGTCCTCCATCTCCTTGAGCACATAGTTGCGCCGCGCCAGCAGGCGGTCCTTGCGGCGCACCGGGTGGTAATCCGACGGGGCCTTGGGCAGCGAGGCCAGGAAGGCCGCCTCATGCGGGGCCAGTTCGGCCAGCGTCTTGTTGAAATAGGTCTGGCTGGCCGCCGCCACGCCATAGGAATTCTGGCCGAGGAAAATCTCGTTCAGGTACAGCTCCAGGATCTTTTCCTTCGGCAGTGTTTCCTCAAGCCGCGCGGCGAGGATGATCTCCTTGATCTTGCGTTCCGCCCGGCGGTCACCGGACAGCAGGAAGTTCTTCATCACCTGCTGGGTGATGGTGGAGGCACCGCGCACCTCGCGCCCGCGCGACCGCACCGCGTCGATGGCCGCCGCCGCGATGCCGCGCAGGTCATAGCCCTCGTGGGTGTAAAAGTTCTTGTCCTCGGCAGAGATGAAGGCCTGTTTCACCAGATCGGGGATCGTGTCAGCGGGCGCGAACAGCCGCCGCTCCTTGGCGAATTCGTCGATCAGACGGCCCTGCCCCGAATAGATCCGGCTGATTGTTGGCGGCGTATATTGCGCCAGGCTTTCGTGGCTGGGCAGGTCGCGGCCATACATCCAGAAAATCGCACCGATGGTCAGCGCCACCATGCCGATGCTCATCGTCAGGGTCGTAAAGATGCCGCCAAAGAATGACAGGATGAATCGGAACACGGCGCACAGCCCTTCTGGTCGCGGGAAACTGAGCGGACTTATATCTGTCCGCGTCGGAATGGTCAAAACGGCAAAACCCCTGCATTGGGCCGTTTGCCGCCCAAAAGCCGTTAGGTTCTGGAGTGTTATTGTCGCACCAAGGGCGCGCGCGCCTCGTCCGCGTCGCGCCAGGCCAGAATCGCATCCGCCAGACCATTGACCATGACCGACCGCCACACCGGATCGCGCAGGTTGTTCAGGTCGCGTGGATTGCTGAGGAATCCCACTTCGATCAGAACCGACGGGATATCGGCCGATTTCAACACGGAAAAACCCGCGCGGCGCAGCGGGCGGCTGTTCATCGGGCCACCGGTCTTGGCCATGCCCTGCACCAGCACCTTTGCCAGGGCTGCGGACCGGGGCTCTGTCTCCTGCCGCGCGAGGTCCAGCAGGATGCCCGCCACCTGGTCATCGGAGCCGGTCAGATCGGCACCCGCGATGATGTCGGCCCGGTTATGGCGCGCCGCCAGATGTTCCGTCGCGGCATCGCTGGCCTCGTCCGACAGGGTATAGACCGTCGCCCCCTTGGCGCCGCCCTGGCTGAGGCTGTCGGCATGCAGCGAGATGAACAGATCGGCATCGCGCTGATGGGCGATGGCCACGCGGTGTTCGAGTGCCACAAAGATGTCTTCGTCACGGGTCATCACGACCTCTATGCCCGCGCGCACCAGCGCATCGCGCAGCGCCCGTGCAAAGCTCAGCATCAGGTCTTTTTCGGCAACCCCGTCGCTTTCCGCTCCGGGGTCGATGCCGCCGTGGCCGGGGTCCAGCACCACCACGAAACGGTCCTTTTCAGGGTTTTCGGGCTTGGGCGGGGCAACCAGCGCCCTGGTCCAGGCCGGGTCCACCGGCGCGCCGGCGGCGGCGGCATAGCTTTCGGCGTCCACTTCCTTCAGGTCGATCTCAAGCGTCGCGGTCCCGCTTGCCGCATCGACCGGCATGCCGATCTCGGTCGGGATCATCGGCACCGCCAGATCCGCCACCAGCCGCGACCAGCCGGGCTGGAACGCGCCGAACCGCACGGCAGACACGCGGCCCGGTTCGGCCAGCAGCATCTGCGGGCTGATCCCGGCCCAATCCGCCTCGCGGAAATCGACAACCAGGCGCGCGGGATCATCCAGCAGGAACACCCGGAACGGCACCCCCTGGCTCAGCCCCAGCCGCAGGTCGGTGCGCCCGAACCAGCCATCGGTGATCTCACTGCGCGCGCCGTCCACACGGGCCAGCGCGTTCAGCTCCTGCGTCAGGGCAGGCCCCGCCCAGATCGTCAAAGCCAGAAATGTCGAAAATAATGCCCGCATGTGCCACCGCTTGACGCTGTTGTTGTGGCAAAGCTAGCATCAATGCCACCCTGCCGCCAGCCTCAGCGCGCGGCCATGAACGCCTTGAGCCGTGCCAGTCCCTCGGCAATATCCGCGGTACTGCGGGCATAGGAGAACCGCAGGGTCGAGCCCCCCCGCGCCGGGTCGAAATCAAGCCCCGGCGTCACCGCAACCCCGGCCTTTTCAAGAATCTCGGCGGCAAAGCTGCGGCTGTCATCGGTCAGGTCGGACACATCGGCATAGACATAGAAGGCGCCGTCCGGCGGGGCGATCCTGGTGAACCCGGCTTCGGTCAGCCCCTCCAGCATCAGGGTGCGGTTGGCGCGGTAGACATCCATGTTGCCCTGCAGTTCCGCATCGCAGTCCATTGCGGCCAGTGCTGCGATCTGGCTGGCATGGGGCGCACAGATGAACATGTTCTGCGCGATGCGTTCGATGACGCGCACATGATCCTCGGGCACCACCATCCAGCCCACGCGCCAGCCGGTCATGGAAAAATACTTGGAAAAGGAATTGATCACATAGCAGTCGTCGGTGACCTCCAGCGCGGTGACCGCCTTCTTGTCATATTCGATGCCGTGATAGATCTCGTCCGAGATGAAGGAGGTGCCCGCCGCATCGCAGGCCCCGACCAGCGCCGCAATCGCGTCGCGGTCCAGCATGGTGCCGGTAGGATTGGCCGGCGAAGCGACCATCAGCCCCGCCAGGTCCATGCCGGAAAAATCAGCCGGAACAGGCTGATAGCGGTTCTCGGGCGATGTGGGCAGGTCAACCGGCTCCAATGCCAGCGCCTTGAGGATCTGGCGGTAGCTGGGATAGCCCGGCGCGCCGATGCCAACCCGGTCGCCGGTATCGAAAAGCGCGGTGAAAGCCAGGATAAAGGCCCCCGAAGAGCCCGGCGTGATCACCACCCGGCCCGGATCGAGATCGACATTGTACCATTCGCCATACATCTGCGCGATGCGCGCGCGCAGCGCGGGCAGCCCCAGCGCGACAGTATAGCCAAGCGCGCCCCGATCCATCGCCTGCCCCAGTGCCGATACCGCCCCCCGGGGTGCGCCGGTGCCGGGCTGGCCGACTTCCATATGGATGATGTGACGGCCTGCGGCCTCTGCCGCCGTGGCGGCCTGCATCACATCCATCACAATAAAGGGATCGACGGCCGACCGGGTTGAACTTCGCATGGGCTTGCTCCTAATGTTGCGCAACGTTTCACCCTGTCATCGGTGCGCCGTCAACCCGCGCCCCTAGGAAAGATTTGCCATGATGCCCCGCCTGTTCGCCCCTGTCTCAGCCGTCGTCCTTGCCGCCGCCCTGGCCCTGCCTGCCAGCGCCATGGACCTGACCGAACTGACAGAGGCGGAGCGCGCGCAGTTCCGGGCCGAGGTGCGCGCCTATCTGATGGACAACCCCGAAGTGATCATGGAAGCGGTGGAACTGCTGCAAAGCCGCGAGGCCGAAGCCCAGGCCCAGGCCGATGTGAACATGGTTTCCGACAATGCCGCGGCGATCTTTGACGATGGCTATTCCTGGGTTGGCGGCAATCCGGAGGGCGACATCACGTTGGTCGAATTCCTGGATTACCGCTGCGGTTATTGCAAACGCGCCCATGGTGAAGTGGCCAAGCTGCTGGAAACAGACGGAAATATCCGGATTATCGTCAAGGAACTGCCGATTCTGGGTGAGGATTCCGTGCTCGCCTCCCGCTTTGCCATCGCCACCAAACAGGTCGCGGGCGGCGATGCCTACAAGGCGATGAACGATGCGCTGATGGCCTATAGCGGCTCCATCACCGTGCCGGCGATGCGCCGGATTGCGGAAACGCTGGATCTGGATGCGGATGCCATCGAGGCGCGGATGGACAGCGAAGAGGTGACGCAGGAGATCGCGCAGACCCGCGCCCTGGCGCAGACGCTGCAGATTTCCGGCACGCCGACCTTTGTGGTGCATGACGAAATGCTGCGCGGCTATCTGCCCTATGACCAGATGCGCGCCATCGTGGACGACAAACGGGGCTAAAGAAACTTGCTATGATATCTGATCAGGCGTTCAAAGTGTGCATTCAGCGAACGTTTGAGATGAGCCGCGTCTTTCACATTGAGAATGTAGTCAACCAAAAGATTATATTGTTGGATTTGCCGGGGCAGTCGCTGGGCAGGCATGAGCCGCTGGCGCAAAGTCGCGTCATCAATGATCTGGACTGTCTGCTTTGCCGGTCTCGCTACTGATCCATCCGGTGTCGACAGACTTTTTCCGTTCATCAACGGCATTTCCGCATCATATTTAGCAAAAATCGCGGCTTCGAGGTTAGAAATTTCGGCCACATCGTCAAGTGGCCACGCCCATACATAAGCGATTTCCCAAACATCAATCTGCCTGTTCGCAATCACATCAGAACGCGCAGATGTCAGGTGGCGACGTACCCTGGTACGAATGCCGTCGACGGACTGGCCAACGTAAATCGGTTGGGCATCTAAATCGCAAAGCGCATAAACGCCGACCTTGTCGGTCAGGTTACGCAGAACGGACGACCGAAACTTCTGAGCAGAACTCACGCCGCGTTCCGTTGCTTGGAAATCAACAGAAACGGCCGAAAAAACTGCTCGTCCAGATAGCGCACAACAGGGACGGCTACGCCATCGCCAGCGACCTGATAGGCTTGATTGTAGCGCGAAGGCATCCGGAAGGTATCCGGCAATCCCATAAGCCGCCCCACTTCACGAGATGAAAGCAACCGGGCCTTTACAGTCCCTTCTTCGATAATCACAATGGTCTGGCGCGAAGAACCTCCAGTAGGGGTACGAAGGCAGCCTGCCAGACCGTCAAATCTAATCTCTGCCCGTTGCCGCACCCGGCCAGTGCCATCTGGCCGACCCCGTTTGTAAAGCATCCCAATCTGGCGCCCCCCCCGTTCTTTGGCATCCTCAACACGTTTCAGATTTGGTTCAGACATCATACTGAGAAGATAATTGACTTCCACATCCGTTAGCCAATGCGTATCCGGTTCATCATCCACCAAATCGATCAGGCTGTTGCGTGATGACCCGCCTTCGGTGTGTTTCCACCATACCCATCTTTCGCGAATTTCATTGCAAGCGGAAGAGACATAGGATTTCAGCCGGTCCGAATGATAAGGTCCGCTTGCGCCATGTTCCCGAAAGCCCGATATATCGAGGTCATTGCGAACGGCGATGACGAACAGTCTCGGACGGCTTTGCGGTAAAAAACCGCTTGCATCAATTTCCAGCGCACCGACGGAATAGCCCAGTTCACTTAACCGGAGTACAACTGCGGAAAAATCCCGTCCGTTGTCGCGGGAGATCAAGCCGACGACATTTTCAAATGCGATGATTTTCGGCGCAAAACCGCTCGAAACACTCTCTGAAATCTTTTCTGCCCAAACAGCGAATACACCGCTCCTCTCACCAACCAAACCTTTGCCCTTACCAGCCAGTGAAAAGTCCTGACATGGGCTGGAGGCCCAATACAAGTCAATCGGTTGGCGAAGAAACTGATCATTCAAATCCGCAATATCGCCCTCAACAAGGCCAACATCACCCCAATTGCTCCGGTAGACCCTGCATTTCATCGGATCAATATCGTTTGCCAGAACGCATTGCCAAGTTTCGCCAAGTGCGGCACGCACCATCCCTCCGCCGCAGAAAAACTCGGCATATCGTGGGGTTGTATCCAAATCTGACACCATATCTATTGCTATAAAAGCCAGTCTGACTTGTCGATAGTAAATGAATGGTAAACTCTTACAGGTTTATTCCGCCGCCCTGACCTCTTGCGCTTCGATCTCGGCGGCGCGTTTTTCCACCTGTTCGACGATATGTTCGATCATGCCGTCATTGCCCAGCTTGTGGCTCTGCTTGCCGGCAAGATAGACCATGCCGGAACCCGCCCCGCCGCCGGTAAATCCCACATCGGTCATCAGCGCCTCGCCGGGGCCGTTGACCACACAGCCGATGATGCTGAGGCTCATGGGCGTCTTGATGTGTTCCAGCCGCTTTTCCAGCGCCTCGACGGTCTTGATCACGTCAAAACCCTGGCGCGCGCAGCTGGGGCAGGAAATGATGTTCACACCCCGGTGCCGCAGGCCCAGCGACTTCAGGATCTCATAGCCGACCTTGACCTCTTCCACCGGGTCGGCGGAGAGGCTGACGCGGATTGTGTCGCCGATGCCCATCCACAGAAGGTTGCCCAGCCCGATGGCCGATTTGATGGTGCCGGAGGTCAGGCCCCCCGCCTCCGTGATGCCAAGGTGAATGGGCGCATCCGTGGCCTCTGCCAGTTGCTGATAGGCCGCGGCAGCCATGAAGACGTCAGAGGCCTTGCAGCTGATCTTGAATTCGTGAAAATCGTTGTCCTGCAGGATCTTGATGTGGTCCAGACCGCTTTCCACCATCGCATCGGGACAGGGTTCGCCGTATTTCTCCAGCAGGTGCCGCTCAAGCGAGCCGGCATTCACCCCGATGCGGATCGAACAATTGTGGTCGCGCGCGGCCTTGATGACCTCGCGCACGCGCTTTTCGTCACCGATGTTGCCGGGGTTGATGCGCAGGCAGGCCGCACCCGCCTCTGCCGCCTCGATCCCGCGTTTGTAGTGGAAATGGATGTCGGCCACGATCGGCACGGAAACCTCCGGCACGATCTGCCGCAACGCCTTGGACGATGCCTCATCCGGGACCGAAATGCGCACGATATCCGCCCCCGCATCCGCCGCCGCCTGCACCTGAGCAATCGTCGCCTTCACGTCCGTGGTCAGCGTATTGGTCATGGTCTGGACGGTGATCGGCGCATCACCCCCGACGGGCACATTGCCCACCATGATCTGACGGCTTTTACGACGGTAGATATTGCGCCATGGACGGATGTGGTTGAGCGACATTACGGCTTCCCGGGGGTTGCGAATTCAAGGGGAACCTAGACACTCGGCCGCCCCTTCGCAATGGGGGCAGCCCGTTGTTCTACCGGGTCTGGCAGGGCATCGCTGCCAGCACGGCAGGGTCGATGTCGCTGCCCGCGAGGTCGGCGAACATCCGGCTCAGCGGCTGCTCCTTGGTCGGGTCAACCGGCGCGTAAAGTTCCGCAAGGGCTTCGTGATGCAGCGGCAGGTTCGATGTGATCGCACCGCGTGCGCCCACCGGACCGACACAGGCATCCGCCAGCGCGAAATACAGCGCACCGGATTCGCCCGTGCGCAGGGTTGGCGGCTCTTCCGTGGCGGGAATATCGTAGGTATCGCCCTTGTTCATCACCTTTTCAAAGATGACGGAGCCATTCGCAGCGGTCACACGCACCCAGGACGGATAGGCGGCAACCATGCGCACGGTCCCTGCAGCACCTTCCACAACCTGCGGGACAGCGCCACCCGGAGAGCCGGCGGCCCCCGGCTCGGCATCCAGCGTCAGTTCAGCGGTCTGGATCACGGCAGGTGACCCGATGGTGGACAGGTCCGGGAAATTCCCGACCGAACGCGGATCAATGGTGGAAATCGGGGCATCGCGGGCGACCAGTACCGGCACATCCAGCGCCTGCGGGCGATAGAGACGGTCCAGCGCATCGGCGCGGGGGGCCTCGATGGCGTCCGGCGCATCTGCGGAACCGCCGATCTCGGGCGCTGCTGACAGCGCGCCGTCAAGCGGATCAAGATCGGACAGGACAACCGGGGTCTGATCCACCGGCGCGACCTGCACGCGCTGCACTTCCTGCAAAACGCTCCACCCGCCAAAGCCGATGGCACCGATCAGCACGACAAGCACCAGCATCGACCCGACGGCAGAGGGTTCGATGCGGCTGAGGATACTGTCCGCGACGGGTGTGAAAGGCGTGTTCGGACGTGCGAAAAGATCCGCCTCGGACGGGCGTTTGCGACGTTCTTCAAAGCTGGGTTTCTTGATCACCGAAGCTTCGGCGGACATGCCATGCGCCACAGCAAAACCGGATTCGGCGCAAAAGGAGGTAAAGGCCTTGTCGGGGTCCATGTTCAGGTAACGTGCATAGGACCGCACGTAACCGGCGATGAAACCGGGTGTGTCAAAGGCATCCGGATCGGCATTCTCGATGGCAGCGATATAGGAGGCCTTGATCCGCAATTCCCGCTGAACATCCAGCAGGGATTTGCCCATTGTGGCGCGTTCACCGCGCATCACATCTCCCAGGCGAAGGTCAAAGTCGTCAAACCCTTTGGGTTCAACTATCTCGTCTTCTATGACCTTGGAGGACCAACGCCCGATCATAAACCATGCCCCGTAGTTTCTATGCCTGCAGCCTTAACCCGATATCGTGCAGCCGATTCGAGTCTGACCTTTTGTTAAGTCAAAACTAACACAAGGCAACGGGGAATACGAGTTTTTGCTGCTTACCCAGCGGCTTCGGCACGATTCAGCGCACAATGCGACCACAAACCGTCCATCGCATGTACCAGTGCATCCATTTCCCGCGGGCCGTGAACTGGTGACGGGGTAAAGCGCAGCCGCTCCGTGCCGCGCGGCACTGTGGGATAGTTGATCGGCTGCACATAGATGCCGTGGTCTTCCAGCAGCATGTCCGACAACAGCTTGGTATGGACCGGGTTGCCCACCATCACGGGCACGATATGGCTGCCGTGGTCGATGATCGGCAGGCCGAGGCCTTTCAGCCGCAGTTTCAATACCTTGGCCTGTTGCTGGTGCTTTTCGCGCAGATCGGTCGCGCGTTTGAGATAGGCGACCGAGGCCGCGGCACCCGCCGCAATCGCAGGCGGCAGTGAGGTGGTAAAGATAAAGCCGGGCGCATAGGACCGGATCGCATCGCACATCTTGGCAGAGGCCGCGATATAACCGCCCATGACGCCAAATGCCTTGGCCAGCGTGCCGTTGATGATGTCCAGCCGGTGCATCAACCGGTCGCGTTCCGCAACCCCGGCCCCGCGCGGGCCATACATGCCCACGGCATGCACTTCGTCGATGTATGTGAGCGCGCCGAATTCATCCGCCAGGTCGCAGATCGCCTCGATCGGGCCGAAATCACCATCCATCGAATAGATCGATTCAAAGGCGATCAGCTTGGGGGCTGCCGGATCGTCAGCCTCCAGAAGCTGGCGCAGATGGTCCACATCATTGTGCCGGAAGATCCGTTTTGCCCCGCCATTGCGGCGCACACCTTCGATCATCGAGGCATGGTTCAGCGCGTCGGAATAGATGATCAGGCCGGGAAACAGCTTGGGCAGCGTCGACAGGGTGGCGTCGTTGGCAATATAGGCAGAGGTAAAGAGCAACGCGCCTTCCTTGCCGTGCAGATCGGCAAGCTCCGCTTCCAGCCGCTTGTGATAGACCGTGGTGCCGGAAATATTGCGCGTCCCGCCCGAGCCTGCGCCGGTGGCCTGCAAGGCCTCTTGCATGGCTTCCAGAACGACGGGGTTCTGCCCCATGCCAAGATAGTCGTTGCCGCACCAGACGGTGATGTCCCGTTCGGCCCCGTCAGGCCGGGTCCAGATCGCATGGGGGAACTGGCCGTTGCGCCGCTCGATGTCGATGAACGTCCGGTAGCGACCCTCTTCGTGCAGACGCGCAATCGCCTCATCCAGCTTTGTTGTATAGTCCATGCGCCGCTCCAGTCCTGGCAGTCACGACCCCCGGCAAGGCACCAAAGATCCTGTTCTTTTTAGAACGAATATAGAAACACCCTTAAACATTCAACTTCTCAAGAGTGTACGTGGTGTCGCAGGGGGGCGACAGTCAGGAATGCCCTACCGGCCCGGCAGGGCGTTCCCCCAACGGTCGGCACGAAGATGTGAAGCATCGGAGATGTTGAGCATTGCACAGGCGGGCCGGTTGGGCGAAAGACAGGCATGAAATTTTCGAAACCAGCCCCTTCCCTCGTCGAATTCATTGTCTTGACCGCCCTGATGATCTCGCTGGTTGCGCTGACCACCGACATCATGCTGGCCGCGCTGGTGCTGATCGCAAGCGATCTGGGCCATTCCGACCCGCTGGACGGGCATCTGATCATCTCGGTCCTGTTTGCCGGATTTGCGGTGGGGCAGCTGCTGGTCGGGCCGCTGTCGGACAGTTACGGGCGCAAGCCGGTGATTCACATCAGCTATATCGTGTTCTGCATCGGCACGCTGATGTGCCTGCTGTCGCGCAGTTTCGAGGTCATGCTGGCGGGGCGTCTGCTGCAGGGCATCGGCATGTCCGGCCCCCGGATCATCGCGGTGGCCATCGTGCGCGACGGCTATGCGGGCCGTCAGATGGCGCGGATCATGTCCTTTGTCATGGCGGTTTTCATCCTGGTGCCCGCCATTGCCCCCAGCATCGGGCAGATCCTGATTTCCTTTTCCGGCTGGCGCGCCACCTTTACCCTCTTGCTGATCATGGCGGGCGTGACCTGGATCTGGTTCACCCTGCGCCAGGTCGAAACCCTGCCGGTGCAGGCCCGTCGCGCGCTGTCGGTCGGCAACCTGACCTCGGACATGAAGACGATCCTGACCACCCCTGCCGCCATCGGCTATACAGTCTGCGCCGGGATGATATTCGGGCCTTTCATGGCCTATCTCAGCCTGGCGCAGCAGATATTCCAGACCACCTATGACACCGGTCTGTCCTTTACGCTCTGGTTTGCAGCCGGCGCCTTCTCCATCGGGGTTGCTGCCATCGTGAACTCCGCCCTGGTCGAACGGCTCGGGATGCGGTTTCTGTCCAACATCGCGCTGACCGGGGTCATTCTCGGCGGCGGAGCCTTTGGCCTGCTGGCGCTGGCCACCGGCGGGCTGCCGCCCTTTGGCCTTTTCATCGCCTGGCTGGTGTTCAACTTTTTCTGCATGGGGCTGCTTTTCGGCAATCTCAACGCCCTGGCCATGGAGCCATTGGGACATATCGCCGGGCTTGGCGCCGCCGTGGTGGGCGCATTGTCCACCGCCATCTCGATACCCGTCGGCACCCTGATCAGCGAGAATTACACAGGCAGCCCGGCGCTTCTGACCCTGTCCTTTGCAAGCTCGGCCGCCCTGTGCCTGCTGCTGGGATGGGCCATCAACCGCCGCTAGGTCGTGTTGACATTCATTGTCGCCCACCCGCGCGAGACGGATTTTGCCGCTGGCGCCCTGATGTGAGCGCAGCAATGTGATCATTGGAAGTGAACATCCGGGATGGCAGAGGCAAAATCCGCCGCGCCCCGCAGGGGTTTCGCCAAAATTGCCCATTTCTGCGTTAAGAGAGCTTGAAATAGCTGGCTATTCCTGCGCTCTCTTGCCTGGAACTGAGCAATTTTGGACTGAAACGGGTGGGCGACAATGAATGTCAACACGACCTAGGCACCTGCCCCGTCTCTGGACACTGCCAGCCTGGCTGATACGGTCGCGCCAATCAGCCTGACAACCGGAGTACACCATGTCCCTAGACGCCGTCCTGGCCCGTATCGACGCCGAATTGCCCGCCGCAACCGACCGCCTGCTGGACCTTCTGCGAATCCCTTCCATTTCGACCGATCCCGCGTTCAAACCCGATTGCGACCGCGCCGCCGACTGGCTGGTCGCCGATCTGACCGCCATGGGCATCGACGCCAGCAAACGCCCCACGCCGGGGCATCCGATGGTTGTGGGCCACCTCGGCGACAGCGGCCCGCATCTGCTGTTCTATGGCCATTACGATGTGCAGCCCGTTGACCCGCTGAACCTGTGGGACCGCGACCCTTTCGATCCCGAAGTTCAGGACACCGCCAAGGGCAAGGTGATCCGCGGGCGCGGGTCTTCGGATGACAAGGGCCAGTTGATGACCTTTGTCGAGGCCTTGCGCGCATGGAAAGAGGTCGAGGGCGACTGGCCCTGCCGCATCACCTTTTTCCTGGAGGGCGAAGAGGAATCCGGCTCCCCTTCGCTGGTGCCCTTCATGCAGGAAAACGCCGAAGAGCTGAAAACCGACATCGCATTGATCTGCGACACCGGATTGTTCGAATCCCGGACCCCGGCCATCGTCACCATGCTGCGCGGTCTGCTGGGCGAGGAACTGACCGTGACCGCCGCCAACAAGGACCTGCATTCCGGCATGTACGGCGGCATCGCGATGAACCCGATCCGCGTGCTCAGCGGCATTGTCGCAAATCTGCACGACGAAACCGGGCGCGTCACGATTCCCGGCTTCTATGACGGCGTGCCCGAGCTTTCCGACGAGCTGGAAGCGCAATGGCAGGGCCTGGCCTTTGATCACGAAAGCTTCCTGGGCGATGTCGGGTTGAGCATCCCGGCCGGTGAACAGGACCGCACCCCGCTTGAGATGATCTGGTCCCGCCCCACCTGCGAGGTCAACGGAATCTGGGGCGGCTATACCGGCGACGGGTTCAAGACCGTCCTGCCCTCCATGGCCCATGCCAAGATTTCATTCCGCCTTGTCGGCACCCAGGACCCGCTGGCGATCCGGGAAAACTTCCGCGCAATGGTGCAGAACGCCCTGCCCGCCGATTGCGAGGTCACGTTCCACGGACATGGCGCCAGCGCCGCCTCCGGCGCCGATATTTCCGGGCCGATGTTCGAAAAGGCGCGCCAGGCGCTGTCGGATGAATGGCAGATCCCGGCAGCCTATATCGGTTGCGGCGGCTCGATCCCGATTGCGGGCCACTTCCAGCAGATCCTTGGCACCGAACCGATGCTGATCGGCTTTGGCAAGGACGACGACGCGCTGCATTCCCCGAACGAGAAATACGACATGGAGAGTTTCCACAAGGGCATCCGGTCCTGGGCGCGCATCCTGGATGCGCTGACCTGATATCAACGGGTATTGCGGGGGGTTTTGCGGGAAAACAGGGACCGACACGCTCGGGAGGAGGTGAGCGTGCCGGTCTGTATAACGGCTTCAGGGAGGAAGCACCGTTAAAGTCGGCACCGGTTGTCTCTGGGAGGAGCGAGACCGGTTGCCTGGCAACAGCGCGCGCAGCAATCTGGCGCACCGTTGATCTCTGGGCGCGGGCGTGCCGCGCGAAATTCCGTCAGACCTGCTTAAAGGCCGTCGTATTCGTAATCGATCAGATGGGCCGCATGACGCGGGATGTCCGCGCGGGTGATTCCCATTGCTTCAAGCTGCCGGTCGCTGCTTGCGTTCAGGACCGAAAGCATACGGCCGTATTGCATCATCTTGACGCCGCGCAGGACGGCTCTGCCAAATCCGCGTGCCAGTGTGCCCGGGAATTCCACGGCGCGTTCAAGGAATGCGCTCTGGGTGTTGATTGTGCTGTGATGTGCCATGTTAATTCTCCATGCCTGCTGCTTCCTTGGCAACGCGGCGGATGTGCGCGCGCGGGATGCCGAGGTCAGCCAGATCGCGGTCGGACAGGCCGACCAGTTCATTGACGGTGCGCCGGTAAATGGCGCGGCGCCGCTGGGCCAGTTTGAGGGCGGCGCCCAGATGCTGAAAACGAGCGCTCAGATAGGTGCCGAAACCCTGGACGAGCGGTTGGTTGCGATGTGTTGCAGTTGCCATTAAGACCACTCCTTTTCTTGATTATGCTGCGATGCAGTATATGTTTATGCTGCAATGCAGAGATAGTTCGCAACCAGCCGGATTAGTACCCGTCAAATGCGCATAGGGGCTATGCCCAGCAGGAAAGGTTCAGGCGTCATGGACGTTTCATCGCAGATGTTGGCCTTTGTCCGGGTGGTCGAGACGGGCAGCATTTCCGCAGCCTCTCGGGCCAGCGGGCAGACCCCTTCGGCGGTCAGCAAACAGATCGGCCATCTGGAGGATCACGTGGGCCACCGCCTGTTGCGCCGCACCCGTGCAGGCGTGTCGCTGACCGAAGAGGGCAAGCGGTATTACGAGAAATGCCGCGCCGTGGCCGAGAAATTCTACGAGGCCGAAGATTACATCAACAGCTTCAGCGCCGCGCCCTCCGGCCTGCTGCGCGTGGCCTCAAGCGTCGCTTTCGGCAAGGCACAGCTGATGCATGTCCTGCCCGAATTCCTGGAGAAATACCCGGACATCAAATTCTCTCTCGAACTGACCGACCGGACCATCGACATCGAGGAAGAAAGCTATGACGCCGCCATCAGCTTTGCCGAGCAGCTGACCAACCCCAATGTGATCGTGCGGCGGATCATGCGCAACGAACGCATCCTGTGCGCCGCACCCCGTTTCATCGCGCGCCACGGCGCGCCTGCCACCTTTGCCGAACTGACCCGGTACAATTGCCTGCGCACCTCCAACGCGCGCGGACGCAACGCCTGGCATGCGGAACTGGACGGTATCCGCTATTCGGTGGAAGCGGACGGCAATTTCGAGGGCAACAGCGCCGATGCGGTCTTTATCGCGGCGCTGTCCGGCCTGGGGATCGCACGGCTCTCCACCTATCTGGTGGCGGACAAGATCGCATCGGGCGAACTGGTCCGGTTGTTCCCGGAATACACCCAGAACCATGCGGATGTCGCCGTCAGCTATGCGCAGAAACGCAACCTGTCGCCCAGCATCCGGGCCTTCGTGGATTTCCTGGTGGCCCGTTTCGACCACCGCGAACGGCGCGCGATGTCAAACGCGGCGGACTGACTTGCGCTGCCCTTCGCGCACAAAGACATAGATGCCCGACCCGATCACCACCGCGGCCCCGGCAAAGACCATCGGCGCGGGCCATTCGCCAAAGATCGTCCAGCCCCAGAACAGCGCATAGATCAGCAGCGAATATTCGAAAGGCGCCACCGCCGAGGCCGGGCTCAGCCGGTAGGCCTGCGCCATGAGATAGCCCACGGCGGCGGCCACCAGCCCGAGCAATGTGATCGGCAGGACATCCGCCATGGGCGGCCAGATCCAGGCCCGCAGCAGGAACCTGATGCTTTCATTCTCTGTACTTGCGGCAAAACGCCCGTCTCCCGCCACCACAAAGACGCAGAGGCTGACGGCGATAAAGGCGATCTGCATGTGCAGCGCCAGCGCCGAGGCGCGGCTGGTGGCCCCCAGCTTGCGGGTCAGCACCGACATCATGGCATATCCCGCTGCCGCCAGTATTGGCAGGATCACCACCCAGCCCAGGGCGCCCTCCCCGGTGCCCAGTTGCGACGTCATCATCAGCAGCACGCCCCCGAACCCCAGCCCGATCGCCGCAAAACGGCGCGGCCCGACCTTTTCACCCAGAATCGGGATCGACAGCAGCGTCACGAACAGGGGTGCCACGAAATACAGCGCATTGGCCGTGGCCAGCGGCATCGCCACGATAGCGGCATAGATCATGGTGTTTGCAAAGACGAGCAGCAAGGCCCGCAGCAGGTGCAACAGCGGCCGCCCGGTGCGCAGCAGGCTCCAGCCCCCCTCCATCCTCAGCAGGAACAGGGTAAAGACCAGCCCGACCAGCGCGCGGAACATCACAAGCTGGTGCAGCGGATAGCCCCCCGACAGGGATTTGATCAGCATGTCGTTGACGGAAATCAGGAACATCCCCGCCAGCATGCAAAAGATGCCCAGCCGGGCATGGGGAATGGCGGAAACGTTCATGCCCCTTCTTACACGCTGGAATTAAGCAATGTTAGGCTCTGGACCCATTAATCTTAAATGCTCAGCGGCGATTTCACGAAATTTCAATGGTTTGGGGCGTGCAGCCAATAGTGGCTCTATTTGCAAGCGCCCCAAGACGTTGAAATGAAGTGAAATCGCCGCCCTTCGGGTTTGACGGATTTTCCCGCAGCCAGCGTCACATCTGCTTGAAATAGAACCACTATTCCTGCGCAGATGCTTCTTGTCTGCGAAAAAATCTGTCAAACTGAGCACATAAGATTAATGGGTCCAGAGCCTATGACCCTGCAGGGCACTGCCCCGGTGACGGGCGGTCAGGCGCCCCGCCCCGGACCCATCTTCAAACTTTTGATCCAAAAGCAAAAAGGCCCCCGAAAGGGAGCCTTTTATGCAGCGGTGGCGCGGTTGACGGGGCTCGAACCCGCGACCCCCGGCGTGACAGGCCGGTACTCTAACCAACTGAGCTACAACCGCCCACTGCAGCTTCGGAGCAGGCCCCGAAGCGTTTGGTGGTAATATGAGCGTGGGCGCGAGGCGTCAAGACGCAAACCCGACGAAAATGCAGAAATATTCACCAGCGTCAAAACAACCGCCGTCGCGCCGCATCCCTGCCCCTAGCGCGCAGGTGCCGGGATGAATTCGGCATCGTCGCCGGGCGGCAATTTGAAACGGCCATGCGCCCAGTCACCCGCACGCCAGGCTTCCTTGGCGGCGTCGATCCGGTCTTTCGAGGAGGCGACGAAATTCCACCAGATGTGACGCGGCCCGTCCATGGTGGCCCCGCCCAGCAACATGACCCGCGCGCCCTGTTCGCCTGCACGCGCGCTGATCCGGTCGCCGGGGCGAAAGACCAGCATCTGGCCCGCGTCGAAATCCTGTCCGCTGACCGTGACGGACCCGGAGACGACATAAAGCCCCCGGTCCTCGTGATTGTCCGGCATCGGGATCGAGGCCCCCGCCTCCAGCAGCGCATCGGCATAGAAGGTCTCGGAAAAGACCCGGACCGGCGCCGTCTCGCCATAGGCATCGCCGAGGATCAGGCGCACCTGTTTGCCCTCGCCTTCCAGCAGCGGCAGCTCTCCCTTGGCCGCATGTTGGAAATCGGCGGCTTCATCCTCGTATTTCCTGGGCAGGGCAACCCAGGTCTGCAGACCGAACAGGCTGTGCGGCGCCTTGATCATGTCGCCATCGGCACGTTCGGAATGGGTGATGCCGTGGCCAGCCACCATCCAGTTGACCGCCCCCGGTTCGATCCATTGATCGGTGCCCAGCGAATCGCGGTGGTGGATCTTGCCCTTGTAGAGATAGGTCACCGTCGCGAGGCCGATGTGCGGATGCGGGCGCACGTCGATCCCCTTGCCGGTCAGAAACTCGGCCGGCCCCATCTGGTCGAAAAAGATGAAGGGGCCGACCATCTGCCGTTTCGGCGCGGGCAGCGCGCGGCGGACTTCAAAGCCGCCCAGGTCGCGGGCACGGGGGACAATCACGGTTTCAATGGCATCCACGGCATCGCCGGTGGGACAATCGGGGTCGAGTGCGGGGTTCCAGCTCATATCGGGCTCCTTTTGCTTGCTTGGAAGGTAGGCGCGGGAGGCGGGTTTGCAAAGCGCGATTGAATGCACATGGTCTGTGCAGGATGTGCGCATAGGATGGCAGCACAACGGGAAAGCACACGCGTGCCAAACCGGCAATTCCCGCCCTGCACCTGTTGTCACAGCCTCATCTGACAGAGGCGGGTTCCCCGCCGGGAACCCAACATATTGTTACAGCGTTTCGGGATAAACTTGAAACATCCAACATCACTTTTCGCGTAGGGCCGAAGGGAGAGGCAGCGAACAAGTGATAAAGGTATATCCCGAAGCGCTATAGTCACCCGGACTCAAAGTTCAGTTCATTGAATACAGCTCTCAACGGCAGGTTCGCACCCGACCCCGAGGGCGGCCCACCATTTGGCGAGGCATCTCCATCTTTCCGTACTTTGCAGCATCTTGCGAGGTCGAAGTTTCGCACCCGCCCTGGGGGGCGGGGTCGGGTGCGAACCGGATCGCAAGCGATCCGGGGGCAGTGGGAAATGTAACGTATTTTGGGCTCAGGGGTCTAGACGCTACAGATCAGCCGAGACTGACGCCAAAGACCATGCCGACACCGGCGGTCACCGCCATGGCCAGCGCACCCCAGAACATGACCCGCGCCGCGCCCCTGATCAGCCCGGCACCGCCCACCACAGCCCCAAGCGCGCCCAGCACGGCAAGGGCCACCAGCGTTGTCAGCGCGACCACAAGACCGATCCGCGCATATCCGGCAAGGGCCGCGGCGATCAGCGGCACCACCGCACCTGCCGCAAATGTCACGGCAGAGACAAGCGCCGCCTGCACCGGCTGGGCCGCAGCCGTGTCGACAATGCCCAGTTCGTCCCGCAGATGCGCGCCCAGGGCGTCTTTCTCCGTCAGTTGCACTGCGACCTGCCGCGCCAGCGCCGGCTCCAGCCCGCGTTCGACATAGATCTGGGTCAGCTCATCCAGTTCCGCCTCGGGCGCGGTCTGCAATTCCTGCCGTTCGCGCAGGGTGTCCGCCGCCTCGGTGTCCGCCTGCGAACTGACGGAAACATATTCCCCCGCGGCCATCGACATGGCACCCGCCACCAGCCCCGCAAGGCCCGCAATCAGGATTTCGGGCCGCCCGGAGCCTGCCGCGGCCACCCCCACCACGATGCTGGCGGTCGAGACCAGCCCGTCGTTGGCGCCCAGCACGGCGGCACGCAGCCAGCCGATGCGGTGCACCAGATGCACTTCGGAATGGGCTGAATGGTTCATAGCGCTTCCTTGATCCGGTCCGGGGCGTGACTTGCCCGCTTCTGTCAGGGCATAACACGGCGTTGCGCCGGACCGCCAGAACACGGCAGCAAAAGGCCCATCCGCCAGCGCGACCCCCCGCGCCCCTTGCCAGAGGGCGGAATTCCATGTTCATGTATCATAGGGGTCCCGTGCCCCGAAGTATATTTAAACGGAACGAGGTATGTCATGTCCCGTCTTTTGAAATCAATTGCCCTGACCACTTCGCTTGCCCTATTCAGCGCCGGCACAGCCTGGGCCGCCGATCCGGTCCAGCAGCATAATTCCAACGCCGTCTGGTTCGAGAACTGGATCGGGCTGAGCAACGCCAGCATGGTTGTCGCCGCCCCCAACGGCAAGATCACCGAAATCTTTGCAAAATCCGGCACACCGGTGTTCGAACTGCAACCGGGCGAGGTTCAGGATGGCGTCTATCGCTATGAATTGCGCGCCGCGACCGAAGAAAAGCAGGAGATCGTGAACCCCATCGACAACGGCCGGGGCGAGCTGCAGACAGAATCCTTTGTGCCCTTCTACCGCACCGGTGCCTTCTTTGTGGAACGCGGCGTGATCGTCACGCCGAAAGAGGTCAAGGAAGAGGAAGGCTGAACGCCTTTCCCTCACGCAAACCCATTTGATGATACGGCCCGCGCCCCGGCGCGGGCCGTGTTGCGTCAGGCATCCGCAATTTCGGCCTGTGGCATCTGCAAACCGCCGATGGACAGCACATGGTCCACCACCTGCTGCACGCCAGTCCCGTGGCGCAGGGCACAGAATGCCACCGGCCTGTCCCCGCGCATCCGCGCCGCATCACGGGCCATGACCTCAAGCGATGCGCCCACATGGGGGGCCAGATCGGTCTTGTTGATCACCAGCAGGTCCGATTTGGTGATGGCAGGCCCGCCCTTGCGCGGAATCTCTTCACCCGCCGCCACGTCGATGACGTAAAGCGTCACATCCGCCAGTTCCGGGCTGAAGGTGGCAGAAAGGTTGTCGCCGCCGCTTTCGATCAGCACCAGATCGAGGTCCGCATGGCGTTCACGCATCTCGGCAATGGCCGCAAGGTTGATCGAGGCATCCTCGCGGATCGCCGTATGCGGGCAGCCCCCGGTTTCCACCCCGATCACCCGGTCCTGCGGCAGGATCTGCATGCGCATCAGCGCTTCCGCATCCTCCTGCGTATAGATGTCATTGGTGATCACCCCGATGGAGAGCGCCGGGTGAAAGACGCGCGCCAGGGCGGCGGTCAGCGTGGTCTTGCCCGCGCCCACGGGGCCGCCGATCCCGATGCGCAAGGGGCCGTTCATGCCAGTCATGATCGAAATATCCTGTGTTCAAGTGTTTCGTGCCGCATCGCGGCCACATCGGACAAAAAGGCGCTGCCGGCCAGATCGTCGAGGTCCATGCCCCTGCTTTTTGCAACGACCTGCCCCACCAGCCCGCCGAGGGCGGCCAGACAGGCCTGCCCCTCGGTCTGGCCCAGTGGCACCAGCCGCACCGCGGCAGAGACGAGGTTGCTTGCAAAGGCCTGCAGATACATCTGTGCCGTCAGCTCCAGTGGCAGGGACATCCGCCCGGCGGCATAGCCCACCGCAACGGGATGGGTCAGTTCCGGCAGCGCAGCGCCCCAGATCGCGGCCGTGGTCCGCGCGAATGCCCCGCCCTGGATCCGGGTTTCCGCCAGACGTTCGGCACTGCTGGCAAAGGCGCGGGCATGTCCGTCCACCTCGGCCACCGCATCCAGGTCTGCGCAGGCATGGGCCGCGCGGATCAGGATGCAATCATTGCGCCCGGTGCCATGGGCCAGTACGTCCTCCAGCCATGCCTGCAGGCTTCCGGCACTGTCAATCCGGCCGGTCACGATGGCCATCTCCAACCCGTGCGAATAGGCAAAGGAGCCCAGCGGATAGCTGGGCGAAAACCATTGCGCGAGGGTCAGCAGATCGCTGTCAGTGGGCATGCGCCGTGTTCCCGTGTTCATGGCTATGGGTCCGCCCATGGCCATAGGCACCGCCCTCCGGCGTGAAGGGGGCCGTGACCTCCGTCAGGGTCGCGCCCACATGTTCCAGCATATGCCCGATCACCGGATCGTTCTGGATCAGCAGATGGTCCGCCGCGATCTGGCAAGGCGTGTGCCGGTTGCCGATATGCCAGGCCAGCCGCGCCAGGTCCGGCCCGGTGACGCGCAACAGCGCCTCCTCTGCCGCGCGGACAAGGATATATGTCCCGTCCTCCAGCACCAGCGCATCGCCATGATCCAGCGAGGTCGTCTGCGGCAGATCCACCAGAAACGGCCGCCCCTCCACCGTTTCCAGCCGCTTGCGGCGCAGAAAGCGCGCCTCGTAATCCAGCAGGCAGATTTCGGCGGGCCCGGACCAATGGCCCTTTTTCAAATGTGTCTGCGCCACGGGCAGTGTTCTTGTCCTTTCGGCGGTCTGTGCCATCTTCGACTTCCTTTCTCAGAACATGAAATAGCGTTGTGCCATCGGCAGCACCTCTGCCGGGGCGCAGGTCAGCAATTCGCCATCCGCGCGCACCTCGTAGGTCTCCGGATCCACCTCCACCTTCGGGGTGGCATCGTTCAGCAACAGGTCCTTCTTGCCGATGTTGCGGGTGCCCGCGACGGCGATGGTCTGCTTGGCCAGCCCCAGGCTGGCGCGGATGCCGTCGGCCTGCGCCGCCTGCGACACAAAGGTCACGCTGGAATGTTCCACCGACCGACCGTAAGCGCCGAACATGGGCCGGGTATAGACTGGCTGCGGCGTGGGGATGGATGCATTGGGATCGCCCATCTGCGCCACGACAATGGTGCCGCCCATCAGCACCATTTCCGGCTTCACCCCGAAAAACGCCGGGCTCCACAGCACCAGATCCGCCCGCTTGCCCGGCGCGATGGAGCCAACGACATGAGAGACCCCCTGCGCGATGGCGGGATTGATGGTGTATTTGGCGATATAGCGGCGGACGCGGAAATTGTCGTTCTCGCCGGTTTCCTCGGCCAGTCGTCCGCGCTGTTTCTTCATCTTGTCGGCAGTCTGCCAGGTGCGGATCAGCACCTCTCCCACCCGGCCCATGGCCTGGCTGTCACTGGCGATGATGCTGAAGGCCCCCATGTCATGCAGGATATCTTCCGCCGCAATCGTCTCGCGCCGGATGCGGCTTTCGGCGAATGCGATGTCCTCCGGGATCGACTTGTCCAGGTGGTGACAGACCATGAGCATGTCCAGATGCTCTTCCAGCGTGTTCACGGTGAAAGGCCGCGTCGGGTTGGTGGAGGACGGCAGCACGAAGCTTTCGCCGCAGATCTTGATGATATCCGGCGCATGGCCGCCGCCCGCGCCCTCGGTGTGGAAGGCATGGATGGTCCGGCCCTTCATCGCGCCCACGGTATGTTCGACAAAGCCGGATTCGTTCAGCGTGTCGGTGTGGATCATCACCTGCACGTCCATGTCGTCGGCCACGCTCAGGCAGCAGTCGATGGCGGCGGGGGTGGTGCCCCAGTCTTCATGCAGTTTCAGCGCCGATGCCCCGCCCCGGACCATCTCCACCAGCGCCTCCGGCTGGCTGGCATTGCCCTTGCCCGACAGGCCGACGTTCATCGCGATGCCGTCGAAGGCCTGCAACATCCGCCCGATGTGCCAGGGCCCCGGCGTGCAGGTGGTGGCCAGCGTGCCATGGGCAGGCCCGGTGCCGCCGCCGAAACAGGTGGTGACGCCGGAATGCAGCGAATCCTCCATCTGCTGCGGGCAGATGAAGTGGATGTGACTGTCGACACCGCCTGCTGTCAGGATGCGCCCGTCACCCGCGATGATCTCGGTTCCCGGCCCGATGATGATGTCCACGCCCGGTTGCGTGTCGGGGTTGCCCGCCTTGCCGATGGCATGGATCAGCCCGTCCTTCAGCGCCACATCGGCCTTGTAGATGCCCGCATGGTCGACGATCAGCGCATTGGTGATGACGGTATCGACCGCCCCGCCCGCGCGGGTCACCTGGCTTTGCCCCATGCCGTCGCGGATCACCTTGCCGCCGCCGAATTTCACCTCTTCGCCATAGGTGGTCAGGTCGCGCTCCACCTCGATGATCAGGTCGGTATCGGCCAGACGCAGACGGTCGCCCGTGGTGGGGCCATACATGGCGGCATATTGCGCGCGGGGGATGGTGGCAGGCATGGCTAAGCGCTTTCTCTATTGGGTTTCACGGCGGCAAGAAGAGGCAGCACGACTTTTGCCGCACAGCCAATCGGATGTGTGAAGATTGGGAGGCTCCAGAGCGGCAAACCGCTGCTCTTTATAGGAGCTGTCAAATGAAACCGAGCGTCTGCCTTCACATCGCAATCGTGGTATTCCAATATTTCGGCATCAACGAAGACTGGGTTCTTGTAGCGCAACTTTTGCGCATTGTTCTCGCGTGCAAGGGTCATTGATCCAAAGCCCCCATCACCTTGCCATTGAACCCGAACACCACCCGCTTGCCGCCATAAGGCACCAGCGCCACCTCGCGGCGCTGGCCGGGCTCGAAGCGCACGGCAGTGCCTGCGGCGATGTCCAGACGACGCCCATGGGCGGCGGCGCGGTCGAATTCCAGCGCCGGGTTGGTTTCGGCGAAATGATAGTGGCTGCCCACCTGCACCGGACGGTCGCCGGTATTGGCCACCATCAGCACCACCGCATCCGCCCCCGCGTTCAGGGTGATGTCGCCTGCGGCAGGGATCACTTCGCCGGGGATCATTTGCGGCGGTCCCGTGTGTTGCGTGCCCGGATGGCCGCACGTCCCGCCGTCACCGCGACGGCAGTGACGATGGTGACCATGCCCAGCACCAGCGGCAGCCAGGCCGCCGCACCGTCCGAGACATGCGGATGCAGGTGCAGCCCCGCATCGGTATGGGCGGCCACCGGTGCAGCCAGAACGACAAGGCCAAGGGTCGATATGATCTTCATGGATTTTCCTTTTCAGCGGATCGGGTTGTGAACGGTCACCAGCTTGGTGCCATCGGGAAAGGTCGCCTCGACCTGTACGTCGTGGATCATCTCGGCGATGCCTTCCATGCATTGGTCACGGGTCAGCACATGGCCCCCCGCCTCCATCATGTCGGCCACGGAACGGCCGTCGCGCGCGCCCTCCACCACCGTGTCGGTGATCAGGGCAATCGCCTCCGGATGGTTCAGCTTCACACCGCGTGCCAGCCTCTTGCGCGCCACTTCGGCGGCCATGGCCACCAGCAGTTTGTCCTTTTCCCTTGGGGTCAATTGCATCTCATAGTCTCCAGTTCAGCGGCATTTGCCCATCGTTCAACAGCATCAGGGCGGGGATCACGGCGCGGCGCAGCTCGAAACTGTCCGATGCCAGCAGACGGGCCACCAGCACCCCGCCCGGCAGCAGGCTGGCCGCCGCCGTCTCAGGGAGCAAGGCGCGCAGGGGCCGCAACTGCGCCTCGGCCTCAACGGCCACAAAAACCAGCGTCGCCACCGCCCCGGCGCCGCCCGCGATGGCAGGCCGCGCCAGATGGCGCTGCACATCGCCCTCCAGCGCAATCCCGTCCAGATAGAGCGGCGCGCCCTCCCGGTTGATCCGGATGCGGTCGCGCAGATGCACTTCGTGCAGGACCTCGCCCATGGCGGCGCGGCCAAAGACCAGCGTTTCCACCATCAGGAACCCCGCATCGGCGGCCAGATCAACGGTCAGGCGGCGGTTCAGGGCGGCGTGGTCAAACAGGATCGTTTCCTGCGGCAACCAGTTGATCCGCGCCCCCGCCGCCACCTCAAGCCGGGTGTCCACGCACCCCACTTCGCCCGGCTGCGCGCGGTAGATCCGTTCCGCCGCCTGCGTGCTCAGCGTCAGGCAGGCCCCGGCACCCGCCACCGCCTCCAGCTGCAACCGGTCACCGCCGGTCACGCCCCCCGCCGTGTTCACGATCACCGCCTCGATGTCGGGGCGGAAAACCCGCGGCAGCACCAGCTTCATCGCCCCGGATTGGCGCAGGTTGGCCAGCCGCGTCTCCCCCTGCGCAGCGGCGCGCACGGCGATGCTGCCAGCCCCACGGGTGCGGGGCTGCAGCGGCACGGCATCAAGCCAGTCCTGCGGCGCAAAAGAAGTGATCGGCTGTCCTTTCCCGAATGGTCACCGATCAACCTACCTCCCCGCACCGCCATCGCAATTCTTTGCGCGGGGCCAGCGGGGCATTTCGCCCGTTTTCAGATCACAGTGATCAATTTTTGTGCAAACCCCCTGCCGCCTCTTGCCTGCGCCGCATGCAGACCGCATCAAGGGGCCATGTCGCCCTTTGCCCCCCTCACCATCCGCTCCGGCGCGCTGACGGCGCAGATCCTGCCCCAAGGCGCGTCACTGGTCGGGCTGCATTTGCAGGGCGGCACACAGAACCTCGTGCTGGGATTTGCCGACCCGCAAGATCATGCGCGGCTGCCGATCTATGCCGGTGCCATCGTGGGCCCGGTGGCCAACAGAATCACGGGCGGCAGGATTTCCCTGTCCGGCCAGCCCCGGCAGATGCCCCGGAACGAAGGGGAAAACACCCTGCATTCCGGCCCCGACGGCCTGCACAGCCATGCATGGAACGTCCTGACGCATAGTGCCGACCATCTGACTCTGGGGATCGAACTGAAAGATGGCGAAGGTGGCCTGCCCGGCAACCGCGTGATCCGCGCGGACTACCGGCTGACCGGCGCGCTGCTGAGCCTGACGCTGCGTGCCGAAACCGACCGCGCAACCGCGATGAACCTGGCCCATCACCCCTATTGGAACCTTGACGGGCTTGGCGATATCACCAGCCACAATCTGCGGATCGACGCCGCGCACTACCTGCCGACAGATGCACAGCGGCTGCCCCGGGGTGCTGTGGCCCCGCTTGCAGAGACCCGTTTCGACTTTCGCAGCCCCCGGCCGGTGCCGCGCGACAGCGCGCTGGACCTGAACTACTGCCTTTCCGATGCACCCGCTGCGCAGATCCGCCCGGTGGCCTGGTTGACCGGCAGCACCGGCACGCAGTTGCGCATCGCCACGGATGCGCCCGGACTTCAGGTCTATAACGGGGCCTTCCTGCCCGACACGCCCGGCGCCCTGCCCGGCGGCCAAAGCCTGCGCCCCTTTCACGCCATGGCGCTGGAACCGCAGTATTGGCCGGACGCCCCGCATCATGGGCATTTTCCGCAGATCACGCTGGAACCGGGCCGCATCTGGCAACAGAGCACCGAATACCGGATCACCCAGACGCCATAACGCAATAACGCAATAACGCCCTATTATCACCTTAATTCAGCCCCGCTGTCGGCACAGTCTTGCGCAAGCCTTTGAGCCGGGCGCCAAACCCGCGCCTGTATTGAGGAGCAGTCATATGGCCCGCCATGACCCCGATCCGCGCCCTGAACCGCCCAAACCGGCCCCCGCGCCGGACCAGAGCCTGGCGCAAAAGCCCAAACCCAAACCGCCGCAGATCACCGATTACGCCAGCATCTGAGCAGCACCACCGGGCTCAGACCCCGATCATGACCCGGCGAAAGCCCGGCTCGATACCTGAATGGAATTTTTCGACGGGTCCTTGGCATTGGCAAAGCTGTATCCATCCGCCTGATGGACCTTTCCGAACACCAGCCCATTGGCGCTGGCTGCCGCGCAGAACGCCGCGACATCTTCGACGTCAAACACCAGCTTCATCAGAACCTGACCTTCCTTCTGTTTCGCCGCCAGGGGATGCAAAAGAAGGCTGAGACCGGCATTTTGCGGCACCAGTTCCACAATGCGATCCCCCTCAGCGCGCTTCACCGTAAAGCCGAAGTGACGCGCATAGAAATCGGCCATCTGGTCGATCTTCCCGGTATAGATAACGATCCGGCCAAGCGCGGGTGTCATGGCGCCTTCCCCCATATGTTCCCGAGAGTTCCAAGGTGTTCCAATCAGGAACCCATACCACAGGCAGACGGCCCGGGCCCGCATTGTTCGAAAGTTACGCGTAAAAACGCCAACGCCCCCGCGGTTTCCCGCGAGGGCGTCAGAAATCGGAGACCTTAAGCGAAGACGCAGGCGCGCCCTCTTCCGGTCAGGCCCGCCTCAGCCGACCAGTTCGAGGCCAGAGAAGAAATAGGCGATCTCGACCGCTGCCGTCTCGGGCGCGTCCGACCCGTGCACGGAGTTTTCGCCAACGCTTTCGGCGAATTCGGCGCGGATGGTGCCGGCTTCGGCATCGGCGGGGTTGGTGGCCCCCATCACTTCACGGTTCTTGGCAATGGCGCCTTCGCCTTCCAGAACCTGAGCCACGATCGGCGCGGAGGCCATGAATTCGCACAGCTCGTCATAGAAGGGGCGCTCGGCATGCACCTTGTAGAACTCGCCCGCCTGCGCCTTGGTCAGGTGAATCCGCTTCTGCGCCACGATGCGCAGACCGGCATCCTCGAACTTCTTGTTGATGGCGCCGGTCAGGTTGCGGCGGGTGGCGTCGGGCTTGATGATCGAAAATGTACGCTCAAGGGCCATGTGGCTTGCTCCTTCGGGGTGTTGAATTTGGCGCTCCCTACCATGGGGTCCGGGGCTTGAAAAGCCGCGATTGACGGGGCCTGCAACTTGGTCCACACCGCGTCCATGTTACGCATTTCCGAAATCAACTACTCCGTCGAGGGCCGTCCGCTCTTTGAAGAGGCAAGCGCCGTCATCCCCGAAGGTCACAAGGTTGGCCTTGTCGGGCGCAATGGCGCGGGCAAAACCACCCTGTTCCGCATCATCCGCGGTGAACTGGCGCTGGACGGCGGCGACATCAGCCTGCCCAGCCGGGCCAGGATCGGCGGCGTGGCGCAGGAGGTCCCCTCCTCCGACGTCTCGCTGATCGACACCGTGCTGGCCGCCGATACCGAACGCGCGGCACTGATGGCGGAATCGGAGACGGCAAAGGATCCCGGCCGCATCGCCGACATCCAGGCGCGGCTGGCCGATATCGACGCCTGGTCCGCCGAAGGGCGCGCGGCCTCGATCCTCAAGGGGCTGGGCTTTGACGACGCCGAACAGCAGATGCCCTGCTCCGACTTCTCGGGCGGCTGGCGGATGCGCGTGGCGCTGGCGGGCGTGCTCTTTGCCCAGCCCGACCTGCTGCTGCTCGACGAACCGACCAACTATCTCGACCTCGAAGGCGCGCTCTGGCTGGAAAGCTACCTGGCCAGGTATCCCCATACGGTCATCATCATCAGCCACGACCGCGGTTTGCTGAACCGGGCCGTGAACGGTATCCTGCATCTGGAAGACCGCAAGCTGACCTTATATCAGGGCCCCTATGACCAATTCGCCCGCCAGCGCGCCGAACAGCGCGCGGTGCAGGCCGCCATGGCCAAGAAACAACAGGCCCGCCGCGACCACATGCAGGCCTTCGTGGACCGGTTCAAGGCCAAGGCCTCCAAGGCCAAACAGGCCCAGTCGCGCCTCAAGATGATCGAGAAGATGGACATGATCTCGACCCCCGAACAGGCGGCGAAACGGGTCTTCACCTTCCCCGAACCGGAAGAGCTTTCGCCCCCCATCATCTCCATCGAGGGCGGTTCCACAGGCTATACCCCGGGCCAGCCGGTGCTGTCCCGGCTGAACCTGCGCATCGACCAGGACGACCGCATCGCGCTGCTGGGCAAGAACGGTCAGGGCAAATCGACCCTGTCAAAGCTGCTGTCGGACCGGCTGGTGCTGATGGACGGCAAGGCGGTCAAGGCCAACAAGCTGCGCATCGGATTCTTTGCCCAGCACCAGGTGGACGAGCTGCACATCAACGAAACCCCGCTGCAGCACATGATCAGCGCACGCCCCGGCGTGCTGCATTCCAAACTGCGCGCGCAGCTGGCGGGATTCGGTCTTGGCGCCGATCAGGCCGAAACCGAGGTCGGCCGCCTGTCGGGTGGTCAGAAGGCGCGGCTGTCGCTGCTGCTGGCGACGCTGGACGCGCCGCATCTGCTGATCCTCGACGAGCCGACCAACCACCTCGACATCGAAAGCCGCGAGGCGCTGGTGGAGGCGCTGACGCAATATTCCGGCGCGGTGATCCTGGTCAGCCACGACATGCACCTGCTCTCCATGGTGGCGGACCGGCTCTGGCTGGTGTCGAACGGCACCGTCACCCCTTACGAGGACGATCTGGAAAGTTACCGCAAGATGCTGCTGCAGCCGACCCGTCCGGTCAGCAAGAACAGCAAGCCCAGGGAGACGCCCAAGGTAAAGCGCGCCAGCCGCGAAGATATCCTTGTCTTGCGCTCGGAAGTCCGCAAATCCGAAGCCCGCGTTGAGAAAATCAACGAAATGCGCGATAAACTGGCCAAGAAGCTGGCCGATCCCGCCCTCTACGAAGATACCAAGCTGGGCGAGTTGGAAGTCTGGAACAAGAAATACGCCGAAGTGATGCAGGCGCTCGAACGCGCGGAAACACTCTGGTTGTCGGCACAGGAAAAGCTGGAGAAAGCCACCGCCTGACTTTCTTTTTGGCGAAAAATATTCCCGGGGGAATCGGCCTCTGGCCGATGGGGGCAGCGCCCCCGCAAAACAATGGAGTGGGCGCAGCCCGCAATCGGATCACGGCATCATGACGCTCGACACCGCCTATATGATCACGGCACTGGTCACCATGTTCGTGGTGATCGACCCGATCGGCATTGCCCCGCTTTTCATCGCCCTGACGCCCGGCATGTCCCGCGCCCAGCGGCGGCGCGTGGCCTGGCGGGCGGTGCTGGTCGCGGGCCTGGTGCTGACCCTCTTTGCCTTTCTGGGCGAGGCCGTTCTGGGCTTCATCGGCATCTCCATGCCCGCCTTCCGGGTCGCGGGGGGCATCCTGTTGTTCCTGACCGCCCTCGACATGCTGTTCGAGCGGCGCACGAAACGGCGCGAGGACCGCACCGACGAGACCTCCGTCGATGATCCTTCGGTGTTTCCGCTGGCGATCCCGCTGATGGCCGGTCCCGGCTCCATCGCCTCGGTGATCCTGCTGACCGGCGAACGCCCGGGGGCCGAGGGGCTGGTGACGGTGCTGGGGATCACCGCGCTCACGCTTGTGGTGATGGCCCTGCTGCTGCAGGCCTCCAGCTATCTGGAACATGTGATCGGCAAGACCGGGATCGACGTGATCACCCGGTTGCTGGGCATGCTGCTGGCCGCCCTGTCGGTGCAATTC
This sequence comes from Sulfitobacter sp. IGS-18, assembly GCF_059628195.1. NCBI lineage: Bacteria > Pseudomonadati > Pseudomonadota > Alphaproteobacteria > Rhodobacterales > Roseobacteraceae > Sulfitobacter > Sulfitobacter sp. IGS-18. The sequence goes on along the minus strand of NZ_CM184556.1, from coordinate 1,828,211 downwards.
GTGCTCGACGGGCTCAGCGCCTTCGGTTTCGGCCCCGGCGCGGGCTGACATCATCGCCCGCCGCGCCTATCTATATCGGTAGCCAGCCGGAGGAGAGGCGATAGATGGGCGGTATCGACACAATGCAATTGATCTACCTGGTGGTGCTCGGCACCATGGTGATCGGCTGGTTCATCCTGCAATCGCGCGAAAGCCTGAACCGCAGCCTGCAACATGCCGCTGTCTGGGGCATGATCTTTGTCGGCGGCGCCGCCGCCGTGGGGCTCTGGCAGGACATCAGCCGCGATGCGCGGCATCCGCAGATGGTGCTGACGGGCGGTGACCGGATCATCGTGCCCAAATCGCGCGACAGCCATTACTACCTGACGCTCGACATCAACGACACCCCGATCCGTTTCGTGGTGGACACCGGTGCCACCGATCTGGTGCTGACCCAGGCCGATGCGCGCCGCGCCGGGGTCGACCCGGACAGCCTGAAGTTCCACGGCACCGCCAATACCGCCAACGGCGAGGTACGCACCGCCTTTGTCACGCTGGATACCGTCACCCTGGGTGCGGTCACGGATACCGATGTCGCCGCCGTGGTGAACGCGGGCGAGATGCGGCAATCCCTGCTGGGCATGGGCTATCTGCAGCGCTGGGGCCGTATCGAAATCACCGGCGGAGAGTTGATCCTCACCCGGTAAGCGCAGTCAAATGTTGCGCGGGGGCTGCGCGGGCGGCCCTGGCTGTTGCCGTGCCGGTGTCGTCTGCGGCTCAGGTTTCCGCCTTTTTCTCCCAGCGGCCCGATTCCTCCGACCAGTATTGCGCAGCGGCGCCAGCCTCCTTCAGCAGCTTCCACTGGTCGCGGGCGCGGTTCAGCGCCAGGTCATCATCGCCGTCGAAAAGCACGCAGACCCGTTCCAGCGCCGCGACCTCCTGCGCTGTCACCTCGGCCCCCTGCACAGAGATGACGCAGGCGGGGGCATTCGCGGCAGCGGCGGCCGTGGTCAGCAGCACCGGCTGCGCCGCATCATGCGGCCCGCCTGCCATGCCATGCGGCAGGAACCCCTCGTCGGGGCCCAGCCACAGGGCGCGGTCCAATGCCTCCAGCCCCGCCGCATCGGTGCCGCGCACCGCCACGCGCCAGCCTTGGGCCAGCGACCGGTCCAGCAGCATCCGCAGGGTGTCGACCAGGGGCCGCCGCGTCAGGTGATAGAAATAGGCCGCGCCCATCGCCGGATCACTCGGTCTCGAAACGGTCGGCCACCAGCCGGTTCAGTGCCGCCACACCCCAGCCTGTCGCCCCCGTGGGGGCCAGCGCCGTCTCCGACTTGACCGAAGCGACCCCGGCAATATCGAGGTGGATCCAGGGTGTCTCTTCCTTCACAAAGCGCTGCAGGAACTGGGCCGCGGTGATCGACCCGCCTGCCCGTCCGCCGATGTTCTTCATATCGGCAATCCGGCTTTTCAGCATGTCGTCATAGGCCTGGCCCAGCGGCAACCGCCAGGCACCTTCGCCCTCGGCCTCTGCCGCCTTGAGGAACTCGGCGCAGAATCCGTCATTGTTGGAAAAGACGCCCGCGTTCTCGTGGCCCAGCCCGATGATGATGGCCCCGGTCAGCGTGGCCAGGTCGATCATCGCGGCGGGTTTGAACCGGTCCTGTGCGTACCACATCACATCGCAAAGCACCAAGCGCCCCTCGGCATCCGTATTGATGACCTCGACCGTATCCCCCTTCATCGAGGTGATCACATCGCCCGGGCGGGTCGCATTGCCCGACGGCATGTTCTCCACCAGCCCCACCAGGCCCACGACATTGGCCCGGGCCTTGCGCAGCGCAAGGCTGCGCATCACCCCGGCCACAACGGCCGCGCCGCCCATGTCCATGGTCATGTCCTCCATGCCCGCACCGGGTTTCAGGCTGATCCCGCCGGTGTCAAACACCACGCCCTTGCCGACCAGCGCCAGCGGTGCCGCATCCCCGGCCCCGCCTTCCCAGCGCATCACCACCACCTTGGAGGGGCTGTCGGAACCCTGCCCCACACAGAGCAGGGTACGCATGCCCAGTTTTTCAAGTTCGACCTCTTCCAGCACCTCGACCTTGAGGCCGAGTTTCTCCATCGCCGCCAGACGGTCGGCGAATTCGGTCGTCGTCAGCACATTGGCGGGCGCATTGGTCAGATCGCGGGTCATGAAGGCGCCTTCGGCCACCGCCATCAGCGGCTCTGCCTGTGCCTGCGCCGCGTCGGGCTTGCTGCACATGATGGTCACGCTGCCCTCGCGCTCTTTCGGCGCGCTCTTGTGGTCTTCAAAACCGTAGTCGCGCATCGCAAGGCCAAAACCCATCTCGGCCACCCGGCGCATGCCCGCCGCCAGCACCAGCAGATCTGCGGTGCCGCGCGCCTTGGCCAGGCTTGCGCCTGCGCGGCGTGCCTCCTTCACGCTGATCCGGCGCGGCAGGTGAACAACATCCACCGCTTCCGCCGCCAGACCGGCGGGATAGGCCATCGCAACAGACTGCCCAGGCTTCATCTTTGCAAAGGCCTCGCCCTCGACCAGCCGCGCCAGCGCCCCGCGCATCAGTTTGTTGACCCGGCGCGCGCCTGCGTCCAGCCGCCCCTCCGGATTGACGAAAACGGCGATCCGGCCCTCATGGGCCGCGATTTTGTCGATGTCGGTCGGGGAAAAGCGGATCGGGGTGAGGTCGGTCATGAAAGAGCCCTTGTTCTGGTTTCCCACAAAGACCTAACGCGCCTGCCCGCCCATGACCAGATACCAGTTTTCCCCCCGCTTCTTTTACATTATTGTCGCATTCAACATCGCCGTCAGAGCGCCGGATGACACCTTGGGGGGATCGCAGTGGCCAGAGTTGACCGCTACATGCTGTCGCAGTTTCTGCTGCTGTTCGGCTTTTTCGCGCTTGTATTGGTGGCGCTGTTCTGGATCAACCGGGCGGTATTGCTGTTCGACCGGCTGATCGGGGACGGTCAGTCGGCGCTGGTGTTCCTGGAGTTCACCGCCCTTGGCCTGCCCAAGCTGATCCTGACCGTGCTGCCCATCGCCGCCTTTGCCGGTGCGGCCTATGTCACCAACCGGATGAGCAGCGAAAGCGAGCTGACCGTGCTGCAATCGACCGGCTCCGGCCCCTGGCGGCTGGCGCGGCCGGTGTTTATCTACGGCCTCTGCGTGGCGGGCATGATGTCCGTGCTCAGCCATTTTCTGGTGCCCATGGCGCAGGGCCAGCTCAGCCAGCGCGAAAACGAGATTTCCCAGAACGTCACCGCACGGCTGCTGACCGAAGGCACCTTCCTGCATCCGGGCGAAAACGTCACCTTCTACACCCGGCTGATCGACACCGACGGCGTGCTGCGCGATGTTTTCCTGTCCGACCGGCGCAATGCGCTCGAAGGGGTGATCTATACCGCCGCCGAAGCCTATCTGGTGCGCAATGGCGAGGGCACGACGCTGATCATGGTGGACGGGCTGGCACAGCGCCTGAACCAGGAAACCAAACGGCTGGCCACGGCAAAGTTCCGGGACTTTTCCTTTGATATCTCGGCACTTGTCAGCAAGTCTGCCGGGCGGCAGATCTCGACGCCAAATCTGACGACACCGGCTTTCCTGACCTCCTGGGATCAACTGTCGAGGGAGTCGGGCGACAGCCTGGGCACCATCGCGGAAGAGTTCCATTCCCGCTTTGCCCAGCCGCTGTTCTGCGTGGTGGCGGCGATGGTCGGCTTTTCCACCCTGTTGCTGGGCGGCTTCTCGCGCTTCGGGGTCTGGCGCGAGGTCGTCATCGCCTTTGGCCTGCTGATCGCAATCGACGGGTTTCGCGGCGCGCTGGTGGACGAGGTGCTGACCGATCCCGCCAACTGGCCGCTGATGTACATGCCGGTGCTTGTCGGGGCGATCCTGGTGGTGGCGATGCTTTCGGTGGCATCTCGGCCCGGCCTGTTGCGGCGCCGCAGACCGGGGGCCGCCGCATGATCCTGCATCTCTATTTCGCACGGCGCTTTGCCGTGACCTTTGTCACCATCACCGCGATTCTGTTCGCGCTGGTGATGCTGGTCGATGCGGTCGAACAGGCGCGCCGGTTCGGCAGCTATGACCTGGGTTGGCAGCGCATCCTGGGGCTGACCCTGCTGAACGCGCCGCAGACCATCAACCTGATCCTGCCGCTGATCATGATCCTTGCCACCGTGGCATTGTTCATCTCGCTGGCCCGCTCCTCCGAGATGGTGGTGACGCGGGCCGCGGGCCGCTCCGCCCTGCGCGCCCTGATTGCACCGGTGGTGGTTGCGCTGATCATCGGTGTGATGGCCGTGGGCATGCTGAACCCCATCGTGGCGGCCACCAACAACCGCTATCTGCAGCTCTCCGAAAGCTACCGCGCCGACGGGGCCTCTGCCCTGTCGATCAGCGACGAAGGGCTGTGGCTGCGCCAGGGCAATGTCGATGGGCAGACCGTGATCCGCGCCTGGCGCTCGAATGCGGATGCCTCGGTGCTCTATGACGTGACCTTCATCACCTATGAGCATGACCGCGGGCCGGTGCGCCGGATCGAGGCCGGATCGGCCGCATTGGTCGACCGCGAATGGCGCTTGCGCGACGCCAAGTCATGGCCGCTGGAGGCCGGGGTCAATGCCGAAGGCAATGCCACCACCCACGCGTTGCTGACCATTCCCTCCTCCCTGACGGTGGAGCGGATCCGCGAAAGCATCGGCGCGCCCGGCGCGGTCTCGATCTATGAGCTGCCCGCCTTCATCCGCCAGCTGGAGCAGGCAGGCTTCAGCCCCCGCAAGCACCGGGTCTGGCTTCAGGCCGAGTTCGCGCGGCCGTTTTTCCTGATGGCGATGGTTCTTGTTGCGAGCGCCTTCACCATGCGGCATACCAGATTTGGTGGTACAGGGGTCGCTGTACTGGCATCTGTGCTATTGGGGTTCACCTTGTATTTCATTCGCAGCTTCGCACAAATCCTTGGCGAGAACGGGCAGATTCCCGTTCTGCTCGCCGCCTGGGCGCCGCCTGCGGTTGCGATCCTGCTGGCACTTGGCCTGCTCCTGCATGCAGAGGATGGATAAACGCGTGTGCCGCTGGCTGCTCATACTGGCCCTCACCGTGATGCCGCTGATCGCCGGGGCACAGCAGGGCACGCCACCCGCGGCGGTGCTGGTGGCCGACCAGGTCTTCCTGACCCGTGACCGGACGCTGGTGGCCCAGGGCAACGTGGAGGCCTTTCAGGGCGAAACCCGCCTGCGCGCCCGCACGATCAGCTACAACCAGACCACCGGCGCGCTCACCATCGAGGGGCCCATCGTCATCTCCGAGGGCGAGGACACGCTGATCCTGGCGGATGCGGCGGAACTGGACCCGGATCTGCAGAACGGCCTGTTGCGGGGTGCCCGGCTGATCCTGAACCAGCAGTTGCAACTGGCCGCCAACCAGATCAACCGCGTCGACGGGCGCTACAGCCAGCTTTACAAGACCGCCGTGACCTCCTGCAAAGTCTGCGAGGACGGGCGCGCACCGCTTTGGCAGATCAGGGCAAAGCGGGTGATCCACGACAAGCTCGAACAGCAGCTCTATTTCGACGAAGCATCCTTCCACATCCGCAACGTCCCGATCTTCTACCTGCCGCGCCTGCGCCTGCCCGACCCGACGCTGGCACGGGCCACCGGATTCCTGCAGCCCTCGATCCGGACCACCTCGCAACTGGGCACCGGTTTCAAGCTTCCCTATTTCATCAAGCTCGGGGAACACCGCGACCTGACCCTGAGCCCCTATCTGTCCAGCGCCACCCGGACCCTCGAATTCCGCTACCGCCAGGCCTTCCGGTCCGGACGTATCCAGTTCGACGGCGCCTATACCCGCGACGACCAGCGCCCCGGCGAAACCCGGGGATATCTCTTTGGCGTGGGCCGGTTCGACCTGGCGCGCGACTATGTGCTGGAATTCGGGATCGAAACCACCAGCGACCCCGCCTATCTGAAAGACTACGGCTATTCCGCCAAGGACCGCCTCTCCAGCCAGATTACCGTGAGCCGCGCGCGGCGCGACGCCTATGTGCGCGCCAGCATCTACAATTTCGAATCCCTCCGCGATACGGAGGTGAACGACGAACTGCCCACCATCGTGCTGGACGGCGACTACGAGCGGCGGCTGTTCCCCTCGGGCATCGGCGGCGAGTTGCGGATGCGCATTCAGGCACACAGCCACCGGCGCACCTCGGATGCCGATATCATCGGGCGCGACGTGGCCCGCCTGCACGGCGAAGTCAAATGGCTGCGGCGCATGACCTTTGGCAACGGGCTGGTTGCGGACGGGCAGATCGGCGCCAGCTTCAATGCCTTCGATATCGTGCAGGACAGCAGCTTTGCCCAGAACCACTCCGACATCGTGCCGGCGGCGGCCATTGCCCTGCGCTATCCGATGATCCGGCGCGGCAGGGGCGGCGTCTCCCAGCTGCTGGAACCGATCGCTCAGATCGGCTGGTCCGGCGGCAACCGTCTGCCCATCCCCAATGATGAAAGCACCCGGGTCGAATTCGACGAAGGCAACCTGCTGTCGCTGTCGCGGTTTCCACGGCCCGACCGGCGCGAAAGACATGCGGTGGCGGCCATCGGCGTCAACTGGTCGCGCTTTGACCCCACCGGATGGGACGCGCATCTGACCATCGGTCAGGTCCTGCGCGAGAAATCCGACCTTGAATTCACCACGACATCCGGCCTGGCAGGCACCTCTTCGGATTTCCTGCTGGCGGGCCAGATCAAGACCGCGCAGGGCCTGTCCCTCACCGGGCGCGGCTTGTTCGACGACAATTTCCAGTTTGCCAAGGCCGAGCTGCGCGGCGACTGGGACTTTACCCGCGGACGCCTGGGCGGCAGCTATGTCTGGCTCGATGCCGATCCGGCCGAGGACCGCACCCAGGCAGTCTCCGAGATCGCGCTTGATGGCGATTACCGGATCAACCGGCAATGGACCGCCTCGGCCGACTGGCGATTCGACGTGGCCGACGACCGCGCCGCCTCGGCGGGGCTCGGCCTGACCTACAACAATGAATGCGTATCGGTCGACCTTTCGGTCAATCGGCGCTATTCCACTTCAACAAGTGTTGAGCCCTCAACCAATATCGGTTTTAACATCGGGCTCAGGGGCTTTGCCGCCTCCAACGGAACAGAAAGATACGTGCGCTCATGCCGGAACTGATCAGACCGACACCTTCGTTCATCTCAAGATGGGCGTTCATCTCAAGGTGGGCGTCCATCTCAAGGTGGGCCGTGGCCCTTGGACTGGCGCTGTGCCTGCTGGTGCCGCCCGCCGTCATGGCGCAGAACCTCTATGCCCCCGTGGCGCGCGTGAATGACAGGATCGTCACCGAATTCGAGGTCCAGCAACGGCAGCGCTTCATGCAATTGCTGAACGCCCCCGGCGCGGACCGCGAGAATGTCATCGACGAGCTGATAAATGACCGTCTGCACGACGAATTCGCCGCCCGGTTCGATCTGAAACTGTCCGACGAGGCGGTCCAGTCCGGACTGTCCGATTTCGCCGCCCGCGCCAATCTCAGCGTGGAAGAATTCACCACCGCGCTGGAACAATCCGGCGTGTCGCAGCAGACTTTCCGCGATTTCGTCGTCACCCAACTCACCTGGCGCGACCTGATCCGCGCCCGCTATGGCGCACAGGTGAACATCTCCGACGCCGAGATCGACCGCGAACTTGGCCGCAGCGGCGCGGGCAGCGGCATCCGCGTGCTCCTGTCGGAAATCATCATCCCCGCCCCGCCGCAGCAGGCCGCACGTGTCAACGCGCTGGCCGACCGGATTGCCCAAAGCAAGTCGGAGGCCGAATTCTCCCGCTATGCCCAGCAGTATTCCGCAACCGCCTCCCGTGGCCGGGGTGGCCGGATGCCCTGGACCCCGCTGGAGAAACTCCCGCCCTCGCTGGCCCCCATCCTGCTGGCGCTCGCCCCCGGTGAGGTGACATCGCCGCTGCCTATTCCCAATGCCGTGGCGCTGTTCCAGCTGCGCGGGATCGAGGAAACCGGCGCGCCCGCCAAATCCTATTCCGAAATCGAATATGCCGCCTATTACATCCCCGGCGGTCGCAGCGAAGCGGCCCTGAACGAGGCGGCCCGCGTGCGCAGCGAGGTCGACACCTGCAACGATCTCTATGCCGTGGCCCAGGGCCAGCCCGAAAGCGTGCTGGACCGTGGCGCCAAGAAACCGGCGGAAATCCCGCAGGACATCGCGATCGAACTGGCCAAGCTCGATCCGGGTGAAAGCTCGACCGCGCTGACGCGGGCGAGCGGGCAGACGCTGGTGTTCCTGATGCTGTGCAAACGCACCGCCGAGGCCAATGCCGAGGTCAGCCGCGAGGCCGTGGTGTCGAGCCTGCGCCAGCGCAAACTGCAAGGCTATGCGGACCAGCTGACGGAACAATTGCGCGCCGATGCCCGCATCATCATGAAATGACCGAAGCCCCCCGGGACGGCGCGCTGCAGGACAGGCCTGTGGTGATCTCCTGCGGTGAACCCGCAGGCATCGGACCCGAAGTGGCCGCCCGCGCATGGATGGCCCTGGCCGGTGAAATCTCGATGCTCTGGCTCGGCGATCCGCGCCACCTGCCCGCCGATGTCCCGCATCGCGTCGTCACCGATGCGGCAGAGGCGGCCGGGATCTCTTCAGATGCGTTGCCGGTGCTGGCGCATGACTTTGGCCCCGCCATGACACCCGGCGCCGCGCGCCCCGAACATGCGCAGGGCGTGATCGACATGATTGCGCTCGGGGTCGGGATGGTGCGCGATGGCAGGGCCTGCGCCCTGTGTACCGCCCCGATCCACAAGAAGGCGCTGAAGGACGGGGCCGGTTTTGCCTATCCCGGCCATACCGAATACCTGGCCGCCCTTGCCGGTGCCTCTCAGGTGGTGATGATGCTGGCCTCGGATCAGCTGCGCGTGGTCCCGGCAACGATCCACATCGCACTGTCCGAGGTGCCGCTGGCCCTGACCCCCGACAGCCTGCGCCGCACCATCGAGATCACCCATGCGGGCCTGCGCGACCTCTTCGGCATCGCCGCTCCCCGCCTTGCCATCGCCGGGCTGAACCCCCATGCGGGCGAAGGCGGCGCCATGGGCCGCGAGGAGCTGGACTGGATCGCACCGCTGATCGCCGGGATGCGCGGCGCCGGGTTTGACCTCACCGGCCCCCTGCCCGCCGACACCATGTTCCACGCCGCCGCCCGCGCGCGTTATGACGCGGCGGTGGCGATGTACCACGATCAGGCGCTGATCCCGATCAAGACGCTGGATTTCGACAGGGGCGTGAACGTGACCCTGGGCCTGCCCTTCGTGCGCACCTCGCCCGATCACGGCACCGCCTTCGACATCGCGGGCAAGGGGCTGGCCAACCCCACCAGCATGATCGAGGCGATCCGGCTCGCCCACCGCATGGCCAGGGGCACCACATGATGCTTCATTGTTCCCGAAATACACCTATCCCGGCGCCGCGTCCGGGCGCAGGTCTCCCCGCATGAGCGCCATCGATTCCCTGCCGCCCCTGCGCGAGGTGATCCAGACCCATGGTCTCTCGGCGCGCAAGTCGCTGGGGCAGAACTTCCTGCTGGATCTGAACCTGACCGCCAAGATCGCCCGACAGGCGGGCAATGTCGCGGCATGCGACGTGCTCGAAATCGGGCCCGGCCCCGGCGGGCTGACCCGGGGTCTGCTGTCGGAAGGCGCGCGCCATGTGCTGGCCATCGAAAAGGACAGCCGCTGCCGCCCCGCATTGGACGAGATCGCCGCCGCCTATCCCGGCAGGCTGACGGTGCTCGAAGGCGACGCGCTGGACATCGACCCGCTGGCCCATCTGACGCCGCCGATCCGGGTGGCGGCCAACCTGCCCTATAATGTCGGCACCGAGCTGCTGATACGCTGGCTGACCCCGCGCGACTGGCCGCCTTTCTGGGAAAGCCTGACCCTGATGTTCCAGCGCGAAGTGGCCGAACGCATCGTGGCGCTGCCGGGCAGCAAGGCCTATGGCCGCCTCGCCCTGCTGGCGCAATGGCGGGCAGAGGCGCGGATCGTCATGCATCTTCCGCCCGGCGCCTTTACCCCGCCGCCCAAGGTCTCCTCTGCCGTGGTCCATCTGACCGCCCTGCCGGAACCGCGTTTTCCGGCTGATGCGGCAGTGCTGAACCGCGTGGTCGCCATGGCCTTCAACCAGCGCCGCAAGATGCTGCGCTCGGCGCTCAAGTGCATCGCCCCCGATATCGAGGATCTGCTGAAGGCCGCAGGCATCGCCCCGACCGAACGCGCCGAACAGGTCCCGCTTGAAGGCTTCTGCGCCCTCGCCCGCGAAGTGGCAAAACGATGATCCGCTGGCTTGCCGCGCTGGCGCTGCTCTGCGCGCTTGTCGCCTGCGCCCCCACCGGCCCCTCACAGGGGTCGCGGGCGGATGTGGCGGCGCTGACCCGGGCCTTGCAGGCGATGTCCCCCGGCGTCGACCCGGCAGAGGCCGCACGGGCCGCCGATCTGAGCTACCGCTATACCTTTCAACTGGCGCAGCAGTACCAGATCACCGATGCGCCGCTCGTGCATAACGCCAAGGTCAATGCCGGGAAAAAGCCGCGCGGGCTTTGCTATCACTGGGCCACGGACATGGAGCATCTGCTCAACCAGGCCGGCTTCGAAACGCTTGAGATCCAGCGCGCCATCGCCAATGCCGGAAACCCGATCCTGATCGAACATTCCAGCGCCGTGATCACCGCCAAAGGTGCCCCGATGCAGGCGGGCGTCATCATCGACCCCTGGCGTCAGGGCGGCACATTGTTCTGGTCGCCGGTGCTGCAGGACCGCCGCTATGACTGGAAGGAACGCAGCGCGGAACTGCACCGCCTCGGGCGGGTCACCTATATTAACGCTGACGGCACCGCCTCCCTGCAACCGGAGTAATCATGCCCCGCATCCCCCGCCCCCTCCTGCCCGCAGCACTGGCGCTCGCCGCCGGCATCGGCATGGCCTCCGCCACCGGGGCGGAAACCCTCTGCACCCTGGTGATGGATGCACAAAGTGCCGCGATCCTTATTGAGCAGGGCGACTGCGACACGCGGGTCACCCCGGCCTCGACCTTCAAGATCCCACTGGCGGTGATGGGGTATGATGCAGGCATCCTGGAAGATGCCCATGCGCCCCTTCTGTCCTACCGCCCCGGCGAACCGGACTGGGGTGGCGCCAACTGGACCCGCGACACCGATCCGACCGATTGGCTGACCTATTCGGTGGTCTGGTACTCGCAACGGATCACCGCCGCCCTGGGCCAGCACCGGCTGACCGGTTATGCGGTGGCATTCGATTACGGCAATGCCGATTTTTCCGGCGATGCAGGCTTTGACAACGGCCTGGAACGCGCCTGGATCGCATCCTCGCTGAAAGTGTCACCGCTTGAGCAGGCGGGCTTCCTGCGCGCCCTGTTGCGCGATACCCTGCCCGTCACCCCCCGGGCCATGGCACAGACCCGCGCCATTGTCGAACAACGCACCGTCGAAGGCTGGACCCTGCACGGCAAGACCGGCGGCGCCTACCCGCGCCGGGCAGATCGCAGTTTCGACTATGCGCGCGGCTGGGGATGGTATGTCGGCTGGGCAGAGATGGGCAAACGCAGGCTGATCTTTGTCAGGCTGACACAGGACGACCGGCGTCAGAAGCTGTCACCGGGCATCCGCGCCCGCGACGCCTTTATCAGGAAATGGCCGGAACTGGCCCGGAGCCTGCAACCCTGATTTCCTGAACATGCATTGCCGAGATCGGGCCAGAGGACCGACCCGGCAAAGCGCCTATAGCGCTTCGGGATATACCTGAATTACTTGTTCGCTGCCTCTCCCTGCGGTCGAACGCGAAAAGTGATGTTGGATGTTTCAAGCTAATCCCGAAACGCTGTAAAGCGTCATGCGAAGAACCAGACTCACGTAACGCTGCCTGAAATCAGAGATTTCAACGCGTCACGTCATGCCTGATACGTCAGGACTTTCGTCAGACGCTTTATTCCGCAGCCTGGCTCGGATCGCTGCTGTCGCTCTCCGCCTTGGGCTTGCGACGATAGGTGCGCTTGGGCTTGGGCTTGCTTTCCGGCGTTTCCACCAGACCGCTGCTGTCCTGATCATCGTCATCGCTGCCACCGGTCACGAAATCGGGCAGTGACGCAGGATCGCTCTGTGCCGCCGGCTTCCTGCTGCGCTTGGGCTTTTCAGGCGCAGGCTGCTTGGCCTCTTCGACCACCGGCTGCTGATCACCACCCGGCTGGGGCTGATCGCCCGGATGGCTGTTGTTCTGATTGTTGTTCTGCTGATTCTGGTTGCCGTCGCGTTCTTGACGCTCCGACCGCTCGCGGTCGCGTTCGGCCTGGCGCTCGCGGTTCTGGCGTTCCTGCTCCTCGCGGCGCTGGTCAATCTCGCGCTGCGCTTCGGACAGCAGGCGCAGGTAATGCTCCGCATGCTGCTGAAAGTTTTCTGCCGCAACGCGGTCATTGCTCAGCTGCGCGTCGCGGGCAAGCTGATTGTATTTCTCAATCACCTGCTGGGGCGTGCCGCGCACCTTGCCTTCGGGACCGCTGCTGTCAAAGACGCGGTTGACGACATTACCGCCGCTTTGCGGCTGCCGGTTGCGGTTATTCTTGGACCGGGACCGTGATCTGCTGGATTTCATGAAATGATGTCAGTCTTTGGTGAGTTGTCGAAAGAACCGGTGCAGCGATCATCGCCAAATTGCACCCGATTGCGAAAGATTGTTGGGCTTACCGCCGCGCGGGACCGCCAAAGGCATCCACCGCTGCAACACCTTCGATAAAACATGGGAGGGGCGACAGGGCAAGGGCAAAGTGGCGAAAATTAAATAAAGTGGCCCGTTTCCGCCACTCAGGCCGGGTTTGCGGCCCTTACCACCCGTGCGCGCCCGCCCAGATCATGGGCCAGATGCACGTCACCCCAGCCGGCGCGCCGGAAAATCTCCTGCACCGCATCGCCCTGCTGCCAGCCGATTTCCACCAGCACCCGGCCGGTCGCGGTCAGATAGCCCTGCGCCTCCGCCGCAATGGTCCGATAGGCCGACAGCCCGTCCGCCCCGTCGGTCAGCGCGATGCGCGGCTCGTGATCGCGCAGCTCAGGCGCCACGTCGGCCATTTCATCGGCAGCAAGGTAAGGAGGATTGGACACGATCAGATCAAAGCGCCCCTCAACCGCATCGAACCAGTCCGATTGTCGGATATCCGCCCGCGCCGCCACCCCATGCACCATGGCATTGGCGCTGGCCTGCAGGCAGGCCCCCTCCGACAGGTCGATCCCCAGCCCCGTCGCCTCTTTCCGCTCCGCCAGCAGGGTCACGAGGATACAGCCCGACCCGATGCCAAGGTCCAGCACCCGCGCGAATGGCGCACCAAGCGCCAGTTCGATCAGCGTCTCGGTTTCCGGCCGCGGGTCCAGCACATCGCGGCTGACCTTGAAATCGCGGCCATAAAAGGCCCTTGCGCCCACCAGCTGGCTGACCGGCACCCGCACCGCCCTGAGCGACACCAGCCGCTCGAACCGCTCCGCGATTTCGGGCGCCACCTCTTCCGGGGCAATCAGCGTCACCCGCCCGGCATCCACCGATGCGGCATGGGCCAGCAACAGCCGCGCATCGCGGGCCGGGTCCGGCACCCCCGCCGCCCTCAGCCGCGCCGCAGCCGCCGCCATCAGAGCGCCTGCGGTGGTCATGCGTTCATCGCCGCAAGCTGCTGCGCCTGGGCATCCGCCGTCAGCGCATCCACGATCTCGTCCAGATCGCCCTGCATCACCGCATCCAGCCGGTAGAGCGTCAGGTTGATCCGGTGGTCGGTCATCCGCCCTTGCGGAAAATTATAGGTCCTGATCCGCTCCGACCGGTCGCCGGAGCCGACCTGTGCCGCCCGGTCGGCTGAACGTTCACTGTCCACCCGCGAGCGTTCCATGTCGTAAAGCCGCGCCTTGAGCACCTGCATCGCCTTGTCCCGGTTGCGGTGCTGCGATTTCTCGGAAGAGGTCACCACGATGCCCGTCGGGATATGGGTGATCCGCACGGCGGAATCGGTTGTATTGACGTGCTGCCCCCCGGCACCCGAGGACCGCATCGTGTCGATGCGCAGGTCATTGGCATTGATCTCGATATCCACGTCCTCGGCCTCCGGCAGCACCGCGACAGTGGCGGCAGAGGTGTGGATGCGCCCGCCGCTCTCGGTGCTGGGCACCCGCTGCACCCGGTGCACGCCGCTTTCGAACTTCAGCCGGGCAAAGACATTCTGGCCGGTGACATGGGCCACCACTTCCTTGACCCCGCCCAGCTCCGTCATCTGACTTTCGATCAGGTCGAATCCCCAGCCGCGCGCCTCGGCATAGCGCTGGTACATCCGCAGCAGATCCGCCGCGAACAGGGCCGCCTCATCGCCCCCGGTGCCGGGCCGGATTTCCAGCATCGCGGGCTTGGCATCCGCCGCATCGCGGGGCAAAAGCGCCAGTTGCAGCGCCGCCTCCGCCTTCGGCAGCGCCTCCTTCAGCGTCGGCAGTTCCTCGCGGGCAAGCTCGGCCATCTCCGGATCGGCCAGCATCGCCCTGGCCTCCTCCATGTCCTTGAGCAACTGGCGGTAATGGTCGATCTGTTCCACCACCGGCTTCAAATCGGCATATTCCTTGGCCAATGCGGCAAAATCGGCCCCGTCGGACCCGGCAGACATGGCGGCTTCCAGGTACTGGAAGCGCTGGGTGATCTGCAAAAGACGGTCCATGGGTATCATCGTCAGGGATGTCGCCGATGGAAAGGCTTTGGTCAAGGGCCGCCGCGTGCTATAATGGCCCCATGTTTCGCGCCACGCTTCTCCTCGGGCTCATCGCCCTGCCTGCCGTCACCTGGGGTGATGTCACCTCGCCCAGCGGCAAGACGGTTGATTGCTATTGCACCGACCGCAACCACAACCGCGTCGAACTGGGCGAAACCATCTGCCTGCAGGTGGATGGGCGCATGTTCATGGCACAATGCCAGATGTCACTGAACGTGCCGATGTGGCGCGAGGTGCAAAAGGGCTGCCTGTCCTCAGAGCTGGGCCAGCCAGCCTTTAATCCGCTTGGCGTTTACCCCGAAATCTGAGCGGCCGAAGCGCAGCCTGCCAAAGACTTCGAGAATCCCGTCATCCAGGGTCACCGTGGTGTAATCGGGAAAGCCGATCCAGCGGGTGCGGCTGACATAGGTGACCTGCCCGTCCGCAACAGACCCGGCCAGAACCTGCGTCCCCTGGGTGTCGCGGATGATCCGGTCCAGCTGCGCCAGCCTGGCAGGCCCCGCCGCCCCCACATCCTCGCGCCAGATAAAGCCGCCCTCCAGTTGCGTCTCGCCCAGCGGCGCGCCGGCCGCCGCATGATGCCAGCGCATCACGTTATGCGGCGCCAGCCGGACATAGCCCAGAAGCCCGCCGAGCAGGATGATCAAAATCAAGATGAAATACATGCGCACCCCGCTCTCTCATTGTTCCAAAAATACACTCTTCCGCCCTCTCAGCGGTAGGCCACCCCCGGCAGGACGCACAACATCTCGAAAAGCAGGTTCGCCCCGGTCAGCGCCGTATTGCCCGATGTATCGTAGGGCGGCGACACTTCAACCAGGTCGGCCCCGACAATGTTCAGCCCGCGCAGCCCCCGGATCAGCTCCAGCGCCTGCATGGTGGTCAGCCCGCCGATCTCCGGCGTGCCGGTGCCGGGGGCAAAGGCCGGATCAAGACTGTCGATGTCATAGGTCACATAGGTCGGCAGTTCGCCGATGTCGCGGCGGATCTCGCCGCTCAGCGCCGACAGGCTGCGCCCCCAGAGCTCATGCGCCGGGAACTGCTGAAAGCCCCAGCCCGCCGCCTCGGTAAAATCATCCGCCCCGTACCCCGTCCCGCGCAAACCGATCTGATAGACTTTCGAAGGGTTTATCAGCCCTTCTTCATGTGCCCGACGGAACACGGTGCCATGGGTCTCCCGCTCGCCGAACATTTCGTCGTTCACATCCGCATGGGCATCCACATGGATCAGCGCCACCGGCCCGTGGCGCCGCGCCATGGCCCGCAGGATCGGCAGGGTGATGGAATGATCGCCGCCGATCGCCAGCGGAATGGCATCGTAGTTGAGGATCGCGTCGTAACTCTCTGCAATAATGCGCAAACTGTCGCTCAGCGAAAAGGTGTTGATCGCCAGATCGCCTATGTCGGCCACCTGCAAACTGTCAAAGGGGGCCGCCCCGGTGGCCAGGTTATAGGGCCGCAGCATCGCGCTTTCGCTGCGGACCTGCTTGGGGCCAAAGCGCGTGCCGGAGCGCCAGGAGGTGCCGATATCCATCGGCACGCCCAGCACCGCCACATCCAGCCCGGCCAGATCGTTCACCGATGGCAGCCGCATGAAGGTATTCGGCCCCGAAAACCGCGCCAGGTCGTTGCCGCTGATGGGTTGGTTCTTGCCGCTCATGCCGTCCGCATCCGGTGCCCCAGCAGACAAAGGATCTCCGTCGCCACATGCGCCCCGGCAATCGCCGTGGCCCCGGTGGTGTCAAAGGGCGGAGAGACCTCGACGATGTCGCCGCCCATGATGTTGATCCCCGCCAGATCGCGCAGCATGATCGCGCATTGCGCCGATGTCAGCCCGCCCCAGACCGGCGTGCCGGTGCCGGGGGCAAAGGCAGGGTCCAGCGCGTCGATGTCGAAGGTCAGGTAACAGGGCCGGTCTCCCAGCACTTCCTTGATCTTCGCCACGGCGGCGGCAGGCCCGTTTTCATGGACCTCGCGGGCGTCGATGGTGGTCACCCCCAATGTATCGGGGTTGGTGGTGCGGATGCCCACCTGAACGCTTGTCGCCGGGTCCACGATCCCCGATTTCACCGCCTTGTAGAACATCGTGCCATGGTCGATCCGCTCCATGTCGTCATCCGGCCAGGTGTCGGAATGGGCATCGAACTGCAACAGGCTGATCGGGCCGTATTTCTCTGCATAGGCCTTGAGAATCGGAAAGCTGATGTAGTGATCGCCGCCCAGCACCACAGTTGCGGCACCGGCATCCAGAATCCCCTTGATATGCGCCGTGAGGGCGGCGGGAAACTGCGAGACATGGCCATAATCAAAGGCCAGATCGCCATAATCCGCGATGGCAAATTCGCTCAGCACGTCGAAATCCCAGCCATAGGGCGGATCATAGGGTTGCAGCGCGCTGGCCTCGCGGATGGCGCGGGGGCCAAGGCGGGTGCCGGTACGGTTGGTCACTGCTTGATCAAAGGGCACGCCGGTCACGGCGATGTCCACGCCGCTGAGATCCTTGGTATAGCGCCGCCGCAGAAAGGACGTGGCCCCGCCAAAGGCGTTCTCGAAACTCGGCCCCTTCAGATCGTCGCGGGTAAAGGCCTGATCGACCTGGGTTTTCGCGTCTTCCAGCGCCATTTGTCAGCTCCCTGCCATGGGTTGCGCCCGCTCGACCAGCCGGGCAAAGAAGGATGCGCCGATGGGCGCGATCTCATCGTTGAAATTGTATTTCGGGTGATGCACGCCAGCGCCCTCACCCTGGCCCAGCAGCAGATAGGCCCCCGGCCGCGCCTCCAGCATATAGGAGAAATCCTCTGCCCCCATCACGGGCGCGAAATGGGTTTCCACCCCGGCATTGCCTGCCACTTCTTCCGCGACCGCGGCGGCGAAACCGGTGCTTGCGGGGTCATTGACCGTGGGCGGATAGCCGAATTCAAAATCCAGCTCCGCCCGCAGGTCAAAGCTGGCGGCATGGCCGTCCACGATGGCCTGCATCCGGCGTATGACCATGGCCTGCACCTCCTTGTCAAAGGTGCGCACGGTGCCGTTGATATAGACCTCTTCGGGGATCACATTGTCGGTGGTGCCGGTGTGGATCTGGGTGGTGGAGATCACCAGTTGCGACTGCGGGTTGGTGTTGCGGCTGACGATGGTCTGCAGCGATTGCACCAGCGCACAGGCGGCCACCACCGGGTCGATGCATTCATGGGGCCGCGCGCCATGGCCGCCCTGCCCGGTCAGCCGGATGGTGAAGGTATCCGCCGCCGCCATGATCGGCCCGGCGGTTGTGTGGAATCGCCCGAAATCCAGCCCTGGCGCATTGTGCAGCGCATAGACCTGGGCGATGTCGAACCGGTCCATGACACCTTCGTTCACCATGACCTCGCCGCCGCCGCCGGCCTCTTCCGCGGGCTGGAACAGCAGCGCCACACGGCCCGCGAAATTGCGCGTCTCGGCCAGGTATTTCGCGGCCCCCAGCAGCATCGCGGTATGGCCGTCATGGCCGCAGGCATGCATCCTGCCCGCATGGGTGCTGGCATAGTCCAGCCCGGTTTCTTCGAGAATCGGCAGCGCATCCATATCGGCGCGCAACCCGATGGTGGGGCCATCGCCCTGCCCGTTGATGATGGCCACGATCCCGGTCTTTGCCACCCCTTCGTGCAATTCGTCCACGCCGAATTCGCGCAGCCGCGCCGCGACAAAGGCCGCCGTCTCATGGCACTCCAGCCCCAGTTCCGGGATGGTGTGCAGATGCCGCCGCCAGGCGGTCATATCCTCGCTGAAATCGGCGATGCGGTTGACAACAACCATGGGCTGGACTCCTCGTACGTAAAAACTCACCTTCGCATCTGACACCAGACAGGACCCGGCTGCAATGGCACAAGATCTTATCCACGACCCAGAGGCAGGCATCGAACGGCTGCTCGAAATCATGCGTCGCCTGCGCGACCCGCAAACCGGTTGCCCCTGGGACATCGAACAGGATTTTGCCAGCATCGCCCCCTATACGATCGAGGAAGCCTATGAGGTTGCAGATGCCATCGCGCGCAGCGACTGGGCCGAACTGGAAGGCGAATTGGGCGATCTGCTGCTGCAGACCGTCTATCACACCGAGATGGGCAGCGAGGCGGGGCATTTCACCTTTCAATCCGTGGTGCGCAACATCTCAGACAAGATGGTGGCCCGGCATCCGCATGTCTTTGGCGATGAATCCCGCGACAAATCGGCCGAGCAGCAAACCGCCGATTGGGAGGCGATCAAGGCGCGGGAACGTGCCGGAAAGGCGCAGAAGGGCGCGCTTGACGGTGTGGCGGTCGGCCTGCCCGCCCTGCTGCGCGCCTACAAGCTGCAGAAACGCGCCGCGCGGGTGGGATTCGACTGGCCCGACACTGCCGAGGTGATTGCCAAGATCGCTGAAGAAGCCGCCGAACTGGTCGAAGCCCGCGACACGCTGAGCCAGGCGGAAACCGAAGAGGAATTCGGCGACCTGATGTTTGTGATGGCCAACCTGGGCCGCCATCTGGGGCTGGACCCCGAGGCGGCATTGCGCGCCGCCAATGCCAAGTTCACCCGCCGTTTCGCCGGCGTCGAGGCGCAGCTTGCCGCACGGGGCAAGCGGCCCGAAGACAGCACGCTGGAGGAGATGGATGCGCTCTGGGATGCGGTGAAGGCCCGCGAGCGCGAAACCGCAACCTGACCCCGCCCCCTTTCGTTCCGCCACCAAACGCCCTATTTCAGCCAAAAGGATTTTCCCATGCCCCCTCGCAAGATCATCATCGACACGGACCCCGGCCAGGACGATGCCGTCGCCATCCTGCTGGCGCTGGCCAGCCCGGAGGATATCGAGGTGCTGGGCATCACCTGCGTCGCGGGCAATGTGCCGCTGGACCTGACATCGAAAAACGCGCGCATCGTCTGCGAACTGGCGGGCAAGCCGCAGGTCCGGGTCTTTGCGGGCTGCGACCGCCCACTGGGCCGCGATCTGGTCACCGCAGAACATGTGCATGGCAAGACCGGCCTCGACGGTCCCGACCTGCCCGATCCAAAAATGCCGCTGCAGGACGGCCATGCGGTGGATTTCATCATCGACACCCTGCGCGCCGAGCCTGCCGGCAGCGTCACCCTGTGCCCGCTCGGGCCGCTGACCAATATCGCCACGGCCTTCGAGAAAGCCCCGGACATCGTGGCAAAGGTGCAGGAGATCGTTCTGATGGGCGGCGGCTGTTTCGAGGGGGGCAACATCACGCCCACGGCGGAATTCAACATCTATGTCGACCCGCAAGCCGCTGATATTGTTTTCAGATCAGGGGTGCCGCTGGTGGTCATGCCGCTGGATGTGACCCATAAGGCGCTGGTGACCAAACCGCGCAATGATGCCTTTCGCGCGCTGAACACCCCCGCAGGCATTGCGGTGGCGCAGATGACCGATTTCTTCGAGCGTTTCGACAAGGAGAAATACGGCTCCGAAGGTGCGCCGCTGCATGATCCTTGCGTCACCGCCTATCTGATCAGACCGGAGCTTTTCACCGGCCGCCACATCAACGTGGAGATCGAGGTGACATCGGAACTGACCATGGGCATGACCGTGGCCGACTGGTGGCGCGTCACCGACCGCGCGCCCAATGCGATGTTCATGGGCGGGATCGACGCCGACGGCTTCTTTGCCCTGCTGACAGAGCGTCTGGCACGGCTATGAGCGCCTCGCTCACCCTCGGCAAGCCGGAGCATCTGGACAAGCTGCTGGCGCTGGTCGCGGCCTTTCACGCCGAGGAAGGCATCGAACTGACGGAGGAGGCGCGCCGCGCCGGTGTGGCCCCGCTGCTGGAGGGTATCCCCTATGGTGCGGCCTATCTGATCGGCCCGCCGCGTGCGCCAATCGGCTATATCGTGATCACCTTTGGCTGGTCGGTGGAATTCGGCGGGCTGGATGCGATCATAGACGAGCTTTACATCCGCCCCGGCGTGCGCGGCCGCGGCATCGCCTCCGAAGCGCTGATCGCCCTGCCCCGGGCGCTGGCGGGCGGCGGGCTGCGCGCCATCCACCTTGAGGTGGACCAGACCAACGAGGCCGCCAAGAAACTCTATCGCCGCGCTGGATTCGCCCCGCGTGACAATTATGTGTTCATGTCGAGAAAGCTATGAAACCGCTGACCTTTGACAACAGCTATGCCGCCCTGCCGCAGGCCTTTTACAGCCGGTTGAACCCGACACCGGTCAAGGCCCCCCGGCTGCTCGCCTTCAATGATGACATGTCATATTTGACAGGTCTTGATGTCGTGCCGCCCGAGGACCGCGCGGCGGTGTTCAGCGGCAATCAGCTGCCGGAAGGCGCCGCACCGCTTGCACAGCTTTATGCCGGGCACCAGTTCGGCACCTACAACCCGCAGCTGGGCGATGGCCGCGCGATCCTGCTGGGCGAGGTGCTGGGCCGTGACGGCATCCGCCGCGATATCCAGCTCAAGGGCTCCGGCCCCACCCCCTATTCGCGCATGGGCGATGGCCGTGCCTGGCTCGGTCCGGTGCTGCGGGAATATCTGGTCAGCGAGGCGATGCATGCGCTTGGCATCCCCACCACCCGCGCGCTGGCCGCTGTCGCCACGGGCGAGGACATCTGGCGCGAACAGGGCGCCCTGCCCGGTGCCGTGCTGACCCGCGTGGCCCGCAGCCACCTGCGGGTCGGCACCTTTCAGGTCTTTGCCCACCGGGGCGAGGTCGAGAATCTCAGGACCCTGACCGACTATGCGATCCGGCGCCATTACCCGGATGCCAAGGGCCCGATGGACCTGCTGCGCGGGGTCTGCGCCGCCCAGGCCAGTCTGATTGCACAATGGATGTCCATGGGTTTCATCCACGGGGTGATGAACACCGACAATGCGGCGATTTCCGGCGAAACCATTGATTATGGCCCCTGCGCCTTCATGGATGCCTTTCACGCGGGCCGGGTGTTCAGCTCCATCGACCAGCAGGGCCGCTATGCCTATGGCAATCAGCCCAATATCGCAGTCTGGAACATGGCGCAGCTGGCGACGGCCCTGATCCAGCAGATGGACGACAAGGATGCCGCTGTCGAGGAAGCCACCGAAGTGATCCACGCGATGCCCGGGCAGATCGAAGAGGCCTGGCGCAGCCGTTTCGCCGCCAAGCTGGGCATTGCCACCCCGGTGGCGGATGACACGGCATTGATCGAGGATCTGCTGGCGCTGATGCAGAAGGACGGCGCGGATTTCACCAACAGCTTCCGCGCCCTTGGCAAGGAGACCGCCCGCGATCAGTTCACCGACCGCGCGGCCTTTGACGCCTGGGCAACCCGCTGGCGCGACCGCATCGCATCGGAGCCGGCACCTCTTGCGTTGATGCAGGCCACAAATCCGGCGGTGATCCCGCGCAATCACCGGATCGAGCAGATGATCGAAGCTGCCGTTGCGGGCGACATGGCCCCCTTTGAGCGGTTGATGAAGGCGCTCTGCACGCCGTTCGAGGAAACCGACCCCGAACTTGCCCGCCCCCCCTCGCAGGACGAAATCGTGCCAGCGACCTTCTGCGGGACCTGAGCCGCCCGGTTACACGGCGGGCGGGACGGCCCTTTTCACCCGCGGCCTGCGGTTGATCAGATAGATGCCCGCGGCGACCAGCGCCAGCGCCCCCCAGACCGATGCGGTCACCTCTTCCGACAGCAGCAGCCAGCCCAGGATCACCGAAAACACCGGCGACAGAAAGCTGAAGGAGGCCACCGAGGATGCCGGGTAGATCGACATCAGCCAGAACCACGCGAGGAAACCGAAGCTGGCCACGGCGATGATCTGGAACAGGATACCGGCAATATGGACCGGCTCGATCTGGCGGATCAGCGGACCGAACAGCGGCGCGATCAGCAGCAGGATCGGGCCGGATATCGCCACCTGGAACATGAGCTGCTGCGCGGGCGGCACCTCTGACAGCGGCGTGATCCGTACGCAGAGCACGATCCCCGCCCAGCAGAGCGCTGCCGCCAGTGCCAGCAGATCGCTGGTCCAGCTGGCCCCGGCCGCATCCCTGTCCAGCAGCGCAATCGCCACGCCCGCCACGGCCATGATCAGGCCCAGCACCTTGAACCGGGTCAGCCCCTCGCCCGGAAACAGGAAATGCGCCAGGATCGCCAGCCAGACCGGCATCGTATAGAGGATCACCGACACGCGGCTGACGGTGGACATGTCCAGCGCGATGAAAAGGCACATGAATTCAAAGGCAAAGAACAGGCCCGACAGGATACCGCCAAACCACGCCCGGCGCGGGACATGCAGCGACACGCCGCGCAGTTTCATCCAGATCAGCAGCACCACGACCGCACCCGCCGAGCGCAGACCGGCCGAAAACACCGGGTTGAACCCGCCTGCGGTGACCTTGACCACCACCTGGTTGAACCCCAGGTGAAGGGCAAAGACGATCAGCGCCACCGCCCCGAAGAGGTCCATATGATCCTTGCGTTCCATGGCCACAACAACGGTCAACGGAACCGGGAAGTCAATGCGTGATCAAACAGCTGCTGTTGTATCGCCAACACCCGCCACGCCTCCGGCGTTCTCTGGACATTGGCGATGCTTCGTCTCAACGAAAACCGGAAATGCGCTGGCTCACAGGAGCGGCGCGCAAAGCGGATGTCCGCGGCTGGCGCAGCGGAGGTCGGGGGTGAGCCCTTTCTGTGCTCTCTAAGTGAAGACCTATTGCCAAAGCAAAGCTTTGGCAGCGCCCGAACCGCCCCCACGGGGCGGGCGCTACTCGCCCACCCCTCGGTTCGGGCGCGACCTGTTTCGAATGTCGGACATAGCAGCAAAGTCCGCTTTGCGGAACTTCACCCACTCCGTGCCGAAAATCCGGTCCGGGTCGGAAATGCTGGACATTTGAGGCGCGATTGCTTGGCATGGCCAACCGACAAAGTTCAGAAATGCCGTTGTTTCGCCTCGCTTTTGCGTGGCATTCGACAAGGCCACCCGGTCCTTTTACAAATCAGGACGGCGCGCAGGATTGCGCAGGCCTTTCGTTCGGAACAGCCAATTCCGACAGCCCCCGCCACAACAAAAGGCGGCGGAAGGTTCACCCCTCCACTGCCCTGTTCTTACCAGCTGCGAGATGCCACGCATCCAGTCCCCGGGGTCACCGGCCTTCTCAGGCCGCGTGCTGGCCCCTGGGTTTGCCACCGCCGCCACCACGGCGCCGGTTGCGGCCTGCGCCGCCGGGTTTGGCAGCACCGCCGCCACCACCGCCGCCACGCGGGCCACCGCCACCGGGGCGGCCGCCGCCACCGCCGCGGCGACGTCCGCCAGCCTGCTTGGGCTTGTCGGGAATTTCGGAGGCTTCCCAGATCCGGCCCGAAGCCACGGGAATCGAAATGCCCATGGTCTTCTGGATCGCCTTCAGTTCGCCCATCTCGTCCGGCGCGCAAAAGGCGATGGCGGCGCCATCCTTGCCCGCCCGCGCGGTCCGGCCGATCCTGTGCACGTAATTGTCGGGCACATTGGGCAGCTCATAATTGTAGACGTGTTTCACATCGGGAATATCCAGCCCGCGCGCGGCCACATCGGTGGCCACCAGCACGGTGATCTTGCCCTCCTTGAACCCTTCGATGGCGCGGTCACGCTGCCCCTGGCTCTTGTTGCCATGGATGGAGGCCGCATCGAAACCGGCCTTGACCAGCGTCTTCATCAGCTTTTCGGACCCGTGTTTGGTGCGTCCAAAGACCAGCGCCCGTTCACCCCTGTGCTTGGCCAGCAGCTCGGTCAGCAGCGCGGTCTTTTCCGCCTTGGCGATGAAATGGACCTCCTGGGTGACCTTGTCGGCAGCCTTGCCCGGCGGGGTGACCTCGATGCGGATCGGCCGGACCAGGTAGGAATTGGCGATCTCATTCATCAGCTTGGGCATGGTGGCCGAAAACAGCATCGTCTGACGCTCTTTCGGGATCACGGCGGAAATCTTGCGCAGGTCATGGATGAACCCCATGTCCAGCATCTGGTCCGCTTCGTCCAGCACCAGGAAGGTTGTCTCGCTCAGGTCCACCGCGCGGCGGTCCATCAGGTCCAGCAGACGGCCCGGTGTCGCCACCAGCATGTCCACGCCCCGCTCCAGCCGCTTGATCTGCGGATTGATCGAAACGCCGCCAACCACCATCTGCGCCTTGAGCGGCGTATTCTCGCAATAACCCTTGAGGTTGACCATGATCTGCTGGGCCAGTTCACGGGTCGGTGCCAGCACCAGGGCGCGCACGCAGCGCGGTCCGGGGCGGCGGGGGTTTTCCAGCATCTGCGCAACCAGCGGCACGCCAAAGGCCGCCGTCTTGCCGGTGCCGGTCTGCGCCAGGCCCATCACGTCGCGCCCGTTCAGCGCATGGGGGATCGCCTGTTTCTGGATCGGGGTCGGGTCGGTGATCCCCATTTCCTTGAGCCGCGCCACCAGTTTCGGCGGCAGCTCCATCATGTCGAAATCGCTCATCTTCATTCTTTCCGGCACGGGCAAGGCCCACGCCCTATCGTCGGGGCGCATCACGCGCCCGCAGGGTCACGCCAAGGGAATCGCAGGTATCGGGCTGACTGCCACAACACCTGTCCATCGGCGTTTGGCCCCACGCGTGATTTTGGGAACATCGGCGGACCTTGTGAACCGGAGTGCATTTACGCCCCGACATCTGTCAAAGGGGGCTGGCACCGGCACTGCTCACGCGGCAGAAGGCATCGCTTGCCCCCCAGATGGCGTGCTGCAGTGCAGAAGTCAACCTTTGACCGCCACTCGGTCTGCTTCGGGGTGCGAAACCCGGTGGCACCGGTTCACGTTTCCCGCTAAAGCAGGGGTCCGAACGAAGCGGAAAGATGCGTCATGAGCAAACCCATCATCAAACGCTGCGAGGCCATGGGCCTGCGCATGACCGGCCAGCGCCGCACCATCGCCACCGTGATCGAAGAGAGCGAGGACCACCCCGATGTGGAAGCGCTGTTCAGCCGCGCCGTGGCGCTGGATGCCGGCATCTCCATCGCGACCGTTTACCGGACCGTGAAACTGTTTGAAGAGGCGGGGATTCTCGACAAGCTGGAATTCGGCGACGGCCGCGCGCGTTATGAAGATGCGGAACGCGACCACCACGATCACCTGATCGACATGCATTCGGGCGAGGTGATCGAATTTGTCGACGCCGAGATCGAGGCACTGCAGGAAAAGATCGCCGAGAAACTGGGCTATGAACTGCGCGGCCACCGGCTTGAGCTTTATGGCGTGCCGATCAAGAAGTCCTGAAGGCTTCCGCCGGGAGGTCTGATGGGCGGGTTTTGCTGCCATGTCCAACATCGCAAACAGATCGCGCCGACTCCACCAAGGCGATGCCTGGGATCACTTGATGACGCCGAGGACAAATTCATCTAGCCTCCGACACCATGAGAATTGGCGTCATAGGATGCGGCAAGATTGCCAGCGCAGCGGTCCGGGGCATTGCCGCGGATGGTCATCAGATCACCGTGTCAGAACGCAGTGCGGCCCATGCAAATGCCCTGGCTGAAAGCCTTGCCAATGTCAGCATCGCGGGCAATCAGGGCGTCGTGGACGCAAGCGATGTCATCTTTCTGGGACTGATGGCGGAAAGCGCGCCTGAGATTCTGGGCGCGCTCACCTTTCGCGAAGACCAGCGGATCATCACCTTCATGGCCGGGGCGAGCCTGACGGAGGCCGATGCCATGGTGCGTCCCGCGCGGGCGGTGGCGATCATGATGCCCTTTCCCGGCATAGCCGAGGGCGGAACACCCGTCATGATGCAGGGTGACGAGGCCCTTGTCGGCGAATTGTTCGGTGCCCGGAACAGCATTTTCCCGCTGCGGACCGCGGATGAGCTGTCGGCATATCTTTGCGCCCAGGCCGTGCTTTCGCCCGTCACCCGGATGGTTCAGGACGCGGCAGACTGGCTGGGCGATCATGTATCGGACAAGACGCAGGGGGAGGCCTTTCTGCGGGCGCTGGTGACCTCGAACCTGTCGGGTCTGACAAGCGCAGCCCTGCTGGAGGCCCTGAACACGCAGGGCGGCTACAACCAGCGCCTGCGCCAGCATATGGAGGCAACCGGCATGGCCGAAGCGCTGCGGCAGGGGCTGGACGATCTGGCCCAACCCACTGCCCGTTCCCCTGCCCCGAAATAACCGCGCTCCGGTGCCGCCGCCTGCCTGATCCGCTGCAGATGACTCAAGTTGCTAGACTTCACCCCGGTGCTCTGCCACACCGCTTGCATGACAGATCAAATCCGCAATACCGCGCCACGCGACCGCCCCTTGCTGGCGGTGCTGATCGACGCGGACAATGTGCCCGCCAAACATGCCACCAAGATCATGCGCGAGGTTGCCTCCATCGGGGAGCCTGCATTGCGGCGGGTCTATGGAGATTGGTCGAACCCGCATCTGAAGGGCTGGAAACAGCCGATTCACGAGCTGGGACTGGTGGCGCACCAGGAAACCTCGAATTCCACCGGCAAGAACGCCACCGACATCGGTCTGGTGATCCATGCCATGGACATCCTGCATGGCGGCAAGTTCGACGCCTTTGTCATTGTCTCCTCGGACAGCGATTTCACCGCATTGGTGAACCGCCTGCGCGAGGACGGTCTGACGGTGATCGGCATCGGCGAGGCCAAGACCAACCCGGCGCTGCGCAATGTCTACAACCGCTTCATCCTGATTGAGAACATCCCCGACCCGGATGCGCCCAAGACCGTCAGGGAGAGCAATGCCAAGGCCGACAAGGCCCTGCCACTGTTCGAAGAGGCGATGGACAAGATCGATGCCGAGGACGGCTGGTACAACCTTGGCCAGGTCGGACAGGCCATCCAGGCCAGCCACCCGGACTTTGACACGCGGACCTATGGCCATAGCAAGCTGAGCGCGCTGGTCGCGGCGCTCACCGCGCTGGAGACCGAGAAGAACGGCAACCGGCTGGTGATCCGGCCGAAGAATTAGCTCACCACGCCACCGGGGGCGCCCTGGGCCGGATGGATGGAAAACTGACAGGACCGCGCAAGCAGAGCCTGCGTTGCTGGGTTCTCTGCGGGGACCCTCTTGATTCACTTGAATTTGATCATTTGACCGCGCGTCGTGCGCGGTTCTGCCGGACCTCCTTGGCGCTGCCGCCCTGGTATGGTGGACCCGAACTTCGCACCGCGCTTCGGATCAATGAGGCGCATTTCAGCTTCGGGTGACTGGCGCTACGGGCAACCCTCTGTCGCCGGGGTCCGGCGGCCCAGCATCAGGGGCAGCAACACGGTCAGCACCAGCAGCCGCGCGATATGGCAGGCCGCGACAAAGCCGGGGACCACCCCCAGCACCACGCCGAGAGCGATCATCGTCTCAAGCCCGCCGGGGGCAAAGGCCACCAGCACATGGGCCAGCGGCATGCCCAGTGCCAGCGCCACCGGCAGCGCGCCCAGCCCCGCAACCCCGACAGCAACCGCCGTCACCATCAGCCCCGCGCCCAGCCCCTGCATCAGCAGGGCGGGTGTCACGCCGGAGAACCGGGTGCCGATCAGCGCGCCAAGCACCAGATAGGCAGGCTGGATCAGCCAGCCCGGCAGCACCCCCGTGGCAAACCCCGTCAAATGCCCCAGGGCAGAGGCGACCATCGCCCCCAGCAGCAGCGGCGCGGGCACCGACAGCCGGGCAAAGACCTGCCCCAGACCGAGCGAGACCAGCGCGAGCACGGCCAGGGTGCCAAGGCCCATCGCCTGCCCCTGCGGCGCGATATTGCCCGAAACCTCGACCCCCAGGGCGATGGCGACAAAGGGCACCACCAGCGTCAGCGCCAGCAGGCGCACCGACTGGACGATGGAGACGCGCGGCACATCCAGCCCGCTGTCCGCCGCGATGGCGATGACAAAGCTGAGATGCCCCGGAGCAGCGGCCAGCAGCGCCGAGCGTCCGTCGAAACCGAAGTGCCGGGTCAGCACCGCGCGGCTGGCCACGAGGATCAGCCAGAGCACCAGCGCCATCAGCACGAAAGCCAGCGGCCAGCGCAGCATCGCGCCCAATGCGTCGCTGTCAAAGCCCGCGCCCACGGCAATGCCCAGCACCACAAAACAGGCATCGCGCAGCCGCAGGTCGACCCCGGTGCGCAGCCCCGCCAGCCCGGCCAGCGAGACCGCCACCGCAGGCCCCAGCAGGATGAAGATCGGCGCGGACATTGCCCAGGCCACAGCGGCGCCAAAGGCGCCGACAGCAAGGGTCAGCAAGGTTACCAGTGGCGGGAGGGTCATGTTTGGCCAGCGCATGGCCGACAGCTATCATCGCAGATGCGCACCTGCCAGCCGTCCCTTGTCCTTTGCACAAAAACCGGGCAACGGTGCGACAACTGGCAAAGGACGGGCATCATGGACAATTTTCGCGGCGCGGCACTGATGGTGCTGTCGATGCTGGGCTTTGCCTTTGAGGACATGTTCATCAAGCTGCTGGCCGATGCGCTGAGCGTCGGGCAGATTCTGGTCATGCTGGGCCTTGGCGGCGCGCTGGTCTTTGGCGGTGTTGTCGTGGCACAGGGGCGCAAACCGCTGAGCCGCGACATGCTGAACCTGCCCATCGCCCTGCGCGCGCTGGGGGAAATCATCGGCACGATGTGCTTTGTCTCTGCCATCGTGCTGACGCCGATCTCCAGCGCCTCGGCGATCCTTCAGGCCACGCCGCTGGTGGTCACCCTGGGGGCGGCGCTGTTTCTGGGCGAAGCGGTCGGCTGGCGGCGCTGGAGCGCGATCATCGCGGGGCTGCTGGGCGTGCTGCTGATCATCCGGCCCGGCATGGAGAGTTTCCAGATGCTGTCGCTGCTGGCGGTGGGTGCGGTCTTTGCCCTGGCAATGCGCGATCTGGCGACCCGGCGCACCCCGGCGGTCTTTTCCACCATGCAGCTCAGCTTTCTGGGATTCGCCGTGGTGGTCCCGGCGGGGCTGATCCTGATGGCGGCGCAGGGTGATGCATTTGTGCTGCCACGCGGGATCGAATGGGTCTATTTCCTGAGCGGCATGAGCGTCGGCATCCTGGCCTATTATGCTATCGTGGCGGCGATGCGCGTGGGGCAGGTCAGTTTCGTGACCCCGTTCCGCTATGCGCGGCTGCTGTTCGCGCTGGTCATCGGCGTGACGGTCTTTGGCGAAAGCCCCGATGCGCTGACATTGATCGGTGCGGCAGTGATCGTGCTGTCGGGCATCTACACGGTCTGGCGCGAACGCAGGATCGGCGTGCTGCCCTGAGCGCGCGACGATGCCGCGGCCTGAGCTGCAACGAACGAGATGCCCGCAAGAGCCGATATAAAGGACGACATGTCATGCAAGACATGTCACCGAAGACATGTCAAAAATGACATGTCATCATTTCGGGATGGCAAACATTGCAGGCACTTGCTGGCTTTTTGCATGCCTTTGACGGCACCGCAGGCACCGCGAATCCCCGGCAAGCCGTTGCCTCATCCCGCCCCCCTGTCCGCCGGCCCGGGGCAGCCCGCTGACGCTCCCCCGCAAAGCCTTCTTTTCATCCCGGCCCCATGCCGCTAAAACCCGCTCAAAGCCATTTACCTTAGGACATCTCATGAGCACCATCATCGACATCCATGCCCGCGAAATCCTGGACAGCCGGGGCAACCCCACGGTCGAGGTCGACGTGATCCTCGAAGATGGCACCATGGGCCGGGCCGCCGTGCCCTCGGGCGCCTCCACCGGGGCCTATGAGGCGGTCGAACGCCGCGACGGCGACAAGGCCCGCTACATGGGCAAGGGCGTGCTGGAGGCCTGCGCCGCCGTGAACGGCGAAATCGCCGAGGCGCTGGTGGGCATCGACGCCACCGAACAGGTCGAAATCGACTCGATGATGATCGAGTTGGACGGCACCGAGAACAAGAGCCGCCTGGGCGCCAATGCGATCCTGGGCGTGTCCCTGGCCGCGGCCAAGGCGGCGGCGGATTTCTGCACGCAACCGCTTTACCGCTATGTCGGTGGCACCTCGGCCCGGGTTCTGCCGGTGCCGATGATGAACATCATCAACGGCGGCGAACATGCCGACAACCCCATCGACATCCAGGAATTCATGATCATGCCGGTTGCTGCGGAAAACATCCGCGACGCCGTGCGCATGGGGGCCGAAGTCTTTCACACCCTGAAAAAGGAACTCTCGGCGGCGGGTCTGGCCACCGGTGTGGGCGATGAGGGCGGCTTTGCCCCCAACATCAGCTCCACGCGCGACGCGCTTGATTTCATTCTGAAATCCATCGAAAAAGCTGGCTACAGACCGGGCGAGGACATGTATCTCGCGCTCGATTGTGCCGCCACCGAATATTACCAGTCCGGCGTCTATACCCTGGCGGGCGAAGGCAAGAAGCTGAGCTCGGCGGAAAACGTCGATTACCTCGCCGCCCTGGTGGCCGACTATCCGATCATCTCGATCGAGGATGGCATGTCGGAGGATGACTGGGACGGCTGGGCGGCGCTGACCGCGCGTCTGGGCGACAAGGTGCAGCTGGTGGGCGACGATCTTTTTGTGACCAACCCTGCCCGTCTTGCCGAAGGGATCAAGCGCGGCTCGGCCAATTCCATGCTGGTCAAGGTCAACCAGATCGGCACGCTGACCGAAACGCTGAAAGCCGTCGAGATGGCGCATCGCGCGGGGTTCACAAATGTGATGTCGCACCGCTCGGGCGAGACCGAGGATGCCACCATCGCCGATCTTGCGGTTGCCACCAACTGCGGCCAGATCAAGACCGGCAGCCTCGCGCGCTCCGACCGGCTGGCAAAGTACAACCAGTTGATCCGGATCGAGGAATCGCTGGGTGAAACGGCCGAATACGCAGGCCGCTCGATCCTGCGTGGCTGAGAGTTACAGCATTGTTCAGGCGACCACCCCCGCTGACCTCGCGGCGGTGGTCGCCCTGTGCTGGGATTACCGCGCCACCCTGGTCGCCAATTCGCCGAAAGACCGGGACATCACCGAAACCTTCTATCCGGTGCCCAAATACGAGGCGCTGATGGCGGAACTGCCGGTGATCCACGCCCGGCCAAAGGGTGTGATCCTGCTGGCAAGATCCGCAGAGGGCAGCCCCGTCGCCTGCGGCATGTCGCATCCGCTGGACGCGGAGACATCCGAGATCAAACGCGTTTTCGTCAGCCCGGCCGCACGCGGCGCGGGGCTGGCCAAGGCGATCTGCCGCGCGCTGCTGGATCAGGCCCGCGCCGATGGTTTCACCCGCGTCGTGCTCGACACCTCGCGCAGCCTGCCCGCGGCGGGTCCGCTCTATCTTGCGCTGGGGTTCAAGGCACGCGGACCCTACCAGCCGCTCCCGGAAGATGCCCTGCCCCATCTGCTGTTTTTCGAATATCCGCTGAGCTGAGAGGCCGCCCATGACCGCCGACCAGATCATCGCGCAGCTCGGGCTTGCCCCGCATCCGGAGGGCGGCCATTACCGCCAGACCTGGGTGGCCGGGAATGCGGGCCGCCCCAGCGGCACCTGCATCTATTTCCTGCTGAAGGCGGGCGAGCGCAGCCATTGGCACCGGGTCGATGCAACCGAGATCTGGCTCTACCACTCGGGCGCACCGCTGATCCTGTCGCTGTCCGCAACCGATGCAGGGCCCGCGCGCGATCACCTGCTGACCCCGGATCTGTCACAGGGCGCGCCCCAGGTGATCGTGCCGGAAAACCACTGGCAGGCCGCGCGCAGCACCGGCGATTACACCCTGGTCAGCTGCACCGTCTCGCCCGGCTTCCAGTTCGAGGGCTTCGCCCTCGCGCCCCCCGGCTTCGACATTCCCCGCTGACATCCCTGGTCTGGCGCCGCCCTTGCTTGAGCACGTCAGGGCGCCAGACGGCCGGATTGCCAAGCACAATCGCCGAGGGGCCCCCGCAGGGGGAGACGGCTATTGTGCTTGGGAAGACGGGCGGATGGTGCCATGAAAGAGATCAATCAAGGGCGGTGCCAGACCTTCCTGGGATGGTGGGCCCGCAGCGAAGATCCACCCCATCGCGAAATCCATAATGTCTTGCGGCGCAGCCGCACCTTCGGATCACGCCGACGCAGATCACGCCAGCGCAGATCACCCCGGCAGGCTGACCGTGCCGCCCCCCACCGCGGCGCGGACCCCGGTGGTGCCGGGGCAGGATGTGGGCAGCCCGCGCGCCACCCGCACTGCGAGATAGGCAAAGGCCTGGGCCTCCAGCATGTCGCCATCCAGCCCCACCTCCTCCACCGGCATGACCGGACATTCCAGCGAAACACTGAGCATCTGCATCAGCACCGGGTTGTGCCGCCCGCCGCCGGTGACCAGCACCCGGTCGGGCGGGCGCGGGCAATGCTGCATCGCCTCGGCCACCCCGGCGGCACACATGGCGGTCAGGGTGGCGGCGGCATCGGCGTCGGACAGTTCGCTGACCAGCGCCACCATCTCGGCAAAATCGTTGCGGTCCAGGGATTTGGGCGGGATGCGCGCGAAATAGGGTTCCGCCAGGAAAAGCTCCAGCGCGCCGGTTTCCACCGTGCCGCGCCGGGCGATCCTGCCGCCTTCGTCAAAGGGCAGCCCCAGCCGCGCCTGCAACAGGTCGTTGAGCGGCGCATTGGCGGGCCCGGTGTCGAAGGCCAGCAAGGCCCCTTCCGCCTCCGGCGCCTCGATCGCCGGATCCACCCATGTCAGATTGCCCACCCCGCCAAGGTTGAGGAACCCCACCGGGCCCCCGATTCCCGCAAAGCGCGCGCAGGCGTGGTGAAAGAAAGGCGCCAGCGGCGCGCCCTCGCCCCCCAGCTGCACATCGGCACTGCGGAAATCCCAGACCACCGGCAGGCCCAGCTCCTGCGCCAGCGCCGCGCCGTCACCCACCTGCAGGGTGCCCTGCGCGCGTGGCGCATGGGCAAGGGTCTGGCCGTGAAAGCCGATCAGGTCCACCTCACCGACAAAGTCGCGCAGCAGTTCCAGATGCGCGGCCTCCACGACCTCTGCCGCCGCCTGCACCTCGGGCCCTGCCCATTTGCCCAGACCGGCCGCGATCACCGCCCGCTCCTGCGGGGAATAGGCGCGGTAGCCGCTCTTGCCGAAGGCGGTGATCTGCCGCCCGTCGGTGCGCAGCACCGCCGCATCCACGCCGTCCAGCGATGTCCCCGACATCGCCCCCAGCGCCGTCACCACGCCCGTTTTCCCGATGGCCCTGCTCATGTTGCCGTCCAAGGCCTTTCCCTTTGATCCTGCTGGGCCTATAGATGCCCCGCAATCCCAGCCCGAGGCAAGACATCATGACCTATCACCCCAAATCGGAGTTCATCCACACGATGATGCAACGCGGCTTTCTGGCCGATTGCACCGATTATCAGGGGCTTGACGAGGCCCTGCTGAAGGGCGGGCAACCGGGATATATCGGCTTCGACGCCACCGCGAAATCCCTGCACGTCGGCTCGCTGATCCAGATCATGATGCTGCGCTGGTTACAGAAGACCGGCGGCAAGCCGATCACCCTGATGGGCGGCGGCACCACCAAGGTGGGCGATCCCTCGTTCCGCGCCGATGAACGCCCGCTGCTGGGGCCGGAACAGATTGCCGAGAACATCGCGGGCATCCGCAAGGTGTTCAGCGCCTATCTGACCTATGGCGACGGGCCATCGGATGCGCTGATGATCGACAATGCCGAATGGCTGGACGGGTTGAACTACCTCGATTTCCTGCGCGACATCGGGCGGCATTTCAGCATCAACCGGATGCTGAGTTTCGAATCCGTGAAATCGCGGCTGGACCGGGAGCAATCGCTCTCCTTCCTCGAATTCAACTACATGATCCTGCAGGCCTATGATTTCATGGAGCTGCACCGCCGCTATGGCTGCATCCTGCAGATGGGCGGCAGCGACCAATGGGGCAATATCGTCAACGGGATCGACCTCACCCGCCGGGTGATCGAGGGGGAGGTCTATGGCCTCACCTCGCCGCTGCTGACCACCAGCGACGGCAAGAAGATGGGCAAGTCGCAGTCGGGCGCGATCTGGCTGAATGGCGACATGCTGTCGCCTTATGAATTCTGGCAGTTCTGGCGCAATACCACCGATGCGGATGTGGGCCGGTTCCTCAAGCTCTATACCGAACTGCCCGTCGATGAATGCGACCGTCTGGGCGCGCTGGCGGGTTCCGAGATCAACGAGGCCAAGGTGCGGCTTGCCAATGAGGTGACCGCGCTGCTGCACGGTGCCGATGCGGCAGCCGCAGCCGAGGCCACCGCGCGCGAGGTCTTTGAACGCGGCGGCGTGGGCGATGACCTGCCCACCCTGACCCTGACGGCGGCGGAACTGGGCGATGGCATCTCCATCGTGCAGCTGATCGTGAAATCCGGGCTGGCGGGATCCGGCAAGGAAGCCAAGCGCCTGATCGCAGAGAATGGCGCGCGGCTGGACGATCAGCCGATTACCAACGCGGGGCTGATGCTGGATGCCGCGGCGCTGGCCAGCCCGGTCAAGCTGTCTGCCGGCAAGAAGCGCCATGCGCTGGTGCAGATCGGCTGATAGCTTGTTGCCGCGCAGCGCCACCGCCATCGTGAGGATGGTGGTGGTGCAGCGAACTGAGCCGCCTTTCCCCCGCCAGATGTAACGTACTATTAACCTTTCTCGCGCTCACATCGGGGCATGGTTGATGCACCGCCCCTGTCCGCGCCTGCCCTGATGCAGGACCCGGCCTTTGCCGCGGCGCTGCGGCTCTGCGGTGCTGCGCCGCTGATCCTGCCCGGCGGGGCGATGATCCTGCGGCGGCGCATTCTGGGTCTGCCGATCCTGATGTTGCCGCGTATGGCGCCACCGCGGGACCTGAACGAACAACTTGCCGCGGCCGGGCTGGCCCGGCTGCCGCTGATCCTGTCGCCTGCGCATCCCTGCCCGCTGCCCCGCGCCCTGCGGCTGCGCGCAGCGCAGCAGATCGCCCTGCTGGACCTCGGCACCGATCCGGACCGGCGCATCGCCCGGCTGCATCCGAAATGGCGCAACCAATGGCGAAAGGCGCGCCGGGCAGAGCTGCGCCTGTCCCATGGGCCGATGCCCGCCGATCCGCACCATCCGCTGCTGCTGACAGAGGCGCTGCAACAGCGGCAGCGCGGCTATGCCGGATGGCCGCTGGCGCTGACCTGCGCCTTTGCCGCCGTGGCCCCCGCGCAGACCCGGCTCTTCACGGCACGGCGCGGGCAGCGGGTGGTGGCGCAGATGCTGTTCCTGCGCCATGGCACCGGGGCCAGCTATCACATCGGCCACAGCTTTCCGGAAGGGCGCAGATGCCATGCCCATAACCTGCTGCTGATGACAGCCTGCGACTGGCTGGCGGCAGAGGGTCATGAGACCCTCGACCTCGGGCTGCTGCACAGCGCCACCCCCGGGCTGAACCGGTTCAAGCTGCGCAGCGGCGCGCGGGCCTGTGCGACCGGCGGCACATGGCTGCGCTGGCATCCCCTTGCGCGCCGCCGCTGCCCATGATCATCTGAACCCCTGTTCAATTGCATATCCGGGAGGGGCCACATGCAGCTCGACACCACCGCCGCCATCATCACCGGAGGGGCCTCCGGCCTGGGCGAGGCCACGGCCCGCCATTTTGCCGCACAGGGCGCACAGGTCACCCTGCTGGACCGTGACACCACGCGCGGGCCGCAGGTCGCTGCTGACATCGGCGGGCATTTCGCCGAAACCGATGTGACGGATGAGGATTCGGTCAGGGCCGCCATCGCGCTGGCCACCGAAAAGATGGGCCGGATCACCGTTGCCGTGAACTGCGCCGGTATCGCGCTTGGCATCAAGACGCTGGGCCGTGACGGGCCGCATCCCCTGGGCGATTTCCAACGCACCGTGGACATCAACCTGGTGGGCAGTTTCAACATCGCGCGGCTGGCGGCGCAGGCGATGGCAGGGAACGATCCCGAACCTGACGGCGCGCGCGGTGTGATCATCAACACCGCCTCCATCGCCGCCTTTGACGGGCAGAAGGGCCAGGCGGCCTATGCGGCCTCGAAGGGTGGTATCGTGGGCATGACCCTGCCGATGGCGCGCGACCTGGCCAAGGAGGGCATCCGCGTGATGACCATCGCGCCGGGAATTTTCCGCACGCCGATGCTGGCGGACCTGCCGGAAGAGGTGCAGGCCGGCCTTGCCGCCGATGTGCCCAACCCCGCGCGGCTGGGCGATCCTGCGGAATACGGGCGGCTGGCCGGTTTCATCGTCGAGATGGGCTATCTCAACGGCGAGGTGATCCGCCTGGACGGCGCGCTGCGGATGCGCTGACGCCAATGCGGAGCGCGCGGGAGAAGATGGCGGCGGGGGAATGGTACTCCTGCCTTGACCCGGCGCTGGATGCCCTGCGCCAGACGGCGCGGCGCGCGATCCACGCGCACAACCACCTCCCCCCAGAGCCGCGCGAGACGCTGAGCGCACCGCTGCGCGGGCTCTTTGCCGAACATGGCCCCGACTGCCTGGTCGAAGCGCCCTTCCACGCGAGTTACGGCTGTCACATCCATCTGGGCGCGCGCGTCTACATCAATGCCAATTGCACGATTCTGGACAGCGCCAGGGTGGAGATCGGGGATGACACGATGATCGGCCCCGGGGCGCAGATTCTCTGCGCCCAGCACCACAAGGATCCGGTCAAACGCGCCGCCGGTCAGGAGATTGCCCTGCCGGTCACGATTGGCCGGAACGTCTGGATCGGGGCCGGGGCAATTATCATGCCGGGGGTGACGATTGGCGATGCGGCGATTGTGGCGGCCGGTGCCGTGGTCACCCGGGATGTTACCGCAGGGCTGACCGTAGCGGGCGTGCCTGCGCGGCCACTCTGATCAGCCGCCGGAGATTTTCAGCCCGATCACGCCGCCGACGATGGCCAGCACCGAAACCGCCTTGAGCGGGGTCATCGCCTCGCCCAGCAGCAGCGTGCCCAGGGCCACGGTGCCCAGCGTGCCAAGTGCGGTCCAGACCGGATAGGCGATGGAAACCGGCAGCTGTTTCATCGCAAGGGCCAGGAACCACAGGCCGAATATGATCCCCACGATGGTCACCAGCGTCGGCGTGAGCCGGGTGAATCCATGTGACATCTTCATGCCCATTGCGAACATGACCTCGAAAACCGCCGCCAGAACAAGAAGTAGCCAAGCCATGATGTGATCCTTTCACGCCCTCGGGGCCACCGCGCTCTGGGCGCGCTCAGGCCTCTGCCTTGTCTTCCAGCAGCAGCCATTCCTCTTCCGCTGCTGACAGCTTTTCCTGACGTTCCACAAGGGCTTGCGTCGCCTTGTTGAACTTGACCGGCTCGCGGGTGAAAAGCTCTGCATCGGCCAGCAACGCCTCCAGCTTGCCGATCTCGGCCTCCAGCCGCGCGATCTCTGCGGGCAAGGCCTCAAGCCGGTGCTTTTCGGTAAAGCTCAGGCCGGATTTCTGCGCTTTGGCGGTCTTTTCCCGCACCGGGGCTTCCCTGGGTTTGACCACGCTTTGCGAAAAATCATCCTGCCCGCGCTGGGACAGATAATCGGTCCAGCCGCCGGCGTAGACCGTGGCGCGCCCGTCCCCCTCCATCGCGATGGTGGTGGCGGCGACACGGTCCAGGAAATCGCGGTCGTGGCTGACCAGAATCACCGTGCCGTCGTAGGTTTCCAGCAGTTCCTGCAACAGGTCGAGGGTTTCCACATCCAGATCGTTGGTGGGTTCGTCCAGCACCAGCAGGTTGGAGGGCCGCGCCATCAGTTTCGCCAGCAGCAGCCGCGCCTTTTCACCGCCCGAGAGCGAGCGCACCGGCGCACGGGCCTGTGCCTCGTCAAAGAGGAATTCCTTGAGGTAGCCCACCACATGTTTCGGCTGGCCGCGCACCAGCACCTGATCAGCCTTGCCGCTGACCCGCATCTCGGGATCGCCGGTCAGCGAATCCCACAGCGACATGTCGCCGTCCAGCTGTGCCCGGGCCTGATCGAACAGCGCCAGTTCCAGGTTGGTGCCCAGCGTGACCCTGCCCGCATCCGGCTGTTCCGCCCCGATCAGCATGTTCAGCAGCGTGGTCTTGCCCACCCCGTTGGGGCCCACCAGCGCAATCCGGTCACCGCGCTGCACCTTGAGGGAAAAGTCGCGCAGAATCACCTTGTCGCCAAAGTGCTTGGCGATGCCTTCCGCCTCGATCACCTTGCGGCCCGATTTGGGGCCGGCATCCAGCGCCATTGCCGCCGTGCCCTGCCGTTTGATCTGGCTGGCGCGTTCGGCCCGCAGGTCCTGCAGGGCGCGCACCCGGCCCTGGTTGCGCTTGCGCCGGGCCGAGATCCCCTCGACCGCCCAGCGGGCCTCGGCCTTGATCTTGCGGTTCAGCTTGTGGCGCTGGGTGTCTTCCTCTTCCCAGATCTGGTCGCGCCAGGCTTCGAAATCGCCAAAGCCCTTTTCCTGCCGCCGCACCTGGCCCCGGTCGATCCACAGGGTTGCCCGTGTCAGCGCGCGCAGGAAGGCGCGGTCGTGGCTGATGATGACAAAGGCGGTGCGGGTGGTCTTCAGCTCTTCTTCCAGCCAGCCGATTGCCTCGATGTCCAGATGGTTGGTGGGCTCGTCCAGCAGCATCAGTTCCGGGGCCTGCGCCATCAGCCGCGCCAGAGCCGCGCGGCGGCGTTCGCCGCCCGAAGCGGTGGCCACCGGGCGCGCCGGGTCGAACTTCAGCCCCTCGCCTGCGCGTTCCACCTTGTACATCTCGCCCGGGTCCAGCCCATGGGCGGCAAAATCGCCCAGCGTGTCGAAACCGCTCAGATCCGGATCCTGTTCCATGTAGCCCACGGAAACGCCCGGCCCCGCGGTCACATCACCGCTGTCGGCCTCGACCAGACCGGCCATGACCTTCATCAGGGTCGATTTGCCCGACCCGTTGCGCCCGACCAGCGCCACCCGGTCGCCGGGCTGCACGACCAGAGACAGGTCCTCGAATACCGGATCCCCCCCGAAGGTGAGCGATATTTCATTCAGTTGAAGAAGGGGTGCACGTGCCATGCGCCGCAGCTAGCGTCACCTTGAGGGGAAATCAACGCCCCTCCTCTTTTTGGCCAAAAATATCCTAGACCAGGGCCCGCAACAGGCGCTTGCGGGCGGCGGGAATCGCGCCGATCTCAAGCCCGGTGAAAACATGCAGCGTGTTCATCTGGCGGTCCACCACCGCATGGTCGCTGACCCAGCCGCCCATCATCAGATAGGTCCGCAGCAAGGGCGGCATGCGCAGCATCGCTTTCTTCAGGTCAGGCTTGCGCCGCAGCCGGGCGGCAAAGCGGAAGACATCCGGAGCCTTCACCCGGGGCAGCCAGCGCTTGGGGGCCAGGTGGCGGGCGCGCAGCATGGCAAAGGCGTCGAGATACTCTGCGGTTTCCGTCCCGGCAAAGGAGGAACAGCCAAACAGCAACTGCACCCCGCGCGCGTCCACAAGCTCGGTCATTGCCGCCCAGGCCAGACGCTGGATGTCGGGGTCGCGCCAGTCTGGGTGTACGCAGAAGCGCCCCAGCTCCATCATCAGGCCTTCATAGGATTGCAGCGCGCTGAGCTCGTAGAACTGCGCGGCATAGGATTGCGGCAGGTCCGCCCCCCGCAGAGTCAGCAGCCGGTAACAGCAGACCAGGGTGCCGCTGGAGGTGTCCTCGATCAGCACATGGGTGCATTGGTCGTCATAGGCATCCACATCAAGCGGTGCCTGCAGCCCGAAACAGAAGGCGCGCAGACGCTGGGCTGCCGCCAGATCGGCGGGGCCGCTGGCGCTGCGGGCGGTGTATCTTCCCTTTTTCAGATGCATCACTGGTTCATGTCCCCTATGCAACGCGGTCTGTGTCACCACCTGCCAAAGGGATATGACACCATGATGTCAGCCCGCCAGACCGGCCGGGTTAAAGCGCCCGATGTTGCCCAGAAGCTGCCGGATGAAGGATTTGTCGCTTACCGGCGAGGAGGTGACACGCTGGGTCAGCGGCACCACCTGCCCCTTTTCCAGACCGAAGCGTTCGACGTTCTGCACCACACCCTGTTCGGAGAAGCTGATCGCGACCACCTGGCGGTCGATTTCCTTTGAGGCCAGCGGGCCAAGGGTGCGGGTACGCATCCGCACGTAATAATAGCCGGAGTTGGTCAGCACACCGGAGGAGGCAGGCACGCCGATCTTTTCGGCCACGGTTTCCTTGGTATCCGCGCCGACCTGGATCTGCTGCAGGTCTTCCTCGGGGGGGACATAGCCATGGTTGCGGTACTGCGGTGAACATGCGCCCAGGGCGACGATCCCGGCAAACGCCAATGCCATCATGCCGGCTTTGTTGGTCCTGTGCATCTGTCCTGCCCTCTTGCCCTTGTTTGGTCTGGCTTTATTTCGCATACACCATGGACCCCCTCAGGTTCAAGAAACGAAAACAGGCCCCCCATGTCCCCCAAGCCCCCAAGTGACACCGCCATCCGCGTCTCGGAGCTGTCGCAGAGTGCCGAGAACGGCTTTGCCCTGCGCCCCGACAAGGCCATGCTGGAGCAGATCGCGGCCGACCTCGACCTCAGCGCGTTGCGCAAACTCAGCTTCGACGGGCGGATCAGCCCGCTGGGCCGCAGCGACTGGCAGCTGACCGGCAGGCTGGGTGCCACCGTGGTGCAGCCCTGCGTCGTCACCCTGGCCCCCGTCACCACCCGCATTGACACGGATGTGACCCGCCAGTTCGTGACTGCCTTCGAAGATCCCGAGGAGCCGGAGGCGGAAATGCCCGAGGACGACACCGTCGAACCGCTTGGCCAGTGGATTGATCCCGCCATTGTGATGCGCGAAGCGCTGGCGCTGGCGGTGCCGGATTATCCCCGGGCGGAGGGGGCGGAACCGGTGCAGATCGTCTATACCGAACCCGGTCAGGCCCCGATGACCGATGATGACGCCAAACCCTTTGCCGGGCTGGCCGGTCTGAAGGCAAAGCTGAACAAGGAAGACCCCTGAGGGCCGCAGCCGGAGTGGCCCTGAGATTGGTGCGGCGCAACCGGAAATACCTGCTTGCATCGCGACATTTTCCGGGTATTTTGCCGCCCTCACCCCAATTAAGGTTGGACAATGCAGGGCCTCTCGCCTAAAGCGGCGTCACGCCCGATGAGGGGTCGATTGAAACACGGCTGTTTGCGCCCATGATGCACAGCCCCGAACCGACAAAGGCACCAGACATGGCTGTCCAGCAGAATAAAGTTTCCAAGTCGCGCCGCAACAACCGCCGTGCGCACGATTCGCTCTCCGCTGCGAACCCGAACGAATGTTCCAACTGCGGTGAACTGAAGCGTCCCCACCACATCTGTGCCGCCTGCGGTCACTACGATGATGCAGAGGTGGTCGCCCTGACAGACGAGATCGAACTGGAAGACGACGCGGCCTGAGCCGGCGCTGCCCATTTTCAGATCATAAAAAGGCATTCGCACCCATGACGGCCCCGACCGATCATACCGCAGCGAAGGCCGGACGCACCCTGATATCCGTGGACGCCATGGGGGGTGATGAAGGCCCGGCAGCCGTTGTTGCCGGGTGTTCTCTGTCTGCAAAGCTCAATCCCGATATCGCCTTTATCCTGCACGGGGACGAGGCGCAGCTCACTGCGCTTGTCGCCAGGCGGCGCGAGCTGGAGGGCCGCTGCGAAATCAGGCATGCGACTGACGTCGTGACCATGAAGGACAAGCCGAGCCAGGTGGTACGCACCGGCAAGGATACCTCCATGTGGTCCGCGATCGAAGCTGTGCGCACGGGCGAGGCCGCCGTGGCGGTCTCCTGCGGCAATACCGGCGCGCTGATGGCGCTGTCGATGATCCGCCTCAAGAAACTGCCCGGCGTGAACCGTCCGGCCATTGCCGTGCTCTACCCCTCGTCCAATCCGCAGGGGTTCAACGTGATGCTGGATGTGGGCGCGGATGTGCGTGCCGATGCCGACGACCTGCTGCGCTTTGCCCTGATGGGCACCTCTTATGCCCGCAACGGCATGGACATCGCCCGCCCCCGTGTCGGGCTGCTGAATGTCGGCACCGAGGAACACAAGGGCCGCGCCGAGCTGAAGGAAGCCTATGATCTGATTCGCGACCAGCGCGATCAGGCCGGGTTCGAATTTGTCGGCTTCGTCGAGGGCGGCGATATCTCCGGCGATGCGGCAGATGTGATCGTGACCGACGGTTTCACCGGCAATGTCGCGATCAAGACCGGCGAAGGCACCGCCAACATGATCGGCGACCGCCTGCGCGAAGCCTTCAAATATTCGCCCCTGTCGCGGCTGGCCTCGCTGCTGGCCTATACCTCGCTGATGCGCCTGCGCCGCAGGATCGACCCGCGCCGCGTCAATGGCGGCGTGTTCCTCGGCCTCAATGGCACGGTGGTCAAATCACACGGCTCTGCGGATGCGACCGGCGTGTCGGCAGCCATCAAACTGGCGGCGCAGCTTTCCGAAAGCCGTTTCAACGACAAACTTGCCGCGCGCGTCGCCGCCACGCTGCCGACCGAAGAGACGCCCCTATGAATACCCGATCTGTTGTCATTGGCTGCGGCCACTACCTGCCTGCGCGGATTGTCGAGAATTCCGAGTTCGAAGCCACGCTGGACACCAATGACGAATGGATCAGATCGCGGTCGGGCATCGAACGCCGCCATTTCGCGGCCGAGGGGGAAACCACCTCGCAGATGGCCACAGCCGCCGCCCGGGCGGCGCTGGACGACGCAGGCCTGGGTGCGGATGACGTCGATGCCATCATCCTGGCAACCTCCACCCCCGATCTGACCTTCCCCTCCGCCGCGACCATGGTGCAGGCGCAGCTGGGCATGACAAAGGGCTTTGCCTTTGACGTACAGGCGGTCTGTGCCGGTTTCGTCTTTGCCTTGGCCAATGCCAATGCGCTGATCCTCTCGGGTCAGGCAACGCGGGTTCTGGTGATCGGGGCGGAGACCTTCAGCCGGATCATGGACTGGACCGACCGGTCGACCTGCGTGCTTTTTGGTGATGGCGCCGGTGCCGTGCTGCTTGAAGCGCAAAGTGGCGAGGGCACCGCGCAGGACCGTGGCATCCTCTCGACCGATCTGAATTCCGACGGGCGGCACCGCGACCTGCTCTATGTCGATGGCGGCACCAGCACGGGCACCGTCGGCTATCTGCGGATGCAGGGCAATCAGGTGTTCCGCCATGCGGTCGGCAAGCTGGCCGCCACCGCCACCACCGCGATGGAACGGGCCGGCGTGACCCCCGAAGACGTGGATTGGATTGTGCCGCATCAGGCCAATATCCGCATCATCCAGGGCACCGCGAACAAGCTGAACCTGCCGATGTCGCAAGTGGTGGTAACGGTCCAGGATCACGGCAACACCTCTGCGGCCTCCATCCCGCTGGCGCTCTCCGTGGGCCGCGACCGGGGCCAGATCAAGCAGGGCGACCTGCTGGTGACCGAGGCGATCGGCGGCGGCCTGGCCTGGGGCGCCGTGGTTCTCAGGTGGTAAGCACCTGTTATCGGGGCGGAAATTTCCGCCGAAACAGCGCCCTGCAAGTCATTGATATTGACTCCCTATTCCAGTGCCGCCAAAGTTGCTGAAAATACATGGGGGATTGAATGTCAAAC
This sequence comes from Sulfitobacter sp. IGS-18, assembly GCF_059628195.1. Classification (NCBI taxonomy): domain Bacteria; kingdom Pseudomonadati; phylum Pseudomonadota; class Alphaproteobacteria; order Rhodobacterales; family Roseobacteraceae; genus Sulfitobacter; species Sulfitobacter sp. IGS-18. The sequence goes on along the minus strand of NZ_CM184556.1, from coordinate 1,783,844 downwards.
AAGACTTTGACGCGCATGGATCTGAGCGAAGCTGTCTTTCGCGAAGTGGGTCTGTCGCGCAACGAAAGCGCGCAACTTGTCGAATCCGTATTGGAGCATATGTCCGACGCGCTGGTCGCTGGCGAACAGGTCAAGATTTCGTCTTTTGGCACCTTCTCGGTCCGTGACAAGACCGCCCGCGTCGGCCGCAATCCCAAGACCGGAGAAGAAGTGCCGATCAACCCGCGCCGTGTCCTGACCTTCCGCCCCTCCCATCTGATGAAAGACCGCGTCGCAGACGGCAACAAGTCCTGATATCATGGCCAAATCGCCCGACGCCTTCCGCACCATTTCCGAAGTGGCCGACTGGCTGGGCATACAGGCCCATGTCCTGCGGTTCTGGGAAAGCAAGTTCACGCAGGTCAAACCGATCAAGCGGGCGGGCGGACGGCGGTATTATCGCCCCGGCGACATGCAATTGCTGGGCGGCATCAAGAAGCTGCTGCATGACGACGGGCTGACCATCAAGGGCGTACAGAAGATCCTCCGCGAGGAAGGCATGAATCATGTCGCGGCGATGTCCGCACCGCTGGATGAGCTGACCGCCTCCCAGATCGACGACACGCCGGAAACTGCCGCGCCGCCGCCCCCGGCTGCAGCGGTCGAACCGGAAACAGGGGTTGTGCTCAGCTTTGAACCGGCGGCTGAGAAGAACGTGAAGAACGACCCGGAAGCAATTGAAGAAGAACAGGATTTTACCTCTGAACCCGCTGATGATGCGGGTGAAGCGGCACCATCGGCGGCCGCCAGCGCCCCGGATGCCCCGGCCGAGGATGAACAGGCCAGCGCCGCGCCGGAAGCCCCCCCTGCACCAGCGCCCGAAGCAGCGCCTGATACCCCCGCCGCTGCACCGCAAGGCGCGCCTGAGCCCGACGGGATTGAGGCCCGACCCGCCGAAGACCCCGCGCCGATCCCCGAGGCCCCGATGGCCGAGGATGTCGAGGATGCGGAAGACGAATCTGCAGCGGAGGAGCCGGTAGCGATCCGGCAGGCCGATGCCCCCGGGGCAGCACCGGAAACCGAAGCGCGGGAGCCTGAGGCACCCGCCGCCGAAGAAAGACAGGCCCTGCCCGCCTTTCTGCGCCGCCCGCTGGAGAGCACGCCGGCCGATCCCTCCGACAACCCGCCGCCACCGGCATCCGGGGAAAGCGACGCGCCCGCCGCAGAGGCCGACGGGCCGCAAGCCACCCCCGAGGCACCGGCGGAGGACACACCGCCCGCACCCAGGCCACGCGTGCTGCCGGATCTGGTGCTGACCGCAGAACAGGACTTCGATGCGATCCCGGCGGTGCTGACCACCGCCTACCGGCTGAGGTCGCTGAACCGGGACAAGCTGGACCGGATCGAACCGCTGGTGGCACGGCTGACAAAGCTGCGTGATTCGATGGCCGCCAGCAGGGGCAATGGCGGCGGCCCGCGGGCAAACGGCTGATCCCCATGTCCGGGGCGGCAATTCCCTCTTGCACGCCGGGCAAGATCAGGTATGAACCGCCTGAGTTCGGGCTATGGCGCAGCCTGGTAGCGCGTCCGTCTGGGGGACGGAAGGTCGCAGGTTCGAGTCCTGCTAGCCCGACCAAACAATCCGAACGCCCGCACCCTTTGTGGTTCGCGGGCGTTTGTTTTTGAAAGGCCCGATCCGATGAGCGATGTCATGCATGGCGCGATCCCCAACCAGCAGATCAGCGACATGATCGACGCAGGTCAGATCAGCGCGGACCTGCCGGTCATTCCGGGCCAGATCCAGCCTGCCAGCCTTGACCTGCGCCTTGGCAGCCGTGCCTTTCGCGTGCGCGCCTCCTTTCTGGCCGGTCACGGCAAGAGCGTCGCGGAGCGTCTGAGCGAATTCCAGATGCACGAGGTTGATCTGACCCCGGGTGCGGTGCTGGAAAAAGGCTGTGTCTATCTGGTGCCGCTGATGGAGGCCCTGGCGCTGCCTGACGATGTTTCCGCCGTGGCCAATGCCAAAAGCTCGACCGGGCGGCTTGATCTGCTGACCCGCACGATCACCGATGGCGGCACCGAATTCGACCGAATCGCGCCGGGCTATACCGGGCCGCTTTATGCCGAGATCTGCCCCCGCTCCTTTTCGGTGCTGGTGCGCCCCGGCATGCGCCTGAACCAGATCCGCTTTGGCCGGGGCGATGCCATGCTGGACGACGCGGCCCTGCGCGCCCTGCACGACCAGACACCGCTGGTGGATGGCAAACCGGTGATCGACGACGGGCTGGGCTTTTCCGTCGATCTGAAACTGCCCGGCACGACGCTGGTGGGCTACCGTGCCAAACCCCATACCGGGGTGATCGACCTTGATCTGATCGGCCATTATGCAGCGGCGGATTTCTGGGAAGAGGTCCACAGCACCGAAGGTCATATCATCCTCGATCCGGGCGCATTCTATATCCTGGTCAGCCGCGAGGCGGTGACCATCCCGCCGGATTATGCCGCCGAAATGGCCCCCTATCTGGCGATGGTGGGTGAATTCCGCGTGCATTACGCGGGGTTCTTCGATCCGGGGTTCGGCCATGCCGCGGCGGGCGGCAGCGGATCACGCGGCGTGCTGGAAGTCCGCTGCCATGAAGCGCCCTTTGTGCTGGAGCATGGCCAGGTGGTGGGCAGGCTGATCTATGAGCGCATGACCGAAAGGCCCACTCAGCTTTACGGGGCGGGCATCGCGTCGAACTATCAGGGACAGGGGCTGAAGCTCAGCAAACATTTCAAAGCTGCCTGACACCCCTCCAGCCCTTTGCATTTCGTGGTGCAACTCGTAGCCAAGCTCCTTGTGGGCCTGACGCTATGTCCGAAGAAGCTTCCCGAAGAAACCTTCGGGAGGCCTCCGCGCCGGAGGTCGGCTTGGCGGGACAAACCTGCCGTAAAGGTTCTGTCAATCAATGTCGGCTTCTAGTTCCTAATATATTATGGTGTAAACCATTAACTTGTCGCGATTTTTTCAAGGACTGAGTGAAAGTATGAACAAAAGGCTATTGATATTGCGCGCAGCCGAAGACGTTTGCGGTAACGAAGTGTCACTAATCAAAAGTCACTGCGAACTTCTAGAATTCAGTGTCTGTCAAGTCGATATCGGAAGTACTGACGATCTGAAGGATCAGCTCAAAAAACTTCACGATGAAGAGCTTCAATTTGACTACGTCTATCTGTGCACACACGGCAATACTGAATGCTTTCTTGCAGACACCCAAGGGAAGCAAGAAGAGATAACTTGGATCGACTTTTCCTTGGCGCTTTGTGAAAATGATACAGTCGCTAAAGATGGAATACTTCTTCTTGCTTGCTGTAAGGGCGGGTTCTACCAAGTCGCGGCCGACGTTTTTGCAGTTTGCACAGCCATCGATTTCGTTTGCGGCGTCAAATGGAGCGTGTCGCCGTGGGACCTTACAACTGGTTTTGTTGTGTTCATTCACAACATGGAAACAAAGAGAACTGAACCCAGCTACGCTGCTCAGAAAGCATCCTTGGCGACTGACTTCTCATTCGTATGCTATGACCGTGACGACGCCGAGATGAATCCTTCATACCAGAACCGCAGGTTTCAGGTGTTTTTGGATTTGGGATGGATCGATCAAAATGGCTATTGGATCGAAGAAAACCCGATAATCACCGAGAATGCAGACAATGAACAGTTCCGGAAATCGACGAGCGAAGAAGCTGCGGTGACTGAGCATGCTGATTGAACCTATCCGGTCTTAACCCAAAACTGCCATTCGAACGAAGTGCAGCAGTTGTCACGTTGGACTTGGAGCGGACATTGCGCTCCGAGCCCTTAGCCCCATTTGCACCACGAAATGCAAAGGGTTGGGACACCCCTGCTCTTTTTGGCAAGAAAATATCCCTGCGCAGCGCCTGCCGCGCAAGACACCCTCGCCGGAAAAACGCCTCAGAACTTCGAGAAGCGGCGCATCGCCTTCATGGATTGCTTGGCATGGCCGGTATTCTGGCGCGCCTGACGCCGGGCGCGCCGCTCTGCGCGTTCCTCGGGCGTCAGCTGGCGCTGCTGCACCGGGTTGCCATCCGCGTCCACTTCGGGCTGATTGCGGCGCTTGCCGATCTTCGACGCCTGGTCGAATCCGGCGTTCACGCCGCGCCGCACCAGCTGATGCATGACCTGGCGGATAATCATGTTGATAATTTGGTTCATTGACTGACCCCTTTTTACCTCCCCCCCTATATAGCACGTATTGCGGCAATTTTCAGGCTGATCGGACCAGAAATCCCGCCATCGGCATCAATCCTCGAAAAGCTCGCTCTGGCCCTCGGTGCTCTCTTCCTCGTCCTCGCCCTCGCCCATCAGCGGCAGGGTGCCGGGGGGTGGCCGGTTTTCCAGCAGACCGGCAGCGCGCAATTCCTTCAATCCCGGCAGATCGCGGGCGTTTTCCAGCCCGAAATGATCCAGGAAACCTTCGGTCACCACAAAGGTCACCGGGCGGCCCGGTGTCATCTTGCGGCGGCCAAAGCGGATCCATTCCAGTTCCAGCAATTGATCCACCGTGCCCCGGCTGACCGAGACGCCGCGGATCTCCTCGATCTCGGCGCGGGTGACGGGCTGGTGATAGGCGATGATCGCCAGTGTTTCGATGGCGGCACGGCTCAGCTTGCGGACCTCGACGGTTTCCTTCTGCATCAGAAAGCCCAGATCAGCCGCTGTGCGCATCGCATAGCCATCCCCGACCTTGGAGACCTGCACGCCGCGCCCGTCGTAACGGCGGCGCAGGTGCACCATGGCCTCGCCGGCGTCGCAGCCATGCGGCAGCCGCGCCTCCAGCTCCTTGAGGGTGATCGGCTCGGAGGTGGCGAAAAGCACCGCCTCGATCATCCGTTCCTGTTCGGCCATCGGCGGGGCCTCGAACAGGCTTTCTTCTTTCTCTTCAATATCATCCGCCACGCGGCACATCCCTTTTTCGCAGCTGGATCGGGGCAAAGACCTCCGATTGCCGGATCTCCAGATGGCCCTCTTTTACCAGTTCGAGAGAGGCGGCAAAGGTCGATGCCGTGGCAGAGCGGCGGCGCACCGGGTCGCTTTCCCAGCCTTCGGGCAGATAGCTCATCAAGTCGCCCCATTCCCCGGCATAGCCGATCAGGCCGCGCATCCGTTCCAGCGCCTGTTCCATGGTGAATACCGCGTCCCGGTCCATGACAAAGGGGCGGAATTCGTCGCGGGTGCGGATCCGGGCATAGCCCTGCATCAGGTCCAGCAGGGTGGCGGTATAGGTCACCCGGCGCACCCGGCGGATTTCATGGGTCTGGCCCCGCGCGAAGAAATCGCGCCCCAGCTGGTCGCGCGCCATCAGCCGCGCGGCGGCGTCGCGCATCGCCTGCAACCGCTCCAGCTGAAACGCCAGATGCGCGGCCAGTTCCTCGCCCGAGGGGCCCTCTTCCGTGGGATCCGGCGGCAGCAACAGGCGGGATTTCAGAAAGGCGAGCCAGGCCGCCATCACCAGATAATCGGCGGCCAGTTCCAGCCGCAGGGCCTTGGCCTTGTCCACAAAGGCCAGGTATTGCCGCGCCAGTTGCAGCACCGACACCTTGCGCAGATCGACTTTCTGGGTGCGGCTGAGGGTCAGCAGCAGGTCCAGCGGCCCCTCAAACCCATCCACATCGACAATCAGCGCTTCGGCGGCGCGCCTTTCGGCAACCGAAACAATATCTTCCTCGAATGTGGATTCAGCCATGCCCCGTCCCGCCCAAAAGCGCTTCAAGTTCGCTTTCCAGTGCGGGAATGTCAACGTCGTCGGGGCGTTTGCGCATCGACAGGGCACGCTCCGCGCGGGTCTGGGCGGCTTTTGTCATCTCGCCTGCCGCCTCGGCCACCGCGATCCGGTCCGCCAGCGGCTGGTTGCAGTAGAGCGCCACATCGCAGCCCGCCGCCAATGCGGCGCGGGTGCTTTCCACATGGCTGCCCGCCAGCGCCTTCATCGACAGGTCGTCGGTCATGATCAGATTGTCAAAGCCGATCTCCTCGCGGATCAGGCGCATCACCGGGGCCGAACAGGTCGCGGGTGCAGGATCAATCGCGTCATAGACCAGATGGGCGGTCATCCCCATCGGCAGGTCGTTCAGCGCCTTGAAGGGGGCAAAATCCACCGCTGTCAGATCCGCATGGGCGGCATCGACGCGGGGCAGGTCAAAATGGCTGTCCATCGTGGCGCGGCCATGGCCGGGGATATGTTTGACCACCGGCAGCACCCCGCCGTCCAGCATCCCCTGCCCTGCGGCGCGGCCCAGGGTGGCGACGCGAGCAGGCTCGCTGCCATAGCAGCGGTTGCGCAGGAACTGGTGGGTCTGGTGGCCCGCCACATCGACCATCGGCGCGCAATTGCTGTCGATGCCAAGCGCCGCAAGCTCATCCGCGATGATGCGGTGGCGCAGATACATCGCCCGTTCCGCCCCGCGCCCGGCCAGGGCCACGAAATCGAGCGGCGGCAGCCATTCGCGCCAGTGCGGCGCGCGCAGGCGTTGCACGCGTCCGCCTTCCTGATCAATGGTGATGACCGCCTCATGCCCCGCCGCCTCGCGCAATTCATCGCAGAGCGCGCGGACCTGATCCGGCGTGTCGATGTTGCGGGCAAAGAGGATAAAGCCAAAGGGCCGCGTGTCGCGGAAAAACGCCTTTTCCTCCGCAGAGAGGGTCAGCCCGTCCGCATCGAGGATGGTCGCCCCAAAGGGGCGCGTTGACATTTCCCCAAAGGGGCGCGCTGACGTTTCCTCGACGGGGCGCGCTGACGTTTCCCCAAAGGGGGGCATCAGCGTGTTACCACGGGAATGCAATCGGCATTCTCTGCCACCAGCGCCGAACAGAAGCGGCGCGCATCGGCGATGTCTTCAAAGCCCATGGCGCGCAGGCGGTAGAACACCCGCCCCCCGCTGGAGGCCTTTTGCACCACCCGTTTCTTGTCACCCAGATAGGCGCTGAACCGGTTCTGCAGCTGATCCCATTGTTCGCGCGCCACTTCGGCGCTGTCGAAGGCGCCCAGTTGCGCCAGCCGGGTGCCTGCGGGCAGATTGGCGGCATCCACTTCTTCCGACGCGGTATCGGCGCTTTGTGTGGTCAGCGCCGCCGGGGTGACAACGGCGCGGGTGGCGGGGCGCCGCTTGGGGCGCAGGGAATGGCGCACGCCGGGCCCGTCGATCACGCTGGCAAGGCGTTCTTCGGATTCGACAACCTCGGCCACCACGTCCTGGGTGACCTCGGCCACGATGGCATCGGTTTCATCCTCGATCCCGGTCAGCGGGGCGACACCATCTGTCAGCTTGGCCACCAGATCATCCACCTCCCCGCTCGCAAGGGCGCTTGCCACCTCATCGGCCGAAACCTGCGCGGCAGGTGCGGCGGCGGCGGGCGCTTGCTGCTGTGGCGCATCTGTCACCATGGCCGCCTGAACCACCTGATCCTCATCGGACAGATCGACCGGTCTGGGGGCCAGACGCAGCTGATCGGCGGGCCGGCCGGCGCTGCCTTCGGCGGCGATCACATTGACGGACAATCCCTGATGATCGGCCAGTTCGCCGCCCGGATCTTCGGGGCGGATGCGCATTTCGCCGCTGGCCGCCCGGACCACGGGAATGCCGCTGACGTCGCGGACCAGCAGTTTGTACCCCCAGACCCCGATCCCCGCAATCAGCGCCAGCGACACCATGGCACCTGCCAGATTTGTCAGCTTTTTCAAGCTTCTGGCGGTGGATGTCAGGCCGGAATCGGCTGCGGATTCAAAGGAGTAATCCCCCGCCATGGGGGAAGAGGTGAATTCTGCCATTTTTGCCTCACTGCCCGCGAGATACATCGCCGCGCGGGTCTGGATATGGGGTTGCCTGTCAGCGCCGTTGCTCGTGCGTTATCGCATCTCTTGCGCCGGAGTGACCCCAAGAATACCAAGACCTGCCGCAATTACAATCGCCGCGGACCGCGCGAGCGCAATTTTTGCCATCGTGGCCTTCGGGTTGTCCTCCTGCAGGAAGCGGAGCGAAGGCACCTCGTTGCCCCGGTTCCACAATCCGTGGAATTCTCCGGCCAGTTCGTAGAGATAAAAGGCCACCCGATGCGGCTCATTGGTCCGGGCGGCAATTTCCACCAACCGGGGCCATTCACCGATCTTGCGCAGCAGCGCAATCTCCGCCTCGTGATCCAGAAGCGTCAGATCCGCCTGTGCCAGCGCCGCATCGTCGAGCGTCATGCCGGCCTCTGCCGCCTTGCGCAGCACGGAGGACACCCGCGCATGGGCATATTGCACATAGAACACCGGGTTCTCGCGCGATTGCTCAAGCACCTTGTCGAAATCGAAATCCAGCATCGCATCGTTCTTGCGGGTCAGCATGACGAAACGGGTCACATCCGGCCCCACCTGATCCACCACGTCGCGCAGGGTCACAAAGGTCCCTGCCCGTTTCGACATCTTGAACGGCTCGCCGTTCTTGAACAGTTTCACCAGCTGGGTCAGCTTGATATCGAGCGGCACCTTGCCCCCCGACAGCGCCGAAACTGCCGCTTTCATCCGTTTGACATAGCCGCCGTGATCGGCGCCGAAGACATCGATCAACAGGTCGAACCCGCGCTGCACCTTGTCATAGTGATAGGCGATGTCGGGCGCGAAATAGGTCCAGCCGCCATCGGATTTCATCACCGGACGGTCCACGTCGTCGCCATGTTCGGTGGATCTGAACAGGGTCTGCTCGCGCGGTTCCCAATCTTCGGGCTTCTTGCCCTTGGGCGGCTCCAGCACGCCCTCATAGATCAGGCCCTTGCCCTTGAGGTCTTCCAGCGCCGCTTCGATCCGGCCGGTGCCGTAAAGCGACTTTTCCGAATAGAAGACATCCATCTCGACGCCCAGCGACTTCAGGTCGGCGCGAATGAGATCCATCATCGCATCGGTGGCAAAGTTGCGCACGTCTTCCAGCCAGAATTGCTCGCCCTTGTCGAGATAGGCATCGCCCACCTTGGCCTTCAGCGCCTCGCCCACCGCGATCAGGTAATCACCGGGATAGGTGCCGTCCGGAAAGGCGACCTCCTGGCCATGCGCTTCGAGGTAGCGCAGGTAGACCGAGCGCGCCAGCACATCGACCTGCGCGCCGCCGTCGTTGATGTAATATTCACGGGTCACGTCAAAGCCTGCGAAATCCAGCAGGCTGGCCAGCGCATCGCCAAAGACCGCACCCCGGGTATGGCCCACATGCAGCGGCCCGGTGGGGTTGGCGGAAACATATTCCACATTCACCCTGCGCCCCGCGCCAAGGCTGCCGCGCCCGAAATCGGTGCCCTCTGCCAGCACCGCGCCCGCGATGCCCTGCCAGACGGAGGGCGCAAGCCGCAGGTTCAGGAACCCCGGCCCCGCCACCTCTGCCGAGGTGATGCGCGGATCATCGGTCAGCTTCGCGGCCAGCGCATCGGCAATGTCGCGCGGTTTCATCGCGGCGGGCTTTGCCAGCACCATCGCGGCATTGGTCGCCATGTCGCCATGCGCGGGGTCGCGCGGCGGTTCCGCCGTAATCGGGTCGGTGTTCAGCCCCTGTGGCAACACGCCATCGGCGACCAATTGGTCAAGGCAGGTCAGGATCACATCGCGGATGTCGGCAAATAGGTTCATTGGAAAGTTCCTTCGTCTCAGGCTCGTCTATCATCTTGCCGGGGACAGTCAATCGGGACGGGCCGCGCGGGGCGGATGCCGGGCGATCCTGACCCGGCCATCAAGCCGTTCCACCGCAAGCCGGACCTTGGACGCGACGGGTATTGAGGTCCGTTGCGCGAACTTTGCTGCCATTCGCAACGAAACGTCGAGCCGCGCATTGACAGGCTGTGGTGCGGCGATCCGACCTCACTGACAGGCACTTTATGGCAGCCAAGCACTTCCAAGCTACCGGTGGAACACAACAGCAGCCAAATCGCCGTGCCAGGGGCCGGCCCGTCATGTCGGAGACATGCCAGATTGCTGACAAACCCAAAAACGGCTGCCGCCGGAGGTAAATCGTTCTTCTGCGCTCAGCGTTACGTTTTTGAACGAAGGGCCGCGCCCGAGCCTGGGAGGGCGCATTGAGACGCGCATTCGGAGCGCCTCCCTTACAAATATCAATGTTGTCAGTGTGATACGAGAAGTCACCAAAAGCGCCCTCCCGTTTTGCCGGAGGCAAACCTTCGGTTTGACGGGAGGGTCGGGCGCGGCCCGGGCTGACACCCGGGCCAAGGCTTGTGGCTGGCGTCGTGGAAGAACGATTTCGTTGTTTCGGGGGGAACGGGTGCAGGAACGTGCTTTTTCAGCAGCCTCACATGTCGCAGACATGCCTCTGGCTTGATGCGCTGCGTCCTTCGGCCTTGTCCCGCGCGAGGGCTTAGTGGAAAGGGCTCTCAGCCAACCTCCACTCCGTTGAGCCGGATCAGCGTAGTCACGCTAAAGCCGGGTTTGCCTGGCATCTGACAGCCCGGCGCCCCCCGCGCCGTCACATCCCGTTGAAGCGGACCAACCGCGCGGCGCGGCAGGCGCTCAGGAGGTGCCGATCAGCCGCGCGTGTTCCTGCAGGGCGAAACGGTCAGTCATGCCGGCAATATAATCCGACACCATGCGCGCCAGCGTGGTCCGGTCCTGCGCCGCCTCCTCGATTTGGCGCGCCCAATGGCGCGGCATCAGGTCGGGCTGTGCCAGAAACAGCGGAAACAGCTCCTCCACCACCTTGGTGACTCGGGCCCGCTCTGCCATCACCTGGGGCGCGCGGTACATGCGCGCAAAGAGGAAATCGCGGATCTGGCGCAGATCCTGCCACATCGCGGGTGAAAAGCGGATCACCGGACGGCCCAGATGGCGGATCTCTGCGGGGCTTTGCGCCCCCGACCCTTCCAGCAGCGCCCGTGACGTGTCGATCACATCTGCAACCATCACCCCGAACACCCGCCGCAGCGCCTCGTGCCGCCGCCGGTAACTGTCAGTCTCGGGATAAAGCCTGTCCACCTGCGCATAGGCCGGCCCGACCAGCGGCAGTTCGGCAATCTCATCCTCGGTGAACAGCCCCGCGCGCAGCCCGTCATGCAGATCGTGGTTGTTATAGGCGATGTCATCGGAAAGCGCCGCCACCTGTGCCTCGGCACTGGCGTGGGTATGAAGCTCAAGGTCATGCTGGGCGTCATATTCCGCCAGCGCATAGGGCAGTTCGCCCACAACCTGGTCATCGCCCCGCAGGGGCGTCACAGGACCATCGCCCCGCAGGGGCGTCACAGGGCCATTATGCTTGGCAATGCCTTCCAGCGTGTCCCAGGTCAGGTTCAGCCCGTCGAATTCGGCATAATGGCGTTCCAGCCGGGTCACGATGCGGATCGCCTGGGCGTTGTGATCAAACCCGCCATAGGGGGCCATCAGCGCATGCAGCGCATCCTCTCCGGTATGGCCAAAGGGCGTGTGGCCCAGATCATGCGCCAGCGCCACCGCCTCGGTCAGCTCGCCATTCAGCCCCAGCGCCCCGGCGATGGTGCGCGCCACCTGCGCCACCTCGATCGAATGGGTCAGCCGGGTGCGATAATAATCACCCTCATGTTCCACAAAAACCTGGGTCTTGTGCTTGAGCCTGCGAAAGGCGCTGGCATGAATGATCCTGTCCCGGTCCCGCTGATAGCAGGAACGAAACGTGCTTTCCTCCTCCGCCACACGCCGTCCCCGGGCGCGCGTCGGATCAGAGGCATAGGGCGCGTGCATCTGGCCGGTCCTTGTAGCCTGTCCTGCGGACTTCTATATTGCAAGCAACCGGGGATGAAAACCGGCCCAGCATTGCAGAACGGAGACGCGCCATGAACCTGCCGCCCAAAGTCACCTCCCGCGCCTTTGAACGCCTGGCCGAGATCGGCGCAGGCGATCAGGGCAAGGCATTGCGCGTCGCGGTCGAAGGTGGCGGTTGCTCCGGCTTTCAATATGACATCGCACTGGATGACCCCAGGGAAGATGACCTGATCCTGGAAGGATCGGGGCAAAAGGTGGTGGTGGACAGCATCTCGCTGCCCTTCCTTGCCAATGCGGTGATTGATTTTTCCGAAGAGCTGATCGGCGCGCGCTTCGTGATCGAGAACCCGAATGCCACCTCCGCCTGCGGCTGCGGCACCTCCTTCTCGATGTAGGATCGGCGGGTCCTGAGCCCCGGATCCGGCCCCCGGCCTGCGCGCCCTTGCCAGATCGCCGCCCCTGCCCCTTGCCCCGCTGCCCCAGATCGGCGATAGCTCCCTCAGCCTGCAGGGAGTGAGATGATGAAAATTGCCACCTTCAACATCAACGGCATAAAGGCCCGTGCCGAGGCGCTGCCCGCCTGGCTGGACGAGGCGCAGCCCGATGTGGTGCTTTTGCAAGAGATCAAGTCGGTGGACGAGGCCTTTCCCCGCGAAATCTTCGAGGAGCGCGGCTATAACGTCGAAACCCACGGCCAGAAATCCTTCAACGGCGTGGCGATCCTTTCAAAACTCCCGCTGGAAGATGTGACCCGCGGGTTGCCCGGCGATGCGGCAGACGAACAGGCCCGCTATATCGAGGCCACGATTGTCGGCGAAAACGCTGCACTGCGCCTCTGCGGGCTCTACCTGCCCAACGGCAACCCGGTAGAGCTGGACGCAAATGGCGCGCCGGTCGCGGGGGGCAAATTCGCCTATAAACTGGGCTGGATGGACCGGCTGCGCGCCCGCGCCGAATGCCTGCTGGCCGAGGAAACGCCCTTTCTGATGGCGGGCGATTACAACATCATCCCCCAGGCCGAGGATGCGGCAAAACCGGAAAGCTGGCGCGACGATGCGCTGTTCCGCCCCGAGTCCCGCGAAAAGTGGCGCAGGCTGCTGAACCTGGGCCTGACCGAGGCCTTCCGCGCCCGCACCCAGGGCCCCGGCCACTACAGTTTCTGGGATTACCAGGCCGGCGCCTGGAACCGCAACAACGGCATCCGGATCGACCATTTCCTGCTGTCTCCCGCCTGCGCCGACCTGCTGCGCGACTGCCAGATCGACCGCGACATCCGCGGCCGCGACAAACCTTCGGACCACGTCCCGGTCTGGGTGGACCTGGATCTGTAAGGGGATTTGGGGGGCGAGATGGCGGAGCGTATCCGCCGTTAGACTGCGGTAACCAAAGCGGTCACCGCAATCCCTCAACTGGCAAGATCGCCAACACCGGCAATTGTGATGATGTCATTTTGCTCAACGTAGGCCGACCAGTCGGCCAGGTCGGTCCAGCCGTGGACGAAGATGAAATCCAGCCCTGCGGCAGAGGCCGCCTCGTGGTCGAGACGGCTGTCACCCAGGAAAAGCGCCGGCCCGGAGATATTGCCGACCGAAAGCTCGCGGTCCAGGATCATGCTCTTGGTGTCCGGGCTTCCGAATATTCCGCCGTCGAACAGATCGGAAATGCCACGCGCCGCGAAAACTTCGCGCAGCTCGTTCTGGTCGCCTCCGGACACGATCAGCCAGTTGGCACCCCGGGTTTTACTCCGCAACTGCTCCAGGCCTGTGGCGATCCCGCAGTTCATCAGCCCGTCTCGAACGGTCTCTGCATAGATCTGGAGCAGTGCCTCGTGATCCGGGCCGTCACGCCCCGGGACAGCACCTGCCCCATGTTCGGGCACGATCCGTTCGAGGAAATGCGCGAATTTGACGTATCGTGATATCCCGCCATTCGCCACATGATACGCGACCAGCGCATCAGCCGCCGCCGCGCCATAAGGCATTGCCGCGCTGCGAAAAGCAGCAGTCTTGACCTGGTTGGAATCAAGAACCACGCCGTCGCAATCGAACACCAGCGTACCGTAGTGTGACAGGTTTGTCATACGGACGCGATTCCTTGCAGAACCATGCTTTCAGCAATCTGGAAATCTACCGGCCAGTCGATATCCATACCTTCGATCTTGTCCATGCCGTAGATGAAGGGGTTACGGCCTATCCGGTCATCCTCGTCCCGGTAGATCGAAGCCGGCGCCAGAAATGCCGCGCTGTTGATTTCGTACAAGGTCGGCAGAGTTTGTGTCCGCGGCCATTTCTCAATGTTGCGGTCGTAATTGACCGGGCCATCTTCGTTCCAGATGAAACCATGGATCACAGATGTGGTCATCAGTGAATCATGACCCTCGTCGAGAGCCTCCCGATACCGGGCGACAATGGAATCATAAGATGCAGCACTGACAAAGGGTGAGGTCACATGGGTCCACATGATATCGCCATCACCGATCAGTTCCAGCGCATGTGCGACCAGGTCATCGGTGCTGGTCTGGCTTGAAGACAATTCTTCGCAACGTTTGTGAAGAACGATCTTGTCAGAACCGAGGGTCGCGGCGTAGTCGAGAATTTCCTCATCATTGGTGGAAAGATAAATCTTTCCAATCCCCTTGGCTCCGATCAACTGTCGTAGCTTGACCTCGATCAGCCCGTTCGCAAACCCCGCGAAAGGCTTGATGTTTTTGCGCGGAACCCGCTCGCTGCCCTTTCGGCACGGCAAGAAACAATTGACCGGACTTGTTGAGCTCATGGCGGACCTATTCCAAGTAGCCATAAAGGCTGGCGGTAGCGATGGCATGGCGCGTGGGCGTCAATGAAAGCATCACATCTGAGGTATGGCCCTTGTATGCCGACAGGATTTCCGCCGTTTCCTCGTTGCGGCGGTCGCCCGCCGGGTATCCGTCGAACCCTGCCATCAAGATCCTCTTGGCACCGCCGCTGGTTGCGATGGCAAGGGAATAGGCCAGCACGAGCGGTGCGGGCACCTCGCAATGCGTGTCATGGAAATTGAAACGTCCCGGAGAAACCGCAAGCCCGAAATCCAGCACTTCCTTGTCTTGCAGATTTTTCCGCAGATCCTCGGGCAGCATTGAAAAGGGTGTGATCAGCGGTTGCGGCAGGCTTGTATGCAACTCGCAATCGGCCATCAGGCGCACCGGGTGGCAGGCGACACGCAGGTCGATCAGACCGGGATCAATGGCTGACTGAGTATTGAGCGACAAAACCAGCGGCTGCGTGCGTCGGATGTAATCCTCCAGCGCTGCGCGGTGTTCGGCAACGCCCGGCCCCGTGCCAAGAATGAGAACGTCCCGGCCGTCCATGATCTCTTTGGGCGACCAGGAACCCTGAGCCTCGCCCCGGTAAAAGGTGCGCGCACCGTTCAGCCGCTCCGAGCTGAATTTCGAGCCTCCCTCTTGGCGAAGGAAGTCGATCACGGCCAGGATGTCTTCCTCGCTGTAGCGGGCATCACCCATCATTTCCTGAATGTAGGTAGGATGAATCCCGTAATGCCCGGAGAGATAATAGTAGGGATTTGTGCCCCAGCCGTAATGAGTCTTCATAGGCTGGAATGTTTTGCGGATGATATTCATCAGCGGCACGAGATTTGCAGGTCGCCCACGAAGCGCCTCGGCCTCGATCACGAGTTCCTCGGTACGCGCATTGCCCGGTCCGCGGCCCATGCCGGTCACGGTTGCGTCAAGCCATGTCGCACCATCCGCGGCAGCGCGCAATGTGTTTGCCAGCGCACGGCCCATGTTGTCATGCGTATGAACCCCGATGGGGCCGTCCCACTCCTTGCGCATCCATCCGATGATGCGACCGACGTCATCCGGGGACATGCTACCCATGCTGTCGGCGAAATAGAGCGCCTCGATCGGCCATTCCTTGGAGGTGCGGGCATAGTGTCGCACTTCCTCCTCGGAGCGTTCGGTGATCTGCATCAGGTTGAAACCGACCCTGTATCCGCGCTCTGTCAACCAGCCGACAGCCGGAAGCACCTGTTCGAATTCGCGGAAGTGGCAGGCGAACCGCACCAGGCTGACCGGTGTGGTATCCGCTCGCTCCGGGAACAGACGTTCGAGCGTGGGCACCAGACCAAGATCGGTCAGCAGGTCCCCGCCGTTCAGCATCACGCCGACTTCAAGCCCCTCGGGAATTGTGAGGGAGCGAATGAAATCATCCGTGGCAAAGGCGCAGGGCCCTTTGAATCCGGAGTTCTTGAGAAACCGAAATCCCAGCTCCACGATATCCACCTGAGCGGCTTTCATCGCCTCAAGATAACTGTTGATCAGGGGTGTGGAAAAATCCCAATCGTTGTAATAACCGCCGTCTCGAAATGTGCAGTCTAAAATCTTAATGTCCGACATCTGGACCTCTTTAGTTACTGAAAGTCGCTTATCGTCTATCGCTGTTCGCTGCAACCGACAGCTGTCAGCCGACCGCGCGTTCTGCCGGACGGTCCGCTTCCAGCAGCGTCAGCAGATCGGCAAGAACGATGTCGCCGTATTTGCTGTTCATATGCACGAAATCATCCTCGGGATGCGGCTTGCCTGCCTCCATCTTGACCGAATTGGTGTTGTAATCGAAATCGGTCGTGACGCGGTTGCCAGCAAGGGTCGCGTCGCTTTGTCTGTAGAATGAGATATTGCGCTCGTCACACCACTTCGCGCAATGGGCATACAAAGCGTCCAAAACCCTTCGCAGAAGAACAGAGTCCTTGAATTTGCCGAGATACTCTGGATTCTCCGCCACCAGCGGATCCGGGGTGAAGACGAACTTCTTCGCAGGCGCGGCATCTGTCACAACCTGCATCAAGGCGCGCCCCAACCGCCGCTCCCACCATTCAGATATCTGTTCCGCCAAAACCGCATCAACGAAGGACTTTGACCGCCCTTCTATCGTTTTGAGGCGGTTCGTGATCTGGGCGGCAAAGTTGGAAAGCGTGACTGACATGCCATAGAAAACCACGACGTCAAAATCGGAAAGAGGGAGGTGGCCGTAGCGACCGGAAGAAATAATCTTGGAACGCTCGGGCGCCGGTGAAACCAACTGACCATCTGAATATTCAATCTTGCCAAAGAGGGTGCCCGCAGCCCCCCAATACACGACATCAAAACCGGCTTCGGCAAAGTTCTTCATTCCGGTTTCCGATTGGGCCAGCGCACCCAGGTGGCTGTTACCGATAATACACATCTTGGGCATTCTGTGGAATTCTCCGGGCAAGTCAGTTAGGTGCGAAAGCTGCGAGGATCTCTTCCTCGCACTTGATGTCGTCGACGTCGGCCTCTGCCTCAAGCGCCGTCTCGACAGGTGCTGTCTTTTCGGCAGGCGCAGGCTGCGAAACATCGGCGGATGCGCTGTCTGTCGCGCTGTCCGAGATACCGGCGATGAAATGGCTCATAACGAAATCCACGCCCCTGCCCGAAACGGTGCGCATATTCGGATCGTAGAACATGCCGCGAAAACTCGGTGCCGTAATAATCTCGTAGGAGGGAAAATAATCTACCGAGTCCCAAGTGTCCGACACGGCACCCGCCACCGCACGCAAAACGGATTTGGAGTATGTTGTCGAAACCACCACGTGCTTGCCTGATGCTGTCGCGGTAAGCGGGACTGGTGAAACGGTGAGCAGAATGCGAACATCTGGGTTAACGTCCCGCAGCAATGTCAGGGCCTCTTGCAGATGGCCATGCACATCCGCGTAGCTGTAATTCCGGAAGACATGTGCTTGCGGATCGAAGGTGCCCGCGTTGGTGCCAGGGCAGGTTGCATAGGTATAGCCGTGCTGGGCGTTTTCCCAACTTTCCGTAAGGCCGAGGGTGAAGACGAACAGATCAGATTCTGTCAGAGCGCGACGGAAAGCGCTCAGGGTCTGCGCCCGAGAGGCGTGCATTTCTTCGGGAGATGCGAAACCACCGGGTTCGATCGCAGGACGGAAAGGATCGTAATAGCGGCCGTTCCGCTCCCATACTTCTTCGGGCGCTGTCTCATGGCCCAATGACCATTTAACCCATTGCAACAGTGCTTTGGCCGAATAGATGTTGCCGGTTCGAGCCGAGAACACACCATAGTTGAAGCGGCTATTCAACTTGTCGGAGACGAAACTGGCGCCGGGTTCGCAATCCAGCCAGGAGAAGCCATTGCGTCGCAGGGCGCGGCTGATGTGTTGTGCAAAACACGAGCCAAAGGTCACGACACTGTCTGTGGGCAAAAGCGCATGCTTCGGCGACCACAGATCGGATGTTTCAAGAGGATTGCGCTCGGAAACGGCGCTGCGCCAAAATGCTGGCGCTGGAAGATCGCTATAAGGATGGGACATCTGAAATACCTCGTTTGGTCGATAGGTGTTATCGTTTATCGAATCAAAACGTTCTGGGGAACGCTCCCCCCAACCTTCAAGAACGATTGACCTCCTGTACAGGATAGATCGCAAGAGCCGCATCCGTCAGGCGATCCACCGCCTCACCCAGGACCCTCAAGCTGTTTCGAAAGTAAATCTTGAAATCTGCGTCGGTTTGTTTATCGGGCTTGGTTGCGCAAAGCATAAGATGCACATTTCGATGTGAGATGCGCAGCTCTTGAAACAATGTGAGCTGTTGGGTTGTAGAAGCCACCGCATTCTTGAATATCTGCATCCCCTCATTTGCAACGACAGCAGCTTGTTCCACGTCTCCCTTACGTGCCAACAGCGCGCAGAGCATCAACAGCGTCATCGACAGATTGTAAGCAGGCGTAAAGAAGTTCGTAATACCTGCGGCACGCGATCGACAATGCTCCAGGGTAGCAAAGAACTCATCATGGCGCCGGAGAGCCAGTTCCAGATGCCACTTGGCACAGAGCAAGGAAATTTCGAGATGTTCGCGGTTGGTCCGGGGATGATTTGTGATTTCACATTCATCCACCCGCACAAGTTGCGTCTTGACATGTCGCAGTGCCTCTTCTTGCAGCACGGGATCATTGATCTCAAGGGCCTTGTAGGTCATCACAACGGCGGCGCCGACCCGGTATGCCCGCTTGCCACTAAAGCTCTGCGAGAGCTGACGCGCCATGAAATACTGCAACGCCTCGTCACCGAAACGGTGAATCTTTCTCAAGAACATCGCCTCATACGCCTTGTCATCACGCGGAAAGATCTCGGCAAGAAACGTTGCGACGGCAGTGTCCAGTGTCAACCAATCGGGCAAATCGCAAGTAACGGAACACAGCGGTTGATCGGAATGCTCCGGCAGCGGCAAGACGATTTCAAACGAATTTCCGGCATTTTTCTCAGCTGCTGCGTCAAGCCATGAGAAGGTTGCTGCGGCAGGGACTGATCGGTCGTCGTAATTCAAGCTCATTGAGATCGGAGCGGTTGCTGGAATGGCCGAAGGTTGCGCCCCGGCCGTTCCACTGAAGACAAGACCGCGCTGGGGATCATAAGCAATCGCGCCAACAACCATTTGAACCGTGGTCTCGTCATTCGTGTTACTCATCGGTCAATCCAGCTCCTTCTAAAGCCATCAGCGTATATGATTTCACTGCAAGACGGGCAAGGCCAAACGCCCTCTGGGCAATGGCGCCTCAGGTCCGGTCGACCGCAAAGCTGTGTCAGGTGCTAGACGATAACGCGCATTGAACCGATGTGAACTCCATGCTGGGGTACATGTCAGGGCGCATGGCAGAGCTCGACGCGCTGCGCGATTCAGGACCCCATGAACGCCGAACCCATCTTGCCGCTGCCCGATGTTGGGAAACACATCTCGTGACTTGGGAAACAAGAACGGACACGAACGCCAGACCGATCATTTAGTCTAATATTTTCAGGTAGTTGATGGTGGGTCGTGAGAGGCTCGATCTCCCGACCCAAAGTGCCGCGCAGCGGCGCGCGTCGGTCGGGCCTGCAAGGGAAAGCCTCCCTATCATCTTGATCAAACGGTGAAGGATGGTGGGTCGTGAGAGGCTCGAACTCCCGACATCTTCGGTGTAAACGAAGCGCTCTACCAACTGAGCTAACGACCCGGCCCGGCTCTCTTAGCGCAAGGCGGGGGGCGGCTTCAAGACCCTAAAGTCAGTCGGGTTTGCACCCCGCCATCAACGTAGAATACAACCCCCTGCCCGCCGTCGATGGCGCGCAGATCGCGGGGCGGGCGGCCGGTCAGGATCAGGCGCAGCATGCGCGAGGTGATGCCATGGGTCACCAGCACCGAGGGCTGCGTCAGCCGGGCCAGAAAGGCGCTGCAGCGGTCGTGAAGGGCCGCCAGCCCCTCGCCCCCCGGTGCCAGATCATAAAGCGCGAACCCGTCCTGCGCACCGGTCTGCGCGATCAGATCGGCGCGGGTTTCCCCGGCCCAGCCGCCGAGGCCGATTTCGGCCAGCGCCGCTTCGGTCTGCAGGGGGCCTGGAACGGCTTGCATCACGATGCGGGCGGTCTGCACCGCCCGGCCCTGCGGGCTGCTGAGGAGTTGGAAACCGGTCAGGTCGCGCGCTGCCAGGATCCGGCGCTGGGTCTCGGCCTGGGCCCTGCCCCGGTCGGTCAGATCGGCGTGGAAATGGCCCTGCAAGCGGCCCGAGGCGTTCCATGTCGTCTCGCCATGGCGCAGGATATAGAGCGGCGGCATCCGGCTCACTCCGGCAGGTCCAGCCGTGTTTCCACCCCGTTTTCAAGCAGGTAGACGCAGCCTTGCAGGTTCGACAGGCTGCCAGCCTCGGCCAGCGGCAGGCCACGGGCCTCGGCCCGCAGCACCTGCCCCAGCAGCCCATGAGCGACAATGACAGTGGGGCCGTCGAGGCTGCGCATGAAGTCGCGGATGCGGGCGTGAAACGCCGTCAGCCCCTCGCCGCCCTCGGCCGCCTCGTAGATCTCAAGCGCTGTGGGATCGGTGGCCGCCCAATCGGGATGCCGGGCCATGATCTCGTCGCGCAGCAGCCCCTGCCAGCGGCCCGCGTGGATTTCCATCAGCCGCGGGTCGGTCCGGTACGGCCTTTGCCACAGTGCGATATCCGCCGTCTGCCGTGCCCGGCCAAGCGGCGAGGCAAAAAGCGCCGGCTCATCTGCAAGGATCGGGGGCATCAGCGCCGCCTGCCGCCGCGCCTCTGCCAGCCCCTGGTCGGTCAGCGGGGAATCGAGCTGGCCCTGCAGCCTCGATACCTTGTTCCATTCCGTTTGGCCGTGGCGCAGGAACCAGATTTTCGGATATGTCGTCACGTGATTGCCGCCTGCGTCGTTCCGTCGGGTGCAGACAGCCATATCCGGGGTGTTGCCGGATGGAAATGCCAAATTCCAACGCAGGTGTTTCGATGCCTAAGGGCGCGCGTCGGTCAGGTTCTCAAGGGAACCGCGACCCGACGACCTGAACAACAGTAGAAGAAAGGTGGGTGATAAGAGATTTGAACTCCTGACCCAGAGTGCCCGCAGGGCGCGCGTCGGTCAGGCTCTCAGCAAGCCATCCGGTCAGATCAAACGAAACGCGAGGAAATATGGTGGGCGCCAAGAGATTTGAACTCCTGACCCAGAGCGCCCGCAGGGCGCGCGTCGGTCAGGCTCTCAGCAAAGCACTCGGTCAGATTAAACGAAACGCGAGGAAAATGGTGGGCGCCAAGAGATTTGAACTCCTGACCCAGAGCGCCCGCAGGGCGCGCGTCGGTCAGGCTCTCAGCAAGCCACCCGGTCAGAACATACGAAACGCGAGGAAAATGGTGGGTGATAAGAGATTTGAACTCCTGACATCTTCGATGTGAACGAAGCGCTCTACCACTGAGCTAATCACCCTTGCCGCGCGAATTAGACAATCGCGCGGGCCGTTGCAAGAGGAGATGCGAAAAAGCTGTTACTCGGCCGCGTCGGGCAGCTTGTCGGACGGGCCGGGTTGCGGCGGTGCGGACTGGCGCACCTTGACCACCATGACGCGGCCATTCGGCATCTGCTTTTCACGGCGGACCTTGACCTTGCCAAAGGGCGGCAGGACCAGTTCGCGGTTGTCGGCCAGCGCTTCGCCCAGCACGGAAAGCAGGGATTCGACGACGGGCTTGGCGTCTTTCTTCTTGATGCCGGAGCGTTTCACGACCTGATCGATCAGCTCTTTCTTGCGCATGACGGGGCCCAGGATCACCGATTGCGGTGCCTCCACGACGGTGGGTGTCGCTGCTGCGGCAGCGGCGGGCGCCTTGCCATCAATTGCGGTTACGGGGGCGGGTGTTGAGGATTTTGTTGCCACGGGGGTCTTTCTGGTCCGAGAGGACCGTGTTGATTTGGTTGCCATCATACTGCCTCGTAGGTTCTTGTGTTTTGGTTTTTCTACCATACCCCATGTTGTGAGAATATCAAAATCAGGGTGTTGGCCCCAAAATCCGCATGACTGTGCCGATTTTGCGTGTTTTTGGTTCAAAACCGGCAAAAAACGCAGTGTTTCAGCTGGTTGCGCCCAGTTTCCGCCGCACCGGTCACAGTCTTTCCTTGCCACCCGGGGCATCGGCCGGACCCTGCGCCGCCCGCCTGTGCCTGCCTGCGAATCCGCCATCCAGACAAAAACGCCCCGATGTGGATCGGGGCGCTTTGGTGTTTCGTCAGGCGCGGGTCTTTGAGCGCCCGCCCTTGAACCTGTGACACGAATACCCTGCCGCGCCTGCGGCGCTCTCGGGACATCCGTGTCACAGGATGGTTCTGGTGAAAGGCCGGACGCTTTAATGCGCGGTGGCGCTGTCGCCGGAGCCTTTTTGCGAGGCCAGGCTGGCGGCAGCGGCGGCGTCCTCGGCCTCCTGATCCCATTCGATGGGTTCAGGAACCGACACCAGCGCGTGTTTCAGAACCTCCGACACGTGGCTGACAGGGATGATGGTCAGCCCCTCTTTCACGTTGTCGGGGATATCCGGCAGATCCTTCTCGTTCTCCTCGGGGATCAGCACCGTGGTGATGCCCCCCCGCAGGGCCGCGAGCAGTTTCTCCTTCAACCCGCCGATGGCAGAGGCATTGCCGCGCAGCGTGACCTCGCCGGTCATGGCGATGTCCTTGCGCACCGGGATCTGCGTCAGCACCGACACGATGGCCGTGACCATGGCCAGACCGGCGCTCGGCCCGTCCTTGGGCGTGGCCCCGTCCGGTACGTGAACGTGGATGTCCAGCGTGTCGAAGCGCGGCGGCTTGACCCCGATCTTCGGACTGATCGACCGCACATAGCTGGAGGCCGCGTCGATGGATTCCTTCATCACATCGCCCAGCTTCCCGGTGGTCTTCATCCGCCCCTTGCCCGGCAGGCGCAGCGCTTCGATCTGAAGCAATTCGCCCCCGACAGAGGTATAGGCAAGGCCGGTCACCACGCCGATCTGGTCTTCCTTCTCGGCCAGGCCATAGCGGTGTTTGCGCACGCCCAGGAATTCCTCAAGGTTGTCGCCGGTCACGGTGATGCTCTCGGCCTCCTTGCGGATGATCTTGGTCAGCGACTTGCGTGCCACCTTGGCGATCTCCCGCTCCAGGTTCCGCACGCCCGCCTCACGTGTGTAATAGCGGATCATGCCGGTCAGCGCGGAATCCTCGATCGAGAATTCCTTTGCTTTCAGACCGTGGTTCTTGATCTGCTTGGCCACCAGATGCTGTTTGGCAATCTCGCGCTTCTCGTCCTCGGTGTAGCCGGACAGCGGAATGATCTCCATCCGGTCCAGCAGCGGCCCCGGCATGTTGTAGCTGTTCGATGTGGTCAGGAACATCACGTTGCTGAGGTCATATTCGACCTCCAGATAGTGATCCACGAAGGTGGAGTTCTGTTCCGGGTCCAGCACCTCAAGCATGGCCGACGCCGGGTCACCCCGGAAATCCTGCCCCATCTTGTCGATTTCATCGAGCAGGATCAGCGGGTTGGTGGTTTTCGCCTTTTTCAGCGCCTGGATGATCTTGCCGGGCATGGAGCCGATATAGGTCCGGCGGTGGCCACGGATCTCGCTCTCGTCCCGCACGCCGCCAAGGGAGATGCGGATGAACTCGCGCCCGGTGGCCTTGGCCACGCTCTTGCCCAGCGAGGTCTTGCCCACGCCCGGAGGGCCGACAAGGCACATGATCGGGCCTTTCAGCTTGCTGGAGCGTTGCTGCACGGCCAGATATTCAACGATCCGCTCCTTGACCTTCTCAAGGCCGTAGTGGTCGTCGTCCAGCACCTTCTGCGCCTTGCCAAGGTCCTTTTTCACGCGGCTTTTCACGCCCCATGGAATGGAGAGCATCCAGTCGAGGTAATTGCGCACCACGGTCGCCTCGGCGGACATCGGGCTCATGTTCTTGAGCTTCTTGATCTCGGCCTCGGCCTTTTCGCGGGCTTCCTTGCTCAGCTTGGTGTCGGCAATCTTGGCTTCCAGCTCGGCAACTTCGTTCTTGCCGTCCTCGCCATCGCCCAGCTCCTGCTGGATCGCCTTCATCTGTTCGTTCAGATAATATTCGCGCTGGGTCCGCTCCATCTGCGACTTCACGCGGGTCTTGATCTTTTTCTCGACCTGCAGAACCGACATTTCGCCCTGCATCAGCCCATAGACCTTTTCCAGCCGTTCGGAGACCGAGAGCGTTTCAAGCAGGTCCTGCTTCTGCTCCACTTCGATGCCCAGATGGCCCGCAACCAGATCGGCCAGTCGCGCAGGCTCTGCCGACTCGCCCACGGCGGTCAGCGCCTCGTCCGGCACGTTCTTCTTGACCTTGGCATAACGTTCGAATTCATCGGCCACGGTCTTGATCAGCGCCTGCGTGGTCGCGGCATCGCCCGGCATCTCTGTCAGATACTCGGCGCGGGCCTCAAAGAAGTTCTCGTTTTCGAGGTATTCGGTGATGCGCACCCGCGCCTGACCTTCGACCAGCACCTTGACGGTGCCATCGGGCAGTTTCAGCAGCTGCAGCACATTGGCCAGCACACCCGCCTTGAAAATACCGGTGCTTTCGGGATCGTCCTCGCCCGGGTCAACCTGGCTCGACAGCAGAATCTGCTTGTCGTCGGACATCACTTCTTCCAGGGCGCGCACGGATTTCTCGCGACCGACAAACAGCGGCACGATCATATGTGGGAACACCACGATGTCGCGCAGCGGCAATACCGGGTAAGAAGCGTTCAATGGCTCTAACATGCTCTTTTCCTTTACTAGCAAGACGAAAAGGTCCCTGATTAGGCAACCGCCTCCGTCTCCTGACATGGGGTGGATATGGAGATCTGCCCCGCCTGTTTCAATCCCTTCCGCGGGCTTTGCGTCATCATCGCCTGCCTGTCCGGTCATGGCAACCGGGGTTTTTACAGGAATGTAACGCAAAATGAACGAAAGGCCCTGCCCGCGCAACATATGTCGCGCTGCGCGGGCATCATAACGCATCTGACCGCGCGTTGCGCCGCGCGGTCAGGCATCGTCACTCCGCCGCTTGCGCGACCGCTGCGGGATAGTCGGTATACCCTTCGCGACCGCCGCCGTAATAGGTGCTCTGATCACTCTCTGCGAGGGGCAGATCGCGCTCGTAACGTGCCACCAGATCGGGGTTGGCAATGAACGGACGGCCAATGGCGATGAAATCCGCATGACCCTCTGCGACGGCTTTCAGCGCCATCTCCCGGTCATAGCCGTTGTTGGCCATATAGGGCCCCTCGAACAGCTTGCGCAGCCTGTCGATGCTCTGCCCCTCCTGCAAGGCGCGGGATCCGCCGGTGGCGCCCTCGACCAGGTGCAGATAGGCCAGACCAAAGCGGTTCAGCGCCTTGATCACATATTCGAAGGTTTCCTGCGGATTGTCGTCGCTGATCCCGTTGGCCGGAGAGAACGGCGACAGACGCAGGCCCACACGGTCCCCGCCCCAGACCCTGGTGACGGCCTCCATCACCTCTAGCAGCAGCCGGGCGCGGTTTTCCACCGACCCGCCATAGGCGTCGTCGCGGTGGTTGCTGCCGGTCTTCAGGAACTGGTCCAGCAGATAGCCGTTGGCGCCATGCACCTCGACCCCGTCAAAACCCGCCTCAAGGGCCATGGCCGCCGCATGGGCGTAATCGGCGACGATCCGGGGCATTTCCGCAAGCTCCAGCGCGCGCGGGTCGGAGGTGTTTTCAAACCCGTTCGCGGTAAAGGTCTTGCTGCCCGCATTCAGCGCCGAGGGGGCAACCGGCGGCTGGCCGTCGGGTTGCAGCGAGGTATGGCTGATGCGCCCGACGTGCCAGAGCTGCACGACGATCTTGCCGCCTGCTTCGTGCACCGCATCCGTCACCCGGCGCCAGGCAGCAGCCTGACCGGGGGTGTGGATGCCGGGGGTCTGCAGGTATCCCTTGCCCTCGGGGCTGATCTGGGTCGCCTCGGTGATGATGATGCCGGCACCGGCGCGCTGGCGGTAGTAATCGACATGCATGTCACTGACCTCGCCGGTGACATTGTCGGCGCGGTTGCGGGTCAGCGGTGCCATCGCGATCCGGTTACCGGCCTCGATGGCCCCGGCCTTCGCGGGGGTGAAAAGCGGTTGTGTCATTGTGGGAGTCCTTGATGAAGGTGGTGTCGGAAATGACAGCTAATGCGCCCCTGCGCCGCTGCAAGACCTTGAAATTTCCGCGCCACGATCACAAGACGCGGCAATCCGAAACATGAAGAACGTCGCGTAGGCCTCTTTATTCAAACGACAATTCATGAATTCGAGCGCTTGTCGGCCATGAAACGGTTTGACAAGGCCCCGGCCATCTCGCCCTCGCGCGCCCGCCGCATTTGGCCCGTCCCCTTCAAAGCGGGTCGATATCGCCCTGCGCACGGGTGGCATGGAACTCCGACTGCCAGGCCGCAAATGTGCCCGCCGCGATGGCGCCGCGCATCCCGGCCATGATGTCCTGAAAATAATGCAGGTTATGCCAGGTCAGCAGCATCGAGCTGATGATCTCCTGACTGCGGAAGACGTGATGCAGATAGGCCCGCGAATAGTTGCGGCAGGCCGGGCAGCTGCAGTTCTCGTCCAGCGGGCGCGGATCATCCGCGTGGCGCGCGTTCTTGATGTTCAGCACGCCGAGCCGGGTGAAGACCTGCCCGGTGCGCCCCGACCGCGACGGCAGCACGCAATCCATCATGTCGATGCCCCGCGCCACCGCCCCCACGATGTCATCAGGCTTGCCCACGCCCATCAGGTAACGCGGCTTGTCCTCGGGCAGCTGGTCCGGCGCGTAATCCAGACAATCGAACATCGCCGCCTGCCCCTCGCCCACCGCCAGGCCACCCACCGCATAGCCGTCAAAGCCGATCTCGCGCAGCGCCTCGGCGCTCTGCTGGCGCAGATCGCGTTCCAGCCCGCCCTGCTGGATGCCGAAGAGCGCGTGACCGGGGCGGTCGCCAAAGGCCTCCTTCGACCGCTTCGCCCACCGCATCGACAATTCCATGCTTTCCGCGATCCGGTCCCGCGACGCGGGCAGCGCCGGGCATTCGTCGAAACACATCACGATGTCGGAGCCCAGCAGCGCCTGGATCTCCATCGAGCGTTCCGGCGTGATCTCGTGGCGCGACCCGTCGATATGGCTCTTGAAGGTCACCCCGCGCTCGGTCAGCTTGCGCAGCTCGGCAAGGCTCATCACCTGAAAACCGCCTGAATCCGTCAGGATCGGCCCCGACCAGTTCATGAACTTGTGCAGCCCGCCCAGACGCGCCACCCGCTCCGCCGTGGGGCGCAGCATCAGATGATAGGTATTGCCCAGCAGGATGTCGGCCCCGGTGGCAGCCACGCTTTCGGGCATCATCGCCTTGACCGTGGCGGCCGTGCCCACCGGCATGAAGGCGGGCGTGCGGATGTCGCCCCGCGTGGTGCGGATCACCCCGGTGCGCGCCTTGCCATCGCTGGCCTTTATGTCAAAGCTGACCTGGCTCATCTGCCGTCTCCCTGCAATCTCAGCAGGCGGATACCCCCTTGCGGTGAAACTTGCAATTCGCCCGAAAAATGCGCAGATGAAACATCACGCGCCCTTACAAGGATTGATCCTTTGGACATCGAGAACCTGATCGTCGGATTGCTGGAAAACAACCTGGCATATCTGTTGCTGGCCGCACTTGTCGTCATCGTCATCTTCAAGGCGGTCAAGATCGTGCCCCAGTCCGAACAGCATGTGGTCGAACGCTTTGGCCGCTTGCGCAAGGTGATGGGACCGGGGATCAACCTGA
The DNA here is from genome assembly GCF_059628195.1 of Sulfitobacter sp. IGS-18. NCBI lineage: Bacteria > Pseudomonadati > Pseudomonadota > Alphaproteobacteria > Rhodobacterales > Roseobacteraceae > Sulfitobacter > Sulfitobacter sp. IGS-18. The sequence goes on along the minus strand of NZ_CM184556.1, from coordinate 1,755,973 downwards.
TCGTGCCCTTCATCGACCGGATCGCGCACCGGGTGTCGATCCTCGAACGCCAGCTGCCCACCGCCAGCCAGGATGCGATCACCCGCGACAACGTGCTGACGCAGGTGGATACCTCTGTCTTCTACCGCATCACCGAACCGGAAAAGACCGTCTACCGCATCCGCGACGTGGACAGCGCGATTTCCACCACGGTTGCGGGGATCGTCCGGGCCGAGATCGGCAAGATGGATCTGGACGAGGTGCAGGCAAACCGTTCCTCGCTGATCACCACCATCAAGGCCAATGTCGAGGACGCCGTGGACAACTGGGGGATCGAGGTGACGCGGGCCGAGATTCTGGATGTGAACCTCGACACCGCCACCCGCGCCGCGATGATGCAGCAGCTCAATGCCGAACGCGCCCGCCGCGCCCAGGTGACCGAGGCCGAGGGCAAGAAACGCGCCGTTGAACTGGCCGCCGACGCCGAGCTTTATGCCTCGGAACAGACCGCCAAGGCGCGCCGCGTGCTGGCCGAGGCCGAAGCCTATGCCACCCAGGTCGTGGCCCAGGCGATCAACGAAAACGGGCTGGAGGCCGCGCAATACCAGATTGCCCTGAAACAGGTGGAAGCGCTGAACGGCATGGGCTCGGGCGAAGGCAACCAGACCATCATCGTCCCGGCAGAGGCGCTGGCCGCCTTTGGCGATGCCTTCAAACTGCTGAAAGGGCGCGGCTGATGGAGGCCTATCTGACACTCTGGTGGGTCTGGATCTGCATCGCGCTGGCGCTTGGCGTGCTTGAACTGCTGGCTCCGGGCTTCATCTTTCTGGGCTTTGCCCTGGGGGCGCTGGCGATGGCGGGCCTTGTGCTGATCCTGCCGGCCATCGGCATTCCTGCCCTGCTCGCGCTCTTTGCCATCCTGTCGCTTGTGGGCTGGATCATCCTGCGCTTTGCATTCCGCCACCAGTCCAGCGGTGCGCGGATCGTCACCCACGACATCAACGACAACTGAAGCAGGACTTGACCAAAGGCAGGGCGGGCTAGTTTCCTGTCGATGCATCAGGTCGTTCTGAAACCCTTCCTGCGGACCCTCGCCGCCGCCCTGGCGGCCTGTCTGATCTGTCTGGCCCCTGGCGCCATTGCGCAGGAGCCGTGGTTCGAGCAGGACAGCCTGAACGCCGGCATGGCGGCACCCCCCGCCACGCTGGACCGCGCCACGCCGATGGCCGCGATGGAAACCTTCCTCTACCTCGCGGAACACGGCCATTTCAGCGTCGCCGCACATCTGCTGGATCTGTCGGACGTGGCACCGGCCGATCAGCAAAGCATCGGCACCGAACGCGCGCGGATGCTGTCGGTGATCCTGGAACGCAAGGTGGTGATCCCCTGGTCCTCGCTCGAAGACCGGCCGGACGGCTGGCTCTCCGGCAATACAGAGGACAATGACACCGGCCGGGAACGCCGCTCCATCCTGATCGACCGGATGGAACGCGGCGGCCATCTGGTGCCCTTGCGGCTGAACCGGATCAAGGCGGCAGACACCAAGGAACCCGTCTGGGTGTTCTCGCGGCAAAGCGTGGACAACATTCCCGCACTCTACGCGCTTTACGGGCCGACCGATCTGGAACTGGCCCTGCCGGAATGGCTGCGCACACCCGCCTTCTGGGGCATGTTCCTCTGGGAGGTGCTGTTCCTGCCGCTGGTGGCGCTGGCCGCGCTGATCGTCGCTGCCCTGGCCTTCCGGATTCTGCGCAGACTGGGCGAAACCGCCCGGCGGCGCGGTGCCCGGTTCCTCGCGCGCTCGCTGAAATGGCCCGCTGCCATCACCATCTTTGCCGCCATCATCGGCACCGCAACCAGCCGTGTGCTGGTGGTGACGGGCATCATCGACGCGGTGGTCTCGCCGCTGGTGCTGATCTCTTACGTGGTGGCGATCACCCTGGCGGTGGTGCTGGTGATCGACGAGGTCTTCGACCGCATCAGCGTCTCCACCGCGACCGAACTGGCGGACCCGCAGAATGCCCATCTGCGCGCCGTGGCCACAACCATTTCCGCCGCGCGCAAATTTGTCATCGTCATCGCGACCCTCGCCGCCTCGGGCGTCGTGCTCAGCTCCATCACCGCCTATGGCACCCTTGGCATCTCGCTGCTGGCCTCTGCCGGGGCGCTGACCATCGTGCTGGGCTTTGCCGCCCGCGAAGTGCTCGGCAATATCCTGGCCTCTGTCCAGATCGCGCTCAACCGCTCGGCGCGGATCGGTGACCAGCTGATGTTCAAAGGGCATTTCTGCACGGTGGAGCGGATTGATTTCACCTATGTGCAGCTGATGATCTGGAACGGCACCCGGCTGATCGTGCCGGTCAGCACCTTTGTGTCGGACCCCTTCGAAAACTGGTCGATCGAAGAGCCCGAAATGGTCCGCCCCATCGAACTGACCCTGGCCCATGGTGCCGATGTGGAGCGCCTGCGGCAGGTGTTCCTCGATCTGCTGAGCTACGAAGACCCTTCCGATGTCTCGCCGATGGAGCGCGCCAGGGTCAATGTGACCGGACAGGACGCCATCGGCATCAAGGTCCGCTTCGAATTGCCGACCGCGAATCCGGCCACTTTCTGGGATGTGGAGTGCCGCCTGCGCGAAGCCCTGCTGGCCGAGGCCGCGCGCATCGAACGCGAGACCGGCGCACGGATTTTTCCGATCCTGCCGCCGGACGTAACACCAGCTTGAAGCCCGCCGGGCAAGCCGCTAGGCAGGCCGCGCAGCAGCAGGAGAAACGCCGTGAACGAACTGAATTTCGGATGGGAGGAATGGGTCTCCCTGCCCGATCTGGGCCTGCCCGCCATCAAGGCCAAGGTCGACACCGGCGCGCGCACCTCAGCGCTGCATGCCCATGACATCGAAACCTTCGGCTCTGCCGCGAAACCCAAGGTCCGTTTCAACGTGCATCCGATTCCGGGGCGCGAGGACATCTCCATCACCTGCTCTGCCCCGCTGATCGACCGGCGCGAGGTCACCTCCTCGAACGGCGAAAGCGAACAGCGGCTGGTCATCGCCTCCACGCTTGAGGTCGGCGGCCAGAGCTGGCCCATTGAAATCACCCTGACCAACCGCGCGGGGTTGACCAGCCGCATGTTGCTGGGCCGTCAGGCGCTGGGGGATCATATCATCATTTCCCCCACGGAGCGGCGGCTGCAGCCCGACCTCAGCTATGATGTCTATCATTCCGCAAAGGTGCGCCATGCCGCCCCCGTCCGCGCCCTGCGCATCGCGGTGCTCAGCCGCGAGGACAATTATTCCACCCGCCGTCTGGTAGAGGCCGGCGAGGCGCGCGGCCATACCGTGGAGGTCATCGACACCACCCGCTGCTACATGGCGATCAATTCTCTGGCGCCCGAAGTGCATTATGACGGCAAGCGCCTGCCCCGCTATGACGCGGTGATCCCGCGCATCGGGGCTTCCGTCACGCCCTATGGCTGCGCCGTGATCCGGCAGTTCGAAACCATCGGCACCTATTGCGTGAACGGCTCGGCAGGCATCCTTGCAAGCCGCGACAAGCTGCACGCCCATCAGGTGCTGGCGGGCAAGAAGATCGGCATGCCCACCACCGCCTTTGCCGCCTCGCCCAAGGACACCTCCAACCTGATGGCGCTGGTCGGCTCCGCGCCGCTGATCGTGAAACTGCTGGAATCGACGCAAGGAAAAGGCGTGGTGCTGGCCGAAACCAAAAAGGCCGCCGAATCCGTGATCGACGCCTTCCGGGGCCTCAAGGCGAATTTTCTGGTGCAGAATTTCGTGAAAGAGGCGGCAGGCGAAGACATCCGCTGTCTGGTGGTCGCGGGCAAGGTTGTCGCGGCGATGAAACGCACCGGGGCGGAGGGCGATTTCCGGTCCAATCTGCACCGCGGCGGCTCGGCCAAGGTCGTGCGCATCTCGAAAGAGGAACGCGACACCGCCGTCCGCGCCGCCCGCGCCTTTGGTCTGGGCAAGGCAGGCGTGGACCTGTTGCGCTCCGAAAGCGGGCCAAAGGTGCTGGAGGTCAATTCCTCCCCCGGTTTCGAAGGCATCGAAAAGGCCACCGGCAAGGACATCGTCGGCAAGGTCTACGACGAGATCGAAGCAAGGGTGAAACCGCAGCCGGTGCGCCGGCGCAAGGCGTGATTGGGAACGGCCCGGAGCGGGCATGCGCAGCAGGCGCAGCCAATGGCAGCGATGGGGCCTTGCCGCTTTCGCAAGCGCGGAATCAAGGCCGCAGGCCGCCGCGCATCATGCCAGAGGCATGTCTCCGACATGACTGGCCGTCCCCTGGCACGGCGATTTGTCTGCTGTCGTGTTCCATGGATAACTTGGAAGTGCTTGGCTGCCATAAAGTGCCAGTCACGACGGTCGGATCGCCGCACCACGGCCCTGCGACGCGCGGCTTGGGGTTTCGTTGCAAAGGGCCTCTTCGTCCCCATACCCGACCTCTGCGCAAACCACAGCGAACGTCCGCAACCCCGCCCACCCTGCTGCACCCCCACCCCCCACTGGACGCCGCGCCATGCTATCCCTATATAAACAGTCAGGAACCAGATCAGAGGCCGACATGACCGACAACACCCAACCGCTCGAAGGCACACCGCTGATTGCGCCCTCCAGCACCGATCACCCGCTCTACGATCAGGTGGTCGAGGCCTGTCGCACAGTCTATGACCCTGAAATCCCGGTGAATATCTATGAACTGGGCCTGATCTACACCATCGACATCGACACCGAAAACGCGGTGGACATCAAGATGTCGCTGACCGCCCCCGGCTGCCCTGTGGCCGGTGAAATGCCCGGCTGGGTCGCGGATGCGATCGAACCGCTGCCCGGTGTCAAACAGGTCAATGTGGAACTGGTCTGGGAGCCGCCCTGGGGCATGGACATGATGTCGGACGAGGCGCGGCTCGAACTGGGCTTCATGTGACACAAAGAAACCGGCAGGTGTCGTGAAACCGTCACCCGCCTGTCACAGAGGCTTCGTCATACCGTTACAGGCTGCCGTCAGAAGGGACGCGACGACACCCTGAATTTACGGAGCTTCCATGCGCAGTCTCGCAGCCCTCGCGGCCCTTTCCCTCATCCCGCTCGCAGCCCAGGCCGAAGACCACCTGGCCGCCAATGGCTACGGCTATGGTCCCCGCCCGGCCTTCCTGGTCTCCCGGCTTGCCGATGGCGATCTCAAGTCCCGGCTGACCGCCTGCCTGGGCCAGCAGGCCGAGCCGACGCTGTTCTCCATCGGCCACCGGGGCGCGCCGATGATGTTTCCCGAACATACCATAGAATCCAATGTCGCCGCCGCCGGCATGGGTGCCGGCATCCTGGAATGCGACGTGACCTTCACCGCCGATCACGAGCTGGTCTGCCGTCACGCGCAGAACGACCTGCATACCACCACGAACATCCTGACCACCGATCTTGCGGCCAAATGCACCACCGGTTTCACCCCCGCCACGGCGGACACGCCCGCCAATGCCGAATGCCGCACCTCCGATCTGACCCTGGCGGAATTCCGCAGCCTTGCCCCCAAGATGGACAGCGCCGACAAATCCGCCACCACAGCCGAAGCCTATCAGGGCGGTGTCGCGGGCTGGCGCACGGATCTCTATTCCGCTGGCGCCCGGACCATGACCCATGCCGAGTCGATTGCGCTTTTCGCCTCGTTGGGTGCCCGGTTCACGCCGGAACTGAAATCTCCCGCCGTCGAAATGCCGCATGAGGGTTTCACCCAGGCGGATTACGCGCAGAAGATGATCGACGAATACAAGGCCGCCGGCATCCCCGCCTCCGATGTCTGGGCGCAGTCGTTCAACCTGGATGACGTGATGTACTGGATTGAAAACGAACCCGAATTCGGCGCACAGGCGGTCTATCTCGTGGAATGGTCCGAAGGCTTCGACGAACAGAACCCCGAGACCTGGGTCCAGGACTTTGCCGCGCTCAAGGCCGCGGGTGTCAATTACATCGGTGCCTCGCTGAACATGCTGCTGACAAACGCGGATCGCACGCTGGCAGCCTCCGACTATGCCCGGGCCGCGCGGGACGCCGGGATCACCCTGATCGCCTGGACCCTGGAACGCTCCGGGCCGCTGGCATCGGGCGGCGGCTGGTACTTCCAGTCGGTGAACGACATCATCACCGATGACAGCGATTACCTCGTCGCGCTCGACGTGCTTGCACAGGATGTAAAGGTCGCGGGCGTCTTCTCTGACTGGCCTGCCACCGTCACCTTCTACGCCAACTGCATGGGTCTGTAACGCCCCACCCCGTCCCCAAAGGACCCGCGCAGCAGGCCGCCTCCATCCCCCCGGAGGCGGCCATTTTGCTGCAGCGCGCACCGTTTTCCCGCAGACCGCTTGAGAATGCCGCGCAAGGCTCCTATCTTTGTCCCAACAGGAGAAAACACCCATGTTCGGCATTCCCGGAAAACAAGCTGTCACCATGACGCCCAGGGCGTCCGCCCAGATTTCCAAGCTGATGGCATCGGCAGGCCACGCGGGCCTGCGCATCGGCATCAAGAAGGGCGGCTGCGCGGGTATGGAATATACCATGGAATACGTCGATTCCCCCGACCCCAATGACGAGGTCGTGGAACAGGACGGTGCGCGGGTGATGATCGCGCCGATGGCGCAGATGTTCCTGTTCGGCACGGAAATCGACTATGAAACCACCCTGCTGGAAAGCGGGTTCAGGTTTTCCAACCCCAATGTGACCGAAGCCTGTGGCTGCGGCGAATCCATCAAGTTCGACGAAGCGCTCGGCGCGAAGTGAGCCTGGGCGCCGCGGATATCGACTTTGCCCGCGATCTGTTTTCGGAGATTCCAGACCTGGCCACCCGCCGCATGTTCGGCGGGCTGGGGATTTACTGCGGCGATACGATCTTTGCCCTGATGCTGTCGGACGGCCGTCTGATGCTCAAGGCCCAGGGCGGTTTCGCACAGCGGCTGGCGGGGGACGGGGCCGAACAATGGACCTATACCCGCAAGAACGGTGCCAGTGCCGCCATGCCCTATTGGACCCTGCCCGAGGCCGCGATGGAAGATCCCGAACAGGCGCTGGCCCTCGCCCGCGACGCGATCGACGCGCTGCGTTAGGGGATACGTTTCAAAGCGCGAGAGTGTCTGCAATGCGGAGTTTGCAGCCGTTCGCCACAATGCCCGGACGCCCTGCGTCCGGGCAGCACCCGAGCCGCCCCGTCACGCCAGAGGCGTGCCTGATCGTTTCGGCGCACCTCTGGTGCGACGGGCGGGCGCGGCCCCCCCGGTGATCAGGCCTTGGCCAGGTGCAAGTAGGTCTCGTTATAGCGTTTCGCCAGATGGTCGCCTGCGCTGATCACCTGATCCGACCCCGGTGGCGCCACATTGGTTTCCCGCGCGGGGTTGAAGAACAGCGGCACCGAGACGCGCTCGGCGGTGCTGCCGATGACCCGGTGCGGCGTCGCGATCACCTTGCCATCGCTCCAGAACTGCAACATCTCGCCAAAGTTGATCACGAAAGCCCCCGGCGCCGCCGTGACAGGTATCCAGCCGCCGCCGCGTTTGCGCACCTCCAGCCCCGGTGTGCCATCGGTGGCCAGCAGCGTCAGGCAGCCGTAATCGGTATGGGTCGCGATGCCGAAATCCCTGGCCCCGGCCGATGCGGGCCTTTCGGGATAGTAATTGCCGCGCAGCAGCGCCATCGGCGCGTCAAAGGCCGCATCAAAGGCGTCGCGCCGCTGGCCGATGGCCTCCGCCACGCCGCGCAGCACTTCCAGACCCACGGCACAGGCATCCGTGTAATAGCTCTCAACCGTCTGGCGAAAACCGGCGGGTGTGCCGGGCCAGATATTGGGCGCATAAAAGGGGTCCGCAAGGCGCGGATCATCCTCTGGCAGTGTCACGCCGCAATCAAAGACCTGTTTGTAATCCGGGTTGGCGTCCGGATCGACCTGTTCCGCACCGGACCGGCCCCAGCCCCGGTTCGACCCGGTGGTGGCCATGTCGGTCGCGGCTTTCTCCGCCTCCGGCAGTTTGAAGAAGGCGCGATAGGTTTCGATCACCTGCGCGACCCGCTCGGGCGGCAATGCGGTGTTGTACACGGTGGCAAAGCCCACATCCGTGGCGGCGACCCGCATGGCATCAAGGGCGGCCGGGTCGCTGGTGCGCAGGGCCTGAAGGTCGATGCGGGGAATCAGCCCCGATGTCTCGCTGTGCTCATTCATGGGGCAAGCCTAGGTCGTGCTGACGCCATCGGCAAAGCCTTTCGTTGCCGCCCCGGGTGCCGGCTGGTAAGTCTGTTCGAAAATCAGGAGAATTTCATGCGCCCCAAGATCGCCGCCGGTAACTGGAAGATGAACGGCACGCAATCCGCCCTCGACGAACTCGATGCTCTGGCCGCGATGCTGCCCGGCGGCGACACCCGCGTGGTGATCTGCCCGCCTGCCCCATTGCTGATCCCTGCCGTGGCGCGGGCAAAGGGCATCGCCATCGGCGCGCAGGATTGCCATGCGGCGGAAAAGGGCGCGCATACGGGCGATATTTCCGCCGCGATGGTGGCGGACAGCGGTGCGGCCTATGTGATCCTTGGCCATTCCGAACGTCGGGCCGACCATGGCGAAAGCGACGCGGATGTCAGCGCAAAGATGCAGGCCGCCTGGGCCGCGGGGCTGACCGCGATCCTCTGCCTGGGCGAAAGCGAAGCGGACCGCGAGGCGGGGCGCACGCTGGAGGTGATCGGCGCGCAGTTGGCAGGCTCCCTGCCCGATGATGCCGGTGCTGAAAATACCGTTGTGGCCTATGAGCCGATCTGGGCCATCGGCACCGGCAAGGTGCCCACCCTGGAGCAGATCGTCGAGGTTCATGATTTCCTGCGCGCCGAGCTGACCGCGCGCTTTGGTGCGGACAGGGGCAATGCGATTGCGCTGCTCTATGGCGGCTCGGTCAAGGCCGCGAATGCCGCCACCATCTTTGAGGCGGAAAATGTCGATGGCGCGCTGGTCGGCGGGGCCAGCCTGAAGGCCAGTGATTTCGCCCCCATCGTGGCGGCGCTGGCGGCATCCTGAGCTTCCTGCTGCATGGGCCGTTCGACAGGCGCGCACGGCCCCCGCAAAAAAGGGTTCCCCGCGGGGAACCCAAATACTTGTTAACAGACATCTTATTTGGTTAGCGCTGCGCGCGGAGGGGGCGGCGCACCGACGGGGTGCGCCGCCCGTTTGTCATTTCGTGATGATCTCCGGCCCCATCATCATTGTCGGCAACCAGGTCGAGATGATCGGGATATAGGTCACCATGATCAGGAAGACGAAGAGCACGGCGGTGAAGGGCAGCGCGGCCCTGACCACCTTCATCATCGGCATGTTCGCCACCCCGGAGGTCACAAAGAGGTTGAGCCCGACCGGTGGCGTGATCATCCCGATTTCCATGTTCACCACCATGATGATGCCAAGGTGGATCGGGTCGATGCCCAGTTCGATGGCAATCGGGAACACCAGCGGTGCCACGATAACCAGCAGGCCCGAGGGCTCCATGAACTGTCCGCCGATCAGCAGGATCACGTTGACGATGATCAGGAACATGATCGGACCAAAGCCCGCGTCCAGCATGATCGCGGAAATCCGCTGCGGGATCTGTTCGTCGGTCAGCACATGTTTCAGGATCAGCGCGTTGGCGATGATGAACATCAGCGTCACGGTCAGCTTGCCCGCGTCGAACAGGGTCCGCTTGGTGTCGGGGTGCCAGAACACGCTGAGGAGCGCCAGCGGCTTGCGCATCAGCGACAGGTTGCGCCCCTCGCCCTCCACATGCAGCGGCCCCATGTCGCGGTAGACGAAACTGGCGATCAGGAAGGCATAGATTGCCGCCACCGCTGCCGCCTCTGTCGGGGTGAAGATCCCGCCATAGATGCCACCCAGGATGATCACGATCAGGAACAGGCCCCAGCCCGCTTCCCGGCCCGAGGCCCAGACTTCGCCCCAGCCGCGCCATTCGCCCTGCGGCAGTTTGCGCACCTTGGCCATGATGTAGATCGTGATCATCAGCATGGTGCCGGCCATCAGACCCGGGATCACCCCGGCCAGGAACATCCGGCCCACGGAGACATCGGTGGCCGAGGCATAGACCACCATCACGATGGAGGGCGGGATCAGGATGCCCAGGGTGCCCGCGTTGGCAATAACACCTGCCGCGAATTCCTTGGTATAGCCGACCTGGCGCATCCCCGCGATGACGATGGAGCCGATGGCGACCACGGTCGCAGGGGAAGAACCGGAAAGGGCGGCAAAGAGCATACAGGCAAAGACGCCCGCAATCGCCAGACCGCCCGGCAGGTGCCCCACCAGAGCGATGGAGAACCGGATGATCCGTTTCGCCACGCCGCCGGTGGACATGAAGCTGGAGGCGAGGATGAAGAAGGGGATCGCCAGCAGGGTATAGTGACCGGCCATCGCCTGAAACAGCGTCTGCGCAATGGAGGCAAGCGAGGTATCGGACAGGACCAGCAGGAACATGATGGAGGACATGCCGAGCGAGACCGCAATCGGCACCCCGATCAGCATCAGGCCCACGACCATTGCGAAAAGAATTGCTACTTCCATGGGATCAACGCTCCGCGTTCATGTGTTTGACGTCCTCGATGGCGTCTTCGGCCTCGTGGCTGACAATCAGACTGTCGGCATTGCCCTGCAGCAGACGGATGAACGCCTGGATGAAGCGGAACAACAGCAGCGCCATGCCGATGGGCAGGATTGCATAGGGAATGAAACGGGGCAGTTTGTCATAGCTTTCGCCCTCGTTCATCACCGGCTCGATAAAGCGCAGCCAGTCGGGCATGGGCAGATCGACAACCTCGTACCAGGCCTGATCGCGGCTGTCGGCAAAGCCGGTCGGGAACCAGCGGCCCGTGGTGGCATCGAGACCCGCGAAGGGGGCCCAGTAATCCCAGGCGCCTTTCATCAGAAACACCGCATAGATGATGCAGACCAGGCCCGCGATCAGGGCAAGCACCCGGCGCGCAGGCTTGTCAAAAAGGTTGATCACCGCGTCCACGCCCAGATGTGCGGTGACCTTGACCGCATAGCTCACGCCCAGGAGGACCAGCCAGGCAAACAGAAGCGTCACCGCCTCAAGCCCCCAGATCAGGCCCGTGTTGAAGCCGTAGCGCAGAACCACGTTGATGAATGTGATGAGTGTCATGAGCCCGAGGATCACGGCGATCGCCGTTTCCTCGAATTCGTGCACGAAGCGCCCCAGCCCCGTGCGTGGTTGGTAATGCGATGCCATCGCTCAGCCCTTCCGGAAAAATGCAGGTAAGGGGTGGCCGGTCGCCCTGACCGGGGCCGGCCACCCGCAAGACACGAAAGCCTAGTGCTTTTCGTTGATCGCCTGTGCGGCGTCGATGTTTTCCTGACCAACGTCGGCCACGAATTCTTCCCAGACGGGTTTCATTGCGCTGACCCAGGCTTCGCGCTGTTCGGCGTCCAGTTCGCGGATCACGCCACCGGCATCCAGGATCGCCTGACGTGCTTCGGCGTCCACCTGTGCCACGGCGGCGTTCCGCTCGGCGGTCACTTCGTCCATGATGGTGGCAAGCTGGGTGCGCACGTCTTCGGGCAGGCTGTCCCACCAGTCGGTGGATACGACAACCATATAATCCAGAACGCCGTGGTTGGTTTCAGTGGAACCGTCCTGCACCTCAAAGAACTTCTGGCCATAGATGTTGGACCAGGTGTTCTCCTGACCGTCGACAACGCCGGTCTGCAGCGCGCCGTAAACTTCGGAGAAGGCCATCGGCTGCGGGCTGACGCCAATCGCTTCCATCTGCGCCTTGATCACTTCGGAAGGCTGCACGCGGAACTTGAGACCCTTTGCATCTTCGGGCAGCAGCAGCGGCTTGTTGGCCGACATCTGCTTCATCCCGTTGTGCCAGAAGCCCAGACCCAGCAGGCCGCGGCGTGTCATCGATTCCTTCATCGCGGCACCGGCTTCGGAGTTCTGGAACTCGTCCACGGCTTCGATGTTCTTGAAGACGAAGGGCAGGTCGAACAGGCGGAAGACCTTGGTGAACTGCTCGAACTTGGACAGCGAGGGCGCGCCCATCTGGACGTCACCCTGAAGCATGGCTTCGAGCAGCTTGTCGTCGTCGTAAAGCGTGGAGTTCGGGAACACTTCGACGCAGGCCTTGCCGTTCATCTCGTCGTTGACGCGCTGTTCGAACAGCGAGGCGGCGATGCCCTTGGGGTGTTTGTCGGTGTTGGTGACATGGCTGAACTTGATGACAATCTCGCCGTCATCACAGGCAGCGGCAACAGCGCCCGCGCTGACAGACATCGTCAGGGCAACAGCGGCGGCGGTAAATATCTTCATTGGTTGTCTCCTCCCAGAGATTTGGAATCAAATCGTCACACCTTTCCGGGTGCGCTGAGATAAGGAGCCATATTCCCGCGTGCGTTCACAAGTGCGTGTGATCCGCGGTGTCCTTTTTCATTTTTATAGTTTATTTACAAAGATTTACCAGACGGTCCCGTGATAGGTCATTGAACCTGCCGTACCGGATGTGCGGTTTCCCACACATGCCGGAGCGGCATTTGTGCGGAAATCCGCACATAATTCAGCTGCGAAAATCCTCGGGGCGGATGCCGTAGCGCGCCAGCTTGTCGTAAAAGGTCTTGCGCGGCAGTTTGAGCGCCTTGGCGGCTGCGCTGGCCTGCCCGTCGGCCCGGCGCAGGGCAGCCTCCAACAGGGATTGCTCCACCTGGGCCATCTGTTCGGACAATCCCAGCGCCGCATCGGGGGCCACGGCATCTTCATGCACCCCCATCACGAAGCGCATCGCCGCCGACATCAGCGCGCGGGCATTGCCGGGCCAGTCGCGCGCCATCAGGTCGGCCACCACCTGCGGCGTGACCTCGGGCCGGGTCAGCCCCGCCTGCTCTGCCGCCTGATCGACATATTGGCGGAACATCGAAGGGATATCCTCGGGCCGCTCGGAGAGGGCCGGGATCCGCACCGGCATCACCTCCAGCCGGTAATAGAGATCGGCATGCAAGCGGCCTTCCCTGACCGCGGCCTCCACGTCACGGGTGCTGCCGGTCATCAGCCGCGCGGCGGGCGCGCCCTCCAGCGCCTCGATCAGCGCCAGCTGGGTCTGGGCGGGCAGCAATGTGACCTCGTCGAGAAACAGGCTGCCGCCTGCCGCCGCCTCCAGCGCTGCAAACAGGGCCTCCGATCCCATCTCTGCCGCCGCGCGCTTGACGAAAGCCGCCTTGGAGCGCGCGGAACTGAGGTGGATCACCTCCGCCACCTTGGAAATCCCGGTGCCCGGCGCACCAAAGACCAGCACCTCGCCCTCGGTCTGGGCAACACGGCGGACACGGGCGCGCAGGGCCTCCGATATCTCCGACGTGCCAAAGATCATCCGCGACGCAGGATCGCCCTTGCGCACCAGATCGCGCAGGCGGCGGTTGTCCAGCACCAGCGCACGGGTCTTGAGCGCGCGTTCCAGCACCGCAAGCAGGGCGGCAGGCGCACAGGGCTTTTCGAGGAAATCGAAGGCCCCCTGCCCCATCGCCTCCACCGCCATCGGAATGTCGCCCTCGCCGGTCAGCAGGATCACCGGCAGGTCCGGGTCCTGACCCTGGGCATATTTCAGCAGGTGAAACCCGTCACGCCCGGGCATCCGCATGTCCGACAGGATCACCCCGTCGAAATCGCGGGTGATCCGATCCTTGGCCGCCACGAAGGAGCCGGCGGTGACCGCCGTGAAGTCGGCCAGTTCCAGCGTCTGCGCCAGCGCCTCGCGCACGGCGGCGTCATCATCCACCAGCAGCACCTTGCCCATCATGCCGTCGCCACATCCTGTGTATGTCGTTCAAGTGTCACGGTAAAAAGCGCCCCGCCCTGATAATTGCTGCCCCTGATCTGTCCACCAAAGCTTTGCACAATGCCATAGCTGATCGACAGGCCCAGCCCCATCCCGGCGGAGGGGCCCTGGGTTTTCGTGGTATAGAAAGGATCGAATACCTTGTCCGGCATCTCGATCCCCGGTCCGGTGTCGCGAAAGCTGACAGTGACCTCATCCGCTTCGAGCACCAGGATTTCAAGACGCTTTTCCGGCGCATCGGCCATCGCGTCCACCGCATTGGTGATCAGATTGACAAAGACCTGCCCCAGCCGCACCTCGCCGCCGCGCACCCAGGTCGGCGCTTCGAGCGGTGCATGCACCAGTTCGACACCCGCCTCCTGCACATGGGCGCGGGTCAGCTCCAGGGCGCTTTCCAGGGCCCGGCGCAGATCGACACGGTCATCGGTCTGCTGGTCCTGCCGGGCAAAGGCGCGCAGGTTCTGGATGATCCGCGCCATCCGCTGCGCCAGTTCGGAAATGCGGGTCAGATTCTCTGCCGCGCGCGCCGGCGTGCCGCGGTTCATGAACTGCACCCCGTTCTCCGCAAAGGACCGGATTGCCATCAGCGGCTGGTTCAACTCGTGGCTGATGCCCGCAGACATCTGCCCCAGGGCGCTGAGCTTGCCCGCCTGCACCAGCTCATCCTGCGCCCGGCGCAGGGCGGCCTGCGCCTCTTCGCGCTCCGCCGCCTCTGCCAGCAGCTTGGCATTGGTATCGCGCAGGGCCCGGGTGCGCTCGGCCACCCGGTCTTCCAGTCGGGCATTGGCGCTGGCCAGCGCGCGCCGTCGCTCTGCCGCCAGAAACAGCAATGACCCGAATGCGAGGCAAAGTGCGGCCACCGCCGCGGCCTGTGCCGCCGCAAGCCTGCGCGCGGGTTCGGTATCCAGCAGCACCTCGCCGGTCAGGCCGATGACCGGCAGGCCTTGGGTCAGATGCAGCGCGGAGCGGGGCAGATACGGGCCCCAGTCCAGCAGCCAGATCTCATGCCCGCCCAGCCGGCGCGCTTCGAAAGGCGGAGCGGGCCCCACCGGCGGCACCAGACCGACCAGGCCGGAGGATGCCGGCGCCCGGCGCCAGAACAGCAGTTCCGAGCGGTTCGAAATCAGGACCTCGCCGCTGTTGTCGGTGAAAAAGGCCGGCGGGTTGCTGCCGCGCCAGTTGTAGTCGATCCCGTTCAGATCGGTCACCACAACCACGGCGCCCAGCACCTGCCCCGGCGGGCTGAACACCGGTGAGGCATGAAAATAGGCCCGCTGGGAGAGCGGTATCGCTTCGCCGTGCCCCCATCCCAGCGCGCCGCGCAATGCCCGGCGCACAAAGGGCTGTCCGGCCAGTTCCATCGGTGCATCCAGCCCCAGCGCCGAGGCGCGCAGGCGCCCCTCTGCATCGATCACCAGCACATCCAGCGCCGCCGTCTTGTCCGCGACCTTCAGCAGCAGATCGCCCAGGTCCTGCGCATCGCCCTCGGAAAGGACCGCGCGCACCGCCGGATGATTCCCCATCAGCACCGCCAGATCCCGGTAGCGCTGCAGCTGGCCCACCAGCCGGTCCCCGGCAAGCGCCAGGTCCGCGCGCCCGCGTTCGGCCAGCAGGTCCAGGCCCTGTTCATGGAAATACCGCCAGACTCCCCCCGAGAGGGCCGCCACAACCGCCAGGAAGGCCAGCATCACTGCCGCTCTTTGCCGTATTCCGCTTATCATGAGGCCAGATTGCACATGCGCCCTTGCCTTGACCAGAGCCGCTCGGGCATCTGGTCGGGATGAAACGCCTTTCCCAATCCCCGCTCGACCCCGGGTTCATCCAGAACCCCTATGCCGTCTATGATGAAGCCCGCGCGCGCGGGCCGGTGCTGTTCTGGGAGGATTACGGGATGCTGGCCGCCTTTGACGCGGCCACCATCACCGCGCTGCTGCGCGACCGCAGGCTGGGCCGGCAGAACCCGGAACCGGCCCCGGCCCCGGCGCATCTGACCCAATGGCACCGGGTCGAGGCGCATTCGATGCTGGAGCTGGAGCCGCCCCGGCACACGCGGCTGCGGGCCCAGGTGCTGCGCGCCTTCACCTCGCGGCGGATCGCGAACCTGCAACCGGATATCGACCAGATCATGCAGGAACTGCTGGCCGCCCTGCCCGCGACGGGGCCGATCGACCTGATCCCGCAGGTCTGCACGCAGCTGCCGGTGCGCATCATCGCGCGGCTGCTGGGGGTGCCGGAAGAGCGCTGGCCGGACCTGCTGCGCTGGTCCAATACCATGGTGGCAATGTATATGGCGGGCCGCAGCCGCGCCATCGAGGACGCCGCCGAAGCCGCAACAGGCGAATTCGTCAGCTATCTGACCGATTACATCGACCGCCGTCGCGGCGACCCCGGCAATGACCTGATCTCGGAACTGATCGCCACCGAAAGCGCAGGTGAAAAGCTGAACAGCGAGGAGCTGATCGGCACCTGCATCCTGCTGCTGAACGCGGGCCATGAGGCCACTGTGCACGCCATGGGCAATGCGGTGAAATGCCTGCTGGAACATCAGACCGACCCGCTGGCCCTGGCGCCGCAGAACATCGCCGCCACGGTCGAGGAACTGCTGCGCTTCGACCCGCCGCTGCACATGTTCACCCGCTACGCCTACGAAGACATCGACCTGGGCGATGTGACCCTGAAGAAGGGCGATGAGATCGCGCTGATCCTGGGGGCGGCGGGCCATGATCCCGACATCCACGTCGCCCCGGACCTGTTCAACCCGCAGCGCCCCGGCAGGCCCCATGCGGCCTTTGGCGGCGGCTTGCATTTCTGCGTCGGCGCGCCGCTGGCCCGGCTGGAACTGCAAAGCGCGCTGCCCGCGCTCTTTGCCCATCTGCCCGGGATGACCCTGGCCGAAACCCCGCGCTATGCCGCCACCTATCATTTCCACAGGCTCGAAAAGCTGCTGATCCAGCCGTGAACCGATCCGGGGTCAAGGAGGCCGCAGGCCCCGCGCAGCGGCTTGTCCTTGAGGCCGGAGCGGTTCGCAAGACCCTCGGAAAAGGTCGTTCAGGACGCAAGGCGCCCTGAACACCTTCTCAGCAATGAAAACCCCGGCACAAGGCAAAGCCCCGTCGCCGACAGGGGCTCAGGCCGCCACGGGTGCCCGTAGAAAGGAATCGCGGCAAGGCCGCGTCCTTCAGATCACGTCACGGCCAGTTCAGGTCACAGCGGCAGGGCCACGGTGGACTTGATCTCTTCCATCGACAAGAGCGCGGTGACGTTATGCACCCGCACCTCCGAGATCAGCGCCTGATAGAACGCGTCATAGGCCCGCGCGTTCTTTACCCGCACCTTCAGGATATAATCGATATCCCCCGCCAGCCGATGCGCCTCCTGCACTTCGGGGCGGTCGCGCAAAGCCTTGAGGAAGGCCGCCTGCCATTCCGCCTCATGCTCCGAGGTGCGGATCAGGACAAAGAAACAGGCCTCGAACCCCAGCGCTTCGGCGTCCAGGATCACGGTCTGCTGGCCGATGATCCCGGCCTCGCGCATCTTGCGGATGCGATTCCATACCGGGGTCTTGGAAGAGCCCACCGCCTTGGCAATATCATCCAGCGATTGCGCCGCATCGCGTTGCAACTGGCCAAGAATTTTCCGATCTGTCTCGTCTATCCGAACAGGCATCCTGTGATTTTCCTTTTCGTCACAAACTTGTTCTATCTGGCGCTGAAAACAGAACAATATTCCTTATCTGCGCGGGCATATGGCCCAGTACAGGGAATATTTCCTATATAGAGAGGTAAGTCAACGCATCACACCGGCCGCAGCAAGGGGCACATCATGGACCATTTTCCCATCTTTCTCGCCACCGAGGGCCAGCGCATCGCGCTGTCGGGCGGCGGTGATGCGGCGCTGGCCAAGCTGCGGTTGCTGCTCAAGACCCGCGCGCGGATCCATGTCTATGCCCCGGCCCCCGCGCCCGAGATCGAAAACTGGGCAGAAGCCGGCAGGCTGACCCTGCACCGCCGCGCCTTTGCCCCGGGCGATGCGCGGGAGACAAGGCTGTTCTATGCCGCCGATGAGGACGCAGGCGAGGATGCCCGCACCGCCGCCATCGCGCGGGCCGAGGGGGCGCTGGTCAACATCGTCGACAATCTTGCCGACAGCGCCTTTATCACGCCGGCCATCGTGGACCGCGACCCGGTGACCGTGGCAATCGGCACCGAGGGCGCAGCGCCCGTGCTGGCCCGCGCCATCAAGGCCGACCTGGAAGAACGCCTGCCCGCCACGCTGGGCAATCTGGCGCGGATCGGCAAGGGCTTTCGCAAGCTGGCCGATGCCCTGCCCTTTGGCCGCGCGCGCCGCGATTTCTGGCGCGACTATTATTTCAACACCGGCCCCCGCGCCATCGCCGCAGGCGAGGACCGGGTGAAGGACAGCCTCGGCACGCTGCTGGAGGATCACCTGACCCGTGCCGCCCGCGCGGGCCATGTCGCCTTTGTCGGCGGCGGTCCGGGCGATCCGGAGCTGCTGACCCTCAAGGCGCGCCGCGCGCTGGATGAGGCGGATGTGGTGATCTACGACCGGCTGATCTCGGCGCAGATCCTCGAACTCGCCCGCCGCGAGGCGGTGATGATCGACGTGGGCAAGGAAGGTTTCGGCCCCTCCACCAGCCAGGAGACGATCAACGCCCTGCTGGTGGAACATGCGCAATCAGGCGCCCAGGTGGTGCGGTTGAAATCAGGCGATGCCACCGTATTCGGCCGCCTGGACGAGGAAATCGACGCCATCGACGCCCATGGCATCACCTGGCATATCGTGCCGGGCATCACCTCGGCCTCTGCCGCGGTGGCGGCCATCGGCCAGAGCCTGACCCGCCGGGGGCGCAATGCTTCTGTCCGCTTCCTTACCGGACATGACATGAAGGGGTTCGCCGATCACGACTGGGCCGCGCTTGCCCGCCCGAACGAGGTTGCCGCGATCTACATGGGCAAGAAATCCGCCCGTTTCGTGCAGGGCCGCCTGATCATGCATGGGGCGGACCGCGCCACGCCCGTCACGGTGATCGAAAACGCCTCGCGTCCCGAGCAGCGGGTGCTGGAAACCACGCTGGACCGGATGGCCGCAGACATCGCCGATGCGCAGATGACCGGCCCCGCCCTGACCTTTTACGGACTTGCCCCGCGCGCCGCCGTGCAAGCCGCCACTGACATGCCGATCGAGGAGATGGCCTGATGCCCAAACCTTTCACGCCCAAAGTTGTCACCGCCAACGCCCTGCTTGAAGGCGATGTGATCTATATGACCGCAGATGGCTGGACTCGTGACCTGGCCGAGGCCGAAGTGCTGACCGATGAGGCCGACGCCGATCTGCGCCTGATCGAGGCGCAGTCGCAGCCGGGCAGCATCGTGGGCGCCTATCTGGCCGATGTCACCCTGCAGGACGGCGTGCCGCACCCCACCCATTTCCGCGAGGATTTCCGCGCCACCGGGCCTTCCAACTATCCCCATGGCAAGCAGGAAACCGTCAAAGAGGAGCGTTTCTGATGTACCATTATACCGATTTCGACGCCGCTTTCCTGGCCGAGCGCAACGCCCAGTTCCGCGCCCAGGTGGAACGCCGCATCGACGGCAGCCTGACCGAGGATGAATTCAAGCCGCTGCGCCTGATGAACGGGCTCTACCTGCAGCTGCACGCCTATATGCTGCGCGTCGCGATCCCCTATGGCACGCTGAACTCGCGGCAGATGGACCAGCTGGCGATGATTGCCGAGAAATGGGACAAGGGTTACGGCCATTTCACCACACGCCAGAACATCCAGTACAACTGGCCCGAACTGCGCGACGTGCCCGACATGCTGGACGCGCTGGCGGCGGTGAACATGCATGCCATCCAGACCTCAGGCAACACCATCCGCAACGTGACCGCCGACCATTTCGCCGGTGCCGCCGCGGATGAGGTCGCGGACCCGCGCCCGGTGGCCGAACTGATCCGCCAGTGGTCCACCGACCACCCGGAATTCCAGTTCCTGCCGCGCAAGTTCAAGGTCGCCGTGACCGGAGCGCAAGCAGACCGTGCGGTGATCAAGGCGCATGACATCGGGCTGCGCATCGTGGAGCGCGACGGGGCAATCGGCTATGAGGTCATTGTGGGCGGCGGCCTGGGTCGCACGCCGATGATCGGCAAGGTGCTCTATGATTTCGTGGCGGAGGAAGACCTGCTGCCGACGCTGGAAGCGATTGTCAGCGTCTACAACCTGCTGGGCCGCCGCGACAACAAGTACAAGGCGCGCATCAAGATCACCGTGCATGAGAACGGGATCGAAGACATCCGCGCCCGCGTCGATGCGCGCTATGCGCTGATCCGCCCGCAGTTCGGCGGTGTGGACCAGCAAATGCTGGCCCGGATCAAGGCCGATTTCGCCGCCCCCCGGTTCCGGGTGGCGGATGAGGCGCCCTATCGCAACGCCTATCAGAACGACCCGCTGTTCCGCAGCTGGGCCGATACCAACCTCTCCGCGCACCGTGCGCCGGGCTATGCCATTGTCTCCATCAGCCTCAAGGCGCATGGCAAGACGCCCGGCGATGCCTCTGCCCGGCAGATGCGGCTGATGGCGGCGCTGGCGAAGCGCTATGGCCATGACGAGCTGCGCATCAGCCACGAGCAGAACGTGATCCTGCCGCATGTCCATAAATCGGACCTGCCGTCGGTCTTTGCCGCGCTGCGGGCCGAGGGGCTGGGCACCGCCAACATCGGGCTGATCAGCGATATCATCGCCTGCCCCGGCATGGATTACTGCGCGCTGGCAACGGCACGTTCGATCCCCATCGCGCAGGAAATCGCCACCCGCTTTGACGAATTGAAGCTGGAGCATGAAGTGGGCCCGCTCAAGATCAAGATCTCGGGCTGCATCAATGCCTGCGGCCACCACCATGTGGGCCATATCGGCATCCTGGGGCTGGACCGCGCGGGCGTGGAAAACTACCAGATCACCCTGGGCGGTGACGGCACCGAAGATGCAACCATCGGCACCCGTGCCGGCCCCGGTTTCTCTGCCGATGAGATCATCCCGGCGGTGGAACGTCTGGTGCTGGCCTATCTCGACCTGCGCACGGAACCTGCGGAGACCTTCCTGCAGACCTACCGTCGGCTGGGGATGGCCCCGTTCAAGGCCGCCCTTTACCCCGAGGCAGAAAGCAAGGAACGGGCAGATGCCGCTTGACCGAGACCGACATGTACCGGCGGCGCAGGCCAGCGGGGCTGCGCAACCTGCCCTGGACCGGGTTGGCGCGCTCAACGCCGAGCTGCGTCATCACAGTGCCACGGATGTGCTGCGCCGCGCGGTAGAAGAGATCCCGCATCTTGCGCTTGTCTCAAGCTTCGGGGCGGAATCGGTGGTGCTGCTGCATCTGGCCTCCATGGTGAACCGCGACCTGCCGGTGCTGTTCATCGACACCGAACTGCTGTTCACCGAAACGCTGGTTTACCAGCAGGAACTGACCGAACGTCTGGGCCTGCGCAATGTGACGATCCTGCGGTCCGGCAACATCCGTGCGGTGGACCCGGACAACACCCTGCACCAGCGCGACACCGACGCCTGCTGCAACCTGCGCAAGACCGTGCCGCTGCAAACCGCCCTGCGCGGCTTTGACGGCTGGATTTCGGGGCGCAAGCGGTTCCAGTCGGGCACCCGCGCTGCGCTGGAACATTTCGAGCTGGAGCAGCGCGGCAATGGCGTGCCGGACCGGATCAAGGTGAACCCGCTGGCCTATTGGGACCCTGCCGATGTGCAGACCTATATGACCGAGAACCGCCTGCCGCGCCATCCGCTGGTGGCGCAGGGCTACCCCTCCATTGGTTGCGCGCCCTGCACATCGCCGGTGAAACCGGGTGAAGATCCCCGCGCAGGCCGTTGGAGAGACAGCGAAAAAGACGAATGCGGCATCCATTTTGTCGATGGCAAGATGGTGCGAACCGGAGGCAAGACATGACCCAATTGATCAACGATAGCGGCTTTGTGGAAGACGACTGGACCGGTGGCTTTTGCGCCACCGGGGCCGCCAATGACTGCGTGGCGCTGGACCTGGCCTCGGATGCCGATCCCGAAGCGGTCGATCTGTCGGGGCTCAAGGTCATCCGGGTTGATTTCCCCTCCTCCGCCGACGGGCGCGGCTTTACCATTGCGCGCGCCCTGCGCCTGCGGGGGTTCACCGGACGGCTGCGCGCCCGGGGCCATCTGATTGCCGACCAATATGCGATGGCGCGCCGGGCCGGCTTTGACGAGGTCGAAGTGCATGACGAAATCGCCGCCCGCCAACCCCAGGACCAATGGCAGTTCCGCGCCAATTGGCAGGCGCATGACTATCAGTCGCGCCTGCGCGGCTGAGCTGCGACAAAGGCAAAGATTGCCCTGACCCCATTCATCTTCTAAGAAGGGAACGCAAGCGATCGCTTGTGTACATGTGATTATGACCGAGCAGACCCCAGTGAACCAGACCACAGCCCAGCCCGCCCTGCCTGACGCGCAGACCGTGACATCGGTAAAGCACTGGACAGACAGGCTTTTCTCTTTCCGCGTCTCCCGCCCCGCATCTTTGCGGTTCCGGTCGGGCGAATTTGTGATGATCGGGTTGATGGGTGATCCGCACCCCGAGACCGGCAAGCAGAAGCCGCTGTTGCGGGCCTATTCCATCGCCTCCCCCGCCTGGGACGACGAATTGGAATTCTATTCGATCAAGGTGCAGGACGGTCCGCTGACCTCGAAACTGCAGCACATCCAGCCCGGTGACCACATCATCCTGCGGCCCAAGCCGGTGGGCACCCTGGTGCATGACGCGCTGCTGCCGGGCAAGCGGCTGTGGTTCTTTGCCACCGGCACCGGCTTTGCGCCCTTTGCCTCCCTGCTGCGCGAGCCGGAGACCTATGAGAAATTCGATGAAGTGGTGATGATGCACACCTGCCGCGATGTGGCAGAGCTGGAATATGGCCGCCAGCTGATCGAGAACCTGAAATCCGACGAGTTGATGCAGGAGCTGATCGGGGCCGAAAACCTGGCCAAGATCCGCTATTACCCGACCACCACCCGTGAACAAAGCCCCAAGATGGGCCGCATCACCACCCTGTTGCAGGACGGGACCGTCTTTGCCGATCTGGGGATTGACGGGATCAACAAGGAAACCGACCGCGGCATGGTCTGCGGCAGCCTTGATTTCAACAAGGACATGATGAAAACGCTTGAGAGCTTTGGCCTTGAGGAAGGGGCAAATTCCGATCCCAAGCATTTCGTGGTCGAAAAGGCCTTTGTCGGCTAAAGCGTCATGCGAAAAACCTGCACCAGGTAACGCTGCCTGAAATCGGAGATTTCAACGCTCTGACTGATGCATGGTGTTTCAGGCATTTCGTCAGTGGCTGTAAACCACTCACCAGACATGAAAAAACCGCGTCCCGTCACCGGGGCGCGGTTTCTTTTTGGCGTCGAAGCGGATCAGAGGTTCAGCGCTTCGCGGATTTTTTCCAGCGTCGCCTTGAGCAGATCAGGATTGTCCTGCGCCGCCTTAAGACCTGTGGTCAGGGTGGTTTTCTGCAAGGCGCCCAGATCGGAGTTCTCGATCATCTCGGTCACCTTGCCGAGGTCGAAACCATCCACTGTCAGCAGCTGATCCACCATCGAAGGTTCAACCCCATCGACACCGGCGGCGGCCTCGGCCTCTGCCGTGTCGCCGGTTGTGGCATCGACAGATGCCTCTGCGGCCGGCTCGGTGGTTGCCTCGGCTGCGGTTTCCGCGGCCTCTTCGGTGCTTTCAACGGCCGCATCCGCGGCCTGCTCGGTGCCCTCGGCGGTGGCTTCCGCTGCCTGCTCCGTGGTTGCGGCTGCGCTGTCGGCAGCCTCGGCTGTGGCATCTGCCGCGTCTTCGGCGGCTTCGGCCGTGTCCGTGGCGGCATCGGCCACCGCATCCGCCGTGTCGGAAGCTGCATCAGCGGTTGCATCTGCCGCATCCGCTGCGGTGTCGCCCGCTGCATTCGCCGCGTCGGAGGCCGCTTCGGTGGTGGCTGTCACGGCGTCAGAGGCCGCTTCGGCAGCGTCGCTGGCCGCATTCTCGACCGCCTCGACAGCGCCTTCTGTCGCCTCTGCAATCGCTTCACCGGCTGCCTTTGCGGCATCTGCCGTGGCATCGACCGCTTCGCTCACGGCGCCCTGCACCGCGTCAGCGGCTTCGCCTGCGGTTTCGGAGGCGCTTTCCAGTGCTTCGGGTGCATTGACTGTTTCGGAGACCTCATTCACAGCTTCGGAAGCGTCATTGGCCAGTTCAGACGGTGACTTGCCGGAATACAGCATGTAGCCGCCAACAGCGACAAGTGCCGCCACGATAATCCAGATCAGGTTTTTCATATTCTTTCCCTCTTTGACAGCGCCGGGGCCAACACTGGCCCTGCACACCTTGTCGGCCCAAATGCGGAACAACCCCGATACATTCAAGGGGAATTTGGCGCGAAAGACGTCCATTGCACCAATTTACCGGCTTGAAGAAGGCGGTTGCCACGTCTACCTTGCAACTTCGAAAATACAGCAACCACCAAAGGATGACCACCATCGCTCGCAGACCTCATAACGCGCCACCGCAACGTGACACCGGACCGCGCGTCAACGAAAACATACGTTCCCCGGAAATCCGCCTGATCGGCGCAGATGGCGAAAACGTCGGCGTCGTGACGCCCAACCGCGCCCTCGAAATGGCCGAAGAGGCCGGGCTGGACCTGGTCGAGATTTCGCCCAACGCCAATCCGCCGGTCTGCAAGATCATGGATTTTGGCAAGTTCAAGTACGAACAGCAAAAGCGCGAATCCGAAGCCCGCAAGAAGCAGAAGATCATCGAGATCAAAGAGGTCAAGTTCCGTCCCAACACGGATACGAACGACTATGACGTCAAGATGCGCAATGTCTTCAAGTTTCTTGAGAACGGCGACAAGGTCAAGATCACCCTACGTTTCCGGGGCCGCGAGATGGCGCACCAGAACCTGGGCCGCGAGTTGCTGGAACGGGTGGCAGAGGACACCAAGGAGCGTGGCAAGGTCGAGAACTTCCCCAAGATGGAAGGCCGCCAGATGGTCATGCTGATCGGGCCGCTGCCCAGCAAGGCCTGAGTTCGGCACTTTGCCGCTATAAAGAGCGGCCTTCTGACGCGCCCGGCAAAGCCGGACTCTGAGAAGGCCGCCAGATGGTCATGCTGATCGGGCCCCTGCCCAGCAAGGCCTGAGACCGGCACTTCGCCGCTACAAAGAGCGGGCCCCTGCCCAGCAAGGCCTGAGTTCGGCACTTCGCCGCAACAAAGCGCTGCCCCTGCCTGCCAGACAGCTGTCAGCGCCGACGGAATCGAAAAACCCCCGCAACGCATTGCGGGGGTTTCTTTTTGCGTCTCATGCCCCGTGCGAGAGGGTCAGCGCAGCAGGGCGGTGATGTTGCGCACCACCGCGCGGCGGTTGGCCGGTTCCGCATCAAGCGTCGGGATCTTGAGGTCGGATTCGCCATAGCCCTGGGTGACGAGGTTCTGCGCGGGCACCTTGAAATATTCGGTCAGCGCCAGCGCCACGGTTTCGGCGCGGCGGTCCGACAGGGCCAGGTTGTAGGTGGCGCTGCCGACAGCATCGGTATGCCCCTCGACCAGGATCACGGTACGCGGATCCTGTGCGATCTGTTCGCGCAGGGCGGTGCCGATCCGGGCCAGGCTGCGCGCCTGTTCCGGCTGGATCGCGGCGGAACCGGTCGGGAAGCGGACGGCATCAAGCTCCAGCTGCGGTGCCAGGGCACGCACCTGGCTGATGTCGCGGACCTGCCGCAGGGAGAAGGTGCGGTTGGTATCAGCCGCCAGTTCGCGTTGCAGCGCCGCGCGCAGGGCTTCCTCGTTCTGGTTGCTGACCATTTCCACCTGCTGCTGTCGGTTCACCTGCGGCAGGTCGTTCACCACAACCCGCTGTTCTTCGACAAGGTCATCGAACAGCACCACCTGGTTGCCCTGCGTATCCACGGAAACCCGTCGCAGGACCGAACCGTCGCGGGCGCGGATCGTGATGATCTGCGAACCGTCCGGTTTGGTCACGATGCTGCGGCTGGAGCCGTCGTCGAAGGTCTGGGTGCGGACCTCATCGCCCGCCTGGCGGATCAGCGCATCCTCATCCTTCAGCACCCGCAGGTCGCCATTGGGATCCTCGACCACCACCCGGTCGCCCGAGCGGCTGACAACCTTGTCGCCGTTCTTGAGCACGGAGCCCACCACCACGGCACCAAGCCCCAGCAGAAGCGCCTTTTCGAATTTGCTCAAGCCGCTGTCGTCATTGGCGGCTGCAGGTTGCTGGTCGCCGGTCACGGCGGTCTCGAATTCCTCGTCGGAGGAGCGCAGGTTTTCCTCGGTGATCTCTTCGGTCACCACGTCGGCATCACTGCTTTGAGACTCGGCCGCTGCGGCGGCGGCGGCGATGGCCTGACGCTCGGCCTCGCGGTCTGCGGCGCGTTGGGCTTCAAGCTCGGCTGCCTGACGGTCCGCTTCGGCCTGGGCTTCGGCGGTCAGCTCTGCCTCGGCTTCGGATGTGGCCTGCGCATCAGCGGCAGCCTGTGCGTCGGCGGCGGCCTGTGCGTCAGCTGCGGCTTGAGCGTCAGCTGCGGCTTGATCCTGTTCCGCCTGTGTTTGAGCGGCAGCGGCGCTTTCAGCGGCCTGCGCATCAGCCGCGGCCTGATCTTCTGCAGCCTGCGCCTCGGCAGCGGCCTGAGCATCAGCGGCAGCTTGAGCATCTGCGGCAGCTTGATCCTCCGCAGCCTGTGCATCTGCAGCGGCTTGATCCTGTGCAGCTTGTGCATCTGCAGCAGCTTGTGCATCTGCAGCAGCCTGCGCATCAGCGGCGGCCTGATCCTGCGCAGCCTGTGCATCGGCAGCAGCTTGATCTTCTGCGGCCTGTGCATCTGCGGCGGCCTGATCCTGTGCTGCTTGCGCCTCAGCAGCAGCTTGGGCGTCAGCAGCTGCCTGGGCATCTGCAGCAGCTTGCGCGTCAGCGGCAGCCTGATCCTGTGCCGCCTGTGCCTCGGCTGCGGCCTGTGCGTCCGCCTCCGCCTGGGCCTGTTGCTCTTCACTTGTCGGCGCCGCCTCAGAATTCTCTGTCGCGGCGGATTCCTCTTTCATGGCGCGGCGCACAACCAGCTCTTCAGCTGTCTTCACGGCCTGATCGTCAAACATGCAGGGAAAAGTGACCTCCCCCCCGGTCAGATCGCAGGCCGGTGTTTCGGACTGCGCAAATGCGCCCCCCGGCAACGCCAGAAGCAGGCTCATGCTCAGGGATGTTGTCGATTTCAATAGCGTCTTCATTTGGTGTTCCTCACATTGTTCCGAACGCCGTTCGGGCAGCGCTTGTGAGTTAACGTCTGGTGGCGGTGGCGGTTCCGCCGCCCCTGAAGATAGGCCAGGATACGCAAAAATCCGCGCACCCCTGGGGCACGCGGATTTCAGTTCAGACCACGACTTTCAGGCCATGGCGCCCGGTCAGGCGATGGCGGCAACCGCCCGTTTGGTCATCACGCCAACCAGATGGGCGCGATATTCGGCAGTGCCATGCAGATCGCTGATCATGTCGCCTTCGGCTTTCAGCCCCGCCACCGCATCGGCAGAGAAATTGGCCGAAAGCGCCTCTTCCGCCTCGGTCCAGCGGAAGACACCGTCATTGGAGGCACCTGTCACCGCCACGCGCACCCCGTCGCTGAACCTTGCGACAAAGACCGCGACCAGCGGGAAGCGCGAGGCGGGCTGGAGGAATTTTTCGTAATGCGCCGCCTGCGGGATCGGGAATTTCACTTCCGTGACAATCTCGCCCTCTTCCAGTGCGGTGGTGAACATGCCGAGGAAATAATCATCCGCCGCAATTTCGCGGTTGTTGGTCACGATGGTGGCGCCGGAACCAAGGGCCGCCGCCGGATAGCAGGCGGAAGGGTCGTTGTTGGCCAGAGAGCCGCCGATGGTGCCCCGGTTGCGCACCGCCGGGTCGCCGATGCGCGCCGCAACCGTTGCCAGACCCGGATAATGCGCCGCCGCCTCCGCCGCCACGGTCGCATGGGTGGTGCCGCCGCCGATGCAGAGCCTGCCGTCGTCAGACATGCGGACCCCCTTCATTTCCTCGATCCCCGTCAGGGACACCAGCACCGAAGGGGCGGCCAGCCGCGCCTTCAGCGTCGGGATCAGGGTCTGCCCGCCGGAAATCGGCTGGGCCTCTTCCTTGCTCATCGCCTGCACCGCATCGGCGATGCTGGTGGGGCGTTCGACGTCGAAATTATACATCTTCTTTCCTTTCGAACCTGGCACCGCCTGCGGGTCTCGCGGGGTACCTGCTTCTTTATGCCAAAATACCTCCGGGGGATCCGGGGGGCAACGCCTCCCGGACCCCCCGTCTCAGATCACCCCTGCATCGCGGCCCAGACGCGCGATGGCGTCACCGGCATGTCGATATGGGCCACATCCTTGCCGCCGGAGCGCATTGCGTCCAGCACCGCGTTGACCACCGCCGGAGGAGAGCCGATCGCCCCCGCCTCGCCGCAGCCTTTCACGCCCAGCGGGTTGTGGGTACAGGGTGTCTGGCAGGAATGGTCCACGTCATAGAAGGGCAGATCGCTGGCCCGCGGCATCGCGTAATCCATGTAGGATGCGCTCAGCAACTGGCCGTCGCTGTCATAGGCGCAGTTCTCCAACAGCGCCTGGCCGATCCCCTGTGCCAGCCCGCCATGAACCTGGCCGGTGACGATCATCGGGTTGATGATATTGCCGAAATCATCCGCTGCCGAGAACCGCTCGATGGTGACCTGGCCGGTCTCCGGGTCCAGTTCCACCTCGCAGGCATAGGCGCCCGAGGGGTAGGTAAAGTTCGACGGATCGTAGAATGCCGTCTCCTCCAGCCCCGGCTCAAGATCCTCCAGCGGATAGTTGTGCGGCACATAGGCTGCCAGCGTCACATCGCCCCAGGCCAGGGATTTGTCGGTGCCCGCCACGCTGAACATGCCATCCTTCAGTTCGATATCGCCTTCGGAGGCCTCCAGGATATGGCCGGCGATCTTCTTGGCCTTGGCGATGATCTTTTCCGTCGCGCGGACCATGGCCGATCCGCCCACCGCGATGGAACGCGACCCATAGGTGCCCATGCCCATCGGCGTGCGCGCGGTGTCGCCATGCACGATCTCGACCATCGAGGCGTCGATGCCGATCATTTCCGCAATCACCTGGGGAAAGGAGGTCTCATGCCCCTGCCCGTGGCTGTGGGAACCTGTCATCACGACCAGCCCGCCGGTGGCATTGACCCGCACCGTGGCGCTTTCATAAAGCCCCGCCCGCGCGCCCAGCTGGCCCACAAGGTTCGACGGCGCGATGCCGCAGGCCTCGATATAGCAGTTCACGCCAAAGCCGCGCAGCTTGCCCTTGGCCTCGCTCTCCTTGCGGCGCGCCGCAAAGCCCGCGATGTCAGCCATCTCTTCCAGCTTGTCCATCGTGGCGAAATAATCGCCGGTGTCATATTCCACTGCCACCGGGGTGGCATAGGGGAATTCGGTGATGAAGTTCTGACGCCGCAGCTTGATCGGGTCCACGCCCAGCTCATGCGCCGCCTTGTCCACCAGCCGCTCAAGCTGGAAGGTCGCCTCGGGCCGTCCGGCACCGCGATAGGCATCGACCGGCACCGTGTTGGTGAACACCGCCTTCACATTCACATAGATCAGCGGCGTCTTGTAGTTGCCCGCCATCAGCGTGCCATGCAGCCATGTCGGCACCGAGGGCGCGAAGGTCGACAGATAGGCGCCCATGTTGGCATAGGTGTCGGTGCGGATCGCGGTGAAGTTGTTGTCCCCGTCCAGCGCCAGTTCGATCTTGGTCACGTGATCGCGGCCATGGGCATCCGACATGAAGGCCTCCGACCGGCTGGAGGTCCATTTCACCGGACGGTTGCAGGCCTTGGCGGCAAAGGTACAGAAGGCTTCTTCCTGATAGTGGAAGATCTTGGTGCCGAAACCGCCGCCCACATCGGGGGCCACGACGCGCAGCTTGTGCTCGGGGATGCCCAGCACGAAGGCGCCCATCAGCAGGCGGATCACATGCGGGTTCTGCGAGGTGGTGTAGAGCGTGTGTTCGCCGTCTGAACGGCTGTAATCGCCCACCGCCACACGCGGCTCCATCGGGTTGGCGACCAGACGGTTGTTGACCAGTTCCAGCGTGGTGACATGTGCGGCCTCTTCAAAGGCCTTGTTCACCGCCTCCTTGTTCTCCTCCACGAAACCCCAGTCATAGCAGAGGTTCGAGGGCAGCTCCTCATGCACCTTGGGCGCGCCGTCCTTGACCGCCTCCTTCATGTTGATGACGGCGGGCAGTTCCTCGATCTCCAGGACAATCGCCTCGGCGGCATCGCGGGCCTGGGCCAGCGTCTCGGCCACGACAGCGGCGATGGGTTCGCCCACATGGCGCACCTTGCCCTGGGCCAGCACCGGGTGGCCCGGTTCCTGCATCGGCTGGCCGTGTTTGTCGGTGACCTGCCAGCCGCAGGGCATGCCGCCCACGCCTTCAAAGTCCTTGCCGGTGAAGATCCTGACGACCCCGTCCATGCCTTCGGCCGCCGACGTGTCCACGCTGGTCAGCTTGCCATGTGCCACGTCGGAGCGCAGGAAAAAGACATAGGCCTGTCCCCGCAGGTTGATATCGTCGGTGTATCGTCCGTTCCCTGTCAGAAACCGGACGTCCTCGCGCCGCTTCGTGCTGGCACCAATTCCGCCGTCTTTAGGCATCTTCATTCC
Source organism: Sulfitobacter sp. IGS-18 (assembly GCF_059628195.1). NCBI lineage: Bacteria > Pseudomonadati > Pseudomonadota > Alphaproteobacteria > Rhodobacterales > Roseobacteraceae > Sulfitobacter > Sulfitobacter sp. IGS-18. The sequence goes on along the minus strand of NZ_CM184556.1, from coordinate 1,725,338 downwards.
TCCCGAATGTCTTGGGTGGCCCCCACCCTACATCTCCTCTTGCAGGGTGGGTCCGACCCCACGCGTTGATGTGCTTATTCTGCTGCGATCGCGCTGACGTCCTGGCCGGATGCGGCCATGATCGCCTTGACGATGTTGTGGTAGCCCGTGCAACGGCAGATGTTGCCGTCAAGGTAGTGTCGCACTTCGGCCTCTGTCGGCTTGGGGTTCTCCTTGAGCAGGGCCGCCGCCGACATCACCATGCCGGGGGTGCAGAACCCGCACTGGAGGCCGTGGTGGTCCTGAAACGCCTGCTGGATCACATTGAGCGATCCATCCGCATTGGCCTGCCCTTCGATGGTGTCAACGGTGGCACCGTCCGCCTCGATGGCGAGCATGGTGCAGGCTTTCACGGCCTGCCCGTTCACATGGACCACGCAGGCACCGCACTGGCTGGTGTCACAGCCGATATGTGTGCCGGTCAGGCCCTGATCATCGCGCAGGAATTGTGCCAAGAGCGTGCGGCCCTCCACGTCGCCGGACGCGGTTTTGCCGTTCACGGTCATTTTGACCTGTGTCATGAAATCCTCCCATTTGTGACCTTGTTTGAACGTGAGTAAATCACGCAGAGCCTCTATTGAGAATAGATAAAAACGGATATCACGGGATATTGGACTAAAGTACCAAGGCTGCGCATCCGCGCCGCTTCAGCGGCCCCGGCGGGGCTGCGGACGGGTCGGAATTTCCTTGAGCAATCCGCCCACCCCCATGCCCGCGATATCGGCGGAACTGACCGGTACGCCGCAGATCACCCGGGACAGCACCCAGTCGGCACCGTTCAGCGCCGGTGCGCGGGCGCATCCCGGCAGGCCGATCACGGGGCGGTCGTTCAGCGCCCCCAGGAACAGCAGGTTGCCCGGATCGACCGGCATGCCAAAGCGCGTGACCCTGCCACCGGCCGCGCGCAGGGCGGCGGGTGCCACGTCCTCGCCGTCAGAGGTGGCAGAGCCGGTCAGGACCAGCAGCAGCTCCGATGTGCAGGCCGCCAGCGCCGCTGCCAGCTCGGCGCGCCGGTGCGGCACCAGTTTCACCGTCTCCAGCGTCACTCCCAGCGCTTCCAACCTGCCTGCGATGGCGTTGCGGCCCTTGTCGCCGACACCGCCGGGGATTTCGGTGATGATCAATGTGGCGGTCTTCAGCACCGGCTGGCGCAGGGTGATCGCGCCTGCGGCCGCCACCGCCGCGCAGGCCTGTGCCAGGTCCGCCTCCGGCACCCCGTAGGAGATGATCTTGATCGTCGCCACCATGCCGCCGTCGCGCATCTGCTGCCAGGGCGGCACGGTGGCGATGGTGATCATCGGATGCACCGCATTCACCGCCTCAAGTGCGGCCACATCCAGTTCCGCCACCCCCGGCCCCTTGGCCAGCAGGTTGACGCGGCCGGTGAAAGGGCGGGTCTGCTTCAGCCCCTTTCCCCGCCCCAGCACGGCAGTGGCCAACCGTTCCGCCGCCAGATCCTCGCCCAGGTCATCAGACCCCAGCCGGGCCACGATCACCTCTGCAATGCCGGTTTCCGCCAACGCCTGCAGATCCGCGCCCGACAGCACGCGGCCCTTGCGCAGCCGCCCGCCCCGGGTCGGCACGGAATGGGCCAGCACCGCCCCCTCGGCCTGAGAAAGAGGGACCGGGCCAAACTTCACGATTGCCTCAGCGTCTGGATCATCTCCGCCAGGATCGCCACCGCAATCTCTGCCGGGCCTGCGGCCCCGATGTTCAGCCCGATGGGACCATGGATGCGCCCGATCTCATGCTCGGCAAACCCCGCCTCCGCCAGCCGCGCCACCCGCGCGCCATGTGTCCGCGTGCTGCCAAGCGCGCCGATATAGAAGGCCTTTGAGCGCAGGGCACAGGTGATTGCCGGATCGTCCAGCTTGGGATCATGGGTCAGCAGCACCACCGCACAGCGGGCATCCAGCCCGATCGTCTCCAAGGCGGCATCGGGCCAGTCGTTGATCACCCGCGCATCCGGAAACCGCGCCTGCGCGCCAAAGGCCTCGCGCGGGTCCACCACAACGGGATCAAACCCCGTGCTGCGCGCCATGCCGACCAGATGCTGGGCAATATGCACCCCGCCCACCACGATCAGCCGCAGCGGCGGATTGTGAATGGCGATAAAGGTCTTGCCATCTGCGTCAACGCCGGAACGGTCCATGCGGAACCTGTCCTCATGTCCCTCGTGCACCAGCCTGCGCGCGCTGCCGTCCAGCGCCACCTCATAGGCGACGGGGCGACGTTCGGCGCGGGCCGCGACCAGATCGCGCAGCATCGCCTCGGGCATGCCGGCCTCTCCCACCGGTTCCACCAGAATGCGGATGGTGCCGCCACAGGCCAGACCCACGGCAAAGGCATCGCCATCGCTGACGCCATATTCCAGCAGCCGGGTGCCGCCCTGCTCCAGCGCCTCCAGCGCCTCGATCACCACCGCGCCCTCGACACAGCCGCCGGAAACCGAGCCCTCCATCTGCCCCTCGCCCGAGACGACCAGCTGCGCGCCCACCCGGCGCGGGGCAGAACCCCAGGTCTCGATCACCGTGGCAAGGGCCACGCGCTGGCCCGCGTCGATCCACGCCAGGGCCTGTTCCGGTGCTGTCTGCGCTGCCATGCTGATCATCCTTCTCGTCCCGGGACCAGAGGTCCGATGCACTCTTGCCCCGGAATGTAATGCGCGGGGCACCCGCGCTCAATCAGATAAGAACACCCCCGGCCCGTGCAAAGGTCCAGCGCGACCTTGGTCACAGATGGGTCAGGCGGCAGCGGATGGCTTGCACTGCCCCGCTGTGGCAACTACATCTGTCGCGACGACATGATAACCGGAGACCTGCCATGCCGATGCAAGCCAGTGAGATCGAAGAATTGATCCGCGCGGCCTTTCCCGATGCCCGAATCGTGGTCGAGGGGAACGATGGCGTGCATATGGCGGCGATGGTGGAGGATGCCTCTTTCAAGGGGATGAACCGGGTGCAACAGCAACGCGCGGTCTATGCTGCGCTCAAGGGCAAGATGGACGGGACCAATGGCGAATTGCACGCCCTGGCGCTGACCACGCGCGCCCCAGTCTGAACAGGATTTATCGAGGATAAAACGATGAGCGATGCGACAACGCGGATCAAGGATACGATCACTGCAAACGATGTGGTGCTTTTCATGAAGGGCACCAAGGAAATGCCGCAGTGCGGGTTCTCTTCCCGCGTGGCGGGGGTGCTGAACTATATGGGTGTCACCTATTCCGACGTGAACGTGCTGGCAGACGAAGAGATCCGCCAGGGGATCAAGGATTTCTCCGACTGGCCGACAATCCCGCAACTCTACGTCAAGGGCGAATTCGTCGGCGGCTGCGACATCATTACCGAAATGACATTGTCAGGCGAGCTGGACACGCTGTTCGAGGAAAACGGCGTGGCCTATGACAAGGACGCCGCAGACAAGATCCGCGAAGCGAACGGCTAAGCACCCCGGTCACGGCGACAGGCCGCCTGCCGGGCCAAGCCGGACCGGATGCGGTCCGGCCCACCGGCGCTGTCACTTCACCACGCATTCCGCCAGCAGGGTTTCTTCCGAGCCGTCGGTGCCGTCGTGCCAGAGCAGCGTGGCAGTCTCGCCCTTGGTCCACCAGACGTAATGCGACCCGTCGGACGGATAGCCATAGCGCGCGCCCGACGCGCTTTGCTCTGACTGAAGGTTGTACATGCCGCCCTCGACATGGAGGACAGCGATGCCGGGACCGGTCTCGTCGTTGACATAGACCACCGGCACCTCGACACCCCGCTCGCAGGTATAGCGCATCGCCTGCACCTGCATCTCTGCCCAAGCGCAGGCGGGCAGCAAAAGCGCCGCGATGCACAGCGCGGGGCGGATCACGCCGACTTTTCCTCGACCTCGGCGGCCAGTGCCTCTGCCCTTGCGGCCAGTTCCGCCAGCGTGTCCTTGACCGACTGCGGCACCACCGGCACCTCGACGCGCTCCGGCTCGATCTTGACATTGCGCAGCCCGGCGAGTTCCGCCTCGCGCTCCGCCAGTTCGGCCTTTACCTCGGCCATACGGTCTTCGACGCTGGCGGTCTTGTCGGCCAGCAGCAGGCCCGCCATCAGCAGCATCCGCGCCTCGGGCATGCGCCCGACCTGATCGGAGAGCACCTGCGCCTCGTCATCCAGCATCTTGGCGGCGGAATGCAGATAGCTTTCCTCACCCTCCTGACAGGCAACCTCGAACTGGCGTCCGCCAATTGTGATTCGTACCTCTGGCATCAGGCGTCCTCCTCGGCTTCGTCGGTATCGGCGGTGGCGGCGGTGTCCCCTGCGCTGTCCAGCAGCGGACCAAGCGCGGCGAGGATAGCGCTGCCTTCGGCCACATCGGCGGCGCGGGCGGCGCGCAGCCCTTCCAGTTCGGCCAGCATCGCCTTGTTGATCAGATGCGCATCCCCCACCCCTTCGGCGTTGGCCTCCTGCAAGGCGGCGCAGGCATCGGTCAATTGCGCATTGGCGCGGCGGACGCGCTGCAGCTCGATATCAAGCTGGGCGATCCGGGCCTGCGATTCCTCGACCTGTGTGCGCAGCGTTGCGTTTTCGGATTCAGCGCGGGCTTTCAGGGTGCGCACCCGCTCGGTCAGCTGCGCGTTTGCGGTGCGCTCGTCCTCCAGCGCCTGGACCATTTCGGGGTCCGGCGCGCCCGCGTCCTTGCCCAGGCCTTCAAGGCCGGCGGCAACCCGGTCCATGGCCGCGGTGATGCGGCGTTGCAGTTCATCTATGTCACTCATTCCCCGGTTCCTTCACGTCCTGTCTGTCACCGACCGTCACTGCCCCGGCAGAATTCCGGGCGAATCGCCCCTGCACAAGGATTTTTATTATCCTAACCAAAGGATCGGACAAATGCGCCCCCCTTTCAGATCAGCAACTTGACCGGCGAAGTTGATCCGCAAAGCAGCGCCCGTGCCTGTTGCGCTTGAACTTTGCCCCTTGACTGCTATGCACGGGCGCAACCCTGACGCGCTATAAGGAAGCTTCCCTTGGATCTTGACGCCCTTGCCAAAGCACACCCGGACCATTGGTCCAAAGCCACCGCCATCCGCGCCCTGGCCCTGGATGCGGTCGCCGCCGCGAACTCCGGTCACTCCGGGATGCCCATGGGCATGGCCGATGTCGCCACCGTATTGTTCGAAAAGCATCTGAAATTCGACGCCGCCAACCCGCTGTGGCCCGACCGGGACCGGTTCATCCTGTCCGCCGGTCACGGGTCGATGCTGATCTATTCCCTGCTGCACCTGGTGGGCGACGCGCAATTCCCCATCGAAGAGCTGAAGAATTTCCGCCAGATGGGCGCGCGCACCGCCGGGCACCCCGAGAATTTCCTTGCCGATGCGATCGAGACGACAACCGGACCGCTGGGTCAGGGCATCGCCAATTCCGTGGGCTTTGCCATGGCCGAGGAGATCCAGCGCGCCACCTATGGCCGCAAGATCGTCGATCACCACACCTATGTCATCGCAGGCGACGGCTGCCTGATGGAAGGTGTCAGCCAGGAGGCGATCACGCTGGCGGGGCGTCATAACCTGAGCAAGCTGATCGTGCTGTGGGACAACAACAACATCACCATCGACGGGCCTGTCTCCCTGTCCGACCGCACCGACCAGATCGGCCGGTTTACCGCCGCCGGATGGCATTGCATCGAGATTGACGGCCACAACCCCGAAGAGATCGACGCGGCCCTGACCGAGGCCCGCAAGTCCGACAAGCCCACGATGATCGCCTGCAAGACCCATATCGCCCTGGGCCATGCGGCGCAGGACACCTCGAAAGGCCATGGCGCGCTGACCGATGCGGGTCAGCTGGCCGATGCCAAGGCGGCCTATGGCTGGCCCTACGGACCCTTCGAAATCCCGTCGGATGTGAAATCCGCCTGGGAGGCGATCGGCAAGCGCGGCGCGGACGAACGCCGCGCCTGGGAGGAACGCTTTGACGCGATGTCGCGCAACAAGCGCGAGACCTTCAACCGCGCCCTGGCCCTGGACGCGCCGAAAAAGCTGAGCGCCACCATCAAGGCCTTCAAGAAGCAGATGTCGGAAGCCGCGCCCAAGCTGGCCACCCGCGCCTCTTCGGAAAAAGTGCTGGAAGTGATCAACCCGATCATGCCGGAAACCGTGGGCGGCTCTGCCGACCTGACAGGATCCAACAACACCAAGACGGGCGATCTGGGTGTCTTTGACCTGGACAACCGCGGCGGGCGCTATGTCTATTGGGGCATCCGCGAACACGGCATGGCGGCGGCGATGAACGGCATGGCGCTGCACGGTGGCGTGCGGCCCTATGGCGGCACCTTCATGTGTTTCACCGACTACGCCCGCCCCTCCATGCGTCTGGCAGCATTGATGCAAATCCCGACCGTCTTTGTCATGACCCATGATTCCATCGGTCTGGGTGAAGACGGGCCGACCCACCAGCCGGTCGAACATCTGGCAATCAGCCGCGCAACCCCCAACACCTATGTCTTCCGCCCCGCCGATACGGTGGAGACGGCAGAGGCCTGGGAAATCGCGCTGACCTCCAGGAAAACGCCTTCGGTGCTGTCGCTGACCCGTCAGGGGCTGCCGACCGTGCGCAAGGACCACAAGAACAACAACATGGTCGAAAAAGGCGCCTATGTGCTGGCCGAGGCCGAGGGCAAGCGTCAGGTGATCCTGATCGCCAGCGGCTCCGAAGTCAGCGTGGCACTTGAGGCGCGCGCGCTGTTGCAGGCCGAAGGCATCGGCGTGCGGGTGGTCTCCATGCCCTGCATGGAATTGTTTGCCGCCCAGGACGACGCCTATCGCAAGCGCATCCTGCCCGGTGGTGCCGTCCGTGTCGGCATCGAGGCCGGTGTGCGCCAGGGCTGGGACCAATGGCTGCTGGGCGAACGCGGCAAGTTCGGCAAGGCCGATTTCGTCGGCATGGACCGTTTCGGCGCCTCTGCCCCGGCGGAGGAATTGTTCGAGAAATTCGGCATCACCGCCCAGAACGTGGCGAACAAGGCCAAGGCGCTGCTCTGAACCTGCGGCCATCGAAAAGCAAACCGGCCATATCTGCCCGCCTTTCAGGGCACAGGGTGGATATGGCCGGGTGAACAAACCTTCCCGGCGCAGCCGGGAAGTTGCTGTGCCGGCCGGTGCGATGTTGGAACCGGTTGGCGCGGATGCTAAGCGCAATCCATGAAATTCCTTGCACTCTCGGGCAGCGCCCGAAACCTGTCGACAAATACGGCGATGTTGCGGGCCTTGGCCGTGGCAGCCCGCCCGGACCATGAAGTGCGCCTGTTCGACCGGATCGCTGACCTGCCGGTGTTCTCGCCGGATCTGGAAGGCGGCCCCCTGCCCGAAGCGGTTCGCGATTTTGTCGCGCAGATCGGGGACTGTGACGGGCTGATCCTCGCAAGCCCCGAATATGTCAGGGCAATCCCCGGCGGGTTGAAAAACGCCCTGGACTGGCTGGTGTCGCGGGATGAGATCATCAACAAGCCCATCGTCCTGATGCATGCCTCGCACCGGGGCGAGGATGTGCTTGCACAGCTCCGGCTTGTCCTGGCCACGGTCAGCACGCGGTTCTGCGCGGACCTCTTCCTGCGATTTGAGCTTATGAAGAACTCTCCGGCCGAGATTGAAAGCCATCTGAGCCAGCCGGCAAACCGCCGGGCAATTGGCGAATTCATCGAAGATTTCGCTGCCTTCTGCCGCCGGTAGCGCGCCTCCCGTGCCCGGTCCCATCCCTTGCATGGGCAAGTCTTTGCCGGGATGGCCAGTTCCTGCCGATCTTACAAGAAAGGCTGGTTTATGCGGCAGTATGATCTACTTTAGGTAGTATTCGCACCCCTTCGAACCACCCGTTCGAACCGGATGTGAAACCCGCTGTTTCGAAAACCTCTGGACTGGGAGGATTGCCCATGCCCGTTACATATATGACGGTTGCCTTTGTGACCGGTGTTGTCGCCCTTGGCGGCTGGCTGCTGACCGGTGGCGGCATGGCTGGCGGTGTCGCGGCCTATGTGCTCAGCGGCAATCTGGCGCTGGCCGGATTGGCCGCACAGGTCGCCAGAGCGCGCCAGCGTTAAGCATCCGCCGCAGGGACCGGACCACAAGTTGCCAGATTCCCGGCCTGCGCCGGGCGGGGCGTTTGTGGATCAGACGGCGTACCTGTGCGCCGCAGAGGTCCCCTGCGCCCGGTCAGGCGGGCTTTTTCCCGAAGGGCAGTGCGCGCCACAGCGGTGTGATCAGTTTCTCACCCACCGGGATCAGCAGCAGGCCCAGCAACAGCCCGAACACACCGTCCATCGCCGCCTTTGCCGCCCATTCCGTACCCGCCTCGATCCCCGCAGGCACCTGATGCGCGACCGCGACAGCGGCGTCGTGGATCCAGTGGCCCAGCGTGCCGAACCCCAGTTCCTCCAGCCCGTGAATGATGATCGACCCGCCGACCCAGAGCATCGCAGCGGTGCCGACAATGGTCAGCAACCGCAGGAACCCCGGCATCCCCTTCACCAGCAACCGCCCCAGCGCGCGGGTCAGCGAGAGCCGCCCCCGCTTGACCATGGCCAGCCCCAGATCGTCCATCTTCACGATCAGACCCACCGCGCCATAGACGGCTACGGTGATCATCACGGCAACCACCGCCAGGGTCGCAGCCTCCATCCAGAAGCTGCTGGGCGGGATCGCGGCAAGGGCAATGGTCATAATCTCTGCCGACAGGATGAAATCGGTCTTGATGGCACCCTGCGCCTTCTGCTCTTCCAGATGCGCGGGGTCTTCCACCACGCTCTCCTTGCCCGGGTAATCCCCGTGCCCGGCGGACAGGCCCATGGCATGGGCGACCTTTTCGGCCCCCTCGAAACACAGATAGGCCCCGCCCAGCATCAGCAGCGGCGAAATCGCCCAGGGCGCGAAATTCGACAGGGCCAGACCGGCCGGCAGCAGGAACACCAGCTTGTTGCGCAGCGATCCCTTGGTGATGCGCCAGACCACCGGCAATTCGCGCGAGGCCTCGAACCCATGCAGGTATTTCGGCGTCACCGCCGCGTCGTCGATCACGGCCCCCGCCGCCTTGCTGCCCGCCTTGGCCGCCTGCCCGATCACATCGTCGACAGAGGCCGCCGCCACCTTGGCGATGGCCGCCACATCATCCAGCAATGCAATCAATCCGCTCATTTTGTGCCCCTTGTTGTTCTGGCACAGTTAGCCTGCCCGCGCCGCGCGGCAAATGCAAAGCTGCCATGCCTTTACCGCTAACACCAAGGTTTATCGCTAACAATCTGAAATCACGCGCGTTTGCCCCTTTCGCATCCGCAGCACGGACCGCTATAGAGCGCCCAAAGCTGCACCCAGAGGATGACCAAATGACCATCAAAGTCGGTATCAACGGATTTGGCCGGATCGGCCGCTGCACCCTGAGCCATATCGCCGCCACAGGGCGCGACGACATCGAAGTGGTCAAGATCAACGCAACCGGCCCGCTGGAAACCGCAGCGCATCTGCTGAAATACGACTCTGTCCATGGCCGTTTCCCCGGTGAGATCACCATCGACGACGGCTATCTGAACCTGGGCCAGAACGATATCGAGGTGATGTCGACCTACAACCTCGAAGAGCTGGACTGGCACGGCTGCGACGTGGTGCTGGAATGCACCGGCAAATTCAACGATGGCAACAAGGCCAATGTGCACCTGGAACAGGGTGCGAAACGGGTCCTGCTCTCGGCTCCGGGCAAGAACGTGGACAAGACCATTGTCTACGGCGTCAACCATGACACGCTGGTAAAGTCCGACCGGATGATCTCCAACGGGTCCTGCACCACCAACTGCCTGGCACCGATGGCCAAGGTCATGCATGACGCGGTGGGCATCGAAAGCGGGCTGATGACCACCATCCACAGCTATACCGGCGACCAGCCGACGCTGGACCGCCGCCACAAGGATCTGTACCGCGCGCGGGCCGCTGCCATGGCGCTGATCCCCACCTCCACCGGTGCGGCCAAGGCCCTGGGCGAGGTGCTGCCGGCCCTCAAGGGCAAGCTGGACGGCACCGCGATGCGGGTGCCGACGCCAAATGTCTCCGCCGTGGATCTGACCTTTCAGGCCTGCCGCGATGTCACGGTCGAAGAGATCAACCTGGCCGCCAAGACCGCCGCGGAAGGGTCGATGAAGCGGGTTCTGGGCTATGACCCCGAGCAGAAAGTCTCCATCGACTTCAACCACACCGAGGAAAGCTGCATCTTCGCACCGGATCAGACCATCGTGGTCGCGGGCCGGACCGTGCGGGTTCTGGGCTGGTACGACAACGAATGGGCGTTTTCGGTGCGGATGGCGGATGTGGCCGTGGCCATGGGCCAGTTGGGCTGACGCTTGCGCGGGCGGCGCGGGGCTGTCATATCGGTCTGACCTGATGCACAAAGGCAGGCGCGCCCCCGTGACCAACCGTATCGCTATCTTCCTCGGCCTGATCCTGATCGCGGCTTTTGTCGCGGACACGATGATCTTCGGCAATGAACACCTGATCTATCTGGGCAAGAAACTGTTCGACCTGATCGAATGGATCGCCTTCTGGCGCTGACGCCGGGAATTTGCAAACCTCCCCCCTGCATTTTGCAAAGTGCCGCCTGCCCGCTCCTCCCTCGATATTGTATCGGTACTTGTTTCTGCCCCCGCCCCCGTTGACTTGGCCTCTTGAGGGCGCAATCTAGGGGCATCTGGATTTGATCAAAAAGGTGTCGTGATGACCATCAGGCTGGGGATCAATGGGTTCGGCCGCATCGGGCGCAGCGTGTTGCGCAGCCTGATGCGCCAGGCGCCGGGGCGCTTCGAGGTGGTGGCGATCAACGATCTGGCCCCGCTGGAAACAGCCGCGCATCTGTTCGAATTCGATTCCGTGCATGGCATCTATCCCGGCACCGTGACCCTGGGTGAAGGCACCATGGACCTGGGCCGCGGCCCGATCCGTGTCACGGCAGAGCCCCGGCCCGAAAGGCTGAACTGGCAGGATGTGGACATCGCCCTGGAATGTACCGGCCATATGACCGATCCGGTCCAGGCCGAGGCGCATCTGCGCAACGGCGCGGGGCGCGTGCTGATCTCGGGGCCTGCCAAGGGCGAGGCAAAGACCGTGGTTTACGGCATCAACCATGACAGCCTGACCGCCGCGGACAGGGTGGTGTCGAACGGCTCCTGCACCACCAATTGCCTGGTGCCGATGGTGCATGTCCTCGATCAGGCCTTTGGCATCCGGCACGGCATGATGACCACGGTGCATTGCTATACCAATTCGCAGAACCTGACCGATGCCGCCCATGAGGACCTCTATCGCGCCCGGGCCGGTGCGCTGTCGATGGTGCCGACCTCGACCAGCGCCTCGCGGACGCTGGACCATGTGCTGCCGCATCTGGCGGGGCGGATCACCAGCCATGCCATCCGGGTGCCGACACCGGATGTGTCCTGCTGCGATCTGGTGGTGACGCTGGACAAATCCACCACGGCAGAGGCGGTCAACGACGCCTTTCGCGCAGCGGCGGCCGAAGGTCCGCTCAGGGGCGTGCTGGGGGTGACCGACCGCAAGCTGGTCTCGACCGATTTCAGGGGCAACCCCCATTCCGCCGTCTTTGCCACCGACCAGACGCGAATTCAGGACGGCACCCTGCTGCGGGTGCTGGCCTGGTATGACAATGAATGGGCGTTTTCCAACCGGATGCTGGACACGGCCGACGTGATCGCCAGCCGCATGTAAGCTCAGCCGAAGCGTTCCAGCAGCTTGGCATTGACGCTGGGGGTCACGAACTTGCTGACATCCCCGTCCAGACGGGCGATTTCCTTGACCAGCTTGCTGGCAATCGCCTGATGCTGCGCCTCGGCCATCAGGAACACCGTCTCGATGCTGTCATCAAGCTGCCGGTTCATGCCGACCATCTGGTATTCATATTCAAAATCCGCCACCGCCCGCAGGCCCCGGATGATGATCTGCGCGCCCACGTCCCGCGCGCAGTTGATCAGCAGGTTCTCAAAGGGATGCACCGCAATCTCGACCCCGGTCTGCCGGCCCAGTTCGGCGCATTCGTCCTGGATCATTTCGACCCTTTCGTCCAGGTCGAACAGCGGCCCCTTGTCGCGGTTGATGGCCACGCCGATCACCAGCTTGTCCACCAGCCGCGTCGCCCGGCGGATGATATCGATATGGCCCAATGTGATGGGGTCGAAGGTGCCGGGGTAAAGGCCAATGCGCATGGGACTTCCTGGATCTGGTCGTTTTCGCGCGCAAGCAAACATGCGCGCGCCTGAGGCGCAAGCGCTAGTGGCCCATAATCATGCCCTGCAGGGCATCTTTCTCCATCGAGAGTTCGGACAGGCGCGCCTTGACCACGTCGCCCAGCGAAATCAGCCCCACCAACGCGCCGTTTTCCAGCACCGGCATGTGACGGAACCTGCCGTCTGTCATCTGCTGCAGGATCGCATCGGCGCGGTCGTCGCGGCTGCAGGTCACCAGCTTGGTTGTCATCAGCTTGTCCACGGTCATGCTCAGGCAGCCCGCGCCCTGATTGCCCAGTTCGCGCACGATATCACGCTCTGACAGGATGCCGATCGGGGTCTTGCCGTCCTTGGAGATCACCAATGTGCCGATCCGCTTCTCCGACAACATCCGCGCCGCCTCTGAAATCAGAAGGGTGGGCGCAGAGGTCACCACCGCATCATCGGATTTCGATTTGAGAATTTGCGACACCAGCATGGCGTTCCTCCTGTTTTGACGCACCCCGTAAGTCCAGCGTCACCAGAAAGCGTTTAGCTGTCAAGCTTTTGCCTCCAGCAGCGCCAGTTCCGAGCGGATCGCGGCACCAAAGAGGTCGGCAAAGCGGCTCAACCGGCGGTTGGACTGATCGTCGGCATGGCGGATCAGGTAAAACGACCGTTTGAGGCTGACCTCGGCGGTCAGGATGCGCTGCACCTCGGGCGCGAAGGGCAGCACGAAATCATGGACCACGCCGATGCCCCCGCCCCGCGCCACCATCTGCAACTGGACCGAGACCGAATTCGAGGCCAGCGCCACCCGCGTCAGGCCCAGATCCGCAAGATAATCCAGCTCGCGGTCAAAGATCATGTCGGGGATATAGCCCACGATGCGGTGATGCTTCAGATCGGCGACCGAGGCCGGCACGCCCTGCGCACCAAGGTAGCCGTCCGAGGCCGCCAGATGCAGGTGATAATCGCTGACCTTCTGCACGATCAGCCGTCCCGCCGTGGGTGCGGAGACACCGATGGCCATATCCGCCTCGCGCCGCGACAGGTTGAAGACGCGCGGCAGGGCGACGATCTGGATGTCCAGCTCGGGATGGTCGCGCCCCAGCGCGGCGCAGACCTGCGGCAACAGGAAATTCGCCGCCCCGTCCGGCGCACCGATGCGAATCTGTCCGGTCATCCGGTCGCTGGGCACCGCCACCCCGGCAGAGGCCAGCCGCATCGCCTGTTCCACCGCCTCTGCCCGCTCCAGCAGCTGCGCGCCCGCTTCCGTCAGCGCATAGCCCTGCGGCGATTTCACGAACAGGCCAACCTCCAGCGTCTTTTCCAGCCGTGCCACCCGGCGGCCCAGCGTCGCCGGGTCCAGCCGCAGCACCTTGCCTGCGCCCGACAGGCTGCGCTCCCGCGCGACGGCCAGGAACAGGCGGATGTCGTCCCAATTTTCCATGCGCGCGGCCCTTTCGCCTTCTCCTGCAGATCGTCTTGCAAAAATGCAAAACCATTTTGAAAACTTGCCCCTTTAACATGCCTTTTTGCAAGACTAATCTGCCGCCAACCCAAGGGAGATCCGCTATGCAAGAACTGACCCATTATCTGAACGGTGCCCATGTCAAAGGCACCTCCGGCCGTTTCGCCGATGTGATGAACCCCGCCACCGGCGAAGTTCAGGCGCGCGTGCCGCTGGCCAATGGTGCCGAAATGGCCCAGGCCGTGGCCTATGCACAGGCCGCACAGCCCGCATGGGCGGCAACAAACCCGCAGCGCCGCGCGCGGGTGCTGATGAAATTCGTGGCCCTGCTGAACCGCGACATGGACAAGCTGGCCGAGGCGCTGAGCCGCGAGCATGGCAAGACCCTGCCCGATGCCGCCGGCGACGTGCAGCGTGGCCTGGAAGTGGTGGAATACTGCATCGGCGCGCCGGAGCTGCTGAAAGGTGAATTCACCGACAGCGCGGGCCCCGGCATCGACATGTATTCCATGCGCCAGGCGCTTGGCGTGACGGCGGGCATCACCCCCTTCAACTTCCCCGCCATGATCCCGATGTGGATGTTCGCGCCGGCCATTGCCTGCGGCAATGCCTTCATCCTCAAACCCTCCGAACGTGACCCTTCCGTGCCGCTGATGCTGGCCGAACTGATGGAAGAAGCGGGCCTGCCCAAGGGAATCCTGCAGGTTGTCAACGGCGACAAGGAAGCGGTGGACGCGATCCTGCACGACGAGGTGATCCAGTCGGTCGGCTTTGTCGGCTCCACCCCCATCGCGGAATATATCTATGCCACCGGCTGCGCCAACGGCAAACGGGTGCAGTGCTTTGGCGGCGCCAAGAACCACATGATCATCATGCCCGACGCGGATATGGATCAGGCAGCCGATGCGCTGGTGGGCGCGGGCTATGGCGCTGCGGGCGAACGCTGCATGGCGATTTCCGTGGCTGTGCCGGTGGGTGACGAAACCGCCGACCGGCTGATCGAGAAACTGGTGCCGCGCATCGAAAAGCTGAAAGTCGGCCCCTATACCGCCGGCAAGGATGTGGATTACGGCCCGGTCGTGACCGCCGCCGCCAAGGCCAACATCGAACGTCTGGTACAGACCGGCATCGACCAGGGCGCGGAACTGGTTGTCGACGGGCGCGACTTCAAATTGCAGGGCTATGAGGACGGCTATTTCGTCGGCCCGCACCTCTTTGACCGCGCGACCAAGGACATGGACATCTACAAGCACGAGATTTTCGGCCCCGTGCTGACCTGCGTGCGCGCCCAGACCTATGAGGAAGCGCTGGGTCTGGCGATGGACCATGAATACGGCAATGGCACCGCGATCTTTACCCGCGACGGCGACGCGGCGCGTGATTTTGCCAACCGGATCAACATCGGCATGGTGGGTGTCAACGTGCCGATCCCGGTGCCGCTGGCCTATCACACCTTCGGCGGCTGGAAGAAATCCGTCTTTGGCGATTTGAACCAGCACGGGCCGGATGCGTTCAAGTTCTACACACGCACCAAGACCGTGACCGCGCGCTGGCCTTCGGGCATCAAGGAGGGTGGTGAATTCTCCATCCCTGTGATGGAGTAAACATCCACACCACCTGCAAGACCAAAGCGGGCCGCAAGACGGCCCCTTTGCCACCCGAACGGAGGAACGGATGCGCCTTTTCGCGAGGATTCTGCTGCTGAGCCTGCCCTGTGTGGCCCTTCTGGCGGGCCCGCCCGCCGCGCAGAACAGCCCGAGCATGACCATGAATGGCGTCACCTTCTCCGTCTCCGGCGGGCAGGAACAGATGCTCAATCCCATCGCGGGCGGGGTCGAGGTGGTGCTGGATGGCCGCCAAATCCAGCTGACAGGCGCGCAGGTGATCGTGGACGGCACATCTTACCCCACCAGCAGCGAGGCGCGCATCGACATCGATGCAAGCGCGGGGCTGCTGCGGATCAGCGCGGATGGGCGTCTGATCATGGAAGAGACCGAGATCGACAAACTGGCCCGCGCCGCCGAGGCGGGGGATACGCTGGCGATGAACAACCTGGCAATCCACCTGCTGACCGGGGCGCAGACCGACGTGGATGTGCCCCGCGCCATCGCCCTGCTGGAACGCGCTGCGGGATTGGGCGCGGCCAAATCCATAAGCACCCTCGCCCTGCTCTATTACGAAGGCACTGCCGTGCCTGCCGACCTGCCCCGCGCCCGGGAGCTTGCACAACAGGCGGCTGACCTGGGCGATGGCCCCGGACAGCGGCTGGTGGGCATCTTTCTGTCCGACGGGCTGCTGCAAGACCCCGATCCCGCCGCCGCAGCGCAGTGGTTTGCCCTTGCGGCGGCCCAGGGCGATGCAGCGGCGCAGAACCGCCTTGGCGAGGCCTATCGCGATGGCCTGGGGGTGGATGCGGATCTGACCCGGGCCGCGACCCTGTTCCGGCAGGCCACGACCGCCAAACACCAGGCCGGCACCTGCAACTACGCGCAGGCCCTCTGGGACGGGGCCGGCCTGCCCATGGACCGGGCAGCGGCCTATCAGACCGCCCTGCAACAGGCGCAGCTGGGCGGGCGGGCCTGCCAGTACCTGCTGGGCAGGGCCACTTATGACGGCGATGGCACCGCGCAGAACCGGCGCACGGCGGCGCAATGGTTCTGGGATGCGGCCAATGAAGGCCATGCAGGGGCCGCGCGGCGCCTGGGCGAGATGTACCGCGATGCGGACGGCCTGCCACACGACCTGTTTCAGGCCCGCCACTGGTTCGAAACCGCCGCCCGACTGGGAGACCCCTCTGCGGGGAATGCGCTGGCCGAAATTTCCAGTGACTGACACCGGAAATCGCTCGCAATATTTCTGCAAGGAATGGATATTAACAAGCGTTCAATAACGTGATTTGGGGAGGGAGCACGATGGACTTTGCACTGACAGAGGAACAAACAGCCATCTTCGATATGGCGCGTGATTTCGGCCAGGATCAGATCGCGCCCCATGCCCATGCCTGGGAAAAGGACGGCACCATTCCCCGGGACCTGTGGCCGCGCGTCGGTGAACTGGGCTTTGGCGGTCTTTATGTCTCGGAAGAGGTTGGCGGTTCGGGGCTCAGCCGTCTGGACGCGACACTGGTGTTCGAGGCGCTTTCGATGGCCTGCCCCTCTGTCGCGGCCTTCCTGTCGATCCACAACATGTGCGCCAAGATGATCGACACATTCGGCAGCGATGCGCTGAAAGGCCGGGTGCTGCCCGATGTGGTCGCCATGAACACCGTGCTCAGCTATTGCCTGACCGAACCCGGCTCAGGCTCTGACGCCGCAGCGCTCAAGACCCGCGCGGAACGCACCAACGAAGGCTACCGGCTGAACGGAAGCAAGGCCTTCATCTCCGGCGGCGGCTATTCCGATGCCTATGTGGTGATGGCACGCACCTCTGACGACGGGGCGGCGGGCGTCTCCACCCTGCTGGTCGAGGATGGGACAAAGGGCCTCAGCTTTGGCGGGCTGGAGGACAAGATGGGCTGGCGCAGCCAACCCACGGCACAGGTCCAGTTCGACAATTGCGATGTTTCCTCTGCCAATCTCGTGGGGGAAGAGGGCAAGGGCTTCAAATATGCCATGGTGGGTCTGGATGGCGGCCGGTTGAACATCGCCGCCTGTTCGCTGGGCGCGGCGCAGACGGCGCTGAACAAGACCCTCGCCTATATGGGCGAGCGCAAGGCCTTTGGTCAGACCATCGACCAGTTCCAGGGCTTGCAGTTCCGCCTTGCGGATATGGAGATCGAGCTTCAGGCCGCGCGCATCTTCCTGCGGCAGGCGGCGTGGAAGCTGGACAACAAGGCGCCCGATGCGACCAAGTTCTGCGCCATGGCCAAGAAATTCGTGACAGAGACGGGCAGCAAGGTGGTGGATCAATGCCTGCAGCTGCACGGCGGCTACGGCTATCTTGCGGATTATGGCATCGAAAAGCTGGTGCGCGATCTGCGGGTGCATCAGATCCTTGAAGGCACCAATGAAATCATGCGCGTGATCGTCGCCCGCGACATGCTGAAGAACCGCTGAGGCCCTGCCATGAGCGATATCGACATCCGCATCACGGGCCGCGCCGGGCGCATCACCCTGACCCGGCCCCAGGCGCTGAACGCCATGACCTATGACATGTGTCTGGCGATCGAGGCGGCGCTGGATGACTGGGCGGGGAATGACGCCGTGGCGCTGGTGGTGATCGACGCCGAAGGCGAACGCGCCTTCTGTTCCGGCGGGGATATTGCCGAATTATACGAGACCGGAACCAGGGGTGACTACGCCTATGGCCGCCGGTTCTGGGCCGATGAATACCGGCTGAACAACAAGATCTTCGGCTATGACAAGCCCGTCGTCTCGTTCCTGCAGGGGTTCACCATGGGCGGCGGCGTCGGCATCGGCTGCCACGGGTCGCACCGGGTTGTCGGGGAAAGCAGCCAGATCGCCATGCCCGAATGCGGCATCGGTCTGGTGCCCGACGTGGGCGGTACATTGATCCTTGCCCGCGCCCCCGGCAGGCTGGGCGAATACCTGGGCACCACGGCAACACGCCTGGGGCCGGATGATGCGATATTTGCAGGGTTTGCAGATGTCTTTCTGCCGGAAGCGTCCTGGCCAGAGGTTATTGCGAAACTGGAAACCACCGGCGATCCCGCTGAAATCAAAGGGGAAACACCGCCCCCCGGCAGCCTGCGCGACCAGCTTGCCGAGATTGACAGGCATTTTTCTGGCGCGGATCTGGAGGCGGTTCTGGACAGTTTGCAAACTGCGGATACCGGTTTTGCAAAGGACACATTGAAGAAACTCTCCCGTGTCTCGCCGCTCTCGGCGGCCTGCACGATTGAGATCATTCACCGCTTGCGCGACACTGGCCCCACAATGGCAAATGCGCTGGATCTGGAATACCGCTTTACCTATCGCGCGATGGAAGACGGCGATTTCCTGGAAGGCATCCGCGCCGCGATCATCGACAAGGACCGCAATCCGCGCTGGCAACATGCCGGGGGTCAAGTGCCCCCGGCGGCAATCTATCACATGCTGCAACCGCTGGGTGCGGATGCGGTGAAACTCTGAAAGGACATTCTATGGCCGCGCTCAAAATCGGATTCATCGGACTTGGCAACATGGGGGGGCCGATGGCGGCGAACCTTGCCAAGGCAGGCCATGCGGTCGCGGGGTATGACGTGGCCGGGACCACTGCCAGCGGCGTAACCGTCGCCGACAGCATCGCCGATGCCGTCACCGGCGCGGATGTGGTGATCACCATGCTGCCAAACGGGTCGATCCTGCGCCAGGTCGCGGCAGAGGCGATTGGCCATATGCGCGCGGGCGCGGTCTTCATCGACTGTTCGACCGTGGATGTGGAAAGCGCGAGGAACACCTCGGAAGCCGCTGAAAATGCAGGGCTTCTTGCGGTAGACGCGCCTGTGTCCGGAGGCGTTGGCGGGGCCGAAGGCGGCACGCTGACCTTCATGGCGGGCGGGTCCGAAGCGGCCTTTGCCGCAGCGCAACCGCTGTTCGAGATCATGGGCCAGAAGGCGGTCCATTGCGGCGCTGCGGGCGCGGGCCAGGCCGCCAAGATCTGCAACAACATGATCCTGGGCGCCACGATGATCGCCACCTGCGAGGCCTTTGCCCTGGCCGACAAGCTTGGCCTTGACCGTCAGCGCATGTTCGAGGTGGTCAGCACCTCTTCGGGCTATTCCTGGTCGATGAACGCCTATTGCCCGGCGCCGGGGGTCGGGCCGAAATCGCCCGCCGACAACGGTTACAAACCCGGTTTTGCCGCGGAACTGATGCTCAAGGACCTTGGCCTGTCGCAACAGGCTGCCGAACTGGTGGATGCCGACACCCCGATGGGGGCGCGGGCGCTGGAAATCTACAAGACCTTCGTCGAGGAAGAAGACGGCAAGGGCCGCGATTTTTCCGCCATGCTGCCCCGTCTCGCGGCCCGTGGCCGCAACGGCTGATGCCCGCCAGCCCCGTCGGCGGAGCCACGCCGACGGGCAATCCCTCCCGGGAACCTATCTGCCTTCCCATCGGTTGAATGCGTAAAGGTGACGTTTATGCGCCGCCGCACCGGGAAGGAAACACATGCGACATCTGATGACATCCGCCCTCTTGAGCGTCGGTCTGGCCAGTTCCCTGGCCGCCGCGCCATTTGCCGCAGGCCCTGTCAGCGCCTCCTCTGTCAACGCCCTGACCACCGCGGATCACAGCGCGCAGCTCTGGCTGGCAAAGGACAATGGCAAGGGGCACGGCAAGGGTGCAAAAGCCGAAAAGCCCGCCAAGGGCAACAAGGCCAAGGGCCATGGCAAGGACAAACAGGCCAGGGGCAAGGACAAGACCAGGGACATTGCAAAGGGCAAGCCGGACAAACCCGGGAAAGCCGACAAGCAACAGGCCAGGAACGACAAGCCGGACAAGGCGCTGAAAGCGGGCAAAGGCAAGCTGCGCGGTGCCGACTGGGACAAGCGGGCGGAAGAGATCCTGCGCGTGAAGGCCCCGGCGGACCGCGACATGCTGACCCTGCTGGGTGGCGTTGCCCTTGCCCTGGCCGGACCGCAACTGGTGGTCGCCGACACCCCGATCGAACAACTGATCACCTATCGCAACTGCCCCCCCGGCCTGGCCAAGAAGACCCCGGCCTGCGTGCCGCCCGGTCTGGCGAAACAGGGCGTGACCCAGGAGCAATGGCTCAGCTACGATGACGCGGAATACGACCGGCTCTGGCTGCGGCAGCGCGACGATTATCTGCGGCGCGGCCTGACCCCTTCGGAGAACCTGCTGTTGCAATCGGCGCAGATCGCGCGGCTTTTTGGTCTGGCCCCTGCCCCGAACGGTCAGCGCTATGCGCTGATCGACGGGATGCCGGTGCTGCTGGATCAGGAGGATTACACCGGCCTGCTGCTGATCAACGAATTGGCCCAGGTGGCCGATATCGGCAGCGGGCTGAACGTGGCGCCCACCGCCGCGCTGACCCAGTATGAACTCAGCCGTCTGTACCGCCTGCCCGCCCCCGGACCGGACGTCAATTATGCGGTGCTGAACGGTCAGGTGATCCGGCTGAGCGACAGCCAGTACGAGACGTTGCAATTGATCCGGATTGCCCGCGCGGTGCTGTGAACCGGATTGTCACGGCCGCCGGGAGGGCGGCGCACCGGGGGTTTCACACCCCCGGACCCCCGTGGTATATTTTCGGAACAATGAAGTCCGGGGTTACTCTGCCGCCACTTTCGCCCGCGCCTTGGTGAGCATCGGCTTGAGGTATTTGCCGGTGTAGCTTTCCGCCACTTCGGCCACGTCTTCCGGGGTGCCGGTGGCCACCACACGGCCACCGCCATCGCCGCCCTCGGGGCCGATGTCGATGATATGGTCGGCGGTTTTCACCACATCGAGATTATGTTCGATCACGATGACGGAATTGCCCTGATCGACCAGTTCATGCAGCACTTCCAGCAGTTTGCGCACATCTTCGAAATGCAGCCCCGTGGTCGGTTCATCCAGGATATAGAGCGTGCGGCCGGTCGAGCGTTTGCTCAGCTCCTTGGAGAGTTTCACGCGCTGCGCCTCGCCGCCCGAAAGCGTCGTGGCCTGCTGGCCGACCTTGATATAGCCCAGACCCACCCGCATCAGCGCGTCCATCTTTTCGCGGATCGACGGCACCGCCTGAAAGAACGCCTGGGCGTCTTCCACGGTCATGTCCAGCACATCGGCGATGCTCTTGCCCTTGAACCTGATCTCAAGCGTCTCGCGGTTGTAGCGCGCGCCCTTGCAGGTCTCGCATTCCACATAGACATCCGGCAGGAAGTGCATCTCTATCTTGATGACGCCGTCGCCCTGGCAGGCCTCGCAGCGCCCGCCCTTGACGTTGAAGCTGAAGCGCCCCGGCTTGTAGCCGCGCGCCTTGGATTCGGGCAGCCCTGCGAACCAGTCGCGGATCGGGGTGAAGGCCCCGGTGTAGGTTGCCGGGTTCGAGCGCGGCGTGCGGCCAATCGGGCGCTGGTCGATGTCGATGACCTTGTCGAGGTGCTCCAGCCCCTTGATGGTCTCGCAGGGTGCGGGCGTCTGGCGTGCGCCGTTGAGGTTCATCGAGGCGGTCTTGAACAGGGTTTCGATGGTCAGGGTGGATTTGCCGCCGCCCGACACGCCGGTGACGCAGACGAATTGTCCCAAAGGAAAATCCACCGTGACATTCTGCAGGTTGTTGCCGGTCGCCTTGACCACCTGCACTTTCTTGTTCTTGCCCTTGCGCCGGGTTGCCGGGATCGGGATTTCGCGCTTGCCGGTCAGATATTGGCCGGTGATCGAATTGGGGTCTGCCGCCACCTGATCGGGCGTGCCATGGCTGACCACCTGCCCGCCGTGCACCCCGGCCCCCGGCCCGATGTCGAACACATAATCCGCCTCGCGGATCGCTTCTTCGTCATGTTCCACCACGATCACGGTATTGCCCTGATCGCGCAGGTTCTTCAGCGTTTGCAAAAGCCGGTCATTGTCGCGCTGGTGCAGCCCGATCGAGGGTTCGTCAAGGACGTAGAGCACCCCGGTCAGGCCGGAGCCGATCTGGCTGGCAAGCCGGATGCGCTGGCTTTCGCCGCCAGACAAGGTGCCGCTGGAGCGTGCCAGTGTCAGGTATTCAAGCCCCACGTTATTGAGGAACCCAAGCCGTTCGCGGATTTCCTTCAGGATGGCGCGGGCGATCTCGTTTTTCTGCGGGCTGAGCGCCGCCGGCACCGTGTTGCACCAGTCGAAGGCCTCGCGGATCGACATCTGCACCACCTGGCCTGCATGTTTCAGATCATCCGCCGGGCCGATCTTGACCGCCAGCGCCTCTGCCCGCAGGCGGTAGCCGCCGCAGGTGCCACAGGGGCGGTTGTTCTGATAGCGCTCGAATTCCTCGCGGATCCAGTTCGAATCCGTCTCGCGATAGCGGCGTTCCATGTTGGGGATCACCCCTTCGAAGACGCGCGTCACCTCATAGACGCGCCCGCCCTCGTCATAGCGGAACTTGATCTCTTCCTTGCCGGACCCGTAGAGGAACACCTGCTGCACCTGCTCGGGCAGGTCTTTCCAGCGGGTCTGCTGGTTGAAGTCGTAATGTTTCGCAATCGCCTCGATGGTCTGCTTGAAATAGGGGCTCTTGCCCTTGCGCCAGGGGGCCAGCGCGCCGTCATAGATCTTCAGGTTCTGGTCCGGTACCACCAGACGCTCGTCAAAGAACAGCTCAACCCCCAGCCCGTCACAGGAGGGGCAGGCCCCGAAAGGCGCGTTGAAGGAAAACAGCCGCGGTTCGATTTCGGGAATGGTGAAGCCGCTGACCGGACAGGCGAATTTTTCGGAAAACGTATGGCGTTCGGGTTCCCCCTCTGCCGGAGCAGTTTCCAGGATCGCGATGCCATCGGCCAGATCAAGCGCTGTGCGCAGGGAATCGGCGAGCCGCGTCTCCAGCCCCTCGCGGACCACGATCCGGTCCACCACCACGTCGATGTCATGGCGGAACTTCTTGTCGAGCGTGGGCGGCTCGTCCAGTTCGTGGAAAGCGCCGTCGACCTTGACCCGCTGGAAGCCCTGCTTGCGCAGTTCGATGAATTCCTTGCGGTATTCGCCCTTGCGGTCGCGCACGATCGGAGCCAGCAGATAGGCGCGGGTCCCCTCCTCCATGGTCATGATCCGGTCCACCATGTCCTGCACCTGCTGCGCCTCGATCGGCTTGCCGGTCTCCGGGGAGTAGGGCGTGCCGACCCGCGCAAACAGCAGGCGCATGTAGTCATAGATCTCCGTCACCGTGCCGACGGTGGAGCGCGGATTCTTGCTGGTGGTCTTCTGTTCGATGGAAATCGCCGGGGACAGCCCGCTGATGTGATCCACATCGGGCTTCTGCATCATGTCGAGGAACTGCCGCGCATAGGCGCTGAGCGATTCGACATAGCGGCGCTGCCCTTCGGCATAGATCGTGTCGAAGGCGAGCGAGGATTTCCCCGAGCCGGAAAGCCCGGTGATAACAACCAGTTGGTCGCGCGGAATATCCACGTCGATGTTCTTGAGATTGTGTTCGCGCGCGCCGCGCACTTCGATATTTTTCAGCTCAGCCATACAGCACCCCGTTTCCCGGTTTCTACATAGGCGCGGACGCGGGATTCTCCAACGATAAAATAAGAACTAAAGAAGAACATTCAGGCGGCGCGGCGCTGTCCCAGCCACAGGTGGACCAGCAGCCCGGCCAGGAAAGCGCCCCCCGCCAGCACCGGCAGCGCGGCATAGCCCAGCCAGATCAACCCGGCGGCCATCACCGGCGTGCCGATGGTATTGCCCAGGTTGCCCATCTGCGCCATCGCCCCGTTGGCCCGGGCCTGGGAAGCGGCGGTATCGTTCAATTGTGCCACGGCGGCAAAGCTGGCGCCCTGGATCAGCCCCATCGCGGCGGCCAGCGCCAGACAGGCCAGCGGCGCGCCCGGACTGGCCCAGAGCCAGAGTGCGGCGGCAAGCGATCCGGCGAATCCCAGTTCGACCACCCGCACCGCGGCGATCCGGCGCAGCAGCGCCACCCCGGCTGTCATCGACACCGCGATGCTGACCAGCGGCATGGCCCCCATGATCCAGCCGCGCAGCCCCGGATCCAGATAGGGCGGCAGAACCGTCAGGATGGAGACAAAGCTGAAGGTATAGAACAGCCAGCCCAGCCCCGCCGCGGATTGCCGCGGCGAGCGGTAGATCGCCACATGGTCCCGCAGCACCCGCAACAGCGAAAACACCGGCTGCGGCCCCTCGTCCGGCAGGCGGCGCAGGCGCGACGACAGATAGAGCGCACAGCCCGCCATATAGGCGCCATGGGCGGCAAAGACCGCCTGCGGTCCATAGGCCAGCGCCAGCGGCCGCCCCAGCACCGCCAGCACCGCAAAGGCCACGCCAAAGAAGGTGCCCCAAAGGGTCAGGGTGAAGCCGCGGTCCTTTTCCGCGCTGATCTGCGCGATCAGCGTCGGGGCCGCCACGACTATCGCCAGATGCGAGGCGCCTTCGATCACCCGCGACACCAGCAACAGCGGCAGCGGCGGCAACAAAGACTGAAACAGCGACAGCACCGCCCCCAGCCACAGCGCCATCAGCAAGGCCCGGCGATAGCGGACCCGCGCCACCACCAGCCCGGCCACCACCCCCAGCAGGATGCCGACAAAGCCCACCAGCGACACGGCAAAACCCAGCGACGCCCCCGC
This sequence comes from Sulfitobacter sp. IGS-18, assembly GCF_059628195.1. Taxonomy (NCBI): domain Bacteria; kingdom Pseudomonadati; phylum Pseudomonadota; class Alphaproteobacteria; order Rhodobacterales; family Roseobacteraceae; genus Sulfitobacter; species Sulfitobacter sp. IGS-18. The sequence goes on along the minus strand of NZ_CM184556.1, from coordinate 1,700,370 downwards.
CGCAGGATAGACCCCCGGCAGCATGTCGAAAATCACCGAGACCTTGCCATATTGCGCCGCAGCGCCCAGCCCCGCGGCCCAAAGCGCCAGGACCAGCGCAAAAGACGTCTGTTTCGCTGCCATCCGCCCCTCGCCTCAGACCTTCTGCGCCAGCGCCCAGGAACAGATCGGCATCTCCGGGTCGTTCCTGATGTCGTCGGTCTCTGCGTCATATTCCGGCGGCCAGCGCGCTTCGAGGTTGCGCATTGCCACATGCCGGTTGCCCCATTGCTCCGCATGGATGGCATCGGGCGCGAAACCGCCCTCGATCAACAGGTTCTTCAGCCCCCGCGCGCTCCAGCGCGAATTGTCCTGCGGGGCCGCATGAAGCGGCACGAAAAACGGCACCGCAACCCAGAAATACCCGCCCGGGCGCAACATGCGATGGATGTTGCGGGTGGCGGCATAGGGCCGGTCCAGATGTTCCCAGACCTGATTGGCAAGGATCAGGTCAAAGGTCAGCGGCACCCCCGCCGCATCGGTAAAGGGTTCACCGCAGACGTCATACTCGGGATAGCGAAACTGGCTGTAGGATTTGAAATCGAACCTCTTGCCCCATTTGCCTGATATCTCTGCACAATCCAGATCCGAGGGACCCAGGGCATTGATCATCCGGCGGCTGGCCGGCTGCATGACGACACGATTGAGACTTACCATGCCCTGCTTATGCCACCGGCCCTGCGGCCCGTCCATAACAAGAGTCTGGCACAACAAGAGTCTGAACCGGGTCAAGGAGGCCGCAGGCCCCGCGCAGCGGCTTGTCCTTGAGGCGGTTCAGACTCGGAAAACCATCGAAACAGGTCGTTCAGGACGCATCGCGCCCTGAACACCTTCTCAGCAGAAAATCAAACCCTTCGAACCGCGCAACATCCGCCCCGAGGGGCTCAGGCCCGCAACAAACACCCATAGGCTCTGGACCCATTAATTCTATATGCTCAGTTTGACAGATTTTTTCGCAGACCAGGAACATCTGCGCAAGAATAGTGGTTCTATTTCAAGCAGATGTGACGCCTCCTCTCGGGACATTGCTGCGCAATGCCCTGCCGGGCAGTGGGCTGCGGGAAAATCCGTCAAACCCGTCACGCCAAAGGCGTGCCAACATGAGTCGGCGCTCCTTCGGAGCGACGGGCGGTGATTTCACTTCATTTCAACGTCTTGGGTCGCTTGCAAATAGAACCACTATTGGCTGCACGCCCCAAACCATTGAAATTTCGCGAAATCGCCGCTGAGCATATAGAATTAATGGGTCCAGAGCCTAGATCGTGTCGCGCGCAGCGCGTCCGTCAGATCACACCCCGGCGGGATCACATGTGGATCACACGCCCATAGGCATCCAGCACCGCCTCATGCATCATCTCGCTCAGGGTCGGATGCGGGAAGACCGTGTTCATCAGGTCTTCCTCGGTGGTCTCCAGCTGACGGCCCACCACATAGCCCTGGATAAGCTCGGTCACTTCCGCCCCCACCATATGCGCGCCCAGCAATTCGCCGGTCTTGGCGTCAAAGATGGTCTTGATCATCCCGCTTTCCTCTCCCAGTGCGATGGCCTTGCCATTGCCGATGAAAGGGAAACGGCCCACCTTGATGTCAAAGCCCAGCTCCCTGGCCTTCGCCTCCGTATAGCCCACCGATGCGACCTGCGGGTGGCAATAGGTGCAGCCCGCGATGCTTTCGGGTTTGACCGGATGCGGATGCCCGCCCGCGATCAGCTCGGCCACCATGACACCCTCATGGCTGGCCTTATGCGCCAGCCAGGGCGCCCCGGCGATGTCGCCGATGGCATAAAGCCCCTCGACCCCGGTGCGGCAATATTCATCGGTGACCACATGGGTGCGGTCCAGCTTCACGCCCAGGTCCTCCAGACCCAGCCCCTCCACATTGCCGACGATGCCCACGGCGGAAATCACCGTGTCGAAATCCTGTTTCTCGATCTTGCCGCCCACCTCGATATGGGCGGTCACCTTGTCACCGGCCCGGTCCAGCTGCTTGACCATGGCCTTCTGCATGATCTTCATGCCCTGTTTCTCAAAGGCCTTCTTGGCAAAGGCGGAAATCTCGGCATCCTCCACCGGCAAGACGCGGTCCATCACCTCGACCACGGTGGTGTCGGCCCCCAGGGTATTGTAGAAACTGGCAAATTCGATGCCGATGGCCCCGGAACCGATCACCAGCAGTTTTTTCGGCATATGTGTCGGCTGCAGCGCGTGCTTGTAGGTCCAGACCAGCTTGCCATCCGCCTCCAGCCCCGGCAGTTCGCGGGCCCGCGCACCGGTGGCCAGAACGATGTTCTTGGCGGTCAGCTCTTCGGTGCCCCCACCATTCTTTGCGTCGGTCTTGACGCTGACCTTGCCCTTGGCAAGCAACGTCGCCTCGCCCATCACCACGGTGATCTTGTTCTTCTTCATCAGGTGGCCGATCCCGCCCGACAATTGCCCCGCCACCTTGCGCGAGCGTTTGACCACCGCGTCCAGATCATAACCGATGCCCTCGGCCTTCAGACCAAATTCCTTGGCCCGGTGCATCAGATGGAAGACTTCGGAAGAGCGCAGCAGCGCCTTGGTCGGGATGCAGCCCCAGTTCAGGCAGATGCCGCCCAGATGCTCGCGCTCGACAATCGCCACGGAAAGCCCCAGTTGCGCCCCCCGGATTGCGGCGACATAGCCACCGGGCCCCGCACCGATCACGATAAGATCAAAGGATTTTGCAGCCATTCTCGAGGTCCTCGCAATGTGACAGACAGATATAGTTTACCGTTAAACCACTTTTTGATCTGTCACAACCGCGAGAACTGAAAGTCGTCAGGCGACGGCGGATTCTGCCTGCAATTCGCGCAAAGTCTGCCCATAGCCGCCATCGCTGACATAGGCGATCTCGCAGCTGGTGCCCGCGCGCGACAGGGCCTCGTTGCGATAGGGGAACCGCCCGAACCGCCGGATCACCTCGCGGTGCGCACGCGCATGCAGCAGGTTGTTCTCGCGGGTTTCGGGCATGCGTTCGCACATCAGCCGCACACAGCGGTCCTGATCACACAGATTCTCGGAATGCATCAGCGGCATGTAGAAGAACTGTCGTGCCGGTTCGTCGATCTTCAGGTCCCAGCCCCGCTCGATCGCGGATTTCGCTGCCGCAAGTGCGGCACGGTCGCTGGCAAAGGCCCTGGCCTGGCCCCGGAACATGTTCCGCGAGAACTGATCCATCAGGATGATGTAGGCCAATGCGCCCGAGGGATAGGTCAGCCAGAGCGAGAATTTGCCCTCGCAGGCCGCCTCCCATGTCGCCTCGAAGCGGTCACGGATGGTGGCGTCCAGCGCGTCGCTGGCCTCGTACCAGCCCTTGGGGCCAACTTCGTCCAGCCAGAACGAAAGTACTTCATCAGGGCCTTGCATGGATCACACTCCTCAGCTTGCACGCAATCTTGCGACCTATGGCAAGATCATTCCACCTTATGAACATCTTAACCCCAACGGCGACTCACGATTTATATCAATTGCGACATGTTTGCCGCGTTCAACTGTTGTTTTCGTCATCCTGCTCGCTTTCGATGGCATATTCCTGCGCATATTCGACGGCGACAGCTGTGGCTGTGGGGTATAGCGCGACATAGTTTCCGGTCTCGTCCACCGGCACGGCGGGACGGCGGGTGGCGCGGTAGGTGGCATAGACCGCCAGGATCACGAAGAGGACCGCCGTGAACAGATAAAACCCGCCCGGCCCCAGCGAGGTGCCCATCATCCAGCCGGTGATGATCGGCCCCAGGATGGCCCCAAGCCCGTTGATAAAGATCATCCCGCCCGAAGCTGCGGCCATGTCCTCATGTTCGAGGAAATCGTTGGTATGGGCGATCAGCAGGGAATAGAGCGGGTTCGACATGCCGCCCACGATGAAGGCGGAGATCAGCAGCAGCCAGAACACATCGCCCAGCATCATCCCCATGATCGAGCCTGCCGCCCCGATGGCAGAGGTGATGACGATCAATGTGCGCCGGTCCATCCGGTCCGAGACCCAGCCGATGGGATATTGCAGCACCACAGAACCGACAAAGAAGGTGGCCACGAAGGTCGAGATCTGCGCCACGCTCAGCCCCGCCTCCGCGCCATAGACCGGGGCCATGCCGAACTGCGCCGAGAAGACGCCGCCCAGCAGGAACATGCCAATGCAGCCCAGCGGCGAGAACCGTGCCAGTTCCCGCAGGCTCATGGGTTTGGTTGTGTCAAAGGCCGGTGTCGGGCTGATCGTCAGCAGAATCGGAGTCACCGCCACGCTGACCAGCACCGAGGGGATCACGAAGAGCACATAGCCCGAAGGGTCCGCCGCCAGCAGCAGCGCCTGCGCCACGACGATGCCCAGCGTCTGCACGATCATGTAAAGCGACAGCGCCTGCCCCCGGTTGGAATTGTCGGCGGCATTGTTGAGCCAGCTTTCCGCCGTCACATAGACCGCGGAAAAGCAGAACCCGATCAGCACGCGCCCGATTGCCCAGAGCGGGACCGCCGGAAAGGTCGGATAGAGAATCATCACCGCCGAGATCAGCGAGGCAAGTGCCGCAAAGACCCGCACATGCCCGACCCTGCGGATCATATGCGGCGCCAGCCGCGACCCGCCCAGAAAGCCCACGAAATAGGCCGACATGACAATGGACATCTCGAAGGTGGAAAAACCTTCAAGCGCGCCACGGATACCCAGCAGCGTGCCCTGCATCCCGTTGCCGACCATCAACAGGCACATGCCCAGCAAAAGCGCCCATGCGCTGGAAAGAACCTGTATCATCGCTGCGAATCCAATCTGCCGTTTGGCCCCTCCCTGAACCTCTTGGGCAGCGGCGTCACCCGGTTATACGACATTCAGGCGATTTTTTGCGAATCGTGTCACATGTCGGGCCGGAACCGCCCTTGTTGTCGATTGTCGCGCAACTCCGACTCCTGGCGGCGCATTTGCTGAATCTTGTCACTGGGCCGTGCCAGGCATTTCCGACCCGGACCAGACCTTGGGCGTGGTATGGGGCAAGGTCAGGTGAGCGAACAAAGCGGCCGTCCGCCAAAGCCCGGAGTCAAGGTGCGCAGCACCGCCGGGCAGCGCCCGACCGCCCCATGGGCGGGCGCTTTCTCACCGTATTGCGGTTCATCATCCCCACGCCAAAGATTAGAAATAAAGTGGCACCCACGGACGTTCCGCTGCCCACCCGCGGTCAGGCGCTGCCCTGTGTGGTTAAGTCACTCCGGACTCTTTCCGGACCTTCGCTGCAACGCGCGTGAAGGTCAGATAAGCGGACGAAACTGCCGTTCGATCACTGGCACCCAGGCCCGGAACATGCCGAAGGCGCCCGGCCCCTGCCCCGTCCTTCGGACGCAGCGCCGCACTCCGGGTCAGCGATGTGACGCAAAAGCCGGTTTTGCCTGGCACCTGGCACTTGTGTCACTTTTGACCCGGAATGAGCAGGCTGGAATCCCCGTAGGAGAAGAACCGGTATTCTTGCGCGATTGCATGGTCATAGATGTCACGGATCGCCTGCGGCCCCATCAGCGCGGAGACCAGCATCATCAGGGTGGATTTCGGCAAATGGAAATTCGTCATCAGCGCATCCGTGACGTGAAAGCGAAAACCCGGCGTGATGAAGATGTCGGTGTCGCCCTCCCAGGGCCTGATCTCCCCCTCCCGCGCCGCGGTCTCGATCAGCCGCAGGGCGGTTGTCCCCACCGGGATCACCCGGCCACCTGCCGCCTTTGTTGCGGCAATCTCCGATGCGGCCTCGGCGCTGACCTGTCCCCATTCGGCATGCATCTTGTGCCGGGTGATGTCATCCACCTTGACCGGCAGGAAGGTGCCCGCACCCACATGCAGCGTCACATGGGAAAAGCAGACGCCCCTTTCCGCCAGGGCCTCCAGCAGCGGCGCGTCGAAATGCAGCGATGCCGTGGGGGCCGCGACCGCCCCCGCATGGCGCGCCCAGATGGTCTGGTAATCCGTCCGGTCGCGGGCATCTGCCGGGCGTTTCGCCGCGATATAGGGCGGCAACGGCATCGCCCCCGCCGCGTTCAGCGCCGCGTCGAAATCCGCGCCCTTGCAGTTGAAGCGCAGATGGCCCTGCCCCTCGGCCACCGCTTCCAGCGTTGCATGAAGCTCCGGGCTGAAATCCACCCGCTCGCCCACCTTGAGCTTGCGCAGCGGCTTGATCAGCGCGGCCCATGTGCCATCGGCGCGCGGCTCCAGCAGGGTGGCCTCGATCCGGGCGGTGACCTGGCCCTGCGCCGATTGGCGCAGCCGGACCCCGGACAGCCGCGCCGGGATCACCCGGGTATCGTTCAGCACCAGCCGGTCGCCGGGGCGCAGCCAGTTGGTCAGGTCGGTCACCCGGCAATCGTGCAGCGCAGCCCCATCGGCCACCAGCAGACGCGCCGAAGACCGCGGCACGGCGGGCCGGGTCGCGATCAATGCCTCGGGCAGGTCGAAATCGAAATCGGACAGTTTCATGGTGCGCCTTTTTCCGGGCCGTCTATCGCCCCGGCGTGCGCCGGACAACGGGTTTTTGCGGTGGCTGCGGCACCCCCGGAGCCTGCGGCACCCTGGGCGGCGGCCTGCGAAAGATCTCGCGGAACATGCCGGGCGTCAGCGCCGACAGCGGGTTGACCCCGACACTGGGTTGTCTGGCCGGGCCCTTGAGCGTATAGTTGAACCCGATCAGCCCCTCGCCCTTGCGGGTCAGCACCGACCCGATGCCGTTGAGCAGATAGACCGGGGTGATCACCCCTTGCATGTCGATCACGCCGGAATCGAGCGCATAGATCCCGTCCATCGACAGGCCCATCGAGGCGCCGACGGCGCTGGCTTCGGTCAGGGTCAGCCGCTTTGGCGTCAGGCGGAACCTGCCCTCGACCTGATCGAAATAGATGCCGTCCCCGTTCAGCTCGTTGATCAGCCCCACCACGGAGATCGAGTTCAGCAGCGCCGCGATGCCCGGCGCATCCTTGACCCGCACATCCGTGACTTCAAGGGTGCCGTCAAAGGCCCCGCCGGTCCCCACCGGCAGCAGCGTCAGCGACAATTGCCCGCCCACCACCTGCCGCAGCAATCCGGCGGCGCGCAGCACCCCGCCCGCATCCGCCGATATCAGCCGCACGGCGGAACGTCCGTTCTGCGGCACGATCCGCCCCTCGACCGGGGTGCCGCCGTTCAGCCGGGCCTGGAAGGAACCGTCCAGCCCCCCCGCCGTGCCGAAATTGCCGCGCAGGTCGGTCAGGGCGATGGTATCGGTGATCTGCAACCGGTCCAGCCGGACCTGCATCGGCGGGCCCGGCGGGCCGCTGGCCTGTGCGCCGCCGCCACCGCCACTGCCCAGATCGGCCTGCCGCATGTCCAGCACACCGCCGCGCAGCACCACCTGCACCGGCTTGCCCGCGCCCTGCCCGACGATATCCACCGCCGCATCCAGCCATTCCCCCGCGCGCAGCCTGTCAAAACTCAGCCGGTCCAGCGCCCCGCCTTCGCGCAACCGCACCGCGCCCTCGGCACTCAGGCCGGGGCCGGAAATCGCCAGACGGTCCACGCGCGGCGTGGCACCCAGCTGCCCGGTCACGCGCAGCTTTCCGGCGCTGGCCGGGGGTTTGGCCCAGTTCAGCTGCGGCACCGACAGGCGCAGCCCCCGCAGATCGGATTGCAGATCGAACTCCGGCGCGCGGCCCTTCGGCAGGTCCACCTCCAGTTGCGCCTTTGTCTGCCCCGCGACAGTCCCGGGCGGCAGGGCGATCCCGAAGGCGTCCAGCGCCGCCTGATCCAGGCTGACCTCCGCGCGCAAACCGGCTGTCCGTGGCGCTTCTTCCGTTGCCGGCCCCGCCCCTATGGGCAGCACGAAACTGCCGTCAAAGCCTGCGCCATCCAGTTCTCCCGCACCGGTCAGGATCACCCGGTCATTGTCCACCACCACGTCGATTTCGGGGGCCGACAGCGCGCGACCTTTGACCAGAACGCTGCTGCTGACATCGCGCAGTTTGCCCGACACGTCGAAGACCACCTTGTCCTTGCTGCCTTTCTTGAGCGGCAGGGCGATCTGACCGCTCAGCGCGGCGCGCCCGCCTGCCAGATCGACCGGCAGATTGGCCTTGTCCATCACGTTCAGCGGCGCCCGGTTCAGCAGGGACAGCGCCGCGGTCACGCTCGCTTCCGCCTCCAGCCGGACAACCGCCGGGGCACCATCACGCACGCGCACATCGGGAATGATGAAGGAAGAAGCCCCGAGACGCACATCGCCGCCTTCATCCGCCGTGACCACCCCTTCATCCACAGCCACCACCAGCCGGTTGTCCATCAGGCTGAAATGCCCCTTGCCCCCGGTCACCGGCGGCATGGTTTTCAGAAACTGCACATCGGCCCCGGCATAATCGAAGCCCACATAGGTCTGCGGTGCCTTGCCCGGTGCCACCCGCAGCGCCAGGTCAAGGTTGCTGACCTCCCCCTTGCGGACATTCTCCACCAGCCATGTCCTGGTCTTGGGCTTCAGCCCCTCGGGCCAAAGCTGCAGCAGCCGCTCAGGTGTCAGCCCGTCCATCTGCCCGTCCAGCGCCACCCGCCAGCCGTCGGGCCGCGCCGAGAGCTTGCCATCCAGCAGCAGCGTCTTGCCCTGATCGCTGATCTGCACCCGCCCCAATTGCAGGCGGAACGGGTTCAACCGCATCTGGAAATCGAGGTCGGTTTCGGCCAGCCCGACAGGCGCGGGATAGATATCAGCCGGATTGGCGCGCAGGTCGCGGATGGTGAACTGCCCGACCAGATCGCTCAGTTGGCCCTCCGGCGTCAGACCCAGGGTTGCGGTGCCGGAACTTTCCGCGCTGATCCATTTGCTGCGCAGACGCACATCGGCAAAGCGCAGCAGCGCCTCGGCGGGATCATAGCTGAAATAGCTGCGCGCGCCCTCAAAGGGGATCGGCCGGGTCCGCGCATTGGGCTGCACCACGCCCGCGCCGATCTGCAGGGTGGCGTTCAGCGGCATGAACTGCCCCGCATCGTTCAGCCCGCTGCGCACCGCGCCTGAAATCGGTGCGCGCAGCACCCCCAGCCAGGCAAAGGCAGGGCCCTGGGTTGCAATATCCTCGGCTGCGACGCCTTCGAAACTGACACCGAATTCGGCGGCACTGGCACCGATGCGGCTGGCATAATTGGCCGACAGGGTCGCCACCCCGGCCCCGCCGCTGAGCAGCGCCAGATCCGCCGACAGCGCCAGCACCCCGGCCTCGCGCGATAACAGCAGCCGCCCGCCATCGACGGTCCAGCTGCGGCCCGCGCGCAGGTCGTCGAACTGCAGGGTCACGGCGCGCAGCTCCGCCTCGGTCAGCGCCTGCAAGGCCGGCCGCTGCAAGACACCGTCAAGCTGGGCGATCAGCTGCGGCAGGGTCGCGGCCTCGCGGCTGAAGCTGCCCGGCCCCACGCCTGCGCTCAGCGCCACCCGGCCCGCCGCATCCCGGCGCAGGGTCACCACCACCCCCGAGAGCGATATGGATTGCGGCTGCACGATCCCGTCCAGCAGCGGGCGCAGGGCAAAGCCGGTCTTGAACTCCGTCAGGCTGAGGATCTCGGCCCCTTCGGGCGTGCTGATGGCGACATTGCGCAGGCGCACGCGCGGATGCCAGCCTTCCTCCACCACCAGCTCCGCCTCGCCCAGAGAGACCCGGACCTGGGGCAGCTCACGCGCGATCCGCGCCTCGATCCGCTCCTGCAGCCAGCCGGGCGCGCGCAGGGGCTGGCCCATCGACAGCCACAGCGCCCCCACCAGCGCCCCGGCGGCAAGGCTCAGCAGCAGGATCGACCACAGGCCGAAACGCGCCACATGCTGATGCGGCTTGCGTCTGGGGCGGGGCGTGTCGGGTTTGCTCATCTGTGTCCCAAATCGGCCGGCCCTCTTGGCACGCGCCTGAATTGGCATAGTATGACAGCCCGACATCCTGCATCCAAGTGAAAGAGACGTGATCAATGCCCGAGATTTCCGAACAAGCACCAGACTTTACCCTTCCTGTGACCGGCGGCGGCGAGGTGACCCTCTCTGACCTGCGCGGCAAACCGGTCGTGCTGTTCTTCTACCCGCGCGACGACACACCGGGCTGCACCACGGAAAGCATCGGCTTCTCGGCAAACCTGTCGGACTTCGAGGCGGCAGGCGCAAAGGTCTTCGGCATTTCCCGCGATACCATGGCCAAGCACGATAAATTCGTGGCCAAACATGCGCTGACCGTGCCGCTGCTGTCGGATGAACAGGGCGACGTGACCGAGGCCTATGGCGTCTGGGTCGAGAAAAACATGTACGGCAAGAAATCCATGGGCATCGAACGCGCGACCTATCTGATCGGCGCCGACGGCAGGATCGCGCAGGTCTGGCGCAAGGTCAAAGTGCCCGGCCATGTGGAGGCGGTGCTGGAGGCGGCGCGCGCCCTGTGATTGCCCTTGCCCAGATGGCCGAGGCGGTGCTGCGCTGTGCCGATGGCCGCGAAAAGACCGCCCTGTCGCGCCGCCATGCGGCGGCGTGGCAGGCCGCCCGCGCGGCGGGCGAGACGCCTGAAATCGGCCATGCCGACCCGCCGCTGCACCCTGCCCGCCCCGCCGCGCCCGAATTGCTCAGCCCGCGCGACGTGCCGCGCCGCCGCCCCGGCACGCCCGAGGGGCGCATCGCCCTGCTGCATGCTGTCGCCCATATCGAATTGAACGCGGTAGATCTGCACTGGGACATCATCGCGCGGTTCACCGACACCCGCCTGCCGATGGGGTTCTACGACGACTGGGTCAAGGCGGCGGATGAGGAATCCAAACATTTCAACCTGATGTGCGATTGCCTTGAAGAAATGGGCAGCCATTACGGCGCGCTGCCCGCCCATGCGGGCATGTGGCGCGCGGCAGAGGATACGGTGGATGACCTGATGGGCCGGCTGGCGGTTGTGCCCATGGTGCTTGAGGCCCGCGGCCTGGACGTGACCCCCGGCATGATCAAGATCTTCAAACAGGCCAGGGCCGACAGCGCCGTGGCCGCGCTTGAGACGATCTATGCCGAGGAAGTGGCCCATGTCGCCTATGGGTCCAAGTGGTTTCACTTTCTCTGCGGGCGCTTCGACGAAGACCCCAAGGAACGGTTTCACAGCCTTGTGCGGACCTACTTCCACGGCGATCTGAAACCCCCGTTCAACGAGGAAAAACGCGCCGAAGCGGGCATTCCGCCGGACTTCTACTGGCCGCTGACCGCCTCGGGCTGAGACGCTCAACTTCAACACAAATCGTCAAGCTCTTGGTATCGGCGGATTTTTGCCAATATGCCGCATTCCGGTGAAATGCCGCCCCCTGACAGGTCAACAGGGTTGCCCCAAGGTCACAGTGTAGCTAAGAAAATCTGAATTCGGGCGCGTATGGGGATTACCGCGCCCGTTTTGGGACGGAAAAAGGAATATACATTGCGCTCTACGCTTGCCATCAAGGTCCATGCGACGCTGGAGAAGTACTTTCCCGAACGTCGCGTGTTTCTCAAATCCGACAGTGACACGCGCTTTATCCGCCTGCGTCCCGGCACCCAGATCATCGCCTTTGCCGGCTGTGCCGCCGTCGTTGCCTGGGCCATCGTCGCCACCGCCATCCTGCTGATGGACAGCATCGGGTCGGGCAACTTCCGCGAACAGGCCAAGCGGGATCAGCGCACCTACCAGGCCCGTCTGAACGATCTTTCCGCACAGCGCGATGGCCGCGCCGAAGAGGCGCTGGCCGCCCAGAACCGGTTCAACGCAGCACTCAAGCAGATTTCCACGATGCAGTCCGAACTGCTGGAATCCGAAACCCGCCGCCGCGAGCTGGAAACCGGAATCGACGTGATCCAGTCCACCCTGCGCGACACCATGAAAGAGCGTCAGGACGCCCGCGCCCAGCTTGCCGCGCTTGAGGGGTCGCTGGCCGAAGGCGGCACCGGCGTCGTGCAGGCCGCCGCCTCCAGCGCCCCCATCGAATTTCTGGCCGAAGCACTGGCCGAGACCGCCAAGGAACGTGATCAGGTGATCGTCGATGCACAGGACGCGCTGTTGCAGGCCGACGAAATGGCCCAGCAGATCGCCCTGATGAAAGACCAGAACGACGCGATTTTCCGCCAGCTCGAAGAGGCGATGACCGTTTCCGTCGCCCCGCTGGACAAGATGTTCCGCAATGCGGGCATGTCCACCGACAGCATCCTGGCCACCGTCAAGCGCGGCTATTCCGGCCAGGGTGGCCCGATGACGCCGCTCTCCTTTACCACCCGGGGCGAGGAGCCCTCCCCCGACACGCTGCGCGCCAACCGTCTGCTGAACCAGATGGACCGGCTGAACCTCTACCGGATCGCGGCGCAGAAAGCGCCCTTTGCCAAACCGGTCAAATCCGCTTTTCGCTTCACCAGCCAGTTCGGCTATCGCCGCGATCCCAAGACCGGCGGCCGGCGGATGCATTCCGGCGTCGATTTCGCCGCCGGGATCGGCACGCCGCTTTATGCCACCGCGGATGGCGTGGTCACCCATGCGGGCTGGCAGTCCGGCTATGGCCGTCTGGTCAAGATCCAGCATGAGTTCGGGATCGAGACCCGCTATGCCCATCAGTCGCGCATTCGCGTGAAGGTCGGACAAAGGGTCTCGCGCGGGCAGCACATTGGTGATATGGGAGCATCCGGACGTGTCACCGGCGTTCATCTGCACTATGAAGTCCGAGTCGGCGGCAAAGCTGTTAACCCCATGATCTATATCAAGGCTGCAAACGATGTTTTCTAAGAGCAAAATCAACGATCCCGCCCCGAACAAGGATGCCGAAAGCCAGCGCCAGGCGACACCGCAGGCCCCGGCGCAGTCCACGCCTGCCCAGCCCAAGCCCAACGAGTTCAAGGCATCGGCGCCCAAGGCGAAACCCCCGGCCTCGGTCCTGTCTTCCGATCTGCATGTGACCGGCAACATGAAGACCACGGGCGATATCAACGTCGAAGGCACCGTGGAGGGCGACATCCGCGCGCATCTGCTGACCATCGGCGAAACCGCGACCATCAAGGGTGAAGTGGTTGCCGATGATGTGGTGATCAACGGCCGTATCGTGGGCCGCGTGCGCGGCCTCAAGGTCCGCCTGACCTCGACCGCACGGGTCGAAGGCGACATCATCCACAAGACCATCGCGATTGAATCCGGCGCGCATTTCGAAGGCTCCGTCCAGCGTCAGGACGACCCTCTGAACCCCGGTGCCAAGAACGCACCGACCCAGAAGCCGAACCCCGCCTCCTGAGGCATCGGCATCCCGGTTTCAAAGGGCGTCGCAGGCTGCGGCGCCTTTTTTTGTTTGGGGGGTGATGTGGGATTGGCTGTACGGGCCGAAACCCCGGTTAACCACAACGCCCGGACGCCCCGCTTCCGGGCCGCGCCCACCCCGCCCGGCGCAAGCCGGGCATCGCCCGACCCGCCCTCTGGGCGGGCGCGGCCCTCAGGTTTCGGGACGCCTAGGCTCTATTGGCCCGGCCTCGACCGTCGCCGACGGGTGACTGGTTGGCAACAGCGCGGACTTTGCTGCCAACCACCACCAAAGCCCGGAACAAGCCGAAGGCGCCGGGCCATCGCCTGTCCGCCGGTCGCACCAAAGGTGCGCCGTTGATCGTCTGCATGCCTTTGGCATGACGGGTAGGCGATTTGGTGAGGCTGGGTGTTCTCCCGATAGGACTCATCATGGTTGAGAAATAAAGTGCCACCGACACAAGTCGGTATCGCTCACCCCGCCCGGCGCAAGCCGGGCATCGCCCGACCTCCCCCCGGAGGGCGATTTTGCAGCCTCCGCCAAACCATGACCGGCCTGCGGGCCGAGATGTTCCCTGCCACACTTAAGTTCGGAACGCCCTCCAGGTCGGGCGATACCCGGCTTGCGCCCCACGACACGTTGATCTCAGAACCTCCCTTCCCACACCACCTCCCCAAACGCAAAAGGGCGGACCAAACGGCCCGCCCCTTGCTTTGCCTGCAGCACAGATCACTCGGTCACGGTGACCTTGCGCATCACGTCCGGCGTGCCCTCGACAGCGCCATTGCCGCCGGTGCCGCGTTTGATCGCGTCCACCACGTCCTGGCCGCCGGTCACCCGGCCGACCACGGTGTATTGGCCGTTCAGGAAATGCCCCTCGTCGAACATGATGAAGAACTGGCTGTTGGCCGAATCCGGGTTCTGCGCCCGGGCCATGCCCACGACACCCTTGTCAAAGGGCGTGTCGGAGAACTCGGCCGGCACGTCCGGCATATCGGAGCCGCCCATGCCCGCGCGGGACATGTCGCCGCCTTCCTTGCCGAATTCCACATCGCCGGTCTGCGCCATGAAACCGTCAATCACCCGGTGGAACACGACGCCGTCATAGGCCCCCTGCTCTGCCAGCGTGGTGATGCGCTCCACATGCTGGGGTGCGAGGTCCTCCAGCAGGTCGATGGTCACGGTGCCATTGGCCTCGCCCTCGACCACGATTTCAAGCCCGGTGGCCAGCGCGGGGCCGGCGGCAAAGGTGGCGCACAGGCCACAGAGGATCAGCTTACGCATCCGCGGCAACCTTGACGCTGATCATGCGGTCCGGCTGGGCGGGCGGCTCGCCCTTGGCGATGGCATCCACATGCTCCATCCCCGACACCACCTGACCGTAAACGGTATACTGGCCGTTCAGGAAATCATTGTCCTTGAAGTTGATGAAGAACTGGCTGTTGGCACTGTCGGGATTGGCCGAACGCGCCGCACCCAGCGAGCCGCGTGCATGCGGCACCTTGGAGAATTCGGCAGGCACATTGCCCAGATCCGACCCGCCGGTGCCTGCCATCCGCAGGTTGAAACCGTCTTCCATGTTGCCATGTTCCACATCGCCGGTCTGGGCCATGAACCCGTCGATCACCCGGTGAAAACAGACGTTGTCATATTTGCCCGCCCGGGCCAGTTCCTTCATCCGCGCGACGTGCTTGGGGGCGACATCCGGCAGCAGTTCGATGGTCACGGTGCCACCTTTCAGCTCCATCAGGATCGTATTTTCGGGGTCTTTGATCTCGGCCATGCGGGTCTCCTTCGCAAAATTGGTTGAGCGATACCTAAGGTCGATTGTGCCGATTGCCAAGCAGATGCATTGACC
This sequence comes from Sulfitobacter sp. IGS-18, assembly GCF_059628195.1. NCBI lineage: Bacteria > Pseudomonadati > Pseudomonadota > Alphaproteobacteria > Rhodobacterales > Roseobacteraceae > Sulfitobacter > Sulfitobacter sp. IGS-18. Next base: position 1,685,222 of record NZ_CM184556.1, on the reverse strand, counting down.
CCCGCGCCTGATATGGCAAAAGACAGCCAGCATATTTGAAACCGGAGGCACGGCATGGGCTGGAAGACATTGGACGACATGGAACTCGGCGGCAGGACAGTGCTGGTGCGCGTCGACATCAATGTGCCGGTGGAGGATGGCCGCGTCACCGATGCCACCCGCATCGAACGGATCGTGCCCACCGTCGCGGATATCCTTGCCGCAGGCGGCAAGCCCCTGCTGCTGGCGCATTTCGGCCGCCCCAAGGGCAAGGTGGTGCCGGAGATGTCGCTGAAACCGCTGCTGCCCGCGCTTGAGGGCGCGCTGGGACGTTCCGTCGCCCTGATCGACAGTCTTGAAACCGCCGAGCAGGGGCTGAACGCGGACGCCGATGTGCTGCTGCTGGAAAACATCCGCTTCTACCCCGGGGAAGAGGCCAATGACGAAGGCTTCGCCCGCCGCCTCGCCGCGCTGGGGGACATCTATTGCAACGATGCCTTTTCCGCCGCGCACCGCGCCCATGCCTCGACCGAGGCGCTGGCGCGGCTGCTGCCCGCCTGCGCAGGCCGTCTGATGCAGGCCGAGCTGAGCGCGCTGGAAGCCGCCCTTGCCACCCCGGAACGCCCGGTGGGCGCGGTGGTGGGCGGGGCCAAGGTCTCGACCAAGATCGAATTGCTGGAGAACCTCGTGAACCGGCTCGATGTGCTGGTGATCGGCGGCGGCATGGCCAACACCTTTCTTGCGGCCCTTGGTGCCGACATGGGCGCGTCGCTGAAAGAGCCGGATTTCTACGGCACCGCCAGGGACATCCTGGCGCAGGCGGACAAGGCCGGATGCCGGGTGATCCTGCCGGTCGACGGGCTGGTGGCGCGCGCATTCGCCGAAGGGGCCGCGCATGAGGTCATGGCCCTGGGCCCGGATGCAAAACTGGCAGCGGACCAGATGGTGCTGGATGCGGGCCCGGAAAGCATCGCCGTGCTGCAAGCGGCCTTTGCCGGGCTGAAGACCCTGATCTGGAACGGCCCGATGGGGGCCTTTGAAATCGCCCCCTTCGACACCGCCACCGTTGCCGCCGCACAGGCCGCCGCGCGCCAGACCCGCGCCGGCACGCTGATCTCCGTCGCGGGCGGCGGTGACACCGTTGCCGCCCTCAACCAGGCCGGTGTGGCCGATGATTTCACCTATATCTCCACCGCGGGGGGCGCTTTCCTGGAATGGATGGAAGGCAAGGAACTGCCCGGCGTCGCGGCGCTGAACAGCTGAAACAGGCATTCGGCGGCCAATCCCGCCGCCCTGCCCCCGGTGTTGCCCGTGCAATGACCGGTATATTCATGTCAAAAAACTGATCTGCGCACACAGAGGGGATTCCCTTGGCGAATCACCTGTGTCATACTCCCGTCACGTCCACCAAGAGACGATTTGAGGCAGACCAGATGACACGCACCGCACGCCCGGCTTTCGGCACATTGCTGTTCTTTGCGATTGCATTCGCGCTCAGCCTCTATTTCACCTTTGCCGCCGTCCAGGGCGATTACGGCCTGTTCCGCCGCGCCGAAATCCTCGCCGAAAGCCAGGAGTTGCGCAGCCAGCTGTCCACAGTACGCATGGATGTGGCGCGTATGGAGAACCTGACCAAGCGCATGTCGGACGATTACCTGGACCTGGATCTGGTCGACGAACAGGTGCGCCGGGTGCTCGGCATGGTGCGCCCTGATGAAATTGTAATCAGATAAGCCTCAAACGCACGGATTTTCGCCCGGTTGCACGCGTGCAGAAAACCGCTCTACACTTCTGTCACCGAATCCGCTACAGAATAGTTTAACGCTAAACTAATTGCGCAGCCCGCCACCCGCGCGCACTGAGGAGATGCCCATGGCCGCCAGAAAAACCACCAGGAAACCCAATGTTTCGGCAGACGAGCTGAAAGCCTATTACAAGGACATGCTGCTGATCCGGCGGTTCGAGGAAAAAGCAGGCCAGCTTTACGGCATGGGCCTGATCGGTGGTTTCTGCCACCTCTATATCGGACAGGAAGCCGTGGTTGTCGGCCTTGAGGCCACCACCAAGGAAGGCGACAGCCGCATCACCACCTACCGCGACCACGGCCATATGCTGGCCTGCGGCATGGATCCCAACGGGGTGATGGCCGAACTCACCGGCCGCGAAGGCGGCTATTCACGCGGCAAGGGCGGCTCCATGCACATGTTCTCGAAAGAGAAACGCTTTTACGGCGGCCATGGCATCGTGGGCGCCAACGTGCCGCTGGGTGCGGGCATCGCATTTGCCGACAAATACAAGGGCAACGACCACGTCACCTTCACCTACTTCGGGGACGGTGCCGCCAACCAGGGCCAGGTCTATGAGGCCTTCAACATGGCGGCCCTGTGGAAACTGCCGGTGATCTTCGTGATCGAGAACAACCAATACGCCATGGGCACATCGCAGCAACGCTCCACCTCCTCCGCCGAGATCTGGGAACGCGGCAAGGCCTTCGGCATCCCCGGCGAGGCCGTCGATGGCATGGATGTGTTGGCGGTGAAGGAAGCGGGCGACAAGGCGGTCGCGCACTGCCGCGCCGCCAAGGGCCCCTATATCCTTGAAATCAAGACCTACCGCTATCGCGGCCACTCCATGTCGGACCCCGCGAAATACCGCACCCGCGAAGAGGTGCAGAAGATGCGCGACGAACGCGACCCGATCGAGGCCGTGCGCAACCTGTTGCTGACCGGCAAACATGCCAGTGAAGAGGACCTGAAAGCCATCGACAAGGACATCAAGAAAGTCGTGAACGACAGCGCCGAATTCGCCAAGGAAAGCCCCGAGCCCGCACTTGATGAGCTGTGGACCGATATCTACGCAACCGAAGTCCCGCAGGAGGCATAAGACTATGGCAACCGAAATTCTCATGCCCGCCCTCTCGCCCACCATGGAAGAAGGCACCCTGGCCAAATGGCTGGTCAAGGAGGGTGACACCGTCGCCTCCGGCGACATCATGGCCGAGATCGAGACCGACAAGGCCACGATGGAATTCGAAGCGGTGGACGAAGGTACCATCGGCAAGATCCTGATCGCCGAAGGCACCGAAGGGGTCAAGGTGAACACCCCCATCGCCATTCTTCTGGAAGAAGGCGAAAGCGCGGATGACATCGACACCGCCGCCAAACCCGAAGCACCGGCAGCAGCCCCCGCCGCCGATGACGCGTCGCAAAAATCCGCAGCGGCCCCGGCAGAGGCCAGGTCGCACCCCGAACCCAGGGTCGATACAACCCCCGACTGGCCCGAAGGCACCACGCTGAAGAAACAGACGGTCCGCGAAGCCCTGCGCGACGGCATGGCCGAGGAAATGCGCCGCGACGAAAACGTCTTCCTGATGGGCGAGGAAGTTGCCGAATATCAGGGCGCCTACAAGATCTCCCAGGGTCTGCTGGATGAATTCGGCTCCAAACGCGTGATCGACACGCCGATCACCGAACATGGTTTTGCCGGCATCGGTGTCGGCGCCTCCTGGGGCGGTCTGCGCCCGATCGTCGAATTCATGACCTGGAACTTCGCCATGCAGGCGATCGACCAGATCATCAACTCCGCCGCCAAGACGCTCTATATGTCCGGTGGTCAGATGGGCTCGCCCATGGTGTTCCGTGGCCCCAACGGTGCCGCCGCCCGCGTCGGCGCGCAGCACAGCCAGGATTACGCCGCCTGGTACATGCAGATCCCCGGCCTGAAAGTGGCGATGCCCTATTCCGCCTCGGACTACAAAGGCCTGATGAAAACCGCGATCCGCGATCCCAACCCGGTGATCTTCCTGGAGAACGAAATCCTCTATGGCCGCAGTTTCGACGTGCCCGAGATCGAGGATTACACGGTTCCCTTCGGCAAGGCCCGGATCTGGCGCGAGGGCGACGACGTGACCATCGTCAGCTTCGGCATCGGCATGAGCTATGCCCTGCAAGCCGCTGACAAACTTGCAGAAGAAGGCATAATGGCCGAGGTCATCGACCTGCGCACCCTGCGCCCGATGGATACCGACAGCATCATCAAATCGGTGATGAAGACAAACCGCTGCGTCACGGTGGAAGAAGGCTGGCCGCAAGGCTCGGTCGGCAATTACATCTCAAGTGTCATCATGCAGCAGGCCTTCGATTATCTCGATGCCCCGGTGATCAACTGCACCGGCAAGGATGTCCCGATGCCCTATGCGGCCAATCTTGAGAAACACGCGCTGGTGACCACCGACGAGGTCATCGAAGCCGTCAAAAAAGTCACCTACAAGTAAGGAGCGGACAGATGCCAACAGAAATCCTCATGCCCGCCCTCTCGCCCACCATGGAAGAAGGCACGCTTGCCAAATGGCTGGTCAAGGAGGGCGATACCGTCGCCTCCGGCGATGTGATGTGCGAGATCGAGACCGACAAGGCCACGATGGAATTCGAAGCCGTGGACGAAGGGGTGATCGGCAAGATCCTCGTGACCGACGGCACCGAAGGGGTCAAGGTCAACACCCCCATCGCCGTGCTGCTGGAAGAGGGCGAAAGCGCCGATGACATCGGTGACACCCCCGCACCCGCAAAGGTCGAAGCCCCGAAAGAGGATGCGCCAAAGGCGGCACCCGAAGCCGCCAGGCCCGAGACCGCTGCCGCCCCACCTGCCCCCAAAGGCGGTGACGGCAACCGCATCTTTGCCTCGCCGCTGGCCCGTCGCATCGCGGCGGACAAGGGGCTGGACCTTTCCGGCGTCACCGGCTCCGGCCCGCATGGCCGCATCGTCAAGGCCGATGTCGAAGGGCTCTCCGCCTCCGACACGCCCAAAACCGCCGCCTCCCAACCTGCCGAGGCCGCTGCCGCTGCGCCCAGGGCCGCGGCCCCGGCCGGCCCCTCCGCAGATGCCATCGCCAAGATGTACGAAGGCCGCGACTACGAGGAAGTCAAACTCGACGGCATGCGCCGCACCATCGCCGCGCGCCTGACCGAAGCCAAGCAGACCGTGCCGCATTTTTACCTGCGCCGCGACATCCAGCTTGACGCGCTGATGGCCTTCCGCGCCCAGCTGAACAAACAGCTTGAAGCACGGGGCGTGAAGCTCAGCGTCAATGACTTCATCATCAAGGCCTGCGCCCTGGCGCTGCAGGAGGTCCCGGAGGCCAACGCCGTCTGGGCAGGCGACAAGGTGTTCAAGCTCAAACCCTCCGACGTCGCCGTCGCCGTGGCCATCGAAGGCGGGCTGTTCACCCCGGTCCTGAAAGACGCCGAGATGAAATCCCTCTCCGCCCTCTCGGCCGAGATGAAGGATCTCGCCACCCGCGCCCGCGACCGCAAGCTGGCGCCGCATGAATACCAGGGCGGCAGCTTTGCCATCTCCAACCTCGGCATGTTCGGCATCGATAACTTCGATGCGGTCATCAACCCGCCCCATGGCGCGATCCTGGCCGTGGGTGCAGGGGTGAAAAAGCCGGTGGTGGATGCCGAAGGCCAGGTCAGCGTGGCCACGGTCATGTCGGTCACCCTCTCGGTCGATCACCGCGTCATCGACGGTGCCCTGGGCGCGCAGCTTCTGAACGCGATCAAGGCCAACCTCGAATCGCCGATGACCATGCTCGCCTGATCCCTTTTTGGCAGGCATATATCCTCGGGGAGTGTGAGGGGCAGACAGCCCCTCACCCGCCGCGTCAGGGACGCGGCCGTGATCATGCAAAAGCCGGGGCGCACGCGCGCCCCGGCTTTTTCAATTCTTCACTTTTTGAATTCTTCACAATGTCAGCTGGCAGTCAGACGCTCTTGGTCCCGAACATGTGATCCATCAGCACCGACGGCTGATCACAGCCCGCCTCGCCCACGATCTTCGCCGGGATGCCCGCGACGGTCTTGCAGGGCGGCACTTCCTCCAGCACCACGGAGCCCGCCGCGATCCGGCTGCAATGGCCCACCTTGATGTTGCCCAACACCTTGGCCCCGGCCCCGATCAGCACGCCATCGCCAATCTTGGGGTGACGGTCCTCTTCTTCCTTGCCGGTCCCGCCCAGCGTCACCGAATGCAGCATCGACACGTTGTCGCCCACCACCGCCGTCTCACCGATGACAATCGAATGGGCATGGTCGATCATGATCCCCTTGCCGATCCGCGCCGCGGGGTGAATATCCACCCCGAAAATCTCGCTCACCCGCATCTGCACGAAATAGGCCAGGTCGCGCTTGCCCTTCTTCCACAGGTGATGCCCCACGCGGTACGCCTGAACCGCCTGATAGCCCTTGAAATAGAGGATCGGCTGCACCAGCCGGTGACAGGCCGGGTCGCGCTCGTAAATCGCCACCAGATCGGCGCGCGCCGCTTCAACCAGACCGGGGTCCTCGGCAATCGCCTCATCCACGATCTCGCGCACCACGACCATCGACATCTCATTCGACGCCAGCTTTGCCGCAATCCGGTAGGACAGCGCCTTTTCGATGGATTTATGGTGCAGGATACAGGCATGCACAAAGCCGCCGATCAGCGGCTCATCCTTCACCGCCTGCTGGGCTTCATGCTGGATCTGCTGCCAGACCGGGTCAACGCTGGAGATATTTCTGCGGGGTTCGGCCATAACATCACGTCCTTTGCTGCGCTCAGACTACCTCATGCCGCATCAGAAAACCAATGGCAAACCCGTGATGCAACTAATTTCCCATGTGTGCATGTAAGCCCTGCTTGCAAGAGGCAGCCGCGCATTTTTCCAGGACCGCCGTGACAACCATCTGAAAACACGCGCAATCCTCCGCGTCATCAAAGCGGCCCGGCGGGGCAAGCCGCCGCGCCCCGGCGGCGGCCAGCAAGGTGCCATTGCCCCAAAGCGGATGCACCCGCCCCAATCGCCGGGTGTGGCGGTCGGCCCAATCCGCCTCCAGGAACAACCGCGCACAAAGCGCCGCGCGCTGTGGCGCGGGCACCGCCCGCAGGGCCCGCGCCGCCGTCCGGACATCGCTCAGCAGCACCGCGCGCATCAGCCGCCCACCACCCGCGTCTCCGCCAGCCCCGGCCCATAGACCGCCGAGATCTGCGCCACCGAGACCTCGAAGGGCAAGGTCAGACCATCGGTATCCTGATCCGCCGCGCTATAGGTCCAGCCCGGCGCATCCACCTGTTGTTCGCGCAGGATGCTGCCACCCGCCGTGATGCGCAGCAGATAGCGCTCGCTCTCCTCGCCCAATGGCACCTCCGGCACCTCCCAGGCATCGCCGTTCAGCCGCGTCCGCCTGATCCAGCTCACATCAAAGCTGCTGTCCGCCTGTTTGACGACCCCCAGGTGACAGGGGCTCAGCGGGCGCTGCCCGTTTCCGGCAAAGGCCGTCACCAGATGGCGATAGGACGGATCGTCATAGCCGCGCCGCGCGGGCCCGATGCGGAAATGCTGTGCCACCTGGCGCAGGTTCGGGCTGAAATCAATCTGCTGCGGCCTGCCATCCAGCAGGACAAAGCGCGACCCGGCGGGCCAGACCGGCGGCATCAGCGCGTCACTCCCCGCCTGCCCCCGCAGCCGCCCCGACAGCCAGTAGACCCCCGGTGCGACCAAAGTCGCTGTCCGGAACTGGAACAACTCCCAGTTGTCCGCCGATCCGTCTCCGATCGCGGCCAGGTTCGCCCCGCTCAACAATGCCTCTTCGGTCACCGATTCCAGCGTGCCGGCAGTCAGCCTGACCTCCAGGGCATCGCCCCGGTCGATCAACCCCGGCGATGCCGCTGCCAGATCGTTCAGGGTCACGCCAATGGTGCTGCGCGCGGGCAATATCCCGTTCAGCCGGTAATTGGCATCGGTGCTCGACTGATAGACCGCAACCGCCCCCGGCCAGGGCTGCGCCGTCGCCGCCAGATGCGGCGCATACGGCACCTCGTCGCCGCGCAGCAGCGGCAGGTCCATGAAATAGGGCTGCACCGGCACCGGCGCTGCAAAGGGCCGCAATGGCACCAGCTCATCCGTGAGCTCAGCGGCATCATAGACCTCCGGCTCGATCCGCACCGCGTCCACCAGCTGCAGGTCCGATTGCTCCACCCGGTCGATCCGGTAAAGCGCCGCGCCCTCCTGCCCCTCACCCGGCAGTTCAATCACATCCCCCGCGCCCAGCGCGAGCCTTGAGGGCGGTAAGGCCAGCCGCAGATGCCCGCGTGCCACCCGCGCCTCCACCAGCCAGCGTTCGGCCACCTGTCGGCCCTCGGCCCGGGTCAGCGCCATGTTCAGCTCTGATGCCGCAACCGCATGGGTCGCCTCATCGGGCAGAACCGCCTCCTCCGCAATGGTGTCAAAATTGCCATCCGCCTGCACGAAGCGCAGCCGCACCCGGCCCGAGATTTCGGCCTCCGCCTCGCGCAGCTGTTCGCTTACCCCGTCCAGTTCCTCGCTGACCGCCAGCAGCGCCGGGTCCAGCACCTGCGGCGTCCGCCCGTCCCGAGACCGGAAGGACAGCACCCCATCCCGCTCGACCGCATCGAAACCGTGGCGCAGCATCAGCGGCTGCAGCGCCGTCCGCGCATCCGCCACCTGATCCACGACATAGCCGCGCACATATCCATGCAGCCCCTGCGTGCTGAACGCATCCAGCCCCGCCCGCCTGCAGATCTCCCCCACCACAGAGGCCAGCGTGCGGGCCGAGCTGCGCCCGTTGATCCAGTGACCGCGCGCATAATTCTGCCCGTCGCTCCACAGATCGCGGTTGTTGGGAAAGAACGGATAGGGCCGCACGTCCCAGGCCCAGACAAAGGCCCGCGTCATGTCCAGCATCCGCCCCTCATATTCCGAAGACTGCGGATTATGCGCCGGATCATCCCAGTAGGAGGAGATCGCCCGCAGATACTGCATCTGCATCAGATCATCGCGCGCCCCCGTCGAATAGCGCGGCAAAGCACTTTCCGAACTTTTCTGATCCAGAAACTTGTTCGGCTCATTGGCCCCCTTGTCCACCGCCGCACAGCCATATTCCGTAAACCAGATCGGCTTCGATGCAGGCACCCAATCCGTCGGGTTCTCCTGCCGCAGGCCCCCCAGCCGCTCATGATGCGCATTCTGCCACCAGTTGCGGATGTCCTTGTAGCGGTAGACCCAGGGTTCATCATAGGCGCCATCGGTGATCTCCGTCCGGATCTGCGCCGCCCGGGCCTCGGGCGAATGATAATAGAAATCATAGCCTTCGCCGCCCTCGATGTTCCCGCGCAGGTAATCCAGGTCATGGATCGCATCGTGATCCTGCGCATCCAGATGATCCTCGCCTTCGCGCCAGTCCGCCAGCGGCATGTAATTGTCGATCCCGATGAAATCGACGTTGTCATCCGCCCAGAGCGGATCAAGGTGAAAGTACAGGTCGCCGCTGCCGTCCTGCGGCTGATAGCCGAAATATTCGGACCAATCCGCCGCATAGCTGATCTTGACCTGCGGCCCCAGCAGGGCACGCACCTCCCCCGCCAGCGCCCGCAACCGCGCCACCGCAGGAAAGCTGTTGCCGCTGCCCCGGATCTGCGTCAGCCCCCGCATTTCCGAACTGATGCAAAAGGCCTCGACCCCGCCCGCAGCGGCACAAAGCGCCGCGTAATGCAGAATGAACCGCGACAAGGACCATTCATCCGGCCCGGAGTAGCTCACCGTCTCGCCCGACACGGCAAAATCCGCCGCCGTGACCGTGCCAAAGAACGCATCCACCTCTGCCTCGGCCCCGGCGGTGCCATCCGGGCTGCCGGGCCGTCCCGGTGCCTGCGACAGGGTGATGCGCCCGCGCCAGGGCAGTTTCGGCTGGCTGGTGGCATCGCTGTAGGGGTCGGGCAGGTTGTTCCCCTCCCCCTGATCCATCAGGATAAAGGGGTAGAACATCACCGCCTTGCCCGCCGCCGTCATCGCCTGAATGGCCTCGATCACCGAACGGTCCGTCGGCGTGCCACCATAGACCGGCCTGCCGTCCTGCCGGGCGATGACCTGCGCCGCGCTCCGGGTCAGCCCCGCCACCTGCCAGGCCATGTTTTCCCCTTCGATGGTGGGGTCTTCCACCTTGGGCCGGACGGTACATTCCCCACAGCGCAGGTCATCGCCGAACCAGGACACCACCAGCGATGCGGCTTCCAATTCGGGCAATTCCTCGCCCAGCGCCTCCAGCGACACGGCAAAATCCGCCTTGCCCTCCGGTGTGTTCACATTGGCGCTCCACCGCGCCTCTGCTCCATCGACGTAAGTTACATCTGTCGTGGCCAGCCCGCATTCCCCGGTTCCAGGGATCAGGGCGACACCGCGCACCCCATGGGTCGGCATATGCGCCCAACCCGGCGCGCCGCGCTGTTCGGGGCGCAACACCTCAAAGGAAAACTGCGGCACGCGGTTGCCGAAAGCCGCCAGCTGCAGGTCCTCCATCACCACATAGGCGGTCCCGCGATAGGCAGGCACCTGCCCCGCGCCCTCGATCGCCTCAATCACCGGGTCGGGCAATTGATCCGCTCCCCCGGTATAGACCCGCATGTTCAGATCGTCCCGGGCCACTTCCTCCCCATCGGCCCAGACCCGCCCGATGCCGGTGATCTCCCCCTCGCAAAGCGCGATGGCAAGGCTCACCGAATAGCTGTACTCGGTTGTCTGCGGCGTGGGCCGCGCCCCCTTGCCCCCGCCCGAGACATTCACCGCCTCCTGAAAATCCGACACCCAGATCACATGTCCGCCAATGCGCATCCGGCCATAGACCTGCGCCACCGGTTCCCCTTCGCCCGCGCGGGTCAGGCGAAACCGGTCCACCTTGCCGGTCTCGACTGCCTGCCCGCCCTGCCCCAGCAACCGCTGATCGACAAAGCGGCCCAGCGTCGCCCCCACGGCACGTCCGATGGCAACCGATGACAGCCCCGCCAGCGTGCCGCCGACAGAGCCACCCAATGCCGCACCCGCAGCCGAAAAAATCACCGTTGCCATCAACCGTCTCCTTGAGGAAATTCAAACCGCGCCACGATCCGCCGCGCCCAGGGGGCGCTCAGCGGGCTTTCCACCACACCACGCCCCGCATAGGCATGGATGAAGGCCGGTGCGCGGCCCGCCCGCGCCTGCAGCCCCAGATGTTTGGCCACCGATCCCGCCCGCATCCGGAACAGCAGCACATCGCCCGCCCGCGCCTGATCCAGCGGCCTGGCCCGCAGATGCCGCAGGGCGGCCGCCCACAACAGCTCCTCACCCTGCGGCTCGGACCAATCCATCGAATAGGCCGGCACCGCCTCGGGCTCCGCCCCCAGCACCTCGCGCCAGACCCCACGCAGAAGGCCCAGACAATCACAGCCCGCCCCCTTGCTGGCCTGCTGATGCACATAGGGCGTCCCGATCCAGCCGCGTGCGGCCTCCACGATCCGGCTCACCGCAGCGACCCGCCCGTGTTCGCCCCCGTTGACCGTGGCACCGCCACCACCCAGTCTTCGCCCGGCAAGTCCGGAAACCCCTGAAAATTCAGCAGGTTGTTGAATTTCAGTCGGCAGGTCTCCATCCGCTTGTCACAGCCCGCCACCAGCCTCACGGAGGTGCCCTCCGCCAGATCCCCCCGCAATGGCTCCCACAGCTCGATCACGCGCCGAGCACCGTCGAACCGGTCATGCTTGATCAACCCCCAGAGCCCCTGCGCGGTGCCGTCCAGCACCTCTAGCCGCCCCCGCGTGAACCACCCCGCCTCGAACCCCTGAAAGCTGTCCCAGGCAAAGATGCGGCCCTCTTCCACATCCCGCACATTCCGCGTCTCGACATAGCCCGGCGTCTCCAGCGCAAAACGACAGGTGCTGTCGCCCAACACCGCGGTACAGGGCTTCTGATAGACCCGCCCCTGCGGCTGGTTCAGCACCTCGGTCAACCCGCGCAATTCGGCGCGAAACGCCCCCCCAACCCGGCGCAATTCACCAATCGTACCGTGAAACTGCAGCTTGCGCTGGGATGTATCGGCCCAGTTGACCAGCCAGGCCTGCACCTGCGCCCCGTCAAACCGCCCCTGCTCGATCTCGTCCTCGCGCAGGGTCACGTCACTCAGCGCGCCCAGCGCCTCGGTGTTGTCCACCGCCAGCCCCGTGCTCTGCGCAATGGCCCTGGCGCTCAACCCGGTATCGGCGCGGAACAGCTCGCCCTCCATGACCAGCGGCACGTCGTGATCGGTAAAGGCAAAGCTGACCCCGTCCCGCCGCGTGATCCGCCAGGCATGACACAGCGTCGTATGCCCGCTCTCCAGATGCGCCTGCAGCGCCGCGCTCACCCCGGCCATCAGATCCGCACCTCGATGACAGGCACATCCGGCACCTGCCCGGCCTGAAAACTGGCAACCGAGGTCAGGATGCGGTCGGTGTCGAACCGGACGGGAACGTCAAATTCATAGCCCGCTCGGATTTCGATCTCCGGATCGGGCGGATGGGCAAAGCTGACGATGCCCGTGGTCAGATCCACCTCGTAATCAAGCCCCTCCTGCACTTCATCCTGCTCCAGCCCCAGGCGCACCGTGCCCGCAACCGGCTTGCGGATCGGGCGGAGATAGCTCTGCGCGCCGGAGCGATATGTCTTGACCAGCGGGAAGTCGGCTTTCACCCCGTCGCCATAGCCGATGGTCTGATCGTCAAAGGCAGGCTCCCGCGACGCCCGGCAGGATTTGTAATCCGCCCAATCCTTCCAGCGGAAACCATGCAGCTGCCCCATCCGCGCCTCGAAAAACCCGATCAGCAGCTGCAGATCGTCAATCGACCGCATCCCGAGACCCGCGTCATAGACCCTGCGCGAATGCGCCCAGGGGGTGTTGCGCTCTTCGAAGCCATTGGCCAGCGTCACCACATCCGTGCGCCGCTGCGGTCCGCCCATCGCGCCAAAGCTCAGGCTGGAGGGAAATCGTACCTCGTGAAATGCCATGATGCTGCTCCCTTCTATCTGTTGCGGTTGCCGGCACCCAGGGCGCGGCTCATCTGTGCCGCGATCTGCGACTGGCTGCGCTGGAAGCCCTGCACATCCGGCGTGGTGATGTTCATCACCACCGTGGTGCCGCCCCCGGCCCCGCGCACCCCCAGCTTGCCGTCACTGCCCCGCGCCAGCGGCATGATCGCCTCCGGCCCTGCCTCGCCCATCACGCCCGTGCCACCGCGCATCGGAAACGCCGTGGCCGAACTGACCACGCCGCCACTGGCAAAGGGCATCACCCGCCCCTGGCTGAAGGCGGCCCCATCGGCAAAGGGCAGGATGCCCTGCATGATGTTGCCCACCCCCTGAGAGATCAGCCCCCCGAAGTGATCGGTCACCGGGCGCATCGCCGCATTATAGGTCGTGCGCATCAGCGACTGGGCCACCGTGGTCAGCGCATCCGACAGTTTCATCCCGTCGAACACCACGCCATCAAAAGCCTTGCGCAACCCCTTGCTCAGGCCCCTCTCCAATGTCGCCACGTCTTTGCCAGTCGCGGCCAGCGACACCCGCATCCGCCCCAACTCACCGTCAAAGGCCGCCACCAGCCCACCGGTCTCGGCCAGCGTGCTGTTCAGCCCCTGCGCATTGTCCTCAAGCGCGTCCATGTCTTCAAACTCAGCCATCGCCGGTTTCCTTCCTCTGATCCGGATAGGCCGCCATCAGCGCCGCCAACCCATCGCTCAGCATCGGGGCCTGCGCGCCTGCGCGCCCCAGCATGATCTGCAGTTCCACCGGGGTCAGCGCCCAGAACACATCCGGGCTCAGCCGCAGCCCATGCAGCCCCGCCCGCATCAGCGCACCCCAGTCCAGAGATTGCCCGCTGCTCACTCCGGCACCACAAAGGCCCGCGCCAGCAGCTCCGCCGCCGCCCGCGCCGCCGCCATCGGCCCGCCTCCGATCTCCGCCTGCGCGAGGGCGGCATCGCTGATCCGCGCCCCCCCGCCACGCAGCCCCGCCCCCAGCAGCGCCACAACATCGCGGCTGGCAAAGCTGTTGCTCTCGAAGCGTTCCACCAAGGCCACCAGCGACCCCGCCTTTAGCGCCTCTTCCAGCTCGGCCAGCGCCCCCAGCGTGAGCCGCGCCACATGGCGCTGCCCGTCAATGACAACCGCCACATCCCCCCGCCACCGGTTGGCCATGCTCAGACCTCCGTGGCATCGGGCGTGAACGCCAGTTCACCCGCCGACATCAGGCTGACCTCGAATGTCGCCTCGCCGTTCAGCGACCCGGCATACTCCAGCGCCGTCACCTGGAACGGCCCCTGCACGACGCCAAAATCAGGAATGATGATCTGGAAATCCGGCGTCAGCCCGTCAAAGAACAACTGTCGCGCCCGTTCATCGGTGCCCGCATCGCGAAACACCCCCGATCCGCTGATCGCGGCCGAACGTACCCCCGCCCCCACCAGCAATTCCCGCCAGCCCCCGGCACTGTCGAGCGTGGTGACATCCACGGTCTCCGCATTGAAACTCACCCGCGTGGCGCGCAGCCCGGCAATGGTCTCGAATTGCCCGTCACTTGTCATGTCCACCTTGACCAAAAGGTCCTTACCAGCTTGAACAGCCATTTCACGTCTCCTGCTTGATCCCGAAAATTCTCGTCTCAGTCGTCCTGCACCCGCGCGGCAAAGCGCAGGTCGATCTGGCGCGCCGCACCGCTGTCGATGCGCGCGGCACGCGCCCGCTCGAACCGCAGTGACACCAGCCGCCCCCGGCTCAGGGTCAGATTCGCGTCATGCAACACATCGCTGATCGCCGATCCCGCCTGCTTGGCGCTGGCAAACCCAGGTTGCGTCGTGATCACCGACACCGTGAACCGATGCAGCGCACCCGCCCCGGTCCCGTCGGAGGCATCTCTCGCTGTCTCACTGCCCAGCCGCACATAGATCGCAGGCAGGTTGCCCGATGGCACCGCGTCATAGATCGCCGTCCCCACGATGGCCCCCAGTGCCGCATCATTGCCAAGCGCCTCGAATACCGCCGCCTGCAACGGCGCTGACCCCGCAAAACTCATGCCACCTGCTCCTCTTGCGCATGACAGATCAGGTAACGCCCATCCGGGTCGCGCTCCGTCACTGCCGTGATCTTGAAAACCCGCTGCCCGTCGCGCAGCCGCTGTTGCGGGCGTGGCCGTTCCGGGCTGCCAAAGGGCGCGCCCCGCACAACAATCCGGAACCCCGCGCGGCTGACAAAAGCCCCGGCGGCCCGTGTCTCCCGCCCGGTCCGCGCCGTGAGCTCCGCCCAAAGCGTGCCCAGCGGCAACCAGCCCTCGACAAAGCCCCCGGCACCGTCCGGCAATTGCTCCGGCGTCTCCAGCACCATCGCATGGTTCAGGCGCGGCACATTCATGCCCCCAGCCCCATGCGCACTGCGCGATAGCGCTCGATCAGGCTGCTGACCCCAAAGGGCATGCAGCCACCGCTCAGCCCGGTGTCATTGCGGTATTCATAGTAATGCGCCGCCAGCATCAGCACCGCCTGCCGCAGATCAGAGGGCACCCCCTCCCACTCCGCTGCAAACCCGGCCTCAAAGACGATCTTCACACTGCCCTGCCCAGGCACCCGTGGCAGCACCGATCCCGCCGGCCGCAGCCGCGGTGCCTGCATGTCCCGCTCCAGCCAATAGCCGGTCGCCGGCACTTCGGTCTCCGCGCCGCTCTGCGCCACCAATATGACCTGGCTGACCGCCTGCACCGGGGCCAGCGGCAGCTCCTGACCACTGGCATCACGCCACGCTGACAGCTCCAGGCTGAACGCGCGCCGCAATATCGCCTTGCCGGTGCGCGCCTCGATCGCGGCCGCGGCAGCCCGCAGGAACGACACGAGCACCGCGTCCTGTACATCCTCCAGACCAAAGCCGCTGGCCAACCGCAGATGTGCCTTGAACGCATCCACGGGCAAGGCATTGTCCGGGGCGGGTGTTACTTCGATCAACATCATGGATCATCTCCAAAAATCGCCCCCTCGGGCGGTGGTCGTCATCATTCCGGGCGCGCACCCACCCGCACCGCTCGGTCAGAGGGGAGCAGCTAGGCGATGCGAAGATATCTTCAGGCGCGCACCCGAGCCGAGGTCAGGTCTCCCCGGCCCCGGCATCCGTCACGGGCTGTTAGGCCGTGCCGAATTTCAGCAGCTTGATCGCGGCAAAATCGCTCACATCGCCGCCCACACGCTTGGTGGCGTAGAACAGCACATGCGGCTTGGCGCTGAAGGGATCGCGCAGTATGCGCAGATCGGGGCGCTCCGCCACCGTGTAGCCGGCCGCAAAATCGCCAAAGGCGATGGAGATGGAATCCGACCCCGGATCGGGCATGTCCTCTGCCACCAGCACCGGATAGCCCATCAGCTGCGCAGGCTCGCCCGCCGCCAGACCATCAGACCACAGGAACCGGCCATCCGCGTCCTTCAGCTTGCGCACCAGCGCCGTGGTCTTGGAATTCATCACGAAGGACCCGTTGGCGCGGTACTGCGCCCCCAGCGCATAGACCAACTCGATGATCGCATCGGCGGTCACGCTGCCATCCACGCCGCTTGGCACATAGCCAAGGTTGCCCCAGGACCACAGATCATTGTCGACAGTGGCATGGGTCAGGAACCCCCTGGGCTTGTCCACGCCGTCCCCGTTGATGAAGGCCTGCGCTTCGGCCCGCGCGAACTTGTTGGCAATGCGCCCGGCCAGCCAGCCCTCGATGTCAAAGGCACTGTCATCCAGCAGCCGCTGTGACGCCTTGGGCAGGGCCGACAGCTCATGCAGCGGGATGGTGATCCGGTCGATCTGCGGCGTGTCGGTCTCCGCCTGCGGCCCCGCCTCTGTGGCCCAGCCCGCGCCCACGTCGGTATGATCCACCAGCACATCGAAAGAAGTCGCCTCGACCCGGACGACACTGGCAATCGCGCGGATCGACGCTGTTGCGTTCAGCACCGATTGCACGGTCTCCGAGGTCTGCGGATCGACCAGATAGCCGCCATCCGAATTGACAGCCGTGGACAGCGATTTGCCCTCCAGCTCCAGCCCGCGCAGCCCATCGTCATCGCCATTGCGCAGATAGGCGTTGAAAGCCTTCTGATGCGGCGCAGCCGCCTCCACGCCACCGGCCAGCGGGGTCCGTACAGTCATCTTGCGGTCCAACATTGTCACTCGCTCTTCTGTTTGTTGAAGTTTCATCTCAATTTCGCCCCGGAAGCCCTTGAAGTCGGTGACAAAACCCGTCACCGCCTGGCGAACCTCCTCCGCCGGAGACAGCTCTGTGCCCCCCGTTTCGGTCTTGCTCATCAATTGTCCTCACTTGGTTCAGCCGCGGGAGGTCCCGCGCGCCAGTTCAGCGCGCGCCCCGTCAAAGGCCGCCGCCATCTCCCGCAGCACGTCACCCAGGGGCGCACTGTCCCCCTTGGCGCCGACCCGCGCACTGGGCAGCATCGGGAAGGTCACCAGGGACACCTCCCAAAGCTCCAGTTCCGACAAGAGCCGCTGGCCCTTCGTGTTCTTGCTCGCCCGCAGCGTGCGATAGCCGATCGACAATCCGTCAATCGCCCCCGCCACGATCAGCGCCGCCGCCTCGCGGCCCTTCGCCACGCTCGACAGGATGCGCCCCCTGACCCAGAGGCCCCGCGCATCTTCGCGGACCTCGTCCCAGACCCCGATGGGCTGGGCCGGATCATGCTGCCACAGCATCTTGATGCTGCGCCCCGCCACCGCGACCGCCTTCAGACTGGCGGCATAGGCCCCGGCCTCCACCACGTCACCGCCCTGATCGGCATCGCCGAACAGGCTGGCATAGCCGCTGATCTCGGTGCCGCCCTCGACCTCGATGGCCTGCCCGAAGCGGGCAAACTTGCGCTCCAGCCCCGGCAGCCCGCCGGACATATCTTTCCCGTTCCCCGGAACCGCCCCGAGGTCGCCTTGATCATGATCCATGACAACTCCTGTGAATTTCAGATGTTCAGGGGGTTACCGCCAGGAACGACTGCACCGCCTGCGCCAGTATCACCGCAACCACCCCATAGACGGTCAGCCACAATCTTCGTTCCATCCGCGCCATCACCCCCTCAAGCTGATCCAGCCGGCGCATCAGGTTCTCCCGATGGATTCGGCTGACTTCCTCATGGGCCTGCAACCGCAACCCCGGCGCGCAATCGAACCGCTCGAACCCCGGCTCATGCATCGTCAGCTACCGCAGGCAGCCCCAGCAGGCTGCGCTTTTCCGCCTGGCTCAGGAAATCCGCCTGCGCCACCCGCGCCCATTGCGCGTCACGCTCTCCGGCCAGCGCGGGCACCTGGTCCAGATCGGGCTTCAGCTCCAGCACCTCGCCGCTGAACCCGGCCATCCAACCCGCCAGCGCCGCCGTGACCCGCGTGGCCAGCGGCAGCACCGTCAGGCGATAGAACGCCCGGTGCGCCTCCTGGTAATTGGCATAGGTCGCATCCCCCTGGATGCCCAGCAGCATCGGCGGCACCCCATAGGCCAGTGCAATCTCCCGCGCGGCGGCCTCCTTGGTCTTCTGGAACTCCATGTCGCTGGGCGAGAACCCCATCGGCTTCCAGTCCAGCCCGCCTTCCAGCAGCATCGGACGCCCCGCATTGCGCGCGCCCTGATGATGGCTCTCCATCTCGCTCACCAGCCGCTCGTACTGATCCTCGCTCAGCTTGCCCTGCCCCTCGATCCCCTTGTAGACGATGGCCCCCGAGGGGCGCGCCGCATTGTCCAGCAGCGCCTTGGACCAGCGCGAGGCCGCGTTATGCACATCCATCGCCATCGCGGCGGCCTGCAACGGGGCAAAGCCGTAATGATCGTCCTGCGGATGGAAGTTCCGGATATGACAGATGGGCCTTGCCCCTTCCGCCACCTCGAACCGGTGCCTGGCCCCGCCAACGGCATATTCATAGGCCACCGGCCAGCCATCGGCCCCCGGCACCACCGACATCCGGTCAGAGCGCAAGACATGCAGCTCCACCGGCAGGCCCCCGGCACCGCCCACCGCCTCGACATAGCCATTGCCGCTCAGCAGCAGCTGCGCATAAAGCGCCTCCAGCAGCTCCGCCCGGCCCTGCGCCCCGTTGGGCCGCGCCAGAAGCGCCGCCAGCGGATGCGCCTCATAGCGCCGCTCGGCATCCTGCACCACCAGCGGCAAGGCCGCCGCCGCCTCCGCAATCAGCTTGACGGAGCGGAACCCGACCGGGTTGGCACAGAACCCGGTGCGCGTCAGGCTCACCGTGTCGCGCGGGCTCCAGGCCACGCGGCCAGAGGTCTGATAGGCCACCACCGGCCCGGTCGCCGAAGCCTTCTGCTCCGGCACGCCCGCCGCCGCCGTGCCGCGCCGCAGAAAATCAAACACCATACCGTCGCTCCTCATGTCTCTTGCTGCCGGAAGCCGTCTCATCCGACGCAGGAACACTTTGCCTCAAACTGATTAAGGTCCCGAAACCCCACCGCCCGGTGGGGTGCGCAACACCCGATTCTTCCTGCCGGAGATACGCAATCATCCGGCCGCTACAGGCTCCGCACACCGGGTGACCGCCACTTCGCCGCAGGCTCGATCATCAGCTCATGCAGCGCCCAGACCAGCGCATCGACCCGGTCGGGCGAACCGCCACCCTCGAACCCCTGCGCGGTCATCCGGCACATCTGGTCCTCCAGCCTGTCCAACCCCCTGACATGGCGCACCCGGCCCTGCTCATAAAGCGCTGCAACCGGCTCTGCCCGTGCCACCTTGCCCCGGCTCGCATGTACCGATTTGAGCGGCACCAGCGGGTCGACCCCGCGCAGCACCTCGCCCACCATCTGACCGCCCTGGTTGACCTCCGCCACCAGCCGGTCCGCGCCAAAGCGTTCCATCGCGGTAATCGCCGCGCGTGCCCAGCCCGTGGGCGTCGCCCCCTGCACCGTCGCATCCGCCAGGACATAGGCCCGCCAGTCCTGCACCGGCCCGCGCGTCTGCGCGCCCACCACCACGATCCCGCATTCGTCCGAAGCACTGCCCGATGTCGTCGCCGGGTCCAGCCCCACGACAATCCGGTCCAGTTCCGGCAGCCGCGCCACCTGCGCCGCCTCCAGCATCGCGGTTGTCCACAACGCCCCCTCAGGCTCCGCCAGCAGAACGCCCTCCAGCTCCTGCCGCCCCATGCGCGTGCCCGCATAGCGCGCCATCACCTCGTCAAGGAAGGACTGCGCCAGATGCGCGGCATTGGCCTGCGTCGGCGCATGGGTCGTCACCGTCGAGGGCGAGGCCAGCAGCGCCTTCAACACCCCCACATTACGCGGCGTGGTGGTGACACAGACCCGCGGGTCCTCGCCCAGCCGCAGCGCAAACTGCAACTGGTCCCAGGTCGCCTGCGCCTTCTTCCACTTGGCCAGCTCATCCACCCAGGCCGCATCGAACTGCGGCCCCCGCAAACCTTCGGGGTCATGCGCCGTATGCACACAGGCCTCGGCCCCGTTGGGCCAGACCAGCCGCTTGCGGCCGGCCTCCCACACCGGCCTGCGGTCCTCGGGCGAACAGGCCAGGATGCCGCTGTCGCCAAAGATCATGACCTCGCGCACCTGCTCGATGGTCTCGCCCACCAGCGCCACCCGGCGGCATTGCCCCGGGTCCAGCGGCATCGGCCCCTCCACCATCGAACGGACCCATTCGGCACCGGCACGGGTCTTGCCCGCCCCCCGCCCGCCCATCACCACCCAGGTCCGCCAGGCGCCTTCGGGCGGCAGCTGATGGTCCATCGCCCAGAACTCGAACAGAAACGGCAATGCCAGCAGCTCCCCCTCGTCAAGGTCATCAAGAAACTGTTTTTGGAGGTCTGCACCGGCGCAGGCGATCCAGCTTGCACCCGATCTCAAACCGGGCTTTGTCCAGATCGAGGGTATAGGCTCCCCTTGCGATGCCAGCTTGTCTGTTTCTGTTTTCATGAAGATTGTTCTCCGCCTTTGCACATTGCGGGATCAGCCCCTGAATCTCCTTCAGGGCCTGCATCACCGCCTTTCCGTCGATGTCCTCAATGGACTGCGCTTGTGTCGTCAGGTCCTCGATCCGCCGCCGCAGATCCCGGACCGCATTTTGCAGGGCCTCAAAGACCTCTGCGCTATATGCCACGTCTTGCTCCTGGGTCTTGATCGTCATTCAGAGTCAAACCTTTTGCTACAGCGTCCCGCCCTGGACCTGAGACAGATCAAATCGCCAATGTCCCCAGAGCGCGTAGCGCGGCAGGGTATGGGCGGTTCAAGTTTAAGGCGGGGCGCATTAGGGGGCCCTGACCGAACAGACATGAAAAAGGCGGCACCCGGGTCACCCCGGGGCCGCCTGCCATCTGTCCTAGCATGCCTGAATCTATACGTCAGACCGTTCGCAAAGTCAAGTTTTTAAGTGTTAACAACACCTTATACGACCGTGCGCCGCCTCAGTTGCCCCCGGTAGAAGCATTGCCCGCAGCCGCCGCACCGCGTTCCGCCTCGATCTGGCGCCAGCGTGCGACATTCTCGTTATGCGCCTCCAGCGTGGTGGCAAAGGCGTGTCCACCGGTGCCATCGGCGACAAAGAACACATAATCGGTCTCATCCGGCTGCGCCGCCGCCATCAGGCTGGCCCGGCCCGGATTGGCAATCGGCGTGGGCGGCAACCCGGTGATCACATAGGTGTTCCAGGGCGTCTCCGCACGCAGCTCCGACCGCCGCAGGCCCCGGCCCAGCACACCTTCCCCCTTGGTGATCCCATAGATCACCGTCGGATCGGTCTGCAGCCGCATGTTCTGGTTCAACCGGTTCACAAAGACCGAAGCCACCTGCCCCCGTTCCTCCGGCACACCGGTCTCCTTCTCGACGATGGAGGCCAGGATCAGCAGGTCTTCGGGGCTGCCGATGGGCAGATCGGGATCACGCGCTTCCCAGGCAGCGGCAACCAGCACCTCCTGTGCGGCCTCCATCTGCGCCAGGATTGCCGCGCGGTCGTCGCCGGGGCGCACCTCATAGCTGTCGGGGGCCAGCGCGCCCTCGGGCGGCACATCCGCAATCTCGCCTTCCAGCAGGTCGATGCCCTTGAGCGCCTCGACCACCTGCCAGCTTGTCACACCTTCGGCCATGGCCACCCGGAACCGGGTGTCAGGCTTTGCCCTGAGCGTGGTGAAAACCTCCGGCACATCGCCTTCGCCGGGCGTGAACTCCGCACGCTCCACGAACCGATTGGTGGCCGGGTCCAGTTCACGCACCTGAACCGACACGCGGTTCACCCCGATCCGGTAGACCACCTCGGTGCCACAGGTGCTGGCCCCGCCCTTGGTCACCACATCGACGATCTGCGACATCGAGGTGCCGGGCTGCACCAGGAAACTGCCGGCCTTCAACTGGCCCGTCTTCTCCTCGTAATCCGCGCCGATGCGAAAGATCGCGGCAGAGGAAATCGCACCCTGATCGACCAGGCTCTGACTGACCCTGCGCATGTTGGACCCACGCTCGACCTGCAGGCAAATCGCCTGATCCAGCGGCCCCTCAGCCTGATATTGTGACTTTCCCCAAAGAATGACACCGCCCAGCAGGAACAGTCCCACAATCAGGAAAGTCACTGCGTTGGACGCAATATGTCGCCACATGAATCAGACCTTTCCGAACAGGACAGAGGCATTTGTCCCGCCGAACCCGAACGAGTTGCTCAGCGCCACCTTGATCTCGCGCTCGACCTTCTTGTTGGGCGCAAGGTCGATGGCGGTTTCCACCGCCGGGTTGTCCAGGTTGATGGTGGGCGGTGCCACCTGATCGCGGATCGCAAGGATCGAGAAGATCGCCTCGATCGCGCCGGCCGCGCCCAGCAGGTGCCCGGTGGCGGATTTGGTCGATGACATCGTCACCTTGCCCGCCGCATCGCCCAGCATCCGCTCGACCGCGCCCAGCTCGATGGTATCGGCCATGGTCGAGGTGCCATGCGCGTTGATATAGTCGATATCACCCGGCTCCAGCCCGGCACCACGCAACGCGCTGCGCATCGAGCGTTCGGCCCCGTCGCCATCCTCCGCCGGTGCGGTGATGTGATAGGCATCGCCCGAAAGCCCGTATCCCAGCACCTCGGCATAGATCTTGGCACCGCGCGCCTTGGCGTGTTCATATTCCTCCAGCACCACGATGCCGGCCCCCTCACCCATCACAAAGCCGTCGCGGTCCGCGTCATAGGGGCGGCTGGCCTTGGTAGGGTCATCGGCACGCTTGGTGCTCAGCGCCTTGCAGGCGTTGAACCCGGCAATCCCGATTTCGCAGATCGCGGCCTCGGCCCCGCCCGCGATCATCACATCCGCATCACCATGCTGGATCAGCCGCGAGGCATCGCCAATGGCATGCGCCCCGGTGGAACAGGCGGTCACGACCGAATGGTTCGGGCCCCGGAACCCGTAGCGAATGCTCACCTGTCCGGAAATCAGGTTGATCAGCGCGCCCGGCACAAAGAACGGGCTCACGCGGCGCGGCCCCTTTTCCTTCATCATGATCGCGGTATTGGCGATGGAATTCAGCCCGCCGATGCCGGAGCCGATCAGAACACCCGTCCGCTCAAGGCTCTCGCGGTCTTCGGGCATCCAGCCGGAATCCTCCACCGCCTGCTGCGCCGCCGCCATGCCGAACAGGATAAAGGTATCGACCTTGCGCTGTTCCTTGGGCTCCATGTATTTGCCCGCGTCAAAGGTCCCGTCGGACCCGTCGCCAAGGGGAACTTCGCAGGCATATTGCGTGATCACATTGCTCGCGTCGAAACAGGTGATCGGACCTGCCCCGGATTGCCCCGCCAGAATCCGCGACCAGCTTGCCTCGACCCCGTCGGCCAAGGGCGTCACCAGCCCCAATCCTGTCACCACCACTCTGCGCATCATATGCCCCCTCATGTCTTTTACAGGGCTATACCTTGGCCAAGGCCCCGTGTTCAAGAGCCGAGGCTCGGCTCGGCTGGATCAGGCAAATCGGGCGGCAGACGGCTCAGCGCAGGAAAAGCACCAGCAGGACAAGGCCATAGCTTGTTTCAACCACAAAGCAGCCCAGCGTGTTCAAAGACTTCAGCGGCACGCCGTGCTGCAGGCGCCGGATCAGATGCCAGATGCCCTGCGCAAAGATCGTCACGACAATCAGCGCGGGCGAAGTGACAAGCCCCAGCACACCGCCGCAGATCAGGACCGAAGCGATCAGCGTCTCCGGCCCCAGCGGCGCGCGGCGGCCATGGGTCTTGGCCAGATAGGTCAAATTGACGAAAATGGAAAAAGCGGCCGCAATCAGCCAGATATGCGGACCGGCCAGCGGCATTTGCGGCACCATCACCAATGTCAGGTACAGGGCGCAGGCCGAGATAAGCAGATGCTGCTTTTGCCGCAGAAATTCCGAAAATGAGAGCATGAGTGAAAATACCTTGGTTTCCGATAGCTGAAAATCTGCCAGCACCACTGCCGTGCAGCAAGTCAGGCAAACCTTACCCCCTGTGGTGTCCCGCAGCCCCGGCGCGGCTCATACCGGCGGGCCCTTCCGGGTCAGCAGGACCACCGGATCACCGTCCATCTCGGTCTCGCGCATCGGGGTATAGCCCAGAGTCTCGGCAATCCGCAACGACCCTTCGTTGTCGGGCGTGATCAGGCAAACCGTCCGGCCCGCCACCACCCTGTCGAACCAATCATGTGCCGCCTGCGCCGCCTCCAACCCCAGGCCGCGCCCCTGGGCCCCGGGTTCCAGCACCCATCCGGCCTCGGGAAACGGGTCAAAATCATCACCCAATCCCCTGGAACCAAAGAAAAATCCCGTTTGCCCGGACATTTCGGGCTGGCGATGTATCTGGATCGCCCATTGCCCGAAGCCCGCGATCTGCCAATGCCCGGCATTGCGCAGAAAGGCATCCCATGACCGTGTCTTGGGCCAGGGTTTGCCGGAAATATGGGTCACCACCGCCGGCGTTGCCCAGATCTCCGCGAAACGCGGAAAATCCTCGCGCCGCATCGCGCGCAGCGTCAGCCGGTGGGTATTGATCGTCGGAACATTGCGGGACATGCGGTGAATGACTTTCACTCTTGAGAACTGCCTGACCGCACATTGGCAAATGCCCGTGCTGCTTCGCAACCCCCGCCGCACCGCAGAAACGAAAAACGGCGTCAATCCGCAGAGGATGACGCCGTTCGATGGTTTTCAGCCGCGGCCATGCCGTCGGCCCATGGACTTAGGAAGCTTCCTTGATGAACTTCACCGCGTCGCCGAATGTCTGGATGTTCTCGGCTGCGTCATCGGGAATCTCGATGCCGAACTCTTCTTCGAATGCCATCACCAGTTCAACGGTGTCGAGGCTGTCGGCACCCAGATCGTCGATGAACGACGCATTCTCGGTGACTTTGTCCTCTTCAACACCAAGGTGTTCCACAACGATCTTTTTTACGCGGTCTGCGACGTCGCTCATAATAAGTCCTCATGTCTTCCGGTGGCCGGTATGACCCCCGTTTATACTAGCCTCATGCTGATGTTCAGCGGTTGGCGGATGCCCCGTTTCCGAAGCGGCTCTGACCCTTGTTCGCACAAGGCCCATAGGGCACGCAAGCACCCCCTTTTACGATTCTGCGCCCCCTTTAGCACATGACGCATGACACGCAAATGTTATTACAGCCTCCGGCCATTGCCCCAAGACAGGTCACATCGCCAATGTCCCCAGAGCGCTTGGCGCGGCAGGGTATTGGCGATTCAAGGTCATGGCCTGACGCCACAGGCGCAGGGTCACAACATGGCCATGCCGCCGTTGACGTGCAAGGTGGTGCCGGTCAGATAAGCGGCCTCCGCGCTGCTGAGATAGACAACCGCGCCCGCGATTTCCGCCGCGGTGCCCATCCGGCCCGCAGGGATTTGCCCCATGATTCCAGACTTCTGGTCGTCGGTCAGCTTGTCGGTCATTGCCGTGGCGATAAAGCCCGGTGCCACCGCGTTCACGGTGATGCCACGGCTTGCGACCTCATAGGCGAGCGATTTGGACATGCCCACCATGCCCGCCTTGGACGCAGCGTAATTCGCCTGACCGGGGTTGCCGGTGGCCCCCACCACGCTCGAAATATTCACGATCCGGCCCCAGCGCGCCTTCATCATGCCGCGCATGACGCCTTTGCACAGCTTGAAGGTTGCCGTCAGGTTCACATCCAGCACCGACTGCCATTCTTCATCCGACATCCGCATGAACAGGTTGTCGCGGGTGATGCCTGCGTTATTGACCAGAATATCGACCGATCCCATCGCCTCAGCCGCCTGTTTCGGCAGGGCATCCACCGCCGCCAAGTCGCTCAGGTTGCAGGGCAGCACATGCGCCCGCTCGCCCAGTTCCGCCTTCAGCGCCTCCAGCGGCTCGGTCCGCGTGCCGGACAGGCCGACAACCGCCCCCTGCGCGTGCAATTGCCGCGCGATCTCTGCGCCGATGCCCCCGGACGCGCCGGTGATCAGCGCATTTTTCCCTGTCAGATCAAACATATATCTTCCTTTTCGTGGTCAATTCCCGACCGGCTCTGTCAGCAGGCCATAGCGGGCGATCTCGCCCGGTGTCATTTCATGTATCCCGTCCGAGGGGGCGGCAGCCAAGGTAAACCAGTAAAACGCATCGCTGCCCAGCATATCGGTGACATAGCTGCGGGTCATATCGTGTTCCGGCGCGCTGCGCGGATAGCTGCTGCCCTCGCGGTAGCCATTGCGCCAGCTGTGTACCCCCAGGGACGCGCCGCGCGCCATCGTGCGGCGGTTGCCCGCCAGGAAAAGATCCACCCCGCCCGAGTCGACCACGCTGTCCGGCGTCAGATGGGTGTCGATGCCGCGCGCGCGCAGCAGATAGCCCATGCGCACCGTCGCCGCCCCATCGACAGAGCCGCTCACCTGCGTCGGCACCAGTGTCCTGACCTGCGGATTCTGCGCCAGAAGCCGCTCGAAATTGGCAGGTGTGCGGCTGGTGATTGTCCCCGCAAGATACAGCCTGTCGCCCTCGACGCGCAGGGTCGTGCCATCGCTGGCGTTCTCGATCGTCGCGCAGGCGGCCAGCGCCAGCAACAGGAGCAGGGCAAGGCGCCGGAACATCAGGCGTCTTTCAGCGCGGCCACGTCCTCCGGCGTGCCGACCGCGCGGCAGGTGCTGTCCTTGGCGATGCGGCGGATCATGCCGGACAGGGCCTTGCCTGCGCCGATCTCCCAGAACTCGGTCACGCCCTGGGCGGCCATCCATTCCACCGAAGAGCGCCAGCGCACCCGGCCTGTCACCTGCTCGACCAGCAGTTCGCGGATGCGCCCGGCATCCGTCACGCTGGTCGCCAGCACATTGGCCACCAGCGGCACGGCCGGGTCCTTCATCCCGACCTCGCCCAGGGCGCGGGCCATCTCCTCTGCGGCGGGCTGCATCAGCGCGCAATGGAAAGGCGCAGAGACCGGCATCGGCAGCGCGCGCTTGGCACCGGCCTCCTTGGCCAGCACCACGGCGCGATCAATCGCCGCCTTGCTGCCCGACAACACGTTCTGGCTGGGATCGTTCTCGTTCGCCAGCTGGCAGACATCGCCCTGTGCGGCCTCTGCCGCCACTTTCTCGGCGGCCTCGGCATCCAGCCCCAGAACCGCCGCCATGGCGCCCTGACCCACCGGCACCGCCGCCTGCATCGCGCGGCCCCGGATGCGCAGCAACCGCGCCGTATCAGCCAGCGACAGGGTGCCTGCTGCACAAAGCGCGGAATATTCCCCCAGCGAATGCCCCGCGACAAAGGCCGCGCGGTCCAGGTCGAAACCTTCGGCGCGCATCGCGGCAAGGGCGGCCATCGAGGTTGCCATCAGCGCAGGCTGGGCGTTTTCGGTCAGGGTCAGCGCCTCTGCCTCGCCCTCCCAGATCAGCGCCGAGAGTTTCTCACCCAACGCCTCGTCCACCGCGTCGAACACCGCCCGCGCCTCCGGGTAACTGTCGGCCAGCGCCTTGCCCATCCCGATGGTCTGTGCGCCCTGCCCTGGAAATACGAATGCGATGCTCATCTTGGCCTCCTCTTTGTTGGCACCGGGTCTAGCCTGCACGGCCTGCCGGAACAAGCCCGCAGCGCATCGCGCATGGCTGCACAGCGGGCCTGCGTCTATTGGCATTGCCCCGGCGGAAACAGCCGGTATCTATGCGCCAAACCCGACCGGAGATCCAGATGCCCCTGACCAACACCCAGATCCGCTATGGCGGTGTCGCGAAAACCTTTCACTGGCTGACCGCGCTGCTGATCCTGACCCTGATTGTCCTGGGCCTCGTGGCCGAGGATCTGCCCTATGCCACAGATGCCGAACTTGCACGCAAGGCCTGGCTGTTCTCGCTGCACAAGACCCTTGGCGTGCTGGTCTTTTTCGTCGCCCTCGCCCGTATCCTCTGGGCAGTCAGCCAGCCCAGGCCGGGCCTGCTGAACGCCGACAAGAGGGCAGAGAGTTTTCTGGCCGAGCTGGTGCACTGGCTGCTCTATGGCGCGCTGGTGATTGTGCCGCTGTCGGGCTGGATCGGGCATGCCGCCGCCTCCGGATTTGCGCCGATCTGGTGGCCGCTGGGACAAAATCTGCCGCTGGTGCCCAAATCCACCAGCCTGGAACATCTCGCCGGTGCGGTACACTTTATCTCGGGCCGTGTGCTGATCGGGGCAATCCTGCTGCATTTCATCGGCGCACTGAAACATCACTTTATCGACCGAGACAGCACCCTGCGCCGCATGTTGCCGGGCGACGCGCCGATTGGCCCCCTGCCGCAGGCCAGCCACAGCGCCCTACCGGTGGTGGCCGCTGTGGCAATCTGGTGCGCCTCGCTTGGTCTGGCCCTGAGCATGGCGCAGGGCGCGGATGGGGCGCTCCCCAATGGTCCGGCCCTGAGCGAAGTCACCTCTGACTGGCAGGTGCAGGAGGGCACGATCGCGCTGCGCGTGACCCAGTTCGGATCCGAGGTCGAAGGCCGTTTCAACGACTGGACCGCCGCGATTTCCTTTGACGATGCGCAGCCGACCGGTGTCGTGGGCGATGTCACCGCCACCATTTCCATCCCCTCGCTGACGCTGGGGTCGGTCACCAAACAGGCATTGGGCGCGGATTTCTTTGCCGCCGAGAGCTTTCCCACCGCCACCTTCAGCGGCGAGATCCGTCATGCCAGCGACGGGTACGAAGCCCTGGGCACCCTGACCATCAAGGACAGGTCAGTGCCGCTGACCCTGCCCTTCCTGCTGTCGATCCGGGACAACGCCGCCGAGATGCGGGCGGATGTGACCCTGGACCGGCGCGATTTTGGCATCGGTGACAACATGCCCAAGGAGGACAGCCTGGCCTTTGCAGTGGATGTCGCGATCCGGCTGACCGCAAGTCGCGCGCAGGCCGGCACCGAATAGCAGCCTTCCAATCGCAGCCTTCCAGATGCAAAAAGGCCGGGAACAATCCCCGGCCTGAGGCTGCTGAAAACGCACGTTCCTGCACCCGCTCCCCCCGAAACAACGAAATCGTTCTTCCACGACGCCAGCCACAACCCTTGGCGCGGGCTGAAAGCCCGGGCCGCGCCCGACCCTCCCGTCAAACCGAAGGTTTGCCTCCGGCAAAACGGGAGGGCGCTTTTGGTGACTTCTCGTATCACACTGACAACATTGATATTTGTAAGGGAGGCGCTCCGAATGCGCGTCTCAATGCGCCCTCCCAGGCTCGGGCGCGGCCCTTCGTTCGACAACGTAACGCAGAGCGCAGAAGAACGATTAGCCTCAGGCGGCAGTCGTTTCCGGGTTTGTCAACAGTCTGAGGCCGGGAACAATCCCCGGCCTTTCGCTTGTTCCGCTCAGAACGATCAGTCGGCTTTCATCGCCTCGACCGAGATGTTCACCTGAACTTCGTCGCTGACATAGGGTGCAAAGGCACCAAGATCGAAGTCGGACCGCACGATGGTGGTGGTCGCATCGAAACCGGCCCAGGGCTTGCCCTCTTGCGGGTGGTCGCCAAGCTGGTTCAGCTTCGCATCCAGCACCACGGATTTGGTCACGTCGTTCATGGTCAGATCGCCGGTGATCAGGGCCGTATCCTCGCCGGTGACCTCGATCCCGGTTGAGGTAAAGGTGATCATGTCGCCCTCTTCCGCACCGAAAAAGTCATCGGCCATGAAGTGGTTCTTGCGCTGTTCCCAACCGGTGAACATCGACATGACCGGCATGGACACGGTGACGGAAGACGCGGCGGGGTCTTCCTGATCGAACATGATCTCACCCTCGAAACCCGAGAAGATGCCGTAGGTTGTCGAAAAGCCGAGGTGTTCATAGCTGAACACGACCTGCGAATGGCTGGGGTCCAGCGTGTATTTTTCCGCCTTGGTCGCCGTGTCGGCCGCCATTGCACCGGTCGCGCCAAGGGCCAGAGCCGCGGCAAAAATCATATGCTTCATGTGGTACTCCTGGGAGGATGTTGGTTGATCGTCGTGGCAGCAGATGTGCGGCTTGCCACGACGGAATCAATTCAACATGTCCTCACAGCGACTGCGCGCCAGCAAACAATTGCCTTCTGCGAACCCTTCCGGGCTGCGCATCTGCTGTCAGCGCATCAGGCGAGTTTGCCCGCGTCGCGCAGGCCGTTGATCAGGCTGTTGCGCAGGGATGAATCCGTCAGCGTCGCGACGGCCAGCAGGACGCCCTGCGCATCCCACAAACGGACAACCGGACCGCTGACCTCGGCCGCGCCAAGTTCGGCAAAGCTGCTGCGCGTCAGCACCTCCCGCGCGCCATAACCGTCGGGCCGGACCAGGCTGACGGTGCGGCGGATCGTGTCGATTTCGATTTCGGGCGCCCCGGGCTTGCTGCTGGCCAGCATCATGCCCAGTCCCGCCAGTGCCGCCGCCACGGAAAGCAACAGCCGGAACAACATCACTTCCGCCTCGGCGGTGCCGGGCGCAAGCCAGATCACGAAAGCTGCCAGAAACAGCCCCGCACCACAGATGCGCTGCAATGTGCGGGCCAGCATCCGGCCCCCGTCCACCATGGATACCGGTTCACGCGTGATTGCGCTGCCTTTGGTAAAATCCGCTGCTGCCGTCATCTGCCCAATCCTTTATTTGGTTGGCCTTTATTTGGTTGGCCTTTATTTGGTTGGCCTTTGTTTGGTTGATGTGATGCTGCAAAAGGAATTGGACCAAAGCTGGGCGAAGCCGCGGCGCGGATCGGACCTTGTTGAGACCGGGGGCAGAACCGGCATTGCCGTCGCCCTTTTCCGGGCAGGACAAGCCATTCAGCGCAGGGTGGAAGGGTCCGGTGCGGCGGATTTTGCCAGCGTTCGCAAAAAAGTGTTGCGACCGCCCGTTGAAACCGCAGGCCCAATCCGGGCGGAGGCTGCCGCTGGTATTTTGGTTTCCAAATAGCGCGCTCTACGAAATTCGGTTCTTGATCCGGCTCAATCCCACCGGGGTCACACCCAGATATCGCGCGATCTCGTTCTGGGTCACCAGGTCAAACAGGTCTGGCGTGTGTTCCAACAGCCTTTTGTACCGGTCTTCTGCCGACAGACACAGAAGTTCATATTCGCGCATTTCCTTGCGAATGCCAAAGCTCAGCAGAAAATCGACAATCTCGCCGGACAGTTCCGGATCAGATCGGCTCGCTTCATTGAGATCAGAAAAGTTCACACCAACAAGCGCGGATGGCTTCAGGCAGACCAAACTGAACGTGCACGCTTCGCCTTGGTAGCACGATGCGAGACTGCCGATCTTGCCGCCGGGAAGGATGAAGGACTTGATGTGCTCCTTTCCGTCTTCCGACAGATAGTATGCCTTTAACAAGCCGCTTTGAAGACTGTAGATTGATCCGTCCTGTTCACCCTGGCGGAACAGATATTCTCCTGCGTCGTATGTGCGGGGCCGCCCGTGCGCAGCGACGTAGTCAGATAATTTCATGCGTTTTAACCCGGGTTAATTCCAGCGTCTTGGGGTTTGCCTAACGTGCCCGCAAATCATGAAAGCGCAACGGGTGTATGACATGGAACTTCAAAACAAACACATTGTAATCACGGGAGCTGCGTCGGGCCTGGGCCTTGCAATTTTGCGACGGCTTGAACCGAACAACCGCATCTCTGTCATTGCGCGGCCATCAGGCGGGTTGGATGCACTACGCGCGGAATTTCCCAAAATTTCGATCCAAGAGGCCGATCTGGCTGATATTGCTGCGGTTGAGCGTGCGGCGGACGCGTTGGTGAAGCGGGGCGATGCCATTGATGTGCTGTTCAACAATGCCGCCGTTCAATTCACGCCACGCTTTACTGACCCTGACTTCCGGTACGAAACGATACGCCGGGAGATTGATGTCAATTTCACCTCAGTTTGTGCCCTGATCCATCTGCTCTTGCCGCAACTGATGCAGGCGCAATCGGCGATGATCGTGAACATCAACTCCGGTTTGGCCTTGGCCCCCAAGGCAGGGTCCGCCATCTACTGCGCCACCAAGGGGGCGTTGAATATCTTTTCGCAATCCCTCGGCTATCAGTTGGAGGGGACAAGCGTCTCCGTCAAACAGGTGTTTCTGCCGATGGTCGACACCAAGATGACCGACGGGCGCGGTGGCCAAAAAATCACACCTGAACAGGCCGTGGCAGAGATCGTCGCGGGCCTGTCAACCGGCCGCCCCAACATCGACGTTGGCAAGGTAAAACTGCTCCGGCTCATTCAACGCCTGTCGCCCATGGCCGCAGCGCGCATCATGAAGGGGGCCTGAGCGATGAAACCACTCCTCAAAGTCATGCTGATCCTTGGAGGTCTGTTTGCACTGACCTTCGTTGCGGGACGGCTGCTGGGGATTCTCACGGTCGAAAACGTTCAGGCACTATTGGAATGGGCACAGCGCGTGGACCCGGCGATTGTGTTCGGCCTGGTTGTGTTCTTGTTGTTCGCAGACCTCTTCGTCGCGGTGCCGGCACTCACCATCACCATATTGGCGGGCGTTTTGATCGGCTTTCCCGCGGGGGCCGTGGCGGCGATCACGGGCATGTCCCTGGCCGCGGGAACCGGGTATTGGATCAGCCGGGTCTGGGGGCAAAAGGGCGTTGCCCTGTTGGTCAAGGATGCGGAGGAGCGTGCCTCCTTAATCGCGATCTTTCAGGAAAGCGGCCCGGTGATGATCCTGCTGTCACGCGCGGCACCGATCATCCCGGAAGTCACGGCCTGCATGGCGGGCGCGACAAGGATGCCTTTCGCGCGGTATGGCGTTTTCTTTGCAATCGGCACGCTGCCTTAGGCTCTGGACCCATTAATTCTAAATGCTCAGTCGAAAGCCCACAGCCTGCGATCCTCGCCGTCGTTGTTCCGAATGCGTCCCTGTGGTCAGGATGGCTCATCTTCAAATGTTCAAATGGCGTTCGGGAAAACTGAAAGCCGACCCGGGATAACCGGGGTTGGCCGCATCATCGTCGGGCGCTGCCGTTCATCCTTGCCGCCACATCGGTCAGACTTGGCTCTTTCCTGCCCTTCGCCACGCGCCGAACGGACCGCAACGCGGATACCAATGCGCGCGACACTCCCCGATTTGCCATTGCGACAGAGGATTTCCTGCGCTAATCCTGCCGCAGGTCCGGCCACCTGCTGCTCGCAGACGCAAGTCACGGTGAAGGTCGTGTAACATCTCTGACCTCACATGCACTTCGCAGGTCGGCAAGGCGAGCACCCTCCCCCATGTGAAGCAGCTTGCGAGGACCACAATGTCGAACCCTGCTCCAAATCCATTTGTCCACGGTGCCCTTGGCCCGATCTTTGCCCGAACCGCCCTGCCCATCATCTTTGTCATGGGGATGAACGGTTTGCTGGCCGTCGTGGACGCCATTTTCCTCGGCCGCTACGTCGGCGCTGACGCGCTGAGCGCCGTGACCCTGGTGTTTCCGCTTTATATGGTGATCGTCGCGCTGGCGACGCTGGTCTCCAACGGCATGTCCAGCATCCTTGCCCGCAACCTGGGCGCCGGAGACCGGGCCGGGGCGGCGCGAGTCTTTACCGGCGCCCATGGGCTCGCCCTGCTGATGAGCGGCGTGCTGATGCTGCTTTATCTGCTGTTTGGCGGGGTCGTGACCCTGGCGCTGGCCTCCGGGTCCGGGGTGCTGGCGGCCATGGGGCAGACCTATCTTGGCATCACGGTGTTCATGTCGCCGCTGTTCTTTGTCCTTGCGGTCAATTCCGACGCCCTGCGCAACGAGGGGCGCGTCGGCTTCATGGCTGCGATGAGCCTGCTGGTGTCGCTGTCGAACATCGGGTTCAACTATATCCTGATCGCCCTTCTGGGCTTGGGCGTGGCCGGCTCCGCCCTTGGCACGGCGCTGGCGCAGATGCTGGCGCTGGTCATCATCATCGCCTTCCGCAGCTTCGGGCGTACCGAGCTGCGCCCCGGTCTGCTGCTGCGCATCCCGCTCAACGCCTGCTGGGGGCGCATTCTGGCGCTGGGGGCACCGCAAAGCCTGAATTTCATCGGCCTCTCGCTCAGCTCCGCTGCGGTGATCGTGGTGCTGCAACTGGTGAACACGCCGCTTTATGAAACAACTGTCGCGGCCTTCGGCATCCTGACCCGCGTCATGACCTTTGCCTTTCTGCCGCTGCTCGGGCTGACCCATGCGCTGCAAACCATCGTCGGCAACAACTATGGCGCGCGGGCATGGGCACGTTCCGACACCGGGCTGCGGATCGGGCTTGGCACCGCATTTGTCTATTGCGCGGCAATGCAGGCGGTCTTTGCCACCATGCCGCAGAGCATCGCGGGCCTTTTTGTCACCGAGCCGGGGGTCATCGCCGAATTCGCGCGCATCCTGCCGGTGAACACCGCGATGTTCTGGCTGGCCGGGCCGCTGATCGTCATTGCCTCCTATTTCCAGGCCATCGGCAATGCCAGCCGCGCCGCCCTTCTGGGGCTGACGAAAAGCTATGCTTTCGGCCTGCCGCTGACATTCTGTCTGCCGCTGATCCTGGGGGAGCCGGGGATCTGGCTGGCCGGGCCATTGGCGGAATGCATGATGGCGCTGCTGACCCTTGTGGTGCTGCAGCAGAGCGTTTCGGCGCTTGGCCTGCGCCGGGGGCTGTTCGCGGCGGGGCGCGGCCCGCAACCTGGATAGCGTGAAAAACGGCGCGGGGCGCTTGCCCTGCGCCGCAAACCGTGTATATCGGCGTTTCCTTTGCACATCTGTTGAACCGCGCAGTCTCTCGTGGTGGGGCCGCAAGGGATACCGCCCCGCCTATGAAATGCGCCTTGATATAAATAGGAGACCGCATGCCGCTATATGAGCATGTCATGATTGCGCGTCAGGATCTGTCCAACACGCAAGCCGAAGGCCTTATCGAACATTTTGGCACCGTCCTGTCCGACAACGGCGGGAAACTCGTGGATAGCGAGTACTGGGGCGTCAAGACGATGGCCTACAAGATCAACAAGAACCGCAAGGGCCACTACGCCTTCCTGCGTTCGGATGCACCTGCACCGGCCGTTCAGGAAATGGAACGCCTGATGCGCCTGCACGACGACGTGATGCGCGTTCTGACCATCAAGGTCGACACCCACGCCGAGCTGCCCTCCGTGCAGATGCAGAAACGCGACGAGCGCCCCGAGCGCCGTGAGCGCCGTTGATCATCAGCTTGAAGAAAAGGACATAAACCATGGCTGCAAAACCATTTTTCCGCCGTCGCAAGGTCTGCCCCTTCTCGGGCGACAACGCACCTGCGATCGACTACAAGGACACACGTCTGCTGCAACGCTACATCTCTGAGCGTGGCAAGATCGTCCCCTCCCGCATCACCGCAGTTTCTGCGAAAAAGCAGCGTGAACTGGCCCGTGCCATCAAACGTGCCCGCTTCCTCGCCCTGCTGCCCTACGCCGTCAAGTAAGGAGAAAGCACATGCAAGTTATCCTTCTGGAACGTGTCGCCAAACTGGGTCAGATGGGCGAAGTCGTGGACGTAAAGCCCGGCTTTGCACGCAACTACCTGCTGCCTCAGGGCAAGGCGCTGTCGGCCTCCAAGGCCAACGTCGAAGCCTTCGAGGCGCGCAAGTCGCAGCTTGAAGCCGAGAACCTGGAAACCAAGAAAGAAGCCGACAAGATGGCGGACAAGCTGAACGGTCAGCAGTTCGTCGTGATTCGCTCCGCTTCCGACGCGGGCGCGCTTTACGGTTCCGTCACCACCCGTGACGCAGCCGATGCCGCGACCGAAGGCGGGTTCACCATCGACCGCAAGCAGGTCGTGCTGAGCGCCCCGATCAAGGAACTGGGCCTGCACGACGTGCTGATCGTCCTGCACCCCGAAGTCGAAGCGACCATTCAACTGAACGTGGCCCGTTCGGTCGAAGAAGCCGAGCTTCAGGCATCCGGCAAATCCATCCAGGAACTGGCAGCCGAAGAAGAAGCGGCGGCCGAGTTCGAAATCCAGGAGCTGTTCGACGATATCGGCGCAGCGCAGCTGGACGACATGGACATCGACACAGGCAATGATGCCGGCGAAGAAGCCGCATCTGGCGATCAGGAAGACACCGCAGGCCGCGGCTGAACCTTTCCTGACTGACATTGAAACGCCGCGCGGAAGGGTCCGCGCGGCGTTTTTGTTTCCGGCATCCGGTGTCGGGTAGAACCGACGTTTCTGTCACATTGCAGGCCCGCCTCAACAAGCGGCGCGCATGGCGGAGGCCGGGCGGGTGCATTGTGTACCAGTCACTGCAAAATCGGGGCAGCAGAAAACGCCGCACAAGCACCTTCCGACATCACGCAACAGCTGGTCCTCACCCCGGCGCGACCCCCATCGCTCCGGCCAGGAAGGGCTCCGGGCTGGCGACCTCTTCCAGCTTGCCACCGCGAATCCACCAGAACCGGGTCCCCACCTGACGCAGAAAGCTGCGGTCATGGCTGACCAGCAGGCAGGAGGCGCCATGCGCAATCAGCTCCTGCTCCAGCGCCTCCTGCCCTTCGATGTCCAGATGGTTCGTCGGCTCATCCAGCAGGTAGAAATTCGGGTTCTTCAGCCGCAGCACCAGCATCGCCAGCCGCGCCTTCTGCCCGCCCGAAAGCGCGCCGATCTTCCTGTCCTGCATGCCGATCTCCACCCCGGCCCCGGCCAGCACCCCGCGGGCGCGCTGGTCGCCGATGTCGAAAGCCCCGGTGATGGCCGTCATCGGGGTGTCATGGTCCGAAAGCTGGCTCAGATGCTGGTCCGAAATGGCCGACACAACCGAGGGCGCGCATTTCACCGGGCCCGCGGCATCTGTCAGCGCCTGCGCGATCAGCATGACCAGACGGGTCTTGCCGGTGCCATTGGCCCCCAGCAGCACAACCCGGTCACCGGGCAGGATCCACTTCTGCCCGGTCCGGTACAACAGATCTCCGCCCGGCGTTTCAACCGGCACATCATCCAGTGTTATCAGCGCCTTGGCATGGGTTCCGCTGTTGGTGAGCCTGATCTCTCCCGCGCTGCGCTCCTGATGCGCGGGCCTGGCCGCCGCCTCCATCTGTGCGGCCCTTTCGTTCAGCTGCCGGGTCTTGACCACCAGCAGGTCGGAACCGGAGTTGATCCCGATGTTCTTGAGCTTGGCCGCCTGCCTGCGCAATTGCTGCGCCTTGTTGAGGTCATTTGCAAAGCGCCGCTCGTCGGCGGAATCGGCCTCGTCCAGCGCGCCCCGTGCGGCGCTATAGGGCAGCTGGAACACCCGGGAGCGTTCCGCCCGCAGGAACAGGGTGCGGTTGGTGGTCTCGTCCAGAAACGCCCGGTCATGGGATGTGGCCACGACCGCGACATCACGGGGCAAAGCTGCCAGCCAGCCCTGCAACAGCCCGATCCGCTGCAGGTCCAGATGGTTGGTCGGCTCGTCCAGCAACAGCACATCCGGTTCGGTGATCCAGACCGAAGCCAGCATCGCGGTGCGTTGCCAGCCACCGCTGAGCGCGCCCAGCTCCTTGTGCTGAATGTCATATGGCACCTTGAGATCGTCCAGCACCACATCGACCCGCCAGCCCTCGTATTCGGCCTGTTCCGCCGGAAGTGCTGCAAGCACCCGGTCATAGAGCGTCTGGCCAAGCGCCGCCTCCGGCAGATTCTGCGCGACATAGCCAATGCGCAACCCGCGCGCGCGGGTGATCTCGCCGGTCGTGGGGTCCAGCTCACCGGCCAGGCATTGCAACAGGGTGGTCTTGCCGCGCCCGTTGGCGGCCACCAGACCGATGCGGTCGCCCCTGGTGATGTTCAGGCTCAGGTCAGAAAACAGCGATGCGCCAAGGGTGACGCCCAAAGCGTTGATATTGATGATGGTCATGGGATTCTCTGGTCAAACAAAGGGGTGCCGCAACGCGGCCCTGGGCAGGCAGTTCGACGTGTCGTCTCTGACCAGCCCTGCAAACGGATTTACAGGGCGTAGCGGGGACCATGCTGAAGTCGGCGGATGATACGCATGTTCAGCTTGTGCCCTCCCCTTGTGCGTGTTGACCGATGCCGGAAGTCTAGAAAATCCGGATCCGAAGTGCAAGTTTCGGGGGTGTTCGGGCCAGCCTGCTGACCGGCCCGGCCTCCCGCAGGCATGGGCACATCCGGCCTGATCCCCCTGCATTACAGGCCCATTGGGCCGATTCCCGCGCATCCCCCTGCGACTTCCCGCGCATCGCGGCGCTGCACCCTTGCCAGAAAGCCCGCTGCCGGTAGTTTCTGCGCAGTTGCCACAATCGCGAATCCGTACAATGTTTCATCACACCCGTCGCGCCGCGCTGGCCTTGCTTTGCGCCGCTGCCGTCTCTGCCTGTGCCGCCGCGCCAGAGGTCAAACCCGCCCCGCGGCTTGCCATTCCGCTGCATCCCAACGAGACTCCGGAGCTGCGGCAAAAGATCAACTATTGGGCCGATCATTACGAGCTGCCGCGCCCGCTGGTGCACAAGCTGGCGATCCGCGAAAGCACCCATAATCCCAAGGCGCGCAATGGCCCCTATTACGGGTTGTTGCAGATCCTGCCCGCCACCGCACGGTCGATGGGCTTCCAGGGCGCGCCCTCCGAGTTGCTGGATGCCGATACCAATCTTGAATATGCGCTGAAATACCTGCGCGGGGCATGGCTGCTCTCGGACGGTGACCAGAGCACAGCCATCAAATGGTACGCGCGCGGCTATTACTACGAGGCCAAGCGCCGCGGCATGCTGGTCGAGACCGGGCTGCGCAGCGGCTGATCCCTGCCCGCGCCGGACGATATTATCATCCACCTCTTGAAGCCTGCACCACCCGCCATGATCTAGGCGTTACCGGGTGGCGCAGTGATCGGCATCGTGTCTGTTCCGGTCTTTCCGGGACACCCAAATGATTGATCTTGCGCTTATCGTGATCGGCTTTGCCGGTCTGCTGGTCGGTGGCAACTGGCTGGTGGACGGGGCCGTGGGCCTTGCCACGCGCTGGGGCGTATCCCCGCTGGTGATCGGGCTGACGCTGGTGGGTTTCGGCACTTCGATGCCGGAGCTGGTGACATCGGTGCAGGCCGCCCTTGCGGGCTCGCCCGGCATTGCGATCGGCAATGTGGTGGGCAGCAATATCGCCAATATCCTGCTGATCCTGGGGCTGACCTGCGCGCTCAGCCCGATGGTGGTGGCCAGGGCAACGCTGCAGCGGGACGGGCTGGTCATGCTGGGGGCCACAGGTGCCGCACTTGTGCTGGTGCTCTGGGGCAGCATCACCCGGCCCATGGGGCTGCTGCTGGTGGCCGGTCTGGCGCTTTATCTTGTCAGCGCCCTGCGGCGCGGTGAGGATAACCTGGACTGCATCAGTGACACGCCCGCTGCGCCGCTCTGGCGCGCGTCGCTCGGGGTACTGGGCGGTCTGATCGTGACGATCCTCGCGGCACGCGCCCTGGTGAGTGGCGCGGTTGCCGTGGCCGCCTCCTGGGGGGTGTCAGAGGCCTTGATCGGGGTGACCATCGTGGCGGTCGGCACCTCCCTGCCGGAACTGGTGACCTCGATTGTCGCCGCACGCAAGGGTCAGGCCGAGATGGCCTTTGGCAATATCATCGGCAGCAATATCTTCAACGTGCTGGGAATTCTCGGCGTCACCGCACTTGTGCGCCCGATGCAGGTACCTGCGCAATTCGTCACACTGGACATCTGGGTGATG
This sequence comes from Sulfitobacter sp. IGS-18, assembly GCF_059628195.1. Classification (NCBI taxonomy): domain Bacteria; kingdom Pseudomonadati; phylum Pseudomonadota; class Alphaproteobacteria; order Rhodobacterales; family Roseobacteraceae; genus Sulfitobacter; species Sulfitobacter sp. IGS-18. The sequence continues at coordinate 1,645,292 of NZ_CM184556.1, read as the reverse complement.
ACAGCGGCCGCACTGGCGGTTCTGGTCATGGGGGCAACGGGCCGGCGGATCAGCCGGGGCGAAGGGGCGGCGCTGCTTGCGGGTTACACCGCCTATACCGGGTTTCTCATCTTTGGCTGACGGTCAGTCAAACCCGACAAACCGGGCGACCTCATCCACCCCGCGCCGCCGGGAGCGCACCGCATTGGCGGAAAAACTGTCATCGGGCCAGCCCATGGCGACACAGCTCAGGATCACCTGATCCTCCGGGATCTGCGCATGTTCGCGCACCACGGGCGATTGCATGATGCCCTGCCCGTTGATCACGGTGCCAAGGCCCCTGCTCCATGCCGCCAGCACCAGACCATAGGTCACCGCCCCCAGATCGAAATGGGCGATTGTGCCTTTCTCGGCGCTCTCCAATTCCGCGTGGCACCGGAGTTTTCAAAAACTCCGGACCGTTTTCTTCGAAGAAAACGGCGCTTTCACCCGGCATGCAACCCTTGCCACCCGCCGGAGTTTTCAAAAACTCCGGGCCGATTTTTTCGAAAAAATCGCCCCCCAAACGCAAAAGGCCGTACCCAACGGACACGGCCCTGCAAGCCTCTAAAGAGACGCGGTTTATTCGTCTTCCAGCGCCTCGACAGCCTTCTGAAGGTCCTCTTTGGACACTTCTTTTTCTGTCACTTTCGCCTGTTCGGCGATGTGATCGATCACCTTGTCCTCGAACAGCGGCGCGCGCAGCTGCTGCTGCATCTGCTGGTTCTGCTGCACGAATTCAAAGAACTGACGCTCCTGGCCCGGATACTGGCGTGCCTGGTTCATGATCGACTGGGTCATCTCGGCGTCCGAGACTTCGACCTCGGCCTTCTGACCGATCTCTGCCAGCAGCAGGCCCAGACGCACCCGGCGTTCCGCCAGCGTCTTGTGCTCATCCGTGGTTTCGATTTCGGGGTGGTCGTGGCCCTGCACGTCCGGGTTGTCCTCGTGCCACAGCTGATGCGCGATCTGGCCCGCTTCGGCTTCCACCAGCGAGGGCGGCAGATCGAAGCTCACCAGTTTGTCCAGCGCATCGAGCAGACCGCGCTTCATGACCGCACGGGAGGCACCGGCATATTCCGCTTCCAGACGTTCCGCGATCTGCTTTTTCAGACCTTCCAGATCCTCGGAGCCGAACTTGGTCGCCAGTTCGTCGTTGATCTCTGCGGCGACGGGTTCCTTGACCTCCTTGATGGTGCAGTCAAAGGTCGCTTCCTTGCCCTTGAGATGCTCGGCCTGGTAGTCGTCGGGGAAATTGACGGTGACCGCCTTTTCCTCGCCGGCCTTCACGCCCACCAGCTGGTCTTCAAAGCCGGGGATGAAGGAGTTGGAGCCCAGCACCAGCGGATAATCCTCGGCAGAGCCGCCTTCAAAGGCTTCTCCGTCGACCTTGCCGACGAAGTCCATGACAACCTGGTCACCGTCCTTGGCCTTGGAGCCTTTCTTGCGGGCTTTGAAATCCTGCGCGGTTTCGGCCAGGTTCTTCAGCGCCTCGTCGATGGCGGCGTCGTCGGCCTTGACCACCAGCTTTTCCAGCTCGATCTGGGACATGTCGATCTCGGGGATCTCGGGCAGCGCCTCATAGGTCATGGTGACCTCGACGTCGTCGCCTTCTTTCCAGTCTTCGTTGGTCATCTTGACTTCGGGCTGCATCGCGGGGCGGTCGCCGGATTTCTCAAAGTGCTCGTTCATCGCACCGTCGATGCTTTCCTGCATCGCTTCGCCCATCACGCGCTGGCCAAACTGCTTTTTCAGCAGCGCCATCGGCACCTTGCCCTTGCGAAAACCCTTCATCTCAACGTCAGGCTGCGCCTCGGCCAGTTTCTCGTTCACCTTGGCGTCCAGTTCAGCCGCCGTCAGCGTGATGGCATAGCCGCGTTTCAGACCGTCGTTCAGCGTCTCGTTGACCTGCATGTGTGCTCCATAGAATAAGGCCGCGCCGAATGGGGCGCGGGCGAAAATTTCTGCCCTTCTATTGAGCAGGGCGCTGGGGTGCAAGGGGATTTGGGGCGCTGAGTCTAGTCCTGCGTATAAAGCAGGACAAGCGCATCGGCTTCTTGTAGCACAACTTCACTTTGCCGGGCGGCGTCACGCAGGATTTCTTCGGTGATCTCACCACCTCCCACAACCTCCTCCAGCATCTGTTTCATCGGCTTCCAACTTTTTTTCACGGCACGTAACTGACCGCGCTGCTTAGGCTTCGGCTTGCCGCCCAACGCGCCGTCCTTGCCGCCCCTGAACAGCCGGTGAAGCGCCGTGTCAAAGACATCGACTGTATCTGCCAGAGCTTCGCGCACATCCGCGCCCCCGATGCCGATCGACAGGAAACAAAGCTCCTTGACCATTTTCTGGCTCAGCATGCCCTGACGGCCCGCAAGCACAATTGCCGCAGCGATCCCGGGATCAATCTGCGCGGTGCCGTAATGCGCCTCCATCAATTCCATGGTTGCATTCATTTCAGTCAAGGCCGGAACATTGCGGCTGACCATCAACCAGACAACAACTGTGTGCAGGTCACCCGCCGCGATTTGCCTTACCGACGCGGTCAGCCCCGAAGAAAGAGCCGCAGTGCGCGCCAGCCCCGCACGGACGTCCGGATAGGTTTCTTTCAGCACGCCCTGTTCGGCATTGCCCTCGGCAAGACTGACAAGCATCTCGTCAAAACTGGTTGCGGCATCATGCGCGCGGCGCGCTTCGACCTCCGCGTCGACCGACACCATCGACAGACAGGCGCTTTTGGCCATCCGCTGGCTTAACATGCGCTGTCGCGCGGCCAGGCTGATCCTGTTGCGGGCATTTTGCGCGGCATCCACCTCGGCCCAGGCTTGCTGGCCATAACCCGCACCGCACGATCCCGCCAAGACCAGCGCCACGGTCAAAAATGGCCGCGACACTGCTGATATAATGTACGTCATGCGGCCACCCTGATGAACTTGTTCGGCCCGAATTAATCATGCCGGCGTAAAAAGTTCCTGAATGGCCGCCCCGCCGGCTCACATGCCCAGCGCTTCCTTGTACATTTCCAGCACCGCTTCCTCTTCGGCAATGTCGTCCTTGTCGCGCTTGCGCAGGGCAATCACCTTGCGCATCACCTTGGTGTCATAGCCGCGCGCCTTGGCCTCGGCCATGACTTCCTTCTGCTGCTCGGCCAGGTCCTTTTTCTCGGCGTCCAGCCGTTCGATCCGTTCGATGAACTGGCGCAGTTCATTGGCGGTCACGCGGTAGGTCGCATCGCCCACTGTATCGACAACTTCGGGGTTGGTGCCTGTATCGCTCATTGCGTTCTCCTGCGCTTGGTGTTGGTCGGCACTGACTACAAGCGCGCCGCGCGCCCTGCAAGACGCACTTGATCCGGTCCCCTCTTTGGCGTAGCGGAGGCGCCATGGAAACAAGTGCGACCAACATACTGGACATCGTGATCTGGACCGGGGCGGCGATTTCGCTGCTGGGGCTGGTCGGGCTGATCTGGTGCATCATCAGCGTGTCACGCGCCAAACGTGCCAGGCTGGACGATGAGGCGATGCGCCAGGTGCTGAAATCCGCGATCCCGCTGAACCTGGGCGCGCTGTTTCTCTCCGTGATCGGCCTGATGATGGTGATCGTCGGCATCTTTCTGGGCTAGTTCCGGACCCGAAACGCATCGCATCGCTGGACAGAAGGCAACGGTCTGCGTAAATCATCCCATGGACATTCGACAACTCACCCCCCGCTATTTCGTGGCCCCCCAGATCGATCCGTCGGACATGGAGGCCATTCGCGCTGCGGGCATCACCCGCATCCTGTGCAACCGCCCGGACGCCGAGGTGCCGCCCAGCCACCAGGCCGCCGCCATCCGGGCCGCCGCCGAAGCGGCCGGCATCGGCTTTGCGCTGCAACCGCTGACCCATCAGACCATGGTGCCGGAAGTGATCGGGCAAAACCGCGCGTTGGGGGCAGACACGGATGATGTGGTGCTGGCCTATTGCGCCTCCGGCACACGGTCCACCATCGCCTGGGCGCTGGGTCAGGCCGGGCGGATGCCGGCGGAGGAGATCGTCGCCGCCGCCCGCGCGGGTGGCTATGACATCTCCAACATCCGGCCGACGCTGGACGCCCCTTTCACCTGATCGTTCAGCCTGCCTTGCGCTCTGACAGGTCGGGCAGATCGTCCAGCTCTGGCAGGTCGTCCAGGTCAGGCAGGTCGTCAAGCCCGGGCAGATCGTCCAGGTCAGGCAGATCGTCAAGTTCGGGCAGGTCACTCATGTCTGACAGATCCAGTTCCGGCAGGTCGGACAAATCCGGCAGGTCGGGCATGGCATCGGCACCTGCGGGGCTCACATCCAAAGCCTGCATCTCCGGCGGCTCCGACGCTGGCATGCCCGCCTGCGGCAGCGGTTCAGGCTCGCGCTGATCCAGCTCCGCCCGGTCGCTGGCGCGGCGGCGGGGGGTCTGCGCCGCCGGTTTGGCCGGCACGATCCGCAGCGCACGGCATCCGTCCAGCTGCCCCAGCATACCACGCGCCAGCGTGCCGCCGCCGGGCCTGAGCACCTCTGCCCGGTCAAAGCGCGCCCCGTTCAGGTCAAGCAGATCGCCCACCTGCAACCGGCCCAGTTTTGCCAGCGGCATGCGCAGCCGCGCCAGCGCGATGTCCAGTGCAACATCCAGCGCCAGCACCGATTCCGACAATGTGGCGGGGCGCTGTTCAGCCCTGCTGGCAGCCTCCTGCCCCTCCTGCGCCGTGGGGTGCTGTGCCGTGGCATCATCCGGTTCCGGCATGCAGAACAGGATCTGGCCCTGCCGCAGGCCGCCCGCAATATCCACGGTCAGGGTGATCAGGCGATACGCCTGTGCCTCAAGCGCCAGGGACAGCAGGCGCGGCGTATCGACCCGGCTGCCAAAGGCATATCCCGCCAGCAGCCGCTTGTCCGTGGGCGCGTCGGGCAGCGCCGCCGCCCGGCTGATCAGCGCATTCACGAAAGGGGCGGTGATGGCCGCATCGGTATCCGTCATCGGGCGCGGATCGCCCCCGGCATCGGGCAATACCTGCGCCATGGTCTGCTGCTGGATCAGCGCGCCGACCAGCAAAGGGTCCAGCGCCGCCGCCGCGGGCCGCCCATCGGGACCATCAAGCAGGATCAACAGGTGCTGCGCGTCAAAGTGATCCTGCACCTCATCACCCGCCACCTCTGCCACCCGGATGGCAAGGGCGGCCAGCGCCAGGTCAAACAGCTCATCCGCCACCTTCGCCAGGCCAAGGCGCAGGGATTTGGCCAAAGTCATCGCGCGGGCCTGATGGCTGGCGCGCCCCCGGTCGGTCTTGCGCCGCAGAACGGAGCCTTCCCCAGGGTCTGAATTTTGTCGAGCTTGCCCCATGGCCACCCTTCATGCGCGCATCATTGCCACAGCCTTAACGTCAAACCCGTTACCAAGCCCTTTAACAGGCCGCTGAAAAACAAGTGTGTATGCGATTTTCCAAGCCGCAACTGGGAACTTGTTCGTCGATGCGGTCGCCACAACGCTTGGCGCGGGCTGAAAGCCCGGGCCGCGCCCGACCCTCCCCACGGGAGGGCGCTTTTGCAACGTCACGCAAATCATTGACAGCACAGAGTATTTGCAGCGCGGCACGCTGTTCAAACGTCTGGAACGCGCCCTCCCAGTGTCGGGCGCGTCCCTCTGTGATCCGAACAAACGCCTTTGCAAGGAACAATTTCCCTCCCCAACGACAATACCCGGCGTTTTTCAGCAGCCCTTTAAGACACCGCCGTCTTGCCCGGATTTCCGGTTTCCTGCACCAGAACGCTCTGCGGCAGGCTGACCCTGAAGGCGGTTCCGTTTTCGATCGGCAGATAGATCACCTGCCCGCCGAGCCGCGACATGATCTCCTGGCAGATGGCAAGGCCAAGGCCCACGCCCTCGGCCTCTTCCCCGCTGATCCGAAAGAACTTTTCGAAGATGACCGATTGCACGTCCGCGTCGATCCCGCTGCCGTTGTCGACAAAGTCGATCCACAGGCCACCGGCATGTCGGCTGGTGCGGATGGTCAGCGCAGGTTCTGCCGCGTCGCAATATTTGCGCGCGTTGGAGACAAGGTTGATGAAGACCTGCACCAGACGGTCGATATCGGTGTGCAGCACGATATCGGGCGCTTCGGTTTCACGCCGCACCGCCAGCGCAGGCCCTGCCCCGGCCAGCGCCGTTGTCACCGCGCGGTCCATGATGTCGCTCAGCCTGTCCTGCCCCATGCGCAGGGTCACCTGCCCGTTTTCCAGCACCGACAGGTCCAGAAGTTCGTCCAGCAGACGGGTCAGGCGCAGGGTCTCCGAATGGATGATGGAGGCATAGCGCGTCTTGTCGGCCTCCGAGAGTTTGCCCGCATCGCGCAGGATTTCGGAAAACGACCGGATCGAGGTCATCGGCGTGCGCAGCTCATGGCTGATCTGGCTGAGGAACCCATCCTTTTGCAGGGAAAGCTGGGTCAGCTTTTCATTGGCGCTGCGCAGTTTGGCCGCGGTTTCGGTCAATTCGCGGGATTTCTGCTCAAGCTGGTTGGAATATTCCAGCATCTGGGCGGATTCGTCCGCCACCGCCAGCAGGTCCTGCACCGAAACAGAGGTGCCACCGACGATCTGGCTGACCATGGCATGGGCCGTCGCGGCCCCGACGGAACCTGCCAGCTCCCGCTCCAGCGCCTGCACAAAGGCGGGTGTCGGTTCCGGCAGGCCGCCGGTGATGCCCTGGGCCTCGGCCTCGGCCCGGAAGAAGGCCTGCGCCTCGGGCGCGCCGAGGATACGCTGCGCCATGATCATCAGGTCCTCGCTGCCCGCCACGGAGGCGGTCCAGTTGCGCGCCGGGCCGGAATGTTCCAGCACGTTCACGAACTGCGCGCCCTGAAGACGTTCGATCGGGTCGGGAAAGCTGACAATGGAGACCGCGACGAAGGCCAGCGCGTTCAGCGACAGCGACCAGACCACCGCATGCACCGTCGGGTCCAGCCCCGAGATCCCGAACAGTGCCTGCGGCCGCAGCCAGCTTTGCCCCCAGAGACCCTGGTTGAAGATCTCTGCCGAGAGCGCGGCCCCGACGCCGAAACTGGGCAAGAGCATGGTAAACACCCAGATGGCAAAGCCGATCCCGAGACCGCAAAGCGCGCCCGACCGCGTGGCGCCGCGCCAGAATATCCCCCCCAGAAGTGCCGGCAGGAACTGCGCCACCCCGCCGAAAGAGATCGTGCCGATGGCGGCAAGCGCGGCGCTGCCGCCGGAGATGCGGTAATAGAGCACGCCAAGCGCGATGATCAGCAGGATCGACAGCCGCCGCGCCAGCAGGACCACCTGCCTGACATCGCCCGATTGCACCGCGCTGCCATGCCGGGTGCTGAGCCAGATCGGCATGACGATATGGTTCGACACCATGGTGGAGAGGGCCAGCGTGGCCACGATCACCATCGAGGTGGCCGATGAAAATCCGCCCAGGAAAGACAGCATCGCCAGCCCGTTCTGCCCCTGGCTCAGCGGCAGGCTGAGCACAAAGAGATCAGGGTTTGACCCGGGCGGCATCAGGTCCAGCCCCACCACCGCGATGGGCACCACAAAGAGGCTCATCAGCATCAGGTAAAGCGGAAAGGCCCAGGAGGCGATCTGCAGATGCCGTTCCTCGTCATTCTCGACCACCATGACCTGAAACATGCGCGGCAGGCAGACAAAGGCCGCCGCCGACAAGAGCGTCAGCGTGGCCCAGCGTCCGCCCTGCACCTGCCATTCCCCGATGGCCGAGGCATCGACCCGTGCCAGCGTCTGTTCCACCCCGCCGCCAAGGCTCCAGACCACGAAAATGCCCACGGCCAGCGAGGCGACAAGTTTCACGATGGCCTCCACCGCCACGGCGATCACCACGCCGTGGTGGCGTTCGTTGACGTTGAGGTTCCTTGTGCCGAAAAGCACCGTAAACAGCGCCAGCCCTGCCGCCACCCACAGGGCCGCGCTGACCGGGTTGTAGCTGCCGCCCTCCCCGTTTGCCGCGAAGATCGACAGCGACAGGACGACCGACTGCAATTGCAGCGCAATGTAAGGGGTGACACCGATCACCGCCATCAGGGTCACGATGATCGCCAGGCTGTTGGACTTGCCATAGCGGCTTGAAATCAGGTCGGCGATGGAGGTGACCCGCTGGCTGCGCCCGATCCGCACCAGCCGGCGCAGGCCCCACCACCAGCCGATCATCACCAGACTGGGGCCAAGATAGATGGTGACATATTCCAGCCCCGAGCGCGCCGCATAGCCGACGGCACCGTAAAACGTCCAGGCCGTGCAGTAGATCGACAGCGACAGCGTATAGACCAGCGGAGAACGCAGCAGCGCGCCGCCGTTGCCCCGCAGCGCCGCGCGCTCTGCCAGGAAGGCGACAAGGAACAAGCCGGCCACATAGGCCAGACAGACAATGACAAGTTCGTTCAGTGCCACCATCAGCGCGGCCGGGGCGGATCGTCCGCGCCATCCTCTGCGGCACCGCGCCCGGTGCGCCACCACAGGCCCAGCGCCCCGAGGATCAGCACCACCCAGACCCCGAAGAGATAGCGCAGGGCGGAGGACATCGGGATCGGCGCGCCCTGCCCGTCGCCCGGCACCGCCCAGAGCAGCGGCACCATCCACAGGGCCAGCCCCACGAAGGGCAACAGGCGCACGGCATCCATCGCCCGGCGCATCCGGTAGCTGCGCCGTTCAAGAAACAGGCGTCGCGCGGGCATCCCGGCCCTCAGGCAGAGGCCGTCAGTTCGCGCACGGCCTCCAGCATCTCGGCATTGGAAAAGGGTTTGGTCATGAATTTGCTCACCCCGGCCTTGCGGGCCATTTCGCGGTCGCGGCTCTGGCCGCGGGCGGTCAGCATCATCACCGGCAGATCGGCAAAGGCCGGATCGGCCCGCAGATCATGCAATATCTCGAACCCGCTGCGGCCCGGCAACATCACATCCAGCAAAACCAGATCCGGGCGGGCCTTGCGGATCACCTCCACCGCGTTCAGCCCGTTTGCCAATGTCTCCACCCGCCATCCGTCATTCGACAGGACAAAGCGGATCGCTTCGGCGATGTTCAGCTCGTCCTCCACCAAAACGACATGTTTGCTCATGCGCGGTTTTCCCTCCCCATGCGGCCTGTTGCGGCCGCGCTTCAACATGCACCGGAAGATGCGACCTGTCAAAGCTCCGAATTTGCCTGCGACCGCAAAGGTTTGAGCGAAAGGGCCAGGGGCGCGTGCCACGGTTGTGCCAGGCTCAGGCCCCGGCGCTGAGGATCGACGGTTCGCGCCGGGCGCTGCAGTTCTCATGCGGGCAGACCCGGCAGGTTGCCCCCACCGGAAGCCCGAATGTGCCGCCTTCCGGCACCGGCAGCAGCAGCATCATGGCATGTACCAGCGGCGGGGCGTTGTAGCCCTGGGGCGTCACCGGTTCGCTGACCGCATAGCACTGGAACTGCGCCTGCGCCCGGCCCAGCTGGCTGACCCGTTGCGCGATGATCGTGCCCGGTTGCCCAAGCGCCGCAAACAGGGGCCAAAGCGGGCAGCAGGCACCGTGGCGCGGCACCGAAAAACCATCCACCGTCTTGCGAAAGGTGACCGTGCCGGAGCGGTCGCAGACGATCATCCCGGCCTCAAGCTCCGGCAGCGCGGCAAGCCGGCGCAGCACCCGCCCGACCGGCTGATCCAGCGCGCGCGCAAGCGCAACCGGATCCACCCCCGAGACCGCAAGGGCGGCGCGCAGACGGGCAAGGGGCAGCTGTGCGGCATCCCGCGCGATCTGGCGCAGGACGATACGGGCGATGAAAAGCGCGGCAGGCGTGCGCAGGACAGGATCGTCCGCCAGCATCCCACTGATCAGCGCATCGGTGTCGGCGGCGCCCTCAAGCATCTCGAAACTGAAATCGCGCGCAGAGAGGAAAGCCTCCACCTCTTCCTGCGGGGAACTGGCGGCATCCTCCGCCCCGGGTTCCGCATCAAGATAGGCCACCAGATTCTGCGCGCTGGCGGACAGCCGGTCGCTGTCTTCGTTCAGGTTGGCATGAAACCGGTCGCGCCATTCCGGTTGCAGCGTCTTGGTCTCTGCCAGGATCGAGGCGGTGGAGCGGATCGCGGCAGCCGTCGTCAGAAGCTCGTGGATGGAGGCCGCCAGATGCGGGTCATGGCCCAGCCTGTCGGTCAGCGCCTCCACCGTGGTCTCCAGCGCGTCGAGGCGGCGGCGGGTGCCTGCCAGCACATCGGCCCAGCCCGGAAACCGCCCGGCGAATTCGTCGGCCCGGTCCGCTTCCGCCCCGCTCAACCCCGCCTCATGGGCCGCTTCGCGCAGGGCGGCGACCAGCGTCGCTTCGGCCCCTTCGGTCAGGGTTTGCGGCTCCACCTCCAGGGCGGCGGCGATGTCCAGCAGCAGCTTGCCGCCGATTCTGCGCTTGTTGTGTTCGATCAGGTTCAGGTAGCTGGCGGAGATCCCGATGGCGCGCGCCAGGTCGGCCTGCTTGAGCGATGCCATGATCCGCCTTTCGCGGATCCGGCTGCCGGTCAGCGCCTCACGCGCCATGGCAAAAACATCCGGTAAAACTGTGCAATTTCAACGTGTTTCTGCGCTGCAATATCATGATATTTACAATCTCGATAAACTCATTGCGAATATATTTACAGGATTATGCAGAATTTAAAAGGACTTATTGATGGGTTTCACAAGCCGGGTGATAAAGTATTTGCACAATAGTGCCGCGTGTGTCGGACGGAGGAAGCCGGCATGCGTTTACAAATCGGGAGGAATTCATGTCATTTTCGAAACTGACACGTCGTGGTCTGATCAAAACCAGCGCCGTGGCCGGTGCAGGTCTTGCGCTGCCCACCTATCTGCGTGCTGACGCCCATTCCGGGTTTACCAATGCGCCCACCGGCGACACCGTCACATTCGGCTTCAACGTGCCGCAGACCGGCCCCTATGCCGAAGAGGGCCTTGACGAGCTGCGCGCCCAGGAGCTGGCTGTCCAGCACCTGAACGGCGAAGGCGACGGCGGGATGATGAACACTTTCAGCTCCAAGGCGCTGAAGGGGAACGGCATTCTGGGCAAGAAGGTCACTTTCGTGACCGGCGACACCCAGACCAAATCGGACGCCGCCCGCGCATCCGCCAAGGCGATGATTGAAAAAGACGGCGCCATCATGATCAACGGCGGCTCGTCCTCGGGCGTGGCTGTTGCGGTTCAGGGTCTCTGCCAGGAAGCGGGCGTGATCTTCATGGCCGGTCTTACCCACTCCAACGACACCACCGGCAAGGACAAGAAAGCCAACGGTTTCCGTCACTTCTTCAACGCCTATATGTCCGGTGCCGCCCTGGCACCCGTGCTGGCGAAGGAATACGGCAAGGACCGCCGGGCCTATCACCTGACAGCCGATTACACCTGGGGCTGGACGCAGCAGGAATCCATGGCCGCCGCCACCGAGGCGATGGGCTGGGAAACCGTCAACAACGTGCTGACGCCGCTGGCCAGCACCGACTTCTCGTCCTACATCGCGCCGGTGCTGAACTCGGGTGCCGATGTGCTGGTTCTGAACCACTACGGCGGGAACATGGTGAACTCGCTGACCAACGCGGTGCAGTTCGACCTGCTGAACAAGGAAGTGAACGGCAAGAAGTTCGAAATCGTCGTGCCGCTCTACTCTGAACTGATGGCCGCCGGTGCGGGCAAGAACGTGCAGGGCGTGATCGGGTCGATGAACTGGAACTGGCAGCTTCAGGATGAAGGCTCCAAGGCCTTTACCAAGTCCTTTGGCGAAAAATATGGCCGTCCGCCCTCGAACTCCGCGCATACCTGCTACGTGCAGACGCTGCTTTATGCGGATGCGGTCGAACGTGCCGGGTCGTTCAACCCCTGCGCGGTTGCCGAAGCGCTCGAAGATTTCGACTTCGACGGCATGGGCAACGGTCCGACCACCTATCGCGGTGCCGACCACCAGTGTTTCAAGGACGTGCTTGTCATGAAGGGGACAGAGAACCCGTCCAATGAGTACGACACGCTGGAAATCGTCGAAGTCACGCCGCGCGCGCAGGTCGAATACGAACCCGACCACCCGATGTTCGCCGGTGGCGACCTGGGCGAATGCAACCCGGGCGCCTGAGCCGGACCTACCAGGAGGGCGGGACACTCCCCGCCCTTCCCTCTTAAACGACCCGCCAGCCCCGGTTTCGACCGGCGGCTGCGCGCATACCTCGGGTGGGGATCATGGACGCTATCCTTCTTCAAATTCTTAATGGTCTCGACAAGGGGTCGGCCTATGCGCTGATCGCCCTGGGGCTGACACTGATCTTTGGCACATTGGGCGTGGTCAACTTTGCCCATGGCGCCCTGTTCATGATCGGTGCCTTCTGTTCGGTGACGCTGCAAAAGATCCTGACAATCAGCACCATCAGCATCGACGAGACGCAGAAGGATTTCCTTGGCCGTCCGCTGGAGGTGAAAACCCCGATCATGGAGAACTGGTTCGGCCCCGAGATCGGCGGGCTGATCATCGACTGGTCGGTGCCCCTGGCGATCCTCTTTGCCATCCCGGTGATGCTGGTGATCGGCTATGTGATGGAACGCGGGCTGATCAAGCATTTCTACAAACGCCCCCATGCCGACCAGATCCTGGTGACCTTTGGCCTTGCCATCGTGCTGCAGGAGGTCATCAAGTATTTCTACGGTGCCAACCCGATCCCCACGCCTGCGCCCGACGCCTTCCGCGGCAGTTTCGACTTCGGCGCCCTGCTGGGGCTGGATACAGCACTTGCCTATCCCTATTGGCGGCTGGTCTACTTTGCCTTCTCGGCGGTGATCATCGGGGCCGTCTTTGCCTTTCTGCAATTCACCACCTTCGGCATGGTCGTCCGCGCCGGCATGGCGGACCGCGAAACCGTGGGCCTGCTGGGCATCGACATCGACCGCCGCTTTACCATCATGTTCGGCATCGCCGCCGCCGTCGCGGGCCTCGCGGGCGTCATGTATGCGCCGATCAACTCACCCAATTACCACATGGGCATGGATTTCCTCGTGCTCAGCTTCGTCGTGGTGGTCGTGGGGGGCATGGGCTCCCTGCCCGGCGCGGTGCTGGCCGGCTTCATGCTGGGCATCCTGGAATCCTTTGCCTCGATGAACGAGATCAAGGCGATCCTGCCCGGCATCGACCAGATCATCATCTATGTGGTGGCAATCATCATCTTGCTGACACGTCCCCGAGGCCTGATGGGCCGCAAGGGCGTGATGGAGGAATAAGACATGTTCGGCACCGCAAAAAGAGACACCGCCCTGTTGATCATCGTCGCCATCCTGACGCTTTTCGCACCCTTCCTGCTCAACCCCTTCCCGGCGGGATCGGCCATGGCGCAATTCAACGCGGGTTATCCCGACCTGATGCAGCGCTTTGTGATCTTCGGCATCTTCGCCATCGGGTTCAACATCCTGTTCGGCCTGACCGGCTATCTCAGCTTTGGTCATGCGGCCTTTCTCGGGGTCGGTTCCTATGCCGTGGTCTGGATGTACAAGCTGCTGGATTACAACATCATCTGGGGGCTGCCGCTGGCGATCGTGATTTCGGGCGTCTTTGCCCTGATGATCGGCTTCATCTCGCTGCGGCGGTCCGGGATCTACTTTTCGATCCTCACGCTGGCCTTTGCCCAGATGATGTTCGCGATCAGCTACTCTGACCTTCTGGGCCGCTTCTTTGGCACCACCATCACCAATGGCGAAACCGGCTTGCAGGTCTACCGTTCGGACCCGCAGGTCCTGATCGACAGCTGGGAAAGCGTGCCGCACCTGCTGGGCCTGGTCGAGATGCGCAGCACCTATACCATGCGTCTGGGCGACTGGTCCTTCGACTTCAACGCCGGTTACTACTTTTGTGCGGTGATCATGCTGCTGACCTTCTACCTTGCCATCCGCATCTTCCGCTCGCCTTTTGGCATGATGCTGCGGGCGGTGAAGTCGAACCAGCAAAGGATGAACTATACCGGCCTGAACACCCGTCCCTATGCGCTGGCCGCCTTCGTGATCTCGGGCATGTACGCCGGGCTGGCCGGTGGGCTGATGGCCGCGATGGACCCGCTTGCCGGGGCCGAACGGATGCAATGGACCGCCTCGGGCGAGGTTGTGCTGATGACGATCCTGGGCGGCACGGGCACGCTGATCGGCCCGGTGCTGGGCGCCGGTTTCATCAAGTACTTCGAGAACATCTTTTCCAAGATCAACGACAACGTGCTGCACAGCTGGTTTTCCTTCCTGCCGGACGGGATCGAGGATTTCCTGGTGGTCATCGTGCATCCCTTTGTGGGCAAGGGCTGGAACCTGACCCTGGGCCTGATGTTCATGATCGTCGTGATCTTCCTGCCCGGCGGCCTTGTGGAGGGCGGCCAGCGCATCGCGCGGCTGTTCCGCCGAAAAAGTGCCAGGAACGACGCGCCTGACGGCTCCAAGACACCTGCGGAATAAGGACCGACACAATGGCAATTCTCGAAGTCAAGAACGTGGGCAAACGCTTTGGCGGTCTGCAGGCCCTGAGCAACGTGAACCTGAGCGTGGCGGAAAACTCCTGCCATGCGATCATCGGACCCAACGGTGCGGGCAAGTCCACCCTGCTGAACTGCCTGGTGGGCAAGCTGATCCCGGATACCGGGTCCGTCATGTTCGACGGGCAATCGGTGCTGGGGCGAAAACCCTATGAGATCAACCAGATGGGCATCAGCCGCGTGTTCCAGACGCCGGAAATCTTTGGCGACCTGACGGTGATGGAAAACATGATGATCCCCTGTTTCGCCAAGCGCGACGGCGCGTTCGAGCTGAACGCCATCACATCGGTGACCAGCCAGCGCGACATCGTCGAAAAGGCGGAGCATATGCTGGAGGACATGAACCTGATCGACAAGCGCGGGATGCATGCCGCCGCCATGTCGCGGGGCGACAAGCGCAGGCTTGAGATTGCCATGTGCCTGGCACAGGACCCCCGCCTGCTGCTGCTGGATGAACCCACGGCGGGCATGGCGCGGGCCGACACCAACAACACCATCGACCTGCTGAAACGCATCAAGGACGAGCGCGACATCACCATCGCGATCATCGAACACGACATGCATGTGGTGTTCTCCCTGGCCGAGCGGATCACCGTGCTGGCGCAGGGCACCCCGCTGGTCGAAGACACGCCTGAAAAGATCAAGGGACATCCCAAGGTCCGCGAAGCCTATCTGGGTGAATCCCAGGATGCCGCATAGACCGGGCTTGCCCCACCCGACCGCCAAAGGACAGGTTTCATGAACACCCAAACCCTCGAAAAGAACGCCAACCACGCCGCCACCGCCCCCGCCTTTCTGTCGGTCTGGGATCTTGAGGCCTATTATGGCGAAAGCTATATCGTGCAGGGCATCAGCTTTAACGTGCACGAGGGCGAAATCCTGGCGCTGCTGGGCCGCAACGGCGCGGGCAAGACATCGACCCTGCGCGCCATCGCGCGACTGGCCTCCCCCGAGGTGCGCAAAGGGGAAATCTGGCTCGACCACAAGCCCTTGCACAAGATGAAGGCGCATGAGGCCTCGCAATGGGGGCTGGGCCTGGTGCCCGAGGACCGCCGTATCATTCCCGGCCTGACGGTTGAGGAAAACCTGAAGCTGGCGCAGATCGCGCCGCCCATCGGCTGGTCGCTGGACCGGCTTTACGAGCTGTTCCCGCGTCTGGGCGAACGCAAGAATCAGGAAGGCACCACCCTGTCGGGGGGCGAGCAGCAGATGCTGGCCATCGCCCGCGCCCTGGCCCGCGACATCAAGGTCTTGCTGCTGGATGAACCCTATGAGGGGCTGGCCCCCGTCATCGTGGACGAGATCGAAAAGACACTGGCGATCATCAAGGAGCAGGGCATCACCACGATCCTTGTGGAGCAGAACGCGATCCGCGCGCTGAAACTGGCCGACCGTGCGGTGATCCTCGATACCGGGGGAATCGTCTTTGACGGCACGGCGCAGGAAGTGCTGGAAAACGAACAATTGCGCGCCGAATACCTCGCGATCTGATCGCCCGCCGGATGCCGTTGTCAGGCGTCCGGCCACACCGGCTTTCACGCCCATTGTGACATGAGGCGCAGGCCGGGCGGATTGCCTGTGATGCGGCTTGCGCCTTGTGGCGAAAGTTCGGTTTCAGACCAATCCCCCTCGCGGAATCAAGGCCGCAGGCCGCAGCACTGCCGTTAAGGACCGGTTTGGCTCGGTATTTCTGCGACAGCTGCCACGCCAGCGCCGGTGGGAAATTGCCCCAGCGATGAACCCTATGGAGCCTCGATGCGTTGGACCTACGACGGTCCAACAGGCCCGAGCAATCGCAAGGAGCAAATCCATGAAACACACCCTCCCCGCCCTCGCCTCCACTTTGTCGCTCATCGCCGGTGTCGCCCTGGCCGACAGCCATGCCAGCGCCCCCGAGCCCGTGGCCACGGCGGAAATCAAGACATTGGACGGCACCGTTCTGGGCACCGCCACGGTGACCCCCGGCACCAATGGCATCCTGATCCACCTGAAGGTCGAAGGCGCAGCGCCGGGGCCGAAAGGTGTACATCTGCACCAGATTGGTGACTGCGACCCCGCAACCGAGTTCAAATCTGCCGGGCCGCATATCGGAGACGCCGACAACGCGCATGGCCTGCTGCACCCCGACGGGCCACATGCCGGCGATCTGCCGAACCTCTATGTCGGCGCGGATGGCACCGGCGAGATGCAGGCGATCACCAGCGCGGTTTCGCTGGAAGAGACACCTAGCGGCTTGCTCGATTCAGATGGCGCCAG
The DNA here is from genome assembly GCF_059628195.1 of Sulfitobacter sp. IGS-18. NCBI lineage: Bacteria > Pseudomonadati > Pseudomonadota > Alphaproteobacteria > Rhodobacterales > Roseobacteraceae > Sulfitobacter > Sulfitobacter sp. IGS-18. The sequence goes on along the minus strand of NZ_CM184556.1, from coordinate 1,628,479 downwards.
CGTGATGATCCATGCCGAAGGGGATGACCATTTCACCCAGCCCGGCGGCAATACCGGGGCAAGGCTGGCCTGCGGGGTCCTGGAACCCGCTTCCTGACACGCCTTTGACTTCGTCCCCGGATCGCCCGGCGGTCCGGGGCGCGCGGTCAGAGGCATCCGGTACGCAAGCTGCCGCCCGCCTCAGCCAATGTGCCAGGTTCGTCATCACCTGCTGCCCGCGACATGCCGACAGTCGCCACCCGCCACAACTGGCGGCTTTCAATGCGGGGACCCATGTCTTATAACCGGGCAAAACGTCACGGCCCGCGCAGCGCCGGACAAGAGGGAAACGTCGAGGAATATATGACCAAAAACACCCATGACGCAGATGTCGCCTTTATCCGGGCATTGGCGGAACTGCTGAACGAAAATGACCTGACAGAACTTCAGGTCAAGCGAGACTATGCCGAGGACGACAGCCTGAATGTGCGCGTCAGCCGCAAACCGCCGCAGCAGATCATGGCGCCCCAGCAAATTCAGGCAGCCCCGCCCCCGATGGCATCGCCCGCGCCCGCACCGATGAATGCCCCCGCAGCAGCATCCGCCTCCGGGGCAGAGGACGATCCGGCAAGCCACCCCGGCGCAGTCGTGTCGCCCATGGTCGGCACCGTCTATATGCAGGCAGAACCGGGTGCGCCCGCCTTTGTCACGGTCGGCAAATCCGTGTCAGAGGGTGAAACCCTGCTGATCGTCGAGGCGATGAAAACCATGAACCACATCCCCGCCCCGCGCTCCGGAACCGTCAAGCGCATCCTGGTGGGTGACGGCGATGCCGTCGAATTCGGTGCGCCCCTGGTGATTATCGAATAAGGCACTGACAATGTTTAATAAAATTCTTGTCGCAAACCGGGGTGAAATCGCGCTGCGCGTGATCCGTGCCGCGCGCGAAATGGGCATCCAGTCCGTCGCGGTGCATTCGACCGCCGACAGCGACGCCATGCATGTGCGGATGGCCGACGAATCCGTCTGCATCGGCCCGCCCTCCTCTGCGCAATCCTATCTGTCGATCCCCTCGATCATCGCCGCCTGCGAGATCACCGGGGCAGAGGCGATCCACCCCGGCTATGGCTTCCTGTCGGAAAACGCGGGATTCGTGCAGGTGATCGAGGATCACGGGCTGACCTTCATCGGCCCCACTGCCGAACATATCCGCATCATGGGCGACAAGATCACCGCCAAGGAAACCATGCGCAAGCTGGGCGTTCCCTGCGTGCCGGGCTCTGAAGGCGGCGTGGCGACACTGGACGAGGCCAGGCGCCTGGGCGAAGAGATCGGATACCCCGTCATCATCAAGGCCACCGCAGGCGGCGGCGGCAAGGGCATGAAGGTGGCAGGTTCTGCCGCCGAGATGGAACGTGCCTTTCAGACCGCCCGTGCGGAAGGCAAATCCAACTTTGGCAACGACGAAGTCTATATCGAGAAATACCTCACCACTCCGCGCCATATCGAGATCCAGGTCTTTGGCGACGGCAAGGGGCGCGCGGTGCATCTGGGCGAACGCGATTGTTCGCTGCAGCGACGCCACCAGAAAGTGTTCGAAGAAGCCCCCGGCCCCGCCATCAGCGCGGAGGAACGCGCGCGCATCGGCAAGACCTGCGCCGATGCCATGGCCGATATCAACTATATCGGCGCGGGCACCATCGAATTCCTTTACGAGAACGGGGAATTCTACTTCATCGAGATGAACACCCGCCTTCAGGTCGAACATCCGGTGACCGAAGGCATCTTCGGGGTTGATCTGGTACGCGAGCAGATCCGGGTGGCCAGCGGCCTGCCCATGTCGTTCCAGCAGGAAGACCTGAAGATCAACGGCCACGCGATCGAAGTCCGCATCAATGCGGAGAAATTGCCCAATTTCCGTCCCTGCCCGGGCCGGATCACCCAGTATCATGCGCCGGGTGGCCTGGGGGTGCGGATGGATTCCGCACTTTATGACGGCTATTCGATCCCGCCTTATTACGACAGCCTGATCGGCAAGCTGATCGTACATGGCCGCGACCGGCCCGAAGCGCTGGCACGGCTGGGCCGCGCCCTGGGCGAGCTGATCGTGGATGGCGTGGATACAACCGTGCCGCTGTTCCACGCGCTGCTGGGTGAAGAGGACATTCAGACCGGCAACTACAACATTCACTGGCTCGAACACTGGCTGGAAACCAATCTCGGCGACGGCTGACGCCGATGACGGAACTGACGCCGGAACTGGTGCTGCGCGGCTACGGGATCGGCATTTTCCCGATGGCCGAACACCGCGACGACCCGGAGATTTTCTGGGTCGATCCGCGGCGGCGGGGCATCCTCCCGCTGGACGGGTTCCACCTTTCGCGGTCCCTTGCCAAGGCGATGCGGCGGACGGGTTTTGACGTGACCGTCAATCAGGATTTTGCCGGTGTGGTTGCCGCATGTGCCGACCGCACCGACACCTGGATCAACGCCGAAATATCAAGCCTTTACAGTGCGCTACACGCCAGGGGCAATGCGCATTCGCTTGAAATCCGCGAAGCGGGCACGCTGGTCGGCGGGGTCTACGGCGTGACCCTGGGGGCCGCGTTCTTTGGCGAAAGCATGTTCTCACGCCGCACCAATGCATCGAAAATGGCCCTTGCGGCAACGGTGCTACGGCTGCGCGATGCGGGGTTTTCACTGTTTGACGCGCAGTTCCTGACCGATCATCTCGCCTCGCTCGGCGCGGTAGAGATCACGCGGGCGCAATATCACCTGAGACTGGAGAAGGCGCTGGCAGCCCATGCGGATTTTGCAGCACCGCCGGTTCTGCCGCTTCAGGAGGTGGTGCAGCGCATGACCCAGACGTCATAGCGCCGATGCTCCAGCGCCGACAGCGCCGGGGAGGATGCGATCATCCAGCCGGAAAACACCGTGCCGGTCTTGCCGGTTTCCGAGATTTCAAGCTCTGCAAAGGCGTCGCCGGATGGGTTGCCCGCCGGATAGCGGCATTCGTTCAACACGATATCAAGATTTCCCAGCCGTGCCGACTGGCCCGCACGCAGCTCTATGTCGCTGGTGTGGCCAGAGGTCTTGTCCAATGCACGCAGCACCGCGCCGGAGGCGCTGGTCACGTCCTGCGCGGCGGCAGGCAGGGCAAGACATGCACCAAGAACAAGACATCTGATCATGTTGACCGCTTTCGGAGGTGCCGGGATCACTCCGGGCTCCAGGCCTCGTAATCGGACCGGTCCTTTGGATGGGCCTGCCGGATCGAGCCCGCAGGCGCATAGGCCAGCGCGGTGCCGGTCAGGTTCTCCACATGGGGTTTTTCCCAGGCCTTGTGCACCAGCGGCTTGTCACTGGGCGGCTCGTCCCAGGTGCGGTGCAGCCAGCCGTGCCAGTCGGGGCTGACGCGGGAGGCTTCCATGTCGCCGTTGTAGATCACCCAGCGCTTGGAATCGTCGGCATTGCGGTAATAGATGTTGCCCTGGTCATCCTCACCCACGCGGGTGCCCTTGCGCCAGGTGAAGAGCTGGGTGTTCAGCGTCTGCCCGTCCCACCAAGTCAGCGCCCGGAATATCGTGTTGAGAATGCCCATGAAACTCTCCGCTCTTGTTGGGGCTGTTATGCACCATCGCTGCCGCAGGGTCCAGCGGGTGTTGCAGCAAAGACTCCCTCCTGCGCGACATGTGGCCCCCCCTGCATCGCGTATTGGCCTGTCAGGCGATGCTCCTTATTGTTTCGAAAACGGAGACACCCATGGCCACCAAGAGCAAGACCCGCAAGCATGTCGCTGAATGTCACGGCGTCAAGGTGCCCGACAGCCCGATGATGACCCCGGAACGGGCCGAGCGGATCAATGCGGCGCGCTATGAGGGCCAGGAGATTGCCGGCGCGCTTGAGGTCATCCGACCCGGCGATCGGGTTCTGGAAATGGGTGCGGGCATCGGGCTGGTCGGCGCGATTGCCGCAAGGAACGGCAAGCCGGAAAAGGTTCTGTCCTTTGAGGCAAATCCCGGGCTGATCCAGCATATCAACACGCTCTACCGGCTGAACGACCTGCAGGACCGGATCGAGGTCCGCAACGAGGTGCTGATCAGCGCGCCCAATCCGCCGGAAACCGTGGCCTTTCACATCCGCAATTCCTACCTTGGCTCCTCGCTCATCGACACGGACAAACGCGCCACAACGCGGGTCGAGGTGCCGACCGCGCGCTATGACGAGGTGCGCCGCGACTTTGCCCCGACGGTCCTGTTGATGGACATCGAAGGCGGAGAGCTGGATTTCCTGCGCCATGCCTCGCTTGAGGGCATCCGCGCCATCGTTCTTGAATTCCACCCCGCCGCCTATGGCAAGGAAGGGATGCGCGAATGCAAATCCATCCTGGAACGCGCAGGCTTTGCCAAGGTGCCGGAACATTGCACGCGCCAGGTCTGGACCTGCACATTCGACGCCAGCCTGCGCCCGCCGGTGCCGGACATGGGATGGTCCTGCGATCAGCAAACCCTTGAAGGGGCCATTGTCGTGCCACCCGCCGACAGCGGCTTTGTCCAGCCTGTTGGGGTGCTGGAAAGCAACGGCAGCTATCACGGCGCCGGGGCGCTGTGGCGCAACGGGCGCGCGTTGACGGTGGCACCGCCGATGCCGCAAGGCGATTTGCCCCTGCGCGAGGGCACCTGGCTTTGGGGTGGTGTGCTTTGGGCGCATTTCGGTCATTTCCTGGTGGAAAGCACCGCGCGGCTTTGGGCGCTGGAAACCCTGGGCTCCGATATCGACGGCATCCTCTTTGTCCCCAAGCGGCCCAAGACCGGCGAGGAAGTGCAGCCGTTCCAGAAGGATTTCGTCGAACTGATGGGCAGTGACCTCCCGGTGGTCAGCCTGACCGCGCCCACGCGGGTCGAGCGGCTGATCGTGCCGGGTCAGGGCTTTGGCCTTGGCACCATGATCACCGGCACCCAGCCGTTCCGCGATGCGATTGCCGCGCGGTTTGGCCGCGATGTGCCCGCCGAAGGGCCGGAAAAGCTCTATATCAGCCGCAGCGGCCTGCCCTCGGGCCGGGGCAATCTGGTGGGCGAAACCGAGCTGGAGGCGGAGCTCTCCGCCGAGGGCTATGTGATCTATCACCCCGAAAAGCACGATCTGCGCAGCCAGATCGCCACCTACAAGGCGGCCCGCCAGATCATTGCCGCCGAAGGATCGGCGCTGCATCTGCTGGCAATGGTGGCTGATCCGGCGGCACAGGTAGCGATTGTCGTGCGCCGCCCCTCCGGTGCCACGCGCAACCTTGAGCAACATCTGATGTCCTTCGCCGGGATCACCCCGCTGACAATCGTCCAGTTGGCCCGGTCGTGGAAACCCCTGGGTGCCGCCAAACCGCGGCTCTGGATGGGCGAGCTGGACATGCCCGCCCTGCAGTCGGCACTGGCCGAGGGCGGGTTTATCTCTTCCAAATCAGGCACATGGGCGCCCCTGGACCCGAAAGAGGTGCAGGAACGCCTAGGCGGCCAGTTCGAGGAAGTTGCCTGAACCTCTAAAGCGCCCCGCCTTAAACTTGAAACGCCGATACCCTGCCGCGCTTCGCGCCGCCCCGTGGGGGCGGAACGGCGCGGCCCAACAGGAACTGTTGGGCGGGAAGGAGGTGAGCGGCGAAAAAGGACCCGGGCCAATCGCGTCTATCTTGAGACACAACTCAGGCTCTGGCCAGCGCCGTCACCTCGATCTCGATCCGGTACTTCGGGTCGATCAACCCGCATTCGATCATCGTTGCCGCGGGCGGATGCGCCCCGAAGGTGGCCTGCAACAGCGGCCAGCAGGGTTCGAACTCTGCCCGGTCCGGCAACATGTAAGTGACCCGCACCACATCGGCAAAACCCACGCCCGCCTCGGTTAGCGCCTGCCCGATGATGTCAAGCGCGGACCGGCATTGTTCCACCACATCATCACCCTGCCCCACGGTGCCGGCCACATGCACAAAGCCGCCCGCGACCACGGCGCGGCAATAGCCGATCTTCGGCTCAAAAGCGCCGCCTGAGAAAATACGCTGCATTCTGTCATTGCTCCTGTTGTCGATCAGCCGGATGGCGTCAGCCGCGCTGTCATCGGGGTTGCCTTCGTTTCATGGCATGAAAAAGGGCGCGCCACCCGGCACGCCCTTTTTCAAGTCAAATCGCATTCTGGCGCTCCGCCTCACGGATCACCCGGCGGTGGCCGATTCCTTCTCGGCGTCGCTGTGGATCATGAGCGGCGCGGCGTCAGACATCACCGCCTCTTCGTTGACCACGACCTCATTCACTGAATCCAGCCCCGGCAGTTCGAACATCGTGTCCAGCAGGATGTCCTCCAGGATGGAGCGCAGGCCCCGCGCGCCGGTCTTGCGTTCGATGGCGCGTTTGGCAATCGCTTTCAGCGCATCGTCGGTAAAGGTCAGCGCAGTGTCTTCCAGCTCGAACAGGCGCTGGTATTGCTTGACCAGCGCGTTCTTGGGCTGGGTCAGGATGGTGACAAGCGCGTCCTCATCCAGGTCCTCAAGCGTTGCCAGAACCGGCAGACGGCCGACAAATTCCGGGATCAGACCGAATTTCAGCAGGTCCTCAGGCTCCAGATCGGTAAAGATCTCGCCAATGCCGCGCGCATCCTTGTCGCGCACGTCGGCGCCAAAGCCCATGGCAGAGCCCTTGCCCCGTGCCGCGATGATCCGGTCAAGACCGGCGAAGGCGCCGCCGCAGATGAACAGGATGTTGGTCGTGTCCACCTGCAGGAATTCCTGCTGCGGATGCTTGCGTCCACCCTGCGGCGGCACCGAGGCCACGGTGCCTTCCATCAGCTTCAGCAGCGCCTGCTGCACACCCTCGCCCGAGACGTCGCGGGTGATCGAGGGGTTTTCCGACTTGCGGGTGATCTTGTCGACCTCGTCGATATAGACGATGCCGCGCTGCGCCCGTTCCACGTTGTATTCAGAGGACTGGAGCAGCTTGAGGATGATGTTCTCCACATCCTCGCCCACGTAACCGGCTTCGGTCAGGGTGGTTGCATCCGCCATGGTGAAAGGCACATCCAGAATCCGCGCCAGCGTCTGCGCCAGCAGCGTCTTGCCGCAGCCGGTGGGGCCGATCAGCAGGATGTTGGATTTCGCCAGTTCGATGTCGCCGCCCTTCTGGGCGTGATTCAGACGTTTGTAGTGGTTGTGAACCGCAACCGAGAGCACCTTTTTCGCGTTCTGCTGGCCAATCACGTAATCGTCCAGCACGTCGCAGATGTCCTTGGGCGTCGGCACACCGTCCGTCGCCTTCAGCCCGCTCGCCTTGGTCTCTTCACGGATGATGTCCATGCAAAGCTCGACGCATTCATCACAAATGAACACAGTGGGGCCTGCAATCAGCTTGCGCACCTCGTGCTGGCTTTTACCGCAAAAGCTGCAATAGAGGGTGTTCTTGCTGTCACCGCCGGAATTATTCGCCATGTCAGCCCTTTCAGGTCTGCTTTTTCGCTCAATCGACGCGCATGCGCGCCACTCGTATGGTCAACCCTAGGCCACGCCCCCCCCAGCCACAATCGCAAAATCGTCACAGTCGCGAGGGCGTGTGGACCTGTGTTATTTTTTCTTCTGCGCGTCGGGATCATCCGCCTTGCCGCGGCTTTCCACGATCTCGTCGATATGGCCCCATTCCTTGGCCTCTTCCGGGGTCATCCACAGGTCGCGGTCCAGCGCCTTCTGGACGGCCTTCAACGTCTGGCCGGAGTGTTTGACATAAAGTTCGTACATCCGTTCACGGGTGCGTTCGATGTGGCGCGCGGAAATCAGGATGTCTTCTGCCTTGCCCTGCGAACCGCCGGAGGGCTGGTGGATCATCACTTCGCCATTGGGCAGCGAGAACCGCAGCCCCTTTTCGCCGCCGATCGCAATCACCGACCCCATGGAGGCCGCCATGCCGCAGATCAGGGTCGAGACCTTGGGCTTGATGTATTGCATTGTATCGTAGATCGACAGACCCGCCGTCACCTCACCCCCGGGGGAGTTGATGTACATGCTGATTTCCTTGGACGGATTTTCCGCCTCCAGGTGCAGCAGCTGTGCCACGACAAGGTGGCTCATGCCGCTGTGAATCGGACCGTTCACAAAGATGATCCGCTCCTTCAGCAGGCGCGAGAAGATGTCATAGGCGCGTTCGCCCCGGCTGGTCTGCTCGACCACCATGGGGACCAGCGTGTTCATGTAGGTATCATATGGATCGTTCATCGTCTCTGCCTGTCGTTATCGTTCGCTGGACCATACCCGCAAACTCTTACCCAGAGATTAGTCGCGGCGCAGAGGGGGTTCAAGGGGGGCCGGTCCGCCTTGCTCCGCCGCTTGGGCGATCTGACTGACGCAATTGATTAAAAGCCTCGAAATGCCTGTTCCGGCGGCACGCCCCGAAGGGTCGGCAGAATGCCGGCATGGTGGCGTCAGATGCAGGGTTCACCCCTTTACGACAACCGGTGCCGGGGTGGCCGTGACCTGCCCGCGCCGGGTGATGTAGCGCGCCAGCGCCGGTTCCAGCGCGGTGCCGCCCCCCGCTTGCAGCAAGGCGACCGTGATCTCCTCCGCCGGATCCAGCGCGCGCCCGCCCGCAAGCAGGGTCAGATCCGAAATGCGCGCGCCCTCGGGGGCCCCCGGCGCGATGGCAAAGGACAGGCCCGCCGCCCGCATCATCCGGCTGTCCTGCCGGGCAAAGGGGTCTTCGGCAAAGGCCGCATGGGCCGCCGCTTCCAGCAGCACCGCAACGGCCGCTCCGGTCAGGCGGCGCTTGACCAGATGCCGCCCCTGCGCCACCTGCGCCAGATGCCGCGTCAGGATCGGCTGGCCCGGCAATATCGTCTCTGCCGCGCGCAGGGGCGGCACCAGCGCCAGGTCGGCCCCCGTCTCTGCCAGCATCGCATCCCCGATCAGCGCCTCCCAGGTGCCGCTGAAACTGTCGCGATGATGCAGCATGTCGGCGGCGCTGCCGACCGCTGCATCCGCCTCCGTGCCCAGGGCCTGCAGGGCCGTGGCATCCGGCCTGATCAACTCGCTGAAAACCGGGATCAGCCCATGGCTGAGTTCAGCCATCTGCCCGTCCTTCACCGCGATATCGACGCGGGTCACGAACCGGCCCTGCGCCCCGGAAGCGACGATATGCGTGCCGCCCAGCACCTCCGGCTCTGGCAGGGCATGGCCCGAGCGCCCCGAAAAGATCAGATCGACCCCTTCCAGCCCCGAGGCAAGGGCGCGGTCCGCTTCAAACCCCATCTGCGACAGCAGGATGACAACAGCCGCCCCGGCGGCACGGCGCGCGGCGACGGCCAGTTGCAGCCCCTCCAGCGAAAACCCGGTATCCGGACGGTGCGGATCGGCCAGGCCGATCACGGCAACCTGCGCCCCGCCCCGCGTGAAAACCGCGTGATCCGGCTGGCCCTCCGCATTGGCGGCCAGCGCGCCGGGAGGTGGCTGCGGCACCGCGCGGTCAAAACTTTGTGCATCCGGTTTCAGCAGAGCCCCCGCCAGATCCGTACCGCTGCCGCCCCCGTCCAGCAGGATGGCGCCGGGCCGCGCGCTGCGGACCGCGCCGATGACAGTGGCCAATTGCGCCAGCCCGCCCATCGGCCCATAGATGGCACCCAGCGCGTCAAAGCCTTCGGCGGTCATCGCGGCATCCATCGGGGTGCGCCCGCCGATCCCGTGGCGGATGCGCAGCGCCTCGCCCGTCAGGTTCGGCACCCGGTCAGGGCCATAACGCACCGCCGCAGGGCGCAGATGATGCGGGAGGACCATGCCGCGCAGATCGCTGAAATGCAGCAGGGTGATGTCGCCAAGGGGGTAGAAATCCAGCAGCGCCGCCTGATCATAGCGGTCCTGCGCCATCCCCTGCCGCGCCGACAGCCCAAGCCCGGCACCGGCGGCAATCATCTGCCCCAAGACCTCGCGACGCGTTATCATTTTCGACCGTTCCCTGTATTGTCGCCCCTGATGGGCGACCGGTGCCAGCTTGCCCGCTTGCCCCCCTTGTCGCAAGGCCCGGCACCGCTGCCTGCGGAGAATGACCAAAGACACGGGACATCGCCGGGATTTTAGGTCAGTTTTGTCATGAAACGACAACACTTCGACGTCAAAGACGGCGCAGCGAAACACAGCCAGAGGATTCCCGCAATGAAGCGCAGCGACATCGTCAACGACCCCAGCATCGGCAACAAGGCCGAAGCCTTTGAAGCCTTCGATGACATCCCGACCAACCCCAACCTGGGCCGGACCATCGGCGATGTGATCAATGCCCGCTACGGGCGCCGCGACATGCTGCGCGGGATGCTGGGTGTCTCGGCCACGACGGCGCTGTTCGGCACCTCCGCGCTGATCGCGCCGAAACAGGCGCAGGCGGCAGATGCCGGCAGCCGCTATGTCTTTGACGAGGTGACGGCGGGCAATGACGAGACCCACCATGTGGCCGAAGGCTATGACGCGCAGATCCTGCTGCGCTGGGGCGATCCGATCATGGCCGACGCGCCGGAATTCGACGTGATGAACCAGACGGCGGCGGCTCAGCTCAAGCAGTTCGGCTACAACAACGACTATGTGGGCTTTGTCCCGCTGAACGACGAAGGCACGCGCGGGCTGCTTTGCGTCAACCACGAATACACCAATGAAGAAGTCATGTTCCCCGGTCTGGGCCGCCAGGACCGGGACGGTTTCTCTGGCATGACGCCCGAGCTGATCGACATCGAGATGGCCGCCCACGGCGGCTCCGTTGTCGAGATCGCGCAAGGCGAAGACGGCCAATGGTCTGTGGTGCGCGACGGCAAGATGAACCGCCGCATCACCCCGCTGGACACCGAAATGACCCTGAGCGGCCCCGCCGCGGGCCATGCGCGGCTGATGACCAATGACGATCCCACCGGCACCAGGGTGATCGGCACGATCAACAACTGCGCGGGCGGCCTGACCCCCTGGGGCACCTGGCTGATGGCCGAAGAGAACTTCCACGGCTATTTCTGGACCGACAATGTCGATGCCGAGGGCAAACCGGTGATCGACAGCGCCAACCCCGAGGCGGTCTCTTACAAGCGCTACGGCGTGCCGGGGGCCTGGTATGCCTGGGGCAAGACCCACGACCGCTGGAACGTCGACCGTGAGCCCAACATGCCGAACAAGTTCGGCTGGGTGGTCGAAGTGGACCCGATGGACCCGACCTCCACCCCCGTCAAACACACCGCATTGGGCCGGTTCCGCCACGAGGGCGCGGAAACCACTGTCGCTTCGGATGGCAAGCTGGTGATCTACATGGGCGACGACAACCGCTTTGATTATCAGTACAAATATGTCTCTGACGGCACCGTGTCGGACGACCGCGCCGCCAATACCAAGCTGCTGGAAGAAGGCACGCTTTATGTTGCGCGTTTCGACGAGGACGGTACGGTCACATGGCTGCCGCTGGTGCATGGCGAAGGGCCGCTGACGGCTGAAAACGGCTTCAACGACCAGGGCGATGTGATGATCGACACGCGCATCGCTGCCGATCTGGTCGGTGCCACCCCGATGGACCGCCCCGAAGACGCGCAGCCGCGCGGCGACGGCACCGCCTATATCATGCTGACCAACAACTCGCGCCGCGAAGAGGCCAATGCCGCCAACCCGCGCCCCGAGAACAACTTTGGCCATATCATCGAGATCAAGGAAGACGGCGGCAACCATTCGGCCACCCGCGGCACATGGTCGATCCTGGTGAAATGCGGCGATCCGGCAATTGCCGAGGTGGGCGCACAGTGGAACCCCGAAACCTCGGAAAACGGCTGGTTCGGATCTCCCGACAACTGCGTCATCGACGCGGACGGGCGGCTGTGGATCTCTACCGATCAGGGGTCGAACTGGGGCAAGACGGGCAAGTCGGACGGGCTTTATGCACTGGAGACCGAAGGCGAGGCGCGCGGCACGTCAAAGCTGTTCTTCCGCTGCCCCGTGGGCGGCGAGATGTGCGGCCCCTACTTCACCGACAACGGTGAGACGCTGTTCCTGGCCGTGCAGCACCCCGGTACCGACGGGACCAAGGACCTCGCGGGTTTTGAGCGCGACTCGACCTTTGAAGACCCGGCAACCCGCTGGCCGGACTTCGACCCGGCCATGCCACCGCGCCCCTCTGTGGTGGTGGTCACCAAAAAGGGCGGCGGCAAGATCGCGGTCTGAAATCGCTGGCATTGACGAAGGGGCCCTGCTTGCGGGGCCCCTTTCTGTTGGATGCCTTGCGCAACCGGCTTTGTGTCAGATCGGGGGCCGGCCAGACCAGCAACCCATCGTTCCGCGCGCATTGAAGGGTTGCTCTGAGCCCAGTGTGACGCGAAGCGCAAGACGGCCCGGCGCCTGCGGCTTGTTCCGGGCCCGGGTGTCAGTGTTCGACTGCAACTTTCTCCGCATGGCTGCGGATCAGGTGACGCGGTTGCGCACCTTGTAGGCATCATCGTCCCACAACTTGTTCGCCATGACGTCCCGGATCACCGCAACCGCAGCACTCACATCGCCTGCATCCAGATAAAGCGGCGTAAAGCCGAAACGCATGATGTCCGGCGCGCGGAAATCGCCGATCACGCCCCGGTCGATCAGCGCCTGCATCGCGGCATAGCCCCGTTCGAAGCGGAAGGACACCTGGCTGCCGCGCTGCGCGGAATCGCGCGGGCTGGCCAGTGTCAGCTGCGGCACATCACGCTCCACCTCTTCGATGAACTGCTCCTGCAAGGCGATGGAGGCTGCGCGCACGTCTCGCATGTCCACGCCTTCCCAGACTTTCATCGCCTCTTGCAGCGCGGCCATCTGCAGGATCGGCGGCGTGCCGACGCGCATCCGTTCAATGCCCCGGCCAGGCGTGTAGTTGAGATCGAAGTCAAAGGGTGCGCGGTGACCCAGCCAGCCGCTGAGGGCCGGCTCCGCCGCATCCGCAAGATCGGGGCGCACATAGATGAACCCGGGCGCGCCCGGCCCGCCATTGAGGTACTTGTAGGTGCAGCCCACCGCGAATTCGCAGTTTGAACCCGCCAGATCCACCGGCAAGGCCCCTGCCGAATGCGCCAGATCCCAGACCATGACCGCCCCCGCCGCATGGGCAAGCTCGGTCATCGGCTTCATCTCGTGCTTGCGGCCGGTGCGGTAATCGACCTCCGTCAGCATCACCACGGCAATGGTATCGTCGATCGCCTCTGCCACCGCCTCCGGCTCGACTGTTTTCAGCGCGTAGCCCTGTTCCAGCAGGCCCACCAGCCCTTCGGCAATATAGAGGTCACTGGGGAAGTTGCCGGTATCGCTGAGGATCACGCGGCGATCCGGGCGCATCTTCACCGCCGAGGCCAGCGCCTGATAGACCTTGATCGACAGGGTGTCGCCCATCACCACGGAACCTTCCGGCGCGCCGATCAACCGGCCCACCGCATTGCCCACGTCGGAGGGCATCGCCATCCACCCGGCCTTGTTCCAGCCGCGGATCAGCATCTGCGCCCATTCTTCGTTCATCACCCCGGAGACCCGTGCCGGAACATCCACAGGCATCGGCCCAAGCGAATTGCCATCCAGATAGATCACGCCCTCGGGCAGGATGAACCTTTCTTTTCTCAATACATCAGCCACTTACAGCGCTCCTCTCACGTGCCACAACTCGGGAAACAGCTCCACTTCCAGCATCTTGCGCAGATAGGCCACGCCGCTGGTGCCGCCGGTGCCGCGCTTGAAGCCGATGATGCGTTCCACCGTGGTGACATGGTTGAACCGCCAGCGGCGGAAGTAATCCTCAAGATCGACCAGCTTTTCGGCCAGTTCATAGAGTTCCCAATGGGTTTCTGGATTTTCATAGATCTTTTGCCACAGGTCCTGCACCGCCTGGTCGGCCTGCCAGTCACCCTCGCCCGGCGCACCTGCCAATGACGGCACCTCCAGCCGCGCGCAGAGCGTCTCAATCGCAACCTGATAGAGGCTGGGCTGCGCCAGTTCCGATTTCAGCGCCTCATAGGCATCCGCCTTGTGCTGGTGCAGCTTCATCAGCGCGCCGATGCGGTTGCCCAGCAGATATTCGATCAACCGGTATTGATGTGACTGGAATCCGCTGGAATTTCCGAGGCTTGGCCGGAATGCCGTGTATTCGCTGGGGGTCATGGTGCGCAGCACGTCCCAGGCCGAATTCAACTGCTCGAATATCCGTGCCACGCGGGTCAGCATCTTGAAGGCCGGTTGCAGCCTGCCTTGCTGCATCGACGCCCGCGCCGCCTGCAATTCGTGGATCGCCAGCCGCATCCACAGCTCCGAAGTCTGGTGCTGCACGATGAACAACATTTCGTCATGGGCCGTGCTTTGCGGATGCTGGGCCGTCAGGATGGCATCCAGGCCCAGGTAATCGCCATAGGACATGTCCCTGGCGAAATCCATCTTTGCCCCTTCGGAGGCGCTGTCGAAATCGCTCATGTTTTCTCCCGCAGTGCAAAACGCTGGATCTTCCCGGTTGCCGTCTTGGGCAGCGCATCCACGAAACGGACGTCACGGGGGTATTTATAGGGCGCAATCTCTGCCTTAACATGATCCTGCAACAGTTTGATTGTGCTGCTATCTTTTGGCGCACCATCCACCAGGACCACATGCGCCTGCACGATGGAGCCGCGCGCCTCATCCGGGGCGGCGACGACCGCACATTCGCTGACCATCGGGTGGCTCAGCAGGGCCGCCTCCACCTCCGGCCCGGCGATGTTGTACCCGGCAGAGATGATCATGTCATCGTTGCGTGCCGCGAAATGCAGATAGCCGTCCTCATCCATGGTGAAACTGTCGCCGGTGATGTTCCAGCCGTCTTTCACATAGACCCGCTGCCGGTCGTCGGACAGGTAGCGGCAGCCGGTCGGCCCCCGCACGGCCAGCCGCCCCACTTCGCCGCGCGGCACTTCTGCGCCTGCCTCGTCGATCACTTTGGCCTCATAGCCTGTCACCGGTTTGCCGGTACAGGCGGCCCGGTGATCGTCGAAGCGGTTGGAAATGAAGATATGCAGCATCTCCGTCGCGCCGATCCCGTCGAGCATCGGCTTGCCGGTCTTTTCCTTCCAGTCGTGATAGACGGGCGCTGGCAGGGTTTCACCTGCGCTGACCGCCGCGCGGAGCGAGCTGAGGTCGGCGCCCTCTTCCATCGCCTGCAACATGGCGCGATAGGCCGTGGGCGCGGTGAAACAGACAGTTGCCTTGAATTTCTCAATGATTTCAATCATATTCGGCGGGCTTGCCGTCTCCAGCAGTGTCGCGGCCGCGCCAAAGCGCAGCGGGAATACCGCCAGGCCGCCCAGGCCGAAGGTGAAGGCCAGCGGCGGCGAGCCGACAAAGACATCCTCCGGCGTGACCCCCAGCACCTCGCGGGCATAGCCATCCGCGATGATCATCAGGTCGCGGTGAAAATGCATCGTGGCCTTGGGGCTGCCGGTGGTGCCGGAGGTGAAGCCCAGCAGCGCCACGTCATCCGCCGAGGTCTGCACCGCATCGAATTTCACCGGCTTTTCCAGCGCCAGCCGGTCCAGTTCCGCATCATGATTGGAGGTGCCGTCGAAGCCCACGACGGTGGTCAGGAAATCCGAGGTCTTGGCACAGGTCGTCATCTCGTCCATCAGCCGGGTATCGCAGAGCGCATGGCTGATCTCTGCCTTGTCCACGATGGCCGCCAGCTCGCGGGCGCGCAGCATCGGCATGGTGTTGACCACCACCGCGCCCGCCTTGGTCGCCGCCAGCCAGCAGGCCACCATTGCCGGATTGTTGGCAGAACGGATAAGCACGCGATTTCCGGGCTTTACGCCAAGATCTTCAACCAGTGCGCGGGCCAGCTTGTTGGTCCAGTCGGTCAGTTCCTTATAGGTGCGCCGCCGCCCGTTCCCGATCAGGGCGGTGTGGTCTCCAAAGCCCTTTTCCACCATAAGATCAGTGAGTTCCGATCCGGCGTTCAACTTCTCAGGATAGGGAAACCCGTCGAGCAGAAAATCGGGCCAGTCGCCCTGGGCCGGCAGGTTGTCACGGGTGAATGTATCGGTATGAGCCGAAACGCCAAGCATGTCAGTATCCTCCCAATGTCTGGCGGGCAATCACGACGCGTTGCACATCGGACGCCCCTTCATAGATGCGCAACGCGCGGATCTCGCGGTAGAGGCTTTCGACCATCTGGCCGTGCCGCACACCGTCGCCCCCATGCAGTTGCACGGCCTTGTCGATCACCTGTTGCGCGTGGTCGGTGGCAAAGAGCTTGGCCATCGCGGCCTCGCGGGTCACGCGCGGCGCACCGGAATCCTTGGTCCATGCCGCGCGGTAGATCAACAACGCACTTGCGTCCACGTCCACCGCCATGTCGGCAATATGGCCCTGCACCATCTGCAGATCGGCCAGCGGCGCCCCCTGCACCTTGCGGGTTGTCACCCGGGCAATCGCCTCGTCCAGCGCCCGGCGGGCAAAGCCAAGGGCCGCGGCCGCCACGGTGGAACGGAAGACATCCAGCACCGACATGGCAATGCCGAACCCCTTGCCGCGTTCCCCGATCAGGGCGGAGCCGGGGATTTTCACATTGTCGAAATGCAGGGTCGCCAGCGGGTGCGGCGCGATGGTTTCCAGCCGTTCCTCCACCTTCAGGCCGGGCGTGTCGGCGGGCACGACAAAGGCCGACAGCCCCCGCGCCCCCGGCGCCTCGCCGGTGCGGGCAAAAACCGTATAGACATCGGCGATGCCGCCGTTGGAGATCCAGGTCTTGCGCCCGTTCAGCACAAAACCGTTGCCTTCGGTTTCGGCGGTCATGGTCGAGCTGGCCACGTCAGAGCCCGACTGCGGCTCGGTCAGCGCAAAGGCGGAAATCGCCTCTCCGGCCCGTGTCTTTGGCAACCAGGTCGCCTGCTGCTCGGGCGTGCCGAACAGCGAGATTGCCCCGGTGCCCAGCCCCTGCATGGCAAAGGCGAAATCGGCCAGACCATCGTGGCGCGCCAGCGTCTCGCGGATCAGGCAAAGGCTGCGCACGTCCAGCACCTCCGCACCCTCGGCACCGGAATGGCGCAGCCAGCCGCCCGCCCCCAGCCGCGCCACCAGATCGCGGCAGGCCGCATCGGTGTCGCTGTGATCCACCTCGCCCAGCGTCTTGCCGGCCCATTGGTCCAGCGCCTCCGCCAATTCGCGATGCCGGTCTTCGAAGAACGGCCAGGTCAGAAAACTGCGGTCAGACATTGCACATCACCTGTTTCTCTTTTTGGTCAAAAATATCCCGGGGTCCGGGGCAGCGCCCCGAAGGGTGCCAGATCACACCACTCAGTTCCCTTCGAAGACCGGGCGTTCCTTGGCCACAAAGGCCTTGTAGGCGCGCTCGAAGTCGCCGGTCTGCATGCAGATCGCCTGAGCCTGTGCCTCGGCCTCGATCGCCTGTTCGATGGACATGGACCATTCCTGCGCCAGCATGGTCTTGGTCATCATATGGGCAAAGTTCGGCCCCGCCTGGATCTGTTGGGCCAGCTTCAGCGCATCGGCCTCCAGCACCTCCGCTTCGGTCAAACGGTTGAAAAAGCCCCAGCGCTCGCCTTCCTCCGCCGACATCGACCGCCCGGTATAAAGCAGCTCAGCCGCCCGGGTCTGACCGATGATGCGCGGCAGGATTGCGCAGGCCCCCATGTCGCAGCCCGCCAGCCCGACGCGGGTGAAAAGAAACGCGGTCTTTGCCTCGGGCGTCGCCAGCCGCAGGTCGGAGGCCATGGCGATGATCGCGCCGGCACCGACGCAGATGCCGTCGACGGCAGCGATCACCGGTTTGCCGCAGTTCACGATGGCCTTGACCAGATCGCCGGTCATCCGGGTAAACCGCAGCAGATCCTTCATGTTCATCCTGGTCAAAGGACCAATGATATCATGCACATCCCCGCCGGAGCTGAAGTTGCCGCCGTTGGAGCCAAAGATCACCACGTCCACGTCATCGGCATAGACCAGATCGCGGAACCAGTCGCGCAGCTCGGCATAGCTGTCGAAGGTCAGCGGGTTCTTGCGGTCCGGCCGGTCCAGCCGCACTGTTGCGATCCCGTCCTTGATGTCACAGATGAAATGCTTCACGTCACTGCGCATTTGCAGTCTCCTTTTCTTCAGATTCGGCAGCGGTCGCAAAGGCTTGCAGCCGTTCGGCCATCTCGCGGGCATCGGCGGGGCTGACGCCGGCCAGCATCTTGTCGATCCATTCCTCATGCGCCCGCGCCTGCCGGGCAAATTCCTTTTGACCGGCCGTTGTCAGGCGCAGGATGATGGCGCGGCGGTCGCCCGGCACCGGGGTCCGCTCGACCAGACCTTCGTCGCTCAACCGGTCCGCGATGCCGGTCACATTGCCGTTGGACACCCGCAGCACCCCGCTCAGCTGGCTCATCTTCAGCCCTTCGGGGTGGCGCGACAGGGCTGACATCACGTCAAAACGTGGCAGCGTCGTATTGTGTTCGCGGCGCAGTTTCTCGCGCACTTCCTGTTCCATGCCCCGCACCACCTTGAGCAGGCGCAGCCAGAGGCGCAAGCGGTCCTTGGCGGCGCTCATATCTCGCCCCCCGAGAGGGACAGCGTGTGGCCGTTCACGGCAGCGGCACCGTCAGACAGCAGGTAAAGCGCTGCGGCAGCGACCTCGGAGGTTTCGACAAAGCGGTTCTGCGGGCTGGCCTTTGCCAGGATGGCACGCGCCTCGGCTTCGCTCTTGCCGGTGGCCTGCACGATGTTGTCGACGCTGCGGGCCAGCAGCGGCGTGTCGATGAAGCCCGGGCAGATGGCGTTTACGGTGATGCCGGTGCGGGCCAGTTCCAGCGCCAGCGCGCGGGTCAGGCCGACGACGCCGTGTTTCGCCGCGACATAGCCCGCGACATAGGGATAGCCCTTGAGCCCGGCGGTGGAGGCGACGACGATCAGCCGCCCCTTGCCCGCCTCCTTCATCCCGGCCAGCGCCGCCTGCCAGACGTTGAAGACGCCCGTTACATTGACCGCCATCATCTCGGCCATGTCCTGCGCTGTAATCTTGTGAAAGGGTGCCGAATGGGCGGCACCCGCATTTGCGATCACCCCGGTGACCGGCCCCTGTGCGTCACGCGCGGCAGCAAAGGCTGCGGCCACCGCTTCCGGATCGGTCACATCGCAAAGCTGATAGGGCAGCCCCTGCGCTTTCAGCGGCGCTTCGCGGCGGCCCATGATGGTGACAGCCACACCGGTCTGCGCCACCGCATGGGCAATCGCCGCCCCCACGCCGGTGCCGCCACCTGTGACGATCACATGGCCTGTCATACCTGTTCCACTTCCGCCGCGCGGTCGGCCAGACGCCAGGTCTGATCGCGGCCCGCTTCATAGGGCAGCGGCCATTTCGCGTGGCGGTCGCCAATCTCGGCCCCGGCATGCAGCGTCCAATAGGGGTCCGACAGATGCGGCCGCGCCAGGCAGACAAGATCGGCGCGCCCCGCCATCAGGATCGAATTGACATGGTCCGCCTCATAGATATTGCCGACGGCCATCGTCCTGATCCCCGCCTCATTGCGGATGCGGTCAGAGAAGGGCGTCTGGAACATGCGGCCATAGCTTGCCGGGTGGTTGACCGAGGTCTGACCGGCGGAAACGTCGATGATGTCTGCGCCTGCCGCCTCGAACATCTTTGCGATTTCAACCGCTTCTTTCGGGGTCACCCCGTCATCGCCGGCCCAGTCATTGGCAGAGATGCGCACCGACATCGGCTTGTCTTCGGGCCAGACCGCGCGCATGGCGGCAAAAACCTCCAGCGGGTAGCGCATGCGGTTCTCCAGGCTGCCGCCGTATGCGTCCGTGCGCGCATTGCTGAGCGGCGAGATGAAGGAGGAGATGAAATAGCCATGCGCGGCATGCAGTTCGATCATGTCAAAGCCTGCGCGCTCCGCCATTTCGGTGGCAGCGACAAATTCATCGCGCACCCTGTCCATGTCTTCGCGGGTCGCCGCCTGCGGCGTGGCGTTGCCATCCGACCATGGGATGGCGGAGGCCGAAATCAGCGGCCAGTTGCCCTCTTTCAACGGCATGTCCATGCCTTCCCAGCCGATCCGGGTGGAGCCCTTGCGCCCGGAATGGCCGATCTGGCTGCAGATCTTTGCACCCGTCTCTGCGTGGACGAAATCGGTGAGGCGTTTCCATGCCGCTTCGTGTTCGGGGGCATAGAGGCCGGGACAGCCGGGCGTGATCCGCCCCTCGGGCGAGACGCAGGTCATCTCGGTATAGACCAGCCCGGCGCCGCCCTTGGCCCGCTCGCCGTAATGGATCAGGTGCCAGTCGGTGGGGCAGCCATCGACCGCCTTGTATTGCGCCATGGGCGAGACGACGATGCGGTTGGCAAGATCCATCTTGCGCAGGCGGAAGGGTGCGAACATCGGCGCGCGCACCGGGCCATTGCTGCCCGCGCCCGCCTGTTCCATGAACCACTTTTCCGCGCCTTCCAGCCACTTGGAATCACGCGCGCGCAGGTTCTCGTGGCTGATCCGCTGGCTGCGGGTCAGCATCGAATAGTTCAGCTGTACCGGGTCCAGATCGAGGTAGCGTTCGACATCTTCGAACCATTCGAGCGAGTTGCGCGCCGCCGATTGCAGGCGCAGCACCTCAAGTCTGCGCGCGTCTTCATATTTCTCGAATGCTTTCGCGATGTCGCGTTCCTCGTGTACATGCTCCGCCAGCGAGATCGCGGATTCCAGCGCCAGCTTGGTCCCCGACCCGATGGAGAAATGCGCCGTCGCGGCGGCATCCCCCAGCAGCACGACGTTCTTGTGGTGCCAGGTTTCACACAACACGCGGGGGAACCTGATCCAGGCGGACCCCCGGATGTGTTTGGCATTGGTCATCAGGCTGTGGCCAGCCAGATGGTCCTTGAACACCTCTTCGCAGATCGCGATGGTCTCGGCTTGCGTCTTGTCGCCAAAGCCGTAGTTGTCGAATGTCTGCTGCGAACATTCGACGATGAAGGTCGCCGTGTCCTTGTCGAACTGATAGGCATGCACCCAAAGCCAGCCCTTGTCGGTCTTCTCGAAGATGAAGGTGAAGGCATCGTCGAACTTCTGATGGGTGCCAAGCCAGAGGAACTGGCATTTGCGCACATCAATGTCGGGCTGGAAAGTGTCCTGGAATTCCAGCCGGGTCTTGGAATTCAGCCCGTCGCAGGCGACCACAAGGTCATAATCGTCCATATAGGCCGATGCGCTTTCGACTTCGGTTTCGAATTGCAGGTTCACACCCAGTTCGCGGGCCCGCGCCTGCAGGATGATCAGCAATTGCTTGCGCCCGATGCCGCAGAACCCATGGCCGGAGCTGACCGTCTTCTGACCCTTGTAGACCAGCGCCATGTCATCCCAATAGGCAAAGTGGCTGCGGATTTCGCGGGCCGAGACGGGATCATTGGCTTCGAGGTTGGCCAATGTCTCATCCGACAGCACCACGCCCCAGCCGAATGTATCGTCGGGCTTGTTGCGCTCCAGCACGGTCACTTCCGCATCCGGGTTCCGCAACTTGGTCGAAATGGCGAAATACAGCCCGGCGGGACCGCCGCCCAGACAAATTGCACGCATGGTCACATCCCCTCTTCAAAGCAGTTACCGCAAGGCTATGCGGTTTTATTTTTTACTTCAAGCAAAAATATTTTAAGGTTGAAGTAAAATGCATTCCCTGCCCCCGGACCCGCCTTTCCGTCGGATTGAGGATGGCTCTTGCCGCCCGATTGGGCCAATGTCGCGCCATGACTGACAAACAGATAAATCCCGATTGGGTTGCAGTGGATGCAGGCGCGCATGGGCTGTGGGCCTGGGCGATGCAGGGCGGCCGCGCGGTGGCGCAGGTGCAGCAGGCCGGATCAAACGCGCGTGACCTGACAGCTGACGGGCTGCGCCCTGCCCTGCAGGACCTGACCGCCGGTTGGCAGTTCGGCAGCAAGACGCCGGTGGTGATCTGCGGCCCGCTTGAAGGCAGTGCGGCCGCGCTGCGGGCGGTGCCCTGTACGCCACTGGGCGAAAGCCTGCCACGCGCCAGTGACGCGGCATCGCCGCTCTACCCGGTGCCTGGATTGCGGCAGAAGTCCCCCGCCGATGTCATGCAGGGCGGGGAAACCCGCATCGCCGGGTTCCTGGCGCTCAACCCCGGCTGGGACGGGGTGATCTGCCTGACCGGGCCACACAGCATCTGGGCCGAGGTCAGCGCGGGCGAAGTGGTCAGCTTTCAAAGTTTCATGAGCGGCGAGCTGGTCACGCTGCTTCGACAACATTCGACCCTGCGCCCTGCCCTGGCCCAAGCCACCATCGACATGGCCGATTTTGGCGCGGCGGTGTCGGACAGCCTGAGCCGGCCCGAACGTCTGGCCGCCCGCCTGCTGGCGATCCGCTCCGGGCATCTGTCGGGATCAGCGGCAGAGGGCGCGGCGCTTGCACAGTTGAACGGTCTGCTGATCGGGGCGGAACTGGCGGCGGCGCGCCCCTATTGGCTGGGTCAGAATCTGGCCCTGATCGGCGCGCCGGAACAGACCCGCCTTTATGCGGCGGCGCTGGAGGCGCAGGGCGCTCCCGCAACCGTCGCGGAAGCGGCCCGCATGGCGCTGGCCGGGCTGACCGCCGCCTACCGCCTGGCTGAGGGCTGACATCAAGCCTGTTGACCTGTGCCGACGCCGCGTTTACTTAACATGATAAGTTAAACGGGGAGAGCGGCTGTGAACTGGGAAGAGTTTCGAAAGCGCGGCGCGGATGCCGCGCACTGGGCATCGGATTATCACCGCGACCTGCGCGCGCGGCCTGTCAGGGCGCGCAGCAAGCCGGGCGATGTGCTGGCGCAACTGCCGCTCTGCCCGCCGGATGCGGCACAGCCTGTCGATGACATCCTTGCCGATCTGGAACAGACCATCCTGCCGGGGATGACCCATTGGCAGCACCCCCGCTTCTTTGCCTATTTCCCGGCCAATGCGGCCCCCATATCGGTCCTGGCGGAATATTATGTCAGCGCCATCGCGGCGCAATGCATGCTCTGGCAGACCTCGCCGGCGGCGACGGAACTGGAGACCCGCGTCTGCGACTGGATGCGCCAGGCCATCGGCCTGCCCGAAGGATTCTCGGGCGTGATCCAGGACAGCGCCAGCACCGCGACGCTTTGCGCGGTGCTCAGCATGCGGGAACGCGCGCTGGACTGGGCGGGAAATGCCGAAGGGTTGAGCGGTCAGCCCACCCTGCGCATCTATTGCTCGGCCGAGGTGCATACTTCCATCGACCGGGCGATCTGGATCAGCGGCATCGGCGAGGCAAATCTTGTGCGCATCCCCACGGGCGGCCCCACCCGCGCGATGGATGTGGCTGCCCTGCGCGCCGCTATCGCGGCGGACCGGGCGGCGGGGATGCTGCCTGCCGGGATCATCGCCTGTGTCGGCGGCACCAGTGCGGGGGCGACAGATGACATCGCCCGTGTGATGGATGTGGCCGAGGCCGAGGGGCTTTACACCCATGTGGACGCGGCCTGGGCGGGCTCCGCCATGATCTGCCCCGAATTCCAGAACCTCTGGGCCGGGGTGGAACGCGCGGATTCGGTGGTGCTGAACCCGCACAAATGGCTTGGCGCGCAATTCGACTGCACCACCCATTTCCTGCGGGACCCTGCGACGCTGGTGAAAACGCTGGCGATCCAGCCGGAGTATCTGAAAACCCATGGCGCGGACGGGATCATCAACTATTCCGAATGGTCCGTGCCGCTGGGCCGCCGGTTCCGCGCGCTGAAGCTGTGGTTCCTGATCCGGGCGCATGGGCTGGACGGGCTGCGCCAGATGATCCGCAACCACGTGGACTGGACCGTGGCGCTGGCGCAGCGGCTGGCCGGGGTGCCGGGTTTCGAGATCGTGACCCGGCCGATGCTGTCGCTCTTTACCTTCCGCTATGCGCCCCCCGGTGCCGGGGACCTGGACGCGCTGACCCAGGACCTGGTGAACAGGATCAACGACGACGGGCGGATCTATCTGACACAGACGCGGATCGACGGCGCGCTGGTGATCCGCTTCCAGGCCGGCGCCTTTACCGCAACAGCCGAAGATGTGGAGATGGCGTTTGACGTGATCACGGAACTGGCGGCGGATATGCGCCCCGCCTGAGCCGGAACGACATCAGGGCGCGACGACAGTCACACCGGGAATGCGCTGGATGGTCAGCAGATCCTCGTCATAGATATCCGTCATCTGTTCGACCAGCTCATCGGTCCAGCCGGGCATGTCGAGCTCTTCCTCGATCTCCTCCTCCAGCGCGAACTTGTCGAGGAAGGCCGAAATCACCCGGCGTTTCTGCATCTCGGACATGCCGGGGTGGCTGTCGATATAGGCCCGGAAGCGCTGCATGCCTTCCTTGCTCATGATCGCCGCCAACAGGTCGAAACCGCCTGCAATCTTCTCGTGATGTTCGACACCCGCCATCTCGCGGATGATCTGGGACCAGATCAGCGGCATGTCCTCGTTGCACCAGACGGTGATCGGGATATCGGGCGCGGCCTGACGGATCGCCAACAGGGTTTCGGACCATTTGACATCCAGCGGCCCGCGCCCGCCCCAGAAGGCGGTATCGGATTTCTCCAGGGCAACGGAATGCAGCACCGGCAACAGCGCCGCCGGATTGCGGATCGCCAGAAAGATCTCCACCTCATCGTCGGGGAAAATCTCGGACATGTTGCGCATCCGCGCTGCGGCGTCGGGATAGAGCCTTCCCTGCCGCACCGCCGTGCCAGCGGTGCGAAAGAAATTGGGATCGGAGAGGATCACCCGGTCGGCGGGGTCATCATCAAGGATGACATCCAGGAGCACCGCGCGCGCATCGGGCCCGGCCGGCGCCCGGTGCATCGCGTTCAGCGTATCGCGCACCAGCTTGCGGTAGGTCCCCGGACCGGGGATCATGATTCCACGTTCCCGGAACTGGGCGGCATTGCGCAGCATGGATTTGATCAGCCGGTCCTGTTCGGTGTAATGGGCGCCAGTATGCAAGATCAACTGCATGGTAATTGCTTCGCACTTTCCTGATTTCGCCCTTCCTTATCCCGTTGCGGCATCTGTGTAAAACTGCAAATGCGCGCCCCGTCCGGCCCGGTGAAAACCGGCCGGATCACCTGCCGCCCGGCCTGCCTGCCCGACCGGCCGATCACGGCGGCACCGCGGGGCAAAAGATTTTTCACCGAGCCTCACTGACCCGCTTGCATCCGCAATCGCGATCCACTAAAGAACGCCCACGCTTGAACGGACATCCCCTTCAACGCGTCATCGCCTCAGGCGACGGCCCCTATAGCTCAGCTGGTAGAGCAACTGATTTGTAATCAGTAGGTCCGCGGTTCGAGTCCGTGTGGGGGCACCATCTAAATCCAATAACATCTTGTAATTAAACGGCTTTCTGGAGCGAGCTACAGTTCAATCCACCCCAGAACCACCTTTGACGGTTTCATGGCGCTGTCGATCAATTGCTCAGAAGGTCAAAGCGCGTCTGGAAGTATCCGACGAAGGCCGCATCCGACGCGGCCTCGAAATGTTCAATCTCGGCTGTAAGGCGGTCAAAAGTGATTTGGTGCATGCCCTTACCCGATCAGCACTCAACTCCGGCAGGGTGCGGCGCGACGCCGCCATCGCTGCCGAGATAGCGACCGGGACAACCTGTGCCAGCGTTTTCGATTGGCATTGACGCTGAACCCGTTGATACTGAGCCATGCTGTCAACATCCCTGAAATCAGTTTTGCATCACGCCAGATACTTCCCTTTGTGGTCGGCGCTGACCATCAATCGATGGCGCGCCTTTGATTTGCAGTCTCGCGCATTGGGGACAGCATGTGGAACGGTAATGCGTTGGTTTCCGCCCGCAAGACACCGGTTTGACCGCGAAGCCAGACGGGTTTTTTCCGATATGAAGCGCAGTGAGCGCGCCAAGCTAGGCCAGCGTATGGGCCGCCAGATGGGGCGGACACTCTTTGAGATCTATCACGATGCCGAATTTCAGACCCAACACCACAAATTCAGGGGCTCAGGCCCCGGTCTGGATGCTCTGAAAGAGGCGAACGCGGCAGGCAAGGGAGCAATCATTGTTTCCGGCCATTTCGGGCAGTGGGAAGCTGTTCGCGCTGTGATCAGGATGCATGGGCTCGAAAGCGGAGCTGTGTATCGGCCGCACAAGAACCGTCATTATGCGCGACGGATTCTTGCCGGTATCGAAGCGGGGGGAAGACCGATCCTGGCAACCGGGCGTATGGGAACCGGGGGGCTTGTTCGACACCTGAGAGATGGAGGCATTATCTCCATCTTGTTGGATGAAAAATATGCCGAAGGTGTACGAATACCGTTTCTTGGGATTGATGCGCTGACATCCTTGGCCGCCGCTCAGCTTGCGCTGAAATATGATCTGCCCATGATCCCCGCCTATGGTACGCGCGTTGACGACGGCAACGCATTTCAGGTGGACTTCGAAGCTCCAATCCCCCACTCCGACAGCGTAACCATGACCCGCGCGTTCAACGACAGTCTATCTGCGCGGATCATGGCAAACCCGGAACAATGGTATTGGATGCTAAGGCGTTGGGGAGTGGAGTAAGCGAAGGTCTGAGCCTTTCTGCTTCCTGCCTTTGAAACTACTCCGTTAAATGTTCAAAGTCCGCTTTCGGAAAGCCAGGCCCAACTCAGAATGTACTGCCGAAGGTCCGTTCCGGGCCGTCCATGAAGATGGCCCAAACCCTTTGACCTGCCCCCCGCTCGTCCTTCGTTCATAACGAGAGTCCGGCGGTTTGGACTTACCCTCGCCCCCCGGTAAAAGTCCTGCATGCGATGGCTTTTGAAGGTTGCCCGGACCGCGGCTATCGAATAGGAACGAATACAGAACCATTGACGTGGACGCGGGGATGACGGATCGTTTCCATCACGATGAAGAGGGCCGACAGCAGTGCTGACATCCGTAGAACTTTGCGCTGGTGCCGGCGGTCAGGCCCTCGGGCTTGAGAAGGCCGGATTTGCCCATACCGCATTGGTCGAGATCGACAGTCATTGCTGCAACACGCTGCGCCACAACCGGCCCGGCTGGAACGTCCTTGAAGAAGACATGCGTCTCTTCAAGGAGGGTGCCGAGGCCTACAAGGGGGTGGACCTGCTGGCAGGCGGCCTGCCCTGCCCGCCATTCTCCATCGCCGGGAAACAGCTTGGCGAAAAGGACGAGCGCAACCTGTTCAACGATGCCATCGACATTATTGACGCCGCCCGCCCCCGCGCGGTGATGATCGAAAACGTGCGCGGTTTCCTGGGTGCGGTTTTTCATGACTACCGGGAGCGGCTGAAAACACAGCTGGACAAGCTGGGGTATCAGACGGACTGGCGGCTGCTGAACGCCTCGGACTATGGCGTTCCGCAACTGCGGCCGCGTGTGGTGATTGTGGCAATTGCAAAGGACCGTGCGGAATACTTCGATTGGCCGGAAGCGAATGTGCACAACCCGCCGTCGGTCGGGGAAACATTGCAAGACCTGATGGCGGCGCGGGGCTGGCCGGGTGCGGCGGAATGGGCTGCAAAGGCCGATGAAATTGCGCCGACCATCGTGGGCGGTTCCAAGAAACATGGCGGCCCGGACCTTGGCCCGACGCGCGCGCGTGCGGCCTGGGCCACTCTGGGCGTCGAGGGGCGGACCATTGCGCCCGAGGCACCCGATCGCTTTTTCACGGGGATGCCGCGCCTGACGGTCCCGATGGTGGCGCGGATTCAGGGTTTCCCGGACGACTGGCACTTTACCGGGGCCAAGACCAATGCCTATCGCCAGGTCGGCAATGCCTTTCCGCCGCCGGTTGCCCAGGCGGTATCGGGCCAGATCGCAAAAGTGCTGCGCAAGCGCGTGCTGCGCGTGGTCAACGGCTAGGCTTCCCACAGCTGCCCGCCTGTGACAGCGTGCTGAGACACAACCGAAAGTCAGAGCGGCGGGCCTTTGAAAAAGACCATCCCAGAAAGCATCGTTCTTGCGGGTCACCGCGATTACGACCTGCTGAGCGCAATCGCGGATGAGATCACGAAACGCGCGGGCGGGGCCGGGGCGCTGGCCGCCGGGTTCTCGGCCATGCTGCGCCAATGCGTTGATGATGTGATCATGACGCCCAAGACGGGGCGGCGCTCTTATGATGAGCTGGAAAAGACCGAAAAGACCTATATCGGCACGCGGGTCGAGATTGAGCTGCGCGCGATGCTGTCGCTGCCCAAAGGCAGGCTGGACACTGTCATTCTCGGGCATGAGGTGGACATCAAGAACACGATGGGCAGCAACTGGATGATCCCGACCGAAGCCATCGGCCATCCCTGCATCCTTGTGGCCGCCGATGAGCTTCGCGCGCGCTGCTACCTCGGTCTGATCGTGGCACGTCCGGAATATCTGACCCTGGGCCAGAACAAGGATTCCAAGAAAAGCGTATCGGCGCCGGGGTTTGCCAATATCTTCTGGTTGCTGCTGGATCATCCCTATCCGCCGAACTTCTGGCGCAGGGTTCCCGCCGATGTGATCGAAGGCATCTTTGCAGGCACGTCGGGCAATCAGCGCATGGCCAATCTGTTTCGCGCGGTGCAGCGCGCGCCGATCACCCGCGACGTGGTCGAGGCGGTGGCCCAGCAACAGGATTTCATGCGGCGCATCCGTTCGGACAATGGCAGGGGCACCCGGGATCATCTGGCGCGCGAGGGCATTCTGCTGCTTTCCGGCCAGTATGACGCGCCGCTGATTGCCGCCCTGGGGCTGCCCGCCTGTTCGGGCAGCGAATTTGTCTCTTACCGGCCGGTGTCGCAGGGCGAGGCCGATCTGGCGGCGGCCCATGGCATTGCGCTGGTCTGGCCGCCTGACCCCTAAAGCGTTTCGGGATATACCTGAATCACTTGTTCGCTGCCTCTCCCTGCACTCGAACGCGAAAAGTGATGTTGGATGTTTCAAGTTCATCCCGAAACGCTGTAGTCACCCGGACTCAAAGTTCGGTTCTTTGAATACAGCGCTCAACGGCAGGTTCGCGCCCGAGCCCGAGGGCGGCCCTCCATTTGGCGAGGCATTTTCACTTTTTGATACTTCGCAGCATTTTGCTAGGTCGGAGTTTCGCACCCGCCGTTTTGCCGGAGGCAAAGCTGCGGTTTGACGGGGGCCGGGTCGGGTGCGAACCGGATCGCAAGCGATCCGGGGGCAGTGGAAAATGGTGCGCATTTCGTTTCCGCCATACTCGCGCATGCTGCGCCGTCTGGAATCGGCACGCCTATGGCGTGACGGGAGGGCGATTTTGTGCCCTCTGCCAAATCACGACCGGAAATCACGACCGGATTGAGTGTTTAGGCTCTGGACCGCACATTGGTCCAGAACGCCCCCCAGGTCGGGCGCTCCCCGGCCTGCACCTCAGGTCAAACGCGGCCCGTTGAGGGCGGAAATCCCGGTCAGAGCACCACTTCGATCAGGCTGGGGCCCTTGCGGGTCAGCCCGTCTTGCAAGGCGGCTTCCAGGTCTTCACATGTGGTCACCCGGACCGCATCCACCCCCATGGAGTGCGACATCTGCACCCAATCCAGCGCCGGGCGGTCGAGGCTGAGCATGTCGATTGCGCGGGGTCCGGGGTTGCCGACGCCCACATTGGTCAGCTCGCCCCGCAGGATCTTGTAGCTGCGGTTGGCAAAGACCAGCGTCGTGATGTCCAGGTTTTCCCGCGCCATGGTCCAGAGCGCCTGCACCGTGTACATCGCCGAGCCGTCCCCGGTCAGCGCCATCACCCGGCGGTCCGGACAGGCAATCGCCGCGCCGATGGCGGCGGGCAGGCAATAGCCGATGGAGCCGCCACAGTTGTTCAGCCAGGTATGGCGCGCCGTCCCCATGGTCGCGGGGGAAAACGCCCGGCCCGTTGTCACGGATTCGTCCACCACGATGCCATCCTGCGGGATTGCCCGGGCGATGCAGGCCGCCAGCTTCTCCAGATCAATGGTGCCGCTGGGCGCATCGGGCAGATCATGCCGGGCCACATGGGCGGGGGGCGTGTCGGACGCCGCCAGTACCGTGCAGAGGCCAGTCAGCGCCGCGCCCAGATCCGCGCCTGCGTCGGCCAAAGTCACGATCTCGGCCCCCTCGCGGGTCAGGATCGCGGGCTTGCCGGGATAGGCGAAAAAGCCGATGGGTGCGCGCGCCCCGATCAGGACGATCCGCTTGAAGGGCTCCAGCACCTTCAGCGCCATGTCGATGGGATATGGCACGCGGCCAACGGCCACCCGCCCTGCCCCGCGTTCCAGCCGCGCGTTGGACCATTCCGACAACAGCTTGCAGCCGGTTTTCGCAGCAATCCGTCCGGCGGTTTCAAGGTTCTCTTCGGTCAGCGCCGTGCCGCCCAGCAGCAGCAGGGTTTCCGGCCCGTCCAATGCGGCAGAGGCCTGCGCCAGCTTGCTTTCGTCAAAGGGCGCCGGTGCGGGGGCCTCCAGCGCCGCCGCCGGGCTGCCGCCCGCATCCCAGGCGGTGTCGCTGGGCAGGATCAGGGTCGCGATCTGCCCCGGTGCTGTCATGGCGGCCTGCACCGCTTCTGCGGCATCCCGGCCCACGGACGCGGCAGAACCCGATGTGCGCACCCAATGCGAGACCGGGCGCGCGATGCCTTCGATATCGGCGGTCAGCGGTGCATCCAGCGCAATATGGCCGGAGGCATGTTCGCCAACGATGTTCACCACGCCGGAACCGGCCTTTTTCGCGTTGTGCAGGTTGGAGACCCCGTTGGCCAGCCCCGGCCCCAGGTGCAGCAGCGTCGAGGCGGGTTTGCGCGCCATGCGGTAATAGCCGTCAGCGGCCCCGGTGGCGACGGCCTCCTGCAGGGCCAGAATGGAACGCATGCCCGGAATATGGTCCAATGCCGCGACAAAATGCATCTCGGAGGTGCCGGGATTGGTGAAACAGACCTCCACCCCGTTGGCCAGCAGGCTGTGCACCAGGCTCTCGGCGCCGTTCATGTGATCGTCTTTCACGTGTTTTCCTTTTCTGCAGCCCAATAGGGGGCCCGCAAGTCCTTCTTCAGTATTTTCCCGATGGTGCTGCGCGGCAAGGCATCTCGCAGCTCGACCGCCGACAGGCGCTGGCTTTTGCCCAGTTTGGCATTGGCCCGCGCCAAGATCTCTTCGGCCCCGCGCGATGCCCCCTCGCGCCGCACCACAAGGCCCAGCGGGGTTTCTCCCCAGGCCTCGGACGGCACGCCGATCACGGCGGCATCGGTCACATCCGGGTCATCCAGCAGCACCAGCTCCAGATCATTGGCATAGATGTTCAGCCCGCCCGAGATGATCATGTCCTTCTTGCGGTCCGACAGGGTGAGAAAGCCGTCTTCGTCCAGATGGCCCATATCGCCGGAGCGAAAGTACACTTGGCCCTGGGCGTCACGCCAGATGTAATCCGCCGTCAGGTCATCGCGGCCAAAATAGCCTGCCATCATGGTGGGGCCACGTCCGCAGATTTCGCCGACCTGCCCCGGCGGCACCTCGTTCCCCTGCCCGTCGATCAGGCGGATTTCATTGCCTGGCGCGGCTTTGCCCACGGTATGCAGCTTGTCGGGGTGCTCATCCGCGACCAGAACGGTGACGCCGCCGCCTTCGGTCAGCCCGTAGTATTCGATCAGCTTGCCGGGAAAGCGCGCCAGCACATCGCGTTTGACATCCGCGCGCAGCGGTGCGGAGGTCGAGAATTTCATCCGCATGGAGGACAGATCGAAACTGTCGAAATCGGGCACATCCATGATGCGTTTGTATTGCACAGGCACCAGCATGGTATGGGTGATCTGTTCGCGCTGCACGATTTCCAGATAGCGGCGCGCATCGAATTTCGGCATCAGGTACGCGGTCGATCCGCCGAACAGGGTCGGGACAAAGGCCACGATGGTGGTGTTGGAATATAGCGGCGTGGACAGCAGCGTGCGGGCCTCCGCGTCATAGCCGTTTGGCGTGACCCGGTCCATCTGGGCGGCGCGCATCAGGTGGTCGTGTACGATGCCCTTGGGGGTGCCGGTGGTGCCCGAGGAATAGATCAGGTTGAAGGGGTCCTTCATGTGGATGGGCACCATCGGATCAGAGGTCCCGGCCCCCGCCAATGCGGCCTCATAGCCGTCATAGCCCGCCGCCGCGAAATCCAGCGCGAAGCGGTGAAGTTCCATGCCGCCCAGAAACCCGTCCAGCAGGTCGCGATAGGCCTCGGCGACAAAGATCGCCTTTGCCCCGCAATCCGCGATCATTTTCTGCAGCGCTTCGGGCGAGGCCATGGAGGAGAGCGGCGTGACGCATCCCCCCGCCCGCAGGATACCCATGAAAAGCGTGGCATAGGGGATCGAATTGGGCGACAGGATCGCCACGTTGTCCCCCTTTTGCAGCCCCCGCCCCAGCAGCAGATTGGCCACCCGGTTGATCCCGGTATCAAAGGCGCCCCAGGTCAGTTTCTCATCGCCACAGACCAGCGCCATCCGGTCGGGATGGACGGCGGCATTGGCGCGGAGACGCGCGACGATGGTTTCGGTGGGGGGCGTGTCGCCAACAGGTGGGTTGATGGGTATCATGACGGTCAGGCTGTTGTTGGTTCGGTCTGTCTTGCGCGCCATGCCAGCAGGATCGGCAGGGCACAAAGGGCGGCGCCGACGATGAACGACAGGCTGTAGCCCCAGTCCAGCAGTTCGGTGTGCGGTGCAGCAATCAGGACACCGCCAAAGAACAGCAGGACCCGCAGCGGCAGTTCGAACTTGCCGCGCATCGGGCCGATCAGGCTGATGTAGCCCTGGAGTGCCGAGGCGATCATCGCGACGCCGATCAGCGCACAGCTCAGTGCGACCGTGACCTCCCATGCCGGGGCCTGGCCGATCAGCGCAGGGTTCAGCACAAAGAAGAAGGGCGCGATATAGATCACCCCACCGAGGCGCATCGCCTCGAACCCGGTGGCGATGGGGTTGGACCCGGCCATGGTGGAGGCCGCGAAGGCGCCCAGCGCCACGGGCGGCGTGATATAGCTGACCATGCCCCAGTAGAGGATGAAGAGGTGCACCGCGAGCTGGTTCAGCCCGCCCGCCTCAAGCGCGGGGGCCAGCACCACCGCCAGAAAGATGTAGCAGGCGGTCACCGTCATCCCCATGCCGAAGATAAAGGCGGTCAGCGCCCCCATCAGCAGCAGGACAAGCGTGTTGTCCCCGGCCAGGAAGACCAGTTCATTGACCAGCGTGCCCGCCAGCCCGGTGGCCGAGAAGGAGCCGACAATCAGGCCGACACCCAGCAGGATGGCGGTCAGCTCTGTCAGCCCCATGCCGACGCCCACGATCATGTTGCCCAGCCGCTGCCCGTTCAGGCGGAAGCGGGCGCGGAACTGGTTCACGATCAGCAACAGGACAGTGGCATAAAAGGGCGCGGAGGATTCCTTGCGCAGCCCGATCATCATGTAGAGCAGCAGCGCGAAGACAAAGATATAGGGCCAGCCCTCGATCATCACTTCCTTGAGCCGCGGCAGATCCGGCTTGGGCAGGCCACGCAGACCGCGCCGGGCCGAATAGGCGTCGATCTGGGCAAAAAGGCTCCAGTAATACAGGATGCTGGGAATGGCGGCGGCCAGCGCAATCTCCACATAGGGGCGCGACAGGAAGGACGCCATGACAAAGGCCGTGGCCCCCATGATCGGCGGCATCAGCACCCCGCCGGTGGAGGCGCAGGCCTCTGTCGCGGCGGCGGTCTTGGCGGAAAAGCCGGTCTTGCGCATCGCCGGGATCGACACGGCACCCGTGGTCAGCACGTTCGAGATGACAGAGCCCGACATGGACCCCATGAAACCGCTGGCAAAGATGGAGACCTTGGCGGCACCGCCCCGGTAGCCGCCGACTAGCCCAAGCGCCAGATCGTTGAAGAACTGCCCGCCGCCGGTGCGTTGCAGCACCGCCCCGAACAGGATGAAGCCGATGACCACGCCGCCGAAGGCCTTCATCGGAATGCCGAAAGAGCTTTCGGCGGAATAGATGTGATAGGGCACGGTCTGCATGAAGGTGCTCTGGAAGCCCGAGAACGGGTCCGGCACATGCCCGGCAAAGGTGGGGTAAAAGGCAAAGAGCGTCACGATCAGGAACAGGATCAACCCGCCCGCGCGGCGCGTCGCCTCAAGGATCAGAAAGAAGAAGACAACCGAGACATATTGCGCCGTCTCGGGGGCGGCATATTCCCAGCCCTGCGACAGGTTCGCCTGTGCGGTCTGGGTCAGATACCAGGTAGAGGCAAGCGAAGCCGCGAAAAACGCCCAGTCCAGCAGGGAGGGCCTGCCGCCCTTGCCACCGCGCATCTGGAAAATCAGGAATGTCAGGGCCAGGAAAATCCCGCCCAAAAGATACAGATAGCGCCCCTCGATCAGCACCAGCCCGAAAAGCTGCGTGTTGAACAGCTGGTTGACCACCAGCACCAGCGACAAAAGCGTGCCGGTGATGACGACCCAGCGGGCGAGCCCGGTGATGCGCTCTGCCGGGGTCTCCCCGTCGATTGCGACTTCTTCGACCGCTTTTGTGGCGGTGTTCTTGTTCTGCTCGGTCATCGGCTGGCTCACGAATTGGGGGAGTGCGCAGGGCAAACCGGCCGGCGAAAACGCCGGCGGGTTCAGTTACATGTCGCGAGGATCAGAAGACGACTTCGAAACCGCCATCTGCCAGCGCCTTGCGGCGGGCTTCGGCCCAGGCTGCTTCCCAGTCAGAGGGGTTGGCGGCCTTGGTTTCTTCCCAGGCTTTTGCCAGGGCAGCCTGACGGGCAATCAGCTTGTCGTTATGCGCCTGTGCCGCATCGGTCCAGACACCCGCTTCGGTGTAATAGCGGATTGCACCCTCGTGGTAGGGTACCACCCACTCCATGTCCTGCTTGTCCATGGCCCAGCCGCCGATGCCCGGTGCCTTGCCGTCATACTGCGGAAAGAGTTCGACCATCGCCTTGGTCATGTTGTAGACGAGATCCGCATCGGTGGCCTCGATCGCCGTCAGAACCGGATAGGCATAGCCCGCCCCCTGATAGCCGTCGGTGCCGTCGATGGTGGCCCCGACCATGGCCTTGTTCGGCGTAAAGAAGGGCGCGATGGCCGTCATCCGGGCCAGACCTTCGGCATTGTCGGGGTCAATCGGCGGCCAGAACAGCCCGCGCGGCCCCGCTTCGGCCTCATAGGCCTTGCCGGAGTTGGTGGAGGCGAAGGCCGCATCGACCTGGTTTTCGATCAGCCCGGTCCAGCTGGCGCCGAAACCGCCGAAATCGACCCGCTCCACGTCATCCCACGTCAGACCGCCATAGGCGAGATAGGCTTCGGTGTTCACGTTCAGCGCGGGCGCGCCGACGATATAGGCCACGCGCTTGCCCTTGAGGTCGGAAAATTCCTTGATGCCAAGGTCGTTTGCCACGCCGACAGCGAGGTTGATCGCGCCGCCGTTGTTGGCCATCAGCACGCGAATGGGCTGCGGGCCCCAGTTCTCCGCACCGAAGTCAAACACGCCCTCCTGCGCCATGAAGCTGCCGCCAACGCCGGTGGCAGAGAATTCCACCCGGCCCTGCCGCAGCGGCTCTGTCCGCGACACGTCGTTCTTGCCCGGCAACACGCGCAGGTTCACCCCCGCCGCATCCTGAAGCGCTGCCCCGATGGCAACGGCCTGGTTGTAACCGGCCGAACCGGTGTCATAGGCCGTCCAGCTCATTTGCTTGGGCAGATCAAAATCCTGCGCGGTCGCCATGGTGGCCGTCAGGCCCAGCGCCGCGATCGTCGTCTTGATGTAGTACATAGATTCCTCCCCGGAATGTCGTAACGCCCCCACAGCAGAAAGCGTTCTGAACTTGATTTGGTCTTGTCTCTCCCTCGTGCGAAATTCAATTCCGCCATACGGAACAAGATATGAAGCATGGCTTTCGGGAGTCAACACCACATCGCAGCGTCCGGAGCACATCACGGGGCCCGGCGGACGCCTGTTTCTGTCGCACCTCGACCCGCCGCCGCCCCTGGCCTATGCAGGGCATGTCACCAGTTTTGAAGGGCCCGATATGACCGCAAACCTGAAAGACCTGCCCCAGATCGAGGCACTGCTGTCGCAGCCGAGCATTGCTGCGCTGTCGCAGGGCTTCAGCCGTGCCGAAACGCGCGCCGCGTTACGTAACGTCATTGCCGATCTGCGGGCTGCCCTGCTGAGCACGGATCCGCCCGCCGCCCTGCCCGATTTTGCCGGGGCCGGTTTTGCTGCCTCGGTGGCGCAGCGGATCGCGGCAACGCGCGCGCCATCGCTGCGCCCGGTGATCAATGCGACCGGAATCATCATCCACACCAACCTGGGCCGCGCCCGGCTGGCGCCCCGGGCCATTGCGGCGCTGGCGGCGGCCGGAGCGGATGCGAGCAACCTTGAACTCGACCTCGAAACCGGCAAGCGCGGCTCGCGCCATGCCCATGTGGAGCGGCTGATCCGGGAGCTGACCGGCGCAGAGGCTGCCGTGGTGGTCAACAATTGCGCCGCCGCCGTCCTGCTGAGCCTGATGGCCACCGCAGGCGGGCGCAATGTGGTGGCCTCGCGCGGGGAGTTGATCGAGATCGGCGGGTCCTTCCGCCTGCCCGACGTGATCGCGCAAAGCGGTGCGCAGCTGCGCGAGGTCGGCACGACCAACAAGACGCGGGTGGCGGATTACGCCAATGCCATCGACGACAACACCGCCGTGCTGCTCAAGAGCCATACCAGCAATTTCAGGATCGTGGGCTTTACCGCAGAACCCGAAAGGCAGGCGCTTGCCCGACTGGCCAGGGAGCGCCGGGTGATCCTGATGGAAGACCTTGGCAGCGGCGTGCTGGTTGACCTCACCCCCTTCGGGCTGAGCGACGAGCCGGTGGTGGCCGATGTGCTGAAGGCCGGTGTCGATCTGGTCATGTTCTCGGGCGACAAGCTGCTGGGGGGGCCCCAGGCCGGTATCATTGCCGGGCGGCAGGACATCGTGGCAGAGCTGAAGGCGCATCCGCTGATGCGCGCGCTGCGCATCGACAAACTGTCGCTTGCCGCACTTGAGGCGACATTGCGTCTGTACCGTGCGCCCCATGATCCGTTGCAGGAGGTGCCGGTGCTGCGGATGCTGTCGGCGCCGCAGGAGACGGTCGCCGCCCGTGCCGCCGCCCTGGCGGAAAGGCTGGCCGCCGTCGGCATCACCGATATCGGGACAGAGGCCACCTCGGCCCGCGTCGGCGGCGGCACGCTGCCCGAGCAGGACCTGCCCAGCGTGGCCCTGTCCCTGCGTCTGGAGGGTTTCACCGCAGAGGCGCTGAGTGCGGCGCTGCGCCGGGGCAGGCCGCCGGTGATCGGACGGATTGCGCAGGACCGGCTTTTGCTGGACCTGCGCAGCGTTGAGGACGATGAACTGCCCCTGATCGCGGATGCCTTTGCCGCGATCCTGCGCTGATGGCGGCCCTGTGCCTTGTGGTGATCGGCCATGTGGACCATGGCAAGACCGCTCTGGTGCAGCGGCTGACCGGGATCGACACCGACCGGCTGGCCGAGGAGAAAGCCCGCGGCCTGTCCATCGTGGCAGGCTATGCCCATCGCACCTATGCCTGCGGCACGGTCGATTTTGTCGATGCGCCGGGCCACAGCGATTTCGTGCAGGCGATGATTTCGGCGGCAGCGGGCGCGCGGGCCGCCCTGGTGGTGATTTCCGCCGTCGATGGCATTGCGGCCCAGACCCGCGAACACCTTGAGATTGCGGGCCTGCTTGGCCTTGCCGATGCCGTCATCGCGGTGACCAAATGCGATCTGCTGCCCCCCGGCACATTGGACGCGAGGCTGGACGCCATCCGCAACGGGCTTGCCGGGACCGCCTTTGCCGAGGCGCCGATGCTCCCCTGTTCCGCGGTGACCGGCATCGGGGTGGAGGCGCTGCAGGGGGCGATCGAAGCCCTGGCGCGGCGGGTGCCCACCGGGCCCCTGCCGGCCGATCCCTATCTGCCGGTTGACCGGGCCTTTTCGCTGCCCGGCCGCGGCACCGTCGTCACGGGAACGCTGCTGGGCGGCGCATTGACGCCCGGGGCGGCATTGCTGCTGCAACCGGGTGCCCTGCCGGTGACCATCCGGGGGCTGCACAGCCGGGACCAGGCGCAGGAGGAAATCACGGCGGGCGGGCGCACGGCGGCAAACCTGCGCGGGGTTGCGGTTGAGGATGTGCCGCGCGGTGCGGTCCTCTGTGATGCGGCGGCGGGTCCTGCATCGACCTGCATGGATGTGCAGCTGACACTGCTGGAAGCGGCGGGGCTGAAACATATGCAGGAGGTGCGGGTGCATGTCGGCACCGCGCATGCGGTGGCGCAGATCCGGCTTTTTGGTGCGGGCCGGCTGGCGGCGGGCGCGCAGGGCTTTGCCCAGTTGCGGTTCCGGCATCCGGTCATGGCCCGTGCCGGGCAACATGCCATCCTGCGCCGCCTGTCCCCGCCCCTGACCCTGGGGGGCGCGGTTGTGCTGGACCCGCAGGCGGCCCCGGCGCGGGCCGGAGACGGGGTGCGTCAGCAGGTGCTCCGCGCCGCCCTGGCGGGTGATGTGACGGCGCTCGCCCTTGCCCTGATTGCCGCCCATGGCGGCGCCGCGGACCTGCAGGAGGTGGCAAGGCTCGCGCGGAAAGATGCCACGAATCTGCGCGCGGCGCTTGGCCCCGGGGTGGTTGAGTTTGCCCCGGGCAGGATCACCTCAGCCGATGCCATCGCCGATTGCCGCAGGGCGATGCTGGACGCCATTGCCGCGCATCACGCCCGCTATCCGGCAAGACCGGCTGTGCCGCTGTCAGCGCTCAGCCCCCGCACCCGCGCGCCTGACCTGCTGCGCCATGTCCGGCAGGGGCTGATCGGTGATGGCACCTGCCGCCAGTCGGATCGCGGCCTGGCCCTGGCGCAGCACGATCCGATGGCAGCGCTGACGCCTGCGCAGCTGGACCGGCTGGCCCGGATCGGGCAGGCCTTCCGCAATGGCGGGCTGACGCCGCCCGCCTTGTCGCAGGTTCTGAACGGATCGGAGGATCAGGATCTGCTGGATTTGCTGGTTGCGCGCGATGAGCTGGCCGCCCTGCCCAATGTGGCACTGAAACAGACCGTGGTGTTGCACGGCGAGACCCTGCGCGCGGCGGCAATGGCCCTGCGCACGGCCTTCCCGCCGCCTGCCCCCTTCACCACCGGCGAAGCCCGCGCGGCACTTGCGACAACCCGGCGTATCATCGTGCCCCTGCTGGAGCATTTCGATACCCTCGGCGTCACCATCCGCGCGGATGACCGGCGCCGGATGGCGGAAGACCTTGCCCGGTTGCGCGACCTCGGCCCCGGCGCGGATTGAGGGGATGGCGCACCGGGGGTTTCACACCCCCGGACCCCCGTGGTATATTTGGGGAACAATGAAACTGACGCTCAGGGTCAGGGCCATACGGAGGTGACAGGAGTCTGGTGGCTTCCCTGGTCTTCAAAACCATGGACGCGTCGCAATGGCGTGTGGTGGGTTCGATTCCCATCCACCTCCGCCACTGGACATCGCCGCAGGATAGGCCACATTGAGCCCCGACCAGAGGGAGGGGCCGGGATGCCGAACGAGACAGCAGAGTTTTCACCACCCGGCTTTTCGCTGGCGGACCTGGCAGGGGAAAGCCACAGCTTTCCGACCGGGCGCCGCGCCCTTGTCTGTTTCGTCAAGGAAGACTGCGAAACCTGCAATACGGCAGGCCCGGTGCTGGAGGCCTTTTACCGCGCCCATCGGTCGGCTCTGGATGTCCTGCTGGTGTCCCAGTCGGGCGATGACAGCACGGTTTTCGCCCGGCGCCATGGGCTGAGCATGCCGGTCCTGGATGACCGCGCCTGCAAGACGGCCTTTGACTGGGACATCGAAAGCGTCCCTTCGGTGTTCCTTTGCGATGCCGGGGGCAGCAGCACGACCCGTTTCGAAGGTTTCGTGCGCAGCGACTGGGAGGCGCTGGCCGCCGAACTGGCGGCACGGACCGGCACGCCGGTCGCTGAGGTCGACTGGCAGGGCCTGCCCGCCTGGCGGCCCGGATGCGGTTCCAAACACCTGGACCCCGAGATGTTCGACAAGCTGCGCGCCGAGGCGGAGGGCAGCCCGATCCGTGCGCGGCGCATCGAGATCGCCAGCGGCGATGATGTGGCGGAGTTCATGTTCGACCAGGGGTTCTCTGACGGGTTGCCGCTGGTGCCGCCCACGCCCGAAAGGGTGATGCGGATGCTGGCAGGCACCCACCGCGACGCGCAGGAGGTGGTGGCCATCGTGCCGCCCAACATGGGCGAGGCCACGGTGGAGAAGATCGCGATCAACGCGGTGATGGCCGGGTGCAAACCGGAGTATCTGCCCGTGGTCATCGCGGGGGTCGAGGCGGTCTGCACCGATGCCTTCAACATCCACGGTGTCACCGCGACCACCATGGGTGCGGCCCCGGTGATGGTCGTCAACGGCCCGATCCGGGAAAAGATCGGCATGAACATGA
Source organism: Sulfitobacter sp. IGS-18 (assembly GCF_059628195.1). Lineage (NCBI taxonomy): Bacteria > Pseudomonadati > Pseudomonadota > Alphaproteobacteria > Rhodobacterales > Roseobacteraceae > Sulfitobacter > Sulfitobacter sp. IGS-18. The sequence goes on along the minus strand of NZ_CM184556.1, from coordinate 1,588,025 downwards.
AGCTCGGCGCGCTGGGGGCGGGCAACCGCGCCAATGCCACCATCGGGCGCGCGCTGCGGCTGGTGGTGCGCAATGTCGGGGGTGCCTCGACCGGCGGCGTCGAACGCTCCACCCTGGGCAATCCGATGAAATTCACCATGTGTTTCGCGGAATGGGAAGAACGCGCGCCCTGGGAGCCGCTGCATGTGGAACGCGGGTTCGACCGGGAGGATTCGGTGGTGACCGTCTTTGCCATGACCGGCGGGCCGGTTCATATCGTGGACCAGACCTCGCGCAGCCCGGAGCAGATCGCCGGGTCACTGGGCATGGGGCTGGAAGGGGTATTCCTGCCCAAGATGCACAATCTGCCCATCGATGCGCTGCTGGTGATCTGCCCGGAACATATCGACACGCTGATGCGGGACGGCCCATGGGACAAGGGCCGCCTGCGCGACCGGATACAACAGGTCACGTCGCGGCCCCTGCGGGACATGCTGGCCGATGACCGCTCCGGTGCCGGGATCCTGCCCGCTGCCGCCGCCGGGATGACGCCGGAGATGCTTGACCGTCCGGCCCCGAAATTTGCCGGTAAAGAGTACATTCATATCGTGGTGGCCGGATCGGATGCGGGCAAATTCTCTTCCGCGTTCCACGGCTGGGCCACGGGGGAGGTCGGCTCCATCTCGGTTTCCAGAAAGATTGATCTGGGTTAGGCTACGGACAGAGGAGAACGCCTATGACGACAATTCTCGACCCCACGGACGAACGCACCCCGGTAGAGCGGCAGGTGGCGGAACGTCCGGACAGCCTGTCGGGGGTGATCGGCCTGCTGGACATCAGCAAGCCGCGCGGCAACGTGTTTCTGGATGCGCTCGAAGGTCTGCTGGCGGAAAAGGCCCCTGGCATCGCCACGCGGCGCTATACCAAGCCCACCTTTGCCAAACCCTGCCCCGATGCGCTGCGCCATGAGATCCGCGACGCATGCGACTTTCTGATCGAGGCTCTGGCCGACTGAGGTTCCTGTACGACGTGCAGTATGCACGACAACGTCTGGTTTGAAATCCAGGGAATCCCGGCAGTCGCCGTCGCATCGAGCGAATTCGGACAGGCCGCAGAATCGCAGCGCCGCGCATTGGGCATGAATGACGCGCGTTACGTGCTGGTGCCGCATCCGATCCAGGATGCGAATGACGAAGAAATGCGCGCCAAGGCGGCAGCGGCGGCGGATCAGATCATCGCCGCGCTCACCGCGGGCTGAAACGCGTCGCGCAGCCCTTCGTCGTGGAAGGGCTGCGCGACGGTTCATTGAGCTGACTTTGAAGATTGGGCTTTTGCGCAGGGTGCGGAACAGGCCCGAAAGGGCGCGGCGCGACATGAGGCGCAGGCCGGGCGGGAGCACGTGGACTCGGCTCCGCAGCAACGCGCCGTTACAGCTTCATCCCGCCCATTTCCGCAACACCGGTAAAGCTGCGGTTCCATGTGGGGCTGATCAGCACCTCGTTGATGCAGACATGGGGCGGGGCTTCGGCGATGTAGCGGACCATCGCGCCAATGTCCTCGGCCTGAAGCATCCGGGCCATGTCTTCCTCTGACGGCGGTTTGGGGCGTTGCTGCATGATCGGTGTTGCCACTTCTCCGGGCATCAGGGCGGTGCAGCGGATGCCGTTCACGCCCTCGTCCTGGTTGATCGAATGGCTCAGCGCCACAACCGCGTGTTTTGACGCGGTATAGGCAGGCCCCGTCAGGCGCGACGGATGCCGCCCCGCCCAGGAGGAGGTCAGGATCAGCGTGCCCGCCCCCCGGGCGCGCATCTGCGGCAGGACGGCGAGGACACCGTTCATGACGCCGTTCAGGTTGATGTCCACCACCCTGGCGAAATCGGCGGCGGTGATGGCGTTCACCGCGCGGTTGGGCACGTTGATGCCTGCATTGGCCATGAAGATGTCGATCCGCCCGCGCCGGGCCATCACATCATCGCAGATCTTTTGCGTTGCATCGGCGTCAACCACATCCAGGCTCTGCGCCTCCGCTGCGCCGCCCGCCTGGGTGATCGCCGCCGCGACGCGGTCAAGCTCTGCCTGCCGCCGCCCGGAGAGCACGACATGGGCACCGCTGGCCGCCAAAGCCCTGGCCGCCGCCTCCCCGATGCCGCCACCGGCACCTGTGACCCAGGCGGTCTTTCCTGTCAGTGTCCCCATGGTTTCCTCCCTCATGCGATGTTCGGGCCAAGACAGCCACAGAAGTCCGCCCATGTCCATTGCGCTGGCAGGACCCGCATGCTGTTCTGGGCCGAGCCAACGGGAGGATGAGATGGATGTGAAGCTGACCAGGGTTTGCGAGGGGCTCGACTTTCCCGAAGGGCCGATCGCCATGGATGACGGATCAATTATCCTGGTGGAGATACGCGGTCAGCGCCTGACCCGTGTTCTGCCGGATGGGCGCAAGGTGGTCATTGCCGAGCTGGGCGGTGGCCACAATGGTGCGGCGGTGGGGCCGGACGGGATGATCTATGTCTGCAACAATGGCGGTTTCATATGGACCGAGGGCGATGAGATCACCCGCCCCATCGGCACGCCGGATACTTATGTCAGCGGCTCGATCCAGCGGGTCGACCCGGCAACCGGCGCGTTCGAGACGCTGTATGACGCCTGCGACGGCCAGCCCCTGCGCGGCCCCAATGACATCGTCTTTGACAGGGAGGGCGGCTTCTATTTCACCGATCTGGGCAAAACCACTCCCGAGTATGTGCATCACGGGGCCTTTTACTACGCCCTGCCGGATGGCAGCCGGATCACGCGGGTCCATGCACCGATGATCACGCCCAACGGCATTGGGCTCTCGCCGGATGACAAGACCGTGCATGTGGCCGAAACCCGCACCGGACGGGTCTGGAGCTATGATCTGCTGGCACCCGGCAAGATCGCGCCGCATCCCTACACCATGCCGGGCAGGTTGCTCACCACCCTGCCCGATTACCAGTTGCTGGACAGTCTTGCGGTGCAGGCAAACGGGGCGATATGTGTCGCCACCCTGATGCGCGGGGGCATCAGCATCGTGCCGGTGGACGGCGGGCCGGTGCGCTATGTTGCCGGACCGGGTGATCCCTATGTCACCAACATCTGCTTTGGCGGGCCCGACATGTGCGATGCATGGATCACGGCGTCAGGCACCGGCTGCCTTTACCACGCGCGCTGGCCCGAACCGGGCCTGCGGCTGAACTTCAACGCCTAGGTCGGGTGCCTTTGGTCACGTGGCGACACGCAACCGGAGTTTTCAAAAACTCCGGACCGTTTTCTTCAAAGAAAACGAACACTCCCCCGCTTCCGGCTGTGGTCACCCGCCGGAGTTTTCAAAAACTCCGGACCGATTTTTTCAAAAAAATCGCCACCCAGAGGCCAAAGACCGTGCGGTGAACGGAACGCGCTCTTCATCTACGGCTGGCACGACATCCGAACCAGCGCCCTCTGCGCTTCTGCGCCGCATGGCACCGGAAGCCGGAGGGCAGGTCTGCCGGTTTTCCTTTGACCTCTCTTCCGGCCGCGGGCACAAGGCTGCATGGCAAAACCAAGCAAGACCTTCTCCTGCACGGCCTGCGGCGCGACCTACAACAAATGGTCGGGGCGCTGCGATAGCTGCGGCGACTGGAATACCATTCAGGAGGACCGCGGCATTTCCGCAGGCCCGCCCAGCAAATCGCTGGGTGCGCGGCGCGGGTCCGCGATGACGTTGACCGATCTGAGCACCGAAGAGGCCCCGCCGCCGCGCAGTGAAAGCATGATCGCCGAGCTTGACCGGGTGCTGGGGGGCGGCCTGGTCGCGGCCTCGGCCATTCTGGTGGGCGGCGATCCGGGCATCGGCAAATCGACGCTGCTGTTACAGGCGGCGGCGCAATTCGCACGCAACGGGCTGAAAACCATCTACGTCAGCGGCGAAGAGGCCAGCGCACAGGTCCGCATGCGCGCCCAGCGGCTGGGCCTGTCGGATGCCCCGGTGAAACTGGCGGCCGAGACCAACCTGCGCGACATCCTGACCACGCTGGATCAGGAACGCCCGCAGCTGGCGATCATTGATTCCATTCAGACCATGTGGGCCGACAACGTCGAAAGCGCCCCCGGCTCGGTCAGCCAGGTGCGCGCCGCATCTCATGAGCTGACGGCTTTTGCCAAGCGGACCGGCACCTCCGTCATCCTGGTGGGCCATGTCACCAAGGATGGCCAGATCGCGGGGCCGCGCGTGGTCGAACATATGGTCGACACAGTGCTTTATTTCGAGGGCGAGCGCGGCCATCAGTTCCGCATCCTGCGTAGCGTAAAGAACCGCTTTGGGCCCGCGGATGAGATCGGTGTGTTCGAAATGACCGGCCAGGGGCTGGCCGAGGTCACCAACCCCTCTGCCCTGTTCCTGTCCGAACGCGGCGAACCTTCTGCCGGATCGGTCGTCTTTGCGGGCATCGAAGGCACGCGGCCCGTGCTGGTCGAGTTCCAGGCGCTGGTCGCCCCCTCGCCCCACAGCCAGGCCCGCCGCACGGTGGTGGGCTGGGATTCGGGGCGGCTGGCGATGATTCTCGCCGTGCTTGAGGCGCGCTGCGGCATCCCCTTTGCCGGGCTTGACGTCTATTTGAACGTCGCGGGCGGCATGAAAGTGACCGAGCCTGCCGCCGATCTCGCGGTTGCCGCCGCCCTGCTGAGTGCGCGCGAAGACGTCGCCCTGCCTGCAGAAACCGTGGTTTTCGGCGAAATAAGCCTCTCTGGTGCGCTGCGGCCCGCCAGCCAGACTGAAAACAGGTTGAAAGAAGCGCAAAAACTTGGTTTTACCTCCGCAATCGCGCCCGCAGGGGGCAAGGCGGTGGGGACAACGGGCATCACGATCAATCAACTGAGCGATCTGACCGGTTTTGTCGGTGAAATTTTCGGCGCTGGCTAGCGCCCTGGAACGAAGGCAGGCAGCAGATGGACGGGTTTACCATTATTGATGGCGTGGTCGCGCTGGTCATCGTGCTTTCCGCGCTTCTGGCCTATGGCCGCGGGCTGGTGCGCGAGCTGATGGCGATCGTCGGCTGGATTGCCGCCGCCGTGCTGGCCTATCTCTTTGCCCCGCAGGTCGAACCGCTGGTGCGCGAACTGCCTGTGGTGGGCGAATTCCTGGCCGACAGCTGCGAATTGTCCATCATCGGGGCCTTTGCCATCGTCTTTGCCGTGGCGCTGATCGTGGTTTCGCTGTTCACGCCGCTGTTTTCCTCGCTGGTGCAGCGCTCGGTCCTGGGCGGCCTGGACCAGGGTCTTGGCTTTGTCTTTGGGGTCGCGCGGGGCATCATCCTGGTGGCAATTGCCTTTTTCGTCTATCAGACGGTCATCCCGGACCAGCAGTTCACCATGGTCGATGAAAGCCGGTCGGCCACCGTTTTCGCGCGGTTCACAGGGCAGATCGAACAACAGAACCCCGAGGATGCGCTGGGCTGGATCACCACGCGCTACGAGGAACTGGTCGGCAGCTGCGGCGCCTGATCCCTGCCGGGACTTAACATTCTGTTATCCAAGTAACTGTAGGTTGCCTCCGTAAGGGAGCAGCCACATGTCCGATGCGGAGCAATTCACCTATCTGGATCATATCGCCACCCCCGTCTTTGTGCTGGAGGTGGTTGCAGGCGGCCTGCCTGTCTATTGCGCCTTCAACGCCTGCGCCCGTGCGATCAGCGGGCGGCCGCTTTCGGATTACCTGGGGCGCACGGCCGCAGAAGTCTATGACACCGCATACGGGCGCAGCGCATTGTCGCGCCATTGCCAGGTTGCCCGCAGCGGCAAACCCCTGACCTACGAATTGCAATTGCCGCTGGCCGGGGCGGTCCGCCAGGTGCGCACCACGCTCTCGCCGGAAACGGATGCGGAAGGCCGGGTATTCAGGCTTTACGGCACATCACTTGACATCACGGAGGAATGCCGTGCGCGGGAGGCAAGGCTATCCTTTCATACCGCCGCATCCGAGATGGAACAATTCGTGGCGATGGCAGCCCATGATCTGCGCGCGCCGATGCGCAATGTGACCATGCTGGCCGAGGTGCTCAAGGACGGTTTCGTCGACCATGGCGATGGCAAGCTGGACATGATCAACATGATGGACGGCATTGCCGACAAGACCATGAAGCTAATCGACGACATCCTGATGCACACCCATCTGATCGAGGCGCAGGAGGCCGAAACGCTTTTCGACCTCACCGAACTGACCCGGCTGATCTGCGATATTCTGGATCCCGAAGAGCGGCACCGCGTCAATGTCACCCCCGCAATGCTGCTGACCGACAAGACGGTGATGCAGATCGCCCTGCGCAATCTGATCGAGAATGCGGTGAAACATGCGGGCAGATTGCAGATGCTGATGGATCTCACGATCGAGCAATTGCCCGACGACAAGATCGCCGTGACGCTGGAGGACAATGGCAAGGGGTTCAGCGCGGCTGCGCTGGAACTGATGAACGGTGGCGGTTTCCGGGTCGACAGCGGGTATGGGCTGTTCGGGGTCAGGCGCATGATCCGGGTCCGTGGCGGCATGATCACCGCTGGCAATTCCCCCACAACAGGCGGTGCGACAATCCGGTTCACCCTGCCGGGGCGGATCGCGGCCATGGGGGCGCAGGCGATCCCCCCGCAACTGCCCCCGCATCCATCGCCGCAACAGCAGCCGGTCTAGTGTGGAACGTCGCGCAGCTTTGGCACAATGGGGCCTGAACCTAGCATTTCTGCCCCAAAGGGTGCATTGGGCGCGGTGTGGGGCAAGGTCCGCTATCCGGACTTTGCTGCCGTTGATCACTGGCAACCAAAGCCCGGAGTCAAGGTGCGCAGCACCGCCGGGCAGCGCCCGACCGCCCCATGGGCGGGCGCTTTCTCACCGTATTGCGGTTCATCATCCCCACGCCAAAGATTAGAAATAAAGTGGCACCCACGGACGTTCCGCTGCCCACCCGCGGTCAGGCGCTGCCCTGTGTGGTTAAGTCTCTCCGGACTCTTTCCGGTCCTTCGTTTCGACCTACGCATAGATCCGGTTTCCAATTTTCGGTCAGCTTATGACGTGAAGGCCAAAGCCTTCTAACGTTCATCACCCGGACAGCCATATCGCCAAAATGATGCACCTGGGTCACAAACCTGACGATCAGGTCGTTTTCGTGTGATGTTCATCATCAAGGCCCAATGGGGCCTGAGCCTGAACCGCTTTGCCGCCAAATATATCCGATCCACGTCACATGATCGAAACAAACCGCATGCTACTGCGGGCTGCGGGGTGACACTGCGCCCCAAGAGCCCTACATAGGCGGCACATCCACCCGGATTCGGAGCTGCTCCCCGTGACCAATCCCACCACCAAAATCATGCCACCTGCCCATCCTTTCGATACGTCGTACCTGCGCGATGGCGATGACGAAGACAAACTGAAGGAGGAATGCGGCATCTTCGGCGTGGTCGGCGTGGCTGACGCCTCCAATTTCGTCGCTCTGGGGCTGCATGCCCTGCAACACCGCGGCCAGGAAGCAGGCGGTATCGTCTCCTACCAGCCGGAAGCCGGGTTTCAATCGGCGCGGCGGTTTGGCTATGTGCGCGACAATTTCACCAGCCAGGCCGTGATGGAAACCCTGCCGGGCGAACTGGCCATCGGCCATGTGCGCTATTCCACCACCGGATCGAAAGGGCAGACCGCGATTCGCGACGTGCAGCCCTTCTTTGGCGAATTTGCCATGGGCGGGGCGGCGATTGCCCACAACGGCAACATCACAAATGCCAATGCCCTGCGCCGCGAGCTGATCGAGCGCGGCTCGATCTTTCAGTCCTCCTCTGACAGCGAATGCATCATCCATCTGATGGCGCGGTCCCTGCAGCGCAACATCCCCGAACGGATGGAAGACGCCCTGCGCCGGGTCGAAGGTGCGTTTTCCATCGTGGCCATGACCCGGACCAAGCTGATCGGCGTGCGCGACCCGCTGGGGGTGCGCCCGCTGGTGCTGGGCCGCGTCGGCGACGGCTGGGCGCTCAGCTCGGAAACCTGTGCGCTGGACATCATCGGCGCGGATTTCGTCCGCGAGATCGAGCCCGGCGAGATGGTCGTGATCACCGCCAACGGCGTGGAAAGCCATTTCCCCTTCCGCCGCCAGCCCTCCCGCTTCTGCATCTTCGAACATGTCTATTTCAGCCGCCCCGACAGCATCCTGGGCGGCCGCAGCGTCTATGAAACCCGCGAGGCGATCGGCCGCGAACTGGCCAAGGAAAGCCCGGTGGAGGCCGATCTGGTCTGCCCGGTGCCCGACAGTGGCACACCCGCCGCCATCGGCTACAGCCTCGAATCCGGCATTCCCTATGCCATGGGGATCATCCGCAACCAGTACATGGGCCGCACCTTCATCGAACCGACAGAGCAGATCCGCAACATGGGTGTGCGTCTGAAGCTGAACGTGAACCGCGCCCTGATCAAGGGCAAGCGCGTGATCCTGGTGGATGACAGCGTGGTGCGCGGCACCACCAGCCGCAAGATCAAGGAAATGATCCTGGATGCCGGCGCTGCCGAGGTGCATTTCCGCATCGCCAGCCCGCCCACGGCCTGGCCCTGTTTCTATGGCGTCGACACGCCGCAGCGTGAAAAACTGCTGGCCGCGACCATGTCCGAAGACGAGATGTGCGAACATCTGGCGGTGGATTCCCTGCGCTTCATCTCGCTTGACGGTCTGTACCGGGCCGTGGGCGAGGCGGAGGGGCGCAATGCCAAATGCCCGCAGTATTGCGATGCCTGTTTTTCGGGGGAATACCCGGTGACCCCCGCGGACAAGGTCAAGGAAGGGTTCAAGATGAAGACGGCGGCAGAGTAACCTGCTGCCGTTTTCTGTCATGAGGTCCTGCCATGATGGCGGGATGGACCACGCCCCTGCCCCGCTTTTGCATCTGATGACCTCCTGGTCGGAACCCGCGCGCGATGCGCTTTGGGCCTGCCGGAGCCTGTTTCATGACACGGCAGAGCAGGCGGAAATCGGGCCGCTGGACGAAAGCCTGAAATGGGGCCAGCCCGCATGGCGGCCCCGCGCGCCCCGCACCGGCAGCACCCTGCGCATGGGCTGGTCGGCAGGCCAGCCGCAGCAGCTGATGCTCTTTGTCGATTGCAAGACCGATCTGGCCGCCAGGATGCGCGACATCTACCCCGATGTCGGGGAAAACGACGGGCGGCGGCGGATTGCCCTGGATCTGGAGGGCCCGCTGCCCGAACAGGCCATCGCCCATCTGGCGCAAATGACCTTCTGCTACCATCTGTCGCGCCGTCTCACCCGCACCGTCGGCTGAAGCCCGCGCAGCGCTCGGCAGGGCTTGGCTGATCGGACCGCGCCCCCTTCTCCTTGTCCTGCAGCCTTGTTAGCTGACCGTTCACCTAAGAATCGGCAACACGCGCAAGGCGCGAAGAGGCGTTAAATGAGCGACACGGAACCGCAACAACCCACCCCCCGCAATGTGGCCGACCTGGCCACCTCGGCGGCCCGTCTGGACCGTACAGCCCTGATCGGCATTTTCGGCAGCGAGGCCGCGCCCGGTGCGCTGGTCCGCACACGCAATGGCCGGATCGCCCGTGTGGGCATCGGCGACAAGGTCGCAGGCGGCACTGTTGCCGCGATCGGAGGGGACCAGCTGGTGCTGAACGTGGGCGGCCGGGCGAAGGCCCTCAAACTGCCCAGAGGCTAGGCCCTGGCAACTATTGACGGCGCGACCGTGGCAAGGCACATGGCAAACATGACAAAAACCGCATTGATCACCGGCGCATCGCGCGGCCTGGGTGCCGCGCTGGCAGAGGCGCTTTGCCCCACCCATCACATCATCGCCGTGGGCCGCACCACCGGCGCGCTGGAAGAACTGGATGACCGCATTCAGGCCCGGGGCGGCGCTGCGACCCTGGCCCCGATGGACGTCACCACGGCCGAGGCCATGGCGGTGCTCTGCCGGGGCATTCACGACCGCTGGGGCAAGCTGGACCTGTGGCTGCACTGCGCCATCCACGCCGCCCCCCTTGCCCCCGCCGATCACGTCGATGCAAAGGACATGGAGAAATCCCTTGTCTGCAATGTCACCGCCACCGCCCGGCTGATCACCTTTGTAGCCCCCCTGCTGGGAACATCCGGTCAGGCGGTGTTTTTCGACGATCCGCGCGCGGGCGAAAAGTTCTTTGGTGCCTATGGCGCCTCCAAGGCGGCGCAGATCGCGCTGGCCCGGTCCTGGGCGGCGGAAACGGAAAAGAACGGGCCAAAGGTGCATATCCTGACCCCGGAACCGATGCCCACCGCCACCCGCGCAAGGTTCTTTCCGGGCGAGGACCGCCACAAGCTGGCCGATCCGCAGGCCCAGGCTGCTGCGGTAATCGCGCAACTCTAGGCACCCATCCTTTTTCAATCGGCCTGACCCGTCCTTGCCGCCCGCGCGGCCCTCGCCTATCAAGGGCAAAAGGGCTTTCCATGCGCATTCTCATTACAAACGACGACGGCATCGCCGCACCCGGCCTCAAGGTGCTGGCCCGTATCGCCGCAGAACTGGCCGGAGCAGACGGCGAAGTCTGGACCGTGGCACCGGCATTCGAGCAATCAGGCGTCGGCCATTGCATCAACTACGTCAAACCCACGATGATCAGCGAACTGGGCCCGCGCCGCTATGCCGCCGAAGGCTCGCCCGCCGATTGCGTGTTGATCGGCGTTCATGACGTGATGAAGACCGCCCTGCCCGACCTGGTGCTGTCAGGTGTGAACCGGGGCAACAACTCGGCCGAGAACACGCTCTATTCCGGCACCATCGGCGGTGCGATGGAAGCGGCATTGCAGGGCTTTCCCGCCATTGCGCTGTCGCAGTACTTTGGCCCTGCGAACCGTGATCTGGACGACCCTTTCGAGGCGGCAGCGGCCCATGGCGCAGAGGTGATCCGGCGCATTCTTGCGGTCAGCCCGGAGGATCAGGGCGATTACCGGCTGTTCCACAATGTGAATTTCCCGCCGGTTCCGGCCAGTGCTGTCAAGGGGACGCGTCTGGCCCCGCAGGGCCGCCGCCCCGGCGTGGTCTTTGCGACCGAACCGCATCTGGCCCCCTCGGGCCGCCGGTTTTCCTGGATCAAGGGGGGCAACCAGCAGGTCATGACCGCCCCCGGTTCCGATGCGGCGGTGAACCTTGAGGGATATGTATCGGTCACGCCGATGCGGGCCGACCTGACGGCGCATGACATGATGGACAGATTCGCGGGCATCAACACGTGACCGATGAGGAACTGACAGAAGCCGAACGCAAGATGCAGTTCCTTTATGCCCTCCGCTCCAAGGGGGTGACGGATACCCGCGTGCTGAACGCGATGGAAACCGTCGATCGCGGACCCTTCATCAAGGGGCTGTTTGCGCAACGCGCCTATGAGGACATGCCGCTGCCTATCGCTTGCGGCCAGACCATCAGCCAGCCCTCCGTGGTGGGGCTGATGACCCAGGCGCTTGAGGTCTCGCCCCGCGACAAGGTGCTGGAGATCGGCACCGGATCGGGCTACCAGGCGGCAATCCTGAGCAAGCTGGCGCGCCGGGTCTACACCATCGACCGGCACCGCCGACTGGTCCACGAGGCGCGGGTGATCTTTGAGCAGATGGACCTCAACAACATCACCGCGATCACGGCGGACGGCAGCTTCGGGCTGACCGAACAGGCCCCCTTTGACCGCATCATCGTGACCGCCGCCGCCGAAGACCCGCCCAGCCCGCTGCTGGCGCAGCTCAAGGTCGGGGGCATCATGGTGCTGCCGGTGGGCCAGTCGGACACCGTGCAGCACCTGATCCGTGTGCGGAAAACCGCTCAGGGCCTTGAATATGACGAAATGAGGGCTGTTCGCTTCGTTCCGTTGCTCGAAGGGTTGGGCAAGGACACATAATTGCGCTATAAGTGCGGCAAATCCCCGGGATTACACGGGGGAGGATACATGAGGACATGCAGATGCGTCATTCATTCATGCGCCGCCCCGTGCGGCTGAGCTTTCTGGCCGGGTCCAGCGCCCTGTTGCTGAGCGCCTGTGCGGACCAGCCACTGGACTTTGACCTGCGCGGGAATCTGGGCAGTTTCACCACGGCACAGGCCGCGACAGCCCCCCTTGCGGACCGGCCCAGCCCGGACAGCCGCGGTGTGATTTCATATCCGAATTATCAGGTCGCGGTGGCCCGGCGCGGCGACACGCTGGCCGATGTGGCCGCGCGCGTGGGGGCCAGCACCTCGCAACTGGCCAGCTACAATGGCATCGACCCCACGGTGCGCCTGCGCAAGGACGAGATCATCGCCCTGCCCAACCGCGTTGCAGAACCATCCGCAGCAACCGGTGCCGCGTCGGGGCGGCCGGTCGATATCTCTTCGCTGGCAGGCGGCGCGATTGACCGCGCGCCTTCGGCACCCGGCGTCCAGACCGCGACGCTTGCACCGGCCTCCCCCGCTCCGGCGGCCACCGCGCAATCCGCCCGGGAACCGATCCGCCACCGCGTTGAACGGGGCGAGACGGCCTATACCGTGGCACGGCTCTATTCCGTTCCGGTCAAGGCGCTGGCAGAATGGAACGGGCTGGGTCCGGATTTCGCGGTGCGCGAAGGTCAGTTCCTGCTGATCCCCGTCCCGCAACAGAATCCGCCAAAACGCAGCACCGCCGGTACTGCAACCCCGGCAGCCGTTCCGGCGCCCGAGACCACCACATTGCCCGGCCAGGGCAGCCCGACACCGACGCCGCCATCCGCCAAGACGGCCCTGCCCGAAGATGACACCGCCAAGCCGCTGCCGCCTGCCGCCACACCGCAAAAGCCAGTCGCGGATGTTGGCAAGACAACCGCCAGCACCTCCAAGGCCAAGATGGCGACCCCGGTTCAGGGCAGCATCATCCGCGGCTATGCCAAGGGCAAGAATGAAGGCATCAACATCAAGGCCGCGGCGGGTGCGCCGGTCATGGCCGCCGATTCAGGCACCGTGGCCGCCATCACCAAAAGCGCCGAAGGCGTGCCGATTGTCGTGGTCCGCCACGAGGGCAACCTGCTGACGGTCTATGCCAATGTGGCCGGCGTCAGCGTCGCAAAGGGCGACAATGTGGCGCGTGGCCAGCAGATCGCCAAGCTGCGCGGCGGTGATGATGCCTATGTTCATTTCGAAGTTCGCAAGGGTTTTGAGAGTGTTGACCCGGCCCCCTACCTGAACTGACCGGCCTGCCGCGCGCCTTTCGGCGCGCGGAAAAACACCTCTGAAATGTCCCGTATTTGCCTTAAATGCCCGGCTTCTGCCGCAAGGCTGCCGCGTTGCGGTATTAGAAACAATCCAACGCAAATTGTTGCGATTGGATATTCCGATGCCCGTCCACTACGGCTACACGAACACGATCTACGGCACCCAGAGCACGATCAACGGCTCCGCGCATAACTATGCCTTTGCGCCGCCTGCAGGCTCTACCTGGCGCTACACCGGGCCGGACACCTATTTTGTGGTCGACGAGAACACCGGCGCAACCCAGTTCAACGGCGACCCCACGAACGAGGTTGTTTCCCCCCAGGAGCGGATCGGCGGATTTGGCCAGCAGACCACAGATGTCGGCGGCACCCCCCGGCAGGTGATCTACGATTATACCTTTACCGTGACCGATGGCACGACAACCTGGCGCGTGGCGGTCATTGATGTCGACCTGAACAACGACAACGATCTGGACGATGCGAACGAGGACGGCTTTTACCTGGTCTTTCCCGACGGCATGCCGCCAGCCGATACCAACCTCACCGCCAGCGGGATCACCGACAACAGCGACCTGATCCCGCACAGCAGCCTTGGCGCCAGCGTGGTATGCTTTGCCAGCGGCACCCTGATCGAAACGGCAAAAGGCCCCGTCGCGGTCGAAGCGCTCTGCCCCGGCCAGCTTGCCCTGACCCGTGACGGCGGGCTGCAACCCATCGCCTGGATCGGCTCGACCACGGTGGCGGCGCTGGGGGACCTGGCCCCGATCGTGATCAGCAAAGGCATATTGGGCAACACCCGCGATCTGGTTCTGTCGCCCCAGCATGCCATCCTGTTGCAGGACTGGCGGGCCGAGCTTCTGTTCGGGCAGGAGGAAGTGCTCGTGCGGGCCAGGGATCTGATCGGCCATGACGGTGTCTACCGGCGTCCCGGCGGCATCGTGACCTATCACCACATCCTGCTCAAAGCGCATCACCTGCTGCGGTCCGAAGGGTTGTGGACCGAAAGCCTCTATCCCGGCGACATGACCCTGCAGGCGGTCAACGACACTGCGGGTGCGGAGATCAGAAAGCTGTTTCCCGACCTTGCAGCATATGGCCCCAAGGCCGCCCCCTGCCTGCGCACCTATGAAGCCGGTCTGCTGGCAACCTGAACTCAGGCGACCCGCACGCCCTTGCGGCCCGCGAGGTCGATAAAGTACTGCCAGGCCACCCGGCCCGAACGGGACCCGCGCGTGGCCTGCCATTCGACCGCCTCGGCGCGCAGGGTTTCCGCATCGATCCTGACCCCGTAGGCATCGCAATAGCCCCGGATCATCGCCAGGTATTGATCCTGGTCGCAGGCGTGGAAACCAAGCCAGAGGCCAAAACGGTCCGACAGGGAAACCTTTTCCTCGACCGCCTCCGCCGGGTTGATGGCGCTGCCGCGTTCGTTTTCGATCATGTCCCGCGGCATCAGGTGGCGGCGGTTGGAGGTGGCGTAAAGCACCACATTGTCGGGCCGCCCTTCGATTCCGCCATCCAGCACCGCCTTGAGCGACTTGTAATGGGCATCGTCATGGCCAAAGCTGAGGTCGTCGCAGAACAGGATGAACCGTTGCGACGCGCCGCGCAGCAGGTTCAGCAGACGCCCCACCGAGGGCAGATCCTCGCGTTGCAACTCAACCATGCGCAGCGCCTCATGTGATGCATGAACATCGGCGTGTATCGCCTTTACAAGACTGGATTTTCCCATGCCCCGCGCACCCCAGAGCAGGGCGTTGTTCGCAGGCAGGCCGGCCGCGAACTGGCGGGTGTTCGCCAGCAGGGTATCGCGCGACCGGTCCACGCCGATCAGCAGGTTCAAGGGCACGCGGGAGACATGCTCCACCGGTTCCAGCCGGTCAGGCCCGGTGTGCCAGACAAAGGCCGCAGCCGCGTCGAAATCGGGTGTCGGCAGGGGCGCCGGTGCCATGCGTTCCAGCGCCGCCGCGATACGGTCAAGCGGGTCGTCTATCACTTCAGATCGCCCTCATCGTCTTCGGGATCCTGGTCAAATTCCCTGACCAGCGGATCTTCTTCGACGTCGTCGTCGTAATAGCCATCCGCGCGCAATTGTGCCTCGCGCTTGGCCTCTACCCGGCTGACAAGGAAGATCGACACTTCATAAAGCCCATAGACCACGACAAAGAGGATCAGCTGCGTCACCACATCCGGTGGCGTCACCAGAGCCGCCAGCAGCAGGATGCCCACAACCGCGTATTTGCGCACGTTGCGCAGCCCCTCGGTGCTGACCAGCCCGGCCTTGCCCATCAGGGTCAGCAGGACGGGAAGCTGAAAGCACAAGCCAAAGGCCACGATCATTTTCAGCGTGATATCAAGGCTTTCGTTGACCTTGCCGTTAAAGACGATGTCGATGCCCGACTTGCGCGCATCGCCGTCGACCACCATGGCGGTCAGATAGGAAGCAGCATCAGAGAAGCCCAGGAAGAACTGCATCGCCAGCGGCACCACCACGTAATGCGCAAAGGCCGCCCCCAGCAGGAACAGCGCGGGCGAGGCAATGAGGAACGGCAGGAAGGCGTTCTTTTCGTTCTTGTAGAGGCCCGGCGCCACGAAACGCCACAATTGGGTGGCGATCACCGGAAAGCTGATTGCAAGCCCGCCCACCATCGAGATGCGGATCAGGGTAAAGAAATACTCCTGCGGGGCGGTGTATTGCATCACCGGGTTCGGATTGCCCAGGTTGCGCATCGTGTGCTCGATCGGCACCAGCAGGAAATCGAGGATCGTGCTGCCGAAGGAAAAGCAGATGATCATGCCCACGATAAAGGCCAGCACGGACCGGATCAGCCGGGTCCGCAGCTCTGCCAGATGTTCGATCAGCGGCGCTGCGCTGTCGTCGATATCGTCGGTGGCGCTCATGGCTTACTCTTTTTTGGCCGCTGTAGCGGCGGGCTTGGCCGCCGGTTTCTTCGCGGCGGGCTTCCTGGCGGCGGGTTTCGCGGCAGGTTTGGCTGCCGTTTTTGTCGCGGCCGGCTTTTTGGCGGGTGTTTTCCGGGCCGGGGCCTTTTTCGCAGGTGCCTTCTGTGCGGCCGGCTTGGCGGCTTCCGCCCTGGGGGCGGCCGGGGCGGTCTCGGCTTCCAGCGCATCGGCGCGGGCCAGGGCCTCTGTCGCCTCGCGCTGCTTGCGTTCGGCGGCGGCGCGGGCGGTCTTGGCCTGAATTTTCTTCACATCCTCGGCCCGTTGCGCGGCCAGCTTGCCGGTTTCGCTGTCGGGGTCGATGTCAGCGAGCGATTTGGTCGCCGATTTGACGCCATCCATCGCCGCTCCCAGCGGGTTTGTCGCCGCCTTGAGAGAGGTGTTCAGGTTCGACGAGATTTCGCGCATGCCGCTGCTGTCGGCCGCGTCGTTCATCGCTGTGGTGAATTCGCGCGCCATGCCCTTGGCCTTGCCCACGAACTGCCCCACCTTGCGGAACAACACCGGCAGGTCCTTGGGGCCCACGACGATCAGCGCCACGATGCCCACGACCAACAGCTCGGTCCAGCTCATATCGAACATGGGTGATTACACCTTGTTCTTTTTCGCGCCCTTGTCGGCAACCTTGTCCGTCTTGGGATGCGTGCCGGTGTCGCTGTGGCTGGGCAGGTCCGCGCCATCCAGGTCTTCGACCTGCGTCATCTCGGTCTCGCCTTCGCTGACGCCTTTCTTGAAGCTGGTGATGCCCTTGCCGACTTCACCCATCAGGCTGGAGATCTTGCCGCGCCCGAAAAGCACCAGCACAACCACCGCAATCAGCAAAAGGCCCGGCAGGCCAATATTGTTCAACATCTCGATTCTCCCATCTAAACCGTGGTGCCCCGGAAAGGGGCCATTTGTTCCTGTCTACCGCCCGGCGCAGGCGCCATGAAGGGTGAAAGCGGTACACGGATGCCGCCGGGCCTGCAGAATTGCTCTTTTTCACAGGCGCGGCACCTCAACTGACAGGTTTATGTCAGTTGGACCCTGTCATAGGCAAGCTGTCAATCACCAAGGAGAGCAAGATGACACAAGAACACGTGAGCGAAATCGTTACATTCCGGCTGATCCCCGGCAGCGATGCGGCGGCCTTTACCAGGGCGGCGGCGGATCTGGCCCCGTTTATCGAACGCAGCGGCGGAATGATACGCCGCACCCTGTCGGTGGATGAAACCGGGCTCTGGACCGATCATGTCATCTGGGAGGACATGGCCGCCGCCCAGCGTGCGGCGCAGGGGATTTCCAAGGCCCCGGAGGCAGCGGCGCTGATGGCGATGATTGCCCCCGGCGAGGTTCAGATGCGGCATGCAAGGATCACCTTGCAGCAGCCCTGACGCGGTGTCAGTTTAGGCCCGATGCGCCGCACGGACCGCCTTTTTGATATCATCCAGATCCTGCGCGACGGGCGGTTGCACCGCGCGCAGGACATCGCCCGCAGGCTTGAGGTGTCAACCCGCACGATCTATCGCGATATGGATACGCTGGTGGCCTCCGGCGTGCCGGTGGCAGGCGAACGCGGCGTCGGCTACATGATCACCGAGGCCATCACCCTGCCGCCGCTCACCCTGACCCCGGCCGAGCTGGAGGCGCTGAACCTTGGCATTGCCGTGGCCACGCAGATTGCCGATGCCGAATTGCAGGCGGCGGCCCTGACCCTAGCAGACAAGATCGACGCGGTGCTGCCGACCCAGACCATCGCCGAGGCGGACGCCTGGAAATTCGCCGTCTACCCCTTTGCCGATGCGACCCATAATTTCACCCATATGCCCGTGGTGCGCGCGGCGATCAAGGCGCGGCAAAAGCTGCGGCTGGTCTATACCTCCAAGGAGGCGATGGTCACCACCCGAACCGTGCGTCCGCTGCATATGGAATACTGGGGCCGCGTCTGGACCCTGACCGCCTGGTGCGAGTTGCGCGAGGGGTTCCGGGTCTTCCGGCTCGACCTGATCGAAAGCGCGGAGGCCCTGCCGGAGTTGTTCGTGGACGAGCCGGGCAAGCGGTTGAAAGATTACGAGCCTTGATCCGCACCGCGCGCGCCGCCGGAGTTTTCGAAAACTCCGGTCCGTTTTCTTTGAAGAAAACGGCATCGCGCGGTTGTAGCCGGCCGCCGGATCATCCCTTCAGCCGCCAGACCCCGATCTGATCCGGCAGAAACGCCTCCACGCTGGCCTGGGCCATGACGATGGTTTCACCGCCCGCAGGCACGTTCAGCCCGCCAAAGACTGCGCGCACCTCTGCCCGGCCGCGTGGCAGTTTGGCGGTCAGCGCGTCGACATCCACCTTGTCCGGCTCCTGCACGGCAACCGTGACCTGCACGCGCATCTCTTCATGCGAGAGCCCCGTCACCGCAAACAGGGGCAGCGAGGAATGGCGCAGCGCGTCCTCGATCGCTCTGGCGCAGGCCTTGGTGTAATCCATGCCGTGCAGGTCGTTGCCCATGCCCATTTCGATGATCACGCGTTGCTCAGCCATCGGCCCGCTCCATGTCAAAGGCGACGGAGAGGGCGACATTCGCCATGATCGTCGGATGGCCATCCCCCTCGGGGCGCGGCACGTCCAGCCCTCCGCGGTGCAGGTTCACCGTGACATGGCCATAGGGAAAGACCGCGCGCAGCGCCCCGGCGTCCACCTTGTCGGGCTGCTGGACGCCCACATCAAGGTTGATGCGCATGTCCTTCTTGTCAAAGCCGAAAAGCTCGGCGAGGTTGATCGAATTGTGCCACAGGGCATCGCGGACCGCGCGGGTCGCGGCCTGGGTGTAATCGCCCCGGCGCAGGGAGGACCCCATGCCGAATTCCACCATCAATGTTTCAGGCATTGCGCCCTCCTGTCACCGGGAAAACAAAACATCTGTCGCGGCGCACCGTCAGCCACATCACCGCCCCCGGCTGCGGCAGGAAGACATTGGGCACCGTCGCCTTCAGCCGCAGCCCGCTGTCGTCCAGCACAAATTCCACCAGTGATTCATTGCCCATGAAACGGGCGCGTTCGACCACGGCGCGCGCGGCGGTGCCATCCGTCGCGGTGGGGCGCGGCCCCTGGCCCGCGCGGTCAAAGTCGATGCGCAGGTGCTGGGGGCGAAAGACGATGTCCACATCGGTGCCATCCGGCACACCGGGGGCCAGGAACTGGCCAAAGGGCGTATCGGCCAGCGCCCCTTCGACCCGTGCGTGCAGCATGTTGGCGTCAGAGAAGACCGCGACCGCCGCGCGGTCCACGGGGCGGGTATAGACGTTGTAGGGCGCGCCCTGCATCACGATCCGACCGCTGCGCATCAGCGCGATTTCATCGGCCATGCGCATCGCCTCGTCCGGCTCATGGGTGACCAGCAGAACGGCGGTGTCCTCTTCCTTGAGGATGCCCAGCGTTTCATCGCGGATGCCGTCGCGCAGCCGGTTGTCGAGACCGGAAAAGGGTTCGTCCATCAGCATGATGCGCGGCCGCGGTGCCAGGGCGCGGGCCAGCGCCACGCGCTGCTGTTCGCCACCCGACAATTGATGCGGAAAACCGTCGATGTAGCGTTTGAGGTCCACGCGCTCCAGCAGTTCCTCGATCCGGGCACGTTTCTCGGCGCGGGTGCCCTTTTTCAGGCCAAAGCCCACGTTGTCGGCCACGCTGAGGTGGGGAAACAGGGCAAAGTCCTGAAACATCAGCCCGATTTCCCGCCGCTCGGGCGGCACGCGGAAGGTGGTGTCGCAGATCAGCTTGCCATCCACATGGATCGTGCCGCTGTCCTGCATTTCCACCCCTGCAATCATCCGCAGCGTCGTGGACTTGCCGCAGCCCGACGGACCCAGCAGGCAGGTCACCTGCCCCGGCATGATCTTCAGGGAGACGCCATCAACCACCGGACGGCCATCATAGGACCGTTTGAGGTCTTTGATTTCGAGGCGGGGAACTTCGGCAGTCATGGGTATCCGATTAAATCACTCGGAGATCAGCTATCAGCCCCGCCGGGTCCCCGCAAGCACCGCAGCAAAGCCCATCGCCAGAACGCACAGGCAAATGATCAAAAGCTGCTCGTATTTGTGACCCTCCGGCAGCAGCGCGGCAAAGACAGGCCAGCCCCGGCCAAGATAGGCCAGCGCGCCCAGCATCGCGGCGCCAAATGCCAGAAGGTACGACCAGCGCGCGACCCTGCGGCCCCCGACCAGCGCCACCGCCAGCACCGGGGTCAGGAACATCGACGCGGTGCCGGATACAGCGACGGCATCGAACAGGGTGGCATTGCCCCAAAGCGTCAGCAGCGTGCCTGCCACCATGAAGCCCACCATCACAATGCGCCCGCCCGACAGGCTGCGCGGGGCGATGCGCCATTCCTCGACCATCAGCCGCGCGGCCGAGGCAAGGGCGGAATCCAGCGTGCTGAGCGCGGAGACCAGAAGCGAGATCATCAGTGCCACAAAGACCCAAGGGGGAAACATCACCCCCCAGGTGCCGATCAGCTCGCCCTCATAGGCCGCGCCGGTCAGCCCCGCCTGAATGCCGAAAAAGCCGAAGCCGATGATGCAAAGGGTCGATATCCAGAAGGCATGCAGAAAGGAGGCCCTGGTTGTGGCCTCATCCGCGATAAAGCCACGGTCCATCATCACCGGGTCATGCGCCGGGTAGGAAAAGACCTGCAGCAGCGCGACCGCCAGCAGCACCCAGCCGTTCCAGGGGACGGAGGTGCCGGGCGCCGTCAGCACCGCAGCGAAGGAGAACTCCGGCCCGGTCACAAGCGCCAGAAAGGCCGCGCCAAAGACCGCGAGAAAGACACACATCTGTACCACATCGGTGCGCAGGGCCGCCGACAGCCCGCCCCATGCGGAATAGGCCAGCCCCAGCACCGCGACGACCAGGATCGCCGTGGTGCCGCTGCCTGCGAGTACCGCATCAAAGATCAGGCCAACCACAAGCAGGTTGGCAAAGACTTCGGACAAGAGCCGCAGCGCCACGACCAGATTGTAACAGGCGGTGCCGCTGCTGCCGAACCTGTCGCCCAGCCAGTCCTGCATCGACCGCGCCCCGTCGCGGCGCAGGCGCGCGACGATGAAACCGCCGGTCAGGAAGGATCCGTAATAGGCGGCATAGGCCAGCGTGCCCGCGATGCCATAGTAATATCCCAGGATCGCGGCGTTCATCAGTGAGCGGGCGAAAATCCAGGTGGTGACCTGGCTCAATACCAGCACCCAGAGGCCCGGTGCGCCACCGCTGGCGGTCTTGCCGCCAAAGAATCCTTCGACACTGGCGCGCCGGGGAGCGGCCAGAAGACTGGCCAGAAGAAGCGCCGCAAAAAGGGCAATGAGGAGGCTGGATTGCATGAGAGGCGTCCCGATCTGTTCTGTTCCGGGTCAAGTCGTAAATCAGCCACAGCGGCAGGGCGAGACAGCACGACCCAGCTATCCGAAATGTGATGAGCTGCGGTCAGGCAGCAGTCAGATCGAACTGCGCCTCCGCCACGTCCACCCCGTTGACCTGCACGATGATCCCATGCTTGCCGGGATGAAGGGTAAAGGTTGTGGCATCGCCCTTGAGCTTATGGGATTTGCGCAGGCTCAGCTTTTGTCCCGCCGCGATCTGCGTCGCTTTCAGCTTGAAGACCTTTTCCGCCTCCTTGCCGCCGGGCCGGGCAAAGCGCAGGCGGTAGTCCACCATCACCGGCAGGTCCTGCGGGGCCTCCAGTTGCAGCGAGAAGGCCAGCGCGCCGCCAATGGCGACGCTTTGCGCCTCAAGCGTCAGCTGTGCGGTCACCGGCACATCGCGGCGGTAGCCCAACAGGTCAAGGGCAGCCGCATCGCCCTGTTTGATCAGGGTGCGCAGGGCGTGGCGGGTCATCCAGGCCAGTTCCTTGCCATCCTGCCGGGCCGATTTTCCCCAGCCGCGCAACAGGTTCACCACCCGGTCCGGTTCCTTTTTCGCGATATCATTCAGGTGGTTGGCCACCGATCTTGAGACATAACGCGTCGGGTCGGCATGCAGCCTGTCCAGCAGCGGCAGGGTCTGATCGCTGGTCAGGGTCACGGCCCGCGCCCAGGGCAGGCGCGGCCTTGTGCCCTCGCTGACCAGACGGCGCACGTGATAATTGTCATCCTCCACCCAGTGCGAAAGCCGGGCCAGCGTTTGCTCGGGCCAGCGGTTCAGGAAGGGGCGGATGTAGTATTCCATCGAAAACCGCCGGGTGGCGGCATGGATCAGGTCCAGCGCGCGCTCGCGGTGATTCTCCAGCCCGTGGCGCACCGCCAGTATCCCCGGCACCGCATGGATGAAGCGGCCAAAGTCGTCGTCGCGCAGCGTCGGGTCCAGCGGCGGCGGCATCATCGCCTCCAGCTGCTCCGCCATGGTCGAAAAATCGGCGGCCAGATGCGGTTCAAGGCAATCGGCGATCCAGTCGAGCCGCTCCATCAAGGCGCGCTCGGGGAAACCGGCCAGGGTTTCCTGCTGAAAACGCGCCGCGTCGAATCCCGGCAGGCCGGCGGCATATTCCTCCGCCATCTCCCCGATGCTTTCCGCGTTGAACAGGTGATCTTTCAGCGAAAAAGGTTCTGCCATGGTTACAACCCCATGCCGCAGGTGCGGGTGATCGGGACCAGATCACGGTTCAGGCGAATGCCCGCATCGCGATGGATCCGGGCGGCCAGACCGCCGAATTCACCCGCAGAACCGAGCCGGGCAGCCTCACTTACCGTCTTTTCGACGGCGCGGACGTAGGTCTCAGCGGTCTTACGGCCCCGCCTGTGCTCAAGTTCGCGCAGGGCACAGGCCGAGGCGGCGCGGCGCGCCGGGTTCCACCGCGCACCGGCGGGATCAGCACCCATCACCGTGAGCATCCGCGCGTCGATCGCCCCCTGCGCGGCTTCAAGCCGTGGCAGAAGTTCATCCGCCCCAAGGGGCAGCGCCGCCACGCAGAGCGCGGCGGCACAAAGGACAGGTCTGAACATCCGCCAGGCTCCGCTCACATTGTGAGATTGGTGGCCCCGCCGTCCAGCAGCAGGTTCTGGCCCACGATAAAGCCCGCGTGCTGCGAACACAGGAAGGCACAGGCCGCGCCAAATTCCTGCCGGGTGCCATAACGCCCCGCCGGAATGCCCGAGGCACGCTCCTTGCGGGCTTCCTCCAGCGTGATGCCCTTGGCCTTGACCACACCTGCGTCGAGCGAATCCGCCCGGTCGGTGGCGTGGATGCCCGGCAACAGGTTGTTGATCGTCACACCCGAGCCCGCGACCTGCCGCGAGGTGCCCGCGACATAGCCGGTCAGCCCGGTGCGGGCCGAGTTCGACAGGCCGAGCACACCGATGGGCGCGCGCACGGATTGCGAGGTGATGTTGACCACCCTGCCCCAGCCCCGGTCCATCATGCCCGGCACCAGCGCCTTGATCAGGGCGATGGGGGCCAGCATGTTGGCGTCCAGCGCCGCGATGAAATCGGAGCGGTCCCAGTCCTTCCACATGCCGGGGGGCGGGCCGCCAGCGTTATTGACCAGAATGTCGATCTCTCCGGCGGCGTCGATCAGGGTTTTCTGCCCTTCCTCGGTCGAGACATCGGCCGCGACGGTGGTGACCGACACGCCGTAGGTGCTGCGCAGCCGCTCTGCCGCCGCCTCCAGCGCCTCGGCGCCGCGTGCGTTCATCACCAGGTTCACACCGGCCTCTGCCAGTGCCTCGGCACAGCCCAGCCCCAGCCCCTTTGACGACGCGCAGACAAGTGCGGTTTTTCCCCTGATCCCCAGATCCATTTGCGATTCCTCCTGATTGGTTGTCAAAGACCTAACATGCCCCGCCGGGGATGCCAGCAAAACACCGCGCGCTTGACCCAAGTGCGACACAATTCTAGCGTAATCCGCTGACCAGATTTCCAATTGACCCGAGGTTCCGATGGCCCGTTCACGCCCTGCTCCTGCCCAGTCCGCCACGGTTTTCAGGGCCAGCGACATCCGGGCGACAGATGGGGCAAATATGGGCGATACCCTGTCCTTTGCCGCCGAACTGGTGCTGGATGATATCTATGAGCTGCCCTATGGCGTGGCGCCCCTGCGGTTGGCCCTGCTGCCTTCCATGAGCAACCGGTTCACGGTGGCCGAGGACAGCGAAACCGGCACGCCCGGTTCGGCGCTTCATCTGGACAGCGCGCTGATGTTCATGTCGCCTGACGGCCAGACCCAGGAGGCGCTGTTGCTGGTGGAGGTGGATCAGGACGGATCGGCGGTGGAAATCTATCTCTTGCCGATGGCACAATTGCTGCCGCAGGTGGAATACCGTCTGGTGGGCATCGACACCAAGACCCCGCGCCGCAAGTTCGCGCAGGTGGGATGCGTGTCCTTCACCCGCGGAACCCATATCACCCTGGCCAGCGGCGAACAGCGCCTGATCGAGGATCTGGTGGTCGGCGACCGGGTGCTGACCCGCGACGATGGCGTGCAGGCGGTGCGCTGGATCGGAGAGAGCACGGTGCGCGCGGTGGGCGATTTCGCCCCGATCCGCATTGCCGCCGGAACCCTGAACAACGAGAACGACCTGATTGTCAGCCCGGACCACCGCCTGTTCATCTACCAGCGCACCGATGAGGTGGGCGCGGGCCGCTCAGAGCTGCTGGTCAAGGCGCGGCATCTGGTGAACGGCTATACCGTCACCCTGCTGGACGGCGGTTTCGTGGATTATTTCCAGCTTTTGTTCGACAGCCACCAGATCATCTATGCCGAAGGGATCGCGGCCGAGACGATGCTGATCGACACGCGGACCCGGGCCATCCTGCCCGATGATCTGTCACAGGCCATGGGAGAGGTCATCCCCGGCCATTACGACCTGCCCCATGCCGGGCTGGACGTGAATGAAAAGCTGTTGAAACGCCCCGACGCCGCGGAACTGCTGCGCAAGGCCTCCACCCGCTGAGCACGTCGCGACGGACCGCCCCCCGCGCATGAAAAGGGGGCCGGTGACGGCCCCCTGTCGATGTTGCGGGATCGGGATCAGAAGATGAAGTCGGATGCATCCAGATCGTTGCGGTCAACCCCTTCCAGCAGGATGGTATTGCCACCGCCCGCATCGATCAGCACGTCCTGCCCGACCTGGGTCGCATGGTTGGTCAGCAGGTCGTTCAGGTCGCGGATCGAGGAGACAAGCCGCAGGTCGATCCGTTCAAAGACGTTGTTGGCGTCAAAATCCCGGATCGTATCCTGGCCGAAGCCGCCACCGAAATCGGCAAAGACAAAGGTGTCGGCGTTGAAGGCACCGACCAGCAGGTCGTTACCGGTGCCGCCGACGATGGTGTCGAAGCCGGCCCCGCCAGTGATCTCGTCGTCATCCGCCCCGCCATCGACAAGGTCATTGCCCTGACCGCCGAACAGCCGGTCATTGTCGCCCTGACCATAAAGCCGGTCATTGCCGAGCTGGCCAAAGAGCGCATCGGTCCCGAACCAGCCATAGGCCACATCGTCGTCGTCGCCGCCAAACAGACGGTCAAACCCGTTGCCGCCCAGCAGGGTATCTTCGCCCTGTTGGCCAAAGAGGTTGTCGGCCTGATTGCCCCCGTTCATGAAGTCATTGCCGGAACCGCCATACATCAGGTCGAAGCCGGCACCGCCATCCATGGTGTCATTGCCGGTGTCACCGAAAAGCAGGTCTTCCTGATTGCCGCCTTCGATCACGTCGTTACCGGCACCACCGCGCAGGGTGTCGTTGCCGTTGCCGCCATTGATGATGTCATTCCCGCCCGCAGCCGAAACTTCGTCGTTTCCGGCAAAGGCGCTGATGTCATCCGCGCTTTCGCTACCCACGATGAAATCGGAGGTTTCCTCGCCAAACAGGTACAACACGCCGCTGTCGTCGGGTGTTGTCACGTCATCGGCCAGGAAACCGTCGGACAGAAGGATCACCCACATGCCGCCAAAGTTGGCAATGCCCATGGCGTTGTAGTCCAGCCCGATCAGCGCCTGTGACCCGGCGGTCGAGTTGCTGAGATAGGCAAACACCTCTGCCGCCGTGGCACCGGGGTTCCAGGCCGCGAGGATCTGGGTCTGCGACAGGTCGATCCCCGCCGCATCGGCGATGCTGTCCAGCGCGTCCTGATAGCTTTGCCCGTTGGTCAGCATCTCGGCCCAGGTAGCCGCAGCAGCGGCAGAAGCCACGCCGAACGGCGCTTCGGCACGGTTGCCGATCCAGTCCACCGCGATCCGGTTGGCAAGGGCCGAGAGCGCCGCGTTGAACGCGTATTCGGTGCCATCGGTCCGTTGCTCGTTGATGTAATCGGCCAGATTGGCCTCTGGCGTCGTCACACCGTCACCGGGCCGCGTGCCCAGTTCCGCGGCAAAGACACCGATATCAAAGAGGTTCGCGGGATTGTCGATGGTGACATTCAGCGCCAGGTCGGCAGGTGCAACCACGGTGCCCTGATCGTTGATCTGATGGCCCTGGTTGATCCCGATCGACAGGTAATAGGCCAGTGCGCTGACCGCGGCACCGGAGTTCACCGCCTCGGCGGCATCGGCATAGGTGTCGAGATAGAAGTCGGCGTCAAAGATGTTGGCCGAAATGTCGACATCGCCCGCAACCTCATCAACCCCGATCAGATCACCCGGCAATGCGCCGCTGTTTTCGAGGTTCGCCTCGTTCAGCAGGTCATCGTACCAGCCGTTCGCCGCATTGCGCACAGAGTTGCTGAGCCCGAAGGTATAGATCAACCCGGTGACGAAGCCGCCCAGGACGCCCGCAATCGGTGTGCCGACAAATGAAACGCCGGCGGTGACGGCACCGGTCGCGGCCATGCCGGTGAACATGTCCACAATCTCGATAAAGGCCTGTCGGGGCGCGTCATTGGAATTGTAGACGTTGTCGATCCGGTTGCCGATGTCCAGCACCAGACCCAGAACGCCAAAGGCCTTGCCGATCTTGCCCAGGATACGTGCCGCGTCGTCGGCATTGTCCATGTTGTCGATGACAAGCTGGAAAATCTCGTATTTCTTGGCGTTGAAGTCAAAGACAAGCGCCCCGGCCACGCTGGCAAAGAGATCGTCGATCAGATCATCCTCGGGCAGGCGCGTCGGCGGGTTCACATCCACGATCACCGAATAGGGTTCGGCATCGGTATAGCCCGGCAGCGCGCTGAGCTGGATGACGTTCACCCCCTGCTCGAAGGTCACGGCCAGTTCGCGCACATCGTTCGGGTTGCTGTTCAGATAGACCCGGATCGTCGCGGTCAGCTGTTCGTTCGCGGTCAGGCGGATGTAATCCTGCGTGTCCACTTCGCTGACGGAATCGGAAAAGAAATATTCGGTATCCGCCTCGATCACGCCAAGGTCGCGGTCGACCCCTGCAGGCACGGTATCCAGCAGCTCGATGGTCGGCGGATCCAGATCCGCAATCGGATCGCCAAACACCACGGTATCGACGGAGAAGCCCGCGTCATCAAAGCTTTCGTCGATGGCGGCCACCGAGGCAATGCCGAGATCAGAGGCAAATTCGAAGGTCAGAACCCCAAGGCCGCTGTTATGCGCGACATGGATGACATTGCCCGCCGCATCGCGGAATTCGATACGGGTGCTGCCGACATTGTCGAAATAGCCGACATCCAGGCTGACGTAGTTTACCGGGTTTTCGAAATACAGGAACACCGGGCCACGGTAACTGGTATTGGCCGCAATGACCGGCGATTGAGGCTGGGCCCCGTCGCTGACGATCTGACCCACTGTCGTAACAGTGTTGTTGTCAAATTCAAATGTCGGGTTGGTCGTGAAGCGCGGTTGCTCTGAAAAGGTGATGGTGGTCAGGACCTCGGGCACTTCCGTGGTCGGATCCTCTGCAAGCTGAGTCTGGGGCATGGTTCTTCCTTAGGTCGTTAAAATATCTGTGTCAGTGCGAATGACGAAATGGATTGGCGGGTAATTCCGGGCGCGCGTGAAATTGGCCAGCTTTGGAAAGGCGCATGGCGCGGCGCTGCCGCAACAACAGGATGAAAAACTCCCCCCGAAACTTCTTGCACAAATGCAATTCCGGGAAGATCACATCCTGCGAAAAATCGCGGGAACTCCCCAGACAATAACCAACCCTATTACCCAGAACCCCGCAATCTTCAGCAACACCGAGGTCTGGGCATTCGACAAACCCTTTTCGCTCATCGCCGCAACGACAAGCAAAAGTCCCGAGGCCAAATACGCGAAAAGAACCAGCTTATCTGCAAAAAACTGCATCGCGGTTCCATCGGGAAAATAGACCGACAGGCACCTCAGTATTGCCAAAACGACCGCGCTGATCAAGAAAAAGTACAGCATAAGACATCTCCCCCCGAGAAAAAATTATCTGGTCAGAGCAATTCTGCCCTGTCAATCACCTGATTTGACAGCACTCCTGCGCGCGCCTCAGCCTTTCAATCGTTCGACAATTGTCTGCGCCGTGACCGCCCCGATGACCGCGCCGCCATCAGTTACGTCGAAACAGCTTTCCGCGCCGCCCAACCGGCTGATCAGATCGGCCACCGGCATTTCCGCATCGACCGATGCGTGTTCGCCGGTCCTGGCCGCCCCCATCACGTCGCGCGCGGTCAGCACGCCAAGCGGGTTCATGTTGGCCACGAACTCGGCCACATAGTCGGATGCCGGGTTCGAGAAAATCTCGCGCGGGGTGCCGACCTGCACGATCCGCCCGCCTTCCATGATCGCGATGCGCCCGCCCAGCTTGAAAGCTTCGTCCAGATCGTGGCTGACAAAAATGATCGTGCGTTTCAAATCGCGTTGCAGTTCCAGCAGTTCATCCTGCAGGCGGGTGCGGATCAACGGATCCAGCGCCGAAAAGGGTTCATCCATCAGCAGGATCGGCGCTTCGGTCACAAAGGCGCGGGCAAGGCCCACGCGCTGCTGCATCCCGCCCGATAATTCCCCCACCTTGCGATCCGCCCAATCGGACAGGCCCACCAGTGCCAATTGCCTGTCCGCGCGCTCCAATCGTTCGTCGCGGGGCACCTTTGCCAGTTCCAGCGCCAGCGCCACATTCTCGCGCACGCTGCGCCAGGGCAGCAGGCCGAATTGCTGAAACACCATCGACACGCATTCGCGGCGGACCTTGCGCAGGTCGGGTGCCGAACAGCCCTGCACATTGGCCGACCATGCGCCGTCATTGACGGTGACAGAGCCGCGCACCACCGGGTTCAGCCCGTTGACCGCGCGCAGCAGCGTAGATTTACCCGAGCCGGAGAGGCCCATCAGCACCAGGATCTCTCCGGTGGCCACGTTGAGCGTACAGTTATGTACACCCAGCACCTGCCCCGTCGCCGCCTCGATCTCGGACCGGCTTTGGCCCTGGTCCATCAGCGGCAGCGCCTTTTCCGGCTTGTCGCCAAAGACGATGCTCACATTGTCGAATTCTACCGCGTTGCTCATTTGCGTGTCACCCGCAGCATCCGGTCGAGCATGATGGCCACGACAACGATGATCAGCCCGGATTCAAAACCAAGCCCCGTGTTCACCTGGTTGAGCGCCCGCACCACCGGCACCCCGAGGCCATCTGCCCCCACAAGCGCCGCGATCACCACCATCGACAGCGACAGCATGATGGTCTGGTTCAGGCCCGCCATGATCTGCGGCAGGGCATAGGGCAGTTCGATTTTCCAAAGCGTCTGGCTGGGCTTCGCGCCAAAGGCCTGGGCCGCCTCAAGCAGCGCCCTGGGCGTGCTTGAAATGCCCAGCTGCGTCAGCCGGATCGGCGCGGGAAGCACAAAGATCACCGTGGCAATCAGCCCCGGCACCATACCGATGCCAAAAAAGACGATGGCCGGGATCAGATAGACGAAGGTGGGCAATGTCTGCATCAGGTCCAGCACCGGCGCCATGAAACGATATAGCCCGGGACGGTGCGCCGCCGCAATACCGATGGGCACGCCCACGCCCATGCAGACCACACAGGCCGACAGCACCAGCGTGAGGCTTTCGGTCGTTTCCTCCCAATAGCCCTGGTTCAGGATGAAGAGAAAGCCCACGATGACCAGCGCAGGCACCTTCCAGTTGCGCTGAATGACCCAGGTGAGGGCCGCAAATACCGCGACGATGATCAGCGGGTTCGGCGTTTGCAGCACCCAGAGGATCGCCTCGATCAGCGCCTCCATCGCCACGGAAAGGCCGTCAAAGAACCAGCCGCCGTTGATCTGCAACCATTCGAACGCGCCTTCGGCCACGTCGTCGATGGGTATCTTGTTGTCGGTCAGCCAATTCATCCGCGCGTCCCCGTTACGTCAGGCAAGATCATAAAAATGCCCACCCCGCCGGGGGTGGGCATCTTTCATTCATTGATGGCGATCAATCCAGTTCGTCCTTGACCGCTGCCATCGCGTCGCCGCCGTCCTTGGTGGTCACGCCGTCCAGCCAGCCATCCAGCACGCCGGAATTTGCCTTGAGCCATGCTTCGGCCGCATCGTCCGGGTCTTTGCCGTCATCCAGGATCGCGCCCATGATCTCGTTTTCCATCGCCAGCGAGAACGACATGTTCTCCAGCAATTTGCCGACGTTCGGGCATTCGCCGACATAGCCCGCGCGGGTGTTGGTATAGACGGTGGCACCGCCCAGGTCGGGGCCAAAGAAATCATCACCGCCCGACAGGTAGGTCAGTTCGAAATTGGCGTTCATCGGATGCGGTTCCCAGCCGAGGAAGACAATCGGCTCGCCCTTGCGGGACAGCCGCTGGACCTGCGCCAGCATCCCCTGCTCGGAGCTTTCGACCACTTCGAAATCCTTCAGGCCAAAGGCGTCATCATCAATCATCGACTGGATCAGGCGGTTGCCGTCATTGCCCGGCTCGATGCCGTAGATCTTGCCGTCCAGCGCATCTGCCTTGGCGGCGATTGCATCGAAGGAGGTGATGCCCATGTCGGCGGCGGCCTTGTTCACCGCCAATGTGTATTTCGCGCCTTCAAGGTTGGCACGCACGGTGTCCACGGTGCCTTCATCGCGGTATTTGGCGATATCGGCTTCCATCGTGGGCATCCAATTGCCCAGAAAGACATCAATGTCGCCCGCGGCCATCGAGGTATAGGTGACCGGCACGGAGAGGATCTTGATCTCCGTCTCGTAGCCCAGCGCATCCAGCACGACGGTGGCAGCGGCGGTGGTGGCGGTAATGTCGGTCCAGCCAAC
The DNA here is from genome assembly GCF_059628195.1 of Sulfitobacter sp. IGS-18. NCBI lineage: Bacteria > Pseudomonadati > Pseudomonadota > Alphaproteobacteria > Rhodobacterales > Roseobacteraceae > Sulfitobacter > Sulfitobacter sp. IGS-18. The sequence continues at coordinate 1,556,730 of NZ_CM184556.1, read as the reverse complement.
GTCGGAGAAGGTGACCTTGTCACAGCCTGCGGCGGCAACGGCGGTGCCGACCGTCAGGGTAAGCGCCGTGGTGGCAAGTAGGTTTTTCATAGGTGATCTCCCGATATTGTTTTTCTGTAGCTACAGGAAAACGCTCCCGCACGACTTTGCAACCGGATAAATGGATTGATCGCCGGTGCCGCGCCCCCTGCCCGTTGCTGTTCCATCATTACCGCAAAGGGCATTGCGGCACAAACGACCCATAGCCAGCCCCGCCCACGGCACGCCATGGGGTGCCGAACCGGGCAGATGTCCGGGCCTGGTCATTTCCAGCCAGACCAGGACGAAAACCGACTTTGCGATGCCGTCAGGGTCAAAGGGCATCTGCCGGTGGCAGAGTTGCCGCACAGATTAATGTCACGCAACCAGAGGGAAAGTTCTTCCCGTTCGCCAAAGTAGTGATATACCACCTATGGTTACCCCTACCCCAGAAAGTTCAACTATGCCGAATACCGAAACAATGACCAAATTGTCGTATCGACAAGGAGAGGCATTGGGTCGGATCGAAAATCAGCTGGACGGCAAATACAGCGGCTGGCTGGTGGGCGCAGAGGATGGCACAGAACCGCTGGTCCTGAAAAACGGTTTTCCGGTCAAGCTGTTACGAAAGGACATTCCGCGTCGGGATGTCAATAAGAAAGTTGGCCTGCCCGGTGATCTCGGGTTTGAATTCTCTGCCGAGGGCATTGAAATCGGAGACCGGCTTGAGCTGCATGCCTGCAACGGAGAGCATTCCTGGCTTGTACACGTCAAGGTTGCCGAACAGCGCGTCCCTGCCGGGGCCATCCTGCAGCAGGTCATGAAGGCCAGAGAGGTTGCGACGCACCCCGACAGCGTTGCAATTGCCTGCTGGGAATCGAGCCATAATCCGATTGGCCGCGCCCATGTGCTTTACAACGTGATCGCCAAACATCGCCCGGCCTTTCTGTTTTCCTTCAACTTCCCGGAATTCGGAACCAGGCTTTGGGCACCATTGGAGAATGACAGCTTCGACAGGATCGTCATTCCCTGGGAAGAAAGACATCAGTATTTCGCGCTCTTCCAGATGGTCGACCTGCATTTTCCGACGATTTGGCTGAGCAAACCCAGGCTGCCCACGTTCGAACTGGCGGCGCGGATTTCCGGCAAGACCACAAAGCTGATTCTGGATCACGACGACAACGATCATCATTTTTCCAAACAGACCAAGGCGGATCGGTACTATGGCCCGAATTCCGTGCCGCTGGCCTCTTACCTGCAACAGGGTATCACCGCGCATACCGCTGCAAGCGCCACGCTGGCCGAGGAATGCGACGCCGAAATCGTGCGCCACGCGAGGGCCACGCATCACACCATAACGCCACCGGCGGCAAACCCCGCGGCCATCAAGATCGGCTTTATCGGCACCGTGCGCCCCCACAAGGGGCTGATCGAAGCGGCGCGGGCCATACGGGTCTCAAGCTGGAACCTGCAGATTCCCCTGGAATTTCACGTATATGGTGATTTCAGCCCGGCCTCTTTGAAAGATGACCTGACCGAACTGGGCGTCATCGTGCAAGACAATGTCAGGAATGCCGACCTGTTCGACCTGATCTCCACCTTCGACCTTGTTCTTACCGGGTTTCCGACACAGGGCGTCAATGACGAGAACATTACCCGCTATCAGATCTCTTCCAAGATCGGCGATGCGCTGGCGGTGGGCCGCCCGGCGCTTGTCCCCTACAGTCAAAGCGTCGCGGATCTGGAGAACATCAAAGGGGTCTTCATTTTCCACGGGTCGACGTTTTCTGCCGCCGTCAAGAATGCCCTGTCCCTGCAAACGGAGATCGGGCTACCGCATCAATTCTCGTTTGACGGCGCTTACGAGGCCTTTCACGCAGCCGAGGCAAAGGCCGGGACACCGCCGATGAGCTTCAGCCTTCTGGCCGAAGACAAAGCCAGGCAGGCGATTGCGCCCCAGGACACATTGGTTCTTCTTTGGAAACAAAATGATGCCGGCATCTATGGTCGGCGCATCGATCAGATCGCGCGGTCCTACAAATCGCTGTTTCCCTCCTTCCGGGTGATCGTGTTGGAGTTCTGCCACCGGACGACCTATGATTCCATTCTCAAGCAGACCTTTGAATTCTCGGGTGATGCCAAGATCGTCGGCCCCGCAATCGAACGGAAGATTGCAAGGTCCTTCCGGGACGGTTTCGATGTCGATTACCACACCATCCTTCATACCTCTGTCGGGTCGCTGAACGAAGACTTCATGGCCTACCTGATCGAGCAGCGCATATCCCCGACGCACAGCACGCTGATCCTGTTTCCGGTCATTCGTTTTCTTGAAGAAATCTATGATATCATTTCGCAATTCCGCTGCATCATCGACATCGTGGACAACCAGTTTCCATGGTCGAACGATCAGACCAAGAGATATGTGGGCGCGCAATATTTCAGCCTGATCTCGATGGCGGAGACGCTTGTCTTCAACTCGCAGTTCAACGTGGACTTCTTCAAGGACTACGGAATGATCTCGGACCGCGACATCGAGAGCGGCAGGGTTTCGGTCATCCCGAACTGGTATACCGGCGCAGACGAAGAGCCGCCCGAGGCGCAAAACGGTGACGAGACCGGGTTCAACGTCATCTATTCCGGCAACATGAACGACCGGATCGACTGGGGTCTGCTGGAAAGCTTGACCATGATCTCCGATGACATCACCCTGCACCTTGTCGGCGCGGCAAGGCGGCAGATTCCCGCGCTGAGCAGGCTTACCGCCAGAAAAAACGTCGTCTACTGGGGGCCGATGCAGGAATCACAGGTTCTGAACCTGTTGCGCAGATGCGATCTGGGCATTCTGCCCCATGTGTCGGACGAGATATCACGCTACATGAACCCGCTGAAGGTACATATGTACCGGGCAATGGGCGTTCCTGTCATTTCAACCGAAGTGCTTGGCCTGGCGGCGGATGACGGTCTGTCCGTCTTCCCCGATCATGTCGGTTTTCTGGACGCGGTAAAGTTGGCCTGGGAACGACATCACCTGTCAGGCAAACCCTCCCGGATCGACCTGCCGAAAGCCGAAACGAACCCCTCGGCGCGCGCTTACATGAAAATCATTATCCAGTCATTTGCGGGCAGGAAGGACGTAAAAAAGGTGCTTAATATTCAGGAACCTAAAAAGAATCTGCCGGAATTGCTCCCGCCCCTCGATTGCTAAGACCACCAATACAGGCCATCCCGGCCCCCATTATCCAGCCGTCGCCGGAATGCGGTGACCAAAGTTCTGCACTGACGGCTGACTGAACTTACTTCGTGCAAGGAGAATTGAATTTGCAGGAAATCCAACAAAACGGGCTTTGTACGATCTGCGGATACCAGGGAAATTTTCCGCTCGGGAACGAGCGGTCCCTGCGCGAGTCCTATGCCTGCCCCAACTGCAGATTCACCCTGCGCTGGCGTGATCAGGCCAGCGTCATCATCGACGAATTCGGTCGCGGACAGGCCCTGTCGATCGACGATCTCGTCTCGAAGAAGCTGCTGCAGGACGTCGCCATCTACGAACCCGCATTGCGGGGGCCCTTTGTCCAGCGGCTGCGGGGGCTGAAGAATTACACCAGGTCCTATTTCCGGCCAGATGAACCGCTTGGCACCGAATCGTCGGATGGCGTCCGCAACGAAGACCTGACCCAGCTGACCTTCGACGAGGACAGCTTTGACCTGATCATCTCTTCCGATGTGATGGAGCATCTGCCCAACATCGAACTTGCCTTTGCCGAGACATTGCGCGTGCTGCGGCCAGGCGGGGTGCATGTCTTTACGATCCCCAATGATTTTCCCTTCCCCGACCGCACGGAGCCGCGGGTGAAGATCGTGAACGGCCAGGAGATCTTCACCAAGCCCGCGCGTTATCACAATTCCGGAGACGGGACGAAATGTCTGGTCTACACGGATTACGGGGCCGATATTTCCGACATGCTGCGTTCGCTTGGCGGTCGGCTGGCGGTGGTGCGCCGCAGCATTGCCCATAATCCAAGCTATTCCAACGCAACCTTCGTGCTGCGCAAGATCGTGTCCGCCGGCGCGCGGCGCCCGGTCAGCCACCTCGGTCAAAGCCCGGAATTAGGACAGCCGCCGCAAAATCCCGCCCCCGCCCTCGCGAAATCCGGGGGCGGCGCGGTCGCGGCTCAGACCCCCGAACTGGAATGTCCGATTTGTCAGGGAACGGAATTCGAGGCCTTCAACGGGCGCAACAATGCCCGGTGTACAAAGTGCAGAAGTGTGGAACGCAACCGGCTGATGTGGATGACGCTTGACCGGCTTGGCGGTTTCCAGCCCGGCAAACGGGTGCTGCATCTTGCGCCGGAGCTGGGGCTTGCGCGCAAGCTGACGGAATTGTCCGGCGAGGCCTATCAGGGCGCTGATCTGGATGTGGAGCGCTACAAGAGCAAGTTCATCAAGATGCGCAAGCTGGACCTGTGCACCGATCTGGGCGAAATCCCCGATGCCAGCTACGACATGATCCTGCACAGCCATGTTCTGGAACACGTGCCCTGCGACGTGGAAACCGTCCTGCGCGAGATGGACCGGATTCTGGCACCGGGCGGCGTTCATTTCCTGTCGGTCCCGATCCGGGGCGAAAAGACCGTCGAGGATCTGTCGCCGGATCTCACCGATGCCGAGCGGCTCGCGCGGTTCGGGCAGGAGGACCATATGCGGATCTTCGGCTCTGCCGATCTGCAGGCGCTGCTGACCAGGGTCTGGGGACCGGGCGAGCACCTTGTCGAACCGATCCAGTTGTTCAAACGCGATGATCTGCGCCGCGCCGTCATTCCGACTGTCGCCTGGCAGGGCATATCGGGTCACAGCATCTTTCATTACAAGAAAGGCGCGCGCCCGCCGGCGGAGGCGTTTTCGCCTCCAAAGCGGAAAGAGCAGCCTCCAGCGCCCGAACCCGCCGCGCAATCTTGGGCAGCCCCGGCTGCCAATGCCGCACCGATCCTCTCGATGGTCCGTGCGGAACGCGACGCGATGGGGACTGTCTTTCCTGCCGAAGATGTCCCGCCCGGGTCTGATGCCATCCTGGGGCTGGGTGCGCTCCGGCGCGACCAACCCTGGCCGGATTTTCCCTGGGACGAACACGCGCCCTTTCTGCTGGCGCTGGATTGCAACGGCGACGGCGGCCGCGAGATCATTCAAAGCCTGCTGATCGAAAAAGATATCCGCCTGATGGTCGAAATCGGCTGCTTTCTGGGCGGATCCGCCCTGCACTGGCTGAACACCAAGCCGGATCTCGAACTGATCGGCGTGGACCCCTGGAATGGCAACTGGGCAGAGTATGTCGAGAGCATGTTGACGCATCCGACGATGTCCCGTCACGTCGAGCACCTTTCCGACGGCGAAGTGGAACGGATTGTCGGCCTGTTGCTGGAATACGGCAACTACCCCGTGGCACTGAACAATCTGCGCGCCTACAAGGACCGCTTTTATCCGCTGCGTCTTTCGTCACCCGAAGCATTGTATTATCTGCGCCGCCGCGACATCATCCCGGACCTGATCTATATTGATGCCTTCAAGCACCAGGTCGACCTTCAGATTGCGCATCATCTTTTCCCGGATGCCATCCTGTGCGGTGACGATTGGCTTTGGCCGGACGAGACCGGCAAGTTCGTCATGCAGGATGTGGTCAAGAACTTTGCCCATGATCAGGGATTCGAAGTCGAGGCCAAGCGTCAATCCTGGGTGCTGCATCGCCGATGAGCGCAATGAGCCCGTCAATCCTGCACAGGTTCAAGGGTCAGGATCGGCCCGACATATATCCGCAATGGCGTTTCCCGGACGCCCTTGCGCAGCCGGACGTCGTCGGCAGGGGCCGTGGGAGAGATCCTCAGGCCCCGCAGTTCCCTGCCGCGCATCCTGTCAAAGGCCAGGACGCCAATCCTGGTCGTGTTGCTGTGGGGATCAATCGTGGCCAGAGGCATCGCTTCACCCGAAGGGTCCAGTGTCACGGTGTTGCGCCCGCCGCTGAGGTGATAGAGGTGCACAAGGCCCTGCGCCCGTATCGTCCGGTCCAGCTCAAGTATCGCCTCGCCCCCCTCGATCCGCGCGAAATCAAGGGACAGGCCAAGGCAGTCGTGGCGCTCTCTCGGCCAGGCCGACAGCGCCTTTGCAGTCGACAAGACCCCGCGACGCAAACGCGGACGGGGCAGGCTGCGCCCCGTCAACGAGGGCTCGCGGCGCAGGAAATCGGTCAGAAAGGGCGTCAGCGTTTCTGCCATGGCTTCGCCCCCCTCTTTCGTGGTGTGCGTTTCATCACGCATCCATGCCGCGATCTGATCGGCCCCGTGCCGTTCGATCCAACCTGCGGACAGGTCGATCAGCGGCAAATCCAGTTCCGCGCAGAACCGGCGGACAAGGGCATCGAAATCGAGATAGACCTGCCCCGTCCAATGCCGCAGGTGCAACATGAAGGCCGCCTCTGCCCCGCAATCCTGAACCGTGAGGAGGATATCCGTCAACAGCTCCCGACCGTTCTCCTCGGTCGAAAGCGGATGCATGGCATAGGCCGAAGAATTGATTTCCAGCAGCACATGGGTAAACGGCCCCAGCAACTCTGCCGCCGTCCGGATAAACGGGGGAATGACCTGTGGCTGCAAGGCGCCCAAACCGACGCGAAAGGCTTCCAGCCCCGGCCAGGCCTCCTGGAGACGTTCGATTGTCGGGACGGAAAAGCCATTTGTCGTGGCCACATTCGAAAACCCGATGATCAAGAGCCTTGGTTCAGTTCTGGTCATTTGTGCCGTCTTCTCTTTGCCGTTTTATCGCATAAGATGATACGCTTGCCAGATATGCAATTCCAAGTTGCTGGATGCGTCAGAAGGAACCACCGATGACGCAAGTGCCGGATGCCCTGCACCGCCCTGCCCCGGCCACTTGCGGCTTGCTGCCCGCGGTCGTCCTGTCGCATGCGGACACCAGACCCGGGCAGATTGCGTTTCACTACATCAACCCGGCAGCGCCATCGCAGGAGCTGACCTATGGCGCGCTGGCGCAGAATGCACGCGCCCTGGCAGACGGGCTTTTGGCAGCAGGCTGCGAAAACGGCGCGCGGGTGGCCCTCATCTGCGGCCACGGCCCGGCATTCATCACCGGGCTTGTCGCCATTCTCATGGCCGGATGCGCGGCTGTGCCTGTCGTCTTCCCTGCGGGGGCCATCATGCGGTCGCGCGCTGCGGCAATCCTGCGGGAGGCCGGTTGCGCGGCGATTCTGACAGGCGCAAGCCGAGCGGAGATTGAAGCCGCAGGCGCGGATGATCTGTTCGCCGGGCATCCCCTGCTGCTGATCGACGAGCTTGCAAGCCGGGGCGGGACACAAAGCAACCCGGCATTGCCCCTTGTGCGGCCCGAGGACGTGGCAATCGTGCAATATACCTCGGGCTCGACCAGCGCACCGCGCGGGGTGCTGGTGACCCATGCCGCCCTTACCGCGCAGCAACGGGCAATTGCAGCGGCGGTCCAACCGCGCACGCAGGAGCGGTCAGTGACCTGGCTGCCCCCGGAGCATGATATGGGGCTGATGGGCGGATTGCTGTTCAACCTCTGGCGGGGGCATACCACCTGCGTGCTCTCCCCTGCGGCCTTCATCAATCGGCCGATCCGGTGGCTGGAGGCGATCAGCCGTTTCAAGGCGACCCTGTCGGTGGCACCGAATTTTGCATATGACCTGTGTGTGCGGACCATCCCGCAACACCGCCGCGCCGGGCTGGACCTGCGGTCCTGGCGGGTGGCATTGAACGGCGCCGAACCGGTGCAGGCGACAACATTGGACGGTTTCGCGCAGGCCTTTGCGGACTCCGGTTTCGACCGCCGGGCCTTCCTGCCCTGCTATGGACTGGCGGAAGCGACGCTACTGGTCGCGGGGGCAAGCGGGGGCAATGGTGCCACAACCGGCTGGTTCGACCCCGAGGCGATGGCACAAGGCATCGTCGCGCGGGCCGGGGCCGGACAGGGCCGGCAGCTCGTTTCTTCCGGGCCGGTCCGGACCACCGGTGGCATACGAATCGTTTCAGCCGATACCGGTCACCCCTGCCCGCCGGAGCGGATCGGCGAGATCTGGATCGCAGGCGACAGCATGGGCAGCGGCTATCTCGGCCTGACGGAGGCCAGTCGGGATACCTTTGGTGCCTATACCGCAACGGGGGACGGCCCCTATCTGCGCAGTGGCGATACCGGCTTCCTGCTTGACGGCGAGCTTTTTGTGACCGGACGCATCAAGGACATCGTCCTGTGGCATGGACGTACCCTGCACGCCGCCGATCTGGAGCGGACGCTGGATGGTGTCGAACCCCGCGTCCGGCAACGGCGCCTTGTGCTTCGGCAAACCGGCGCGGGAGAAATCGTGTTGATCGCAGAAGTTCCGCCAAACCGGGATGCCGCGCCGATGGCCAAAGCAGGCCAAGACGACCAGGCGCTTGCATCGCGTCTTTGGCGGCGGCTGATGGCAAAAACCGGGGTCGAGGTCGATCAGGTCATGCTGGTGCGCCCCGGTACGCTGCGCTGGACATCCAGCGGCAAGATCAGGCGCGCCGCCAGCCATGCCCGCCTGCAGGATGAGCCGGATCGGGTGATTTGCGACTGGAGGCCGGACCATGGGAAATCCCGGCAGGCGCAGCTTGCCGCGCTGCGCGTGCTGGCGGACAGCGCCCGCAACGGCCCGCCCGATGCGGCGGCGCTGCTGGCGTTCTTCCTGGCATGGGTCGTTGCCGCCACGGATGCGCCGCTGGATGAGGTCGATCCAGACCTGCCCTGGAGCGATCAGGGGCTTGATTCCCTGATGATGACCGACCTCTCGCTGGATCTGGAAAGCGTGCTCGGCGCGCAGATCCGGACCGAGGACCTGTTTGATCAGCCCGACCCGCGCATGCTGGCCCTGACATTGGCACGCCGGATGGTGGCAGCGCAGCCATGACGGCGCAGGTTCCCATTGCGGTGGTTGGCATGGCCTGCCGGTTTCCGGGCGCAGAGTCTGCGGCGGACCTGGCTGATATGCTGCGGACTGGCCGGATCGGGACGGGCCCGGTCCCGGCTGCGCGTCTGGCGCTGATGGGGGTAAAGGAGCCGCCCGCCCCGGCGATGGGCCTGCTGGCGGGCATCGACAGCTTTGATCGCCACCCTTTCCGCATCTCTGCCAATGAAGCGCCGCTGCTGGATCCCCAGCAGCGTCTGGTTCTGGAAATGGCCTGGCATGCCCTGGAAGACGCAGGCCTCTCCCCGGCCCGTCTCGACGGCACGCCGGCGGGTGTCTATGTCGGCGTGGCATCCAAAGATCATGCATTGCGGATGGCGCGGTCACCGGATTTCGCCAGCAATGCCCATCTGCCCAATGCGGTTCAGAACGCCGCGGTCTCCGGCAGGGTCAGCTATTGCCTTGGCCTGACCGGGCCGTCGCTGACGGTGGATACGGCCTGTTCTTCGGGGCTGACCGCCGTGACCCTGGCCGGGGACGCCTTGCGCCTGCAACACTGCGATATTGCCCTGGCCGGCGGTGTGAATGTGCTGCTGGACGCGGCGGGTTTCATGGCACTGGGGAAAATGAATGTCCTGTCACCCTCGGGCCAGACCCGGCCTTTCGATGCGGCTGCGGATGGTTTCGTGCGCTCCGAAGGCTGCGGCATGCTGGTGCTCAAACGGCTGCCGGATGCGCTGGCGGGCAACGACCGTATCCACGCCATTCTGCCGGGCTGGGCGACGGGACAGGATGGGCGCAGCAACGGGTTGAGCGCCCCGTCGCGCGCAGGTCAGGCGCGGGTCATCTCAGGCGCAATGCGCTCTGCCGGGGTCACGGTGGAGGACATCGGCGCAATCGAGGCGCATGGATCGGCCACGGCACTGGGCGACGCCATCGAAACCCTGGCACTCGCGGATGTATTTTCCGGCAGAAAGCAGCCTCCCGCTGCGCTGGGGTCCATCAAGGCCGCTGTCGGTCATCTGGAGGCCGCGGCGGGTATCGCAGGCCTGATCAAGGCCATCGTGATGGTGCGCGACAACATCCTGCCCGGCCAGCCCCATTTCGACGACCCCTCCCCCCGGATCGATTGGAAATCGCTTCCGTTTCAGGTGCCGCAAACCACAGGCCCATGGCAGAGCCCGCGCCGGATCGCAGGTGTCAGCTCTTTCGGGATGAGCGGGCTGAATTGCCATGCCATTGTCTGTTCTGCCGATGATCGCGCGGCGGCAGCTCCCGCTGCCACGGTGCGGGCGACAGCCTCCAGCCACCTGTTCCTGCTTTCAGCCGCAAGCCCGGCGGCGCTTCGGGAGCGGGCAAAACAGCTTCTTGCCGCGCTGGAGGACCCGCAGGTCTGCCTGCACCGGCTGGCAGCCACGGTGACGCGGCGCTGGACCGGTCTGAACCGGCGCGCCGGGTTCCAGGCGCGCAGCATCGCTGAGGCGAGAGAGGCCGCGGGCAGGATCGCGTCCGCACCGCCACAGGACCCCAAGCGGCTGTTGGGCCCGGTGATGCTTGAGACGCCGGAGCCCTTGGCCGGGGCCGATTATGCCAGCCTGCGCCGGGCCTGCCCGGACCTTGTCGCATCGCAGGCCGATGGTTCGGGTGCCACCGCTGTCCCCGCCCCAGGCGGGGAGATCGCGATAGCCCTGCTTGCGCTGCATCTTGCCGGTGCGACGCTTGATCCCCGGGCCCTCGCAGAAGCAGACCCCACCGCACCGGACCTGCCGGGATACCCATTCGACCGGCAGCGCTGCTGGTATGGTGACGCCCCATGATCGGTCACGTTGAAAACAGGGATACAGGTCAGGTTCGGCAGCGGGACACAGTTGCCGTTACGCCTGCGCATTGATGCTCCCGCCCTGCGCCTCAGCTCACATTGGATGTCGCGCTGCCGTTCACCGCAAGCACCAGCAGATAGCCGGAGACATCTTGCTCGATCGCGCGCCCATAGGCGTGCATTGCATTGGCATGCATTACCTTGGCAAAGGGGGCGGCGGTATCGTCAAGGATGTCTGTGATCTCAAGGGGTTGCAGACCGGTTTCAACCAGGGTCCGGGCATATTCGCTGATCGAGGCTTCACTGTTGGCGGCGGGAATGAAGGTTGTCGGCCTGCGTGCCAGAACATCGGTCAGGATCAGGCGTCCGCCGGGCACAAGCACCCTGCGGGCCTCTTCGAAAAAGCGGCGGCGGGGGTGGAAATGCATGGCGGCTTCGACAGCATGGATGCAATCAATGCTCTGATCCGGAAAATCCAGCGCCGTCGCGTCCATCTGCCGGAAAGTTATGCGCGGACCGGCGTGATGGCGTTCCGCATGGGCGATCTGGCGCGCGGAATAGTTGATTCCGGTGATTTCGGCCTCCGGGTAGGCTGCCGCGAACAGCCCGGTACAGGCGCCCAGCCCGCAGCCGACATCCAGCAGGGTGCGGGTGTTGCCGCGCCCCTGATCGGTCTCCACATGCAGTTGAACCAGCCTTGCCGCGGCCTCGGCCAGCGTGGTGATCCGTCCGCCATCGGCGCTGCGCCAATATCCATAATTGTACAGATCACTTGCACCGAAAAGGCGACGCAGTGCAGGATGGAGAATAGCGAAATCATAATCGCTTTCCCTCAATCTCAGGTCGCGGTCACTTGACATGGATACCCTTTTGGTTGTCCTTGGAAGAAAACGAATATAGCATTCCAGGTGAATTGCTATCTTTCATTTCACCGTTGAAAGGACCTCCATGGCCAGCACCGGAACATCACAGCAGACCATGGACGCGACTGCGGTCAGCGACTGGATGGTAAATTACATTTCGTCCGTGATCGACATGCCGCAGGACTCTTTCCCGGTCAACGAGCGTTTTGACAATTACGGTCTGGATTCTGTCGAAATCACCATCATGTGCGGCATGATGGAGGAGCAATACGAGATCGAGGTCAGCCCCGGCGAAGTCTTCAACAATCCTTCGGTTGCCGCATTGTCCGCGCATATCGCGCAGCGGATCAGTGAGCGTTCCGCCACAGTATGACAGCGGACGCGCCCGGAACGGAAGGCTCGGGGGAGGTTCTGATTTCCGGCATGTTCGACATGCTCAACTTCGGCGATCTGATGTTCCCCGTGGTGGCGGCACATGAGCTGGGCCAGCGCGGATACCGGGTGCAGGCGCTATCGCCAACCGGGGCCAAGGTCGCCCTGAAGCAGGCCTTGCCGACGCGGCCCATCTGGTCCGCCCTTGATCCCGACAGGCAGTTTGCCGGCATGCTGATCGGCGGCGGCTACATCGTTCATACGCACCGGATGGACAGCCTCAGGGAATATCGCGGCCAGGGTATCGGCGCGGCGGTTGCACCCGCCGTCTGGCTGGGATCGACGCTGGCGGCGGCATTGCGTGACCTGCCCCTTGCCTGGAACGCGCCGGGTGTGCCGCATCCGCTGCGTCCGGGTGTCGACGCGCTCGCGGCTGCGGCCTTTGACGCGGCGGATTACCTTTCGCTGCGGGATGCGGGCTCGGCCCGGATGGCCAAGGCCCCCGAGGCAAAGATTGTGCCGGACCCGATTCTGGGCCTTGCCCGGGTCTGGCCGCGGGAGGGGCTGGCAGAGGATTTCCTGCGTCTCTGCGCGCAGATGGGGCTGGAACGACAGGATCGCATTCTGGCCGTTCACGTCCGGCAAAGATCGCTTGGGGGTGAGCCGATCCCGTCTTTTGCGGATGGTTTGGCGGCAGCCTGCGTGTCGCTGGATCTGACGCCTGTGCTGATCGGCCTCGGCACGGCCCATTCCGACGACCGGATCGCACGCGAGATCACTGCGGCATTGCGCGACCGGGGCATCGCGGCGGCAGCGCTGGACCGGCCAGAGGGGTTGCGCGATGTCGCGGCCCTGCTTGCCCATGCCAGGGCCTATGCAGGCTCTTCCCTGCACGGCTATATCGCGGCGGCGGCCTATGGCGTGCCGGGGATCTTGGTGGCACGGCCAGCCTACCGGAAATTCGACGGTCTGGTGGCCCATCTGGAGCGTCCCGGGGACCTTGTGAACACCTGGGACGCGGCGCTGGCGGCACTGCCCGGAACATGTGCGGCCCCGCAGACCAGATTGCCCCACGCCGTGCCGGAACAGCTTTGCCAGCATTGGGACAGCATTGCCGCCGCCTTTGCGGCCGGACCGGCCCCAAAGCGGCAGGCAAGGCTGCGTTTCGCAGCGCTTGCCATGCGCGCCGGGCTGGAACAGGCGGGACCGGACTGGGCGATGACGCCTTTCACAACCGCAAAGGACCGCGCAGCCGCGCTGGATGGCACCGACCTGCTCGAAATGGAGCCTTTCTAGATCATGACACAGCAATCCCCTGCCCGCCTTGCCGGATTGGACGAGACCCAATGCGAGACCTTTCGCCGCGACGGGTTTCTGCACCCGGTTGACGTGATGCCCGAGACCGAGGCCAAAGCCCTGAGAGCGCAGATCGAGGCGCTGGAGGCGCGCAAGCACGGGCGTTTGTCCGGCCTGACGCGTGCCAAGCCGCATCTGTTGCTGCCCTACCTTTGGGACGTGGTCCATGATGCCCGTATCCTTGACAAGGTCAGCAGCCTGCTGGGGCCGGACATCATCTGCATCGGCTCCAGCGTGATCGACAAACCCGCCCGCTCGGACGGATATGTCGCCTGGCATCAGGATGCGACATTCTGGGGGCTGACCGAAAACCAGGGTGCCACGGCCTGGCTTGCCCTGAGTGACGTCACAAGCGGCTCCGGCGCCATGCGGGCGATCCCCGGCACCCATGCGCGCCAGCTTCGCCATCTGGACACCGCTGACGACAAGAACATGCTGGGCGCCAGAGAGGCGGTCGACAGCCAGCCTGACCTCGGCCGGGCGGTCTGGATGATGTTGAAACCGGGGCAGATGTCGCTGCACCACCCGCTGGTGCTGCATGGGTCGGGGCCAAATGCCTCTGACGACCGCCGCCTGGGCTTTGTGATCCGCTATACATCCGCGCAGGTCCGGCAGGAGGGGGGCTCCGCGACGCTGGTGCGCGGCAGGAACCTGGCGCAGGTCCCCCTTGAAGTCCGGCCAGAGGCGGAAATGGACCCGGCGGCACTGAAACGGCACGCCGATATCATCCGCCAGGCCGCCAACGTCATCCGCACCGCCAAGGCGCGCCATCTTGCCGAAGCGGCGGCCGGCAAGGACCAACTGCAATGACGGGCACATTTGCACAGGATTTCGGGCGCGAAGGCTTTGCCAGCCCGATCAGGGTGATGTCGCAGGCGGCGGCGACAGAGCTTGTGGGCCGTCTTGAAGAGGCCGAACGCCGGCTTGGCCGGGAAGGGTTTGCGCGGCTCAATGCAAAAAGCCATCTGCTTTATCCGTTCCTCTGGGACCTTGTTCATGATGACCATATCCTTGATCACGTCGCGCAGATTCTGGGGCCGGACATCCTGTGCTGGGGATCGAGTTTCTTTTCCAAGGATGCCGGATCCTCCAGCGTGGTGCCATGGCATCAGGACGGCACCTGCTGGGGGCTGGATGCGCCCAAGGGGGTGACCGCATGGCTTGCCCTGACCCCGAGCACACCGCAAAGCGGCTGCCTGCGGGTGGTGCCGGGCAGCCACCTGAGCGCCGTGCCTCATGCGGTCAGGAACGCCCCCTCCTCCATGCTGCCACTTGGCGAGGAAGTGGCGGGAGAGGTTGATGAGGCAAACGCCGTGAACTGCCCGCTTGAACCGGGTGAAATGTCGCTTCACCATGTCACGCTGGTGCATGGGTCTGCCCCCAATCAGGCAACCTCCGGCAGGCGCATCGGTTTCGCGATCCGCTATATCGCGGGCGATGTCAGGCAGTTGGGCGATCAGAAAGGCTATGCCACCCATGTGCGGGGGCGCGATCACGGAACCTATCTTCTGGAGGAACAACCGCAAGCCGATCTCGAACCGGCGGCCCTGCGGCGCTACCGCGACATCCTGCGGCACTCGGCCAGTCTGGTGCAGCGCCAGGCGGCGGGGCTTGACCAGCAGCCGCGCTAGCTGCGGGTCAGCGCGCCTGTTGTCGCATCATAAAGCCAGCCGGGCGCGCGCTGCTTGCGCGGTGGTTTGCCGCGCAGACGAAGATAGTTTCGCGTGGCTTCCTTTACGATTTTTACCGCCTGAGCCGGATCGGAAGTCGATGTGCCGCCGTGGATCTGATGAAATGTCGCGACCCCGGCCATGCGGATAAACTGTGTACCAGCGTGGTTCAGCGCCCGGTCCAGCATGTCAGGATTGCACATGCCGCCGCCCGGCTCCGTAAAGATGGGATCAAAGCCGCCAAGGGCCGACCAGGTGTCGCGATGCAGGAACAGGGCATTCGATTCCAGTATCGGCCCGGTGACCTGGGCCTCTTCGGGCCATGACACGGCAAATAGGTCCGCTGCCGGATCGGGCCAGCCGGCCTGCGCCAGCAATGCATCCTCGGTCGCCCGGTCATATCCATGCTGCGTCGCGCTGGCCTGCCGGTCGAAGCCGAACTGGCGATTGGGCACGGCAATCACCGGGGCCGGATGCGCCTCGGCTGCGCGCGCCACAGCAGCCAGGAGCCCGGATGACGCCATGCGCGCGCCGTCAATCCATGCGCCGACGATCCTGCCCCGCGCCAGTGACAGCGCCTGGTTCATCGCCTGGACCGGCGACGGGGCGGGGTTGCTTGCCGCGATGATCTGCGGGACCGGTGTCATCTCTGGCGCGACAGGCAGATGTCCGGAGCCGTTGTCGACCACGATGATTTCCCAGCTCAGCCCTTCGGCACCCTGCTGAAAAGCGCGCGACAGCGACCACAGCGTGCGCGGCAACTCGCG
Source organism: Sulfitobacter sp. IGS-18 (assembly GCF_059628195.1). Taxonomy (NCBI): domain Bacteria; kingdom Pseudomonadati; phylum Pseudomonadota; class Alphaproteobacteria; order Rhodobacterales; family Roseobacteraceae; genus Sulfitobacter; species Sulfitobacter sp. IGS-18. The sequence goes on along the minus strand of NZ_CM184556.1, from coordinate 1,540,915 downwards.
GTCCATCCGCCAGCATGTGATCGCGATCGAAATATCGGGTGCCGCCATCTCAGCGCCTTCCGTTTGCGAGACACTGGGCTTAACCTGCACAACGGCACCATTCTTTTGAAGACAGGCCCGCATATGCGCACATCGGAAATCAATTCTCAAGCCTTCGGCCCGTCCACGATCCGCGAGGCGGCGGAGGCCAATCGCGATCCCATCCTGGTCGGCACGCCCTGGCGGCGCGGCTATGGTCATTGGCAGGTGTCGCGCATGCGGGATGTGCGCGCCGTGCTGGCGCACCCGGGCACCACAACCGACGATCTTGCTTTCAGGGTGTTTTCCCGGTTCCGTGAAAGGCACGGTGGTGTTGACAGCATTTTTCGTCTGTCCCGCCAGATCAGCCGCGCACACCGCACCCCCAACGACGCCGAGCGCATGGACGCCATCACCGTCACCAAACGGTTAATGGAATGCCTGCCCGCGCAGGATTTCCGGTCTCCCCTCGCCGCGCTGGTTTCTTCGGGCGAAACCGAGGCTGACGCCATGGCAATGGCAGTGCAAAAGCCGATCATGGAATGGCGCGCCGCGGCACTTGGGATCAATGCGGCCCTGGGTCAGGAAATCGAGACCGACAGCATTGACATATTGGCAAGCCTCGACCGCACCGCGATCCCCGATTTCATCAAGCTGGAGCCAAAGGCCGCGCGCATCATGGGCAATCTCTCGGCGATGAACGTCGGTTGGTCCGCCGGGCAGAAAATACCGCTGATACATTTGATTTCCCCCGCCTTTCTGGCAATTGAGCCCCTGTCCAAGACCAGCGGTCTGATGCTGGCGCATCTGGCCGACAATCCGGACCTTCAGGAGACGCTGCGCAACCGCGCGGAACTTCGCGCGGCCTACCTGCAGGAGGTGGAGCGCCTGCTGGGGGCGGTGCGCTATGTCGCCCGCCAGATCGGGCCCGCCGGTCTGGATCTGGGTGACATGCATTTGCCGCCCCATTCTCTTGTGTCCTGCGATCTGGCGGCGGCCAATCGCGATCCGGAGCTTTGGCAAGACCCCGAGGCTTTCCGTTTCGACCGGCCGCGCCTGCAGACAGCCACGTTTTCCTTTGGTTCTCTCGCCTGCACCGGCAGCCAGTTGAGCCGCCTGTTCCTCAGCACCCTTTTGGATGCCGCTCTGGAAACCGTGCGCCTTGCAGTACCGTTCACCGCAAAGCCGGATGACCGGAGGTTCGCCCGATGGTCGATGATACGGGGCTACGAGAGCTGCCGGCTGCGTTTTGCCGCAATCTGATGGGGTAAACCTTTGAATTTCGGATCATTGCAACCATAGCGATAAGATGCAAAGTATCATGCCATCAGTGGTTTGTATCTTGTCTGTTTTGGTTCACTTTTCACGCCCCACCCGCCCGTAGCGGTCCGGAGAATCCCATGCCTGATTCCAATGAGCGCCGTATCGCGATTTTCGGCACTTTCGACGTTGAAAACTACGGCGATCTGCTGTTTCCACTGCTGGCACAACAACGGCTTGCGCCTGCAGGCATGGATGTTGTCGCCGTCTCACCGACCGCCGGGGCGACCCGCTACCGCGATACGGTTCCGGTCATTTCGCTGGCGGAATTTGCCAAAACGGCGGACAGCTTTGACGGCATCCTCATCGGTGGCGGGAACATCGTACACATCCGCGATTTCGGTCTGCCGGGCTATGATGAAAATGCCTATCCCGCCCTCTGGGCAGGCGCAACGGCCCACGCCCTGCGCCATGGGCTGCCGGTGGTGTGGAACGCGCCCGGTGTGCTGGCGCCGGAAGGGACAGCGCCCGGCCCCGACTGGCTGCAGCGCGTCGCGGCAGCCGCCAACCGTTTTGCCGTGCGGGACACACAAAGCGCCGATGCGATGGAGAGATGGGCAGGCCGTCGCCCGGAGGTGATGCCGGACACGGCAACCGATTTGCCGCACCTCTGGCCTGAAACGGCGCTGAAGCGGCGCTTTGCCAGGATCAGAAAGAAACTGAAAATCCCGAAAGCGCGGCCGGTGATCGCGCTCCACGTCAAGGCACGCAGCCTGCGCAGAACTTCCGTCGCCGATTTCGCGCAACAACTGGATGCAGCCCTAGAAGCCGCCGGCGCAACCGCCGTTCTGATCGCGATCGGGCGCTGCCATGGCGACCACGAACTGGCCCAGGCGCTTCATGCCGCGGCGCCCCGCCATACCATTGCTTACGACGATGCCGATACCCTGCAAGACATCGCCGCCGTCATTGCGGGGGCAAACGCCTATCTTGGGGCCTCCCTGCACGGCCAGATCACGGCTGCGGCCTATGGCGTCCCGGCGCGGCTGGTCGCCGTGCCGAACCTGCACAAGTTTGAAGGTCAGGCGATCCAGATGGACCGGACCGCGGATGTCGTGGACAGTTGGGAAACCGCGCTGAAGGATCTGCCCCGCGTTCTCGAACAGCCCAAACAATCCCTGCCTGACGCAATCGCGCCACAGCTTGAGGCCCATTGGAACCGGGTCACCCAGATCTTTGCCGCCGGGAAACAAGCTGCGGCGCATGCCGACATCTTTCCAGATACCGCGATTGAAACAGCACTTGCCGACGCCGTGGCAGAGATGCGGCAGGGATCGGCGGCACCCGCCAGATCCGGCAAGGACGCGCCCCCACCCGCCGATGACACGCCCCCCCCTGCCCAGTCGGCATGGGACGCCAGAGCGTTTAACGGGCTGATTGCCGATCAGGACTATGCAGCGGCAGACAGCTATGTCGGCAGCCATCTTGCCCAGACCCCTGCGCATCTGCCCGCACGTCTGGGCGAAGTGCGCCTGGCAATGGCCCGCGATGAACCCCAGAAGGCCCTCGATCTCTCCGCGAAACTGGCCGAGGAATCGCCGGCCAACCCCTGGGTCTGGAGCACCCACCTAAAATGCCTGGCCAAGGCGGGACAGACAGATGACGCCATGGCTTGGTTTCTCGCCGGGCTCGATATGCCGGACATCGACGAAACCATGCTGAAGGCCGCAACCGGCGATGTGTTGTCGTCGATGCCCATGCAGGCGCAGGTCGCCTTTCTCAAGACGGCGCTCGAAAAACGCCCCCAAAGCACGCATTTGATGCTGCGCCTGGCAATGCGCGCTGATGTGAGCGGCGATTACCAGCTTGCGCTCGACCTGTTCAAGAAAGTCGAACAGGACGGCCCCCTGCCCGATTACGCGGCCAAGGTGCGCAATCATCTGCGTTCAATCGAACTGTCCCTGCCCGACGCCCTGGACCGTCTGCAAAGCGATGTGGAGGCCGGGGCAGAGGATGTTGTCAGCCTGTGCCGGCTGTGCAGGCTGGCCGCTGCGGCGGGGCGGTTCGACCTGTCGGTTTCGGCGCTGCGGCGGGCGCTGGAACTGCATCCGCTGGAATGGCGGACGGTCTACAGGCTCAATCGTGTTTTCCTGACGCGGGCCGAGGACAGGAAGATATTCGCGGCCCTCAAACGGCTCGCGACAACCAAGGCGCCGGAGCCCGCCTGGCTGCTGCAATACGCGCTTTTCGCCCTGCGCGCCGGATACAAGGGCGAAGGTTGCGAAACCCTCTTGCTGCTTGCCGAAACGGAGCTTCTGGGCCCGACCGCGCGCAGCCTGCTGGCCGCGCTTGATGTCCTTGGCAAGACGCGCCCGCGCAAAGCGGTGCTTGGCGACGGCGATGTCAGGATTGTCAGAAAGCGGGGCGCAGAAAATATTGTTGTGGTGTTTGAAGGCCTGATCGGCGGGCTGAGTTACATCAACAGCCGGTATCTGGATAAGGTCATGGCGGATATTCCGGCACATATCATCTATCTGCGCGATCCCCACGGGCAGATATTCCTCAAGGGTGTGCCCGAGCTTGGCGCAGATGAAGCGGCAATGCAGGCGGCACTGGCCGCGATGATTGCGGAGCTTGGCCAGGGCAAGGTGGTTGCAATCGGAGGATCGGCCGCCGGATTTGCGGCCCTGCGCACCGGCCTGGCAATTGATGCGGATGCCGTCATTTCACTGGCGGGCTTTGTCACGCCCGGCGCCGCCAAAGCCGGGGACGCCGACCATGCCCGGCGCGGCATGGCGGAGATCTTCGGAGCCGATCTGGACGCCTTCGATCTGCGCCCGCAGCTTCGCTCACACCCCAAGCTGCAACTGACACAGGTTGTCGGCAGCAACTACGCGCCCGACATGACCCGCCTGCGCGCGCTCGACGACATAAAGAACGCAAAGGCCATTGTCCTCGACGGTATCGACACCCATCACGTCGCCTTGCCCGCGGTGGCGGACGGCACCCTGAAACGCCTGCTGAACGACGCTTTGTCATAGCTATGGAAAAGGCACTGAGGTCGGAAACGCGCGCATCCTTCGGCAGCCAAAGGGCCAAACCGGGCGGTGCCGCTGCTGTGAAATGGGTTGAATAGGCGGGCCGAAGACGGCGAAACCGGGAACTACACCTACGCTATAGCTCTACAAACTGATTCACAAACTCGATGGCGTCGCAACTGACGACCATCAAAAATATCAGAGTGGACCTTCATGCACCGCGCAGCGTAAGTCAGCTTCGAGTCCAAAGTTACTTAACCACACAGGGCAGCGCCTGGCCGCGGGTGGGCAGCGGAACGTCCGTGGGTGCCACTTTATTTCTAATCTTTGGCGTGGGGATGATGAACCGCAATACGGTGAGAAAGCGCCCGCCCATGGGGCGGTCGGGCGCTGCCCGGCGGTGCTGCGCACCTTGACTCCGGGCTTTGGTGGACGGCAGCTTCGTCCGCTCTACTGACATCGAAACTGGAAGCTACCTTTGTCCGCTTCTCCGCGGGCACTGCGAAACCGAACAGCAATGGCCACCGCCCTCCGGTGATAGGCGGGAAATAGGCTGTTTTTGGTGGCAATCGGCGGTGAATGGCGGAGGCTCAGGGATTCGAACCCTGGGGACGCTCTCACGCCCGCCGGTTTTCAAGACCGGTGCATTCGACCACTCTGCCAAACCTCCGCAACGCCCCCCTCCTAGAGTGCCGCAATCGATTCGGCAAATGCTCCGATGTGCCGAATTTACCGGCCGTCACACGGGGAAATTTGCCGATCAGGGCAGCCCAGCCTTTTCAGGCTGTCCCTTGCAGGTTAGAGTGCGGCAAAACCCTCGTCCAAGGGGGTGTTGAGCGTTGCCGCAAGATGCGGTGTGAAATGGCCCATCAGGCCAGCAGGCAAGGACGACAAATTGATGAGCAGGCTTATTTCCCGCCCCGACAGCCGCGCAGGCCGTTTGACCGTGATGGCAGGTCTGGTCCTGTCGGTGGGCCTGTTGGCAGGCTGCGAAGACACCGGGCAGCTTGGCTTCCTCAAGCCCAAGGCACAGGCCAGCACGGCAGGTGCCACCCGCTCCACCAAGCTGGTGGAACGCGATGTGGAGGCACCCGAGGTCTTCAACGTGACAGACCAGGGATTGTGGGATGGCCGCCCCTCGCTGGGGGGCGTCTGGGTGGCGCATCCCGATGTGACCGAACCCGAGCGGGTGATCATCCGCAACGAGGCGAACGGGAAGTTCGTGATTGGCGCGCTGTTCCGGCGCGAGCGTGAACTGCCCGGCCCGAACCTGCAGATGTCATCGGACGCCGCTGCGGCGCTGAATGTTCTGGCCGGCGCGCCCGCGCCGCTGAACGTGATCGCCCTGCGCCGTGAAGAGGCCGAGGAAACCGCCGAAGCCGAGGCCGCCGCCGCGAGCGTGCAGGCCCCATCGGATGTGACGGAAACAACGCTGGACCCCATCGCATCGGCCGAACAGGCCATTGATGCGGCAGCACCAGCACCCGCGGCGGCCGCCCCTGCGGCCCCGGCGGCAGCAAAACCTGCGGCACCTGCCCCGAAACCGGCATCCAGCCTGTCCAAACCCTATGTTCAGATCGGCATTTTCAGTGTCGAAGCCAATGCCGAACGCGCGGCCAAACAGATGCGCGGCGCCGGGCTGGTCCCGACGGTCAAGAAATCAGAAATCAATGGCAAGCCCTTCTGGCGCGTCGTTGTCGGCCCGGTCACCAGCCAGTCCGAACTCAACAGCCTGGTCAAGAAGATCAAGGGCGAAGGGTTCTCGGACGCCTATGCCGTGTCGAGCTAATCACAGGAGCTTTCCCAGACCATGATCCGCCACTTCGCTGCCTGCCTGGCGCTGATCCTGTTCAGCCTTCCCGCCCAAGCCTTCGAGACCAAGGCAAGTGCCGCCTATGTCTATGACCTGACCACCGGCACGGTGCTTCTGGCCAAGAATGCGGACCAGCCGCTGCCGCCCGCCTCCATGTCCAAGCTGATGACGCTTTACATGGCCTTCGAGGCACTGGAGAACGGGCGGCTGGAACTGGATGACGAATTGCTCGTCTCTGCCGATGCGGCGTCCTACGGCGGTTCCACCATGTTCCTGCAACAGGGCGAACGCGTGTCGGTCGAAGATCTGTTGCGCGGCATCATCGTGCTGTCGGGCAATGACGCCTGTGTGGTCCTGGCAGAGGCGCTGTCGGGGACCGAAGCGCGTTTCGCCCGCGACATGACCACCCGCGCACAGCAGCTGGGCATGACCAATTCGACCTTCATGAACTCCAACGGCTGGCCCAAGCCGGGCCACCGCATGTCGATGCGCGACCTCGGGTTGGTGGCCACCAAACTGATCACGGAATTCCCGCAGTTCTACCCGATGTTCGCCGAAGAGGAGTTCCTGTTTGATGCGAACGAGTCGGCGAACCGCTACAACCGCAACCCGCTGCTCAAGCTGGGGATTGGCGCGGACGGTCTGAAGACCGGCCACACATCCGAGGCGGGCTACGGGCTGGTCGGATCGGCCAAACAGGGGAACCGGCGCGTGGTTTTCGTGATCTCGGGGCTGGATACCGCCGAAGCACGCGCGCAGGAATCCGAAGCCATCGTGAACTGGGCCTTCCGCCAGTTCTCTGAACGTACCCTGGGCGAGGCCGGCACGCAGATTACCGAAGTGCCTGTTGCGCTGGGTGCCGTGCAGACCGTGGGGCTGGAGCTGAAAGACAAGCTGACGATGCTGACCCCCTTTACCGGCAGCAATGATGTCACGGCAGAGGCGATCTATCAGATGCCTTTCAAGGCTCCGATCGAAAAGGGCGCCGAGATGGGCGAGCTGGTGATCACCCGCGAAGGCCTGCCGGAAGTGCGCGTACCGCTGGTTGCCTCCGATGATGTGGCCCCCGGCGGCTTCATGATCAAACTGGCCGCAGCGGCGCAGCATCTGCTGACGCGGATCAATGCAGGTCCGCAGGAAGCCTCGTGAGCGACAAGGGGCTGTTCATCAGCTTTGAGGGCATCGACGGTTCGGGAAAATCCACCCAGGCCAGGCTGCTGGCCGATCATCTGCGCGACGCAGGCCGTGACGTGATCCTGACGCGGGAGCCAGGCGGCTCTCCCGGGGCGGAGGAGATCCGCGCATTGGTCCTGCAGGGCGATCCCGACCGCTGGTCGGCGGAAACCGAGATTCTGCTCTTCACTGCCGCGCGCCGCGATCATCTGGAACGCACCATCCGGCCCGCGCTTGCGGCGGGCAAGGTGGTGATCTGCGACCGTTTTGCGGATTCGACCCGGATGTATCAAGGCCTGTCGCGCGGCGATCTGCGCGGCGTCGTGGACCGGTTGCATGACCTCATGATCGGGGTCGAGCCGGATCTGACCATCCTGATCGACATGGACCCCACCGAAGGGTTGAGCCGCGCCCTGTCCCGCAAGGGGGCCGAGGAACGGTTTGAGGATTTCGGCGAGGATCTGCAAAAGGCCATGCGCGCGGGGTTCCTGGCGCTGGCCGATGAATTTGCGGACCGGTTCCGGGTTCTCGACGGCGCAAGGGCTGTTGATGACGTGGCCTCAGATGTCCGCGCGGTTGCGGACGGTTTTTTACCGAAGCGGCGCGCCTGACGGCTGACAGGCCGGAAAACCGCCCCCCGTGATCGTCAGCGTTGATCCTGCCCAAGCATCGAATAAGGATGGTCTTGAGCAATGCCGCCATACATCCGCCGACTTGCCGACGGTCATTATGCGGACATTGCTGCCGTTCGCAAAGCCGCGCATCGTTGGGCCGTGGCGCGGCGATCCGACCTCAGTGATTGGCAGTTTATGGCAGCCAAGCACCTCCTAACTATCTGTCAGACACTACAGAAGCCAAATCGCCGTGCCGGCGGACGGCCCGTCATGTCGCAGACATGCCTCTGGCATGATGCGCGGCGGCCTGCGGCCTTGATTCCGCGCGGGTGGAATGCGGCAAGGGCTCCCTTCCCGCCATTCGCCGCACGCTGCACCAATGTCCGCATCGTCAGTTCGCCTGCACGCGGATGTTGGTCGTGTTTGATACTTCCCCCCGGTGTTCCTTGTGGATGGAGGATCATTCAGCTTTCGACCAATACCTGCCCCCGAAAACGGCAAAAGGCCCCGCAAGGGGGCCTTTTCAGATTGCTGACAAACCCGGAAGCGGCTGCTGCCGGAGGTAAATCGTTCTTCTGCGCTCAGCGTTACGTTTTCGAACGAAGGGCCGCGCCCGAGCCTGGGAGGGCGCATTGAGACGCGCATTCGGAGCGCCTCCCTTACAAATATCAATGTTGTCAGTGTGATACGAGAAGTCACCAAAAGCGCCCTCCCGGGGGGAGGGTCGGGCGCGGCCCGGGCTTTCAGCCCGCGCCAAGGGTTGTGGCTGGCGTCGTGGAAGAACGATTTCGTTGTTTCGGGGGGAGCGGGTGCAGGAACGTGCTTTTTCAGCAGCCTCAAAAGGCCCCGCAAAGGGGGCCTTTTCCGGAGGTACGAGGTCGGGGAGGTGTTATTCGCGTTCCAGCACGAATGTCCCGCCGCCGCCGATGAGGATCGGCGCGCCGCCGGGCCGGTCCGTCACGACAACCGTGGCCGGTCCGACAGCCGCCTGCGCCTGACCGCCGCCAACCGGGCCAAGGAAGGAACCGCCAAGGCCAAGGTTGACCTGACCGATGCTGCCGCTGACCGGATCAACTAGTTCGCCACCCATGTTCAGGGTAAAGACGTTGGTCACGACTTCGGTGGGTGCGCCGGGGATTGGCGGCACGCCGGGGGGCAGGATGATCGGCTGGGTCTCCTCAGAGAGGACCGACGGCGCGATACCGTCCGCACTGTCCAGCGTACCGTCGAGTGTAAAGGCCTCGCCGCCCAGTTCGCCACGGAAATTGGTGGCGGTCCCGGCAATGGTCTCATTGTCGAAATCCGCCTGAACTTCCAGATCGCCAAGCGCAAAACCGGTGGTATTGGTGTTGTCGTTGGCAGTGATGTTCAGCAGCGTGGAGCCGCGGAACGTGCCCTGCCCCACCAGTTCGACGCTGGTCGGCGCCAGGCTTGTGGTGTTCGACAATTCGTCGAATTTGGCGTCATATTCGGCGCGGGTTGCAGCCGGTCCGCCGCCGGGTCCGCCACCCGGTCCGCCGCCAACCGCATTGCTGGTGCAGGCCGCCATCGCGAGGCATGCTGCCCCCAGCAGACCGGTACGTAAAATACTTTGATCGTTCACAAGAATTTCCCCTTCGTGGCTCAAAACACATTCAGATGGATGCCCTCCGGCCCGGCACGGAATTCGCAGGGCACAGGCAGAACCATGCGTTCAATAGCCTTGTGAAACGGCGTTTGGTCACTCCCCCAATCGGGGGATGCAGGGGCAATTCTGGCTTTTATGTGACCTTTGGCGCACAAGTTGCGACCACAGGTTGTTGCCTGCGGCTTGACGGTGCCATCCCGCCACCGCCCCCTTTCAACCGCCGCGATCCGTGGTAAACGAAACCCATGAACGACGAGGTCCCACATCCCGATCAGCTCGACGGAGCCCTGCATCCGCGCGATACCCCCGCCCTGATCGGACAGGCGGAGGCCGAAGCGGGATTCCTGGAGGCCTGGAACAGCGGCAAACTGCATCACGCCTGGCTGCTGAGCGGTCCGCGCGGTGTGGGCAAGGCAACCCTGGCCTGGCGCATTGCACGTTTTGTGCTGGCCACGCCCGATCCCGACGCGGGCGGCATGTTTGACACGCCTGCGCCCCGGACCCTGGACATAGATGCCGGTCATCCCGTTGCACGGCGCGTGGCCTCGGGCGGTGAAGGCGCGCTGAAATCCGTCACCCGCAGCGTGAACCCGGACACCAAACGGATGCGCAAGCAGATCGTGGTCGATGACATCCGCGCGCTGAACGGTTTTTTCCAGATGTCCGCCGCCGACGGCGGGCGCCGCGTGGTGATCATCGACGATGCGGATGTGATGAACGTCAACGCCGCGAATGCCCTGCTGAAAATGCTGGAAGAACCGCCCGCGCGGGCCATTTTGCTGCTGATCAGCCACCAGCCCTCCGGGTTGCTGCCCACGATCCGGTCGCGCTGCCGCACGCTGCGGCTGGGCAGGCTTGACCCCGATCAGATGGCGGCGGCCCTTGCCGCCTCCGGTGTCGCGGTCGATGGCGATCCGGCGGCCCTGGCCGAACTTTCCGGCGGCTCGGTCGGCGGGGCCCTGCGGCTGTCGCTGATGGGCGGGTTGCAGATCTATGCGGAACTGATCGCCCTGCTGTCCTCGATGCCGCGCATGGACCGCGCCCGCGCCATCAAACTGGCCGAAGCCGCCGCCCAGCGCGGGGCGGAAGAAAAGCTGAACCTGCTGTTCACCCTGGTCGACCTGATGCTGGCCCGGCTGGCACGGACCGGGGCCACAGGTGCGCCGCCCGCAATCGAGGCGGCAAGGGGCGAGGCACAGACCCTGGCGCGGCTGGCCCCCACGCCACATCAGGGCCGGATCTGGGCCGATCTGGCGCAACAGGTCTCCGACCGCGCGCAACATGGGCTGGCGGTCAACCTTGACCCTGCCGCGCTGGTCCTAGATACCCTGCTCAAGATCGCAGAAAACGCGCCGCGCTAGGATTACAGGCATGACCCCGCAGATCACCGACAGCCACTGCCACCTCGATTTCCCCGATTTCGAAGGCCAGTTGCCGCAGGTCATCGCCCGCGCGGCAGAGGCGGGCGTGACACGTATGGTCACCATCTGCACCAGGCTGCGCAATGAACCCGCCGTGCGCGCCATTGCCGAGGCACATGCGCCGGTCTTTTACGCCGCAGGCACCCACCCGATGTCCGCCGCCGCCGAACCGCTGGTCAACCACGATACGCTGATGGCGCTGACCCGCCACCCCAAGATGATCGGGATCGGCGAAACCGGGCTGGATTACCATTACACCGCCGAAAGCGCGGAGGTGCAGAAGACCTCTCTGCGCATCCATATTGCCGCTGCGCGCGACTCCGGGCTGCCGCTGATCATCCATGCCCGCGAGGCCGATGACGACATGGCCGCGATCCTGACCGAGGAATATGCAAATGGCGCATATCCCTGCGTCATGCATTGCTTTTCCTCATCGGCTGGGCTGGCCCGCACCGCGCTGGACCTGGGGTTCTACCTCAGCATGTCGGGCATCACCGCCTTTCCCAAATCGCAGGAACTGCGCGATATCTTTGCCAATGCGCCGCTGGACCGTATCCTGGTCGAAACCGATGCCCCCTATCTCGCCCCGCCGCCGCACCGGGGCAAGACCAACGAGCCCGCCTTTACCGCCCATACCGCGCGCCGCGCGGCCGAGACCTTCGGTCTCGATTACGCCGATTTCGCCGCGCGCACGCAGGAAAACTTCGACCGCCTGTTCCGCAAGGCCGCCCAGTTCGAAAAGGCCGCCTGATGGCCGAGATGCGGGTCACGATACTGGGCTGTGGATCCTCGGGCGGTGTGCCCCGCCTTGGCGGGCACTGGGGCGATTGCGACCCCGGGGAGCCGCGCAATCACCGCCGTCGCTGTTCCGCGCTGGTGGAACGGATCACCGATGCAGGCACCACCACGGTGCTGATCGACACCTCCCCCGACATGCGCAGCCAGTTGCTTGACGCAGGTGTGGGGCGGCTGGACGGGGTGCTTTATACTCATGCCCATGCCGATCACGTGCACGGGCTGGACGATCTGCGGATGATCGTCATCAACATGCGCGCGCGGCTGCCGGTCTGGGCCGACGCCCCCACCCGCGCCGCCCTGCTGGAGCGGTTCGGCTATGCCTTCATCCGGCCCGAAGGGTCGATGTATCCCCCGATCCTGGAAATGAACGACATCGACGGCGATGTGACCATCGACGGGCCCGGCGGCGCGCTAACCTTTTCGCCCTTTCTGGTCAATCACGGCGGCATGGACGCGCTGGGATTCAAGATGAACAATGTCGCCTATCTGCCTGATGTGGTGAGCATTCCCGAAGATGCCTGGTCCCAGTTGCAGGGGCTGACCTGCTGGATCGTCGACGCCCTGCGCCGGGCACCGCATCCGACCCACAGCCATCTGGCCCAGACCCTGGACTGGATCGCAGCGCTGACGCCGGACCACGCGGTGCTGACCAACATGCACAACGATCTCGATTACCGTACCCTTGCCGCCGAAACCCCTGACCACATCGAACCCGCCTATGACGGCATGGTTTTGCGTTTTCCCCTGACCTGACCTCTTTTTGGCTCCAAATATTCCCACGGGGGTCCGGGGGTGTGAAACCCCCGGCGCTCCCGGCAAAGCGAAAGCCCAGATCGTGCAGAACCTTCTCGACGTCATCCTGCCTGTCTTCCTGGTCATCGGCTTTGGCTATTTTGCCGTCTGGCGCGGGCTGTTCCCGATCTCCGGCATTGATGGGGTCATGAAGTTCACCCAGAACTTCGCCATCCCTTGCCTGCTGTTCCAGGCGATTGCGAAACTGGACCTTGGCAGTGATTTCGACCCCGACCTGCTGATCAGCTTTTATGCCGGGGCCGCGATCTGCTTTGCGCTGGGGATTTTTGGCGCGCGGATCCTGTTGCAACGCCCCTGGGAGGATTGCGTGGCAATCGGGTTTTGCTGCCTGTTCTCCAATTCGGTCCTGCTGGGCCTGCCCATCGCGGAACGCGCCTATGGGCCGGATGCCCTGACCGGCAACTATGCGATCATCGCCCTGCATTCGCCGTTTTGCTACGGTCTGGGCATCACCGTGATGGAGGTTGTGCGCAACCGGGGCCAGTCCACGGTGAAACTGGCAGGCGCTGTCGGGCGGGCGATGTTCAGCAATGCGCTGGTGCTGGCCATCCTGGGCGGTTTTGCCTTCAACCTGACCGGTCAGCCGATCCCCGGCGTTGTCGATGACGCCCTGTCGCTGATCGCCCGCGCCGCCCTGCCCGCCGCACTTTTTGCGCTGGGGGGTGTGCTGATCCAATACAGGCCCGAAGGTGACAAGATTGCCATCGCCATGGTCTGCATGATCGCCCTGCTGGTGCATCCCGCGCTGGTCTGGAGCTTTGGCACGGCCCTGTCGCTGCCGCAGGATGGCTTCCGCTCCGGCGTGCTGACAGCGGCCATGGCACCGGGGTTCAACGCCTATATCTTTGCCAATATGTACGGCAAGGGCCGCCGCGTCGCCGCGTCATCCGTGCTGATTGCAACCGGCGCGTCGCTGCTGACGGTCTGGCTGTGGCTGGAAATACTGGCCTGACACTGCCCCGGCCTCTCAGCCCGCCCATTGCCTGCCGCCATCCATATCAATCACCGTGCCGGACAGGTAATGCACCCTGGGGCTGGCCAGCATGACGGCAAGGTCCGCCACCTCCTGCGGGTGGGCAGGCCGGCCAAAGGGGTATTGGTCCGGGTTCAGCAACTCCGCCCAGCGGTTTTCGTCGCCGAACTGTTGACGCGCCTCGCTGCGAAGCCTGTCTGTCATGCGGTCGGTCCGCGTGGCAGCAGGATTGATGCCAAAGACACGCAGGTTGTCCTGCGGGGTTTCCGCCCCCAGCGCATTGGTAAAGCCGATCAGGGCCGCATTCCCGGCCGCACCGATGATATAGGAGGGCCGCACAGCCCGTCCGCCCATCCCGATGACATTGATGATCGTGCCGGATTTCCTTGCGCGCATACGGGGGGCATAGAGCATGCAAAGGTGGATATACCCCCAGACCTTCAGCTCGAACCCTTTGCGCCAGTCTTCCATGCTGCGCGCGGACAGCGGGCCGGACTTGATGGCACCGGCGTTGTTCACCAGAATGTCGATGTCCGGCGCCTGGTCAAACAGGGCCGCGCGCGCCTCCTCCTTCGACAGATCCGCCGTGATGTGGCCAATGATCCCGTCGCTGTGTTGTCTCAGCTCCTCGGCGGCGCTGCGCAACGCATCCTCCCGGCGAGAGACAAGTGTGATCCGCGCGCCCTCCTGCGCGAATGAACGCGCAATCGCCAGCCCGATGCCTTTTGACGCGCCGGTTACGAGAACATGCTTATCCTGCAGGTCGAGATCCATCAGCCCACCTCCGATACAAGGCCCCGGTCCGGCGCGGTTTTGCTGCGCTGACCAGCGGCCAGTTTGTGGCAGGGACAGGGTAAGGACAATGCGCCCGTTCGAACAGGATTAAAATAGGCTCGATCAACCGGTTGCATGGTTTGATTTTGGGAAATTGGTGCGGTCGGAGAGACTCGAACTCTCACGGGTGTTACCCCACAGCGACCTCAACGCTGCGCGTCTACCATTCCGCCACGACCGCACGCCATGGATGGTTAAGGCGGTTTAGACAAAGCCGTGCAGCTTGTGAAGAGGAAAAGAAAACAAAAAGGCCCCCCGCAGCGCATCCGCTGCGGGGGGCCGTCACGCCCGGCCGTGCCGGGGTTATTCGCTGATCGAGAATGTGGGCAAAGCACTGCCGGAAGCCGGTTGCGGTGTCGGCAGGGCAGAGCCCTGAACCCCGCCCGAACGGCTTGCCGCGGCGCGGATCAGTTCCGTCCGCTCGGGCTGGCCGGGGACAAAGACCGCCGCGGCACCGGAATCGGCAGCGGCAAGGCCTGCCTGATACCAGCTTTGCGCCATGTCCACACGTTTGGCGGGGCCGAAGCCCTGGCTCAGGTGGTGGCCCATCAGCTCGCCATAGACCCCTTCACCCAATGTAAAGAGCAGCAGGGCAGAGCCCACGGCCACATCCATGTTGTCGGTGCGATAGCCGACGCCGAGACAGATCTTGGCCGTGCCCTGAAGCTGTGCAGGCGACATGCCAGTGGTCAGCACAAATGCCGAAACGTCCTGCACCACCGCCTCGCGCGGTTTCAGCGACAGGGCCGCGACCTTGTCCTTCATCGCGGGGCCGAAACCGGCGCATTGCTGGGCGATCTGATCGGGGGTGAACCCCTGGATCTGGCTGACCAGCTCTTCCGATTCGGCAATGGCATAGGTCCGCGCCAGGCAGAATTGCTCGTTCAGCGCCACATTCGGGTCTGTCATGCTGGCCAGCGTGGTAAAGCCGCCGTTGGTGTTGGTGATCAGCGACACGGTGTTGCAATGCGAGGCAAGCGAGGCCTGGGTTCCCGCCCCGAGGAAGTTCGGCAGGCCACCGGTGCCGGCATCAGGTGCCGGTGCAACCGCGGCGGCAAGAGAGCTCATCCCGGAGAGCGGTGCCGCCGGTGCCGTGGCCGCCATCGTGGCGCCGACCTGCGGCACCTGCTGCGGTGCAACGACGATGGTTGTCGTGGGCGCAGCCCCGTTGCCCGCCGGTGACTGGCCCGCCATTTCCGCGCGGTAGGTCTTGAGCAGACCACGGGTGCCATCCGGCGTCGCCGCGACCTGCTGCTGAACCGCATAGCCCCCGGCCTGCGCGCGGTTGTAGCTGGAAATCAGCAGGTTCTGCTCAAAGGCGGAAAGCTGTCCGGTAACGGGATATCCGAGGTAGGCCTGGTACTGCGACACCGCATTGCGGGTCTTGCGCCCCAGCTGGCCATCCACGGTCCCCGCATCAAAGCCGAAATAGTTCAGCGAGGCCTGGATGTTCTTGCCTTCCTGGGTGGAGGGCAGCGATGAGCGGGTGGATTTCTTGCGATAGGTGCGCCGCTTGGTTGTCGTGCGCCGCTGCTTGTTCGCATTGGCCCCCACGATGCCGCCGATGATGGCGC
Source organism: Sulfitobacter sp. IGS-18 (assembly GCF_059628195.1). Lineage (NCBI taxonomy): Bacteria > Pseudomonadati > Pseudomonadota > Alphaproteobacteria > Rhodobacterales > Roseobacteraceae > Sulfitobacter > Sulfitobacter sp. IGS-18. Next base: position 1,524,959 of record NZ_CM184556.1, on the reverse strand, counting down.
CTGCAATGAAATCGCCTGCATCCGCTTCAACCCGCTCTGCCGGAATAACCGCCACCGAAAGGGCCAGAACGGCCCCTGTCATCAATTTGTAAATCATATGTCCGCTCCGAAAATGAATCGTTTTATGGGTATTGCGAAAAGGCTAACACAACATAATCCGGCCCGGGAACCTTTTTGGCCCGATTTGCCACTGCGAATATTGAAAATTTGCGCAGGGGCACCGAAGTACAAAGATGATGCCAGCCGAAAGGATACGCCAATGACCGATACCGCCCCTCCCCCGCAGGACAAAGTCGTGCAGGTCGATATCGTGTCTGATGTCATGTGCCCCTGGTGCATCGTCGGCTACAAACAGCTTGAGCAGGCCCTCGCGATGACCGGGGCCGGCGCCTTTATCCGCTGGCATCCGTTTGAGCTGAACCCCGCCATGCCCGCCGAAGGGCAGAACCTGACCGAACATATCGCAGAGAAATACGGTGCCAGTGCCGCCCAGTCTGCCGAAAACCGCAGGCGGCTGGTGGATCTGGGCCATGATCTGGGGTTCACCTTCAATTTCGACGCGGACAGCCGCATCGTGAATACCTTTGCCGCGCATCAGCTGCTGGACTGGGCGCAGGAAGCACACCTGCAGCACCCGCTGAAACTTGCGCTATTCGATGCGCATTTCACGCTGGGGCGCGACGTGTCGGATCATGAGGTCTTGGCAGAGGTTGCGGGTTCGGTCGGTCTTGACCGCGACGCGGCCCGCGCCGTGCTGGAGAGCGGCAGCCACGCCGCAGAAACCCGCAAGCGCCAGGAATTCTGGACATCGCGCGGCATATCGGGCATGCCTTCGATGGTATTCGACGAACGCTATCTGCTGACCGGCGCGCAGGGTGCCGAAACCTATGCGCGGATGCTGACCAAGGTGCTGAGCGAAAAGCACGCGGCCTGACCGGCCCCGGCCGGTCCGGAAACGCGGTGCTGCCTCAGATGCCGTTCACGGGCACCTTGAGCATCAGGTTGCCGTCCTTGTCCCGGGGCAGTTCGCCGGCGCGCATGTTCACCTGAAGCGACGGGATGATCAGCTTTGGCACCGCCAGCTGCGCGTCCCGTTCGGTTCTGAACTTGATGAATTCCTCGCGGGTCTTGCCCCCGCCGACATGGATGTTGTCCGCCTTTTGCGCGGCAACCGTGGTTTCCCACTGGATCGCGCGGCCATTGGGGCCGTAATCGTGGCACATGAACAGGCGCATCTCGTCGGGTAGGGACAGCACCTTCTGGATGCTGTCATAAAGCTGGCCCGCATCGCCACCGGGGAAATCCGCCCGCGCCGATCCGCCATCGGGCATGAACAGCGTATCCCCTGCAAAGGCCACATCGCCCATCACATGCACCATGCAGGCCGGCGTATGGCCCGGCGTATAGATGGCAAAGCAGGTCATCTCGCCCACCTTGTAGGTGTCACCGTCCTTGAACAGCGCATCGAACTGCGAGCCGTCACGCTGGAATTCGGTGCCTTCGTTGAAGATCTTGCCGAAGGTTTCCTGCACCACCATGATCTTTTCACCGACACCGATCCTGCCCCCCAGTCTTTGCTGGATATAGGGCGCCGCGCTGAGGTGATCGGCGTGGACATGGGTTTCGATGATCCAGTCCAGTTTCAGGCCCTTGCTCTCGATCTCGGCGATCAGGGCATCGGCGTGGTCATAGGTGATGCGGCCTGCGGCATAGTCGATGTCCATCACGCTGTCGATGATGGCGCAATGCACGCTTGCCGGATCGCGCACGATATAGCTGATGGTGTTTGTCGCCTCGTCAAAATGCGCCGAGACCTCGGGTTTGACGGACATGTCCACGGGATAGGTCATTGGATTTCCTCCATTACGCTGTGACATCGGACCTGCGCGACAGGGCCACCTGCATGAGCTTTGCAATCACGATACCGCCAATCAGCGCGGCAACAAAGATCACAACTTCGGTCTGCCCTGTTCCCAATGCGGGCAGTGCGCCGCCGGGGCAGAAACCGGCAATGCCCCAGCCGACCCCGAAGGTTGCGGAGCCCGCGATCAGCGGCAGATCGAAGTCGCGGCTTGCGGGCAGGTGAAAGCGGCTGTCAAACAGCGGCCCGGGGCGTTTCAGCACCACGCGGTAGCCGATGAAGGTGACAATCAGCGCGCCGCCCATGACAAAGGCCAGGCTCGGGTCCCAACTGCCCGCGACGTCGAAAAAGTTCAGGACCTTGGCCGGGTTGGCCATGCCGGAGATCGAGATGCCGCCCCCGAAAATCAGGCCGATCAGATAGCAGATGACAATGCGCATGGCTCAGCCCCCCATCACATGGCGCAGCAGATAGACCGTGATGCCGGTGGCCAGCATGAAGGTCAGCGTCGCCAGGATGGAGCGGGGTGACAGCCGCGCCAGGCCACAGACCCCATGGCCCGAGGTGCATCCCGCCCCAAAGGTCACGCCCACCCCGACAATCAGCCCGCCGATGACCAGCATCATGCGGGAGACCGGCACCTGCACCTGCGGAAATTCACCCGTGACCAGCATCACGAGAGCGGGACCGCTGACCATCCCCGCCACGACCGCCGCCCGCCAGGACCAATCGGCAAAGCCCGCAGGCGTCAACAGACCGGCCAGAACGCCGGTTGCCCCCATGATCCGGCCCATCAGCCCCATCAGCAATACGGCAGCCAGACCGATCAGCGCGCCCCCCGCAAGGGATTGAATAGGTGTGAAAGCGGTTTCCATCACCACCCCCTCCGCGCCGGACCAATGCCAGCTGGATCAAGATGGCCTTTGTTCAACGACATGCGCGGGGTCCTTTCCCATAGCCCGGTGCCGTCTGGGAAAGATCGACGCGCAGGCAGGATAAACATTCAAAAGTCATTATATGTTTTCCCATGCCGGGTTTCAACAGTTCTGAGGCGGGCAGCCCCGGCCACGTGTGATCTTGTCGCGCCTGCCGATCGCGCCTAAACATCCGCCATGGTGGAATGGATTGTCACGGACGGGTTGACCGACTACCGCGCCGCGGAGGCGTGGATGGAAGCGCGCGTGGCCGCGATCAGCGCCGGTGAGGCCGAGGAATGCATCTGGCTGGTCGAACATCCGCCGCTTTACACCGCCGGCACCTCTGCCCGGGCGGAGGATTTGACCGATCCGGGTCGCTTTCCCGTTTATGATTCCAAACGGGGCGGGCAATATACCTATCACGGGCCGGGCCAGCGCGTCGCCTATGTGATGCTGGACGTTGCCGCGCGCGGCCGCGACGTGCGCTGCTTTGTCCGCCAGCTTGAGGATTGGGTGATCACCACGCTGGAGCAGTTCAATGTCACCGGCGAAATCCGCGCAGGCCGCGTTGGCGTCTGGGTGCAGCGCCCGGAAAAGACGCCACAGCCCGACGGCACCCCGGCAGAGGACAAGATTGCCGCCATCGGCATCCGCCTGCGGAAATGGATCAGCTTTCACGGCATCAGCATCAATGTGGAACCGGATCTGGAGCATTTTTCCGGTATCGTCCCCTGCGGGATCAGCGACCACGGGGTCACCTCGCTGGTGGACCTCGGGCTGCCGGTCAGCATGGCCGATGTCGACGTGGCCCTGCATGCGGCCTTCGATCAGGTGTTCGGCCCCCTGCCCGCCGTGACCGCCTGAGCGAAAGCCCGGAACCCTCCGACCTTCCCCGCCGGCTTCGAAAAAACCGCGCCGCAGCCGCAAAATAACCCCGCCCTGCGACACCTCGCCCATTGCCCCCTGCGCCAAGCCGCTTTAGAACGGCTCTCAATCCGCACCGCATGACAGCCGACAGGCGTGGTGTGACCCATGAGTTCAAGTTTCAGGAGGCACCGCATGGCAGACGCAGCCATTCAAGGCCATGACCACCACGACGAGCGCGGTTTCTTCACCCGCTGGTTCATGTCCACCAACCACAAAGACATCGGTATTCTGTACCTCGTCGTCTCCGCGCTTGCGGGTTTCGTGTCGGTGGGCTTCACCGTCTACATGCGCCTTGAGCTGATGAACCCCGGGGTTCAGTACATGTGCATGGAAGGCGCACGGATGTTCGCCGATTCTGCGGCCACCTGTACGCCAAACGGGCATTTGTGGAACGTGCTGATCACCGGCCACGGCATCCTGATGATGTTCTTTGTGGTGATTCCGGCGCTGTTCGGCGGATTTGGTAACTATTTCATGCCCTTGCAGATCGGCGCGCCTGACATGGCGTTCCCGCGGCTGAACAACCTTTCCTTCTGGCTTTACGTTGCCGGTACAACCCTTGCGGTCTGCTCCGTGCTGGCACCGGGTGGCAACGGCCAGGCCGGTTCCGGCGTTGGCTGGGTGCTGTATCCACCGCTTTCGGTCAAAGAAGGCGGCATGTCGATGGACCTTGCGATCTTCGCGGTTCACGTCTCCGGCGCCTCCTCGATCCTGGGTGCGATCAACATGATCACCACCTTCCTGAACATGCGTGCCCCCGGCATGACCCTGTTCAAGGTGCCGCTGTTCTCCTGGTCGATCTTTGTCACCGCCTGGCTGATCCTGCTGGCGCTGCCGGTTCTGGCCGGTGCCATCACCATGCTGCTGATGGACCGCAACTTCGGCTTTGCCTTCTTTGACCCGGCTGGCGGCGGCGACCCGATCCTGTACCAGCACATCCTGTGGTTCTTTGGCCACCCGGAAGTCTACATCATCATCCTGCCCGGCTTCGGCATCATCAGCCACGTCATCGCGACCTTCTCGCGCAAGCCGGTCTTCGGTTACCTGCCGATGGTCTGGGCGATCATCGCGATCGGCGCATTGGGCTTTGTCGTCTGGGCGCACCACATGTACACCGTCGGCATGTCGCTGAACCAGCAGGCCTATTTCATGCTGGCCACGATGGTCATCGCGGTGCCGACAGGGGTGAAGGTGTTCAGCTGGATCGCCACGATGTGGGGCGGCTCCATCGAGTTCAAGACACCGATGCTCTGGGCCTTCGGCTTCCTGTTCCTGTTCACCGTTGGCGGTGTGACCGGCATCGTTCTGTCCCAGGCCGCCGTGGACCGCTACTACCACGACACCTATTACGTGGTCGCGCACTTCCACTATGTGATGAGCCTTGGTGCCGTGTTCGCGATCTTTGCGGGGATCTACTTCTACTTCCCCAAGATGACGGGCCGCATGTACCCCGAATGGGCCGGCAAGCTGCACTTCTGGGCGATGTTCATCGGGGCCAACCTGACGTTCTTCCCGCAGCACTTCCTGGGCCGTCAGGGCATGCCGCGCCGCTACATCGACTATCCTGAGGCCTTTGCCTACTGGAACCACTGGTCCTCGATGGGCGCATTCCTGAGCTTTGCCTCCTTCCTCTTCTTCTTCGGGATCATCGCCTATTCGCTGACCCGCGGTGCGAAGGTGACGGCGAACAACCCCTGGAACGAATTCGCCGATACGCTGGAATGGACCCTGCCCAGCCCGCCGCCCGAACATACGTTCGAGCAGCTTCCGAAGCAGGAAGACTGGGACATCAAGCACGGCCACTAGAGCGCCTGACCTTAATCCCGAGACATGAATACCCTGCCGCGCCTGCGGCGCTCTCGGGACATTCATGTCGCTGGATGCTTCAGGTTAAAGGTCGGACGCGTTAAGGCATCTCAAATCGTCAAAAGGCCCCGACAAGCGTCGGGGCCTTTTGCATTTGGCGTGATTGACAGCAGCGCCACGCGCGTGGAACCTGACCGGACAACATTTGAGGTTCCATTATGAAAAAGATACTTCTGGCCGCGACCTGCATCCTTGCCGCAGGCCCCGCCCTTGCATTCGACATCGGCTTTGACTGGTCAGGCCTGAAATCCTGCACCAACGGAAAGCCCAACACTGTCGCCAACCCCGCATTTCAGGTCAGTGGCGTTCCCGCAGGCACGAAATTCATCCGCTTCAAGCTGACCGACCGCGACGTGCCCAATTACAACCACGGCGGCGGGGTGGTGGCCTATAACGGGCAGAAGGTCATCGCGCCCGGTGCCTTCAAATACAAAAGCCCCTGCCCGCCCAGCGGCCGCCATACCTATGAATGGACCGCCACCGCCCAGACCAAGAAGAACGGCGGCGCGCTGGCCACTGCCCGAGCGGCACGCAAATATCCATGAGCGTCGCTGTCACCGCGCTTTATACCGCATGTGTGGCGCTGTTGTTCCTGATCCTGAGCGCGCGGGTCATCCTGTACCGGCGCGCCAACAGGATCTCGCTGGGGGATGTCGGCGACAAGGCCCTGATCAAGCGCATGCGCGCCCAGGCCAATTGCGGCGAATATGCCCCCATCGGTCTGATGCTCCTGCTGGTCAGCGAATTGAGCGGCGCCCCCGCCCTCGCGCTTCACCTGATGGGCATGACCCTGCTGGCAGGGCGATTCCTGCATGCGGTGGGCTTTTCCGCCACCCCGCAAAAGATGATCCTGCGGCAACTCGGCATGGCGATGACACTGGCCATGATCCTGTTCAGCGCTCTGGGCCTGATCGGACATGCGCTGTTCTGAACGGCGCGGGGGAAGTTTGAAAAAATTTCGCCTCAAACCGCCTTTTCCCTCTTGCGGCGCGCGGCTGGGATGGGTATCTCCCCCTCACCCAAGGAAGCGGGCGTAGCTCAGGGGTAGAGCATAACCTTGCCAAGGTTAGGGTCGGGCGTTCGAATCGCCTCGCCCGCTCCAATGGGTCCTTTTGAAACAGACCGCCATTTGGCGGTCTTTTTCGTTTCTGCCCCGGCGCCCTGCCGCACAGGGCAGATTTCACCCCCTGATTATCCCGATCCGCGGAACCCCGGGGCGCGGCCCTGCCGGCCCCTTCAGCTCTGCCACTGCGCTGTTGCAGCACCTGACCGGCAATCCGGGTTCAACAACCGGCCAAAAGTTGTGCAAAGCGCCGGACTTGTGGGCAACAATTATGCAGATCGCCCTGCTGCCGCCCGAAATCGACTGCAAATTCTAGTGAATCGCCAAGCGCATCCCGCCTAGTAACGCTGCCCAATCCGGGCAAAAGCGCCGCGCGGGGGCCATCTTGGCAGATACTTCCCCCACGCGACTACAACAACAGTTGCGGGGTCTGACTACACGGGTCGGCCACCGGTTGGGAAGGACCGTTCGCGGTATTCCGATCGTCCGCAGCGACAACCGGGATGTTTGATAAATGAAACTTAAAACCTCTGCTCTTGTGACGGGCGCCTTGCTGGGCTCCGCCGTCATGGCTGCCGCCGAATGCGCCGACCCCGTGAAGGTCGGCGTGCTGCACTCCCTTTCCGGGACAATGGCGATTTCCGAAACCACCTTGAAAGACACCATGCTGCTGCTGATCGAGGAACAGAACGCCAAGGGCGGTGTTCTGGGATGCCAGATCGAGGCGGTTGTGGTCGATCCGGCCTCCGACTGGCCGCTCTTTGCCGAAAAGGCGCGCGAACTGCTGACGGTGCACGATGTCGACGTGATCTTTGGCAACTGGACCAGCGTCAGCCGCAAATCGGTGCTGCCAGTAATCGAAGAACTGAACGGCCTGCTGTTCTATCCGGTGCAATACGAAGGCGAGGAAAGCTCCAGGAACGTGTTCTACACCGGTGCCGCGCCGAACCAGCAGGCGATCCCCGCGACCGATTATTTCCTTGAGGAACTGGGCGTCGAGAAATTCGCGCTGTTGGGAACCGACTACGTCTATCCGCGCACCACGAACAACATCCTTGAAAGCTATCTGAAGTCCAAGGGGATCGCGCAGGAAGACATCTTTGTGAACTACACGCCCTTTGGCCATTCCGATTGGGCCACCATCGTGGCCGATGTGGTGGCACTGGGCGCGGACGGCAAGCAGGTCGGCGTGATTTCCACCATCAACGGTGACGCCAACATCGGGTTCTACAAGGAACTGGCAGCGGCGGGCATCTCTGCCGATGACATCCCCGTGGTGGCTTTCTCGGTGGGTGAGGAAGAACTGTCCGGCCTCGATACCTCCAACCTTGTCGGGCATCTGGCGGCCTGGAATTATTTCCAATCGGCAGAATCCGAGGCCAACGACGCCTGGGTTGCCGCCTGGAAAGCCAAGATGGGCGACGACCGCGTGACCAATGACCCGATGGAGGCGCATTACATCGGCTTCAACATGTGGGTAAACGCGGTTGAAGCGGCAGGCACCACCGATGTGGATGCGGTGCGCAGCGCGATGTACGGGCAGGAATTTCCGAACCTGACCGGGGGCACGGCGGTGATGCTGCCGAACCATCACCTGGCCAAACCGGTGCTGATCGGTGAAATCACCGCCGATGGCCAGTTCGATATCGTCAGCCAGACCGACGAAGTGCCGGGCGACGCCTGGACAGACTTCCTGCCGGAATCGGCTGTCCTGACATCGGATTGGAAGGACCTTGGCTGCGGCATGTACAACACCGAAACCAAGTCCTGCGTGCAGCTGACATCCAACTACTGAACCGGGTGCGGCGCGGGGATCCCCCCGCGCCGACTGTCCTGAAGAATGATTGGCTTTCCCTGATGCTTCGTCTGTTTCTCCTGGCCCTGGCGCTTTGCCTGTCCCTTCCCGCTGGCGCACAGGCACAAAGCCTGCAACCCATCCTGCAAACCCATGCCGATGAAGTGCTCAAGCCCGGTCGGCGCAGTGTCGATGTGGTGCTGGTGGATCTGGTGGCCAGCGGCCTGCCGCAGGTGGTTCCCTTTCTGGAGGCCTGGCGCGACCGCGAGATCGTGCAGCGCGATGAAGACGGGCAGTTCTTTCGCCGCAAGGGCGGTGATCTTATCGATCTGGATACCGCTGCGGTTGCAGGCCCCGCCGCCGGGACAAAGCTGAGCGAAGCCCGCCCCAACGGCGGTGTGCGCCGTGCGATCAGCGAGGCACTGGTGCAATTCCAATTGTCCGACCCCGATATCGGCAAGCGCCGCGCGGCTGTCGACGCGATTGCCCGCAGCATGGACGCCAGTCAGCTTGGCCCGCTGACCGCCGCCATCGAGACGGAGACCGACCCCGAACTGAAACGCGTGAAATCGCGGCTGGCCGGGATGCTGGGCGCGCTTTTTGCCAGCACCCCTGACGGGCGCGTCGCCGCCATCAACGCGTTGTCGGGGGATCTGTCCGTCGACGTGCGTGCCGTGCTCAACACCATCCTTTCCACGCAGGATGACGTGGCAAAGGAGCTGCCGGAAGGGGCCAATATCGCGCGCATCCTCAAACCCGGCACCGATCTGACCCCGCAGCAAGCCTATGCGCGGCTCTCGGCCGCCGGGCTTGCCCCTGCCCTTGTGACCCAGAGCGACATCCGCGCCGCCCTGATCGCCCATATTGACGGTGGCATGGTGGGCGGAATGCCCGTTGCAGCGCTGGACAACGACGCTGATCGCGCCGCCGCCTATGATGCGCTGGCCGCCGATGGCGTGGTGCCGCCCCGTGTGAGCGCCGAGGCCGAGGCGGAGGCGATTGAAAGCCACGTCTTCTTCCAACGCTATGCCGAAGCCGACCCCGCCGTTACCGATGCCGCGCGTTCCGTGCTGAACGGCATCGAAACGCGGGTGTCTTTCAGTCAGGCCGCCGATCTGGGCCTTGATGCGCTTTCGCTGGCCTCGATCTACTTTCTGGCCGCCATCGGGCTGGCCATCACCTTTGGCGTCATGGGCGTGATCAACATGGCGCATGGGGAATTCATCATGATGGGGGCCTATACCGGCTTTGTCGTGCAGCAGTTTGTCCCCGACTACACCCTCTCGATCATCATTGCGCTGCCACTGGCCTTTGCCCTGACATTCGGGGCCGGCGTGGCGATGGAGCGGCTGGTGATCCGCCATCTTTATCACCGTCCGCTGGAGACTCTGCTGGCCACCTTCGGCATTTCCATCGCGCTGCAACAGCTGGCCAAGAACATCTTTGGCACCCAGGCACGGCCCCTGACCTCGCCCGGCTGGCTGGACGGGGCGCTGGTGATCAATGACGTGATTGCCATCAGCTATATCCGCATCGCGATCTTTGTCCTGGCGCTCATGTTTCTGGCGCTAATCCTGCTGGTGCTGAACCGGACCCGCCTGGGGCTTGAGGTACGCGCGGTGACCCAGAACCCCGGCATGGCGGCCTCCATGGGGATCAACCCGGACCGGATCAACATGCTGACCTTTGGTCTGGGATCGGGCATCGCGGGAATCGCGGGCGTTGCCATCGGGCTTTACGCAAAAGTCACCTCCGAGATGGGGGCCGACTACATCGTTCAAAGCTTCATGACCGTGGTCGTGGGCGGTGTCGGCAATGTCTGGGGCACGCTTGCCGGGGCGTCGATGATCGGCTTCCTGCAAAAGGGCATCGAATGGCTGAACCCGTCCAACACCCTGGCGGCGCAGACCTACATGATCCTTTTCATCATTCTTTTCATCCAGTTCCGTCCCAAGGGCATTGTCGCCCTCAAGGGCCGGGCGGCAGCAGATTGAGGCTTCACATGACGCATGATCGCGGTATCCTGAGGGTTCAGTCCCATTCAACCACGGAAATTTCAGATGAAGGTCATTTACGCATTGCTCGGGATCATTCTGCTGGCCACAACGGCGCAGGCGGATGGCTATGGGTTCAGAACGCCCTCGGGCAATATCTATTGCAACGGCTCGCTGGAGGGCGGCGACATCAGCTGCACCATCGCGGAACGGTCATCGGGGCCGGTTCTGCCCCGGCCCGGCTGGTGCAATGGCTACTGGGGGCACACCTTCACGCTGAACCGCTATGGTCCGGTGCAGATGGAATGCAGCCAGGCCGCGCCGCGCAAATCAAGCTACACCGATGTGGCGCCCTATGGCGAGACAGGGCATTTCGCAGAGATCACCTGCCAGTCGGAGCGCAGCGGGCTAACCTGCCGCAATGCAGAGGGACATGGCTTCATGCTGTCGCGACGGGTGCAGCAGATCTTCTGACGCCCCGCGCAGGGAGGGTCGCGCCATGAGACGCAGTTTCATCGCGCAGAACCCTTCCATCCTGTGGTTCCTCTGCGCGCTCGCGCTGTTCACGCTGGGGGTCACCATCCTGTCCGAAGGTTTCGGCATCGGCGTGATCTCCACCTCTTTCGTCAAGACATTGGGCAAGACGCTGTGCCTGTGCCTGATCGCCATCGCGATGGATGTGGTCTGGGGCTATTGCGGCATTCTCAGCCTGGGGCATTTCGCCTTCTTCGGGATCGGCGGCTATGCCATCGGCATGTGGCTGATGTATGCGCGCACCGAGGGCATCGTGCTGGGCAGCCTTGCCGGTCAGCCCCTGCCCCCCACCCCGGCAGAGATTTCGGACGCCATCGGCAACCAGATCTTCGGCGTGGTGGGCAGTTCGGAATTTCCGCTGATCTGGGCCTTTGCCGACAATCTGTTCCTGCAATTGCTGATGGTCGTGCTGGTTCCCGGCCTGCTGGCGCTGGTCTTCGGCTGGCTGGCCTTCCGCAGCCGGGTGACCGGTGTCTACCTGTCGATCCTGACCCAGGCGATGACCCTGGCGCTGTCGCTGTACCTGTTCCAGAACGACAGCGGATTGCGCGGCAACAACGGGCTCTCGGGCCTGCAGAACATCCCCGGATTCGAGCAGACCTCGCAGGCCGCCCTGTCGCTGGTGTTCTTCCTCGTCTCGGCCCTGGCACTTGGCGCGGGCTATCTGTTCTTTGCCTGGGTGGTGTCGGGCAAGATGGGCAGCGTGGTGAAGGGCATTCGCGACAATGAGGCGCGGGTGCGCTTCCTGGGCTACCACGTGGAAAGCTACAAGCTGTTCATCTTTACCATAACCGCCATCGTGTCGGGCATCGCCGGGGCGCTCTATTACCCGCAGGCGGGCATCATCAACCCGGGAGAGATCGCGCCCATCGCCTCGATCTATCTCGCGGTCTGGGTCGCCATCGGCGGGCGGGGGCGGCTTTACGGGGCGGTCATCGGTGCCGCCTTCGTGTCGCTGCTGTCGTCCTGGTTCACCGGCGGCGGGGCGCCGGACATCAACCTGTGGGTCTACACGATCCAATGGACGAACTGGTGGCTGGTGCTGCTGGGCCTGAGCTTTGTCGCCGTCACGCTGTTCTTTCCCAAGGGCATTGGCGGGCTGTTCGATTATCTGGTGAGGAAACCGTCATGAGCATGCTGCTGGAGGTCAATGGCGTCACCGTCACCTTTGACGGGTTCCGGGCGATCAACAACCTGTCGATCAACTTTGCCGAGGGCGAATTGCGCGCCATCATCGGGCCGAATGGTGCGGGCAAGACCACCTTCATGGACATCGTTACCGGCAAGACAAAGCCGGACAAGGGCGAGGTGATCTGGGGCGAGCGCAACATTTCCCTGCTGGGCATGTCGGAAAGCGAAATTGCCAAGGAGGGCATCGGGCGCAAGTTCCAGAAACCCACCGTGTTCGAGGATCAGACGGTGCGGCAGAACCTTGCCATGGCACTGAAGAACCCGCGCGGGCCCTTTGCGGTGCTGACGCACAAGAAGACCGCAGCCAACGGCGCGCGGATCGAAAAGATCGCCGAAGAAATCGGTCTGAGCGACAGTCTGACCCGCGTCGCGGGCGAGCTGAGCCATGGTCAGAAACAATGGCTGGAGATCGGCATGCTGCTGGCCCAGGAACCCCGCCTGATGCTGGTGGATGAACCCGCCGCAGGCATGACGGCGGAGGAACGCGAAAAGACAACGGACATCCTGCGGGAGGCGGCAAAGACCCGCGCGGTGGTCGTGGTGGAACATGACATGGAATTCGTGCGCCGCCTGGACTGCAAGGTCACGGTGCTGCACGAGGGCGCGGTGCTGGCCGAGGGGCGTCTTGAACATGTCACCGCCGATCCGACGGTCATTGATGTCTACCTGGGGCGCGGTCATGCTTGATATTGCGAATCTCGACCTGAAATACGGGCAAAGCCAGATCCTCTTCGACGTCTCCATGACCGCGACCGTGGGGCAGATCACCGCCGTGATGGGCAACAACGGTGTGGGCAAGACCAGCCTGTTGAAGGCAATCGCGGGGCGACATCCGGCGCAGGCGGAGCGGGCCGAGGTCGGCGGCGCCCCCCTGCCCCTGTCATCAGCCGTCAGGGCAGCGCGGGCCGGCATCGCCTATGTCCCGCAGGGCCGCGAGGTCTTTCCGATGATGAGCGTTCTGGAGAACCTGCAATCCGGCTTTGCCTGCCTGCCGAAACCCGACCATGTGATTCCGGATCATATCTTTGAATTGTTCCCGGTCCTGCGCGACATGCAATCGCGGCGCGGCGGCGACCTGTCGGGCGGTCAGCAACAGCAGCTGGCCATCGCCCGTGCCTTGATCACCCGCCCCAAGGTGCTGCTGCTGGACGAGCCGACGGAAGGCATTCAGCCCAATATCATCCAGCAGATCGGCGATGCGCTGGAACTGCTGCGCGGACAGGGGCAGATGGCCATCGTGCTGGTCGAACAGAACGCCGATTTCGCCTATCGGCTTGGCGACGCCTTTGTCGTGATGGAGGGCGGAAGGGTCAAGCGAAGCCGCGCCAAATTGGACTACCCCAAGGCAGAACTGATGAGCGATTTGGCGCTCTGATCCCGCAATACGGGAGATTTCTTGCGTTTTACACAATCTTTAATTGCATTGCCGTCATAATTTCGCCCGCTTTTCCCGCTTAGGTGTAACCAGCGCAGCCAATGATCGTTGCGTTGGTAGAGGCCTTCGTGTGGAAAGATAAAAAGGTGATATATGCGACTTCTAGCCGTTGATGATGATCCGGTCGTACTTGAGCTCCTGACTGTCGTGTTCGGTCAGGATGATATGCCCGATATCACCTGCGCCCAGTCCGCCGATCAGGCGCTGACCATGCTGGAAGAAAACGACACCCGATTCGATTGCCTGATCCTCGATATCGAAATGCCGGGCATGAACGGAATTTCGCTGTGCCGCAAAATCCGCACCATGCCGGATTACCGCGAAACACCGATCCTCATGCTGACGTCGGTCAGGGACCGCATCAAGATCGAAAGTGCCTTTGCCGCCGGGGCCAACGACTATGTGACCAAGCCCTTTGACGTCAAAGAGATCACCACCCGGATCCGGGTGGCAAAACGGATGTCGGAAACCACCGAAAGCGCGCCCCGTCTCGACCCGCTGATGCCGGTGGCAGATGCCACGAAGGGCGAACATGCCTTTGGCATCGGCTGTCCCGTCCGTCTGATGCATCAGAAACAGCTGATCCTGCCCTTCTCGCTGGGCAATTACCTGTCGCAGCTCTCGCGTCAGGCGCTGGACGAATGCTGTGTCTTTGCGGTCCGGATCGAAGAGATCGAGACGCTGTACAACAATTGCACAAGCCAGGAATTTGCCATTGCCCTGGGTGAAGTCGTCGACGCCATTGTCGAGGTGGTCGATCATCCCAACCTGCTGCTGGCCTATGAAGGCAAGGGCATCATTCTGGCCATCAGCCAGGGGGCCGAACCGCCCGATTGGCCGGTGATCGAGGATCAGGCCCATGCGCTGCTGAATTCGGGTGCCGCGGTCTATGCCGATGGCACGCCAATGAACCTCAGAGTGTCGATCGGCAATCCGATCCCGCCCTATACCAACCGCAATCAACGGGTGAAAAAGACATTCGACCGCGCCATCGACCGCGCCATGATGCGCAGCCGCAGCAATGCGGCCCAAAGGTCGAAGATGAGCGGAAAATCACCGGCCGGCGTGTTCTAGGTCGTGTTGATCTTGAATCGCCGATACCCTGCCGCGCTGCGCGCTCTCGGGACATCGGCGATACGGCCTGTATCAGGTCAAGGCGGGGCGCTGTAGGTCAGCATCTCAGGCGCGCCCGGGCATGGCCTTGGCGCGCGGCGCTCAGTTGATTGGAAACTGGCTCAGGCAGCGGGCGGCGCTGCGGCGGTAGTCTTCCAGCGTTTCACTCACCGACCGCCGGTCGCGCACCACCGCCATCGCCGCTTTCTTCTGCGCCCAGGTCCCGGTGACATGGTGTTCGAGAATCAGGACCGTCACACCCAGCATCACCTCTTTTTCCTCCGCACTGATCAGCTCGGCCCCCGCAAGCGCCACGGCCGTCAGCGCCAGGGTATTGGAACAGCGCAGCGCCGCGGCCTCGCTGCCTTCATAGACCTTTTCGGCCGCAGTGACCGGCCCGGCGACGCTGGAGAAAACAAGTGCCAGGGTTCCGAAAAATGCCTGACGCGCCATCAAAAGACCTTGAAGGTCATGGTGGTCATAGACCTTTCGATCCCCTCAATGGTCAGCAGATGGTCATTGATGAACACGCCCACATCCTCCCCCTTGGGGATATAGAGCTTCATCAGCAGGTCGTATTCGCCCGAGGTCGAATAGAGTTCGGAATGGATCTCGCGCAGGGCAATTTCCTCGGCCACGCGGTAGGTTGTACCGGGGCGGCATCTGATCTGGATAAAAACACAGGTGGTCATCGGACTCTCGAAAATTGCGCTCTCCTCAGGCTGACACAAGGCCCGGTCGCCTGCAATCCCTCATCCGGTCTTGGCGTCGGGGCCAGCACTGCTATAAGGCTGCTGACGCCAGCCAGAGGGGCCCGATATGCGCCAGACCAGCCTGACCCGCACCACCGCCGAAACCGATGTCAGCGTCGAGATCAATCTTGACGGCACCGGCAGCTATGACAACCAGACCGGCGTGGGTTTCTTTGATCACATGCTGGATCAACTGGCGCGCCACTCGCTGATCGACATGAAGGTCCGCGCCACCGGCGATCTGCACATCGACGATCACCACACGGTCGAGGATGTGGGCATCACGCTGGGCCAGGCGCTGGCCAGGGCGCTGGGGGACAAGCGTGGCATCCGGCGCTACGGGTCCTGCCTGCTGCCGATGGATGACGCCCTGCTGCGCTGCGCCCTTGACCTGTCGGCCCGGCCCTTCCTGGTGTGGAATGTCGATCTGCCGACCGACAAGATCGGGACCTTCGACACGGAGCTTGTGCGCGAATTCTTCCAGGCTTTCAGCACCCAGGGCGGCATCACCCTGCATGTGGACATGCTGCATGGGCTGAACAGCCACCATATCGTCGAGGCGGCGTTCAAATCCGTCGCCCGTGCGCTGCGCGAGGCCGTTGAGGTCGATCCGCGCAAATCGGGCGATATCCCCTCCACCAAGGGTGCGCTTTGACCCCGATGCAGGGGATGACGGCGGCGGTGGTCGTCAATGGCAACCGGTGGATGTGCCACAGAACGGCAGGTTTTCAGCCACCGGCCTGCAAGGCGCATCCTGCCGGAACCTTGCATTTGCCACCGTACCCGCCTGCGCGCCCGGACGCTGCCATGAGGCCAGTCACTCCCTTGATGCCAGACTCTCCCGTAGTGCCAGACGCTGCCATAAGGCCAGACGCTCCCTTGATGCCAGAGGCTATCCCAGACACTCCCATGAAGACATGTCATATATGACATGTCTTCATCTGCTGCCCGCAGGTCCGCCCCGTCCCCGGCCATCCGCAGCCGCCCACAGGAAATCCCTTCACTCCCGCCATTCACAAGGGGACAGATGCCCATGCTGACCGCCATCATCGACTATGAAAGCGGCAACCTGCATTCCGCCCACAAGGCCTTTGAACGCATGGCCCGCGAAGCGGACGCAGGCGAGGTCACCGTCACCTCCGAGGCCGATGTGGTGGCACGCGCCGACCGGATCGTCCTGCCGGGCGACGGTGCCTTTCCCGCCTGCATGGCGGCACTGAAGGGCGCAGGTGGTGTGTTCGATGCCATGGTCGAAGCGGTCGAGGTCAAGGGCCGCCCGTTTCTGGGCATCTGTGTCGGCATGCAGCTGATGGCCACGATGGGCCGCGAATACCGCGACACGCCGGGCCTGGACTGGATCGGCGGCGAGGTCACCCGTATCGCGCCCGCCGACCGCAGCCTGAAGGTCCCTCATATGGGCTGGAACGATCTGGTGATCGACCATCCGCATGCCGTCTTTGACGGCATCAAGACAGGCGACCACGCCTATTTCGTGCATTCCTACCATATGGCGGTGAACAACCCGGCCCAGCGGCTGGCCCATGTCGATTATGCAGGCGATGTCACCGCCATCATCGGGCGCGACACCATGCTGGGCATGCAGTTCCACCCCGAGAAATCGCAGGCCACCGGATTGCGGCTGATCTCGAACTTCCTGAAATGGGCGCCATAGACGTTCAGCCAGGGCTATCTGATCCGCGTCCAGACGAGGTTCTTGCAGGTTGCCGCAGTGCAGGCCTGCAAATGCAATGCGCCCCCCACCGCCCTGACCCGGGTCTGCCCATAGCGTTCACCATCGCGCACGCTATATTCGCCCAGAAAGCTGCCATCGGGCTGTGCACGCAGGTTCCAAAGCACCTTCGCGCCCACCGCATCGGACCTTGCGTCATACCCCCGCCGGTTCTTGGCCCGCTCGACCAGCGCGCAGAGGTCGCGCCCGCATCTGCGCGTGCGCAGATGCAATACGACCCCCAGCCCGTCCGGTTCGGTCTGCCAAAGGCCGCGCGGGATTTCGGCCGCATCCCTTCCCTGCGCGACGGCATGTGATGACAGACAGAGGATCAGGGCAATCGCGCCCCCGCGCAGCGCCCGCATGAACCGCACCTCAACTTTCCCGCAATGACACCGGCATACCCGGTTCAGCCCCCTGAAAACTCACATCCCCGGCGCAATGGCCGGAAAGCGGATCAGTTGATCCGCTTCCAGGTCTGTTTCGAACAGATCAGACCGCCCGCCACGCATCCCGACAGTTTCAGCGCATTGCCCGAGACATTCATCTTGCCGATGTAGATCTTGCCATTCGACGGCCGCCAGACCTTGCCCGCGTAGTTCCCGCCGCCTTCCGGCACCATGTCGATCACCAGCGTCTTGCCAAGGTTGGGCGACTTGTATTCGCCACTGTCGTTGAAGGTCCGCGCAATGGTGCCGCAAATCGCGCCGCCACAGGGGGCCATCTTCACATGGGCATAGGCCCCGTCATCGACCTGGGTCTGCCAGGTGCCAACCGCCGGGTCTGCCGCCTGGGCCGCCCCGGCCAGACCAAAGGCCAGTGCCGCCGCTGTCATCAGTTTTTTCATGCAATATCCTCCCCTTTTGCGGCATAGTCTGGATCAGCGCCCGGTTTCTGGCAAGCCTGACCTGAGGTCGCGTTGCAAATCCCGCCCATGCATGCAAAACCGCGCGTGCAAATCAGCACAGGACCCGCCGATGATCCTCTATCCCGCCATTGACCTCAAGGACGGACAGGCCGTGCGCCTGGTCCACGGTGACATGGAAAGCTCCACCGTGTTCAACGACGATCCCGCCGCCCAGGCCCGCAGCTTTGTCGAGGCCGGCTGCCAATGGCTGCATCTGGTGGATCTCAACGGTGCCTTTGCCGGCACCCCGGTCAATGCCGCCCCGGTGGAGGCGATCCTGAAAGCCTGCAAGGTCCCCGCCCAGCTGGGCGGCGGCATCCGCGACATGGCCACGATTGACTCCTGGCTCGACAAGGGGCTTGCCCGCGTCATCCTGGGCACAGTCGCCGTGGAAAACCCCGATCTGGTCCGCGAAGCCGCCCGCGCCTTTCCCGGCAAGGTCGCCGTCGGCATCGACGCGCGCGAGGGCCGCGTCGCGACCAAGGGCTGGGCCAATGAAACCGATGTGCTGGTCACCGACCTCGCGAAATCCTTCGAGGACGCGGGCGTCGCCGCGATCATCTACACCGACATCATGCGCGACGGCGCCATGGGCGGCCCCAATATCGAGGCCACCGCCGCCCTGGCCCGCGCGGTCCGCATTCCCGTCATCGCCTCCGGCGGCGTGTCCTCGCTTGATGATCTGATCGCCCTGCGCGACACCGGCGTGATCGAAGGTGCCATTTCGGGCCGCGCCCTTTATGACGGGGCAATCGACCTTGCCACCGCGCTCTCAACCCTGTCCCGGTGATTTCATTGTTCCTGAAATACACAATCCACCCCCGCCCCACGCCCGGACCAGAGACATGTTGAAAACCCGCATCATCCCCTGCCTCGACGTGGCCGATGGCCGGGTGGTCAAAGGTGTGAACTTCGTCGGCCTGCGCGACGCGGGCGATCCCGTCGATGCCGCCATCGCCTATGACGCCGCAGGTGCCGACGAGCTGTGTTTTCTCGACATCCACGCCACTCATGAGAATCGCGGCACGATGTTCGACCTGGTGCGCCGCACCGCCGAACATTGCTACATCCCCCTGACCGTCGGCGGCGGCGTGCGGAGCGCGGCGGATGTGCGCGCCCTCCTGCTGGCCGGGGCCGACAAGGTCAGCTTCAATTCCGCCGCCGTTGCCAATCCGGATGTCGTCGCCGAAGCCGCCGATCATTTCGGCAGCCAATGCATCGTGGTCGCCATCGACGCCAAGACGGTCTCCCCCGGCAAATGGGAGATTTTCACCCATGGCGGTCGCAAATCCACCGGCATCGACGCCGTCGCTTTCGCCCGTACCGTTGCCGAAAAAGGCGCGGGCGAAATCCTGCTCACCTCCATGGACCGCGATGGCACCAAATCCGGCTTCAACCTGCCGCTGACCCGCGCCATCTCTGACGCGGTAAACGTGCCGGTGATCGCCTCGGGTGGTGTCGGCACGCTCGACCATCTTGTCGAAGGCGTGACCGAGGGCGGCGCCTCCGCCGTGCTGGCCGCCTCGATCTTCCATTTCGGCGAATTCACCATTCACGAGGCCAAACAGCACATGGCCGCCGCCGGCATCCCGATGAGGCTGACATGACCCAAGCGACTCCCGCAAACGGCACGCTCGACGCCCTCTATGCCACCATCCTCAGCCGCAAGGGTGCGGCCCCTGACAGCAGCTGGACCGCGCAATTGCTGGCAAAAGGCCCCGAGAAATGCGCCGAAAAATTCGGCGAGGAAGCCATCGAGGCCATCATCGAAGCGGTGAAAGACGACAAGACGGCGCTCACGTCGGAGGCCGCGGATGTGCTCTACCACCTGCTGGTCATGCTCGCCGCCCGTGATGTCCCCCTCTCCGACGTGATGGATGAACTTTCCCGCCGCCAGTCGCAATCGGGCCTCGCGGAAAAAGCCTCCCGCTGATCCGCTGCTGTACAGCGTCTGACGAGATACCTGACACAGCAGACCTCGCGTGATACTTCCGCCCGGAATGCCCGGGGGAGTTTGAGGGGGCAAAGCCCCCTCATCAGCAAGAATGGATCGTGCCGCGCGCAGCGCGTCCTGCAGATCACAGCTTGCTGGAAATCATCCCCGTGGCAAAGCCGCCCATGCGCAGCTCGCCATGCAGCCGCTGATATTCGATCTTGGGACAACGATTCTGGATCACCGTCACACCCCGCGCCTCTGCCAGGGCCGCGGCTTCGGCGTGTTCGACACCGATCTGCATCCAGATGGTCTGCAACTCCGGAAAACAGGCCAGCGCCTCCTCGACGATCCCGGGCACCGCTTCGGACCGGCGAAAGATATCGACCATGTCGACCCCGCCCTCGATCTGCGACAGCGATCCAAGCACCTCGCGGCCAAAGACCTCTGCGCCCTCATGCAGCGGGTTGACCGGGATCACGCTATAGCCGCGCAGCCCCAGGTAACGCGCCACGTAATAGCTTGGCCGCACCGGGTTCAGCGACACGCCCACCACCGCGATCCGCCGGGTGCGGGTCAATATGTCTTTCAGCAAGGCATCAGAATAGGTCATCGGCAAACTCTATCCTGCATTGATCCCGTAAAAAAGGCGCCCGCCTGAATATTTCAGGGGGCGCATAAGGTACGGAACGAGGGACAGTAAAATGACGCACGGGCGTTCCGGGCCCGCCGTCTTGTCTCAAAGATAGGTAGGATCCGAGACAGAAAAAGGGGTTGCGCAATTTTGTGAAGATCAGGTGAACAGCGGGCAGGATTTCGCCGATCTGCAGCCGCTCAATCAAAGATGTCCTCGACCACGTCAAGGGCCTCCTCGGCCATGCGGCGCCAGAGCGATTTGCGCGGCTTGCGCTTCTTTGACCTGCGGTGCGGCTTTGCCTCGGACCCGGGCGCGGCGGGAGAGCGGCGCAGAGCGGGCTGATGGCTGATTCCCGTCTTGCGCGGTTTGTCCCTGACCGGCAGGGCCTTGAGATCGTGCAGCGGTGCGGCACATTGCGCGCAGGACAACTCATGCCGTCCCCGGTCCAGTGTCAGCGCCGCGCGTGTCCCGCAGTAACAGCAGGTCGCGATCTTGGTCGGATAGGTCAAATCTCTGCCCCGTCAGCCGTTCTCTCTGACAGCATATAGGGCAATCGCCGCAGCATTTGAGACATTGAGCGAGCCGAATTGCCCGGCTGCGTCAATCCGTACCAGGGCATCCACGGTCTCGCGGGTCTTTTCACGCAGGCCGGGGCCTTCGGCCCCCAGCACCAGCGCCACGGGCCGGTCGCGACGGCCCTCCACGGCGGCCTCGATGGTGGTCGCGGCCTCCCCGTCCAGCCCCAGCACCAGATAGCCCATGCCCTGCAGCGCCCGGATCGCATCGGCCAGGTTGCGGACCCGCAGATAGGGCTGACGCTCCAGCGCCCCTGACGCCGTCTTGGCAAGCGCCCCGGTCTCGGGCGCGGAATGGTGCCGCGTGCCGATCACCGCCGAGGCCCCCAGCACTTCGGCAGAGCGCAGAATCGCCCCCACGTTATGCGGATCCGTCACCCGGTCCAGCAACAGCACGCGCGGCGCCGTGGTCTGCCCGATGCAGACATCCTCCAGCCGGCCCCAGTTCAGCGGCCTGACCTCAAGCACCGCGCCCTGATGCACCGATGACGGGTCAAGCGGCGGGCGGAACTTGCGCGGGTCCACAACCTCCGGCGTGATACCGGCCTGGGCAACCGCATCTTCCAGCTTGGCCAGCGCATTGGGGGTGACCATCAGCGTCAGCTTTTCCCGTTCCGGATTGACCAGGGCATCACGCACCGCATGCAGACCGAACAGCCAGACCGTCGCCTGCGCCTCGGCTTTCTTGTCCTGCTCTTTCTGCACCACCCATTTCGGCTTTTTCATCGCATCATCCCTTGTGCCCCGACCGGCCGCTCCGGCGTCAATTTCGCCTTGACGCCTCTCAGGGTCGCTTGTAATCACGCCCCCACGCCGGGCGCAATGCATCAGGCGAAAGTGGGCGACAGGCCGCAAGGTGTGGCAGGGGACTGTAACTCCCTCGCGGAGACGCACGCCTGGTTCGATTCCAGGGTCGCCCACCACTTTCCTCCCATCCGTAAAGGTCAGCGCCCCCATTCCCCCGGACGCGTGCCCGAGCCGAACGATCCCCCGGATCGTTCCTGCGCCCCCCATGTGGCAGGGGCCACCTGCGGTTCCCTCGCGGAGACGCACTGCCCGGGTTCGATTCCAGGGTCGCCCACCACTTTCCTCCCATCCGTTAAGGTCAGCGCCCCCATTCCCCCGGACGCGCGCCCGACCCGGAGATGCAGGACGCCTAGCGGACCTTCGCGCAGATCGCAGCGAACGGCAGGAAAGAGCCCGGAGTTACATGAGGCGTCAGCCGGGCCAGCGCCTGCCCGGGGTGGGCGATGCCGAGCTATGTTCATGCCACCTTATTTCTCAACCGTGACGAATCCCAACGAGGGAACACCCAGCCTCACCAAATCGCCTACCCGAGGGGCGGGCAGGCGATGGCCCGGCGCCTTCGGCTTGTTCCGGGCCTGGGTGCCAGTGATCGACGGCAGCAATGTCCCTCACACTGGTCCCTGACCCATACCGCGCCGAAGGTCCGGGTTGGCTCAGAAACGCCCGACCTTCGGCCCCATATCGCATGACGCGGCTCGTTGACAGAATTCAGGAAATCCGGGTGCATCAAGTCAATGCTGCGCGACGTTCCACACCCCCGGGTGACATGAGCAGACATGACCGCCCCGATTTGTCGGCTTTCGCATATCAATGCCGCTTTGCAGATTGACAGCGGGCAGCGCCGTCATTGACCTTTGCCGAAAATCCCTGCCCCGGAAGGCCTGTCCCGATGTCCACCGATCCCCTGCTGCAACCCTTCCAGCTCAAGCACCTGACCCTGAAGAACCGGATCATGACCACCGCCCATGAACCGGCCTATGCGCAGGACGGCATGCCCCGGGACCGCTACATCGCCTATCATGAGGAACGGGCAAAGGCGGGCGTGGCAATGGCGATGACCGCCGGTTCGGCCTCCGTCGCACGCGACAGCCCGCCGGTGTTCAACAACATCCTCGCCTACCGGGACGAGGTTGTTCCTCATACCCGCGACCTGACCGACGCCCTGCACGCCCATGGCTGTGCCGTCATGATCCAGCTCACCCACCTCGGCCGGCGCACCGTCTGGAACAAGGGCGACTGGCTGCCTTCGGTTTCCTCCACCCGCCACCGGGAGGCGGCGCACCGCGCCTTTCCCAAGCTGGTCGAGGATTGGGACATCGAACGTATCATCAACGACTTTGCCGATGCCGCCGAAAGGATGCAGGCGGGCGGCATGGACGGGATCGAACTGGAGGTCTACGGCCACCTGCTCGATCAGTTCTGGTCGCCGCTGACCAACCAGCTGACCGGACCCTATGGCGCCGATACCCTGGAAAACCGCATGCGCTTTCCCATGGATGTGCTGAGCGCCGTGCGCAAACGGGTGGGCAGGGATTTCATCGTCGGCTTCCGCTATACCGCCGATGAGGCACAAAAGGGCGGCATCGACGAAGCGGAAGGGGTCGAGATCACCAAAAGGCTTTGCGCGGACGGCCAGCTTGATTTCCTCAATGTGATCCGGGGGCGGGTCCACAGTGACCCGGCGATGGTCAATGTCATCCCGGTGCAGGGCATGCAATCTGCCCCGCATCTGGATTTCGCGGGCCGCATCAAGCAGATCGCCGACCTGCCGGTGTTCCACGCCGCCAAGATCCCGGACGTGGCGACAGCCCGCCACGCGGTGCGGGAGGGGCTGCTGGACATGGTCGGCATGACCCGTGCGCATATGGCCGACCCCCATATCGTGCAGAAGATCGTGGAAGGGCGCGAAGACGATATCCGCCCCTGTGTCGGGGCCACCTATTGTCTCGACCGCATCTATCAGGCGGGCGAGGCATTGTGCATCCACAATGCCGCCACCGGGCGCGAGCTGACCATGCCGCACCGCATCCCCCCCGCCAGCGCGCGCCGCAAGATCGTGATCGTGGGCGCAGGCCCCGCCGGGCTGGAGGCCGCGCGCGTCGCCGCCGAACGGGGCCATGATGTGACCGTCTTCGAAGCCGCCGCCCTCCCCGGCGGCCAGATCCGACTGACCGCGCAAAGCCCGCGCCGCCGCGACATGATCGGCATCATCGACTGGCGCATGGCCCAATGCATGGCGCGCGACGTCACATTCCACTTCGACACCTGGGCCGAGGCGGCAGATGTCCTGGCGCTGAACCCCGATGTGGTGATCATCGCCACCGGCGGCCTGCCCAATACGGAGCTTTACGAAACACAAGGCGACCTGCCGGAGGTCGTCACCGCCTGGGACCTGATCGCAGGCGACGTGAAACCGGCGGGCCATGTGCTGATCTACGACGAGAGCGGGGACCACCCGGCCCTGCAGGCCGCCGAAATCGCCGCCATCGCCGGATCGAAGGTCGAGGTGATGACACCCGACCGCACCTTCTCCCCCGAGGTGATGGGGATGACGCTGACGCCCTACCTGAAGAACCTGTCGGACAAGGACGTGACCTTTACCGTCACCCGCCGCCTGCTGGATGTCACCCGCGACGGCAACCGCCTGACCGCGACCATCGGCACCGACTACAGCGATCACAGCTATCAGGCCAGCTATGATCAGGTGGTGGTCAACTATGGCACCCGCCCGCTGGACGATCTCTATTTCGACCTGCGCGCGGCCTCTCGCAATGGCGGCGAAGTCGACCACAACGCATTGATTGCAGGCCGGCCGCAGCAGATCACCCGCAATCCCGACGGCACATTCCAGCTGTTCCGGATCGGCGACGCCGTATCATCGCGCAACACCCATGCGGCGATCTATGACGCGCTCAGGCTGATGAAGGATATCTGACCGCGCCATCACACAGGATCACAGGTTCACGGGATCAGCACGGCGCTGCGGTCGAAACTGGCCATATCCATGCTCAGATCGTCATAGACGATCTGGATCGTGATGCTTTCAACCGCCCCTTCGCGCAAGGACAGATAGGGCAGCCCATCCTCTTCCAGGATCGCATTGGGTGTCGCATATTCCAGGTGACAGGGCGGCAAGGGCCAGTTCTGCATCGCCTCACCGTTCACGGAAATCGCAATGGCGGACAGGCCGCAGCGCCAGCTCCACAGATGGGTGATGTAAAGCAGGTCCTTGCCGCCGTATTGGCGCACAGCCACCCAATTGCCCTTTGTCGCGTTCAGGATCGGCTTGATTTCACCCGCGGTGGTGAACTTGCCGCTGGGGGTCTGCGGCTCTGCCACAAGGCCCGCGGGCACGACCGCCATGTTGAACGGGATCTGCGCGGGTGCCGGGGCTGCGGCAACAGGCGCCGTGGCAGGCGCAGGCGTGGCAGGCACCCCTTCCAGCAGGGTCCCCTGCCCGATCACGACCGATCCCTGCCCGACCGATACGCTGGCAGGTGGCGCAGCCGGTGCCACGGGGGCCGCGGGGGCCGCCGCCTCGGCCACTGCCGTTTCCCTGGGCATGGGTGCAGCCTCCCCGGCCCCATGCGCACCTGCCGCCAAAATGGCAAAAAAGAAATCCAACATCACTTCAATCCCTCACTCCCGGCCCAAATGCCGCCTTTTGCGAAATTGCATATGCCCCTATAGTCACCCCAAGAAAAAACAGGGCAGGTCACAGGGGCAATCAAAGTATGGCACGCAAACCCGTGCAATCGCAAACCTACAACATTGCGGTTGTGGGACAGGCCGGACGGCTGTCCTACGAGGCGCTGATCCTTGCCGCCTCCCTGCGCGAGATGAGCCCGGATTTCAAAGGCCGCCTGCTGGTGATGGAGCCGCAACCCGGCCCGCTGTGGAAATCGGACCCCCGGATTCAGACCGCCGACATCCGCGCCGCCCTGGCCGACCTCGGGGCCGAGATCATTCCCTTCGACAGCCGGTATTTCGGCAGCAGCTACCCCTATGGCAACAAGATCGAGATGCTCGGCGCCCTGCCAAAGGGTGAACCCTTCGTGTTTTTCGACACCGACACGCTGATCACCGGCGCGCTTTCGGATGTGCCTTTCGATTTCGACCGCCCCGGCGCCTCCCTGCGCCGCGAAGGCACCTGGCCGATCCCGCAGCTCTACGGGCCAGGCTACGCGGGGCTGTGGAAAAGCCTCTATGACATGTTCGATCTGGATTTCGACAGCAGCCTCGACCTGACCCAGCCAGATGAATACTGGCAGCGCTACCTCTACTTCAACGCCGGGTTCTTCTATTACCGCTGCCCCCATGTCTTCGGCGAAAAGTTCCTGGAATACGCCCTGGCGATCCGCGACAACCCGCCGGTCGAACTCTGCGCGCAAAGCTTCGATCCCTGGCTTGACCAGATCGCCCTGCCGCTGGTCATCCATGCCCTGGGCGGCGGCAAGGACAGCCTGCCGCCGGGCCTGCTGGACGGCAGCATCACCTGCCACTACCGCCTGCTGCCCCTGCTCTACGCCCGCGAAAGCGACCATGCGATCCAGGTGCTGGAACGCGTCACCGCCCCCAACAGGCTCAAGAAGGTGCTCAAGGGCTCCGAAGCGGTCAAACGCATGGTCTACCAAAGCCGCGGCCACAAGGTCCGCGCGCTTTTCGATCAGAACGACCTGCCGCGCAAGGAACAGGCGCTCCGCAACCGGATCAAGAAAAACGGCTTCTGGATTCGCTGATCCGCTTCATTGTTCCCAAAATACACGGCACAGCGTCCCGCATCCGCGCAACGCCGGCGCGATGGGCTCAGGCCCGCCACGGGCACCTGTAATCGCATGCGGCGCAGCCGCGCCTTTTGGTCACGCCTGCGCACCGCCGTCCCCCGCGCCGCTCTCTTGTGTGGCACAGGCCAATCGCTTACCCATGTGGCAAACACCCTTGGGAGAGAGACCATGACCGACGGACCCACCTACGGCTTCGACACGCTGCAAATCCACGCGGGGGCCCGCCCGGACCCGGCCACCGGGGCGCGCCAGACGCCGATCTACCAGACCACCGCCTATGTGTTCCGCGACACCGACCACGCGGCGGCGCTGTTCAACCTGCAGGAAGTGGGCTTCATCTATTCGCGCCTGACCAACCCCACCGTCGCTGTCCTGCAGGAACGCATCGCCACCCTCGAAGGCGGCGTCGGCGCGGTCTGCTGCTCTTCGGGCCATGCGGCCCAGATCATGGCGATTTTCCCGCTGATGGGGCCGGGCAAGAACATCATTGCCTCCACCCGGCTTTACGGCGGCACCGTCACCCAGTTCAGCCAGACCATCAAACGCTTTGGCTGGTCCTGCAAATTCGTCGATTTCGATGACCTCGACGCGGTCCGCGCGGCGGTGGACGACGACACCCGCGCCATCTTTGGCGAGGCCATCGCGAACCCCGGCGGCTATATCATGGACGTCCGCGCCATTGCCGACATCGCCGATGAGGCCGGCGTGCCGCTGATCATCGACAATACCTCCGCCACGCCCTACCTCTGCCGTCCCATCGAACATGGCGCGACACTGGTGGTGCATTCGACCACGAAGTATCTCACCGGCAACGGCACCGTCACCGGGGGCTGCGTGGTGGATTCAGGCAAGTTCGACTGGTCCGCGAATGACAAGTTCCCCTCGCTGAGCCAGCCCGAACCCGCCTACCACGGTCTGAAATTCCACGAGACCTTCGGCGCGCTGGCCTATACTTTCCACGGCATTGCCATCGGGCTGCGCGACCTGGGCATGACGATGAACCCCCAGGCGGCACATTACACCCTGATGGGGATCGAAACCCTGTCCCTGCGCATGGACCGCCATGTGGCCAACGCCAGGAAGATCGCGGAATGGCTGGAAAAGGACGACCGGATCGACGCGGTGACCTATGCCGGCCTGAAATCCTCCCCCTATTACGAACGCGGGACCAAGCTCTGCCCGAAAGGCGCGGGCGCGCTTTTCACCATCGCGGTCAAGGGCGGCTACGAGGCCTGTGTGAAACTGGTCGAAGCGCTTGAGATCTTCAGCCATGTCGCCAACCTGGGCGATACAAGATCGCTGGTGATCCACTCGGCCTCGACCACGCACCGCCAACTCAGCACCGAACAGCAGGTTGCCGCCGGTGCGGGCCCCAATGTGGTGCGGATCTCCGTCGGCACCGAGGACCCGGACGACCTGATTGCGGACCTTGATCAGGCGCTCAGCAAGGCGGCAGGCTGACCTGGGCGGCAGGGGCCTGAACCGGGCCCCTGCCCCCTGCCGGACACTCCCGTTGCCGGGAGTGTGGCTTTTCTTGCGCGGGACCCTGCGCTAACCTACGCTTCACCGGGAAGGTGCCCTGTAAAGCGCAGAACCACTGTGTTAAAGTTGTGACGATGAAGCCAGATTTTGCCCTTTCGCTGTCTTTTGAAGGAATTCGGCTGCTGCATCGTGCGGCCGGAGGCTGGCGTATTGTCGGCGAGGTGGCGCTGACCGCCGATGACCTGAACGCAGATCTTGCCGTCCTGCGGAAATCCGCCACCGCGCTGGAACCGGCCGGCCTGCGCAGCAAGCTGCTGCTGCCGGACGCGCAGATCAAGTATCTGACCATCGACACCCCCGGCATGTCCGAAGCGGACCGCCGCGAAGCCGCCCGCGCGGCGCTGGACGGGGCCACCCCTTACGCGGTCTCGGATCTTGCCTTTGACATCAGCCTCGACGGGCCGCGCACCCATGTGGCCGCCGTGGCCCGCGAAACCCTGGCTGAGGCTGAGGCCTTCGCCGTGGAACACCGTTTTCACCCGGTCAGCTTTGCCGCCGTACCGGGCAACAGCCCCTACCTGGGGGAGCCTTTCTTTGGCCAGACAGAGGCGGCCTCGGAACTGCTGGAGGACGGCGAAACCGTGGAGGCCGATGGCATCGCCGTCGTCGTGATCGGCAATGTCACCG
Source organism: Sulfitobacter sp. IGS-18 (assembly GCF_059628195.1). NCBI lineage: Bacteria > Pseudomonadati > Pseudomonadota > Alphaproteobacteria > Rhodobacterales > Roseobacteraceae > Sulfitobacter > Sulfitobacter sp. IGS-18. The sequence continues at coordinate 1,495,970 of NZ_CM184556.1, read as the reverse complement.
TGCCGGACGGCCCGGTCGCGGCCGGACCTGCGCCTGCCGCACCGGATGCTGCCGTTCAGAAACCTGACAGGGCGGCGCCGCCTGCCGCCTCCACAGCTGCGCCCGATGACACGGCAGAAGCTGAACCGGTTGAGGCCACATCCGCCGAGACGCCAAAGCCGGAGGCAACTGCCGCTGAAAAGCCTGCCGCACCGGACGCACCCGCCGCACCGCGTGGCGACGCGACGGCAAAAGCACCTGAGGCAGCGGCCACATCCCGGAGCGCCCCGCCGCCGCCGCCATCGGAACCCGAAGCAGCAAGACCTGCAGCGGAGAAGGGTGAGGACCGCGCCGTCAAACTGCCCCCGGCCCCGGCACCAACACCTGCCGTGCCGGCCCCGCCGATCGGGGCCGCACCGGTGGTTGTCACGCCGGAACCCGAAACAGCCAGGATTGCCCCCGCAGAAGACAAGCCGGATGCCGCCACCTCTGACAGCCCTGCCGATCCGGCCGAGGCCGGGGCAGTGCAGGATGTGCCTGTCATACCCTCCCTGCGGGCCGCGCGGGCGGAAAAGGCGACACCCGTTGCCCCCCTGCCGCCGCTGCGTGCGGAACCTGCCGGATTCGCCAGTCGGCGCGGCGGATCGGCGGCACCCTCACTTGAAGGTGCGCGGCGCGAACCATCGCTCGGCGCGCCCACCGCCCTGCCCACCGGCGAGGATGCGGTGCTCCGGCCGGACAGTTCTTCCTTTGACACGCCTGTCCCGAGGCCGGAAGTTACCGCGCCTGCCGCTGCCCCCGCGCCCGCACGCGGTGGTTTCCTGAGCCGCAGGCGCAAAGGGGCATCCGCGCCCGAAAGGCGCATCCCGGCCAGTCCGGCCCCGCAGCCCGGCGGCGCAGCAGTATCCGAAGCGGAGCGGATGACCGTTTTTGGTGCCCGCCGGACCGAAGTTGGCGGCAAGCCCCGTTTCCTCGGCCTGATCCTGACGGCGGTGCTGCTGGTGTTCCTGGCCGGTGTCGCGGCCTGGGCCTCGGTCTTCCTTGACGAGGGCATGAGCCTGTCGCGGCTGTTCGGTCCGCGCCCCACGCCGGAAGTGGCCGCGGCCCCGGACACGCCGCTGCCCGAGCAACCCGCGCCCGAAACCAACGACCCGGTGCAGACCGCCGCACTGGACAGCGGCTTGACCGAGGAAGACGGTGCCGTGCTCGACGCCCTGCGCGAGCCCCTGCCCCCGGTCGAGCTGGACCTCAGCGAGGCCGAGCTTGAAGCAAAATACGCGGCCACCGGGATCTGGCCCCGCGCCCCCATCGTGCCGCCGGATCCGGCAGGCGAAATCGCAATCGAAGATCTTTACCTGACCAGCATCGACCCGGTCAGCACCGCTGCGGATGCAATTGCCCTGCCCGCGCTGGAAAGTCTGCTGACCGACACTGCCCTGGGCGAGGTCGCGAACCCTGCCGCTGCAGGGACCCGCTTTGCCATCGGCGCAAATGGCCTGGTGATTCCGACATCGGCAGGAACGGTGAACCCCGAGGGCGTCACCATCTATCTGGGCAAACCCGATGTCCTGCCCCCCGATACCATCATGGCCCGCTATCAGCCCCAGACCGCGGAAACCGCAGAGGATGTGCCGGAGCTGAACCTGCTGGCCGCCTTCCGGCCCAGGACCCGGCCCGGCGGGCTGATCGAGAATGCGGAACGTGCGCAGTTCGACGGGTTGACCATTGACGAGCTGCGCCAGTACCGCCCCGCATTGCGTCCGCAATCGGTGCAGGAACAGGCGGCAGAGGCCGCCGCACCGGCGATTGACCCCGCCGATACCACCGAAGCGGTGGCACTGGCGCTGGAGACACCCGCACAGCCGACCGCTTTTGAGAACCCGACGAAATTTGCCGTTGCCGCCTCGGCCCGGCCCGACACGCGGCCCCGCAACTTTGACCGTATCGTCAAACGTGCCGAACGCACGGCGCCGGCAGAGGAAACCCGCGTCGCCAGTGCAGGCAGCGTCGCACCGCGCACGGTCTCCCCCAGCATCCCGTCAAAGACCTCGGTTGCGAAACAGGCGACGGTCAAGAACGCCATCAACCTGCGCAAGGTCAATCTGATCGGTGTCTACGGGAAGCCATCGAACCGCCGCGCGCTGGTCCGTCTGGGCAACGGGAGGTACAAGAAAGTTGTCGTGGGCGACCGGATCGACGGCGGCCGCGTCTCTGCCATCGGGGATGCCGAACTGCGCTATACCAAGGGTGGCCGGTCTGTCGTGCTGACCATGCCAAGAGGCTGAGAAGCTGAAAGGGGCAGCGCCCGCAGGCCCGCCCCTCACCACTCATCATTCCGGATTGCGCCGCTCAGGAGGCTTTCAGTTCGCCGCTGTCGAGCTGTTCCTGCTCGATGCTTTCGAACAGCGCCTTGAAGTTGCCTTCCCCAAATCCGTCATCGCCCTTGCGTTCGATGAATTCGAAAAAGATCGGGCCGATCACGGTTTTCGAGAAGATCTGCAACAGGATGCGGGTTTCGCCGCCATCCACCACGCCTTCGCCGTCGATCAGGATGCCGTGTTTCTGCATCCGCTCCAGCGGTTCCTCGTGGCCGGTCACGCGGTCCTTGCTCATCTTGTAATAGGTCTCGGGCGGGCCGGGCATGAACTGCACGCCCTTCTCCGCGATGGCGTCGGTCGCATCGTAGATGTTGCGCGCGCCGACGGCGATGTGCTGAATGCCTTCGCCCTTGTATTTCTTGAGATAGGCCACGATCTGGCCCTTCTCGTCACGGTCCTCGTTGATCGGGATGCGGATGCGGCCACAGGGCGATGTCAGCGCGCGGCTGGTCAGCCCGGTGAACTTGCCCTCGATGTCGAAAAAGCGGATTTCGCGGAAGTTGAACAGATCGCCGTAGAACTTGAACCAGACGTCCATGTTGCCCTTGAACACATTGTGGGTCAGGTGATCGAGATAATAGAACCCGACGCCTTCGGGCTTGGAAGTGGCAATCCAGTCGTATTCCCAGTTGTAGGGCGAGGTGTCGTAGTATTGATCCACAAAATAGAGCAGCGAGCCGCCGATCCCCATGATCGCGGGCACATCCAGCACCTTGCCGTCGCCGGTATATTCCTCGGCCCCATTGGCGAGCGCATGTGCAAGCGCCCGCTTGGCATCGACCACGCGCCAGCCCATTGACGGGGCGCAGGGGCCGTGTTCGGCCACGAACCGGGCGGCAAAACTGTCGGGATCGGCGTTCAGCACATAGGTGATGTCACCCTGCTGCCAAAGCTCGATCTTCCTGGTCTTGTGGTTGGCCACATGGGCATAACCCATCCGGGCAAAGAGATCGCGCAGTTCCTGCGGATTCTCCGATGCGAATTCGACAAATTCGAAACCGTCGGTGCCTGCGGGGTTCTCGGCGGTGATTTTGGATTTCGGTGCGTCGTGCGGGAAAGGTCCCATGAGAAGCCTCCTCAACAAATGTGGAACTGTTGGGCTCAGGATAAGTTCCGATGCCTGCCAATGCTGCGCATAATTGGGGAAGGTTCTGGTAATTTACACATAAATACCGCATGATACCTGAATTACACGCGGGAAATGCGCATCATGTTGGATGATATCGACACAAGACTGCTGGCCGCCCTGCAGCGCGACGCCCATCTGACGGCGCAAGAGCTGGGCGAGACGCTGAACCTGTCGCCCTCGCAGGCAGGCAGGCGGCGGCAGCGGCTGGAAAGCGAAGGCTATATTCAGGGCTATACCGCCCGGCTGGATCCCGTTCGCCTGGGCCTGAACGTGCAGGGGTTTGTCCAGGTCCACCTGGGCACCCATGGTCCCGACCATTCACGCAGTTTTGCGCGACTTATGGCCAGCCGTGCCGAGATTGTGAGCGTCTGGACCATGACGGGGGATGCGGATTACCTGCTGCGTGTCTATTGTGAGGACTTACCCAGCCTGAACCGGCTGATTCACGAGGTCTTGCTGCCGCATCCGGCTGTATCCAGGGTGCACAGCCAGATCGTGATGGACCAGCTCAAACGCGATGGGCCTCTGCCCACCTGAACCCTTTTGAAAGGACCCACATGGAAGGCTTCCTGTTCCAGGCCTCGATCTATCTTGCAGCTGCGGTGATCGCGGTGCCCATCGCCGCCCGTCTGGGGCTGGGGTCGGTGCTGGGGTATCTGGCGGCAGGCATCCTGATTGGCCCGGTGCTGGGCCTTGTCGGGTCCGAGACCAAGGATCTGCAGCATTTCGCGGAATTCGGCGTGGTCATGATGCTGTTCCTCATCGGGCTGGAGCTGGAGCCGCGCGCCCTGTGGGACATGCGGCACAGGTTGCTGGGGCTGGGCGGGCTTCAGATCATCCTGACCTCGGCGGCCCTGATGGGGGTCGCGATGTCATATGGCCAGCCCTGGAACGTGTCGCTGGCGGTGGGGCTGACGCTGGCGCTGTCGTCGACCGCCATCGTGTTGCAGACCCTGTCCGAGAAGAACCTGATGCAGACCGGCGGCGGGCGCAGCGTCTTTTCGGTGCTGCTGACCCAGGATATCGCGGTGATCCCGATCCTGGCGCTGCTGCCCCTGCTGGCCAGCGGCAGCATTGGTGGCATCCTGCCGGACGGGTCGATATCGCTTAACCCCGAGCAGGTGGATGCGGCCCATGGCGCGGAAGCGGGCGATCACGGCCCAGCTGCTGCAACGGCGGCCTTCGACTTTGTCCAGGGCCTGCCCGGCTGGGGCATCACGCTGGTCACCATCGGCGCGGTCCTGTCGATCATCATTGTCGGCGTGTTCTTTACCCGCCCTGTCTTTCGCTTCATCCATTCCGCCAACCTGCGCGAGATGTATACCGCGCTGGCCCTGCTGATCGTTGTCGGCATTTCCTTTCTGATGATGCTGGTGGGCCTCTCCCCCGCCCTTGGCGCCTTTCTGGCGGGTGTGGTTCTGGCATCGTCCGAGTTCCGCCACGAGCTGGAGACCGACCTTGAACCCTTCAAGGGCCTGTTGCTGGGCCTGTTCTTTGTCACCGTGGGGGCCGGGATCAATTTTGAACTGCTGTTCAGCAAGCCGATCCTGCTGGTGGGGATGGCGGTGCTGGTGATCGTGGTCAAGGGGCTGATCCTGGGCATGCTGGGGCGGATCTTCCGGCTCAGGGGACGGGACCAGTGGCTCTTTGCCCTCAGCCTCGCGCAGGCGGGCGAATTCGGCTTTGTGCTGGTCAGCTTCTCGGTCGCCACCGGCGTCATGCCGGGCGCGATTGCGGAGACCCTGCTGCTGGTGATCGCGCTGTCGATGCTGATCACGCCGCTGCTGTTCATCCTCTATGACCGGATCAGCCGGCGGATGGACGTCAAACACGGGCCCCTGACCCCCGATGAGATCGACGAATCCGGGCCGGTGATCATTGCGGGCATCGGACGCTTCGGCCAGATCGTGAACCGGCTGGTGCAGGCCAGCGGTTTCCAGACCGTGGTGCTGGACCACAACCCCGATACGATCGCGGTGATGCGCCGCTTCGGGTTCAAGGCCTTTCTGGGGGACCCCACCCGCCCCGACATCCTGCGCAAGGCGGGTCTGCGCGAGGCCAGCGTGCTTGTGGTTGCGCTGGACGACCAGAAATCGGCCTTGCAGCTGATCGCCTATGCCCGCAAGGAACGGCCCGATCTGCATATCGTCGCCCGTGCCCATGACCGCACCGACGTCTACCGCCAGTATCAGGCCGGGGCGGATGACATTGTGCGCGAGATGTTCGACAGCTCGCTGCGGGCCGGCCGCTATGTGCTGGAAAACCTTGGCCTGTCGGAATACGAGGCCGCCGAGGCGCAGCGCATGTTCTATGCCCATGACCGCAAGTCGGTGCGCGAACTGGCCGCGCTCTGGCGTCCGGACATCGACCCCTCGCAGAACAAGGCCTATGTGGCCCGCGCGAAGGAGCTGCAGAAGGACCTCGAAACCGCCTTTCTCAACCGCGTCGACCACGAAGAGAAGAAGCGCGCTTAAAAAGCGATCCGGGATATACTTGGATCACTTGTTCGCTGCCTCTCCCTTCGGTCGAATGCGAAAAGTGATGTGCGGTGTTGCAGGTTTGTCCCGATACGCTGTGGGTGTAAGCAAACCGGGCGTTGTGTCACATCCCTGGGCCAGAGCGCGGCGCTACGTCCGATGGTCGAGGCGGGGCCAAGCGGTCTTCGTGAGAATGCAGCGAAGGTTGGGATCGAGCCGCCTCCACCGCCGACATCAAGCACAAGCCGGGCCGTCGCCTGCCCGGGGTGGGCGATCCTGACCTCTGTCCATGCCACTTGATTTCTCAACCGTGATGATACCTCTCAGAGTATCACCCAGTCTCACCAAATCGCCTACCCGTCATGCCAAAGGCATGCCGACGATCAACGGCGCACCTTCGGTGCGACGGGCGGGCAGGCGATGGCCCGGCGCCTTCGGCTTGATTCCGGGCTTTGGTTCCCAGTGATCAAGCGGCAGTTTTGTCCCGCACGGCAGCCCCTCGCGCACCCCGCGTCGAAAGGCCGGTTTGGGTCAGAATTGCCTGGCACTTCATTCTAAAGCAGCGTCAGGTGAGTCTGATCTTTCCGAAAGGGCCATCGGCGCAGGTTCCCCGGGTTCAGCCGTCGCTGACACCCGCCTGAGCAAAGGTTGCCATCCCGCCATGGCAGGCCAGCGCCGCTTTCAGCACGGAAATCGCAAGCGTCCCGCCGGAGGCTTCGCCCAGCCGCAGGCCCAGCTGTAGCAGCGGCTCCTTGTTCAGCGCCTGCAACAGACGCGCGTGACCGCCTTCGGCACTCAGATGGCCTGCAACGGCGTGATCCAGCGCTCCAGCCCGGGTATGTTCCAGACACAGCGCCGCCGCGCAACAGATGAAACCGTCGAGGATCACCGGAATGCGCAGGCTGCGCGCCCGCGCCATCGCGCCGGCCATCCCGGCCAGCTCGCGCCCACCCAGGCGGCGCAGGGTCTCCAGCCCGTCGCCCTGCCCGCCATGCAGCGCCACGCCCGCGCGCACCACTTCCGTCTTGACCGCCAGCGCCGCATCATCGACCCCGGTGCCGCGCCCGGTCCACTCCGCCGCATCGCCGCCCAGCAGCGCAAGGGCAAGTGCGGCCGCACTTGTGGTATTGGCAATCCCCATCTCGCCCACCACCAGCAGATCGGCGGTGACATCCACCGCATTCCAGCCTGCGGCAAGCGCCGCGACCAGTTCGGCCTCTGTCATCGCAGGACCCGTGGTGAAATCTGCCGTGGGCCGGTCGAGGTCCAGCGGCACCACCGTCATCGAGGCCCCCGCCACCCGCGCCAACTGGTTGACCGCCGCGCCGCCCGCCTGAAAGTTCAGCACCATCTGGCCGGTCACTTCTGCTGGAAAGGCCGACACCCCGCGCGCCGCGACCCCGTGATTGCCCGCAAAGACAATGACCTGGGGCGCTGCAATCTCGGCCCTGTCGCCGCCGCGCCAGCCGCGATACCACAGGGCCAGATCCTCAAGACGGCCCAGCGATCCCGGCGGCTTGGTCAGCTGTCCGTTGTGATCCGCCGCTGCCGCAAGGGCCACCTGGTCAACGCCCTCAGGCGCGGCCAGAAGGTCGCGGAACGCAGAGAGACTTGCAAAAGGCTGGGTCATGGGCATGCTCGGCTTGAATGATGAATTGCCCCTGTCTATCGACAGCGCCTGAGCGCGGAAAGGGCACAAGGGGCGGAATTTTGGATAGAAGCGACATTCCCGGAGGGCGGCAGGCATTTCAGCCCCAAGACCTTGTCATCGCGCTGGGGCTGCTGACCCGACTGCCCCTGCCTGCGCAGGCCTTTGCCGCATCGGGCAGCCGCCCGCCCGCACAGGCCGCCTGGGCCTATCCGCTGGTCGGTCTGGTGGTTGCTGTCGCGGCTTTGCTTGTGGCCTGGCTGCTGGGCGGTCTTGGCCTGCCTGCCCCGGTGCAGGCAATGTTCGTGATTGCCGTCACCGTGGTGCTGACCGGTGCCATGCACGAAGACGGGCTGGCCGATTGCGCCGATGGCTTCTGGGGCGGCTGGACCCGGGAGCGGCGGCTGGAGATCATGAAGGACAGCCAGATCGGCACCTATGGGGTGATCGCCCTCGTGCTCTCGCTGGTGCTGCGCTGGCAGCTGATCACGATGCTGATCGACGCCGGGGCGCTGACAGCAGCGCTGATCCCGGCGGCAATGGTATCGCGGGCTGCCATGGTCTGGACCATGGCGCGCCTGCCGCAGGCCCGCGACAAGGGCTTGTCGCGGCAAACCGGCATCCCCGCACCGCCTGCCCTGATGGCTGCGGTTGCCATCGGGTTTTGCGCGGCCCTGTTCACCGCAGGATGGTTCGCAACGATCCTTGTCAGCATCCTGCTGACCTTCGCGACGGGCCTGCTGGCACGGGCCAAGATCGCGGGCCAGACCGGTGATGTGCTGGGGGCCACACAGCAGATTGTCGAAATCGGCTGCCTGCTGTCGATCAGCGCCTTTGCCCTGAGCTGAAAAGCAAAACGCCGCGCCCCTGATGGGACGCGGCGCTATTATTGCTCTGGAACCGGATCAGGCCGCGACGCGGCTGTCCAGCACGTCGCCAACCTGCTTGGCTGCGGCGTTTTCATCGCCACCGCTGACGGCGGCCACTTCACGGGTCAGACGCTCAAGCGCCGCTTCATAAAGCTGGCGCTCGGAATAGCTCTGCTCGCGCTGGTCGTCGGTCCGGTGCAGGTCGCGCACGACCTCGGCAATCGCGATCAGATCGCCGGAGTTGATCTTTTGCTCGTATTCCTGCGCCCGGCGGGACCACATGGCGCGCTTGACCTTGGCCTTGCCCTTGAGGGTCTTCATGGCATGGGTGATCACGTCAGGCGAGGACAGCGCACGCATCCCGATCTCGGTTGCCTTGTGAGTCGGCACACGCAGGGTCATCTTGTCTTTCTCGAATGAAATCACGAAGAGCTCCAGCGAGATGCCGGCGACTTCCTGCTCCTCGATCGAGATGATCTGCCCGACGCCATGGGCGGGGTAGACAACAAACTCATTGGGGCGGAAATCAAGCTTTTTCGATTTGGTCATGTGGCGGCTCCTGAAGCGCGGGGATCTCCCGCTGTTGATTGCAGTGCTGAACCGACGGTCAAACGCGCATCCGGCTTGCGGCTGTTTCCTGCCACATCCGGCTGCGCTTGATCGTGGAATGGTGTTTTAAACCCCTGATGGCGGCATAATATTTGAACGTCCGCATCCGAAGAGATTGACCGTCATTGTCAGCGTTGCTGCATCATAGCACAAAAAAGGGGCATCCGAAAGATGACCCTTGGTAACATTGACGCGCGCCTTTAAATAACAACGGATTACGGGCATTTCTTCATGTTGCAGGTGAAGAAACTTTGCGAATCACCCGCCCTCGCCGGGTCTTTCGGAGAAATACTTCTCCAGCTTGCCGGTCTCGCCGTCGCGTTCCTCGGCTTCGGGCAGCGGATCCTTCTTGGTGATGATCACCGGCCAAAGCTCTGAATACTTTCGGTTAAACTCCACCCATTTTTCCATGTCCGGCTCCGTGTCCGGGCGGATCGCATCGGCGGGGCATTCCGGTTCGCAGACGCCGCAGTCAATGCATTCATCGGGGTGGATGACCAGCATGTTCTCACCCTCATAGAAGCAATCCACCGGACAGACTTCGACGCAGTCGGTGTATTTACAGGCAATGCAGGCATCGTTGACGATATAGGTCATGCGGGGATCTCTGTCAGGGTCGCTGAGGGTCTGAGTAAATCAGCGCAAGGGATCATTCAAGGTGCCGGGACTTAGAAAGATCAAGCATGCGCCGGTCCTTCTTTGTCGGGCGACCTTTTCCGTCAAAGGCCGGATTTTCAGGCAGTTTGTCCTCTGATCGGGGGGCTGGCGGGGACATGTCGGTGTAAAGCCCCTGCGCCTCGGGTGCCGGGCCGCGTCTTGTCCCCAGCGCCTCCACCCGGATGACGCGCACATGATCGCCGGTGGCAAAGGTCAGCACGTCGCCTGCGCCGACCATGCTGGCCCGTTTGGTCGTCACCACCCCGTTGATCCGCACCGCCCCGTCAGAGACCCGCGCCGCAGCCAGCGAGCGGGTCTTGAAGAACCGCGCCTGCCACAGCCATTTGTCCACGCGCAGTTTCGGCGCGGGTTCTGACATTTACTTGTTGTCCTTCAGCCCCATCAGGGCTGCGGCAAAGGGGTTGTCCGGGTCGATCTGCTTTTCCTTCCTGGGGGGACGCGCCGAGAAGTTCTGCGCCTTTGCCCCCTTGTCGCCGCGCGGCGCACCCTTGCGGGGTTTGCCCTTGCCCTTGGGCCGGTCGCCCCCGGCCCCGCCGCGGCGCTGGTTGGTGTTGGCACGCGGTGCGCGGCCCCAGGTGAAGGTATAGAAGACTTCGGTTTCCGGTGCCGCGATGCCTGCATCGGCGGCGGTTCCCTGCGGTGTCTCGCCTTCGGAGACCTGGGGGATCTGCTCTTCCGCCTTCGGCGTCTCGGGCACATCCGCCGCCACCGGGGCGGTGCCCTCATCGGGCATGTCGGCCACGGGTTCCGGCACATCGGCCGGCGCCTCTGCTGCGGGCTCTGCGGTGATTCCGCCTGCGGGTTCTTCCGCCGCCACATCCATCACCGGCGTGTCGGGTGTTTCGGCAGGCTCCTCCGTGACCTTGGGCGCGCCATCCTTCGGCGTTGTCATATCGACCGGTTTTACCTTTTCCCGCTCGCCCTTTTCGGCCTTGTAGCCCAGACCCTGCATCAGCTCTGCAAATTGCTCCAGCGTCATGCCGGTGATCGACAGCATGTCTGCCTTGGCCTCGAAGCCGCCGCGCGAATCCTCGCCACGCAGCATGTCGGCCAGCCGTTCCAGCATGTCGATGCGGATCGCACGTGCCCCGGCATTGCGATACCCCGACATCGTGTCGGCCCCCTGCGGCGCATCCGCCTCGACCGGGATCGTGACCAGGCCAGGCGGGGGCGATTCAGGAAATTCGTTCAATCCCTTCGCCAGGGACCACAGCACCAGCCGCAGCCGTGTCGGCGCGGGTTTCAGCAGCAGCGGCATGAAAATGGTGAACTGGCCAAAGCGGATGCCATGTTTGCGCAGCGCGCCACGGGCATCCTGATCCAGGGCCTTCACATCTTCGGCAACCTGGGCACGGGGGAGGATGCCGAAATTCTCGACCAGCTGAAAGGCAAAGCCCTTGGCAAGCCCGGCCAGCGCCTCGTCCCGCGCCAGCGACAACAGCGGCTCGAACAATGCTGCAATCTTGCGGTCGATGAAATGCTGCAACCGGCGCTGCACTTTCTGGACAACCTCGGGTCCGGCCACGTCATCGACAAAAACCTCGACCTGCGGCTTGAGCGCATCGCTGCCCGGCACCAATTTGCCCACTGCAGAAGACCCCCACATGAGGCCGCCCTGCTCGGTAAAGTCGATTTCCGTGTCAGGGGCGTTGTAGAACCGATCCGCCCGCAGATGAAACTGCGGTGCCAGCGCCTGAAGGGCGGCAGACTTGATGGTCTTTTCCTCCGCCCCGCCGGCACCCTTGTCGGCGCGGAAACGGAACCCGTCCAGCTTGCCTACGTATTCACCTTCAACAGTAACTTCACCGGTCTCGTTTACATCGGCCACCATGGCTTCCTTCTGTCCTAGCCGGCGCAAAAGCACGGATGTGCGCCGATCTACAAATCTCTGGGTCAGACGTTCGTGCAAGGCGTCCGACAGTCGGTCTTCTACGACACGGGTTGCCCCGCGCCAATGACTTTCGTCTCCGGTCCACCCTTTGCGTTGCGCCACATAGGTCCATGTGCGGATAAACGCCAGTCGCTTTGACAACGCATCAATGTCGCCATCGGTTCGATCTATGCGTTTGATTTGTCGCGCGAGCCAGTCATCGGGGATGCGGCCCGACTGGTGCAGGTCGCAGAAAATGCGTTCCAGAAGGTCGGCATGTTCGGCATGGCTGATGCCGCGGAAGTCGGGAATGCGGCAGACATCCCAGAGCAATTTCACTGATGGCCCGTCACTGGCGCGGGCGAACACTTCGATCACCTGCCCCAGCGCCTTGAGCGCGCGCAGATCATCCGCTTCGCGCGCGCGGACCAGGCGTTCGTCCTCGGGCTTTGCCTCCAGCGTTTCGATCAGCCGGTCGATGGAGCCGAACTGCAGCGCGTGGTTGCGCCAGTTGATCTTGTTCTGCGGGGTGAACTGGTGATCCATGATCGCCCGCGCCACCGCATCATCCAGTGCCGGGGCATCGCCGGTGGTGCCGAATGTGCCGGATTTGAACCCGCGCCCGGCGCGGCCCGCGATCTGTGCCAGTTCATTGGGGGCCAGCTGGCGCATCCGGCGGCCATCGAACTTGGTCAGGCTGGAGAAGGCGACATGATCCACATCCAGGTTCAACCCCATCCCAATGGCATCGGTCGCCACCAGGAAATCGACCTCGCCGTTCTGGTACATATCGACCTGCGCGTTGCGCGTGCGGGGGGAAAGCGCGCCCATCACCACTGCCGCACCGCCCTTCTGGCGGCGGATCAGCTCGGCAATCGCATATACATTCTCAACCGAAAACCCGACAATCGCGCTGCGTGGGCGCATGCGACTTATCTTTTTCTGACCTGAATAGATCAATTCTGACATGCGCTCGCGGTGCATGAACTGCACTTTGGGCACCAGCGCCGCGATGGTGCCGCGCATGGTATCCGAGCCCATGAACAGCGTCTCGTGCAGCCCGCGCATGCGCAGCAGACGGTCGGTAAAGACATGGCCCCGCTCGGGATCGGCACAAAGCTGAATCTCGTCCACGGCGGCAAAATCGGCTCCCATGCCCTCCGGCATCGCCTCGACCGTGCAGACCCAATACTGGGTGCGGGGCGGCACGATGCGTTCCTCACCGGTGACCAGCGCCACCACCGAAGGGCCGCGAAGTGCCACGATACGGTCATAAACCTCGCGCGCCAGCAGGCGCAGCGGCAGGCCGATCACCCCGGTCCGGTGCGCCAGCATCCGCTCGATGGCATAGGTCGTCTTGCCGGTATTGGTCGGGCCCAGAACGGCCACGATCCGCGCATCACTCGCCACGAGATGTCTCCGATCAGAGTTCGCGCCCGATCCCGTCGCGCTGCAGCCGTGTCAAGGCCTCGCCCGCATGAGGATGGTGGGGATAAATGGCCAGCACACGGCGATACAGGTCAGCCGCGCGGCGCAGGTCGCCGAACTCCTGAACCATGACGGCAAAACCGAAAATTGCCTCGAAATGCTGGGGGTTCAGGGCCAGGGTCCGTTCCAGATCGTCCAGGGCGGGGCCGTAACGTTCGGCCCTGAAAAACGCCTCTGCCCGCGCGTGATAGCCTTCGGCAAAATCCGGCGCATGATCGGTCAGCGCGGTGAAATGATCAATCGCCAGAAGGTAGTCTCCTTGCTCCATCGCGTCGCGGCCCCGCTTGAGCAACAGGTCCATCGCCGCAGAACCGGACCGCCCCCAGGTGGTTTCCACCTCGCGGGCAACCCGTGGTGCCTCGCCTTCGGGCGCGGTGCGCAGTTTCTCCAGCAGTTCGGGGGGCACGGTATCTGCCACAGTCATGCCACTAAGCAACACTAGTGTGCCAAGTGCCGTAAGGTGACGTTTGAGGTTGACGCTGAACATACGCATAACAAAAGTGAATGTAACAGGCTGCCGCCGCAAATCCAGACGTGTCGGAGCCAATTTGCCAAAAAGGGCCCGAAATGAGCGATATTGTGAACCAAGCCGTTGCGATCCTGAACGAAAAGCTGAGCGCGGCTGATTTTGACGGCACCGCGAAGTTCGACATCCAGGGTGAAGGCGCGATCATGATGGACAGCACCGGCGCGCGCGCAGGGGATGAAGAAGCGGATGTGACCCTCAGCGCGGATGCCGACACCTTCCAGTCGATTCTCGAAGGGGATACCAACCCCACCGCCGCCTTCATGTCCGGCAAGCTGGCCGTTGACGGCGACATGGGCATGGCAATGAAACTGGCCTCTGTCCTGGCCTGATGCAGCTGGAACCCGCCCCCCTTTTTACGGATGTGATGCCGGGACCTGACGGCGGTCAGGCCCATTGGGCCATGACCTCCGACGGGAAGCGGATCAGGGTGGGTTCCTGGCCTTTGGACCATGCGCGGGGCACCGTGCTGCTGTTCCCCGGCCGGACCGAATATATTGAAAAATATGGCGTGACCGCCCGCGAATTCGCTGCGCGCGGCCTGGCCACGATGAGCGTCGACTGGCGCGGTCAGGGGCTGGCCGACCGGCTGATCGACGACCCGCTGGTGGGCCATGTCGAGGTCTTTTCCGACTATCAGAAGGACGTGGCGGCAATGATGCGCGCGGCGCGCGAACTTGGCCTGCCCCGGCCTTACTTCCTGCTGGCCCATTCGATGGGCGGCTGCATCGGGCTGCGCGCCGTGATGGAGGGGCTGGGGGTTCAGGCTGCCGCCTTTACCGGGCCGATGTGGGGCATCTACATCAAGCCGCAGCTGCGCTTTCTCGCCGGGATCCTTGCCCGCAACATGCCGCGTTTCGGGCTGGGCCACGGCCTGCCCCCCGGCACGGTCAAGGAGCCCTATGTGCTGACCGCGCCTTTCGACGACAACATGCTGACCACCGACGCGCAGATGTACGACATGATGCGCGACCAGCTGCGCGCGCATCCCGAACTCTCCCTCGGCGGCCCCAGCTACATCTGGCTGCGCGAGGCCCTGGCCGAGACCGAGCATCTGGCGGGCCGCGCTGCCCCCAGCCTGCCCGCCGTCACCTGGCTGGGCACCAACGAACGTATCGTGAATACCCCCCATGTGCATGCAAGGATGGCAAGCTGGAAGGGCGGACGGCTGGAAATGGTCGAGGGCGCCGAACACGAGATCCTGATGGGCTCCGACAGCCAGCGCAGCGCCATCATGGACGGTATGGAAAAGCTGTTTCTGGGCACGGTGACTCGCTAAGGCGCAGGTGCCAGCTATATTGGCTGGCATGGCACGCACAAAGGTTCTGACATTCACCGAAAAAGGCATCTATTGCCCCGCTGGCGATTTCTACATCGACCCCTGGCGGCCGGTGGAGCGTGCGCTGATCACCCATGGCCACGCCGACCACGCCCGCAGCGGCATGGGGTCCTATCTGGCCACCCATGCCGCCCTGCCCGTCATGCGCCATCGTCTGGGTGACATCCGCGCCGAAGGCATCGCATTTGGCGAGACCCGCCGGATCGGCGGCGCGGATGTGTCCTTTCACCCCGCCGGGCATGTGCCGGGATCCGCACAGATCAGGGTCGCCCTGGGCGGCGAGGTCTGGGTGGTCTCGGGCGATTACAAGCTGGTCGATGACGGGTTCTCCGAACCCTTCGCACCGGTCAAATGCCACCATTTCATCACCGAAAGCACCTTTGGCCTGCCGGTGTTCCGCTGGATGCCCCAGCGCGATGTCGCCGGGCAGATCAACAACTGGTGGGCATCCTGCGCCGCCGCGGGCAAGACTGCCTTTCTCGGGGCCTATGCCCTGGGCAAGGCGCAGCGCCTGCTGTCGATGCTGGACCCTGAGATTGGCCCGATCCTGACCCATGGCGCGGTGGAGGCGACCAATGCCGTATTGCGCGATCAGGGGCTGCGCCTGCCCGCCACCATCCATGCCACCGATGCGGTCGATCCGAAACAGCATCCGGGTGCGATCGTGGTGTCACCGCCCTCGGCGCTTGGCAGCAAATGGGCGCGGCGGTTCGGTCCGCAGGAAAGCGCCTTTGCCTCCGGCTGGATGGCCCTGCGCGGTGTGCGCCGCAGGCGCGCAGGCGACCGTGGCTTTGTGATTTCGGACCATGCCGATTGGTCCGGGCTGCTGTCGGCCATCACGGAAACCGGCGCTGAAAACATATATGTAACACATGGTTACACGGATGTCTTCACCCGTTACCTGAACGAAAACGGCTGGCAGGCTCAGGTCATCCCGACACAGTTCGAAGGCGAGACTCTCGATGCCGGAGAGGCGACATGAAGCGGTTCGCGCAGCTCTTCAACACCATCGACCAAAGCACCAAAACAAATGTGAAGGTCGCGGCACTGGCCGATTACTTTGGCGATGCGACAGATGCGGACCGCCTGTGGACAATCGCCCTGTTTTCCGGCCGCCGACCCAAGCGCGCGGTCACCACCACCCGCCTGCGCGAATGGGCGGCCGAGCTGGCAGGCATCCCCCTGTGGCTGTTCGAGGACAGCTATGCCGTTGTCGGCGATCTGGCCGAAACCATCGCGCTGGTGCTGCCGCCGAACCCCTCTGACGATGACCGTTCCCTGACCCATTGGATCACCGAATTGCGCGGCCTTGCCGATGCGTCGGAACCGGAGCGCAAGGCCTTTGTCCTTGCCGCATGGGCGGCTCTCGGGGGCACCGAGCGGTTCCTGTTCAACAAGCTGATCACCGGCGGTTTCCGCGTCGGCATCAGCCAGAAACTGATGACCCGCGCCCTGGCCCGGGCCACCGGCAAGCCCGAGACAGAGCTGGCGCATCGGCTGATGGGCAACTGGCACCCCGATGACACCACCTGGCACGTGCTGATCGAGGCGGCAGATGCCTCTGCCGATGCCTCGCGCCCCTATCCCTTTTATCTTGCCTATGCGCTGGAGGAGGGACCGGAGGGGCTGGGCGACACCGGCGCCTGGCGCGCGGAATGGAAATGGGACGGGATCCGCGGCCAGTTGATCCTGCGCGACGGCGAATATTACGTCTGGTCGCGCGGCGCAGAGCTGATGACGGACCGCTTTCCCGAACTTGCCCGCGCCATCGACCATATGCCTTCCGGCACGGTGCTGGACGGTGAATTGCTGGTCTGGTTGCCCGCTGCCGCGGCACCCGCCTCCTTCAACGCCTTGCAGGCCCGGATCGGGCGCAAGACGGTGCCAAAGAAGCTGCTGGCCGAGGTGCCCGTTGTCCTGCACGCCTACGACCTGCTGGAGTGGCAGGGCAAGGACATCCGCCACCGCCCCTTTGCCGACCGCCGCGCCCTGCTGGAAGCGGCCTGCGCCACCCTGCCCGCTGATGCCCCGATCCGCCTGTCGCCGCAGATCCCCTTCCACGCATGGGACGCGCTTGCCGCACAGCGGTCCGCCGCACGGGCGGCGCAGGCCGAGGGGCTGATGCTCAAACGGGCCGACAGCCCTTATCTGGCGGGGCGCAAGAAGGGCGATTGGTGGAAATGGAAGCTGGACCCGCTGACCATCGACGCGGTGATGATCTATGCACAATCGGGGTCCGGGCGGCGCGCCAATCTGTTCACGGATTTCACCTTTGCGGTCTGGAACGGCAATGACCTTGTGCCCTTCACCAAGGCCTATTCCGGCCTGACCGACGCGGAATTCCGCCAGATCACCGCCTGGGTCCGCAAGAACACGCTGGAACGTTTCGGCCCGGTCCGCAAGGTGACCCCGCATCATGTCTTCGAGATTGCCTTTGAAGGCATCCAGCCCAGCCCGCGCCACAAGTCAGGCGTCGCCCTGCGCTTTCCCCGGATAAAGCGCTGGCGGCAGGACAAACCCCTGCAGGAAGCGAATACGCTCGACGATCTGAACGAAATGCTGCGGCAATATGGCTAAAGCGCCCCGCCTTAACCTTGAAGCGCCGATACCCTGCCGCGCTTCGCGCTCTCGGGACATCGACGATACCGGATGTATCAGGTTAAAGGCGGGATGCTGTAGGCTCTCTTTTTGGCCTCAAATATTCCTCGGTGGGGGTTCGGGGGAGGCAGACAGCCTCCCCCGCCTTGTCCCCGCGCCTCACCCGTCTTAGGTAATAGGCAAATCAACACAAGGTCACTCACATGTTCCAGCTTCCCTTCCCCGTCCATGACGCTAACGCCACCGGCGGCAACAAGAACCTGGGCGACCTGCCGGAATGGGACCTGAGCGACCTCTATACCGGCGAGGATGCGCCGGAACTGAAACGCGATCTCGACTGGCTGGAAGGGGCCTGCGCCAGCTTTGCCGGTGATTACGAGGGCAAGCTGGCGGATCTCGACGCCGCCGGGCTGCTGGACTGCGTGTTGCGCAATGAAAAGATCAACCAGATCGCCGGGCGCATCATGTCCTTTGCCGGGCTGCGCTACTACCAGCTGACCACCGATGCGGGCCGGGCCAAGTTCATGTCCGACCTGCAGGAAAAGATCACCAATTTCACCACGCCGCTGGTGTTCTTCACGCTGGAACTGAACAAGCTGCCCGACGACCACCTGGACGGGCTGCTGGCGCAGAATGCCGATCTGGCGCGCTACAAACCCGTTTTCGACCGCATCCGCGCGATGAAACCCTATCAGCTGTCGGACGAGCTGGAGCGTTTCCTGCACGACCTTGGTGTCGTCGGCGACGCCTGGGAGCGGATCTTTGACGAGACCATCGCGGGCCTGGAATTCGAGGTGATGGGCGACACATTGGGCATCGAGGGCACGCTGAACCTGCTGACCGACCCCGACCGCGACACCCGCGAGGCGGCGGCCCGCGCGCTGGCAGAAGTGTTTGCCGACCGGATCAAGACCTTTGCCCGGGTACACAACACCCAGGCCAAGGAAAAGGAAGTCATCGACCGCTGGCGCGGCATGGAGACGGCCCAGACCGGCCGCCACCTCAGCAACCATGTGGAGCCGGAAGTGGTGGAGGCGCTGCGCAATGCCGTGGTCGATGCCTATCCGCGCCTCAGCCACCGGTACTATGAACTGAAACGCAAATGGCTGGGTCTGGACAAGATGCAGGTCTGGGACCGCAACGCGCCCCTGCCGATGGAAGACCCCCGTATCGTCAATTGGGCGCAGGCCGAAAAGATGGTGATGGAGGCCTATAATGCCTTCGATCCGCGCATGGGCGACCTGGCCGAGCCGTTCTTCCGCAAGGGCTGGATCGACGCGGGTGTGAAACCCGGCAAGGCACCCGGGGCCTTTGCGCATCCCACGGTGACCGATGTGCACCCCTATGTGATGCTGAACTATCTTGGCAAACCGCGCGACGTGATGACCCTGGCGCATGAACTGGGCCATGGCGTGCATCAGGTGCTGGCGGCGGGACAAGGCGAGATGCTGTCCTCCACCCCGCTGACACTGGCCGAAACCGCAAGCGTCTTTGGCGAGATGCTGACCTTCCGCAAGATGCTGGACGGGGCGAAATCACAGGCCGAACGCAAGGTGCTGCTGGCGGGCAAGGTCGAGGACATGATCAACACGGTTGTGCGCCAGATCGCCTTTTACGATTTCGAATGCAAGCTGCATGCTGCCCGGCGCGGCGGCGAGTTGACGCCCGACGACATCAACGCGCTGTGGATGTCGGTGCAGGCGGAAAGCCTGGGCCCGGCCTTTGAATTCATGGAAGGCTATGAAACCTTCTGGGCCTATATCCCGCATTTCGTGCATTCGCCCTTCTACGTCTATGCCTATGCCTTTGGCGACGGTCTGGTGAACGCGCTTTACGCCGTCTATGCCGAGGGTGAGGAAGGTTTCGAAGAGAAATATTTCGACATGCTCAAGGCAGGCGGGTCCAAACACCACAAGGAGCTTCTGGCCCCCTTCGGGCTGGATGCCTCGGACCCGGCGTTCTGGGACAAGGGCCTGTCGATGATCGAAGGGTTCATCGACGAATTGGAAGCCATGGAAGACTGATCGGGAAAAGGCGCAGAATATGCCCGGCGGGCTGCGACAGTTTTACAGAAAACAGGTCAGACGGCGCATCCTGCGGGTGCTGATCTGGGTGCGCCTGCATGTGCCGCCCGGATTGCGCCTGGTCCTTGGCATCCTGCTGATGATCGGCGGCGTGTTCAGCATCCTGCCGTTTCTGGGCCTGTGGATGCTGCCCGCCGGCTTTTACATCGCGGCGCTTGATGTCGTGCCGCTGTGGCGACGGCTGCGGGGGCGCCGCAGACCGGTCACTTCAACTGCGAATCCTTCGAACCCCGCCGGTTTATCCCGCCCCGCACCGCCGTGCGTGCCGCCCGTTCCCGGGCGCAATCCACACAAAGTTTGACACCCGGCAGCGCCTCGCGGCGCCGCTGGGGAATTTCTTCTTCACATTCCGCGCAATGCGTCAGGCTCTCGCCCTGCGGCACCTTCCGCGCCCTGAGCCGTGCCAGTTCGTCGTTGATCGAGGCTTCGATCTGTTCCGATACCGCGCCGTCGCGCGCCCATCCTCCGGCCATGTTCATTCCTCCGATGTCAGGCACAGAATAGCACCCCGTCGCGCCACGTCACCCCTATGCGTCGGGCCGAAGGATGTTAACCTGTCAGGAACAACAGCCGGAGGCCCCCATGCGTATCGTCAAAAGACTTCTTGTCGTCATCCTGGTGCTGGTGGCGGTGGGCCTGATCGGCTTTTTCGCCTTCGCCCCCGCCTATGTCGAGAAATCCCGCAATGCCGTTGTGCCGCATGACCCCTACCCCGTGTCCGACGCCGCACGCGCCCTGCACGAGAGGCTGGTCATCGGCGACCTGCACGCGGACCCGCTGCTGTGGAACCGCGACCTGAGCCAGCGCAGCGATTACGGCCAGGTCGACATCCCCCGCCTGCTGGAAGGCAATGTGGCGGTGCAGGTCTTTACCGCCGTGACCAAATCCCCCGCCGGTCAGAATTACGAGGAGAATTCGGCGGAAGCCTTTGACAATGTGACCGCGCTGGCCATCGGTCAGCTCTGGCCGCCGCGCACCTGGAACAGCCTGCTGGAACGCGCGCTGTATCAGGCGGAAAAGCTGGAAGCGGTCGAAGCCGCCCTGCCCGACCAGTTCCGCATCATCCGCACGCGCGCCGATCTGGACAGCCTGCTGGCGGACCGTGCCGCAGGCCAAAAGGTCGTTGGCGGCATTCTGGGGATCGAAGGGGCGCATCCGCTGGAGGGTGACATTGCCAACCTCGACAAGCTCGAAGCGGCGGGCCACCGGGTCATCGCGCTGCAACATTTCTTTGACAACGCCCTGGGCGGGTCCTTGCATGGCAAGGGCAATCAGGGGCTGACGGACTTTGGCCGCGCGGTTGTCGAACAGGTGGCGCAGCGCGGCCTCGTGCTGGACCTCGCCCATTCCAGCCCGGCGGTTGCCCGCGACGTGCTTGAAATCACCGACATCCCCCTGATCGTCAGCCACAGCGGCGTGACCGCCCATTGCGAAACGCCGCGCAACTTCCCGGATGATCTGATGCGCGAGATTGCCGCCACCGGTGGGGTGATCGGCATGGGCTATTGGGATGAGGTCACCTGCGGCGATTTCACCCCCGCCGGGGTCGCCAGGATGACGCGAACAGCCATCGACCTGCTGGGCGAGGATCACGTGGCCCTTGGGTCGGACTTTGACGGCTCGGTCACCACCGCCTTCGACACATCGGAACTGGCAGCACTGACCCAGGCCTTTCTGGATGAAGGGCTCAGCGAGGATCAGATTGCCAAGGTCATGGGCGGCAACATGATCCGCGTGCTGCGCGCCCGGTTGAAGTGATCAGGCCCTGCGCGCGGCATAGATCATGTCGATCATCCGCTGCGTGCCCTGGCTGAATTCCAGCGAACAGGGGTACTCTGCCCCCTCCAGCACGCTGCGGCCAAAGGCCTCGACCTGCAGGACGTAGTGATTGACCGCCGGAAAGCGTTCCACGGTGATGCTGCTGGCCGAGGTTTCCAGGTGCAGTTCCGCCTGATTGAAAACGCCCGCGTTGAAGGGGCAGGACAGCCGCAGGATGCCCTTGTCACCATGCAAGACAATCTCTTGCCGCGGGGCCATGCGGGTGGAGACGATGGCGCCATAGGTGAAATCGCCAAAATCACCCGCGATCCGCGCGGTGGTATCGACGCCATGCTGGAATTCGATCCCCGCATAGGAAATTTCCCTGGGCTCCGCCCCGGTGATGAAGCGCGCCGCGCCGCAGGCATAGACACCGATATCGGGCAAGGCGCCACCGCCCGCATCAGGCTGGTTGCGGATGTTGCCCAGATCGTCGTTGTAGAAGGAAAATGTCACGTTGACATGGCGCAGGTTCCCCAGCGCGCCCTCCTTCAGAAGGTCCCGTGCCCGCCGCATCTGCGGGTGATGTGTAATCATGAAGGCTTCGGCGCAGAACAGCCCGGTCCGGTCCCGCGCGGCAATGACAGGCTCGAAATCCGCCGCTTTCAGCCCCAGCGGCTTTTCACACAACACATGTTTGCCCGCCTCCAGCGCCTTGACCGTCCATGCCACATGCAGGTGGTTCGGCAGCGGGATATAGACGGCGTCCACCTGCGCATCCGCCAGCAAGGCCTCATAGCTGTCATGCACCCGCAACCCGGGCGCAAAATCGCGAAACCCCTCCGCCTTTGCCGCCGAAGAGGTGGCGAGTGCCGAAAACTCCGCGCCTCTGGCGGCGTGAATGGCGGGGGCCATGTGCTGCCTTGCAAAATTCGACGCCCCCAGGACGCCCCAACGCAAATGGGTCATGTCTTCTCCGATCCTTGTTTCGGCGGAGCCTACCGCATTGGCCTGTCACCACAAGTTCAGACAAGAAAAAACCCCCGCAGCGGGTGCTGCGGGGGTCTGTTACTGTTCAGGCAGCGCTCAGGCGTCGGCCATCATGCCCTTTTCGCGGGCCAGGTCACGCATCCGCTTTTGCAGCTTTTCAAAGGCGCGCACCTCGATCTGGCGAATCCGCTCCCGGCTGACATCATATTGCGCCGAAAGGTCCTCAAGCGTCACCGTCTCATCGCTCAACCGGCGCTGGGTCAGGATGTCCTTTTCGCGATCGTTCAGCACTTCCAGCGCCTCGCCCAGCATTTCGCGCCGGGTTTCCAGCTCGTCCCGCTCGGCATAATCGCCTGCCTGGTCGGCGTCTTCGTCCTCCAGCCAGTCCTGCCACTGCATGGTGCCTTCGCCTTCGGAGCCGACGGTGGCATTCAGCGAGGCGTCACCGCCCGACATCCGCCGGTTCATCGAAATCACCTCGGCCTCGGTCACGCCCAGCTGGGTCGCGATGGTCTTGACGTTCTCGGGGCGCAGGTCGCCCTCCTCCAGCGCGCCAATCTTGTTCTTGGCCTTGCGCAGGTTGAAAAACAGCTTTTTCTGACCCGAGGTCGTGCCCAGCTTTACCAGCGACCAGGACCGCAGGATATATTCCTGAATCGACGCCCGGATCCACCACATCGCATAGGTGGCAAGGCGGAAGCCCTTTTCAGGGTCAAAGCGTTTCACCGCCTGCATCAGGCCCACATTCGCCTCGGAAATCACCTCAGCCTGCGGCAGTCCATAGCCGCGATAGCCCATGGCGATCTTTGCGGCCAGACGCAGGTGGCTGGTGACCATCTTATGCGCGGCTTCGGTGTCCTGTTCCTCCACCCACCGCTTGGCGAGCATGTATTCCTCTTCAGGTTCCAACAGGGGGAACTTGCGGATTTCCTGCATATAGCGGTTCAGCCCGCCTTCAGGTGTCGGTGCCGGCAGATTTGCATAATTTGCCATCAATTGTCCCTTTCCCAGTCTCGGGGGGCCTGTTCTACAGTTATGTTTAAGGCCTTAACATCCATATGGTCAGCGCTAACAGGTGTTTCAAGTCGGCCCGCGCCGGTTTTTTCCAAACCAGCGCCGGTTTTCTTTAGATTGCCACAAGAAAGGTAAAGAAAAAGGAATCTTTCAACCCGGTCACGCGCTTGTGCGCGTCATCCCGCCGGGCGCAGCAGGTCCAGCAGATCGGCCATATCCGCAGGCAGCGGCGCTTCAAAGCGGACCGCCTCGCCCGTGACCGGATGGTCAAACCCCAGCACGGCGGCATGTAACGCCTGCCGGGCAAAGCCGCGCACCGCTTCCGCGGTGCTTTCGGGCAGCGCCGCCTTGGGCAGCTTGCGCTTGCCGCCATAGGTCGGATCGCCCACCAGCGCGTGACCGGCATGGGTCATATGCACCCTGATCTGATGCGTCCGCCCGGTCTCAAGCCAGCATTCCATCAGCGCCAGCACCGGCGGGGTGCCAAAGCGTTCTACCGTGCGGGCACGGGTCACCGCATGGCGCCCGCCCTGGAACAGCACCGCCTGCCGCTGCCGGTCGGTGCGGTGGCGGGCAAGCTGGGTGGTCAGTTTCAGGATGTTCCCCGGCTCGAAGGATGCCCCCCTGACCCCGCGCAGACGCGGATCGCTGGCCTCCGGCACACCGTAGACCAGCGCCTGATAATACCGCTTTACCGTATGTTTTTCGAATTGCGCGGCCAGCCCGTGATGGGCGGCATCCGATTTGGCCACCACCAGCAAGCCGCTGGTGTCCTTGTCGATCCGGTGAACGATGCCGGGCCGCTTCATGCCTCCCACACCGGACAGATTGTCACCGCAATGGGCCATCAGCGCATTCACCAGGGTGCCTGACGGGGTGCCCGGTGCGGGATGCACCACCATGCCTGCGGGCTTGTTCACCACCACCAGATCGGCATCCTCGAAGAGGATCTCAAGCGGGATCGCCTCGGGCCGGATGTGGCTTTCCTCCGCCTCTTCCACCCCGATCTCCACCTGTGCGCCGGCCTGCACCTGGGCGCGCGGGTCGCGCAGCACCTGGCCATCCACCCGCACCGCCCCCTGTTCGATCAGCCGCGACAGCCGGGTGCGCGACAGCGCCGCTTGCGCTGGCACATCGCGGGCCAGCGCCTTATCAAGGCGCGGTGGCGGGCTGTCCGCCAGGATAAAGGTGATGGTCCGGTGCGACATGAGTGATTCCGATGACGATATGACAGAACCGGCCAACCTGCGGTTCCTGCGGCGGCTGGTGACGGTGCTGACCGTGGTGATGATCTGCGGCGTTCTAGTGGTGATCGGCCTGCTTGTCACCCGCCTTGGCAACAGGGCCCCCGACCTGCCCGATCAGATCAGCCTGCCGGGCGGAGCCGCCGCCCGCGCTTTCACCCAAGGCGACCATTGGTACGCGGTGGTGACCGATCAGGATCAGATCCTGATCTTCGACCGGCTGACCGGCAAGATCACCCAGACGGTGGACATCATATCCCCCTGATTACTTTATGCCTGAAAGACCTCCGGGGTTTGGGGCAAAGCCCCAAGCCTCTCAACCCGGTGTCCCGTTCAGGTCACAACAGACCAAAGGGTCTAACGGATCACGTCTGGCGGGCGGGGGGGGGGTGGTACCACCTCCTGGTCTCGAACCAGGGACCTCTTGATCCACAATCAAGCGCTCTAACCAACTGAGCTAAGGCGGCACTGGCGCCGATTTAGCCAAGCAGGTCGGGGAATGCAAGACCCCAGGTCGTGCTGACATTCATTATCGCCCACCCGTTTCTGGCCAAAATTGCTCAGTTTCAGGCAAGAGAGCGCGGAATAGCCAGCTTTTTCAAGCTCTCTTTGCGCAGAAATGGGCAATTTTGGCGAACCCCCTGCGGGGCGCGGCGGATTTTGCCTCTGCCATCCCGGATGTTCGCTTCCAATGATCACATTGCTGCGCTCACATCAGGGCGCCAGCGGCAAAATCCGTCTCGCGCGGGTGGGCGATAATGAATGTCAATACGGCCTAGTATGGCGGAAACGAAATGCGCACCATTTCCCCATGCCTCCGGATCGCTTGCGATCCGGTTCGCACCCGACCCCGCCCCCCAGGGCGGGTGCGAAACTCCGACCTCGCAAGATGCTGCGAAGTATGGAAAAATGGAGATGCCCCGCCAAATGGATGGCCGCCCTCGGTGTCGGGTGCGAACCTGCCGTTGAGAGCTGCATTCAATGAACCGAACTTTGAGTCCGGGTGACTAGGTCCCAGATTGCCGGTCCATTCCTAAAGGGTGATCGACCAATCCTGCTCCACATTCTCTTTCCCGAAGGACACAACCGGTCTGCTGCTGTTCAGCGTCCAGCCGTTCCTGGCATAAAGCGCGCCCGCCGCGCGGTGTGATTCATGGGTCCAGAGCTGCATGTGCCGATAGCCCGCGTCCCGGGCAAACCCCATGCAGGTTTCAAGCATCCGGCGCCCCAACCCCTGGCCACGTGCATCCGGCGTCAACAGGAACAGCCGCAACTTCGCGGTATCTTCCTCCAGCCGCACGCAAAAAATCGAGCCGAGCCGTTGCCCCGCACGCCATGCAATCCAGCCTCGTTCGCGGGTTGGATCATGTTCAGCCAGAAAATCATCTAGGATCTGCGCAACCAGCACGCCAAAGCTCGCGTCGAAACCTTCGTCCCGCGCGTAATGGACCTCGTGCTGTTCCACCAGCCAATCCCGGTCTTCGGGGGTGAATCTGCGAATCTCGATCTCTGTCATGCGCACAGGATGATGCGACAGCCGCTTGCCAAGCAAGCCCTGTCAGGATAGCCCTGCATCCCATCATCGGCGGAGAAGACCATGGGAATCAATACGGAACGCGATATCGAGGCTAACCTGCAGATCGGGCCAACCGATGCGGGCATGGTACGGCTGTTCGTCGAAGGTGGCGGTGTGGAATTGCCAATGGATTTCACCCCCGAGGAAGCCGTCGAGATTGCCGAGGAAATCATGGCCGCAGCCCACCGCGCGCGCGGCGGCAAGGGCAAGAAGCGTTAACCTCTACCCCCCGGTCTCTACCCCCAATCCGGCAGCATATCCGGGTCGCGCAGCATCTGCAGCCTGCGCGCCGCGCAAAAGGCGAATTTCTGCACCATGACCTTGCGCCGTGCGGGCGCCAGCCGGGTTTCCGGCCCCATGCGGACAATTTCCGCGCCATAGGCGTCACCGATGATCAGCCCGGTCTCGTCCGGCAGCAGTTCGGTGGGGAAATCCGCATCGACGGCCCAGAAGAACCTGTCGGCCCACTCCAGATAGCCCTCCCATTTCTGGTCGGTCATGAAATCGGCGCGGGAGGATTTGCATTCCACCACCCAGACCTCGCCCTTGGGCCCCAGCGCCATCACATCCACCCGCAACCCCCGGGCAGGCACCAGTTCCTCCACACAGGCAAAACCATGGCTCGCCATGTGCCTGCACACCCCCCGCGCCAAAAGCTGGCCGGGTTGCGGGGCGGGCGGTGGCGGGGTGAGGTCGATCTGGGTCATGGCGAAAATAATGAACATTTCGTGAACATTTGCAAGCCCCCGGCCCCGGCAATGGCAAAACCACCTGACACACCCTATCTTGTGCGCTGGTGGACGCAGGTGGGAGCAGCAGCACATGGACGATCAGGAACCGATGGATCAGGCACGGGCGCGCGGCGTGCGTTACGCGCGCGAGCTGGAGGGGCATCTGACCTGGCTCGACACGTTTTCCGGCACCGCCCTTGGCGTGCTGGCGGTGGCCTCGGGGATCTATACCTACCTCGGTGTATCCTCCTTGCTGGATGACAACGGGGCGATGGCCGCCTTTGCCGCGATTGCCTATTCAGTGGCTGTGTCGGTCGGGATTTTTGTCTTTTGGTCCTATATGTTACGGCTCTTTCCTGCGGTGCGCACCGCCCGCGCCCGCGTTGGCCTGCTGGGGGCGATGGGGTTGGGATCACTTGCCATCATCGCCATGTCGAGCTGGCTGAACGCCGCCGCCCTCGCCGGGTCTGCGGCGGTGGAACAGCATCTGGCCAAGACCGTGCAGGATTATCAGGGATCGCTGGAACGCGCCCATGAAATTGCCCTGTCGGCACAGGGGCTTGAGCGTGACGTGGCCCGCGTGCGCCAGTCCTTCGAGGATCTCAGCGAGCAGGAGGCCACCGGCAATCTCTCAGGTCTTGCAGGGCGCGGGGCGGTGTTCCGGGTGCTGCGGCAGAAATCCGCCGAACTCTCGGGGCTTGAATCGCAGATCGCAACGCAGACTCCGCTGGTGGCCACCGCTTTTGCCGAGGGCAACCAGATCCTCAGCCGGATGCGCGCGTTGACGGTCGAACCCGGCCCGGTCGAGGCACGTTCCGTTGAATTTTCCGAACAGGCGGTGCGGCTGGCCGGGCTGATCACCCAGCTGCGCCAGCTCTCCGTCGCCTCGCTTGTGGAACGCGCGGCACAGGATCTTTCCGCCTCGGTCGTCCTGCCCGAGCTCGACGGCAGCACGGCCGAGAACCGGGGCGCACAGGGGGCGACAATCACCTCGGTGCTCGAAGTGCTGGCGCAGCGCGCCACCACGCTCGAACGCGCGGCACAGGCCGTTCTGGCGATGCCGCCGCCCAGTGAAACCACCTATACGCCCATCTCCAGCGCCGATGCGGTGATCCTCTATGCCCGCAATTTCGTGCCCTCCTGGGCAGGCGCCATCGCGATTGACCTCTTGCCTGCGGTGCTGGTCTTCATCCTTGCCATCACCCAGACCGCCATCCGCTCGGGCCGCGAGGGGGCAGCGATCGAGGATACGCTGACACTGGCCGAGATCCGCGCCGCCCTTGCCGCGATGCGCGATATGGAGACGGCAGGCGCCCCGGCAGCGCCATCCCGCGACCCGTCACGGGAGATCGCCGAACCGCAGGAACCCGTGCGGGTAACGCCGCTGAAATCCACATGAGCACCATCCGCCGCAACCCCGTCGCCCGGATCCTGACGGGGGTGCTGATCTTTCAGCTGGGTCTGGGCCTGCTGCTGTTCTGGGGCGATCTGCGCGACGGGCTGAGCCTGCCCGGCTTTGGCCCGCGTGCGCCATCGCTGACCGAACCGATCCGGCCCGGCGACCAGACCCGCCGCTACCGCCCCGACCGCGCCCCGGCACCGGGCCGCCCGATGCCCGACACGCCCCTGCCCGACCGGCTGGTCCTGACCGCGATAGAGGCGGGCAAGACGATCCTGCTGGAAGGGACAATCAGCGAAGGCGACGGCGCGCGCATTGCCCAGCAGATCGAGGAGCTGGCGCAGCCCCCCGAAGGGGTGATCCTGAACTCCCCCGGCGGATCGGTACGCGATGCGCTGGAACTGGGGCGCAAACTGCGCGCTGCCGGTCTGAATACCGCGATGCGCGACGGCGACATCTGCTATTCCGCCTGCCCCTATGTGCTGGCTGCCGGGGTCAGCCGGGATATTCCCGAAGGCGGCTCCGTCGGCGTGCATCAGCATTACTTTGGCGAAAGCACGATCCTGCCCGCCTTTGTTGCCGTGGAAAACATCCAGCGCGGCCAGGGCGAGGTCATGGGCTATCTGCAAGAGATGGGCATCAACCCGTTGGTCATGCAGCATGCGCTGGTGACACCCCCGGACGAAATCTATGTCCTGCTGCCCGAAGAACTGCGCGCCTATGGTTTCGTGCAGGAAATCGGCGGGGATTGAGAGACGGCCCCTTGCCGACTGACCCCGCCGCCTCTATCTCAGGGGAGTGGCGGGTTCTGCCCTGTTCGTGAGACGTTACATTCCAGTGGCCTTAAGCAAATCCGAGGGAGCTGGCTCTGTCCGGGCCCTGGTCCGGTTACCTGGCGCCCACCTGTACATACAGGTCCTCGGGAATAAATACTGACCGGCAGATGTGGTCCCGTCACACAAGACCAAAGGCTGCCGCCGCCCGTCCCACCCGAATTTCAGACCGCCCGAACGCCCAGTTCCTCGCGGAACAGGCGCTGGATCTCGTCGCGCGTGACCGCGCGTCTTGGCCGTTTGTCGGCATGCAGGTCGATCTTTGCGCTGCGGTTGCGGATTACGTTGATCAGTGTCGTCATCATCTCACCCCAAAATGGTGCTGCCCCACACAGCCTATGGGAGAATTGATAGGGCCAAGACCTTCAGAACTGGTAAAGTGGCGCGTCTCTTTCGAACCGCATGGTTAGCGAGATCAAAACGCCTCGGGCCGCGCCTCGCGTGCCATGTGATCCAGCACCGCATTGACGAACTTCGGCTCCTTGCCCTCGGGGAAGAAGGCGCGCGCCACATCGACATATTCGGTGATCACCACCCGAGGCGGTGTCCCGGTGTCGCGCAATTCCGCACCGGCGGCGCGGAACAAGGCCCGCAGGGTGGGATCAATCCGCGCGATCGGCCATTTGGCCACCAGCGCGCGGTCTGTCATCTGGTCGATGGCCGCCTGATAGTTCACGGCCGTTTCCAGGACTTCGGCAAAATGGCCGATGTCGCCATCCTGCATTTCGTCGCCCTCGTAGACCGCGCCAAAGCGGTGTTCCAGGAATTCCCGGCGCACCACCTCGACGGTCTGGCTGGAATGTTCCATCTGGAACAGCGCCTGCACGGCATAAAGCCGTGCCGCCGATTTCATCTTGCGCTTCTGATTGCCGGAGAGTGACGTGTTCATGCGATGTTGTTTCCGTCGGCCTCCCCCGCCATCAGCGTATCTTCGCCGCGCGGTTTGAAGCCGATGCCTTTGCTGGTTTGCGCCCACTTACGGCCGAGCGCGATCAGATGCAAGGCCGCCGCCGCCGCGCCGCCGCCCTTGTTCTGGCCGGCAGGGTCGGCGCGCACATCGGCCTGGGCCTTGTTCTCTACCGTCAGGATGCCATTGCCGATGCAAAGCCCCTGCAAACCCAGCATTTGCAACGCACGGCTGCTGTCGTTGCAGACGGTTTCGTAATGGGTCGTCTCGCCCCGGATCACGCAGCCCAGCGCCACATATCCGTCAAAGTTGCTGCGCCGGTCGCTGATCCCGATGGCGGTGGGAATTTCCAGCGCGCCGGGCATTTCGACCACCTCATAGGCGGCACCCGCCGCCTCCAGCTCTGCCTTGGCGCCGTCCAGCAGCCCCTGGGCAATATCGCTGTAATAGGGCGACACGACGATCAGCACCTTGACCGGTGCATCGAATGTGGGACGCGGCAGGACCGTATGTTGCTGCGAAGAAGCCATGTTCTACCCTTCCGTGATGGGGCGCGTGCCCACGATTTCGATGGCATAGGCATCAAGGCCCAGATACCGGGTTTCGGGGTTGTCGGTCAGCAGGACCAGCTGGTGCAATCCCAGTTCCGACAGGATCTGCGCGCCAAGCCCGGTGCGCTTGATCGTGCGGGGGCTGTCCTCGTCATCCTCGTCCAGCCGCAGCCGCGGAAAGGGGTCCCGGAACAGGATCACCGCGCCGCGCCCCTCCTCGGCGATGATCTGCATGGCGCGGGGCAGTTCGTCGGCGGGGCTGGGGCCAAGGCCCAGAATGTCTTCCAGCGCGTTGATCGCATGGGTCCGCACCAGCACCGGCTCCGGCGTGGTGATGTCGCCCTTGACCAGCACCACATGATCCGTGCCGGTGATCTTGTCGGCAAAGATGCGCATCTGCCAGTCGCCGCCATAGGCTGAGGTCACCTGCCGCACGTCGCGTTCCACCAGCAGGTTGTCATGCTTGTGGCGATAGGCAATCAGATCGCTGATGGTGCCGATCTTGAGGTTATGTCTGGCCGCGAATTCGACCATGTCGGGCAGCCGCGCCATGGTGCCGTCATCCTTCATGATCTCGCAGATCACGCCGGAGGGATGCAGCCCTGCAAGGCGGCTGATGTCCACCGCCGCCTCCGTATGGCCCGCGCGCACCAGCACGCCGCCATCGCGGGCGCGCAAGGGAAAGATATGGCCCGGCGTGGCGATATCCGCCTCGCCTGCCTGTTCGTCGATCGCCACGGCAACCGTGCGCGCGCGGTCGGCGGCGGAAATGCCCGTCGTGACCCCCTCGCGCGCCTCGATGCTGACGGTAAAGGCCGTCTCGTGGCGGGAGGAATTGTTGACCGCCATCATCGGCAGCCCCAGTGTCGCAACCCGCTGCGCCGTCATCGGCAGGCAGATCAGCCCGCGCCCGTGTGTTGCCATGAAATTGATCGCATCCGCATCGGCATGGACCGCCGGGATCACCAGATCGCCTTCATTCTCGCGGTCCTCGTGATCGACCAGGATGAACATGCGCCCCTGACGCGCCTCCTCGATGATCTCTTCAATCGGGGAAATGGCCGAAGACAGCCCTTCTTCCACGGGTCCCGGTGTCTCGTAATTCATCGCATGTCCTCACGTCTGGCACGCTTCACATAGCCCAGCCACCGCCCCTTGACCAGAGCACGCGCCGCCGCGTCGTTATGCCGGAAATACGCCAAGCAGCCGCCTGCAAAGCGCACGGCAGCCTGCGTTCACACCCGCAGGCCCAGGGCCCGCAACCAACCGGGTTCAGGAAAAGTACCGCCCCGCCTCAAGGTAGCCTGCCGCCCGTGCCGCACCGGTCCAGTCGCGCTCCAGCGCGGTGTCCCCGATGATCAGCACCTGATCGCGCAGCAGGCCCTGGGCGGTGATCACCTCGCCCAGATGCGCCCGCATCTCACCCCAGCTGTCGGTAAACTTCGGCGCCGCTGCGGTTGCGTCCAGCACCGGATTGGCCGCCGCCACCAGCGTCGGGCTCAATGGGCGATGGACCAGCGCCAGCTTTTGCGCGCCTTCCAGCGCCGCCAGCTTGTCCTCGCGGCCCACCGGCATCTGCGGCGCCTCCATCCGCACCACCCTCAGGGCATTGGAGGAGAACAGCAGCCCCATGACATCACGCCCCGTCGCCTTGCGCACTGCCGCATAGGTCGGATAGTCCAGCCCCAGCGCACGGGCGCGCGCCACATGCATCTTGACCACCATCAGCGGGATCGCCTTGGGCATGGCGGCATTGCGCGCCTTTTGCCACTGGAAGGTCCGCCATTTCTGGCCGCGCTCCATGGTCGGCCCCTGATTATGCCCGATGCCCGGCTTCATGACATTTCCCCCAGCCGCGCGACATAGCGCGCCAGGGTGTCGATCTCCAGGTTCACGCGGTCGCCCAGTGCCACATCACCCCAGGTCGTCGCCTCTTTGGTATGCGGGATAAAGTTGATGCCGAAATCGCAGCCGTCGACCTCGTTCACGGTCAGCGATGTGCCGTTCAGCGCCACCGACCCTTTGGGCGCGATAAAGCGCGCCAGCGCCTTCGGCGCGCGCAGGGTCACGCGGGTGCTGTCACCCTCATCCGCCATCGCCACCACTTCGGCCACACCGTCCACATGGCCCGAGACGATATGCCCGCCCAGCTCATCACCCACCTTCAGGGCGCGCTCCAGGTTCACGCGTTTGCCAATGTGCCAGCCATTATGGCCGATATTGGTCTTGTCCACGGTCTCGGCGCTGATCTGGACCTCGTACCAATCCGGGCCAAGGCCCACCACCGTCAGGCAGACCCCGTCGCTGGCAATCGAAGCGCCCATGTCGATCCGGTCGGTCGCATATGCGGTCTTGATCCGCGCGCGCAGGTCGCCTTCCTGCGCCAGCGCGACAACGGTTCCGATATCGGTGATGATCCCTGTGAACATGGGCTGCTCCTTGACTATCCTGTCCACCGAGGTAACCCCACGCCAACCGGACGGCAAGAGCCGCTTGCGCCACATTTTCGCCCCCATTGCATGGCAAGACTGTGCCGACCCGAGCTGCCAGAGGATACACATGACCCACGCCGCGCCCGAAAAAAGGGTATTCCTGTTCCTGCAGGGGCCGCATGGCCCCTTCTTCAACCGCCTGGGCAAGATGCTGCGGTTGACGGGGGCAGAGGTCTGGCGCGTGGGGTTCAACGCGGGCGACCGGGCCTTCTGGTTCCATCCGCGCAGCTATATCCCCTATCGCGGCACGGCGCAGGACTGGCCCGAGACCTTCAAATCGCTGATTGCGGAAAAGCGGATCACCGACATCGTGCTTTACGGCGACACCCGCCCGATCCACGCCCAGGCCGTGGCCGAAGCCCGGGCGCGCGGCGTGACCATACATGTCTTTGAAGAAGGCTATATGCGGCCCTATTGGGTGACCTACGAACGCGGCGGCTCCAACGGCAACTCCCGCCTGATGGAGATGACGATTCCGCAGATGCAGGCGGCGCTGGCCAATTCGGACATGGAGGCGCCCCTGCCCCCCGGCCATTGGGGCGACATGCGGCACCATATTTTCTATGGCGCGCTCTACCATTGGTTCGTGATGTTCCGGAACGGCGACTACCGCAATTTCCGACCCCATCGCAGCCTGCCGGTGACCAAGGAATTCCAGCTTTACCTCAAGCGGTTGTTGCTGATGCCCGCGCTGGCGGCGGACCGTCTGATCGCCACCCTGCGCATCCGGCTGGGCGGCTTTCCCTACCACCTGGCGCTGCTGCAGCTGGAGCATGACAGTTCGTTCCAGATGCATTCCCCCTTCGACACCATGGGCGATTTTCTGGAGCTGGTGATCGACGGCTTTGCCAAGGGCGCGCCGAAACATCACCACCTGGTGGTCAAGGCCCACCCGCTGGAAGACGGCCGCGTGCCGGTGCGCCGCGACCTGAAGCGCCTTGCGCGCAAGCTGGGCGTCTCCGACCGGGTGCATTACGTGCGCGGCGGCAAACTCGCACAGCTGCTCAACGATGCGCGCAGTGCGGTGACCGTGAATTCCACCGCCGGACAGCAGGTGCTGTGGCGCGGAATTCCGCTCAAGGTCTTTGGCCGCGCGGTCTATGCCCAGCCCGAATTCGTCTCGGACCAGCCGCTGCCCGAGTTTTTTGCCCGTGCCAGCCGCCCCGATAACAAGGCCTACAAGGATTTCCGGCGCTATCTGCTTGAAACTTCGCAAATTCCCGGCGGTTTCTATGCCGCCCGCGGACGGCGGCAATTGCTGCGGCAGGTGGTCGATATGATGCTGGCCGAAGAAGATCCCTATGACGCGCTGGAACATGGAACCGCGGCCCCAAGGCAACAGTTGCGGGTCGTTACCTGACCTAAGCTGCTCACTTGTCTGGATTTTCAATTCTACCTGACGTAGCCTGCGCCCAAATACGTCGAAAAAATCGGCGAAACCCGAGGCAGATTGAACAGGTCGAGGAGACCGGGCAGTGAAAACCAGAAAATTTCGGTGGGCGCGGCCCATCGCAGTGCTTGCGGCATTGGCCGTGATCTCATCCTGCGGCTTGCCACAGGCGGGCCCGAACAAAAGACAGATTTTTTCCGGATCGGTGCAGAAGGAAGGCGATGCCTTCATCGTCTCGGTCAATGACCGTGTCACCCGCGCCACCGCCGTGGTCCCCGCACTTGGCTTCTCCGAAGAATTCAAGAACGCCTCGCAGCTGGGGTCCGACACCATCCGTCCCGGCGACGTGCTGGGCATCACCGTCTATGAAAACGTCGATGATCCGCTGCTGGGTGTCGAAGGCGCCCCGGCGACCCTGCTGGAAGAAGTGCAGGTTGATGGCGCGGGCTTCATCTTTATCCCCTATGCGGGCCGCATCAAGGCGGCGGGCAACACCCCCGACGCGATCCGCCGCATCATCACCAACCGGCTGGGTGAACAGACCCCCGATCCGCAGGTCGAGGTCCGCCGCGCGGCGGGTGACGGTTCTACCGTGTCGCTGGTCGGCGGCATCGGGGCGCAGGGCGTCTACCCGATCGAGCGGCCCACCCGCACGCTGTCGACCATGCTGGCCCGCGCAGGCGGCGTCGCAATTGAACCTGAAATCGCGCAGATCACCATCATTCGCGGTTCCAAACGCGGCAAGATCTGGTTCCAGGACCTCTATGAGCATCCCGAACTCGACATCGCGCTGCGCGCGGGCGACCGTATCCTGGTCGAAGCCGATACCCGCTCCTTTACCGCGCTTGGCGCGACCGGCGGGCAGGCCCGTGTGCCCTTTGAAACGCAGAACCTCTCGGCGCTTGAGGGCATCGCCCAGGTCGGCGGCCTGAACGCCGGTCTTGCCGACCCCACCGGCGTCTTTGTCTTCCGCAACGAACCGCAGGAAGTTGCAGAACAGGTGCTGGGCCGCAACGACCTGTCCGGCGTGCAGCGCATGGTCTATGTTCTGGACCTCACGCAGCCCAACGGCATGTTCATGGCCCGCGACTTCGTCATCCGCGACGGCGATACCATCTATGTGACCGAAGCCCCCTTCGCCCAGTGGAGCAAGGTGATCTCGGCCATTACCGGCACCGCCGGATCGGCAGCGAGCCTGACCTCGCTCACGGAATGATCTGAATGGCTCTCGGGCCGGAAATCCACGACACAACCGCCGCCGGTCCTGAAAAGGACCGGCGGCTTTTTGTCTATAACGGCGGTTTCCTGACCCAGCGCCGGCTGCGCCGCATCCTGCGCCTGTCGGGCTATTCGCTGCACCTTGGCCTGCCGCGCGCGGGCGACCACGTGGCGGTCTGGGGCAATTCGCCCACCGCGCACCGGGGCCTTGCGGTCGCCTCGAAACGGGGCGTTCCACTGGTCCGCATCGAAGACGCGCTGCTGCGCTCGATCCACCCGGGCCGCACCGGCGGTGAGCCGCCGCTGGGCCTGCTGATCGACCACAAGGGGCTGCATTTCGACCCCGCCCAACCCTCTGAGCTGGAAGACCTTCTGGCCAGCCATCCGCTGGACGACACCAATCTGCTGAACCGCGCGCGCGGCGCCATCGCCCGGATGCAGGAGGCGCATCTGACCAAATACACCGGCTTCGAACCGGAGGCCGGGGTCCCTGCCCCCGGCTATGTGCTGGTGATCGACCAGACCCGAGGTGATGCCTCGGTGACCGCCTCAAACGCCGACCGGGCGCGGTTTCTGGAAATGCTGGTCTTTGCCCAGGAAGAACACCCCGGCTGCCCGGTGGTGATCAAATGCCATCCCGAGACGACGCAAGGTCAGCGCGTCGGCTATTTCGGCCCCGACGACACCAGTGACCGGGTGCGCCTGCTGGAGGATGCGGTCAGCCCCTGGAAGCTCTTCGAAGGGGCGGTTGGCGTCTATACCGTGTCCTCGCAGCTGGGGTTCGAGGCGATCTTTGCCGGGCATAAGCCGCGCGTTTTCGGCCAGCCGTTCTATGCGGGCTGGGGGCTGACCACGGATGAATTCCCGGTCCCGCGCCGCCAGCGCGTGCTGACCCGCGCGCAGCTTTTCGCGGCGGCGATGATCCTCTATCCAAAATGGTATGACCCCTACCGGGACCGCCTGTGCCCGCTTGAAGACGCGATGGAGGCGCTGGCGGCCCAAACCCGCGCCTGGCGCGAAGATCACCTGGGCTGGACCGGATCAAAGATCAGCCTGTGGAAACGCAAACCCCTGCAAGGCTTCTTTGGCCGGACCAGGCCGATGATCTTTGAAGATGACCCGGCCCGTGCCCGCGCCGCCGCCCCGCGCCGCTGGATGGTCTGGGCGGGCAAGGCCGATGTCGGCCATGGCGACGCCTGCCGGATCGAGGACGGGTTCCTGCGTTCGCGCGGGCTGGGGGCGGAACTGGTGCCGCCCCTGTCGCTGGTCTGTGACGATCTGGGCATCTATTACGATCCGTCCCGGCCCAGCCGGCTGGAAAAATGGATCGAACGCCGCGCCGATCTGCGCCCCGATCAACGCAGACGCGCCCAGGACCTGATCGCGGCAATCCGGCAGGCCGGGCTGAGCAAATACAACCTTGCCGGCAGTGCCGATCTTGGCGCCCTGCCCCATGGGCGGCGCATCCTTGTGCCCGGACAGGTGGAGGATGACGCCTCCATCAGGACGGGTGCCGATGCGGTGCGGACAAATGCGGATCTGCTGCGCGCTGCCCGCGCCGCCCATCCGGAGGCGGTGATCCTCTACAAGCCGCACCCGGACGTGGAGGCCGGGCTGCGGACCGGCGGCGACACCGCGGCAGCTCTGGCCGATCACGTGCTGACCCGCGCCGATCCGATCGCGCTGCTGGGACAGGTCGATGAGGTCTGGACCATGACATCGCTTCTGGGCTTCGAGGCCCTGCTGCGCGACGTGCCGGTCACCACGCTGGGCGTGCCTTTTTATGCAGGCTGGGGGCTGACCCGCGATCTCGGCGATGTGCCGCCGCGCAGGCGGGCGGAACCGGGGCTGGAGGGGTTGGTCCATGCCACGCTGATCGACTACCCGCGCTACCTGGATCCGGTAACCGGCCTGCCCTGCCCGGTTGAGGTGGTGGTGGCGCGGCTGGCCTCGGGCAATGTTCCGACGCCGGGCCTGGGCAACCGGGCGCTGTCCAAACTGCAGGGGCTGCTGGCGAGCCAGAGCCATCTGTGGCGCGGGCGGTGACTGCGGGATTGGATATTTACAGCGTTTCGGGATTAACTTGAAACATCCAACATCACTTTTCGCGTTCGACCGAAGGGAGAGGCAGCGAACAAGTGATTCAGGTATATCCCGAAGCGCTATAGAGCCAAAAAGAAAGGGGGGGTGTGGCCCCGTCAGGCGCGGTGCCAGATGTGCAGGGCGTCAGCCCCGATGCGGCGGGTTTCGCCCAGGGTGTAGCGTGGTGCAGCGGCGAGCCGGGACAGGCCCATGGCGCCGATGCCCGGCAACCCCTCTGCCCCGATGATCAGCCCTGCGTTGAAACCGATGAGCTGGTCCACCAGATCCGCCTCGATCAGCGATGCGGCAAGCGCGCTGCCCCCTTCGCAGAAGATCCGCGTCAGCCCATGTGCGCCGAGCTGCCGCAGCACATCGACCGGGTCGAGCTGCCCGCCCCGTGCGGCGCAGGGCAGCAGGGTGGCCCCAAGATCGCGCCACGTGCGCGCAAGGGTCGGATCGGCGTCCCTGCCATGGCACAGGATCAGCGGCACCTCGGCGGCGCTGCGGGCCAGTTTGCCCATCAGCGGCAGATCAAGGCGGCGTGACACAACCACCCGGGCGGGTTGCCATGTGACCCCCAGATCGCGCACCGTGAGGCTGGGATCGTCCTTGCGGGCGGTGCCACCGCCCACCATCACCGCATCGTGGCGCGCGCGCATGGCGTGGACGGCGCGGCGTGCCTCGGGCCCGGTGATCCACTGGCTTTCCCCGGTGCCGGTGGCAATGCGGCCATCGAATGTCTGGGCCAGTTTCAATGTCACGACGGGCTGGCCCTGGCTCACACGTCTGAAAAACCCTTCATGATCCCGCCGGGCCTCAGCTTCGCAGACACCCTGCACCACCTCGATGCCCGCCGCGCGCAGCATGGCCACACCGCGCCCGTCGACACGGGCATCCTGATCCTGAACCGCGATGACAACGCGGGCCACGCCCGCCTCGATCAGCGCCCTGGCACAGGGCGGGGTCTGTCCGTGATGCGCACAGGGTTCCAGCGTCACATAGACATCCGCCCCCCTGGCGGCGGCACCGGCCTGCGCCAGCGCCTCGGTCTCTGCATGGGGCCTGCCGCCGGGCTGGGTCCAGCCGCGCCCGACGATCCGGCCTGCCGCCACGATCACGCAGCCCACCGCCGGGTTCGGCCAGACACGCCCCTGGCCGCGACGCCCCAGCGTCAGCGCATGCGCCATGAAGCGCGCGTCGATGCCCGCCTGCCCGGTCACTCTTCCTTGGGCAGGTCGGGTCGCAGCTCGGCGACGAATTTGTCGAAATCGTCTGCAGCCTGGAAGTTCTTGTAAACACTGGCAAAGCGCACGTAGGCCACGGTGTCGATCCGGTTCAGCGCTTCCATCACGATCTCGCCGATCTGCTTGGAACCGATGTCGGTTTCGCCCATGCTTTCCAGCCGCCGCACGATGCCGCTGATCATCTGGTCGATCCGCTCGGGCTCTATCGGGCGTTTCTGCATCGAGATCCGGATCGAGCGTTCCAGCTTGTCGCGGTCGAAATCCTCGCGTTTGCCATTGGTCTTGATCACAACGAGGTCGCGCAGCTGCACACGCTCATAGGTGGTGAACCGCCCGCCACAGGCCGGGCAAAAACGCCTGCGCCGGATGGAAACGTGATCCTCCGCCGGGCGACTGTCCTTAACTTGGGTATCGATATTTCCGCAGAATGGGCACCGCATCGGCCATCCCCCTTTTTCTAACCTGCCTCGCTTGTGGGGCTATACGCCCTCTTGCCGAAACTTATAGGGTCTACGCGAGGTTTTGGGTAGGGGCGAAATGCGCCGCAACATGTTGTGTGTCCAGATGTGACCTGAAGCCAACGGTCGCCGATGCCGCGCCATGCAGGAAACAGGCAGGGCAAATGCAGGTCACCGGGACGAAATTTGCCGCAGGAGCCACCGGATCCGGAGGCGTTCAGCCCCTGTCGGCGCTGAAATGTGCCGCGACCCTGCGCCGGTGGGGCGCATCGCGATGTTCGAACAGATAGATCCCCTGCCAGGTCCCCAGTTGCAGCCGCCCGCCAGCCACGGGAATGGACAGGTTCACCGGCAGCATCGCCGCCTTGATATGGGCGGGCATGTCATCGGGCCCTTCCATGCGGTGCCGCAGATAGCTCATGGCGGGAGCATCCGCAGGCGGCACCAGCCGCTGGTAGAAGGCCAGCAGATCGGTCTGCACATCCGGATCGGCGTTTTCCTGTATCAGAAGAGAGGCCGAGGTGTGGCAGATCAAAAGCGTCAGCAACCCGTCGCCCTGACCGGCAACCCAATGCGCGACCTTGTCGGTAAGGGGGTATAGCCCCTGGCCCGCAGTGGAAATGGTAAAACTGGTCTGCATGGTTCCGATCAGCCCCGCTGGCCCCCTGATTGAACGCAATCCTTCATCCGCCGACAATCGCCTCAGTTCAGACCGCGCCGGAAGCGGATGGTCTCGAATTCCAGCAAGAAGTCCCTGCAGAACTGGTTGGCGTGATAGACCGGCAGGCCCAGGCCGGGCGTGTCCACACGCACGGCGACAGAGCGGGACGGTTCGGTCGGCAAACTGGATGCATCGGTGGTGAAAACCACACCCACCCGCCCGCTGTAGCTTTGCGACCTGCCGCGGGGCGATTTGACGTAAAGCCGCTGGGTCGCCGCCACGCCAAGCTGGTGGATCGCGTAATCCGCCGCTGCGCACCACATGCCCCGCGCACCTTCGCCAAGGGCTTCAATGACCTCGAACGACGTCGGTGAGATGCCATGGACCTTCAGGTGATTGACCGCTTCATAGGACGGGGCAGCCGATGCCGCCGACAGACCACCCGTCAAAATCGCCACTGACACTGCGGCAAAGCTCAATCTTCGCATGTCGTATCCTTTGCTTAGCTGACCCCATCAGAAATAGGCTGAACTGGGGGCAAGTCTAATCACAGCTGTGTCACCTTTTGCGCCCCCCGGTCGCCGACCACAACCCGGATCCGGGAATGCCCGGACAAAAGCGGACCTCAAAAGCCATCCGGCGCGAAACGGGCGCGCAGCGGGGCATCCGGGATCATGCATTGATCGTAGCGGCCGAAGATGCGGAACCGGTTGCGCGCGATCAGCCGGTAAAGCGGCATCTTGATGGACCGTGGGAGGAATTTCACCCCGCCAAGCAGCCGCCAGGGCCAGCCCGATGCCCCCATCGCTGCCGCGAATGCATCAAGATGTCCATGGATCCGCCCTTCCGTCACCACGAGGTTTGTCTCAAAATCATCTG
Source organism: Sulfitobacter sp. IGS-18 (assembly GCF_059628195.1). NCBI lineage: Bacteria > Pseudomonadati > Pseudomonadota > Alphaproteobacteria > Rhodobacterales > Roseobacteraceae > Sulfitobacter > Sulfitobacter sp. IGS-18. The sequence goes on along the minus strand of NZ_CM184556.1, from coordinate 1,454,871 downwards.
TCGGCAGCCCCAATGCCTGATAGAGCGATTGCCCCAAGGGCGATTGCGCCGTGGCAAAGGCAAAGCGCCGGGAACGATCGCGGCGCAGCATGAAGCGAAAGAAGCCGGAGCACAAAACACATTCGCCATCAAATACGATCAGGTCGCGCTGCTCCAGCTTGGCCTGCAATGCCGCATCAAGCTGTGAAACCCGTCCAATCATGCCTGCGCCGCATCGTAACGGGCGCGGGCCGCGTTGAGGGCGGTTTCATTGGCCTCGGCCCAGCCGATCAGCGACCGGATCGGTCCCATCAGCGAATGGCCCATCGGCGTCAGAGCGTATTGAACGGCCGGTGGCTTGGTCGGGAATACGGTCCGGTCGATGAACCCGCCGCGCTCTAGGTCGCGCAGGCTTTGGGTCAGCATCCGCCGCGAAATATCCGGCAGCATCCGCAGCAGGGTGTTGAAGCGTCGCGGCTCCTGCTCCAGCGCCAGAAGCACGAGGGTCGTCCACTTGGCTGCGATATGGTCAAGCAGGTCGCGCACCGGGCAGACCCCGTCGGGAGAGGGGTGCAGCGCGCTCAGCGACGCAGGGTCTTGCCGGGTCGCGGTTCCTTCGGTGTTACCTTGTGACATGAAGATGCCTCCTTTCGGGATGTCTTAGCGGTCTCTAAATGAGACTTACACTCGATTCGGAACGAAAGGAAAACCAAATGTCTTCGAACAGCATTCTTGTCACCGGGGCGAGCGGCCAGCTGGGCCAGCTCGTGCTCGATCATCTGCAACGTCTGGCCCCGGAGGCCGCCATCGCGGGCCTTGTGCGCAAGGAAGCGGATGCCGCCGCCCTCAGGGCCCGGGGCGTTGAGCCGAGGATCGGGGATTACACCGATCCGGCCAGCCTGCGCAGCGCGATGGCGGGGGTTCACAAGGTCTTGCTGATCTCCTCCAGCGCGGTGGGTCAACGCGTCGCCCAGCATCAGAACGTGATCGACGCCGCCAGGGACGCAGATGTCGGCCTGATCGCCTATACCTCCATCCTGCGGGCCGACAGCTCGCCCATGATCCTTGCCCAGGAGCACAAGGAGACCGAGGCCGCGCTGCGCAGTTCCGGCCTGCCCGTCACGCTGTTGCGCAATGGCTGGTATACGGAGAACCTGCTGGGCGCGCTGGACAGCGACCTGAAGCTGGGTCAGCATTTCGGTGCTGCCGGTGACGGCAGGTTCACAACCGCCACCCGCAACGATTACGCCGAAGCCGCCGCTGTCGCGCTGCTGAGCGACGACGCCGCCGGAAAGGTCTATGAACTGGCCGGGCAGCCCGCGTTTACCCTGTCAGAATTCGCTCAGACCTTAAGCGCGGAGGCGGGCAGCGAGGTCGCCTACGTGGACATGCCGCAGGAAGCCTTCGCCCAGGCGCTGGTCGCGGCCGGGCTGCCGGAAGGTTTCGCAGGTGTGCTGGCGGACAGCGACGCCCAGGCGGCCAAGGGCGCGCTAGAGACTGACAGCACCGACCTTGAAACCCTGATCGGGCGGCCTGCAACGCCGCTGAAGGATGCGATCAGGGCAGCACTGGCAGCCCGGTAACGCCCTGCGTCAAAAAGAAAAGGACCGGCACAGCGCCGGTCCTTTGTATCTCTGACACTACCCTTTCGGGCCGGTGCTTGCCTATTGATCCAGGAAACTCCGCAGCTTCCGGCTCCGGCTCGGGTGCTTGAGCTTGCGCAGCGCCTTGGCTTCGATCTGGCGGATACGTTCGCGGGTCACGCTGAACTGCTGGCCGACTTCTTCCAGCGTGTGGTCGGTGTTCATGCCGATGCCGAAGCGCATCCGCAGAACCCGTTCTTCGCGCGGGGTGAGCGAGGCCAGAACCCGTGTCGTGGTTTCCTTGAGGTTCTCCTGAATGGCGCTGTCGAGGGGCAGAACCGCATTCTTGTCCTCGATGAAATCGCCAAGCTGGCTGTCTTCCTCGTCGCCGATGGGCGTCTCCAGGGAAATCGGCTCCTTGGCGATCTTCATCACCTTGCGGACCTTCTCCAGCGGCATTTGCAGCTTTTCGGCCAGTTCTTCCGGCGTCGGCTCGCGGCCGATTTCATGCAGCATCTGGCGACCGGTGCGCACCAGCTTGTTGATCGTCTCGATCATATGGACCGGGATACGGATGGTGCGCGCCTGATCCGCGATGGACCGGGTGATCGCCTGCCGGATCCACCATGTCGCATAGGTGGAGAACTTGTAGCCGCGGCGGTATTCGAACTTGTCCACCGCCTTCATCAGGCCGATGTTGCCTTCCTGAATGAGATCAAGGAACTGCAAACCGCGGTTGGTGTATTTCTTGGCAATCGAGATCACCAGACGCAGGTTCGCCTCGACCATTTCCTTCTTGGCCTGACGGGCTTCTTTCTCGCCCTTCTGAACCTGCTGCACGATGCGGCGGAATTCAGAGATGTCGAGACCCACATATTGACCGACCTGCGCCATGTCGGCGCGCAGCTCTTCGACCTTGTCGGCAGAGCGTTCGATGAACATCTGCCAGCCGCGACCGGATTTGTCGGCCATCCGCTCCATCCAGTTGGGATCCAGCTCGTAGCCGCGATAGGCGTCGACAAATTCCTTGCGGTTGATGCGGGCCTGGTCGGCGAGTTTGACCATGGCGGAGTCGATCTGCATGATCCGGCGGTTGATGCCGTAAAGCTGGTCGATCAGCGCCTCGATACGGTTGTTGTGCAGATGCAGCTCGTTGACCAGCAACACGATCTCGGACCGCAGTTTCTGATATTTGTCTTCCTGCTTGCTGGAGAACGATCCATCCTCGTTCAGCGTGGCGGAAATCCGGCTGTCCTGCATTTCGCTCAGCTTGGCGTAATCGTCGGCGATGATGTCCAGCGCTTCCAGGACCTGCGGTTTCAGCGCCGCTTCCATGGCCGCCAGGCTCATGTTGGCCTGTTCGTCTTCGTCATCGTCGTCATCGCTGGCAATCGGGTTGCCGTCTGCGTCCAACTCCTGCTTGTCGTCGTCCGACTTGGAGTCCGCAGCACCCCCGGGGGCCACCACGGGCGCGGTTACCTCCTCGTCGCCCAGCTGGTTGCCGAATGTCGCCTCAAGGTCGATCACATCGCGCAGCAGGATGTCCTCGGACAGCAGTTCGTCGCGCCAGATGGTGATCGCCTGAAAGGTCAGCGGGCTTTCACACAGGCCCGCAATCATCGTGTTGCGGCCGGCCTCGATCCGCTTGGCGATGGCGATTTCGCCCTCGCGGGACAGCAGTTCGACGCTGCCCATCTCGCGCAGGTACATGCGCACCGGGTCATCGGTGCGGTCCAGTTTCTCGGCGGTGCCGGAGGACAGCGCAACTTCCTTGGCGCTGTCGGTGGTGGCCAGTTCGGTGGACCCCTTGGCGTCTTCCTCCTCGGCGTCTTCATCCTCGATGACGTTGATGCCCATTTCGGACAGCATCGACATCACATCCTCGATCTGTTCGGATGAGACCTGATCAGGGGGCAGAACGGTGTTCAGCTGGTCATAGGTGATATAGCCCCGTTCCCGCGCCTCGGAGATCATCTTCTTGACGGCAGCCTGGCTCATATCCAGCGAATGACCGCTGTCGGAGTCGTCCCGTTTGGTATCTTCGTTGGTGTCCTTAGCGGCCATGAACGTCCTCCAGCGCGGTTGCGCGAATCAGTGTGGTGATTCGGTTGTCGCGAATCATGCGGGGTTTGCGGTGATTCTTAAACCCGTTGTACTGCTTTTTCCCCAAGAGCCTGCGAAAAGGTCACTTTTCAACTGCGGCCCTTGGGTTTTTCATAGGTAATGTTCTCAAGCAGCGCGTCCAGCGCGCTGCGTTCATCGCGGGACATGCGTGCGCCATTCTCGCCCACCTCATATTCCGCCTTGTCTTCCTGCCCCGACCTCGTGGCCTGATCCGCGCTGCGCACAGCCTCGCTCAACCGCCAGGTCAGCCCTTCGTCGGCGGTGCCTGCCATGTCTTCCTCGGCCTCGGCAATTTCCGCGCTCAGCCCCCGCGCCGCCTCCAGCTTGGCCAGTTCCTCGGCCACGGTCATGGTGGCCATCTCGGTGTTGCCCGGGTTGCGGATACAGGGGGTGATCGCGACATGGCGCTGTGAGGTCAGGTTTTCAAGGGCATCCGGCCCCAGCACGCTGGAAATTTTTTCGCGCAACACTGCCGCGCCCTGCGGCGCATGGCGCAGAATCATGTCGCGGATCACCGCATGGGTGCGGTCCTGACAGGCCATGCTTTCCAGGCCGCTTTCAAAATCCTCGGCAATCTCCGGGCAGCCCAGCACGGCGGCCAGGATCACCGCTTCGCGCAGGTGATGGGTCACATGGTTGTCGCCCCCCGCCAGCACCGAGGCCTTGGTGCTGGGCAAAGGGGCCAGCGGCGGGGCCTGCCACTTGCCGCCAGGCCGCGCCCCCCGGTTGGCAGAGCCGGTCCGCGCGCCGGGACCCGGGCGGAACAGCTGCCAGCGCAGATCCTTGATCTCCTGGCCGTAGTGGCTGCGGATTGACGGATCCCGGATCAGCTTGATCTTCTCGCGCAGGGATTTGTCCAGCGCCGCCTTGCGTTCGGGGCTGTCGAACACCCGGCCTTCGGTTTCGCGTTGCCACAGCAGCCGCACCATCGGGATCGCCTGATCTATCAGTTTCTGAAAGGCCCCCGGTCCCGCCGCTTTCAGCAGATCGTCCGGGTCCTGCCCCTCTGGCATCATGGCAAAGCGGAGCGACTGGCCCGCCTCAAGCAGGGGCAGCGCAAGGTCGATCAGGCGCAGCGCGGCGCGCTGGCCTGCGGTGTCGCCATCCAACGTGATGATCGGTTCGGGGTCGATCCGCCAGAGCATCTGCAACTGGTTTTCGGTGATCGCCGTGCCCAGGGGGGCCACCGCCGCCTCGAAGCCCGCGCCATGCAGGGCAATCACATCCATATAACCTTCGGCCACCAGCAGCGGTTGCCCCTTGCCCGCCGCCGTGCGCGCGTCGCGCACGTTGTAAAGGCTGCGGCCCTTGTCGAACAATTCGGTCTCGGGCGAATTGAGGTATTTGGCATTGTCGTTCGGGTCCATCGCCCGGCCACCAAAGGCAATCGCCCGCCCCCGCGCATCGCGGATCGGGAACATGATCCGCCCGCGAAAGGTGTCATAGGGTTTGCCGCCCTTGGACGAAGGCTTGGCCAGCCCCGCATCCAGCATCATCTGCTCCGACACGCCCTTGCCGGTCAGCGCGTCCCACAGCCCCTGCCAGCTGTCCGGCGCAAAGCCGATTTCCCAATGGTCGAGCGCCTTTTCCTCCAGCCCCCGCCGCGCCAGATAGGCCCGCGCCTCCGCCGCCGCCCCGGTCTGCAGTTGCAGGCGGAACCAGCGCACCGCCAGTTCCATCACCTCGGCCAGATCGCTGCGCTTGTCCGCCTTCTCGGCGGCCCTGGGGTCGCGTGCGGGCATCGGCATGCCCGCCTCGCGCGCAAGGATCTCCACCGCCTCCATGAAGCCGACATTCTCCGTCTCGCGCACGAATGAGATCGCATCCCCCTTGGCGTGACAGCCAAAGCAGTAATAGAATCCCTTGCGGTCATCGACATGGAAGCTGGCGGATTTTTCCTGATGAAAGGGGCAAGGCGCCCACATGTCGCCCTTGCCCTGATTGGACTTGCGCTGATCCCACATGACTTTGCGGCCGACGACCTGAGACAGGCTCGCTCGGCTGCGCAATTCGTCCAGGAATCCGGGTGGCAGGCTCATACCATATCTTACGCCCCGCGCCCGCCATCGTCCAGCGGGTGCCGCGTCAGCACATCAACAGGTTGGTGTTCCGGCGGCCCGGTCAGGCCGCCCGGTCGAGGGTCACTGTGACAGGCACATCTCTTTCCAGGCCGCAGACAGGTCCTGGGATTTCACGTCACGCATCTTCATCTCGTAGACCCAGGGGGTCACCAGCGTGATCGCGGTATTGTAGCGGTCCGGCCATGTCGCCTTGGCGGCCACATGCGCAGGCACCTTGCGTTCGCCGATCCGGTCGATCCGCGCCTGCTGAACGGCGGCAACCACAGCCGCCTGATGCCCGCAATCGGTTTCCTTCTTGCTGGCTGCCATTGCCGGGCCGCAAAACGCTGCAACAACCGCCGAAACCACGAAATACTTTACCATTGGGTCACTCCACTCATGTGCTGACACCGCCTTAACCGCGCGCGGCCACAGCTTCCATCGCTGTTTTCATATCATGCACCAATGTGGCTGCCATCGACCGAAAGACAAGGATCATGAAGCTGTCCGCCCCGGTTTTCGTGATCGACGCGGACATGTGGTAAAGCTGTGTGCGCAGGCTGTGCCCGCGCTTGAACGATGTTTCGCGCAGGTCCACCGGGACCAGCCGCGCCAGCACATCCACGGCGGCGGGCCCCTTCAGCTGCACCACGGCCCAGGCATCGGATTGATCCACAACCGCGCCATGATCGGCAAGTGCCGGATCGGGCACGGGACCCATCAGCAGAGCCTCGCCGCGTCCGAACCAGATGCAACGCGCGCCCTGCTTGCCGGTCGCGCGCAGGGGGCCGGGCCAGCGCAGCCCATGGGCCTTTTCCAAAGCCGCACCCAAGCCCGCCGCATCGCCCGGAGGGGCAAGAGAGGTCAGCGCCCCGGCCGTCACTTCCATCAGCTCCGCATCCCCGATGGTCAGCGGCAGCAGCCCGTCACAGGGGGTTTTCGCTGTCAGTTCAACCACGCACCCGCTCCCCTTCACGATCCAGAAACACCGGATGGCAGATCTCGACATCCGCCTCCAGCCCGCGCAGATGATCCACCATGCGGATCACCTCGCCCTCGCGGGCCATGCCGCGCCTGACGAAACCCAGCCCGATCATATGCCCCAGATCGGGCGAGAACCCGACCGAGGTGATATAGCCCTGATCGTTCTCGCGCACCGCCTCTGCGCCCGCGTCGAACAGATGCGCGCCCGCGCTGATCTGCCGGACCGCGCCCACAGGTTTCAGCCCCACAAGCTGTTCTCGCGTCTCCTCCACCAGACCGGGCCGCGCCGCCAGGGTCTTGCCGATGCAATCCTTCCTGGCCGAGACCATCCGCCCCATGCCAATGTCAAAGGCGGTTGTGCGCCCGTGAATCTCGGCATGGGTGATGAAGCCCTTTTCGATCCTGAGCACGTTCAGCGCCTCCATCCCATAGGCCCCGCCGCCCAGCGCCTCGGCGCGGCTGACCAGCAGGTCAAACAGGCTGGCCCCGAAGCGCGCAGGCACCGCCACCTCATAGGCATGTTCGCCCGAAAACGAGATCCGGAAGAGCCGCCCCTGCACCCCGCAGACCTCCACCGCACCGCAGGCCATGAAGGGCCAGCTTTCGCCGTCGATTTCGGCGCCCAGCAGGCCATTCAGCAGCTCGCGCGACTTTGGCCCGGCCACGGCAAACTGCGCCCATTGTTCGGTGACCGAGGCAAAGGCGACCTGCCATTCGGGATGCAGACATTGGGTCACGAATTCCAGATGCCGCATCACCTGCCCCGCGGCGGCGGTGGTGGTGGTCATCACGTAATGCGCCTCCCCCAGCCGTGCGGTGGTGCCGTCATCCATCACATGGCCATCCTCGCGCAGCATCAGACCATAGCGCACCCGCCCGACCGGCAGTGTCGAAAACATGTTGGTATAGACGAAATCCAGCAGCTTCGCCGCGTCCGGCCCCTGAATGTCGATCTTGCCCAGGGTGGAGACATCGCAAACCCCCACCGCCTTGCGCACATGACCCACTTCCCGGTCACAGGATTGTCGCCAGCCGCTTTCCCCCGTCCTGGGGAAATAGCTGGGCCGGTACCAAAGCCCCGCTTCGATCATCGGCGCCCCCATCGCGATTGACGCCTGGTGCGAGGTGGTGAAACGCTGCGGCGCAAAGCCCTTGCCCTGCGCCCCTGCCCCCATCGCGGCAATCGCCACTGGCACATAGGGCGGGCGGAAGGTGGTGGTTCCGGTCTCCGGAATGCCCCGCCCGGTGGCATCCGCCAGGATCGCCAGCGCGGCCACGTTGGAATTCTTGCCCTGATCCGTCGCCATGCCCTGCGTCGTGTAACGCTTCATATGTTCGACCGAGCGGAAGTTCTCCACCGCCGCCTGTTTCACATCCTTGACCGAAACATCGTTCTGGAAATCGAGCCAGGCCCGCCCCTTGCCCGGCACCGCCCAAAGCGGTTCCATCGCATAGGCGTCATCCTCTGCCCGGGGCACCTCCATGGCACCCGCCTTCATGCCCAGCGCGGCGATCACTTCTGCCGCCGCATCAACCCCGGCCTGCAGGCAGGCCCGGGTCGGGAAGACACCGTTGCAGGCCCCTGCCGCAACCATCCCCGGCACCGCATCGGGCCTCGGCACAAATGCCTGAATACCGGCATCCCACCGGGGCCGTCCGTTCATATGGCAGGTCAGATGCACCGTGGGGTTCCAGCCTCCCGACATCGCCAGGCAATCGGTCTGGATCGCCTGTTCGCCCGAGGCCGTCCGGATGGTGATCGCCTCCAGCTCCTTGCGGCCCGCCGCGTTGCAGACCTGCGCACCGGTGTGGACCGGGAAATCCGCCCCCTCGACCGTCACATCGGCACGGCTGTCGATCAGCGCCGCCACATGGACCCCCGCCGCCGCCAGATCGCGTGCCGTGCGATGGGCATCGTCGTTGTTGCCGAATACCGTCACATGTTTGCCGGGGCTCACCCCCCAGCGGTTCAGATAGGCCCGCACCGCCCCGGCCGTGATCACGCCGGGCCGGTCGTTGTTCTGGAAGGCAACCGGCCGTTCCAGCGCCCCGGCCGCCAGGATGCTGCGGCGCGCATGGATGCGCCAGAAGGTCTCCAGCGGCAGGTTCGCGCGACGCGCGCCATGGTGGTTCACCCGCTCCAGCGCGCCATACATGCCGCCGTCATAGGCCCCGGTCACGGTGGTGCGCGTCATCAGCCGCACATTCGGCATGGCCGAAAGCTCTGCCACCATGTCCGCCGCCCAGGCATGGCCCGGTTGATGGCCGATGACCCCGGTCTCGGCATTCAGCCGCCCGCCCATCCGCGCATCCTCATCCGCCAGGATCACATCCGCCCCGGCCCGTGCCGCCGTCAGCGCCGCCATCAAACCCGTGGGCCCACCCCCGATCACCAGCAGATCGCAGAAGGCATAGGCGCGTTCGTACCGGTCCTGATCATGCTTGCCGCTGAGCGCCCCCAGACCGGCAGCGCGCCGGATGATCGGCTCATAGACCGCTTCCCAGAACTTCGCGGGCCACATGAAGGTCTTGTAATAGAACCCCGCCCCCAGAAAGGGCGCGGCCAGGTCGTTCACCGCCATCACGTCGAAATCCAGCGAGGGCCAGGCATTCTGGCTGCGCACCTCCAGCCCGTCGTAAATCTCCTGCACGGTTGCACGCACATTGGGATCCGCCTCTGCGCCCCTGCCGACCGTGACCAGCGCGTTCGGCTCTTCCGAACCTGCGGTCAGCACGCCACGCGGACGGTGATACTTGAACGACCGCCCCATCAGCTTTTGACCATTGGCCAGAAGCGCGGAGGCGACGGTATCGCCCTGGAACCCCTGGTAAGACCGCCCGTCGAACCGGAAAGTGACAGCTTTGCTGCGGTCGATCAGACCCTTGCCCGCGATCCTCATGCCCCGGCCTCCTCAGCGTCAGTGGCCAGCACCACCCGGGAGATCGCATGGCTGACCGTGTCCCGCGTTACCACCAACCAGGCCGAACAGCCTCCCTCGTGATGCCACAGCTCGCGGGTCTGCCCCGCCGGATTGTCGCGCAGATGCAGGTAATCGTCCCAGGCGGCCTCACCGGCATCCGGCGCCGGCCGCGCCAAAGCCACCGCAGCGCCCTGATAATAGAATTCGCGCCGGTCGCGCGATCCGCATAGGGGGCAGTCGATCCTCATGTGGTCCTCTCCGACAGGGCGCCAACACCCCGTTTCATTGTTCCCGAAATACACACCACAACGCCCGCCACAGGCGCGCGGCCGGCGTGGGGCTCAGTGAAGGTTATGCTGCGCACCGGTGCCCTCCTCGTCCATCAACCCCCTGCCGGTGCGGAACCGGTCCAGCCGGAATTTCGCCGCCGGGGCGTGATGTTCCCCCGTCGCCATCAGATGGGCAAAGGAAAAGCCCGACCCCGGCACCGCCTTGAAGCCGCCGTAACACCAGCCGCAGTCAATGAACAAACCCTCGGTATCGGTCTTGTCGATGATCGGGCTGCCATCGGGTGTCATGTCCATGATCCCGCCCCAGCTGCGCAGCACCCTGGCCTTGCCGATCATCGGCATCAGGGTCATGCCGGCCTCCATCACATGTTCCATCATCGGCATGTTGCCGCGCTGCGCATAAGAGGCGTAGAAATCCAGATCGCCGCCAAAGACCAGCCCGCCCTTGTCGGACTGGCTGATATAGAAGTGCCCCATGCCAAAGCTGACCACATGGTCGATCACCGGTTTCACGCCCTCGCTGACGAAGGCCTGCAGGATGTGGCTTTCGATCGGCAGGCGCATGCCGGCCATGGCGGCCACCTGGCCCGAGCGACCCGCCACCACGATGCCGACCTTCCTGGCCCGGATCGGGCCGCGGGTGGTCTGCACCCCCCGCACCTTGCCGTTTTCGATGTCGATGCCGGTCACTTCGCATTGCTGGATCAGGTCCACACCGCGCTGGTCCGCGCCGCGCGCATAACCCCAGGCCACCGCATCATGCCGCGCGGTGCCGCCGCGCGGATGCAGCAGCCCGCCGTAGATCGGAAAGCGGCCATTGTCGAAGTCGAGATAGGGCAGATACCGGCGCACCCCCTCACGGTCCAGCAGCACCGCGTCGTCGCCCTGGTTGATCATCGCATTGCCGCGCCGGGCAAAGGCATCGCGCTGGCCGTCGGAATGAAACAGGTTGATCAGCCCGCGCTGCGAATGCATCGCGTTGTAGTTCAGGTCTTTCTCCATCCCTTCCCACAGCTTCAGCGAGTGGGAATAGAACTCCGAATTGCCCTGCAGAAAGTAATTGGCGCGCACGATTGTCGTGTTGCGCCCCACGTTGCCTCCACCGAGGTAGCCCTTTTCGAGCACCGCGATATTGGTCATGCCGTGGTTCCTGGCCAGGTAATAGGCGGTGGACAACCCATGCCCGCCGCCGCCGATGATCACGGCATCATATTCCGGCTTCGGTTCCGGATCGCGCCAATGCTGCGTCCAGCCCTTGTTGCCGGTCAGCCCTTCGCGCAGCACGCGCCACCCTGAAAACCGCATTCGAAACTCCCCTCGACTGGACCAAGTGAACCAAGTCCCGCCCAGAGGTGCAATGCCCGCCGGCCAGATGCACGGTGCTTTTCGACAGAAAGTTTATCATGGGCGACCATATCGCCAATTTACCGGCCATATGGTCGCCGCGGGGCGCATGCGGCTGTCAGATGCCCTTTGCCCGGTAGCTGGCCGCAACCTTGCCGATTGCACAGATATAGGCCGCCGTGCGCAGGTCATCCACATCGTTGCGGCCGTGCCAGACCTCGGCCATGGACTGATAGGCGGTCTGCATCGTGTCATCGAGACCGGAACGGACCAGCTCAAGCTCGCCCGCGCCGCGCAGGTACTTGTCCTTGAAATTCGGGCTCAACTGCCAGCCGATCCCGCTGTCCGCGCTCAGCCGCTCCAGCTCGTCCACGACCAGCTGGTGGCGCGCTTCCTCCTGGCGGCGCTGCATCCGGCCAAAGCGGATGTGGCTGAGGTTCTTGACCCATTCGAAATAAGAGACCGTCACACCGCCCGCGTTGGCATACATGTCGGGAATGATGACCGTCCCCTTCTTGCGCAGGATCTCATCCGCGCCCGCGGTGACCGGGCCGTTCGCGGCCTCCACGATCAGCGGGGCCTTGATCCGGTCCGCGTTGGACAGGTTGATCACCCCTTCCAGCGCCGCCGGGATCAGCACGTCGCATTCCGCCTCCAGCAGCTTGGCACCATCTGGTTCAAGCGGCGCTTTGGGATAGCCCTTGATGGTGCCGTGCTTGACGATCCACTGATGCACCTGCTCCACATCCAGCCCCTTGTCGTCGAACAGCGCGCCGTCGCGTTCGATGATCGCGGTCACCAGACAGCCGTCTTCCTCGCTCAGGAACTTGGCGGCGTGGTAGCCCACGTTGCCCAGGCCCTGTACCACCAACCGCTTGCCATCCAGCTCGCCGGTCAGACCGGCCAGTTCCATCCCCTTGGGATCGCGGAAGAACGCATGCAGGGCATATTGCACGCCCCGCCCGGTGGCCTCTGTCCGGCCCTGGATACCGCCCGCATGGGTTGGCTTGCCGGTCACACAGGCCACGCCGTTGATATCGGTGGTGTTCATGCGCTTGTACTGATCCGCGATCCAGGCCATCTCACGCTCGCCCGTGCCCATGTCGGGGGCGGGCACGTTCTGTGCCGGGTTGATCAGATCGCGCTTGATCAGCTCATAGGCAAAGCGGCGCGTGATCAGTTCCAGCTCGTGTTCGTCGTAATCGCGCGGGTCGATGCACAGCCCGCCCTTCGATCCGCCAAAGGGCGCCTCGACCAGCGCGCATTTATAGGTCATCAGCGCCGCCAGCGCCTCGACCTCGTCCTGGTTGACGCCAGGCGCATAGCGGATGCCGCCCTTGACCGGCTCCATATGTTCCGAATGAACGGAGCGGTAGCCGGTGAAAGTATGGATCTTGCCCCGCAGCCGCACGCCGAAGCGGACGGTATAGGTCGCGTTGCAGACCCTGATCTTCTCCTCCAGCCCCGGTGACAGGTCCATCAGCGCGACTGCGCGGGTGTACATCAGATCGACGCTTTCGCGAAAGCTCGGCTCATTGGATGGGGTCATCGTCTTCTCCAGTCATTTCGGTCCGGCCTCAGGAGCGACTCATCGGGCCGCATCCCGGCAAACCCACCCTAAGGCGGGTTTTTTCAAAGCGCGACCAGATTGAGCACATCCGCCCGAATCCCGGGCAGGATTTTCGATTCCCGAGCATAGGAGGGCTAAAGTTTACAGTTTCGAAACAACCACCCCGGAAACCTGAAATTGGCGCTAAAAACGCAGATAAAACGCGGTTTTTAGGCACTTTTCCGCCCAATTTACGCCATGTTGCCCGATCACAAGGGACCAACGGCAAAGACTGCCCGAAATCCGGCATGCAAAAAGTGTCTCGGTAGGAAAGGTTAACAAATATGAAACGTTGTAAACGTGAAAATCGCCTGACAGCCGGGGACCTGTTGGCACTCTCCCGCCATTTCTCAAAGTCGGAAGACGGCTCCATCACCATCTTCGCCTGCTTCATGATCCTGATCATGATGACGATCTGCGGAATCGGTGTGGACATGATGCGCCACGAAATGGAACGCACGCGCCTTCAGGCCGTTTCGGACCGCGCCGTTCTGGCGGCCGCCGACCTGGACCAGACCCTGGACCCCGAAGCGGTGGTGCGGGATTACTTCGCCAAATCCGGCATGGCCGAATACGTCTCGGCGGTGAATGTCGACGAGGGCCTGAACTACCGCACCGTGACGGTGGATGCCACCAATACGATCAAGACGCAGTTCATGAACACCCTCGGGGTTGACGACCTGTCGGTCCCCGCCCGCTCCAAGGCGGAAGAGAAAGTCGCAAAAGTAGAGATCTCGATGGTCCTGGACATCTCCGGGTCGATGGGATCCAACAACAAGATCCAGAACATGCGGAACGCGGCCAAGGTCTTTGTCGACACCGTAATCCGGGACGAGACGGAAGATCTGATCTCCGTTTCCGTCGTGCCCTACTCGGCCCATGTGAATGCCGGCCCCGAGATCTTTGATCGGATGGGCGTGCAACCTGTTCACAATTATTCACATTGCGTTGAATTTCCCGACTCGGACTTCGACGAGACCTTCCTCCATGCATCGGGCAGCCACTACAGCCACATGCAGCACTTTCAGAACCACGATCCGGGCTGGAACCAGATGAGCGAAACGGTCTGTCCGCGCTATGACTTTGAGCGGATCCAGCCGCTGAGCCAGAACGCAAGCGCCCTGAAGGCACAGATCGACCAGCTTGAACCCCGTGCCAACACCTCTATCTTCCTTGGCATGAAATGGGGCACCGCGCTGCTTGACCCCTCTTTCCGCCCGATCAACCAGAGCATGGCCAGCGCCGGGCTGACCGACCCGGCCTTCTCGTCCCGTCCCGCTAGCTATGACGATCCGGAAACCCTGAAAACCGTGATCCTCATGACGGATGGCCAGAACGTCACGACCTACCGCATCCCAAGCTGGTACTACAATTCGGACTCCGAAATCGTGCACTGGTCCCGCTACAACCTCGGCTGGTACGTCAATCGCTACGTCAGCTACTACTACCGCCAAAACTTCCGCACCCAGAAGTACTCCGATTACCAGGGCGATTTGCTTCTCAGCAAAATCTGCGGCGCGGCCAAGGACGCAAAGATCGTTGTCTGGTCCATCGGGTTCGAAGTGACCGACCACGGTGCCAATGTAATGCGCGACTGCGCCTCCTCGCCCAGCCACTTCTTCCGGGTGGAAGGTGTGGAGATCGAGGATGCCTTTGAAGCCATCGCACGCCAGATCAACCAGCTGAGGCTCACACAATGAAGACGCCCTTCTTCAGACGCCTGTTCCGGTTCCGCCGGGACGAAGAGGGCGGGATTTTCCTGATCGAGTTCTGCATCCTGGTGCCAATCCTGTTCGGTGCCTTCATGATGGCGGTCGAAATGGGCCTCTATTCCATGCGCCAGATGTATCTCGACCGGGGTGTGGATATCGCTGTCCGCTATATCCGGCTGAGCACGAACACACCGATCGCGCACAACCAGATCAAGCAAATCGTCTGCGCCAATGCGGGCTTCATCGAGGATTGCGACAGCACGCTGCGGCTGGAGATGATCCCGCTGCTGCCCCGCGCCTTCGCCACCTTTGACCAGACGCCCGACTGCGTGGACACCTCTGCACCGGCCACACCGGTCCGGGGGTTCATACTGGGCCGCGAACACGAGATCATGATCCTGCGGGCCTGCGTGAAGTTCAAGCCTGTCTTCGCCACCACCGGCCTGGGCAAGGAGCTTGAGACAGACGGCAGCGGACGGGCCCGGCTGATCGCGGTCTCCGCCTTTGTACAGGAGCCGAAATGATGCGTGCCACCTTGCTCAAATTCCGTCTGAACGCCCTGCTGCGTTGCGATTTCCTGCGCAAGCAGGACGGGTCGATCTCCATCGAGGCGATGATCGTCCTGCCGGTGATGTTCTGGGCCTTTCTTGCCGCATTCTCGATCTTTGATGCATTCCGCATGTACGGGATCAACCAGAAGGCGGCTTTCACCGTGGGCGACGCGATTTCCCGCGAGACACTGCCGTTGGATGACGATTACCTTGACGGTGTGCACAACCTGTTCGAGTACCTTTCCCTCAGCGAGGGCAAATCCGCGATGCGGGTCACTTCGATCTGGTTCGACGAGGACAACAACAGCTACCGCACCGACTGGTCCCAGACGCGCGGCAATGCTGTTGCATTGACCAATGCCGAAGTGCAGAACTGGCACAACCGCCTGCCGGTGATGCCGGACAATGAACGTGTCCTGCTGGTCGAAACCTGGAGCGAATACGTACCGCCCTTCGCCACCGGCCTGGAAGAGCGCGAGATCCAGAACTTCGTCTTCACGCGCCCGCGCTATGCGCCCCGCGTCTGCTGGGAATACTGCAACTAAGGCGCCCGACCCTATACTGAATCATCCTGTGACAGGAATGTCCCGGGAACGCCGAAGGCGCGGCACCTTTCGGCGATACAACTTGAACTGAAAGGCCATAGGCCCCGCGCCGCAGCGCCACATCAGACCCGCCGGACCCTCAGTCCTGCGGGTCCTTTTGTGCCAGCAGGGCGGCCAGCACATCTGCCATGAACTTGGTCTGGCTGCCCGGTGTCATACCGCCAATCCCGACCCGGCGGCCCATGCGCCACCACAGCCCGGGCCGCCAGTGGCGGGCCCCGCCCTCGCCCAGTTTGAGCAGGAAGCCATTGGACGGTTTGAAGGCAAAGAATCCCCGGTCGATCCCGGTGATCTGATCGACCTGGGCAATCACGGTGCCATCCGCATCGCGCAGGACCAGCGGCGTCAGCTCCAGCTTGCTTGCAGTGGCGCGCCGCATGGCATCCGCAACCCACAGCGACCCCGCGCCGACAAGGATGAGAAACAGCTGCCAGTGCAGGGCCGGCGCACGCATGAAAGCCATGTAGATCAGCAGGAGGCCCAGCAGCCCCAGGCAGCAGATCCCCATGGCGCGCCGCCCGGCAGAGGCCTGCACGGTGGCCAGTACTTCGGTGCTGTCGTCAAATTTCATGGGCGCTCCTTCGGCTTTGGTTCTGCCTAAGGCATTTGCGGCGGGTTGCAAACGGAAAGCGGAAACGGCGGCCCGGGCCCGAGCCCCGGTGGCCCATTTGCGCACCCGTCGCCATCAACTCCGACCCCCGGCGGCGAATTTTCTGAATCTTGTCAGTGGGCCGTGCCAGGCAATTCCGACACGAATGCCAGGCAATTCCGACCCAGACCGGACCTTGGGCGTGGTATGGGGCAAGGTCAGGTGAGCGGACGAAACTGCCGTTGGCAACGAAACCCCAAGCCGCGCATCGACGGGCCGTGGTGCGGCGATCCGACCGTCGTGACTGGCACTTTATGGCAGCCAAGCACATCCTAACTAACGATGAGGCATTACAGCAGCCAAATCGCCGTGCCAGGGGACGGCCCGGCGATGCGCGGCGGCCTGCGGCCTTGATTCCGCGCTTGGTAAAGCGGAAAGGGCTCAATCCCGCCCTTCGCTGCAATTTTCACGAATGACCGCCTGGCCCCTGCCCCGTCCTTCGGTCGTAGCGCCGCGCTCCGGTTCAGCGATGTGACGCAAAAATCGGTTTTGCCTAGCAACTGACACAGGCCCCGGATGTGAGACCGGTCAGGGTTCGGCAAAGCCAGGCCGCACCCTCAATCATGTCATCTTTTGGTTGATCCCCAACATTCGGCAAACGTGGTCCCAGCTTTGCGGCTGCAAAAGCAGCGCAAGATCCCAGCCGTTCACGCGCGCCCCACGTCGGAACAATCAGCCGGCTGCCCGGAATTCCGCCGTCAATCCTCGGCTTCACGGCCCTCACGCGGCTTCTTTCCGTGTTTGCCCGGCCTGCGCGTCAGCTCCGCCGCGACCCGGTCGGCATAGGCGGCCCGTTCCTCCGGCGACATCGAAGACACCTCGGCCAGCCATGCGCCTTCCGCAGCGGTCTGCAGCGCCAGCGCCACGCGCCCCTGTTCACGCAGGACATCCTCCACCTCTGCGGCGTCAAACGGCTCCTGGCGCAGGGCGGCAAGCACCCGGTCGTAAAGCGCCCGCCGCTCCGACCGGCTGGGCATGCCGCTGCCCGACCGGCGCAGGTCACGGAACATTGCGCGCCGCACCTCGCGCGGCAACGCCCTGACATAGGGCGTGGCATAGCTGCGCGCGCCCGGACCACGGGCATGATCCCCCGCACCCGGCCCGCCCGCATGGCGATAGGCCGCCCCGGCAATCAGCCCGACGAAAATCAGGTTCAGCGCCAGCGACGCAATCAGAACCCAGCGCATCCGGCGCCTTGCAGCTGTGCCTGTCTTATCCATCCATCAACCCTCTTCGCTGTCCCATCCGAAACCGGACAAATCCGGCGCGGTTTCATCCATCACCACCTGCTGACCCAGGATCTGATCGGCCAGGTCCGGCATC
Organism: Sulfitobacter sp. IGS-18; assembly: GCF_059628195.1. Classification (NCBI taxonomy): domain Bacteria; kingdom Pseudomonadati; phylum Pseudomonadota; class Alphaproteobacteria; order Rhodobacterales; family Roseobacteraceae; genus Sulfitobacter; species Sulfitobacter sp. IGS-18. The sequence continues at coordinate 1,437,137 of NZ_CM184556.1, read as the reverse complement.
CCGTCAGGTGGCGCCACGCCCAGCCAGAAGCCGACGCAGGTCGCCGTGACCAGCCCGCCCAGACCCGGCAGACCACCCAGCATCCGCCACCACCCGCCAAAGAGGCTGCCGGCGCGGGTGGGTTGCAGGTGCCGGGCATCGTCAAGGACCCGCGCCAGCAGATGCTCCGGCATTTCCGGCGGATGTGACCGCGCCCGGGCAAAAAGCGCCTCCAGCGCTCTGTCGTCGTCATGTTCTGACTTAGTCATGTTTCATACCCCAATGCCTCTTTCTGCCCCGCAAGGGCCGCCGCAAGCCCCCGCTTGCCCCGCGCCGTCAGGCTCTCGACCGCCTCCACCCCGATGTCGAGGATCTGCGCGATCTCGGGGTTGGCCAGCCCCTCGATATGCCGCAGGACCACCGCCTGCCGCTGCCGGTCCGGCAGGCTTTGCAAGGCAGCCTGCAAGGCATCGACCCTTGCGCGTTGCTGCAACTGCTGCGCGACGTCCGGGCGCGGGTCTTCGGGCTCGGCCACCTCGTCCAGCGGCACCGACCGGCGCTTGCGCAGCCGGTCCGTGCACAGGTTGGCCACCACCCGGTAACACCAGGTGCTGACCTTCGCCTCGCCCGCCCGCCAGTCCGGCGCGATCTTCCACAGGCGCAGCAAAGCCTCCTGCGTCACATCCTCGGCCTCGTGACCGTCGCCCAGAACCCGGACCGCATGGGCAAAAAGCCGGGGCGCAAGCTGCACCGCCAGCAGGCGCGCCGCCGCAGCATCGCCGCCGGCATAGCGCGCCAGCAGCAAGGCCTCCGTATCGGGGGCGGGATCGGGCGGAAAATGACGCATAGGTTCAGGGCGTAGCGCGACCGGGCCCGCCAGGCAAGCAGGCCCGGACCGCATCTCAGCCCTTGTCGCCGTGGTGCCGCTTGCCGTGATGCCCGCGCATCTTGCCAAATTCCTCGGCGCTCAATGTCCCGTCACCATCCGCATCCAGCTTGTCGAACATCCTGGCCGGATCGCGCCGGGCCGTCATCTCCTCAAGGCTCAGCTTGCCGTCCTTGTCGCCATCCATGCGGTCCATCATCCGGGCCTGCCATTTGCCGCTCCGCCCCGCGCCTGCGCGGCCTTCGCCCCGCGCGGCAAGTTCCTCGGCGTTCAGGGCACCATCGCCATCCTTGTCCAGTTCCCTGACCATCCGGGCAGAGCGTTCGAGCCGCATCGCATCGCGCGCCGCCGTCATCTCTTCCGTTGTCAGAAAGCCGTCACCGTCCGCATCTGCCGCCGCAAAGCGGGCTGCGGCATGTGCGGCAAGCTCTTCCTGTGTGATTGCGCCATCGCCATCGGCGTCAATCCTGCTGAACATCCCGGCGCGGTCGCCGGTCCTGGCCTGGGCGCCTGCAACCGCAGCCACCGCGATCAATGTGCTGAGGGCAACCAACTGGACTTGTGCTCGAAGTTTCATGTGATCTCTCCATTGTTCCCGCGCCCCTTCGTGCGGCGCGATACCCCCTCTAACGGGGCGGACTCTCACTTCCGTCGCGAAACGCCGGATTTTTTCGTCCCAACCCCGCCAGGCTTTGCGACACAGCGCCGCAAGGCCCGCCTTTGCTCTTCCATTTCACGCGCCTTGCTTCCATTTAGATGCAAGACCAAGGAACAGCTCATGCAACAGAACCTCGACACCGCCTCCATCGAAACATCCCCGGCCGACCACCAGGATCGCGCCCGCTGGCCCGCCATGCGCAGGGGATGGCGCGGCAAATGCCCGAACTGCGGCTCGGGCCCCCTGCTCAAGGGCTATCTCAAGGTCAACCACGACTGTGCCGTCTGCCGCGAGGAATTCCACCATCACCGCGCCGATGACGGGCCGGCCTACCTGACCATCCTGCTTGTCGGCCATCTGATGGCCCCGACACTGCATCTGGCCTTTGTGACCTGGCGTCCGGAGCCGCTGACCCTGTTCACGATTTTTGCGGTTGGCTGCGTCGGCCTCTCGCTCTACCTTCTGCCCAGACTGAAGGGGGCCATGATCGGCTTTCAATGGGCCAAGGGCATGGGCGGCTTCGCAACCTCGGCCTGATCTCCCCTTTCGGCACCGCTGAACCGGGGGAACAGATGACCATCGACAAAAGCCAGATCCGCAATGCCGCCACGGTGATCGTGCTGCGCGACAGGTTCGACGCGCCGCGCATCCTGATGGGGCAGCGCGGGTCCAGGGCTGTTTTCATGCCCAACAAATTCGTCTTTCCCGGCGGCGCGGTGGATGCGGGCGATGCCGAGGTGCCCCTGGCCAGCCCCCTGCCCGAGACCTGCGCCGCTCGCATCGCAGAGGATGCGGAGCCCGGTCTGGCCCATGCCATCGCCGTCGCCGCCATCCGCGAACTCTGGGAGGAAACCGGCCTGATCCTGGGCCGCCCCGGCAGCTGGGACACACCCCCGCCCCCCGATTGGGAAAGCTTTGCCGCCACCGGCCATGTCCCCCATGCCGCCCCGCTGCAATTCACCTTCCGCGCGCTCACCCCGCCGGGCCGCCCGCGCCGCTTTGACGCGCGGTTCTTCCTGGTGGATGCCGATGACATCGCCTCCGACCTCGATGATTTCGACGCCGCCTGCGATGAGCTCAGCCACCTGCAATGGGTGCCGCTGTCAGAGGCGCGGTCCTTTGACATGCCCTTCATCACCGAAGTCGTCATGGCCGAGGTCGAGGCCCGCGCCCGCGACCGCAACCCGCCCGACTCCGTCCCGTTCTTCAAGAACAACGATGAGGAAAGCCTGTTCCTGCGCCTGCGGGGGAAGCTGCCGACCGGTTAGCAAAGAAACAGGGCAGATGATGGCCATCGCCCGCAACACGATCTGCTTCTGGTACAAAAGGGATGCGGAAGCGGCGGCGCGCCGGGGCCGATCAACGGAAATAAATTAACCCATTGTTGGGTTTCGCGGCGAAACCTGTCTTGCCCGGGCGAAAGGACCATGCCCGACATCGCGCCGGTCAGATCACCAGGATCAGCATCAGGATCGACGCCACCAGCACCGCCATCCCGGCCCATTCGCGTCTGGTGATCTTCTCGTGGAAGAACAGCGTGGTGGCCGCCACGCTCAGGATCAGTTCAACCTGCCCCAGCGCCTTCACATAGGCCGCGTTCTGCAGCGTGAAGGCGATGAACCAGCACAGCGAACCGCCCATCGAGGTCAGCCCGATCCACAGCGCCACCCGCCGCGCCGCCCAGACGGCCCTGATCTGCCCCGGCTCGCGCCACCGCAGCCAGACCAGCATGATCACGGTCTGCATCACCACCACCGCCGCCAGCGTCACCGCTGCGCGCAGGATCGGGTCGGCCTCCGCCACGCTCAGCGAGGCGCCCCGGTAGGTCACCGCCGAAATCGCGAACAACACGCCCGAGGCGATGCCCAGCCCCGCCGCCCGGTTGCGCATGTCGCGCCAGTGGAACCCGGTCACCTCCGGCCCGCCGGAAAGCAGCAGCAGCCCGACGATGCCCAGCGCAATGGCCGCGAAACCGGGCAGGGACACCCCCTCGCCCAGCACGATCCAGCCCACCAGCACGGTCTGGATGACTTCGGTTTTCTTGAAGGTGATGCCCACGGCAAAATTGCGCTGCTTGAACAGCATCACCACGCAGACCGTCGCCAGGATCTGTGCCGAGGCCCCCGCCAACCCATAAAGCCAGAACCCGTCACCCAGGGCCGGAAGCGGCTTGTCCGCCGCCACCAGGTAGACCGCCAGCAACAGCAGGATGAAGGGAACCGAATAGAGAAACCGCGAAAACGTGGCCCCCGCGGCAGAGAGCGTCGCCGTCGCCAGATGTTTTTGCAGCATGAAGCGCACCGTCTGAAACGATGCGGCGGCAAGGGTGACGAGAATCCACAGATCGGGCAAAACAGCACTCATGCCCACCGATTAGGTCAATCCTGCGACCCGCGCCAGAGCGGATGTGCCACCGGATCCTTTGCCGAGAAGAGATACCGGCGGAACACCTCGGCATAGCTGCGATAGACATAGCCATGATTGCGGCGCAGAAACTTGTCCCGCCGCGCCGCATAGACCCCCGGCAGCCGGTACCAGGGCAGCTGCGGATGCACGTGATGCACCACATGGAAATTGTTGTTCAGAAACAGCAGCGCCAGCAGCCCCCGGTCCTCCACCACCACAGTCCGCCCCGAGGCGCGGGCATGGGCCTGATGCTCCAGGAAGGTGCGGATCTTCAGCACCGACAGGGCACCGTAACAGGCCACCAGATACAACCAGACCGGCAAGGGCGACCAGGAGACCACGATCAACGTCAGCACAACCCCCGGCAGATGCAGCAGCCAGTGGCGGCGGACTTCGGCATTGCCCGCCCTGATCAGACGCAGGTCATCGCGCAGAAAGGCCCCCATCCCCACCAGCGGCCCCAGCAACATCCGGCCCGCAAGGGTGTTGTTCAGCATCAGCACACGGCGGTGCCAGCGCGGCAGCTGCTCCCAGCGGTCGGGGTCCAGATAATTGCTTTCCGGATCGTCGTAGGGATCGGTCAGGCGGGAATCCTGGTGATGTTCCAGATGCAGCGCCTTGAAACGCAGATAGGGCACAAAAAGCCCCGGCTGTATCAGACCCAGCATTGTGCCTGCCCGCGCCGAGCGGAACGGGCCGCCATGCAGGAACTCGTGGCTGAGCGAGGAATGCAGCGTCAGCGCCAGGACCAGCAGGATCAGCGACACGCCCCCCGAGGTCAGCAGCACCGCAACAGCCCAGATCAGGACAACCGCCAGGAACAGGCCGATCGTGGGCCATTCCCAGCCCGCCATGACCCGCAGCGCGGACCGCAGATACCGGGGGGTGGGGGTGGCGTGGTTCTGCCCGGCCTCGCTCAAATGCATCGCTGGTTCCTTATGGAAGTCCTTTGCCGCAAGGTGATCGCCCTTGCGCGATCAGACCATTCCGATAATGATGAACAAAGCTTGCAATTGGTGATAAAAGTTAACACATGCCTAAGGTAGACAACAAATCGACACGTGCCCAGGTCTTTCGCACCCGTCTTGCACAGGCGATCCGCACCGCCGGGATCAGCCAGAGCGCGCTGGCACGCGGCATCGGCGTTGACCGTTCCACCCTGTCACAGGCGCTCTCGGACCATGGCGCCCGCCTGCCCGGCGGCCATGTTGTCGGTGCCTGCGCCCAGGTGCTCGGCGTTTCTGCCGACTGGCTTCTGGGCATTTCGGACCGCCCTGAATCCGCCGCCGATCTGATGTCCAACAGCATCTCCATGTCACAGGCCCCGCGCGCCTTTGTCGATGATCAGCTTTTTGTCTGGCACCAGGAGGCACGGGGTTACAAGATCCGCCACGTCCCCGCCGCCCTGCCCGACATGCTGAAAACCGACGACATGCTGGCCTGGGAATATGGTCCCCACCTGCGCCGCACCGCGCAACAGGCGATCAACGCCTCGCGCGACCGGCTCGACCTGATGCTGGACGCCACCTCCGAATATGAAATCGCCCTGCCGCTTTATGAACTGGACTGCTTTGTGCGTGGCACAGGCTATTACCGTGGCCTGCCCGCTCCCGTCCGTCTGGCACAATGCGACCATATGATCCGGCTCTCGCGGCAGCTTTACCCCCGGCTGCGGCTCTACCAGTTCGACGCCCGCAGGCTTTATTCCGCTCCGATCACCATCTTCGGCCCGCTCATCGCGGTCCTTTATACCGGCGGCCACTACATGGCCTTCCGCGACCGCGCCCGGATCGACATTTTCACCCAGGACTTCGACACCCTCGTGCGCGAAGCCTCCAACACCGCCCGCGATTTCCCCGATCAGCTGAGCGAGATGCGCGCCCTGATCCGCTGACCCGCCTCTGGTCCGGAGCCGCCCTCGCTTGAGACCGGGACGGCGCGGCGCAGACCGGCGGTCCGGCAAAATCGCCGAGGGGCCCCGCATCGCGGGGAGACGGCTATTTTGCTGGAGGGACGGGCGGCGCGGTGCCAGACCGGGGATCAATCGCGGGCGGCTCCGGGCCTCTGGGACGGTGAGACCCGAAGCGGCAAACCCATAATCGAATGCGCGCGCAGCGCGCGCCTTTTGGTCACGGCCTGCACCGGCGCGCCCTCCGGGGACTTTGCCCCCCGGGTCAGCGCGGCGCGCCGATGGCCCGGCCCAGCCCATCGGGCCGGGTCAGGGCGCCATGCCCTTCGGCAAAGCGCAGCAGCGCCGCCTCGATCGCCGGCCCCGGCACTGACGGCTTGCGGGTCTCCAGCGAGACATGCAGCAGGAAATGTTCGCCCGTGGCCAGCAGCCTGTCACCCTCCGTCATCTCATGGAACAGATGCATCTTCTTGCCCGCCCCGGCGATCACCCGGGTCCGGATCTCGATCACCGCCCCGGCATGGACCTCGTCCAGGTGCCGGATATGGGTTTCGGCGGTAAAATAACTGCCACCCGAGGCGATATATGCCGCATCGCAGCCGATGATCTCCATGAAGCGGTCGGTGGCATCGGCAAAGGCATGCAGATAGCGCGATTCCGTCATATGGCCGTTATAATCGGTCCAGTCCAGCGGCACGGTACGCCGCGCGGTCAGCACCGGAGCATCGGCGGGCAGGTCTGCTGCCCGGGCCCCCAGGGCGGTGCCGGAGCGCATGGCCTTGTCCTGCGCGTTCAGCAGGGTGCCTGCGCCCCAGTCCTGCGCTTTCAGCCCCCGCATCATGGTCACCAGGTTGTTGTCGCGGATGCGCTCCAGTTCCCGGATCGAATGCGCGCCCGATTGCGCGTCCGACTGGCCCGCGATCAGATCCACCAGCTCCTCGGTGAACTCCGGCACATCGGTGAGCTTTGTCCAGGGCCATTGCAGGCAGGGCCCGAACTGCGCCATGAAATGCTTCATGCCCGCCTCGCCCCCGGCGACGCGGTAGGTCTCGAACAGGCCCATCTGCGCCCAGCGGATGCCGAAACCATAGCGGATGGCGTTGTCGATCTCCTCGGTCGTGGCAATGCCGTCCTTGACCAGCCACAGCGCCTCGCGCCAGACCGCCTCAAGAAACCGATCCGCCACATGGGCGTCGATTTCCTTTTTCAGGTGCAGTGGATACATCCCCAGGCCGGTCAGGATCTCTTTCGCCCGGTCCACCATCGGCCCGTCGATCCCGTTGCCCGGCACCAGTTCGACCAGCGGCAGCAGATAGACCGGGTTGAAGGGATGGGCGACCATGATCTGTTCGGGCCGCGCCGCGCCCTGCTGCAGCTCGCTCGGCTTGAAGCCGGAGGTGGAGGAGCCGATGACCGCGGCCGGATCGCAGGCCTGCTGGATCGTACCAAAGGTCTTGTGCTTGATGTCCAGCCGCTCCGGCACGCTTTCCTGGATCCAGGCCGCGCCCTCGACCGCCTCATGGATGCTGTCGTGAAAGGTGATCGCCCCCTCGGCGGGCAGCGCCACGTCGGTCAGCCCCGGCAGGGACCGCCGCGCATTGGCCATGACCTCGCCGATCTTGCGCGCCGCTTCCGGGTCCGGATCGAACACGCGCGCGTTCCAGCCGTTCAGCGCAAAGCGCGCCGCCCAGCCGCCGCCGATCACACCGCCGCCGATGATTGCTGCCGTCTTGGTCATATGTTCAATCCCATCAAAATCACGCCCGCCAGCGCCATCCCCGCACAGAGCGATGCACAGGCCCTGACGCTCCAGCCGAAGGGCGGCGTGTCACGCACCCCCAGCACCATGCCGCCAACCCAGAAGGCGCCAAAGGCCAGAGCCCCGACAATCAGAAGAACACCGATCATTGTGCCACCCCCCGCAATTGGCTGACGTCCCAGCCGTTGAAATCAAGTATCTCGCGCGCCGCTGCGATCCGGTCGGCCCCGCCGGTCGGGCTGCGGTCGATGATCGCGGCGCGGCTGCCGTCCGCCAGACCGACGGCGGCGGTGCGGAACCCCTCGTCAACCCACATCACCACCAGCACATCATCGCCCGCCGTCGCGCGCAGGACGCCCGGCGCATCCGGCAGATAGGCGCGGCTGCCCCGCGCGTCACTTTCGGAGACCGCGCCGGTCAGGCTTTGGGTAAAGCTGACCGATGGCACGCAGGGCCCCATGCAGGCGCGTGTCACCCAGTCACCGGAAAAACGCCCGGGATCGAAGCGCGCGCTGCCGCCCAGCGGGGCCGTCGGGTTGCGCAGCGGCAGCGTGCCAGTGGGATAGCCCGCCTGTTTTGCCGCACAGGCCCCCAGCGCCAGAATGCCGCCAAGCGCAATGACGCGCAAAGGCCTCACGCCTTGGGCGCCCGTTTGGTCAGGCCCAGCTTCTCGCGGACCTCTGCCGGGCCGATGATGCGCGCGCCCATGTTCTCGATGATGGTCCCGGCCCGTTCGACCAGCTGCCAGTTTTCCGCCAGTTGCCCCTTGCCGAGCCAGAGGTTGTCCTCAAGCCCCACCCGCACGTTGCCGCCCGCCAGCACCGCGGCGGCGACATAGGCCATCTGGTTGCGCCCCAGCGCAAAGGCGGAAAACGTCCAGTCTTCCGGCACATTATTGACCATCGCCATGAAGGTGTTCAGATCGTCCGGCGCGCCCCAGGGCACGCCCATGCAAAGCTGCACCAGTGCCGGCGCGTCCAGCACACCGTCCTTCACAAGCTGCTTGGCGTACCAAAGGTGACCGGTGTCAAAGGCCTCGATCTCGGGCTTGACGCCAAGATGCGTCATCATCGACCCCATGGCGGTCAGCATGCCGGGGGTGTTGGTCATCACGTAATCGGCTTCGGCGAAATTCATCGTGCCGCAGTCCAGCGTGCAGATCTCCGGCAGGCATTCCGCGATGTGTTGGACCCGTTCGGAAGCGCCGATCATGTCGGTGCCTGCAATCGGGGGCATGGGGTGTTCGGTGGGGCCAAAGACAATGTCGCCCCCCATGCCGGCGGTCAGGTTCAGCACCACGTCGGTCTCGGATTCGCGGATCCGCTCCGTCACCTCGCGGTAATAGGCCAGATCCCGGCTGGGTTTCCCGCTTTCGGGCTCGCGCACATGGCAATGCACGATCGCGGCCCCGGCCCTGGCCGCCGCAATGGCGCTCTCGGCGATCTGGGCGGGGCTGCGCGGCACATGCGGGCTGCGGTCCTGGGTACTGCCCGATCCGGTCACGGCGCAGGTGATGAACACCTCCTGGTTCATAGTCAGCGGCATGGCATGGTCCTTTCTGATGCTTGCCGCGATCATGACGACACTTGGCAAAGCACGCTTTGCACAATACGAAGGATGATTGATGAAATCCGCAGAAATCACCCATACCACCCTTCTGGTTCTCGACGGCTGCAACACGCTCACCCTGGCCGCGGCGGTCGATCCGCTGCGCGCGGCAAACCGGCAGGCGGGGCGGCCGCTGTATGAATGGCACTTCGCCACCCCGCGCGACCGGGCGGTGCAGCTGACCAGCGGTCTGGAAATTCCCGCAGCACCGATCCACAAGATGCCTGCCACCGATCTGCTGATCATCGTCGCAGGCTTTGCGGTGGAGGCGCAGACCACGCCCCAGCTGACCGCCAGCCTGCGCCGGATCGCGGCGCAGGGCGCGATTGTCGCCGGGATCGACGGCGGCCCCTGGGTGATGGCGCGGGCCGGTATTCTGGACGGGCACAGCGCCACCACCCATTGGGAGGATTTCGAAGGGTTTTCCCATAACTTTCCGGCAGTTGAGCTGATCAACACCCGCTATCAGGTCAGTGGCAAACGGCTGACCTCCGCCGGGGCGGCCCCGGCGCTGGAAATGATGCTGCACCTGATCGGGGACCGGCACGGTGCAACGCTGGCCGGGCGCATCGCCACCGCCTTCATCTTTGACCCGGCGCCGCCGCGCCCGCAAAGCCGCGCCCAGAACCCGCGCCATTCCCGGCTGACCGCCCGCGCCCAGCAGCTTATGGAGGCGGCGCTGGAAACGCCCCTGCCCCTGCGGGACATCGCGGCGGACCTTGGGGTTTCCGACCGGGCCTTGCAACAGCAGTTCCGGACCCATCTGGGGGTGACCCCGCAGGCGCATTACCTTGCCCTGCGGCTGTCACAGGCGGAACGGCTGGTGCGCGACACCCGGTTGCCGCTGCAGGAGATCGCGCTGAACACCGGTTTCGGCTCTCCGGCCAGCTTTGCGCGGGCCTTCAGGACGCGGTTCCAGATGTCGGCAAGCCAAATGCGACAGCGGACAGGCAAGCCAGGCTAGCCGATTTTTTCAAAAAATCGGGCCGGAATTTTCCAAAATTCCGCCCGTATGTCAGATGCCAGGCAAACCCGACTTTTGCGTCACATCGCTGACCCGGAGCGCAGCGATGCCTCCGAAGGACGCGACAGGGCCAAACGGTCATTCGTGAAAAATGCGGCGAAGGGCGGGAAGGAGGCCAACCTGTGCTCTCAAAGTAAGGACCCATTGCCAAAGCAAAGCTTTGGCAGCGCCCGAACCGCCCCCACGGGGCGGGCGCTACTCGCCCACCCCTCGGTTCGGGCGCGACCTGTTTCGAATGTCGGACATGGCAGCAAAGTCCCGCTCACCTAACCTTGCCCCATACTACGCCTGAAGTCTGGTTTGGGTCGGAAATGCCTGGCACGATCCGCTGACGAGATTCAGAAAACTCGCCCCCAAGAGGCGGAAATGCGCGGCATTCGACACCCTGCATCCGACAGGTCGCCTCAATAGGGCATCGGATGCGCCTTGTGGACCGCGTTCAGCGCCGCGTTGACCTCATCGCTGAGCGTCAGATCCGCCGCGCCCAGCGCGCGTTCCACATGGGCGGTGCTGGTCGCGCCAAAGATCACCGACCCCATGAAAGGCCGCGCCCGGCACCAGGCCAGCGCCATCTGCACCGGGTCCAGATCGTGATCCCGCGCCACCTGCAGATAGGCGTCAACCGCGTCAAAGACCCGCTCGGTCTTGCGCCCGCCCAGATCGCCGTTCAGCGCCATGCGCGAGCCCTCGGGCACCACACCGCCCTGGTATTTGCCCGTCAAAAGGCCCGCCGCCAGGGGGGAAAAGGCAAAAAGATCAATGTTTTCGTTGATGCAGGCCTCTGCCACATCGGTATCGGCCAGACGGCAGAGCAGCGAATATTCATTCTGCACCGAAACCGGCCTTGGCCCGCCAATACGGTCGGCCACATGCGCCCATTGGCTCATGCCCCAGGCGCTTTCATTGCTCAGCCCGAAGGCACGGATCGTGCCGCGTTTCACCTCGGCCTGAAGCGCGCCCAGCGCGTCCTCCATATGGGCGATGGTTTCCGCGCGGTTCTGATCGGAGGGGTCGAAATCCCAGTTCTTGCGGAACATGTAGCTGCCCCGGTTCGGCCAGTGAAACTGGTAGAGGTCGATGTAATCGGTCTGCAGCCTGCGCAGGGACCCTTCGATGGCGGCCGGGATCGTCGCTGCCGAAATCGGCGCGCCGTCGCGGGCATGGGCCATGCCTTCGCCGGAGTGTTTGGTGGCCAGCACCACTTCCGCGCGCCGGTTGTCGCGTTCGAACCACAGCCCGATGATCCGTTCGGTCCGGCCAATGGTCTCGGCGCGGATCGGGTTGACCGGATACATCTCTGCGGTGTCGATGAAATTCACCCCCGCATCCAGCGCCAGATCAATCTGGTCATGCCCCTCTTCGGCGGTGTTCTGCGTGCCCCAGGTCATCGACCCCAGGCACAGGTCTGTCACGGCCAGGTCGCTGCCGCCCAATTTCCGTTTTTGCATCGTCGTCCCCTTGTTTGGCGGGCAGACTACCCGGCAGCAATCCGGCTGCAAGCGTCAATGCCCCGGCAGGTGACCATAACTTTCTCACAAAAGATTAAGATTTCGGGACCAAACCCTGAAATGCGACGCGCACTGTCGGGTTTCGGCTTGGGTTGGGCGCAAGGATGGACCAATGATGCCCCATGCGTTTGCTGATTTCATTTGCCGCCCTGTTTTTCTCGGTCATCCTTTTGCAGCTGTCCTCTGGCGGCGTGGGGCCGCTTGATGTGTTGTCCGGCACTGTCCTGGGATTTTCGCGGCAGGAAATCGGCCTGCTCGGCTCCGCGCATTTCCTGGGCTTCTTCATCGGTTGCTGGTGGGCGCCGCGCCTGATGGGATCGGTGGGCCACAGCCGCGCCTTTGCCGCCTTTACCGCAGCCGGTTCCATCGGGCTGATGGCGCATATGCTGGTGGTGGATGCCTTTGCCTGGACATTGATGCGCGTCGCCTCGGGGCTTTGCGTGGCGGGCTGCTATACGGTGATCGAGGCCTGGCTGCAGGCCAAGGTCACCAATGAAACGCGCGGGCGCACCATGGGCATCTACCGGATCGTGGACATGACCGGGTCGATGGCCGCGCAGATGATCGTCGGCATCCTCGCACCCGCGTCCTATGTCTCCTACAACATCCTTGCGATTGTCTGCTGTGCCGCCCTGCTGCCGATTACACTGTCCACGGTGCGGCAGCCCGAAACACCAAGCCAGCCGCGTCTGCGGCCACGGCTGGCCTTTGACCGCTCCCCGCTTGCCGCGGCCGGCGTCGTGGTCGCGGCCCTGTCGAGCGCATCCTTCCGGATGGTCGGCCCGATCTACGGCCAGGAAGTCGGGCTGAGTGCGGCACAGATCGCCTGGTTTCTGACCGCCTTCGTTCTTGGCGGCGCTATTGCGCAATGGCCGGTGGGCTGGCTTGCCGACAAGTTCGACCGGCGCTGGGTGCTGATCTGGCTCTCGGTGGCGGCGATGATGGCCTGCGGGGTCACGGTCTCTTCCGCCGGGCTGGGGACGGTGGGCATCTTCCTGACCGCCGGGCTGTTCGGGCTGACCACCTTTCCGATCTATTCGGTGGCCGCGGCCCATGCCCATGACTTTGCCAGCGACGACGAAAGGGTCGAGCTTTCCGCCGCGCTGATGTTCTGGTTCGCGGCCGGGGCCATCTTTGCCCCCTATATCGCCTCGGTGCTGATCGAGAATTTCGGGCCTTCCGCGCTTTTCATGATGATCTCGGTCGGGCATGGGGTGCTGGTGGTCTTTGGCCTGCTGCGGATGCACAGGGGCCGGACCGGGGCGAAACGCACACGTTATGTCTATGCGCCGCGCACCAGCTTCCTGATCGGACGGCTCACGGGTCGCGCCCGCGACAACCAGCGTCGCGATTGACGGGCTGGCATGCGGCATGCGGTGCTGATAAAGCAGCGCTGTTCACTGACCAAAGGCCGGCCCCTTGACCCGACATCTCATCACTTCCGCGATCCCCTATATCAACGGCATCAAGCACCTGGGAAACCTCGTGGGCAGCCAATTGCCCGCCGACCTATATGCCCGCTACCTGCGCGGCCGGGGGCATGAGGTTCTGTTTCTCTGTGCCACCGATGAACATGGCACCCCGGCAGAGCTGGCCGCCGCCAAGGCAGGCAAGCCGGTGGCCGAATATTGCGCCGAGATGCATCAGGTGCAGGCGCGCATCGCCGAAGGCTTCGGGCTGTCCTTCGATCATTTCGGGCGGTCCTCGTCGCCGCAGAACCGCGTGTTGACCCAGCATTTCGCGGGTGTGCTGGCAGATGCCGGGTTGATCGAGGAAGTCTCCCAGGAACAGATCTATTCCCCCACCGACGGGCGTTTCCTGCCGGATCGCTATGTCGAGGGGACCTGCCCCAACTGCGGATTCGAGGATGCGCGCGGCGATCAATGCGACAATTGCACCAAGCAGCTGGACCCCGCCGAGCTGATCAATCCGCGCAGCACGATCTCGGGCGCCACCGACCTTGAGATGCGCGAGACAAAGCACCTGATGCTGCGCCAGAGCCAGATGAAGGATCAGTTGAACGACTGGATCAATGCCAAGGCCGACTGGCCGGTGCTGACCACCTCCATTGCAAAGAAATGGCTGCATGACGGCGACGGGCTGCAGGACAGGGGCATCACCCGTGACCTGAACTGGGGCGTGCCGGTCAAACGCGGTGATGCCGATTGGCCGGGGATGGAGGGCAAGGTGTTCTACGTCTGGTTCGATGCGCCGATCGAATATATCGCCTCCGCCCAGGAATGGGTGGACGCGGGCAAGGGGTCCGACTGGGAGCGCTGGTGGCGCACCGACAAGGGGGCCGATGACGTGCGCTATACCCAGTTCATGGGCAAGGACAACGTGCCCTTCCACACCCTCAGCTTTCCGGCGACGATCATGGGGTCGGGCGAGCCCTGGAAGCTCGTCGACTACATCAAGTCCTTCAACTACCTGACCTATGACGGGGGGCAGTTCTCCACCTCCCGGGGGCGCGGGGTGTTCATGGATCAGGCGCTTGAGATCCTGCCGGCAGATTACTGGCGCTGGTGGCTGTTGAGCCATGCGCCGGAAACCTCGGATGCGGAATTCACCTGGGAGAATTTCCAGGCTTCGGTGAACAAGGACCTTGCCGATGTGCTGGGCAACTTCGTCAGCCGGATCACGAAATTCTGCCGCTCCAAGTTCGGCGAGGCGGTGCCGGAAGCAGGCAGCTATGGCCCGGAGGAAGAGGCGCTGATCGCGGATATCACCGCGCGCGTCGCACGCTATCAGGCGCAGATGGATGCGGTGGAGGTGCGCAAATCAGCCGCCGAATTGCGTGCGATCTGGGCGGCGGGCAACGAATACCTGCAGGCACAGGCCCCCTGGTCCGTGTTCAAGACCGACCCGGACAGGGCGGCGGCACAGGTGCGGCTGGCCCTGAACCTGATCCCGCTTTATGCCACACTGTCGGCCCCTTTCATCCCCGATGCCGCGGCGCGGTTGCTGGCCGCGATGCGGGTTGAGGCCCCGGTCTGGCCCGATGACGTCCCCGCCGCCCTCGCCGCGCTGCCGCCGGGACATGGCTTTGACGTGCCGGAGGTCTTGTTTGCAAAGATCACCGATGAAGAGCGTGAAGCCTGGGCGGAACGGTTTGCGGGCAAACGGGACTGACCCGCCTGCCCGCATTTTCGTTTCCTGAAGCTGACCGGATCATCCGGTAGCGCCTGACCGGCGAGGTGGGCGACCTGCGCCTGCGCGCCTCAGAATTCTTCCCATCCGTCTGCATCCACGTCCTGTGACATGTCCAGCGCCGCATTGCCCTGGGTGGCCGGAGCCACGGCGCGCGGCGGGGTCATGGGCACCGATGCGGCGGCGGGCCTGGGTGCGGTTGCGCCCGGGGTTTCGCCGTTCAGCCGGAACCGCGCCACGGCAGCCGCCAGGGCATCGGCCTCGGCGGTCAGCGCATGGCTGGCAGCGGTGGTTTCCTCGAACATGGCGGCGTTTTGCTGGGTCACGTGATCCAACTCGTTGACGGCGGTGTTGATTTCCGCCAGCCCGCTGGATTGCTCCCGCGCCGATGTGGCGATGTTCGACACCCGGTTGGAGATTTCAGACACGGAAGTTACGATGGCGGCAAGGGCGGAGCCGGTGCGGTCCACCAGATCGACACCCTGGCTGACCTGTTCACCGCTGGAGGAGATCAGCGCGTTGATCTCCCGCGCGGCATCCGAGGAGCGTTGCGCGAGGGCCCGCACCTCTGTCGCGACGACGGCAAAACCGCGCCCGGCCTCACCGGCGCGGGCGGCTTCGACACCCGCGTTCAGCGCCAGCAGATTGGTCTGAAAAGCGATATCGTCGATGACGGAGGTGATTTTCGAGATCTCCTGCGAAGAGGTTCTGATGCCGTCCATCGCAGCCACGGCCTGACGCGCGATCTCTCCGCCCTGCTGGGCATTTTTCTGCGCTTCGGCGGACATGCTGCTGGCATCGTCGGCACCTTCGGCGGCCGATCGCACCGACACCGTCAGTTCATCAAGCGCCGCGGCGGTTTCCTCAAGGGTTGCCGCCTGTTTCTCGGTCCGCCGCGACAGGTCGTCGGCCGCAGAGGTGATTTCTGCAATCTCGTTGCGGATTGAATCGGCATTGTGCATGACCGCCGACATCGCTTCGCGCAGGGATTCGACCGTGCCGTTGAAATCGCGGCGCAGCTTTTCGTAAGAGGCGGGCATATCGCTGGTCAGATCGGCCCGCAGATCGCCATTGGCCAGCTTGTTCAGCGCATCGCCAAGCAGGCTGACCACATTGGCCTGCTCTGCGGCGCTTTGCTCGCGGGCGGCTTCGGCGGCACGCATGGCCCGGTCCTGCTCCGTCACGTCGCTGCCCAGGAAGATGAGCCTGTGCGGCTTGCGTTTATGGTCGGTCAGAACGGCGAAACTGCCGTCGATCACAAAGGTCTTCTGCGCATGGACGCTAAAGACGTTGAAGCGGCCCCGCATGGGCTCTCCGGAAATGACCTTTGTGACAAATTTGCTGCCATCGTGGTCGCCGTCGAGGTTCTTGGCAAACATCGAGGCCAGGTTGCACGCGCGGGTGTCTTCCTTGGTCCCGTCAATCAGGTCAAGGAAGTTCTGGTTTGCGTCCTGTATCTTGCCCTTCAGGTCGTATTCCACCGTCAGCTGGTTCGAATCCAGCGCATGGTGCAATGCAGCGTTGCGTTGCGCATCAGTCCGGTCCGTCCATTCAATGACGCAGCCGATCATCTCCCCCTCCTGCCCCAGCGCCGCATTCAGCGATATCCGCAGCAGGCGGTCGCCCATCTGCACCATCTCGTTGGCGGTCTCTGTTCCGCCGCGCAGGCCGCCACGTTCGACCTGTGCAACAGCATCCCGCAGGGGCTGGAAATTGCGCAGGTCGCCGCCGATCAAGGTCTGGCCCTGCAGGTCCGGCCATACCTTTGCCAGTTCTTCCAGATTGGCCTTTACCAGTTCCTCGCAGGCAGGGTTGGCAAAAATCACCCGGAAATCACGATCCACCATCATCAGGGAGGCCGAAGACCCTGCAAATGCCGCGCTCTTGAATGCGGTTTCATGGGCTGCTGCATCTGCCTCGCGCAGCACCGCGCGCAGGGCCTCCAGCTGGGTGGCCATCAGGCCGATCTCATCCCGGCGGATGGTATGCGGGACAGCGGTTTCATAATCCCCCTGCGCCACAGATTTCATCGAACGGCCCAGTACGTTGAGAGGTGCCGTGATCAGTTTGTGCAGCAGAAAGGACGCGCCGGCCAGCGCGCAAAGCAGCGCCAGCAGCCCGGCCAGAAGGCTTTGAAAGGCCGAAGCCCTGTAGTCTGCCAGAATGAATTCGTCTGTCCAGCGCGTTGCGATGGCACCGACCGGCAGGCTCTGGTCTCCGAAAAGGACTGGCGTCGCCATGATCAGCCGGTTCCGGTCCACGACCGGTTCACCAGTTTTCATTGCCTCGCGGGCAAAGGCAAGCAACTCTGGCTCCGGCGGCGGGCCCTGAACGGCCTGCATGGCGGCCCCCGCCGCATCGACTGCGGCGGCCGCAACCGCGTCCGGTCTGGAGTGTTCCAGCGTACCCACCACGATTTCCGACAGCGCGTCGTAATTCTCGAATTTGATGGCCCCGCCCAGTTGCAGGGCCAGCAGATCCGTCATTTCCGTCGCGCGGGTCATGATCGTATCGTGCAGGCGCGCCTGTGCGGTCCGCATATTGATCACCTCGATCGCGGCCACAACGCCAATGGCGCAAATCGCCACAATAAGAGCCGTCTTGAAAAACAGGCTGCGCATCGGATGAACGCGGGCAGGCTTCTTTGCCGGTTCTGACATTGACATTTTCCCTTCGAAGAACAGATTCGGCCCGGCCTCGGGCGATGATGCTGAACCATAGGGACCCATGTCTTACGACCCGCTTAACGCGGATGCGGGCATCCCCGGCTCCGGCGCGGCGCGAATGCATTGGATTTTAGGCAAACCGTCCCGGTTTCAGACCTGCGGGCGTTCTTCGGGCCGGATATCCGCCGCATCCCCGGCGGCCTGTCGCACCAGCTGGGCAAATGCGGCCTGGTGCCGGGTCAGGGGGCTGGCCTTGCGCCAGATCATGCCCACGGTGCGCTTGGGCTGCGGTCCGGCAAAGGGCACCCAATCCACCGCGGCCGAACGGGTTTCCACCCGCACCGCCATCTGCGGGATCACGGTCACCCCGATCCCCGCGCCGACCATCTGCACCAGCGTTGCCAGCGAACTGCCGTCCAGACCGGTGCGCGGGACCGATGCGGGCCGGTTGCAGAAAGCCAGCGCCTGATCCCGGAAACAATGGCCCTCCTCCAGCAGCAGCACCCGCATGTCGGCCAGATCCCTGCCGCCTGGCGCCGGCTGGCCGGCAGCGGCCTCGGGCCGGACAAAGACAAAACGCTCGGAAAAGACCGGCACCTCCGTCAGCGAGGGCACAGAGACCGGCAGCGCCACGATCGCCGCATCGAGCCGCCCATCCTGCAATTCCTGCACCAGCCGCGATGTCAGCGTCTCGCGGACATGCAGGTCAATGCCGGGATAGGCTGCGGTCAGCGGGCCGATCAGCCTGGGCAGCAGATAAGGCGCGATTGTCGGAATGACGCCAAGGCGGAACTGCCCCGCAAGATCGCCCTGCGCCTCGCGGGCAAAATTCTCAAGCGCCTCGACCTGTTCCAGCACCGCGCGCACATGGCCTGCAAATTCAACACCAAAGGCGGTCGGGCGCACCTGTCTTGGCCCCCGCTCGAACAGCGGTTTGCCAAGGGTGGTCTCCATCTCCTTGATCTGGGCGGAAAGTGCGGGTTGCGAAATCGCGCAGACCTGGGCCGCACGGCCGAAATGGCGCTGTTCGGCAATCGCCTCAAAATAACGAAACTGTCTTATGGTAAGATTCTTCATAACCTTAGACTATCAATGCAATCAGCAAATCCAACTTATAAATCCCTGCCTGCCGGGTTATAACGATTCTAATTCCGTAACCTGAGGAGACATAAAATGGATGGCAACGATATCGACCAAAAGGGCGGCTGCCCCGTCATGCACGGCAGTGGCAAGCACACGACCTTTGACATGCGCTCCAACAAGGATTGGTGGCCGAACCAGCTTAACCTGAAGATTCTGCACCAGAATTCCCCGCTCGGCGATCCGATGGGCGACACCTTCAACTATGCCGAGGAGTTCAAGAAGCTGGATCTCGATGCGGTCAAGAAGGACCTCGCCGACCTGATGACGGACAGCCAGGACTGGTGGCCTGCGGATTATGGCCACTACGGCCCGATGTTCGTGCGCATGGCCTGGCACTCCGCCGGGACATACCGCACCGGTGACGGGCGCGGCGGCTCCGGCTCCGGCTCGCAACGCTTTGCACCGTTGAACTCCTGGCCCGACAACGGCAACCTGGACAAGGCCCGCCGCCTGCTCTGGCCGATCAAGCAGAAATATGGCCGCGCCCTGTCCTGGGCCGACCTGATGATCCTGACCGGCAACGTCGCGATGGAAACCATGGGCTTCAAGACCTTCGGCTTCGCCGGGGGCCGCGAAGATATCTGGGAACCCGAAGAAGACATCTACTGGGGCACCGAAGAGGAATGGCTCGCCACTTCCGACAAGCCCGGCAGCCGCTATTCCGGCGAACGCGTCCTGGAAAACCCGCTGGCCGCCGTGCAGATGGGCCTGATCTACGTCAATCCCGAAGGTCCCGATGGCAACCCCGATCCGCAGCTGTCGGCCAATGACATTCGCGAAACCTTTGCCCGGATGGCGATGGACGACGCGGAAACCGTGGCGCTGACTGCGGGCGGCCACACCTTCGGCAAGGCCCATGGCGCGGGCGATGCGAGCCTGGTGGGTGCCGAACCCGAAGCAGGCGCCATCGAAGACATGGGGCTCGGCTGGAAAAGCAGCTTTGAGAGCGGCATCGGCGTGCACGCCATCACCTCCGGCATCGAAGGCGCCTGGACCGCAACGCCGACGACCTGGGACATGTCCTATCTTGAGACTCTGCTGAACAACGAATGGGAACTGACAAAAAGCCCCGCGGGTGCCAACCAGTGGAAGCCGAAAGGCGATGCGCTGGCCGGGACCGTGCCGGATGCCCATGACGGCAGCCGCAGACATCAGCCGATGATGACGACCGCCGACATGGCAATGAAGGTCGATCCGGAATATGCCAGGATCGCCCGGCATTACCTTGAAAACCCGGATGTCTTTGCCGATGCCTATGCCCGCGCCTGGTTCAAGCTGACCCACCGCGACATGGGTCCGAAAACCCGCTACCTGGGCAAGGAAGTGCCGGCGGAAGACCTGATCTGGCAGGATCCGATCCCGGCCGTGGATCACCCGCTGGTCGATCAGGGCGACATCGCGGCGCTCAAGGAGAAAATCCTGGCAACGGGTCTCAGCACCGCTGAACTGGTCTCGGTCGCCTGGGCCTCGGCCTCCACTTTCCGCGGCTCGGACAAGCGCGGCGGTGCCAATGGCGCGCGCATCCGTCTGGCCCCGCAGAAGGACTGGGAAGTCAACGAACCGGCCAAGCTGGCCAAGGTGCTGGACGCGCTGGAAACCATCCAGGCCGACTTCAACGACAACGCCTCCGGCGGCAAGAAGGTCTCGCTTGCGGACCTGATCGTGCTGGGTGGCAATGTCGGCGTGGAACAGGCGGCGAAAGCAGCCGGTCACACCCTCGAAGTGCCCTTCCGCCCCGGCCGCATGGACGCCAGCGCCGAGCAGACCGACGCGGAAAGCTTTGACGTGCTGGAGCCGCAGGCGGATGGTTTCCGCAACTACCTGAAGGCGGAATTCGCCGTACCGACCGAGAAACTGCTGGTGGACCGGGCGCAGCTGCTGACCTTGAGCGCACCCGAAATGACGGTGCTGGTGGGCGGCCTGCGGGTGCTGGGTGCAAACTACGGCGGCACCAGGCATGGCGTCTTTACCGACAAGCCCGGCACGCTGACGAACGACTTCTTCGTCAACATTCTCGACATGACCCACACCTGGAAAGCCGTCGACGACAGCCAGCAGGTGTTCGAGGCCACGGACCGCAAGACCGGCCAGGTCACCCATACCGCGACACGCGCCGATCTGATCTTTGGCTCCAACTCGCAGCTGCGGGCGCTGGCCGAGGTCTATGGCGCGGACGATGCGGCCGACACCTTTGTCGCCGATTTCGTCAAGGCGTGGACCAAGGTGATGGAAGCGGACCGCTTCGACCTCGCCTGATCCGGGTCTGAATACGAAAAAAGCGGCGCCCCGATCCGGGGCGCCGTTTGCATTTGTGGTGCTTGCAAGCATGGCGCAAAATGTCCGATATGCGCCCATGAGCACATCAGAGCCCGACCACCAATCCTTTCTC
Source organism: Sulfitobacter sp. IGS-18 (assembly GCF_059628195.1). Classification (NCBI taxonomy): domain Bacteria; kingdom Pseudomonadati; phylum Pseudomonadota; class Alphaproteobacteria; order Rhodobacterales; family Roseobacteraceae; genus Sulfitobacter; species Sulfitobacter sp. IGS-18. The sequence continues at coordinate 1,416,052 of NZ_CM184556.1, read as the reverse complement.
GCCCGTCATGGCCACGGCCAGGCGGTGCTCACCCCCCTGCCCGGCGATGCCTCTGCCCGGCGGTATCTGCGGATCAACGGGGCGGACCTGCTGCTGATGGAGGATCGTCAAGATCCGACCGGTTTTGCCGCCTTTGTCCGGCTGGCCCGGCACCTGAGCGACCTTGGGCTGAGCGCGCCAAGTGTGCTGGCCACGGATGCGGACAAGGGCCTGGCCCTGATCGAGGATTTCGGCACCGCGACCTATGGGGCACTGCTGGATCAGGGCGCGGATGAGGGGGCGCTTTACGAACTTGCCATCGACGCATTGCTGCATCTGCATGCCGCGCCGCAGGCGGTCCAGGTGCTTGTGCCGCGCTATGATGTCGCCACGCTGCTGGATGAGGTCAGCATCTTTTCACAATGGTTCATGCCCGCCCTGCGCCCCGACCTGCCGGTGGCCGGTTTCGATGCGCCCTGGCGCGCGCTCTGGCATGAGGCCCTTGCCCCGCTGGAAGCCGCGCAGGATGCGCTGGTGCTGCGGGATTTTCACATCGACAATCTGATGCTCCTGCCCGGGCGTCAGGGCGTTGCGCGCTGCGGGTTGCTGGATTTTCAGGATGCCGTGCTGGGACCGCCGGAATATGATCTGCTGTCCCTGCTACAGGATGCGCGGCGCGATCTGGCACCGGGGCTGGAGGCGCGCATGCTGGAGCGTTACCTGGCCGCCGCCCCGGCAGGAATGGGACCCGATGCCGGGATCCTGCACCGCTATCACCTGCTGGGCGCGCAGCGGCACACGCGGATTGCCGGGCTGTTCCCCCGCCTGAACAAACGCGACGGCAAACCGGGATACCTGCGGTTCATGCCAAGGGTGCTGGGCCAGATGCAGACTGCCCTGCAGGATGCGGGGCTGACCGGGATTTCCGGCTACCTTGACGACACCCTGCCCGGCTGGCGCAGCGCCGGGGCGCGCCTGTCCTCGGTCTGAAGCCGGGAGCCTTGGGGGGTGCTGGCGCTGATCAGTGGCACCCAAAGCCCGGAACAAGCCGAAGGCGCCGGGCCATCGCCTGCCCGCCGGTCGGGCGGGCGATTTGGTGTGGCTGGGGGTGCCCCGATGGGATTCATCATGGTAGAAAGATAAAATGCCATGAACATAAGTGGTATCGCCCACCCCGGGCAGGCGATGGCCCGGCTTGCGTTTAGTCGCCGAGGTCCGGGCGGGCCTGATTTCGGACTTTCGCCGCGCGCTGGCCTGGCACGTTAGAAGATGGTGCAGGTGAGAGGACAAACCTCAAACCAAACCTGTACCCAAGTAGCGCTCCGCGCGGTAGCATAACAAAAGTTGGTGCGGGTGAAGGGCATTGAATTGCTATATGTTGATGCTCGATGGTGTCCGATACATGTCCAATACTTCATACTTACATATTTTTCATGTGTGATGCTGTCTTGGTTCGTCCGAGGGTATCCGATATATTGAGGGGGATAATAGGGTGGATAAAACATGGGGAGCAAGCATAAGCTATCAGCATCTTTCGTAAAATCAGCTGCGGTAGGTAAGCATGGAGACGGAGCCGGGCTTTGGTTGCACAAACGCGAAGACGGCGGTGCACAGTGGGTTTTGCGAATCACGGTCCACGGGCGCCGACGGGAAATGGGCCTGGGTGGCGTTCGCGATGTTTCATTAAAGCAAGCACGCGATCTGGCCGATCAATGGCGTGGATTAGCTGCAAGCGGAGTGGACCCCATAAAGGAACGCGCGAAGCGCGCCCGGGAATTAGAGCGTGTGGACAATACTCTGCGAAAGATTGCCGAGGAAGCTTTCGAAGCGCGCAAGGCGGAGCTGAAGGGCGACGGCAAGGCAGGCCGATGGTTCTCGCCGCTTGAGCTTCATGTCTTACCAAAGCTTGGCCGTGTACCAGTCGAGGAGATTGACCAGCGCGATATCCGTGATGTTCTGACCCCAATCTGGCACACCAAGGCCGAGACGGCGAAGAAGGCGATGGACCGACTAGGCCTCGTCCTGAAGCACGCAGCCGCGCTTGGCTTGGATGTCGATCTTCAGGCGACCTTGAAAGCAAAAGCTCTCCTTGGGAAGTCCCGTCACAAGGTGAAGAACATTCCTGCGCTTCCATGGACCAAAGTCCCCGAATTCTATGAAAGCCTTTCCGAAGCGACTGTTGCGCACCTCGCACTCCGTCTCTTGATCTTGACGGGCGTTCGCTCGAAGCCGGTTCGTTTTCTGGAACTCGGCCAGATTGAGGAGAACGTCTGGACTATTCCAGGGGATATCATGAAAGGTCAAATCGGCAGAACGGCAGACTTTCGGGTTCCCCTCTCGGAAGAGGCGTTGCGTGTTATCGACTTGGCAAAGCCATTTGAGCGGGGGGGATTTCTATTTCCGTCCGTACGCAGGGGTGTGATCAGCGATGCGACCATGTCGCGTCTGATGGAGCGGCGTGGCATGACTGAACGCCCGCATGGGTTCAGGTCGAGCCTGCGGGATTGGTTGGCCGAAACCACGGACGCCCCGCACGAAGTTGCAGAAACGATGTTGGCCCACGTGGCAGGTACATCGGTCCAGAGAGCGTACCGCCGCACGGACTTTATTGAGCAGCGTCGGCTGTTGCTTGATCGCTGGGCGGATCATGTGACCGGGGGAGCAGGACAGGTAATCTCGATGGTGGCCAGATGAATCCCCCCACGTTTGAGCAAGCTATTGAAATTGCAAAGCTTATGATCGCCCCGCACCTGTCCGGCAACTCAGAAAGCGACCGGACAACTCTTGACGGGTTGGCCTCTTGGCGCGCCAACCAGTGCGACACAACCGATGACGCTGGATATACAGAGTACCGGGCAGAGAACTACGGCGCATCAATGCTGCTAGAGGATCCGGAAGAACTAATAAAGTATGCCGAAACCGATTACTTTTGCTTTCTTGCCCTCAGCCGTGGTGTTGCAAATGTTATGGAGCTCGGGTGGCCAATCCCAAGGAGCCTTCAGCTTTGGCTAAGCGGCTACCTCCGTGGAGAAGTGACACCTCCGCCACGCCCACGGGCCCAGCCTACGAAGGAAGTGAGGAGACTTAAGATCTATTGCGCAGTCCAATTCCTCGTAGACAAGGGAATGAAGCCGACCCGAAACGCCACAAGCAAGACGTGTGAATCTGCAAGTGATGCCGTTGCGCTTGCAAACAAGCAACTTCTCATGGCTCCGCGCTCATATAAACGGGTTCTCGAAATCTATTCTGAAGAGAAAAAACTAGGCGAAAGCCTTCAGATTGTGCTCGCTCCTGAACTTTCCGAAGTAATCCGGAATACTTCGGGTACGACAGGCTAGCATTCGATAAGGCAACTTAGGACCAGCCGATACAACAACGGATGGTCATGATGAAAGCCAATGCAAAATTCGAACAATATTGTGGGCGCAAGTACCTCACATTTACGCAACTGAGGGATAAGCTTGGCGGCCGCGCCCGGTCGTCGATCTATCTGGACCTTGCAGCAGGACGGCTGCCCAAGCCCATCAAGCTCGGCGGACGGCTATACTGGTGCGAACAATCCATGGACGCCTTCCTGCTTGGACATGGCCTAGATGAGTCCGCCCAATGACTTTTCGCAATGATCCAGCGCGGAGCCTCATAGTGTACCCCCGCCCCGACAACGCCCGGTTGATGGGCGGAATACTGAACCAAATCGCGCGTTATTTGCGTCAGGTTTCGGGGGGCGCGACATGACCGACATGATCGACCCCGCTCGACTGACCACAAACCTTGGCGGCAGGTGGTACCGCAGCTATGGGGTTGCCCCTTGCCCGGTCTGCCAGTCCGCACAACGCAAAGATCAAAATGCGCTCACAATTGGTGCCAAGGCTGGGATACTGCTGCTGCACTGCAAAAAGAGCGGCTGCGACTTCAAGGACATTCTGACAGCGGCCGGGATCACCCCCGGCCACGTTGAGATTGACCGGACGGCGGCTGAACAGGCCGAACGTCTGCGCAATGCGCAGGCCGCGAAGTCGCGGGCAAAGGCGCAATCCCTCTGGGATCAAGCCAAGTCCATTCATGGCACCAATGGCGAGGCGTATCTGAGGGGACGGGGTATCACCTGTCCGCTTCCCGACACGCTGCGCTGGTTGCCCGACGCTTACCACGGTCCAAGTGGCACCTACTGCGCCGCAATGATCGGCAACGTCGCCCCGACGGGCGGGGTGCATCGCACCTTTTTCACAAAGAAAGGACAGCGCTTGGACAAATCGGCAAAGATGATGCTGGGCCCATGCGCAGGCGGGGCAGTGCGCCTGTCAGAGACGACAGGTCCTCTTGTGGTGTGCGAGGGCGTCGAGACGGGCCTGAGCCTCCTGAGCGGGCTTTTGAGCGGGCCGCATACGGTTTGGGCTGGATTGTCCACCAGCGGGATCAGGGGGCTGACCCTGCCCGCGCGGCCCGGTGATCTGATCCTTGCCTCAGACGGCGACCCGGCAGGGCGCAGCGCAACTGCATCGCTGGCTCATACCGCCATAGCGCGGGGCTGGCAGGTTGCCATGATGGAAGCCCCAGACGGGCAGGACTGGAACGACGTTCTGCAACAGGGGGTCGCAGCATGACCGTCTTGCAACCGACACCCTATGTTGAGGAAGGCCCGCAACCCCTGATGCGTGAGATACCACGGGGCGAAGCGTACCCTGTCCATGCGCTAGGACCGCTCAGGGCATGCGTAGAGGCCGTGCAGGCCGCAACACAGGCCCCAGCCGCCATCGCGGCACAGTCGGCCCTGTCTGTCGCATCCCTAGCGGTGCAGGCCCATGCGGATGTGGAAACCTTGGCAGGCTTTTCTCCTGTCTCGCTGTTTTGCCTCACAGTCGCGCAGTCAGGCGAGCGCAAGAGCGCCTGCGACAAGTTGGTGATTGCAGGGCTGCGCGAGATTGTGCGGAGCCGCGCCGCTGACTATCGGTCAGCCATGACAGAATGGGACAGCTCCCACAAACTCTGGACTGCGAAACGGGATCGCATGGTGAAAGAGGCCGCAGCCAGCAATGCGCAGAAAGTGCGGGAAGCTGAGGCCGACCTTGCCAACCTTGGCGCTGGGCCAGCAATGCCGCTGTCGCCCAAGCTGACCACTTCCGAGCCGACGCTGGAAGGTCTGGTGAAACTTTACATGACCGGGCAGCCGAGCCTTGGCCTGTTCTCGGACGAAGGCGGCGGCTTTCTGGGGGGGCACGCCATGAACAGCGATAACCGCCTCAAGACAATCGCGGGTCTCTCTAGCCTCTGGGGTGGGGATGCTATCGACCGCGTGCGCGCAGGTGACGGCGCAACGACGCTCTACGGCAGACGCCTTGCAGCACACCTGATGGTGCAGCCGGTTGCCGCACGTCCGTTGTTGTCGGACAAGGTCGCAAACGGCCAAGGCTTCCTGGCACGGTTCCTGATCACCGAACCGCCAAGCGCCATTGGCACCCGCCTGCGGCAAACGGGCGATGCTGTAGCGGATGTAGCGATTGTAGCTGCGTCAGACCGCCTTTCCGCCATTCTGGCGCAGCCACTCCCGACCTGCGAGGCCAACCCCCAAGAACTGGAACCCCGCTCCCTGCGCCTCACCCCTGAGGCCGGAGCACTCTTGTTCGCATATTACCAAAGTACCGAACTGGCGCAGGCCCCTGGCGGCGCACTGGAGCATGTGAAGTCCTTCGCGTCCAAGTCACCTGAACAGGCAGCGCGGATCGCGGGCGTCCTGACGCTCTGGAGTGATCTGAGCGCAACTGTGGTGCAGGCCGATGTAATGGCGGATGCAATCGAACTCGCGCAATTTTATTTGTTCGAGGCAAAGCGGCTGGCAGAGTCCGCGTCGGTATCGGAAGAAATCGACCGGGCTGAGCAACTGCGCCGCTGGGTGCTGGATCGCTGGCCGGGTGTCGCTGCGGGGCTGGGTCGCGATCCGAAAACCATTGTACCGCGTGACGTGGTGGTTATGGGGCCGAACGCGCTCAGGGAAACGGTAACAATCAAGAAGCTGATGACAATTCTCGAAAACCACGGATGGTTGCACCGCCTTGACCCCGGCGCTGTGATCGACAGTCAGGCCCGCCGGTTGGCTTACCGGATCGTGAGGGTGGCATGAAGCTTTTCAACCCTCACGCGGCACTGGCTAAAATCGTAAATCAGCCCCCCACCCCCGCTACATCCGCTACATTCGCTACACAGACCTCTGAAGACCCGCCCCATCTAGCGAAAGTAGCGGATGTAGCGGCCCCCCGGCGTGAAATCCCGAAAACCGAACCCGGCGACATGCGGCATGGTTTTGCGAACAATGGCTATCCAAAAACTTGGGCCGGCAACGTCGTTTCGCTCGACCTATGGCGGTGATTTTTTGGATGGGAAAGCTGGGGTCGAATACGCGAGACTGATAGTGCGCGACAAACGCATGGAAGCCAAAAATATGAACCGTTGCAGAGCATCAAGTTCCAGCAATACGAATGCCGTTGATATCGCAATCCTGCCGCTTCTATCGGGTTAGGTGACTGTTTGAGATGCGACTATTCAGATTACTGCTACAGATGCAGTGCTATCCAGTTTGAAATGACTCATGTCAAGCAATCTAACTGACCAAAGCGGTTCCATTCTACGCGACGCCAGGTTGAGCTACGGGGCCAGCATTCGTGCCGTGGCTCGGGCGGCTGGGGTGGCACCTTCTACGATCATTCGTTGGGAAAGGACCCTGTATTTGCCCAAAGCTCCGCCCAGAGCTTTGCGGAACATCGCACTCGCCCTGCGTGTTCGACTATTTGAGAGCAGTAGGCCCGTTTGGAAGGGACCCCATGCACAGTTTTTCTCACCAGACGTCAATGATCGAGTAGTTTCTACATGCAATGCCCGCACGAGAAGCGGCGATAAATGCAAGAACGCTCCGACGGTGGGAAAACGGCGTTGTCGACTGCACGGTGGGTTGTCAACGGGACCGAAGACAATAGCCGGGCGGTTGAAGTGCTCTTATGCCGCGCGAAACATGTGGGAGAAAAGAAGAGGCAGCCAATGATCGTGAACCGGAAGTGAAAAGTAACCTTCAGGTTATGAGCCGCTTCTCCCGGAAGTATGGCTACCTTTAAACTTCAACAGGTTATGCAATAAACCCCTGAACTGAAAACTTTTTCCAATCTCATTTGCCGCAGCAGACGGGTGCAAACGGGGAACAATGTAGTTAGACAGGTTGACCTATTGTTGACCTGCACAACGCTGATCGAAAACTAAACGTCTATCTTGCCAACGGTCAGATGCGGTGGGCACGGGGCGAGTTAGGGCTGGCGGCAGGGGCGGTATCGCGCTGTATCGCAATGAGCGCCCGCCATGGTTTGCGGCTGAACAAGCTGGTCGGGCTGGTCGTCTATGGCCAGATACAATTCGCGCGCCACGAATACGGCTTTGCGCACGACATACTGGAAGAGGCAAAGGCCGAGTCCGAATGCCTGGGTTTCCAGCTCGAAGCGGCGAGCGCTGCGGACACCCTCGCGATGATTTCCGCCCAGGCCGAAAAATAAGAAAGAACAGAGATTCCGGTGCCTGTCGAAACGGACCGGTTCAGCATCCGCACGACACTTGAACCCCGCCCCTGTTCCCGTTCAGGTCAGCGGCGTTTTCCGGTTTTGAAAAACACCATCGTGGTCCAGCAGCGTCAGGCCCGGCGGCATCTTTTCGACAAGTTGGAAAACCGACAGTCTTGCCACCGCATCTAGCCCGCGCAACCAGCCCGCCTCACCAACCGTCAGGTCCAGCACCGGATGCGGCGCGGGGGCATGCCGGTTTTCGGAAACGACGCTCAGCCGGACAGACAGGCGGGTCTCCGGCGTCGGCAGGACCAGCCGCACCGCATGGGCCAAGGCCACCGCCTGCGACAGCCCCACGGCGGCGCAGACCCGGGCAGGTTGCCACTGCTCTTTGGCGGAAAATTCCAGGCTCTGCCCGGAAAGCTTGGGCCTCAGACCGAAATGCAGGGCCTCGGGCGGCATGATCAGGTCACAGGTCAGTTTGGTCCGGGTACTGCCGGGATCGACGCTCAGCCGGATCGGTGCGGGCCGATTCATCGGCGCCAACAGCTCTGCAAGCCGTTGCTGCAACAGCGCCGGACCCGTCCGCACATCCTTGCGCCAAGCCTCCAACCGTTCCAGTTCCGACAATTGATCCGACAGCCAGGCCTGGCTTGCGCCCCGCCATTTGCGCGCAACGGAAAAGCCCCGCGCGCGTCCCGGAGGTGGCACGGCGGCAAGTCCACCGTAATCCATGCGCAGGGCGTCCGGCATCTGGTGGGCAGTCACGATCTTCCCGAACTCTGCATTGAATTTATGCGCCAGCTTGGTCAACTTGCCGGTCAGCTCTTTCCTGGTTTTCTTGTCCAGGCGACCGTCCAGTTTCTCGTTGTCGCCATTTTGCCAAATCCCCTTGCGCAGATCGAACCGATAGACACGGGCGAAAGCCGGCGTGGCTGTATCATCGGATGCCTCTTCTTTGTCAGCTGAATCGTCGTCTTCTTTCGCAGGCGTATCGTCGTCTTCGGACTTCTTCGGTTCATCCTCCGCAGCCTCCTTCGCTTCGTCTTTCTCGGACACTTTCCGCGGGACGATGCGCACCTCCGGCAACGGCGGGTTCAGCCATTCGATGCTGTCAGGAAACAGGCCCGCGCGTCCCAGCCTTTTGGATGGGGAAAGGAACCGGATGCTGCCCTGCATCGGCAACACTGTATCGTCCGGCGGCGCAGTGTCGGTCATGGGTACACCTCCCCGGTCAAACGCCAGTATTGCTCTACCGTCAGTTTCGCGTCCCGCGGCGTTTCCGAAGCTTTCAGATAGCGCCCCAATGCGGCGCGGGTTTTCGGCCCCGCCAGTCCATCCACCGTGTCGTTCAGCAGCCCAAGCGCCACCAATGCGATCTGCACCCGGCGCGTGGCCTGACGATCCGTGCGCAGGTCGATCACCGTGTCAGGGGGCTGCGGGCCGGGATAACCTGCAATCGACGCTTCGGGCGGATCGCGCAACGTCTCGTCCTCCGGCGCGAAAAGCGAAGGCGGTTCCGGCGCGTGCACCGGTACCTCCTCGTCAATCGCCAGATCCGTCTGTGGCGTCGCGGACCGGGGTGCGGGGGTTGGCGCAGGGTCCGGCGTTTGCGGCGGCGATGGCGCGGGCTGATCTGCGGTCGGCGCGGCCTCTGGCACGACCGGTTCGGGCCCGTTCTCCTGCGGCATGGGGGAAACCTCGGCAAGGTCTGAGATCACCCGGTCCAGATCGACCTCGAAAAGCTCCTCTGGCGTCAGAACCAGAGCATTCCGCGCACCGTCGGCTGCCAGAACGGTCAGCAAGGTGCCGAAATCGGCTGGCCCGGTTTCCGGCTTCAGGGTCAGGAACCGGTCGCGTCCGTCGCCTGCCCGCAACTCCCCGTCCGGCGCACCGATCACGACACGCCCCGTGGCACCGCCTGCCAGGGCAAGTGTCGTCCGGTGTCTGGTCCGACCCCGCACCTCGGCTTGCGCCCGCAGCGGCGTCGCCCGTGCATCCTGCGGCGCACAGGCAATCGAGACGGCCCTGCGCGCGCCATCCGCGCCGCGGCCAAAGGCGCGCAGCCTCTCACCATGCATCATTTCAAGCCGTTCGATGGCAAAGGCATCAGGCCCCGGATCGCCCAGCCGTGCGGCACCGGTGCAAAACGGCACCGCCCCGTCGCGGGGTGCCTTCAATCCATCCACGCCTAGTACCGACACCTGGCCCCCGGCATCGGTCATCAGTGCCGCCGGGGCGTCGAACTTCAGATAATCGCCGACACCGCCGTCAGCCGACAGCAGCATCGCGCCAATGCGGGTCGGCACAGCCAGACGCAAGTCCGTCTCCCGCATCAGGTGCGGCGCGCCCGCAACGATCAGATCGGCAAAACGCCCGGCCTCGATCCCGCGCGAGATCGCGGGGCCGTTGCGTGCCACGCCGGTGGCGACCGGACCGCCGTCCAGCACCTGACGGTACTGCCAGAACCGGTCGCCGCCCAGCCAGGTGCGGCAGATTTCCACCCGCTCGGGTTTGCCATCCGCATCCAGCGCGACCGATCCGCCCGGGCCACGCAGGCACAGACGAGGGGCGCGCGTTTCGGCGTGGCGGTCGGCGGTGGCGGCGTCGATCTGCGATGGCGCGGGCACCGATGTCGGACGCGTCGCATCGAACAGCGCCAGTCCGTCACCCGGATACTGCCACCAGCCGTCCTGCCCGATCAGGTTCAGTCCGTCGGCAAACGGTCCCAGAACCCTGGTATAGCCATCAACGGAAAACCGTCCCCCCGCCAACGCCAGCGGCTCTTCGCCGATGCGCGCCTCGACAAAGGCGGCCTTGCCGGGCTGGGTGTCGGATTTGGTCCATTCCCAGGGCCGGTCCGGCCCCACCAGAACCCGCGCGGCGAAGGGATCGGGTGTCAGCGGCGTCAGCGCCCCGATATCGACGGCTGCACCGGGCGCTTCGCGAAACACCCGCCCGTCGGCGCAGCGGAACTGCACGGGGCTGCCGGGCAGGGTTTCCGTGGCATGATGACCGCCGTCCAGCCGTTCCAGCCGTTCGGGAAGACAATCCGCCAGCGCGGGCACCGGTGCCGCCGCCCGGACCAGCAACGTGTCAGGGTCCAGACGCAGTGCACCGGCGGCCAGATCATGTGCCACCAGACCCAGCGGCGTTACCCGGTCCAACCCGCCAGCCTGCGCGGCGGTCCCGGTGCGCCCGGTCACGAACCCCCGGGTGACATCAATCTGCGGCAGCCCCCCGACCCAGGCCATGGCGCGCCATAGGTCGTCGCGCCACCGTAACTGATAGGATTGCGCCAGCAGGCCGACGACCAGCCGCATCCGCGCGCGGTCGATGATCCAGGTGCCGCGATCTGCCGCCTGCACGCCCTCGGCCAGCGGTGTGGCGATGGGCACCCATCGGCCCTGCGCCTGGCGCTCGTTCACCGCGCCGCCGGACCCCAGCAGATAGACCCCGCCCTGCACCACACGCCCCTGCCCCAGGTTCAGCGCCCCGGTCCGGCAGTGCAATCCGGCCCATCCGCCTGCGTCGCGGGGCAGCGCGATCAGCTGTCCCTGATCGCGCAGGTGGCGGCCGTCTTCCCACAATTCGATCCGCGTGCCGCCGCAGGTGGTCTGCCCGCGCAGCACGTCATGCGGCCAGCGGCCCCGGAGACGGGTCGAAATCGTCAGGCTGCCCCTCCCGGCAAGCTTGTAAACCCCGGCAATATCGCCATCCGACTTTCGCCATGACCACAGCTCGGTTTCCACCACGCGGCGTTCGCTCAGCGACAGGGCGCTGATGCAGGGCACGAAGGCTGCGGCAGCCGCCTTGCGTTCCGCACAGCCGCCATCGCGCCCGCCAATCAGAATACGGTCCGGGGTGGCATGGGGCAGACCGACAGCGGCGATCGCTTCGGCGGGTGCATTTGGTGTCGTGTTGCGGGCTATGTCCATAATCGCGGTCTGCATGGTGCCGTCCGGCCCCAACCGGCGCAATCCGAACCGGGTGCCCAGATAGACCGCCTGACGGTCCGCGTGCAACGCCGTGGCGACGTCGAAGGGGAATTTCTCGCCGCTGCGCCAGGCGAAAGACGCCCGCCGCGACGCCCCGGTCAGCGTCTCGACCGTGCGATATGCCGCGTTCCCGGCCGGGGCCGCGTTAACTGTCAGCTCAAACTGCGCAGTGTTGATGGCCTTGCGCCGCTCCCAGGGCGCACGTCCGACCCCTGCGGCAGCCCGCCAGTGCTGCGCGACGCTGTCCCAGACATCAGTCACCGCGCCGCCGGACCGGGCGAAAAACAGGTTGGGCTGGCCGACCTCAGGCACCATGTCGAACACCGCGCCGGGGGGCGTTTGCGTGACCGCTTTGCCCGGATCGCTCAGTTCGGCAGCCCGGCGCAACACGTGGGTTCCAAGGCCGGTCGCCAGCAGGACCGTGTCGCGGTCGCCGGTCAGGGTCTGCAATTGGTCGATGTCAAAGGCCAGCCCGGTGCCGGAGGTTTTCCAGGGCGCGTCAGGTGCTGCCGCGATCACCAGCCCGCGCGCATCAATCCGCCATGTCGCCCCCTCGATCTGCGCCGCGATGCGCGCCACCGTGGGGTCCCCCGGCAGAGGCGTCCAGCCCGCCATGCCGCCCATGGGTCGGCTGAACCACCGGTCCGCAGCCAGCAAAACCCGATCACCTCCTGTCTGCAGCACGCGTGCCACTCGACCGGTACCGGGGCCGGGGTCGAACCCGTCCAGCGCGCTGGCCGACACCAGCCCCATCGCGCTGGCCAGCGTGATCTGCGGGCCGAACCAGCCGACCGCATGCCGCAGATCGAACAGAAACCCCTGGGCGGCAAACACCGGATCGACACCGCTGGCATCAGCGCGCCGCGCAATCGCGCTGACCTGCCGGTTGCGGAGGTTCTCCTGCACGCGCAGGCTGCCGAGGTCGATAATACGGTTGCCGCCGTCGGTCTGGGCCGCACCCGTCACCGGGTCGATCCCCTTGGCCTCGGACAGCAGGAACCGCCCCTTGTCCAGCGCCACCACATCGGCTGCACCCGCCGCGCTGATCAATAACGCACCGTTCGTATCCTTCGGGATGTGCCAAAGACCAAAGCGATTGATCCATGCGTGACCCTCCCCCCCCGGTCCGGTCATCGACGCACGGCCCGGATGCATCGGCAGCGCAATACCTTCGGGCAGCGCCTCGTCGGCGGGCATCAGAATAGGCTTCCTGTCAGGCCCCTGAAACCGGATCATTTCCGTCTCCCGGTCCCATCCGATCCACCCGTGATCCCAAGCATTCCAGCGCGCAAGGCGGTTCGATACCGATGCCCGCGACTCGTAGCTGCGCATCCCGGTAAGCACCGAAACCGCATTTTCCAACCGGGCCGGGGCCAGTTCGCTCCTGCCGTCGTGCGCAACGGTCCAGCGCGCCACCTCGGCCTTGGCCGATGGAATCCCAGCTGGCCGCCGGAATGAAGCGACCACACCGTCCCGCAGCGTCAGAACCGGTTGCGGATCGGCAGATTGCGTCACCGTTGCGTTATCGAACAGCAAATCGGGAGCGGCGGCATCGGAGAGGCCGCGCAACGGGCCAAGCGTGATGGCGTCAAAAGCCACGTCAAAGCGCCGCCGGTAACAGGGCAGCTCAAGGCCGGTTCGGTCGCCGGCGCTGCACCGTGCCAGCGTCCAGCCCTGCACCTTGCCATCGGCGTATTGCACATAGAACGTCAGCGCGACCGCAAGATCAGAATAACGGGACGGAACAGCAAATACGCGGTGGATCGGCTCGAAAGCTGGCAGCGCAGGCGCATCGTCCAGCACCTTGCCCTCGACCACCGGCACCCCGGCCGCGTCCAACCCCGCCGGGACTCCGCCCCGCACCCAGTCGTAGCCGGGGCTCTGAAGCACGTCACCGTCCGCCGTCGCGAAGGGCACGTCGCGCCCCTCAGCCGTGATCCGGCGCAGCCTGTCGCCCTGCGCCAATATCAACCCCACGCCATCAGCGCCGATCTGATCGACATCAACGGCCAGCAGCGCCGCCTGATCGTCGCGCACCCGGTACAATGCGCCCGACGCAGGGTCGCGCACCAGTAACGTCTCGTCGTATCGATAGAATTCCGCGCCCTGCACCAACCCGGTCAGGCCCCGCACCGGCACCGGATTTCGCAGATCGACGTCAAGCCGCAGCAGATCGTTTCCAAGCTGCATATAAAGGGCGTTGCCCACCCTCACAGCAGCCTCAAGCGTCACCGGATCATAGCTCAGCGGCGCAGACAGCACAGGTTTGCAGGTCTCGGGTGTGGCCTTACCCGGTATAACATCGCAGGCATGCAGGCTGCCGTCCGCCGTGACCCGCCACAGGACCGCGCCATCACTGGACAGTCCCCAGGTACGGTCGGTGCCCGGCGTATGGTGAAACGCCAGCTGCGCTAGCGTTCCGTTGAGCCCCGCCAGATCGTAACCCTGCGGCAGGATGTGCACAGCAGCGGGTGCCGACATATCGTCACCTTCGACAAACGCCACGGTCGCGCCAACCATCAACGGCGTGGCCTTGACCGCCGATCCGAGGGCATAGCGCAGCCGCCCGGTCAGCCGCGCCGATCCGGGATCGCCGAACGCGATGCCGGATCGCGCGCCGACGGCGATCAATCCCTCGCGGGCCGCGATGTCCTCGATCTCGCTTGCGGGGGTGTCGATCCGCGCCAGCGATACGGTTTGCAAAACGCGCAGATCGACATCCTCGCCCGCAGCGGTCCAGGTTCCGCCAAGGCTGCGTCCGTCGCGCAACCACACCGTAACCCGCGCACGCCCGTCCACCGGATCGGTCACATCGACCTCGACTACTTCGCTTATGGCCCCGGCTGGAAACTGCAACGGATAGGTTTTCCATCGCCGCGCCCCGGCATCATAGGTCCAAAGGGCGCTGTAGGTGCTGAACAGCAACCCGTTGCCGTTCTGCACGACACCGCGCAGGTCGTCCATGACCGGGCCGGTGTTGGGCCTGCCCAGCCGGCTCTCCAACTTGCCCGCGCTCCAGACCGCGAGGTCTCCGCCAGGTCCCAGCAGCGCCGCCTGCCCGGTCCCGGCGTTGTAGGCGGCGGATCGGACGTTGAAATCCTGCGCCCAGCCGACTGGATATTCGGGCACAGCGCAACTTTCGATCGGGACCAGATCCGACAGCGCCACCGTGCGCAGCACGCTGCGGGAAACCGCGATCAGATGGGTCGGCGTGATGTGATAGCGTCCGCCGTCGGGCAAGACCAGCGCATCCGCCGCCACCCAGCGCCGCTGCTGCGGAACATACAGACCGACACCGCTGTCGGTCGCGGCGAGGACGCGGCCATCGGGCAAGGCGGCGACATCCCGCACGGCTCCGGCAGGCGCGGGCGCGCCAAAGAAGGTACAGACAGGGGTCGCATCCGGCGTGCGGAAATGAACCGCCAGACGGCCTCCGATACCGTCGCGCGCCACGGCGAGGAACCCGTCACCGGTGCGAAAGGCGCTTTCGACGAAGGCCCCCGTCATCGGCTCTTCGCCGTACATCAGACGCCCCCCCGACAGCCACACCGGCAGGCCGTTCCAGATGTCGACCACCCGCACGTCCTGGGCGGCACCGCCCTGCCAGGTGGCGCGAAACGCGCTGGCCTGCGTGTCGTAGCGTTGGACACGGCCGCGGCCCGCCAGGAACAGCGCGTCGCCTTCGGCCCGCGCATCCGTGATCTGCGCCAATCCGATTTCCGCGTCCTCCCCGCGCGAGAATATCCTGTCCCAGGCGCTGTCTTCGCGCCGAAAAACCCCTCCGCCGGACCCAAGCACAAAATCCGCGCGCCCGATGGCCAGATCGCGGATCGCCTCCGACCCGGGCCCATCGACCGGCCCGGACCAGTCGCGCGCGGTCACGTCGTAGTTCCAGACCTGCGATCCGTCCGACGCAAACAGCCGGTTGGCCGTACCAGCCATGAAGCGCAGCGTGGTGTCGCCTTGCCGATCGCTGCCGATCCCTGGGATTGTCCGGGCCCCCGCGTCGCCCATGGGCGTGATCCGGTAACTGCGTCCGTCACCCGCCACGATGCGCAGCGCGTCTCTGCCCCCTTCAAGGTCGCGCAAGGGGCCGGGCAGGCGCGCCACCTGATCGACGGAAAGCGTCTGATCCGGCGCGGCACCGGCGATGGCGATGCGGTACACCGCACCCTGCCTCGGCCTGACCAACCAGAATTGCCCCGCCGCCGCGACCAGGCGCATGTCGCCCCTCTTAAACGCAGGGTCCAGCGAATCGCCGGGGATCCAGCTGTACCGCCGGTTCGCGATGTCGTGCACCAACGCCCCTGCCGGACCAAGCGCCAGCGCGGTATCGCCGACCGACGCCCCGGTCTGCAGCACCGCATCCGGAGGTGCGCCCGCATCGCGAAAGCCCAGCACCTTGTCGGCGGTCAGATCGTGCAATTCTGCCTTGTCGTTCAGACCGATCAGCCCGCCACCCGGCATCGGCATGATCTGCGTGAACGGACCCTTTCTGCCAGCCAACCGCGCCGAGACGTTCCCGGCCCGCACAGTGACGATCTCGTTGTTCATCGCGGCATGTATCCGCGCGCCACCGGTTTCCACGAAATAGCTGTCCACCGGCGCGGCGCTGAGCTGTGACCAGGATCGGCGTGTCGGGTCGTACCGGTAAATCCCGTCCTGACCGATGGTGATCAGCCGCCCGTCCTGTTCGGCGACATGGGAAATCCGCGGGGTCGTCAGATCGCCAAACAAGTTTTCTTCGCCGATCAGCGGGGTCCAGGCATCAAGCCCACGTACCTCGACCACGGCGCGGCATCCGGGCGCGACGTTGCCGGGGCACCGCCGTTCGATCACGGCCATCATGCCCCGGCTGCGGGTCTCGGTCAGATGCAGGAAAGCGGTCGCCCGGTCTTCGGACCATTCCAGCGCCGGTCTGCCCGCGCCCGCGCGCAGACGGCCCAGCCCGTTGCGCGATGCAAACCAGAACACGTCGCCTTCAGGCACGATATGAACCGAGCCCTCCTTTGCGGCGTCCAGCAGGGCCTGCTGGTCCACGGGCACGATCCATTCGGCGCGGTTCTGATCGAACAGACCCAGCCCCTCCGCCCCTGCATTGACCACCACAAACCGGCCATCGTCGCTGGCCGCCCATCCGATGACGGCCTGTTGTTGCACCGGCTTGCCGGTCAGCCCGGTCCAGGGCCGATCCGACACCAGCGTCCGCCAGCGGTTGCCGCGCTGACGTTCGGCCAGGCCGCCCCCCTCGGTCACGGCGAAAAGCGCGTCGGGGTCGGCGCACCCGGTCTGCGTCGGGTCGATCCAGCCGCAACCCGCCGACAACAGCGCCAACGGCGATTCCAGCCCGTCCTGATCCAGCGGATTGGCCCGGCTGCGCAGCACCCCGGTGACCAGGTTCACCTGCGTCAGCGTGCCATCGCGCCGCGCCACAACCACATCGCCCGCGCCATTGCCCAATGCGACACCGGCAACGAAAGGCGCGGTACCGTCGCGGAGGTTTTCAAGAATGCGCGCGTCGGGCAAGGGCCGGACGGTCGGCGGATCGAACTGCCCCGCACGGTCTTCGCTGCGGGCGATCAACCAGGCGATCCCGACCAGCAGCAATACCGTCAACGCGGCGACGGTCAGGCTGACACGGTCCACCCGCTCTGCCGGGCGGGCGTCACGCTGGCGGCGGCGCAGATCGGCCCGCTGCCGATCCGCCGAGGTCTGCCGTGCGACGTCCCAGCGCCACTTCATTGCCCGGCTCCGGTTCTGGCAAACCGCTCCGCGCGGCCCGCCCCGGCGGCTGTGGCAGACAGAACGCTGTCGAGATGCCCGGCCTGCGGGCGGGTTTGCATCGCGGCGGTTTCGATCAGTGCCGCCCAGGTTTCAAAGTCGATCAGCCGTTCGGCGGTATGAAGCCGCGCCGCCAGATCGCCAGCCGCCTGCGCCGCCCGACCCGTCGCCCAAAGATCGAGGAAGATCACGCCCTGCGCCCCTGCGGTGCCGTCCGCCGCCCGGCTCGCAAACCGCAATACGATACAAGCAAGCTGCACCGGCGTCGTCTCCGCCAAGGCCAGCGGCTTGCCCAGCACGGCGGCCTGCATCGTCGCGTTTGTCTGTAACAGCTCTGCGCCGGCCTCGCGCGCCATGCCGGTCGCGGTGGCGGTCTGTTCGCGGAACACCGCCCCCAGCGCTGCGACATCGCGCGCGGCGATCCGCGCGGATGCGGCCTCTGCGTCACGCCAAATGATTTCGTCAAGCCGGGCAAAATCCTCCTTCAGGGGGCCGGAGCGCCAGTCGCTGCGCCCGGCGACCTGCGCCAGCACAACCACCTCCAGCGCGGCAAGATACCCCTGCGGCGTCGGCCCTTCGAGCCGCAAGCGGGCCGAGGCCAGCACCTCCAGCCCGGCGCAGGTGCCGGGCGGCAGGGCCTTCATCCCGGTCTCCCGGCCGCGCGTGGCACGGTCCCATCCGGCGAAGAAAGCCTCCTCGATGACCCGCCGCATGAAACCCCGGTAGCCGCCACCGGGCCCAGTGCCCGAGGCCGTTTGCCGCACCCATTTGCCCCCGTCGCCCCGCAACCGCGACGGACGCCAGCCGATCAGGACCCAGGTCAGGTATCCGCGCCCGATCAGCGCCAGAATGGCGGCGCGGTGTATGGCCCGGACCGGGCCGTGACGGCTGAGCCATTCGACCAGCAGCACCGCGGCGATCACCGTAGTCGGCACCAGCCACAACAGCGCATAAGGAAACATGGCCGTCCAGAATTGCCCCTTGAGCGGCAGATATACCTGGTCGTGCAGCCAATAGACCGGCACGAACGGACCATCGGTCGCAAAGCTGCGCCGGGCAACCGCAAGGATCAATCCGGTGACGACACCGGCGCACAGCAGCGCGATGCCCCACCGCCGCATCAGCGGGCGTTCGCGCCCCTCAGGCAGATGCTGCGCGATCCTTCGCATCCGCGATCGCCCGGGGCCGCGGATCGGCGGCGCATGGGGGCCATCCTGCCGGGTCACGACTGCACATCCCCGGCCGGAGCCGCAGGTGCACTGGGGTCGGCAGGCTGACCCGGCAGCGGCAGAAAGTCCGTCAGCCAGTCACGGAAGTACCATACCCCCCAAACCACCCCCGCGAGGATCACAAGACCGAGCATGATCAGGCCATACCGCCGCAGCAGCGCCAGCAGCAGTTCTGCCAGCAGCACAAGGCGGAGGCGGAACACTGCACCGGCAATGCCCCGGCGGGACCGGATCGCATTGTGCTGCGCCGCGCGGTAGCGCGCAGAAAGGCTGAATGTCGCAGTGCCGAGTCGCTCTGCCGCGTGCCGCAGGCGTTTCCGGGCGTGCAGGATGGGCGTCCGCGCGGGCAGGTCGCGCTGCAACGCCTGCACTGCAAGTGGCAGCAGCCTATCAAGCCGCTGCAAATCCGCTCGCAGATCGACGGTTTCCGCTTCCTTTGGCGCTTGCGTTTCTGGCTTCTCTGTCACCTGCGGCCCCAATCGCGTATCCGGTCAAGCCGCGCGCGCAGGGCCTCGATGCGCCGCTCGGCCTGCTCAAGATGTTTTTCGCCCAGGACGATCTCGGCCTGGATGCGGTCGGCGAAAACCTTGCGCTCGCGGGTCATCGCGGCGTCATGACCTGCCAGCATTTTGGGCGCCTGCGCCCCGGCGGACAGCGCGCTTGCCGCCAGTGTCATAGTGGTTTCAAGTGATCGCATGTACCGGTCGGCCTCGCCGAGATAGCGGTGAATGTCGGCGATCCGGTCAGCGCTGCGCTCCATATCCCGGATCAGATCGCCCAGCAGCCCCGCCGCCGTGCCTTCCACCTCTGACAGCGCCCCGTCCCAGGCTCCCTCGACCTCGCCGGTGGTATCGCGCAACTGCTCGGCCATGATCTCGGCGAAATGGCCCTCATAGAGGTTGGCGGCCACATCGGCCAGTTGCGCTCGGTCGACGGCATTGGGGCCGCGCACTTGCAGATAGTCGTTCAGCCACGGCAGATGCTGACGCACCGGCGCAAAGGTGCGCGCATCGAGGTATTCGACCTCCAGCCGCAGCATGGGATCGGGCGACGGCGAAAACAGGAACATCTGCACATCCCCGGTTTCGTCCCTGTCGGGCTTCGGCAGCTCGTCGAACAGATTGCCCAAGATAAGTTGCAGCGTCTCGTCCACGTCGCCGCCAAAATGCGCCAGCGACGGCGCGAGGAAATGCCCGGCAGGCACAAAGACCTGTGTGCGGGTCTCTCGGATCTGCCGCGCATGGGCGACGAAGGGTTCCAGCCAATAGGCGATGCTGCGGTCCTCGGTCCGCGCGCGCCAGGTGGCCTCCAGCACCTCCAGGTTCAGATCGGCAGGATCGTACCTGAGGTAATGGGCAGGCTCCACGCGCCCCGCCGAATGACCGGCGGCATAATGCAGAGCCGATTCCGGATCGGCCACGATGCCGGGCGGCAATCGGCGCAACGCGTCGATCATGGCGGGCAATTGCGCGTCGGAAAACCGCAGCAGGCGGGTCTGCGGGGCACCCAGCCGGGTGATTTCGGCGATGCGTTCTTCCAGCGCCTCGATCTGCGCCCGCAGGGTTGCGATGCCGCCGTCCGGCCCGCCACCGCGGCGCACCGGCACCAGCGCCACCTCATAACCGACACGGTGCCCCTGATCGGCGATCTTGCGGGCCAGTTCCGCGTGTGCCGTCGTGTCGGGCAGCATCTCCATCGTCTTCAGATCGAAGGGTTGTATCGGCGGGCTGTCCTGCGCCATCTCCGATACGGCATGCAGCGCAGGTTCGGGATCGCCCAGGGCAAAGAGTTTCGCGCCCGCCCCGTCGTCGGGCAGAAAGGCGAACTGCGCGGCCTCTGGCGTGTCGGTGCCGACAGAAAGGATCACGGCAAGGTCGCGCACCATTTCATCGTCGGGTTGTCTGGCACCATGCGGCAGCCACAACGTGCTGCTGCCAACCTCGCAGGGGGCCATGAACCGCACGTCCGGGTCGATATCGCCCCGCGCGAAATAGGTTGAAACGCTGCCCATCAGCTCCACCGAATCGTCAAGGAAGACCGCGCAGACGCTGGCCGACGCCCCGGCATCGCCTAAAAGGACAAATTCGGCGTTGCGCCCCCGCCGCACGATGTCGGCAAAGGACTGCGCGGCGCGGTCGGCGGTATAGCCGTCGAACAGCACCAGCGCTCTGGGCGATGCGCCCAGTTCGCGCAGGCGGGCGCCGGTGATGCAGGCCAGCGCCACCGCGGCCAGCGCGGGTGCCAGCATCTGCCGTGCGCCCCGGTCGGGCGTCGAGGATTGCGAGGCCGACCGCAGGGCCGTGCGGAACCCGCCCTCCTGTCGGACATATTCCACCAGGTTTTCCCGCAGGGTTCTGGCCCGCTCCGCGCTGACCTGGGGTTGGTTGCGGTGAACCGGCAGGAAAATCTGGTGCCGGTCGTCCTGACCAAGGGCGATGCATATCCCCATTGCGACGGCATCGGCCCATTCGCCACTGTCGACAATGCGCGACAGGACCCGCAGGATCACTCTGGCCCCGACCGGCTGCATGGCATAGGCCGGTCCGATGTTGCGGGTCGGATCAGCCATGCACGGCCTCGATCACTTCGTCCTGCACCCACAGCGACAGCAGGCCGATCAGCCGTGCAAGCGCCGCCTTGACATCGCCGTCGTCCTCCAGCAGCAGGGTCTGCGGTTGGCGGTCGCGGTCGGACACCACGGTAAAGCCCTGGCCGGGATCCAGCCTGCCGGGCACCAGCACCATCGCAGCGTGCACGTGCCGGGCCTGATCCAGCCCCATCCCGGCGATGATGGCGCGGCGGTCGGCGGACCAGTCGGGCACCCGGAATTCGCCGACGCGCGGTTCCGCCGGACAGACCTGCAACACGAAGACGACGCCGTAGTCCGACAGGACGATCTGCTGCGTGTCCGTTTCAGCGGCGGCACGGGCCCCCGTGGTCGCGGCGGGCTGGCGCGACGCCAGGCTGGCGGCGATCACAGCGGCGGCGACCTGCCGCGCGGCAACGGTATCCTCGGCGCTGCCCGTGGCGCTGTCGATCAGCGTATCCGGCACTTCCTCAAAGATGCGCGGTACCAGCGCCAGCCGGGTCAGGCTCTCGCGCCGCTGGTCACCGGCCAGCGCCATCGGGTCAAGCGCCGCGCGCGGTCCGAACGGCGACGCCCCGACACCGACTATCCCGTTGATCTCGGACGACAGCGAAAACCCCGCGGTCGCCAGCCCCAGGGTGCGTCGGTCGGCCCAGCCAAGTTCGGTCTGCGTCAACCGCATCGCCTCCAGCACGATCCGCAACCGGGGCATCGCGTCGATCCAGGCCGCCTTGAACACCGCCGCCGCGTCCGAACCGGGGTCGGCCACACAATAGCCAAGCGCCAGCAGATCGCGCGTCCGCCGCCGCTTTGGCGGCCGCAGGACCACGTTGAACCCTTCCTCGGCCCACATCACCAGTTGCAGGTCGCGCGGATGGACAAAGGCCGATGGCAGTGCATCCGGCAAATCTTCGAGCCGCCGACTGCGCCGCGCCCCGGTCACGCCCCCCTCCTTGGGCCGATACCCGACCCGGTCGCGGTGGGACCGGCGCATCGGCTTCATCCGCCGGTGGACCCGGACGGCGTTTTTCGGGAATTCCGGCTCGATCTCGTAGACCAGTTGCGCCAGCCGGGCCTGAACGGCCACCGGGCTGACCCCCGCCGCGCCATCGTCCGCGTGGCGCGTGACGGTCCGCTGGCCGACCCGGTAATGGCTCAGCAAGGTCACCCCGGCTGCGATCCAGAACCCCTGCCCCATCTCTTTGGGATCTGCCAGCAGACCCGCAACGCTGCGTTCAAGCAATGCTGCGTAAGCGTCATAATCGACCGCATCCTGCGCGGCATCGGTGCCCGGGCCAACCAGACAGACCATCCCGAGATGAACCGCCGAGACGCGCAGCACCGGTTCGGCGATCGTGATCCGGTAGACATCGGCAAGCCGTTTCCAGCCTTCGCTGTTGCCCAGCCGCCGATCCAGCCCGATCGCCGCCCCGGCCAGATCGTAGCCGCGCCCCCACACCGGCACGCTGGCGGGGCGCCGCGCTGTCCCAAGCTGTGCCAGCCGTTGCGCCAGCGCGGGCGTCACCGGCACATGGCGGTCCTGCATGCCCTCGAATATCGCCACAGCCGAGGTCCGCGTTTTGTCGCCCGGGTCCGGCCCCGGTGCCAACCCGTGCGCGGACCCAACCAGTCCGAATTCCAACATTCCGAATCTGTCGCTCACTGCGTGTGCTCTTTCAGCAGCATCGCCTTGAGCGAGACATCCTCCGGGTCCTCCCGCTTGGCGGAAAACCTGACGACCACATCCAGATCGCCGCGCAGAATCTCGGCCCGGTCCAGTCCTTCGGCAGCGCTGCGCAACAGACTGCGCGCCATGACCACCCCGGCCAGCTTGACCAGCCGCCGGTTCGACATTGCCGACAGGTTGTGCTTGTACATCCCGTTGACGATTTCGGTAAAATCGGCCCAGACCGGGCTGGCGCTGTCGATGCGCAATTCACCGCTGCCGGTACGTTTGTCGATATCGCCGCGCAAATGCGCCAGCGTATCCAGCAGGCTGCCCCAGTCCGGATCGGCCTTCAGTTCGGTGGCATGTGTCTCTGACCAGCCCGCCTTGACCAGATCGCGGATGTCGGCGGTTCGTACGCCTTCGTGCACGACATTGTGCATCCAGCAGCACAAAAGAAACCGGTCGAACACCGCTTCCAGCCCCGGTTCGGTCGGCACGTGGTTGGTGGCGGAAAACATCAGGTCCAGATTGGTCGGCACCGGCTCACCCCGGTCATGGAACATGCGTTCGTTCATGAAGGTCAGCAGCGAATTCAAAATCGCGCTGGAGGCGTTGAACACCTCATCGAGGAACACCACCCGCGCCTTCTGCATCATGTTCGTGTCGATGCGGACCATTCCATCGCCCTTCTGCAACTTCGTGAGGTCATAGAACCCGAACAACTCGCTGGGTTCGGTGAACTGCGTCAGCAAGTATTCGAAATAATCCTCCTTGCGGACATCCTTGGCGGTCGCATGGCCGGTGATCGTGCCGTCGCTGACCAGTCCCAGCAGGTGGCAGAACGACCGAACCAGCCGCGATTTCGCGGTTCCGGGGGGGCCGATCATCACCATCGCCTCGCCCGTCAGCGCGGCAAGCAGAACGCAATCCACCGCCTCGTCCATATCGTGGAACCGGGATTTCAACACATCGCCGACCGCGTTGAGCTGGTCCAGCGCGCGGCGGTGGTTATTGTCCTGGTAAAGCGCCGTCAGGCCGTCTGCTTCAAACATGTCATTCTCTGGATCTGGGTTTCAGGTTTCGGCACCGATCAGGTGCCTGGCGTAGGCGGGGGCGTGCGCGTGCCAGTCGGGTCTAGCGGCGGGGTGCCGGGTCGGGGCGACCAGCGGATCCGCTCCGCCCGAGATCAGCGGCAGGCCGCGCAAATCAGTCGGCAGGGTGGCCCCCTGCCCCGCGGCGCGCATTAACACGTATTGGTCCCAGAATCCGGCCCACTCCTTTTGTCGCGCGGCCTGCACCGCCCGCGCCTCTGCCGCCGCGATGACACCTGCGCCCGCCGCATCAAACACCGCACCCTTAAACAGGTCCATCAGCAGCCAGCAGGTCTGCGGGGCCAGGCGCGGGCGCTGCGGGTCGGGCGGATGCAGGATCACCTCGCGCCGCAGAGTCCGGTGCATCGCCTGGGCCAGCCGAAGGTTGAAACCATAGGCCGCCCAGGCCTGCTCCGACAGGGCAAGCAGAATGGGCGCGCTTTCGGGGGGCACCGGCGCGCTTCGGCGGCGGAACGACCGGGCGAAGGTATCGCGCAGGCGCGCGGTGACGGAGGGCGCAATGGCAAGGCCCAGCAGATCCTGCTGGGCGGCGCTCCAGGCGCCGGGGGCGGTCATCAGCAGACGCCGCCGTGTCCGCGCCTCGATCGACGCGCGCGACCACGCATCGCGCGCCTGACCGTCGAACCACAGGCCCAGTTGCGCCTGATGCTGCGCACCGATGGGCCCCGCGGCCAGCCCGCTCGCCGGGCCAAGGCAGACCGCCAGCGCCGACAGGACCGCCGCCTGCAACGCCCCAGCGGCAAGGACCGGGTCGCGGTCCGCGCGCAGCCGGTCCAGCCGCGCCCGTTCGCGCCGCACCGGCGACGGCAGCGTCACAACCGTGTCCCCCGGTGATACAGCGAGGCCGCGAACAACATCGCCCCCAGCGCGATCAACCAGGGCCAGACCGCACGCGCCGGGGGCGTTGCCCCTTGCTGGCCGATGCGCGGGGTGCCACGGGTCAGATCAAGACCGCCCGTCAGCAGACGAACCTGCTCCAACACCTCGTGATCGGTCCCGAAACTCATTATTTCACTCAAATTATCCGTCTTGGGTGCCGCTGTCGTGGTGGCGGGGATCTGTATGGGAATAGTCTCCCTGCCACGGTCGGCGGTATCAAGCAGAAAAACACCCCTTTGCGCCTGACGGATGCCGGGCAGGCGGCTGCGTCCGACAAACTGCCCCGCAACGGTGCCGCGTTCCAGCCCGAGACCAATGGCGGTGCCATCGGGCAGCCGGATCGTGCCCGAAATCGTCGCGGGTAGCGGCGCATCGCCCAGCGCGGTGATCGTGGTGGTCAACCGGTCGCCGTCCAGCGCAAGCGCAATGTCGAAACGGTCGGGGTCCTTCCACGCTACCAGCCGGGTCAGGATGTCCTCGACCGCCGTCGGACCGCCGGGCGCGCGCGCCCATTGCGCCGGGATTGCCCCCATGAACACCCCCACCGCCAGCGGGCGCAGTTCTGCCGGGCTGAAGACCAGCATCGGATCGGGCGGCGGTTCCAGCCGTATCGCCACGATTTCGCTTTCCTCGCGCACATAGCTCAGCGCGTTGCCGTCGACCGCCATGCTCGGGCCGTAATCGGCATCGACCTGCGGCTGGCGCAACTGAAACCCACCCTCGCGCCAGAAAAAATCGCGCGGCACGGGTTTGAAGACCTCGAATTCGATCTTTCCCATCCTTTGGCCGGGGGCCAGCGTGATTTCCTGCCCGTCGGGCACATCGAAGTTGGGCAACACGATTCCGGCGACCCCGATGGTGGTGATCGAACAGATCGGTTGCTGCCGAATTTTCTGATTATATGCGTCCCCATCCCCGATAAAGAACAGATAGCAGTAGTTCCCGGTCAACGCCGCCGCTGCCGCAACGGCAGCCGCCACGTTGGTGCCGCCGCCAATCGGCAAACCGCTGACGAAGGCCTTTGCATCCCCCACTGTACTGCCCGCAGATGTGTCGCGCGCAAAGGTCGCGCGGGCCTGATCCGCAAAAGGAACGATGGTGATCGAATCCTCCGGACGCAGTTGGTCGATCAGCGCGTGTGCCGTCTGCACCGCCAGGATCGCGGAGTCACCTGACATCGACTTCGAATTGTCAATTACGATCATCACGTCGCGCTTCGGCGGGTCGGTCAGATAGACCTGCGGATCGCTGTTCACCGGAATGATGTCACCAAGCGGGGTTTGCTCCCAGTCAGACATGCGCTGCTTGTCCTCGATGCTGCCGCGCAGCGGCCCGTTCACGATGAACAACCCGGTGCCCTGCCCCGCCGCCGCAAGCATCCTGTCTGAAAACCCGGCTGGGAAATCGCCGGGCTCCTGCGCGTCGATCACCACCGCGTCGAAACCCGCCGGATCGACCGGATCGCCGGGTGCAGCGCGCAGGATCACGAAATCATCGGCGGGCGCGGCATCGACCCAGGCCGCATCGCCATAGACCAGTACCCGCGCCGGTCCGCGTACCAGAGCGAAAAGCGTCTCCTCCCGCGGCGCTGTCCGGCTGGCCTCGGGCGTGAACCGCAGGGACATGAAATTCAGCCCGCGTTCCTCGAAATCGGCGGTCAGACGCAACGCGCGCGGGGCGTCGGCGGGGGACACGGGCACCGCGCCCTGACTGCGCCCGTTGATGCTCCAGTCCAGAACGCCACCGCCCAGCACGGTCCCCCGCAGAACGGCGGGACGCCCGATCGCCTGGTCCGGCCCCAGATCATGGGCCAGCAGACCGGCCAGTGGACGGGTCGAACCGACCGGATAGGTATGGATCGGCACGCCGGCGGCAACCGCCCGGTCCAGCGCCGCCTCCAGCCGGCCCAAGGTAGCATGACCGTCAGTGACCAGCCAGACCGCCCCCGCACCCGGCCCCTGCCCGATCCACCGCAGCGCCGCCGAAAGCGCCACGCCGATGTCTGTCTGGGCCGCCGGTGCAGCGGCGTCCAGCGCGACGCCTCGCAGCGCCGCAACCGCATTCTGCACGGGCACCTCACGGGTGAGTTGTTGCACGGTTGCGCCGAATTGCCAGACATCTGCCGACCAGCCGACCAGATCCGGTGCATCGTCGAGCGAGGCCTGAAGCCGGTCCGCCGCGCCGCGCCTTGCCGCCTCCAGCGTCCCGATGCCCTCACGGCGCACGCTTTCGGAATTGTCCAGCAGGATCACCAACCGCCCGCCGGGCGGCGCGTCGGCGATCCGCCGCGCTTCGGGCAATCCGGCGGCTGCCCCCAGCAAAAGCGCGGCAGGGATCGCCAGCCCGCCACAGACCGTGCCCCACAGGCCGGGTCGGGCCACCACCAGCCAGATCACGGTCGCCAGGCCCACGGCCACGGCGACGCCGCCCGCCAGCATCGGGGCCAGCCCGCTGGCGGCACAGTCCAGCACATGCCCCGCCACTCCAATCCCCTGGACCCAGCCGCAGATCATCACGCCTGATCCCTTCTGCGCCACACCGGCCCGATGGCGCGGTCGATCAGCAACATCACCAGGGCGGCCAGGACATACCAAGGGGCAAGCGGGGTTTCCGCGCCAGTGCCGGACGACGCGGCCACATCAGCCGGACTGTCGGCAGGCCCGACCGATGCGGCACGTGGTGCATCGCCCAACCTTGCATAGTCGGGCGGCTCTGCCAGCGCCCTTGCCGTATCGCTTTCCGACAGCGCCTCTTGCACGATCCCGCCCTGGGCATCGCGCCAGACCGGGGTCAGCGCATCCGCCCCGCCGCCCTCAGCCACCCAGCGCAGCGCATTGAAAAAGACCACCGCCCCCAGCCGCGCCTGATCGCTATCGCCGCCCGGCACCGGCGTCGGCACGATCGCGCCCCTTGGTGTCTCGCGCACCGCAATCCAAAACGGTGCGCCCGGCAGATCCGCGCGCAGGACCGGCACAAAGCCGGGCGGCAGGGTAACACCGGCGGGCGTCGGCGGCCCGTCGGCCCAGACATCAAGGTTGAGCCCCGCCAGGATCGGGTGCTGGTGCAGAAAGGGTCCGATCTCGGTCGGGATGCCGGTCCGCCAGCCCGCGTAGGTGCCCAGAAACCGGCCCGCAGGCCAGCTTTCGGCCCGCGCCGGATCGCCGCCAGCGGTCAGCGCCTGAACCGGGGCGACCCGAATGGCGTCGGTCCCGTGCCGAGGTGCCGCGACGAACCGGGCGGGGGCAGGAAGCGCGGGCAGTTGCCAATCGACCGCCACGTTGGAAGGGTCGGAAACCTGCAAGGTGACCCGGTCATCGCCGTCGAAACCGCCCCCGGGCGCAATTTCGATGTAATGGCGACCGGCGGTGCGCACCTCGGCCTCGGCCAGCCAACCCCGGTCACGGTCCGGATCGCGGCGCACGGCAAAGTCAAGCGGCCCCTCCGGCCCCTGCCCGGTCACCGCGATTGTATCCAGGTCCGCGCCATAGACCGCGATGCGCACCGACAGTTTCGCGGCAACCCCGCTCAGACCGCCGCCCAGCAGACTGACCGCGTCGATGGCCGCGTTGGGCAATGGCGCGCCGACCTGATGCCAGATCACATGGCCCCCAAACACCGGGGCGGGCACCGGACGCGGCGCGGTGTCGGTCACGACAACCGCATGGGTGGGCACCGCACCACAACTGCCCGCGACCTGCGGCGACAGCGCCGCCAGCAACCGCCCCACCGGCGCACCGTCCCGGTCGGGCCGCGCGGGCAGGGCGGCCCCGGCATCGAGCGCCGCCAATCGTGCCCCCGCGACGACCCATTCGGTACAGGCATCCGGTGCAGCGGCGGCGATGCGCGCCGGCAGCCCCGCCAAAACGCCAAGCGCCTGATCGAACCGGGACGCGCCCGGCCCACCGACCTGCATGGAGGCCGAAGTATCCAGCACGATCCGCACCACCACGGCGCGGCTGTCCGGCGCAGCTGGCAGCGCCAGCGCCCACAGGAAAGGCGCCAGCGCCATCAAGAGCAGACCGATCACCGCCAGCCGGATCCAGAACCGCAGCGACATCAGTGGGGCCACCAGGGAAATCCGGGTCTTGGGGGCCTTGCTCTGCGGCGGCTCGGGCAACAGGGCAGCGACGGAGACACGAATGTCGCGAAAAGTCTGCTTGCGCAGATGAAACGCGACCGTGGCGACCAGCGCCCCAACCGCCAACATCCCGGCGGCCCACATCACAGGCCCACCCGCGACAGCAGCCCGTGCAGGAACGGCGCGGTTGGCAGCGTGCTTTGGAACCAGCCGTGAACCTCTTTCACCGTCGGGGCGACAGTGGCTGGCAGGGCATAGGGCAAACGCGGCCAGATCAGGCCAGGCCCCGCGATGCGCCTACGCCAGCCCCTAAGATGCGCCGCGATCCGGGCGTCCGCCTCTTGCAGGAAACCGGGCGTGACCTCGGACAGGCCATCCCGAAACCGGCGGCCCTCCTGCCCGGCCAGCCGGAACGGTCCGGCCTCAAGCGCGGCGCGCTCCATCGGCCAACTGTCGAGTTCGACCACATGAAACGTGCGGAACCCTTTTTGCGCGCTGCGGGAAAGGGCGGCGAAACGCCCCTGCTGATCGGGAAACAGCATGTCGCTGATCACCACCACCGCCGCCACCGGCGGCAGCGCGTCGATCAGCGCATCGACACGCATCTTCGGCGTTTGTTCCCAATCGGCCTGTGTCGGACGGCGCGCCAGAAGATTTGTGGCGATCTGCCGTACCCCGGCCATGCCGCGCGGGCCGTCAACCTTGTGGATCCTGGTATCATCCGGCCCGAAGAGCGTGCCGAACAGAACCTTGTCGCCCTCGGCAAGGGCGGCCTGCATGACGCATTGCGCGATCCAGAACGCGACCCGCAGTTTCTCCAGCGGCTGCGGCAAGGCCATCGCAAGACGGCAATCGACGATCAGCACCAGCGTGCGGCGTTCCTCGGCCTCGAACGCGCGCACCACCAGATCGTCGCCGTCGCCGCGCCGGGCCGACGCGGCCCAATCGACCTTTCGGATGTCGTCGCCGAACACATAGGTCCGATGTTCGCGAAACTCCATCGACTGGCCCATGCGCCGGTGCAGATGCGCGCCAAGTCCACGGCTCGGCACGGTGCGGCGCAGCGCCAGCCGCAGCCGTTCCAGGCGCCGCGCATCCAGCGGGGGCGCGACGCCAAGTTGCTGACCGTTGGCCCCCCGCGCCATCAGAGCGGGACAGTCCGAGCCGCGCTGTCGAGGGCGGCACCGAAAGCCGCGACATAGGCGGCATCTTCGGGCGCGGTCAGTCGCAGAAAATCGCGGATGTGGCTGTCATGCTGTTCCGCCTGCGACAGCTTCGAACCGGCGCGCGCCGACCCGGTGTCGTCCTCGAAATCGAAGCCGACGGTCTTGAACTTCATCCGATGCCGCAACACCGCAACCGCCACCTTGGCCAGGCTTTCGGTGGATTTTGACGCCACCTGATCGCCCTCCCCTTCTTCGATTTCGGCCACGACAGCCCAACCCAGCGTCGCCAACGTCAGCGAGGTGGCGGCGCGCGGCCCCAGCGGATAGTCGATGTGTGCGGCGTGGAAATCGCGCAGTTCGGCGATGCGCCGGTCGCTCAGACCGCTTTGGCCAAGTTGCGTCATGTCCCCGATCGATGCCAGCACGACGTTGAGGATATGTTCCTGCACCTGCTGGCTGGGCCTGTTGGCGCGCAGCGCCTTGCCGATCCTATGCAGACGCGCCATCGTCTCGTCCGGATCGAACGGTTCTTCTTCGGTGCCATCCGCATCCGGGCCCGGCAGCCCGCCGACATCCTTGGCCACGATCATTTGCAGGATATCGCGCGCGGGAAACGGCATCAGCACCTTGAAAATGAATCGGTCCAGCTGCGCCTCGGGCAGTGGATAGGTGCCTTCCTGCTCCACCGGGTTCTGTGTCGCCATCACCAGAAACGGGGTATCGACAGTGGCCCTCAGCGCGCCGCCCCCCCGCGACGGCAGGGACAGGTCAAGCGGGTGCGACAGCGCATAGCGTTGCCCCAGCACGGTCACCTGGAATTCGGCCATCGCCTCCAGCATCGCGGCCTGGGTCTTGGGGGTGGCGCGGTTGATCTCATCCGCCAGCAGCAGCTTGCAGAACAGCGGCCCCTTTTGAAATCGCAGTTCGCGGTTGCCGTCCGGCAGGCGCGTGCCGGTGATGTCCGACGGCATCAGATCGGGTGTGAACTGGATGCGCCCCACCGCCTTTTCAAAGTTGTCCTCGCCCTCCGTGCCGGTATCGACCAGCCCCAGCGCGTCGCACAAGGCGCGGATCAGGGCGGTCTTGCCCAGGCCCGGGTTGCCTTCCAGCAGGACATGCCCGCGACAGATCAACGCGATCATCAGCGCGTTGATGATGCCCGGTATCCCCTTCATCTTGCGTTCCGTGCGTTGGCGCACATCGTGCAGGAACCGGATGTCGTCGTCGTCGATGAATGTATTCGACATGGGCAGTATCCTTCTGGTCGGGGTCTAGCGTTCGATTGGCATCAGGTCGTTGATCCAGGACGGAACGGTCTGGACCGGATCCGGCGGCGGCACGAGTGTGTCGGGATAGGTCACCGGGTCGGGCGGGGTCAGCAGAACGGGATCGGGTGGCGTGGCGCGCACCGAAAATGGATTGAGCGCGTCGGTTTCGATGGCGTTGCCGCCCTCGCCTTCCGCGCCGCCCGCCGCGACAACCGGCGCGACGTCGATCCCGGACCCGGTCGCGCCTGGCGGCGGATCGGTGGGTGGCGGTGCCAGGGTCGACCGGCCCGCCGGTGCGCCGATGTCGGCGACCGGTGTCTGTGCGTTCTCGTCCTGACCGTCCGGCCCGCCCGGCTGATCCGTCACGCCAGCGATCTCTCCCTCGCTCGGTCCGTCAGGCCCCGCCGCCCCCGGCTCACCCCCCTCGCCGCCCTGTGCGGCTGGATCGGCAGACGGGTCCGCCGCCGCAGAACTTTCGCTCTCACCCGCGCCTGCACCGGTATCCTCTGCGCCAGTGTCCGGGGTGTCTCCCGCTTCGCCCGGTCCGGCATCATCCTGAGGTTGCTGCCCGGCCCCCTGCCCGGCTCTCTCCTGCGGTGCGGCACCGGATTGCGCCGTATCGGGGTCACTGTCCATGCCATCGTGTTGCTGCTGGCCATTGGGACCTGCGTCGGCCCCCTGCTCAGCCTGACCACCGTCGGCTTGCGGCTGATGCCTCGCGCCACCATGTGGTCGCTGTCCATCGCCACCTGCGTCGGGCTGTTGCGCGCCCTGCTCATCATCGGCTTGCGACTGCTTTCCCGCGCTATCGGGAGTCTGCTGCCGATCCGGACCGGCATTGGACGGTTGCGCACCCTGCCCGCTGTCCGCCTGCCCTTCAGGCCCCGCGCTGTCCTTTGGTTGCTGCCCGTCCGCACCAGAATTGGGCTGTTGCGCTCCCTGCCCGGCGTCGTTCTGCGCGCTGCCACCATCCTGCGCATCCCCATCTGCCGAGTCATCGCCGCCTGACTGGACTGACCCGCCGCTCTGCTGCCCTTGATCGGCGGCGTCGTCATCACCCGCCCCATCCTGTGAGCCGGCGTCAGTGCCATCCGCTCCGGTGTCGCCGTCTGAATTATCCTGCCGGTCCTGCCCGTCCGTGTCGGACGGCGCATCCCTCTGCGTGTCCGGGCCTGCACCTTCTTCCTTGTCCGGCGCCGGTTGGTCCTGGTGTTCCATATCGTCGGCGGAAGGGTCCGGCTGCGGTGTCAACGTGTTGAACAGCGCCGCGGGGCCGGGCAGCACCGGCAACAGGCCCGGCGGCCAGACAACCGCCAGCAGCCAGGCCAGAACCGCAGCTCCAAGCGCATGGTAGCGATAGCCGACTGCCTGTTTGAACGCCGCGACGACCCATCCGAGGAACCGTCGATGCGGAAGCACGGAAACATCGGGCCAGTAATCGTCCGCGCGCGTACAAAGCGCGAGGAAATCACGGCCGGGGCGGCCTTCCTGAGGTTGTGAATATACATAAGCGCATGATTTATCTATGTATTCCTGATGGGACAGCGCCTTGTACGATCTGCGCGGCGTCGTCACCCACTCATCCGGGGCCGGGGCAAAGGCGGTCACACCCGCCGCCAGCGACCGGCCCAGCCGAAACGCAGGTGCCGCGACAAGCCCGGCCATGCATATGCCGAAAGCAAGCAGGCCAGCCGACAACGGCAAGCCAGCCAGCATCGCGCCAAGCCCGGTAACGGGCATCAGCATCAACAGACCCGCGGCGAGCCGCGCGGCGACGAACCGGCACCGTTCAGACCCCGCGAGCAGCGCGGTATCATCGTATTTGTCATGGTCATCGGCCCGCCGTCGCCACCGCAGTTTCGCCAAGAACAGTCCGCCCCTGACCAGGGCGACCCCAAGTGCCAACGCAAGCAGCACCTGCGCGACCACGATCCACCCCAGAAACACCTGCGGCTGCGCCGCTGCTTGCCAGCCCAGAGCGACGGCACATGCAACACCCCACAGCAACCGCGCCGGCCCCATCTGCCAAAGCGTCCGATCCCCCCTAGGGGTAATGATGGGTGTTCTGAGAAAATTGACCGGATAAATGATGGGCTGACCACGCTGCAAATATATCGTTCTTCAACGCTAGGTTATTCCGCTCTGCGGCACAACAATCAATCAGCGAAGACCCCCCAGCGAATGCGGCGATTCCGATCGGTGAAAACGGGGCAAGCAGGCATAGTGATCGGGGACGGGATACTGGCGGAGCCCCACCTAGCCCGGACTGCTGCAATATTTCTGCTGGCGCGCGGTAGCGCGGCAAGTTCACACAGCGTTTTCGAACAGCCCGCGAATGAATTCGATCTCACCTTTGACGCCTGGTTTCTTGTGATGGATCTGTCCGCGTTTGATGGTGCGGATTGTCTCGATGCCGCTGAGGGTCGTCTTGGCCGTTCGCAAGGATCGAAAGCTCTACCGGTATCCGAGTAGCCGCTTCATGGCCGCGTGATCGCTCTCGATCAGATTGTTTCGCCATTTTCGATCGATATGCCGGATGCTTTCAAAATGAGGATCATAATGGAGATTGGTCTCTCGAATGAGGAGCCGATGACTGCGCGCCTTGCCGATATGATCGCAGCTAGCCGGTGCAATTGCACACGCTGGATGGCCCTTTTGAGAAAGGCCCTTGCAGCCTTGGCATCGCGTCGCGCGGTTAGGCGGAGGTCGACCATCTGGCCGTTGGCATCGATGGCGCGCCAGCGATAGCTCCATTTGCCGCCGACGGGGATGTAGGTTTCGTCGACATACCAGTCTCCAATCGCACGCCTCAACTGCTTCTCGGTGCGCTTGGTCAACTCGGGGCCGTATTTCTGAACCCAGCGATAGATGGTCGACCGCTCGACGGTGGCATCGCGCTCTGCCAGGAGGTCGACAACATCCTGATAGGACAGTGGGTAAGGCAGGTACCAACGCAAAGCACACGAGATGATTTCACGCGGGAAGCGATGATGCTTGAACGGGAAATTACGCAGCATGTCCAACCTTAAAAGCGCAAAAGTGGCCAAACCAACTGATTAATGCAATAGTCCCGGATCGACGACAGGCTTGCACTGAAATTTGCTGGGAAACAGGAATGGGCAACATTTGGGTACGGCATCGTGGAGCAAGCAGATTTGGGTCAACAGATTATTCAATATCCCCAGCAGTACGGTGGCACGGTAGAAATTTGCTAAATTCCTTCATCAGCCAACCCGGAGCGGCCGCACGGGTGTACAGATAGGGGGATAAGACAAGATTAACGCTCCTTAAAAATATGATTTTTATACGAAATTTACATTTAGTTGGTGCGGGTGAAGGGACTCGAACCCCCACGCCAAAGGCGCCAGAACCTAAATCTGGTGCGTCTACCAATTCCGCCACACCCGCACGCGGCCCCGTTCGCGGCCTGAACCGCTGATTACCAAACCCGGCAGCGATAGGCGAGACCAAAAAAGCCGGGCCGCCGGTCTAAAAAAAGGCAAGACATTAACAAGTTGTTGTCATATGTTCGGGATAACCTGAGGCAGGTACAGATAAGAAAGAGACGCCCATGAAACCGAATACGGTCGGGCGCGTAGGCGAGGAAGATCGCCATGCGGGCCAATACACCCCCTACGCCGTCCTGGACACAGGACTGGTCCAAGGTGCCATGTTACTGACGCTTGACGGCGAAATTCCGGTGGAATTTCTCTCTGTCGGGGACAAGATCATCACCCGCGACACCGGCATTTCCAAGGTCAAGCACATCCAGCGCAGCACGCGCATCGTGCATCAGATCGGGCTGTCCGCAGGCTCCCTCGGCCATACCCGGCCCGAGCGGGACGCGATCCTCGCGGGGGACCAGATGGTGCTGATCCGCGACTGGCGCGCGAGGGCGCTGTTCAACTCCGAACGCGCGCTTGTGGCGGCACGGGCGCTGGTGGACAACGAATTCATCACCGACCTCGGCAGCCATGAGACCACCCTGTTCCAGGTCTTCTGCGACGGGCCGCATATCCTTTATGCGGACGGGCTGGAACTGGGCACGGCGGATGCCGCCAAGGCACGCGGCGCGGTGCTGCACGCCGCCTGAACCTACAGGCCCAGACCCCTCAGAACCTTCGGCAATTGCTCCGGCAGATCTTCGGCGATCAGGCCGGGGCCAAAGCTGCGCGCGCATTCGACGTGCAGCCAGGCGGCGGTTCCAGCCGCGCAAAAAGGCGTAAACTGCCCCCGCGCCAAAAGACCGGTGATCATCCCCGCCAGCACATCCCCCGACCCTGCCGTGGCAAGCCATGGGGCCGCGCGGTCATATTGGGCTGAATGCACGCTGCAGCTACCGTCGGGATGGGCGATCACGCTGTCGGGCCCCTTGAAAAGAACGGTACAGCCCGCCCGTTTTGCAGCGTCCCGCGTGGCGTCCACCTTGGAATAGGCCGGGCCTTTGGTCGCCGGGGCAGCCAGCCTTGCCGCGATATCGGGAAAAAGCCGCGCGAACTCGCCACCATGCGGGGTCAGGATACAGCCGTCATGCAGCGCATCGAAAAGGCTCTGATCCTGCGCCACCAGCGTCAAGGCATCCGCGTCGAATACGACGTAGGGTGTGTGCTTTGCACGCACCGCAGCCCCCACCAACGCGGCCTCGCGCCCCCCGGTGCCCAACCCCGGCCCGATACAGATCGCATTTATCCGAGCATCGCCTAGCACCTCGGCCAATGCCGCGGCATCCTTGACGCTGCGCAGCATGATCGCATTCAGCTGTGCGGCGTTTTCGATCAATGCGGCGGGCGGACAGGCCACGGTAACAAGGCCCGCCCCGATGCGCAGCGCGCCCCGCGCGGCAAGCCGCGCCGCACCGCCCTTGCCGACGCCCCCTGAAAAGATCAGCGCATGGCCATGGCCGTATTTGTGGCCCTTCACATCCTTGCGCAGCCAGTCCAGGTGCACCGCCTCGCACAGGTTGACGTGATGTTCGCGCGGAACCCCTTTGCGGGCAGGCTCCTCCGAAAGGCCGATGCCTTTGACCACCAGCTTGCCGCATTGGCGGGGACCCTCCGCCAGAAAATGCCCCAGCTTGGGCCGGTGGAAGGTCACGGTCAGATGGGCGGCCACGGAAAACCGATGATGCTCCTCCTCGTGTGGAAACTCACGCCCGCTGTCCGCGCAGATCCCGCTTGGCATATCCACCGCGACAATCGCCGGGCGTCCGATCTTGTGACCGGGCTCGACGGCGAAACAATCGACCATGTCCTCCATGTTCCAGAAGAGATTTCCGAGCGCATTCAATCCGCGCTTCAGGCCGATGCCGAAAAGCGCATCGATCAACAGATCGCAGCCCCAGCCCTCCGACCTCTCCCAATCGGCCAGAGCGCCGGTTGTGCCGATGCCGGCCCAACGGTCGTAATTCACCTTGGCATCCGGCGGCAGTTTGTCCGCATCACCGTAGAGGTAAACAGCAACATGCCAGCCTGCCTCCTTCAACAGCCGCGCGATGACAAACCCGTCACCGCCGTTGTTGCCCGGCCCGCAGAGCACGACGGCGCGATGCGGCCCCTCGGCCAGCGCCGGCCATTCCTCGAAAACCGCCTCGACAACACCGCGCCCGGCCCGTTCCATCAGCTCCAGCCCGGTCACCTGGCCCGAGTCAATCGCCCGCGCCTCGATGGCACGCATCTCCTTGCTGCTGAGCAATTCGGCCATGCTGATCCCCGCTCCGTTTCAATACTGCCTATCATTTAGGCGCTTTGCCTATTTTAACACCGCAGCGTGCGGATTAACCTGCATCCGCATGACAGAGGCTGGACCTTTTATGGATTCCCCTCTGTCAAAATGAAATGCCTTTGCAAGCCAACGCTTTCCGCGAAAAGGGACCGACATGAAAAAGATCGAAGCGATCATCAAGCCTTTCAAACTCGACGAGGTGAAAGAGGCCTTGCAGGACGTCGGCGTTCAGGGACTCTCTGTCATCGAGGTTAAGGGGTTCGGCCGCCAGAAGGGCCACACCGAACTCTACCGCGGTGCGGAATATGTCGTGGATTTCCTGCCCAAGGTGAAGGTCGAAGTCGTGCTGGACGACGACCAGGTGGACGCGGCCATCGCGGCCATCATCGAAGCGGCCAAAACCGAAAAGATCGGCGACGGCAAGATCTTCGTGACACCCGTTGAACAAACCATCCGCATCCGCACCGGCGAAACCGGTTCGGACGCTTTGTAAACTGCATTACCTGCCAAAAGGATCACAGCCCATGAGCACCAAAGACTTCCTCAAAAAGATCAAGGATGAAGACATCGAATATGTCGATGTCCGCTTTACCGACACGCGCGGCAAGCTGCAGCACGTGACCGTCGTCAGCGATCTGGTGGACGAGGACTTCATCGAAGAGGGTTTCATGTTCGACGGCTCCTCGATCGCGGGCTGGAAAAGCATCGAAGCTTCCGACATGAAACTGATGCTGGATGTCGAAAGCGCCTATATCGACCCCTTCTATGCCGAAAAAACCATCTGCGTGCATTGTTCGATCGTCGAACCCGACACCGGCGAAAGCTATGAGCGTGACCCGCGCGGCACCGCCGAAAAGGCCGAAGCCTATCTGATCTCCTCCGGCATCGGCGACCAGTCGTTCTTTGGCCCGGAAGCGGAATTCTTCCTCTTCGACAACGTGAAGTTCTCCAACTCGATCAACAAGGTATCCTACGAAGTTGATGCCTCCGACGCATCCTGGAACACGGATACGGATTACGAGATGGGCAACATGGGCCACCGCCCCGGCCTGAAGGGCGGCTATTTCCCGGTCAACCCGGTTGACGAGGCACAGGACCTGCGCGCCGAGATGCTGTCGACCATGAAACGGCTCGGCATGAAGGTGGACAAGCACCACCACGAGGTTGCCTCCTGCCAGCACGAACTGGGTCTGATCTTTGGCTCGCTGACCAAACAGGCTGACGAGCTGCAGAAATACAAATACGTGATCCACAACGTGGCCCACGCCTATGGCAAATCCGCGACCTTCATGCCCAAGCCGATCTATGGCGACAACGGCTCCGGCATGCATGTGAACATGTCGATCTGGAAAGACGGCAAGCCGCTGTTTGCAGGCGACAAATATGCCGACCTGAGCCAGGAAGCCCTGTGGTACATTGGCGGCATCCTCAAGCATGCGAAATCGCTGAACGCCTTCACCAACCCCTCGACTAACTCCTACAAGCGCCTGATCCCCGGCTTCGAAGCCCCCGTGCTGCGCGCCTATTCCGCGCGCAACCGCTCGGGCTGCGTACGTATTCCGTGGACAGAATCGCCCAAGGCAAAACGTGTCGAGGCGCGTTTCCCCGATCCGGCGTCCAACCCCTACCTGTGCTTCGCGGCCCTGCTGATGGCCGGCCTTGACGGGATCAAGAACAAGATCGACCCGGGCGAGGCGATGGACAAGAACCTCTATGACCTGCCCGCAGAAGAGCTGGCGGATATCCCGACAGTCTGCGGCAGCCTGCGCGAAGCGCTGGAAGAGCTGCAGGCCGATATGGACTACCTGCTGGCCGGTGACGTGTTCACCCGCGACCAGATCGAAGGCTATATCGAGCTGAAGATGGAAGAAGTGCACAAGTACGAGCACACCCCCCATCCGGTCGAATTCGGCATGTATTACAGCTGCTGATCACGACCCGAGATCGAGCAAACAAATGGGCATCCCTGCGGGGGTGCCCTTTTTCTTGCCGGAACCTTCCGAAATTGACCCCATGCCGGTCACAATTCGAACCGAATTTGAGACGATACCGGAAACTGCCAAAGGCCCTGAACCAGCGGAAAGATCCGATATGCCCAATGCAGCAAACGAAGCCGTCTTTGCCAGCCGAGTCGCCCGGATCGAGAAACATGCCCGCAAGCTGGACCGCCAGCGCAAAAAGCGCCGCACGCGTAGCCTGGGCAGCTATATGGTGACCCCGCTGATGCTGTGTTTCTTCATGGCTGGGGGCACGGTTTTTGCCTGGGACGCGATGGATCGCCCCACCAGTTCCCCGCTGGAGATGGCCAGCATCCTGACCTCGAAAATCCTGTCCTACTGAGCGGCCTGCCACCGACGTTTCAGAGTTTTCCTTTTCACGAAGTTCCTGCCGGTCTAAGCTGCAGGTCGCGGCACGCCTGTCCGTCGTTTTACAATTGGCTGAGGATTATCATGCGCCCTTTCAAATCTGTTGTTGTTTCATTGAGTGTTATTACCGCCCTCGCCGCGCCCGGTTTTGCCGCGACCTGCGGCAACAATGCGGGCGGGTTCAACGCATGGAAAGCGGCCTTTGCCGGCGAGGCCAAGGCAGCCGGTGTGGGGCAACGCGGGCTCGATGCGCTGGCGCAGGCCAGCTATGCCACCGGCACCATCGCGGCGGACCGCAACCAGAAGTCGTTCAAATATTCCCTGTCCAAGTTCATGCAGGTGCGCGGGGCCGATACCATCGTGGCGCAGGGCCGCAAGCGCAAGGCGCAGAACCCGGGATTTTACCAGTCGCTGGAACGCGCTTACGGCGTGCCTGCGGGCGTGCTGCTTGCCATTCACGGGATGGAAACCGGCTTTGGCGGGTTCATGGGCAATTCATCGGTGGTCTCCGCGATCACGACGCTGGCCTATGACTGCCGCCGCTCCAGCTTTTTCGTGCCGCATGCCATTGGCGCGCTGAAACTGGTGGACCGTGGCGCGATCACCGTGAACACCAAGGGCGCCAAGCACGGCGAATTGGGCCATACCCAGTTCCTGCCGGGCAATGCCCTGCAATACGGTGTCGATGGCAATGGCGACGGGCGGGTGGATTTCTACAACCAGGCTGATGCCATGGCCTCCACCGCGAACTTCCTGCGCCGCAAGGGCTGGCAGCCCGGACAGGGCTATCAGGAAGGCCAGCCGAACTTCCGCGTGATCAAGCAATGGAACGCCGCCACCGTCTATCAACAGGCGATCGCGATCATGGGCGCCCGCATCGACGGCTGATCGGCCCTTCGGGCCCTGGGCGTCACCCATGCCCGTGCCGCGTGCTTTTCTAATATCTGCCGGGAATACTCAAAAGCCACAGTGCCGCCGGATGCGCCGCGCCGGCCCTTGCGCAAATCCACCCTGCGCCCTATCTGGGCATCAGGGTCAGGCCCCTGCCGTCCGCAGTCCGGTGAAGTCCTGAACGATGATCTACCTTCAATCTCGCAAGATTGATGGGCAACGCGGACCCCCACGTCACTTCATGCGAGACGGAGTGTAAAGATGACTACCCCTTCCCGTGACGTCCTCAAGGCGCAGGCCAAACGCCTGCGCGCCGATCTGGCTGCCCGTGGCCAGACCCTCAGCCATGCCGAAGCGCTGGAGACCGTGGCCCATCAATGGGGCGCGCGCGACTGGAACACCATCGCCGCCCGTGCCGCCAACAGCCACCCCGGCTGGGCCCCCGGCCAGCGCGTGACCGGCCGCTACCTCGGCCATCCCTTTGTCGGAGAGGTCAAGGCCGCGCGGCAGTCCTCCTCGGGCTACTGGGCGCTGACCCTGCGGTTCGACCGGCCCATCGACGTGGTCACCTCGGAACTGTTCAGCGCGTTCCGGCGGCAGGTCAACACCACCGTGAACGCCCATGGCCAGTCACCGCAGAAAACCTCTGACGGTCAGCCGCATATGGTGCTAGAGCGCCCGACCTTAAGCCAGAGCGCTTCGGTACATACCTGAATCACTTGTACGCTGCCCCTCCCTTTGGCCCCAGGCGAAAAGTGATGTGGGATGTTTCAGGCCTATCCCGAAACGATGTAGGCACAAGCGCCGCCGCCAGCTTTGCGTTTTCTTCAAAGAAAACGGCCCGGAGTTTTCAAAAACTCCGGCGCGCGGCGCGCCACAATCAGGGAAACGACAGCCGAAAGTGCCGGAACCAGGCACAAGCGCCGCCGCCAGCCTTGCGTTTTCTTCAAAGAAAACGGACCGGAGTTTTCAAAAACTCCGGCGCACGGCGCGCCACAATCAGGGCAACGACAGCCGAACGTGCCGGAACCAGGCACATGCGCCGCCGCCAGCCTTGCGTTTTCTTCAAAGAAAACGGACCGGAGTTTTCAAAAACTCCGGCGCGCGGCGCGCCATAGTCAGGAAAACGACAGCCGAACGTGCCGGACCTATGGCGCTTCGGGATATACCTGAAGCGCTATAGACCCGATGTGACACAGCGGCGCGCGGCGGCTCAGCCCGCTGCGCGCCGCACCACATGGGTGTGGATGCTGAAAACCACGGCCCGCGTGCGCGGCATCCGCACCACGCATTGCCGCTCTGCCCGTTCGTACCGGCGCACCAGGCCCTGATCCTTCCGGGCGGGTTGATGCAGATCGGCATCGCCATAGGCCAGCCGGTTGAACCGCCACAGCGGGCGGCCCACCTGCACCCCGTCAAACAACCGCTGCACCCGGCGGGCGATCCCGGCGTCATAGGCATCGACCGGCAGATGGATATCGGTCAGCGGGCGGCCCGCCTTTTCCGCCAGCCGCCAGTTCGCCGGAAAACACAGGACCGCAGCCACCAGCACATGCTGGTCGCCCTGCTTGTCCATCACGCAGATGTCCTGTTGCACCAGTTGCCCCAGCGTGCGCAGCGGCGCGGTGCGGTCCAGCGCCACCTCGCGGCCATCGGGGCATCGCACCTGATCCCCCTGCACCGCAAAGCCTTTCCCCGGCAGCAGCGCCAGAGCTTCCTCCAGCACTTCGAGCGCGGCGTCACGGGATGCGGCAGGTTCCCACAGCACCGCCTGCGGCTTTTCCGCCAGCAGGGCCAGCCGGTAGCGCATCTGCGCGCCATAGGTCTCATCCACCCGCAGCCAGTCGTCGGCCGCACAGGGGGCCACGCCCGGCAGCGCGGGGGGCACCGCCATCTCGGGCGGCAAATCTTCGTGCAGGATCTCTTTCATCGCCGGGCAACCTAACGCCATCCCCTGCCCGCGTCCTGCGAAAACGACATCTCCGGGGGTCGGTTTTTACCAAACATCCCCCGTCCACCTCCGGCATCGTGGTCCAATACAAGGAGGCCCGCCATGAACAAGCACTTCCGCGACACCCGCAAGATCGACCCCGCCCATGGCCCGGCGCTGCCCGATGGCAGCCCCAATGATGCCAACCGGGTGGAGATCGGGCCAACGCGCCTGGCCTTCGACGAATGGGCGGCAGCGGGTCTGCAGCTGCCGGACCTGCCCGCCATGCGCCAGTTCCGCTGGGAACGGCTGACCGCGCAGATCGCGGCACGCGGGCTGGCCGGGCTGCTGATGTTCGACCCGCTGAACATCCGCTATGCCACTGACAGCACCAACATGCAGCTCTGGAACACCCATAACCCGTTCCGCGCCGTGCTGCTCTGCGCCGATGGCTACATGGTGATCTGGGACTACAAGAACGGCATCTTCCTCAGCGAATTCAACCCGCTGGTGCGCGAACGGCGCTCCGGCGCGGACCTGTTCTATTTCGACCGGGGCGACAAGATTGATGTGGCCGCCGATACCTTTGCCAACGAGGTCCGCCTTCTCTGCGCCGAACACGCAGGCCCCGGCAACATGCGGATCGCGGTGGACAAGATCATGCTGCACGGTCTGCGCGCGCTGGAGGCACAGGGGTTCACCGTTGTGGACGGCGAGGAGATCACCGAGAAATCCCGTGCCATCAAGGGCCCCGAGGAAATCCGCGCCATGCGCTGCGCCAGCCACGCCTGCGAAACCGCGGTCCGCGCGATGGAGGACTTCGCCCGCGCGCAGGTGCCCGTGGCGTCAGTGACGGAGAATGACATCTGGGCGGTCCTGCACGCCGAAAACATCCGACGCGGCGGCGAATGGATCGAAACCCGCCTGCTCACCTCCGGCCCGCGCACCAATCCCTGGTTCCAGGAATGCGGCCCGCGTGTGGTGCAGAACAATGAAATCATCGCCTTCGACACCGATCTGGTGGGCAGCTACGGCATCTGCGTGGACATCAGCCGCACATGGTGGGTGGGCGACCGGAAACCGCGCCCCGACATGATCTATGCCATGCAGCATGGCGTCGAACACATCATGCAGAACATGGAAATGCTGAAACCCGGTGTGATGATCCCGGAGCTGACCGCAGGCACCCATGTGCTGGATGCGCAATTCCAGAAACAGAAATACGGCTGCTTGATGCACGGCGTCGGCCTCTGCGATGAATGGCCGCTGGTGGCCTATCCCGACAAGGCGGTGGCCGGGGCCTATGATTACCCGCTGGAAGCCGGGATGACACTTTGCGTGGAGGCGCTGGTCTCACCCGAGGGGGGCGATTTTTCCATCAAGCTGGAGGATCAGGTGCTGATCACCGAAGACGGTTTCGAGCGGTTGACCGAATATGAATGGGATGCGGCGCTGATGGGGGGCTGAGCCCTGTTGCCCCTCACTTTCCCGAACAATATTCCAGCAGCAGGGTCCCGAGCAGCCGGGCCAGGGTTTTCTCGGCCCGCGCCTGCCCGACGATGCGCGCGACCAGCGCGCGGTAGCTCTCCATTGCCATCTGCATCGCTTCGTCCTGTGCGATCTCTGCCCGCGTCTTGCCCCGCAGATAGTCGAAGACCAGCGCCATTTCCGCGCCGAAGTTCACCCGCATAACCTCCAGCAGGTGGTCCAGGTTCTCCTGTTCCGACGCCCCGGGATCGACCAGGCCGGAATCGAGGCCCGCCATGATCTGTCTGGTGCAGGCCAGAAACAGCGCCTCCTTGTTCGGGAAATAGTGGTAGAGCGCACTTTTCGACACGCCCAGATGGTCGGCAATCTGGCGCATCCCGGTCCCGGCATAGCCATGGGCCGAGAAATAGGCCGCGGCCCGTTCGGCCAGCGCCCGGCTGTAGGCCTCGTGGTCAACTCTTTTCGGCATCTTTTTCGTCCATCTGGTCAATTAAAAATTGACACATCCCATCGGCAAGGTCTATCCCCGCTTTATAGACCAAGTGGACGATAAAGGCGAAGTGGATGCCCGACCTCTGGCGCGCCCCGGACACCGCCGAACCGAAAACCGCCACATCATCCGCAGGACATGAAAGGAACAATTGATGGCAGCCCCGCAAGGCGGCGTCGACCGCCGGCATGACCCTTCCCTGCGCATAAAGCTGATCTTTGCCACACTGCATGGCGCCATCGTTGTGATCGCCCTCTGGCTCGCCTTCGGCCCGTTCGACTGGGCCGACCCCACCCGCG
The DNA here is from genome assembly GCF_059628195.1 of Sulfitobacter sp. IGS-18. Taxonomy (NCBI): domain Bacteria; kingdom Pseudomonadati; phylum Pseudomonadota; class Alphaproteobacteria; order Rhodobacterales; family Roseobacteraceae; genus Sulfitobacter; species Sulfitobacter sp. IGS-18. The sequence continues at coordinate 1,371,583 of NZ_CM184556.1, read as the reverse complement.
CCGGGATTCTGGCGGGATGCGCCCTGCTCTACTGGCTGCGGCATCTGGTGACCCTGTTCGTGCTGATGCAACGCCGGGTCGCGATTGCGGAGGCTTTGGGGCTAAGCGCCTTCATGGCCGTCTTCGAACTGGGCTTCTTGCTGCTGGGTGCGGGCTTCCTCTCGGGCACCGCCGCGCCTCTCACCGGCTGGGACGGGGCGGGTGCCGCCCTGCTGCTGATCGGCTCGTACCTGAACACCGGATCCGAACTGCAGCGCCGCGCCTGGAAGCAGCAGCCCGGCGCGAAGGGGCATTGCTACACCGGCGGTCTCTTCGCATATTCCATGCATATCAACTACTTCGGTGATACAATATTGTTCACCGGATGGGCGATGCTGACAGCCTCGCTCTGGGCCTTTTCGATTCCGCTGCTGATGGCGGCAATGTTCGTCTTTTACCACATCCCGCCGCTCGACGCCTATCTCGCCGAACGCTATGGCGCGGAATTCAGGGCCTATGCAAAACGCACCGCGCGGTTCGTGCCCTTTATCTACTGAGCGGCGGTCGGCGGGGGATCATTGCCGAAACCGCTCACCAGAGCGGAGTGCAAAATGGACGCGCGTGGCTGGCGCAGCAGTGGTACGGTGTGCGCCCCAACCTGTGCCCTCAAAGTGAAGACCCATTGCCAAAGCATAGCTTTGGCAGCGCCCGAACCGCCCCCGTCGCGCCGGAGGCGCGCCAGTTCAATTGCCGGAGGCGCGCCAGTTCAATTGCAGGAGGCACGCCTGCGGCGTGTCGCGGGCGCTACTCGCCCACCCCTCGGTTCGGGCGCGACCTGTTTCGAATGTCGGACATGGCAACAAAGTCCGCACAGCAGCCCCTCGTGCATCCCGTCAAAGGCCAGGATCGCCTCGCCCAACCTCCCGACAAGAATCAGAACATCCGGGCTTCGAGCCGCCTTATCGTGGCATGCGACACCCGCTACTGCCCCAGCGCCTGCGCCAGATCATCGCGCAGATCGCCTGCGTCCTCGATCCCGACGGAGAGGCGCAGCAGCCCTTCGGGAATGCCGGTATGCGGCTCGATGGTATGGCGATGCTCCACCAGGCTTTCCACCCCGCCAAGCGACGTGGCGCGGTGAAACAATTGCAACCGCCCGGCCACGCGCAAGGCCGCCTCGGCCCCGCCCTTGACGACAAAGGACAGCAAACCGCCAAAACCGCCCTGCATCTGGCGGGCGGCCAGCGCATGGCCCTTGTGGTCCGGCAGGCCGGGGTACATGACCTCTTCCACCTGCGGATGGTCCGACAGGAATTCCGCCAGCGCCATGGCATTGCGCGACATTTCCCGCATCCTCAGCGGCAGGGTGCGCATGCCGCGCGTCAGCAGCCAGGCCTCCATCGGGGCCATGACCGCCCCGGCGGTGTCGCGGTCCTCGCGGATCATCTGCCAGATCGCGCTGTCCGCATCCGCCACGCAAAGCGCACCGGAAAGCACGTCGGAATGGCCGTTGATCCCCTTGGTCGCCGAATGCATCACGATATCCGCCCCGAAGGACAGCGGCTGGCTCAGCACCGGACTGGCCGCGGTGCTGTCCACCACCAGCCTGGCACCCACCGCATGGGCCGCATCCGCCACGGCGGCGATATCCACGATCCGCAGCCAGGGGTTCGACGGCGTCTCCACCCAGGCAATCGCCGGGCGATGCGCGGCACAGGCCGCGGCAAAGGCATCGCTGTCTGCGGCTTCGACCTCATGCAGCGTGATCCCGCGCCGCGCGCAAAACCCCCTGATCCAGGCGGTTGTGCCCCAGTAGATCTGGCTTTGCACCAGCACGCTGGCCCCGTTCGGCACCGTCCGGAACACTGCCGCCACCGCCGCCATGCCGGAGGGGAAGAGCAGCGTATCCGCCGCCCCTTCCAGCCGCGTCAGCAGCCGCTCGGCCACCCGCACGTTTTCATTGTGCGACCGCAGGTAGGTATTGCCGGGCACAAGCTGCGCATAGGATTCGTCACGCGCAAAGGTGGTTGCCATATGCACCGCCGGCACCACGCCGCCGGTCTGTTCATCCGTGGCCCCCGCCGCCTGCGCCGCAAGGGTGGCAGGGTGCAATGCTCTGTCTGCTGTATCGGCCATAAGGTGCTCTCCCGGATCAGGTATTTCCCCTTGCTACACCCGGTTCCCGCCCCCTTCCAGCCCCGTTCACGGCGATGCGCGGGGCGTCACACTGGTGTGACCCGGGCTTGCGCGATGCCGCGGAGCGGATCACTCTGGCACCAGACCAGTATCGGAGTATCCCATGGCCCCCCAGCGCATCACCTTTCCCGGCCATGACGGCAACGAGCTGGCGGCAAGGCTGGACATGCCGGACGGGCCGCATCTGGCCACGGCGCTCTTTGCCCATTGTTTCACCTGCGGCAAGGATATCCCCGCCGCCCGCCGCATCGCGGCCCGGCTGGCAGGCATGGGGATTGCCGTCTTGCGGTTCGATTTCACCGGGTTGGGCCACTCCCGGGGGGAATTTGCCAATACTTCCTTCACTTCCAACGTCGGTGACCTGATCGCGGCCTCCCGCTATCTGGAGGAGCGCGGCATGGCCCCCGCCCTGCTGATCGGCCATTCGCTGGGCGGTGCCGCCGTGCTCAAGGCCGCGCCGCTGCTGCCGCAGGTCAGGGCGGTGGCAACCATCGGCGCCCCGTTCGACCCCGGCCATGTGACCCATAACTTTGCCGATGCCCTGCCGCGCATCATGGCCGAGGGCGCGGCAGAGGTATCGCTGGGCGGCAGGCCCTTCCGCATCGGCAAAGCCTTTGTGGAGGATGTGGCGGATGCCGCGCTGGCCCCGGCGATTGCCAGGCTGAAGGCCGCATTGCTGATCCTGCATGCCCCGACCGACGAGATCGTGGGGATCGACAACGCCAGCCAGATCTTCCTGGCTGCCAAACACCCCAAGAGTTTCGTCAGCCTCGATGGCGCCGCACATCTGATCCCCCGCGCGCGGGACGCGGAATATGCCGCAGGGGTCATCGCCACCTGGGCGGGCCGCTACCTGCCGCTGACGCCCCCGGCCCCGCCCCCCGGTGCGCCGGAAGGCGTGCTGCGCGTCTCCGAAGCGGATGCGGAAGGCTTTCTGCAGGACATCAACAGCGGCCCGCACCACCATGTGCTGGCGGATGAACCACACGCCTATGGCGGCACCAACAAGGGCATGTCGCCCTATGGTTTCCTTTCTGCCGGGCTGGGGGCCTGCACCTCGATGACGATCCGCATGTACGCCCGGCGCAAGGGCTGGCCGCTGGATCATGTCAGCGTGGATGTCTGCCATGACAAGGTCCATGCACAGGACGCCGAAACCGGCTCCGGTGACAAGATCGACACCTGGCGGCGCCGGATCCGGCTGACCGGCGATCTGACAGAGGACCAGCGCCAGCGCCTGCTGGAAATCGCGGACAAATGCCCGGTGCACCGCACGCTTGAGCGGTCCTCGGAGGTGGTCACGGAACTGGTGGCCTAGCGCCCCCTGGCGGCTCAGACGCCGGAGGAGATCATCTCCCGGATTTTCACCGCCTTCTCGAAATGGTCAAGCTCATGCGTCCTGATCCACCATTCCGCCGCCTCCATCAGAAGTTCCGGGTCATCATTGCGGTTGGCAAAGAACGCATAGAACGACAGACCCACCGTCTCTCCCTTCTTTGCGATCTTCTCATTGCAAACCGCGATGGCTTTGGCTCTGAGCGTGGCACTCATGAGGGCGCGTCCTTCCTGTCTTTGACAGGCCTGGACCCGTCGCAACCGGAACATACCGCGAACATCTGGCATGTACAATCCGGTCTCTGCCACGCAACCCGGCTTTCGCCGCTGTTGCGCCGCGTGCAAAGCTGCCGCCCGCTTGTCCTTGTCCCCCTCCCGGTCTATGCACCGGGCGAACGTCAGCTTTCCAGGTAGGTGCCCCATGATCCCCCGCTATTCCCGCCCCGAGATGGTCTCCATCTGGTCTCCCGAGACCAAGTTCCGCATCTGGTTCGAGATCGAGGCCCATGCCTGCGACGCAATGGCCGAGCTTGGCGTGATCCCGCGCGAGAATGCGCAGGCGGTCTGGAAGGCCAGGGACGTGGAATTCGACGTCGCCCGGATTGACGAGATCGAAGCCGTCACCAAACACGATGTCATCGCCTTCCTGACCCATCTGGCCGAACATGTGGGCAGTGACGAGGCGCGCTTCGTGCATCAGGGCATGACCTCTTCCGATGTGCTCGACACCTGTTTCAACGTGCAGCTGACCCGCGCCGCCGACATCCTGATCGCTGACACCCAGGCGCTGCTGGCCGCGCTGAAGCGCCGCGCGCTGGAGCACAAGGACACCCTGCGCGTCGGCCGCAGCCACGGCATCCACGCCGAGCCCACCACCATGGGCCTGACCTTTGCCCGCTTTTACGCCGAGATGGACCGCAACCTGCGCCGCCTGAAAACCGCGCGTGAGGAAATCGCGACCGGGGCGATTTCCGGCGCTGTCGGCACCTTTGCCAACATCGACCCGCGCGTCGAGGAACATGTCTGCGCCCAGCTGGGCCTGACGCCCGAACCGATCAGCACCCAGGTCATCCCCCGCGACCGCCACGCCGCATTCTTTGCCGCGCTCGGGCTGGTGGCCAGCTCGATCGAGAACATCGCGACCGAAGTGCGCCACATGCAGCGTACCGAGGTGCTGGAAGGGGCCGAGTTCTTCTCCGCCGGGCAAAAGGGTTCCTCGGCAATGCCGCACAAGAAGAACCCGGTGCTGACCGAGAACCTGACCGGCCTTGCACGCACCGTGCGCATGGCGGTGATCCCGGCCATGGAGAACGTGACCCTCTGGCACGAGCGCGACATCTCGCACTCATCCGTCGAACGCGCCATTGGCCCCGATACCACGATCACCCTCGATTTCGCGCTGAACCGGTTGACCGGGGTCATCGACAAGATGCTGATCTACCCCGACAACATGCTGGCCAACATGAACAAGTTCAGCGGTCTGGTGATGTCCCAGCGCGTGCTGCTGGCCCTGACACAGGCGGGCGTCAGCCGCGAAGACAGCTACCGGCTGGTGCAGCGCAACGCGATGAAGGTCTGGGAAGAGGGCGCGGATTTCAAGACCGAGCTTCTGGCCGATGCAGAGGTGCTGGCCGCTCTCTCTCCCGCGGAGATCGAAGAGAAATTCGACATGGGCTATCACACCAAACATGTGGACACGATCTTTGCCCGCGTCTTTGGCGACCACAGCGTTTCGGGATAAAGCTGACACATCGCAGACCCCTTTTCGCGCTCGACCGAAGGGAGAGGTGGCGAACAAGCGAGTCAGGCATATCCTGAAACGCTTCAGGCTCTGACCGTTGCCCCTGGCGTCTTATGCCGGAAACACTTTATCCGCCCCCACCGCAGCGGTGGGGCACGGTGGCGCTGTCGAACGCCGCGCATCTTTGGCTCGGTGCAACGGATTCATGCATCCTGTCAGCGGCGGTCGTCACCTGATGTTGGCCCATTACCGGCGCTTCTCTGCAAGGCGCGTGAAGGTCAGGTGAGCGGGCTTTGCTGACATGTCCAACACCCGAAACAGGTCGCGCCCGAACCGAGGGGTGGGCGAGTAGCGCCCGCCCCGTGGGGGCGGTTCGGGCGCTGCCAAAGCTTTGCTTTGGCAATAGGCTTCGCTTTGAGAGTACAGGTTTGGGCCCAGATCTGCCCTTCGCTGCGCTCGCTACGAAGATCGATTTTCCCGAGCAATCCGCGTCAGCGATGTTCCAGGAAAATCGGTTTTGCCCGGCATCTGAAAGGCGCAGTGCCAAATCACAGACCCCTGCCCGGAATCCGGGCCGATTGGTGCCGGGTTACCGCAGAGGTTGCGGGATTGTTTGAAATGATGCGCAATCGGTGTAGATTAGGATCAGGCCCCATTCATCCCAAGCCAATCAAGCAAAAGGAGACCGATCATGACGTTCAAGACCCTTGCGATTGCCCTTGCCCTCACCGCGGTGCCCACACTCAGCCTTGCGGAGGGATGTTTCCACGGCAAGGAGAAATAGGCGATGTCCTGTGCCACCGGCACGACCTATGACAGCGCCACCAAGTCCTGCATGCCGGTCAGCACCTGATCCGGCCAGATGATGAAGACAGAGCGCTGCCTGTCCTGTCGGCGCTCTTTCACGTTTCCGCGCCGATGTTACGAAAAGCCGGCCCCGCGGTCACAATCGCGCGACCCTGTCTTACTTCCGCGCTTTTGATGCTACTCTTCTCTAGATTACCTTTAACTTAAAAAGTCACCCTCTCGTAACGATAGCCCGGAGATTCCTGATGAAGGCTCTTACCCTCGCAACAGTCCTTGTTCTGCCGCTGGCCGCGGGCCCGCTGCTTGCCGCCGGAAGCGGCAATGAAACCGCGCCGGAAAAACCCAAGTGCGAAGACGGCCAGGTCTATGACAAGAAAACCAAGACCTGCGTCGATGCACAGGACAGCCGGCTGGACATGGACAGCCTATATGAAACCGTGCGCGAACTGGCCTATGCGGGCCGCTATGCCGATGCGCAGGTCGTGCTGGCCGAAATGCCCCAGGACGATGACCGCACCCTGACCTATCTGGGCTTTACCCACCGCAAGATGGGCCAGACCGATCTGGCGATGGGCTATTACCAGCGCGCGCTGGCGGTCAACCCGGCCAATGTGCTGGCCCGGTCCTACATGGGTCAAGGCTTTGTCGCCGAAGGCAAGGTGGCCGATGCCATGGAGCAGCTCAAGGCGATCCGCGCCCATGGCGGCTCCGGCACCTGGGCCGAGGCCTCGCTGCGGCAGGCCATCGCGACGGGCCAGACTTTCAGCTACTGATTTCAGAATTCGTTCATCTTTGCCTGTCACAACCACCCCGGTTCAGACAGGAAACAGCAAAGATGAACGACATGGTGCCCATGGGCTCCCTCGCGCCGCTGCCCTCTTTTGACACGGGCGGCGCGCGGCCTTCTCTCAGCCGGCGTGCCAAGGCGGCGATCGTGGTGCGCCTGCTGCTCAACGAAGGGGCCGACATCCCGCTTGAGGATCTGCCCGATGAGCTGCAGGAGGCGCTGACCCATCAGATGGGGTCGATGCGGCTGGTGGATCGTGACACCCTATCCGCCGTGGTTGCCGAATTCGCCGATGAAATCGAAAGCATCGGCCTGGCCTTCCCCCCCGGCATCGCGGGCGCGCTGGATGTGCTGGACGGCAAGATCAGCCGCCAGACGGCACTGCGGCTGCGCAAGGAAGCGGGGGTGCGCCAATCGGGCGATCCCTGGGCCCGGCTCAGGGAATTGAGCGCCGACAAACTCCTGCCGGTGCTGCAGAATGAAAGCGTCGAAGTGGCAGCGGTGATGCTGTCGAAACTGCCCGTGCCCCTGGCTGCCGAACTGCTGGGCCAATTGCCCGGACCGCAGGCGCGGCGGATCACCTATGCCGTGTCGCTGACCGGTGCCGTGACCCCGGATGCGGTTGACCGGATCGGCCTGTCCCTGGCCATGCAGCTTGATGCGCAGCCCGCCCGCGCCTTTGACAGCGACCCGGTATCGCGCGTTGGTGCGATCCTGAATTCCTCCAGCACGCTGACCCGCGACGATGTGCTGACCGGGCTGGATGAAACCGACCAGAGCTTTGCCAATGCCGTGCGCAAGGCCATCTTCACCTTTGCCAATATCCCCAGCCGGATTGCCCGCCGCGACATACCGCGCATCCTGCGCGAGGTGCCGCCGGCAAGCCTGCTGACCGCATTGGCCGGGGCCGAGGCGGCGGGGTACGGCGACACCATGGCCTTCATTCTGGATAACATGTCGGGCCGCATGGCCGACCAACTGCGCGAGGACATCAAGGATGCGGGCAAGGTCAAAGCCGCCGAGGCAGAGGAGGCGATGAGCGAGGTTGTCCGCACCATCCGGCAAATGGAAAGCACCGGCAATCTGCTGCTGGTGGACGCGGAAGACGACAGCGACGACAGCGCCTGACCTGCGGCTGCGGGTCCCGGCCCTTGTTGCGCCGTGCTGCGCGGGCTATGTCAGGACGATCTTCATCAATGACATGGTTTCATGCCCGATCGCTCTGCCGCCCCGCCTGCCCTTGCGCGCAAAATGGGCCACTACCTGACCAATGCGCTGATCGTCGGGATCATCCGCTGCGCCCTTGCCCTGCCCTATGAGACTCGGCTGCGTTTTGTCGGCGCTCTGGTGCAGCGGGTGCTGGGGCCCGCCGCAGGCTACCGCAGGCGCGCGCTGGACAATCTGGCGCGCATCTGTCCCGATCTGCCCCCCGCCCGGCGGCGCGAGATCGCGGATGGCTGCCTGAACAACGCCGGCCGCACCTTTATCGAAAACTACTCGGCGCAGGATTTCCCGGCGCGCATGGCCGATGTCATCCCCGAAGGCCCCGGCATGGCCGCATTGGAAGCGGCCGCCGCCAGGGGCCAGGCGGTGATCCTGGTCACCGGGCATTTCGGCAATTACGAAGCGACCCGCGCCGCCCTGGTGGCGCGCGGCCATGATATCGGCGGACTCTACCGCGATATGAAGAACCCCTATTTCAACGCGCATTACGTCAAGACGATGGAGGCTTTCGGCGGGCCGGTGTTCCCCCAGGGCCGGCGCGGCACGGCGGGTTTCGTGCGCCACCTGCGGGAGGGGGGGCATCTGGTGCTGCTGTTTGACCAGCATGTGCAATTCGCCCCGGTGCTTGATTTCATGGGCGCGCCCGCGCGCACAGCGGTCTCTGCCGCGGAACTGGCGTTGCGCTATGACGCGCTGCTGATCCCCTTCTATGGCATTCGCCAGCCGGACGGCGTGCATTTCCGCTGCGTGCTAGAGGCGCCGGTGCCGCCAAGCGACCCCGAAACCATGACCCAGGCGCTGAATGACAGCCTGTCCGCACAGGTGCGCGCGCATCCCGAACAATGGTTCTGGGTTCACCGCCGCTGGCGGCCCGAGGAATAACGCATCCGCACCAGCCTGAGGATGGGGACACAGGGGTAATCGTTCCGCGCCGGGGTGATCCATCTGCCCGGAAAGCCGGGATCGCAGCCCAAGTGCAAAGCCGCGCAGCCGCCACGCCCGACAGCAGCATAGCCACTCGGGGGTTTGAGCGTTCAGACGTTCAGACGTCCATGACCCTCCCGTGTAGACATGTCAAAAATGACATGTCTACACGGGAGGGTCATGGATCTCGGCCGGGCGAAAAGATCCCGCGGAAAACGGCCCAGGCGGGGCGCATCCAGGAACGCCGCCCCCGATGCGAGGCATCCACAGGCCGCCCTTTCTCCTCGCCCATCGTGCAACGAAACAGAAATTTCCCTAATCCCATCAAGGGATTGCATCATGTCGCACAACTGCCGCTCAGGACGTCAACCGGTACAGCCGCACCGGGCTGCCCTTCGCCCGCGAAATCACCCCCTTGGCCTCAAGGTCAAGCTGCACGGCCTTCAGCCACCACCCGGCTTTCTCGCCCCCGGGAAAGGATGTGGCATCAAGATGGGGCAGCAGCGCCGCCTTTGCCTCGGCCACCTTCAGGCCCGGCGGATCATCCGGCAAGACCCGCAGCAGCGCCGCGCGCATCGCATCGTATTTCACGCGGCTCAGGCGCTGGCTGCGCCCCGGAGTATTCGGATTTTCAACCTCAACCTTGTCATCAGGCATGATATACTCCTTTCACATCAACAACTTGCGGATTACGAAACCCCATCCGGACCCAGGACCAGAACAGGCGTGCCATGAAGCCCGCCGATTGCGTTCCGGCATTGTGAATATCGTCACTCAGCGCCGTCCCGGGGGGCGCATCGCGGGTCATGGTCCGCAGCGCGGGCGCAGGTGCGCTGCCATCCGGCCAACGGGCGGCATAGATGCTGAGCCAATGCCCGCCCCTGAACTCCAGCCACATCGGCGCGGCGCAGCAGGTGGCGACGATCCGTTGGGTCCCGGATTTCGGGGTCAGGCGGAAAGAAGCAAGATGATCCGACCCCTTCAGAACGCGCAGCCGGTCCTTGCGTTGCATCACGAACCGCGTGCCGCCGTTTTCTTCCTGCACCGGGGGCCGGGGCGCAAGACGCCCGGCCGCATCGCGACAGGAGGTGCAATGACATTCGGCGGTCAGAATCGGCGGACCGTCCAGGGCAATCGTGACGTTGCCGCAGGTGCAGGTAATCTTGGTCACGTCACGTTCTCCCCGGTTCCGGCAGGGCCAGGGCGGCGTGCCGCCCCCGGGCCTTTCCGCGCTGGTGCATCTTGGTCTGGTTGCGTCATGACAATATACATACCAAGCGGTATGTATATTGTCAACGGAGCAAACCGCCACCATCGTTGCCTCTTGCCGGGGTTGGGAAACCGGGCCTGCACAGGACACAGAACTGGTCGCGGGGCATATTCCCGCTCCCGCCCTCCCCCCGCGCCAAAGGACGCAGGTCAGGAATTCGCCTGATGATGAGAAGAGGACCAAAGCCATCCCGATCCCGGAACCACCTTTGGTCCGGACCCGAACGCGCTTCGGTTTTGATCTGAATTACCTGCCGCGGCCCGAAACCAAGGATTTCAACCCGTCAGGTGGTCGCGCCTGTTTCACGTAAACATCGCAACGCGTAAGCCATGCCTGCGCCCGGCAGGCTACCGCAGCCTTTGTGCCGCCAGGATCGGTCCGGTGCCCTTGCTCTGCAGGATCACCACAACCGGCTTGTCGCCTTCCAGAACCGATGTCATCGACAAAGGCGCTGCGGGGTCCCAGCTTCCCAGAACTTCCCAGCCTTCGACGATATTCGCATATCCCAGTGTCTTGCCCTGGTTTTCGCCGCGCTCGATCTCCGTTGTGCGGTGCGGGGTATAGCGCAGCATATGAACCGTCACCGGGCCGGCGAGAGTCTCCAGCGCCGTCGCATCGATCCGCAGGGCATTCCCCTCGCGCGCGAGGGTCAATTCGACCTGTGCCGCGCGCTGTGCATGTTCCGCGATGGCCTTGCCCAGCTTCATCGGCTTGGCGCCGACGATATCGGTCTCGCCCTGCACGATCATCTCGGGCGTGAAGATCGACCGCCGCCCGGCGGTATGCGCATAGGCGCGCTGGCGGTCCGCATGGGCGGCTTCGCCAAAGGGATCTTCCCATCCGATGTAATCCCAATAGTCCACATGCAACGCCAGCGCGATCACGTCATCACGCTCGGCCAGTTCTTCCAGCATGGCGTCCGCAGGCGGGCAGCTTGAGCATCCCTGGGAGGTGAAAAGCTCCACCACCACGGGATTTTGCTGAGAGGCAGCGGGATATGCGGCGGCCAGACTCAAGGCGGTGACCAGGGGCAGCAGATGTTTCATTTGATTCCATTCGGCAAGTCGGGACCCCGGCAAGTAGTATCTTTGCGCCTTTGAAATAACCAATCAATGTTTCTTGAGATGGCAAAGCGCCATTTTAACGGGCCTCGGTATACAATAGTATACAATTTCGCGCTTATGCCGGGAATTGCCATTGAAACATGGGCGGCAATAGGTCATCTAGGCCGTAACCACCGCCACCTGTTCATAGCAAAGGGAGCCTATCCATGACGATTCAAGTTGGTCAGGACACCGCCAAAACCCGCAAGACCCTCACCGCAGGCGATCAGAAGATCGCCTATTACTCCATCCCCGCAGCCGAAGCGGCGGGCCTGGGCGATTTCTCCAAACTGCCTGCCGCCCTCAAGGTGGTGCTGGAGAACATGCTGCGTTTCGAAGATGGCAAGACGGTCACCGTGGACGACATCAAGGCCTTTGCCGAATGGGCGCAGAAAGGCGGGCAGAACCCGCGCGAGATCGCCTATCGTCCGGCCCGCGTGCTGATGCAGGATTTCACCGGCGTGCCGGCCGTAGTCGACCTTGCCGCGATGCGTGACGGTCTGGTGGCCCTGGGCGGCGACCCGGACAAGATCAACCCGCTGAACCCGGTGGATCTGGTCATCGACCACTCGGTCATGATCGACGAATTCGGCAACCCCCGCGCCTTCCAGATGAACGTGGACCGTGAATACGAACGCAACATCGAGCGTTACACCTTCCTCAAGTGGGGCCAGAAGGCCTTCAACAACTTCCGCGTCGTGCCCCCCGGCACCGGCATCTGCCACCAGGTGAACCTGGAATACCTCGCGCAGACGGTCTGGTCCGACAAGGATCAGAACGGCGAGGAAGTGGCCTATCCCGACACGCTGGTCGGCACCGACAGCCACACCACCATGGTCAACGGCATGGCCGTTCTGGGCTGGGGCGTCGGCGGGATCGAGGCCGAGGCCGCGATGCTGGGCCAGCCGATCTCCATGCTGATCCCCGAGGTCGTGGGTTTCGAGCTGACCGGCAAGATGATGGAAGGCACCACCGGCACCGACCTGGTGCTGAAAGTCGTGGAAATGCTGCGTGAAAAGGGCGTGGTCAGCAAATTCGTGGAATTCTACGGCGACGGGCTCGATACCCTGCCGCTGGCAGACCGCGCGACCATCGCCAACATGGCCCCCGAATACGGCGCCACCTGCGGCTTCTTCCCGATCGACGGCGAGACCCTGCGCTACATGCGCACCACCGGCCGTGACGAGAACCGCATCGCCCTGGTCGAAGCCTATGCCCGCGCGAACGGCATGTGGCGCGACGAAAACTATGCACCGGTCTACACCGACACGCTCACGCTCGACATGGGCACCATCGTGCCCGCAATCTCGGGCCCCAAGCGTCCTCAGGACTATATCGCGCTGACCTCCGCGCACACGGCATTCGGCCAATACGTCAAGGGCCTGCGCGCGGGCAAGGACGCCTCCAAGGCGCAGGAAGTCACCTGGGAAGGTGAAGGCGGCCAGCCCGAGCCCCGCGAGATCCCCGGTGACGAAGGCAGCCACAAGCGCGGCTATGTGCAGACCGAGGATGGCCATTACCAGCTGCATGACGGGTCCATCGTCATTGCCTCCATCACCTCCTGCACCAACACATCGAACCCCTATGTGATGATCGGTGCCGGCCTGGTGGCGCGCAAGGCACGGGCGCTTGGCCTGACCCGCAAGCCCTGGGTCAAGACATCGCTCGCCCCCGGTTCCCAGGTTGTTTCCGCCTATCTTGAGGCGGCCAACCTGCAGGAGGATCTGGATGCCATCGGCTTCAACCTTGTCGGTTACGGCTGCACCACCTGTATCGGCAACTCCGGCCCGCTGGAGCCTGCGATCAGCAAGGCAATCAACGATTATGACCTGATCGGCACCTCGGTCCTCTCGGGCAACCGCAACTTCGAAGGGCGCATCTCGCCCGACGTGCGTGCCAACTACCTCGCGTCTCCGCCGCTTGTGGTGGCCTATGCGCTGGTGGGTGACATGAACGTCGATCTGGCCAATGGCGTGCTGGGTCAGGACAAGGACGGCAATGACGTCTACCTGAAAGACATCTGGCCCACGACGCAGGAGATTGCCGAGCTGGTCGAGCAGACCGTGACGCGCGAGAGCTTCCAGTCGAAATATGCCGATGTCTTCAAGGGCGACGAAAAATGGCAGAGCGTGGAGACCACGGATGCCAAGACCTACAACTGGCCGCCGCAATCCACCTATGTGCAGAACCCGCCCTATTTCCAGGGCATGTCCCCGGAGCCGGGCGTGATCACCAACATCGAGAACGCCAAGGTTCTTGCGATGCTGGGCGACATGATCACCACCGACCACATCAGCCCCGCGGGCTCCTTCAAGGAAAGCACCCCCGCCGGTCAGTATCTGGTCGAGCGTCAGGTGCCGGTGCGGGAGTTCAACTCCTATGGCTCGCGTCGCGGCAACCACGAGGTCATGATGCGCGGCACCTTCGCCAACATCCGCATCAAGAACGAGATGCTGGACGGCGTCGAGGGCGGCTATACCAAGGGCCCCGATGGCAAGCAGACCTCGATCTTTGACGCGGCCATGGCGCATCAGGAAAACGGCACGCCGCTGGTGATCTTCGGCGGCGAACAATACGGTGCCGGCTCCTCGCGCGACTGGGCGGCCAAGGGCACGGCCCTGCTGGGCGTCAAGGCGGTGATCGCGGAAAGCTTTGAGCGTATCCACCGCTCCAACCTGGTGGGCATGGGGGTGATCCCCTTCGAGTTCACAGGTGGCGACACCCGCAAATCGCTGGGTCTGACAGGGGATGAAACAGTGTCCATCTCCGGTCTCGACACCATCAAGCCGCTGCAGGAAGTGCCTTGCGAAATCACCATGGGTGACGGCAGCAAGAAAGAGATCATGATCAAGTGCCGGATCGATACGGCGATCGAGATCGAATACATCGAACATGGCGGCGTGCTGCATTACGTGCTGCGCGACCTGGCCAGGGACGACGCCATCGCAGCGGAATAACCCCGCCCGCGAGAGCGACTGAAACCAACCCGCCGCGCCCGTCGCGGCGGGTTTTTTCGTGATCCGGTTGCACTTGGCCGTGACGCGGGCCATGTTGAGGAAACAAGGGAGCCGGATCCCCACGGGTAACTTTCTGTAAACAACCAGTTAATTCGTCGGGTCCGGATGTTGCGGCGGGGCAGAGCAGAAGGCACCTGGAAAATGACGGAAGTTGTTCTTGTGACCGGCGCGGCGCGGGGGATCGGGCGCGCCATCGCATCGGATCTGGCAGGCGACCACCGGGTGGCGGCCACCTATCATGCGACACCGCCCGATGCCTTGCTGGGCGCGCATCCGGCGGTCCAAGCGATCAGGGCCGATCTGGCCGACCCTGCGGCGGCGGATCGGATCATCGCGGAAGTTCTCAAAACCTTCGGGCGGCTGGACGTGATCGTCAACAATGCCGGTGCGATCGAGATGGACGATGGCAATCCGGCGCTGAATCATCTGGTCAATGTGGCGGCCCCCATGGCCCTGCTGAACGCCGCCCTGCCGCATCTGTCGCGGGGGGCGCGGGTGATCAACATCTCATCGGTGAACGCGCAGTTCCCCGCAGGCGGAGCTGCCTCCTATTCCGCCAGCAAGGCCGCGCTGAACAGCTGGACCCGCGCCATGGCCAAGGAACTGGGCCCGCGCGGCATTCGCGTGAACGGCGTCGCCCCCGGCGCCATCGAACGGGTGGAAAACCCCCGCCCGCCCGAGCTGATCAAGGCCTTCACCGATCTGACCGCCCTGGGGCGTCACGGCGTGCCGGAAGATGTCGCGAAGGTGGTCCGCTTCCTCGCCTCGGATGCGGCAGGGTTCATCACCGGGGAGACCATCACGGTATCGGGCGGCTACCGGCTCTGACAGCCGGGCCCCCGTTTTCTTTTTGGCAAGAAATATTCCCCGCCGGAGGCATTAAGTTCTTTTCCCGCGCTATCGCCCCAGCGCCGCGTTCAGCGCGGGCAGGAAGCGTTGCTCGTAATCAGACCCGACCAGCGGCCCGGCAAAGCGGAACAGCACGGTGCCGTCACCATCCAGGATGAAGGTTTCCGGCGGCGCGGTCACGCCCCAGTCGATGGCGGTGCGCCCCTGCGGGTCGAAACCGACGCCGACAAAGGGGTTGTCCTCATCCTCAAGGTAGCTGCGCGCGGTGCCTGCCTGATCCTTGAAATTGATCCCGACAATCGGCAGGCCGGCCTTGGCCAGTTCAAGCAGTTTGGGGTGTTCGACCCGGCAGGGCGGGCACCAGCTGGCCCAGAAATTCACCAATGTGACCTCGCCCGATGCCAGCATCCGGGCAGTGGCGGGCGGGAACCCTTCCAGCGCCGCTTCGGGAATGCCGGGGGCAGCCTGGCCAACCAGGGTGGAGGGCAGACCTTCGGGATCGTCGCGGAACATGCCGACAGCGGCCAGCGCGACGAAGGCGGCGAAAATCAGCGGCGGGGCGATCATCAGGGGCTTAACCATGGCGTCCGGCCTCTTTTTCAGCGGCGTCCAGTGTGGCGCGTGCGGCGCGGCCCCGACGCAGGGTCCAGAGCACCAGCACCGCCAGCAGCAGCAGCGACACCGCATAGGCCGACAGCACTTCGACCGCGTATTTTCCCAGCTCCGGCATCATGCCGCCCTGCCCGCCCGCGCCCGCAGCGCGGCGGCACGGCGCAGTCGGATTTCCGTGCCGGTGCGGTAGAACACCAGCGCGACAAAGAGCAGGCCAAAGCCGATCATGCAGATCACCAGCGGGTAGAAGAACACATCGTCTACACTGCGCCCGCCTGTCGCCACCGGCACCGAGGTGCCCTGGTGCAGACCCTGGTTCCAGAACTGCACGGCATATCGGCTGAGCACGGCAAAGACCGACCCGACAAGGCACAGGACCGAGGTGAGATCGGCCGCGGTGTCGGGGTCTTCGATGGCTTCCCACAGGGCAATATAGCCCAGGTAGAACAGGAACAGGATCAGAAAGGAGGTAAGCCGGGGATCCCAGGCCCACCAGGTGCCCCACATCGGCTGGCCCCAGATCGCGCCGGTCAGCAGGGCGATCACGGTCATCACCACGCCCACAGGTGCGGCAGCCTTGGCCGCCAGCGCGCTGACATGGTGGCGGCGGATCAGCCAGATCAGCGAGGCGACCAGCATCATGAACCAGGCGTTGATCGCCATCAGGGCGGCGGGGACATGCAGGTAGATGATCTTGACCGTTGCGCCCTGGCGGTAATCCTGGGGCGTGCCGAAGAAACCCCAGATCAGCCCGGTCGCGACACAGGCCAGCGACAGCACCCAGAGCACGGGTTGTACCCGCGCGCTCAGGGTGAGAAATTTCACCGGGTTTGCGTAACTCCAGATCGACATGGGCTACTCCTACTCTGCCGCGCGGCGGTGCTCAATAGACGACGGCGCGACGGATTGACCGGGGGTATGGGGGGCCGGGCCGCTCATCGCAGCCCCATGCGCAGCACGGCGGCAGAGGCGAAGGGCATCAGGGCGATCACCGCGCAGGTGATCCCGGCCAGCATCAGCAGTGGTGTGGTCACCTCCTGCCCGCCTGCGCCGCGCCGGGCGACCTCGGCCCCGAAGATCAGGGTCGGCACGTAAAGCGGCAGTACCAGCAGCGACAGCAGCAGCCCGCCGCGTTTGATCCCCACGGTAAGCGCCGCGCCGAAACAGCCGATGACCGACAGAGCCGGTGTCCCCAGCGCCAGCGAAACGACAAGCCAGAGGTAGCCTGGCGGTGCGAGGTTCAGCAGCACGCCCAGCACCGGGGCGGCCAGCACCAGCGGCAGGCCCGTGGTCAGCCAATGGGCCAGAGCCTTGACGCTCAGCGCCCCCTCCAGCGGCAGCGGGGCAGTGAGCAGCAGGTCAAGCGTGCCATCCTCGAAATCCAGCGCCAGCAGGCGGTCCAGCGACAAAAGGCAGGCCAGCAGCGCGCCCAGCCAGAGCACGCCGGGGGCGATGAGCTGCAAGAGCGCCGCCTGCGGGCCGACGCTGAAGGGCACCAGCACCGTCACGATCAGGAAGAAGGCAAGCCCCAGGCCAAAGCCGCCCCCGGCCCGGAGCGCGAGCGTCAGATCACGGATCAGAAGCGCCCTCACAGAAAGGCCTCGTCGCGGGCGCCGGCGCGGGTGGCAGCACTGGCGCGGAAGGGGGTGATGTCCAGCACCTGCGCCTCGATCCCCAGGTCGATATGGGTGGCGATCAGCGCCGCGCCGCCCTGTGCCAGATGCGCGCGCAGGGCAGCGGCAAAGAGCGCCACCGCCCCGGTGTCGAGCGAAACGGTGGGTTCGTCCAGCACCCAGAGCGGCCGCCCGGTGACCAGAAGCCGCGCCAGTCCCAGACGGCGTTTCTGCCCTGCCGACAGGGTGCCTGCCAGCCGGTCCGCCAGCCCGTGCAGGTCAAAGGCATCCAGCGCCGGGGTGATGTCGGAAGTGCCAAAGATCCGCGCCCAGAAGGCCAGGTTCTCGGTCACGCTCAGCATCGCTTTCAGCCCGTCGGCATGGGCGGCATAGGCGACACGGTCCTGCGCGCCCTCGATGCGGCCCGAAAGCGGCGGTTGCAGGCCTGCGATGCTGCGCAACAGGGTAGTCTTGCCCGCGCCGTTCGGCCCGCGCAGGATCAGCGCCTGACCCGGCACCAGCGCAAGGCTGAGACCGGTCAGAACCGGCACACCGCCACGGGCAAGGGTCAGATCATCGACACGTAACATCATGCCCCCTGCGTAACCCATTGGCGGGGCGTGCAAAAGCGGTCATTTGCGGCGCGGCACCCCGGCGGGGCGGGCACAACGGCCCGGGCATCTCAGACGGGGATCAGCGCGAGGGCAATGCGGCGGCCTTCGCTCAGCAAGATGTTGTAGGTGCGGCAGGCGGCGGGGGATGCCATCGCCTCCACCCCCATGCCGGCCTCTTCCAGCGGGCCGGTCAGGGTTTCCGGCAGATGGCCGATCTCGGCGCCGGTCCCGACAAAGAGCACGTCAACCTGCCCCTTGAGCGCCAGAAGCGCGGCGTCGTCCTGCAGCCCGGCCCATGTCTGAATGCCGCCAGGTCCGGCAATCACCGGGCCATGGATCACCTGCCCGCCGATGCGGAAAAAGCCGGGGCCATAGCCTTCGACAGGTTTCGCATCCGTAAAGACGATCTCGTTCAAGCGCATGTCACATCCCTTTGCAAAGCGGCAGGACGATCATAGCCGATGCGGCCCTGACGTTATAGGCCAGCGCGGTAAAAAGACGCCCCTGGCGGGGTGCTTTGCCGCAGGCCCTGCCGGGCGGCGCAGAGAATTTTTCCATGCAGGCTTTACCGAAACGATTCGGGCCGCTATCCAAAGGGTACTTCGGTCCGGACGGTTCGCCGTCTGGTTAATAGGGAACGTGGTTCGGCCCTCCGGCCAAATCCACGACTGCCCCCGCAACTGTAGGCGGAGAGCAAAGCCGGCGCATACCACTGTCACAGCATATGTGATGGGAAGGTCCGGCCAAGCAACGACCCGCGAGTCAGGAGACCTGCCAAGGTGTTCACCCTGTTCGGGCGCGAGGGGCGTCGGGACTGCGGAGCTTCCGCTTGTGGTGTTTTCACCGTCTGCGGGGGGCATCCCTCAAAAGACAATTCAACGTCTGGCGGCCCGTCGGGGTCGCAACCGAGGGTATCTCATGCGTCTTGCATCCGCTCTGGCTTCCGCAGCCGTCGTTCCATACTTCACCACTGCTGCACTGGCTCAGGATCATTTCGATCTGGGCGAGATCATTGTCTCGGGCGGGCTGACGCCGATCGAGGCCGAGGCACTGGGCCGCGCGGCGAGTGTTGTCACGGCACAACAGATCGAGGAGCGCGGCATCGCCACGGTGCAGGACGCCCTGCGCGCCTTGCCGGGCGTGTCGGTCAACGGATCCGGCAGCAGTTTTACCCAGGTCCGCCTGCGCGGCGGCGAGGCAAACCATACGCTGATCCTGATCGACGGGATCGAAGCCTCGGGCGGCGATGGCGAATATATTCTCAGCGGTCTGGAAACCGCCAATATCGAGCGCATCGAGGTGCTGCGCGGGCCGCATTCGGTCTATTACGGCTCCAACGCCTCGGCGGGGGTTATCAATATCATTACCCGAAAAGGCGGGATCGGCGACACCTATTCGGCCACGCTGGAGCTGGGCAACGGGACAACGGCAACCGCATTTCTTTCGCGCCGGATGCGCCGGGTTATGTGGTGGATGATCCGACCCAGTTCGGCACCCTCGACGAACGGACGCTAGGTCGTGTTGACATTCATTGTCACCCACCCGTTTCAGTCCAAAATTGCTCAGTTCCAGGCAAGAGAGCGCAGGAATAGCCAGCTATTTCAAGCTCTCTTTGCGCGCCCCGCCTTGAAATTGAAGCGCCAATACCCTGCCGCGCTACGCGCTCTCGGGACATTGGCGATGTGATTTGCCTTATAGTAAAGGCGGGACGCTGTAACGCAGAAATGGGCAATTTTGGCGAAACCCCTGCGGGGCGAGGCGGATTTTGCCTCTGCCATCCCGGATGTTCGCTTCCAATGATCACATTGCTGCGCTCACATCAGGGCGCCAGCGGCAAAATCCGTCTCGCGCGGGTGGGCGACAATGAATGTCAACACGACCTAGGGGTCTACGGCGAATATGCGATGCTGGAGGGGCGGCTGACCCATCGGCTGGCCTATGAGAACACCAGACACGAATCGACCTTCAACGGCGGCGCGCCGACGCTTACCCGGACCGAAGCGCTGAAATACCGGCTGAGTTTCGGCCTGGACGGGCGCAGCGTGGCAGAGGCCGGCCATCTGCTGAACCTGCTGCTTGAGACCGAGAAGGACAGCAGTTCCTCCAATCCGCTTTACGGACGCGAATCGACCTCCCCCGCGCTGGAATACCGCGGCAGCTTTGCCGATCTGGCGGCGGAGGCGCGCGCGGTGATCGTGTCACTGCATGACCTGGGGTTGGCGGCGCGGCACTGCACCCGCCTGATCGTCGTCGACAAGGGCGGCATTGCCGCCGACGGCTCACCGCAGGCGGTGCTGACCCCAGCGCTTGTCCGCGACACCTTTGGCGTCAGCGCCTTTCTGGAAGAAACGGCATCGGGGTTTGTCTTTCAGCCGCTGGACATACTGGAATGAGCGGCGTCTCCCTTGCGCGGCCCTGGCTGAGCCTTGAGCTTGAGCGCGAGATGCAGGATGCCCTGGCCTTTCTGACCTCGCGCGATGTCTCCCGTTTCACCGACCAGAGCGCAAAGGCGGGCCGGACAACTGTGCGCTGCATTGCCACCCTGGGCCTATCGAATGCCGAACGTGTGGGGATGCGCGTCAACAGGCAGGCGCGGGACCGGGGCACGATCAACATTGCGGTCCGGCTCAACACCGGGCTGTCGCGGACAGCGCTGATCGAGGCCCTGAGCATTGCCACGCAGGTGCGCCGACGCCGGTGATCGACGAAGGGGTGGCCGCACCTGCCGGCCCCGGGGATTACGCCGGGCTGCACACGGATGTGGGCGAGGCCCTGGGGGCGGCGGTCTACCGCGCGACCTTGCAAGGGGTCAGGGAATGGAAGTCGGACAGCGGGTCAGTTCAAAGGGGATGAAACACCATGCTTGATCTTGAGAATGTGCTGAAACAGGGATTGCAGGATGCGCAGGCCGGTTGGAACATGGGATCTTTCGGGGCGATTGCCGAATTCCACCATGTTGGCGATGAGGTGCCGCCGCCCCTTGCCGCGCCGCTGACACAGGTGACGCACCGCGGCGGCCTGCGGATCGAACGGCTGTCGGATGTGCGGCCGGTGGCTTATGAAACACTCAGCCCCCGGGCCCATCGCTGGTCGCAGGCGGTGTCGCTTTGCCTGCCCGAGGCGCAAGCCATGATGCACCGTCTCGCGATCCTGACCGAGATCGGCCCGGACGATGCCGCGTTGCGGGCGCAGGACCGCGCCGCCATCCTGTTTGACATGGGGCTGGCGCAACCGCAGGTCGATTTCTGCATCCGCACCGCTGATCCCGAATTGCTGGCCCTTCTGCGCGCGAACGCGGGCCGGTCGCTGATGGATCCGGACAATCCGGCCATGGCTGCCATCCTCAGGGCGCATCCACACCGCGTTGCCCTGACCCGGCTGGGCCGGGTCGAGGTGTTTCAGATGATCGGCGGGCCGGATACCGGCGGCACCTCCCCCGAGGGGCCACATACGCATGTCTTGCCAAAACTTCTGCGCGCAGGGCGCACCCATTCCGCCAATGCGCCGATCCCCGAAGGCTGGGTGCCTTGTGCGGGCTATCCCCCCGAGAGCCCGGTTTCCGGACGGCTGGGAGAGGACAAGGCGTTCAACCGCGCCGCCTTTTACAGGTTTCAGGAAATGTTGCAGGCATGGGGTTCGCAGGAATACCTTTCCGCGAAATCACTGTGCCGGGCAGCGCTTGAACAGGAGCGGGAGCCGGGCAGCATCACCGAGCCTGCGACCCGGATCGGGCGCGCCGGGCTGCGCAACGGGCTGCGGCAATGGCGGCGTCTGCAGGGCGATTGCGCGCTGCTGGACCGCTGGAGCACTGCATTTGATGCCAGCACCCTGCCCGCGGAAACCGATGATGAAAATCCGGGGCACTGAAAAGCTAGCCGTACTGGCGGTATCACACTTCGCTGAAACCCGCAGGCCCGTTTCTGATGGTGCAGCGCAAAAGCTGATCCGCGCCGCACCTGGGACCGAACCTGCGGTCGATCCGGCGCGGGCGTCTCAGGCGTCAATATTGGCGTATTGGTTGCCTGCATTCGCATCCGGTTTGGACCAGTCGCGCTTGACGCCGAGATAGAGCAGGATCGCCGAGGCCACGAAGATCGAGGAATAGGTGCCCACGATCACACCCCAGATCATCGCAAAGACGAAGCCCCGGATCACGTCACCGCCAAGTGCAAAGAGCGCGATCAGCGCCAGCAGGGTGGTGAAGGAGGTCATCAATGTCCGGCTCATGGTTTCATTGATGGACAGGTTCAGGATCTCTTTCAGGGGGCGTTTCTTGTACTTGCGCAGGTTCTCCCGCACCCGGTCAAAGACAACGACGGTATCGTTCAGCGAATAGCCCACGATGGTCAGAAGTGCCGCGATGATCGCCAGATCGAACCGGATTTCAAGCTCGGAGAAGATGCCGATCGTCAGCACCACGTCATGGACAAGGGCCAGCACGGCCCCTGCGGCAAACTGCCATTCAAAGCGCAGCCAGATGTAGATCAGCACCGCCCCGATCGCCAGCGCCACGGCAATCACCGCCGTCTGGATCAACTCGCCCGATACCTTGGGGCCCACGGATTCGACCGAAGTGAACTTGATGTCGGGCCGCGCGGTTTTCAGCGCCTGTTCCACCGCTTCGATGGTTTCGACGGTGACCGCCTGCTGTTCGTCCTGCGCCTGAATGCGAATCATCGCCACGTTCTGATCGTCGCGGAAACTGGGGTCGAACACCTCGGTGATGGTGATGTCGCCCAGCCCCAGCTTGTCAATCGCATCGCGGTATTCCGCAACAACCACGGGGCGCGGGCTTTCGGTGCGGATCGTGGTGCCGCCGCGAAAGTCGATGCCATAGTTCAGGCCCTGGATCAGGAAGGAGGCAAAGGCGATGACCATCATCAGGCCCGAAATGCCCAGCCAGAGCTTCCAGCGTGCGAAGAAGTCGAAACTCGTGTCGTCCTTGATCATTCGCAAACGCATGTCAGACCTCAATTGTTTTGGGACGCGCCCGTTCAAACCAGATCACCACCAGCAGACGGGTGACAAAGATCGCGGTAAAGACGGATGTGATGATGCCGAAGCCGAGCGTGATGGCAAAGCCGCGCACCGGGCCGGAGCCCATGGCGAACAGGATCACGGCGGTGATCAGCGTGGTGATATTGGCGTCCACGATGGCGCTGAGCGCCTTTTCATAGCCCAGTGCAATGGCGCGTGCCGGGCCCTTGGCGGTTTTCAGCTCTTCGCGGATACGTTCGAAGATCAGCACATTGGCATCCACCGCCATGCCCACCGTCAGGACGATCCCGGCGATCCCCGGCAGGGTCAGCGTGGCGCCGATCAGGCTGAGCAGGCCGAACAGCAGGCCGACGTTGATGACCAGTGCGATATTGGCAAAGATGCCGAAGAGCCCGTAGCTCATGAACATGAATGCGAGCACGGCAACAAAGGCCACGATGGTGGCCACCTTGCCCGCGTCGATGCTGTCCTGGCCCAGTTCCGGACCGATGGTGCGTTCCTCAAGAAAGTCGAGGCCGGCGGGCAGCGCACCGGCGCGCAGCAGCACCGCGAGGTTGGTCGATTCCTCGACCGTGAAATTGCCGGTGATGATGCCGGAGCCGCCGGGAATATGGCTTTGGATCACGGGTGCGCTGATCACCTCGTCATCCAGCACGATGGCAAAGGGAGAGCCGATGTTCTCGGCGGTGTATTTGCCGAATTTGCGCGCGCCCGTGGTGTCAAAGCGGAAGCTGACCGCAGGAGAGCCGTTCTGGTCAAAGGAGGGCTGCGCATCCACCAGTTCCTCGCCGGTGACCACCGGGGCGGTCTCGACGGTGTAATATTCGCCCTCGTTGTCCAGCGAGGGCAGCAGCGAATTGCCGATGCCGGGGTTGGCATTGGCATCGGTGCCGCGGCTGACCACCGGGTTGAAGGTCAGCTGAGCGGTGGTGCCGATGATCGCCTTCAGCTCGGCGGCCGAGCCGATGCCCGGCACCTGGATCAGGATACGGTCCGATCCCTGGCGCTGGATCGTGGGTTCGCGGGTGCCGACCTCGTCGATGCGGCGGCGGATGATCTCCAGAGATTGCTGCATCGTGCGTTCATCCGTGGCCTGCTTTTCGGCATCGGAGAGGGTGATGGTGATCAGCCCGTCATTGCCGCTCACGTTGATGTCGCTGGCCCCGGCCCCGGTCAGGGTCTGCACCGGGCGGGCAAGGCCGCGCAGGATCTCCATCGCCTCGGCCATCTTGGAGGCATCCTGCAGGCGTACCCTGAGTTCGCCGTCCGGGGCCTCTTGCCGGCGCACCGGGGTCAGGCTGCGCAGGGCATCGCGGACCTCGGGCCAGGTGGCCTCCATCCGGCTTTTGTAGACATCCTGCACCCGGACTTCCGCCAGCAGATGCGCGCCGCCGCGCAGGTCCAGGCCCAGATTGACCAGCCCCGATGGCATCCAGCCCGGCCACAGATCGCGCTGCGCTTCAAGTTCGGGCGTGGCGCCGCCCTGCTCGATGGCCTTGACCGCGTCGTTATGTTGTTCGACGGGGCTGTAAAACGCGTTGGGGAGCGCCAGCCAAAGTCCCACCACGCAGGTCAGGACAATGACAACCCGCTTCCACAGATCAATCTGAAGCATGCTCTTGCCTTTACATCACGGCCGGAAAGCCGGGTTATTTGGCGGGTTCGGTCTTGGAAACCACGGTGGCGATGGTGGATTGCACCACCCGCACCTTGACGCCGTCTGCGATCTCGACCTCGATCTCGCCGTCTTCCTTGACCTTGACGACCTTGCCGATCAGCCCGCCCTGGGTGACCACCTGGTCGCCCCGGCGCAGGCCAGCGACCATCGCCTGATGTTCCTTGGCCTTTTTCTGCTGCGGACGGATCAACAGGAAATACATGATCCCGAAGATCAGGATGAGCGGCACGAATTGCTGGATACCTTGCATGGAAATGGTCCTTCTGGGTGGGGCCGGCCGACCCCAAAGAGCGCGACCGCGAATTTTGCCGGAACCTAAGCGCGGTGAGGTCCATGTGCAAGGTGGAAAGGGCAATGAATGGGTGGACAGATGGGCGCAGGGCGGGTGATCCTGCGGAAGGTGGTTAGGGGGTGATCTCTTGGACAGGAAAGAAATCAGCGTGCGGGCGTGGTTCGGCCTCGCTGAGAAGTTCGATTGGCACAAAGCTCGCGCAATCGGGCCGCTGATAACGGTCGCCGGGACCCTGATTGTCGGCGGGTTGTTCATCCTCGCGATTGCAGCCGCGTTCAAGCTGCTGGGCACGGCTGTCTTTGGCGAAGTGCCACAGGACGGTTTCGCAAAATTTGGTCTGACCGGCATCATCGTGGCGATGATCGGTGCGCCATTTGTGGTCTGGCGGTCCGTGGTCGCCCAAAGACAGGTCGGTTTGGTTGATCAGGCGTTAACCAATGACAAGATGAACAATGCTGTTGCCGATCTGCACGCGCAGCGACAGGTGACGAAATGGAGCGATGAAGGTATCGCCAGCAACGGCTGGGAAGACGACATAATTCGGCGAAGCGGTGCAATTGACAGGTTGGAGGGGCTTGTTGGAGCCGATGCATCGCTAGCAATTCGAGTAACAACTCTTCTATGCGCATATGTGCAAGAGCTTTCAGCTACAGACGCTCCTCCTGAGGAAATTCCGAACAATCTTGTCTGGAGCACGAGAGATCTATTCGTAGTCAGTGAAGAAGAGTTCAAGCAGTCCTTCGATGAGCAAAAGACACGTGAAGACTGGCTCAATAGTCTGACGACAAAACGGACCGATATTGAAAGAGCAGTGCAAACAGTAGGAAAATTATCGACACTAAAAAGCAATCTAGCTTCAAAAATCTCCATGAATCTTCGAAAGACGAACCTTCAAAACTTTGAACTTAACCGCCTGAATTTTGAAGGCGCTGATTTTCGCAATGCTCATCTCCAGAAGGCTAAGCTTTGGCAAGCGAAATTGCGCGATGCAAACTTTTCGGAAGCAAACATGCAAGGTGTGCAACTCAATGTAGCACAACTTCAAGGCGCAAGGTTCTATAGAGCAAAATTGCAATGCGCGTTTTTGAATGGGGCACAACTGATAAATGCAGACCTTCAGAACGCTCAACTCGAAGGAGCAAACTTGACAAGCGCTAATCTGGAGAGAGCGAACTGCATGGGTTCTAATCTTCGTGGAAGTGCCCTCATAGGCGTGGACCTGCGCAAGACGAACTTGAATGGCTGTCAGTTGCAATGGGCAGCGCTATGGGAATGCAAATGCGAACAAACAAACCTGAGCGAAACAATTCTGCATGGAGCAGAGCTATGGAAAACAGAGATTTATCGTTCCGACCTTTGGGGAGCTAAACTCCAAGGAGCTAAACTTCGAGAAGTTAAGATAGATGATTTGACCAGATTGGATGAGGCCAATTTCAGAGGAGCATGCTTTCAAAACATGAGTCTTGCGAACTCGCCACAGATTGAACCTCACCTTAACGAGACATTTGCTGACGCCAGCGTCATATTACCCGACGGTATCGCTGCCCCTGCACAGTGGGCAAAAGATAGGTTAAGCCATCAAGATTTCGTAACCGCATGGCGCGACTTTCAGCGTTCCATCGGTCAGGACCCCGCCGATCCCAAATAGCCTACCGTTCCGGCGCGATCTGCGCCATAAGGCGGCGCAACGACTCAAATTGCCCAAGGACGCATCCCATGCACGACATCCGCGCCATCCGTGAGAACCCCGCTGCCCTTGACGCCGCCCTGGCCCGGCGCGGCGATGCGCCGGTCTCGGCCGCTGTTCTGGTACTGGACGCGGCACGGCGGGGCAAGATTTCCGCTGCCGAAGCGGCGCAGGCGGAGCAGAATGCCGCCTCCAAACTGGTCGGTGCTGCCAAGGCCAAGGGTGATGAGGCGGAATTCGAGCGCCTGCGCGCCCTGGTGGGCGAAAAGAAAGCCGAAGTGGCCACCATGCAGGCCGAGGCCAAGGAGTTGGACGCGCAGTTGACCGACATGCTGGCGCGCATTCCCAACACCCCTGCGGATGACGTGCCGGACGGGGCGGATGAGGGCGACAACATCGAGGTGAACCGCTGGGGCGAGATCCCCGCCTTCGGCTTTGCGCCGAAAGAGCATTACGACATCGCGGGTGTCGCAGCCTCGATGGATTTCGAGACGGCGGCGAAGATTTCCGGCAGCCGTTTCGTGCTGCTGTCGGGGGCGGTGGCGCGCATTCACCGGGCGCTGGCGCAGTTCATGATCAACACCCATGTGGAGGAAAACGGCCTCACGGAGGTGAACCCGCCGGTGCTGGTCAAGGACGATGCCATGTATGGCACCGACAAGCTGCCGAAGTTTGGGGATGACAGCTATCGCACCGAGGAAGGCATGTGGCTGGTGCCCACCTCCGAAGTGCCGCTGACCTATATCGTGGCCGACACGGTTGTCGAGGAAAGCTATCTGCCGCGCCGCTATACCGCGCATACGCTGTGCTTCCGGTCAGAGGCGGGCAGTGCCGGGCGCGACACGGCGGGCATGTTGCGCCAGCACCAGTTCGAGAAGGTGGAGATGGTCAGCATCACCCACCCCGACGAAAGCGACGCGGAGCAAAAGCGGATGTTGCGCTGTGCGGAGGGCATACTGGAGGCGTTGGGCATCCCCTATCGCACCGTGATCCTGTGCACCGGCGACATGGGGTTCGGCGCGCGGCGCACCTATGACATCGAAGCCTGGGTGCCGGGGCAGAACACCTACCGCGAGATTTCCTCCGTCTCCACCACCGGGGATTTCCAGGCGCGGCGGATGAATGCGCGGTTCAAGCCGCGCGATGGCGGCAAGCCGCAGTTCCTGCACACGCTGAACGGCTCCGGTCTGGCCGTGGGGCGCTGCCTGATCGCGGTGCTGGAGAATGGCCAGCAGGAAGACGGATCGGTCGTGCTGCCCGAGGTGCTGGCGCCCTATCTGGGGGGCAAGACCCTGCTGTCGGCCGAGGGCGCGCTGGTCTGACGCCAGCCCGCCGCGCGGGGCGCCAGTGCGCCCTGCGTTGCCTTGACGCGCATCACGGCTATCTTTGGGAAAACCTCGTAACCTGAAGGCCCCCTGATGTCCCCTGCCCTGCGCCCCGCGATCGCTCTCCTTTGCTTCCTGCTGGCCGTGGCATTTGCCGTCTCGCCCTTTCTGGTGGATGGATTTGCCGGGTTCGCCCCGGATCAGTTCCCGGTCCGCCAGGACAATCCGCCGGTGCAGCCTGCCGGCTATGCCTTTGCGATCTGGAGCGTGATTTACGGCTGGCTGATTCTGGGCCTCGGCTGGGGCTTGGTCCGTGCCCCGCGTGACGGGCAGTGGCATGACATGCGCCTGCCGCTTTGTATCTCGCTGGCGGTGGGCAGCACATGGCTGGCGGTGGCCTTGGCCAGCCCGGTCTGGGCAACGGTGCTGATCTGGGTGATGCTGATCGCGGCGCTTGCGGCGCTGTTCATGGCACCGGTGGCCGATACCCCCTGGGCTGCGCTGCCGGTCGGGCTTTATGCCGGGTGGCTGTCTGCCGCTGCCTGCGTGTCACTGGGGCTGCTCTCGGCCGGCTATGGCTGGCTGGATCAGCAGACGGCGGCGCTGGTTTTTGTGGGGATCGCGATTTTCATCGGCTGTTTCGTGCAATCGGCACTGCGCCGCGCACCGACCTATGGGATGGCGGTGATCTGGGCGCTGGTGGCTGTGGCTGTGGCAAACCGGGACGCGGTGCAGGTCGTGGCCTGGCTGGCCGCAGGTGGCGTGGTGGTGCTGCTGGTGCCGACCCTCGCGGCGATGCGCAGGCGCTGAGACGTGATCCGGAGTTTTTGAAAACTCCGGCCCGATTTTTTTGAAAAAATCGCCCGCTGGCTCGATCCTTGAGGTGGTCTTCGCGGCTTTGCGCAGGCGGACAGGCCCAGCGCGGAGTTTTTGAAAACTCCGGCCCGATTTTTTTGAAAAAATCGTTTCCCCGCTCAGTCCTTGCGACGGCCTTCGGTGTGTTTGCGCAGTTTGGACGGCTTGGCCTTCTTGCGGCCCTTGTAGGGGTTCGCGTCATTCTGGCCGCGCATCCAAAGGCGGATGGGTGTGCCGGGCATGTCAAAGTCGATCCGCAAGCCATTGACGAGATAGCGGTTATAGCTGTCCGGCACCTTGTCGGGATGGCTGCACATGACCACGAAACCGGGGGGCCGTGTCTTGGCCTGGGTCATGTAGCGCAGTTTGATCCGCTTGCCCTGTGGCGCGGGGGGCGGATGCGCCTCCATCATGCCCGAGAGCCAGCGGTTCAGCTGCGCGGTGGTCACACGGCGGTTCCAGACCTCATAGGCGCGCATGATGGCGTCATGCAGCCGGTCGAGGCCCCTGCCCGTCTTGGCGCTGACCGTGATCAGCGGCGCGCCGCGCAGCTGTGGCAGAAGCCGCTCGAAGGATTCCTTCAGCGCCTTCAGCTTGGCCTGGCGGTCTTCCTCTATGTCCCATTTGTTCACGGCGACAACCACCGCGCGGCCCTCGCGCTCGGCCAGGTCGGCGATGCGCAGGTCCTGCTGTTCAAAGGGGATTTCGGCGTCCAGCAGCACCACGACAACCTCGGCGAATTTCACCGCGCGCAGCCCGTCGGAGACGCTGAGTTTCTCCAGTTTTTCCTGCACCTTGGCCTTCTTGCGCATGCCTGCGGTGTCAAAGATGCGCATTGGCACGCCATTCCAGTCGGTGCGCAGGGAAATCGCATCGCGGGTGATCCCGGCCTCGGGGCCGGTCAGCAGCCGGTCCTCGCCCAGAATCTGGTTGATCAGGGTGGATTTTCCCGCGTTGGGCCGACCGACGACAGCAACCTGCAACGGCTTGGCATTGGTCGGTTCCGGCACGGCATCGGTGATCTCGCCATCGTCTTCGGGCAGGTCCACATCCGTTTCGGGCGCATCGGTCTCGGCCTTGTCGGCATGGGCGTCGGCCAGCGGCATCAGCACGGAATAAAGGTCATTCAGACCCTCGCCATGTTCCGCGGACAGGCGGATCGGTTCGCCCAGGCCCAGCGAATAGGCTTCGATCACGCCGGCATCGGCCGCCTTGCCCTCAGCCTTGTTGGCGGCCAGGATCACATGGGCGGAACGTTTGCGCAGGATCTCGGCAAAGACGAGGTCCGTGGGCGTCACGCCGACGCGGGCGTCGATCATGAAGAGGCAGATGTCGGCCATGTCGACCGCGCGTTCCGTCAGGCGGCGCATCCGGCCCTGCAGGCTGTCGTCGGTGACTTCTTCCAGACCGGCGGTGTCGATCACCGTGAATTTCAGGTCGGCCAGGCGCGCGGCGCCCTCGCGCAGGTCGCGGGTCACGCCGGGCTGGTCGTCAACCAGTGCGAGGCGTTTGCCGACAAGGCGGTTGAACAGCGTGGATTTGCCGACATTGGGACGGCCAACGATGGCAAGGGTAAAGGACATGGTTCACAAGGCTCCGACAGGGCCGATGCGGCCCCTGAACCTCGCGCTTTAGACCATTAGCGGTAGGCGTGCAATTGCCCCTTGGTGGAGACCACATAGAGGGTGCCGCCGGCCACCACAGGTGCAGTGGTTGCGCCGCCGGGGATTTCGACCGTGCCGGTCAGGCTGCCATTGGTGGGATCAAAGCTGCGCAGCAGCCCGTCGTTGGATGCGATGATCACGCGGCCGCCTGCCACGATGGGGCCGTGGTGCGCCACCACTTCGGACTGGCGCCGCGGCTTGTCCTTGACGAAATTCGGCAGCGGAATGCCCCAGATGCGGCTGCCGTCGCCGGCATCCAGCCTGACAAGTTCGTTCAACTCGGTGATCGCAAAGATGGAATCGCCGATCGGCCAGACCGGGCCGATGGCGCCGTCGCGCGCGGTCCACAGACGCTGGCCGCTTTCGACGTTCAGCGCGGCAAGCCTGCCGGACTGGTTGCCGACATAGACGCTGCTGCCCGACACGACCGGCCCGGAGGTCACATCGGAGACGGAAGACAGGGCGCGCCCGGGGCGTTTGCCCACAACGGAAGCGTCCCAGCGCGGCAGGCCGCCGCGGCGGAAGACACCCTGCACCTCACCGGTGCCATAGGCAAAGATCACAAATTTGTCCGTCACCGCCGGTGCCGGTGCGCCCAGCACATTGTTGACGCTGCTGCTGCCGCCGACCTGCCATTCGATCCGGCCTGTGCCCTTGTCCAGCGCCCAGCCGGTGTCATCGCCCGAAGTGACATAGACCAGATCGCCATAGACGGTCGGGGTGCCCGAGCCTGAGGCCTCAAGCTTCTGGGTCCAGCGTTCGCCGCCGGTTGTCACGTCGAGTGCCGCCAGCACCCCGTAGCCGATGGAGACATAAAGCGTCTGGCCATCCACGGCCAGACCGCCGCCGGTGCCCTGCCCGGCCCGGTCGGTGACCGGTGTCAGATCGCGGGTCCACAGGGTTTCACCGCTGGTCGAGACAGCGGTGACCCGCGCGTCGGCGTCCAGGGTGAAGATACGCCCGCCCGCAACCACCGGATCGGCGGTAATGCGCTGCTTGCGGCTGTCACCGGCGCCGATGTCCACGGACCAGATCGGCTGCACGGTGGCGCGCAGCGCGGGATGGGTGGTGCGGTACTGGGGCGTGCCGATGCCATGGGACCAGGAGGCATTGTTCGAGGTGCCGCCCAGCGCAATCGCGCGGCTGGTGTTCGGCCCCTTCTCTTCGCCCTCAAGCGGGGCGGCGAGTTCCGGGTCCTGCAGGATGGAGCGCACGGGCTCGCGTTTGCCCGGCAGATAGACCTGTTCCTCGGCGCAGGCGGTCAGAAGCAGCAGCGCTGTCAGCGCCCCGCCCACCATCCGGGCCCTGCCGTGGTTCTGCTTTTGCGTCATGGTCCTGCCCATTCTCGTACCCTCACCCCAAACCGTTTGTCCGGTTCTGATCAGTTTCCGACCGCTTGCCCGGTGAGTGCGTCACCGGCTGCAATCGCGTTCTCGTCAAGCTCAGGTTCTCCACCCAGCGCCACAATCACCTGTAGGGCGCGCTGTTGCAAGTCCGAGGTGGTTTCCGCATCCTGCAAAATGGCCTGGTAGCGGGCAATTGCCGCCTCCGGCTGATCCTGCGCGATGTCCAGCAACGCCAGTTGTTCACCGGCCAGCAGCCGCAGCGGGTTGCCGGGCTGGGCCATCGCCTCCAGCGCCTGGCGGCGGTCTTCCACAGCCATGTCGGTATCCGGCAGGGTCATTGCCTTGAAACTGGCCAGCTGGCGGTAAATTTCCGGCACATCGCCGTCCACGGCAAGGCTTTCCAGGGTCTGGGCAGCGGCGGCGGTCTCACCGGCTTCGACCTGTTCGGCGGCGGTCAGCAACCGCAATACCGCCCCGGCCTCGGCCGATTGCGGGTCAATCCCGGCCAGTTGCTCTGCCCGGGCGGCCACGTCATTGGTCGCGAGCGCTGCCAGCATCGCGTCGCCCAGCGCCTCGGCCTGCGCCCTGCTCTGCGCTTTGGTGTATTCATTCCAAGCCGCACCCCCCACGATCAGCACAACGGCCAAAGCGGCGATCCAGCCATAGCGGCGGAACAGGTGGTACAGCCGGTCACGGCGGACCTCTTCGTTGACTTCGTCGATAAAGCTGTCTGTGTCGCTCATCAGGGCTGCCTCTGGTCCTTGGTTTTTCACCTCTTAACCCGCAGGAGGGAGCAAGCCAAGGGCTAGCAACCTGCTAGCAACCTGCACCAAATCGTGCATTTCGACAGATTCCCGCGAGAAATCCGCAAAAAATCCCTCAACTAAACTAGGCAGTTCACTTTTAAAGTATTACATAGCCGAAAACGCGGCTGGCCGAGGGCTTGGCCAGCCGCCCCAAGCATGAGGCCGCGCGATGCGTATTTTCTCTATCCTTGCAGCCATTGCCGTGACTGCCATCCTCGCCATGTCGATCCTTGCACGCCCGCAGCTTATGGCCATGTTGGGCGCCGCAGATGCGGCGGATGCGCCGGTCGAAGCAGCACAGGCCGGGGCGGCGCCCGAGACGCCCGCTGCCGCGCCACAGCCGGAAACCCGGCGGGTCAAGGTCAGTGTAAGGCGATTCGAGGCGCAGCAGGTCGACAGCGCGGTCATTCTTCGTGGCCAGACTGAGGCCGCGCGCGAGGTCGATGTCCGCGCCGAGACTTCGGCGGTTGTCTCCTCCGCCCCGCTGCGCAAGGGAACCAAAGTGTCGCAGGGCGATCCGATGTGCGTGCTGGACGCAGGCACCCGCGGGGCCGCCCTGCAGGAAGCCCGGGCAAGGCTGAGCGAAGCCCGGAGCCGGGTGCCGGAGGCGCAGGCGCGGGTCGAGGAAGCCCAGGCCAAGCTGGAAGAAGCCAAGATCAACCAGAATGCCGCCTCGCGGCTGAGCGAGGACGGCTTTGCCTCGCAGACGCGGGTCGCCTCTTCGGATGCTTCGGTCGCCACGGCGCGGGCTGCGGTCAGCTCCGCCACCTCCGGGCTCAGCGCGGCGCAATCGGGCATCGAGGCTGCAACAGCCGCCGTGGCCAGTGCGGAAAAGGAAATCGAACGGCTGACCATGACCGCGCCCTTTGACGGGCTGCTGGAAAGCGACACCGCCGAACTGGGCAGCCTGCTGCAGCCCGGTGGCCTTTGCGCGACAATCATCCAGCTGAACCCGATCAAGCTGGTCGGCTTTGTGCCCGAAACCGAGGTAAACCGCGTCAGCCTGGGCGCACAGGCCGGTGCGCGGCTGGCGGCGGGCGGCGATGACCTCGTGGGTAAGGTGATTTTCCTGTCGCGTTCCGCCGATCCGCAGACCCGCACCTTCCGGGTCGAGATCGAAGTGCCGAACCCCGACCTGACGATCCGGGACGGGCAGACCGCCGAGATCGCCATTGCCGCGGCCGGCGTGCAGGCCCATCTGATACCGCAAAGCGCGATGACCCTGAACGATGACGGGGCCCTGGGCGTGCGCATGGTGGACGAAACCGACACTGTCTCCTTTGCCCCGGTCAACATCATGCGTGACACTGCCAGCGGTGTCTGGGTCACCGGCCTGCCCGACCCCGCCAATGTGATCGTGGTTGGTCAGGAATATGTGACCGCCGGTGTCCAGGTCGATCCGACCTATCAGGAGGTCACGCAATGAGCGAGATCGTCGATTGGGCCGCCAGCCGTGCGCGGATGGTTCTGGCCTTTATCCTTCTGAGCCTGGTGGTCGGCGGCTATGCCTATTCCACCCTGCCCAAGGAAGGCGAGCCGGACATCGAGATTCCGGCGCTTTTCGTTTCGGTCCAGTTTCCGGGGATTTCCGCCGCTGACAGCGAAACCCTGCTGGTCAAGCCGATGGAAACGGAACTGGCCGACCTGGACGGGCTGAAGACCATGACCGGCACGGCGGCGGAAAACTACGCCGGCGTCGCGCTGGAGTTCGAATTCGGCTGGGACAAGACCAAGATCATGGCCGATGTCCGTGACGCCATGGGCAACGCCCAGGCCGATTTCCCCGAAGGGGCGGAAACCTATTCGATCAACGAGATCAACTTTTCCGAATTCCCGATCATCATCGTGAACCTGACCGGCCCGGTGCCCGAGCGCACGATGGCGCGGGTGGCCCGCGATCTTCAGGACGATCTTGAAGGGCTGGATGCGGTGCTGGAAGCGGGGATTGCAGGCAACCGCGACGAGATGCTGGAAGTGCTGATCGACCCGCTGCGGCTGGAGGCCTACAACGTCACGGCGAACGAATTGATCAGCGTGGTCCAGAACAACAACCAGCTGATTGCCGCGGGCGAGGTCGAGACCGACCAGGGCACCTTCTCGGTCAAGA
This sequence comes from Sulfitobacter sp. IGS-18, assembly GCF_059628195.1. Taxonomy (NCBI): domain Bacteria; kingdom Pseudomonadati; phylum Pseudomonadota; class Alphaproteobacteria; order Rhodobacterales; family Roseobacteraceae; genus Sulfitobacter; species Sulfitobacter sp. IGS-18. Next base: position 1,336,754 of record NZ_CM184556.1, on the reverse strand, counting down.
TCCCGTCGTCCTTTGACGACCCGTCCGATGTCTACAACCTGCCGGTCAAGACCAATGGCGACCGGGTGGTCACCCTGGGGGACCTGGCCGAGATCAACCTCACCTTCGAGGACCGCAAGGGTACGGCTCGGTTCAACGATGAAAAGACGCTGGCGCTGCAGGTGGTCAAGCGCAAGGGTTTCAACCTGATCGACACCGCGGCCCAGGTGAAGGAGATCGTCGCCGAACGCGCTGCCGCCTGGCCCGACGGGCTGCAGGCGGCCGTCACCGTCGGCACCTCCAACGACCAGAGCCGCGTCGTGGACAGCATGGTGCAGCAGCTGCTCGGCTCGGTCTTTACCGCCGTGGCGCTGGTGATGATCGTGGTGCTGGCCGCACTTGGCATCCGCGCCGCCCTGCTGGTGGGCTTTGCGATCCCGACCTCTTTCCTTCTGTGCTTCGCCTTCCTCGCGCTGATGGGCATTTCGGTGTCCAATATCGTGATGTTCGGCCTGATCCTGGCGGTGGGGATGCTGGTGGACGGGGCCATCGTGGTGGTCGAATATGCCGACAAGCGCCAGCAGGAGGGCGAAGGCCCGATGCGCGCCTATGTCGAAGCGGCCAAGCGGATGTTCTGGCCGGTGATATCCTCTACCGCGACAACGCTTTGCGCCTTCCTGCCGATGCTGTTCTGGCCCGGTGTGCCGGGCGAGTTCATGGGCATGTTGCCGGTCACGCTGATCTTTGTGCTGTCGGCCTCGCTGGTGGTGGCGCTGATCTATCTGCCGGTGATGGGCGGTGTGACCGGGCGGCTGGAAAACTGGATGGCGCGTCAGATGAACGCGGTGGCGGCGCTGCCGCTGTGGCTGCACCTGCTGCTGTTCGTCGGCGCGGCGCTGCTTTTCGTGCCCGCTGTCCTGCTGATGGGCCCGACCCAGCCCAATGCCCCCGGCCTGCTGTTCCAGTGGATCGGCGCGCAATTCGGCGGCATGGATGCGCTGTCGGTGTTCTCGGTGGTCAGCACCTTTGCCATCGTGTTTGCGATCATCGTGATCGCGGCTGCGGTTGGCGCGCTGGCGCTGGGGGGGCTGATGCTGGGGCTGGTCTGCCTCTTTGCGCTGATGACCCGTCTGGGCCGTGCGGGCCGCTGGCTGGTCGCACGCATGTTCCGCCGCGAGCCCGACCGCATCCATGCAGGCTATCGCCGGAACGGGTTCGGCTATGTCATGGCCTTCATCGCGGGCAACCCGGTGATGCCGCTGGCCGTGGCGGGCGCGGTGTTCATCTTTGTCGGCACTGTGCTGATCTATTTCACCAACAACTCCAGGGGGGTCGAGTTCTTTGTCGAATCCGAACCCGAGCAGGCGATTGTCTATGTGCTGGCGCGAGGCAACCTGTCGCTGGAGGAAAAGGACCAGCTGCTGCATCAGGCCGAAGAGATCGTGCTGGCTCATCCCGGCGTTGATACGGTCTTTGCCTTTGCCGGCGAAGGCGGGTTGAACAGCAACACCGGCGGGGCGCAGACCCCCAAGGACAGCATCGGGCAGGTCCAGTTCGAGACGATCCCCTGGGAGGATCGTCCGCAGATGGTCGAACCCTGGTTCACTGTACCGCTGCTGGGCACCACGGTGACCCGCCATACCCAGGACCCGGCCTATGATGGCGATGTCATCATCGACGACCTGACCGCGCAGCTTGAGCAGATCCCCGGCATCCGGATCGAGATCCTGGCGCAGGCGCGCGGCCCGGCCTCGGGCAAGCCGGTACATCTGCGGCTGAAATCCGACAGCTACACCGACCTGGTCAAGGCCACCGAACAGGTCCGCGCGCAATATGAGAAAACGCCCGGCCTGACCCTGATCGAAGACACCCGCCCCCTGCCCGGCATCGACTGGCAGATCGACGTGGATGTCGAAAAGGCCGGGCGCTACGGCGCGGATGTGGTTTCTGTCGGGGCGATGGTTCAGCTTGTCACCCGGGGCCTGCTGCTGGACACGATGCGGGTCGATACCTCGGACGAGGAGATCGAGATCCGCGTGCGCCTGCCCGAGCAGGACCGGGTGCTGTCCACCCTCGACACGCTCAAGGTGCGCACCGCCGACGGGCTGATCCCGCTGTCGAACTTCATCACCCGCACGCCGGTCCCGAAACTGGCCGAGATCAACCGGATCGACCAGAAACGGTATCTGGACGTCAAGGCCGATGTGGCACCGGGGCTGATGAAAGTGGTGCGTGGCGATGCCGCCACCGGCGAGACCATTGCGACTTTGCGCCCTGCCCACGCAGGGGCGGCGGCGGAGGTGACCCTGCCGGGGGGTGCCGCCTATACCGTGATCGACCGTGCGGAGGCCGGCAAGGGTGCCGACCTGCAGGCCGAGCTGGACAGTGGCGCATTCCGGCTGGTGCCGGTCAATGCAAACGAGCGGATCGCGGAACTGACCAAATGGCTGGACACCAAGCCGCTGGACCTCGGCGTGACCACCGAATGGACCGGCGACCAGGAGGACCAGGCCGAAAGCCAGGCCTTCCTGTCCTCGGCCTTTACCGCCGCCCTGGGGCTGATGTTCATCATCCTGCTGGCGCAGTTCAACAGCTTTTACAACGCGGTGCTGGTTCTGGTGGCGGTGGTGCTCTCCACCACCGGCGTGCTGATCGGGATGCTGGTCATGGACCAGACCTTCAGCATCATCATGACCGGGACGGGGATCGTGGCTCTGGCCGGGATCGTAGTGAACAACAACATCATCCTGATCGACACCTACCAGGAATACGAGCGCTACATGCCCCGGATCGAGGCGATCATCTGCACCGCGCAGGCGCGGATCCGGCCGGTGCTGCTGACCACGATCACGACAATGGCGGGTCTTGCGCCGATGATGTTCGGGCTCAGCCTCGATTTTGCCGCCGGCGGCTATACCATCGACAGCCCCACCGCGCTGTGGTGGAAGCAGCTGGCCACGGCGGTGGTCTTCGGGCTTGGCATCGCGACGGTGCTGACGCTGATGGTGACGCCCTCGCTGCTGGCGATCCGGGTCTGGGCCACAACCTATGTGCGCTGGGTGGCGCGCCTGCTGGCGCGGATGTCGCTGGGGCGGGCAAGCCAGGCGGCGCGGGACTGGGCGCTGGCCCGCGATGCACGCCGCATGAAGCCGCAGGAGATCATCTGGGATGATGTACCTGCGCCGGTGCCGGTGATGTCGCCACGCCTGTCTGCCGCCGAATAGGCGGCTGGCAGGCCGACCGGGAAGCGCGCAATGTGATGTGAGGCGCAAGCCGACCCGTCGCCTTCGGCTTGTTCCGGGCCCGGGTGTCAGTCATCATCGACGGCAGAAATCTCCGCGTCAAAGGTCCCGTCCTGATCGCTGTCGCAAGACATGCGACAGGTCTTTCGGGCACTAGGTCGTGTTGACATTCATTGTCGCCCACCCGCGCGAGACGGATTTTTCCGCCCTGCCGCCCTATGCCGCGTCTTCGGATTGCTGGCGCTGCCAGAGCTGCGCATAACGCCCGCCGCGCGCCAGCAGGTCGTCGTGGCGGCCCTGTTCGACGATTTCGCCCTTTTCCAGCACCACGATGCGATCCGCTTCGGCGATTGTGGAGAGGCGGTGCGCAATGGTGAGCACGGTCCGCCCCTGCCCTGCACGGCGCAGCGCATCCTGAATTTCCTGCTCCGTTTCGGTGTCGAGCGCGCTTGTCGCCTCGTCCAGCAGCAGGATCGGCGGATCCTTGAGCAGGGTCCGCGCGATGCCGACACGCTGCTTTTCACCGCCTGAGAGCTTCAAGCCCCTTTCGCCCACCGCCGTCTCATAGCCCAGCGGCAGGGACTGGATGAAATCATGTATCTGGGCATCGCGGGCGGCGGCCTCGATCTCCTCGCGGGTGGCACCCTCGCGCCCGTAGGCGATGTTGTAGAGGATCGTGTCGTTGAAGAGCACCGTGTCCTGCGGCACCACGCCGATGGCGCGGTGCAGGCTGTTCTGGGTCACGTCGCGCAGATCCTGCCCGTCAATGCGCAGCGCGCCGCCCTGCACGTCGTAGAAGCGGAACAAGAGCCTGCCGATGGTGGATTTGCCCGAACCGGTGGAGCCGACAATGGCCACGGTTTCGCCGGGCTGTGCCTCAAGGCTGATGCCCCGCAGAATCTGCCGGTCCGGATCATAGCCGAAACGCACGTCATCCAGGGTGACGCGCCCGCCGGTGACCGTCAGTTCTGTGGCGCCAGGCTTGTCGGTGATCTCGGCCGGTTGTTCCAGCAGGCCGAACATCTGCCCCATGTCCACCAGCGCCTGGCGGATTTCGCGGTAGACCGTGCCGAGGAAGTTCAGCGGTACGGTGATCTGGATCATATAGGCGTTGACCATCACGAAATCGCCCACCGTCAGCGTGCCCTTCTGCACGCCGATGGCCGCCATGACCATCACCGCGACAAGGCCCGCCGTGATCAGCAGGGATTGTCCGAAGTTCAGGAAAGCCAGCGAATAATTGGTCTTGATCGCCGCCTGTTCATAGCCCGCCATTGCGCTGTCATAGCGGGCGGCCTCGCGGCCTTCCGCGCCGAAATATTTCACTGTCTCATAGTTCAGCAGGCTGTCGATGGCCTTTTGATTGGCGTCGGTATCCTGATCGTTCATCTCGCGGCGCAGCTTCACGCGCCATTCGGTCACCGCAAAGGTGAACCAGACATAAAGTGCGATCGTCACCGCCACGACCAAGGTGTACCAGAAGTCGAAAAGCACCGTCAGGATCACCGCGATCAGCAGCAGTTCAAGGATCAGTGGCCCGATGGAGAACAGCAGGAAACGCAGCAGGAAATCGACGCCCTTGACCCCGCGTTCGATGATCCGGCTGAGACCCCCGGTCTTGCGGGTGATGTGATAGCGCATGGAGAGCTTGTGGATATGCTCGAAAGTTTCCAGCGCCAGCATGCGCAGGGCGCGTTGTCCGACACGGGCAAAGACCGCATCGCGCAACTGCTGGAAGCCCACATTCATCAGCCGGGCCATGCCATAGGCGATGGTCAGCGACACCGCCCCAAGCGCCAGTATCGGGGTGCCTTCGCCTGCCAGCGCATCCACCGCGTCCTTGTAGAACAGCGGCGTTGCCACCGAGATCAGCTTGGACACCACCAGGGCGACCATCGCCCAGACGACCCGGTGTTTGACCCAGGGCATGTCGCGCGGCCAGAGATAGGGCGCGACCTTGCGCAGCACGCGCATGGCGGACTGGCGTTCGGCCTGGTCTGCAAGTTGTTCGTCTGTGAGGAGTTCGGGGGGCGTATCGCTCCGCTTGGCAGAGGGGCTGGCGGTATCTGACGGCATGAAGGTTCCTATCGGCTGGAAACCCTACATAAGACGGGACAGCGGCGGTTGCCACCGCAACCGGGATATTCGGAATATCCGGCGCATCTTTTTCCGAAAGCGTGGCGTCCCGCCGTCAGTCGGGCAGGTCGAACACCTGGCCGGGATAGATCAGATCAGGGTCTCTGATCGCGTCGGAATTCGCCTCGAACACCCGGACGTAAAGCAACCCGTCGCCATATCTTTCGCGCGCGATGGCCCAGAGGGTCGCGCCCTTTTGCACCGTGATCGCCTTGATCGGGCCGTCCTGCCCGGCACCGGCGGCTTCCAGGGTGGCCACGGATTCGCGTTTGAACGGGGTTTCGACCCGGCTGGAGACCTTGCCTTCGGGGGTCACCTCGTCCACCCGCAGGGTATAGACACCGGCATCCACATCCGGCAGATCGCCGCGCCAACGGCCGTTTTCGTCGACCGGCAGGCTGATCACCGATTTATTGTCCAGATAGACACGCACCACCCTGGTGTCGGGCCGCGCACGTCCGGACAATTGCACCTGTCCGGCGTCGGAATAGCTGATGGTGTCCAGCGCGACCGATTGCAGGGCATCCGGGCGCGGGGCATTCAGCAGTTCCACCCCCTCCTCCGTCGCCTTGAGCAGCGCGACATCTTGCTCCGGCTCTGGCGTGTTTGTGGCTTCGGATGTTGCGGCGGCAGTCACCGGCTCTGATGCGGCTGGCGCTTGCACCGGTTCGGCATCGGCCGTCTCGACCGGCGCGTCGTCCTCCGCCGCCGGTTGCGCATCGGGTGCGGGCTCACTCTGCACCGCTGCGGTTTCGGGCGCAGATTGGGGGGCGGTGGTTTGTTCCGGGCGCGCGGCTTGCGCCACGGCTTCATCTGCGGGCAGCGGATCAGCGGTTTCTCCTGGCACCTCCGGTCCGGGCGCATCAGCCCGGGCTGCGGGTGTCTGTTCTGCAATGGGTTCGGCATCAGATGCCGCAATATCGGCGGCTTGCGCGACCTCTGCCGCGGGCGGGGTGGTCGGTGCCAGGATGATGCGGTCGCGGGAAGTGCTGATCTGTCCCCCCGGCGCGGTCTGGGACAGGCTGAGCACATGGCCCTTGCCGTCCGGCGGGATGATCGCAAGCGTCGCGAATTTGCCACTGCCATCCGCCGTGGCGCTGGCGATGGCTGCGCCGTCTTGCAGGATGTCGATCCGGGCACCGGGCGCGGCACGGCCGGCAATGACCGTCATGCCGTCACCTTCCCGGCGGACCTCATCAAAGGCCAGATCAAAGGCCAGAGCGGGTTCGGGCTCGGCAGATGCCATCTGGCTGGCGTCCTCCTGCGCAGGCTGATCCTGTGTGGCGGCGTTGTCCACCGCCTCACCCTCTGCCTGATCCCCCGCTGCACTGGCTTGCGCCGGTTCAGCCGGTTCAGCGGTATCTGCTGCGGCGGGTGCATTGGCCGTTTCGGCCTGCGGTATCTCGGGGACAAGTGCCACGGGCGCGGAGTTTGGCGGATATTCGGAACCGCGCAGCTGGAACCAGCTTGCCACCCCGATCACAACAGCGCCAATGGCCACAATCGTCAGAACACCTGACCGGCCGCCAAGCGCCGCCATTGACTTGCTCATGCAATCCATCCTTCCCCAAGGTTGAGCCTTTCTATCAGGCGCGATAACAGGGGTCAAAATCCCACTGCGGATGATTTTGAATTTCCATGCAAGAGGTGCCGAGATGACGCATACCCCTGGACCGAACTCTGTCTGTGTCTACTGCGGCTCCCGCCCCGGCACCGATCCGGCCTATGTGAAAGACGCAGAGACCCTGGGCAAAGGCCTGGCAGAAGCGGGCCTGCGGCTGGTCTATGGCGCGGGGGATGTGGGGCTGATGGGCAGTGTCGCACGGGCGGCACAGGCGGCGGGAGGAGAAACCTTTGGCGTGATCCCGCAGCATCTGGTGGCCTGGGAGGTCGGCAAGACCGATCTGACGACCTATGTGGTGACAGAGACCATGCACGAGCGCAAAAAGGTGATGTTCATGAACTGCGATGCGGTGGTGGTCCTGCCGGGCGGTGCGGGGTCATTGGACGAATTGTTCGAGGTTCTGACCTGGCGGCAGCTTGGCCTGCATGAAAAGCCCGTTTTCATCGTGAATACAAATGGGTACTGGGAGCCTTTGATGCAGCTGGTGAAACATGTGATCGATCAGGGCTTTGCCGATGCCAGCTTGCTGGACTATCTGACACCTGTGTCGGATGCCGCAGAGACGCTCGCCGGGCTCAAGGCGCATTTCGGCTGAAGCGCACCTTGATGCAACGCTTCAGCCATTGCGTTCAAACCTCTGATTACGCGGCGATTTCCCTCGCGACCAGAGTTTCGATCTGATCAACGGGGTGGTTCGTGAGGGTTTTCGGAACCTCCGCGACAACCCGGTCCGCGACTTCCTTGTGGATCTCGCGCCGCAGCTCGCCCAGGGTGTGCGGCGGTGCGACCAGCACGATCCGGTCAAACGCCCCCTGGTGCGCTTTTCTGTACAGGATTTCGGCCAGTTCCCCGGCGAAACGATCCTTTGCCAGCTGGTGCCAGTCGGTGTCCTGCACGGCGGAGCGGTGGACGCTGGGGCCGTCGTTGAACCGCCCGCGCCGGTTTGCGGCCTGTTCGCGGTTGGGCGGATTGTCTTGCGCCTCTTCCCGGAACACCTCCAGGAACGGGTCTTCGCCGTCGGTCTGATTGACCAGGAACAGCGCCTTTTCACCATCAGCGATCAGCACCCATGTGCCGTTTGTCAGCTTGGTCATGCGGTCTCTCCATGGTTGCGTTTGTCCTGTCCGGTGACGCGGGTGGTCCCTTCCGGATTTTCAGTTGCGCGTTTCTTTTCGTCCTGCGTGGCGACATCACGTTCGAGATTGCCGCCGGAGCGGCCCTGCTGGCCGATTTCGGTGGTTTCGCCGATGATCTTGTCGCTGTCTTTGCTGCCGTCTTTGGATCTGTGTCGCTCTGCCATATGGTGCCTCCTGTCTTTTGAGTGGTTAAGGATCAAACGCAGGAGGACGCCACGGGGTTCCGACATGAAAACACCCCGCAGGCTGACCTGCGGGGTGTATCTGTCTGATCTCATTCGCAAAGCGTGCCTCAGAGACGAGAGGCGACGTTTTCCCAGTTCACCCAGCCTGCCGCATCGCGGCGAGCGTCGGTGACTGGGAGAGCGCCGTTTGCCTCAGAGACGAGAGGCGACGTTTTCCCAGTTCACCCAGCCTGCCGCATCGCGGCGGGCGTCGGTGACTGGGAGAGCGCCGTTTGCCTCAGAGACGAGAGGCGACGTTTTCCCAGTTCACCCAGCCTGCCGCATCGCGGCGGGCGTCGGTGACTGGGAGAGCGCCTTTTGCCTCAGAGACGAGAGGCGACGTTTTCCCAGTTCACCCAGCCTGCCGCATCGCGGCGGGCGTCGGTGACTGGGAGAGCGCCTTTTGCCTCAGAGACGAGAGGCGACGTTTTCCCAGTTCACCCAGCCTGCCGCATCGCGGCGGGCGTCGGTGACTGGGAGAGCGCCTTTTGCCTCAGAGACGAGAGGCGACGTTTTCCCAGTTCACCCAGCCTGCCGCATCGCGGCGGGCGTCGGTGACTGGGAGAGCGCCTTTTGCCTCAGAGACGAGAGGCGACGTTTTCCCAGTTCACCCAGCCTGCCGCATCGCGGCGGGCGTCGGTGACTGGGAGAGCAACTCTTCGGTTAGAGACGGGAAGCGACGTTTTCCCAGTTCACAAGGTTGTCCAGGAAGTTGGACAGATAGTCGGGACGCGCGTTGCGGAAGTCGATGTAGTAGGAATGTTCCCACACGTCACAGCCCAGCAGGGCCGTCTGGCCGAAGCAGACCGGGTTCACGCCGTTTTCCGTCTTGGTGACCTTGAGGCCGCCATCGGTGTCCTTGACCAGCCATGCCCAGCCGGAGCCGAACTGACCGGCGCCTGCGGCCTTGAACTCGTCCTTGAACTTGTCGACGGAACCAAAGCTCTCGTTGATGGCCTTTTCCAGCTCACCCGGCATGGCGGTGCTGTCGGGGCCCATCATTTCCCAGAACTGGTTGTGGTTCCACAACTGGCTGATGTTGTTGAAAATTCCGTTCTGCGCCACGGCAGAGGCATCGTAGGTGCCCTTGATGATCTCCTCAAGGGACTTGCCTTCCCACTCGGTGCCCTCAATCGCCTTGTTGCCGTTGGTGACATAGGCGTTGTGGTGCTTGTCGTGGTGAAACTCCAGCGTTTCCGCGCTCATGCCCTTGGCGGCAAGCGCATCGTGGGCATAGGGAAGGTCGGGAAGAGAAAAAGCCATCTTTGGGCCTCCTTGTTATTCAGAATTCCTGCCCCACAACAAAGCGCGTCAGGCGGGAAGGTCAAGGGGCCAATGGCCCTGCGCGACCGGATTTCTGGGTCGCGCAGGGCTTGGGCGGGATCCGGCCGCCGGGTTCAGGAGGATGCTGCGGCGTAGTGACGGACTTCGGACCCGGGCATTGCCGCGGTTTTCAGCAGGTCGAACATATATTGCGCGACCGAACGGAAGCAGACGATGCGTGCCGAGGTGCCATCCGGCATCCAGAAGGCGGCAGGCACCTGGGCAAAGCGGGTGCGGCGGAACATGGTGCCGCTGAACTGATCCGGGTGCATGTCCACCGGGGCCAGTTTCGCGATCACCTCGCGCGCGTGGTCGCCCTTGATGTCGAAGACCGCCCGCGCGTCCGAGACGTTGACCACCAGCGCATGGCTGCCCGCCAGCTTTTCGCGAAGATCTGCCAGACGGTCCTGCACATCCGCATAGGCACAGATGATCAGCAATTCGTCCGGCGACATCCAGGCGATGCCCTGGCTGCCCTGGGTGTTGCAATGTCCCTGCTCGGGCAGGTTGACGCCGCCTGCGGCCACAGCAGCCTTGACCAGCGCCTTGTCCGACAGGTCGCCGCGCAGGGTGATCATGCCGATGGGGCCGATTTCGGATATTGTCACCAGACCGGTGTCGTCAGAGATATTCTTGAGCGCGCTTACAGGATCAGACATTCTGCTTTTCCCCGTCCTTGTCATAGAAAACCGGATCGACGATCCGTGCCTCGTAAACCTTGCCGTCCACCCCGGGGAAGCTGATCACCTCGCCCATGCGGTCGGGTCCGTGCAGGACCAGCCCCATGGCGATCCCCTTGTTGAGGTTGGGCGAATGATAGCTGGAGGTGACCCGCCCGATGGTGTTGCGCTGACCGTTGTCGTTGGTCCCCTCGCCCACCGCATAGGCACCATCCGGCAGGGTGCTGCCATCGGTGGTTTCCAGCCCGACCAGTTGCCAGCGCTCGGGGTCGGTCATATGGCTGCGCGCCTGGGCGCGTTTGCCCAGGTAATCCTCTTTCTTCTTGGAGATTGCCCAGTTCAGGCCCAGATCCTGCGGGATCACGGTGCCGTCCGTCTCGTCCCCGATCATGATGAAGCCCTTTTCGGCGCGCAGGATGTGCAGCGCCTCGGTGCCATAGGGCATCACGCCCAGATCGGCACCCACCGCCATCAGCGCATCCCAGAGCGCCTGACCATAGCTGGCATCCACCGCGATCTCATAGCTCAGCTCACCCGAGAAGGAGATGCGATAGACCCGGCAGGGATAGCCGCCCAGCGTGCCATCGGCCCAATCCATGAAGCCCAGCGTCTCCTTGCTGACATCCATGCCACCCAGGCGCTCCAGCGCCTGCCGGGCATTGGGGCCGACCACGGCGATCTGCGCATATTGCTCGGTCACATTGGCGACATAGACCTGCCAGTCCCACCATTCTGTCTGCAGCCATTCCTCCATATGGGCATGGATGCTTTCGGCACCGCCGGTGGTGGTGTGGCACAGCCAGGTGTCTTCGTCGATCCGGGCAACCACGCCGTCGTCGATCAGGAAACCGTTTTCGTTGCACATCAGCCCATAGCGGCATTTGCCCGGCTTCAGGGTCGACATCATGTTGGTGTATAGCATGTCGAGGAAACGGCCCGCGTCCGGCCCCTTGACGATGATCTTGCCGAGGGTGGAAGCATCGAGCAGCCCGAGGTTCTCGCGCACGTTCTTCACTTCGCGCATGACCGCGTCATGGGTGCTTTCGGAACCACGTTTGAAGGCATAGGGCCTGCGCCACTGGCCCACGGGCTCCCATTCCGCGCCGTTGGCGTCGTGCCAGCCGTGCATCGGGGTGCGGCGCAGCGGCTGGAAGGTGGCACCGCGCGCCCCGCCCCCGATCGCGCCCATGGAAATGGGGTGATAGGGCGGGCGGAACGTGGTGGTGCCGACCGTCGGGATCTCTGCATCCAGCGCGCCGGCCAGCGTGGCAAGCCCGTTGATATTGCTGAGTTTCCCCTGATCCGTCGCCATGCCCAGCGTGGTGTAGCGCTTGGCGTGTTCGACGCTGACGAAACCTTCCTGAGCCGCCAGCCGCACGTCAGAGACCTTGACGTCGTTCTGGTAGTCCAGCCAGGTCTTCTCACGCAGCTTGGCGCTGGCGCCATGGGGCATCATCCAGACCGGTGCCAGCGGTGCCTCCTCGCGGCGGGCAGCATTGGGGGCGCTGATGTCGCGGGGCAGCTTGAAGCCCAGTGTCGTCAACACACCGTCCGCTGCCGCATGCGCGTCATGCAGCACGTCGTCCAGCGGGAACATGCCCGAAGCCGCCCCTGCGGTGGTGACAAAGCCGACGCCATCCGCGCCTTTTGGCGGGTTATCCACATCCGGGCTGAAACAGGCCCGCTTGCTGTCCCAGCGCAACTTTCCGCCGCAATGGGACCACAGGTGCACCACCGGAGACCAGCCGCCGGACATGGCAACCGCATCGCAGGCGATCTCTTCCAGCACCGCGCCCTCACCCGCCTGCGAACAGATCGCGACACCGGTCACGCGCTTGCCACCTTTCACGGAGGAAATCGCATGGCCCATCAGAATGCGGATGCCCAGGGCACGGGCCTGCGCGACCAGCTCGCTGTCCTGCGGCAGCACGCGCGCATCCAGGATCGCAGGCACGTCGAGGCCGGCCTGCTTGAGCGCAATTGCCGTAAGGTAAGCATTGTCGTTGTTGGTGACCAATACCGTGCGATCCCCGACCGATACGCCGAAGTTCACCAGGTAATCGCGCATGGCGCCGGCCAGCATCACACCGGGAATATCGTTTCCGGCAAAGCTGAGGGGGCGTTCAATGGCGCCGGTGGCGGTGATCACGTGACCTGCCCGGATGCGCCACAGACGGTGGCGCGGGCCTGCCTTGGCCGGTGCGTGATCGGTCAGCTGTTCATAGCCCAGGACATAGCCGTGGTCATAGACCCCTGCCCCCATGGTGCGCGGGCGCAGCTGGACATTTTCCATCTGCGAAAGCTCTTCAAGAATTTCTTCCACGAACTTATCCACAGGCTTGCCATCGACGGTGCCACCATCGACCGGCGCGCGCCCGCCAAAGTGGTTGGTCTGTTCCAGCAGCAGCACACGCGCGCCGCTGCGGCCTGCGGTCCGCGCAGCCTCCAGCCCCGCGACCCCGCCGCCGACGATCAGAACGTCACAGAAGGCGTGGAAATGCTCGTATGTGTCCTCGTCCCGCGCCTTGGGCGCCTTGCCCAGACCGGCGGAGTGGCGGATGAAGGGCTCGTAGACATGTTTCCAGAAGCTGCGCGGATACATGAACATCTTGTAGTAGAAGCCCGCGGGCAGAAACTTGCTGAGGTGGGTGTTGATCGCGCCCACGTCGAATTCCAGGCTGGGCCAGTGGTTCTGGCTGGAGGCTTCCAGCCCGTCGAACAATTCGGTCGTGGTGACACGCTGGTTCGGCTCGAACCGGCCTTCGCGGCCCAGATTGACCAATGCGTTGGGCTCTTCGGGGCCTGCCGCAACCACGCCGCGCGGGCGGTGGTACTTGAACGACCGGCCCATCAGCATCTGGTCGTTCGCCAGCAGCGCAGAGGCAAGCGTATCGCCCTCATAACCGCGCAACTGCTTGCCGTTGAAGGTGAAATTTACCGGTTTGGCGGTGTTCAGCAGGCGTCCGCCTGTGGCAAGTCTGGTGCTCATGAACGCGAACCTTTGTGCGGGCGGAGGGTGCGGGAGCCTCCGGCGGGGATATTCAGGGCCAAAAAGAGAATGGGTGTCGGGATCATGTTCGCGGATCCGGCGCATCGGGGCGGCGGTCGGCGATCTGGTCCAGTATCTCCTGCGGCGGCTCGACGGTCTGGGCCGAGTAGCTGCCAAAGATTTCAAGCGTCATGGTGCAGCGCGCGACATGGAACCATTTCCCGCAGCCGTATTGGTGCCGCCAGCGTTCGAAATGCACGCCCTTGGGGTTCTTGCGCATGAAGAGGTAGCCTTCGAATTCATCTTCGGATGATCCGGGGCCAAAGCGTTTCAGATGCGCCTCGCCGTGGGCGTGGAATTCGGTTTCCTCTGCGGTCACGCCGCAGTTCGGACAATGGATGGTCAGCATGGCGATGTCCCGTGGCATTGGGGCGCAGACAGGCGCGAAAAGGGCGAGAGAACGGCAAAAAGGCCGATGCCCGCAGGGGCATCAGCCTGAATGCAGGTGGTGTCGTTGGTCTTATTCGGTTGCAGCAGGTGCGGTTGCGTCGCCGCCGGAGTTGTCCGTGGCAGGGGCAGGCGCTTCGCTGTCGGCCGCAGGTGCATCTGCGGCAGGTGCAGTTGCGGACGGCTCTGTGCCTTCGACGGTGATGTTGACGTCGTTTGCGCCTGTGCCGGCGCCATCATAGCCGCCGCCAAAGACGAAATAGGCAAGGACCGCCACGACAAGGACCAGCGCCGCGACGATGATGCCGACGCTGTTGCCGCCCGACGTGGTGGTTGTGGTTGTTGTTGTGTTGCGCTCCGCTGTGGTGCGGTGCTCGGGGTTTGTGTTCTCGGAATGTGCCATGACCTGGTTTCTCCTTTGTTTCCCTTGATCAGGGACACAACGAAAGAAGTAACCAACCGGTTCCGGCCTGCGGACAGCGCAACACCACGCACCGGCGCATTATCGCCTGTGCCGTGCAAGCTCCGGGACAACTTCGGATGCGCGGCCATCAGTGTGCCACCCCTGCCGCGACGGATTCGTCGATGAAGCGGCCTTCGGTAAAGCGGTTCAGGCCAAAGGCGTCGGTCAGGGGCGAGCGGCCCTTGGCGATCAGTTCCGCCATGGCCCAGCCTGAGCCGGGGATCGCCTTGAACCCGCCGGTGCCCCAGCCGCAGTTCACGAAGATGCCCTCGACCGGGGTCCTGGACAGGATGGGCGAGCGGTCGCCGGTGACATCGACGATCCCGCCCCACTGGCGCAGCATCTTCAGGCGGCTGACCATCGGGAAGGTCTCGATCAGGGCGCGCACGGTTTCCTCGATATGGTGGAAAGACCCGCGCTGGGTGTAATTGTTGTAGCCGTCGGTGCCGCCGCCGATCACCATCTCGCCCTTGTCGGATTGCGACATGTAGCCGTGCACGGTGTTGGCCATCACAACCACATCCATGCAGGGTTTGATCGGCTCGCTGACCAGCGCCTGAAGGGCAACGGATTCAATCGGCAGGCGGAAACCGGCCATATCGGCCAGATGTCCCGAATGGCCCGCGACCACCATGCCCAGCTTGTCGCAGTCGATGTCGCCGCGGGTGGTGGAGACACCGGTGACCTTGCCACCGGTCTGGCGGATGCCGGTCACTTCGCATTTCTGGATCACATCCATGCCCATGTCTGAGCAGGCCCGCGCATAGCCCCAGGCCACGGCATCGTGCCGCGCAGTGCCGCCGCGCGCCTGCCACAGCCCGCCCAGCACCGGGTAGCGTGGCCCGTCCAGGTCGATGATCGGCACCAGTTCCTTGACTCGCTGGGGGCTGATGAATTCGGTGGTCACGCCCTGCAGCGCGTTGGCATGGGCGGTGCGCTTGTATCCGCGCACCTCGTGCTCTGTCTGGGCCAGCATGATCACGCCACGGGGGCTGAACATCACGTTGTAGTTCAGGTCCTGGCTCATGGTTTCGTAGAGCGAGCGCGCCTTTTCATAGATCGCCGCTGACGGATCCTGCAGATAGTTGGAGCGGATGATGGTGGTGTTCCGGCCGGTGTTGCCGCCCCCCAGCCAGCCCTTTTCCAGGATCGCCACATTGGTGATGCCAAAGTTCTTGCCCAGGTAATAGGCCGTGGCCAGCCCGTGCCCGCCCGCGCCGATGATGATCACATCATAGCGCTTTTTCGGCTCGGCATCGCGCCAGGCTCGGGTCCAACCGCTGTGGTGGCGCATCGCTTCACGGGCCACTGCAAAAACGGAATATTTCTTCATGCTCTCTGGGTCCCTGCTTGGCTGGAGTAGGCAGATTCGGGTGGTGCGCGGTCGCTTACCCCGTTCTGGCTGTCTTGACCAAAAAAGGAATAATGGCCACGGCACTCCTTGGCAAATTTGCGACATGGGTCGCGATTGTTGCAGGCGCGCCGTGAGGGTGGTCAAAATGTCCCCTTTTGTGCATGGGGTTGAATGACTAGGTATTCTTGAATTCGAATCTGTCGGGGACTGCATGACGTTCTGGATCATCACCTGCGCGATGGCGATCATGGTCGCTGCCCTTTTGGGGCGCGCGATGGCGCGTGGCGCAAGGGCCGGGACGGAGGATGCGGCATCCTATGATCTGCGGGTCTACCGCGACCAATTGGCCGAAGTGGAACGCGACGTGGCACGTGGCGTCATCCCCGCCGAGGATGCCGAACGCGCAAGGACAGAGATTTCGCGCCGCATTCTGGCGGTGGGTTCCACAGCCGGGAAAACCCTCGCTGCCGGCAGGGGTTCACCGCGCGTCCTTTATGGGCTGCTGGCGCTTGTGGTGGTTGCCGGGTCCTTGCTGCTTTACCGCACTGTGGGTGCGCCGGGCTATGGTGATCTGGGCCTGGTCGACAGGATCGCCTTTGCCGAAGAGATGCGCGAGAACCGTCCCAGCCAGCAGACCGCCGAGGAAAGCCTGCCGCCGATGCCTGCAGAACCGGGCATTACCGAAGAATTCCAGACCCTGATGACCCGCCTGCGCGAAACGGTCGCGACGCGGCCGGAGGATTTGCAGGGCCACCGGCTGCTGGCAAGCAACGAGGCGAGGATCGGCAATTTCTCGGCGGCGGCAGTGGCGCAGCAAGAAGTATTACGGATCAAGGGAGAAAGCGCCACCGCTGCCGATTACAGCGATTACGGCGAGTTCCTGATTCTGGCGGCGGGGGGATATGTCTCTCCGCAGGCGGAAACGGCGCTGCGGGCGGCACTGGCGCGCGATGCGCAGGACGGGCGGGCGCGCTATTATGTCGGGCTGATGATGGTGCAGACCGGACGCCCGGATGTCGCCTTCCGCATCTGGGACGGGTTGCTGCGGCGCGGCCCCGAGGATTCGCCCTGGATCGCCCCGATCCGCGCCCAGATCATGCCGGTCGCGGCGCTGGCCGGGGTGGACTATGAAATGCCGCAGCCAACTGCGGCGCGCGGCCCCTCTGCCCAGGATATCGAGGCCGCGGCGGAAATGAGCGCGCAAGACCGGATGGAGATGATCGGCGGCATGGTGGCAGGCCTGTCTGACCGTCTGGCGACCGAAGGCGGCCCCGCGACAGACTGGGCGCGGCTGATCACCTCGCTGGCGGTGCTGGACCGCGCCGAGGAAGCCCGGCGTATCTATGACAACGCAGTGGAGGTCTTTGACGGGGATGCCGCCGCGCTGGATATCATCAGCCGCGCGGGTCAGCAGGCCGGGGTGGCGGAATGATATACGAAGATATGGCGGAATTTGCCGCTGCCCTGCCCCCGATGTCCGCGCTGATCGGGCTCGACCTGGGGGAAAAGACCATCGGTGTCGCGGTCAGCGACAGCTTCCTGAGCGTGGCAACACCGCTGGAAACCATCCGGCGCAAGAAATTCGGACTGGATGCCGCGCGCCTGACAGAGATCATCCGCGACCGGCGCATCGGCGGGTTGGTGCTGGGATTGCCGCGCAACATGGACGGCTCCGAAGGGCCGCGCTGCCAGTCCACCCGCGCCTTTGCCCGCAACTTCGACCGGCTTTTGCCGCTGCCGATCACCTTCTGGGACGAGCGGTTGAGCACGGTCGCCGCCGAACGCGCGCTGCTGGAGGCGGATACGACACGAAAGCGTCGCGCGGAAGTGATTGATCACGTCGCAGCGGGCTATATTCTGCAGGGCGCGCTGGACCGTCTGGCGGTGATGCGCAGGCAGGGAGCCGGGGATGACTGACGAGATCTGGAAACGCGCCGAAATCGAAAGCCCCTGCGTCAAGATCTGCGTGGTGCATCCGGAATCGCGGCTGTGCACGGGGTGCCTGCGGTCGATTGACGAGATTGGCCGCTGGTCCCGGATGACACCGGAAGAACGGCACGAGATCATGGCGGAATTGCCGGGCCGGGCGGGTCAGTTGACCAAACGCCGGGGCGGCCGGGCCGCGCGCATGGCGCGGCAGGGTAAATAAACCGGATAAAAGCGGGTTGTTGTCAGCGGTTGCCGGCAATCTGGTAGAGCAGGTCGAGCCCGAAATCCGCGGTGATCGCCCCTTCGGCGCCGGTCGGGGCGTGGTTGCCATTGGCGGCGAAACGGCTCAGCCTGGCAAAGCTGCATTTGCGTTCCAGTGCCGCGGCCTGGAGTTTGCCGAATGCCATTGTTTTGCGGCCGTTCTGAGCGGCGTTCCAATACGCCACTGCGCCGTCGGGTCCTGTCAGAATAATGTTCATTTTGCCGTCCCAAGATCAAAAAATTTATGATCCATGAATTGCTGCAGGAAAAGGCAACAATGAGGCGCAGTCGAGGTGATTGTTGGGAAATCGGGCGGATGTTCAGCCGTTCAGCCAGGCGGAGGCGGAAATTTGTGGCCGGAAATAGGCAATCATCCGACCCTCCGGCGGGGCTGTTGCGCCTTTGGCCCAGGGGGCGACACCGTGCAAGAGATGGCGGTGCAGCAAGGTGGCCTGCCCCGGTCTGGCCAGAACCTGCACCGGTTCAATCGCCTCGAAAACCCGGCGCCTTGCGGCACCATAGGCTTCGGTCAGATCAACCGTTTCCGGGGCGCTGTCCCCGATGGCGCGGCGCAGGGCATCGCCCATGATCCTGTGACTGCCCGGCCAGACCATCAGCGGTGCGGCGTCCGCCTGGTTCAAAGGCAGGCCCAGGATGAAACCATGCGGCTCGCGCAGGTAGCGGCGGCGGGCCGCACCCTCGGGCAGCAACCCGTCCACATGCGCGGCATGACGGTTGATGCGGAACCGGTGGTTGGCGTCACTCTCTGACGGGTCCTGCCCCGGATAGCCGGGATAGACGATGGAAAGCTGCGCGCGGTGCCAATGGTCCGGCGGTTCGATGAAATCCACCCAGGGTCCATGAAGCGGCACACCGCCGATACTGCCGTCCGGGTCATTGGGCAATGCATCCACGCCGACAAACCAGGTGCCCGCGTGACGCAGATTTTCGGCACGGATGGCCGGATCGCGCGCAAGCTCCAGCGCAACGCGATGCGCTGCCTGCGCCCAGCGCAGGGTGGCCGGGTCCGGGTCGAATACCCGGAAGCCGCTCACCAGCCCAGTGCCTTGCGGATCATGTTCAGCGCCACGAGGATCAGGAAGACCGAAAACACCCGTTTGAGCGGTTTCGGGTCCATCGCATGGGCCAGCCTGACCCCCAGCGGCGCGGTGATCAGCGTCATCGCGATCACAATGCCAAAGGCGACGAGGTTGACTGTCCCGATGGTCAGCGGCGGCACCCCCGTGGTCATCGGAACAAACAGGAAGCCGATGACAGATGGCACCGCGATCAGCACGCCAAAGCCTGCCGCCGTGGCGACAGCCCGGTGAATCGGCGTTGCATAAAGGCTCATCAACGGCACGCCGAAACTGCCGCCCCCGATGCCCATGAGCACCGACAGGAAGCCGACAGCGGGCGAGAGCAATGCCCGGGTGATCCCCCGCGGCATTGCCGCCCCCAACCGCCATTCCGACCGGCCCAGCCCCATATAGAGGCCCACAACCAGCGCAAGACCGCCAAAGATCGCCTGCAAGGTGCCCGAGCGCAATTGCGCGACCAGAAGCATCCCGAGCACGGCCCCGATCACGATTCCCGGTGCCCAGCCGCGCAGGATGTCCCAATCGACGGCCCCCTTCCGGTTATGGCTCAGCACGGAGCGGACCGATGTGACGATGATTGTCGCCAGGGAGGTCGCCAGACACATCTGCATCAGCTGCGGCCCCTCATAGCCAAGGGTCTGAAAGGCATAGAAAAATGCGGGAACCAGAACGATGCCGCCACCGACACCCAGAAGCCCCGCAAGAACGCCGGCAAAGGCACCGATAAAGGCCAGAAGCACCCCCATCTGGATCAAAAGCATCGTCTCTGGCATGGGGTATCTCCTCTTTGACGCCCCCTGCTACACCGCCTGCGCCTGCTGCGCCAGCGCCTCGATCTCGGCCAGTGCCTGCGCCACCAGTTCGGGCCCCGCGCCCGGCTTGCTGGCCCCTTCGGACAGGCTCCGCCGCCAGCCGCGCGCCCCGGGGCGGCCCGCGAAAAGGCCCAGCATGTGCCGGGTGATCTGGTTCAGCCGCCCGCCCCCCGCCAGATGCGCCTCGATATAGGGGAGCATGTCGCGGACGGCCTGTTCCGGCGTGCTGTCAGGACCTGCGCCAAAGATGCGCCGGTCTGCCGCGCAGAGGATCTCTGCCGGGCTGTGATAGGCGGCGCGCCCGACCATGACGCCGTCCAGCCCCCCGTCCAGAAAGGCCTCTGCCTCTTCCAGCGAGCCGATGCCGCCGTTGACCGAAATATGCAGGTTGGGGAAATATTCCTTCATCAGGTGGACAAGCGGGTAATCCAGCGGCGGGATGTCGCGGTTTTCCTTGGGGCTGAGCCCCTGCAGCCAGGCCTTGCGTGCATGGATGCTGACACGGGTGCAGCCGGCAGCCACGATCCGGGCCAGAAAATCCGGCAGGACGTCGCGTGGTTCCTGATCATCGACGCCGATGCGGCATTTCAC
Source organism: Sulfitobacter sp. IGS-18 (assembly GCF_059628195.1). Lineage (NCBI taxonomy): Bacteria > Pseudomonadati > Pseudomonadota > Alphaproteobacteria > Rhodobacterales > Roseobacteraceae > Sulfitobacter > Sulfitobacter sp. IGS-18. Next base: position 1,316,464 of record NZ_CM184556.1, on the reverse strand, counting down.
TGTCACCTCCACATCCACCGCCGCCTGCATCTCGGCCACACACTCTGCCACACGGGCGGGGTCTTTCATCAGCACCGCACCAAAGGTGCCCGATTGCACCCGGTCAGAAGGGCAGCCGCAGTTGAGGTTGATTTCGTCATAGCCCGCATCCGCGCCCAGCCGCGCCGCCTGCGCCAATTCGCGCGGATCGGAACCGCCAAGCTGCAGCGCCACGGGGTGTTCGCTGACGTCATGTTCCAGCAGATGCACCGCACCGCCGCGCACCAGCGCAGGCGCGGTCACCATCTCCGTATACAGCAATGCCCGCCCGCTCAGCAGCCGATGCAGATAACGGCAATGGCGGTCGGTCCAATCCATCATCGGGGCGACCGAGAGGCGGGACGCGACGTGGACCGCTCTGTTTCTTTCAGAATTCAGCATAGAACCTTGACCTGACCGGTGCGATTTTCGAGCTTTCGCCACCGGCGGCGCGATATGCGCCACCGGCAATTCGCTGAACTAACAGAATCACATCCCGAATGAACAGCCCCCGGTTTCCCGGAAAGTTGCCCCGTTCAGCCTGCAGTGCCGGTTTTCGGACTGATCATCGCTCCCACGCCGGTAAAGGATGTGGGATCAGGCGCGACTGGTTCCGTTGACGGGACATCAGGACAGCGAAAGACCATCTTCCGCTATCCCCGTTTGCAGCCATCCGCCGTGCAATATTCTTTCAGTGCCGACCGGACGCCCTGCTGCCAGATCAAACGCAGCCAATGTTCGAACCGCTGCGAGAAGGCCTCCTGCCCGGCAAGGTCGCCGTAGATGCCCCTCATCTCCAGCCAGGCGGCGGGGCGGTCGCGCGCGGCTTTGGCTGTTTCGGTCAGCTTGTCCCACATCGGATCGTTCGGTTCGATCACGCTGCCATCCTCGCGGGTGCCTTCGCACATCCGCGCCCAGCAGGCCTCGACCAGGGCCAGACCGTCCAGCGGCAGCCCCCCCGCCAGCGCCCGGCGCACCAGAGGCAACACGAATCCGCTGTGCCGCGAACTGCCGTCAAAGGCGACGCGGCGGGTGGTATCCTCGATCTTCGGATTGGAGAACCGCGCCGCGATCAGGTCGACATAGGCCACCGGGGTAATCTCCGGCACAGGCGAGACATGGGGCACGATTTCACGCAGGGCCACCTTGCGGAACAGCCCGCCCACCTCGGGATCGGCCATGCAGTCAGAGATCGTGGCAAGCGACAGGATTTCACCCGCATTCGCGATCACCTGGTGCCCGGCGTTCAGGATCCGGATCTTCATGGTTTCATAGGCGTGGACATTGTTCGAAAATGTTGCCCCCGCCTTATCCCAATCCGGCCTGCCGGCGCAGAAATCATCCTCGATCACCCATTGGCGGAAATTCTCGTGGCAGACCGGGGCTGCATCCTCGATGCCCAGCGCACGGGCCTGGGCGATCTGGGCGGGGCCGGTGGCGGGCACGATGGAATCGACCATCGAATTCGGAAAGCTGCAATTGCCATTGATCCAGCCCGCAAGCTCCGGGTCCTGCATCCGGGCCAGGCCGACGATGATCTGGCGCAGAATATCGCCGTTGCCTTGCAGGTTGTCGCAGCTTTGCGCGGTAAAGGGGCCTGTGCCCGCGTCGCGGCGCAGCCGCAGGGCCGCCACCATCGCGCCAAAGGCAGTGCGCGGATTGTCCGGGTTCTGCGCATCATGCAGTATGTCCGCGTGGGTCGCGTCAAAGGCCTTGCTCACCGGGTCGATGAAATAGCCGCCTTCGGTCACCGTCAGGGCCACGATGCGGATGTCGGGCTGTGCCATCCGGGCGATCAGGGGGCCGTTGCCCTCCTTGATCGGCACATAGTCGATCATCGCGCCCACAACCTCTGCTGACTGCGATGAGGGCGACAATTCGATCAATGTGGTCAGGTAATCCTGCCCGGCCAGCCGCAGGCGCATCGCCTCGTCATAGGGGCGCACCCCGGCGCCCACGATCGCCCAATCGAGCGCCGCGCCCTGCTGCATCAGCCGGTGCAGATACCATGCCTGATGTGCGCGGTGGAAATTGCCCACGCCGATGTGGACAATGCCCGGCGTCAGGGTGCTGCGGTCATATACCGGCCGCAGGATGTCGTCGGGCAGGTCGGGGAGTGTGGCGTTGGACAGTTTCATCTCAGCTCATCCATTGGCCGCCGTCCACATTGTAGGTCTGTGCAACGATGTAATCCGCCTCGGCAGTGGCGAGAAAGACTGCCATGCCGGTCAGGTCCCCGGCCCGGCCCATCCGGCCAAAGGGCACGGCCTCGCCGACTTCGCGCTTTTTCTGGCCCGGGGCCTTGTTCTCGTATTTGGCAAAGAAGGCATCGACGCCGTCCCAATGCTCCCCCTCCACCACGCCGGGGGCGATGGCGTTCACGTTGATGCCGTGCTGAATGAGGTTCAGGCCGGCAGATTGGGTCAGGCTGATGACCGCCGCCTTGGTCGCGCAATAGACTGCGACCAGGCTCTCGCCGCGGCGGCCCGCCTGGCTGGCCAGGTTGATGATCTTGCCGCCGCCCCCCTGCGCGATCATCTGCCGTGCCACCGCCTGCAGGGTGAAAAGGCATCCTGACACGTTGATGTCAAAGGCGCGCTGATAGTCCTCGCGGGTGATCTCGATGATCGGGGCCGCGGTAAAGATCGCGGCGTTGTTGACCAGGATGTCGATCTTGCCGAAACGGGCGACCGCAGCTTCGATCGCTGCGTCGATGCTGGCCTGATCGGTCACGTCCATTGCCACGGCGTAGGCGTTTTCGCCCATCGCCGTGGCTGTCTGCACTGCTCGTTTCTCGTCGATATCCGCGATCACCACCTGCGCGCCTTCGCGCAGGTAGGCTTCCGCGAAGGCCTGTCCGATGCCCCGCGCCGCGCCGGTGATCAGCGCGGTCTTTCCTGCCAGTCGCTTCATCCGATCCGCAATCCTGCTGCATCAAAGCGGTGGATTTCATCCGCACGGGGCGAAAGATGGATCGTATCGCCGTGGGTCAGGCTGATGTCACCGATGGCACGGACGGTCAGCGTGTCGGCCAGCCCGGTGTTGTGGATGTGAAAAAACGTGTCGGAGCCAAGGTGTTCGGCCACGCCAACGGTGCCCTGCCAGGTGCCGCCGCTTTCGACAACGTCGATATGTTCGGGCCGGATGCCGATGGTATGGGCGTCATGTTTCGCCGCCTCCTCGCCGGTGATCAGGTTCATCTTGGGCGACCCGATGAAACCGGCGACAAAGGTGTTGCGCGGGGTGCGGTAAAGCTCAAGCGGGCTGCCCACCTGTTCGATCACACCTGCCTGCAGCACCACGATCTTGTCGGCCATGGTCATCGCCTCTACCTGGTCGTGGGTGACGTAGATCATCGTCGTGGCCAGCTTCTTGTGCAGTTCGGAGATTTCCATCCGCATGCCCACGCGCAGGGCGGCATCGAGGTTTGACAGCGGCTCATCAAACAGGAAGGCCGCCGGTTCGCGCACGATGGCGCGGCCGATGGCGACCCGCTGGCGCTGGCCGCCGGACAATTGGCCGGGGCGGCGGTCGATATAATCGGCCAGGTTCAGCACCTGTGCCGCCGCATCCACGCGCCGGTCGATTTCGGTCTGGTCCATCTTGGCCATCTTCAACGGGAAGGCGATGTTCTTGCGCACCGTCATATGCGGGTAAAGCGCATAGGACTGGAACACCATCGCCAGCCCGCGCCGCGCCGGAACCACATCCGTTGCATCCTGGCCGTCGATCTCGATATGGCCGGTGGTGATGTCCTCCAGCCCCGCGATCAGCCGCAGCAGGGTGGACTTGCCACAGCCCGAGGGGCCGACGAAGACGGTGAATTCGCCATCCTTGATGGTCAGATCCAGCGGCGGGATGACCTGCACATCGCCAAAGGATTTCGTAACCTGTTTAAGTTCAATCTGTCCCATAATTCCGGTTCCCTATTTCACGGCGCCAAAGGTGAGGCCGCGGACGAGTTGTTTCTGGCTGAACCAGCCAAGGATGAGGATCGGCGCGATGGCCATTGTCGATGCTGCGCTGAGTTTGGCGTAGAACAGCCCTTCGGGGCTGGAGTAGCTGGCGATGAAGGCGGTCAGCGGTGCCGCCTGTGCTGCGGTGAGGTTCAGGGTCCAGAACGCCTCGTTCCAGGCCAGGATGAAGTTCAGCAGCAACGTGGAGGCAATGCCGGGGATCGCCATTGGCGTCAGCACATAGAGGATCTCCTCCTTGAGCGTGGCCCCGTCCATCCGCGCGGCTTCCAGGATTTCGCCGGGAATTTCGCGGAAGTAGGTGTAAAGCATCCAGACAATGATCGGCAGGTTGATCAGCATCAGGATGATGACCAGCGCCACGCGGTTGTCGAGCACGCCCAGCCGGATGCACAGCAGGTAGATCGGATAGAGCACCCCCACCGCCGGCAGCATCTTGGTCGAGAGCATCCACAGCAGGATGTCCTTGGTCCGTTTGGAGGGGACAAAAGCCATCGACCAGGCCGCAGGCACCGCGATGATGATGCCCAGAAGGGTTGAGCCACCCGCGATGACGATGGAGTTCCACAGGAAGCGCCCGTAGTTCGACCGCTCCATCACGGTGGCATAGTTCTCCGTGGTCCAGTCAAAGAACAGGAACAGGGGTGGATCGTTGATCGCCTGGGCCTCGGTCTTGAAGCTGGTCAGGATCGTCCAGAGGATCGGAAAGAAGATCAGCAGGCCGATGATCCACGCGATGGTGGTGTTGATCGTCTTGCGTTGCGTTGTGACGGAACGTGCCATTCGTCTCTTCCTCCCTCAGGTATCAAGGTTCTTGCCGACGATGCGCATCAGGAAGATGGCAACGATATTGGCAAGGATGATGGCATAGACACCGCCCGCAGAACCCAGACCGATGTTCTGGCTTTCCAGCACGCGCTGGAAGATCAGGTAGGACAGCGTCCGGGTGCCGAAGGCGCCGCCGGTGGTGACGAAAATCTCGGCAAAGATGGCCAGCAGAAAGATCGTCTGGATTAGCAGCACGATGGTGATGGCGCGGGAAAGGTGCGGCAGGGTGATGTAGAAAAACCGTGCCAGGGGTGATGCGCCGTCCATTTCGGCGGCCTCAAGCTGTTCGCTGTCCAGCGACTGGATCGCGGTCAGCAGGATCAGGGTCGCGAAGGGCAGCCATTGCCAGCTGACGATCAGGATGATGGAAGGGGTCGCGGCATTCGACAGCCAGCTGACCGGGTCCGCCCCGAAGAACCGCCACAGATGGGCGAAAAGTCCGTTGGTTGGATCCATGAAGATGTTCTTCCAGACCAGCGCCGAGACGGTGGGCATGACAAAGAAGGGTGCAATCACCAGGATGCGCACAACCCCCTGCCCCCACATCGGCTGATCCAGCAGAATCGCCAGCAGGACGCCAAGAGCGATGGTAATGGCAAGAACGCCGGTGACGATGATCAGGGTGGTCGAAACGGCGGGCCAGAAGGAACTGGAGGTGACAAAGCGGACGTAGTTGTCGAAACCGGTCCAGCCCTGGTCGCCGCCACGCAGCGGCAAATAGGTTCGGAATGAGAACCACAGCGTCATCGTGAGAGGCACCAGCATCCAGCCCAAAAGCAGGATCACGGCGGGGGCCATCATCAGTCTGGCGGCGGATCGGGAAGCCTTGGTCGCCATGGGATACGTCTCCTTATTTGACGGAACGCCGGCTCAGGCGTCCGGTGACAGGACGTTGGTGAAATATCGGCAGTGATCAAAGACCATGGGGCGGGCGGTGCGCCGCCCCATGGGATCAGGTCGGTGGCTTACCGGTAACCGGCAGCTTCCATCGCTTCGTTGGTGATGTCCTGTGCCTTGGCCAGGGCATCCTCGACCGATTGCTGACCGGCATAGGCGGCAGAGAACTCCTGGCTCACTTCGGTCGCGATACCGGCAAACTCGGGGATCGCGGCGAACTGGACACCGACGTAGGGCACCGGATCGACGGTCGGGTTTTCCGGGTCAGCCGACAGGATGCTGTCCAGCGTCATCTGCGCGAAGGGCACCTTCTGGTACTCGGGGTTCTCGTAAAGCGACTTGCGCGCGCCTGGCGGCACATTGGCCCAGCCTTCGTTTCCGGCCACCAGTTCGATGTAGCTCTTGGAGGTCGCCCATTCGATGAACTGCTTGGCTTCGGCTTCCTGCTGGGTGCCCGCAGGGATCGCCAGGGCCCAGGCCCAGAGCCAGTTGGCCCGCTTGCCCAGGCCGTTATCCGGTGCCAGCGCAAAACCGACGCTGTCGGCAACGGTGGAATCATTGGCGTTGGTGACGAAGGAGGCCGCAACCGTCGCGTCGATCCACATGCCGCATTTGCCCTGCTGGAACAGCGAGAGGTTTTCGTTGAAACCATTGGTCGCATAACCGGCAGGGCCGGAGGCATCCATCATGTTCTTGTAGAAGTTCACGGTGTTGGCCCAGGCCTCGGTGTCGAACTGGGCGTTCCAGTCCTCGTCGAACCAGCGCGCGCCAAAGGAGTTGGCCATCGCGGTGATCAAGGCGCCACCTTCGCCCCAGCCGGCCTTGCCGCGCAGGCAGATGCCGTTGATTTCATTGTCGCGATCGGTCATCGCGGCGGCGGCTTCGGCGATGAAGTCCCAGGTCGGGGCTTCGGGCATTTCCAGTCCGGCCTTTTCCATCAGGTCCGTGCGGTACATGATCATGGAGCTTTCGCCGTAGAAAGGTGCCGCATAAAGCGTGCCGTCATGGGACAGACCGCCTGCCATCGCGGGCAGGATGTCACCGACATCATATTCGGCGGAAAGATCGTCCAGCGGCACCAGCCAGCCCTGCGCGCCCCAGATCGGGGTTTCGTACATGCCGATGGTCATGATGTCGAACTGGCCACCCTTGGTGGTGATATCCGTGGTCACGCGCTGACGCAGGACGTTTTCCTCCAGCGTAACCCATTCCACGGCGATGCCGGTCGCTTCGGTAAATGTATCGGTATAGCCCTGCATCCGGATCATGTCGCCGTTGTTGACGGTTGCGATGGTGATGGATGGGCTGTGGCTGTCTGCATATGCGCTGCTGGCTGCGATCAGCCCAAGCGCGGTTGCAGCACCAAGCGTGCTCTTCAAAGACATCCGTTATCCTCCCTGGTTGGACGTTCTGTTCGGAGCCTAAGGGAGAGATGTACGCGGCGTCAACTAAAATTTATCGCGCGTAAACTATTTGCGCATCACGCGGAGTCTCTCAGGATCAGCCTGCCCTCCAGCCGCGTGCTGCTCCAGGGGGTCACCTGGCCGTTGATTGCCGCGAACAAGGCATCGGAAGCTGCTTTGGAAACAGCGTCATAGGCATGGGAAATGGTGGTGAGCGGCGGACAGGTATAGCGCGAATGCGGATGGCCATCCTGCCCCGCCACGCGCACGGTGCAATCCGGCCCCCGCCCCACGGCAACGCCCTTTTCATAGCAGGCCGTCAGCAGCCCAATGGCCAGCCGGTCATTGCTGCACAGGATGGTATTGGTCGGGAAAAGACCTTCGGAAAAGGCGGTATGCCCCCCCAGACGCCCGATTTCCTCGAAATCCCAGCCATCGCCTTCGACAGAGATGACATGCGGCTCAAGGCCGAATGCCTGCATCGCGTCGAGATAGCTCTGGCGGCGGCGGTGAGCATTGGGGTTGGTCGGGCGCTTCATCTCGAAAAAGCACGGCGGTTCGCCCGTGCGGCAGAGGTAATCGGTGATATGGGCGGTGAACTGGATATTGTCCGAACCGACAAAGGCAAGGCCCAGCTCGCCCACGTTGCTGTCAAACAGCAGGGTCGGCACATCCGCGCAGAAACGTTCCAGCGCCCCGTGATCGGAAGCACGGCCCAGAGGGGCCAGCAGTACTCCGGCGGGCCGGATCGCGCGCAGCGAGTTCAGCACATCCGTCTCATGCGCGGGATCGCCATGGGAGCTGAACAGCGTGGGGTGATAGCCCGCTTCGATGCAATGCCGTTCCAGCTTGCGGGCGATTTCCGCAAAATAGGGGTCCGTCAGCAGCGGCACCACGATGCCGACATTCTTGGTCAGCTTGCGGTTCTGGTTCATCGCGTAAAGGTTCGGGCGGTAATCGTATTTCTCGATCGCCGCCTCTATCTTCGCGCGGGTCGAGGCCCGGACGCTTTCGGGATCGTGAAAGTATTTTGAAACGGTAGGCCGGGAAATACCGCTGACGGCGGCAAATTCCTCCATGTTCCTGATTGTCTTCGATGACATGTGGCCCTCGCAGTATTTTTACACCCGCAATCATGACTTTCCGCGCGGAAAGTATCAACCTTTCTTTGCGAATTAGCCATGCCATATGCTGCGGCCTGCCGGTTCAGCACGCCGGGACCGGAAAGGGGGGATACAGAAGGCTTTGCCGTTACTGCAGCAGGATCGGTATCTGGATCGGGCCGCGAAAGCCGAAGCCCTTCCAGATGACAGCATCCGTGTCGGGGATGCTCATCTTCGGGAAACGGTCAAACAGCATCGGCAGCATGATCTGCCCGACCGCCCGGCGCGCCACATGGGTGCCCTGGCAGAAATGCGGCCCGTTGCCAAAGGCCTGATGCGGGGCCTTGTCGCGGTAGACGTTATAGGTTTCGCCATCTTGATAGATATCCTCATCCCGGTTGGCACTGGCCTGGATGGTCATCACCGTATCCCCCTTGGGGATCATGTAGCCGCGCAATTCGGTATCCTGCGTGACCAGCCGAGATGAAGCCTGGATCGGCGCGACCCAGCGCACGCCTTCTTCGAAGGCCTGTTCCCAGTGATCGTTCCTGCGGACTTCGGCCAGTTGGTCCGGGTGGGTCAATAGGCCATAGAGGATGGTATTGAGCGCATCGCGCGGCTCGTTGATACCGCCGCCGATGGCGATCTTGATATTGGCATAGATCTGCTTTTCCTCGATCGGATCATCGGCATTCAACATCACGGAAAACGCCGAATTGTCCGGCTCGGCGCGGTGCCGGTCCTGGATGCTGTCCAGCAGCGCATGGATCTGTGTATTGGCACGGTCGGCCCGTTCAAAGGGCGCATCGGCCCAGCCGAAATTGCCCGCCCCCTCGATCAGCGCCTGCGACCATTCCATCATGTCCTCGTCCGAGGCTTCGGGCATCCCCAGCAGGATCGCCAGCCCCCGCGCCGCATAGGCCCCAGACAGGACCGCGAAGATATCGACAATCTCGCCGCGCGGCAGGCGGGACACATATTCCTCGGCGATCTTCACATATTGCGGCATCCAGTCGTTCTTGATCACCTTGGGGGCAAAGGCCGGGGCCATCGCCATCCGCTCGCGCTTGTGATCCTCGCCATCCTTGCGCATCAGCGTATGGGCCCAGAAGGCCCGCTTCATCGGCGTGTTTGGATCGTCCGAGCTGAAGATCTCCGGGTTGTCCTTGACGTATTTGGTGTCTTCCGCCTTGGTCAGCAGGGTGCGTCCCGCGGATTTCACCCGCAGCACAGGTGCCTCGGCGCGCAGGCGCCGGTAGATCGGGTATGGGTCGCGATCAAGCTCTGCCAGCGTGATGTTTTCGTCCAATGGGGCAAGCGTGGGCATCATGAACCTTTCTCAGGCTGAAATGGCGCGGTGGCCGGGGCCCCCGCGCCGTGAAAATCATGTTATTCGCAAGTGAAGCTTTCCGCCATACCCGCATCGCCGCCGGTGTAGCGGGCGACCTGAGAGGCCGGACAGAGCGGGCGCGAAATGCCCGCCATCGCCTCGGGCAGATCGCGGTTCGACGCCCGTGCCGTTGCTGTCACGGCCTGCGGCGCGGTGCCGTTCTCAACCCATGCGACCAGGTCCGAGAACATGTCAAACCCTTCCACCGCGGGGCCGCCCGAACAATGGGTCATGCCGGGCACCGGGTAGAACCTGGCGAATTCTGCCGCCTTGCCGCCGTTGTTCGCATCCAGCTTGGCGTACCAATCTGCCGTATCATTCACGGAAAACACCGGATCAGAGACGCCGTGGAACACCATCATCTTGCCCCCTGCATCGCGGAAAGCCGCCAGTTCGGGGTTGTCCGATCCCGGTGGTGTCATCACCTCCATTGCCGATTCAGGAAAGTCATCGCTGGTGGCAAATATCTCGTCCGCGCGGGCGGTGAGGTCAAAATCCTTCAGGAATTGTTCCAGTGCGGCGGGATCGCCTGCCACTTCCGTCGGGGGCGTGGTGAAGATCTGCGCGAGTGACGCGGCACCCATAACCGCGATGATCGGTTTCTTGCCCCATGGCGGGATCGGGCTTTCCAGTTTCCAGAACCGCCAGCCGCTACCGGCGATGCCGGGATCCCAGGGGAAATCGCTGTAGAACGGGGTGCCGCCATCAGGGGTGCCTGCGTGGATGGTGTTCAGCGCGGTTACCTGTTCGGGCGACAGGCAGGCGGAATTCTGCCCCTCCGCGCATTGCAGCGCGGCACTGTCAAAGCTGGCCTGACAGGCGGCAGTGTCCATCACCAGCCCGTCCTCAAGCCCGTCCAGCGTATCGCAGGCTTGCAGAATGCCATCGGCAACCGTTTGCAGATCGGCGGGGCTGAAGGCCGTGGCCAGATCGCCAGTAACCGCTGTCAGCGCCTGCACGTCAACCGCATGTTGCAGCGCCGCCTTGGGCAGGTTGAAGCCGGGCGCGCCGATCAGCAGACCATCGAAGCTCTGCGGCATCCGTGATGCGGCGACCATGGCGTGCCGCCCGCCGTTGGAGCAGCCAATGCCATAGCTGTGGCCGATTTCATTGTCGTAATAGGCCTCGACGATCTGGCGGGCCAGCGGGTCCAGCAGCGCCACGGCCTTGTAGCCGTACATCTGCCGCGCCTCGAAGTCGAAGCCAAAGCGCGCGCCACCGGCAAGGCCCGCGTCCGCCACCGCCTTGCCATCATGGCCTGCGTCGGAGGAGACGACGGCAAAACCGCGCGCCAGAGGTGTCGCTTCACCCGTGCCCGCGCCCATGCCGCCGGTGGCGGGTTTGACCTCGCCGTCGTTGCCGCCGTTGAACTGGTGGACATAATCGCCGTTCCAGACATCCGGCAGGGCCAGCTCGAACCGCAGCGCATAGTCGCGCCCGTCGGTGCCCTTGCGTTCGGCGGTCGTGGCGCGGATGCGGCATTGGGCGGCGGGGTTGTCATCGCCCGCAGGCACTGCCGCCACTTCGGTAAAGCTGACACCGCTCAGGCCCAATGCCTCGGGCGTCAATCCTTCGCATTGCATCTGTGCCATGGCCAGCGTGGCCGTGCTGCACATCAATGCAGTTGTTCCGATTGTCTTCAACATCACAGGTCTCCTCCCAGAATTGTGTGTCTTATTCTCACATGCGCCTCAGACAGTTTCTCCCAGCAGGCGCAGCGCGTTTTCCTTCAGGATCAGCGGGCGCACCTCGTCCTTGAAGGGTGCCGCCTCGAAATCCGCCAGCCAGCGGTCGGGCGTGATTGCGGGCCAGTCCGAGCCGAAGAGCATCTTCTTTTTCAGGATCGAATTGGCATAGCGGATGAAGGTCTCGGGGAAATATTTGGGCGACCAGCCGGACATGTCATAATAGACGTTGGGCTTGTGCTGGGCCACGGCCAGACCTTCCTCGGTCCAGGGGAACGACGGATGCGCCAGGATGATCTTCATGTCGGGGAAATCCACCGCCACGTCATCCAGGTGCATCGGATTGGAGTATTTCAACCGCATCCCCATGCCGCCCCGCATGCCGGAGCCGACACCGGTCTGCCCGGTATGGAACAGGGTGATCACCCCCTCTTCGGCGCAGGCTTCCAGCACGGTGTAGCAGGCCTCCCGGTCATTGGGGAAAAAGCCCTGCATGGTGGGGTGGAACTTGAACCCGCGCACGCCGAATTCACGCACCAGGCGGCGCACCTCGCGCGCACCGGCCTTGCCCTTGTGCGGATCGACAGAGGCAAAGGGGATCAGGATGTCGTCATTCTCGGCGCAGATCTGCGCGACTTCCTCGTTGGAATAGCGGCGAAACCCTGTCTCGCGCTCCGCATCCACCGGAAAGATCACCGCCGCGATGTTGCGTTCGCGGTAATAGCTGGCGGTGTCCTGCACCGTGGGCAACATGCCTTCGGCCCCGGCGGGATTCTTGAAGTAGGCCGCCATGCCCGCTTGAAATTCATTATACCCGTCATCACGGTGGTCGCAGCAGGGTTCCTCTGCATGGGTGTGAAAATCAATCGCCTTCACCTTGCTGAAATCGACCATCCTGTTTGCCTCCCCGAAAACGTTGACGTCAAAAACCGCTATACAAGAAAACTGTTAAGCTGTACAACATAAATCCAGACCGACCAGGAGGGGGAGAATCCGATGGAGAATGGCCAGAGCACCGGCAAAGCCACGCGTGTGGAAATTGACGGCGACATTGCCACGATCATTTTCGACCGCCCGGAAAAGCGGAACGCAATGAACGAGGCGCTGGTCGGCGACCTTGATGCATTCTTCTCCAAACCGCCCGAAGGTGTGAATGCCGTCATCCTGACCGGCGCGGGCGGGCATTATTGCTCTGGGCTGGATCTGGCCGAACATGAACAGCGCGCCCCGGTCGCGGGGGTCTACCATTCGCGCAACTGGCATCGCGTGGCCGATCTGATCGAATTCGGCCCCCTGCCCGTCATTTCCGCCATGACTGGCGCGGTGATCGGCGGCGGGCTTGAGATCGCCACCTCGACACATGTGCGCATCGCGGAGCCTGATGTGCGGTTCCAGCTGCCCGAGGGGCGGCGCGGTATCTTTGTCGGTGGCGGGGCCACGGTGCGCGTGAGCCGCATCATCGGCGCTGACCGGATGCGTGAAATGATGCTGACGGGCCGCAACTATGGCGCCGAGGAAGGTCTGGCGATGGGGCTTGCGCATTACAGCGTCGGCGCGGGTGAAGCCCTGCCCCTGGCGCGCAAGCTTGCACGGAAAATAGCAGACAACGCGCCGTTTTCGAATTACCTCATGATACAGGCGATCTCTCGGATCAGTGACATGTCGCGCCACGACGGCCTGTTTACCGAAAGCCTTGCGGCGGCCATGTCGCAAACCTCGGACGGGGCGAAAGAGGGCCTGCGCGCCTTTCTTGAGAAGCGCGAGCCGAAGTTCAGATAACCCATGCCGGGCGAGGAGGCCCGGCGCGGCGGAACAGACAACAACAGGGAGGAAGACCATGAAAAGAAGAGAGTTTCTGAAAACGACCGCTGTCGGCACGGCCATGTTGGCCGCCATGCCCGGCGCTGCATTGGCCCAGGAAGTCACCCTGCGCCTGCACCAGTTCCTGCCCCCCGTGGCAACGGTGCCCGCAAAGATCCTCAAGCCCTGGGGCGAGCGTCTGGCAGAGGCCTCCGATGGCCGCCTGAACGTGCAGCATTTCGATGCGATGTCCCTTGGCGGGCGTCCGCCCGAACTGATGGATCAGGCCCGCGACGGTGTCGTCGATCTGTCGATGACGGTGGTCGGCTATACGCCGGGCCGCTTCCCGCGCACCGAAGTCTTTGAGCTGCCCTTCATGATGACCAGCCCGGTCGCCACATCGCTGGCTTTCTGGCAGATGGTCGAAGAGGATTTCCAGTCCAACGAATATGCCGATTTCAAGGTGCTGGGTGCCTGGGTTCACGGCCCCGGCGTGATCCACTCCACCGATCCCATCGAAAAGCTGGAGGACATGAAGGGCAAGACCGTGCGCGGCCCCACCCGCGTGATCAACGACATGCTGTCCGAACTGGGGGCCACCCCTGTCGGCATGCCCCTGCCCGCAATCCCCGAGGCGCTTTCGAAAGGTGTCATCAACTCCACCGTGATCCCCTGGGAGGTCACCCCGGCGGTGCGCCTGTCCGAACTGGTGTCGAACCACACCGAATTCACCGGGGCGGAATCGCTTTATACCGCGACCATCGTGCTGGTGATGAACAAGGCGAAATATGACGCCTTGCCGGATGACCTCAAGGCCATCCTGGACGCTGAATCCGGTGCAAAACTGTCCGAATTCGCCTCGCAGGTGATGTGGGACAATGACGCGCCGGGACGTGAACTGGCGGTCAAGAACGGCAACAACATCATCCAGCTGGATGAGACAGAAGTCGCCCGCTGGAAGGAGGCCGCGCAGCCGGTGATCGACCGCTGGGTTGCCGAGATGGACGGCAAGGGCCTGGACGGCCAGGGGCTGATCGACCGGGCCAAGGCCCTGATCGCCGAAAATGCAACCTGAAGTCTTGATCTGACATCACAGAGGGCCTGCGGGCCCTCTGCCTCAAACGGGGAAGTGACGGATGTACGCGGCAAGTTACAGATTGGCTGATTTCATCGCGCGGGGCCTGGCGTTTGCGGGTGGTGGCATCCTGATCCTGATCACATTGATTACCTGCATGTCGATCATCGGGCGTGCCTTTGTGCCGCTCGACATCGGCATCGGCCCGATCCGGGGCATTTACGACATCACGGAAATCGGCATGGCGACGGCGATCTTTGCCTTTCTGCCCTGGGCGCAGATGCGTGAAACACATGCACGGGTGGACCTGTTCCAGAGCTTCATGCCGCGCAGCTTCGACCGGGCGCTGGACCTGCTGTTCAACATCGGCATGGCCTTTGTCGCCGCGATCGGCACCTGGCGGCTTTACCTCGGCATGATGGACAAATTGTCTTACGGCGAAACCACCCTGATCGCGCAGATCCCGGTCTGGCAGGGATTTGCGGCCTCGCTGGTCGGGGCCATCGGCTTCGTGATCGTTGCCCTCTTTTGCGTCTGGCGCTCGGCCCGCAGGCTGGCCGGTATGGAACAACAGGAATAGAAATGTCGAACTTTGAACTCGCGCTCTGGTCGTTTCCGGTCCTGCTGATCCTGGTCTTTCTGCGCGCGCCCATTGCGCTGGCGATGATCGCGGTCGGGGTCGGCGGAACCTACCTGGTCGTCGGCACACCGATGATGACCCTGAACCAGTTGAAGACGCTGACCTATGGCACGTTTTCCAACTATTCCTTCTCGATCATTCCGCTGTTCCTGCTGATGGGCCAGTTTGCGACGCTGTCGGGCATGTCGGCCTCTCTTTTCAAGGCTGCAGAGAGCTTTCTGGGCCACCGTCGCGGCGGTGTGGCGATGTCTGCCGTGGGGGCCTGCGCCGGGTTCGGCGCGATCTGCGGCTCGTCGCTGGCGACCGCCGCCACCATGGGTCAGGTCGCCCTGCCCGAGCTGCGCCGCTATGGCTATCCCGATTCACTGTCCACCGGTGCGCTGGCGGCAGGCGGGACGCTGGGCATCCTGATCCCGCCTTCGGTGATCCTGGTGATCTATGCGATCCTGGCCGAACAGAACATCGAAAAGCTGTTCGTGGCCGCCCTGATCCCCGGCATCCTGGCCGCCATCGGCTATATGATCGCCATTTCGATCTGGGTGCGCCTGTCACCGAATTCCGCCGCCGTGCGCGACCGGGTGCCATGGGGCGAACGCATGATCGCCCTGGGCAAGGTCTGGCCGGTGATCACCATCTTCGTCACCGTGGTCGGCGGGATCTATGCGGGCATTTTCACCCCCACCGAAGCCGCCGCGGTCGGGGCCGCGGGGACCGGGCTGGTGGCACTGGTATCGGGCGAGATGTCATGGGACCGCCTGCGCGAAGCGGTGCTGTCCACCGCCGGATCGACCGCGATGATCTTTCTGATCATCCTGGGGGCCGGCATCTACAACAACTTCCTGTCGCTGACACAGCTGCCGCAATCGGCCTCTGTCTGGGTCGGGGAACAGGGGTTTTCGCCCTGGTTCGTGCTGACCCTCGTGCTGCTGATGTACCTCGTCTTCGGCTGCGTGATGGATTCGCTGTCAATGGTGCTGCTGACGGTCCCGATCATCTTTCCGATCATGATGGTGCTGGACTTTGGCATGTCGACCGCGGACTTTGGCCTCTGGTTCGGCATCCTGGTGCTGATCGTGGTCGAGGTGGGGCTGATCACGCCGCCCGTGGGGATGAACCTGTTCATCATCAACTCGATGGCAAAAGACACCCCGATTTCAGAGACCTACAAGGGTGCCCTGCCCTTTGTGCTGACCGATATCATACGTGTTGTCATCCTTGCCTCGTTCCCGGCAATCACGCTCTGGCTGGTCTGGTTCATCGACAGTTTCAAATAACGCAGGCATGCGCGGCTATGGCCCGCGCCTGCGGCGGCTGCTACCACGGGGGGCAACACGCCTTCACGCAGGTCCGGCCATGTCCCGTAAACTGATCTTTCCGCTCTACTATGCCGCGATCCTGTTTCAGGCCGGTGCCTACGGGCTGACCTTCATGCTGCCCCGGCTTTTCGACAGCTTCGGCGCCAACGAAAAGGTCGTGGGCACGATGCTGCTGCTGACGACGGCCGCGACCGTGATCACGGTCTATTTCTCCGGGCACCTCTCGGACCTTCTGGGCCGCCTGCGCACGCTGGGCATGGCCTGTATCGCCATCTCCGCCTCCCTGTTCCTTTATGGCACCGTGCCGGGCGTTGGCCCGGGACTGGCGGCGGCAAGCCTGCTTCTGGGGTTCGGCTGGGGGCTGACCTATTCGCTGGGGCCCATCGTCATGTCCCGGCTGGTGCGCGCGGACGAGCGGGTGCGTTACTTCACCCTGCTCTCGGTCTTTGTGATGGCCGGGTTCGGCTTTGCCCCGGTGATCGCCTCTGCGATGGAGGATGCGGGCTTTACCATCCGCGACGCCTTTGTGCTGAACGGCGCGCTATGCCTTGTCAGCGCTGCATTGTTCCTTGCCCTGGACCGCCCGATCAAGGCGCAGGCGGTCAACGCCCGGCCCGAGGCACCTTCGCGGATCACGCTGGCGGCGGTCGCCGGCGTGCTCAGATCACCCGCCCGGCTGCCGGTCTTCATGGTTTTTCTCGGGGCCAGCATCTTTGCCGGGCTGAACAATTTCCAGACCGTCTTTGCCGATGCGCGGGGGCTGGATTACGCCTATTTCTTCATGAGTTACACGCTGACCTCGGTAATTTTCCGGCTGGTCATGGCGCGGTTCACCGGGGGCGCGAACCCTTATATGACCATCGCGCTGCTGCAATGCCTGATGTGCGCGGGGCTTGCCCTTTTCGTGGTCAGCGGCGACAGCCTGCCGCTTTACGTGCTGGTCGCGGTGCTTTTCGGTCTTGGTTACGGCGTGTCCTATCCCGTGCTGGTGGCGATGGCCGCCGACGACGCAGATGACGATCTGGGCGCGCAGACCCTGCAATTGTTCGCGCTGACCTATTTCATCGGCATCTTCGGTTTTCCGCTGATCGCAGGCTGGATGATCGTTGAGGTAGGCACGACGCCCCTGCTGATCCTCATCACCCTGCTGGCCGTGGTTGAGGCCGCACTTGCCCTGCGCCGGGGTCTGGCGCGGCGCGGGGCGAGCGCTGCCGAGGCCTGAACGGTCAGACCGTGATCACATCCGGGTCCGGATCATCCGCATAGAGGCGTTCAATCAGCTCTTCATTGTTCGAGCGCATCGCGCGCTGGTTCAAAGATCCCTTTTCGGTCACCTCACCCCGATCAAAGCTGGGAGCATCCTGCAGGACAACCGCCCGGCGCACCCGCGCGGCAGAGCCGGTGGCGGATTTGGCAGCCTGGGCCAGTTTCTCGCCCAGGGCTGTGCGCAATGCGGCCTCCGCCATTGCGGCCCCCTTGTCCGACAAAAGCAGCAGGGCGCCCAGTGCGCTGCGGTTTTCGCCCACGATCACCACATCCCGGACCAAACCGCCCAGGGCATCGACCAGCGCCGCGCGCACCGCGCCCACCGCGACCCAGGTGCCGGTGGTCAGCTTGAAATTCTCGGCAATGCGCCCGTCAAAGAAGAACCCTTTGGCGTAATCATCCGGGTCGGCAGGCCGCAGCGCATCGCCAAAGCAATAGAAGCCTTCCTCGTCAAAGGCCTCTGCCGTCTTGGCGGGGTCACCATAATAGCCCGGCGTGATCGTCGGCCCCTTGAGCCGCGCCTCCAGCTTGCCGCCGTTGGGCACCAGTTTCAGGGTCAGCCCAAGCGCCGGCACGCCGATGTTGCCGGATTTTTCCTGCACATCGGTGCAGGCCAGCGCAAAGGGGGCGGTTTCGGTGGCGCCCAGCCCGGTGGCCAACAGCACCTCGCGCCCCGTCGCCTTGCGCCCGGCGGCGCGCAGGCGGTCCCAGGTCAGCTGCGCCATCCCGGCCCCCGCATAGAACATCATGCCCAGGTCGCGAAAGAAATTCTCGGCCAGGGCCGCGTCTTTTTCCAGTTCCGCAACCAGCATGTCGTAGCCCACGGGGACATTGAAATACCAGCTGCAGGCGACATCGCGCAGGTTGCGCAGGGTCTCGTCGAACTTGCCCGGCACCGGGCGGCCATCGTCGATGTAATAGGTGCCGCCATTGGTGGTCACCATGTAGAACACCTTGTTGCCTGCCGCAGTGTGGTTCCACGGCGCCCAGTCCAGCACCACCGGCGGCTTGCGCGTCACGAAACGGTAGCAGTCGCGGATCATCGCCTGGCTGGCGCAGATCATGCGGTTGGTGTTGATCACCGCCTTGGGCGAACCGGTGGAACCCGAGGTGAACAGGTATTTCACCACCGTCTCATCACTCAGCGCGGCCCGCGCGGCCTCTGCCCCGGAAGGATCACCGGCCAGCAACTCCTCAAAGCTGACCGCCCCCTGCCCGGCGTTGCGCAGGGCAATGACCTGCCGGCCTTCCTCGGCGATGGCGCTGAACGCGGGCGCAAAGGCGTCGCCGTCATCGGCATAAAGCGCGCCTGGATTCAATGTCGCGGCGATGTCGCGCAGTTTCGCATGGTCTTTGGACACCAGCGCATAGGCGGGGGAAACCGGGGCGTAGGGAATGCCGACATAGGCGCAGGCCATGCCCAGCAGCGCGTGTTCCAGGCTGTTTTCCGACAGGATCAGCAGCGGCCTGTCCGGCCCCAGCCCCATCGCCAGCAAGGATGCCCCGATGGCGCGGATCTGATTGCGCGCCGTGCCGTATGAGATGCGCCGCCAGTCGCCGCCCTGGTGGCGGCGGGCAATCCATGTGTTGTCCGGCGTGGCATCTGCCCATTTGTCAAAGTAATCCGCCAGCGTCGCCTCGAAGTCGCCCAGCGCGCCGCGCTGGCGCATCAGGATCGTGCCGTCGGGCCGAGTCTCATAGTCGAACGCCGGCCGCCAGAAGTCCGACGCTTTCAATCCGGTCTCGGTTTTCATCACAGGTTCCTGTCTTTACCGGGGGGCCATGCGGATGCCGCCATCAAGGCGGATCACCTCGCCGTTCAGCATCTTGTTCACGGTGATGTGGTTGACCATCTCGGCATATTCCTCCGGATCGCCCAGGCGCGAGGGGAATGGCACCTGCGCGCCAAGCGCGGTCTGCACCTCCTCGGGCAGTTCATCCAGAAGCGGTGTCAGGAACAGCCCCGGTGCCACGGTACAGACGCGAATGCCCTTGTCGGCCAGATCGCGGGCCATCGGCAGGGTCATGCCCACGATGCCGCCTTTCGACGCGGAATAGGCCACCTGGCCGATTTGCCCGTCAAAAGCCGCGACAGAGGCGGTGTTGACGATCACGCCGCGCGCACCGTCGTCATCCACCGGGTCTGCGGCGACCATGCGCGCCGCCGTCTGCGAGGCGCAGTTGAAGCTGCCCATCAGGTTCACCATGATGGTTTTCTGAAACAAGTCGGGATCATGTGCCGCCCCGCGCGAGACGGTCTTGGCAGCGCCGCCGATGCCCGCGCAATTCACCAGGACGCGCGGCACGCCAAAGGCCGCCTCCGCCGCCGCGATCCCCTCTGCCACGGAAGCGGGGTCAGAAACATCCACGCGGCTGAACGCGCCGCCGATGCGGGCGGCATGGGCCTCTCCCTGATCCGCATTCAGATCGAACAACATTACCTTCAGCCCGGCCTCAGCGAGGCGGGCGGCGGTCGCCGCACCCAAACCCGAAGCGCCACCGGTGACGATCGCGGCATGGCCGCTCCAGTCCTGCAAGGTCATTCCGTTTCTCCTTTCGATCTGATCTTGCGCAGCAGGCGGATCAGGGTCTGCTGCTCTGCCGCTGTCAGATCGGCCAGCAACGCCTTTTCATGGGCCCGCACGGTGGCAACCGCCTCCGCATAGGCGCGGCACCCCTTCTCTGTCGGCACCAGCGCCTGAACCCGGCGGTCCCCCGGCACGGTTGCGCGCGAAAGATACCCCAGCCCTTCCAGCTCATCGACGATGGCCACGAGGCCGGACCGTTCAATCCCCAGCTTGCGGGCCAGTTTGCTCTGCGAGATGTGGGGAAACTGAACCGCCAGCGACAGTGCCGAGAACACCCTCGGAGCCAGCGCATCCTGCCCCAGGGCATTACGGAAATCAGCCTGGACGATCACATAGGCGCGCTTGAGGTTGTAGCCGACAAACTGTTCAAGGTCGGATATGACGTCATCATCATCCTGGTCCATCTCCCGGACCTTTGCCCCTGCAGCCATACTGCGCACCTCCCCTGTTTGTCTGGGGGAAGTTTACAGGATATTGTTTAGCAGGTAAACAGTTTAATGAGATAAGGATCTAGCCGATGAACCTGCCCGAACCCAGACTGGAACACGCCTGCGACCTGAGTGTGGCGCTGGACCCGATCCGCGAGATGGGACCGGGCCGGGCGGGGCAGCGACGGATCATCCCCATTGTCGGCGGCACGGTCAGCGGCCCGTTGCTGCGTGGCAAGCTGCTGAACCTCGGCGCGGATTGGCAGACCGTCTTTGCGGACGGTCTGGCCGAACTCGACACCCGTTACGCGATGGAAACCCACGACGGCGCCACCATCGAGATCGTGAACTACGGATTGCGCCATGGCCCGCCGGAAGTGCTGGCAGCGATCATGCGGGGCGAAGAGGTATCCGCCGACAGCTATTACATGCGCACCCATGCGCGGCTTGAAACCGGCGATGCGCGTTATGACTGGGTGAACCGGACGCTGTTCATGGGCGTGGGCGCGCGGCATCTGCAACAGGTCCATGTCCGCCTTTACGCCATCAGATAGGACAGCCCCGCCGCAAACGGGCTGACCCAGGGCGCGCCTGTCTTGACCGGCAGGAGGTGCTGCTTCATCAACGGGTTGACGCATTGTCATGGACCCGAAGCAACCCAAAGAAGCCCTCACATGTCGAAATGCCCGAATGTCCTGTGGATCATGGCCGACCAGCTGCGCTTTGATTATCTGAGCTGCTATGGCCACCCCCATCTGCATACGCCGAACATCGACGCGCTGGCGGCGCGCGGGGTGCGTTTCACCTCGGCACGGGTGCAATCGCCGGTGTGCGGCCCCAGCAGGATGAGCGCCTATACCGGGCGCTATGTGCGCAGCCATGGTTCCACCTGGAACGGGATGCCGCTGCGGGTCGGGGAACCCACGCTGGGGGATCACCTGCGGGCCGCGGGGGCGCATGCGGCGCTGGTGGGCAAGACCCATATGATCGCCGACCGCGATGGCATGGCCTGGCTGGGCATCGACCCCGCCAGCGAAATCGGCGTGCGCCAGTCGCAATGCGGTTTCGATCCCTTTGAGCGCGATGACGGGTTGCACCCCGACAGCCCGCGCCAGCAGTGGTCAGCCTATGACGATTATCTGGTGCGCCACGGCTTTGACAGCGCCAACCCCTGGGGCGACTTTGCCAATTCAGGGCTGGACGCGGACGGCGCGCGGCTGTCCGGCTGGCTGCTGAAGAATTCCCGGCTGCCTGCGAACGTCCCCGAGGAACATTCCGAAACCGCATATATGACCGACCGCGCCATCGCCTTCATGCAGGACGCGATGACGCGCGATGAACCCTGGCTGTGCCACCTGAGCTATATCAAGCCGCATTGGCCCTATATCGTGCCCGCCCCCTATCACGACATGTATGATGCCACCCATGTCGTCGATCCGATCCGCCACGCATCCGAACGCGATACCGATCATCCGCTGATGGCCGCCTATCTGCAGGCGCGGGTCTGCCAGAGCTTTTCCCGCGACCATGTCCGCGAACATGTGATCCCGGCCTATATGGGGCTGATCAAGCAGCTCGACGACAACCTTGGCCGTCTCTTCACCTGGATGGACACGGCCGGGCTGAGTGAAAACACCATCGTCGCCTTCACCTCAGATCACGGCGATTACATGGGCGACCATTGGATGGGCGACAAGGATTTCTATCACGAGATGGCGGTCAAGGTGCCGCTGATCATCGCCGATCCGCGCCCCGAAGCCGAAGCGACGCGCGGCAGTGTCAGCGATGAACTGGTGGAGATGATCGATCTCGCGCCGACCTTCATGCGGGCCCTTGGCTGCCCTGGGATGCCCCATGTGATCGAGGGCCGCGACCTGACACCGCTGCTGCAGGGCACCGAAGGTTTCGCGCGCCGCTATACGATCAGCGAACATGACTACAGCTGGTCGGAGATGGCCAAGGCGCTGAACATGCCGCAAGAGGACGCCCGCACGGTGATGATCTTTGACGGGCGCTGGAAATACGTGCGCTGCGAAGGGTTCGACCCGGTGATGTTCGACCTTGAGATCGACCCCGACGAGGTGACGGACATCGGGCGGTCGCAGACCGAAGAACATGTCGCCGTCCGGGCGCGGATGGAAAAGGCGCTTCTGGCCTGGGCCACGCGCCACCACAGCAGGATCACCGCAACCAAAGCGGTGCTTTCAAAGCAGGGCATGGCGGCGGAGCAAGGTATCCTGATCGGCTTCTGGGATGAGGTCGAGTACGAGGCAGCCACGGGCAAACCCTTTGCCGCGCTGACCCCGGCGGGGCCGCCCCGCAGCTGAAGGCGGCCACGGAGCCGCAGGCGCGGCGCTTCAGCCTGTGGCTTTTGTTGCGGCCAGCCCGGCGTCGCGCATCTGTGACAGGGTCATGCGGGGCGTCAGCGCCTCGGCAGAGACGTTCAGATCCAGCACCGCGCCGGTCTCAGAGGCCAGTGCCCGGTCAAAGGCGGCTGCGAAATCGGCGGTGGTCTCAACCCTTTCGGCATGGAAACCGTAGGCCTTGGCAAGCGTGGTGAAGTCCGGGTTCACCATGGTCGTGCCGGACACCCGTTCTGGATAGTGGTGCTCCTGATGGGCGCGGATGGTGCCATAGATGCCATTGTTCACGATCAGCACGATCGGCTGTGCGCCCGCCTGTGCGGCGGTGGCCAGTTCCTGACAGTTCATCTGGAAATCCCCGTCGCCCGCAAAGCAGACCACGGTACGCTCCGGATGTGCCACCTTGGCCGCGATGGCCGCAGGCAGGCCGTATCCCATGGCCCCCGATTGCGGGGCCAGCAACCGCGCCCTGGGGCCGAACTTGTAGAACTTGTTGGGCCAGACGGTGAAATTCCCCGCCCCATTGGTCAGGATCGCATCTTCTGGCAGGACCGCGCGCAGATGGGCGGTGGCAATCGCCATGTCGACGGGCGACGGCTGCGCAGGCGCGTCAAAGCCTGCCTCCCATGCCGCGCGGCCCTTGGCACGCCAGTCGGCCCAGCCGCCGGTGATCGGGGTCAGCGCTGCGGCAAAGGCGTTGGGGCCGGCGGTGATGCCGAGGGTCGGAATGTAGATCTTGCCGATCTCCTCGCTGGAGCCGTGGACATGGATGATCTTCTGTTTCGGATGCGGGACATCAAGCAGCCTGTAGGCATCTGTCGTCATCTCGCCAAAGCGGATGTTGATCGCCAGAATGGTATCGGCATTGCGGATCAGATCCTTGACATGGGGCGGCATCCCCACCCCTGCCTCGCCACAATAGACCGGGGACAGGTTGTTGAACCGGTCCTGAAAGCGGAAGGCCGCGACCACGGGAATATCGGCGGCTTCGGCGAATTCTTCCAGGGCGGCGCGCCCGGCGTCGGTCCAGTTGCAACCGCCCGTCAGGATCAGCGGACGCTCGGAGGCGCCCAGCATCGCCAGCGCATCCTGCATTGTGGCGGCACTGGGGGCCGGCTCTTCGATCCGGGCGGGACTGGTCAGGGGCTCTGCATCGCTCATGCTGGTCAGCATGTCCTCCGGCAGGGCCACGACCACCGGGCCGGGACGGCCCGTTGTGGCCATTGTCCAGGCCCGCGCCAGGATCTCGGGAATGCGGTCCACGTGATCAATCTCGACCGCCCATTTTGCAAGGGTGCCGAAAACGGCGCGGTAATCGACCTCCTGAAACGCTTCCCTCCCCCGCTGGTCGGTGCCGATCTGCCCGACGAAAAGGATCATCGGCGCGGAATCCTGATGCGCGGTATGCACCCCGATGGAGGCATTGGTCGCCCCCGGCCCGCGCGTGACCATGCAGATGCCGGGACTGCCGGTCAGCTTGCCCCATGCGGCGGCCATGAAGGCGGCACCGCCCTCGTTCCGGCACAGGACAAAATCGAATGTGCCGCCGGTGTCATGCATCCCGTCCAGCACCGCCAGATAGCTTTCCCCCGGCACGCCAAAGCTCTTGGTTGCGCCCAGCGCCACCAGGCTGTCCACCAGCAATTGTCCCCCGTGTCGTGCCATGATGCGCATGTCCTTCCCGTTTGGTCGCGAATCCCTGAAATTGCGCACAAGCTGCCTGTAAAGCCGCGCCAGTGAAACCGCGAAATGCCGAAACTGCGGAATCATCCCCCGGCGGAATTCGCGGAACCTTTTGCAAGCGGCGGGTGTTGAGTCTGCACTGCCTTGCATCTGCCGCTGCCGGAGACCTCATTGGACAACCTGACCTCGATCCGACGATCCCTGCAGTTCCTGGTGCTCGTCGCGCTTTTTGGTACCTGCTATTTTGCCCGCGATCTGATCCTGCCGATCATGCTGGGTTTCCTGCTGGCGCTGACCCTCAGCCCGCTGGTCAGGGGACTTTACCGCGCCGGGATTCCCCATGCGGTTTCGGGCGCGGTGCTGGTATCGCTGACCGCCCTGCTGATCATCATCGTTGTCGGCGGGTCCGCGGGCACCGTTGCGGTCTGGAGTGATGAATTGCCCAGAATGGGCGCAGAGATCCAGCAAAAGCTGCGCATGATGACCGATGCGGTCGAAGGGGTGCGCACCGCCACCGAAGAGGTCGAGAAGATCACCAAATCGAAAGACGCAAGTCCCGAGGTGATCGTGCAGCAACCGGGCCTGCTGGACACCGCTTTCGATACCGTCACCCAGATCGGCGCATCCCTGATCGTGACGCTGATCCTGGCGATGTTTCTGCTGTCCTCGGGCGAGCTGTTCTATCTCAAGATGGTGCAGGCCTTTCCCACCATGGCGGGCAAGAAGCGCATCCTGACCACGGTCTACAACATCGAGCGGCGCGTCTCGCGCTATCTGTTGACGATCACGCTGATCAACGCCGGATTGGGTCTGGCGCTTTTTGCCTATCTCAGCGCGCTTGGCATGCCCCAGGCCTATGTCTGGGGAATCGCGGCCTTCCTGCTGAACTTTCTGCCCTATCTGGGCGGCATCATCGGCTCCGTGCTTGTCGGGGCCTTTGCCATCGTGACCTTTGACAGCATCGGCTATGCGCTGCTGGCCCCTTTGGGATACATGGCGCTGACCAGTCTTGAAGGTCAGGTGCTGACACCTTTTCTGGTGGGCCGACGGCTGGCGATGAACACGGTTGCCGTGTTCCTGACCGTGGTGTTCTGGGGATGGCTCTGGGGCATTCCGGGCGCTTTGGTGGCGGTGCCCTTCCTGGTGGTCTTCAAGGCGGTCTGCGAAAATTTCGAACCGCTGCGCACCATCGGGCTTTTCCTGTCCTCCGAGGACAGGAAATTGCCCGATGCCGATGAAGAACCCGATGCGGCCTGACGGCCCTTACCCCGCCAGCGACGGCAACCACAGGACAATGCCGGGAAAGGCGACCAGCAGCGCGATGGTCACCGCATCAGCGAAAAAGAACGGCGCCACGCCCTTGAACACATCCTGCACCGTCAGATCATCGCGCACCCCCGCCACGACAAAGCAGTTCAGGCCGATGGGCGGGGTGATCAGGCAGAATTCGGCCATCTTCACCACAAGGATACCGAACCAGATCGCGCACATCGGCCCGGACATGCCAAAGGCGCTGTCGGCCGCCGACACCAGCTCGCCGCCGTTCAGCGCCATGACCGCCGGATAGACCACCGGCAGGGTCAGCAGCAGCATGCCGATGGCATCCATGAACATGCCCAGCACCGCATAGGCCAGCAGGATGCAGATCAGGATCACCAGCGGCGACATCTCAAGCGAGGTGATCCAGGAGGCAAAGGCATCGGGCAGTTCCGCAAACCCCAGGAAGCGGACATAGATCAGCACGCCCCAGATGATGGTAAAGATCATCACCGTCAGCTTGGCGGTCTCCAGCAGCGCCTCTTTCAGCTGCCCCCACCGCATGCCGCGATAGAGCGCCATCAGGAACACGATGAAGGCGCCCACGGCACCGCCTTCGGTGGGGGTGCCCCAGGCGTCGCCAAAGGGGTTGTAGACAAAGAAGATGATGATCACGACCACCGCAAGGATCGGCAGCGCGGGCGGCAGGCTTTCAAAGCGCTGTTTCCAGCTGAAGCCCGTCACCGGGGGGCCGACGTTCTTCCAGATCATCGCAATCCCGACGATCAGCCCGCCGTAGACCACGGCAGAGAATGCACCGGGAACGAATCCGGCAAGCAGGAGCTTGCCCACGTCCTGCTCCACGATGATCGCATAGATCACCAGGATGGCCGAGGGCGGAATCAGCGAGGCGAGCGTGCCCCCTGCCGCCACCACACCGGCTGCGAATTTCTTGTTATAGCCCACTTTCAGCATCTCGGGGATCGCAATGCGCGCAAAGACCGCCGCGGTCGCCACCGATGCGCCCGACACGGCGGCAAAGCCGGCGGTGGCAAAGACGGTTGATACCGCCAGCCCCCCCGGCACCCAGGCAACCCAGCGTTTGCAGGCCTCGAACAGCGCCGTCGTCAGCTTGGCGTAATAGGCAAGATAGCCGATCATGATGAAAACCGGGATCAGGCTGAGCACCTGGGCGCTGACTTTGGAATGGGGGGTCAGCCCTGCGATCTTGACGCTGATCTCTATCGCTTTCCACAGGCGCGCAGGGTCATAGTCAAAGCCGTTCCAGCGCAGCCAGCACAGCCCGAGAAAACCCGCCAGACCGGCGGCGAATGCCACCCGCATGCCCAGCACGACCATGACCAGCATGCCACCCGAAACCCAAAGGCCAATTTCAATGGGCTCCATCAGCCGTTCTCCTCAAGCGCGCGGGCCTCGGCCATCGCCTGTTCTTCAATGGTCAGGTTCAGCGGCACCCCCGCCGGGTTCTCCAGCCCCAGCACCAGCGCGCGGCCATAGCCCCAGGCCTGCAACAGCAACCGCAGCGCCAGCACGCCAAATGCGACCGGGACCACGAGTTTGCTGGGCCATATGGGGATGCCGACGTCGATGGAACTGTCGCGGCTGCACAGGGGCCGCGCGCAGTCGAACGAGCGGTCGAAATGTTCCCAGGCCCCCCATGTCAATGCCACGATCAGCAAAAGGATCAGCAGGACGGAGACCAGTTCAAAGAACCACAGCACCCGGCCCTTGAGCGCCGAGACCAGCATGTCCATCCGGATATGGGTGCCGTCACGCTGGACATAGGACACGCCCATGATCGCGATGATCGGCATCGCGGCCTCGATGTAATCGACATAACCCATCATCGGCGCGCCGAAGAACTTGCGCGAACTGACCGAATAGGCCGCCAGGAACATCAGCGCAAAGATCGCCAGACCCGAAAGCAACGCGCAAAAACGCTCAATCGGGAGCAACATCCGGTCAAGTTTGCTGAGTAGGCTGGAATCCTCCAGCACTGCCGCCGATCCGGCCATAAGTCCCTCTCCCCTGTTCGGCATTTTCGCCGTTTTTGAGAAACCGCCCGACGCCGGGCCGCTCGCCAAAAACGAAGAGGCCGCCCCGGAAATCGCGGGGCGGCCCGATGTCAGGTCAGCTGCCGCTGGCTTTGGCTTCTTCCAGTGTCGAGACCACCAGATCATAAAGCTCCTGGCCCGGCAGGCCCTGTGCTTCCATGTCAGCGATCCAGGCATCCCGTGCCGGTGCGGCGGCGGTTTCGCGGAACTCTGCCAGCACTTCCGGCGCGATCATGACCTTCTCGACGCCCTTCTCCTCCAGCACCGCATCCCAGCGCTTGAGCAGTTCACCGTAATTGGCCAGATAGTGGTCCAGCGCCTCGTCCACAGAGGAATCCAGCGCCTCCCGCTCCGCATCCGACAGCGATTCGTAAGCGTCGATGTTCACCACGACGGGGCAGTTCACGGTGCCGGGGTTCAGGTTGGCCGTCCACCAGTCCGCCTGGTTGATGGTGCCAAAGCTGAGGTGCGCGTGCTGGGCAAAGGCAACCGTGTCGACAACACCGGATTCCATCGCCTGATAGGCTTCGCTTGATGTAACAGAGGTCGGCACCGCGCCGACCGCCTCGAAGGCCTTGCCCAGACCACCGGTGGCGCGGACACGCATGCCTTCGAATTCCTCAAGCGTGGTGCGCGGATCGCCGGTGCCGACAAGGTTGTACTGCGGCATGGGCGAGGTCATCAGCAGCTTTGCATTCCATTGCGCCATCTCTTCGGCGGCGGCAGGATGCGCATAGACGGCCTTGGAGACCGCGACTTCCTGTTCAAGGTTCTCGACCCCCAGGAACGGCAATTCCAGAACGGTCACGACGCGGTTCTTGTCAGGGTGATAGCCGGCACAGAATTGCGCCATCTCGAAGGCCCCGATGGAGATACCGTCGAGGTTCTCGCGGTTCTTGGACAGGCCGCCATAGCTCACGTTCATGGTGAATTCGCCGCCGGTCTTTTCGCTTACCAGCTCGGCGATCTTTTCGATGTGTTCGGTAAAGGCGCGGCGCTTGCCCCAGACGGATACATTCCATTCAGTTGCCGCAGCTTCAGTGACAAAGGCTATGCTTAGCGCGCAGACGGCTGCGCCGCTCATGAGGTTGGTCATTGATATCTCTCCCTAGCTGCGCGGCCATTCTGCCACGCTTGGGCCAAGGCTAGCGCGACCGTCCCGGGCTGCCAACCCCAAAGGGTCATCGCAAAAGCCATGACAGGCCCGGCCGCGCGGCAATAGCGAAAGGCAGGTATGGCTGTCCCCCGCCCCGGAAGGGCCATTTGACAGGCAGCGCATTGAAAACACGGGTATTTTGCACCGTATTTTCAGGCCGGTTTACAAGTCGTTCAAAAACACGGAAATAGTTTTACAGCGAAATCAAGCCATTCCATATGGTTATTTCAATCCTTACAGCGCGCGCTATGATCCCGCGCAAGAGGAGATATGTGTTTTGAGGGAGCTGCCCCTCATCATGCGTGCAAGAATACTGTCAAGGAGGAACACCCGATGTCTGACGCCAAAATCTACCCGCCATCCGATGCCATGGTCAAAGGCGCACATGTGAACGCCGACCAATATGCCAGCATGTACATGGCCTCCGTGAACGACCCGGAATCCTTCTGGGCCGAACAGGGCAAGCGGGTGGACTGGATCAAGCCGTTCAGCCAGGTCAAGGACGTGGACTTCACCCTCGGTCAGGTCAAGATCAACTGGTATGCGGACGGGCAGCTGAACGTCAGCGCCAACTGCATTGACCGGCATCTGGCCACCCGTGGCGATCAGACCGCGATCATCTGGGAGCCGGACAGCCCCGATGAAAAGGCGCTGCACATTACCTACCGCGAATTGCACGCCAACACCTGCAAGATGGCCAATATCCTGAGCGATCAGGGCGTGACCAGGGGCGACCGGGTCATCATCTACATGCCGATGATCCCCGAGGCCGCCTATGCCATGCTGGCCTGTGCCCGGATCGGTGCCATCCATTCCATCGTCTTTGCCGGATTCTCGCCCGATGCGCTGGCCGCGCGGATCAAGGGATCAGAGGCCAAGGTCGTGATCACCGCCGACGAGGCCCCCCGTGGCGGGCGCAACACACCGCTCAAGACCAATGCGGACAAGGCACTGGCCTCCTGCGACGCTTCCGTCAAATGCCTGGTGGTCCGCCGCACCGGCGGAGAGGTCCCCTGGAACGCGGATCGCGATGTCGATTACACCGCGCTGGCCAAAGACGCCGCCGACAGCTTTGAACCTGCCGCGATGGGGGCCGAAGACCCGCTCTTCATCCTCTATACCTCCGGCTCCACCGGCCAGCCCAAGGGTGTGGTCCATACCACCGGCGGCTATCTGGTCTATGCCGCGATGACCCACGAGATCACCTTCGACTACCACGATGGCGACATCTATTGGTGTACGGCGGATGTGGGCTGGGTCACCGGGCACAGCTATATCGTCTATGGCCCGCTGGCCAACGGGGCCACCACGCTGATGTTCGAAGGGGTGCCGACCTACCCGGATGCCTCGCGGTTCTGGCAGGTTTGCGAAAAGCACAAGGTGAACCAGTTCTACACCGCGCCCACGGCGATCCGCGCACTGATGGGCAAGGGTGACGATTTTGTCACCAAATGCGATCTGTCCAGCCTCAGGCTGCTGGGCACCGTGGGCGAGCCGATCAACCCCGAGGCCTGGAACTGGTACAACGAGGTTGTCGGCGGCGGGCGTTGCCCCATCGTCGATACCTGGTGGCAGACCGAAACCGGCGGCCACCTGATGACCCCCCTGCCCGGTGCCCATGCGATGAAACCGGGTGCGGCGATGAAACCGTTCTTCGGGATCAAACCGATGATCCTTGAGCCGACATCGGCAGAGATCATCACCGACAACCCGGCAGAGGGCGTGCTGGTCATCGCGGACAGCTGGCCGGGGCAGATGCGCACCGTCTGGGGCGATCACGAACGCTTTGAAAAGACCTATTTCGCCGATTATCCCGGCTATTACTTCACCGGCGACGGCTGCAAGCGTGACGCGGATGGCGATTACTGGATCACCGGCCGGGTGGATGACGTGATCAACGTCTCTGGCCACCGCATGGGCACGGCAGAGGTGGAAAGCGCGCTGGTCGCCCACAAGAAAGTGGCCGAGGCCGCCGTCGTCGGCTATCCGCACAAGGTCAAGGGCCAGGGCATCTATTGCTATGTCACCCTGATGGGCGGCGAGGAACCTTCGGAAGATCTGCGCAAGGAGCTGGAAGGCTGGGTGCGCAACGAAATCGGACCGATTGCCAAACCCGACCTGATCCAATGGGCCCCCGGCCTGCCCAAGACACGCTCCGGCAAGATCATGCGCCGCATCCTGCGCAAGATTGCCGAGAACGACTTTGGCGCATTGGGGGATACATCGACCCTTGCGGACCCCTCCGTCGTCGACGATCTGATCGAAAACCGGATGAACCGCTGAAAAGCCGATCGGGTCCTTAAGGGGCCGAAGCGAACATATCGCCCCCGCAGCAATCTGCGGGGGCGTTTTTCTGCGGTCCCCGGCCCAGGAGCCCCCACCCGGCCTGTGCCTGTCGTTACGCCGGTGCAGACCGGAGGAAGCTGCCATTCCTGACAGCGATCCACCTTTCGCCGCGATCATCAACACAGCTTGAGGCAGCGCAAATGCACCTGACCCAAATCAATTTCCGCACCACAGGTATTTCACCTTCCCGCCGAACGCTCTAACTAGCGTCGGAACGGGATCGGAAAGGCGCAGCAATGGCACGACATGGAACTCGGGCAATCGGCGTGATCGGGCTGGGCAATTTCGGCAGCACCGTCGCAACGGAACTTCAGCGTTTCGGCAACCATGTGATCGGCGTCGATACGGATGAAAAGCGCGTTTCGGCCCATGCTGAATCCCTGAGCCAGGCGGTGATCGTGGATGCGCGGGACGATCTGGGCCTGCGCGAGGCCGGTTTTGCCGAATGTGACATCGCCGTTGTCGCCATGGGCTCCGATCTTGAGGCCAGCATTCTGACTGCGATGAACCTGAAACTGATCGGGGTGCCGCAGATCTGGGCCAAGGCCACCACCAAGACCCATCACCGCATCCTGTCCAAGCTGGGCGTGGACCGGGTGATCCACCCCGAAATCGAAGTGGGCCAACATATTGCGCAGGTGCTGCACAACCCGCTGGTGCGCGATTATGTCAGCCTTGGCAACGGCTATCACGTGGTCAATTTCCGCATCCCCGAAAGCCTTGAGGGCAAGCGGCTGGTCGATCTGCCCCATACCGAGAAATTCAATCTGCGCTGCATCGGCGTGATGCGCGGCACGGAATTTGTCGGTCAGGACGGGACGACATGCACCTTGCAGCGCGACGACCTGCTGCTGCTGCTGGGGCAGCGCAAGGACCTGCGCAGCTTCGCGGCCAGCCTTTAACATGGCCAGGGGCGCACAGCGGGTCAAAACAGGCTCTGGCCTGGCGCTGCCGCCGCCGGTTGTTCTGGGGCTGCTCTATCTTGTCTTTATCGTCATCGGGGCAAGCCTGCTCTGGCTGCCCGTTTCGCATCATGGCGACGTCGGGCTGGCGGAAGCGCTGTTCACCTCCACCTCTGCCGTAACGGTAACGGGGCTGGTGCTGATGGATACCGGTGCTGCCTTTACCGGGTTCGGGCAGGCCGTGATCGCGCTGCTGATCCAGTTCGGCGGCCTGGGGCTGATGACATTCGCGGTGCTGGTGCTGAGCGCGCTTGGCATTCCGGTAGGGATGCCGCAACGGCTGATCCTGCGCGAGGATCTCAACCAGACCTCGATCAGCAATCTGACGGTGCTGGTGCGCGTGATCATTGTGGTCGCCTTGCTGTGCGAAGCAATCGGCGCCCTGCTGCTGGCCTTTGTCTTTGTCCCCGAATACGGCTGGAACGGCATCTGGCAGGCCGTGTTCCATGCCATTTCCGCCTTCAACAACGCGGGCTTTGCCCTGCATCCCGACAGCCTGTCGCAATGGGTCGGCAACCCGGTGATCAACCTGGTGATCCCGGCGCTGTTCATCATGGGCGGGATCGGTTTCATCGTGGTGGGAGACATCTATCAGACCCGCAGCTGGCGGCGGCTGACCCTGCATTCCAAGCTGATGCTGATGGGCACTGCCCTGCTGATCCTCTGGGGCTGCCTGTGGTTTGCCGCGCTGGAATGGACCAACCCCGACACGCTGGGCGCGCTTTCGCTTGGCGACAAGTTGTGGGCGAGCTGGTTTCAGGGCGTCACACCCCGGACCGCCGGGTTCAACACGATCGACACCGGCGGGATGCATGATTCCACCGCCATGATGACAATGACGCTGATGCTGGTGGGCGGTGGCAGCACCTCGACCGCCGGGGGGATCAAGGTGACGACCTTTGCGGTCCTGCTGCTGGCAACGGTGGCCTTCTTTCGCCGTCAGACCACCCTGCACGCCTTTGGCCGGGCGCTGGGGGTCGAGGAAGTGCTGAAGGTACTGGCGCTGACCACGATATCCATGTTGCTGGTCCTGTCAGGCATCTTTGCCATAGCCATCAGCCATGATGGCCA
Source organism: Sulfitobacter sp. IGS-18 (assembly GCF_059628195.1). Lineage (NCBI taxonomy): Bacteria > Pseudomonadati > Pseudomonadota > Alphaproteobacteria > Rhodobacterales > Roseobacteraceae > Sulfitobacter > Sulfitobacter sp. IGS-18. The sequence continues at coordinate 1,283,140 of NZ_CM184556.1, read as the reverse complement.
GTTTGTCGATCTCGCCTTCGAGGTGACATCGGCCTTTGGCACGGTGGGCATGTCGATGGGTGCCACCGCAGAGCTTGATGGCATCGGCCGCGCCCTGATCATGCTGATCATGTTCATCGGGCGGGTCGGCCCGCTGGCGCTGGGGTTCTTCCTGGCCACACGCGCCGTGCCCCGGGTCAAATATCCGCCGGGTCAGATCTATCTGGGCTAATGCCTCGGGCGATGCTGCCAACGGCGGGGCCGTCCCGGCCGAAACGTGGTTCAGGAGCATCCGTCCCCTTCCCACCGGCACCCCAGACCGCAAAAAGCCCCCGCGAGGGGGGCTTTCACGGGTCGGGCAGGGGAATTACCCTTCCACGCGGGTCAGATTGATCTCACCCACGCCAACAGCGAAATTCACGCCAGTCTGCGTGTTCACGCTGATCGGTTGCAGCGCCAGCGTGTTTTCCGAACCGCCGGTCATCGCATTCGCGCCAAGGCCGACACCCAGTGTCGCCTCTGCCGAAACGCCCTTGTAGCTGCCGTTCAGCCCGCCTTCGACATATTCGGATTCCGTCGGTGCCAGCACCAGCCAGGACATCTGGCCATTCTGGGTCTTGCCGATATCAATGCCATAGCGGTTGATTTCACCGACATAGGTTTCATCCGCCAGACCTTCCTCCACCGGGTTGAAGACGCAGGTCAATTCCCGCGTTGAGCCAAAGACATAGCCGGTGCCGTCACCCACATCACAGGACAGCGATCCGATTTCGGTGTGATCGACGGTCTCACTGTCCGCCGCATAAGCGGTTGTTCCCAAGGCCGCACCGGCAATCATGGCGGCGGCAGCGGTCATTTTCATGTTTTTCATGTTGTGTGTCATAGTCATCTCCTGCTGGGCGCTGTTGAAACGCCCGTTTCTGCGGCATTCGGGTGCCCTGGTGACCGGCAAGGCCTTGTGCCCTGCCGCCCCAACCGACAGCCAGCGTCAGCCCGGGGGGTGACGATGCCTCTCTTGCCAACACAACACGGGCGGGCCACGCAGGTTCCGGCAGTGTGGGACTTTCCGGGAAATGGGGCGGATTTCCGCAACACCGCCCCTGTTGCGCCATGTTTTGGTCGCGATGGAAATCTAATGCGAAGGCATGAAGCACACCGCAGCACTCAATCCCCCGGCGCAGGCCTGATGGGCGTCGCTGGACAAATCGGCAGGGCCGTGGCACCCGTGGCGCCGATGAACAATGATTTGATTTCCTTTGCGCCCCGGGCGCAGGACGGTGCCGCGCTGCGCGCCGCCTTTGGCCGTTTTGGCACCGGTGTCACGGTGATCACCACCCAGACGGAATCCGGGCCGCTGGGAATGACCGCAAATTCCTTTTCATCGGTATCGCTGGATCCCCCGATGATACTGTGGTCCGCGGCGCTGCGCTCCAAGCGGCATGACGTCTTTGCAAAGGCGCCGCATTTCTGCATCCACATCCTGGCAGAGGATCAGGGCCCTCTGGCCCGGCACTTCGCGGGCCAGGGTCATGATTTTTCAGGTTTCGACTGGCAGGAAGGCCCCCATGGCACCCCGACCCTTGCGGGCGTGCTGGCGACCTTTCACTGCGAAACCCATGCGGTGCATCCGGCGGGGGATCATTCCATCATCCTCGGCCTGATCACCCATGCCGCGCAGCGCCGGGGCCATGGCGCGGGCCTGCTGTTCGATCAGGGACGTTTCGGGACCTTCGTGCCGCAGGACCCTCAGTAATCCTTTTCAAAGAACAGGCCGATACCGCTGTCGCCGTCCGAGCCCAGTGTCGCCTTGCCCTTGAGGTTCGGCGTGATGTCGATGTTCAGCGAGATATCCGCGGTGCCGTCGGATGCGGCGGTCACATCGGAATAGACGTTATCCGAGATATACTTGCCCGCGCGCACCGCTGTCGCACCGCTGTCGGTTGTGGTCACATCCAGATCGTCCAGGCCAAAGCCATCGCGCAGACGCGAGACCACGCCGGCCCCGCCGCGCCCTGCAAGCGTCGCCACGGCAGAGGCCAGTTGCAGCGCCTGGAAGGCCGAGATGTCGTCGATGTTCTTGCCGAACAGAAGCTGCGCCAGCACTTCGTCCTGCGGTGCCGCCGGGGTGGATTCGAAAATCACCTCCGGTTCATCCGCCGGTCCCTGTACGATCACCCGCACTTCGCCTGCGTTTGTCTTGGTCGAGGACACGAACCGCAGATAGGGGATCAGATCGCCCTGGAACTGCACCGACCCCTCCACCAGGTCAAAGCGTTTGCCGAGAATGTCCAGCCTGCCGCGGAGCAGTTCGAAGCGGCCCGCAGAGATGATGTTATTTGTGGTCCCGGTCAGGGTCAGCCCACCGCCCAGTTCGGCGTCCAGCCCCCTGCCCCGCACGAAAATGCGGTTCGGCGCATTCACCTGCAGGTTCAGCCCAAAGCCGCCCCCGCTGCTTTTTGCTGACGGGTCGGCACCGGACTGCGCCCCGGTCAGCCCCGCCTTGCGGCGCGTGGCGATCACGGCCTGATCCGCACCGATATGGGTGATCTGGGGAATATCCCCGATGGTGGTCAGCCCGGTCGAGGGGACGTTCACATTGGTCTCGCCCACGTTGATCTGCCCGCTGATCTGCGCGCCCCCCGCCAGCGGGCCTGCGATCCGCAGATTGCCCCCGACACTGGTGCGATAGAGCTTGGGATCGGTCAGAACGACGTTTTCCAATGCGATCTGAATATCCGCGGGCAGGGATCCCGTCAGGGTCACACCGCCGCCGACCCGCAGACGTCCGCCGCCAACCGCATTGGCGGTCACGTCGATATTGGCGCGGTTGTTGCCAAGCTGGATATCCGCATTCATCGCATCAAGCGCGATGCGCAGGTTTGGCGCGCTCAAGGTCGCGCCGGATGTCGTGATCCGGCCAGAGACCGAGGACAGCGCCGGCGGGCCATTCACCGTCAGATCAAACCGTGCCTGCCCCTGCAGGCTGCGCGGTTCGATAAAGGGCTTGCTGAGCCCCAGCGGCGCGGTGCCCGCGATGTCCAGGTTCAGGGTGCCGTTCTCGGCCACCTGACCCGAAACACGCGCCTGCGTGCCACCCGGACCCTGCGCCGCGGTATTGATCTGCCATGCGCCGCCCTGCCTGCGGGCAGAGCCGTCAACGTCAAGCGGGCCGTTCAACTGCGGCACGATGGCTGCGAGATTGGGCATCGCCAGCGAGTAATCCACCGCAGCGTTGGCCCCGGTGACAACGCCGGTGACCGTGGCGCGCGCCGAATAGGGTCCGCTCGCCTGGGTGTCGACCGCAAGGCCCTCCGGGGTCTGGTAGAGCTTGCCATTGGCCGAAAGCGGGCCGTTCACCCCGGGCAGCATCGGGTTCACATTGGGAACCGAGAGGTTGAAATTCAATGACATGTCAGGGCCGGTCGCCAGCCCCGCCACCAGAGCCTTGGCGCCATAGGGGCCCGTCGCTTCGGTATCCACGACAAAGCCTGCATCGGTCTGGCGCAGCGTGCCGGTTGCCTTCAGCGGCCCTCTCACCTGCGGGGCCAGGGGTCGCAGGTCAGGCACCGACAGATCGAAACGGATGTCGATGGCCGGGCTGACCAGCCCTTCGACCGCCGCGGTCAGATCATAGGGCCCCGTCGCATCGGTGCGGATACGCCAGCCGTCGGGCGTCTGGCTCAGGCTGCCGGTGGCCCTGACCGGGCCTTCGACCTGCTCGGCAAATGGCTTTGCATCAGGCACATCGGCGGTGAATTCGATCCTTGCATCCGGGCCTGTCGCCAGCCCCCTGGCTGTCAGGGCGGCACCATAGGGGCCATCGGTGACCGCATCGACAACCCAGCCGCGCCTGTCCTGCCTGGCCGTCGCGCTGACCGTGATCGGCCCGTCATATTGCGGCAGGACAAGGCCGATATCCTCCAGCCGGAAATCCGCCTGCACGCGGCTGTCATCGCTGCGCAGTTCCGCCGCGCCGGTCAGGCTCAGGGCATCATTCTTCAGCACCAGATCGCGCAGGAAGGTGCCGGTCTCATCCCGGCTGGCCTGCAGGCTCAGCTCTGTCCGGCCCTTCAGCACCGCGTCGGCCTGCGGGATGCCCAGCGCAAGATCCTGTGTGCTGCCGGTTGCCTTCAGGTCGAACAGGCCGCCCAGCGGTGTCACCGTGCCCTTCAGGCCCAGGTCGGTCTGGCCATCCAACTCGCGCCCGGCAAGGGCCGAAAACCGGCTGAGGTCGGCAGCGCTCAACGCCATGTCGAGCCGGGTGCGGAAATTGTTCTCAAGACCCGCGATGATGATCTGGCCGGTCAGCCCGTAATCCGTTCCGGTCAGATCCAGATCGCTGATCCGCGTCGGCTGGCCCTCGATGTAGTTGATATTGGCCTTGCCGGTGATGCGCCTGCCGATCGCCTCGGCACTGGCGGCGTCGGTCAGTTCCAGCCCGTCGGCCGTAAAGCTCACATCACCCAGAAACTGCCCGACCGAGCCGACGTTGCCCTGCAAGGTGCCATCAAGGCCCAGCTGGGTGCGTTCAATGGCAAGCCCCGCCATTTCCAGCGCGTCAATGTCGAAATCCGCATTCAGCGCCTCGCCATTGTCCGCGTCATAATTCACCCGAAGACCAACGCGTTTCACAATTGTGCCCTCGCCGCCCAGGGGCAGCAGGATGGTCGTGCCGTCAGGGTTGGCAATCGTGCCGGTGATGTCGATGACTGAGGGCCATTTGTCCCTGTTCAGCGTGACCCGGCCCGCCAGATCGGCGGCCTGTGCCTTGAGGGTGAAATCGCTGACCTCGACCGCGCCGCTGCCTTCGACCAGCGCGTCGATCTTCAGCTGCACCTCCTCGCCAAAGAATTCGCGAAAGCGTGGCGCCAGCAGCGCGGTGACGTCACCACCGATGTCAGCCCGGATGCGCCGGTCAGGCGTGTCGAACCCCCCGCGCGAGGCTTCGGTGCCCAGGGTGATTTTCCCCGCCAGCCGTTCCTGCCCGTCGGTCGAGATATTGAGATCGCTTGCGAAATCGGTGAGCGGCCCGCTGCCCTCAACCGTCATCTCGACGGCGGGCTGATCGGGCAGGTTCATCAGTTTCGCGACAATCCCCTCCTCGCCCTCGCTCAGTTTCACCAAGAGATCGAGGATGTTGTCGGACCGTTCAAGGTTGGCCTTGATCGCGAATTCACCCTGTTTGGCATCCGTGCGGCTGGCCGAGATGTCGAGGTTCAGCAGATCGTCGGTATATTGCGCCGTGGCCCGCAGGCTCAGCTGCGCGGCCTCGCCCAGTAGCGGGGCACCGAGGTTGATCTGATCCACTCCAAAATCGGCGATATTGATGGAAACCGGCAGTTCCGGCAGGCTGAAAGGTTGGGCTTCGGCCTCCGGCAGATCGACGCCTTCCTCGGGAAGCGGCAGGCGGGGCAGGTCCAGCCGCGCCGCCGTAAGGCTCTGAACCTCCAGCCGTCCGCGCAACAGGGCGGAACGGGTCCAGTCCAATGTCACGTCTTCCAGCGTCAGCCAGACCCCTTCGCTGTCGGCAATGGTCATGCGGTCAAAGCTGGCGGTGGAGCTGAGCGCGCCCTGAAACCCGTCGATGCTGACCGTGCGTCCCGCCCCGCTGAGCGCGTCCTGGATGGCGCGGGTCAGAAAACCCTTGTCGTCCTCCTGTGCCACGGCGGCACCAAGGCTTGCGATCCACAATGTGACCGCCACGAGAAATGCAACCAGCCCCCGCATCAGAATGCCTGCCCTATGCCGATATAGACCTGAAAGTTCTCACCCGTCTCCGGCCCTGAGGTCGGCACGGCAAGGTCAAGCCTGATCGGCCCGATGCCGGTATCATAGCGCAGCCCGAAGCCCGCACCGGATTGCCATCGGCCCGACCCGTCATAGAATTCCTCGGCCCCGATATAGCCCGCATCGGCGAAACCGACGATCCCGATGGCATCGGTCACCTTGATCCGCGCCTCGGCGGAAAAGCCGACAAAGGAGCGCCCGCCGACCGTCTGCCCGCCGCCCAGATCGACGCCCAGCGACTGATAGGGTTGCCCCCTGACCGTTCCGCCACCGCCGGAATAGAACAGGTAATCGGCGGGTGCCTCGGACAGGTCCGGCCCGTAAACAGACCCAAGCTGCCCGCGCAGGGCAAAGGTGACCGGGCGGGTCTGCCCGAAAGTCTTGTAATAGCGCGCATCGACATAGGTGCGCAGCCCGTCGTCCGCCCCGCTGAGCGCCAGGAACGGCGTCGCCGAGGCGTTGATGTAATAGCCCTCTTTCGCGTCAAGTTCCTTGTCGCGGTAGTCGAATTCGATGCCCAGCGGCAGGGTCAGCAAGCTGTAGCGGTTGGTGCCAAAGGCGTCGCGTGTCTCGGCCCGGCGCAGACCCAGCCCCAGCCGGTAGGTCCGGTTTTCATTGGCGATGCGGGTGAAGCCCGCCTCAACATCCAGCTGCCGGGAAAAGAAGTTCACCTCGTCGAGCTGTTCCAGCTTGGTCAGCGCGTAGAAGTTCGTGTCTTCGTTGAAGGTTGCGGGGCGGTCGAAACGGGCGGACAGGCGATAATCCTCACCGCCGGAGTTGCCGCCGATCCCGCCCGCTTCGGCCTCCAGCCGCAGCCGTTCCGCGCCGCCCAGCAGGTTGCGGTGCATCCAGTAGGTCGAGACCGTCAGCCCTTCGAGCGAGGAAAGCTCCGCCCCGAAACCGAAACGCCGCTTCGGCGCTTCGGTGATCAATGCGGTGATGGGAAGCGTGTCGCCGGGCCCGATCACCTCGCCCTCCTGCAGGGCCACGGCATTGAAGGCACCGGTGCGCCGCAGCCTTTCGCGGGCCAGCCGCAGGTCCTGGGGCGAGAAGACCTTGCCCTCCGGCAGGCCCGCGATGTCGATGATACGCTGGGTGCGCACATCCTGATTGCCCTTTACGATCAGGGGACCGAACCGCAGGCGCGGGCCCGGGGCCAGGCGCAGATTGGCATCAATGGTGCGCTCTGCGTGCCGCGCGGTCAGGTCCTGGCTGGCCAGTTCGGCCTTGGCGTGACCCTGGTCGCGCCAGCCCTCGATCCCGGCAGAAACCGTGTTTTTCAACACCCCCAGGCTGGCGGTCTGGCCGCTGGCAAATCCTTCGGGCAATTCGGTGCCGGGAGCAATCGGCGCGATACGGGCCTGTCCGAAACGGAACCGGGGGCCCGGATCAATCGCGATCACCGCCTGGCTGATCTGACGCGGCGGGTTCACCGGCGGGATGTTCACCGCGTCCACGCCGTCCAGCGTGATCTTGATCACCGGACCGAAGTAGCCGTTGTCATAGAGAACCGCCAGCAGCCTCTGGTAATCGGCCTGCGCCGCCGCAACCACCTCCTGCGAGCTGGGATTGGCACCTTCCGCCGTCTGCTCGACCAGCAGGGACCCGCCGGCCAAAGTCTTGTAAAGATCGCTGCGCTCCGGAATACCGGTGATCTTGAGGTTCGCCGCCGCGCCAAACTGTGCCGTCGCCGCAAGAAACAACGCCAAAAGCCCGGCAGCCTTGCCGCGGTTCTTCGTAAGCAATGCCTTGAATTGCGCCACGCCAACGCCCCCTACTCACACCGAAACACCGTGGTTGCCACGGTCTGTCCTTTTCGGACACTTAGACCGATTAAGCGATATTTCCGCCCTGCCTGCAATCCGACTCTGGTGTTTGAAGGCCTGTGAACCGCATTATCTGGTGTTCCCCGGGCATTCACGACAATCGCGCAATAAATGGGCGGGTTCCCGCGCATCGGCGGACCGGGTGCCGGCGCATCGAAACCGGATCACTCTGCCCCGGCCCCGCCCCTCGTGGCGCTGACCGTTCATCATGACCCCGCCTCAGAAACAGGTTGGCGGGCTGTCATCCTCTGTGAAAGGCAGGGCTGGTGCAGGTGAGAGGACAAACCTCGAACCAAACCCGTGCTCAAGTAGCGCTCCGCGCGGTAGCACAACAAAAGTTGGTGCGGGCGGTGGGACTCGAACCCACACGGGGCTACGCCCCAACAGATTTTAAGTCTGGTATGTCTACCATTCCATCACGCCCGCATGCGCCGCACCATAGCCGCTGATCCCGGGGTGTAAATGGTCAGATGTCGCGGTCTTTGGGGCCAAGCGGTGCGCCTTCGGCCAGCAATGCGGCCTCCGACAGCCAGGGGTTGTTTTCCACCGCTTCGAGCAATTGCGCACGGGCCTCGTCGATGCGGCCCAGATTCATCAGGGTCAGGGCCCGGCCCGATTGCGCCGCGATATGCAGGGGCTGCAGCCCCAGCGCAATATCCAGATCGACAAGTGCCGCTTCGTAGTCTTCCTGCAGGAAATGGATATAGGCGCGCTGGTTGAAACCTTCGGCATATGCGGGGCAATAGGCCGCCAGCCTGTCGAACTCCGCCAGCGCCCCGGCAAAATCATAGGAATCGCGCCGCCGCAGACCGGCGTCCAGCACCTCCTGCGCCGCCGAGTCGGGGGCGCGCAGCCAGACTTCCCACATTGCGGCCGATGCCCGGCGCCCGTCAGTATAGGTCTTGGCGGCCTGGGATCTGGCGATGAGGTTCAGCATCTCGGACCGCACGTCGGGCGGCGCGGGACACTCCGCGATGGCCATCGCGGGCGACAGTGCCAGTGCAAGGATCAACATGCGCATGGCCTAAGAATGGTTCAGATTGGCCTTCCGTCAAGCACCATCCGCCAGCATCGTCTCTTTCACCGCCTCCATCGCCACATAGGTCGAGGTGTTTGACACATGCGGCAGGCTTGATATCGTCTCGCCAAGGAACTTGCGATAGGCGGACATGTCAGGCGTCCGCACCTTGAGCAGGTAGTCGAAATGGCTTGCGATCATATGGGCCTGCTCGATCTCGGGCACCTTGGCCACCGCCGCATTGAAAGCGCGCAGGGCGGCCTCCCGGGTGTCGTTGAGCCGCACCTCGACAAAGGCGACGTGATCAAGGCCCAGACGGATCGGGTCGAGCAGGGCGCGATAGCCGATGATCACCCCGGTTTCCTCCAGCCGGCGCAGGCGGGCCTGGGTGGGTGATTTGGACAGGCCGATGCGCTTGGCAAGATCGGTGATGCTGATGCGGCCGTCCTCGGCCAGGACCGAGAGAATCGATCTGTCAAAGCGATCCAGTTCGAATGTGTCACTTTTCACTTCGCGTCCCCCTCAATTGCCGCAAATCGCATCGTGGAAATCCGATTATAAGTCAAAAGGCCCTGCAAGGATACGATATACTTGGCGGATGATCTGATGGAGGAACCCATGACCGTTCAGAATGCCCCCTCACTGCGCCACCGCATCGACGCAGGCATGTATGCCGACCCCCAGGCCGTTCTGGACGGGCTGATCGACAGCGCCAAGCTCAGCGACGAGGCGCGCGCCGCCATCAGCGCCGATGCCGCAGGTCTGGTCCGCGACATCCGCAGCACCACCGCGCCCGGCCTGATGGAGGTCTTTCTGGCCGAATATGGCCTGTCCACCGACGAAGGTGTCGCCCTGATGTGTCTGGCCGAGGCACTGCTGCGGGTGCCGGACGCGGATACCATCGACGCGCTGATCGAGGACAAGATCGCGCCCAGCAACTGGGGACGCCACATGGGCCATTCCACCTCTTCGCTGGTCAATGCCTCCACCTGGGCGCTGATGCTGACGGGCCGTGTGCTGGACGATGATCAGCCCGGCCCGGTGCGCCACCTGCGCGCCGCGATCAAACGCCTGGGCGAACCGGTGATCCGCACCGCCGTTTCCCGCGCGATGAAGGAAATGGGCCGCCAGTTCGTGCTGGGTGAGGACATCGAAGCCGCGATGAAACGCGCGGCGGGGATGGAGAAGAAGGGCTTCACCTATTCCTATGACATGCTGGGCGAGGCCGCGCGCACCGAGCGCGACGCGAAACGCTATCATCTGAGCTATTCCCGCGCGATTTCGGCCATCGCAACCGCCTGCACCGATGAGGACATCCGCAAGAACCCCGGCATTTCGGTCAAGCTGTCGGCGCTGCATCCGCGCTATGAGGTGGCGCAGGAAGAGGCGGTGATGAACGAGCTGGTGCCGCGTCTGCGGGCGCTGGCGCTGCTGGCAAAATCCGCCGGCATGGGACTGAACGTTGATGCGGAGGAAGCCGACCGGCTGGCCCTGTCGCTGGAAGTGATCGAGCGCGTCATGTCGGAGCCTGCGCTGGCAGGCTGGGACGGGTTCGGCATCGTGGTACAGGCCTTTGGCCCCCGTGCGGGCACGGTGATCGACGCGCTTTACGAGATGGCGCAGAAATATGACCGCAGGATCATGGTGCGTCTGGTCAAGGGCGCCTATTGGGACACCGAGATCAAGCGCGCCCAGGTGGACGGGGTAGACGGCTTTCCGGTCTTCACCCAGAAGGCCGCGACCGATGTCAGCTATATCGCCAATGCGCGCAAGCTGCTGGGCATGACCGACCGGATCTATCCCCAGTTCGCCACCCATAATGCGCATACCGTCGCTGCGGTGCTGCACATGGCAAAGGACAAGGAAACCTTCGAGTTCCAGCGCCTGCACGGCATGGGCGAGACGCTGCATACGCTGGTGATGGACAAGCACAAGACCCGCTGCCGCATCTATGCGCCCGTGGGCGCGCACCGCGATCTGCTGGCCTATCTCGTGCGGCGGCTGCTGGAGAACGGGGCCAACTCCAGCTTCGTGAACCAGATCGTGGACGAGGATGTGCCGCCCGAGGTCGTGGCCGCCGACCCCTTTGCACAGCTGGGCCGCACCAATGTCGCGATCCCCAAGGGGCCGGAGGTGTTCCTGCCCCATCGCCGGAACGCGCGGGGCTTCGATCTGTCACACGCCCAGACCCTGACCGAGGTGGAGGAGGCGCGCGCGCCCTTCCTGTCGCACCACTGGGAAGCAGCCCCCCTGATCGCGGGCAATGCCGCGCCGGAAAAGCCGGTGGCGGTGACCAATCCGGCCCTGCCCGATGCCTCCCCCGGCACGGTGCGCCATGCGTCGAAGGCCGATGTGGCGATGGCGCTGGATAACGCCGCCCCCTGGGACGCCCCGCTGGAGGAACGCCGCCGGGTGCTGATGAAAGCCGCCGACCTGATCGAGGAAAACTATGGCGAGATCTTTGCTCTGCTGGCCCGCGAGGCGGGCAAGGGCCTGCCGGATTGTGTGGCGGAACTGCGCGAGGGGGTCGATTTCCTCTACTACTACGCCGGACAGGCGATGAACGAACCGCCCGCAGGCATCTTCACCTGTATTTCGCCCTGGAACTTTCCCATGGCGATCTTCACCGGACAGATCGCTGCGGCACTGGCGGCGGGCAACGGCGTGCTGGCGAAACCGGCGGAGCAGACACCGCTGGTTGCGCATCTGATCGTGCAGTTGCTGCACCGCGCCGGGGTGCCGGAAACCGCGCTGCAACTGCTGCCCGGCGGCGGTGACGTGGGCGCGGCCCTGACCGGCGATGCGCGCGTGAACGGCGTGGCCTTCACCGGCTCCACCGCCACGGCGATGCGCATCCGCGCCAATATGGCCGAACATTGCGCCCCCGGCACCCCGCTGATCGCGGAAACCGGCGGGTTGAACGCGATGATCGTGGACAGCACCGCGTTGCCTGAACAGGCGGTGCAGGCGATTGTCGAAAGCGCCTTCCAATCGGCGGGCCAGCGCTGTTCCGCGCTGCGCTGCCTTTATGTGCAGGAGGACATTGCCGAGGAATTCACCAGGATGCTGATCGGCGCGATGCAGGCGCTGAACATGGGTGATCCCTGGCAGCTGTCCACCGATGTCGGCCCGGTCATCGACGAGGCCGCGCGCAAGGGGATCGCGGATCACATCGCCGCCGCCCGTGCCGAGGGGCGGGTGATTGCCGAGCTGACCGCGCCTCAGGGCGGCACCTATATCGCGCCCACCATCATCAGCGTGAAGGGCATTGCCGATCTGGAGCGCGAAATCTTCGGCCCGGTGCTGCATCTGGCGACCTTCAGGAGCGGTGATCTGGACAAGGTGATCGACGCGATCAACGCCACCGGCTACGGGCTGACCTTTGGCCTGCACACCCGCATCGACGACCGGGTGCAGCATGTGTCCGAACGGATCGAGGCGGGCAACATCTATGTCAACCGCAACCAGATCGGGGCGATTGTCGGCAGCCAGCCCTTTGGGGGCGAGGGGTTGTCGGGCACCGGGCCAAAGGCGGGCGGGCCGAACTACCTGCCGCGCTTCAGCGCGCCGGATGTGCAGCAGCGTGACGGCACCTGGGACAAGGCGCAGGACAAGCTGCCCCCCTTGCCGCCACATGGCGCCTATAAACCGATCGAGACCCTGTCGATGCCGGGGCCGACGGGCGAATCCAACCGCCTCTCCACCCTGCCCAGGCCTGCGCTGCTCTGCATCGGTCCGGGCGCGGAAGCGGCGGCGGCACAGGCCCGCGCGGTGGAGGCCCTGGGCGGCGTTGCCGTGCAGGCCAGCGGCCGGATCGACCCGGCGGCGCTGACGGACGGTCCCGGCTATGGCGGTGTCCTGTGGTGGGGTGACGCGGAAACCGGCCGCGCCATCGAACAGGCCTTGTCAAAGCGCAAGGGGCCGATCACGCCGATGATCCCCGGCTTGCCCGATCCCGCCCGCGTGCGCGCCGAGCGTCACGTCTGCGTGGACACCACCGCATCGGGCGGCAATGCGCAGCTTCTGGGTGCGGCGACCTGATCAATCAGGACCGGGCAATCTCCATTGCCCGGTCCACCGCCAGTTGCGGTGAGGACAATATCGGCACGGTCACGTCCGCCAGATAATCCGCAGCCCCCATCATGGAGGCCTGGGCAAGGACCACCGCGCTGATGTCGGGGGTCTCCGACAGCGCCTGCCGGATACGCGCCGCGATTGCGCGGGAGAATGCCGCTGTCTGTCCCGCCTCGAACAGCGGCCAGACTTCGGCGCAGAGCAAGAGCTCTGGCAGCACCTTCCGGTCCAGCTCTGACGCGGCGCGCTCCAGCAAGTCGCAGGTCGCCCGGCGGGTGCTTTCAAGGCAAAGCACCACCAATACCCTGCCGCCAAGCCGTGCCGCGCTCTCCATCAGTGGCCGGTCGATGCGCAACAGACGTGGATCGGCCTGCGCCATATCGTCAACGAGCGGCCCCAGGGTCGAACAGGTGCACAACACCGAACCCGCATCACCAAGTGCCGCGATGGCCTGCCGCAGATCGGCGCGCGCGGCCTCTGCCCCCTCCTCGCGCGCCTGCGCCAGCAGGTCAGCCCTCACCACATGACGGACAACGCCCTGAAACCCTGCCTTTGCGAACAAGGCGTCGAATGTCGCGATATGGACATCGGCGGTATGCAGGCAGGTGATCTTCATCGCGGCGGTCTTTCGTTTTACGGCAGGCAACACCACTTGACCCGGCCTGTGCAATGGCAAATTGTGCGGCCATGTTTCCGATACGTGATCATAACCCTTCCGGGCGCACGCCCTATGTGACCTACGCGCTGATGATCCTGAACATCGGGATCTTCCTGAGCTATGTGCCGATCCTGTCGGACCCGCGCGAGATCAACCTGTTTTTCTCAAACTATGCGCTGATCCCGGCGCAGGTTACGGATGGCGGCGGTCTGAGCGGGCTGTTCACCTCGATGTTCCTGCACGCAGGCTGGATGCATCTGGCCGGGAACATGCTGTTTCTGTGGATCTATGGCGACAATGTCGAAGACGAGATGGGCCATATCCCCTATCTGCTGTTCTATCTCGCCTGCGGCACCGCCGCAGGCCTGGCGCAGGTGCTGTTTGAACCCGGCTCATGGGTGCCGATGGTGGGCGCATCCGGTGCCATCGCGGGTGTGATGGGCGGCTATCTGCTGCTGTTCCCCAAGGCCAAGATCGACATCCTGATCATCTTTATCGTGTTTTTCCGCATCTTTCCGATCCCGGCCTGGATCATCCTGATCCTGTGGTTTGCGATGCAATTCATCGGCGGCATGGGGGCGACGCCCGAAACCGGTGGCGTGGCCTATTGGGCGCATGCGGGCGGGTTCATTGTCGGGCTCGCGCTGACCCTGCCGCTGTGGCTGCGCCGGGGCGGTTTCAGCTTCTGGTCCAGGACCGAGGGCCACCCGCCGCATCCTGCTGCGACCTATCCGACCGTTCGCAGCCGCATTCCCAGGGTCAAGCGGCAATGAGCGCGGATCCGATGGATATCACCGCGTCCTGCCATTGCGGCGCGGTCGAGCTTGAGGCGCATCTGCCCGGCGGGCTGGCAGATACCGGGCGCTGCACCTGCTCTTTCTGCGCGCGCAGACAGGCGGCGGCGGTGACCGCCACAACCGCATCGGTCAAAGTGACGAAGGGCGCGGAAAACCTGACGCTCTACACATGGAACACCGGGACCGCGAAGCATTATTTCTGCAAGACCTGCGGCATCTACATGTACCACCAGCGGCGGTCCGATCCTGCGCAATGCGGCGTGAACCTGGGCTGCATCAAAGGGGTCAAGACCTGGGAACACGAGCCTGTCAAATGGACAGATGGCGTGAACCACCCTTCAGACCGCCGCTGAAGGCCGCCTGTCTCAGCCGCGGATGGCTTTGGCGAAATTGCTGAAAATCGCTTCGTTGCCGCAGATGATTTCGCCGTTCTCCAGCACATCGCCCGCAGGGTCGAGCGGCTCAACCAGCCCGCCCGCTTCCTTGACGATCAACAGCCCTGCCGCAAGATCCCAGGCGTTCAGACGGCGTTCCCAATAGCCGTCATAGCGACCGGCGGCCACATAGGCGAGGTCCAGCGCAGCCGATCCCCAGCGCCGCACACCGGCGCAAACCGGCATCAACCGGCCCAGATCCTTGAGCGTCGCGGGCAGGTCGGAGCGACCGCCAAAGGGCAGACCGGTGGCAAAGATGCTTTCGATCATGCGGCTGCGCCCCGAGACCCGCAGGCGGCTCTCGTTCATCCAGGCCCCGGCACCTTTTTCGGCAAAGAACATTTCATCCTTGGCGGGGTCAAAAACCACCCCGGCCACGATCTGACCTTTGTGTTCCAGCCCGATGGAAATCGCCCAATGCGGCAGACCGTGCAGGAAGTTGGTGGTGCCATCCAGCGGATCGACAATCCAGCGGCGCGTCGGGTCTTGCCCGGCTTCCTCGCCGCCCTCTTCGGCCAGCCAGCCATAGGTCGGGCGTGCGCCCATCAATTCTTCCTTGAGGGTCTTTTCCGCGTTCAGATCGGCGCGGCTGACGAAATCGCCTGCGCCCTTCACGGAAACCTGCAGGTTCTCAACTTCGCGGAAGTCCTTGATCAGCCCGCGCCCCGCCTTGCGTGCCGCCTTGATCATGATGTTGAGATTCGCACTGCCAACCATGTTGTGCCCCTTAGATGGATCAGGCGCTGCGTATATGCTTCACGTGACAGAATGCCAAGGGGCAGATCGCCCGGAAAGCCCGCACAGCTTGTGACGTGTGATCACCCTTGCCTTTGCGGTTGAATGCCACAGGGTAGGGGCAGCAAGAAAACGGAGAGACTCATGAGTTCACAAATGCAGCAAATCGTTCTGGCAAGCCGCCCTGACGGCGCCCCCGGTCACGACAACTTCCGGCTGGAAACATCCGATATGCCGACACCGGGTGCGGGCGAGATCCTGGTCAAGGTGGCCTACATGTCGCTCGATCCCTATATGCGGGGCCGGATGGACGACGCCAAATCCTATGCCGCGCCCGTCCCGCTGGGCGGCAAGATGGAAGGTGGCAGCGTTGGCCATGTGATCGCCTCCAACGCCGAAGGCTTTGCCGAAGGGGACGCGGTGTTCGGCCCGTTTGGCTGGGCCAGCCATGCCGTCGCCGACGCGCGGATGTGCCGCAAGCTGAACCCGGATCTGGCACCGATCACCACCGCGCTGGGCATGCCCGGGTTCACCGGCTGGTACGGGCTGAACGAGATCGGGAAGCCAAAAGCGGGTGAAACCCTGCTGGTCGCCGCGGCAACCGGGCCAGTGGGGTCGATGGTTGGCCAGCTGGCCAAGGCAAAGGGCCTGCGCGCCGTGGGGGTCGCGGGCGGCCCGGACAAGTGCAAGCTGGCGACCGAAACTTTCGGCTTTGACGCCTGCGTCGATCACCGCGCGCATGACAACGTATCCGGCCTGCGCGACGCGCTGAAGGAGGCTGCCCCCGACGGGATCGACGTCTATTTCGAGAACGTGGGCGGGCCGGTGCTGGAGGCCACCCTGCCCCAGATGAACCGCTTTGGACGCATCCCGCTGTGCGGCATGATCGCGTGGTACAATGCAGGCGGGCTGGGTGACGGCGCCAGCAGCCAGGGCCTGACCGGGCCGAAGCTGTGGCGGACGCTGCTGGTCAATCACCTGACCGTCACCGGCTTCATCATCGCCAACCACTGGGACCGCTACGGCGAATTCCTGACCGAGGTCGCCCCGATGGTCGCGGACGGCCGGGTGAAATACGAGGAAGACATCACAGAGGGGCTGGAGAACGCGCCGCAGGCCTTCATGGATATGCTGCGGGGCGGCAACACCGGCAAGACGATCGTGAAGGTCGGCTGAACCGGGCGAAGGTGGGCGCGCCGCCCACCTTCCCTTTCCGCGCGGCGGCCTCAGGCCGATTGCAGTTTGCGCGCTTCCTGACCGGCCAGGCCAAGCAGTTTCTTCATATAGGGTTTTTCAAGATCATCCGTCCGCACCGCGGCATAGAGCCTGCGGGTGATCCCGTCCTTTGTCAGGGGCCGGGTGACGTAATCGGAACTGTATTTCACTTCCCGCACCACCCAATCGGGCAAGACGGCCACCCCCCGGTTGGAGGCCACCAGCAACAGGATCACCGCTGTCAGCTCCACCTGCCGGATCGCGACGGGTTCCACCTTGGCCGGGATCAGCAACTGGCTGAACACATCCAGCCGGGACCGTTCCACCGGATAGGTGATCAGCGTTTCACTGCGGAAATCCGCCGCTTCGACAAAGGGTTTCGTGGCCAGCGGATGGGTGCTGGCCGCGACAAAGACCGCCTCGTAATCGAAAAGCTCCACAAACTCGACACCCGGCAGATCCTCGGGATCGGAGGACACCACCAGATCGACCTCTTCGCGCAGCAATGCGGGCAAGGCGTCAAAGGCGAGGCCGGGGCGGATGTCCACATCCACATCCACAAAGCTGCGGCGGAATTGCTCCAGCACCGGGAACAGCCATTCAAAACAGGCATGGCATTCAATGGCGATGTGCATCCGCCCCGTGCTGCCCGCGCGCAGGCCCGAGAATTCATCCTGCAAGGCCTGAACCTGCGGCAGCACCTGCTGGGCCAGCTTGAGCAGCCGCTGACCCGCAGGCGACAGTTTCAGCGGCTTCGAGCGACGCACAAACAATTCCACCCCCGCCTGATCCTCCAGCCCCTTGACCTGATGGGACAGCGCCGACTGGGTGATGTTCATCATCTCTGCAGCCCGGGCCAGACCGCCCGCTTCATGAATGGCCTGAATGGTGCGCAGATGACGGAATTCGATGTGCATGTGAGGCGGAACTCATGTTGAAGATGAAAGTTATGAATTTGTCTCACATCAATATTCATGAAACAAGGTGCCAACACGTTATTCAAAGGATACCGACATGGCCACGCCCAAAGTTTCTTTCGAAGTCTTTCCACCGCGCACGGTGGATGCGGCTTTCAAGCTGTGGGACACCGCACAGGCGCTGGCACCGCTGGCACCGCGCTTTTTCTCGGTGACCTATGGCGCAGGCGGCACGACCCGTGACCTGACCCATGACGCGGCCCATGTGCTGCGCCGGACATCCGGCCTGCCGGTTGCGGCACATCTGACCTGCGTCGGGGCCAGCAAGGCGGAAACCATGGAAGTGGCTGACAGCTTTGCCAGGATCGGCGTGACGGACATCGTGGCGCTGCGCGGCGATCCTGCCGACGGGGCCAGCACCTTTACCCCCCACCCCGAGGGGTTCCAGGACAGCTGCGAGCTGATCACGGCGCTGGCCGAAACCGGCAAGTTCAACATCCGTGTCGGCGCCTACCCCGACCCGCACCCCGAATCGACCAGCCAGGAGGCCAACATCGAATGGCTCAAGCGCAAGTTCGATGCCGGTGCACAAGAGGCGATGACACAGTTCTTTTTCGAGGCCGAGACATTCCTGCGCTTCCGCGATGCCTGCGCCAAGGCGGGGATCGACAAGCCGATCACCCCCGGCATCCTGCCCATCGTGAACTGGAAATCGGCCCGCAATTTCGCCCAGCGCTGCGGCACGCCGGTTCCGGCCTGGCTCGACGATGCCTTTGCCAAGGCGGAACGGGATGACCGGACAAACCTGCTGGCCACATCCCTGTGCACCGAAATGTGCAGCGACCTGATCGACGAGGGCGTCGAGAACCTGCATTTCTACACGCTGAACCGCGCCGATCTGACCCGCGATGTCTGCCGCGCACTTGGCGTCACGCCTCAGGTCACCCTGGAAGACGTCGCGTAACGTTTGCGCCCGGTCCCGGTGGCCCGCTACCATCTCCGGCAGAGCCCTGCCGGAGATTTTTCATGCCCAAGATAGCCCAAAGCCCCGAAGAACTGCTGACCCAGCAAGAGGCCCTGAAACTGTCAGGGCTAGAGTTCATGCAGGCGATTCTGGATGGCACCAATCCCGGCCCCCCGATCGGTGCCACCATGGGGTATAGGCTGCATGCGGTCGAAGATGGCCGCGTCGTGTTCCGGGGCGCGCCTGAATTCAATGTGACCAACCCGATGGGAACGGTCCACGGCGGCTGGTACGGCACCCTGCTGGACAGCGCCATGGCCTGCGCGGTGATGACGAAGGTGCCGGCGGGATCGGTCTATACCACCCTGGAATACAAGGTGAATATCCTGCGCAGCATCCCCCTGGGATTGCAGATTGATTGCATCGGCCTTGCCGATCATGTGGGCCGCTCCACCGGGGTCGCCCATGGTGAGATCAGGGGCGTCGAGGATGGCAAGCTCTATGCCACCGGATCGACCACCTGCATCGTGATGAAGATTGCCTGACGCCAGCCACACGCGCCGGAAAATTCGAATTTTCCGGGTCGGATTTTTCCAAAAATCCGCCACCGCTCCCGGCTAGGAAGTGCTTTGCACGTAGGGGCCTGCATGATGGCCAAGCCGGGTTCCCAGGGCCTGCGAACGGCTGTGGAGGCTGACATGCAGCCTTTCCGACGGGTCCAGCCCGATCCTGCGCCGCCTGCGGGTGACCAGCAATTTGCCATACCCCCGGAATGTCCCCTGCGACGGGGCAAGCGGGTCCTGGACAAATCTGTCCTGCCACCCCGGCGGCAGGGGCAGCCCCCGCGCCTCAAGCTTTGACAGCATCCAGACCAGCGGAATATTGGCCAGGGGTCTTGCCGCCTCGAATCCGCCCAGATGCCCGCCCACGTCGCCATGGGTGCCCGGGAACCAGACCTGCTCGACCCGCCCGGAGTACCCTTCGGGAGTGGTCCAAAGTACCGGCGCATAGGCCACCCGCGTCTCGTCATGGGCCAGGGCGTGATATCCATGCAGCACATCGGCACCGAGTTCATGATTGTGAAACCCGTGCACCTTCCGGGACAAACGCCACAGGACGGGCGCATTCAGCCCCAGTGACTTTACCGTATCCCAGATGGCAATCGTGTCGATTTCCACGCCCTGGTGGCAATATGCGGCGCTGAAGGCGCGCGCCTCCGCACTGGCCGGGTTGGTTTCATAATGACGATAGGCGGTGCGCACCGCCTCTTTCGTGCTGTGATTGGGGCGCAGCAGGCCGACCATGTTCATGACCCCGGCCAGCGACCGCACCGCATAGGCACCGCGCGAATAGCCCAGCAGAAAGATGCGGTCTCCGGGGCGGTAGCGGGCCGAAAGCCAGCCATAGGCCCGCCTGATCTGCCGGTTGATCCCCCGCCCCGCGATCACATCCCAGATCGAGCGCCAATGAGTCCATTGCAGCCCCGGCTCATAATAAAGCGACAGCGCGCTTCTGGTCTCCTTGAGCAACCCATAGGCCTGCCCGGCATTGGTCCTGCTGGCCGGTTCAAGCGACGACAGGGTGCCGTCCAGAACGATCACATGGATGGCGCGCTGAGGTGCCGCCCCTTCAGGTTCATTCTGCGGCGATCTTGGCACCGTTCAACATCTCCCAGACCCGGTGCGGCGTGAATGGCATATCCGCCTGACGCACCCCCTGCTCCCAGAGCGCATCCTGAACCGCATTGGCAACCGCGGCCAGCGCGCCGACTGTGCCCGCCTCGCCGCAGCCCTTCATTCCCATGACATTGGCCGTGGATGGCACCGGCTCCGACACAAAGCTGATATTGGGAAGGTCGGCGGCACGGGGCAAGGCATAGTCCATGAACGATGCTGTGAGCAGCTGGCCATCCTCGTCATAGACCACGCGTTCCTGAATCGCCTGGCCAATGCCCTGGGCGACACCGCCATGCACCTGCCCTTCGGCCAGCATCGGGTTGATAAGATTACCAAAATCATCGACGACCGTATAACGTTCGGTGGTCACGACACCGGTCTCCGGATCGACGATGACCTCTGCCACATGCGCCCCGTTGGGAAAGCTGCGCGCTTCCAGCGTCGCGCGTTCGTGATGGGTCAGCAGGTCGTCACGCCCCTTCGCACGGGCCATTTCGGCCACCTCCAGCATGGTTGGCGTCATGTTCGACCCCTCCGCGCGGAAGCGTTCATCGTCAAAGCTGATCTCGCTTGCGGCCACGCCCATTTCCTCGGCCAGAAAGGCGGTGAATGCCCGGGTGATCGCCGTCACGGTGGCCAATGTGGCGTTGTTCTGCGTGGTAACGGAACGTGACCCGCCCGTGCCGCCGCCCTGAGCGATCAGGTCACTGTCACCCTGCACCACGTCAATCAGTTCGGCGGGAATACCTGTCTGATCCGACAGGAACTGCGCATAGACCGTTTCATGGCCCTGCCCGTTCGACTGCGTGCCGACCAGAATCGTCACGCGGCCATTGTCCTCGAACACCACCTTGGCGCCTTCGGAAGGGTCGCCCAGAATGCTCTCGATGTAATAGCACAGCCCCTGCCCCCGCAGCAGGCCATTTTCCGCATCCGCCGCCTTGCGCGCCGCGAAACCATCGCGGTCGGCCTCCCGGGCGACGCGGGTCAGCAGGCGATTGAAATCGCCCACGTCATAGGTTTCTCCGGTCGCGGACCTGTAGGGGAACTGGTCGGGCTTGATGAAGTTGATCCGGCGCAATTCCCAGGGGTCGATGCCCAGCTCGCGCGCCGCACGGTCCATCAGACGCTCCAGCACATAGATCGCCTCGGGCCGTCCGGCCCCGCGATAGGCGTCCACCGGCACGGTATTGGTGTAAAACCCCTCGGCCTGCAGCCAGGTGGTCTGAACGTCATAGACCCCCATCAGAACGCGGCTGAAGAGGGTTGTCTGGATATGCTGGGCAAACTGCGAGTTATAGGCCCCGAGGTTGCAGCGGGTCTTTACCCGATAGGCGGTGATGCGGTTGTCGGCATCAAAGGCGAATTCCGCAAGGCTGGTCAGATCGCGCCCGCCATTGTCGCTCAGCATCGCCTCGGTCCGGTCCGACATCCAGCGCACCGGACGGCCCAGCGCCCGTGCCGCCTGGGCGACGCAGAAATATTCGTTGTAGGTCATCGACTTCATGCCAAAGCCGCCGCCGGTATCGGGGTTGGTCACCCGCACCTGCGCGTCCTCCAGTCCAAAGGCAGTCTTGAGAAACACCTTGTGCACCCAGACGCCCTGCGCATTGTTGGCGACATGCAGACGCCCGTCCTGCCATTCCGCATAGCAGCCGCGCGGCTCCATCGAATTGACGATGATACGGTTGTCTTCCACATCGAGGGCAACGGTCCGCGCCGCCGCGTCAAAGGCCGCCTGCGTCGCCGCTTCGTCGCCCATGCCCCAATCAAAGGCCCTGTTGTCGGGTGCCTCCGCGTGCAGCGTCTCGCCGCCCGGATGCAGGTCTGTCTTGGCAGGCAGATCGTCAATGTCGAGCATGACAAGCTCGGCCGCATCGCGCGCCTGCGCCAGCGTGTCCGCGATCACCACGGCGACGGGTTCGCCGACATATCTGACCCTGTCCCTGGCCAGCATCGGGCGCAGGGGCGCCGCGCCCTTGGTGCCGTCCCGGTTCTCCACCACCGCACCGGACATCGAAATGTCCATGCCCGCCGCTTCCAGATCGGCGCAGGTCAGGATCAGGTGAACCCCCTCTGACTGCGCAGCATCCGAGACATCCAGCTCACTGATCACACCATGCCCGACCGAAGACCGCAGGAAATAGGCATGCAACGCCCCTTCCGGCGCGATGTCATCCACATAGCGCCCTTCGCCCATGAGAAACCGCATGTCTTCGGTACGCTTGACCGGTTGGCTTTTTCCGAATTTATCCATGATCGGTCCCCTTGGTGTGTCTGTCGGTGAAACAGATATAGGACAGATATGGGTTGTCCAGCCCAACCCGCACCCCGACACCGGCAGCGCATGAGATGCCAAGGGCACAGAGAAGTATTGGGGCAAAAAGAAGCAAAAAGTCTGGACTATCCTGACCTTCCCGGCCCAATCCGGCATCGCGGCACAGGCCGGAGCGCCGATGGCCATGCATGATGAAGCGGTCCGGTTCGCGAGGTCAGAGGGTTTTGACCTTTACGTCATCAGCTGGCCCAGAATGGCAAACCGAACCGTCGCGCAGGATTTGGCAAAAGGCGGGTTTGAGCCCAGAGTGACGCTAAAAGCAAGCCGGGCCAGCGCCTGCCCGGGGTGGGCGATGCTGACCTTGGTTCATGCCACTTTATTTCTCAGCTTTGATGAATCCCATCGGGGACACAGACAGCCTCACCAAATCGCCTACCCGACTGGCGGGCAGGCGCTGGCCCGGCGCCTTCGGCTTGTTCCGGGCCTGGGTGCTCATGTTTGATGGCAACAAAGTCCGCTTGTCGGACCTTGACCCACACCGCTCCGTAAGCCCTGCCTGGGTCAGAAATGCCTGAGGTTTGCACCAATATTGAGTGACGACGCCCCTTGGCAAGATTCAACAAAACCAGTCCCGTTGAGGCAAAGATGCCCGATGTGCCACAAAGGGTATCGGTCCGGCCCATGATGCCGCCAGGATCGGGGCACGTTTCGCCCCGAGCGCGGGAGCCTCGTACCGCCACCCTTTCCCTTCACCGCATCCTCCGCTAGATCAGCATCCAAACGACGACAGGATGGATCAGCATGGCCCTCGACAAGACATTCAACGCCCAGGACGCCGAAAAGCGCCTCTATGCCGCCTGGGAAAAGGCCGGTGCCTTCAAGGCCGGTGCCAATGCCCGCGAAGGTGCCGAAACCTTCTCCATCATGATCCCGCCGCCCAATGTCACCGGCGTGCTGCACATGGGCCATGCCTTCAACAATACCTTGCAGGACATCCTGATCCGCTGGCACCGGATGCGCGGGCATGACACGCTCTGGCAGCCGGGGCAGGACCATGCGGGCATCGCCACCCAGATGGTCGTTGAACGCAAGCTGGCCGAGACCCAGCAACCCTCGCGCCGGGAAATGGGGCGCGAGGCCTTTCTGGACAAGGTCTGGGAATGGAAATCCGAATCCGGCGGCACGATCATCGAACAGCTCAAGCGGCTCGGTGCCTCCTGCGACTGGTCGCGCAACGCCTTCACCATGTCCGGCGCCCCCAACGCCCCCGAGGGCGAAGAGGGCAATTTCCACGATGCGGTCATCAAGGTCTTCGTGGACATGTACAACAAGGGCCTGATCTACCGCGGCAAGCGGCTGGTCAACTGGGACCCGCATTTCGAAACCGCGATCTCCGATCTCGAAGTCGAGAACATCGAAGTCGACGGCCACATGTGGCACTTCAAATACCCGCTCGCGGGCGGCGCCACCTATACCTATGTGGAAAAGGACGAAGACGGGAATGTCCTCTTCGAGGAAGAGCGCGACTATATCTCCATCGCCACCACGCGCCCCGAAACCATGCTGGGCGACGGCGCGGTGGCAGTTCATCCAACAGATGAACGTTATGCGCCAATCATCGGAAAACTCTGCGAAATCCCGGTGGGTCCGAAAGAACACCGCCGCCTGATCCCGATCATCACCGATGAATATCCCGACAAGAATTTCGGCTCCGGCGCGGTCAAGATCACCGGTGCCCATGACTTCAACGACTACGAAGTCGCCAAGCGCGCCGGCATCCCGATGTACAATCTGATGGACACCAAGGGCGCGATGCGCGCCGATGGCAAGCCCTATGCCGAGGAGGCCGCCGTCGCCCAGGCCATCGCCAATGGCGAACAGGACTTCACCGAGGCTGACATCGCCGCCATGAACCTCGTGCCGGAAGCCTATCGCGGGTTGGACCGTTTTGAGGCCCGCAAGCGCGTGGTCGCGGACATCACCGCCGAGGGCCTCGCCGTGATGATCCCCGGCCCCATCGACGACAGCGACGGGCGGGTCTGCTCTGCCACCGACGACATTCCGCTGGTCGAGGCCAAGAAGATCATGCAGCCCTTCGGCGACCGCTCCAAGGTGGTGATCGAGCCGATGCTGACGGATCAGTGGTTCGTGGACACCAAAAAGATCGTCGGCCCCGCGATTGACGCCGTGCGTTCGGGTGAGGTCGAAATCCTGCCCGAGCAGGACAAGAAGGTCTATTTCCACTGGCTGGAAAACATCGAACCCTGGTGCATCTCGCGCCAGCTCTGGTGGGGGCATCAGATCCCGGTTTGGTATGGGCCAATGATACCCAAGGACCCGAGAGCTGAGGAGTTTTTCTCAGAAGAAAACACTCTCGCCAAAAGACAGACCTTTTGCGCGGCTAACGCCAAAGAAGCCACCGAAGATGCCGCCGAGCTTTATAGAAGGCTGTTGGGAGAGGAAATCGAAGTCATCGACGGGGAGCATGCTGGCTTCGAATTCGACAAGGCCGGGAAGCTCTCCAAAATCTTCATCCGCCGCGACCCCGACGTCCTCGACACCTGGTTCTCCTCCGGCCTCTGGCCCATCGGCACCCTCGGGTGGCCCGAGGACACGCCCGAGCTGCAAAAATACTTCCCCACCTCCGTCCTGATCACCGGCTTCGACATCATCTTCTTCTGGGTCGCCCGGATGATGATGATGCAATATGCCGTGGTCGGTCAGAAACCCTTCGACACCGTCTATGTCCACGCGCTGGTCCGCGACGAGAAGGGCAAGAAGATGTCGAAGAGCCTCGGCAATGTGCTCGACCCGCTGGAGTTGATCGACGAATACGGCACCGACGCAGTGCGCTTCACGCTGACCTCCATGGCCGCCATGGGGCGCGACCTGAAGCTGAGCACCGCGCGCATCGACGGCTACCGCAAATTCGGCAACAAGATCTGGAACGCGACGGCCTTTGCCGAGCGTAACGGCGTGCTGGAAGTGCCGCACAGCGACACACCCCCCGACACCACGCTGACGGTCAACAAATGGATCAAGGGCGAGATCGCCAAAACCCGCGAGGCTGTCGATGCGGCGCTGGCGCAGTACCGGTTCAACGACGCGGCCAACACGCTTTATGCCTTTGTCTGGGGCACCTTCTGCGACTGGTATCTGGAATTCACCAAGCCGATCTTCGACGGCGACGACGCGGCAGCCATCGCTGAGACACGCGCGACCTATGGCTGGGCGCTGGACCAGTGCCTGATCCTGCTGCACCCGATCATGCCCTTCATCACCGAGGAACTCTGGGGCCAGAAGGACCGTCCCGGCATGCTGGTGCACGCGGCGTGGCCGACCTATACCGCCGCCGCAATGGTGGATGCGCAGGCCGACGAGGAATTGAACTGGGTGATCTCGCTGATCCAGAACATCCGCTCGGCGCGGGTGTCCATGGGCGTGCCCGGCAGCCTGAAGGTGCCGATGGTCTATACGGAAATCGACGCGGCAGGCCTGCTGGCATGGGAGCGCAACCAGGATCTGATCGCGCGGCGCGCCGGCGTCGAAAAACTTGAAAAAGTCGAGTCTTTCCCAAAGGGCACTGCCTCCATCCCGGCGCGCGCCGCGACGCTTGGCCTGCCGCTTGAGGGGATCATCGACATCGCGGCAGAAAAGGCCCGCCTGCAAAAATCGCTGGACAAGCTGGCCAAGGAAATCGGCGGGCTCAGGGGACGCCTGAACAATCCCAGGTTCGCCGCCTCCGCCCCCGAAGAGGTCGTTGCCGAAGCCCAGGCCAACCTGGACGCCCGGCAGGAAGAGGCAGACCAGCTTCAGGCCGCCCTTGACCGGCTGGCGGAAATGGGCTGACCCCCTCTTTCATTGTTCCGGCAAATACACATGCGCGCGCCATCGCCCTGGCGCGCGCTTCATGTTTCCGGTGCCGCGGCTACTTGAAAACAGCGGGGCGTTTCCCGAATTCGGCCGCGACCACCTCCATCTGGTGTGGCTTGCCCAGGAGATCGGCCTGCTCGCGCGATTCCGCCTCCAGAACCGCCGCCTCCCCCGCAACCTCCGCCAGTGAAATCAGCCGCTTGGCCGCGCGAATGGCCGAGGGGCTCTTGCCCGCGATGACCTCTGCCAGCGCCGTTGCCGCCGCCAGCGGATCCTCGGCCACCTCGGTCACCAGCCCCCAGCGTTCTGCCTGTGCGGTGCCGATCGGCTCCGCCGTATAGGTCAACCGCCGCAGCACGTCGCTGCGCACCAGTTTCGGCAGCAGCACCATGCCGCCCATGTCCGGCACGATGCCCCATTTCATCTCCATCACCGCGAATTTCGCATCCGGTGCCGCAATCCTGATGTCCGCCCCCAGCGCCAGCTGCATGCCTGCGCCAAAGCAGACGCCGTGGATGGCAGCGATCACGGGGATCTCCATGCGGGACCAGACCATCGCGACCTCCTGCCACTGGTTCGTGGTGCCGTTGCCATGGCTGCGCGGCATCAGCAGTTCCGCCGGGTCCTTTCCGATCATGCCCGACAGGCCGGAAATGTCGATCCCGGCGCAGAAAGCCTTGCCTTCGCCGGAAAGCACGACACAGCGCGCCTCCGATGCCGCGACCTCGTTCCCGGCGGCGATCACCGCGTCGATCATCTCCTGATCCACGGCGTTCATCTTGTCCGACCGGGTCAGGCGGACAAAGGCGATGTGATTTTCATAGGTGATCGAAACGCGGCTCATGGCATCCTCCTGCAGGGTTTCGGACAGTAGAGCGCAAGCCGCGCCACCGCGCCAGCCCAACGCTGCGGCACTCTGGAGCAGGGCTGCAGCGCGCACCCCCTTGCCCGGCGCGCCGACCGGGCCTATCAAACCGCATGACAAACCATCGCCTCACCCCGCTTGCACATTCCCTGCCCGCCTCTGTCCCCTTTGTCGGGCCCGAAACCCAGGAACGTGCGCAAAAACGCCCCTTCACCGCCCGGCTGGGCGCGAACGAGAATGTCTTTGGCCCCTCGCCCCGCGCCCTTTCGGCCATGGCTGAAACCGGCCACTGGATGTATGGCGATCCCGAAAGCCACGATCTGCGCGCGGCCCTGGCCCGGCACCATGGCACGACGATGGAGAATATCGTGGTGGGCGAGGGCATCGACGGGCTGCTGGGCTATCTCGTGCGGCTTTTCGTGGCACCCGGGGATGCGGTTGTCACCTCGGACGGCGCCTATCCGACCTTCAACTACCATGTCGCGGGTTTCGGTGGCGCATTGCACAAGGTGCCTTACGTCGCGGATGGCGAAGACCCGGAAAGCCTTTTCGCCAGGGCGGCGGAAGTGGACGCCAAGCTGGTCTATATGGCCAATCCGGACAATCCGATGGGCAGCTGGCACCGGGGCGCCGATATTGCCGCCGCGATGAGCAATCTGCCCGAGGGCACGCTGCTGGTCCTGGACGAAGCCTATGTGGAAACGGCCCCCGAAGGCACCGCGCTGCCGCTGCCTTTTGACGATCCGCGCGTCATCCGTATGCGCACCTTTTCAAAAGCTTACGGGCTGGCAGGCGCAAGGGTGGGCTATGCGCTCGGGGCGCCTGAACTGATCACCGCCTTTCACAAGGTCCGCAACCATTTCGGCATGAACCGCGCGGCACAGGCCGGTGCGCTGGCGGCACTGGAGGATCCGGACTGGCTGGCCCATGTGCAGGCCGAAATCGCCGCCGCCCGTGACCGGATCGCGCAGATCGCAGGCCGACACGGGCTGACACCGCTGCCTTCCGCGGCGAACTTCGTCACCATAGATTGCGGTCGGGACCACGCCTTTGCCAAGGCTGTGCTGGACGGTCTGGTTGCGCGCGGCATCTTTGTGCGCATGCCCTTCGCGGCACCGCAGAACCGCTGTATTCGCGTCAGCTGCGGCACGCCTGCGGATCTCGATGCCTTTGCCGCAGCGCTGCCGGGCGCGCTGGCGGATGCAGAAAAGGGCTGACTCGGCGCAATCGGCATATATACTTGATCACGATCAAGCTGCGAGAGACCGATGCGCGAGCCCCACGACCGTCCCGCTGCCCCGAACTACACTCAGGCCTGCATCGTGATGTTCGGCGTCAATCTGGCGTGGGTGCTGATGGCGATCTGGGCAATCTGGGGCCTGATCGCGGCAGCGGTTCTGGGCTGGATGGTGAACAAGGTGATTGATCGCATCGCCGCGACACGGCAATAGGGGCGCGCGCGGCCACCGCGCCCCAGACACCCTTTCGAAAGGCCTGCCCCATGTCCTCCAGCCTCCGCATCGTGCTTTCCAGCGATCATGCCGCCATCAACCTGCGCCGCGCCGTTGCCGCCCATGTCACATCGCGTGGCCATGAGGTGGTCGACATCGGCCCCGAGACGCCCGAGAGCACGCATTACCCCGACCACGGTGCCGCCGCCGCGCGGCATGTGACGTCAGGCGATTGCGCGCTGGGGATCGTGCTTTGCGGCACCGGCCAGGGGATCATGATGGCAGCGAACAAGGTATCAGGGATTCGTTGCGGCGTCTGTTCTGACGTCTTTTCGGCCCGGATGATCCGCGCGCATAACGATGCCAACATGCTGGCCCTGGGGGCGCGGGTGATCGGCGATGGCGTCGCGCTCGACATTGTCGATGCGTTTCTCGACACCGCCTTCGAAGGCGGACGCCATGCCACAAGGGTCGACATGATCATGGCGCTGGAAGGTTAGGCGCCTGCGATCACATCTGCTGCCGCCTCCAGCGCGCCGGGGCCGTGTTCGATCTTCATTGCGCGCATGCCGGCCTCGATCCCGCCCAGAAGGCCCATGATCATATGGCCGTTGGTATGGCCCATGTGCCCCAGCCGGAAAAATCCGTCGCGCGCCGGATCGCCGGGTTCGGCCATCCCAAGCCCGATGCCAAGGGTCAGGCCCAGCTCCTGTTCGACCCAGTTGCGCAATTCGGTGGCATGCGGGCTTTGCAGGCGCAGGGCGGTCACCGCGCAGCTGCGGTTGGCCGGATCGGCGACATTCATCCCGAAGGTGCCGGCCGTGGACCAGGCCTCGCAGGCGGCCCAGACCGCACGGGCCAGCAACAGATGGCGGGCCCAGACCTGTTCGATCCCTTCGTCGTGGATCATGGTGAGGGCGGTGCGCAGACCATATAGATGGTGGGTGGGGGCGGTGCCCCCGTGGTATTGAAAGAATTCCTCCGGGTGGGCGCGCGGGCTCCAGTCCCAGTACCAGCTGACGCGGGGCAGTCTGGCGCGCGCCGCCTCCGCCCGGTCATTGAAAAAGACAAAGGCCATGCCCGGCGGCACCATCAGGCCCTTCTGGCAGCCCGTCACCATGACATCCACGCCCCAGGCGTCCATCTCGAAGACGTCACAGCCCAGCGAGGCGATGCAATCGGCCATCAGCAGCGCGGGATGGTCCACATCGTCCAGCACCGCGCGCAGGGCCGCGATGTTGTTGCGGATGGAGGTTGCCGTGTCCACATGCACGGCCAGCACCGCCTTGATCTGATGGCCCGTATCGGCCTTCAGCGCCTCGGCGATGCGGTCCATGTCCATCGGGGATTGCCTGCCGAAGTCGATGATATCCACCTCCAGCCCGAGGCTTCTGGCCATCTGCCCCCAGCCCAGCCCGAACCGCCCGGTGGCGGGAACCAGCACCCTGTCGCCGGGCTGAAGCACATTGGAAAGGGAGGCTTCCCAGGCCGCATGGCCGTTGCCGATGTACATTGCCACGTGATGATCCGTCCGCGCGACCCGTTTCAGGTCGGTGACCAGCCCGGGCATCATCTCTGTCAGCTCACCGGCATAGATATTGGGCGCGGCCCGGTGCATGGCACGCAGCACCGCGTCGGGCATGACCGAAGGTCCGGGAATCGCAAGATAAGGACGCCCCTGCGCCAGTTTCGGAGTCTTTGCCATGGGTATGCCTTGTTGTGGTAGCTATGATCGGGCCGACACTACGCCCCCTTGATCCGGCGTCAATATCTCACCTGCCTTGCCCTGTCCCCATGGGTTGCGTAGACAGGTCTGCAGACCGCCCCAAAGGAGCGTCCACGTCGATATGAACGATCAGACCTACACGTCGGGCGAGCTTTTGCGCTGGCTTTGGCGGGATTACCTGAAGAAACACACCAAGCTGATGATCGTCGCCATGATCTTCATGGGGATCGAGGGCAGCACGCTGGGTGCTCTGGCACGGCTGATGGAACCGATGTTCGACACGGTCTTTGTCGCCGGGGACCGCAGCGCGCTCAAATGGGTCGGGCTGGTGCTGGTCGGCATCTTTGCGATGCGCGCCATTGCCGGGGTGATCCAGAAGGTATTGCTGACCCGCATCGCGCAGCGCACCGCCGCCGACATGCGCATCGAACTGCTGGACAAGCTGATGGTCCAGGATGGCGCGTTTCACCAGTCGCATCCCCCCGGCTTCCTGATCCAGCGGGTGCAATCGGACGTGAATGCCGTGGGCGATGTCTGGCGCGCGGTCATCACGGGTGCCGGCCGCGACGCCATCGGCCTGCTGGTGTTGCTGGGGGTGGCGATCTCGATTGATCCGGTCTGGGCTTTCCTGGCCTGCATCGGGGTGCCACTGATGGTGCTGCCCGCTGCTGCCGCCCAACGCTTTGTGCGCCGCCGTGCCCGCGAAGCGCGTGATCTGGGCGCACATCTGGCAACCCGGCTGGACGAGGTGTTTCACGGCATCGTCCAGATCAAGCTGAATGCGCTGGAAGAATACCAGTCGCGGCAATACCGCGACCTGACCCGCAGGTTCATCACCACCGAAGTGCGCGCCGCCTTTGGCAATTCCGCGATACCGGGGATGATCGACATCATGTCCGGCATCGGTTTCATGGCCGTGATCCTTTATGGCGGCAGCCAGATCATTTCGGGTGACAAGACAATCGGCCAGTTCATGACGTTTTTCACCGCCATGGGCTTTACCTTCAGTCCGCTGCGGCGGCTGGGCGGGGTCAGCGGGCTGTGGCAGACGGCGGCAGCGGCGCTGGAGCGGCTCAAGGAGCTCTTGGATGCCCCCGCGCCCCAGACCAACCCGCAGCACCCCAAGGCACTGCCGCTGCCCGGCACCGATATCAAGTTGAAGAATGTGACCCTGTCCTTTGGCGAGGCCAAGGTGCTGGACGGTTTGTCCCTGACCGCGAAGGAAGGCGAGACAACGGCGCTTGTCGGGGCTTCGGGTGCCGGGAAATCGACGATTTTCAACGTGCTGACCCGGCTCATCGACCCGCAGGAGGGCGAGGTCACCATCGGTGGCACCTCGGTCAAGGACCTGACGCTGGCGGACCTGCGCGGTCTCTTCTCTGTGGTGACGCAGGAAGCGCTGCTGTTTGACGAGACCCTGCGCGAGAACATCGTGCTGGGCCGGACGGATGTCAGCGAGGCGCGCCTGCAGGAGGTGCTGAAAGCGGCCCATGTGGCCGATTTCCTGCCCAAGCTTGAGCACGGGCTGGATACGAAGGTGGGGCCGCGCGGCTCTGCCCTGTCGGGGGGGCAACGGCAAAGGGTGGTGATCGCCCGTGCGCTGCTGCGCGACACGCCGATCCTGCTGCTGGACGAAGCGACAAGCGCATTGGATGCGCAGTCTGAACAGGTGGTGCAGGACGCGCTGGACCGGCTTTCGGCCGGGCGCACCACCATCGTGATCGCCCACCGGCTGGCCACCATCCGCAGCGCCGACCGCATCATCGTGATGGACCGGGGCCAGGTGATGGATGAAGGCACCCATGAGGAGTTGCTGGCGCGCGGCGGGATCTATGCAAACCTCTATCGTTTGCAGTTCGAAGACGGAAAGACAGTGTCGGACATCCGGGGCATGCGGGCGCTGCGGGCCCGTGAACGGGGGCTTGCCCCCGCCGCACCAAACCTTCTGCAACGGATTGGCCAGCGCCTGTTCGGCTGAGCATTGCCAGGTGGTGCGCTGATCGTCGCGATCTGGCCGGGGCCGTCACTTACTACCGGGCGGACCATATTGGCTGGCTGATTGGCTGGCTGATCGACCGCCTGAGGCGCATGGCCAAACCGTCCTTATGGTCGGAATGATGACATGTCATGCAAGATATGTCTTCTGAGACATGTCAAAAATGACATGTCATCATGTGACGCGACGCAGACCGGAAGACACCGCAGAGTCAGCAGAGCCTCCGGCCGGCAGGTTTGCACCGCGATTTTCCCGGATCAACCTGCCCTACCGCCGATACCCCTGAGCCAGCTGCTCCGGGTCGCTGCCCGCACTGTAGCGCAGCAAAGTCCACAGATTGCGCAGGCCCCGTCGCAGCCACCCCTGGCGCTGGTATTTCTCGGCGCTGGTGACGGCAACGGTATCAAGCCCCGACAAATGCCCCCGCAGGGCGCGCGCGATTGCCACGTCTTCCATCAGCGGGATGTCGGGAAAACCGCCGGTCTTTTCGTAAAGCGCCTTTGAAATCAAAAGCCCCTGATCCCCATAGGGCAGTCCGAAACGGCTGCGCAGGTTGGCCCAGCCGCTGACCAACAGCGCCGGCAGCCCGCCCCTGTCGAACCTCAGGCGGCACCACCCGGCGTTGCTGCTGTTGCGGATGTGATGGCGCATGCAATCGGCCCAGCCGGGTTGCAGCCGCGTATCGGCATGCAGGACAAGCAGCCACTCGCCCCTGGCCTGCGCACAGCCGCGGCGCAGTTGCCCTCCGCGCGACGGCGCGCCCTGCAGCACCTGTGCGCCCCAGGCATGGGCCAGCGCGGCGGTTGCATCGTCCGATCCGCCATCGCTGACGATCAATTCGCGGATAATCCCCGCCTCCAGCCCTTCCATCAGCGCCGTCAGACAATCCGGCAGCACGTCTGCCGCATTCAATGTCGGAATGATGACCGTGATCGGCGCGCGCATGGTGCCCCCTTTTGAACGCTGGACGGAAGCTATATGTCATGGCTACCGCAGAAAGGACACCATCATGACAAACCGCCGTATCCTGCGCCTGTCGGGCAAGGACACCCGCGAATTCCTTCAGGGCCTGATCACCAACGACATCCGCAAACTGGAAAAGGGGCCGATCTATGCCGCCCTTCTCACGCCGCAGGGCAAGTATCTGGCCGACTTTTTTGTCACTGGCCAGGAGGATGGCGCGGTCCTGCTCGATGTCGCGGAGAGCCTGGGCGATATGCTGGTGCAGCGGCTGACGATGTACAAGCTGCGCGCCTCAGTCACGATCGAAGGCACCGGATTGCACCTGCATCGCGGCATCGGGACCCCGCCGCCCGACGGCTATGCCGACCCCCGTCATCCACAGATGGGCTGGCGCGCCTATCGCGCCGAGCCGCAGACAGATGACGAAACCGATTGGGACAGCCTGCGCGTGGCGCATCTTGTCCCCGAAACCGGCGTGGAGCTGACGCCCGATACATTCGTGCTGGAGGCCGGGCTGGACCGTCTGAATGGCGTCGATTTCCGGAAAGGCTGCTATGTCGGCCAGGAAGTGACCGCGCGGATGCGGCACAAGACGACGCTGCGCAAGGGTCTGGCACAGGTCGATGTCGCAGGATCGGCCGATGTGGGCACGGAGCTTATGTCTGGTGACAAACCCGCGGGCACCCTGCTGACGCAGGCGGATGGCAAGGCCATCGCCTACCTCAGGTTTGATCGCGCCACGGGTCCGATGACCGCCGATACCGCCCAGGTCACATGGAACGGGTCGGATTCAGCTATGACAAAATGAGCGGGCCTCGCCCCGATCCGCACCGGTTTGCGCTGCACGCGCAGCATAACGCCACGTCAAGGGCCTGACGCCTCAGGCGCGTTCGACGTATTCCATCGTCTCGGTGTTGACCACGATATCCTCGTCCTGGCCGACGAAGGGAGGCACGGAAACCTTCACACCATTGTCAAGAATGGCAGGCTTGAAGGAGTTGGCAGCGGTCTGCCCCTTCACCACCGGCTCGGTCTCGACAATCTTGCAAACGACCTTTTGCGGCAGTGAGGCGTTCAGCGCCTCTGCCTCGTGATATTCCACCACGATCATCATGCCGTCCTGCAGGAAGGGGCGGCGGTCGCCCAGAAGCTCGGCGGAAAGCTGCACCTGTTCATAGGTTTCGGTATCCATCAGGACCAGCATCCCATTGTCTTCATACAGAAATTGCTGATCTTTCTGTTCCAGCCGCACACGCTCGACCTTGTCCGCAGACCGGAAGCGTTCGTTCAGCTTGGAGCCATTGCGCAGATTGCGCAGCTCTACCTGGGCAAAGGCCCCGCCCTTGCCGGGTTTCACATGGTCGACCTTGACCGCTGCCCAGAGGCCGCCGTTATGCTCCAGCACATTGCCGGGGCGGATCTCGTTTCCATTGATTTTTGGCATTTTGCAAAACCGTCATAAAGGTTGATGTATGTTCATCGCATCCTATATCTGGCGCATCGGCTCCCTGCAAGGCGAGCGCGGGTTATGCTGCAACCGCGAAAGGTCATGCGTTCACTGCATGGGAGACATGCGAAATATCGGTATCCGAATCGAGTGATATCCGTCATAAGAGGCCGCACGCCGAAATGACAAGAGCAAGAATAATAGAAAGGACGACGAGATGAAAGATTTCGTTGATGGCACCGCTTTCAATAACGAGCAAGGAAATCGGGCCAGGAAACTCTTCGCTGCCGTGGTACTGGCAGCGCTTGATGACGCGATTGCGGACGACAAGAAATACGGTAACGGACCAGAGCAGATTGCCCGTTGGGCGCGGTCACGTGACGGGCGCGAAGTGCTGAGCTGTGC
Source organism: Sulfitobacter sp. IGS-18 (assembly GCF_059628195.1). NCBI lineage: Bacteria > Pseudomonadati > Pseudomonadota > Alphaproteobacteria > Rhodobacterales > Roseobacteraceae > Sulfitobacter > Sulfitobacter sp. IGS-18. The sequence goes on along the minus strand of NZ_CM184556.1, from coordinate 1,248,056 downwards.
CGGCATCGACCCGAACGAACGCGTCGTGACCGGGCTCATGGATTTCGTTGGAAAAGGTGTCAGGACCTCCGTCGCCCTGAGCCGTGAAGAATCCGAGCGGCGCAATGCTGCTCAGCAGGCCGAAGCGGCCTGATCCTCCCTCCGCCATCAGAACAAGATCAAACGCAGTCTCAGGGCTGCGTTTTTTTTCGCGCGGGGCGGAAGGGCCGTGGTCACATCCCCCTTTTCCCTCCGCGCGATTTGCGCCAGCTTGCGCACCAGTTGCAAAGGCGCTGAAATGACCAAAGCCATCATGATCCAGGGCACCGGTTCGAACGTGGGGAAATCCATGATCGTGGCCGGTTTGATTCGCGCCTGCGTGAACCGGGGCCTGCGGGTGCGCCCGTTCAAGCCGCAGAACATGTCCAACAATGCCGCCGTGACCGAAGACGGCGGCGAGATCGGGCGCGCTCAGGCGCTGCAGGCCCGTGCAGCGGGGGTGGCGCCGCATACGGACATGAACCCGATCCTGCTGAAGCCCCAGTCGGCCACGGGGGCGCAGCTGGTGGTTCAGGGCAAGGTGGCAGGCCATCAGGAGGCGGCGGCATTTGGCGCGAACAAACAGGCGCTGATGCCCCATGTGCTGGAGTCCTTTCACCGGCTGGCGAAGGGCATAGACCTGATCATCGTGGAGGGTGCAGGCAGCCCGGCGGAAACAAACCTGCGCGCGGGCGATATTGCCAACATGGGCTTTGCCAATGCTGCCGGTGTGCCCGTCATCCTGATGGGCGACATCGACCGGGGCGGCGTGATTGCACAGATCGTGGGCACGCAGGCGGTCATGTCAGCGCAGGACAACGCAATGGTGCGGGGCTTTGCCGTCAACAAGTTCCGCGGCGACCGCAGCTTGTTCGATGCGGGCCGCGACGACATCGCGCGGCGCACCGGCTGGCCCAGCCTGGGCGTGATCCCCTGGTTCGACCTGGCGCACCGCCTGCCTGCCGAAGACGTGATGGACCTGCCCGCACGCGCACGTTCCGGCGGTGCGGGCTGCGTGATCGCGGTGCCGCGCCTGCCGCGCATTGCCAATTTCGACGATCTGGACCCGCTGGCGGCCGAGCCGGGCGTGGATCTGCGCATGATCATGCCCGGCACGCTCCTGCCCGCCGAGGCCGATCTGGTGCTGCTGGTCGGCTCCAAAGCCACGATTTCCGATCTTGAGGCCTTTCGTGCCGAAGGCTGGGACATCGACCTGGCCGCGCATATCCGGCGTGGCGGGCATGTGCTGGGGCTTTGTGGGGGGTATCAGATGCTGGGTCGTCGGATCGCCGATCCGCATGGCATCGAAGGGCCGCCATCAGAAGTGGCCGGGCTGGGGCATCTCGACATTGAAACCGTGATGGCCCCCAAAAAGCACCTGTCCCTCAAGACCGGCACCCATCCGGCAAGCGGCACAGCCCTGTCCGGGTATGAGATTCATATCGGGGAAACCACCGGCCCTGACTGCGCGCGGGGCTGGCTGAGCTTCGATGGCACACCCGAAGGGGCCACCAGCGAAGATGGTCGTGTCCAGGGATGCTACATGCATGGGATCTTCACGTCCGACGATTTCCGCCGCGCCTATCTGGCGGATTTCGGCGTCACCTCATCCCACCAGTTCGATCTTGGCGTGGACAAGACGCTGGACGCCCTGGCAGAGCATGTCGAAAGCTACATGGATGTGGACCTGCTGCTGTCGCTTGCAGGCGAGCTCTGAGCGTTATTCCAGTTCCTGCGCGGTCAGGGCGCGGTGGATTTCACGCCGCACCAGCTTGCGCACATTGCGGGTAATCCGTTCGCCCAATGCGCCTTGCAGTTCGGCCCGCACGATCTCGCTGACCAGATCGCGCAGCGCTTCCTCGTCCAGCAACTGATCATCTTCGGCAAACACAGGGCGTTCGTCGGATTTTGCCGCCTTGGCATCTTCCGCCGCATCAGGCTGGTCGGCTTTGGCCTGATCTTGCGCGCTCCGGTCACTGAAGAAGCTGGCAGGATCCGGCTGTTCGCCCCGGTTTTCGGGAAGGTTGTGCAGGCGCGCGGTCGAGACCGTCTGCTCCACATCATCTTCCCATGCCATCGCAGGCGCTTCGGTGCCGGAATATTCACCATCACCCGGGCTGTCCGGTTCCCAGGTTTCTGAAATATTGCCGATTGCGGTTTCCAGCGCTTCAATCTTGGCGCTCAGCGTTGCGGCCTGGGCGTCATGCCGGGCGGGGGTGGCATCATCATCCGCATCCGGCCCCGGTGCAACGGCTTCATCCTCGTCCGCATCCTGGAATGCGTCATCGAAGGCGTAGTTGTCACGGTCCCCCTCGCCATCCTGGTCGGCATCATCGGCGAAATTATAGGGATCGGTTTCGTAATCGAGGGCCGGGTCATCCAGATCCGTTTCGATATCACCGAAATCCGGATCACCGGCGACGTCCGGCGCGGCGGATAGGGCTTCATCTCCTGCCGCGGTATCGGGCGCAGGTCCCGTCCCGACCGAGGTTTCATCGCTCGCATCTTCGCCATAGGCCGCCTCGAATGCGGCATCCTCTTCGGACCAGTCCTGCGCCATGGCATCGTCAGCTTTGTCCGGCGTTTCGACGTCGGGCTCTGCAACACGCAAGGCAGGGGTCAACACCAGCCGGTCAGAGACAACGGGCCGGGTTTTGGTCTGCAAAGGACGTTTATCTTCAGAAACCAGACGGCGGATCGAAGACAGGACATCCTCCACCTCGGCATTTGTGACGGGGTCGGACATAGATTTTTACCACTCATTCCTCACGCGGAGGTTAGCGCGGATCAGAGATTCCCACAATGGGGCGCTGAAAATTGTCAGTCTTTTTGCAAAGCGCGCAAAACACGGTCAAGTTGACGCCCCTGCCGGGATTCCTTTGCCGGGCCGTCCTTGACCAGATTGTAATACCCCGCAGGGTCATAAATCTGGACCGGCAGCCCCAGGCTGGCCGCTGTCAACTGTCCCGTCGCCGAGAGGATCGAATAGGCGGCGATATAAAGGTTCGCGCGGGCCGAAACCTGTGTCGACTGGGCATCCAGCAGGGATTGCTCCGCATCCAGCACATCCAAGGTGGTACGCGCGCCCAGCGTCGCTTCCTCGCGCACGCCCCGGAAAGCGATACGTGCCGCGCGAATCTGACGCTCGGATGCTTCAAGCTGCGCTCTGGCAGAGGCAAATCCGGCATAGGCATTGCCAACCGCCTGTTCGACATCAAAGCGCACCACATGCAGATTGGCCCGCTGCGCATCCCTTTGCGCCATGCTCTTGCGCGCGGCAGATGACAATGCACCGCCTTGATAGATGGTCTGGCTGACGCCCAGTCCAATGGAGGCATTGTTGTTGTAATTCTGGTTGCCGAATTCCTCGGACACGCCGACCGAGCCGGAGAGCTTGATCTGCGGCGCCATCGCCGCTTCGCTCGCACGGATCAACAGGTCGGCAGCGGCCACCTGATGCTGGGCCGACTGCAGCAGCGGATGGCGGCGCAATGCCAGCCCCTTGGCGGTGTCGATGTCATTGCTGATCGCGGGCAGCTTGGGCGGTCCGCTCAACCGGCCGGGCTTGCGGCCCACGGCGGTACGGTACTCTTCCTGCGCGCGCAACAGGTCGCCTTCCGCCCCGGCCAGGCCGCTGCGGGCATTTGCCAGCTGTGCCTCGGCCAATGCAACGTCGGTCCGGGTCACCTCACCGACTTCAAAGCGGTCGCGTGCCGCGCGCAGTTCCTGCGTCAGCAGCCGCACGTTGTTCTGGCGCAGCGCCACGAATTCCGATGCTTCGATCACGCCCATATAGGCATTGACCGCGCGCAACAGGATCTGCTGTTCGACATTCAAAAGCGAATCGCGGGTGGCAAGCACCGTTTCCTTGGCCGCCTCGATGCGGAAGGCCGAGGCGCCAAAATCATGGATCAGCACTTCGGCAATCAGGTTGATCGACGCATTCAGCGAATTGGAACTGCCTGTTGTCGCGAAAAAGCCCTGTGGCGGCGAATCGCGGTAGCTCTGGGTCAGGCCAGCGGTCCAGCGCAGAACCGGCTTCAACGCGGCACCGGCAGCGGCGACATCTTCGTCGGCGGCCCGCAGGACCGCGCGATTCTGTTCCAGCAACCCTGAATGGTTGTACGCCCCGACCAGCGCATCCGCCAATGTTTCGGCCTGAGCCGGCCGGTCCGCGGCCACCAGCGCCGTCGCAAGACAGACAATGCCCGCCGCGCGCCGCAGTTTCTGGATGGAAATCACCTGCATCATGAGTTTCTCTCTGCTCATATCCCCGGCCCGGCACGCCGCCGGGTCTGTTTTTATCAGAATTCGAAGGCAACCTCGCGCCCGAAACCCGGCAATACCGGTGCCGCCGCATTGAAGGCCATCCGCCAGCTGATGTCCGCGCCGCGCTTGCGGCCGACGCGCACCTCGCCCAATTCACCATCCATGAACAATGCCGCGATCCGCCCGTCTTCCTTGAGCTGATCAAGCAAGGGGGCTGGCACCTGCTGCACGCCGCCCTGAAGGATGATCACGTCATAGGGGCCATGTTGCTGCGCGCCCTCGACCAGCGGGCCGACATGCACCACCGCGTTGTCCGCCCCGGCGGCCATCAGCGCTTCCTGCGCCTCATGGGCCATGGCCTCATCCTCTTCGACGGCAACGACAGCTTCGGCCATATGGGCGATCACTGCGGTGGAATAGCCCATGCCCCCACCGACATCCATCACAAGTTCCCGGTTGGTGATCGCCAGAACATCCAGCATCTTGGCCAGGGTGCGCGGCTCAAGCAGGACACGGCCCTGCCCCAGGTCGAGGTTTTCTCCCATATAGGCCGCTTCGCGTTGGGCAGATGGAACAAAGTCCTCTCTCGGCACGGACAGCATCGCCTCTATGATCGGAAACTTGGTCACATCGGAGGGTCGGACCTGGGTATCGACCATCATATTGCGGCGCGTGGCGAAATCGATCATCAGCTAAACTCATCTGTTCAGATTCTCTTTGATCAGGTGTGCCACATCACTCGCGGCGCGGCAACGGCCCGAACCTCATTTTCACCGCTTCATGGGACTTGCAGGCACAGATGTGATCAGATAGCAGTGCATCACCCCATCGGCTGGCGAGTTGGCGGAGTGGTTACGCAGCGGATTGCAAATCCGTGTACAGGAGTTCGATTCTCCTACTCGCCTCCATTTATTTTCAAAGACTTAGATCAAGCCGACAACTAGACCGCCCGCGCGTCTAAACAAATGTCTAAACATTCTGTTTTTGTTCTGTTCCTAAATCATAGTGCCGCCGATAGTTTTGCCGACCCTGTCCCGCAGAGGAAGCCCGCCACTACAGCCTCCAGTTGCGCGCTTCCGACCATTGGGCGTATGCTCCCCCTAACTGGAGGATTAGCATGGTATTTCTCGGCAAACTGATCTCGTGGGCGCTTGTCATTCTTGGCGTTCTGCGCGTCGCTATGGGTATTTTCGTCGCCCAGATGTTTTCAGAACCAGAGGCATATGCCGCTGCAACCGCCCGATACTTTGGGTCGAGAGCTTCCGGCGAAGCGATTGACCAAGGTTTCATCATGATTGTATTCGGTGTCGGTCTTGGCCTGTTGGCGCAGATCGCATCGAACAGCGCCAAGGCGTCCGCCCGGAACTGACCTCGGCCCGGCGTTCCGTCAGAGCATTCTGCCCCCGTAGACCTGAGTATCGGAGGGGGCGGAAGGCGGCCCGCATAACACTACCTTGATAAGATATGCATTTAGTGACAGCGGCGACTTCAAAAACCTGTCCCACACCGCCATTCTTTCGAGATTACATCAACTTCAGTTGTCAACTGCTTTCTAACTCCGCAGCCTAACACTGATTAGCGAATGTGTCCTCAAAATCACCAAGCTGTATATGCGTTTAGTGACAGGCAGACACGGGCGCTGGCACTTAATCCCCCTAGTGCTTGAGCCGTGAGTCCGGCCACGCTACCCTCACTCCATCAACACGGTTTGCATGAACGCCCAGTGTACATTCGCTCTGAGTAAGGCGCGCAAACCCAACATAGGTTGAACGATTGGTTTGAAGATGGCGGCGACGAACATGGAACAAAAAGCACTCAGCCTGCTCCGCGCATTTGAGCGTGCAGGCAAAATGGTCACCCGCGTCTCCATCGACGGTCGAAAGATCGAGCTTGAATTGTCTTCGGGTGAAATGTCCGACGAATTCGACGGGGTAGATATGCGGCATGGCTAAACGCGAGCTGCCCAAGCACGTCTACCGCCAACGCAACGGCATCTACTTCCAGAGGCGGGGGTGGCCCTCCCAAAAATTTCTAAGCGACTTCGGGACAGCGGCGTTCTGGAAGGAATACGCCGACATACTCGCCGCCAAGGACAAGCCGCAAGTCATCGCATCGCGAAGTTTCAAGGCGCTTATCAAGAGCTACCGGAAGTCCCCCAGATACCGGAACCTCAAACCGCGTACCGGTCTGGATTACGACAAGCATCTGGATTTTTTCATTTCCATCATGGGCGATCGCAACCCGGCCAAGCTGCAACGGAAGGACGTGATCCGCCTGAGAGACTCAAACGCTGAGAAGGCCTATTTCGCAAATTACTCTTTGCGCGTCCTGCGCGTTCTGATGGAACACTGTGTCGATCTCGGTTGGCGCGAAAGCAACCCGGCACGTGGCGTTTCCGAACTCAAGACCGACAAGCGCGAACGCCAGCCGTGGCCGCAGGAGCTTCTGGATACCTACCGGGCCACCTGCCCGCTCGGCACCAGACAACGCCTTGTCATGGAGCTCTGCGTCGGAACAGGCCAGAGGATCGGTGACGTTCTGGAAATGCGCTGGTCGGATATTCAGGATGGCGCGGTCTTTGTAAGGCAGAGCAAGACCAAGAAAGAACTCTGGGTTCCAATCCTGCCCCAACTCCAACAGGCGTTGGAAGCCGCTGAGCGCCATTCAGTCTTCATCGTCACAAACGAACGCGGAACCAACCGCTGGTCCTATCGCGGCGCCTCCGCCGCCGTGCGGAAGGTCAGAGAGCAGATCGGGGCAGTTGACTATGACATCCACAGCTGGCGCTACAACGCGGCCTGCGAGCTTGTGGAAGCCGGATGCAGCGATGATCTGGTTGCAGCCGTGACGGGTCAAAGTCCGGCGATGGTGCTGCACTACACCAAGAAGGTGCGTCAACGGATCAGAGCGATTGCCGCGCAGCAGATGCGTGAAAATCGGAATGGGCGATAGCTCGACGCAAAGGCAACATTTGGGCGGAGAGCAGACATTCGCCGCGGTAGCGAAGACACTACGGCCGCACGGCGGCAGCGGACATTCCGGCGAGAACCAAGGCCGGAACCCGCTCGATCGACACCAAAGGCGGGAAGCGGACCTCCTGCCTTGTCCGTCCGCGAGCTGATAGCTCGTCATCTCTGGCCGATTTCGGACAGTACTCCGAGAAATGATCCAAGGCATGAGCGGAAATGCGAATTGAAACTACTTATCCCTAGTCACGTACCCAAGCAAAGCGTTGCCGCTTGTCTCTAATATCAACTCCTCACCTTTTGATTGCGCCAAGTATCCAAAACCCCTGCGACATCCAAATCTACGGGTTCCTCACTCCACTGCGCGGTGAATGATGCATCAGCACTATCTGGAGCAGGATTCGGAGCATCAATTTTGATGCGCGTCGGCATCAGCATCGAATCCCCGATCATAATCGCTTCGCCTCGCCGTAGCGAAGCGAACATCGATGTTATTCCTCGTACGGAGTCAGGAAGGAGATTTCGAACATATGATTGGTCATCCGGGTTGGAGATCCTCAAACAAAGAAAACTTCCACACTGGGACAATATGGTTGACGACATCTCTCTAGGACGCTGACTGATCACAGTCAGACTTATTCCGTACTTCCGGCCTTCCTTTGCGATCCTTTCTGCTGACTCGCGGGGCGCTTGGTTGCTGCCAGCGTCACTTAGATAAATGTGGGCTTCATCTGCAAAAATGGATATGGGAAAGCGCGACCCTTTAAGGCGGCTGTGCCAATACGAGAAGTCAAACAAACATCTGAGAGTTAGAGAGATAAGGGAGCCTCTAACGTCGAAAGGCACAGGGCTTAGGTCAAGAACAACGATCTTTTTCCTTTTTGAAACCTCTTCACCCAAAAGCTTGCGAAATAAAGCGTCCATTGATGCGCTTGTGTTGTAGGTCTTAGGTTTGAAAATGAGGTCATAGCGCCGATCGTTAAGCCTCGACTCCAATCGCATCAGGAGACGCGTAAACTGACCATATAAGGGGCCAGACTTCGGCCCTCTCTGCCCGGGAACCATTTCCACATCTAGACGTCGAAATTCGTCTACAATCTCCATGAGGTCAAAGTAAACGGGTGTGTCTATAGTGATTTTCTCTAGGTCGAGTGCCGCATTTTCAGGCTGGTTCTCCTTCGCTGCCTGAAGCAGTTCTTTGAATTTTGCATTTTGGTTTGGGGCGCTTGACTCGGCTCGATCTATCATCAGAGAGAGAATCTCTTCAGCGTTCATCAACCAATATGGCATCTCAATATCGGCAGCAGAGATCACTTCAGCTTCGTCACCGAAAGCCGATGCATACTCACCATGCAGATCTAGTAGAAGAACTGTCGACTGTGGAAATCTCGAAATTTTTTGCAGGAATGACGCCACTGTCCATGACTTGCCACCCCCCGTTTGCCCCAAGATTGCGGCGTGCCGACCAAGGAAAGCGTCGAGGTTTATCTTGGCCTCTTGTTCAGGGAGAAGAGACAAGCTTCCTAGGGAGAAATCGCCAGCAGCGAAACTGGTGTAGATTTCATTTATCGTTGCAGGGAGCACCGCAAAAACAGGCGCGTTCACAGTTGGCAAGACATTGGTTCCCCTATCAAAGACGCTGTTTGAATTCAAGGTGCCCACAGGGATGGTTACTAGCTGTCTGGACACTTGGTCGACAACGAAATCACCTGAAGAGGTGGCCTCTTTAGCCTCTGATATACCGACGGTAGCTTCTCGCATCCGGGTTTCCGTGACCAAGCAGAGTAGCGTTCCGTTAGGCAGGGCCAGTTCAACAAAAGATCCAGGTTGACCGATGAGAACATTAATCGGGCCATCAGGTGTCGATACGTCTACGGACATCTCTTCAGGCACACCGACGCCCGTATCTTCATCGAAGTCGACTAAAGATACAGAAATTGTATCACCCTTGACCTCGATCACTTTTCCAATCTGGTGCTTCACTGAGTCCCCCTTTTAGAATAAATTAACAAACCTGCTGAACATCCAGGCGTCGCTTATCTCTTCAATCTCACGCCCGCCAATTACCTTTTTGTCTTTGCAGACGTGAAGCACGTTTGGTCTGGCGCGAATATCCACGAGGCCTACAGGTTCAATTTCGCAAAAATTGAAAAGAGATATTCCGCCAGAAGAGATGTTAGGCTTTACCAAGATGTCATTGATATGGCTGTCTCCAAAGCTGAAGCCCGATGCAATCAAGTGTTTGCAGCGCCCGCCCATCGCTGAATTCGAGACATGGAAGAGCCGGTCATACGGGCTTGACATGGTCTCAATTACTTTACTTCGACGCGGAAGCACCATACAGCGCGCATCTTGCTCGACTATCGCGTTCGGGGCTGCCTCAAAAACTCGATCGCCTTTTCGATACCAAGATACCGAACCGTGAAGCTTAATCAGTCTTACAGTTAGTCCACTCTCCGGCGTGAACTTAGGCCCCGAAGTCGTCCCGGATACGAGTGAGAACTCTTTTTCAGAAAAGAACCGAGTTGTTGCCCCACAGAACCCATTTGTCAGCTTGAGCCCGACTTCAGCGCAAGCTTCCTCGAGAAGGAGATCATAATTTGTGGTAAAGAACCACACGGTTGTGGGTCTATCAAACGATCGCCTTTTTAACTTTTCAAGCAGCATCACCTGATTGGTGATGTCCGGATTCGAGACGCTAAGTATTGCTTCTCGCACCAACTCTCTGACCTTTTCTTTTAGATCGTGAAACCTTTGCGCCTGACTGTTTGTGTGATGTTCAATGACGATGTCTGAGATTTCCTCGATGTTAGGTAGCCCACTGTCATCTTGGTAGCTCATCCCCTTTGCGCTCAGCGCTTCATCCAATGCGTCTCGATCTTTCGGAGACAGCGATCCCACTACTGATTTCGTCAAGCCAGAAACAAGGGGATAGCCGGATTCGAATGAAGTGCCTGCACCAAAGAGGAAACCTATGCCGTCAATGCCCGTCCCTATCTTCGGAACAAATTCTTCGATGCCCAAGACGTCACTTCTCAGATTTTGATATTACCAGTCGTCCAAACGACGCTATCGCAACAGATGTTAGCTGGCTAGACGCGATGTCTAGTATGGGAAGCTACGCTACAGCAATGCCGAACCAGGCAAATTGCAGGTCTGGGCCGACAACAGACGCCGGAGTATCGTCTCCTCATTGCCTGATTGTGCTCATATGTTCTCAGCCTGACCACTTCGAGCGACCGCAAGCGCAAGTCTAAACTTTCTTGATATGTTCCGCCGATTTTGCGTGGCGATCTAAACGCGTTATCATTTTAAAACAGTCTTTTAGATACTCTTGCAAATCCGTGTACACCGGTTCGATTCCGGTACTCGCCTCCAATCTCCTCGACAACACAGACGCTTGCTTCACTGCTTTGGCAGCGCGGATACTGGTGCGGTTTGCAGGCCGGCTTACAGATTCCGCAGTTTTCGCCTCCCCGCGTGACAGCCCAGCTGACTGCGGCTAAGGTCCTGAAATGGCGGAAGGTCCCTGGACAGACGAAGAGAACGATCTGATCGTGGCGGATTATTTCGCCATGCTCGCCGACGATCTCTGTGGCCGCCGATATGTGAAGGCGGAACACAACCGCGCCCTACAGGAACGGATCGACCGCTCCAAAGGCTCGATCGAGTTCAAGCATGCAAATATCTCCGCCCTGATGCCGGCCTTCGGCCAGCCGATCCTTACCGGCTACCTGCCCCGGTTCAATGTTCAGACGACGCTGGCCGAGGCTGTCGACCGCTGGCTGCGCGCTCATCCGGAATGGGTCGAGCGGCTGCCAAAGGCCGCGACCCCGGGTATGGCCTTCACCAACGACCGCCTGTTCCTGGATACTCCGCCCACGATGCGCAACACCCCGCCTCCGGAAGAGGCCGAACAGTTGCGCAGCATCGCGCGACATTTCGACGTCGCGGCACAGCAGGAACGCAATCGCGCGCTCGGACGGCTGGGCGAAGAACGCGCGCTGGCCCATGAACGGGCGATGCTCAGGGATGCTGGCCGGGACGATCTGGCTCGGCAGGTCAAATGGGTCAGCGAGGAGATGGGCGACGGCGCGGGCTACGACATTTCCAGCTTCGCGCCGGACGGCACCCCTCGCCTGCTTGAGGTCAAGACGACAAATGGCTGGGATCGCACGCCGTTCCATATCTCACAAAACGAACTGCGTGTGGCGGATGAGAACAGGGATACCTGGCATCTCTTCAGGATCTACAACAACGCGCGGGGGCCGAGAGCATTCGAGCTACGCCCCCCGCTGGATCACCACGTCACCCTGACGCCGACGAGCTTTCAAGCCCGGTTCGATTAGAATGTCTGCTCATTTGCCGGGACGGCGGGCGGGGTGTCGTGAGCTATGCTCACGCACGCCGCCTTGCCGTCAACGCAGAATCCCCGGCAGGTTCAGCCCGTGTCCGCGGGCGCAATCCAGCGCCGTTTCATAGCCTGCATCCGCATGGCGCATCACCCCGGTCGCGGGGTCGTTCCACAACACACGCGCGATACGCTGGTCGGCCTCTGGGGTGCCGTCGCAGCAGATCACCATGCCGGAATGCTGGGAAAACCCCATGCCAACGCCGCCGCCGTGGTGCAAGGACACCCAGGTCGCGCCGCTGGCCGTGTTCAGCAGCGCGTTCAGCAGCGGCCAGTCGCTGACGGCGTCCGAGCCATCCTTCATCGCCTCCGTTTCGCGGTTCGGGCTCGCGACGGAGCCGGAATCGAGGTGATCGCGCCCGATGACGATGGGGGCCTTCAGCTCTCCGCTGCGGACCATTTCATTGAAGGCAAGGCCCAGCTTGTCCCGCAGGCCCAGGCCAACCCAGCAAATGCGCGCAGGTAGGCCCTGAAAGCTGATCCGCTCCCGCGCCATGTCGAGCCATTTGTGCAGATGCGGGTCGTCGGGGATCAGCTCCTTCACCTTGGCATCGGTTTTGTAGATGTCCTCCGGATCGCCCGACAGCGCGCACCACCGGAACGGGCCCACGCCCCGGCAGAACAGGGGACGGATATAGGCGGGTACAAAGCCGGGAAAGGCAAAGGCGTTCTCAAGCCCCTCTTCCAGCGCCACCTGGCGGATGTTGTTGCCGTAGTCCAGCGTCGGCACGCCGGCGTTCCAGAAGTCGACCATCGCGGCGACATGAACCTTCATCGAGGCCCGCGCGGCCTTTTCCACCGCCTTCGGATCCGTTTCACGCCTGGCGCGCCACTCGGCCAATCCCCAGCCCTGCGGCAGGTAGCCGTTCAGCGGATCATGCGCGCTGGTCTGGTCGGTCACGATATCGGGGCGCACCCCGCGCCTGACCAATTCGGGAAAGACATCCGCCGCATTGCCCAGCAGACCGACCGATTTCGCCTCGCCCTTCGAGGTCCACTCCGCGATCATCGCCAGGGCCTCGTCCAGCGTTTCGGCGCGTTCATCAAGGTAGCCGGTGCGGAGCCGGAAGGCGATGCTGTCGGGGTTGCATTCGACTGCCAGGCAACAGGCGCCCGCCATCACGGCCGCGAGGGGCTGTGCGCCGCCCATGCCGCCCAAACCCGCTGTCAGGATCCATTTGCCTGTAAGGTTGCCGTCATAATGCTGGCGCCCCGCCTCGACAAAAGTCTCGTAGGTTCCCTGCACAATCCCTTGTGTTCCAATGTAAATCCAGGATCCGGCGGTCATCTGGCCGTACATCGCCAACCCGCGCTTGTCCAATTCGTTGAAGTGATCCCAATTGGCCCAGTGCGGCACCAGATTACTGTTTGCAATCAACACCCTGGGCGCATTTTCATGGGTTTTGAACACGCCCACAGGCTTTCCGGACTGCACCAGAAGGGTTTCATCCGCCTCCAGCGCGGTCAGAGAGGCGACAATCTGGTCGAAATCCGCCCAGGTGCGCGCCGCGCGTCCGATGCCACCGTAAACCACCAATTCATGTGGATTTTCAGCGACATCCGGGTGCAGGTTGTTCATCAGCATCCGCAGTGGCGCTTCGGTCAGCCAGCTCTTGGCGGTTATCTCGGTTCCGGTGGCAGGATAGACGTCGCGGATGTTGTGACGGGGGTCGGTCATCGCAGTGGCCTTTCGTTAAGAAGTTCGATCAAGTCATTGAGAATACGGTAAAGCACCGGTCTGAGCCGCTCTGCCTTGTCGGCGCGCCACTGCCAGGGCGGGCGCTCGTCCATATAGGTGGATTGGGCCAGCTCCATCTGCAGCGCGTGCTGGTTTTCGGCCGGTTTTCCATAGTGTCGGGTGGTCCAGCCGCCTTTGAAGCGCCCGTTGAGTGCCGTTCGATAGTCCTGCGCGGCCCGGCACCGGGTATGGACGGCCCTTTCCATGATCGGTGAACAACTTTGGGATGAATTCGTCCCGATGTTCAGATCTGGCAGGGTATCCTCAAAAAGATAGGGGATAACAGAGCGGATCGAGTGGCAATCGTATAAGAGCACCACGCCGTGTTTGGCCTTCACCCGCGCCAGTTCTGTGGATAAGGCGTCATGATAGGGCGTATGATAGGCCTCTTTCCTTCGCGCGATCTCTGCTGCGTCGGGTGCTGCACCTTCAAGGTGGATCAGCTTGCCGTCAAAATCCGTCAGCGGACAAAGGCCCGTGGTATTCAAACCGGGATAAAGTGAATTGTCCTCGGGGCTGCGGTTCACGTCGATCACGTAGCGATGGATCGGTGTGCGCACCGTGCTCACATCCAGCCCGAGGCCGTTGTACAGCCGGTCGATATGCCAGTCGGTATCGGCCAGCGCACGGCCGGTTTCGTTCAGCCCCTCCCAGATATCCGGCGGCACCTCGGTGCCGGTGTGCGGCAGGCCCAGCACGATGGGCAGGCTGCCCTGAACCACTTCGATCATGTCGCGGCCTCCACCAATGCACCGCTGCGCACCAATGCGGTCGCAGCTTCGATATCCGGGGCAAGGTAACGGTCCTGCGCCAGTGTCGGCACCGCCCTGCGCAAACAGGCGATGGCCTTTTGCAACCGGGGCGCTGTTGCAAGCGGCGCACGCGCCTCGATCCCCTGGGCTGCGCACATCGCCTCAACCGCTTGAATCACGTAAAGATTATCCACCATCCGTGCCAGCCTGTAGGCCCCATGCGCGGCCATGCTCACGTGGTCCTCCTGATTGGCAGAGGTGGGCGTGCTGTCGGTCACGCAGGGGTTGGCAAGGTGCTTGTTCTCGCTCATCAGCGCCGCCGTGGTCACCTCGGCGATCATGAAACCGGAATTCAGGCCCGGATTGGGCGTCAGGAACGGCGGCAGATCGTGGCTGAGGGTCGGGTCGACCATCAGCGCCACGCGCCGCTGCCCGATCGCGCCGATCTCTGCCAGAGCAAGGGCGAGCATATCCGCCGCAAATCCAACGGGTTCGGCGTGAAAGTTCCCGCCCGAGACGATCAGCCCCTGCTCCACCAGCACCAGCGGATTGTCGGTGACGGCATTGGCCTCGATCTCCAGCGTCTGGGCGGCCTGTCGGATCACGTCCTGCGCGGCACCCAGCACCTGTGGCTGGCACCGGATGCAATAGGGGTCCTGCACGCGGGTATCGCCTTCGCGGTGGCTGTCGCGAATCTCGGAGCCTTCCATCAGCGCGCGCATCTCTGCGGCGACCTCGATCTGGCCGCTGTGGCCACGCAGGCTGTGGATCTCGGCAAGCAGCGGCGCGGTGGACCCCATGATCGCATCGGTGCTGAGTGCCGCGATAACCATGGCATTGCGCACGGCGTTCTGTGCCTCGAACAGGCCCGCCAAGGCGCAGGCGGTCGAAAACTGCGTACCGTTGATCAGTGCCAGCCCTTCCTTCGGCCCCAGCACAACGGGCGTCAGACCGGCCCGTTCCAGCGCCGTGGCACCTGACATTTCCTGTCCGTCATAAACCGCGCGCCCTTCGCCGATCATCACCGCCGCCATATGCGCCAGCGGGGCCAGATCGCCCGAGGCGCCGACAGAACCCTGCGAGGGGATCACCGGCATCACGCCCGCGTTCAGCATGCCCTCCAGCAGGGCGCAGATCATCCAGCGCACGCCAGAGGCACCCCGCCCCAGAGAGTTGAGCTTGAGCACCATCATCAGCCGGGTCAGCGGTGCGCCCAGCGCCGTTCCCACACCGCAACAATGGCTCAGGATCAGGTTGCGTTGCAGGGTTTCGGTGTCTTCGGGCGCGATCTTGCGGCTGGCCAGCTTGCCGAAACCCGTGTTGACGCCATAGACGGGCGCAGCCTGCGCCGCGGCCTCAGCCACCAGCGCCGCGGCGCGCACGACCTGCGGTTTCGCGGTCACATCCAGCGTCACGGGATCATCGCCGCGCCAGATGCGCTCCAGCGTTTTCAGGCTGACCTGACCGGGATTCAGGATCATGAGACACCTCCGAAATAGCGTTGATGCAAGGGGTTGAAGCCGATGCGATAGGCCAGTTCCGCCGGATGCTGCACATCCCAGACACAGAGGTCCGCGCGCAGGCCCGCCGCGATGCGCCCGCAATCCGTCAGGCCCAGCGCCGCGGCGGCATGGGCCGTCACGCCGCGCAGTGCCTCTTCCGGGGTGAGGCCGAACAGCGTGCAGCCCATGTTCATCGCCAACAGCAATGACGTCAGCGGCGATGATCCGGGGTTGCAGTCGGTGGCCAGAGCGATCCGGGTTCCGGCGGCGCGGAAGGCTTCCACAGGCGGGGCCTGCGGCTCTCGCAGGGTGTAAAAGGCACCGGGCAGCAGGACGGCCACGGTGCCGGCCTCTGCCATGGCGCGGGCATCCGCCTCATCGGCATATTCCAGGTGATCCGCCGACAGCGCAGCATACCGGGCCGCCATTCGCGCGCCGCCAAGGTGGGAAAGCTGCTCTGCATGCAGTTTCACGGGCAACCCGAGGTCGCGTGCCACGTCAAAGACGCGGGCGATCTGACCGGGGTCAAAGGCGATTCCCTCGCAAAAACCGTCAACCGCATCCACCAGTCCTTCGTCGTGCGCGGCGCGCAGGGCGGGGATACAGACTTCGTCGATATAGGCATCCGGCCCTGCGCCGAAGTCCTTTGGCACCGCATGGGCGCCAAGGAAACTGGTGATGATCCGAACCGGGCGCAGCCGGCCCAGGGCGCGGGCGGCGCGCAGCATGGTCAGCTCTGTCTCCAGGTCCAGCCCATAGCCTGACTTGACCTCGACCACACAGGCCCCCTCTGCGATCAAAGCGTCCAGATGTGGCAGGGCCGAAGCGATCAGCGCGTCCTGGCCTGCCGCGCGTGTAGCCGCCATGGTGGAGACGATGCCGCCACCCGCCTGCGCCACTTCGGCATAGCTGGCCCCCTTCAGCCGCATCTCGAATTCTGCCGCGCGGTTGCCGCCATGTACGATATGGGTGTGACAGTCGATCAGACCGGGTGTCACCAGCCTGCCCTGCAGGTCCTGTCGGGGCAGATCGGCGTAGGCTTCGGGCAGATCTGCCCCGACCCAAGCAATCCGGCCCGCGTCCAGCACCACCGCGCCATTCTCCACCAGCCCATAGCCTGCCCCCTCCATCGTGGCGATTCTCGCGTTGCAGAGCACCTGCTGCATGGGTTGACCTCACGGAATGGTTGTTCAATATGTATAGACATATTCATACCCCACCCCGAGTCGTCAAGAGGGCAGACCATGAACAGCATCTTTGCGAAAACGGCGCTTTTGCCCGATGGCTGGGCCAGCAATGTGACGCTCTACCTTGAGGGCGGGCGCATTACCGACCTTGTCACCGGGGTTCAGCAGGAGGCCCGCTCAAGCGTCGACATCCTGTTGCCCGCCCCCACAAACCTGCACAGTCACGCCTTCCAGCGGGCCATGGCAGGGCTGACCGAACAGCGCGGCGCGGAGAAGACGGACAGTTTCTGGACCTGGCGGCAGCTGATGTTCCGCTTCCTCGACAAGCTGACACCGGACGACGTGCAGGCAATCACCGCGCAGGTGCAGATGGAGATGCTGGAGGCCGGTTTCGCCGCCGTGGCTGAATTTCACTACCTGCATCACCAGCCCGGTGGCCGCCCCTATGATGCCCGCGCCGAGATGGCCCAACGCATCTGCGCCGCCGCCGACCAGACCGGAATCGGCCTGACGCTGCTGCCGGTGATGTACATGCAGGGCGGTGTCGATGGCCGGGCGCTGGCACCCGGTCAGGTGCGGTTCGGCAATGACATGGACGGCTACATGCAGATCATGGGGGGGGCGGAACAGGCGGTGGCAGCACTCGCCGAGGATGCGCGGCTGGGCGTGGCACCGCATTCCCTGCGGGCCGTGACACCCGATGCGCTGCGCCATCTGCAGCAGTACAAGGGGCCGCTGCACATGCACCTGGCCGAACAGAAGGCCGAGGTGGAGGAGGTCAAAGCCGCCTATGGCGCGCGCCCGGTGACCTGGGCGCTTGATCACCTCGACCTCGGGCCGCGCTGGTGTCTGATCCACTGCACCCAGATGACCAGAACCGAGACCCGCGGCCTTGCGCAATCGGGTGCTGTCGCCGGGCTTTGCCCGCTCACGGAAAGCTCACTGGGGGACGGTATCTTCAACGCCGTCGAATGGGCCGACGCGGGCGGCACCCTTGGCATCGGATCGGACAGCAACATCCTGATTTCATTGAAAGAGGAGCTGCGGACGCTGGAATATTCGCAACGCCTTGTGACGCAGAACCGCGCGGTTCTGGCAACGCCGGACCAATCCACCGGGCGCGTCCTTTACGACATGGCCTGTGCGGGCGGGGCGCAGGCCGCCGGGCGCGATGCAGGCCGGATTGCGCCGGGGCACTGGGCCGATCTTGTGGCGCTTGGCGGTGACGCCACGGATTTCATCGGCCGCAGGGGCGATCAGCTTCTGGACACCTGGATTTTCGCAGGCACCGACGCCGCCGTCAGCGATGTCTGGGCCGCCGGGCGCCATGTGGTCCGGGACGGCACCCATGTCGCCCGCGATGCGATCACCGCAGCCTACCGCGCCACCCTGCGGCGGCTTGAGGACGCGATGTGAGCACCGGCTGGCAAGAGGTACAGGCCGAAGTCCTGCGCCGCATCCAGAACCGCGAATGGCCCCCCGGCGGGCTGATCCCCGGTGAGGTCGCCCTGGCCCGAGAATTCGGCTGCGCCCGCGCCACGGTCAACCGGGCGCTTCAGGCGCTGGCCGATGACGGCTGGCTGGAACGCCGCAGGCGTGCCGGCACCAGGGTCGCGCTGTCGCCGCTGAGACGGGCGCAAATGTCCGTCGCGGTCCTGCGCAAGGAGGTCGAGGCGCTGGGAAAAACCTATGGCCACCGCCTGCTAATGCGGAAGGTTGCGGGCTCCCTGCTCAGCCTGCAGACCCTGCACCAGGCCGATGGCGCCCCCTATGGCATCGAAGACCGCGAGATTGACCTGACCCATATACCGGCGGCGGGCTCTGCCGATTTCACCATTCTTTCCGCAAACGAATGGCTGGTCCAGAACGCCCCCTTCGACCATGGCAACATGTCCTACATGTCAGAGGGCGCGACGGCTTTCGACGCCCGCCATCTGGAATGCGAGGAAGCCACGCCGCTCTTGGTCCTCTACCGCGAAACCTTCAGCGAGGCGGGCCGGATCACCCGGGTCAGGCTGGCCCATGCGCCGGGCCATGTCGTCAGGTTGCAGATCTGATCACGCCGAATGCTGGGCGCGCAGGTATTCCATCACTGCCGGACGCACCGACATATCCCCCTGATCGCGCGCCTTTTCTATGATCGCACGCACCTCATCCAGATTGCAGCGCCGCAGCAGGCTTTTGACCGGGCCGATGGAAGCTGGCCGCATGGAGAGCGACCGCAACCCGATGGCCGCGAAACATACCGCTTCCACAGGCCGCCCCGCATCCTCGCCGCAGAATGACACATCTGTCCCGGTTTCCCGGCACCGTTCAACAATGCCTTCCAGGAAATTCAGAAAGCTCAGGTTCAGCGTGTCATAACGACGGCGCACGCGCTCGTTCTCCCGGTCAGCGGCAAAGAAGAACTGCTTGAGGTCATTGCCGCCAATCGACAGAAACTCCACCTCTTCAAAGAATTGCTTCGGCGCAAAGGCAAGGCTGGGGGTTTCCAGCATCGCGCCCACTTCGATCTTGGAGGGCAGCACATGGCCCAGCCGTTCCTCGCGCGCCAATGTCTTGTCCATCTCGGCACGGGCGGCACGGAATTCCTCGAACTGCGCGACAAAGGGAAACATCACCGTCAAAGGCCGCCCGTTCGCCGCGCGGATCAGCGCCTGCAGCTGCATCCGCATCACACCCGGCTTGTCCAGACCAACCCGGATCGCGCGCCAGCCCAGCGCCGGGTTCGGCTCATCATTGGGCTTCATATAGGGCAGCACCTTGTCCGACCCGATATCGAGGGTCCGGAACACCACCCGCTTGCCATGGGCCGCGTCCAGCACCCGTGAATAGAGAGCCGCAAGTTCCATCCGCTTGGGCATCTGGTTGCGCACAAGAAACTGCAGTTCGGTGCGGAACAGCCCCACCCCCTCAGCCCCCGAAGAGGTGAGCGAGGGCAGATCCGCCATCAGCCCCGCGTTCATGTGCAGCGACACCACGGCACCGCATTTCGCCTGCGCGGGCAGGTCCAGGATCGAGGCATATCTTTCCTGCGCCGCCGCCTGCATCGCAATCTTGTCGCGAAACGCCGAAGCCACGCTTTCATCGGGCCGCAGGTGCACGACGCCCTGCTCGCCATCCACCATGATGTGATCGCCGTTCAGCGCATCATTGGTGATCCGGCCGGCATGCACCACCAGCGGAATCGCCAGCGCCCGCGCGACAATCGCCGCATGTGACCCGACAGAGCCATTCTCCAGCACGATCCCGCGCAGCGAGCGGCCATATTCCAGCAATTCCGCCGGGCCGATGTTCCGCGCGACCAGGATCGGGTCCGCAGGCAGTTCCGCCCCGGTGTCATGGCCCTGCCCGGTCAGGATGCGCAGCAGCCGGTTGGACAGGTCATCCAGATCGCTCAGCCGCTCGCGCAGATAGCCATCCGTGGCCTGCCCCATGCGGGAGCGCGCCAGCGATTGTTCCTTTTCCACCGCCGCTTCGGCGGATAGCCCGCTCTGGATGTCTTCGCACATCCGCCGCATCCAGCCCTTGGAATTGGCAAACATGCGGTAGGCTTCCAGCACCTGGGTCTGGTCCTTGTCGCCCCCTGCCATGGCCAGCATCTGGTCCACACCGACGCGCAGCTGGTCCACGGCATCAATCAGGCGTTTTTCTTCCAGCACCGGGTCGTCCGCGATCGGGTTGGAGACCACCACGCGCGGTTCATGCAGCCAGACATGGCCCTCGGCCACGCCTTCCTGCCCCACCGTACCGCGCAGCAGCACCGGCTGGGAGTGACGGGCAGACATTGCCGCCCCCTCGCCCACGAAAGCGCCAAGCTCGGTCATCTCGGCCAGCACCATGGCAACCACTTCCAGCGCATAGACTTCGTCGGCCGAAAACTCCCGCGCCTGCTTGGACTGCGCCACCAGAACGCCAAGGGTCTCCCCCAGCCGCTGAATCGGCACGCCGAGGAAGCTGGAATAGATTTCCTCACCCGTCTCCGGCATGAAACGGAAACCCGGCGCCTGTGGCGCATCCGGCGTGTTGATCACCTGCTTGCGCTTGGCCACACGGCCGACAAGCCCCTCGCCCATCCGCATCCGGGTCTCGTGCACCGCCTCCGCCTTGAGCCCCTCTGTCGCGCAAAGCTCAAGGGTTTCCTCATCCCGGAACAGGTAGATGGAACAGACTTCGCAGCCCATGGAGGTGGCAATCAGATGGGTGATCTTGTTCAGACGCGCCTGGCCCGCATCATCGGATGCCATGGCGTCGCGCAGACGCCCCAGCAGCTTGCGGCTTTCGCTTTCAAAACGCTCTGCCATGCTGACACGCCCCCCTTTGCTGTTCCGGCTTAGAGCATAGTCCACAGAAAACGGAAAGTGCCTGACTGTCCACCTCAGCGTGTATCGACAGCGCGGTCACAGCCGCGCGCGCGCCATGGCTGCCCAATTTCACGGCACGCGCTCAGGCTGCCGTGATGAACATGCCCAAAGGCTCAGGCCGCCTTGTCCAGCTCAAAGGCATCATGCAGCGCCTGAACCGCCAGTTCCATGTACTTGCGGTCGATCAGCACCGAGATCTTGATCTCGGAGGTGGTGATCACCTTGATGTTGATCCCCTCGTCGCGCAGCACCTGGAACATCTTGGCCGCCACCCCGGTGTGGCTGCGCATGCCGATGCCCACGACAGATACCTTCGCCACATCCTCATCCGCGATCAGCTCCTGAAAGTTGATCACGCCACTTTCCTTGGCGCCGGCAATGGCACGCTCGGCACGTTTGACCTGATCCACCGGGCAGGACCATGTCATATCCGTGCGCCCCTCTTCCGCGATGTTCTGCACGATCATGTCCACGTTGACCCCCGCATCGCTCAGCGCGGTAAAGATCGTGGCGGCGATGCCGGGACGGTCCGCGACCGAGACCATCGTCATCTTTGCCTCATCGCGCGAAAACGCGACCCCTGCGACCACATTGCTTTCCATGATTTCCTCCTCATCGCAAACGAGCGTTCCCGCATCGTCGGATTGTTCCTCGAAACTCGACAGGACCCGCAGCTTGACCTTGTAGCGCATGGCCAGTTCCACCGACCGGGTCTGCAGGACCTTGGCCCCAAGACTGGCCAGTTCCAGCATCTCCTCGAAAGCGATGCGGTCCAGCTTGCGCGCCTTGGAGGACACCCGCGGATCAGTGGTATAGACCCCGTCAACATCCGTATAGATGTCACAGCGCTCCGCTTCGAATGCGGCGGCAAATGCGACGGCGGTGGTGTCAGAGCCGCCCCGGCCCAGCGTGGTGATCCGGCCCTCCGGGCTGACCCCCTGGAAACCGGCCACCACGGCAACCCTCATGCCTTCGGCAAATTTGGCGCGGATATTCGCAGGCGGGATCTCCTCGATCCGCGCGGCGGAATGGGCCGAGGTGGTGCGCACCGGCACCTGCCAGCCCTGCCAGGACCGCGCCGGGACGTCCATCTCCTGCAAGGTCAGCGCCATCAGACCTGCGGTGACATTCTCGCCGCTGGACACAACCGCATCATATTCACGCGCATCATAAAGCGGCGACGTCTCGTTCACCCAGCCGACCAGCTCGTTGGTCTTGCCCGACATGGCCGAAACGATGACGATCACGTCATAGCCCTTGGCCACTTCCACGCCCACACGCTTGGCCGCGCGTCTGATCCGGTCGAGGGTCGCCACCGACGTACCGCCGAATTTCATCACCAAAACAGGCATATCACCCCCGCCTTTCAATCCCGGCGGGGTTTACGCGCAAGCGCAGCCCACTGCAAGCCTGCGCCCCTTTCATTGTTCCAAAAATGCACCGGAGCGCGAGGCAGCGCCTCGCAGCAATTTGGGGAACCCAAATTCATCAA
The DNA here is from genome assembly GCF_059628195.1 of Sulfitobacter sp. IGS-18. Classification (NCBI taxonomy): domain Bacteria; kingdom Pseudomonadati; phylum Pseudomonadota; class Alphaproteobacteria; order Rhodobacterales; family Roseobacteraceae; genus Sulfitobacter; species Sulfitobacter sp. IGS-18. The sequence goes on along the minus strand of NZ_CM184556.1, from coordinate 1,225,357 downwards.
TCTAATGCGGCGCAGCCGCTCATTTTCCCATCAGTAGGCGTGGGCGCGGCCGTCCCATGTCTCGAAACATCCGGTTGTCTCAAGGCTGAGCGCGGCAAAACGCGCGGCCAACCCGCGCACCGCATCCTGCGTGGTGATCTCGGCTGCCGCACCGCCCATGTCGGTCTGCACCCAGCCGGGATGATAGATGCCCACCGCAATCCCCTCTCGCGCAAGATCCGTTGCCAGGTTGCGCCCCAGGTTCAGCGCCGCCGCCTTGGAGGCGCGGTAGATATAGCTGCCCCCCGGTGCGCGGGTGGTGGAGCCCATCTGCGAGGCGATGATCGCCAGTTTGGCCCCCTCCGCCCGGCGCAGATGCGGCAACAGCGCCTGAACCGTCAGAAAGACACCGGTCACATTGGTGGCAAAGCTCTGCGCCCAGAGATCGGCGCCATAGCCGGTATCCAGATCGGCCCCCTTGTCCAGATAGACACCCGCATTGCAGACCAGCAGATCAATCGCCGTCTCGCCCAGGGCCTGCGCCATGGCCGCATGGCTTTGCGGGCGGGTGACATCCAGCTGGATCTGCGCCGTGACCGACCGGCCGGTGCCGATCACCTCTTGACCCTCTGCCCGGTAATGCGCGGCCAGGCCTGCGCCGATGCCCCGGCTGGCACCGGTAATCAGAATTGTCATGAGACGCCTCTCAGCTGAGCTTCTGTTTCGGTCGGAACGGCAGCGGCATCAGCGGCACACCGTCTTCGATCAGGCTGCGGGCCTGGTCCAGCCGCGCCTCCCCATAGATCGAACGCGTCGGCTTTTCGCCCAGATGCATTGCCCGCGCCTCCTGGGTGAACCGCTCCCCGACATAGTCCGAATTCGCCTCCACCTTGCGGCGCAGTTCCGCCAGCGCCTGCTGCACTTCGGTGCTCGGCACGCTCAGCATCGGCGTGTCATCCGCCTCCGGCGCCAGCTGGTCCGTTTCAGATGTTTGCGGCCGTTTCGACAGGCGCGGCGCCATCACCGCCTTGCTCACCTCATGCGATCCGCATTCCACGCAGGTCACCTGACGCGCTGCCACCAGCTTTTCGAATGCCGCAGCCGACTGGAACCAGCTGTCAAAGCTGTGGCCCGCCTTGCATTTGAGGGTGTAGCTGATCATGGCCGCAGGTCGTCTCCTGATATCCTGTTTCTATTGAAATGGGTGCGCGCCACAGGCGCGTCAAGAAACATCTTTGGACCCCGACACCAGGCGCGGGTCGAAATCCAGAATCAGCCGGGCCAGTTCCGGCTCCGATACCATGCGCGCCGCCTTCTTGCGCGAGACCCAGGTGCGGCGGCGCTGGTCGCTTTCGGGAAACTGCTTGGACAGCGATTTCACAGCGACCGGAAAGAGCATGGCAAGGCAGGGCACATCGCTGATCTGTCCGACCTCCTTGGCATAGGTAAAGACGCCCAGGCAGCGGTCATCGGCCCGGCCCGTAACCCCCGCTTCCTCCCAGGCTTCCTGCAGGGCAGAGGCGGCAGGTGTCTTTGCATCCATGGGCCAGCCTTTCGGCACGATCCAGCGCTTTGAGCCGCGCGACGTGACCAGCAAAACCTGCACCTTGCCACGCCGGATGCGATAACAAAGCGCCGCGAACTGGGTCCGCATCTCATCCTTTCGCGCACCATAGAGCGAAATCGGGAGTTGCTTGATCTTCAACTCTTTCACGGATCCTGCCAATACATCCTGCCTGCCATCCAAGTATAAGCAATCATCCGGCAAAGGCCACCACCAATGGGCAGGACTTGTGCGCCCCCGACCCTTCGTCGATAGTGCGCCTGATGATCCGCCTGATGCCTCTTCTCTGTCTGTTTCTGCTGTTCTCCGGCCCTGCGCTGGCGGAGCGAATCACAGTCTTTGCCGCCGCCTCCCTGCGCGGTGTGCTGGAAGATGTCGCAGCGCTGTCACAGGACGAGGTGATCCTGTCTTTCGGCGGCTCCGGCACCATGGCGCGGCAGGTCGCGGCGGGGGCGCCGGCGGATGTGATCATGCTGGCCAGCCCGCTCTGGATGGACTGGCTGGCGGAACAAGGCGTCGCGGCTGCGATCAATCCCGCCATCGTGGCCCGCAATGCCCTGGTGGTGATCGGCCCGGCCGGAGCCGCCCCGCTTGACGGCCCCGAAGACCTTGCCGCGCGATTGCAGGGCAACCGGCTGGCCATGGGTCAGCGCGACGCGGTCCCGGCCGGCGCCTATGCCCAGAGCTGGCTGCGTGCAGCGGGTTTATGGGATGATCTCAGCACCCATCTGGCTGAAACCGACAATGTACGTGCGGCCCTGGCACTGGTGGCAAGGGGCGAAACACCGCTGGGCATCGTCTATGCCACGGATGCGGCGGCGGAATCCGGAGTATCGGTGCTTTACGAGGTGCCCGCGCAGCTTACCGGTCCGATCCTTTATCCGGCGGCGGCGCTGAACGCGGCAGGCGCGCCCTTTCTCGACCTGCTGGTCAGCCCGCAGGGGGGCGCAGTCTTTGCCCGGCACGGGTTTCGCGCGCCGTGAACCTGGATGCCGCCGCATGGGAGGCCCTGCGCCTGTCGCTCTGGGTGGGTTGCTGGGCCACGGTTCTGGCCATGCCGCTGGCGCTCTGGGTGGCATGGCTGCTGGCGCGGCGTGACTTCTGGGGCAAATCCGCGCTGAACGCGCTTGTGCATCTGCCGCTGGTCTTGCCGCCGGTGGTCACGGGGTACCTGCTGCTGATGGCCTTTGGCCGCACCGGCCCGCTGGGCCAACTGCTGGAATCGCTGGGGCTGAGGCTGGCCTTTCACTGGACCGGCGCGGTGCTGGCGGCCATCGTCATGGGGTTTCCGCTGATGGTGCGCGCCATGCGCCTTGCGATCGAGGCGGTGGACCCAAAGCTGGAGCAGGCCGCTGCCACATTGGGCGCACCGCGCCATGCGATCTTTGCCCGTGTCACCCTGCCGCTGATTCTGCCGGGAATCCTGGCCGGTTCGGTGATGGGCTTTGCCAAGGCGATGGGCGAGTTCGGCGCCACGATCACCTTTGTCGCGAATATCCCGGGCCAGACCCAGACCCTGCCCAGCGCGATCTGGTCCGCCCTGCAGATCCCGGGGGGTGAAAGCCAGGCGGTCGCGATGGTGATCATGGCCTGCGTCGTGGCGCTGGGGGCCGTGGTCCTGTCCGAAGCGCTGGCGCGCCGGGTGGCGGCAAGGATCGCGGGCACATGACGCTTGATCTGCACATCCGGCACCGATTTGCCGATTTCACGCTGGATGTGGCCTGCAAGGCCGGTCCGGGGATCACCGCCCTCTTTGGCCGTTCCGGCGCGGGCAAGAGCACTGTCATCAATGCCGTCGCGGGGCTGTTGCGGCCCGATGCGGGCCATGTGGCCATCGGCGGCACACGTCTTTTCGATGCGCAAACCGGGCTTTTTGTGCCGCCTGCCGCGCGGCGGCTTGGCGTGGTGTTCCAGGATGCGCGGCTGTTTCCGCATATGGACGCACGCGCAAACCTGATGTTCGGGGCGCGGTTCCGCCCCGCCGGTGCGACCGGTGCGGGATTTGACGATGTGGTCGCCCTTCTGGGCCTGTCCGACCTGCTGCACCGCGCCCCCGCGACCCTGTCGGGGGGCGAGAAACAGCGCGTGGCGCTGGGGCGTGCCCTGCTCAGCCATCCGCGCATGTTGCTGATGGATGAACCGCTGGCCAGCCTGGACGGGCCACGCAAGCAAGAGATCCTGCCCTATCTGGAACGGCTGCGTGACGGGCCGCTGAAGCTGCCGATCCTCTATGTCAGCCATGCGGTGGACGAGGTCGCGCGGCTGGCCGATACGCTTGTGTTGCTGCAGGACGGACAGGTGCGCGCCCAGGGTCCGCTTTATGACGTCATGGCCGACCCCGCCGCGGTGCCGCTGCTTGGGGTCCGCGAAGCGGGGGCGGTCATCGAGGCCGAGATCACGGCCCATGCCGAGGATGGCCTGTCGACGCTGCGGATCGACGCTGGCGTGCTGGAACTGCCCGGCGTGCAGGCCGCCGTTGGCGCGAGGGTGCGGCTGCGGGTGCTGGCGCAGGATGTCATCCTGTCGCGGGAACGGCCCGAAGGGCTGTCTTCGGTCAATGTCCTGCCGGTGGTGATCGACAGCGTGCATCCCGGCGACGGGCCGGGAGCCGCCATCGGGCTGCGCGCGGGGCGCGACCGCTTGCTGGCCCGCGTCACCGCCCGCGCCGTGCGGGAAATGGAACTGGTGCCCGGCATGTCCTGCCATGCCATCCTGAAAGCCACCACCGTGGCACCGGGCAGCATCGGGCGTTAGGCTCAGGTCTTGACCGGCGTGCGTGCCATGCGCGCTTCCAGCCCCTTGAGCAGTTCGGCATGGGGGACATCGGCGTCAATGGCAAGTTTGCGCAGCCCGAAATGCACATGGGCAATTTCCTGGTAATAGCTGGTATAGGCGTAATTCGTCGCTGCCCCTGCCACCGCGCCCAGCACCGGCACGGTCTGGGCGGCCAGTTTCTGCCCCATGACAATCGCAAGCTTTGGCGCGACACGGTGGACCACCGCCTGCACCGCCTTGCCCGTGAGCGTCATCCGGGCGGCAAGAAATCCCAGATCGGCCCCGTCATCCCCCGACAAGGGCCCGGCGGCGGCAAAGACCTGCACGCAATCGAACTGCACATTCTCCGCGCCGGGGTCAAAGCCGTGTTCGACAGCAACCCCCTGGATCACCCGCAGCAGCAGCGTCGTGGTGACCGGCAATTCGGCCAGTGCCGTGGGCAAACCGCCCGCACCGCCTGCCGCCCCCATCGCGGCAGAAACCGCCTGGTTGAGCCAGCTTTTCTGATCCGGCACGACGCTGCGGCTGGAATGGGCCGCCTTCATCGCCTGTTGCAGGGCGCTGAGCGTTGCACGTTCAAGGTTGGTGCGCAGCGCCTTTGGCAGCCGGTCCAGCAAATTCTCCGCACTGCCACCAATCAGGTTGAGCACATTCATCCCCAGCCCGTTGGCGGCGCGATAGCGTTTTGCCAGACGGTCAAGTTCAGCATCAACATCTATCGTGGCAGGCAGGTTGGTCTTGATGTCCATGCGCGGTCCTCCATCCCCTCAATGTGGGTCAGGCCGGCCTGCTTTTCAATCCACCCAGCGGGTGACATTGCCCCGGACCCCGTCCCAGGCACCGGGAACAAGCGCCCGGCCCAGCACGCGGTCGGGGTTTGTCGGCGGCGGCATCACCACATCGTCCAGCCGCACAAAGCCGAACCGCCCGTAATAGGGCGCATCGCCGACCAGCATCACGCGGTCCCAGCCCAGCGGCGCGGCCAGCGACAGGCTGTCCTCGATCAGGTCACGCCCCAGCCCTTCGCCCTGCCGGGTCGGGTGCACCGCAACGGGACCCAGCAAGAGCGCGTCGAATGTGCCGACATGCACCGGCCAATAACGGATCGCCCCGGCCAGAATGCCAGCTTCATCCCGCGCCACCCGGCTGAGGCCCGGCACCGGGCGGACACCATCGCGCAGGCGATAGGAGGACAGTGCCTCGCGCCCCGGCGCGAAACAGGTGTCATAAAGTGCTTCGACCTCCCAATGGTCGTCCGGTGTTTCGGGTCTGAACTGGTACAAGTGGGCGGCCGTTCTAGGTTTGCGGTGGCAAAGCCCCTAACATGCGGATAGCCATGGGGGCAAACGATCATGGAGTACCTGATGTTCTACCGCCCCGAAGACGGCCACGGCCTGCCACACAACCCGTTCAACGCCCTTATCACGCCACGGCCCATCGGCTGGATCTCGACCAGGGGCAAGGACGGACACGACAACCTGGCACCCTATTCCTTCTTCAACGGCGCGGCCTATGTTCCGCCCCAGGTGATGTTCTCCTCGACCGGGACAAAAGAGGACGCCGGCGATACCAAGGACAACGTGGCCAATATTCGCGAAACCGGTGTGTTCTGCGTCAATGTCGTCGGCCTGGCCGACCGCGATGCGATGAACGCTTCCTCGGAGATGCTGCCGCGCAATGTGGACGAATTTGCCCATGCGGGCATCGAAAAGACCGAATGCAAGACAATCGACTGCCCCCGCGTGGCCAATGCCCCCGCAGCACTTGAATGTCGCCTGACGCAGATCGTTCCGCTGGTGGGCAAGAACAACTTCGTCGTGCTGGGCGAGGTCACCGGCATCCACCTGCGTGACGACTGCCTGGTGGACGGCAAATTCGAAAGCGCGACCTATATCCCGCTCAGCCGGATGGGATACCGCGAATACACCGCCGTGCGCGAGGTGTTCGAACTGGCCCGTCCGGACGATTGAGGCCGCCCGATGCGATCCCAGCGCGCTTGATCGCGCTGCGGATCGCGCCTATCCTGTCTCCAGCCAGAATGGAGGTTTCATGTCCCGGTAATGTGGGGCGGCAGCGCGCCACCCCGATGCACACCCTGACCAGCGGGTCCTGCGCAGCAGCGCGGGACGCTTCAGATGTGCCTGGAACACCAGAACTTACCAACCGGCAATGGCCGGTACGACATGAAAGATCACAGTGATGACACGGGACTATTCCCAATTTCTCGGCCCGAACAAATCCGGCCTTCCGCGACAAGAACTCTCCATCCTCAGCCGGTTGGGCTGGCAAAACTTCTTTGCGCAGCAAACCGATGTCGACGAAATGGCCGCGACGCCGCCCTGCCGGGTGGTGGAAGTCCAGCGTTCCGGCCTTCGCGTCCTGGGTGACGGCATTGCCACCGAGATCCCGCCGGGGCCGGAGGCGACCGTGGGCGACTGGCTGCTATTCGACGCCGATCATCCGCAGCGCAGCCGGGTGCTGGACCGCAAGAGCCTGATCAAAAGGCGTGCGGCTGGGCATGACCGCAAAGAGCAGCTGATCGGGGCCAATATCGACACGGCATTCATCGTCACCTCCTGCAACGCCGATTTCAATCTGGCCCGGCTGGAACGCTATGTGGCCCTGGCGATGGAGACGCAGATCACGCCGGTGATCCTGCTGACAAAGGCAGACCTGAGCGACGATCCGGCCCCCTATCTTGCCGATGCGCGCAGCATTTCCGACCGGATCACTGTCCTGTCGCTGGATGCGCGGGGCGATGAGGCGCGCGGCACGCTGGCGCCCTGGTGCAAACCGGGACAGACCGTGGCCTTCCTTGGCTCGTCCGGCGTGGGGAAATCCACACTCACCAACGCCCTGTCGGAGACGGCACAGGCGGCCACGCAGGGCATTCGCGAGGACGACGCGCGGGGGCGGCATACCACCTCGCACCGGCAGCTGCACATCACCGGCGCAGGCTGTGCCGTGCTGGATACGCCGGGCATGCGCGAGCTGCAGCTGACCGATGCCTCGGCCGGGCTGGAGGAAACCTTTGCCGATCTGGCGACGCTGGCGGCCTCCTGCAAGTTCAACGATTGCGCGCATGATACGGAACCGGGCTGTGCCGTGCGTGCCGGACTGGAGACCGGAGAGATCGACAGCGACCGGCTGGCGCGCTGGCGCAAGCTGCTGGCGGAAGAGGCGTTCAATTCGGCCACGCTGGCACAACGGCGGGCCAAGGACCGCGCCTTTGGCAAGATGGTGCGGGGCATTGTGAAAGACAACCGCAAGTAGCCGGTGGCGGACGGAAGATCGGGTATCTTTCGTCCGCGCCCGCCCGGTGACGGCTCAGTGCCCGCCCAGGATTCCGGTGCGGACCTGGTAATTGACCGCAAGCTGGTATTCGGGGTCATCGTCGCTGTCCACCACAAGGTGCCCGGCCTTGGTCAGCAGGCGGTGGCAGTCGCGGCTGAGGTGGCGCAGTTCCAGCACCTTGCCCGCCGCCTCGTATTTCGCGGCCATCGCCTCGATCGCCTGAAGGGCGGATTGATCCACCACGCGGCTGTCGGCGAAATCCACGATCACGCGGGAGGGGTCGTTCGCCACGTCGAAAAGCTCGGAAAACCCCTCGGCAGAGCCAAAGAACAGCGGGCCCTGCACCTGATAGACCTTGGCACCTTCCGGTGTCTCGTATTTCTTGGCATGGATGCGGCGGGCGTTGTTCCAGGCATAGGCCAGCGCCGAGACGATCACGCCGACAACCACCGCAACCGCAAGGTCCTTGTAGACCGTGACCACCGTCACCAGCAGGATCACGAAGGCATCCGTCAGGGGCACCTTGCGCAGGATGGTCAGGGAATTCCAGGCAAAAGTTCCGATCACCACCATGAACATCACACCCACCAGAGCCGCCAGCGGGATCTGTTCGATCAAAGACGAGCCGACAAGGATAAAGAGCAGCAGGAAGACAGCGGCAGCAATGCCCGCAACGCGCGTGCGCCCGCCCGATTTCACGTTGATCATCGACTGGCCGATCATGGCGCAGCCGCCCATGCCGCCGAAGAAACCGGTGACCGTGTTCGCCACGCCCTGTGCGATGCACTCCTGGCTCGCCCCGCCCCGCGTGCCTGTCATGTCGCCCACAAGGTTCAGCGTCAGCAGGCTCTCGATCAACCCGATGGCCGCCAGGATCACCGCGTAGGGTGCGATGATATAAAGCGTTTCAAGCGTCATCGGCGCCAGCGCCGTGCCGTAAAGGCCAATCCCCTCGCCAAAGGGCAGATGGAACGACGGGAAGCCCCCCTCGATCGAGGCCAGATCGCCCACGCGCGGCACGTTCATGCCGGTCGCGATGACCACCACCGCGATAACGCCAATCCCCGCCAGCGGTGCCGGGATCAGCCTGGTCACGCGCGGCGTGACCCAGATGATCGCCATTGTCGCCGCCACCAGCGCCAGCATCAGGTACAGCGGCTGGCCTGACAGCCATTCGCCACCGCCCATGCCGTGGCCCGTGTCCACCATCGTGCCCGGCACCTTGAACTGGCTCATCTGCGCCAGGAAAATGACGATGGCCAGCCCGTTGACAAAGCCCAGCATCACCGGATGCGGCACCAGGCGGATGAACTTGCCCCATTGCATGACGCCTGCGAAAATCTGGATCAGCCCCATCAGCACCACGGTGGCAAAGAGATATTCCACCCCGTGCTGGGCCACCAGCGCCACCATGACCACGGCCAGCGCACCGGTTGCGCCCGAGATCATGCCGGGCCGCCCGCCGATCAGGGCGGTGATCAGCCCCACGAGGAAAGCGGCGTAAAGCCCCACCAGCGGATGCACCCCCGCGACAAAGGCAAAGGCCACCGCCTCCGGCACCAGGGCCAGTGCGACGGTCAGGCCGGACAGAAGTTCGATCCGCAGACGCCCGGCAGAGAACCGTTCGCCCGGCATCCAGCGCAGATCGGTGACGTCGAGATTCTTGGTGAAGCTGCGAAAGGTGGTGCGCACCATGGGCTGGCATCCTGTCTTGGATTAACTTTGGGGCAATGGACAAACGGCACGCCGCTCGCGCGGCTCCTAACAAGCTTTGCCGCGGAATGAAACCCGCAGGACCGCGCAAATTCCCTGCGTTGATGACGCGGTACCTCCCCGTTCGGGCGGTATCGGGGGGATCGGACAGGTTCAACCGGTTGGCTCAGGTGCTTGGCACAGGTGATAACCGGTGCGTGAACGGACCTGTTTTCGGGCTTTCCCCCGCCTGCACATCCATGCAAACTCGGCCCGAACCGACCAGAACCGAGCAGGATGAGGCCCATATGACTTCCACCAAGATCGCCGTGATCGGCGGCTCCGGCATTTACGACATCGACGGGTTGGAAGGGGCGGAATGGACGCAGGTGGAGACCCCCTGGGGCGCGCCGTCGGACGCGATCCTGACCGGCAGGCTGGACGGCGTGTCGATGGCCTTCCTGCCGCGTCACGGTCGGGGGCATGTGCATACGCCAAGCTCCGTGCCCTACCGCGCCAATATCGACGCGCTCAAGCGGCTGGGCTGTACGGATGTCATCAGCGTATCTGCCGTGGGCTCCTTCCGCGAGGAAATGGCGCCGGGTGATTTCGTGATCGTGGACCAGTTCATCGACCGCACCTTCGCGCGGGAGAAATCCTTCTTCGGGCCCGGTTGCGTGGCACATGTCAGCGTGGCGCATCCCACCTGCCCGCGCCTGGGCGACGCCTGCGAGACCGCCGCGCGGCACAGTGGCATAAAGGTGCATCGCGGCGGCACCTATCTGGCGATGGAAGGGCCGCAATTCTCCACGCTGGCGGAATCCAGGATGTACCGCGAAAGCTGGGGCGCGGATGTGATCGGCATGACCAACATGCCCGAGGCCAAGCTCGCCCGGGAGGCGGAGCTTTGCTATGCCTCCGTCGCGATGATCACCGATTACGACAGCTGGCATCCCGACCACGGGGAGGTGGATGTGACCCGGATCATCGCCACCCTGACGGGCAATGCCGGCAAGGCCCGTGACATGGTCGGACGCCTGCCCGGACTGCTGGGGGCGGACCGGGCGCCCTGCCCGCATGGCTGTGACCGGGCGCTGGAATTCGCGATGATAACGCAACCGGAGGCCCGCGATCCGAAAATGCTGGCAAAACTGGACGCGGTTGCGGGGCGCATGTTGTGAGCTGAGCGGCAATCGCGGATGTATGCCTGGGCGGCAGATGTTGCTCTTGTGTATTTTGGGAACAATGAAAACAGGGGGTTGCAGCCCCTTTGCGATCCTGTCTTTGCTGGTTGAAACGGAGAAGGGAGCCCATTCATGACATTTGACCTTTGGCTGACATTCGTGGCGGCCTCCACCGCGCTGCTGCTGATCCCCGGACCCACCGTCTTGCTTGTTCTGAGCTATGCGCTCAGCAAGGGGCGCGCGGTGGCGCTGGCCTCCGCCGCCGGCGTGGCGCTTGGCGATCTTGTTGCGATGAGCGCATCGCTTGCCGGGCTGGGGACGCTTGTGCTGGCCTCGGCCACCCTCTTCACCCTGCTGAAGTGGGTCGGTGCCGCCTATCTGGTCTGGCTGGGGATCCGGCTGATCCGTTCCGCCCCCGCCGCGGGACTGGATGTGCCGGGCAGTGCCGATATCGGTGCCGCAGGGGTGTTTCGCCATGCGGCGGCGGTCACGGCGTTGAACCCCAAGAGCATCGCCTTCTTTATTGCCTTCGTGCCGCAGTTCGTCAGGACCGATGCGGCGCTTTTGCCGCAATTCGCGATCCTCACGGGCACATTCGTGGGGCTGGCCGCGCTGAACGCGCTGGCCTATGCCCTGCTGGCGGACCGGCTGCGCCGCGTCATCGCGCGCCCCGCCATCCTGACCTGGATCACCCGCGCCGGGGGCAGCGCCCTGATCGGCATGGGGGTTCTGACCGCAACGCTGAGAAAGGCCACCGCATGAAGCGCGTCGAAGATTATATCCGCACCATCGTCGATTTCCCCCATGAGGGGATCATGTTCCGCGATGTGACCACGCTCTTCGCCGACCCGCGCGGGTTCCGCATGGCCATCGACCAGATGCTGCACCCCTATGCGGGGATCGACATCGACAAGGTGGTGGGGCTGGAGGCGCGGGGCTTCATCCTGGGCGGTGCCATCGCGCATCAGCTCAGCGTCGGTTTCGTGCCGATCCGCAAGAAGGGCAAGCTGCCCGGCACCACGATCAGCCAGGAGTACAAGCTGGAATATGGCGAGGCGATTGTGGAGATCCACGATGATGCCATCCAGCCGGGTGAAAAAGTGCTGGTGGTGGACGACCTGTTGGCAACCGGCGGCACCGCCGAGGCAGGCATCAAGCTGATCGAGCGGCTGGGCGGCGAGATCGTTTCGACCGCCTTCATCATAGATCTGCCGGAGCTGGGCGGCCGCAAGAAGCTGGAAGCCATGGGCATGGAAGTGCATGCCCTTTGCGCCTTTGACGGTCACTAGGTCGTGTTGACATTCATTGTCGCCCACCCGTTTCAGTCCAAAATTGCTCAGTTCCAGGCAAGAGAGCGCAGGAATAGCCAGCTATTTCAAGCTCTCTTTGCGCGCCCCGCCTTGAAATTGTAGCGCCAATACCCTGCCGCGCTACGCGCTCTCGGGACATTGGCGAAGTGATTTGCCTTAAAGTAAAGGCGGGACGCTGTAACGCAGAAATGGGCAATTTTGGCGAAACCCCTGCGGGGCGCGGCGGATTTTGCCTCTGCCATCCCGGATGTTCGCTTCCAATGATCACATTGCTGCGCTCACATCAGGGCGCCAGCGGCAATATCCGTCTCGCGCGGGTGGGCGACAATGAATGTCAACACGACCTAGGATCAGCCACCGTCTGGCGGATGCCGGGAGGCCTGCCTGTGGGGCGGTTGCGCCAAACAGGACGGAAGTTACACCCGTAGCATTGACCTGCCAGCGGCTGCGGAGCCCGTCAGCAGGCCTGGTAACTGCCGCTGTTGCCAGCGGTGAAACAGGCCTGCATCACGATGCCCCCATCCGCAGCACAGCGCCCGGGTTCATGATGCCCCTGGGGTCCAGCGCCGCCTTGATCGCCCGCATCGCAGAGAGCTTCGCGGGGTCGCCGTAACGCTCCAGCTCCCCGACCTTGAGCCGCCCGACGCCATGTTCCGCACTGAAAGATCCGCCGACCTCATGAACCAGGTCGTGAACGGACCGCTGCACCTGGTCGCGTTGACTGCTGTAGGCGTCGCGGGATTTTCCTTTTGCAGGGAAAACATTGTAATGCAGGTTGCCGTCGCCCAGATGCCCGAAGCAGTTGATCCGGAAGTCACCCAGATCGGCGATGCGCTTTGCCCCCGCTTCGATGAAATCGGGCAAGGCGCGCAGCGGGACGGAGATGTCATGGCTCGATACCGCGCCGATGATGCGGTTGGCCTCTGGCAATTGTTCGCGAACGGCCCAGAAATCCGCAGCCTGCTGGGCATTTTGTGCAATCAGCCCATCGGTGACCAGCCCCGCCTCCAGCGCGGCCACAAGCAGCCTTTCCATCGCTTCGGCGGCATCCAGACCGCCGTTCAGACCCAGTTCGATCAGCACGCACCATTCCGGCGGCGTGGCAAAAGGCTGGCGCACATGCGGCAGCACCTCGGTCAGGAAGTCGAACCCCTGACGGTTCATCAGTTCAAAGGCGCTGATGGCCTCGCCCAGCTGGCTGCGCCCCAGCGAGAGCAGCTCAAGTGCCGCGCGGGGAGATGGCACAATCAGCAGCGCCGTGCCGGTCTGCTCTGACTGCGCAAAGAGCTTGAAGGCGGCAGCGGTGATCACCCCCAGGGTCCCCTCCGCCCCGATCAGCAGGTTGCGCAGATCATAGCCGGTGTTGTTCTTGCGCAGCCGGGTCAGCCCGTGCCAGATCTGCCCGTCAGGCAGCACCGCCTCCAGCCCAAGGCAGAGGTCACGGGTATTGCCATAGCGCAGCACCCCGGTGCCGCCCGCGTTGGTGGCAAGGTTGCCCCCGATCCGCGCCGACCCTTCGGCGGCCAGTGACAGCGGGAACAGCCGGTCCGCCGCATGTGCGGCCGCCTGTACATCGGCCAGGATCACACCCGCCTCGGCCACCAGCACGTTTTCGTCGGCATAGACCTCGCGCACCGCGTTCATCCGTTCCAGCGACAGGACCATCGGCGCAGGCCCGTCGGGGATCACCTGCCCCGCAACCAGCCCGGTGCCGCCGCCATAGGGGATCACGCCGACACGCGCCGCATTGGCGCAGCGGATCAGGGTGGAGACCTCCTCGACCGTGCGCGGCAGGGCCAGCAGGCCGATCAGGCCCTTGAAATAGCCCCGCGGCTCTTCGGCATAGCGCGGTTCGACGGGGCGCAGGACTTCGGCGGGCAAATGGTCCAGCAAAAGGGCTTCGAAATCTTTATCGGCAGGGTTCAGCATGCCACTTGATCAGCCCTGGCCGCGCCGGATGCAAGCCCAATAGCGTTTCCGGTTCACGTTGAAACGCCAATACCCTGCCACGCCTTCGGCGCTCCCGGGACATCGGCGATGCCTTGTTGCAAGGAATACCGGAAACACTTTATCGCGCGACGTTGATATAGGAGGGGTTCAGCACCATGATCGTGGGCCGCGACGGCAGCCGGTCGATCGAGACGCTGAGATTGGCGCTTTCCAGTTCCACCACCTGGAATTCATCCGACATCCCGATCAGGAAGGCATCCAGTGCATGGCCTGAAAACCAGTGCATCGGGATCACGATGGAAGATTTGAGCCGCCGGATCACCTGCATCATCACCGGCAGCGGCAGAGTGTATCCGCCATCGACCGGGGCCATCAGCACGTCGATCCGGCCCAGCGCGGCATATTGCGCCTCGGTCGGTTCGTGGTGCAGATGGCCCAGGTGGCCGATGCACAGGCCTGCCATCTCGAAGACAAAGATCGAATTGCCCTCCGGCTCCACCTCGGAAAACTGCGAGCGGATGTCGGTGGATACGTTGCGGATCAGCACTTCGCCCAGGTCGACCTCGTGGTCGATGCCTTCTCCGAACGGGCCCCAGCCCGGCAGCGCATGGGGAATCGCCGGGTCGGGAAAGGGGGTCCAGTGGCTGTCGTGGGCGTGGTTCATCGTTACCACATCCGGGATCAGCGGCAGTGTCCCGGTAAAGCCGGTGTAATCCGTCACCATGTTCAGCCCGCCGTGGCTGCGGATCAGAAAGGAGGCATGGGCGATGTAATGCAGGTGGACCGTTTCGGGCGCCACATCGGGCAGGTTGGCGGGGATCACATGAGCAATGCCCGGCGTGGCATCCGCCAAGGCAATGCAATGGCTTGGCGTGCGGTCCTGCGCCGAGACGGCGACGGGCAGCACCAGCGCGGCAAGGATCAAGGTGAAACATCGAGGCAACATGGCAGACCCCCTGCCGATCAAACTAACACGCGAATTCGATATTTCGAGCGGTTTGAACAATGCGGTTTGCCAAATCCCGCTGCGGCGATGCATGCTGCCCGAAAAACAGCAGAAAGACCTGAGATGCTTGCCAAAAGAAACTGGGTGCCTGCCGCCAGCGAAGCCCTTGTCCAGCGGGTTGCCACCCGGACCGCTGCCGCCGATACCGGCCGGACCGCGACGCGGATTGACGCGCTGATCGCGCAGAACCGGGAAATTCACGAACGCGCCTGTTTCAACCTGAACCCGGCCACCAACGTCATGTCACCCCGCGCCGAAGCGGCACTTGCCAGTGGCATCGGCACCCGGCCCTCGCTGGGGTATCCCGGCGACAAGTACGAAATGGGTCTTGAGGCCATCGAAGAGATCGAAGTCATTGCCGCCGAACTTGCCGCACAGGTTTTTGACGCGGCCTATGCCGAAATCCGCGTGCCTTCGGGTGCCCTGGGAAACCTTTACGGCTTCATGGCGCTCTGTCAGCCGGGGGATACGATCATTGCGCCGCCTGCCTCTGTCGGGGGGCATGTGACGCATCACGCGGCCGGTTGCGCCGGGCTCTACGGGCTCAGGACCGTGCCCGCACCGGTTGATGCAGACGGCTATTCGCTGGACATCGACCAGCTGCGCAGGCTGGCCCATGAGGCCCGCCCCAAGCTGATCACGGTCGGGGCCTCGCTGAACCTTTTCGAACATCCCGTGGCGCAGGTGCGGGCCATCGCAGATGAGGTCGGCGCGAAAGTGCTGTTCGATGCGGCGCATCAATGCGGGATCATCGCCGGGCGCGCCTGGCGCAATCCTCTGAAGGAGGGTGCGCATCTGATGACGATGAGCACCTACAAGAGCCTTGGCGGACCGGCTGGCGGATTGATCGTGACCGACGATGCGGCCATTGCCGAACGGCTGGACGCCATCGCCTTTCCCGGCATGACCGCGAATTTCGATGCGGCCAAATCGGCGGCTCTGGCCCTGACCCTTCTGGACTGGGTGGATTACGGGGCCGCCTATGCTGCTGAAATGATTGCGGTGGCCCAGGCGCTGGCCGAAGCCCTGGACGCCGAAGGGCTGACGGTGTTCGGCAAGGCGCGCGGCTTTACCCGGTCGCATCAGTTCGCGGTCGAGGCCGAGACTTTCGGCGGCGGCCAGACCGCATCAAAGACGCTGCGCAAGGCCGGGTTCCTGGCCTGTGGCATCGGCCTGCCGATCGCGGAGGTGCCGGGCGACATGAACGGCCTGCGCATCGGCACGCCCGAACTGGTGCGCTGGGGTGTGGGTGTGGCGGATGCCAAACCGCTCGCTGCCATGATTGCCCGTGCGCTGCGGTCAAACGACCCCGCCGGCATGGCGGAGGAGGTGCGCGCCTTTCGGGCAACCTTCGACAGGCTGCATTTCGTGGGCGGCAATGCGGGAGGGCAAAATTCTGCCTAAGCAGGGCATGCCGCGAAAAATCCGGGCGAAACCCGTCTGTTTCCATAGAATCGCCATTGTTGTGTGATTGTTTCGTCATCGCGTTCGGGGAATTCCGTGTATGATCACCCCGACGTAATTGTTCGCGTGCGACCCAGGGGACGGCGGTTGTGCGTTTGGTACCAGTTTCGCCAATGTCCAAGGAGGGATTGCCCCCGTGTCCACCGAGTTCGAAAAGGCAAGTGACATAGCCGAATATCTTCTGCGCCGCACCGGCGTCGCATTGATGTGCGGCGACTTCGACGCATTTGCGCCCTGTTTCATCCTGCCCCAGCATCTCGAAACCATCGAGGGGCGCCGTTTTGTGACCGACAGGGAAACACTGCACCAGATCTTCCGCGCCGTGCGCGCCAACTACCGCGAACGCGGCGTGACCCGGGTGGTCCGGCATTGCGTGGAGGCCAAGTTCAAAAGCAAGAACCTGGTCGAATCCTTGCATGAGGCGCGCATCTATCGGGGCGAGGAATTGCTACAGCCCCCCTATCAGACCTATTCGTGGCTGGAACGCCGGGATGGCCCGGACTGGCGCGTTGCCTACAGTCTTTATGCAATCACCCAGGCCGAGACCCTCAGCAACGCCCTGTTGTCGGTAGAGGCGCAGGCGCGGACGGCAACTGTACATTAGAACGCGCGGGGGCGGCTTGCACCGGGCCGGTGACATTGAGGTATCGGCTCCGCGCGGTCCCAGCCCTATCCCGCTTCCGATTTGCCCCGCCGGTCACCGCGCAGCGCGGCATAGAGGACATGGGTCCGCCATCGCCCGTCGATTTGCAGATAGCTCTGCGCAACGCCCTCATATTTGAAACCGGTCTTTTCCAGCAACCCGCGCGAGGGGCCGTTTTCGGGCAGGCAGGCCGCCTCGATCCGGCTCAGGTCCATGCGGGTAAAGGCGTGATGCACCATCGCCTCGATCGCCTCGCGCATGTAGCCATGCCTGGCAAAGGTTTCGCCGGTCCAATAGCCCAGCGTGGCGGATTGCGCGGGGCCCCGGCGCACGTTGTCCAGCGTGATCGCCCCCACCAGGGTCTTGTCCTCGCGCCGGATCAGGAACAGCGGCATGGCGGTGCCCGAGTTCACCGACCGCTGCGCCCAGTAGACCCGGTTGGTAAAGGCCTTGCGCGTCAGGTGGTCTTCGGCCCAGGCCGGTTCCCATTTGGTCAGGTAATCGCGGCTTCTGATCCTCAGGCTGGTCCAGTCGCGGAAATCGGCATGTTGCGGCGGACGCAGGGTCAGCCTCTCTGTTTCGATGCGTATTTTCCGTTTGACCAACAGCATCAGGCAGCGCGTCGGGCCTGTAACGCATCCAGCGTCGGCGCGTTCTCCACCGGGCCGTAGAGCGCCAGTGCCGCCGGCGAAATCTCTGCCATATGTTGCGCCAGGTCGCGCACATCACCGGTGGTCACGGCGTCGATTTTCTCGATGGTCTCGGACAGGGGCGGGATGCGATCCCAGATCTGGATCAGCCGCGCCAGCCGTTCGGCCCTGTTGGAGGGGCTTTCCAGCCCCATCAGCAGGCCCGCTTTCATCTGTGCGCGGGCACGGGCAACCTCGGCCGGCGACATGTCACTGGCGGCACGCTTCATTTCGTCAATGGTGATCTCGGCCAGTTCCGGCAGCTGCGCGGCAGATGTGCCCGCATAGATCGTGGTCATGCCGGTGTCGGCATAGGCCCCGGCCTGGGCAAAGATCGTATAGCACAGCCCGCGGTTCTCGCGGACCTCCTGGAACAGGCGGCTCGACATGCCGCCGCCCAGCGCGGAGGCATAGATCTGCGCCACGTAGATATCGTCGGCACGGTAGCCGGGAGATTCGAAACCCAGCGCGAAATGGGCCTGCTCCAGCGCCTTGATCTGGCGGGTCTCGCCGCCCCGGAAGGTCGCGTTCTGCATCTGGAACATCGGCTTGGCCTGCATGTCGCCAAACAGGGTCTCTGCCAGCTTCACGATCTCGTCGTGGTTCACGGCACCGGCGGCGGCAAGGATCATCTGGTCGGGGCCATAGTGATCGGCAATGAAACCCTGCAGGTCCTGGCGGTTGAAATTCGACACCCGTTCGGTCGGCCCAAGAATGGTGCGTCCCAGCGGCTGATCAGGATAGGCTTCTTCCTGCAACCAGTCGAAAATCACGTCATCGGGGGTATCCAGCGCCTGTCCGATTTCCTGCAGGATCACGCCGCGCTCGACCTCGATCTCCCTGGGGTCCAGCACCGGGTTGCGCAGGATGTCGGCAATCACGTCCAGCCCCAGCGCCACGTCGTTTTCCAGCACCCGCACGTAATAGGCCGTCACCTCGCGCGAGGTATAGGCGTTGATATAGCCGCCCACATCCTCGATCGCCTCGGCAATCTGGAGCGAGCTGCGTCTGGCCGTGCCCTTGAACGCCATATGTTCAAGGAAATGTGCGATGCCGTTCTGCTGCGGCGTCTCGTGGCGACCGCCAGCAGTCACCCACACCCCGACGGAGGCCGAGGCGAGCCCCGGCATATGTTCGGTCACGATGCGAAAGCCATTGGGCAGGCGGGTCTGGTTCAGGCTCATGCGGAAAGATTTTCCTTGATATGTTTTTTCAGGGCACCGAGATCGTTGTCGATGCGTGTGAAACGCTCCGGCCGGTCAAAAAGGTCCGCCATATGCGGCGGCAGGTCAGGGCGCAATCCGGTGGCAGCCTCGACCGCATCGGGGAATTTTGCCGGATGTGCCGTGGCCAGTGTGACCATTGGCGTGGTCGCGTCACGATGTTCCTCGGCGACCTTGACCCCCACGGCGGAATGCGGACAGAGCAGTTCGCCCATGGTTTCACGGGCGCTTGCGATGGTGGCGGATGTCTCCTCTTCCGAGGCGCGGCCCGAGCGGTAAATGGCCTGCAGGGCCTGCATCGCGCCCTGGCTCACGTCGAAACCGCCCTGCCCCAGCTCGGCCATCAGTTGTCCCACCGCGTTGCCGTCGCGCCCGTAGGCATCAAACAGCGCGCGTTCGAAGTTCGAGGAGACCTGGATGTCCATCGAAGGGCTGATCGAGGGATGTACAGTGGATTTGTGATACCCCTGCCCCTTCAGGCAGCGGTCCAGGATGTCGTTCTGGTTGGTGGCCACAACCAGGTCGCGGATCGGCAGCCCCATCCGCTTGGCGATATAGCCTGCGAAGATGTCACCGAAATTGCCTGTGGGCACGGTGAAGCTGACCTCGCGCTCAGGCGCGCCGAGGCTGACAGCGGCAGAGAAGTAATAGACCACCTGTGCCAGCACCCGGCCCCAGTTGATCGAATTGACGCCTGCCAGCTTTACACTGTCGCGGAACTCGAAATCATTGAACATATCCTTCAGCCGGGCCTGACAATCGTCGAAATCGCCATCGACGGCCAGCGCATGCACGTTGGATTCCGACGGCGTGGTCATCTGGCGGCGCTGCACGTCGCTGACCCGGCCATGCGGGTAGAGGATGAAGACATCCACGTTGCTCAAACCCCGGAACGCCTCGATCGCCGCCGATCCGGTATCTCCCGAGGTCGCGCCGACGATGGTCACCCGGTCGCCCCGGCGGGCAAGCGCCGCCTGGAACATCTGGCCGATCATCTGCATGGCAAAGTCCTTGAACGCCAGCGTCGGGCCGTGAAACAGCTCCAGCAGGAAATGGCCGGGGGCCAGCTGCACCAGCGGCGCGCGGGCGCCATGGCTGAACCCGGCATAGGCACGGTCGATGATGGCGCGGAAGGCGTCGTCGCTGAAGGTATCCCCGATAAAGGGGCGCATGACGGCAAAGGCGGTTTCCTCATAGCTCTTGCCGTGCAGCGCCGCGATCTGGTCGGAGGTCAGGGTCGGAATCACCTCCGGCACATAGAGCCCGCCGTCGCGCGCCAGCCCGGTCAGCATCGCCTCTTCAAAGGTCAGCGCGGGGGCCTGGCCCCGTGTGGAGATATAGCGCATGGGTTCAGCTTTCGATTTTGGCACGGCGGCGCAGGAAATAGAGGGACATGGCGGCCCAGATTGCCGCCAGCGAAAACCATGTAATGGCATATTGCAGATGATCGTTCGGGATACGCGACGTGTCCACGGGCAAGGGCGACACCGGTGCCGCGTCATACGACAGGGCGCGCGCAACCACCAGCACCGGTTCGCTTTGCAAGAGCTGTGACATGGCGGTGACATCGCGGGCGAACCAGATGTTGCCGTCAATGTCCGGGGCGGGTGTGAAACTGTCGGTCTCCTGCGGCCATTGCAGGTTGCCGGTGATCGTCACCGGCCCGTCCGGCAGTGGGGGTGCAACCGCCTCGTTGGGGATGTAACCCCGATCCACCAGCACCCGGCGATCTCCGGTGTTCAACGCGGTGATCAAACGGTAGCCCGCGCCCTGATCTTTCTGCGAGACAAGGACACGCAGGGTCTGCCCTTCAAAGCTTCCGGTGACCTCGACGGGGAGATAGGCCGCCTCTTTTGGGTCGGGCTGCTCCGGCAGGGGGACGGCGGGGGCCTCGATCCTGCCATTGATCTCGGCCAGGATGCCCTGTTTCCAGGTCAGGCGCTGCACCTGCCAGACGCCGAGGCTGATCAGGATGGCGGCACCGCCGAGACCGATGAGGATGACAAAAAGCGCGCGGCTCATGCAGGGGTCCGTGTTGCAACGAAAAAGCGCGCGAAGCGGATCGCGCGCTTTGGGGTTTTAGGCGACGGGGCGGCGGATGCAACCCCGCGCGAAGGATCAGCCCGCAGGCACGCCCCAGATGTAGACGGCAAAGAACAGGAACAGCCAGACGACGTCCACGAAGTGCCAGTACCAGGCAGCGGCCTCGAAACCGACATGCTTCTCGGGTGTGAAATCACCCCGCATGGCGCGGATCAGGCATACCGTCAGGAACACGGTGCCGATGATCACATGTGCGCCGTGGAAACCGGTGGCCATGAAGAAGGCGGAAAAGAACGCGTCGCCGCCAAAGGTCCATTCGTGATGCAAAAGCAGCTCGCCGTATTCATAGGCCTGCAGCGCGGTAAAGGCGATGCCCAGCACGATGGAGATTGCCAGCCCGCTGACCAGGTCCTTGCGGTTGTTTTCATGCACCAGCGCATGGTGCGCCCATGTCACGGCGCAGCCCGACAGCAGCAGGATCAGCGTGTTGATCAGCGGCAGGTGGAAGGCGTTCACCGGGTCGAAGACCGGCGGCACGTATTCCGAGCCCACGTATTCGTTCATCGGGTAGAGGGCCTGTTTGAAGAAGGTCCAGAACCAGGCGACAAAGAACATCACCTCGGACATGATGAACAGGATGAAGCCATAGCGCAGGCCGATGCGCACGACCGGAGTATGATCGCCGATGTGGCTTTCTGCGACGACGTCCTTCCACCAGGCGAACATCACGTAAAGCACGCCCACAAAGCCGCCCCAGAACAGGAACGATGTCACGTCATGCATCCACAGGACAGCGCCGAACAGCATGGCAAAGCCGCTGATCGCGCCGATCAGCGGCCAGCTGGACGGGGCGAGAATATGGTAGTCGTGGTTCTTAGCATGGGCCATGTGCCGGGGTCCCTCTTGATTAATTCAGGTCTGTTGCTGTCTCTGCATCAAGGGCGGCATAGCCCTCGGGCAGATCAATTTCGTAGAATGTATATGACAGGGTGATGGTGTGTACATACTTGCCATCCCTGTCATTGACGATTTCGGGATCGACATAGAAGCTGACCGGCATCTGCACGGTCTCACCGGGGGCGAGAACCTGTTCGGTAAAGCAGAAACAGTCGATCTTGTCGAAGAACGCCCCCGCGGAATAGGGCGTCACGTTATAGCTGGCCTGCCCGGCGATGGGCCGATCCGTGGGATTATGCGCCTCGTAGAAGGCAAGGGCGGTCTCGCCGATGCGCACTTCCATCTCGCGCTCCACCGGCTTGAAGCCCCAGGGCATGCCGCTGTTGAGGTTGCCGTCGAAGCGGACCTTGATGGTCTGGTCGAGGATGTTGTCGCCGCCGCCGCCCACGACCTGCGGCACGCCGCCAAAGCCGGTGACCCGGCAGAACCAGTCATAAAAAGGCACGGAGGCCCATGCCAGCCCGCCCATGAGGACCACAACAGAAACGGTTTGAAGAACTGTCTTCTGCGGACCGGTAATTGCCATCAGTCCTGCCCCCCGACGGCGGCGGGCGGATTGGCTGTTCCCGGCGCGCGGGTGAAATCGGTCTGGGTAATCTTGACAAAGGTCAGCACCATGACCAGCACCACGAAGCCGCCCAGCATCAGGCCGACGCCCACGTTGCGGCCCTTGCGTCTGGTGTGAATCTCATGCTCTGCGCGAATGGCCATTACCAGCCTCCCATGCCCCAGGTCCGCAGCGTCGCCTCGACCAGGATCGCGCCGAAGTGCAGGAACAGGTAATACAGTGACAGACGGAAGAACTTGCGCTCCACCATATAATTGTCCGCTTCGGCCGCTGCCTCGTCCCGCTGCCAGATGCGCCATGCGCCGATCAGGAACAGCAGGTTCAGCACCACCGATACGGTCAGATAGATATAGCCGCCGATGGCGGTAAAGCCGGTGCCGACAGCCAGCAGCGCAAGCAGCACGGTATAGGCCATGATGTGACGGCGTGTGGCCGGACGGCCGTGGGTCACGGTCAGCATCGGCACATTCGCATCGTCATAATCGGACCGCATGAACAGCGCCAGCGCCCAGAAATGCGGCGGTGTCCACATGAAGATCAGCGCGAACATCAGCCAGGCCTCGACCGAGAAACTGCCGGTTGCGATGATCCAGCCGATCACCGGCGGAAAGGCCCCCGCCGCGCCGCCGATCACGATGTTCTGCGGTGTCGCGCGCTTGAGCCACATGGAATAGACGACGGCATAGAAAAAGATGGTGAACAGCAGCATGCCGGCTGCCAGAAGATTCGCGGAGAGGCCCAGCATCATGACAGAGAGGAACGAAAGCCCCACGCCCAGCGCCAGCGCCTCGCCCGGTTGCACCTTGCCTGCCGGAATGGGCCGCTTGGCCGTGCGGCGCATCACCGAGTCGATGTCCGCGTCCCACCACATGTTCAGCGCACCCGAGGCCCCCGCGCCAATGGCCACAAAGAGGATGGAGGCGAAACCGATCACCGGATGCACCGACACCGGTGCGGCCAGCATGCCGACCAGGGCCGTGAAGACCACCAGTTGCATCACGCGCGGCTTCAACAGGGCAAAGTAATCACCCAGTTCCGCTTCGTTTTCCAAGGCTGGCGTTTGGCTGACGTCGGTCATGGGACACCTTTAGCTGGCAACAGGGTGGACAGCATCCACCATACAATCACTGCAGGCCGCTCGGGGCCTGCAGGTCGGGCGCGGTGACGGACACCGCGCCGCGAGGATCAGTCAGCCGAAGCGACTGTCAGCGTCTGGGGAATACCGGCGTATTCCTCCTTGGCCTTGCCCAGCCAGTCGGCATAGGCAGCTTCGGACACCACTTTGACCGTGATCGGCATATAGGCATGGGCCTGACCGCAAAGTTCGGAACACTGGCCGAAATACACACCTTCACGCTCCGCGCTGAACCACAGTTCGGCCAGACGGCCCGGCACCGCATCCTGCTTCACGCCAAAGGCCGGAACGGTCCAGGCATGGATCACGTCAGAGCCGGTGACCTGCATCACGATGGTCTTGCCCACCGGCACGACAACAGCGGTATCTGTCGCCAGCAGCCATTCGTCACGCGAATAACCGGCGGCTTCAAGCTTGGCCACCATGACATCGTCCAGGGTGTTGGCGATGGCACCTGCGGCTTCGTCCTCGGCGGTCAGGGTGGCGGGCGCGCCGATCATGTAGCTGTCAAAGCCGAAACCTTCGTCCACATATTCATAGGACCAGTACCACTGGTTGCCGGTCGCCTTGATGGTGATGTCGGCTTCGGGAATTTCCTGCTGGCGGAACAGGATCGGCAGCGAATAGGCGCCGATCAGCACCAGAATCACGATCGGACCAACCGTCCAGGCGATTTCGATGGGTGTATTGTGGGTAAAGGACGACGGGTTCGGATTCCGCTTCTTGCCGTAGCGCAGGATCACCCAGATGATCAGACCGGTCACGAACAGCGTGATCAGGGTGATGATGACAAGGATCAGCCAGTCGAGATCATGAATATCCTGTGCCAGCCGAGTCACGGCAGGCTGAAAGCCCATTTTGCCGTCCACGGGCGTACCGATGACCTCAAGCCCATCAATGCGCAGATTGTCCTGGGCCAGTACCGGCATGGCCCCGAGGCCTGCCAAGAGCGCGCTAAGAGAGAGAAGTTTTTTCATAAGTCGTCCTGATCTTGTGACCATGTTTGGCTACGGTTTCGCCGGAAGAAGCAGATGATCCCTGCCCGCCCCGTTGTAATCTGGGTGCTTACAATCATATTCTATCCTCAAGATAAAGCCACTTCGATTGCGGCAAACAGACGCGATGCGCATTTTGTGGCACCAATTCAGGACAATTTCATGAGCAGCACCCCCTTTTCCCCCTTCAACGACCTGCTGGACCGCGATGCGGCCCTGAAAACCCTGCGCGAGGCCGTTGCCGGTGCCGATGATGGCGAACTGTTCTTTGAACGGCGCCGGTCCGAGGGGCTGATGTTCGATGACGGGCGGCTCAAGACGGCAAGCTATGATGCCTCCGAAGGGTTCGGATTGCGTGCGGTGCGTGGCGAGGTGGCGGGTTACGCCCATTCCACCGAAGTCTCCCATGCCGCGCTGGAACGCGCCTGCGAGACTGCGCGCCTGGCCGTGGCAGACGGCGGCGGCACCTGGGCCGATGCGCCGGAAGGGACCAACCGCAAGCTCTATACGGACGAGGATCCGATCGCCGGGGCCGCCTTTCCCGTCAAGATCCAGACTCTGCGCGAGATCGACGCCTTTGCCCGCGATCTGGACAGCCGGGTGGTGCAGGTCAGCGCCAGCATTTCGGCCTCGCTGCAGGAAATCGAGATTCTCCGGCCGGAAGGCACCTCCGTCAGGGATGTGCGCCCGATGACGCGGGTGAATGTCTCGGTCATCGTCGAACAGAACGGCCGCCGCGAAAGCGGCACGGCAGGCGGCGGCGGGCGGATCGGGCTGGATGGCATGCTGGCCCCCGAAGACTGGCAGGCCAAGGCGCGCGAGGCGCTGCGCGTCGCGGTGGTCAACCTTGATGCCGTGCCTGCCCCCGCAGGTGTGATGGATGTGGTGCTGGGCCCCGGCTGGCCCGGTATCCTGCTGCACGAGGCCATTGGCCACGGGCTGGAGGGCGATTTCAACCGCAAGGGGTCGTCGGCCTTTGCCGGGCTGATGGGCCAGCAGATCGCCGCCCCCGGTGTCACGGTGCTGGACGACGGGACGATCCCGGACCGGCGCGGGTCGATCAGCGTCGATGACGAGGGCACGCCCTCGGCCAGGAATGTGCTGATCGAGGACGGGCGGCTGGTGGGTTACATGCAGGACCGGCAGAATGCGCGGCTGATGGGGGTCAAGAGCACCGGCAACGGGCGGCGCGAATCCTTTGCGCATATTCCCATGCCGCGCATGACCAACACCTATATGCTGGGCGGCGATGCAGCCCCCGGCGATATCGTGGCGGACCTGCGCGATGGCATCTACGCGGTGGGATTCGGTGGCGGTCAGGTCGATATCACCAATGGCAAGTTCGTGTTCTCCTGCACCGAAGCCTACCGGGTTCAGAACGGCGTGGTCGGTGCACCGGTCAAGGGGGCGACGCTGATCGGCGACGGTGCCACCGCGCTGAAGCAGATCAGGGCCATCGGCAATGACCCCAGCCTTGACCCCGGCATGGGCAATTGCGGCAAGCAGGGCCAGTGGGTGCCGGTGGGCGTGGGCCAGCCGACACTGATGATCGGCGGGCTGACGGTGGGCGGCTCTGCCACCTGAACCGGCGCTGCCGTTGCGCCCGTCATGGTATACCGACCCTTGCCGTCAGGCAGGCAGTTTGTGCCAAAACGGCAGCAGTTGATTCACGCCCTGTTAACCGCGCTGTCCTATACCTGATTCTGCAACGGACGGAGACACGGGATGACTGACAAGGACCAACATCCTTCTTCCACTCACCCCCCACTCCCACCCACCCCGGAAGACGAACAGCTTGCCCGGCTTCGTCTGTTGCGCTCGCGCCGGGTCGGAATAGCGACGTATAAACGACTGCTGACTGAATACGGCACTGCGCAGAACGCGCTGGCCGCGCTGCCGGAGGTGGCGCGCGCCGCAGGCGTTTCCAGCTATACCCCCTGCCCCGAGGGCGTGATTCTCGCTGAATTGAAAACCGCCCGTGCTGCGGGGGCGCAATTGCTGGCACTGGGGGAAACCCCCTATCCCGAACAACTGGCGGAACTTGCGGATGCGCCGCCCTTTCTGTGGTGTCTGGGCGATCCCGCACTGCTGTCGCGGCCCATGGTTTCACTGGTGGGTGCGCGCAATGCATCGTCGCTGGGCACTAGGATGGCGCGCGCCCTGGCGCATGATCTTGGTACCGCGGGATATGTCGTGGTCTCCGGCCTTGCGCGCGGGGTCGATGCCGCCGCACATCTGGGCGCATTGGACAGCGGAACCATCGCCGTTCAGGCGGGCGGCGTCGACGTGATCTATCCTGCGGAA
Organism: Sulfitobacter sp. IGS-18; assembly: GCF_059628195.1. NCBI lineage: Bacteria > Pseudomonadati > Pseudomonadota > Alphaproteobacteria > Rhodobacterales > Roseobacteraceae > Sulfitobacter > Sulfitobacter sp. IGS-18. The sequence goes on along the minus strand of NZ_CM184556.1, from coordinate 1,198,582 downwards.
AACGCCGAACTGGCCCGCGACATTGGCCGCCGCGGGTTGCGGCTTTCCGAACAGCCCTTTGGCCTGCAACCGATGGCGCGCCACTTTCCCAGCCGCAATCGCATCATATCGGGCCTGTCGCGCGCCACGGTGGTGGTGGAGGCTGCCGCGAAATCCGGCAGCCTGATCACCGCGCGCGATGCGCTTGATCAGGGCCGCGAGGTGCTGGCGGTGCCGGGTCATCCGCTGGATGCGCGTGCGGCGGGCTGCAACATGCTGATCCGCGACGGGGCGATGCTGGTGCGGTCGGCGGTGGATGTCCTGGATGCCCTGTCGGAAAGCACCCCATTCAATGGCACGGTACCGGGCATTGCTGAAAACCTCTCGGGCCTGCGCGCGCCCGCCTCGGCGCCACCGCCCCGGCACAGCCTGAAGGACGCCGCGCGCCTGCACCAGCAGATCCTGTCACGTCTTGGCCCGTCGCCCCTTGCCGAAGACCAGTTGATCCGCGATCTGAAAGCCGCACCGGCGCAGGTCGCACCGGCGCTTGTCGACCTCGAACTTGACGGACAAATCGCGCGGCAACCCGGCGGCCTGCTGACCAGAGTGGTTTGAAGATCGCCCGATCCGCCTCACAAGGCGGCAGATGAAACAAGGTGGCGGCCGGGAAAGGCGGCCCTCATCCGCTGAGCCTTGCCGCCCCGGACCAGGAGGCAGGCGCAGCGGCCAGGGCCGCAGTTTGCCGCGCGCATCGCATCGTCGGCAGAGCAGCCTTTGCCGCCATGCTGACCGCCACGATCAGCCCCTCCCGCAGCCTTCGGGGATCGGCCCGTCGGACTGAGGCGCATTGACAATCCACCCCGCCATCCCACATGACACAACGCACGAACGCGCCCGCTTTTATTATCAAGGTACTGAATTCATGCCAGTTGTTGTTGTCGAATCTCCTGCCAAGGCCAAAACGATCAACAAGTATCTGGGGGACAATTACACCGTTCTTGCCTCTTACGGCCACGTCCGCGACCTGCCGCCCAAGGACGGGTCTGTGGACACCGAGCATGATTTCGACATGAAATGGGAAGTCGCCAGCGACAGCAAGAAACATGTCAAGGCCATCGCCGATGCGCTGAAGAACGACAACGAGTTGATCCTCGCAACCGACCCCGACCGCGAGGGCGAGGCGATCAGCTGGCACCTGCAAGAGACGCTGACCGCCCGCAAGTCGATCAAGAAGGACACGCCGGTCAGCCGCGTGGTGTTCAACGCGATCACCAAGGCCGCGGTAACCGAAGCGATGAAAAACCCGCGTCAGGTCGACATGCCGCTGGTGGAGGCCTATCTGGCCCGTCGCGCGCTGGATTATCTGGTGGGGTTCAACCTCTCTCCGGTGCTGTGGCGCAAGCTGCCCGGTGCGAAATCGGCGGGCCGGGTGCAATCGGTCACCCTGCGCCTGATCGTCGAGCGCGAGATGGAGATCGAAGCCTTCCGCGCCCGCGAATACTGGACCGTCAAGGCGCTGCTGGCGACACCACGGGGTCAGGAATTCGAGGCACGGCTGGTCACGCTGGCGGGCGACAAGCTGGAAAAATTCGACCTTTCCGATGGCACCAGGGCCGAAATGGCTGTGCAGGCGATCACCAGCCGCGATCTCACCGTCACCAGCGTCGAGGCGAAACCGGCCACCCGCAACCCATCCGCCCCTTTCATGACCTCGACCCTGCAGCAGGAGGCCAGCCGCAAGTTCGGCATGGGCGCGCGCCAGACCATGAGCACCGCGCAGCGCCTATATGAAGCGGGGCACATTACCTATATGCGGACCGATGGTATCGACATGGCGCCCGAGGCCGTGACCATGGCGCGCGACGCGATCAAGGAACGATTCGGCGCCGATTATGTCCCCGGTGAGCCGCGCATCTACAAGAACAAGGCGAAGAACGCGCAGGAAGCACATGAATGCATCCGGCCCACGGACATGACCCGTGATGCGGCCTCGCTCAAGCTCGAATCGGACCAGGCCAAGCTTTACGACCTGATCTGGAAACGCACCCTTGCCTGCCAGATGGCCAGCGCCCGGATGGAGCGGACCACGGTCGAGGTCGGCAGCAAGGACGGTCAGGTCGGCCTGCGCGCCACCGGTCAGGTCGTGCTCTTCGACGGGTTTCTGCGCGTCTATGAAGAAGGCCGCGATGACGTGGTGGACGAGGACGACAAGCGCCTGCCCCAGATCAGCGAAGGCGACAAAATGGACAAGCGCGCCGTCACGCCCGAACAGCATTTCACCCAGCCCCCGCCGCGCTATACCGAGGCGACGCTGGTCAAGCGGATGGAAGAACTGGGCATCGGCCGCCCCTCCACCTATGCCAGCATCGTCACCACGATCCAGGACCGTGAATATGTGCGCCGCGAGGGCCAGCGCCTGATCCCCGAGGACAAGGGCCGTCTGGTCACCGCCTTTCTGGAAAACTACTTCCGCCGCTACATCGGTTATGATTTCACCGCCGATCTCGAAGACCAGCTCGACAAGGTCTCTGCGGCCGATGCGAATTACAAGGATGTGCTGGGCCGGTTCTGGCGCGACTTTTCCGCCGCGATTGCGGAAACCTCCGAGCTGCGCATCACCGAGGTGTTGGAAAAGATCAACGAGGTGCTGGAGCCGCATCTGTTCCCGCCCACCGAAGACGGCAGCGATCCGCGGCTGTGCCCGCATTGCGGTGCGGGTCGGCTTTCGATGCGCACCGCGCGGTCCGGTGGGGCGTTCATCGGCTGCTCCAACTATCCTGAGTGCCGCTATACGCGCCCCTTTGGCCCGCCCGACCCGGAAGCCGAGGCCAGCGCCATCCCCCCCGACGGCAAGCTTTTGGGCACCGATCAGGGCGAGGAGATCCGCGTTTTCAAGGGCCGCTTCGGGCCTTATGTCCAGCGCGGAGAGGTGACGGAAGAGAACAAGAAGCCGCCGCGCCAGTCGATCCCCAAGGAATGGCCGCCGGAGGAGCTGGAGCTTGAACGCGCCCTGATGCTGCTGTCGCTGCCGCGCGAGATTGGTCCGCACCCCGAGGATGGCGTCATGGTCTGGTCCAACATCGGGCGCTACGGCCCCTACCTCAAACACGCGGAAAGCACCTCGCACCGGGGCGGCACCAATGCCAACCTGGAAAACATCGAAGAGGTCTTTACCGTCGGCATGAACCGCGCGGTGCAGCTGCTGGCCGAGAAAGTCGCCAGCCGGGGCGGACGCGGACAGGCCGCGAAACCGCTGCGCGAACTGGGTGAGCATCCGGAAGCGGGCGGCGCCGTCAATGTGATGAAGGGCAAATACGGGCCCTACGTGAAGTGGGAAAAGATCAATGCGACGATTCCCGACACGATCGACCCCGAAGATCTGACCATGGCGCAGGCGATCACCCTGATCGACGAACGCGCGGCCAAGTCCGGCAAGAAAAAACCCGTGGCAAAGAAAAAACCGGCTGCGAAAAAGAAGGCCGCCCCCAAAAAACCCGCTGTCAAGAAAGCCTGACTGCGACAAAATGACCGCTGATCAAAGACTTGTGATTTGAACCTGCCCCCGAAGCTTGCCAGACCAGTGGCAAAACTTGAGGCGAAAGGCAGACCAATGACAGAGCATCTGAGCAAGCGCGGTTTCATCATCGGGGCAACGGCAACGTTGTTTGCCCCGACTGTCCTGCGGGCAGACCCCGGTGACCTCAACCCGGTGCGGCGCAATGCGACCAGCTTTGTCTCGCAACGCTGGCAGGACCACTTTGACAGCCTGGGCAAGGCCGCCATCGTTGCCGACACCACCAGCCGCGCGCTGCATTTCTGGAGCGGTGACGGAAAGACCTACAATGTCTACCCCACCTCCGTGCCCCGCAGCGACGAGCTGACCAAGCGCGGGTATACAAAGATCGTGCGCAAGCGCGTCGGTCCCGACTGGACCCCGACACCCAGCATGATCGAACGCGACCCGGAGCTGAAATACATGCCCCCCGGCCCCGACAATCCGCTGGGGACCCATGCCATGTACCTGAGCTGGCCCGCCTATCTGATCCACGGCACCCATGACACGCGCAAGATCGGGCGGCAAAGCTCTGACGGCTGCATCGGGCTTTACAACCACATGATCGAAGCCCTGTACCAGATCGCCCCGATCGGGACGCAGGTGCGTATCGTGTAATCCGCCGGCCGGTGCGCAACCCCTGCATGAATTGACTTTGCCGCGACGCGGCGTCACAAGTTCTTCTGACCATAGCGACAGGGGATCATGCAGAATGAACAAAATCTACGCAACCGCCACCGAGGCGCTGGAAGGCGTTCTGTCAGATGGCATGCTGATCGCCGCCGGGGGCTTTGGCCTCTGCGGCATTCCGGAATTGCTGCTGCAGGCGATCAAGGAGAATGGTGCAAAGAACCTGACCTTTGCATCCAACAACGCGGGCGTGGACGATTTTGGCATCGGCATCCTGTTGCAGACCCGGCAGGTGAAAAAGATGATCTCTTCCTACGTGGGCGAGAACGCGGAATTCATGCGCCAGTATCTGTCCGGTGAGCTGGAGCTTGAATTCAATCCCCAAGGCACCCTGGCCGAACGGATGCGCGCGGGCGGCTGCGGCATCCCCGGTTTCTACACCAAGACCGGTGTCGGCACCCAGATCGCCGAGGGCAAGGAAGTCAAACAGTTCAACGGCGAGGATTACATCCTCGAAGAGGGCATTTTTGCCGACCTCAGCATCGTCAAGGCCTGGAAGGCCGACGACACCGGCAACCTGGTGTTCCGCAAGACCGCGCGCAACTTCAACCCGCCTGCCGCCATGTGCGGCAAGGTCTGCATCGCAGAGGTCGAGGAAATCGTGCCGCGCGGGTCGCTTGACCCCGATGCGATCCACCTGCCGGGCATCTATGTGCACCGGATCGTCCAGGGCACCCACGAGAAACGCATCGAACAGCGCACCACGCGCAAGCGGGAGGAAGCATAATGGGCTGGGATCGCAATCAGATGGCCGCACGCGCGGCACAAGAGCTGGAAGACGGCATGTATGTGAACCTCGGCATCGGGATACCGACGCTGGTGGCCAATTATGTCGGTGACAAGGACATCACCCTGCAATCCGAGAATGGCATGCTGGGCATGGGCCCCTTCCCCCTTGAGGGCGATGAGGACCCCGACCTGATCAATGCGGGCAAGCAGACGATCACCGAACTTTCCCGCACCTCCTATTTCGACAGCGCCATGAGTTTCGGCATGATCCGCGGTGGCAAGATTGCCGCGGCGATCCTGGGGGCCATGGAAGTGGCCGAAAACGGCGATCTGGCGAACTGGATGATCCCTGGCAAGCTGGTCAAGGGCATGGGCGGCGCGATGGACCTTGTCGCAGGGGTCGGCAAGGTCATTGTCGTGATGGACCACCAGAACAAGGCCGGCGAAAGCAAGGTGCTCAAGGAATGCAGCCTGCCGCTGACCGGCAAGGCCGTGGTGGACCGGATCATCACCAACCTTGGAGTGCTGGACGTGGTCGAAGGCGGTTTGAGAATTGTCGAATGCGCAGATGGCGTCACCGAGGACGAGTTGCGCGCGGCGACCGAGGCGACGATTGTCTGAGATCACCCGCGAGGTCAGCGGCAGCAAGGGCCGCTATGTCCTGACACAGGACGGTCACGAGGCGGAGCTGACCTATTCGCGCCTTGGTGAAACCCAGGTGATCGCGGATCACACCGGCGTACCGGAAGCCCTGAAAGGCACTGGCGCCGGTCTGAAACTGGTGACACGGCTGGTCGAGGATGCGCGTGCCGAGGGTTTCAAGATCGTGCCGCTCTGCCCCTTCGTGAACGCGATGCGGCGGAAACATCCGGAATGGGCGGACGCCTTCAACGTCTGAAGGCTGAGTTGCACGATCTTTTCAAAAAGATCGGACCGGAGTTTTCAAAAACTCCGTTTCTCCCGCCGACCATGCCGCTCTGCCCTCTCGTGAGTGGCGGGCGGCGAAAACATCCGTGACTGGCGGAGGCTTTCGATGTCTGCAAGGCCGGGTGTCGCGATCTTTTCAAAAAGATCGGACCGGAGTTTTCAAAAACTCCGTTTCTCCCGCTGACCATGCCGCTCTGACCTCTCGTGAGCGGCGGGTGGCGAAAACATCCGTGACTGGCGGAGGCTTTCGATGTCTGCAAGGCCGGGTGTCGCGATCTTTTCACAAACTCCGGTTCTCCCGCTGACCATGCCGCTCTGCCCTCTCGTGAGCGGCGGGTGGCGAAAACATCCGTGACTGGCGGAGGCTTTCGATGTCTGCAAGGCCGGGTGTCGCGATCTTTTCAAAAAGATCGGACCGGAGTTTTCAAAAACTCCGGTTCTCCCGCTGACCATGCCGCTCTGCCCTCTGGTGAGCGGCGGGCGGCGAAAACATCCGTGACTGGCGGAGGTTTTCGATGTCTGCAAGGCCGGGTGTCGCGATCTTTTCAAAAAGATCGGGCCGGAGTTTTCAAAAACTCCGTTTCTCGCCACTCAGTTCATCGCGGCAAATACACAACCGTCCGAGATCAGCTCGGGCGGGGTCTTGCACAAGCCCTTGGCCACCTGGAAGGCCGCCAGCACCTTGGGCACGTAGTCGCGCGTCTCGGCAAAGGGCGGCACACCGGCGTGTTTGCGCACCGAGCCCTCTCCGGCATTATACCCTGCCAGCACCAGGATCGGGTCGCGGTCAAATTCGTCCATCAGCCAGTTCAGGTATTTCACCCCGCCGGTGATGTTCTGGGAAGACGCCAGGCTGTCCGTCACCCCGAACCGTTCCGCCGTGGCCGGCATCAGCTGCATCAGCCCCTGCGCACCGGCCCGGCTGACGGCATCAGGCTTTCCGGCGGATTCCACGGTGATCACCGCCAGCACCAGCGCGGGCGAAACCTGCGTCCCGATGGTGGAACGCAGGATGTCGATGCCGTTGACCTTGGCGATATCCTGCATCTGCTGCAGGCGCGGGCTGTTGACGCGGTCGGCCGCGCCCGCCAGCGTTGCCATCGCGGTTTCCAGACGTCCCGGACCGGATTGCGCAATATTCGGAGATACCTTTTCCCAGAACCAGTCATATTGACCAGGTTCCCTGGGCGTGATGGCCCCCGATGGCTGCGCCACCACGTCGGGGCCGACCCTGGGCTTCAGCGTTGCGGCCTGAACCGCCGGGTCGATCTGGATGCCGATCCGTGGCCGGCTTCCCGGTTTGGGGGCCTTGATCCGCTTGGCGCTGAAATCTGCAAAGGGACGCGCGCTCTCCGCCCATAGCGGTGCCGCCACCATGGCGCCCGAAAAGAGCGCGATTGCCAGAATACGATACATGCCTGCCTGCCGTTGTTTGTTTATCGGCTCGATTTTCAGACAGCTTCCCACAAAATCACTGTCGAAACCAGTAAATCGCGCCGCGCGCACTGCCAAAACCCCTAAATCGAGGCAGGAATTGCGGCAATTTCGCCATAATTCGCCCCAAGATCTTTCGAATTTAACTAAACCCACACGTGTATCGCGGGAAAATTCGTTTGATAACATGTGCTTGTAAATTTTCTGGCCAGAGATGGGCAAAAAAACCAAAAAGTCACATTTGCCGCCAAATTCATGCCCCAATCAGACAGCTATATAGCGTCATACCAAGTCGGACAGGCGCTCAACTGAGAGAACGGCGCCACCAACGGACGGCAGGGTGTAACCTTAAAACCTGATCCTTGGAGGGACAAACCATGATGAACTTCTTCGCAAACTTCAAATCTGACGAATCCGGCGCCGTGACTGTTGACTGGGTCGTGCTGACCGCCGCCGTTGTTGGCCTGGCCGTCGCAGCCTACTCCTCGATCCAGACCGGCGCTTCCGGCCTGACCGACCGTACAGCGACATACCTGGACAACCGTACTCCCGGCACCAACTAATTCTCACCTGATGGTGTGAAATTGCGGGGCCGCACTCTGATGATCAGACTGCGGCCCCGTTTTCGTCCCGGTCGGACGATCGGGTCAACCCTCTTTAAGAGGAGCACAACCATGTTGCGCAAACTGAAGCAATTCCGAAAATCCGAACGTGGCGCAGTCACGGTGGATTGGGTTGTCCTGACTGCTGCAGTCGTCTCACTGGCGGTTGTAATTGTCGTGGCGATCCACAACGGCGCAGAAAGCGTGGGCGATGGCACTGGCACCTGGCTGGGCAATCGATTGGTCGGGAACTGACCACAAACTGACTTGACGGGCCGGCCTCCGGGTCGGCCTTTCGGGCGCTCTTCTCCGATGATCCTGACCCTGTCAGCGTCGCGGCGGCGGGCGCCCAACCCTTTCCACCGGAGAGGCAAAGTTTCGTCATATTCGGCTGCTAGGCCGGATGTTGACAAAGAGGCGTCGGGCAATCCCGGCACGAATGAGCAAGAGGTGATAACATGCGGATGGTATTTGGACTGGTCCTTTTGGTGGGCATCGCGCTTGCCGGCGGGGCGGTATATCTGGCCAAGGATCGGATCGCGCAATACCAACTGGCGAATGCGCGCGCTCAGGAAGCCTTGTCCCAGGTTGTGCCCACGGTTTCGGTCTTTGTCGCCGAAGGCCCCCTGAAATACGGGCAACGGCTGACCCCGGAGGACGTGCGCGAAGTTGCATGGCCCGAGAATGCCATCCCCGAAGGTGCCTTTACAGATTATGCGGTCCTCTTCCCCGAAAATACGGATGAACCCCGCGTTGTCCTGCGCGCCATGGAGAAAGACGAAGCAATCATGGCGCTCAAGGTCACTGCACCTGGTGAAGATACCGGTCTGACCTCGCGGCTGGAACGCGGCAAACGCGCGTTTACCATCAAGGTTGACGTCTCCAGCGGTGTTTCGGGCTTCCTGCGTCCGGGCGACAAGGTCGATGTCTATTGGACGGGTCGCGTCAGCATCAACCGCGACACACCCAGCACCGAAGTCACCAAGCTGATCGAGGCCGGCGTGCAATTGATCGCGGTGGACCAATCCGCCGGTGGCGAGCTGAGCGAGGCGACCATCGCCCGCACCGTCACCGTTGCCGTCAGCCCGCAGCAGGTTGCCGGGCTTGCCCAGGCGCAATCGACCGGGAACCTCTCGCTGTCGCTGGTGGGTGCCGAAGATGACACGGTGGCCTCAGCCATCGAAGTGGACCAACGCGCGCTGCTTGGCATCGCTGCCGAGGAAATCAAGGCCGAAGTTGCCAAGGAAAAGGTCTGCACCATCCGCACACGGCGCGGTGCTGAAGTGGTCGAACTGCCGATCCCCTGCACCAACTGACCAGCCCCAAGGCCATCAAGGTTGTTGGAAACCAATCGCTTGACCCGGCGCCGCAGTGATGCGGCGCCGGGTCGGTTTTGCGTTATGTTGCTATTTGTCCACATAAGAAAACCAGCCGAACACCTTGATTCTTGCAATAAAATCGAAACTGACGCAGAGTGTTTCAAACGACGGGCGAAAAGACCCTACATTGAGGCGTGATCAAAAAGGCAGGTCACATGAAAATCGACAGATTTCTGAAAGCGGCTCTATTGGGCCTGACACTGACCGCTGCGCCTGTCGCAGTGCTCGCTCCCCTGACCGCCCAGGCGGATACGCTGCGGGTCATGAAACGTGGCACGAACGCGGCGCTCAACGTGCCGATGAACCGTGCGGTGGTGGTGGAAAGCGATATCCCCTTTGCCGAGCTCAGCATCGCCAACCCCGGTATCGCGGATATTTCATCGCTCTCCGATCGCACCATCTATGTGCTGGGCAAATCGCCGGGTCTGACCACGCTGACACTGCTTGACGCAAGCGGCCAGCTGATCACCAACGTCGATGTGCGCGTCGCGGCGGATGTGTCGGAGTTCAAGGAACGCCTGCGGCAGATCATGCCCGGCGAGAATATCGAAGTGCGCACCGCCAATGACGGCATCGTGTTGTCGGGCATCGTCTCTTCCACTCAGCGGCTTCAACGCGCGCTGGACCTCGCGGAGCGCTACGCCCCCGAACGGGTGTCCAACCTGATGAGCGTCGGTGGTATCCAGCAGGTGATGATGAAAGTGCGCTTTGCAGAAATGCAGCGCAACGTTTCCAAATCGCTTGGCGCATCGCTGGCGCTGAACGGGGCCATCGGCGGCACCGGGATCAACGGCGGCACCGGAACGACAAATACCTCCGGCGGGGTTGCAGGCTCGCTTGGTGGCAACATTCCAGCCGGCAACCAGAACGCGGGCGCGGTCCTCTTCGGATTCAATGCAGGATCGACCCAGGTTGGTATCCTGTTGGAAGCATTGGAAGAAAAAGGTGTTGTCCGGTTCCTGGCAGAGCCGAACCTGGTTGCCCTTTCCGGGCAGGAGGCAAAATTCCTCGCCGGTGGCGAATATCCCGTCCCCGTGGCGCAGACGGACAACCGGATCTCGGTCGAATTCAAGCCTTTTGGCGTCGAACTGGTATTTATCCCCCGCGTGGTCGACAAGGATCTGATCAACCTCGAACTCAAGGCGGCGGTTTCCGCCATCGACCCGACCAACAGCCTCGAACTGGGCAACGGCATCTCGATTGCCGCCTTCACCCGGCGCGAGACCTCCAGCACAGTTGAAATGCGTGACGGTGAAAGCTTTGCCATCGCGGGGCTTCTGACCGACGACTTTACCGACAATTCCCGGCAGTTGCCGTGGATTGGCGATGTGCCGGTCCTGGGCGCCCTCTTCCGCTCCGCGGATTATCAGCGCAGCCAGACCGAACTTGTCATCATCGTGACCGCGCATCTGGTCACACCGACCCGTGGCGAAGCGCTTGCGCTGCCCACCGACCGGATCAAGCCGCCTACCGAGAAGGACCTGTTCCTTTATGGCCGCACCGCAGAAGGCACACGCGCCCCGAGCAAGGGTGCCGCCGGCGAGGTTGCCAAACAGGACTTTGGCGGGTCATATGGTTATGTACTGGACTGAACAGATGACACCAATGCTGGCCATGAAACTCAAAGTAACCACTGCTTCGGCAGCTCTGGCCGCCCTTCTGGGCTGCGCGCCCAGTTCCGATCCGGTCTATACCCAGTTCTACAGCGAGGCGGGCGCGCTGGCCGATACCGGCTACTTTGGCAATGCGACGCTGAACAACCGTCTGGTGATGACGGGCGAGCGGCAATATACCTTCGATCTGGCCAACCGCTTTGCCAACGAAGTGACATCAGTCGTGAACTTCGATTTTAATTCATCGCAGCTGGATGGCAACGCCCAGGCGATCCTGCGCCAGCAGGCCGGCTGGATCCGCCAGTTCCCGGAAATCCGCTTCCGCGTCTACGGTCACACCGACGCGGTGGGATCGAACCGCTATAACAAGGGCCTTGGCCTGCGCCGCGCCAATGCTGTCGTGAGCTATCTGTCGACACTCGGCATCAGCCGCAGCCGTCTCGAAGCTGTGGTGTCCTTTGGTGAAACCCAGCCCCTGATCGTGACACAGGGCCGCGAGCGCAGGAACCGCCGTACCGTGACCGAGGTCAGTGGTTTTGTGGAACGCCACCCCACCGTTCTGGATGGCAAATACGCGCAGATCATCTATCGCGACTACGTCGCAAGCGGCGTGCCCCCCAGTCAGCTGAGCGATACGCTGACCGCAGGGGTCGGCGGCCAGTAAACCGGACAGCAGGGGGCCATTGGCCCCCTTCTTCTTGCCCGCTCCCTGCCCTTTTGGCCCCGACGGAGCGGTCTGATCAATCTCAACCGCAGCGCCTGATCGTTTCAACATACCCAACAATCAGACCGTTTTGGCCCCAATCTCGCCCAAGTTTGCCGCGATATTCACGCAATAGGACAGATGTGTCTGTGCAAAATGCCAGACATGGGTGACCGCGCGGGATCGAAACTGCATTGAACCTGCAGCAGCTCCAGCCGCCAAGCCCTTGTGAGTAGAGGATAAAGGCTATGAGTAGTGTAATGCCCCAACCAGAAACAGCGCCGATTGTTGCCTGTACCGTCAGCCGTGACGTACAGAACTTCGATCTTTTGATCGAGGACATGGAAGATTCCATGGGCGAAAGCTGGGGCGATCTCGGGTTTGCCGAGGCACTTGCCTTTTTCAACCAGCCAGAAGCCAATGCGATGGAATTCATTGCCCTGGCGATGGACCAGGAGGACGAGGACAACCTGGTGCTGATGACCCAGATCATCAGCCAGGCCAAGGCCCACGATATCAAGGTCATCCTGATCGCAGAGGATGTCACCCCCGCCGCGCTGCACAGCCTGCTGCGGCAGGGCGCGGATGAATTTGTTCCCTATCCCCTGCCCGAAGGCGAGTTGGCGCAGGCCATCGACCGCGTGCGCATGGTCGACCAGGCGGTCCAGCAGCACGTCGAAGCCAGCGGACCCAGCCTGCGTGCAGGTGCCAACAAGAATGGCGCGGTGATCGTGGTACACGGTCTTGCCGGTGGCACCGGCAGCACCACAATGGCGGTGAACCTGGCTTGGGAACTGGCCACGGCCGACAAGAAAAACGCGCCCTCCGTGTGCCTGCTGGATCTCGATTTCCAGTACGGTTCCGTTGCGACCTTCCTCGACCTGCCGCGCCGCGAGGCGGTCTACGAGATGCTGTCTGACACCGAAGCGATGGACGACGAAATTTTCGGTCAGGCGATGCTGACCTATGAAGACAAGCTGAACGTGCTGACCGCCCCCACGGATATGCTGCCGCTGGACCTGCTGGGCTCCGAAGACATCGAACGTGTGCTGAGCATCGCGCGCAGCCAATTCGATTACGTGGTGATCGACATGCCCTCGACGCTGGTGCAATGGTCTGAAACCGTTCTCAACCAGGCGCATGTCTATTTTGCCATGCTCGAACTCGACATGCGGTCGGCGCAGAACACGCTGCGGTTCAAACGCGCGCTGCAATCCGAGGATCTGCCGGTTGAAAAGCTGCGCTATGTGCTGAACCGCGCGCCCAAGTTCACGGACCTGAACGGCAAGAGCCGCGTCAAGCGGATGGCGGAATCGCTGAGCATCTCCATCGACGTGCAACTGCCGGACGGGGGCAAGCCGATCACGCAGGCCAATGACCACGGCCTGCCGCTTGCCAATTCCGCGCCGAAAAGCCCGCTGCGCCGCGAAATCGCCAAGCTTGCCGCCTCAATCCATCACTTGAAAGGCGACCAGGCCGAAGCGGCCTGATCCCCGAACTGAAAGAGCCTGCCATGTTTTCGAAATACAAGAAGACGCCAGAGACCGCAGCGGCCCGCAAACCGGCAGCGGTGGTTGACCTCGCACCGCCACCCGCTGCCCATGCGGCCAAAACGGTGGTGCGCAAGGCCGCGCAACCCGCCGCAGCTGCACCCATCGACAAGGATGTGAAGCGCAAGCAGCGGATGGGCGAGATCAAGCTGGAACTGCACCGCGCCCTGCTGGACAACCTGAACCTGGCGGCGCTGGAACATGCAAGCGAAGCCGACCTGCGTCAGGAAATCAACGCGATCTCGGCGGAGATTCTGGCCGAGAAAAGCATCGTTCTGAACCGCGAAGACCGGATGACGCTGAACTCCGAGCTCTTTGACGAGGTGACGGGCCTTGGGCCGCTGGAAACCCTGCTCAAGGACGATACGGTCAACGATATCCTGGTGAACGGCCCGCAGCAGATTTTCGTCGAACGCGACGGCAAGCTGCAGCTGACCGATATCACCTTCAAGGACGAAAAACACCTGCTCCGCATCATCGACAAGATCGTCAGCGCCGTGGGCCGCCGGGTGGATGAATCCAACCCCTATGTGGACGCCCGTCTGCAGGATGGCTCGCGATTCAACGCGATGGTGCCGCCGGTTGCGGTGGACGGCAGCCTTGTCTCCATCCGTAAGTTCAAGAAAGACAAGCTGGGGATCGACGATCTGGTGAATTTTGGTGCCTTCACCGAGGAAATGGCCGCCTATCTGCAAGCCGCCGTGGCGACCCGCCTGAACATCATCGTGTCGGGCGGCACCGGTTCGGGCAAGACCACGACGCTGAACGCGCTGTCGTCCTTTATCGACAACGCCGAGCGTATCCTGACCATCGAGGATACGGCGGAACTTCAGCTGCAACAGACCCATGTGGGCCGGATGGAAAGCCGCCCCGCCAACGTCGAAGGCAAGGGCGAGGTTTCCCCCCGCGACTGTCTGAAAAACGCCCTGCGGATGCGTCCTGACCGGATCATCGTGGGCGAGACGCGTGGCGAGGAAGTCATCGACATGTTGCAGGCCATGAACACCGGCCACGACGGTTCGATGACGACGATCCACGCCAACTCCGCCCGCGACGGCGTGTCCCGTCTGGAGAACATGATCGCCATGGCCGGGATCGAAATGCCGCTGAAAGCCGTGCGCAGCCAGATCTCCTCGGCTGTGAACCTGATCGTGCAGGCCAGCCGCCTGCAGGACGGTTCGCGCCGCATGACTTCGATCACCGAGATCACGGGCATGGAGGGCGATGTCATCTCCATGCAGGAAATCTTCCGCTATCAGCGCGTGGGCCTGACACCCGACAACAAGATCATCGGCCATTTCACCGCCACCGGGGTGCGCAGCCACTATGCGGAACGCTTCCGCATGTGGGGCTATGACCTGCCCTCGTCCATCTATGAACCGATTGCGGCCCAATAGGCCGTACCCCAGGAAACCCCCGGCCCGCCGGGCCGCGTCACAAGAATGCATCCGCCCTGTAAGGAATTAGTGCAATGAGCGCCGAACCAATCATCTACGGCCTGATCTTCATCGGTGTTCTGGTGCTGGTCGAAGGCCTTTACCTTGTCGCCTTTGGCAAATCCATCAGCCTCAACAGCCGCGTGAACCGCCGCCTTGAGATGCTGGAAAAAGGCACCCGCCGCGAGGAGGTGCTGGACAAGCTGCGCAAGGAAATGCAGCAGCACATGGATGCCAAGACCATCCCGCTGTATTCGCTGCTGTCGATCAAGGCACAAAAGGCGGCCATCGCCTTTACGCCCAAGCAGCTTCTGATGATCATGGCCGGGGTCTCTGCCGCGGCCTTCATGGCGCTGACCGTGGGCACCGAAACCGACGCGCCGGTGCGCGCCCTTCTGTCGGTCGGCATCGGTGTCGGCGGGGTCTATTTCTGGATCTCGGCCAAGGCGAACAAACGCATGGGCATGATCGAGGAACAGCTGCCCGATGCGGTGGAGCTGATGGTGCGCTCGCTTCGGGTGGGGCATCCGTTCTCCAACGCCATTTCCATTGTTTCAAAGGAAATCCAGGATCCGCTGGCCTCCGAATTCGGGGTGATCGCCGATGAATCCGCTTATGGCCGCGACGTGGGCGAGGCGCTGAAAGACATGGCCGAACGCCTGGACATGCAGGATCTGCGCTTTCTCGCCGTGGCCGTGACGATCCAGCAGCAATCAGGTGGTAACCTGGCCGAGATCCTCGCCGGTCTGGCCAAGGTGATCCGCGCCCGTTTCCGCCTGTTCCGCCGGGTCAAGGCGATCACGGCAGAGGCAAAATGGTCCGGCAAGTTCCTGTCCGCCTTCCCCATCGTGGCGCTGATCGTGATCAACGTCTCCGACCCGCATTACTATGACGAAGTGCGCGACCACGCCCTGTTCATTCCCGCCTGTTTCCTCGTGGGTATCTTCCTGGCGATGAACCTCTTTGTGATGCGCATTCTCACCGACATCAAAGTGTAAGGCAGAGACATGGATATCCTTTTGCAGATCAACGATCAGGTCACCCGGACCCTCGGCCCGATGGGGTTGATCATCATCGCTGGTGTCGTGGGCTTTGTCATGGTGGCCACCGCCGCCATCATGTACCTGCGCCAGCCCGAAGACCCGCTGACCAAGCTCAAGCGCAACGCGGCGAACCCGGGAAAGGCAGACCAGAACGCCAGGCTGCGCCAGGCCGACCAGAACGCACAATTGCAGAAGTTTGCCAAATTCCTCGAACCCGAGGATGTTGCCGAACTCTCCGCCAAACAGCTCATGCTGCGCCAGGCCGGATATCAGTCGCGCGACGCGGTGCGCATCTTCTACTTCGCACAGATGGCGCTGGGGCTGCTCGGCATGGCTGCGGGCATCTTCTACACCGGTGTGCTGGGCGGTGGCGAAGGCATGAGCACGCAAAAGACAATGATCTACACCCTGATGCCCGGCGCATTGGGATATTTCCTGCCGAAATACTGGGTGACGCGCCGCGTCGAGGCCCGCAAGGAGGAAATCACCCGTGGTTTCCCCGACGCGCTCGACATGATGCTGGTCTGCGTCGAGGCCGGCCAGTCGCTTGACCAATGTATCGTCCGCGTCAGCGCCGAACTGCGCGCCTCCTACCGCGCCCTGTCCGAGGAATTCCAGATCGTCGCCTACGAGATGAAGGCCGGCAAGGACAAGATCACGGTCCTGAATGACATGGGCGAACGCTGCGGCGTGCAGGACGTGTCGTCCTTTGTGACCGTGCTGGTGCAATCGGCCGCCTTCGGGACGTCGATCTCGGACGCGCTGCGGGTCTATGCCGCGGAAATGCGTGATAAACGCGTGATGCGCGCGGAAGAGGCCGCAAACAAGTTGCCAACCAAGATGACCCTTGCCACAATGATGCTCACGGTGCCGCCGCTGCTGATCATTCTTGTGGGTCCTTCGGTCCATGGCATCACGCAACTTGGCAATATGGGTGGACTGGCGGAATAATGACACCACGACACGGGCGCGGATCTATCCGTGCCCTTGCCCTGACAACCATCTTTGGATTGGCCGCCTGTTCACCGGGCGGCTTTTCTGCGTCGAAATCCGAACAGGTCTATGCCCCCGGCGTCGACCAGCGGGCAGAGGCGGTTGACGGTGTCGAAGTGGGCCACCGCCTGATTGCCGCCGGGCAATACGAACTGGCCATCAAATCCTTCAACCGTGCAGCGCTCGACCAGGGGCTCAACGGCGAAGTGCTGTCGGGTCTCGGTTCCGCCAACCTCGGGCTTGGCCGTCTGGGACAGGCCGAAACCCTGCTGCGCCGCGCCGTGAAGGAAGATGGCAGCCAGCCCGAAGTCTGGAACAACCTGGGCGTTGTCCTGATGGAACGGGGCAAGACCGTCGAGGCCGAGCAGATCTTCAAGAAGGCCTATGCGCTCGACAATGGCCAAAGTGACGCAATCCGCGACAATCTTCGCTTGGCACTCGCCAAATCGCAAAATTCTGATAACGTAGAACTTGACGACAACGATTATAAGCTGGTGCGCCGGGGCGGCGGTGATTTTCTGATCACAGCCCCTCTTTAACGACACCGGTATCGAGGTAGAGCAGAAAAGGACGCAAACATGCGCCACCCTATTCTTTTGGCCGTCTGCATCGCAGGCGTGACCGCTGTTGCAGGCTGCGGTGAAAAAGACGCAAACGCCACTGTCGAACGCGCCTTCAAGGACGTCAACGTGGTCGACGAGAGCAATCTTTCCGATGTGATGCTGACGGTTGCGGACCCGAACGAGGCGGTGACCTATTTCGCACGCGCCACCGCCGAGAAACCCGATGACATCAGCCACCAGCGCGGCCTTGCATCCTCGCTGATCCGGGCAAAACGGGTGACAGAGGGCGCCGTCGCCTGGTCCAAGGTGACCAAGATGAAGGGCGCCACCAGCGACGACAGCGTCGAATATGCCGATGCGCTGATCCGCGCGGGCGACTGGGCCAAGGCGGAAAAAATCCTCGATGGCGTGCCGCCCACCCATGAGACATTCAAGCGCTACAGGCTTGAGGCGCTGGTCGCCGACAGCAAGCAGGAATGGAAGAAGGCCGACAGCTTTTACGAGATCGCAGTCGGGCTGACCACCACGCCAGGTGCCGTCATGAACAACTGGGGCTATTCCAAACTGACCCGCGGCGATTATGCCGATGCGGAGCGGCTGTTCTCTGAAGCCGTGCGTCAGGACACCACCCTGTTCACCGCCAAGAACAACCTGATCCTGGCCCGCGCCGCACAGCGCGACTACACCCTGCCCGTGATCCCGATGGACCAGACAGAGCGCGCGCAACTGCTGCACACCATGGCATTGTCCGCGATCAAGAAAGGCGATGTGGAAACCGGCAAAGGGCTGTTGCGCGAAGCCATTGACACCCATCCGCAGCATTTCGAGGCCGCCGTGCGATCGCTGCGCGCTTTGGAAAGCTAGTCTGTTGACGATCAGCGCCACGGACGCACTGTGGTTCCTGCCCTTTGTCCTGCCGATCTGTCTTTACGTCGCCTATACCGACATGGCGCTGATGAAGATCACCAACAAGGCTGTCATCCTGCTGGCCCTGATCTTTGTCGTGCTGGGTTTCTTCCTGTTGCCTTTCGACGTCTACCTGTGGCGGCTTGCGGCACTGCTGATTGTGCTGGCAGTGGGTGTGGTCCTGAACGCGGCCGGGGTCCTGGGCGCGGGCGACGCCAAATTCGCCGCGGCCGCCGCGCCTTACATCGCCTTGGGTGACCTGCGGCTGCTGATCTCGCTGTTCATGGTGACCCTTCTGGCGGCTGTCGTGGCACACAAGGGGGCCAAATATTCCCCCCTGCGCCGGATGGCCCCGGAATGGGTCAGCTGGGAGCAGACCAAGAAATTCCCCATGGGCCTCGCCCTTGGCCCCACTTTGGCCATCTATCTGATCCTGGGTGCCCTCTATGGCGCCTGATAAACGCCATAATCCGCCGTTAAACCCCGTCTGAGCAGCAACGCCCCGCCCGACAGGAGCCGCACCGTGAACATGCAGACCACCACCGTCATGGCCCCGCCGCCGCCGAAGCGGCTCGAAGACATGAAATTGCCGATCGTGATGATGCGGGACATCCTGCTCAAGACGATCTTCCGCAAGAACGTCGAGCTTGTCAGCGAACTCTCGGCTGCCATCTGCCTGCCGATCCCGGTGACCCAGGAACTGGTGGACATGGCCCGCACCCAGCGCCTGCTGGAGGCAACAGGCACGCTGAATGCCCAGAACGGCAACGAAATGGGCTACCAGCTGACGGACGCAGGCAAGGCCCGCGCGCTGGACGCGCTGGCGCAGTCGGAATACTTCGGCCCGATGCCGGTGCCGCTGGACGTCTACCGCGAACAGGTCAAACGCCAGTCGGTGCGCAACCTGCAGATCACCCGCGAACAGCTGACCGGCGCCATGGGCCACCTGGTGCTGCCAGACAGCCTGCTCGACCACCTCGGCCCCGCTGTCGGCGCAGGCCGGTCGATCCTGATGTACGGCCCACCCGGCAACGGCAAATCCTCGATCTCAAACGGCATCCGCGACGCGCTCGGCGACAGGGTCTATGTGCCGCGCGCCATCGAATACGCCAGCCAGGTGATCACGGTCTATGATCCTATCGTGCATTCCAAGGCCGAGGACGAAGTGCAGGATCCGACCTCGCTGCGCCGCGTCACCCGCTATGACATGCGCTATGTCTGCTGCGAACGGCCCACGGTGATCACCGGGGGCGAATTGTCGCTCGACATGCTCGATCTGGTCTACAACCCCACCGCGCGCACCTATCAGGCGCCACTGCAGCTGAAATCCACCGGGGGCATCTTCATCGTCGATGACCTTGGCCGGCAAAAGGAACCGCCGCAATCCATCGTCAACCGCTGGATCGTGCCGCTGGAGGAAAGCAAGGACATCCTTGCCCTGCAATCGGGCGAAAAGTTCGAGGTGCCTTTCGACACGCTGGTGATCTTTTCCACCAACTTCCACCCGAACGAGATCTTTGACCAGGCCGCCCTGCGCCGCATCTTCTTCAAGATCAAGATCGACGGCCCGAACCAGCAGAACTTCCTCAAGATCTTTGCCATGGTCGCCAAGAAACGCGGCATGCCGTTGGACGAGGCGACATTGGTGCATCTGCTCAAGGTGAAATACCCGACGATCGACAACATCTATGCGAATTACCAGCCGATCTTCCTGATCGACCAGATGATCGCGATCTGTGAATTCGAAGGCATCCCCTACCAGATGAGCCCCGATCTGATCGACCGCGCCTGGGCGAACATGTTCGTGAAGGACGAACATATCGTGAAGTAGATGCACCCAATCCGACCGGCTGACGCGAACGGCACCTGGTTCACCAGGGGTTTACGAAAATCAGGCGCTGTTTTCCGCGCCACGACCCGCATTCAAAAGCGATTATCGTGACCTGACGCTGCCTGAAATCAGAGATTTCAACGCTCAGATGACAAGAACTGCCTCAAGGTAAACGCGAAACGCTGTAATCCATTTCTTTTTGGCCCCAAATATTCCCGGGGGTCCGGGGGCTGGCCCCCGGTCTGTCCCATGCTACCTTGCCCGACATGCACCCCCTGCCCCCCCTCTTCTCCGACTGGTTCGCCGCCAAGGGCTGGTCCATCCACCCGCACCAGCAGGCAATGCTGGACCGCGCGGATGACCCCGCCCTTCTGCTCATCGCACCCACCGGCGGGGGCAAGACGCTGTCGGGCTTCCTGCCCACGCTGATCGACCTTGCCGATGGGCAGCACGAGGGGATGCACACGCTTTATGTCTCGCCGCTGAAGGCGCTGGCCGCCGATATCAAACGCAACCTGACCACCCCGGTGCAGGAGATGTCGCTGCCCGTCACCATCGACGAACGCACCGGCGACACCCCCTCCGCGCGCCGCCGCCGCCAGCGCGCCGACCCGCCCAATATCTTCCTCACCACACCGGAAAGCCTCGCTCTGCTGGTCAGCTACGAGGATGCACCGCGCATGTTTCGCGGCCTCAAGCGGGTGGTGATCGACGAAATCCATGCCCTGGCGGAAAGCAAGCGGGGCGACCAGCTGATGCTGGCACTGGCGCGGTTGCAGACCCTCTGCCCCGATCTGAAGCGCGTGGGGCTTTCCGCCACGGTGGAAGACCCCGCCGCCATTGCCCATCTGATGGCCCGCCATCCCGACCCCTGCGAGATCCTGCTGGCCGATCCCGGCCCGGCCCCCGACATCCGGATGCTGCGCACCGAAGAGGCTCCTCCATGGTCCGGCGGCGGTGCGGCCTATGCCATCCCCGCGGTGCTGGAAGAGGTGCGCAAGCATCAGACCACGCTGATCTTCCACAACACCCGCGCCCAGGCCGAGATCTTCTTTCACAACCTTTGGCTCGCCAATGACGACAGCCTGCCCATCGGCATCCACCACGGCAGCCTAGACCGCGACCAGCGCCAGCGGGTAGAGGCGGCGATGGTCCGTGGCGACTTGCGCGCCATCGTCTGCACCGGGAGCCTCGATCTGGGAATCGACTGGGGCGATGTGGACCTGGTGATCCAGATCGGCGCGCCCAAGAACGTCAAACGTCTGGTGCAGCGCATCGGCCGCGCCAACCACCGCTACAACGCCCCTTCCAAGGCGCTGCTGGTGCCCGCCAACCGCTTTGAAGTGGTGGAATGTGTCGCTGCCCTCGACGCGGTGCTGGCGGTGGATCTGGACGGCGACCCGCGCGGCCCCGGCCCGCGCGACGTGCTGTGCCAGCACATCCTGATCGCCGCCTGCGCCGGGCCCTTCGACGCCGAGGCGCTTTTTGCCGAAGTCACTTCCGCAGGGGCCTATGCGGCCCTGTCCCGCGCCGAATTCGACGCCTGCCTCGCCTTTTGCGCAACGGGCGGCTATGCCCTGCGCGCCTATGACCGCTGGCAACGCCTGCTGCAGCGCCCCGACGGGCGGTGGCAGCTGCGCGACCCCCGCGCGGCACAGCGCATCCGCATGAACATCGGCACCATTCAGGACACCGACACGCTCAAGGTCCGCCTGCGCCGCAACCGGGGCGGCAAGCCGCTGGGCGAGATCGAGGAAGGCTTTGCCGCCAGCCTGACCCCCGGCGATACCTTCCTGATCGGCGGACAGATCGTGAAATACGAGGGCCTGCGCGAGATGACGGTGGAGGTCAGCCGGGATGCGGCCCGAAAGCCAAAGATCGCCACCTTCATGGGCACCAAATTCGCCACATCGACGCAGCTTTCCGCCCGGGTGCAGGAGATGTTCACGCAAGACGACTGGCCCGACCTGCCACGCCACACCGCCGAATGGCTGCATCTGCAGCGCGAGGTCAGCCAGCTGCCGCAGCCAGGCCGCCTGCTGGTCGAGAGTTTCCCCCATGACGGGCGCGAACAGACGGTCGTCTACGGCTTTGCCGGGCGCAACGGGATGCAGACCCTGGGCCTCTTGCTGACCAAGCGGATGGAGGAACTGGGCCTGCATCCCCTGGGCTTTGTCGCCACCGATTATGCCACGCTGATCTGGGGTCTGGAGGCGCTCAAGGACCCCGCGCCGCTCTTTGACCCCGCAGCGCTTCACGAGGGGCTGGAGACCTGGCTGGCAGGCAATGCGGTGATGAAACGCACCTTCCGCGCCTCCGCCACCATCGCGGGGCTGATCGAACGCAACACGCCCTCGGCGCGCAAGTCGGGGCGGCAGGCGACGTTTTCCTCCGACATCCTCTATGACACGCTGATGCGCTACGACCCGGACCACCTGATGCTGCAGATCACCCGCGAAGAGGCCCTGCGTGGGCTGGTGGATTTCGGCCGCATCGAAGAAATGCTGACCCGCATCGGCGGCCGCATCGACCACCGCCGCCTGTCCCGGGTGACACCGCTGGCCGCACCCCTGTTCCTGGAAATGGGCCGCGTCCCGGTCCAGGGCGCGGCCGAGGAGCGCCTGCTGGCGGAAGAGGCCGCGCGCCTGATGGAAACCTCCGGCCTTGCGCAGATCACCCCGGCACCGTCGAACAAACCAAAATGGAGGGCGGGGTTCTGAACGCAGATGCAGGTGGCCTCAAGGGCCGCAGAGCTCACGGCCCGGATCGGACTTTCATGGTGCGGCCCGCCGCTGCAGTGCGTCCTCCCTTAACCGGCCGTCCACAGCCTCACGCATTTTGGTCTGGCAGACACAGGTCAGCAGTGCGGACCAAGATGAGATTCCGATTCAGAGCTGCTGTCGGCCTTTGATTATAGGTAGTAAGGCCAGCGCTTCACTTCTTGAAATCCGTTGCACCGCAGGCGACTGTCTGCAGGCAAGGTGAATGGAGCACAACCGATGACGGAAACTAATGAATTTGATGTTCATGTTTTTGATAGTGGGCTAAACTCTGACGAGTTCATTGATGATATTGAGAGCTTTGTTAAACTTTTCTCGCCTCTGGAGATAAGCAATCTAACGCTCCTGAGAGATCACAGGACCCAAGCCGTTTTTATAGAGTGCCACATATCGGCTTCAAAAATTTCTGACCTTGGTACTACTGATGTGCCGTTAGATGCTGATGCATCGCCCGACTATCGAGCCAACAGAGATGTGGTGGCTGACCATGCGGCCTTCGAGCAAATGCGAAATGACGCCGTGGAAGGACGACGATTTAGCAACATCGTAGCCGAATTTGTCGATGGAGACCCGAAACCTCTCAAAATCATTGGTGGACAACACCGTTACGAAGCAATCAAAGAGGCTCTGGAGCAAGGAGTCGATATTGAGCATGGAGTAAAGGTTTACCTTCAGCTCGACAACGAGCAGCGCCTTGATGTTCAGATTATATCGAATACGAACATTTCAGTTTCAAAAGAGCTTTTGGACAGGATGTACGAGACACTTGCTGGAGCGGAACTTCGCGATTGGTGTCAAAAATGCGGATTGCTGGAAGAGAAGCAAGACTTCGCAGACAAGCCAGGGCGAGGCAATCCAATCACCGTAAAAGAAGCGCGGTCTTTCATTTGCAACTACTACCTTGGAAAAGCCGTGCCGGATACGGAGTTTTCCACCCGGGATACTACCCCACAACTTGTTGACGCGGGAAAGCGTGACCCAAAAATTTGGAAAGAGGCCAAGCAAAATAATCCGGATTTGTGGGATGACAAAGATCTGCAGGCCGCAGGCAAAGCATTTGCAAAGCTGAGAATTGCGCAGATGGACGCATTTTTGGACAGCAAATCAGGGAAGTACAGTGGTCCAGCCGACTTCCGTCACAAAGCTAAGAATCTGGCGCTATTGGCAGGATGGGCGTTAGTTGCTGGCTGTTTGTCGAAGAACCCGCAACGTTTGAAGCGGCACTACGCGCTTTCTGAAAAGGGAGGCGCGAAAGATCCTCTGCGGGCAGACTTGCTCGCGGATGGCCGGCACTCCACAGATCCTGCAAACTATCGTGGACTTGGATATCGCTCAGACCCCAAAGAGCGCGGGAGGTTTGCCGAACTTTTCTGGCTTCAAGCGGAAAAGGGGGCTGGTATAACGAAAAGTGGCATTGAGCTTGCAATTCAAGAATACGAAGCCAAGCAAGCTAATTTGCGCGCCAAAGCTATGCGGGAGAAGCTCGGGTGAGCGAGTTTGAAGCCTACTCGAACGAGCTTTTGGTCTCAGCTAAAAAATTTCTGGAAGACGCGAAATCTGCAAGCACACCATCTGAAAAGCAGAGACTTCTACGATCAGCGCTGACGCATTCATTCTTCTTTTTGGAAGCTCAATT
Source organism: Sulfitobacter sp. IGS-18 (assembly GCF_059628195.1). Lineage (NCBI taxonomy): Bacteria > Pseudomonadati > Pseudomonadota > Alphaproteobacteria > Rhodobacterales > Roseobacteraceae > Sulfitobacter > Sulfitobacter sp. IGS-18. The sequence continues at coordinate 1,174,235 of NZ_CM184556.1, read as the reverse complement.
AAACTATCTCGCTTCGCATTTTTCAAACTCACCTGACTTCAGCATTTCAGAAAAGTCACTTCTCTCTGAGAAAGAGGTTGCGCTTGTAAAAGGAAAATTTTCTCTTACCAATAAGTCAAAGTTTTACCGGCTTGAAGACAGGACTGAGTTTCTATTAGCGAGATTTTCGCCTGATCTGGAGGCCTCAAAGGGTGCTTGGTTCTCAGAGCTACTCTTGTCAATAAAAATTCGCAATCGCCTTGTTCATCCAAAAGAAGCCCATCAAATTAGCCAACAGGAGGTGGAAAGATCGCTTCTGGCTGTTCTTGATTGTCTGTCCGCCATGTACGTCGCCATTTTTGCGATGCCATTTCCTCCGGCCGCACTCGGACTGCACATTGGCCCTGAACAATGATCTCATGTAGTGGGAAGCGAATTCACCGACATGATCGGTGATTCTGCATTCCAGCCGTACGCAGAGTAGGATTGCTTCCCACCCTCGGTATAAGCGACGCCGGGTTGGGCGACATGACCTTGGCGGAATGCCCGCTTCCATGTCCATTTAGGTATGCGTTTGCGGGCGCAGAGAAAGTCCGGAATCCGCCAAACAAGACTTTCTTATAGCATGAAGGAACTGGGTTCAAAGCTAGCATTCGAACACTATGCGAGGTGAAGAAAACTGGATGCGAAGTGAGCTGGATGTCAAAAACTGTTTGCTGCAAACCTCTCCGTAAATCCCTGCAGAACCCCTGTCACGCTACAACTACATCCAAACACCTTCATCCATCCCCTTGCCAAACCGGGTCATTTAAAACATGAACAAAGGATGAACGGATGTGACTTCACCCTTTCCGGCACGCAGCTGACCGCGCTGGGGTCCGGGGCGCTCTGGTGGCCGGAGCAAAGCCTGCTCTGCATCAGCGATCTGCATCTTGGCAAATCCGAGCGGATCGCCCGGCGCGGCGGGGCTGCGCTGCCGCCCTATGACACCCGCGACACGCTGACCCGGCTGGCCGCTGACCTTGCGCTGTCAGGGGCGCGGACGGTGGTCTGCCTTGGCGACAGCTTTGATGATGCGCAGGCGGCCCGCGCCCTGCCCGAGGAGGAGCGGCTGTGGATCGCGCGGCTGCAGGCGGGGCGGCGCTGGATCTGGATCGAGGGCAACCATGACCCCGGCCCGATGGACCTTGGCGGCAGTCATCTGGTGGAACTGCCCCTGGCGCCGCTGACCTTTCGCCATATCGCCCAGGCTGGTGCCAGCGGCGAAGTGTCGGGCCATTACCATCCCAAGGCCAGCGTCAGCACCCGCAACACCCGCATCACCCGGCCTGCCTTCCTGCATGACAGCGACCGTCTGATCCTGCCCGCCTATGGCACCTATACCGGCGGATTGCACAGTCACACCGAGGTGCTTTGCGCCTTGATGCGCCCCGAAGCCCGCGCCATCCTGACCGGCAAGACCCCCCTCGCCATCCCCATGCCAAGATAGGATACCCGATGTCACCAGAAGCCGTTCAGCGCATCCGCGACAGCTTTGCCGCGCAAAGCATGATGGCCACGCTGGGGGCTTCCCTTGATGCGGTGGCCAGTGGCGAGATCCGCATTTCGGCCCCGATCCTGCCGGGCGCACGGCAACAGCAGGGCTTTGGCCATGCGGCGCTGACCTTTGCCTTGGGCGATACTGCTGCGGGCTATGCGGCGCTGTCGGTGTTGCCGATGGACAATGAGGTGGTCACCGCCGAGATCAAGATCAACCTGCTGGCCCCGGCGCGCGGCGACCGCCTGTTTGCCATTGGCAAGGTGGTGAAACCCGGCAAGCGGCTTTGCGTTGTCACAGCGGAAGTTTTTGCGGAAACGGATGGCAGGCAAAAGCGCATCGCCATCCTGCAAGGCACAATGGTGCCTGTGCCGATCTGACCCCTTACCGGGTCAGAACAAGCCCGCCTGTCTTGCCGCATCACGTTTGCCCCGCGCGACAGGAACTTCGGCACCATCCGACATCACCAGCACATCCCGCCCCTGCATGCGCCGATGGGCGGTGACCGCATCCAGGCTGACCCAATGGGAGCGGTGGGTTTGCAGGCCCCGCACCCCGTCCAGCGCTTCGACAGCCTCGCCAAGCCGCATCAGGATCAGGGTGCTGCCCCGCTCCGTCACGATCTTGAGGTAATGGTCCTGCGCCTCGATCCGCACCAGCGGACCGCGCAGTTCAAGCGGAAGACGGCGCAGAAACAAGGCGGCGGGGTCGGCGGGTGCCTCTGTCGGCTGCGGGTTGGCCAGCCACCTGCGTGCAAGATAGACCAGACCGTTCGCCACCAGCACAGTCGCGCCGACAATGGCGATCATATATCCAAGGCCCCCGCCCACCTGTCCGCCAAAGACAATAGAGTTGATCCCATGGATCAAGGTGGCCAGCACCAGCGCAAAGACGGACCAGAAGGCAATCTTGCGCGGCAGGCTGTCAGGCACGAACCGCCGCAGCAACGTGGTGCAGAGGATCGACAGCGCCACGACCCCCGCCCAATAGGCGGCGCGGCCCGCAAAACCCAGCGCTTCATGGGTGCCGAAGGGGCCAGCAACAGCACAAAGCAGTGTCACCAGCAACCATAAAGCCACCAGGAAACCAAGCCTTTGCCACTCGCGATGCGTCAGATGCATCTGCCGCCTTCTCTTTGCCATTCACGAAGCAGCGCTGCGCTTCACGTAATTCCACTGTGTCTGAATGGGCCATCCTGCCATGCAAAGGCAACCCGTCAAAACACAAGGTTTACCATGTCATTCGATCCGCTTTTCGCCGCCCCTGCTGTCATTCAGATCCATGCCTTTCTGGCGCTGGCCGCAGTAGTGCTGACCGCATGCATCCTCACCCTGCGCAAGGGCAACCCCCTGCACCGCACCCTCGGCTGGACCTGGGTTCTGATGATGGCTGCCGTGGCGCTGTCCAGTTTCTGGATCAATCAGATGCGCTGGATCGGCCCCTTCGGCCCGATCCACATCCTGTCGGTCGTCACGCTGATCAGTCTGGTTCTCGGGGTGCGGGCCGCGCGGCGGCACGACCGGGGCACACACGCCCGCATCATGCGGACGCTGGTCTTTGGTGCGCTGATCATCGCGGGGGGCTTCACTCTATTGCCCGGCCGGATCATGCATGCGGTGGTCTTTGGTGTGGCCTCCTAGGATCTGACCCCGGGTGTCATGCCCTCAGGCGGTCAGGCCCTCGGGCTCATCCAGCCCGTTGGCCCGGCAACAGGCCGTCACGGTATTGGCCAGCAGGCAGGCGATGGTCATCGGGCCGACGCCACCCGGCACCGGGGTGATCGCCCCCGCACGCGCGGCGCAGCTGTCATAATCCACATCGCCCACGAGCCGGGTCTTGCCTTCGCCCTTTTCCGGCGCGTCCAGCCGGTTGATGCCCACGTCGATCACGGTGGCGCCTTCCTTGATCCAGTCGCCCGGCACCATTTCGGGGCGGCCCACGGCGGCGACAACGATGTCGGCGCGGCGCACGACATCGGCCAGATCCTTTGTCCGCGAATGGGCGATGGTCACGGTGCAGCTGTCGCCCAGCAGAAGCTGAGCCATCGGTTTGCCCACGATGTTGGAGCGTCCGATCACCACCGCATCCATGCCGGAGAGCGATCCGTGATGATCCCGCAGCATCATCAGGCAGCCCAGCGGCGTGCAGGGCACCATGCTTTTCTGTCCCGTGCCCAGCAGACCGACGTTGGAGATGTGGAAACCGTCCACATCCTTGGCCGGGCTGATCGAGTTGATGACCAGATCCTCGTCCAGATGCTTCGGCAGGGGCAGTTGCACCAGGATACCGTGGATTTCCGGATCGTTGTTCAGCCGGTCGATCAGCTCCAGCAGCTCCGCCTCCGAAGTGTCGGCCTCCAGCTTGTGCTCTACCGATTTCATGCCGACCTCGACGGTCATCTTGCCCTTGGAGCGGACATAGACCTGGCTGGCCGGATCCTCGCCCACCAGCACCACTGCCAGACCGGGCGTGATGCCGTGCTGATCCTTCAAACGGGTCACATGCCCGGCCACCTTGGCCCGCACGCGGGCGGCGAATTCTTTTCCGTCGATGATCATTGCAGTCATGTTATCTTTCCTGAGGTGCGCAGTAAATGCGCACCCTACAAGGGTTTCGTAGGGTGCGCATTTACTGCGCACCACTCTTGATCAGAACAAGCCTTCGACGTCGCCGTCGGCGTTCAGACGGATGTTCTCGGCCGAAGGCACACGTGGCAGGCCGGGCATGGTCATGATCTCACCGCAGATCGCCACGACAAAACCGGCACCTGCAGAGAGGCGCACTTCGCGCACCGGAATGTCGAAACCGGTGGGCGCGCCGCGCCGCTCGGGATCGGTGGTAAAGCTGTATTGCGTCTTGGCCATGCAGACCGGCAGGTTGCCATAGCCCTGATCTTCCCATTCCTTCAGCTGGGCGCGGATCTTGCCGTCCATCACCGCCTCGTCGGCGCGATAGATCTTGGTGGCGATGGTGTTGATCTTGTCCGCAAGGCTCATCTCATCGGGATAGATCGGTGCGAAATTCGCCTCGCCCTTCTCGATTGTCTCGACAACCTTGGTCGCCAGATCGGCAGAGCCTTCGGAGCCCAGTTCCCAATGCCTGGACAGCACCGCTTCGGAGCCCTGGCTGGCCACGTAGTCCTTGACCGCCTGCACTTCGGCATCGGTATCGGTGACGAAGTGGTTGATCGCCACCACCACCGGCACGCCAAAGCTCTTCACGTTCTCGATGTGGCGGCCCAGGTTGGCGCAGCCCGATTTCACGGCTTCGACATTCTCGGCGCCCAGATCGGCCTTGGCGACGCCGCCGTTCATCTTCATCGCGCGGACAGTTGCCACAACCACCACGGCAGAGGGCGAAAGACCCGCCTTGCGGCACTTGATGTTCAGGAACTTCTCGGCCCCCAGATCGGCACCAAAGCCCGCTTCGGTCACCACGTAATCCGCCAGTTTCAGCGCGGTTGTCGTCGCAATGACCGAGTTGCAGCCATGCGCGATATTGGCGAAGGGACCGCCGTGCACGAAGGCCGGGTTGTTCTCAAGCGTCTGCACCAGGTTCGGCTGCATCGCGTCCTTCAGCAGGACGGTCATCGCGCCGTCCGCCTTGATGTCGCGGGCAAAGACCGGCGACTTGTCGCGGCGGTAGGCGACAATCATGTTGCCCAGACGTTCCTGCAGATCTGTAAGGTTCTTGGCAAGGCAGAGGATCGCCATGACTTCGGAGGCCACGGTGATGTCGAAGCCCGCTTCGCGCGGGAAGCCGTTGGCGACCCCGCCCAGCGAGGTGGTGATCTGGCGCAGCGCGCGGTCGTTCATGTCCACGACCCGGCGCCAGACGACGCGGCGGGTGTCGATTTCCAGCTCGTTGCCCCAGTAGATGTGGTTGTCGATCATCGCCGAAAGCAGCGAATGCGCGCTGGTGATGGCGTGGAAGTCGCCGGTGAAATGCAGGTTCATTTCTTCCATCGGCACGATCTGGGCATAGCCGCCCCCTGCCGCGCCGCCCTTCATCCCGAAGTTCGGCCCGAGCGAGGCTTCGCGGATGCAGACCGCGGCCTTCTTGCCGATCCGGTTCAGCCCGTCGCCCAGACCCACTGTGGTGGTGGTCTTGCCCTCACCCGCAGGGGTCGGGTTGATCGCTGTCACCAGGATCAGCTTGCCGTTCTTGTTGCCCTGGACGCTGTCGATGAATGTCTGGCTGACCTTCGCCTTGTCATGGCCATAGGGCAGCAGGTCCTTGCTGCCGATCCCAAGCTTCTCACCAATCTCCTGGATGGGGCGTTTGTTCGCTGCGCGTGCGATTTCGATGTCGGATTTGTAAGCCATGTGAGGGTTCCCCTAAAGACCGATGTGCCGTTTGCCCCTCTTATCGTGCAATCGTCCGGACCACAGGTCGCAATTCCGACATTTCCACCACCCGATGCGGCGGTGGACCGATAAACCGTTTCTTTTTGGAAACGATCGTCGCTAAAGGAGCGCCCAGGCCCGCTGCCCCGGCACATGCAGACGCAATGTATCGCCGATGGCCAGGTCGCCTTCGCGCTCCACCCAAGCGGTGACGCCCCTGCGCCCCAGCGCTGCCGCCTTGAACCCCTTGCCATGCCCCAGCGCTTCCTTTTCGATCTCGCGCGCGGGCAGGTTGCAGGGGCCGTTCAGCATGTCGACGGTCAGGGTGGTGCCGGAGGGCGACTGCAACCGCGACGCGGGCGGGATATGGGTAAAGTCGGCAATGCCTTGCACCACGATCGACGCTCCCAAAAGTCGGGGGTCCAGCTTGTCCACGCCGATTTCGGCGGCGATCTCGGCCAGTTCCTCTGCCGACAGGATCGAAAACTGCCGCGTGTTGCGGATCTCCGTGCCCTGCGGATATTGCGATTTCACCCGCACGCAGGATGGTCTGGTGAGCCCCGCGTGGAAATCGCCTGCAAACCCGGCATAGGTGGCGCGGGCGCGGTCGATTTCCTGTGACCGGATATCGCTGCGGTCCTGCGGCACCATCCCCATCCAGACGATGGTCGCGGTATGATCGGTGGGCAGTAGTTCAGGCATGGTCAAGGCTCCTTGTGGTCGCCGCCACTTTGGTCAGACCCTGCGCAAAAGAAAAGACCCCGCCGTGGCGGGGCCTTATGACATTCTGTTACGCCTTGATCAGCGGTTGTGATCAGGTGGTCGGTTCCGGTTCCAGACCGCCATCCGCGGGGGGCAGTTTCTTGCCCTTGCCCTTGGCCTTGGGAATCGCGGTGACGCTGGGGGCGTTGCCCTCGTCCGGGCCGCTCTCGTCATTTTCGTCGGAAGGCGGCAGCCCGTCCATCACGCGCTTGATCTCATCCCCGGTCAGGGTCTCGTATTCCAGCAGGCCCTGGGCGAGACGCTCGAATTTTTCCTCATTCTCGGAAATGATCTTCTTCGCCCATTCATAGCCGTCCTGAATGAACTTCTGGACTTCTTTCTCCACCAGTTCCTTGGTGTTGGCAGAGACAGAGAAACCCGCCGTATTGCCCTGATAGCCCTGCGCGGCTTCGGAATAGTCGATGTTGCCGACCTTGTCGGACATGCCCCACTGGAGCACCATCGCCCGGGCCAGCGCGCTGGCCTGCTGGATGTCGCCGGCCGGGCCGTTGGACACGGCCTCTGGCCCATATTTGTGGATTTCCGCAGCCTTGCCCGCCATGGTCATGGCCAGGCGCTGGTGGCATTCGTCCTTGAACATGTTCAGGCGGTCCATTTCGGGCAGGCTCATCACCATGCCAAGCGCACCGCCGCGCGGGATGATCGTGGCCTTGTAGACCGGATCGCATTTCGGCAGCGACATGCCGACCAGCGCATGACCGGCCTCATGGTAGGCTGTCATTTCCTTTTGTTCGGCGGTCATGACCATGCTGCGGCGTTCAGGCCCCATCATGACCTTGTCTTTGGCCTGCTCGAAGTCGATCATGGTCACGAAACGCCGCCCCACACGCGCGGCCATCAGCGCCGCCTCGTTCACCAGGTTGGCGAGGTCCGCACCCGAGAACCCGGGCGTGCCGCGCGCGATGATGCGCAGGTCGACGTCGGGGCCAAGTGGCGTCTTGCGGGCATGAACGCCAAGGATCTTCTCGCGGCCCTTGATGTCGGGGTTCGGCACGGTGACCTGACGGTCGAAACGGCCCGGACGCAGCAGCGCGGGGTCCAGCACGTCGCGGCGGTTGGTGGCGGCCAGGATGATCACACCCTCGTTGGCCTCAAAGCCGTCCATCTCGACCAGCAACTGGTTCAGCGTCTGTTCACGCTCGTCGTTACCGCCGCCATAGCCTGCACCACGATGGCGGCCCACGGCGTCGATCTCGTCGATGAAGACGATACAGGGCGCGTTCTTTTTCGCCTGTTCGAACATGTCGCGGACACGGCTCGCGCCCACACCCACGAACATCTCGACAAAGTCGGAACCGGAGATGGTGAAGAAAGGCACGCCCGCCTCGCCCGCAATGGCGCGCGCCAGCAGTGTCTTACCTGTGCCCGGAGGGCCGACCAGCAGCGCGCCCTTGGGGATCTTGCCGCCAAGGCGGCTGAATTTTTGCGGATTGCGCAGGAACTCGACGATTTCCTCAAGTTCTTCCTTGGCCTCGTCGATGCCTGCCACGTCGTCAAAGGTGACCCGGCCATGTTTCTCGGTCAGCATCTTGGCCTTGGACTTGCCAAAGCCCATGGCCCCGCCCTTGCCGCCGCCCTGCATCCGGTTCATGAAATAGATCCACACACCGATCAGCAAGGCGATGGGCAGCAGCGACATCAGGAACGTCTGGAAGCCCGATTGTTCCTGTGGCCGCACCTTGATCGGCACGTTGTTGTTGATCAGCAGGTTGGTGATTTCCGCGTCCTCGGGTTTGACCGTGACGTAATCAGACCCGTCCGCCTTGCGAAACCGGACCTGTTCTCCGTCCAGGGTGGCGTTCCGCACTTCGCCCTTTTCAACCGAGCTTACGAATTCGGAATAGGTGACTTCGTTGCTCTGCAGGGCATTATTTGAGCCGCTGAAGAGGTTGAACAGCGCCAACACCAGCAAAAGCAAGACGACCCAAAACGCGAGGTTACGCATATTTCCCAAGGAAGTTCTCCTAATAACAACAATTTGCGCCTGTCCAGGCTGAGTTGCGCATGTCGAATGGTCTTATCGAACACTGACCTAAGATAGGGATCATCACAGTAGATTCAATGCGATAATAGCCCGCCAAAGAAGGTCTCTTCTCCACCTTCCAGTGCCGCATGCCAGTTTTGGTCCGGTCGGACAAGGGGGGCGGCGAGAAGGACGTCATCTTGCCACACGGCAGGCAAGGACATGACCGCCTGCAGCGGCAGCCCGGATGCACGCCAATCTCCGCATTGCTCGACCCCCTGCTGGCCCATCGCGGCCACATAGTGGCACTTGCGGGCAGCCTCTTCAGTGGCCGGTTTGACGCGCCAGCGTGAATCCCACAATTGACCCGCAGGCACCCGCAGGTCCTGCACCGCCTTATGCTCGCGGAACACCCAGATGCTCTCTTTCTCGCGCAGGGCGTGGCACCCATCCAGCGTCGAGGCCAGCCCCCGGCGCAGCGCCGCCATCAGCGTGGCAACAGCGGCCCGTCGGGGCGGATAGGGATTGCCGCTGATCCAGCTCAGCGCATGAACCAGCAGGCGGCGCTGAATTTCTTCAGGCTGGATCCGCAGCCGCCGTTCATCCAGTGCAATGGCACCTTTCTCCACACGTGCGATATCGCGGGCGGCGAGGAAGGTCTGCCAGTTCAACGCAGCCCGCGCCTGACGCATCTGTTCGGCCACGGTGGCCAGAGCACTTGCATCAATACCCAGCTTGCCCAGTTCTGCCAGCGCGTTGCGTGCCCTGACGCGTTCAAAACTCGTGTCATCATTGCTCGGGTCTTCTACCCAGCTGACCTGTTGGCTGCGCAGGTAGCTCCGCAGGTCTTCACGGGTGACAGACAGCAAAGGCCGCACCCAATGGATACCATGGCGTAACATCCGGGGCGAAATTGACGACAACCCATCCACACCGGCGCGGCGCGCAAGACGCATCAGAACCGTTTCAGCCTGATCATCGGCGGTATGTCCCACCGCGACGGTGCGGATTCCGCGCTCCTTTGCCCAATCCGATACGCATTCATAACGCGCATCGCGGGCCTCTGCCTGAAGATTGCCGATGCCATCCCAGTCATCCCAGATCAGGATATCATGGGGCACGCCAAGCGTCGCGCAATAGGCACCCACAGCCTCGGCTTCCTCGGCTCCCTCCGGCCTGAGGCAATGATCCACTGTCACAGCAAAAAGACGCGATCCGTGCAGCCTGCAAAATCCGTGCATCAGATGCAGCAGCGCCATGGAATCGCCACCGCCCGAAACCGCGACCGCAACCCTGTCCGGCGGATGGGGCAGGAAAGCGCTGGACACTTGCTGGGTCAGCCAGGCCATGGTCACGTCAGCTACATCCTAGCGCAAGCCTTTGGTTCTCGGCCTCGGCAACCGCTGGCGTCGATGGAAAGCGCACGCCGACTTCGGAGAGCGTGACGCAAGCTTCCTGGGTCTGCCCAAGCTGCCCAAGGGCGCGTCCCAGTTCAAAAAGCGCCTGTGGCGCCATCGGCCCTTCGGGCGCAGTGCTGAAAGCGGTCAGGAATGCGCGTGCCGCCTCCTTTGAATCGCCCAGTCCCTGCAGGGCATCGCCCCGGCGCAATTCGGCCTCGGCGGCTAGCGGACCGCCCGGATAGGTCTGATTGAAGGTCGCAAAGAGGTCTGCGGCGGCGCGAAAGTCACCGGATGCGAGCGCCTCCTGCGCCCGCTTGAAATCGGCCTCTTCACCAACCGCAAGAGAGGCCTCGTCAGTCGGTGTGGCCGGGGCGGTCAGCGGAGCCGAGACCGAAGCCTGCCCCTCTCCCCCAAGTGTGGTGGTCTGGCCCAGCTTGCCCACATCGCCGCCTTCAAGTTCGACCAGCCGGAATTCCAGGTCGCCGATCCGGCGGGTCCCGTCGTCGACGATACGGTTGATGCGGTTTTCCAGTTCTTCCGTCTTGGAGGTCAGGCGCTGCAATTCGCTTTCCATCGCGCCCACGCGCTCCAGCACCGACGCGCCCCCGGTGCTGGTCGAAACACCACCCGTGGTGGACAATTCGCGCCGCAGTTTCTGGACCTCGACAAACAGGATGTTCAGTTCCTGACGCACATCTGCCAGCGTCTGATCATCCTGTGCCAACACGGCCGCGGGGCTGACCATAAGCCCCAGCATCATACCCATTACCAAACGCATCTTCATCAGATCAGCCTCAGCTTGTCAGACCGCCTGCCAGAACTGTCACCGCGCGGCGGTTCTTGGCATAGCAGGATTCTTCGGAACAGATCTCGATGGGGCGTTCCTTGCCATAGCTTATGACCCGCAGACGGCCCGGCGGGACCCCCTTTGAGATCAGGTATTCCTGCGCCGCATTGGCACGGCGCGCCCCCAGGGCCAGGTTGTATTCACGGGTGCCCTGTTCGTCCGCGTGACCTTCAATCACGGCCTGGTAGTCCGAGTTTGTCATCAGCCACTGCGCCTGCCCGTCCAGCGTCGCGCGGCCGATGGCGGTCAGGTTCGACTGATCCACTTCAAACAATACACGGTCCCCGATCGACTGCTGGAAATAGGCAGCCGAGGTCGGGTCATTGGCGCTGCCCGGCACCACACCATTGGCACCGGCACCTGCGTTTGCCCCTGCACCGGCACCATCGGCGCCAAAGCGGTCCGGGTTGGTACAGGCACCCAGCGCCAATGCTGCAATCAAAATACCGCTTGTCAGAAATCTGTTCATCGTGGTGCCTCTCGTTGGTGGCGACTTTTGTTAACCTTTAGTAGCACAGGCCCGCGGCCATTGGAAATTCGCTACAACAACTTCGTGTTATTTTTGCAAAGGCGACCAGGACGGGTCCGAGCCCCCTTCCGGTGTGCGCACCGGCCGCAGGTTGCGTCCGGAAATGTCCACGGAATAAAGGGTCGATGACCCGCCCGCCCCCTGGGTTTCGCGGGCAAACATGATCACCCGGCCATTGGGGGCCCATGTCGGCCCCTCATCCAGAAAGGAAGCGGTCAGCAGACGCTCTTCCGAACCGTCCAGCCGCATCACACCGATGTGGAAACGGCCCTTGTTCTGTTTGGTAAAGGCCACCAGATCGCCACGCGGCGACCAGACCGGCGTGCCATAGCGCCCCTCGCCGAAGGAGATGCGCGTCGGCTCGCCGCCGGTGGCGGACATGATGTAAAGCTGCTGGGTGCCGGAACGGTCGCTCTCGAACACGATACGGCCGCCATCGGGGCTGAAGCTGGGCGCGGTCTCGATCGCGGGCGTATTGGTCAGGCGCACGGACTGGCCGCTGGCGATGTCCATTGTGTAAATGTCGGTATTGCCGCCCTGGGTCAGCGAATAGACCACGGTCTGTCCGGAGGGCGAGAAGCGCGGCGCAAAGCTCATGGTGCCTTCGGCGCTTTCCAGCACCCGCCGCTGCACCGAACCGATGTCCAGCACATAGATCCGCGGAAAGCCGCTTTCGTAGCTGGTATAGAGAACCCGGTCACCCGAGGGCGAAAAGCGCGGTGCCAGCACGATGGAGCCTGAATCGGTCAGGTACTGAACATTCGCCCCGTCGTAATCCATGATCGCCAGCCGCTTCTGGCGCGCATCCTTCGGCCCGGTTTCAGAGACATAGGCCACGCGGCTGTCGAAATAGGCGCCCTCGCCGGTGATCCGGCTATAGACCGCATCCGCCACCTTGTGCGCCATGCGTCGCCAGCCTTCGGTGGTCCCCGAAAACTGAAGGCCATCGCCCAGTTCCGCGCCCGAGAACACGTCATAGAGACGGAACTTCACGCTGACCGAATTGCCCTGCACATTCACCGCCCCGGTGATCAGCGCCTGCGCGTTGATCGCCTTCCAGTCGGCATATTGCACCGGCGCGTTGAAATCGCTGACCGTAGAGATAAAGGCCGATGCCGGAACCTCGCGGAACAGGCCGGTTCCCGTCAGATCCTCCGACACCACCCGGGAGATGTCACCGGCAAGCTGCCCCGATTCCGCGCTTTCAGGCTGGAAGCTGGGCACCGCAAAGGGCAAAGGCTCGATGACCCCTTCGGTGATCTCGATCCGCAGGGGCCCCTGCTGGGCCGCAACCGCACCGGACAGGGCGCAGATCAGCACCAGGAACAGGCTCAAAAAACGCAATTTCATCTCGTCAGCATCCTTTCGGGCTTAAACGTAAATCCACTATTTCGCGGCTTTGCCGATAATTCGAGGGGAAGTTCACGCAAAATAACACCATAGCGGAATAATGCCGGTGAAACGACACATGTTCCATCATTTTACCCGCATCCTCTCGGGGTTGAAGGTCATCTCGATCTCCTGCCACTGGCTGTATTTTTCGGTCGGCAGCTGATAGCCCTTCGATCCGCACAGGATGATCGCGCGGCGGGCCGCCTCGAACGCCTGTTTGGCGGCGGCGGATGACCCGCCCTCGCTGCCGATCATCTGGATCGACCCGATGATGGGGGTCCCATCCTGCGCCATGTTCACCGCGACAACCACGGTCGTGCGCAGCGCCTCGGAAGAAAGCGAGCCGACGTTCCAGCAGTTCGACACCGCAACACGCAGATTCTCCTTTTCCCCGGAGGTCAGCGGCGGACCGCTTGGCGCAGGCTTGGCCGGTGTCTCGGTTGCCGCCTGGGCCGCGGCGACAGCAGCGGCGATGGCGTCGGCATCTACGTCTGCATCCGGTGTCCTGGTCGGGGCCGGTGTCTCGGCCACGCGCGGCGTCTCGGTCGGAGTTTCCACCGGCGTTTCGGCGACCACCGGGGCCGCGGGGCGCCGCCCGGGCGGGCGCGGCGAAGCGGCGGGTGCCTTGGTGGCCTCCGTCACGATCTCGGTTGTCGCCTCCTCCGGCGCGGTGGCTTCCTGGGTTTCCTGCGGCGCATCGCCGGTTTCGTCCGGTGCCACGGCTTCCTGCTGCACCGGATCCGGCGTTGCCTCGGGCTCGGGCTGCGCGACAGGCTCGGGTGCGACACGCTCGACCGGGCGCGGGGCGGCTTCGGGCGCGACCTCGGGCACCAATACGGCCTGATCGCCAATAGGTTCATCCAGGACCGGCGGCGTATCCGCCACATCCGTTTGCGGCGGCAAAGCCAGCTCCACCACATCGGGCGGCGTGTCATCGGCGGGCGGATCGGCCTGGGCCGGTGCGGGTTGTTCAACCTGCGTGTCCGGCTCCGCCGCGACCTCAGGCTGATCAGGTGTCACCTCGGGTGCCGCAGGCTGTGCCACCTCTGTCGCCGTGTCGGGCGCCTGCTGCCCTGCCACCAGCGCATCGAAATCGGTGCTTGAGATCACCGACACCTCTGTCATCTCGAAGGGCGGCGGCTCGGAGGTGAAAACATTACCCAGCAGCAGCCAGCCGATCACCGTCAGGTGGCCGGCTCCCGATACATAATGCCCGATATGAAGATCGTTGCGGTGCAAGTGTCACTCTGACCCCGGGCTGTCCAACGCCGGACCACCGATGTCGGTCACCAGCCCGATGTTGGAAAAACCACCCGCGTTCAGCGCGCCCATGACTTCCATCACCTGCGCATAGGGCACCTTGCCATCGGCACGCAGATAGACGCGGTCGCTGGCCCGTTCCGCCGCAATCCCGCGCAGCCGCGTCACCAGCTGGTCGCGCGCCACATCCGTGGTCTGGATCTGCACCGCACCATCGGCGCTGACGGTCACCGTCAGAGGCTCCTCCTGCTCTGCGGGCAGGGCACCGGCGGCGGTCTTGGGCAGTTCCACCGGAACACCCACGGTCAGCAGCGGCGCCGCAACCATGAAGATGATCAGCAGAACCAGCATCACGTCCACGAAAGGCGTCACGTTGATCTCGGACATCGGCTGGGCGCGCCCGCGCCGCCGCCCGCGTCCGCCGCCCTGTTTCTTGATCGCACCTGCGCCCATGCTCAGCTGTCCAGCTGACGCGACAGGATGGTGGCGAATTCATCGGAGAACGCTTCATGCGCGCCGATGATACGTTCACTGTCGGCATTGAGCTTGTTGTAGAAAATCACCGCCGGAATCGCGGCCAGAAGCCCCAGACCGGTGGCCAGCAGCGCCTCGGCAATGCCGGGGGCGACAACCGCAAGGTTGGTGTTCTGCTGGGCGGCAATCTCGACAAAGGCGTTCATGATGCCGATCACCGTGCCGAAAAGGCCGATGAAGGGCGCGGATGACCCGACCGTCGCCAGCACCGTCAGCCCGCCTTGCAGGCGCTCGGCCTCCTTGGCGATGGCCACATCCATCGACCGGTCGATGCGCGCCGTGGCACCGGGGATCAGCCCGCCATCATCCCGGTGCGAGCGTTGCCATTCGGTCATCCCGGAGGCGAATATCTTTTCCGAAGGCCCGCTGGGGTCCGGGCCGATCTGATCGAAAAGACCGTCCAGCGGCTCCCCGGACCAGAACGCCTGATCGAAAGCCTTCTGCTCCGAACGCGCAAGGCGATATTGCAACAGCTTCTGCACGATGATCGACCACGACCAGAAGGAGGCGATGATCAGAATGATCATGACCAGTTTGACTCCCAGCGTTGCCCGCGCGAAAAGTCCCCACACGGAGAAATCAATCTCCTGCGCCAATGCCAGCGTTTCTGCTTCCATTATTCCTGCTCTTGTTGTGCCGCCACGTCGCGGCTGCATGCCTCTGCGGCCCTGTTTTCCAAGGCGCTATTTGGCGCAAACTTATCCCAGTGCAAGCGGGAAAGCCAGAACATTGGCGTTAACCCGCCGCATCCTTCGGCAGTGAGCGGAGTTTTGCTGGCAATCTGGTGGGTTTTCCATCGGTGGTCATGCAGACTGCGGTGACAAGGGCGCGGAAGATCACCTTGTCCTCCCGGCAGACATCCTGATGGAAGATCCAGCGCGTCGCCCCCTTGGCGAAATGTGTTGTGCGCACCTCCAGACGGTCTCCGAACCCGGCGGTGCCCAGATAATCGGCCTCGACCCTGGTGACGACAAAGACAATGCCCTGCGCCCGCATCTCGCGCTGGTCGAGCCCGAACTGCTCGACGATATCGGAGCGCGCCCGTTCAATGTAGCGCAGGTAATTGGCGTAATAGACGATACCGGCCATGTCGGTATCTTCATAGAAGATGCGGATCGGGAAACGATGGCTCATTGCAACACACCGATCCTTGCAGCCAGCCGCAATGCATGGGCCGGGTCCCGGGCCGCAACCGGCAGCACCGGATCATAGGCCGCCCGCAGCAACGCGGCCACATCCGGCTGCAGCACCGTCGTCTCGCCCGCCACGGCCAGCGGTGACCGGTCCTGAAACGCCCCATCCGACCACATGAGCATGGACTGCACGATCTGGCTCAAGGCCAGGGTATGCGCAGGCACGGTGCTCAGATGCGCATCCATCCGCAGAAAGACGAAACAGGCCTTGATCGCGCCGCGCTTGTCGAAGCGGAAGAACCGGTACTGGTTCGCCTCCGCCGCCTCCAGCCGGCCCACCAGCGGTGCAAGGTCCTCCACCAGCCGGTCCATGCCCGGCACATCCAGAAGCTCGTTCCAGTCGCGGAAGAAAAACATCATCAGATTGCTGCCCAGCTCCGCGTCCATCTCGCCCATCTCGTGACCCGCCAGACCACACACCGCCTCGACCGCGCCTTTGACCACGCTCAGCGTGGCATCGTCCACACCAAAGACCACCGGACAGATAGGCCGCCCCCAGCGCGCAAAGGCAAAACTCCCGTCCCCACGGGTAAACAGCGCCTCGACCTGTTCAGCATCCATGTTTCATTGTTCCCAAAATACACATCACCGACAGTTCAGCCAAACAGATCGCTCTGGCCCCTGGGCGGTGCCATCCCCAGATGCGCCCAGGCCTTCGCCGCCAGCATCCGCCCGCGCGGGGTACGCTGGATCAATCCCTGCTGCAACAGGAAGGGCTCGATCACCTCTTCCAGTGCATCGCGGCTTTCCGACAGGGCCGCCGACAATGTCTCGATCCCCACCGGCCCGCCCTGATAATTCTCCGCAATCAGGGTCAGGTAGCGCCGGTCGGCCCCGTCAAGCCCCAGATGATCCACCCCCAGCCGTGTCAGGGCCATGTCCGCCAGCGCCCTTGTCACCCTGCCGTCGCCCTCCACAAGCGCGAAGTCCACGACCCGCCGCAAGAGCCGTCCGGCGATCCTGGGGGTACCCCGCGCGCGGCGGGCGATCTCGCGAGCACCATGTTCGTCTGCCGGTGCGCCGAGCTTTCGGGCATTGCGGTCGACGATGATGAAAAGCTCGTCCTCGCTGTAGAACTCCAGCCGCGTGGGGATGCCGAAACGGTCCCGCAGCGGTGTCGTCAGCAATCCCATCCGCGTCGTGGCTCCCACCAGGGTGAAAGGCTGCAACTCGATCCGCACGGTGCGCGCCGCGGGCCCCTCGCCGATCACGAGGTCCAGCTCGAAATCCTCCAGTGCAGGGTAAAGCACTTCCTCCACCGCCGGGTTGAGCCGGTGAATCTCGTCGATGAACAGCACATCGCGCGCTTCAAGATTGGTCAGGATCGCGGCCAGGTCCCCCGCCTTGGCCAGCACCGGGCCGGAGGTCATGCGGAACCCCACCCCCAGTTCGCGCGCCATGATCTGCGCCAGCGTGGTCTTGCCCAGGCCGGGAGGGCCGTGAAACAACGTGTGGTCCATCGCCTCGCCGCGCTGGCGCGCCGACTGGATGAACACCCGCAAATTCGCCCGCGCCTCGGCTTGGCCTACGAATTCGTCCAGCATCTGCGGCCGCAGGGCGCGGTCGAGGTCTTCGGGCAGCGGGTCAGGCCGCACTGTGGGGTCAATCTCGGTCATCTGTCATCCGCGCCATTGCCGGCCCTTGGGGCTGTTGAACGGCACCCTACCCCTTCGGTGCCAGCAGTTTCAACGCCGCGCGGATCAGGGCGGGGGTGTCGGCCCCGGGCATGTCGCCTGCTGCCTGTGCCACCGCGCCTGCCGCGTCGCCGGGGCCATAGCCCAGATTGCCCAGCGCCGACAAAGCGTCGGCCTGCGCCGATGTGGCGGCAGGCGCCGCCCGCGCAGGGCGGGAAACCGGTGTCTCGATCACCTCGGCGGGGTCTTCGCCCTGCGCCTGCGCCAGCGTGCCGCTCATTGCCATGACACCGGGGGCCTTGTCCTTGAGGTCCAGCACCACGCGCTGCGCGATCTTGGGGCCGACGCCCCTGGCCGCCTTGACCGCGTTCCAGTCGCCAAGCGCGATCGCGCGGCTGACGCCATCCGGCCCCAATGCGCCCAGGATCGCCAGCGATGCCTTGGCCCCGACCCCCTGCACCGAGGTCAGCAGGCGGTGCCATTCCTTTTCCACCAGAGTCTGGAACCCGAAAAGCTGCATCAGGTCCTCGCGCACCACCAGATCGGTATAAAGCGCCACGACCTCGCCCACACCGGGCAGGGCGGCAAGGGTGCGGTCCGAGCAATAGACCAGATAGCCCACACCGCGCACGTCGATCAGCAGGTGATCCGCCGCGCGGTAATCAATGCGTCCCGTGATCTTGCCGATCATGCGCTGGCCCGCGCCACGGCCGCCGCCAGCCCCGAGGCCCCGCCGTGATGGGCATGACAGATGGCAATGGCCAGCGCGTCAGCCGCATCCGGCCCGGCAATCTCGATCCCCGGCAGCTGCATCCGCACCATATGGGCGACCTGGCCCTTGTCGGCATGGCCCACGCCGACAACCGTCTTCTTGATCGTGTTGGGCGCATATTCGCCAACGCAGAGCCCCGCCTGCGCCGGCACCAGCATCGCGATGCCCCGCGCCTGCCCCAGCTTCAGCGTGCCGGCCCCATCCTTGTTGACAAAGGTCTGCTCCACCGCCGCGGCCTGGGGGCGATAGGTCGCGAAGATCCGCGTCAGCTGCGCGTGCAGCGACAGCAACCGCTGCCCCAGATCATCGCCCTGCGACACGATCACGCCATTGGCCACATGGGAAAGCCGAGGTCCGGCCACGTCGATCACCCCCCAACCAAGGTTGCGCAGCCCCGGATCAATGCCGATTACCCGTATCATCCTGTCCGAATTCGCCTCTATGTGGTTTTTTTGATGCACTAGCACGAAAGGCGAACATTCACCAAGTCCTTTCGCGTGAGGCCTGGTTGCGACATGCCTTGCGTCGCTTTTGAGACACGCGGCCTGTTTGCGCCGTAAAATCACCCGCAAACGACAGGAACTGCGGGCCTCTTTCCATTAATTTTCAGCGTTTTACGCGCAAGGAGGACCTATGCAATAGCCGCAGAACACACATGCATTTCTGGTGATTGTGCCGGGTTTCATATCCGCCTATTTGCGCAGCACACCGTCGGGAAAACCGGCATAACACTAATGTAAAAAGGACGGCTCCAATGGCAGCTATTGACACCACCCGCACCGCATACGGCTCCATCATTGCCGTTTCTCGTTTCTTCTCCGGTCTGAACACACTGGCGGCAACGCTGGTCGCATGGAACGACGCCCGCGCAACACGCCGCGCGCTGTCCTCGCTGACCGACCGCGAACTTGACGATATCGGCCTGGTCCGTGGCGACATCGACCTGGTTGCTCAATCCAACCTGATCCGCTGATCGCGGCGCGGCGGGCTCTCCCGCCGCCACGCCTAGACAAAAAACCGCGTTCTCCAAGCCTGGGGAACGCGGTTTTTCTTTGCCGGACAGCGGATTGTCGGAGAATGGCGGATGCAGCAGCCCGTGACCGGGGCACTGCCGTTTTCGTCAGCGCAGGACCGGGCCGGTCATGCTGGCAAGCGTTTCGGTCACCGGATCAATCGCCAGAACCTTTGCACCCGCCTGTTCGATGACACTGCCGCTTTCAAGTTTCGCCAGGCGATCATTGTAGGTCACCGGGCCAACAGCCGCGACCATGAAGACCTTGAGGCCAAGAAAGCCAAGCCCGAACATGATCAGAAGCTTGAAGGGAAATCCGCGGCGGCGGCGTTTCGGCGTTACGATGATCAGGCCATCGCGACCCACCTTGGTGGAATAGCCATGCGCCAACTTCGCGTGCTTTTTCCCCAGGTTCGAAAGGCGGGCAACAAAGTGGTCGTGTGTCTCAACCATGTCTTATTTCTCTCAACATCGGCCCCCACCGCTGTTGAAATCAGAATTAGACAAGGAATGTGGCAAATTCTGGGCAACTGCCTCAAATGTACCTTAAAACCCCTTCAATCTAGGTGTTTTTTTGCAGTGTGAGTGTCGTCCAGTCGACAATGCTCTCCCGTTCGACCAGATTGATGCCGCATCGTGCATAAACGCCGATCACTTCGTCGGCCTGCTCGTTCAGAATCCCCGAGAGAATCGCATATCCGCCCGGTTGCAGGGAATCGGCAAGGTCGGGGGCCAGCGCGATCAGCGGACCCTTTAGTATGTTGGCAAAGATCAGGTCAAAAGGCGCCGCCGCTGCGAGATTAGGATGGCCAAAGCCTGCCGCCTCGACACAGGAGACCCGGCCGGTCAGCCCATTTGCCGCCACATTCGCCTTTGCGACCTCCACCGCGACCTCATCAATGTCGCTGGCCAGCACGTTCTGCGGCCAGATCCGCGCCGCCGCCATGGCCAGCACCGCCGTGCCGCAGCCGATGTCCACCACATTCGCACCGGCAAAACCGCCCGTCGCCAGCCGGTCCAGCGCCCGCAGGCATCCCAACGTGGTGCCGTGGTGCCCGGTGCCAAAGGCCATTGCCGCCTCGATCAGCAGCGGCTCGACCCCTTCCGGCACCTTGTCCGCATCATGGCTGCCATAGACAAAGAAACGTCCGGCCTCCACCGGGGCCAGTTCCCGGCGCACATGGGCGACCCAGTCGGTCTCTGGCAACTCTGATACCACAAAGGGTTTCGCGCCCATCGCTGCGGCCAGCAGGGCCAGGCTTGCCTCGTCCGGGGCCTCTTCGAAATAACCGCCGACCTCCCAGAGGCCCGATCCGTCTTCCATCTCGAACACGCCGATGCCGGTGGGTTCGGGTGTCATCCCCTCCATCGCCTCGCCCAGCTTGTAGGCGGGCGCGCGGCCTTCGAGGGTGGTCAATGCGGTGAAGGTGGGCATCAGCGTCTCCGGTATCTGTCAGGGTTCGGGTAGGGCCGTGGCGTGCCGGGGTCAAGGGGCGCGCCCACAGGGTCGCGCAGCCCCCTGACATAGAACCAGCCCCAGAGTGCCGCCCCGATCCCGACGACACCCCCTGCCAGCGCCTGACCATAGATCACCCCCTGCGCCCCAAAGAGGGCCGCAAGCCACGCAGCGGCAGGCCAGCTCAGCAGCCCGTCCTTGATCCAGTTCACCAGGGTGGAGCGCCCGGCGCGCCCGAGGTTGTTGAATGCCGCGTTCGACACGAAGAGCGCCCCGATGAAGATGAAGCCGCCTACACCCACAAAGGTGAAAGAGCGCAGGACATCCGCGCCCAGGCCGCTCAGCCCGAAAAGCGCGATCACATGAGGCGTCACCATGATCAGCAGCCCCCAGGCCAGCAATGTATAGATGCCGCAGAACAGCAGCGCGTCCCGGTAGGTGCTGCGGACGCGGCTCATCCGGCCCGCGCCGTAGTTCTGTCCGAAGATACCGCCGATCGCCCCCGACAGGGCAAAGACGCCGCCAAAGACCACAACCGTCAGCCGCCCGATCACCGCCCAGGCCGCCATTGCGTCATCGCCGTATTGCGCCATGACGATGGTCAGAAAGTAGTTGCCCGCAGGGGTGGACATCTGGGTGGCAACCGCCGGGATCGCCACGGCGGCAAAGGGCCCCGCGATGTTGCGCAGGGTGCGCAGCCGGGGACGCTCCAGCAGCCCCATCTGCACGACGGCGTAATACAGGGCCAGCCCCAGCAGCGAAAAGCGGAACAGCACCAGCCCGATCGCGGCCCCGTCCAGCCCCCAGCCCAGATAGAAGATCAGGACAGGGTCCAGAAGCAGCAGCACAAATCCGGAAAACAGCGTGACATACATCGCCTTGGCCCCATAGCCATGGGCCCGCAGCACGCCGGAACAGGCCAGCGCCGCCGACATCGGGATCAGCGAGGGGATCGTGATCGCCAGGTAGCGTGACGCGAGGCGCGCCGTCTCTCCGGTGGCGCCGGCCAGCGCAATCAGCTCATGCCGGAAGCCGACAATCGCCGCGACCACCAGGGTCAGGATCGCGGCGGCGATCACCGTGCCCGCCGCCGCCTGCCTGCGCGCCTGCGCATGGGCGCCCTGCCCGATGCTGCGCGAAATCACCGCCGTGGTGGCGATCATCAGCCCCACGGCAATGGATACCGAAAAGAACTGTACCGCATAGGCAAAGCCGATGGCGGCCACCAGCCTCGGATCGCCAAGCTGCGAAATCCACAGCAGGTTGGCGGCATCCACCACAAAGACAAAGGTGATCCCCATCGCCCCGGTCGCCGTCATCCGCACCACATGGCCCATCGTGCCACCGGTCAGGAAACGGCCCTGTTCGGCCATCACTCGGCCGCCTGCGGCACCGCACTGGCAAAGATCGTCTCGTTCCCCGGCGCCGGGTGGCGCGGGATCAGCATGGCAAGGCTCAGTGAAACGCCCGCCATCCCCGCGGCAAGGAAGAAGACCGCAGCAGGCGAGACCAGCCACAACAGCCCCAGCAGCACCGGCAGGAACACCGCCGCAATATGGTTGATGGTAAAGGCCACCGCCGCAGTCGGCGCAATATCCGCCGGGTCCGCGATCTTCTGGAAATAGGTCTTGAGCGCCAGCGCCAGCCCGAAAAAGATGTGATCCAGCACATAAAGCACGGCGGCCACCATCACGCCCCAGCCCAGGTAATAGACACCACCATAGCTGAGAAAGACGATGATCAGCCCGATATATTCGAACCCCAGCGTGCGGCGCTCACCGAAATAGCCGACCGCACGGCCCATCATCGGGGCGAGCACCATATTGGCAACAAGGTTCACCAGATAGAGCGTGGTGATCTGATGCACCTCATAGCCGAACCGTTCCACCATCATGAACCCTGCAAATACCACAAAGATCTGCCGCCTTGCGCCCGCCATGAACTGCAACGCGTAATAGAGCCAGTAGCGGCGGCGCAGCACCATCTTCTTGATCTGCGGCGTGGGGGCTTCGAACTGCGGATAGGCCACCATGGCAAAGATCGCGATCAGCAGCGTCACCCCGCCCCCCGCCAGGTAGACGGCGTTATAGCTCAGATCCAGCGTCTCCCAGAGGGACATGATCGCCAGATAGGCCACCAGCGTCGCAAAGGATCCCGCCGCCAGCAGCCAGCCCAGCATGCGCGGCGCATCCTCGATCTTCAGCCATTGCAGCTGCAGCGACTGGTTCACCGTCTCGTAATAATGAAACCCGATGGAGGACAGCATGGTGATCGTCAGAATGCCGCCCATGGAGGGGAACCAGGCCGTGACCGCTGTTGCAGCGCCCAGCAGGGCCAGCGACACCAACCCCAGCACCTGTTCGCGCACGAAGATGATGATCGCGATCACCCCCACCGCGAGGAAACCCGGAATCTCGCGCACCGTATGCAGCAGCCCGATGTCGGAGCCGTCGAAATCCGCGACCTCGATGACGAAGTTGTTCAGCAATGCCGACCAGGTGTTGAAGGCAATCGGCATCGCCAGCGCCATCAGGAACAGCAAGGCCACGGGTCGCCGCCAGAACGGCTGATGCTTGGCGTCTTCAAGGGTCACGAAATGCGTCATGCCAGCGCTAATACGCCTGCATCAGGCCAAAGACGAGGCCAAAAACGCACATCCGCCCTTCCCGAATGCACCGCTCCGCATTCTTTTTGGCCCCAAATATCCCTGCGCGACGCCTCCCCGCATGGACCCTCTCCATGTCAGACGACACGGCGACACGGGACGGCGGGCGGGGCGGCTTGCGCGCAGCGCAACAGCGCTGCGCGACGTTCCGCGCCCATCAAAGCGATGTCTGCGCCGCGACGGGTCCGGAATTGCCGTACCAGACCGGCCCGTCGCCCGCAGCGTCGGTGCCCTGCACGGCCCAGACCAGAAGAGCGGCAAAAACCGCGCCGATCAGCAGGGCGACCGGGGCGGTCATCCGGACATGCATCTGTGAAGATTTGTAAGATTGTTCCTGAAGTGACATGGTAGACTCCTATGCTGTGTGAGCCATAGATAGGGAGCGCCAGCC
Organism: Sulfitobacter sp. IGS-18; assembly: GCF_059628195.1. Lineage (NCBI taxonomy): Bacteria > Pseudomonadati > Pseudomonadota > Alphaproteobacteria > Rhodobacterales > Roseobacteraceae > Sulfitobacter > Sulfitobacter sp. IGS-18. Next base: position 1,150,542 of record NZ_CM184556.1, on the reverse strand, counting down.
AATCATTGAAATGAATGTTTATGCGGGATCACTTCACAAAAAGTGATGGATCGTCGCAGCGGTGACCGGGCAGGGTCAGTAGAAGCTCTGCGGGTCGATATCCACTGCAAGGCGCAGCTCACCTTTCAGCTTCACCTGCGCCACCCATTGCGCAAGCGCCTCCTGCAGGGGCGCGGATTTTTCCGCCTTGACCAGCAGCCTGACGCGATGCCGCCCGCGCACCCGGGCGATGGGTGCCGGGGCCGGGCCAAAGACCTGCGCACCGATGCGCCGCAGCGGCGCGTCGCGCTGCGCCAGCAGGTTGCCCGCATCAAACACCTGCGCCACATCCGGGCCGGACAGGATGATCCCCGCCATCCGGCCATAGGGCGGCACCCCGGCCTGGTGACGTTCCTTTGCCTCTGCCGACCAGAAAGCCTCTTCATCGCCCGCCAGGATTGCCCGGATCACCGGATGATCCGGCTGATAGGTCTGCAACAGCGCCGCCCCCGGTGCCTCCGCCCGGCCCGCCCGGCCTGCCACCTGGCGCATCAGCTGGAATGTCCGCTCCGCCGCCCGCAGGTCAGACCCCATCAGCCCCAGATCCGCGTCGATCACGCCAACAAGGGTGAGATTGGGAAAGTTATGTCCCTTGGCCACCAGTTGCGTGCCGATGATGATGTCCGCCGCCCCCGCCGCAATGCCTGCGATCTCGGCCTTCAGCGCCCGCGCCGATCCGTACATGTCCGAGGACAGCACCGCCACCCGCGCATCGGGCCAAAGCGCCGCCGCCTCCTCGCCCAGCCTTTCGACCCCCGGACCCACCGGGGCCAGCCGGTCCTCCGCCCCGCAGGAGGGGCAGGTTTCGGGCATGGGTTTGCTTTCACCACATTGGTGACAGATCAGGCGCTTGAGGAACCGGTGCTCCACCATGCGCGCATCGCAATGGTCGCAACCGATCTGATGCCCGCAGGCCCGGCACAGCGTGACCGGCGCATAGCCGCGGCGGTTGATGAAGAGCATTGCCTGTTCGCCCTTTTCCAGCCGCTTGTTCACCTCGCCCTGCAGGGTCGGTGACACCCAGCGGTCAGAGGGCAGCCCCTCGTCGCGCATGTCGATGGCCCCCATCTGCGGCATCACCGCAGGGCCGAATCGCGAGGTCAGTTCAAGACGCCGGTATTTGCCTGCTTCCACATTCGCCCAGGTCTCAAGCGAGGGTGTGGCGCTTGCCAGCACCACCTGGGCGCCGCAGATGGAGGCCCGCAGAACCGCCATGTCGCGCGCGTGGTACAGCACGCCGTCCTCCTGCTTGTAGGAGGTGTCATGTTCCTCATCCACGACAATCAGCCCGAGATTCTGAAACGGCAGAAACAGGGCCGACCGCGCCCCGATCACCAATTGAGCGTGTCCCTGTCCCACCATGCGCCAGATACGGCGGCGTTCGGTCATGGTGGCCCCCGAATGCCATTCGGCGGGCTTCGCACCAAAGCGTTCCTCGACCCGGTGCAGGAATTGCTCGGTCAGGGCGATCTCGGGCAGCAGCACCAGCGCCTGACGGCCCATGCGCAGAGTTGCAGCGACGGCTTCAAGATAGACTTCGGTCTTGCCCGAGCCGGTGACACCGCGCAGCAGGGTGGTGCCATAGCTCTGGCTGCGCACCGCCTCTGCCAGAACCTCTGCCCCGGCGGCCTGATCCTCGGTCAACGCCTTGCCCGGCAGTTCCGGGTCCAGCCGGGGAAAGGGCAGATCGCGGGGGCTTTCTTCCTCGGCCACGGCGCCCTGTGCCACCAGCCCCTTGACCACCGATGCGGTCACCCCGGCCATCTCGGCCAGTTCCTTGAGGGTAAAGGAAAGATCGCCATAATCCTGCAGGGTGGCCAGGACGCGGCGGCGGGCGTCGGTCATCCGCTCGGGCTCCGACACACCGCGCCGGTAGACCCTTCGCATCGACGGCGGGTCGCCCAGGCCCGGCGCACGGGTGGCAAGACGCAGCATCGCGGGCATTGGCGTCAGCGTATAGGCGGCGGCCCGCGCAAGGAAACTGCGCATTTCCTCGCGCATCGGCGCGGCATCCAGAACCCGGATCACGGAGCGGATTTTTGACAGGTCATAATCGCCCTGCCCCGCCCCCCAGACCACGCCCAGCACCTTGCGCGGCCCCAGCGGCACCTCCACAAACGCGCCCCGGTGACAGCCCCCCTCGGGCGCACGGTAATCCAGCGCCCGGCCCAAAGGCTGGGTCGTCAGCACCGCCACCAGGTCACCTTGATCGAAGAATTCCGGACCGTCCACGGATGCCCCACCTTGGAAATTCACAATTGAAGGCTTTCAGCATCGCAGATCATGCGATAAAGCCAAGGCGACAGAGATAACCGTTAGCGCCACCATTCCAAGCGATAAGGACACCGAGATGAAATTTTTCGTAGACACCGCAGAGATTGACGCGATTGCCGAGCTGAACGACCTGGGCATGGTAGACGGCGTTACCACAAACCCCTCCCTGATCCTCAAGTCGGGCCGCGACATCATCGAGGTCACCCGCGAGATCTGCGCTCTGGTCACCGGCCCGGTCAGTGCCGAAGTGGTAGCCCTGGATGCGGAGACCATGATCGCCGAGGGCCGCAAGCTGGCCGAGATTGCGGACAACATCACCATCAAGCTGCCGCTGACATGGGACGGGCTGAAAGCCTGCAAGATCCTGTCCGGCGAGGGCCGCATGGTCAATGTGACACTGTGTTTCTCTGCCAACCAGGCGCTGCTGGCCGCCAAGGCCGGTGCGACCTTCATCTCGCCCTTCATCGGGCGGCTGGATGACATCCACATCGACGGCATGGACCTGATCCACGACATCCGCACGATCTATGACAACTACGGGTTCGAGACAAACATCCTCGCCGCCTCGATCCGGTCGGTGAACCACGTCCACGAATGTGCGCTGGCCGGTGCCGATGTGATGACAGCGCCGCCCGAGGTGATCAAGAAGCTGGCGATCCACCCGCTGACCGACAAGGGGCTTGAGCAGTTCACCAAGGATTGGGAAAAGACCGGCCAGAAAATCCTCTGACCCGGTTTCGGGGCGGCATGCCCGCCCCGCACCCCGAAGGGCACAATTTCGCAACGCCACGGGTTTTTGCCCCGGCATGGCGAAAAAGGGGCGGCAATTGCCGGCCAGCGGTGCTATACCGGAGCAAATCAAGCAGAGACTGATATGAGCAGCAGCCCCAAGATTGACGACGCCCTGCGCGAGGCGATCATTTCGCAACCCGATGTGATACTCGACGACACCGATCTGATGCAGGCCCTGATCGCTGCCAATGAAAGGGCGATGGGCGGCAATATCGTCGATCTGCGCGGCATCGCGATGGAACGGCTGGAATCGCGGCTCGACCGGCTGGAGGACACGCACCGCAGCGTGATCGCCGCCGCCTATGAAAACCTGGCCGGGACCAACCAGATCCACCGTGCCATCCTGCGGATGCTCGACCCGGTCGAATTCGAACCCTTCCTGCGCGATCTGGGCGGCGAAGTGGCTGATATCCTGCGCGTCGATGCGGTAAAGCTGGTTCTTGAATCGGTTCAGAACGACAACGACCCGGCGGTGCAGCGGCTGGGTGATGTGCTGAGCGTGGCAGAACCGGGCTTTATCGACAGCTACCTGACCCATGGCCGCGGCGGCGCGCCCCGCCAGGTGACCTTGCGCGGCGTGCAGGACGGGGCGCATCAGATCTATGGCGAGAAATCCGACTGGATCCGATCCGAAGCCTGCCTGAAGCTCGATTTCGGCGCGGGCCGCCTGCCCGGCCTGCTGGTTCTGGGGGCGGAGGATCCGCATATGTTCGGCCCCCAGCAGGGCACCGACCTGCTGACCTTCTTTACCGGTGTGTTCGAGCGCGCGATGCGCCGCTGGCTGTCTTGAAGCGCGGCGATACAGCAGCACAGACCGGGCTGATCAGCCCCGCCGCGCGCGATGCGCTGGCCACATGGCTGGACCAGCAGCGCGCCTTGAAAGGGGCGGCAGAGAATACGCTGACCGCCTATCAGGGCGATGTCGCGGATTTCCTGGCCTTCATGACCGCCCATAAGGCGGCACCGCAGGGCCTGGGCGCCTTGGCACAGATCACGATTTCGGACATGCGGTCCTGGATGGCCCGCACACGCGGCCCCGGCGTCGGCCCCCGCTCCATGGCGCGCAAGCTGTCCGCGGTGAAAGCCTTTTACCGCTGGCTGGCAGAACGCGAAGGCTTTGAACCCACAGCGGTCCTGACCACCCGAGCGCCGAAGTTTTCCAGGAAACTGCCCCGCCCGCTGGCGGTGGATGCCGCGCGTGCGATGATCGACTGTGTCGAACTGCAATCGCGTCACCCCTGGGTTGCAACCCGCGACGTCGCGGTGCTGACCCTGCTTTGGGGCTGCGGTCTGCGGATATCGGAGGCGCTTGGCCTCAGGGGCGCGGATGCCCCCCTGCCCGAGTCGCTGCGCATTTCCGGCAAGGGCGGCAAGGAACGCGTGGTTCCGGTTCTGCCCGCCGCCCGCGAGGCGGTCGGTGCCTATCTGCGCGCCTGCCCCTTCCCGCAGGAGGCCGATGGCCCGCTGTTTCGCGCCGTGCGTGGGGGGCCCCTGGGGCCGCGCGCGATTTCGCAGGTGATGGCGGATGCGCGCATGCAGCTTGGCCTGCCTGCGACCGCGACACCCCATGCAATGCGCCACAGCTTTGCCACCCATCTGCTGGACGCGGGCGGCGATCTGCGCGCGATCCAGGAATTGCTGGGCCATGCCTCGCTTTCCACCACCCAGGCCTATACGGCGGTCGACACGGCGCGGTTGATGGAGGTCTACAACCGGGCGCATCCCAAGGCGGGATGAGATTGCGTTTTCTTCAAAGAAAACGGGCCGGAGTTTTCGAAAACTCCGTCGTCATATCAAGTCCCTGAAAACCGCATGAACCGCCGATTTCTTCAAAGAAATCGAACCGGAATTTTCGAAAATTCCGACTTTGTGACTTTCCCTACACCTCAAGGTTCGGAAAACATGCGTTTTCTTCAAAGAAAACGGACCGGAGTTTTCGAAAACTCCGCCGTCATATCAAGCCCATGAAAACCGCGTGAACCGCCGATTTCTTCAAAGAAATCGAACCGGAATTTTCGAAAATTCCGTCAGGATACCGACCTGCGCATCCCGTCCACAAAATCCTGAGCGGCGGCTGAGGGGTCCTGCTCCCCGGCGGCAACGGCGTCGCTCAGCGCGGTGAGCCGCGCCTGAGTTTCAACTTCGGACAATTGCGCCAGCAAGCGCTGCTTCACGTCCTCCAGAAACCAGTAACGCGCCTGCGCGGCACGGGTCCGGTCCCAGAATCCGTTTTCGCGCCGCCAGTCCGCCAGGTCTTCAAGCGCCCGCCATGCCTGATCCAGCCCGTTCTCCTCCAGCGCGGAAACCGTCATCGCACAGGGATAGCCCGCCGGGTCCTGCGGACGCTTGCGCAGCAGGCGCAGCGCGCCCGCGTAATCGGCGCAGGTGCGGGTGGCCGCCGCCTTCAGTTCCCCATCGGCCTTGTTGATCAGGATCACATCCGCCACTTCCATGATGCCCCGTTTGACGCCCTGCAATTCGTCCCCGCCCGCCGGCGCCAGCAGCAGCACGAAAAGGTCGGACATTTCTGCCACCACGGTTTCGGACTGGCCGACACCCACGGTTTCGATCAGCACCACGTCAAAACCCGCCGCCTCGCACAGGCGCACGGCCTCGCGGGTGCGCCGCGCCACGCCGCCCAGGTGGGTCTGGCTGGGCGAGGGCCGGATAAAGGCATTGGGATCGCGGCTGAGCTGATCCATCCGGGTCTTGTCGCCCAGGATCGACCCGCCGGAGCGGGAGGAGGACGGATCGACCGCCAGCACCGCCACCCGCTTGCCCATGCCGGTCAGCATCATGCCAAAGCTTTCGATAAAGGTCGATTTGCCCACGCCCGGGGTGCCGGACAGACCGATGCGCAGCGCCTGACCCTCCTGCGGCAGGGCAGCCAGCAATTCGGCGGCGGCGGCGCGGTGATCGGCGCGGCCCGATTCCACCAGCGTGATCGCACGCGCGAGCGCCCGGCGCTCCTGTGCGCGGATGCGGCTGGCAAGGTCCTTGATATCCATGGCGCATCTTTTGCGGGACAGCGCAAAAATGTCCAGCCCCGGCCGTTGGCGCGCCAGGCGGTTTGCCGGATAAGACGACATGTCCTTTACCCTGCCCATCGACGCGGTCCTGCCGCAGGCCATCGCCGCCCTGCGCGAAACCGGCCGTCTGGTGCTGCAGGCTCCGCCCGGCGCGGGCAAGACCACACGCGTCCCCCTGGCGATGCTCGACGCGGCGCTGACAAAGGGCAAGATCCTGATGCTGGAGCCGCGCCGCCTTGCCGCGCGGGCCGCAGCAGAACGCATGGCCGCCACCCTGGGCGAAGAGGTCGGCCAGACGGTCGGCTACCGCGTGCGCGGGGCTTCGGCGGTTGGCAGGACGACCAGGATCGAGGTGGTGACCGAAGGCATCCTCACCCGGATGTTGCAGGCAGAGCCGGACCTGCCCGGCGTGGGTGCCGTGATCTTTGACGAATTCCACGAACGCTCGCTCAATGCGGACCTCGGCCTGGCGCTTTGTCTGGAGGTGGCGGAGGCGCTGCGCGACGACCTGCTACTGGTGGCCATGTCTGCCACGCTGGACGCGGCCCCGGTGGCCGATCTGATGGCCGCACCTGTGGTCACCTCACAGGGGCGCAGCTTTCCGGTCACCCCGCGTTGGCTGGACAAACCCTTTGTCAACAAACGTCTCGAACAGGCGACCGCAGATCTTGTGCTGCAGGCCCTGGCTGAGGCGGAGGGATCGGCGCTGGTGTTCCTGCCCGGTGAGGGCGAGATCCGCAAGGTCGAGGCGATCCTGCGCGATCAGCTGCCCAAGGGATGCACCATTGCCCCGCTTTTTGGCGCGATGGACTTCAAGGCCCAGCGCGCCGCCATCGCCCCCGCCCCGTCGGGCCGCAAGGTGGTGCTTGCCACCTCCATCGCGGAAACCTCCCTGACCATCGAGGGGATCACCATCGTCGTGGATGCGGGCCGGGCGCGCCGGGCGCGCTTTGACCCCGCCTCCGGCATGTCGCGGCTGATCACCGAAAGGGTCACCCGGGCCGAGGCCGCGCAACGCGCGGGCCGGGCGGGCCGGATGGCGCCCGGGGTGGCCTACAAGCTTTGGACGAAGGGGGAGGAGGGCGCATTGGCCGCCTATCCGCCCGCAGAGATCGAGGCCGGAGACCTGACAGGTTTCGCGCTGGAACTGGCGCTTTGGGGTGGTCAGGCCGAAGAAATGCGCTTTGTCACGCCCCCGCATGAGGGCCGTCTGGCCGAGGCGCGGCGCGTTCTGCAGTTGCTGGAAGCGCTGGATGCGCAGGGCAGGATCACCGATCACGGCCGGGCGCTGGCGCGCCTGCCGCTGCACCCCCGCCTTGCGCATATGGTGGCACGGGGCGGCGCGCGGGCACCGATGCTTGCGGCCCTGCTGGCAGAGCGTGATCCGCTGCGCGGCACCGGTGTGGACCTGACGCTGCGCATCCAGGCCATCCTACGCGGCAATCCGCAGGCCCATGCGGCAACGGTGGCGCGCATCCGGCAGGAGGCCAAGCGCCTCGCCAGAGGCCAGACGGCGCAGGGCCCCGAGGATATCGCAGTGCTGGCGGCGCTGGCCTATCCCGACCGTGTCGGCCTGCGCAGGCCCGGCGACGCGCCGCGCTATGTCCTGTCGGGCGGCAAGGGCGCCATGCTGCCACAGGGTGACGCGATGGCCCAGGCGCGGCTGATCGTGGCCACCGATCTGGACGGCGATCCGCGCGAGGCGCGCATCCGGCAGGCCGCCCGGCTGGAAGAGGCCGATCTGCGCGCGACATTCGAGGGTCAGATTACCTGGAAAGACGTCTGCATCTGGTCGCGGCGTGACAACCGGGTGCTGACCCGTCAGCAGGAAACATTCGGTGCATTGGTCCTGCAGGACCGCAACTGGACCGATGCGCCGGAAGATCAGGTGGCGCTGGCGATGCTGGAGGGTGTGCGGCAGCTGGGACTGCTGCCCGGTGCCGCGGCCCGGCGCTTTCTGGCCCGTGCAAGGCTGATGCCCCCGCCCTTCCCCGATTTTTCCGAAGCCCATCTGATGGCAACGCTGGAGGACTGGCTGCTGCCGCATCTGACCGGGCTGCGCAGCGCCGGGGACTGGAAAGGGTTCGACCTGTTGCCCGCCCTTCGGGCACGGCTTGACTGGGACCAGCAGCAGGCGCTGGACCGCGCCGCGCCTGCGCATTTCGAAACGCCGTTGGGCCGCCGCATCCCCATCGACTATGACGGCGCGCAGCCCGCGATTGCACTGCGCCTGCAAGAGGTCTTTGGCGTCACGCGACACCCGATGGTGGCGGGACAGCCGGTGCAGATGACTTTGCTCTCCCCCGCCCAGCGTCCGGTTCAGGTGACAACGGACCTGCCGGGGTTCTGGGCCTCGTCCTATGCGGATGTGCGCAAGGACATGCGGGGGCAATACCCCAAGCATCCCTGGCCGGAGGACCCGACGCAGGCGGACCCCACGTTGCGCGCCAAACCGCGCACCAAATAGTAGAAATGCGCGAAGCCGCGCACAAAATAGTAGAAATGCGCCAAGCCGCGCTCGAAATGATAATAAAGCGCCAAGCCGCGCTTGAAGAGAGAATACGCGCCCGCGGCGCGGTTCCCGGGAACCTGCCCCAAACCCCCGCGTATTCTGGCAAAAAGAACCCCGGGGTCAGTCGTTGTCGGTGAGGCCCGCACCCGCACCACCGATGCGCGAGGCTTCGCTTTCAGGGACGAGGATGCGCGCGGCCAGGTGGTTGAGAAGAGTGAACAGCTCTTCCGACATTGTGATCCGGGATATCGCCGGTCCGGGCGATGCGGATTTGCGATCGACAGTGATCTGCATCTGCGGCCCCTCGGGGCGCAGCGTGGTTAGGAAAGTCTGCGCCTCGGCGTAGCTTTGCACCAGTGCCGTGTCCACATCCGGGGGCAACGGGGTATCGCTGCATTCTTCGGTCAGAACACGGATAAAGGCCAAAGGCAGGGTCAGGATCGGCCCCCGTGGCAAGGCCTCAAGCGCGGCAGTCAGGGTGCCCTCCGCCCGCTCCGCCGCAAGGTGGAACATCGCCGCGCGGCCAAAGGCGGCGGCCTGTGCCGGTGGTGCCCCCGCCCCGCGCGCGGCCCGGGCAGCCAGGCCCATCACCTCATTGACGGAGAGCTTCATGAGGCAAAGACCGGCAGCCACCAATCGTCTGCCCCCGGCCCCAGTTCATCCGCCAGCGGCGCGCCCTGGCACAGGGTGATCCGGGTCCATCGGTCCGATTTGGGGTCGAACTTGGCCGCGCCAAAGAATGCCAGCTTGCAGCGCAGCATGTCGATGGGCAGGCAGTCTTCGGCAATCAGGTTGTCGCGGATTTCGCCATAGGGGTAGCGCCCTGCCATGGCCACACGCTCTGCCGCCAGCGCGTGATCCGGATGGCGGGACAGGAAGGCGCTCAGCGGGGCATTTTCCCCTTCGAGGTCCTGGTAGAGCGCCTTGACCCGGCGGCCGATGTCCAGCGGGGTTTCCTGATCGGCGCCCTCTTCGGCAAAACGCCGCCCGAGGCGGGGTTCCTGCTTGGCCGCTGACACGTACCAGAACTGGCCGCAGGCCTCTGGCGCATCGTAGTCGGGCGCCAGCGCCCAGCGGAAATCGCTCGTGATCCGCGCGCGCAGTTCAACGGTGTCCGGGAGTGGCGCGCAAAGCGGGCCAAAGGGATCGCCCATGGTTGCGGCCAGATCGTCCACCAGATCGCCGAAGGGTTCGAGGATCAGCCCGGCCATCAATTCCTGTACATCCAGGCTTGCCCCGCTGATCCGGTGCATGGCCGCATCAAGGGGGCGCAAGCCGGAAAGATCGAGCGCGTTGCACGCCGCTTCCCAATCGCCGCGCAACGCGACGATACGGGCATGATGCGCGGGGTCGGGCACCTGCCATTCGCGCAGATGCGCGGCGGCGCGGGCGGCAAGCAAGTACAGCCTGTCCTGTTGCGCAGATGTCAGCCGCGGCAAGGCCCGCACACGGGCCAGCGCGGTTTCGCGCGCCTGCATCCAGTTGTTCAGAAGCACCGGATGGGTGACCAGAAAGGGGGCCATGCCCAGCCCGGTGGCATTGCCGATGCCAAGGTGGCGTTTCAGGGCACGGTCGAGCCTGCCGCCGCCCACATGTTCCGCCAGGTCATGGGTGAAGTGCCGGATCAGCCAGACGGTCAGCATCTCTGCGGCAAAGGGCCCTTCCAGCCCCGGACGCCGGGCAATCAGGTGACGGTCGGCGATGCCGAACTTGCCATTGCCGTAAACGGCAGTCGTGCGCATCAGGTAACCCACATCGCGGATCATCTCCGGATCCGGCTGGCGGCCCTCCTGCAGGGCCTGCGTGACATGGGCAAAAAGCCGCAGGGATTTGTTCGCGCGGCTCAGGATCAGGTCGCGTTCGGTAAACCGCGCCGCCTCCTGCCTGGGTGCGCTGGCAATGATGCGGTCAATCTCTGCCGCCTCCGGGATGCCGTCGTAAAGCACAAAGGCGCTGTCCCAGGCGGTGGCGATGACCCGGTCGGTCCGCTGGTCGGCTGGCAGGTCGGAGGATACGGCGACCAGCGCATACTCATGGCCACCAAGGCGCAGGCTATAGACGGCATGGCCAAAACCGCCTGCCTCCATCTGCCAGACCGCGCGGGTGACAGTGACCTTTTCGGCAGCAAGACGGCGGATCAGACTGCGCAGGAAACTCAGCCGCGTGGGGAACATCGACCCCATGCGCGCCAGCCGCATCACCTCTTCCGGGGGGCGCAGCGCGGTCTGCGGTGGCTGAGCCTCGTCCCTCATGAAGGGCCAAAGCCCTGAGCGTAGAACCTGTGCCAGTTGCCGCCCATGATGCCGTCGACCTCTGCCGCGCTCAGCCCTGTCGCGGTCAGACCCCGGCGGATGTTGCCGAAATCGCGGTTGTCCCTGAACCAGTCGGGCATTGGCGGGAAACCGGCGTTGGCGGCCGATCCTTCGCCAAAGTCCATCGCCTTGGTCCAGCGGCCCACGCGCATCCATTCGACGACGCTGTCGGGCTGGTTCTGACACAGGTCCGTGCCGATACCGAGGTTCTGCGCGCCATAGCGCGCGGCGGCTTCGGCGATCATCTGGCAAAAGCTGTCGAGACTGCAGTCCGATCCACCCTTCAGGTGATGCGGATAGACCGAAAAGCCCAGCATCCCCCCTGCCCCGGTCAGAGCCTTAAGCACCCTGTCGGATTTGTTGCGCAGGGCGGGATGCCACCAATGCGGGTTGGCATGGGTGATCGCGATGGGACGGGTGGAATGGTCAATCGCCTCAAGCGTGGAGCGTTCGGCGGAATGGGACATGTCGATCACCATGCCGACGCGGTTCATCTCTGCCACCACGGCGCGGCCCATCCGGGTGAGGCCGGTGTCGTCGTCCTCATAGCAGCCCGTCGCCAGCAGGGACTGGTTGTTATAGCTCAGCTGCATGAAGCGGATGCCCAGCTGGTGGCAGATTTCCACCAGGCCGATGTCATCCTCTATCGGGCTGGGGTTCTGGAACCCGAAAAAGACCGCAGTGCGCCCGCTCTCCTGCGCATGGATCACATCCGCAGCCGTGGTCCCCTTGAAGATCAGGTCCGCATGATCCTCGAACCAGCGGTTCCAGCGTTCCAGGTTCAGCACCATCTCGCGAAAACTCTCGTGATAGGCGATGGTCACATGGACCGCATCCACCCCGCCTGCGCGCATCTGCTCAAAGATGGCAGGCGAGAAATTCGCGTATTGCAGGTTGTCGATCAACGGTGCCTTCATACCGGCAGCATGGCGGGGGTGCTGCGGTTTCTCAATGAAAAACTGGGCCTTGCCCGCCCCGCTGTCAGCCGCGCGGCGCGCGCAATTCGGCGGCGGCCAGGATCAGCAGACCGCCAGCAATCGCTCAGTTCTTCACGAAGATTGACATTTGCCAGGGGTCGTCCGGCAGAAAATGGAAAATGCTCGTCACCATGCAATAGCCGGCCAGGATCAATGCCGTCGGCACCAGAAAGAACCCCGTCACCAGAAAGATCGCCCCAAACAGGTTCAGCGCCACGGCGGGCCAGATCAGGAATTCAACCCAATGGTGTGTCGCGAGCATTTGCCGAACGATTTCCGGCGCATAGATCTTTTGGGCGGCACCCGTCACGAATAGTGCCGCAATGCAAAAGCGCCCCATCAGGACAAGGGCATCGGCGCCCATCGCGCGGCGGTGAGAAAGATGTGGCTGAGCTGTGTCCATGACCTCCTCGGAAAAAATGTCGGGCTGACGCCAAAAGCCGCCAGCCCGGCATTACTCGTCACTGCGCAGGAAACATCTGCGGACTTGTTAAATCACATAACCGGGCAAACACATTGCAACCCGGTCTGAACCCCGCTGAAACCAGAGTGTGACCTCCGTCTTACGTGGCTCCTGAAACAGACACGTTGCGGTTTCCAACAAGTTGCAAAAAAATTTAAATTTGATGAATTTTTGGGAAATCTCCCCGATGTCCTTGATTTTTTTGGCGCGTTCTGGCTGGGACACGCGCCCTGGATACGGCGGACAGCCCGGCAGCACCATTGCCGCTGATGGACAGAGACATTGTTGCCGCCCCTTCGCAGGCGGTACGGCAAAAGTCCGTCAAACCCAAGCGGTGGCTGTCAACAAGTGACCGCTAGATTTCCTCGACCGTACCAACAGCGCGGATTTCGCCTGTCGGTGCCCCCTCGGGCGCGCCGCCGGGCGGTTCGTCGGAAATTGCCAGGGTCAGGTTATCAATCTGCGCCGCAATTTCCGGCGGCAGTTTCAGATGGGTCGCATCATCCGGCACAAGCCCCAGCGAGACCGGCGCGGCATCGGGCAGCAAAGCCCAGAGTTCCAGCACACGCCCTGATGGCGGGGCACCGGCCGTTCGGGTCACGGCGATACCGCCACGGGACGGATCAAGCACGGCATAGACCTGCAGATCGTCGATTGTCCCGGTCAGCTGAGTGCCATAGATCGGGCCGGCAATCGTCGGGGCATCAGGCCGCAGCATCGGCATCGCAAGGACTGCCAGCATCGCCAGCGAGGCGAAGGTAAGCCCCTGCCAGACCCAGAGCCGCTGCAAGAAAGGCACGCGGATATTGGGGAACAGCGACTTGATCAGCGCCTTCTTGACCCGCGCGGGCGGCGCCACCGGCGCAATGGCATCGGTCATCGCGACCAGGCGTTCCTGCCATGCGGCCACGGCGCCGGCAAACAGGCTGTCACGGCGCGCGCGGTCACGGGCCTCTGTCAGGTTCTCACCTTCGGAAAGTCCCAGCGCATATTCAGCGGCCAGAAATTCGCTTTCCTCTTCCGGTGTGGGGGGCGGCAGATCTGTCATTGGCTCATGCACTCCCTGAGGGAGATCAGCCCGCGTCTGAGCCAGGTCCGCATGGTATTGAGCGGTACTTTGAACCTTTCGGCCAGATCGGCATAGGTTTCACCGTCAAGATAGGCGCCACGGATGGCCGCGCCCCGGTCGGCGTCAAGCGCATCGAGGCAACCGGTCAGCTTGCTGGCCTCGGAAGCGGCGATGGCGGATTGTTCGGGCGAGGGGCCACTCGCAACAAGCTCCATACCCGGCGTATCAATGTCCTGATGGCCCTTCTTGCGCGCGCGCAGACGGTCAATCGAGGTGTTCCGTGCGATGGTGATCAACCATGTCATCGGCGACAGGCCATTCGCCTGATAGCGATCGGCGTTGTTCCAGATTTTGACAAAAGTATCCTGCATGGCGTCCTCTGCTGCGGCGCGATTGTTCAACACACGCAGGCACACACCAAAAAGTTTCGCACTGACACGATCGTAAAGTTCTTCAAAGGCTGCACGATCCTTGAGGGCCACCCGTGCGATCAGGCGCTCTATCTCTTCGCGGTCCATACTCTAAATCGGTCTCCGCCCAGCGACATACTTCAGACGCGCGGAAACCACTTCCCGCACCAGGGGTAACTTGAGGCTCTTGGCCGGTAAGTCAAACAGGCATTCGGCATTTGTTGCCCCCTGCCGTGCCTAATCCGCCCCTTCGCAGGCCAATAAGGACCCGCAAATCGCGCTGTCCGTCTTTTGGTGTTTCACAGAAGTTTACCCGGCAGGGCATTCTGCGGTACGCGGGATCAGGACGGTCAATCGAATCGGGAATGCGACTATGGGTGCTGCTGCACAATCCTCTTACGATGTTGTCATTATCGGCGGTGCCATGCACGGTTCGGCGCTGGCCTGGTGGCTGACCCGCACGGCGGGCTTTGACGGCAGCGTTCTGGTGGTCGAACGCGACCCCAGCTATGAATTTGCCTCGACCAGCCATACGAATTCCTGCATCCGGCAGCAATTCACCAACGAGGCCAACATCCGCGTGTCACAGTTCGGCGCGGAATTCATCAAGAATTTCCGTGACTTCATGGGCGGTGATCCGGATGTGCCGAACCTGACCCTGCAAAGTTTCGGATATCTCTATCTGGCCGATACACCCGAATTCGCCACCGCCCTGCATCAGGCCCAGCAGGTGCAGACAGCACTGGGGGCGCAGACCCGTCACATGACGCGCGACGAGATCGCCGCTGCCTATCCTTTCTACGCCCTCGACGACATCATCGCGGGCAACCACAATACCGTGGACGAAGGCTATTTCGACGGCGGCACCATGTTTGACTGGTTCAAGCGCATGGCCCGCCGTGCCGGGGTCGAATACATCCACGATGAAGTGACCGCGATGACCCTGAACGACAGCAGGACAGCGGTGCAGAGCGTCACCCTCAAATCAGGCGATACGTTGTCTTGCGGGACCGTGGTCAATGCCTCAGGCCCGCGGGCGCTTGCCACCGCCCGGATGGCGGGGCTGGACCTGCCGGTGTACCCGCGCAAGCGCTATTCCTTTGTCTTTGACGCCGCCCATCCGCTGGACCGGGATCTGCCGTTGACCATCGACCCCTCGGGGGTCCATGTGCGCTCCGAAGGGAAATACTATCTTGCCGGTTGCCCCCCGGATGACGACCCGGATGTGGCTTACGACGATTTCGGCTTTGACCACAGCCTGTGGGAAAACAAGGTCTGGCCCGCCATCGCCACCCGTGTGCCCGCCTTTGAAGAGGTCAAGGTGATCAACGAATGGGTGGGTCATTATGCCTACAACACCTTCGATCAGAACGCGATTGTCGGGCCGCACCCCGAGGTGGCAAACTTCATCTTCGTGAACGGTTTTTCCGGCCATGGCCTGCAACAGGCCCCCGCCATCGGGCGGGGTGTGGCAGAATGGATCACCTACCACGAATTCCGCACCATCGACCTGACCGCCTTTGCCTTTGACCGCATAGGCGCGCAGAAATCATTCCTCGAAAAAGCGATAATCTGACGATTGCCGCTTTGACCAAAGAAAGGCCAATACCATGAAATTCAAGAAACTTGTGCTGACAGGGGCTGCGGGACGGCTGGGGTCATATCTGCGCGAGCCATTGTCGAAAATGTGCGACGAACTGCTCAGCACCGACATCGCCGAGGAGATCGGAACGCTTTATCCCGGTGAAAGCTATGCCCGCGCGGACCTGGCAAAATTCGATGAAATCCACCCGCTGCTGGAAGGTGCCGATATGGTGGTGCATTTCGGCGCCATCGTGGATGAGAAACCCTTCGAGGAACTGCTGGGTCCGAACTTCATCGGATCCTACAACATCTGGGAAGCGGGCTATCAGCATGGCGTGCGCCGGATCGTCTATGCCTCGTCCATCCATGCGGTGGGCATGCACAAGAAACGCGATTTCATCGGCACCGATGCGCCGCACCGGCCCGATACCTTTTACGGCCTTGCCAAATGCTTCACCGAAGACCTGGGTTCCATGTACTGGGACAAGCGCCAGATGGAGAGCGTGCATCTGCGCATCCTGTCCGCCGCACAGGTCAACAACGCACGCGCGCTGGGGTCCTGGCTGTCCTATGACGATCTGATCCACCTGGTGACACGGGCCATCGACACGCCCTCTGTCGGCTTTACCGTGATCTACGGCGTGTCCAACAACGACCGCGCGCCGGTGGACAACGCAAAAGCCGCCTTCCTGGGCTACCGGCCCAAGGACAATGCAGAGCAATTTGCCGAGGCCGTTCTGGCCGACACCCCTGCCGCCGACGTGACCGATCCGGCCGAAATGCTGCAGGGCGGGCCCTTTGCAGCCGTCGATCTGGGCCAGAGTGGTCTTGCGCAGATGACCATCGTGGACGACCGGAAAAAAACCTGACCCCCCGGCGGATGCATCGGCCCGATGCATCCGCCGCACCAAAAACCTGCGGTAAAGGAAACAGTCCACTAATTTTATTGGCATTTTTTCTCAAGTTGCCAAAATTACGCCACACTTCCCCGTAAAATTGATAGTTAGCCCCTGTGCAAACTGCGCTGATGTCAATTGTGGTGGAGAAACCGATGAGAATTCTGGCAGTGGATGACGACCTGATCATCTTGGAACTGCTGACGCAGTTCGTTCAGGCTGTGGGTGACCATGAGTTGGTTACGGCGGAATCGGGCAGCGAAGCGCTGGATCTCCTGCGTGCCGAAGCGAAGGGGACTTTCGACTGTTTCATGCTCGACATCCAGATGCCGAACATGGACGGGATCGAACTGACCCGCCGCATCCGCATGATGTCGCGCTATGCCGAAACGCCGGTTCTGATGCTGACCGCGATGGCGGACAAACGCTATATCGACGGCGCCTTCGCTGCGGGGGCCACCGACTATGTGACCAAGCCCTTCGAAGTGGCCGAGCTGAAGGCCCGTCTGGGTCTGGTCGCCGGCATGATCGAGGGACGCCGGGCGCGCACCCGCAAGATCTTTGCCGCAAGCGCTGTCGGGGCACAGTCAGGCTCCGCCACGATCGAACTGCACGAACCGATTTCCATCCATGATGTCGACAACGTCATCGAATACGTGGCGATGGAAAACTACGTCCAGCAGTTGACCCGCAGTTCGCTGTTCGGGTCATCGACCTTTGCCTTCACCATGCGCGAGATCGAGCAATATCACGCGGCGATGAGCCCGTTCGAGTTCTACAGCCTGATCTCCGACATGGCCGAGATCATCTCGGACACCCTACAGGGGCACCAGTTCCTGATGTCCTACGCAGGCAGCGGAACCTTCGTTTGCATCACCGAAAGCGGCTGGCGCCCCGATATGGGCAGGCTTGTCGATGCGGTGAACCTGTCGCTGGCGCGCACGGAACTTTACAATAAAGCCGGTGAGCGGCTGCATCCCCGGGTCTCGGGCGGCGACGTCGTCCGCCTGATCTGGAAAAGCGGTGCCGCGGTCATGGATGCGCTGGCAACGGCACATGCGACCGCCGAGGCCGCCAGCGCGGCCCATGGCAAGTCGCAGACCGACTACTGGAATATGGGACAGATCGCATGAAAGACATGGTAGATGAACTTCCCGGTCTGGCCAAGGTAAGGACACGGTTTCTGGAAATGCTGGTGGACCGTCAGGCCCTTATTGCGGAACACGCCCTGAGCGCCTGGGAAGGCGAGACCCTGGATGACATCAACGGCAACCTGGAGGCGGCAAAAGCCATCCTGCACCAGATTGCGGGAACGGCCGGTTCACTCGGATTCACCGATCTTGGGGTTGCTGCGCGCGCCTGCGAGGGCGAAGTCATTGCACATCTCGAAGGCCCGGATGCCGATCTGGCGATTTGCCCCGGGGAAATCATCTATCACATGGATCTCTTCGTGAAGCAGTGCGAAGAAACGCTGAGCACGCTGACCTGATCCCCATCCGGCCCCTGTTCTCCATCCGGCCGGGGTCAGCTCCCGAAAGAACATCCCTCCCTCCCCGGCTGCAACTGCGTCCGGGGCTTTTTCTTGCCCTTTGTCTTTTCCCGATGGTTACTTGCGGATCGCGCTCTTGATCTGGTCGGCCAACGACATCGGGTCGAAGGGCTTGCTGATCACATCGGCCGCGCCGACATTGCGCAGTTCCTCAATCTCGGCGTGCTGGGCGCGGGCGGTCATGAAGATCGCCGGCACATTGGCCAGATGCGGCAGCTTGCGCATTTCCTCAAGCGTCTGACGCCCGGTCATGCCCGGCATCATCATATCGAGCAGAATGACGTCAGGGGTATAATCCTGCACCCGCGCCAGAGCTTCCTCGCCGCACTCGCACTGGATCACATCGAAATCCCCTGCAAGGTCCAAAGACATCTTGGCGATTTCACGAATGTCCGCATCGTCTTCTACATGAATAAGTTTAAGCATTAGGGACTCTCTGTCAGGAGGCGCTGCGCATCTTTACGACATTATCCGCAGGTGTGCTTTCCATGTTGGCTTCGGTTTTGGGCAGGACGAAATAGAATGTCGCTCCTATTCCTTCTGTCGTCTCAAAGCCTATATTGCCACCCAACCCCTCTACAATAGCTTTACAGATGCTCAGGCCCAAACCGGTGCCACCTTTTGCAGATCGGTTCGAATTTTCCATATCCGCAAACCGTTCAAAGACCTTGTGCTGGTCCTTGATGGGAATTCCGGTGCCCTGATCCTTCACCGCGACCCGCACCGAATCGCCCTGATCCTCGATCACGATCCGAACCGTGCTGCCTGGCTTGGAAAATTTGCAGGCGTTGGAAAGGAAGTTGTTGAGGACCTGAATAATCCGGTTCGGGTCCGTATTTATCCAGATCGGCGTATCTTCGCTATTGCTTTCGACTTTCACGGCAAAACGCTGCTGCATCGTGGCATTCGCGTTTTTGGTTTCCGTGATCAGGTCGGAAATATTCACAACCTGCCGGTCAAACTCCATGCGCCCGGCGGCGATCTTTTCCAGATCGAGAATATCATTGATGATCAGCACCAGCCGGTCGGCGTTGCGGTGCGCGATTTCCAGCATGCTGACCGCCTTGTCCGGCAATTCTCCGGCAGCGCGGGACAACAACAGGCCCATCGCCCCCTTGATCGAGGTCAAGGGAGAGCGCAGCTCGTGGCTTACCGTGGAAATGAAATCAGATTTGCGCTGCTCTTCGGATACGCGTTTTGTCATGTCCGCCATCACGATCATGAAGCGCCCCTTGAGCGTACCGGCCTTCAGACGCGTGACGCCGATATGAAACGGCTTGCCGCAATATTCTGTCTCGAACTGGGCGTTGTCCGCACCGGTACTGCGCATGTCGCGGCAGGTCGCCAGGATGCTGCCGACACCGTCCACGCCTTTAAGCTGGGACAGGGGAATAAGCTGTTCGGCCGCACGGCGCAGGCCCAGACGGCCCAGAGCCACCTTGTTCATGTAGGTCGCGGCCATCATGTCGCAATCGACGATCCAGATATCGTCCTTCATTTCGTCCGTCACCTGCGCGATGTCGCGCGCGGCCAGCAATTCATGGGTTTGCGTGACATCCGTGCGGGCAGAGATCGAGCCGATCCATTTGCCTTTCAGATCATAGATCGGACGGACGGTCGTATGGGTATAGAAGACAGAGCCGTCCTTGCGGCGGATCGGGGTCTCGCCGCTCCAGGATTTGCCCATGCTCAGTAGCAAATGGATCGTCGGCGCCAGTTTCTGATTTTCGTCGCAGTACAGATTGTGCACTGACGTTCCGATCAGTTCTTCCCTGCTGTAGCCGGTTGCCTCAAGGAATCGATCATTCACTTCCGTCAGGTTGGTGCTTCTGTCGACGACGTTCACAATGGCATGTTCATTCAAGACGTCGATGCGCTGGCCCAGCGCCAGTGATTGTTTATCGGTGATATATCGCGCACGGCGGACACCCAAATACGACGGCAAAAGGGCCGCAATGGCCACTGCACCCACCACCGGGACAACATTGGACAACGGACCCGTGAGCAAGGCATCGGAGGCAAAGTACCAACTGACCGCCGCAGCGCCACCAAGCGATAAGCTCTTGAATGTATTCAATTTTATTTCAGGCGAACGCATAATTTTGCCTCGAATTTTCTTCCAATTTAGCCGTCTCGCGACAGGACGGCATCAACCGTTAGAAAGTCATGCCGTAATAAACTGTCAGAAATATGGCAAATTGGAACAAGATTGTCCTCACCATATTTACCATGTCACGAGGCCTGCGTCCGATGCCCCGCCACGTGCTCCGCGATCGTATCCAGCTCAGCCCGCGATTTCACCAGATTTGCGCTGACCCTGCCGTCCTGTGCGCGCTGACCATCCGACGACAAGCCCAGGATGCGCACGGGATAGGGAAGGTCTTCGATTTCATCCAAAAGGCAGACCGCATCCCCGTCGGGAAGTGACCAGTCAAGGATGATGACGTCCAGCTGCTCCCGCCCCTCCATCACCGCGCGTGCCTGCGCGATGCTGTTTACATGCCGGACATCGGCAATGTCGCAAAGGCCCGATTGCAGGATCTCCGCGAAGTCCTGGTCATCCTCCACATGCAGGACGTTCAGCTTTTCCGAGCGCCGCCTGCTAGTGGCCTTCCGGACCGGTGGGATTTCCGTCTGCGCCTGCCGGTCCAGCGGGTAGGTGAACCAGAAAACCGTCACACCGTGCCCGGTGCTTTCAAAACCGATATCGCCCTCATGCCGCCGGACAATCCGTTTTGCGATGTTCAGCCCCAGCCCGGTGCCTCCCTTGGTCCTGGTGTCCGAACTATCCGCTTGCGTAAAGGCGTCGAAGATCCGGTGACGGAAGCTCTCGGGAATTGCCTGTCCGGTGTTCTGGACATAGACGATGACCTGATCGGAGACGAGCTCGGCCTTGACCAGCACCGGCGTCCCGGCGTTGGAATATTTGCAGGCGTTGGAAATCAGATTGGCAAGAAGCTGCCGGGTGCGCCCGACGTCCGCGGACACATAGAGTGGCGCTGCAGGCAGATCCACCGTCAGCGTATTCTTGTGTGCCAGCGCATAGGGGGCCAGTTCCTCGACAGCCGCGCGAATGATCTCGTTCATCGTGACGCGCTGAAAATCAAAGGCAATTTCGCCGGAAGAGATCTTTTCCAGATCCAGAATGTCGTTCACGATATCGGCCAGGTTGTCGGCATTGTTGCGCGCGATTTCCAGCAAACGCTCAACCTTGGGAGCCAGTTCGACGTCCTTCATCGCGCCGATCAGCCCCAAGGCCCCCTTGATCGACGTCAATGGCGTGCGCAGTTCATGGCTGACCGTTGCCACGAATTCGTTCTTCATCTGCTCGACCTTCTTCAGTTCGGTGATATCGCTCACCTGACCGATGAAGGAGTTGCTGCCGGCGTTCTTGTCGAAGAACCAGGAGATATGCAGCAGGCACCATCTTTCTTCGCCGCTGCTGTGCATGAATCGGTGCTGGCCGCTGTAGATCTGCGAACTGCGGGTTTCGAGCATTTCCGAAACGCGTGTGGCGATTGCCTTCACCTCTTCCTTGGGCAGAATATCCGACATCCGCATACCGGACGTCAGGTTTTGCTGCTCATAGCCGCTGATCGCGCAGAACGCCGGGTTGACGCTTTCGAAAACGCCGTCCTCGCCCAGCACCACCATGCCGATGGGCGCTGCTTCCAGGACCTGCCGGAACTGGTGTTCGCTGGCTTCAAGCGCGTTGCGCGCGTGGCGCAGGTTGGTCACATCCGTCTGCGTACCGATCATGCGCAGCGCCCTGCCGTTCTCGTCGCGTTCCACGACAACGGCATCCGACCGCATCCAGCGCCAGATGGCATCGCCGAAACGGACCCGGTATTCCGAAATCGACCGCGGGGTTTTCTGGTTGATGCAATCGCGGTCCGCCTGTTTGAGGGCAGGCAGATCTTCGGGGTGAATCCGGTCCAGGAATATCTGCTGGGGATCATCCAGCTTCTCTTCGTCGGGAATCGACATGATCTTGCGCCAGGTGTCGCTGACTTCGGATTTTCCGGTGTTCAGGTCGATGTCGAACACGCCGATCTGCGCGCCCTGAAGCGCCTTGTCGTAACGGGCCTTCAGCTCGTTCGTCTCTTCGATAGCGCGGTATTCCCGGGTCATGTCGCGCACGATGGCCGTCGTCCGCGCCGCGTTTTCATGCGTCAGCCAATTGTTCCGCTGCAAATCCAGGATCAGCCCCTGACCATCGCGCCGGGTGCCGGTGGCGTTGAAAATCTGCCCCCCGGACAGGTTGGTCAGGTCACTGACCATCTCGTCAAAATAGAGATCGACCATCGCTTGCGGCGGATAGCCGAAACAATCGTGCGCCGCCTGATTGGCAAAAAGGATGCGGCCATCGCCATCCATGATGAAAACCGGGATCACCGCATTGTCGACGACGGCGCGATTGGCCTTTTCCTGTGCGTCGACCTGACGGGCGCGCAGCTCGGCCACTTCGGTCAGGGCGTCACCGCGCACGCGCACGGAGCGGATCAGGAACAGCAGCATACCAGTCAGCAGGAGGCCCGCCACCAGGACACCGATGGCAGCATGATAAGGGAAATAAGCGTCGAAGACCGGTGTGCTTGTGTAAACCACCGTCCAGGGCCTGCCATAGTTCGTGATCGTGTAGGAAACCACCTGCTTTCCAGCCGTGGTGTTGACCGCGCCTGCTTGTTTGGCGCTGTCGAAAATGAGGTTGTCGGGATCGGCAACCAGCCCGTCGAATACGGAAATATGATAGCTGCGCCCCTGGTTGGGCGACAATCCTGCCAACAACCTGTAGCCGACGAAGGGCGCATAGACCCAACCGTGGAACGCGCCACGCACCATGCCGCCGCGTTCGGGGACAAATTCGTTCTTCCACAGGGGGCGGAACAGCAGGAAGCCCGGTTGCCTGGTCTCGTCCTGCAACAGCAGGATGCGCGGCGTAAGCTGCGGCATCCCGGTTTCGCGGGCGCGCAGGGCGGTTTCTTTGCGCATCTCTTCAAAAGTGATGTCCAGCCCCAGCGTCCCGATATTCCGGTCCAGCGGCGCGACACGCGAGACGATGAAATGGTCCGGCCCCTCGGTCTGCGGATGTACCGCAAAGTCGGAACGGGTATGAACGCGGGTCCGGCCCAGGAAGTAATCCATGTTTTCCGAACGGACCGGTTCGATAAAGCCGACACCGTCGATCCCGATCAGCAGATCGTCCAGATCCAGAGTCTCGGCGTAGGTCTCGAATTCTGTCTCGCTCACGTTCTCGGAGGCACTGATAAACGCGGCGAGACCGTTCAGGGCTTGCAGATAGGTCTGCATCCGGTAGCGCAGAGCATCGACACCCTCTTCGCTCAGATGCTCAAACTCCGATTTCGCTTTCTGCTGGGTCTGGCTGACGCTGACAGCGAAAAGAGCCGCCGTGACCAGCAGGCAGACTGCCACCAGCATCAACTCCAGTCTTTTCATCGCTTAACCAACCTTGCCGCAAACCAAACTTGCTGGTGCGCGCGAATTATGATGACAACCAAACAGACCTCTTCCCTCGACAAATACCACTATGGGTTGCTTACTGGACTCTGTCAAACTTCAACGGGCCCCAAAACAGGTGTAACGTGGTGATTTTGCACCAGCTATGGCATAGGACATATCACGGCAAAAAACCGCTGGAAACAACGCCTGCAGCACCGGTTGGCGCCTTCATGCGTTGATGTTCGCCTCAAGCATTTTGGGTGTCACGCGCCAGGTGGCATAGGGTTCGTCCGCCAGCTTCCGCTCCAGCGCCTTGAGATCGCTCAGGAACAGGCGAAACACCTCGGCACCACGTTCATCAACCGCGAAATAGGACAGATCCTGCATCAGTTTCGCACGGTCCACATTCAGGTTGAAATTGGCATTCAGCAGGCGCTGGAACACGTCCACAGGCTCCCTTTTGCCATTGGTCTGGATCCGCACCGGATTCTTGTCGACCCACATCTGGTAGTTCCACATGCAACTGCCCAGCGCCTCGTGCTGGACAGAGGCCATGTAGATGAAGCCGGCACAAAGCGTGGCAAGGCTTTCGCGCGTCACCACGCCGCCGGTGACGCCATCAATCCCGTTGGGGATATGGTCATTCAGGGCGCGCAACCAGGCCATGATTGTTTCGTCCCATTGCACCGCTTTGTCGCTGTCGTAATAGGCGTTGATATAGCGGGTCGTATGGGCGTGCATCACGTTATAAAGGTCGCGCAGGTTATCCTGCACCGGGGTGTCGAATTCCCCCTCGGGCAGCCCCCTGTCGCGCCAGTCGAGCGCGGGCACCATGACCGAGGCGCGGTAGCTGTTGAACGTCCGCTGGAACAGGTCGGTCATGCCCTCGTGGGTGAAGGAAAACACGGTCTCGAAGTCACCGCCGCGCAGCATCTGGCCCTTGGCCACCAGGTAGTTGGAATTCTGCGTGCCGAACATATGCGGCCACATCAGGCGGCATATCGGATGATCGCGGTAGAGGTGGTTGCGCGTGGCGACCGAAAGCGGCCCGCCACAGGCCAGATGCACCCAGCCGAAATGGTTCACCAGCGAAATCCTGGTCGAAGCCGCGCACATCGCCGTGCGCACCGCCTCGTTCCAGCGGCCGTCATCGGATTTGATATCGCCCAGCACGCAGGTGATCCGGGTGGCTGTCAGCCTGCCCGAAGCTTTCTTTACCTGGAAATACACACAGCAGCCAAGCGGCCGCAGACCCGGATAGATCTCGTGCTGATCCAGATCGGTGAAATCCCAGACCAGTTCGCCCGCCGTGTTCTTTTCCAGAAAGCAGGCATAGGGGCTGGCGGTTGCCATCTCGCCCAGGTCGGGAAGACCCGCGTGGCGGAAGGCATCGGGCAGCGCGGGCGGAGGGTAAAGCCTGCGATAGGCCGGACGGCAGGCCGCCTCCATGGCCTTGTTGATATCGGCGTCGATCTGCGGCAGTCCGGGCCGGACCGGGGGCAGAACCTGGCTCAGCCAGATGCGGAAGGAGAACGACGCCTGCATGATCCTGTCGGATTCGCCCGGCGGTATCCGGTCGGCCATGTAGATGTCGGTGACCTCCACACCGGGTATCCGCTCGGCCACGGGCACCAGCTTGAGCGGTTGCGGATTGCGCGGCGGCAGCGGGATCTTCCTGGCCTTCTTGAAACGGAAGATCAGCAGGGAGATGGAATTCCACACCGTGCGGCGGAAGATCCAGGTCAAAGGGGGGCGCTGGCTCATTTCGCGGGCTCCTCGGTGTCAAAGGCAGGGTCGCTGCGCGCCGATTTGATCGGCACCCAATCCAGGCTGTAATAATCCCCCCTGTCCCGCGCCCAGGGGTCAAAGGCGTTGATCACCGGGTCAAGCTGGTCGCGCAGCCCCGGCAGGTTGCGCATCAGCACCCGTTTCAGGGGCATGACCTCCTGTTTGTGACCGTTGGGGCGCCCCCGCTCCACCTGCTTGTCGGGGCCGTTGTTGATCACCCAGTCGAGGCCGAAGGTGGAATAGAATTCCGGCCGGAAGGACGAGGTGAAGAACCGGTCGGAAAACAGACGGCGCGAGGCATTGACGATGAAGATCTGGAACTGCGTTTCGGATATCGCGAAACCATGGGGCCTTGTGCTTTCGGCCAGATACCCCACCACCGTGTCCACATCTTCCACGTTATCCACCAGCGATCCATCGGGGTGGCCCAGGCAATCATCGGGAAAAGCCGATTGCCCGGTGCCGCCTGCCGCCCCGTCGGGGGACAATTGCGTGGTGCTGATGATCCTGGAGGCATCACAGACGTGCTGGCCATAGACCTCGCGCAGTTTCTGCGCCAGCGCCCGCTGCTGGGCCAGTGTCTTGTCTTCCTCGTCGGTCCTGTCCTCTTTCTGCGCCAGCCGCTGGTCCACGAAATCGCTGAAGCTGGTCATCTGCCGCAGCCCGATCTGGCGGCGGAATTCGTTGAAACGCGGGATGCCGCGTTCGCGGTCGCGCATGATGTCCAGCGCCATCACGTCAACCACCTTGGTCGGCCCTTCGGGGCGTGACGGCATCGACAGGTTCTGCAGGAATTGCGGCTGGTTCTTCAACCCCAGCGCGCCCAGCCTTTGCCGGCCCATGGAGAGCGCCATGTTCTCAAGCCCGGTTTCATGCATCGCATCCGTCGCCTTGTGGCGAAAGGTGGTCACGATGGGCAATTTGGCCACGATCCGGTTGGGGTCCGCCTGGGCATCGCGCAGCTCGATCAGGTCGGGCAGCAGCGGGTGCAGGCGGTAGACGCTCACGAATTCCTCGGGAAAATTGAAGGGCGAGCCGAAATGGTTCACCCCGTCATTGTCGTAATCCAGATCCGTGATCGACCCGTTCCTGTTCAGCGTGCCGGTGGCGACGATCCCGGCCCCGGATGAAAACACCGAATACCAGGTGGTTTCCTTTTCCCCGTCGCCAGAGCTGCCAAGGTCCGTCACCACCCGGCTGAGGATGCGGTCGATGCCGGGAAAATCATGGAACAACCCGTACCAGTTGGAATTCATTGCCGTATAAAGCGGCTCGTCATAGAGCAGCTGGGGAGTCCATTCGATGGTGTGGATCTTGGCAATCATCGCGGCAACGACCAGGCGGCCGATCTCGAACACTTCCTCATCCGTCACGTCGCGGTAGGCCACCGGGGCCAGCGGGGCTTCCGGGCGGCGCAGGCCGGAATCCCGGCGCGGATGGCGGCGCGCCTCGTTGCGGAAGGCGGTGACGAAACTGTTGTGCTCACGCGCAAAGAGGTTGTGGTAAAAGCTCATCCCGATGGACCAGTTTTCGGGAAATGCGGTGGCTTCCTGCCCGCTCCACTTGGGGTTCATCGGCGCGGGCGTGCAAGAGGTGTCAGCGGCGGCACATTCGGCAACCATCACCGGCAGGTATCCGGCGGCATCGCCCTGATCGCTGCGCAGGGCAACGCTGCGCATCATCAGTTTTGCGGGGTCTTCGGGATCACGCCTGACCCTTGCGCGCGACACCGCGTCATAGCCGTAGATCTGCGAGGCATCCCACCATGCCGTCACCGTGTTCGACGTGGTCTTGTAGGCGCGCCGCAGGCGCGATCCGCCGTCGAAACTGCCGGGCGGCGACGTCTGGTGGAACCTTGCGCCAAATTCCTCTGCCGCCGGATTGCAACCCAGTTCGGCCACTTCCGCGGGCGTCAGGGGGCGCTTTGCCTCCCCCACCCCGGTGCTGTGGCATCCCATCGAGATGCGACGGCTTTCATCATTTCGGCCCTCGTCCAGATGGCTGAACCAGTCGTGGGTCATGAATTGGATCCAATAGGCCGCCAAGACGTTGAAAAACGGGGCTTTCTGGTAATCGCACCGGGCTGTGACATCGTTGCCGGGCAGGCCATAGCCCGCATTGCACAGCTCCGGCGCGGATTGATCGCGGGTGAAGAGCGCGCGGCTGATCACCTGCGGATCGGGGGTCATCATGTCGATCCGGCCCGCATGGCGCGCGGCGGCAATGCTGTTGCCTTGCGACGCGGCGACGATGGGAAAGGTCGATTCGAACTCGACGTTGCGGGGATAGACCGCGCCGGTCGCCCCCATGCCGGGATTGCGCAGATCGTTGCAGGTGCCCTGCAGGTTGCGAAAGCGCAGCATCTCGCCCCGGCAGACCTGTGCACCGGGGCCACCGACACGCGCATAATCGGGGTGTCCGGGCGGCAGCCGCAGTTCCGGCCAGCTTTTCAGCGTCCGCCCGTCCCTGCCATCGCGCCCCAGCACGTAATCGGGATAGGTGCCATTGTCGAAAAGGTTGAACTTGATCAGTTCCACCCGCTGGCGTTCCAGATCCAGCAGCGCGCCGTCGATGCCCCGCCCGGTGCCGCTGAGATGCCTGGCGATAAAGGTGACCGGGTTGTAATTGCTGGACCGCGATGCATCGTCACCTGTGCCCCAGTAGTTCGACCAATCCACCCAGGGCGTGCCGCGCGATGCCGTCGCCACGCTGCCGCCCCGGCAATTGGCCGTGTCATACAGCACCTTGCCCAGAAACCGTTCCTCCCGCGTGGCGGCCACGGGCGGGATGCCGCGCTCTGCCATGGTGATGCAACTGCGGATGCCGGGATCAACGGCAATCCAGATCGCGACGAAGGCCACGCAGAAGACACCCAGACCGGCGACAACATATTTGAACATTGCTTCTCCCTGACCGCGCAAACGGTCCGTAATTTCTTAAATCAAAAACAAAACAAACCGGCGTCAGCGCCGCCAGACATACAAACCAAGTGACAGGAAAACACCGACATCGGCCCAGACAATCGGCCAGAGCCACCAGCGCGGCACCGCGGCATGCAGCCAGATCATCAGCAATGCCGCCGGGATCCCAGCCGCCATGATGAACAAGCTGGCCTTGGCCCAAAGCTCAGAGCCGGACATCAGGCTGCGCGCAATCGCGGCATAGGCCAGCCCCACCAGCAACAGCAGGATCGCAGAGACGTAGAACCCGGCGACAAAGATCGCAAAGACATGCAAAGCGGCGGAAATGCACATGAAAATGCCACCCGATGCCAACGCCTTGCTGTGTATCACCCGCGTCATCCACACCTCCGTTGCATCGGTAAAATTCAACCATGACGATAAAGAGACAACATAATAAATCAAGCGATCAATGCGGCGGGCATGGACCAAGGTCATTGACGCATGGCTGACGCCACGCCAATACTCGGGCTTTTATACTACTATTGAGGGAAGTCGTTTCATGTCGAATGTGGCTGGCAAAGCCTATTGCCTGAACGTCGTAACCCCGACAACCCGGCTGAATGGCTGGGTCAAATCGCTGATCTTTGTCGTGGTGCGCGCCTTTCCGGTGCTGATGGCGGGTCTGCGCGGCCTGTCGGTGATCCACTTTGCCCGCTGGGTCATCATCAAACGGCAGGATTGGCCGCGTTTCGGGCGCGCGGCTCCCAGGCTGCATTATGATTACACGCTGTTTTGCAGCAACTTCAACGGAACCTGGGACCAGTACATCGACGCCTTTTCCGACGGCATCCCCTATATGCTGGATCTGGCGTGGTTCCGCGACTACCGCTATCCCGGTTCGATCCCGCTGCAGCCGTTCCAGCGCTACATCAGGGACAACCAGATCAACACGGATTATTACTACAACGCGACCCCCGGTGCCGCGAAACGCGATGTCGTCGCGGCCCTGCGCGTCTGGCGCGCGGTGCGGGCGCTTGCGCAGATCCGGCCCTACCTCGATCCCATCGCCTTCGAGCAGGAATACAACCGCATGTTCACCGCCATCCAGAACGACCTTGGCGCACCGGGCCCCGGCGTGGTCTCCAGCCTGCCGACCGAACGGGCGCAGGAATTGCGCCAGGAGGGCGTCAACGCGGAATGGCGGGGGCTGCCGCCGGGCATTACCCCATATGAAGACGACCAGAGGGGAGGCATCTGATGGCGAATTATGATGCAGGCCATTACTTCCTCACCGTGATGGCCCCGCTCCAGCGCGACGCCTTTGTCATGGTGGATGGCGTTAGGCGTTCGGTCATTGACCATGTGCGGCACATGCTGGCGACTTTGCCGACAGCCCAACAGGATCATTTCAGCGCCGAGAGCGGGTTGATGAGCCCTTTTGCGCGGGTGCCGGGCACCCATTTCGCGCATCTCTTCATGATCGACACGCTGCATTACAACGGGCGCCGCCCCTCCAACCCGATCATCGACCTGCTGGAAAATGTTCAG
Organism: Sulfitobacter sp. IGS-18; assembly: GCF_059628195.1. Taxonomy (NCBI): domain Bacteria; kingdom Pseudomonadati; phylum Pseudomonadota; class Alphaproteobacteria; order Rhodobacterales; family Roseobacteraceae; genus Sulfitobacter; species Sulfitobacter sp. IGS-18. The sequence continues at coordinate 1,120,937 of NZ_CM184556.1, read as the reverse complement.
CTGACCATTCCCGAGGAGGTGGACGCCCTGCCCCATGCCTACCTTGTGCTTGCCGCCGATTTCGACGCGCCCGATGGCAGCGAGGTCGCGCTCAGGGCCTATACCGACGGGCTTTGGGTGCATATGGCTGCAGAGCTGCGGATGCTCTACCGACATTGCGACGGCTTTGGCGATGTGCGCGATGCCGCGACATTCTTTGCATTCGTGAAGCAGGGCCAGGTGCATACCAACCTGCCCTTCAACGATTACTGGACCTATGAGCCCAAGATGCCCAGCCCGACCCGCTGGATGGCCGCAGCCTCTGCGCTGATGGTCGTGCTGGCCGTGATGGCGCTGCACTGGGGCTTCTGGCCCGGCGGCGGCTGGAGCCTGTTTTTCACCACATCGTTCGCTTTGGTGGCTGTGAACATCGCCATCGTGGCCAGGTTCGGCCTGACGCCATTTCCGGCAGCACCCGACAGCGATCTGCCTTCGATCCTCAAGGCACTTCATGTGCAGCAGAGCTTCCTGCAATTCGGGATCGACAACCTGGGCAAGGGCGGAGCGGAGCTGCGCAGGGCCTTTGATGCCTATTGCGAGACCAACAGGCCGCTTGATGTCGACGGGCCGCGCCAGAAGCCGGGTGTGCTCTGGTCGGATGGCGGCAACAAATGAGCAAGACGCTGGACCTGCGCGACATCCAGGGCAACATCGTCCGCGCCTATGGCCGCTACGGCTTTCCCCATGCGCGCTACTTTCTGTTTCACATCCACGAGGCTGTGGCCGGGCGCAGGTTTCTGGCCGCCCTGCACCCCCGGGTTACCACGTCGGAACGCTGGCGCCACGCCTGGGAAGACGACCACGGCAACCTGCCTGCGCCGCCGCCCGTGACGCTGAACATCGCGCTGACCTGGCAAGGGCTGCGGGTGCTGGACCTGCCCACCGAGACATTGTCGCAATTCCCGCGTGAATTCATCGACGGCATGGCCCCGCGCAAACATATCCTGACCGACACCGGCCCAAGCGGGCATCACAACTGGGACCCGGTCTGGCGCGCACCGATCGAGAAGGAGCCCGGCCGCGACATTCACGTTCTGGTCACGCTCAATGCCCGGATGCTGCCCGACGGCACGCCGGTGCCCGAGCTGGAAGAGATGACCGACTGGCTGCGCAATCTCGGCGCAGGCGAGGGCATGACGCTGCTCACGGGGCATAACAAGGATGGCTCGGGCGATTATCAGCAGGGGGGCGCAAGGCTGGTGCCGCGCGGCGACGGCACCATGATGATCGACGCCCAGGAACATTTCGGCTTCGAGGACGGGATCGGCAACCCGGTCTTTGCCGGCCAGTATCCTCCGCAGGTCGAAGCCCGCCGTGTCAAGGGCCGGGGCAAGATCATGCCGGACCAGACATGGGCACCGCTGGCAACGGGCGAATTCCTGATTGGCCATGTGGATGAATCCCAGCAGATCCCCTTTTCGACCCGGCCGCCCAGGTTCATGTTCAACGGCACCTTCCTCGCGTTCCGCAAGCTGCATGAAAACGTCGGCCTGTTTCACGATTATGTCGACAAGCAAGCCGCCATCTATGCCGATGTGCACGGCGTCCCGCAGGAGGAGGCGCGCCTGACGCTGAAGGCAAAGATGGTCGGGCGCTGGCCCAATGGCGTGCCGCTGATGGCGGCCCCCACCTATGCAGACATGCTGCGCTTTGACGCGGCATGGTCCGACATTCCCGCGATCCGGAACAAATCCGGCGCCCGCACCACTGCCGAGCAGGCGCGGCTGGATGCCTGGAACGAACAGATGATCAACTTCAGGTACCGCGACGATCAGGTCGGCGTCAGCTGTCCGATTTCGGCGCATATCCGGCGCGGCAACATGCGCGACATGCTGGATCCGCGCATCGCTTCGGCCAATCCGCGCGACTGGACCGGATCGGCGCTGACCAACCGCCGCCGCATCCTGCGGCGCGGCCTGCCCTATGGCGCATTCGAGCCGGACAATACCGACGACAGGACCGAACGCGGCGTGATCTTCATCGCCATCTGCGCAAACCTGTTCCGCCAATTCGAATTCGTCCTGCAACAATGGATGAACTATGGGCTCGACCTGAACGCGGGCAATGACACCTGCCCGCTGCTGGGCTACCACCAGCCGGGCTCGAAATTCATGATCCAGGCCGATCCGGAGGGGGAGGACACCCCCTGGGTGATGAACGAACTGCCCCAGTTCATCGAAACACGGGGCGGCGAATATTTCTTTGTCCCCAGCCTCAACACCCTCAACATGATTGCCCTTGGCGTGGTGGACCCCACATGACCGACCTGCCCCCGAACATCTCCGAACCCGAGCAGATCAAGGCGCTGGTCGATATCAACCTTGCCTTTGCCAGGGAAAGCCCAACCCCCGCCCAGCGTTCCGAACATGGCAAGGGGGTCGCGGACCTGCGCGCCACCTTTACCGTGCTGGACCACCTGCCCGAGGAATGCCGCGTCGGTCTGTTCGCAAAACCGGGCCGGTTTGACGCGATCATCCGCTTCTCCAACAGTGCCATGCAGCGCGATGACAAGCGCGACACCCATGGCATGGCCGTCAAGGTGCTGGATGTCCCCATGCCGAGCGCGCCACGCGATGACGCGGGCGTGGCGGTGCAGGACTTCATCTTTATCGACAGCCCGGTCTTCGTGATCGGCGACCTGCGCACCTATATCCCCTTTGATGCGGCCTTCATGGAAGCCAAGCTGAACCTGATGGGCAAGCTCAGGATGGGGCTTCTGGTGCTGCGCAACCTGCATCTGCTGCCTGTCCTGCTGCGGCTGGCCCTGCGCCGGGCCAATGCCCCGCTCAGCGTAAGCTACTGGAGCACGACACCCTACCGGCTGGGCCCTGAACAGGTGGTGAAATACAAGGTCATGCCGATCGGCCCGAACCGCCCAGCCCCGCGCATTCGCGGCAAGGACGGCAGGCGCCACGCGCTCAAGACGCAGCTGGCCTGGGGGCCGGGGCTGTTTTCCTTCGGGGTGATCCTGCGCAATACGCCAAAGACCCAGCCCATCGACAATCCGCGCGTGGACTGGGAGGAACAGGGTGCCCGCTTTGTGCCGCTGGCAGAGATCAGCATTCCCTCCGGCCAGCCGGTCGAGGCACCCGCAGAGATGGAAAACGACCTTGCCTTCTCGCCCGGTCATGCATCGGAGGAACATTACCCGATGGGCGCGATCAACCGGGCGCGGGTGGCGATCTATGCCGCCGCGCAGGACGCCCGCAGAAAAGCCGCCGCGGGCCGCGCCGCCCCACCCCCGGAGTAGGCAGAGGACCGATTCAACCATGCAGCTGAAAAACCCTGCGCCTGCCTGACAAAGGTTGCGCCAATCCGCGCTGATGCCTTGCACTGAGAGGCGCGCCGCGCAACACTGGCGCGGGGAACAGGTTACATGTCAGTCGATACCGTCAACAGCCAGAAGCGCAGTGGCACGGTGCTCTTTGCCGATGTCGTGGGATTTACGTCCTTTGCCGAGAAGATCGGCGAAGAGATGGCCTTCGAGATGATCCAGGATGTCACCGCCAAGATGCAGGCGGCCATCCACGCGCAGGAAGGCACCATCGGCGAATTCCGCGGCGATGGGATCATGGCATTGTTCAGCGTGACCGAAGGGCTTGAGGACGGCCCGTTGCGCGCCTGTCAGGCGGCGCTGGACATCCAGAAGGTGATTGCCGGAACCCAGGCCGACATGACCCGCGCCTATGGTGCGGCACCTCAGGTCCGTGTCGGGGTGCATTGCGGCCCTCTGGTGGTCGGCGACGTGGGCCACCGGAACAAGGCGCATGTGACCATTATCGGGGACACCGCCAATGTCGCCTCGCGGCTCGAAGGGCTGGCCGAGCCGGGACAGGTGCTGATCACCCGCGACCTCTTTTTGCTGGTCGAGGGGCAGGTGAGCGTGCAGGATCTCGGCCCGCATGAGGTCCGGGGCAAGGCGCAGCCGGTGCGGATCTACGCTCTGACGGAGGTGCGCCACCGGATTTCGCGGTTCGAGGCCTCCCGCTCGCGCGGGTTGTCGCGGCTTGTGGACCGCGATCTCGAACTGGCGCAGCTTGAGGATGTGTTCCAGCGCACGCTTGCCGGTCAGATCACCCTGGCGGGCATCCAGGGCGAGCCGGGGATAGGCAAATCACGGCTTGTGCACGAATTCCAGCAGACCCTGCCGGAGGACAAGGTGCGGGTGCTCAAGGGCGATTGCCGCGCGGATGGCACCACGGTGCCCTTTCTGCCCTTTGCCGATATCCTGCGCACGGCCCTGAACCTTGAGGCGCAATCCACCGCGGCCGAGGCCGAAACGGCAGTGGATGCCCTGATCGCGCGGCTGCAGCTGGAGCCTGACACCACCCGGTCCTACCTGATGGCCCTGCTGGGCAAATCCGGTGAGGGCGCGCCGATGCGTGGCGAAAGCGCCGATATGATCGGGGCGCGCATCCGCCAGGTGATCATCGACCTGATCCTGAATGCCAGCCGGGAACGCCCCCTGGTCCTGATCGTGGAGGACCTGCATTGGGCCGATCCCGGCACCCTGCAGATCATCGAACGGCTGCTGTCGCTTGAGAGCGATGTGCCGCTGATGATCCTGGGCACCTGCAGGCCCGGCTTTCAGAAGGCCTGGCTGATGCATGCCCGCGCCACCCGCATCCTGCCCAAACCGATCAGCGAGGCAGCGGTGTCGGGCCTGATCAAGGCGGTGCTGGCCGGATCCGACCAGGCCGATCAACTGGCCGCCCTGGCCATCGAAAAGGCCGAAGGCAACCCGCTCTACGCCGAGGAAATCGCCAAGTTCCTGCTGCAACGTCAGGCAAGCATCGACGCAGGCGCGCCCCTGTCGGGGGACATCGTGCTGCCCACCAACCTGCAAAACATGGTGATGGCCCGCTTTGACAAGCTCGGCCCCGCCTGCCGCAAGCTGTTGCAGGCGGCCTCTGCCATCGGGCGGCGCTTTGACGCCGAGATGGCGCATGGCATCGTGGCCGGGGCAGCGCCGTTCAACCCTGCCCTGCTGGAGGAAGCGGTCGCGGCCGAAGTCATTCTGCCCACCAGATCGGGATACCAGTTCAAACACGCGCTGGTGCAGGACGCGATCTATGACACGTTGCTGCGCGGCCAGCGGCGCGACCTTCACGCCAGGATCGCGCAGGCGCTGGAACATCGGTTCTCCAACCGTGCCGAAGAGACGGCGGAGGCGCTGGCCTATCATTTCGACGAGGCTGAAATGCCGGCCAAGGCGGTGCCCCATCTGATCGCCGCCGGCAGCCGCAACCTCAACCTGTTCTCGCTGGAGGTGGCGGGCACCTCCTTTGCCCGCGCCTTTGAACTGACCGAGGAATTCAAGCTGGATCCGGACCCGGCGCTGATGGGAGAGCTTTTTTCAGGATGGTTCGAGGTCCAGCAGTGGCGTGCCGAATTCGGGCGGATCGTGACCCTGTTCGAGACCCAGCGCGCCCGTGTCGACCGGATCGAGGGGCATCCGACCTATCCGCGCATCCTGGCGCTGGCCGGCACCGCCTATTGCCAGAACAAGCACTTCAAATCCGCCGAAAAACTGTTCGAGCAGGCCATCGAGATCGGCGAGCGCAGCGGCGACGACGATGCGATCACCCATGGCTGCCTTGGCCTGATGGTCATGCATTGCTCTGCCCCCGGTCCGGGCTATTGGGACAAGGTGCGCGCGTTGAGCACGCGGATCAACGACCTCTGGGGCGAGAACGCGCAGCCCTATTATCGCACCTACCTGGAATTCTACGAAACCTGGAGCCATTCGATCAGGGGCGACATTGATCAGGCGCTGGAAGAGGGTCAGCGGCTCTATGACTTTGGCAAGGCAGAGAATTTTCCAGGCGCGGTTGGCTATGGCGCGATCTGCATGGCCTTCAACGAGGCCTATTCGGAGAATTTCGATGCCGCGATCCGCCATGCCAGCGAGGGAGCCGAAGCGGCCGGCGGCAAGGTCGACCAGATGGTCAGCCTGGGGCTCAAGGGGCTGTCCATGGTCATGCAGGGCGATCCCGAGGGCGGCGAGAAGCTGCTGAACGCGGTCTATGAGGACGGTTTGCAGCTGGAATATCGTGGCGTTGCCAATATTGTCGATGGTCCCATCGGACTGGCCAAGGCCCTGCGCGGCGATCTGGGTGGCGGCGTGGCATGGCTGCGGGGTGCCATCGACCGCGCGCTGGAGGTGGGCAACAGCCATGGCGCTGCGATGTCGCATATCTCGCTCGGGACGATCTATCTAATGCTGGCGCGGGGTGACGAAAAACCCGGCCTCGGCATGCTGGCGCGGAACGCGATGTTCCTGCTGCGCGAGGCCCCTTTTGCCAAAAGCCGCGCCCTGGCGCATTTCGAACAGGCGCTGGAGATGGGCCGCGACGTCGGCATGACCGGCGTGGTTGCCCAGGCGCTGCATGGCAAGGGCATGGCGCTGCTGTCCAAACGCAAGAAGGATGCCGCCAGAGCTGCCCTTGAGGAGGCGCGGCATGCCGTCGGCCAGATCCGCTGGTCGTTGATGGAAAACCGCATCAGGGATGACCTGGCCGCAATCGGCTGATGTACTGCCCCCTTCGGATCAGCGCCCTAACCGCAGGCCACCACTGCCCAGAGCATGGCAACATAGGTCAGCTGATGCATCAGTTGATCCACGCCGAAGGCATGCCAGTATCCCGCCTGATCCGGCCCCTTGCCCGAGCTTTCCGCATGGCGGCCCTTGATCCAGTCGATGTGGAAATGCGCCACCCCTTCCACGAGGCAGATCACCAGCGCAAACAATGGCCCCACCCCGACCAGCAACAGAGCCACAAGCGACAGCCCCGCATGGACACCCGCATGCTGGACCCGGCCCAGATGCGCATAGCGCGCCCGGTCCGACAACATGCGCGGGGTCTGCAGAAAGTAATCCGCAAACAGGTGCTTTACCTGTAGAAGGGTCAGCAGAATCAACACCATTTGCATTTCATGCGTCACAGATTTCCCTCCGAAGTGGTAACAGCTTAACCTGCTCCCCCGCCACCGCAAATGATTTGATCTGATGCAGGCGGTCTTGCTACCCTTTGAGCGGGATCTGCCCTGCAAGAAACCGGCCCGCCTGCAAACCAAAGTGGAAATTTCCGATCGAACGCTCCCTGTTTTCCTTCATATGGAAGTATTCAAAACGCGATCAGCTTATCCTGCTGCTGGTCACGCTGACCCTTTTTCCACTGCTCTACCTGACCCTTGAACTGCCCAAGCGCATCATCAACGATGCCATCGGCGCCTCTTCCGAACGGGTGGTGGTGCTGGGATATGACATCGGTCAGGTCTCCTTCCTGATGATCCTGTGCGGATTGTTCCTTGTCTCCGTGCTGCTGCACGGGATCATGAAGATGCGCATCAACACGATGAAAGGCGTGCTGTCGGAACGTCTGCTCAGACGGCTGCGCTATACGCTGATTGCACGCATCCTGCGTTTTCCGGCCCCCTATTTCGAACGCACCAGCCAGGGTGAGCTGGTTTCCATGGTCACGTCAGAGGCCGAACCGATGGGCGGCCTGATGGGCGATGCGGTGGCGCAGCCGGTGTTGCAGGCCGGGCAGATGCTGACCATCCTGGTCTTCCTGTTCCTGCAAAGCGTGGCTTTCGGGCTGGCCGCCTGCGCGCTGATCCCGCTTCAGGCCTGGCTGATCCCGCGCCTGCAGCGGCGCATCAACCTGCTGAACAAAAGCCGTGTGATCCAGGTCCGGGCGCTGGCCGCCGAAATCGGCGAAAGCGCCGCAGGGGCCGCGACGCTGCGCACCAATGGTGGCTGGCGCTACCGGCTGGCGCTGATCTCGGACCGGCTCGGCCAGCTCTACGTGATCCGCTTCGAGATCTTCCAAAAGAAGTTCTTCATGAAGTTCCTCAACAACTTCATCGGCCAACTGACGCCTTTTTTCTTTTACAGCATCGGCGGATACCTCGCGATCACCGGCGACATCACCGTGGGTGCCCTGGTTGCCGCCCTTGCGGCCTACAAGGATCTGGCGAGCCCCTGGAAGGAACTGCTGGCCTATTACAACCAGTCACAGGACATGGCCGTGCGCTGGGAGACGATCACCGAAAGGTTCGCCCCCGCCGACATGATCGACGACCGGTTGTTCGATGGCTTCCCCGAGGATCTGCCGTCACTTTCCGGCGATCTGGAACTCAACGCCGTCTCCGTCGAGGATGCGGAAGGCAATGCCGTGCTGGACAGCATCACCGCCACTTTCCCCAAGGGCAGCACTGTGGCCATCAGCGCCGCCAGCGAAGAGGACCGCCGGGCATTGGCGGCCCTGCTGACCCGCGAGGTGATGCCGGTCAGCGGCAGCGTCACGATTGCCGGTCATGCTTTCGACCAGCTGCATCAGGCCACGATTGCGGCCCGGATCGGCTATGCCTCCTCCAACCCGGTGCTGTTTCAGGGGAATCTGGGCGAAAACATCAACATGGCCCTGCGCCGCGCGCCCCTTGCGCAGATCGAGGACAACCGTGCCTTTGAAAGCCTGCGCACGGGCAACAGCACCGACCCGATTGCGGCAGAATGGCTGGACATGTCGGTCGGCGGGGCCAGAGATTTTGCCGAACTCAGTGCCTGGTGGATGCGCCTGGTGCGCGGCATGGGGATCGAAGACACGCTGTTCCGCCGCGCGATGGAACAAAGGCTCGACAGCGCGGCGCACCCCGACCTTGCCGCCGCCCTTGTCGATTTGCGCGCGCCTCTGGCAAAGTCCATCGCGGAAGCGGACCTGCCGGGCCATATCAGCTTTTTCGACCCGCAGGAGTATACCACCACGCTCGCGGTGGCGGAGAACCTGCTGTTTGCCACCCCCCGCGTTCCGGTCACGGCGGCGCTGCTGGCGCAGCAAACCGACTTCATGGACCTCTTGCAGCAACTGGATCTGGAACAGGACCTTTTGCACCTTGCCGCGGATCTTGTCGAATTGTTGCGCCAGATTTTCGGCCATGACGGCACCGATCACCCGCTGTTCCGCAAGCTGGGGCTGGACCCGGAAACATATGGCGCCGCGCTGGACCTGCTGCCGCGCCACAGACGCGCCGAACCGCTGACCATCGCGCAGAAGGCGCAGCTTCTGGCCGTGCCTTTCGTGATCCCGGCGGAAAAGATCGGCACCGCCTTCCCGCAGGACATCATCAACCGCGTGCTGCAGATGCGCGACCGGCATGGTGCCGCCCTGCGCGACAGCATGGCCGGGGTGTTTCAGCCGCTGGACGTGACAGCCCCCATCGAAGGAATGACCGTGCTGGAGAACGTCCTGTTCGGCAAGATCCGCGACGGCGCCGAAAGCGATGTCGTACAGGCCCTGGTGACAACCCAGCTGCGCGAGGCCGGGCTGGAAAGCGCGGTGCTGCATCTGCTCTTTGACCTGCCGCTCAGCATCGGCGGCGCGAACCTGCCCGCACAGCTCAGCGAACCGCTGGCCCTCAGCCGCGCCGCGATCAAACGGCCCGATGTGCTTGTGCTGGACAATGTGCTGGCCAGCTATGGCGCGGAACAGCGGCAGGGTCTGCAAGACCGTCTGCGCGACCTGCTGCCCGATACGACAATCATCTGCCTCTCCGCGGCCTTCGAGGACAGCGAGGCGTTCGACCGGCGCTTTGTCGTGCAACAGGGCCGGCTGTCGTCGCTGGCAGGCCAGGTCGAGGACACCGCCGATCAGACGGTCAGCGCCGATCTGGCACGCAAGCTGCGCGCCCTTGAACGCACCGATCTTTTTGCCGGTCTAGAGCGCAAGCAGTTGCGCCTGCTGGCCTTCGGCGCGCGCTGGTACGATGCGAAAGCGGGGGATTACGTGTTCCGCAAGGACGATGATCCGGGCGACGGTGCCTACCTCATCCTGTCCGGCGAGGCCGATCTGCTGCTGCCGCAGGAAGGGGCCGAAGACCGGCTGATCACCACCTCCGGCCCGGGGGCATTGGTGGGCGAGCTGGGCCTGATCCGCAACGTCCCCCGCGCCCTGGACATGCGCGCCGCCTCCGACCTCTCCTGCCTGCGCATCGGCGCGGAGGAATTCCTCGCCGTGGTCGAGAACGACGCGGGCACCGCCTACAAGATCCTGCAGGTCGTCGCGGGCTACGTCTGACACCGGGGCTTACGCCGCCCTGTCAGCGACCCCGGTCAAGGCCGCTGACGGGGACAATATGGCAAACTGGAGATACGGAAGGCCCGGGACCGATCAGTACGCACACAAGCCTTCGCAGGGTCTTCCCCGCTACTTCACTGCAAGCTCGGCATGAAGATAGGCTTCGGGATAGCCCATCGGTCTGATCGGCCCGCGTGGCACGACATGGTTCCAGCTGCGCCCGAAATATCCCTGACGGCAATGCACCAGCGATCCCGCCTCCGCCACGCCGGGCAGCGCATAGACGCGGCAGAGCCATCGCCACAGATGCGGATAGTCGAGCACCCGTGCGCCATTGAGTTTCATGCGCACATAATAGACCGGGTCGTGGCGATAAAGCGTCGGGAACAGGCGCAAATCGGCTTCGGTGAACCTGTCGCCCGTCAGAAAGGGGCGTCCATCCGACAGACGCTCCTCCAGCTTTTCGAAGGTCGCGAAATAGGCGTCAAAGGCAGCCTCATAGACCTTCTGATCCGATGAAAACCCGGCCTTATAGGCCCCGTTGTTGATCGTGGTATAGATCAGGTCGTTCAACTCACGAATGTCCTGGCGCAGCGCCTCAACCTCCGGGAAAAGCCGCAAACGATCCGTCGCGATATTGCTGCCAAGCGGCTCCGCCTGCGCATCCAGCATGCGGATGATCTCGGCACTTTCGTTGTTCACGATGCGGCCCGCGATCTTGTCATAGAGGATCGGGACAGATTGCTCGTCGGAGCCTTCGGCTTGGTAGATCTGCCTGGCCAGACGCAACGCCTTGCCGGTGCCGGTCTCAGACGTGCATTCGGGCAGCACTGCCCCCGTCAGGCTCGCAATCCGGTCCGGGGCGAATTCCCACAGGTTCGGCCCTTCCGGATCGTCGTCTCCGGTGCGGTTGGGAAAGGCCACGTCCATTGTGATGCTGTCCTGCAGCCCCAGCACGGAACGGGCCAGGGTGACGCGGTGACACCAGGGGCAATTGAGCGCGACGAAGAGGTGATAGCGGCCCGGTTCCGCCGGAAATTCGGGATCGCCGATGGCATGGCGAAAACCGCTGACGCCGCGCACGAATTCTCCCCGCGCGCGGCGCTGCCTGATGGCGGTCTGGTCTTCTTCGGTTGATCTGTCACTCATGGTGCCAGTTTCACCCTCTGAGCCTGTGATGCAAGATGATCGGCGCTGCCAGCTCTTCTTCGTCGGTCAGATGCCGCTTCAGGAAAGCCTCGATCGTCGCGGCCTTGGCATGCACCTGTCCGGCTTCCTCATGGGCCTGCGCCTCATCCAGCGCAGAGAGCTTGATCAGACGGTTGGCCGTGCGGGTGAAATCGTCCAGCACCCTGTCCAGATCGGCGTGATCCTGTTCCAGCACCTCAAGCCCCGCCTCAAATCGCGGGTCCGCCGCCGAGAGTTCGGGAAAGTAGCTGCGGTCTTCCCAGCCGTGGTGGCCATGCAGGTTCCCGACCAGATTGCCGCCGTAGTAGGACAGACGCCCGGCGTAATCCTCCAGCCCCATAGCGCGGTCCAGCAGGGTTTCCGTATCCAGCCGGACACGCTCCGCCACCCGGCGGAACATCTGATGCGCGCCAAGCCAGTCTCTGGTCTTTTCCTTGAAACCGGGATGAGCCTCCCAGCTGTCACGCGGATATTGATTGAAGAGAAACCGCATTTCCTGAGGCATCTCGGTCTGACGAATGGTGTAGGTATCGAGCATCGGTATTCTCCTTTCGGATCAAAGGTGGGGCGGCCTGCCCTGCCCCACCAGTGCTGAAATACGCACAGCGGATATGCGCGACGCCCAGGGCGCAAGGAAGGGCGCAGAAAAATCAAAGATTTACCGAAAGCACTTCGCAATTCAGTTGCGACCCTGGCCTGCGAAAGAGCAGGACGACAGCGACCGCAACCGAGCGCAGAATACGTTTCCGGCGTTGCCCGAAGGCACTCTTCAACAAAGCGTTAACCTGGCTTCTTTTCGGTCAACAGTTCGCAAAGATGTCGCGGCCCCGGCCCGACCCATCTTTTTGACGGGGCGGCGGCACTGCCATGCGTAAACAAAATATCCTGCCGCCAGGCACGAGATGCGGAGCAATGCCCGTCCTGACGCTCCCGCTGTAGCAGCGATTTGCAGCAGGCGCCGGATTTGCCGGTTTCGTTGTCGGAAAATTGCAGGTTGACCCGTGGCCTACAGGTCATGTGGCGGAGACGATGGGATTCGAACCCACGAGACCCTTCCGGGCCTACTCCCTTAGCAGGGGAGCGCCTTCGACCACTCGGCCACGTCTCCACCGACGCGTATAGCCAAGCGTCCATGGGGATTACAAGGCGAAATTGCCACGGCTGCGAAATCCTGATGGTGGCGGGAAAATCCCCCGCAAAACGCAGTCCCGCATGCGCAGGACAGCCCCGGCCCTGCCCCGCAGAGCCGGGCGAGGCCCTGACCGGTGGTCAGGACGCCAGCAGGGCGCAAGCCGGTTCCGGCCTGGCCACGCGTTCAAAAGCTCAGGTATTGAACAGGAAGTGCAGCACGTCGCCGTCCTTGACCACATAGGCCTTGCCTTCGGCGCGCATCTTGCCTGCTTCTTTCGCCGGGCCCTCACCGCCCAGTACCACGAAATCGTCAAAGGCGATGGTCTCCGCGCGGATGAAGCCCTTTTCGAAATCGCCGTGGATCACCCCGGCGGCCTTGGGGGCCGAAGTGCCGGATTTGATGGTCCAGGCGCGCGCCTCTTTCGGGCCGACAGTGAAATAAGTCTCAAGGTGCAGCAATTCGTATCCGGCCCGGATCAGCCGGTCGAGCCCCGCTTCGGCCAGACCCATTTCCTCAAGGAACATCTTGGCTTCCTCGCGGTCAAGCTGGCTGATCTCTTCCTCGATCTGGGCAGAGATGATCACATGGGCATTGCCCTGGGCCGCGGCCATTTCGGCCACTTTCGCAGAGAGCGCATTGCCCTGGGCCGCCTCTGCCTCACCCACGTTGCAGACATAAAGCACAGGCTTGGTGGTCAGCAGCTGCAACATGCGCCAGGCCTTGCGGTCTTCCTCGTCCACCTCGACGACGCGGGCAGGCTTGCCCGCTTCCAGAACCTCCAGCGCGGCGCGCATCAGCCGTTCCTGCTGCACCGCCTCCTTGTCACCGCCGCGCACCTTGCGCACGATGTTCTGCAACCGTTTCTCGATGCTCTCGATATCGGCCAGCATCAGCTCGGTCTCGATGGTCTCGGCATCTGCCACCGGGTCCACGCGCCCCTCGACATGGGTCACGTCACCATCCTCGAAACAGCGCAGCACATGGGCGATGGCATCGGTCTCGCGGATGTTGGCGAGAAACTGGTTGCCCAGACCTTCGCCCTTGGACGCGCCTTTCACCAGGCCCGCGATGTCGACAAATGTCATGCGCGTGGGGATGATCGACTTGGAATTGGCAATCGCCGCCAGCTGGTCCAGCCGCGCGTCGGGCACGGCAACCTCGCCCACATTGGGCTCGATCGTGCAGAAGGGAAAGTTCGCCGCCTGCGCCGCCGCCGTGCGGGTCAGCGCGTTAAACAGCGTCGATTTGCCCACATTCGGCAGACCCACGATACCCATTTTGAAACCCATGATGCGGCCCCTTGCTCTTGCGTTTGAGCCCTCCTAGGGGGTCAGCGACGCGCGCGCAAGTCCTGCGCACGGGCGGCACGTTCGCGCGAGGAGAAGATCAGGAACCAGGCCAGCAGGATGAACATCGGATGGGTCAGCCCGCCGCTGAACAGCAGCGCGGGAATCCAGATCAGAAAGATCACGATCCCCAGGATCGGATGCCCCGTCAGAAAGATCGAAAGCGGCGGCAAAAGGATGGCAAGCAGGTAATTCATGACATCCATATAGGGGCGTTTTCCGACAGTTGAAGTGGTGCCGCCCCTCAGGGCACCGGGGTGATCTCTGGCCAGATAGTGGACCTGAGGCGGGACAGAGCCCCTGCCACGCCGATGAAATCCCCCTGTCTGCCAAGCTGCCGATTGCGTTTTGCCGCAAGTTTGGGCATGCAGCGGTACCAGCATTCCGAAAGGCCCGCCCATGACCCGCATCGACGCCAAATTCGCCGCGCTCAAATCTCAAGGCCGCAAGGCCTTTGTCTCCTACATCATGGCGGGCGATCCGGATTACGATAAATCCCTTGAGGTGATGCGCGGGTTGCCTGCCGCGGGGGTGGATGTGATCGAACTGGGCCTGCCCTTCACCGACCCGATGGCCGACGGGCCGACGATCCAGCTTGCCGGTCAGCGCGCGCTGGATGGCGGCATGACCCTGCGCCGGACCCTGCAGATGGCAGCGGCCTTCCGCGAAGCGGATGACACCACGCCAATCGTGCTGATGGGGTATTACAACCCGATCTATTCCATGGGCGTCGCAGCCTTCCTGGAGGCCGCCAGGACCGCAGGCATCGACGGGCTGATCGTCGTCGATCTGCCCCCCGAAGAGGACGAAGAGCTGTGCCTGCCCGCCCAGGCCGCAGGTCTGAACTTCATCCGCCTGGCCACGCCGACAACAGATGACAAGCGCCTGCCCCGCGTTGCCCGGAACACCTCGGGCTTTGTCTATTATGTCTCGATCACCGGCATCACCGGCTCGGCAGAGGCTGAGGCAACCGACGTCGGCCCCGAGGTCACCCGCATCCAGAAGGCCAGCGGCCTGCCGGTCATCGTGGGCTTCGGCGTCAACACGCCGGAGAAATCCCGCGCCATCGCCGGGGTTGCGGATGGGGTCGTGGTCGGCTCCGCCATCGTATCACGCATCGCCCGGGGCGACAGCACGGCAGATGTCCTGGCCTTTGTGAAAACCCTCTCCGACGGTGCCCACAGCGCCTGACCGCCCGATATGGCGGACACCCTGTTCCTTTCTTTTTGGCAGATAAATATCCCTGCACGACAGAATCCACGGGCGCGGCATATGCCGGGAAATCACCGGTTCTGACGTCAGTCCCGCGCGGCGTCCATGACCTCGCGCAGGCGTACCAGCACCGGCTGCAGCGCATCCTGCGATAGATCTCCAGCCCCTGTCTGAGGCCTGTGCTGGCGGGATCCGCCTGTGCCTCGCGGCTCAGCAGGCCCAGGGCCATCAGGCTCTCCAGAACGGTGCCGCCTCCGATCAGGGTTATGGCCTTGCGGCGCGACAGATTCATGGAATCCCTCCATTTGGTGCAATATCGCACCAATCGCCCCAAACCTTTCGATTGATCTCAAATCGCCGGATTGGTAAAGAAAGCAGACCAATATTGGAGTTTTCGCATGGCCGTCATCACCAACATCCAGGATCTCAAGCGGATCTACGAACGTCGGGTGCCCCGGATGTTCTACGACTACTGCGAATCGGGCAGCTGGACCGAGCAGACCTTCCGCGAGAACACCTCCGATTTCGACAAGCTCCGCCTGCGCCAGCGCGTCGCGGTGGACATGTCCGGGCGCAGCACCGCCAGCCAGATGATCGGACAAGATGTGTCGATGCCCGTGGCCCTGGCCCCGGTCGGGCTGACCGGCATGCAGCACGCGGATGGCGAGATCAAGGCGGCGACGGCGGCGCGTGATTTCGGCGTGCCTTTCACCCTGTCCACCATGTCGATCAACTCGATCGAGGATGTGGCCGAGGCAACCGGCGCGCCCTTCTGGTTCCAGCTTTATACCATGCGCGACACGGATTACGTCAGCCGCCTGATCCAGCGGGCGAAAGACGCAAATTGCTCCGCCCTGGTGATCACCCTTGACCTGCAGATCCTCGGCCAGCGCCACAAGGACCTCAAGAACGGCCTGTCCGCCCCGCCCAAACTGACGCCAAGAACAATTGCCAACCTGGCCACCAAATGGGCCTGGGGCATCGAGATGCTGCGTGCCAAGCGGCGCGAATTCGGCAATATCGTGGGCCATGTGAAGGGCATATCGGATGCCTCCAGCCTTGGCACCTGGACCGCCGAACAATTCGACCAGACGCTGGACTGGAACAAGATCGCGCGGCTCAAGGAGCAATGGGGCGGCAAGGTGATCCTCAAGGGCATCCTGGATGCAGAAGACGCGAAAATGGCGCTCAAGGTCGGGGCGGATGCCATTGTGGTGTCGAACCACGGCGGCCGCCAGCTTGACGGGGCGCTCAGTTCCATCGCCATGCTGCCCGCGATCCTGGACGCGGTGGGCGATCAGGTCGAAGTCCACCTCGATTCCGGCATCCGGTCGGGTCAGGACGTGCTCAAGGCGCTGGCGATGGGGGCCAAGGGCACCTTCATCGGGCGGGCGTTCATCTATGGGCTGGGCGCGATGGGGCAGAAAGGTGTGACAAAAGCGCTGGAGGTCATCCACCGCGAACTGGACATCACCATGGCGCTCTGCGGTGAGACGAAAGTAACCGACCTTGGCCGTCACAACCTGCTGATCCCCCGGGATTTCGGCGGCAACTGGCAGGATTGAGGGCAGGTCAGCATCACCCGAACACGGCTGGGTCAGGGCCCATTGTCCTCTGCGCAAAGAGACCGTGAGTGTAACGCGCGCCCCGCCTTGAAATTGAATCGCCAATACCCTGCCGCGCTACGCGTTCTCGGGACGTTGCCGATGCGATCTGTCTCAGGCCAATGGCGGGACGCTGCAAAGCGCCTTGCAACAGGATGCCGCGATGCTAAGCATGATCCATGCTGATCTTCCTGCGCCACCGCCTTGCCTTTCTGGCCACGCCCAAGACCGGAACCACCGCCGTGGAAATGGCGCTGCGGCCCCGCGCCGAGATCATCTTCGGCAAGAACCGCAAACATGTCACCGCCCTGCGCTTTTCCCGCAAGATCGCGCCGTTTCTGGAAGACACCTTTGGCGTGCGCCCCGACGCCGTGGCCATCATGCGCAACCCCACCGACCAGATTGCAAGCTGGTTCCGCTATCGCGGGGCTGACCGGCTGACGGGCACGGATCTCAGCACGCGGGGCATCAGTTTTGACACCTACGTGCGCGAAGTGATCAGCGACGCCCCCCCGCCGCGCGCCCAGATCGGCAGCCAGTTCAATTTCCTGACCGATGGTGACGGCAGGGTGATGGCAAAACATGTCTTTGCCTATGAAAACCAGTCCGGTTTCCGGCAATTCATGGCCGACAGGCTGAAAACCGACGTGACGCTGAAGCCAAAGAACGTCTCCCCCGGTGCGGATACCGGGCTAAGCGCGGAAACACTGGCCCTGCTGCGCGCCGCCCGCGCGCCCGAGTTCGCGCTTTACGACCGCATCATCGCCGCGCAGGGGCATCTGATCACGCCGCAGGGCTAGCAATTGTTTGCGTCATGCTGCGCCGCGCCAGCGCGGGCAGCACGGCCAGGGCCGTCAGGCACAGGATCCCCGCCACCGCCACAAAGGCCGCGCGCAGGCCGAAGCCTTCGGCCACCAGCCCCATCAGCGGCGGACCAAAGAAGAACGCACCATACCCCAGGACCGAGGCGCGGCTGATCGCGGCCAGCCGCATGTCGGGTGGCACCAGGCGGCCCAGCAGCCCCAGTGCCAGCGGGGCCACCACGGAAATGCCCAGGCCCCCGATGGCAAAACCCAACAGCGCGACCGGCACGCTTGGCGCCAGCCCGGCCAGCCCGATCCCGGCGGCCGAAAGCAGCGTTGCCAGCAGCATCAGCCGGGTGTCGCGGATGAATCGCGACAGGCCGTGGCCAAAGAGCCTGCCGATCCCCATCGTCAGCCCCAGCGCGGCGGGGCCCAGCGCCCCCTCGCCCGCGGTGCCGCCCAATGTCCGCTCCAGATGCAGGGCCGACCAGCCCTCCGACGCGGCCTCGGCCAGAAAAGCAGTCAGCACCACCAGCCCCACCAGCAGGACAACGCCATGGGGGATCTGACCGGGCAAGTCGGGCAGCGCGGTCTCTTCTGCCTCGGCCACCCGGTCGCGGGCGGCATGGGCCAGGATCAGCAGCACGGCGAACAGCAGCAGAAACACCGCCCCCGTGGCGATGCGCGCCTCGCGCAGCGCGCCGGTGGCCAGCGCCGCCCCGGCATAGGCAAAGCTGTAGAGCGCATGGTTGAGGTTCATCAGGCTGCGCCCCTGCCGCGCCTCGATCTCCGAGACACGGGCATTGATCAGCACGTCCACGATCCCCGACCCGATGGAGGCCAGCGCAATGCCGACCACCAGCAGCATCAGTGTCGTCGATATGCCCGACATCAGCATGCCCAGCGCAAGGATCGCGATGCCCAGCGTTACAGCGACCCGGCTGAACGCCCGCTGGAACAGCGGTGCCAGCCACATGGCAACGACCGCACCCGACGACGCCAGCAGAATCGCCATACCATAGGCGCCGTCACTGGCCCCGACATGCGCCTTGATCACGGGCATCTGCGCAAAATAGGTGGCCCATGCCACGCCAATGGCGACAAACCCGGCCAGCGGCCTGCGCGACAGATAGAGATCCTGTTTCAAACCCATGCCCGCCCCTGCCATGCACCTGCCGCCTTGCCAAGGCCCCGGATGCGAATTTGCCCTTTTCATACGCGCTTTTCGCGTCTATACGCGCGGCTTCATGCGGGTGTCCCCCTTCAGGGGCCCCGTTTCTTGGGGACGACAGCCTTGGAGGCGTCCCGTAACATATTGGAGATTAAAATGGCCGGAGAGATTCCAGATCTTGAAGCCCAGGTACGGACGGGGACAGGCAAGGGCGCCGCTCGTCAGGCACGCCGTGATGGCATGGTACCGGGGATTGTTTTTGGTGGCGACGCAGACCCGCTGCCGATCAACATCCCGTTCAACAAACTGCTGACCATGCTGCGCAAGGGCCGCTTCAAGGCGACCCTGTTCAACATGAAGGTGGAAGGCCACGACGACGTGCGCGTCATCTGCCGCGACGTGCAGCGCCACGTGGTCAAGGACCTGCCGACACATGTCGACTTCATGCGTCTCAAGCGCACCACCAAGATCAACCTGTTCATCAACGTTCAGGTTGCGGGTGAAGACGTGTCTCCCGGCCTCAAGAAGGGCGGCGTGCTGACATTGGTCCGCCCCGAGGTGGAACTGGTCGTGACAGCTGCCGACATTCCCGAAAGCATCACCGTGGATGTGTCGGGCCTGGAAATCGGCGACAGCGCGACAATCGCAAACGTCAAGCTGCCCGAAGGCGCCAAGCCCGTGATCGACCGCGACTTCGTGATCGCTCAGGTCTCCGCGCCCTCCGGTCTTGCATCGCAGGATGACGACGAGGCAGAGGATGTGGCAGCAGACGAAGTGCCGACATCCGAAATGGGTGACGCCGAAGCCAGCGAAGATTGATCCATTCCTCAGCGGAACGGACAACGGGGTCGCCCATGGGCGGCCCCGTTTGCGTTTGGGGGATGCGGAATTTCCCCAATACGGATGAAAAAAATCTGACCTGAGGCGCAGGCCGGGCCGGAGTGCTTCTGGCAAAGGCACCGCATCAACGAGACGACAGGTTGCCCCATTTCGTGCAGATCGCCGACCCGACAGTTGAATCTCGGCCTACCGGCCTGCCGACATTCAGGACATGATCCGCGCCAACTGGGCACAGGCGCGGGCCGCACGACCGGTATCGCCCTCTTCGATGAACCCCTGCAACCGCGTCAAGGCGGCTCCCAGGCAGAGTGAATCGAACACATTGTCATCACCCGGCGCCCGGCGGCGCGCCTCAAAGAACAGCACCTCGATGTCCTCCGCCCCATAGCTGTATTTGTAGGCCTCGTTGCCATGGCTGAAATCATAGCAGCCGAACCCCTGTTCAATCGCCCAGGCGATGGAATGATAATGCAGCGCCGCCCCGACAAAAGGCTCCTCTGCCGATTGATCCCGGCCCACCAGGATGAAATGCACCATGCCCCGGCGCGGGTCCACCACATGTCCCAGCCCGCCCAGCGGCCTGTCCCCCTGCCACAGCAGCGGCAGGAACAGGTTGCCGGTGCGCGCGGCGGCTGTCAGCATCCTGCGGTATTGCGCCACGATCCCGGCGGTCTGGCGGCCCTTCTTTTCGCCCCATGTGTCGGCCCAGAAACCCATCAGACAATCCAGATCCGCCTCCAGCGTCTCTTCGGTGGCATGGGTGATCCGGTAGGTCTCCGTCTCCAGGTGTTTGCGCCGGAAGCGGTTGTATTGCTGGCGCTTGTTCCGGCTCACCCGGGTGCCAAGATAGGTGTCAAAATCAGCCGGCAGCGCCACCTGCGGGCATTTCAGATTATCCGTCTCGCCCCGGTTGATCATATAGGGCAGATAGCGCACAGCGATCCCCGCCGCCTCCAGCGCATCGGTAAAGATGCGGCAGCGCTCCTGCTGGGCGACATAGCGCATCGACAGCGAGATCCAGGGCATCGCGGCCAGATGGCGTGCCGCGGCCTCCAGCGCCGCCTGCGCACATTCGGGCGCGCAGAGAAATCCGGTATATTCGCTCCACAGCAGACGCCCCCCCGCCTGCAACTGGGTCTGGAACTCCTGCCGGCTGCCGCTCCAATGCACCCGGTATTTCAGCGGCACAAGACAGACCACAGCGCCGCCGCCGTCGCGGACCACCAGAACGCTCCAGCGATACAGCTGATCGGCAAAGGCCTCGCGCAGCCAGTCCCAGGACAGAAATACCGTGCCTTCCGGGTCGCGCTGCTCCAGCGCCTGCCAGGCCTCTTTCAGGGCCGCGAACCCCGCCTGGGTGTCGACAACTTCGACCCGCAGGTCAGCCCCCTGCGCCGTGCCTGCCGTGACGATATCATGCTTCATCAGATCAACTGCCCTGTTGCTTCCGCGGTCCCGGCTGTCGGTGCTTTCCGCGCAGGCGCATCCTGCCGTGCAAATCTGGCGGCAATGGGCGCAGAATAAGAAAAATCCTGGCCACGAAACGCCACCCGGCTTCCGGCGCCCGAGGTCCGGCCAGACAGCCAGCAAAGGGGCGTCTGTCCATTTTAACGAAGTCTATGTTACTATAATCCTTGATGATTCGCGCGTTTCGATAGGGAGCACACCATGGGTTCAATCGCCTTGCTGGCCTTGCTGTCCGGTTTGCTGCTCACCGCCACGTTGAGTTCGGACGACGACGACACGCCCATCGACACCCCCGAAGAACCGGAAACCCCGGTCGATCCCGATGATCCGGACACGCCCGTCGACCCCGAAGAACCGGAAACGCCACCCGACACCGGCGCAACCTTCGACGCCACCGAACAGGGCGTGCAGATCGAACTGGGCGAGGATGAGACCGGCTCGCTGGCCGTCATCTACTACACCGACACCGAAGATTCCGGGAACCCCGACGATTATCTGCAAGTCGACGAGGCGCGGTTCTACCTCGTGCCGGAGGGGGTGGACTGGTCATCGGCAAGCTGGGAAACCCAATTCGACATCCCCGGGGGGGACAGTTACGGTGGACCGCCGAGCGGGTACGAACTGGCGGATTTCGAAGAAGAAAACGGCCTCGAACTGCTGGGTGTGGTCGATCTGCTCGGGGTCCCTCATGTCAGCGAAGACCCCTCCGACCGCATCGGAGAGATCACGGCCAATGCGCCTGTTGCCGGATACTACCTTGAGGCCAATACAGACGGCGACGAACTGGTCACTTTCCTGCCGCAGGATTACGTGGTCACCCGCGAAGGTGTGCCGGAACTGCCGGTGTTTGAAGATACAACCGGGACGGAAGAAACCGACTGGCTCTCTGCCGATGCCGATGGCATCACCGTCGATGGCGCGGATGGCGACGACATTCTTGAAACAGACAATGACGATGTGACCCTGATCGGCGGGCTGGGCGATGACACCATCGAAGCACGGGGCGACGATGCCATTATTCATGGCGGGGAAGGCAACGATATGGTTCAGGCCAATTCTGCCACGGTCGAGGGCGGCGCGGGTGACGATTCTCTCACGATTGTCGGCGGCACGGCCAACGGCGGCGACGGCAACGACCAGCTGAATGGCTACGGCGAAGGACCAAACCTGCTGCGGGGCGAAGCCGGCGATGACCGCCTTTACGTCAGCGGCATCGGGTCAGAGGCCTTTGGCGGCGCGGGCGACGATTTTCTGAACGTGAACAATGGCACAACCGGCCATGGCGATGCCGGCAACGACACATTGCAGGTGGCATTGGGCGGCACGGCCTTTGGCGGTGACGGCGACGACCACTTTACCCTGTGGAACCAGTTCCGCGACAGCGACGGCGCGGCAGTCATCACCGGTGGCGCCGGGGCCGATACCATCGACGCCCGCGTCTGGAATGCCGGTGGCGGAGAGGCCGATGATTTCTACCTGCGCATGACCGATTTCGACCCGGCAGAAGATGTGCTTCAGGTCGGCACCTTCCAGACCGGCAACGCGGTGGATGCGGTCGAACTGATCGAAGCGCCCGATGGCAGCCATACCGACGTGCGGATCACCTTCACGCCACGCAGCGGCGGGTCGGTGCCCGGCATCGCCGTCATCCGGCTTGAAGGGACCACCGGCATGACGGCGGATCAGGTCATCATCACCAGCTGATCCAGGCCGGGGTCTTCACCCTTCTGCCAGCGATTATCCCCACACATCTGCCGCCCCGTCGGCGCAGCGCCGGGCGCAGGCCTGCCGGTTGCCGTTGCGCGTTCCACTTCCAGCCTGCCTTTGATAAGCTGCACCGGAACCACGCAGGAGACACGCATGAAACTTATCGTCGGCCTCGGCAATCCCGGTGCCAAATACGCCCGGAACCGTCACAACATCGGCTTCATGGCGCTGGACCGGATCGCCGCCGACCACGGGTTTCCCGCCTGGAAGGGCAAGCATCAGGGCGCCATCAGCGAGGGCCGGTTCGGCAGCCTGCGCGCCGTGCTGCTCAAGCCCGAGACCTTCATGAACAACTCCGGCCAGTCGGTGCAGGCAGCGGCCAAGTTCTACAAGATCGAACCGCAGGATATCATTGTTCTGCACGATGAAATCGACCTCGCCCCCGGAAAGGTCAAATGCAAGTCCGGCGGCGGTCACGCGGGCCACAACGGGCTGCGCTCGCTGCACCAGCATATCGGGCCGGCGTACCACCGCGTCCGGCTGGGGGTGGGCCATCCGGGCCACAAGGACGCCGTGCCGGGCTATGTCCTGCGCGATTTTCCCAAGGCGGATGAGGATTGGCTCGACGATGTCCTGCGCGGCGTCAGCGATGGCGCTGCGGAGCTGGCGGCCTGGGACACGGCAAAGTTCCTGAACACGGTGGCGATGCGGGTCAGCCCCGCGCGCTCCGGCACCGGCAGCAAGGGGCCGCAGGGCACCAAACCTGCGCCTGAGCCTGCACCTGAATCCGCCCCGGCAGATGAACCGCAGACAGTGCAGAAATCGCCGCTGCAAAAACTGATGGAACGCTTTCGATGAACCTGCAGGAAGCCTTTGAATATCAAGCCGATACCTGCAGCCGCATGGGCTCCCCCTTCATGGGGAAACTGCTGACCATCCTGGCGGCAGACTGGCCTGCGGACAGCGCATTGGGCCGCAAGTTCGCGGCGTTTGAGGGCGACATCGGTCCGGCAGGCCATTCGCTGCCCCTGCGCATCGCGGGCGGGTTGCACGCGCTGGTGCTGAACCGCGCCGCCCCCGATCTGGCAGCACTCTATCCGCCCCATGCCACCAGTGATGCGGCACTGCGCGACGCCGTGCTGGCGGCCCTGTCCAGACATGAGACCTTCCTGCTCGACTGGACCGACAGCGCACCGCAAACCAACGAGGTCCGCCGTTCCGCCGCCCTGATTGCAGGCGCACATGCGGCGCTGCAGCATTTCGACCTGCCCATCCACCTCAGCGAGCTGGGGGCCAGCGGCGGTCTGAACCTGATGTGGGATCACTTCGCCCTTGAAATCGACGGCACACGCTTTGGCGCGCAGACCCCGGTGCTGACCCTCACGCCGGAATGGACGGGGCCGCTGCCCCCCGCGGCCCGGCCCCTTGTCGCATCCCGCGCCGGCGTTGATCTGAACCCGCTGGATCCCGGCCGCAGCGAAGATCTTTTGCGCCTGACGGCCTATCTCTGGGCCGACCAGCCCGAACGTCTGGTGCTGACGCGTGCGGCGGCTTCCGTGGCAACGACCCCGGTGGCCAGGGGCGACGCGATCGACTGGCTGGCCCGACGCCTGCCAAGCGCCCCGCAGGGCCGGCTGCACCTGATCCAGCATACCGTCGCCTGGCAGTATTTCCCGAAACCCGTCCGCGACCGGGGCCGCGCGATGATCGAGGCCGCAGGTGCCAAGGCCACGGCCAACCGCCCGCTGGCCTGGCTGTCGATGGAAAGCGACGGCGACACCAGCGGCAAGATCGGCGCGGCCCTGTCCCTGCGGCTCTGGCCCGGTGACATCACCCTGGACCTGGGGCGCGCCGATTTCCATGGCCGCTGGATCAAATGGACCCATGGTTGAAATTGCGCCTGACGCTGGTGCCGCACGCGGCCCTGTGATTGGATAGCCGCAAACAAAGGGAACCACCCCATGCGCAGATTTCTGAAATGGACCTTCCGCGGCCTTTTGCTGCTGGGCGTTGTGATCCTCGCGGTCGGGCTCTGGAAACGCGAGGAGATTGCCCGGCTGATGGCCGTCAACTCCCTGTTTTCCGAGGAAAAGATCGTCAACAACTTCAGCCATATGGATCAGGCCTTCCTGACCGTGGAAGTGCCGCGGGGGAATGGCCCGACCAGCCCGCTGCCCTATGGCCCTGACAAGGCGCTGCCCGAAGGCGCCGATGCCTGGACAGAGGAACGCAGCCTGACCTCGCTGCTGGTGCTCAAGGACGGCCAGATCGTCCATGAAAGCTATTACAAGGGAACCGGCGCAGAAGACCGCCGGATCAGCTGGTCGGTGGCCAAAAGCTATCTTTCCGCGCTGGTCGGGGTCTTGCTGGCAGAGGGCGCGATTGACTCCATCGACGATCCGGTCACCAAATACGCCCCGCGGCTGGCCGGCGGGGCCTATGACGGGGCCAGCCTGCGGCAGGTGCTGAACATGGCCAGCGGCGTGACCTTTGACGAGGATTACCTGGACTTCAATTCGGACATCAACCGCATGGGCCGGGTGCTGGCCCTGGGCGGCAGGATGGATGACTTCGCCGCCGGTCTGACAGAAACATTCGCCCCGCCCGGAGAGACCTGGCAATATGTCTCCATCGACACCCATGTGGTGGGGATGGTGGTGCGCGGCGCGACCAACCGCACGGTGGCCGACCTGCTCAGCGAAAAGATCATCCAGCCGCTGGGGCTGGAATACGCCCCCTATTACGTGAGTGACGGTGTCGGCACCGCCTTTGTGCTGGGCGGGCTGAACATCACCACAAGGGATTATGCCCGCTTTGGCCAAATGTTCGCCCAGCGCGGCACATGGCAGGGCCGGCAGGTGGTGCCCGCCGACTGGGTCGACGCCTCGACCAGGGCCAGCGCGCCGGGCGGGGCGGGCTATGGCTATCAATGGTGGATACCTGACGGATCAGCCCCCGGCGAATACATGGCCCGCGGCGTCTACGGGCAATATATCTACATCGACACCGCGCGGCAGGTTGTCATCGTCACCACCGCCGCAGACCGCCAGTTCCGCGAACCGGGGGCAAACCAGCAGAATGTGGACATGTTCCGCGCCATCGCCCAGGAGATGTGAAGCCAGATGGAACCAGAAGACAGCATCAACGTGACGGGCGGACCCCTGGCCATTTGCGGCACCGACCCGGTGACCGGCTTTTTCCGCGACGGCCAGTGCAACACCTGTGCCGCCGATCAGGGCAGCCACACAGTCTGTGCCGTGATGACCGCCGAATTTCTCGCCTATTCCAAATACGTCGGCAATGACCTGAGCACGCCCCGCCCCGAATACGGCTTTGCCGGGCTCAAACCCGGTGACCCCTGGTGCCTCTGCGCGGGCCGCTTCATGCAGGCCGCCGACGAAGGCTGCGCGCCGCAGGTCCACCTTGCCGCAACCCACCGCCGCGCGCTGGATATCGTGCCGCTGGAGGTGTTGCGCGCCCATGCCACCGAGACTGACTGAGGAGACCGCCGATGTTCGGCAATGACAAGCCCATCTGGCAATTCAACGGCCCCTGGGGCATCCCGGTACAGATCGGCGGCACCATCATCATCCTGCCGCTGATCTTCGTTTCCTTCAGCGCCGGCGCGATCCTTTATGACCTGATCTTTGTCGGGATGCTGATCGGCTCGATCCTGCTGCACGAACTGGGCCACGCCTGGGGCTGCCGGGTGCAGGGCGTGCCGGTGCGGCGCATCATGATCCACGGCGGCGGCGGGTTCTGCGAACAATCCCGCTCTGCCAGTTTCCGCGAACAGGAGCTGATCGTGGCGATGGGGCCCATCGTCAACCTGGTGATCTGGGCGGTGGCCGCGCTCATCGCGCCCTATTTCGCCTATGGGGTGGCCGCCTGGGCGATCTACTGGCTGGCGGTGATGAACCTGTTCCTGGCCCTGTTCAACCTGCTGCCGGTACATCCGCTCGACGGCGGCAAGCTGTTCCAGCTTGTCCTGCTCCGCTTCCTGCCCGCCGCCACCGCCACAAGGATATCGGGTGCCGTCGGGCTGGTGATTGCCCTGCTCTGGCTGCCGGGGATGATCTGGCTCTATTTCAACGTCGGGCTGGTGCTGTTCTTCTTCCCGCCGATCCGGCGCCACCTCGACATGTTCAGGGTCAGACAATCATGAGGCGTCTCGCCGCTCTTCTGGCGCTGCTGGTCTGCAGCGGCGCGGCCTTGGCACAAGGCGATCTGCGGCCCGGCGATGCCGCGCGGCTCGACCGCTTCGATGCCTCGGCCGGAAGCGCCCTGTTGCGGGCGCTCTCCGGCAGCGCGCCGGAGGATGTGGCGGCCCTGACCAAGGCATTGTCGGGAACGGCGCAAGTGGCCTTCGATGAAACCCTGGCAGGCGACTGGTCCTGCCGGACCATGAAACTGGGCGGGCTGTCGCCACTGCTGGTCTATACCGATTTCAAATGCCGCTTCACCCTCCGCCCGGACGGCAGCTTCGGTTTCGAGAAACTGACAGGCTCGCAACGCACCCGCGGCACGATCACCTTCCGCGAGGGGCGGGCGATCTATGCAGGCGTCGGCTATACCGCTGACGAAGACCCCGCCGATTACGCCGACCTGCCCGCCGATTTCACCTCAGACGGGCGCGTGCAGACCAATGTCGCGGTCTTCGAACGCGTCAGCCCCAGCCGCGCAAGGCTGATGTTCCCCGCCCCCGCGGTGGAAAGTGACTTCGACATCCTCGAACTGACCAGATAGTCTCTTTTTGGCCCAAAATATCCCGAGTGCGCGAGAGCAGAGCTCTCGCATTCGCGTCTACGCGAATTCCCCCATCTCGAAGCCAAGCGCCTTGGCCACGGTAAAGATGTCCTTGTCGCCCCGCCCGCACATGTTCATGCAGATGATGTGATCCTTCGGCAGCTCCGGCGCGATCTTCATCACATGGGCCAGCGCATGGCTCGGTTCCAGCGCCGGGATGATCCCCTCCAGCTCACAGCACTTCTGGAAGGCCGCCAGCGCCTCGCGGTCGGTGATCGCGACATATGTGGCCCGTCCGATTTCATGCAGCCAGGCATGTTCCGGCCCGATGCCGGGATAATCCAGCCCGGCAGAGATCGAGAATCCTTCCAGGATCTGACCGTCCTCATCCTGCAGCAGATAGGTCCGGTTGCCATGCAGCACGCCGGGACGGCCGCCGGTCAGCGAGGCGCAATGTTCCATCTTCTCGTTCACGCCCTTGCCGCCGGCCTCGACCCCGATGATGTTCACCCCCTTGTCGTCAAGGAAGGGATAGAACAGCCCCATCGCATTGGACCCGCCGCCGATCGCGGCAACCAGCGTATCCGGCAGACGGCCCTCGGCCTCTTCCATCTGGCCGCGCACCTCCTTGCCGATGATGGCCTGGAAATCGCGCACCATTGCCGGATAGGGGTGCGGCCCGGCCACGGTGCCGATGCAATAGAAGGTATCGCGCACATTGGTCACCCAGTCGCGCAGCGCGTCGTTCATCGCATCCTTCAGCGTGCCGCGACCGGAGGTGACCGGCACCACTTCGGCGCCCAGCAGCTTCATGCGGAATACGTTGGGGGCCTGCCGCTCCACATCATGGGCGCCCATGTAGACCACACATTGCAGCCCGAACTTTGCGCAGACGGTGGCGGTGGCCACCCCGTGCTGGCCCGCGCCGGTTTCCGCGATGATGCGCTTCTTGCCCATGCGGCGGGCCAGGATGATCTGGCCCAGCACGTTGTTGATCTTGTGCGCGCCGGTGTGGTTCAGCTCGTCGCGCTTCATATAGACCTTGGCGCCGCCCAGCTCCTCGGTCAGCCGCTCGGCGAAATAGAGCGGGCTGGGGCGGCCCACATAATGTTTCCAAAGGAAATCCATCTCGGCCCAGAAGCTCTCATCGGTCTTGGCGTTCTCATATTGCTCTTCCAGCTCCAGGATCAGCGGCATCAGGGTTTCAGAAACGAAACGCCCCCCGAAATCGCCGAAACGGCCCTTTTCGTCGGGGCCGTTCATGAAGCTGTTGAATAGGTCGTTTGCCATGGGATGCTCCTGCGTCTGCGCGCAGCAGATGTAGCGCAGCGGCGCGGCGGGCGGAACCCCAAGACTTTTGCAAAAGTCTTGGCCATTTCCCTGCAGGGAAATGCCTCACTCGATCAGATGCAGAGGCTCACGATTGCAGAAGACGACATAGTCTTTCCCGTTGCGCACCGCACGAAAGCCGCGCCTGCGTATTTCTTCCTCGAAACGTGTACAGCCGACGATCCGCACCACATCCCGCGCCGACCGGCGCACGACCCCGCCCCGCTGCGCCGCCCTGGAGGCGAACAGCTGGCCCAGCCAGCGATCAGGCGTCATATGCGGCGGCATGAAGGACATGCCCACAACCTGCCAAGACATGCTTGCCAAAGGGTTAACCGGCCCCGGGCCCTGAAGCCGCTATTCCAGGATCTTCAGCAGCCGCTTCTTCAGTTTGTCCTCGACCTTGTCCTTCACCGCATCCTCGATGGACTGGCCCCCCTGCGGGCTCAGGTTCAGTTCCTCCGCCAGCTTCTGCTTCACCTGATCCTCGATCTTCGCCTTCTCCTCGGCAAAGTTCAGATCGACCGCCGCTTTCAGGTCGGGCCGGATCGACGGGTCCGCCCAAGGGCCACTGATGCGCACCGGCACCGCCAGACCCCTGTCGCCGTTCACCCGCAGCGCCTTGGGGGTCACGGTATAATCCAGCGTCTGCGCACCAAGGTTCACCTGCCCCGCCCCGGTCGCGTTGAAATTCGGCAAGAGCAGCAACAGGTCGTCATTGCGCAGCACGCCCCCGTCCATGGTGAATTTCGCCCCCAGCGAATCGAACACCGTGGTGCCGCCCTTCACGTCGAAAGACCCCAGCAGCGCATCCAGGTCGATTCCCTCGATGGTGCCGCGCCCGACCTTGACCGCGCCCTTGCCCGACAGCGACCGCATGATCGCATCCACGTTCTGCCCGACACCCAGGAAAGACACCTCGGCATCGCCCTGCCCGCTGAACCGGGTCAGCCCGGCCAGATCGCTCAGCATCGGGTTCATCTGAACGCCCAGCGCCTGCACCGCGCCGCCCACCGACAGGCCGGAGCGGTTGTTGGCCACGAATTGCCCGGTCAGACGCCCGCCATAGGCCGCCACTTCGCGCATCTCGAAGACCATGCGCGAGCGGTCATTGGTCAGCAGGGTCCGCGAGGCCCCGAGCTTCAGCGCGCCCAGGTCGATGCTCTCTGCGCTCAGCGCAATCGCCCCGTTGAAGGCGGCAAGGCCGGAGGCATCAATCGGCGCCTTTGACCAGCCTGCGCCGCTGTCACCAGAACCACCGGACCCGGCACCCTCCGTACCGCCGGTCAGCCCCGAGAGGTCCAGCGCCCCGGCCGTCAGCTGCGCATTCACCTGCGGTGTGCCGTTCAGCCCCACATCCGCCGCACCGCGCAGGGTGTTGCCACCCAGATCCGCGACCAGCTCACGCAGGGACAACTGCCGTTCCGGCGTCAGCGTCAGCGCTGTCGTGACATTCAGGCGCTGGCCCAACCCCTGCGGCATCGCCACACCCGGTTGGCCCAGGGCGGCCAGGAAGGCTTGGGTATCGCCTGTCTCAAGCGTGACCTTGCCCGCCACCGCCCCGTTCAACGCCGCGCGCCCGTCAAGGCTGGCCTTGCCCGCCTGCGCCGTCAGTGTCGCCTTCACCGGCTGCACCTCTCCGGCCAGGAATTGCGAGAACGCGCCGATCCGTGCCGTCACCGTCACTGGCGCTGCCGCCGGGCGCAGCACCGCGCGCAGGTCCGCCGGGCCGCTGGCCTCGGGCCAGTCCAGCGAAAGGTCCACCCCGGAGTAAGACACCAGGTCCGCCCCTTCGGCATCATAGATCAGCGTCGCATCGGTGATGTTCAGCTTTTCGATGGTCACGGGCCGCGCCGCGCGCTCCGGCGAGGTTGCGGTTTCGATCTGCGCATCCCCGCTGGCATCGGTAAACTGCCAGCTGGCCCGCCCGTCCTTGCGGCTTTCCAGCCGGATCGTGGGGCTTTCCGCCTCGATGTTGGTGATCCTGATCTCGCCCCGCAGCAGCGCCATGGCATCCACGCCGATGGCCGCATTCGTGGTGCTCAGCATCGCGCCTTCCTTGGCCCAGTCGGCATTGCCGACCTCAAGTTCGCCGGCCCTGACCCCAAGCACCGGCCAGAAGGTCATCGACACCCCGCCGCTGATGGTCACATCGCGCCCCGTCACCTTGCGCAGCTGATCCGCCGCTATCCCCGCGATCCGGTCGGCGGGCAGCATCAGCAGCCCCACCACCACCAGAACCAGGATCAGCACCAATGCGCCGATGATCCGAACAATCCATTTCATAACCGCACTCCTCAAACCATGAGGCTTTCCCAGCCCCTTTGCATCCTCTATAGCGCAGATCATGAGCACAAACCCACCTGATCTTCGCCCCGATCTGGCCCCCCGCGCCCGGATCAGCGACCCCAGCCGCCCCGGCCAGCCGTCCATCGGCATGGTCAGCCTCGGCTGTCCCAAGGCGCTGGTGGATTCCGAACGCATCCTGACCCGCCTGCGCGCCGAAGGCTATGGCGTTTCGCCCGATTATGCCGGGGCCGATGCGGTGATCGTGAACACCTGCGGCTTCCTCGATTCGGCCAAGGCGGAAAGCCTTGAGGCCATCGGCGAGGCGCTGGCAGAGAACGGGCGCGTGATCGTCACCGGCTGCCTGGGGGCAGAGCCGGATTACATCCGCGAACACCACCCCCGCATCCTGGCGGTGACAGGCCCGCACCAATATGAACAGGTGCTGGATGCGGTCCATGCCGCCGTGCCGCCCTCGCCCGATCCCTTTGTCGACCTGCTGCCGGCGCAACAGGTCTCCCTGACCCCGCGCCACTACAGCTATCTCAAGATTTCAGAGGGCTGTAACCACAAGTGCAAGTTCTGCATCATCCCCGACATGCGCGGGCGGTTGCAATCGCGTCCGGCCCATGCGGTGCTGCGCGAGGCCGAGAAACTGGTCGCAAACGGCGTGAAGGAACTGCTGGTGATCAGCCAGGACACTTCCGCCTATGGCGTTGACATCAAACATGCCGAAGACCGGGGGCATCGCGCCCATATCACCGATCTGGCCCGCGATCTGGGGTCGCTTGGGGCATGGGTGCGGCTGCACTACGTCTATCCCTATCCGCATGTGCGCAACCTGATCCCGCTGATGGATGTGGTATCGGAATCGGGCGGTCTGGTGCTGCCCTATCTCGACATCCCGTTCCAGCACGCGCATCCGGATGTGCTCAAACGCATGGCCCGCCCTGCCGCTGCGGCGAAAACCCTGGACGAAATCGCCGCCTGGCGCGCGCAATGCCCGGACATCACCCTGCGCTCCACCTTCATCGTCGGCTACCCCGGCGAGACGGAGGCGGAGTTCCAGACCCTGCTGGACTGGCTGGACGAGGCGCAGCTCGACCGCGTCGGCTGTTTTCAATACGAGAATGTCGCGGGCGCGCGGTCCAACGACCTGCCGGACCATGTGGCAGCTGAGGTCAAACAGGACCGCTGGGACCGCTTCATGGAAAAGGCGCAGGCGATTTCCGAGGCGAAGCTGGCCGCCAAGGTGGGCCGCAGGCTGGAGGTCATCGTGGACGAGATCGACGAGGACGCCGCCACCTGCCGCACCAGGGCCGATGCGCCCGAGATCGACGGCAACCTCTTCATCGACGAGGATTTTTCCGAGCTGTCCGTGGGCGATATCGTCACGGTCGAGGTCGAGGAAGCGGGCGAATACGATCTTTGGGGGCGGGTTGTCCCGGCCTGATACCCGTCACACAGAAGATGCCTGTCACAAACAAATGCCGGCCCCGATCACCCGGGGCCGGCATCTGACTTCTGTCACCGCTGTCTAGGCCGGTGCGGCGGTCTCAGCACTTCCCGAAGGATTGCTTGACCACCGTCACGCCGGCAACGGAAACGTTGACTTCGACCCCGGTGGGAATGCCGAAGGTCGTGCAGATGTGCAGGCAGGCCTGGGCCGCCGTGCCGTTCGGGATCACACTGGGAATCGGCAGGCAGATCTTGCCGATGCCAAGCGGCAGGCTGAGGCAGACCTTGCCGTTCTCGACCGTCACCTTGATACAGCCACCCGACAACTGCATGTGGGTGTTGCCGGTGATGTCCGATGTCGCGGACATCTCGGCCAGGTTGTTTTCACTGAAATGTGCCCGGGCCGATTCAATGGCCGCGTTGATCTGGTCGTGGTCAAACTCATGATACGTCGTCATGTCAATTTCCTTTAAAAAATGTAGTTTGTTTAAAAAATGCACTTAATACGTGCATCTCCTGCATATCAGGTGTCTGTCACCGGTCAAGGATTCTTTCTACCACAGATAGAAATTCAGCCTTCCGGCGGGCTGCGGCGGAGCGGAACAGCCACCTGCGCATCGGCGGGAAATGGCGCACATCTAGCTGAAATCCCTGACCATGCACCTACATCTAGCCTCAAGATGGGGGATCGCAGAAAGGAACACTTGCAAATGTTCCCCCTATGTTCTACATGTTGAACAATACATCCCGCGAGGTACATGAAATGTCCCTACACACAGCCACCGCCGACCTCTTCGACAGCCAAAGGGCGCAGCCCGACCTGCCGCTGGATCAGCCGCTTCCCGCCACTGAAAAGCAGATGAGCTATGCGCGCATCCTGTCCTCAAAATCCGGCGTCGCCCTGCCCAAGGGGATCGAACGCGACCGCACGGCACTCTCAAGCTGGATCGAGGCGCATAAGGCTGCGCCACCTGCGGGCAGGTTCGCCAACTACCCGTCTTCCAAACAGGTCGCCTTTGCCGAACGCATCGCACGGCTGAAACGCGGCAGCGTCCCGCCGGAGTGTTTCCGGGACAAGACGCTGATGTCGCGCTGGATCGACAGCAACAAGCCGCGCTAGGGCAAGGCCCGATACCGGCATATGCGCTGACGCCTTCGGCGTCGGCCAGGCTGAATTCATCCTCCGCGTCAGCGAAGCTGATATCTCCCCCGCGTCAGCGAAGCTGATATCATCCTCCGCGTCAGTAAAGCTGACGACAGGTCATCATGGAAAGTTTACGACGGCATGCTAGCCTTCGCTCATGGCTTATCCATATTCCAGATCTGAAACTTGGGCGGACGGCGCGGTGCATGTCGCGGGCCTCGTGCTGGCCATTCCCGCCTCTGTCTTGCTGCTGGTTGAGGCTGCGGGTTCGCAGCGGCTGACCACCGCAGCCGCCCTTTACGCGGGCTGCATGATCTTTGCCTTTGCGGCATCGGCCATCTACCACCTGTCGCCCATCGACCGGACCCGCCCGCTGCTGAACCGGATCGACCATGCGGCGATCTATTTCAAGATCGCCGGCACCTATACCCCCTTCGTCGCCCTGATCGGCAGCGGCTTTGCCTATGCGGTGCTGGGCATCGTCTGGGCGCTGGCGCTTGTGGGCGCGGTGGCGAAACTGTGGTTCTGGGGCACCGACGGGCGCGGATCACTGGCGCTCTACCTCCTGATGGGCTGGCTGGCGGTGCTGCTGTTCTGGCCCATGTGGCAGGTGCTGCCCCCGGCGGCGCTGTTCCTCGTCAGCGTGGGTGGCATCATCTATTCGGTAGGGGCCTGGGTCTTTGCCAAACCGGCATTCCGCTTTCAGAACGCGATCTGGCACAGTTTCGTGCTCAGCGCCTCAACCTGTTTCTTTGCCGCCGTGGCCATCGCCCTCCAGGTAGGCTGACACACAGGTCTGGACGTGGCGAAACCGGTCGCCGCCCAGATGCTTGCCGCCATACCAGCGGGTCACGATGATCAGATGGTCCTCCAGCCCCGCCCGTTCCAGCATCCGCAGGATCACCATGCCGGCCCCTGCCTCGCCATCGTCACCCTTGAGCGGGCCTGCCTCCGACAGCAGCACACCCCAGGTGTTATGCGTCGCCTTGGCATAGGCCTTGTCCCGCTTCAGCTCTTTCAGAACGGCATCGACCCCGGCCCGGTCCCGCACCGCCGCGCCGGAGACCGCGTATTTCGACCCCCGGTCCGTCAGGATGATCCCCAACTTTCGGGTCATGCCCGGTCCGACGGTCAAAGTCCCGCGACGGTCCGCCGCACAACCTCGATGCGCGCAGCGTTCGGCGGATGCGTGCCCAGGAACTTGTCACCCGGATCGGGAATACGGGTAAAGAACTCGGCCCCCCGCAAGGGATCATAGCCCGCCCGCGCGGTGATGATCGTGCCCAGCG
Source organism: Sulfitobacter sp. IGS-18 (assembly GCF_059628195.1). Taxonomy (NCBI): domain Bacteria; kingdom Pseudomonadati; phylum Pseudomonadota; class Alphaproteobacteria; order Rhodobacterales; family Roseobacteraceae; genus Sulfitobacter; species Sulfitobacter sp. IGS-18. The sequence continues at coordinate 1,086,097 of NZ_CM184556.1, read as the reverse complement.
CATCCGCCTCCAGCTCGAAATCCTTGGAATAGCGGCGCGCGCCCACCTCGGCCCCCAGCCGCTGCGCGTTCTGCACCGCCTCGGCACTGCCGCCGCTCAGCGTCGCCAGCCCGGCAAAGATCACCGCCCCCGCCACCGCGTTCTGCTGCTGGCGGTTGATATGCCCCGCAATGTGATGCGCCGCCTCATGCCCCAGGACAAAGGCCAGCTCATCGGCATTGCGGGCATCCGCGATCAGGCCGAGGGTGAAAAAGATCACCGGGCGGCCCTGTTTGTCCAGCGTCTGATAGGCGTTGGCGGGCTGATCCGGCCGGTCATCCACCGCGATGTTGAAATCGCAGTTCACACCGCTGGTGCGCGCCCGGCATTCACGCTCCGCCACCGGCTCCACCGTCTTGATCACCTGGACAAAGCTGCGCGCGGCCTGGCTGCTGCTGATCCGCGGCGCGCTGGCAGCGCCGGTGCCGGAAGGCGCCGGAACAGGCTCGACCGGCACCACGTCGCAGGCCGACAGCATGGCAACGGCGGCCAGAACAAGGGCTGTCTTCTTGATCATCGGGGGGTGGTCCTCTGGGCTTTTCGGTCGCTCCCGTTTTAGCACAGCCCACGACAGGAGCCACCCCGATCACACCACTTTAACGCGACCTCTTGCAATGAGCCTCCGAAAGGACCAGTTTCGCCTCATGTTTACGATTGAACACGAATTCGACGCCAGTGTGATCACCCTGGTCGACGAAGGCAGCGCCCCCCTGCGCGAGGATGTGACCGTACAGGCCTTCGATTCCGAGATCACATTCGAACAATGGGACCCGCGCACCGACCGGATCTCGAAAATCACGCTTTCGCCCGAGCAGCTGCGCGACCTCACCGCCGCGCTGAACCTGCCCGAAGGCATCTACCGAAGCACCCCGAAACCCTAGGAAGACAGCATGGCCACCGGCACCAACATCAAGACCTATTTCAACGGCCAGTGGCATGACGGCGACCGCATGATCATGAACGCGGCGGACCATGGCGCCTGGCTGGGCACCACCGTATTCGACGGCGCGCGGTTGTTCGACGGGATGTCGCCCGACCTCGACAAGCACTGCGCCCGCGTCAACCGCTCTGCCGCCGCGCTGATGATCACCCCCACAGTGGAACCCGACACGATGGTCGCGCTGATCCGCGAAGGCCTGGAAAGCTATGGCAGGGACCAGTCGGTCTATATCCGGCCGATGTACTGGGCGCTGGAAGGCGACGACCTGGGCGTCGTGCCGCGCGCCGGTGCCACCGGCTTTGCCATCTCGCTTGAGGAAATTCCGATGGCCCCGCCGGAAGCGGCCACAACCCTCACCCGCACCCGGTTCCGCCGCCCCGTGCTGGAGGACAATGTGGTCAACGCCAAGGCGGGCTGTCTTTACCCCAACAATGCCCGGATGCTTAACGAGGCGCGCTCAAAAGGCTTTGGCAACGCGCTGGTCGCGGATGCGATGGGCAATGTCGCGGAAACCGCGACCGCCAATATCTTCATGGTCAGGGACGGCGAGGTCTTCACCCCCATCCCCAACGGCACCTTCCTGGCCGGGATCACCCGCGCGCGGCACATCTCCAACCTCAGGGCCGATGGCCTGAAAGTACATGAAACCGTGCTGTCGTTCGAGGATTTCCATGCCGCCGACGAGGTATTCCTCTCGGGCAACATGATGAAGGTCACGCCGGTCAGCGCCTTTGATGACACCACCTATGAAATCGGCCCCAACGCCAACCCGGTCACCCGGCGCGCGCGGGCGCTGTATTGGGATTGGGCCGCGTCGCAGGCCTAGGCCGACAGGCACGACCCGATCCGACAAGCCACAGTTTGCGATTGCCCTGTTCTGCCCCAGGGGTCATGATCGCGCCTGTAAGGGAGACCCAGATGCGCAAGTTCCTCGTGGTGCTGGACGACAGCACCGAATGCCTTAACGCGATGCGTTTCGCGGCGTTGCGCGCCGCGCGCACAGGTGGCGGCGTGACCGTTCTGGCGGTGATTCCGCCGGACGAGTTCAACCATTGGATCGGCGTGGGCGACATCATGCGTCAGGAAGCCCGCGAGCGGATCGAGGTCCATTTCGAGGTCTTTGCCAAATGGATGCGCGACAAGCAGGGCGTGGACCCTGACCTGGTCATCCGCGAGGGCGAGCCGACGGATGAGATCATCGCCCATATCGCCGAGGATTCCGACATCGGCGTCCTGGTCCTCGGGGCCTCTGCGGACAAGAAAAAGGGGCCCGGACCGCTGGTGACCCAGATGTCGCGTTCGGCGGGGTCACTGCCGGTGCCAGTCACCATCGTCCCCGGCGACATGAGCAAGGAGCGGCTCGAAGCGATCAGCTGAGCCGCCCCTTTTCGCGATCAGGCCGCCGAACGCACCTTGGCGGCGGCAGGGGCCCGATTGAGGTTCTGGCCCCTTGGTGCTGCGGGGCGCCTTGCGCTGCGCAACATCACAGGCCCGATCAGCGCCGCCAGCGCCATCAGCGCCAGGGCGACAAGCGCCGCTTCGAGGCTGAAGCTCTCCACCGCCCTGCCCGGCGCAAGCACTGCCCTGACAAACAGGCCCAGGCTGAGCGGGCCAAGCATGGTCAGCACCACACAGGTCAACATGCTGAGCCCCGGCAGACGGGTCCAGCGGGCCGGTTCCGCACGCCGATGCGCGCTGTAGGCCCAGCAAAACATCAAGACCGTCACGCTTGCCGCGCTCAGGCCCAGAATAATGTCCATTTCCTTCTCCATGAAAAGGGACAGTGCAGTGCGGGCGTGCCCGCGACTCATGTCCCGATGGGCATGGAAATACGCCTGTTCGGAGGGAACTCAAAACACTATTTCGGCACCGCCCGCCCGCTGATCGCGCAGCCCGCCGGGGCGGTGCGCCCGATTTAGAATCATTCCAGACATCTTGACTTGGCGGCCCTCAACCCGCATATCTATGATAACCAGAGATAGGGAAAACCATGTTTATCCAGACCGAATCCACGCCGAACCCCGCGACGCTGAAATTCCTGCCGGGCCAGTCCGTGCTTGAGATGGGCACAGCCGATTTCCCGACAGCGGATACGGCGCAGACCTCGCCGCTGGCAACACGGCTTTTTGCGGTCGACGGGGTGATCGGCGTCTTTTTCGGCACCGACTTCGTGACGGTGACAAAGGCGGACGCGGTGGAATGGGATCATGTGAAACCCGCCCTGCTCGGCGCGATCATGGAACATTACCAATCCGGTGACAGCGTCATGGCCGAGGATCACAAGGCCACCTCCGGCCATGCGGATCACACCGGTGAAGACGGCGAAATCGTCGGCCAGATCAAAGAGTTGCTGGACAGCCGCGTGCGCCCTGCCGTGGCGCAGGACGGCGGCGACATCACCTTCCACGGCTTCGACCGGGGCGTGGTCTACCTGCACATGCAAGGCGCCTGCGCGGGCTGCCCCTCCTCCACCCTGACCCTCAAGATGGGGATCGAGAACCTGCTGCGCCATTACATCCCCGAAGTGACAGAGGTGCGTCCGGTTGCCTGACAACCACGGCGCAGGGCCTTTGGTACTGGCATTCGACACATCGGCCGCGCATTGCGCGGCCGCTTTGCTGTCGGGTGACCGGATCCTCGCCTCGGTGCATGAAGACATGGCCAAGGGCCAGGCAGAGCGCCTGATGGACCTCTGCGCCGGGGTGCTGGAAAGCGCAGGCTATAGCTACAGCGATCTGGACGCCATCGGCGTGGGCATCGGGCCGGGCAATTTCACCGGCATCCGCATCGGCGTTTCCGCCGCGCGGGGCCTTGCGCTGGGTCTGGGCATTCCGGCGGTCGGCGTGTCGAACTTTGACGCCCTGCGCCATGGCACAAGTGGCCCCTGCGCCTGCGCCGTCGATGCACGGCGCGGGCAGGTCTATCTGCAAATCTTTGAAAACCCGTCACTTTCTCAGACCCCGGCGCTGTTCGACAGCACCGCATTGCCCGCATTCGACGGCCCGCTGATCGGCGCGGGCGGCCAGCCCCCGATCCACCCGGTGGCCGAGGCCATCGCCCGTTTTGCGGCCCGCCGCCATGCCACCACCACGCAACGGCCCGCCCCGCTCTACCTGCGGCCTGCCGATGCCGCCCCGGCCCGCGACGCCCCGCCGACCATCCTGCCATGACCCCGGCACGGCTGGCAGAATTGCACGCGGCGGCCTTTACCCATGAGCGCCCCTGGTCCGCCACCGAAATGGCCGGCCTTCTGGACAGCCCGCATGTCATCCTGCTGCCCCATCCGCATGGTTTTGCCCTGACCCGGCTGATCCTGGACGAGGCCGAATTGCTGACCCTGGCGGTGGACCCCGCACACCAGCGCCAGGGCATCGGGGACAGCCTGATGCAAAGCTGGCTCACCCGGCTTGAAACCCGCGCCGCCACTGCCTTTCTTGAGGTTGCCGCCGACAACACCCCGGCCCGCGCGCTCTATCAGCGCCACGGCTTTGCGGTGATCAGCACGCGCCCGGGCTATTACCGCCGCACCCCCGGCCCGAATGCCGACGCCCTGATCATGCAGCGCTACCTTCCGTACGGTAAGCTCCGCGATTAAGCCCCCATGGCCACAGAAAGCTGTTGACCCTCCCCCCTGCCTGCGCCCTAAATTGATCCTGATCATCTGATCTTGGGCAGGGTGCCACAGGCGCCCCGCCCCAACATGAAAAACTGGGAGACTGATATGACCCTTATGACCAAATTCATGGGTGCCGTCGCCGCCACCGCGCTTTGCGCCGGTGCCGCACTGGCCGAACCCGCACTGATCTTTGACCTTGGCGGCAAATTCGACAAAAGCTTCAACGAAGCTGCTTTTGGCGGTGCGCAGCGTTGGGCCGAGGAAACCGGCGGCACCTTCCGCGAAATCGAACTGCAATCCGAAGCGCAGCGCGAACAAGCCCTGCGCCGTTTCGCCGAAGCGGGCAACAATCCCATCGTGATGACCGGCTTTGCCTTTGGTGACGTGCTGAGCCAGGTCGCGCCCGATTATCCCGAAACCGATTTCGCGATCATCGACATGGTGGTGGATCAGCCCAACGTCCGCTCCGTCGTGTTCAACGAACACGAAGGGTCCTATCTGGTCGGCATGATGGCGGCCATGGCCTCCGAATCGAACACCGTCGGCTTCATCGGCGGCATGGACATCCCGCTGATCCGCAAGTTCGCCTGCGGCTATGCACAGGGCGTCAAGGCGGCCAATCCGGATGCAACAGTCGTCGCCAACATGACCGGCACCACACCCGCCGCCTGGAACGACCCGGTGAAAGGCTCCGAACTGACCAAGGCGCAGATCTCCCAGGGTGCCGACGTGGTCTATGCTGCTGCGGGCGGCACCGGCGTGGGCGTTCTGCAGACCGCCGCCGATGAGGGGATCCTCTCCATCGGTGTGGACAGCAACCAGAACCACCTGCACCCCGGCAAGGTCCTGACCTCCATGCTCAAGCGCGTCGACAACGCGGTCTATCAGGCCTTCACCGACGGCCCCGGCATGGAAAAGGGCTTTAACGTCATGGGTGTTGCCAATGGCGGCATCGGCTATGCGATGGACGAAAACAACGCCGACCTGGTGACCGAAGAGATGCAGACCGCCGTGGACGCCGCAGCGGCACAAATTGCGGATGGCTCGCTTCAGGTCCACGACTACATGTCCGACGACACCTGCCCGGCGCTGGACTTCTAAGCGCATGGAAGCGGACAAGAACACGGGGCAGCCGGAGACGGCTGCCCCGGCCATCGAGCTGAAGGGCATTTCCAAGGCTTTCGGCCCGGTCCAGGCAAACAAGGACATTTCCATCCGCGTGATGCCCGGCACGATCCACGGCATCATCGGCGAAAACGGCGCGGGCAAATCCACGCTGATGTCGATCCTCTACGGCTTCTACAAGGCTGACAGGGGCGAAATCTTCATCTCCGGCCGCAAGGCCAATATCACCGACAGCCAGGCGGCCATCGCCAGCGGCATCGGCATGGTGTTCCAGCACTTCAAACTGGTTGAAAATTTTACCGTCCTCGAAAACATCATTCTGGGGGCCGAAGACGGGCGCATGCTCAAACCCTCGCTGGCCAAGGCGCGCCGCGCGCTGGTGGAACTGGCGGCGGATTACGGGCTGAACGTGGACCCGGACGCCCGCATCGAAGACATCGGCGTCGGCATGCAGCAGCGGGTGGAAATCCTCAAGGCGCTCTACCGGCAGGCCGATATCCTGATCCTGGACGAACCCACCGGCGTGCTGACCCCGGCAGAGGCGGATCAGCTGTTCCGCATCCTCGCCCGGCTGCGCGAAGAGGGCAAGACGATCATCCTGATCACCCACAAGCTGCGCGAGATCATGGAGATCACCGATACCGTCAGCGTCATGCGGCGCGGCGAAATGACCGCCACGGTCAAGACCGCGGAGACCTCCCCCGCTGAACTCGCCGAACTGATGGTGGGCCGCAAGGTCCTGTTGCGGGTGGATAAAACCCCCGCCACACCGGGCGATGTCGTGCTGGACGTGCAGGGCCTGCGGGTCATCGACGAACACAAGGTGGAACGCCTGCGCGGCATCGACCTGCAGGTCCGCGCCGGAGAGATCGTCGGCATCGCGGGCGTCGCGGGCAACGGGCAGTCGGAACTGCTCGAAGTGCTGGGCGGCATGCAGACCGGTCAGGGCAAGGTCATGCTGAACGGCCAGCCGCTGGACCTGACGGGCCGCCAGTCCGACGGCAAGACCCGGCGCAGGAACGGCATCGCCCATGTGCCCGAAGACCGCCAGCGCGAAGGGCTGATCATGGATTTCCAGGCCTGGGAAAACACCGCCTTCGGCTATCACGACGATCCCGCCTACCGCAGCGGCATCCTGATGAACAACGCCGCGATCCGCGCCGATACCGCCGGGAAAATGGAACGTTTCGACGTGCGCCCCCCGAACCCGCGGCTGGCGGCCAAGAATTTCTCCGGCGGCAACCAGCAAAAGGTCGTGCTCGCCCGCGAGATCGAGCGGAACCCCGACCTGCTGCTGATCGGCCAGCCCACGCGCGGCGTGGACATCGGCGCCATCGAATTCATCCACCAACAGGTCGTCGCCCTGCGCGATCAGGGCAAGGCGATCCTGCTGGTCTCGGTCGAGCTTGAGGAAATCCTCGCCCTGTCCGACCGCATCGCGGTGATGTTCGACGGCCGCATCATGGGCGAACGCCTGCCCGACCAGACCAATGAGGCGGAACTGGGCCTGCTGATGGCCGGCATCACCGACACAGAACACGCGCATTCCGTGGAAGAGATCGAAGCCAACCTCGCCCATGTCCACGCTGCGGAAAAGGGAATCTGACATGGACGTGATGCCAAAATGGGCCGAAGTGGTCCTTGTCCCGCTGATCTCGCTCCTGCTGGCGGCGATCATCTCGGCGCTGGTGATCCTGGCCATCGGCGAAGACCCGGTGGCGGCGACCAGGCTGATGGTCGAAGGGGCCGTCGGATCGGTGCGCGGCTGGGGCTATACGCTTTATTACGCGACGAATTTCATCTTTACCGGGCTTGCGGTTGCCGTGGCCTTCCATGCGCGGCTCTTCAACATCGGCGGCGAGGGTCAGGCGATGCTGGGCGGTCTTGGCGTGGCGCTGGCGTTGCTGTTCATCCCCTGGCCGCACTGGACCATCGGTCTGATTGCCGCCGCGCTGGGGGCTGCGGTCTTTGGGGCGGCATGGGCCTTCATCCCGGCCTACCTGCAGGCCAGACGCGGCAGCCATATCGTGATCACCACGATCATGTTCAACTTCATCGCCTCCGCCCTGCTGATCTATCTGCTGAACGAATTCCTCAAACCCGTGGGCCAGGCCGATCCTTCCAGCGCGCGCTTTGCCGACCATCTTGACCTGCCGACGCTGAATTCCGTGCTGACCGGCATGGGCATCAAGGCCTCCAAGGACGACAGCGTGAACGTCACCTTCCTGATCGCCCTGGCCAGCGCCGTGGCAGTCTGGGTGCTGATGTGGCGCACCAGGCTGGGCTACGAGATCCGCGCCTTCGGCCATTCGGAATCGGCAGCGAAATACGCAGGCATCAACCCGGTGCGCATCACTGTGATCACCATGCTGATTTCGGGCGGGCTGGCCGGGCTGATGGGGGTGAACACCGTCATGGGCGAAAGCGAGAAACTGCTGCTGAACTCGACCGAGGGGGCAGGTTTCATCGGCATCGCCGTGGCGCTGATGGGGCGCAGCCACCCGGTGGGCGTGGTGATCGCCGCGATCCTCTTTGGCTTTCTCTACCAGGGCGGTGCCGAACTGGCGCTCTGGACCAGCATCCCGCGCGAATTGATCGTGGTGATCCAGGCGCTGGTGATCCTGTTCACCGGGGCGCTGGACAACATGGTGCGGATGCCGCTTGAACGCATGTTCCTCGCCGCCCGCCTGCGCCGCGCGCCCGGCCCCGAACGCAAACCGGCGGAGCCTGCGAAATAATGGATTACACCACCCTCATCCAACTGCTCGATTCCACCGTGCGCTTTGCCACGCCGCTGCTGCTGGCCTGCCTTGCGGGCCTGTTCAGCGAACGTGCGGGCATCTTCGACATCGGGCTGGAAGGCAAGATGCTGGCCGCCGCCTTCTTCACCGCCGCCGTCGCCTCGCTGACCGGATCGGCCTGGATCGGCCTGATGGGCGGCATCGCGGCCTCGCTGGTGCTGGCGGGCATCCACGGGGTCGCCTCCATCACCTTTCGCGGCAACCAGCTGATTTCGGGCGTCGCGATCAATGCCCTGGCCGCCGGCATGACGGTGCTGATCGCCCAGGACTGGTTCCGCCAAGGCGGACGCACCCCGCCGCTGGCCGGCAATGCCCGCTTCGAGGGGATCACCCTGCCCGGGGCCGAGGCCCTGGCCGATGTGCCGGTGATCGGCCCGCTTTATGCCGATCTGATCTCGGGCCATTCGGTGCTGGTCTATATCGCCTTCCTCGCCGTGCCGCTGACCTGGTGGGTGCTGTTCCGCACCCGCTTCGGGTTGCGCCTGCGCGCGGTGGGGGAAAACCCCGCCGCCGTCGATACCGCCGGTGTCTCGGTTGTCGGGCTGCGCTATGCCGCCGTGATGATCTGCGGCGTGCTCTGCGGCATTGCGGGCGCCTACCTCAGCACCGCGCTGCAGGCGGGCTTCGTCAAGGACATGTCCGCAGGCCGCGGTTTCATCGCCCTGGCCGCGCTGATCTTTGCCAAATGGCGGCCCTGGTACGCGCTCTGGGCAACCCTGCTCTTCGGGCTCTTCGGCGCGCTGGAAACCCGCCCCGACGTGATCCAGGCGGTGATCGGCCTCAAGGTGCCCGGCCCCCTGCTGGGCGGGCTGCCCTATGTCATGACGGTTGTCATCCTCGCCGGTTTCGTGGGCAAGGCGATCCCGCCGCGCGCCGGGGGCGAACCCTATGTCAAGGAACGCTGAGCCCCTGCTCTTTTTGGCCCCAAATATCCAATCCCGCCGTCCCTGCGCGCGCTGACACCTCGGGGTGCCGGAGTTTTGCAAAACTCCGGTCCGAATTATTCCAATAATTCGGTGCCGCCGCTCAAATGTCGATGTCGGCCCAGATCAGATGATGGTCCGACGCCGCGTGATGCCGCGCCGTCAGCTCCGCATAGACCTCCCAGCGCGGCGGGCGCGACCCGGGCCATGCGCCCTTGCGGAAAATCCCCCCGCCGGTCACCCGGTCAAACAGTGCGGGCGACAACAGCAGATAGTCGATCTTGTCATCGTCGTTGCCCAGGGCATAGGTCCCGATCCCGCGCTGCCCGTTGTTGGCATTGAAGGCGAACTCGGTGAAATTGGGATGTTCCGACACATCGCGCAGATCACTGGCCAGCAGCGGCGCCAGCTCCGCGCTGTCGGGCGTGTCGTTCAGATCCCCCAGCACCACGATATGTTCAAACCCCTCGTCGCGCAGCCGTCGGTAATAACCCGCCACCGCCTGCGCCTGCCCCAGCCGCCTGGCCCGCGAGGTGGGATCATTGCCACCAAACTTGCTCTTGAAATGGTTGGCCAGCACCATGATCACCGCCCCCGACGGGGTCGTAACCTCGTATTCCGGGCAATCGCGGCTGAAAATCGCATTGCCGTCCGGCCTGCGGTCATCCGCATGGCTGCGCACCCGCCCGATGGGAAAACCCGCGCGGGTGGCAAGCCCCACGTCAATGCCGCGCTGGTCATTGCCGTCGATCAGCATCACATGGGCATAGGTCTCCGGCAGGTTCAGCTTCCTGGCCATGATCTCCTGAAAGGTCTTCAGCACCGGACGGCTCTCTGCCTCGATCATCGCCAGCACATCCGCCCCGGCATCAAAGATCACCCGGGCGGTCAGCAGGATCGCGGTGGCATCCACGGTTTCGGTCTTCAGCTCGACCCAGCCGATCCAGTCCTCGCGCCCCGCCGCCACGATCTCACGCGGCTTGCTGCGGTCGCGCGGACGCCGGATCAGCTGGCCGCGGATCTTGCGCAGGCGCACAAAGGGGCCCTCGTTGTCATTCAGCATCCCCAGCATGCTCAGCAGTTCCAGCATCCGCGCCTTGTCGGCCTCCGAATAGACCGGCTTTTCGAAAAGCGTGTTGATCTCGGCATGGGCATCCAGAACCTGCTGGTGGCTGCCACTGTCGTCGTTGAACACACGGGCGCGGTCGAACAGGTTCTCGACGTTATAGGCGGCAATACGCATCTGGATAATCCCTTGGCTTTGAATGGCCGCAGGATAACACGAATCCGCACCAAACCTCAGGTTGAATTTCACCCCCCCACATAGGGCCAGATCGTTGCATTTCATCGGTCCTTATTGCTGCGCAGCAGCGAGGACAGTTGATTTTGTCAAATGACCTGCGCTAATGGAGCGCATGCAAATCTACCTCCCCATTGCAGAAGTCTCGGTCAATGCTTTCCTCGTGCTGGGACTGGGCGGGCTGGTCGGCGTGCTCTCGGGCATGTTTGGTGTGGGGGGCGGTTTTCTCCTCACCCCGCTGCTGTTCTTCATCGGCATCCCCCCCGCCGTGGCGGTTGCCACCGGCGCCACGCAGATCGTCGCATCCTCCTTTTCCGGGGTACTGGCCCATTTCAGGCGACGCACGGTGGACCTGCGCATGGGATCGGTGCTGCTGATCGGCGGGCTGGTGGGGGCCGCGCTGGGGATCATCCTGTTCAACTATCTCAGGTCGCTTGGCCAGGTGGATCTGCTGGTCCGGCTGTTCTACGTCGTCTTTCTGGGGATCATCGGCGCGCTGATGTTCGCGGAATCCCTGCGTGCCTTGCGCAATGTCAGGAAAGGCAAACTTGCACCGCGCAAGAAACACAACTGGGTACACGGGCTGCCCTTCAAGATGCGCTTCCGGATCTCGGGGCTGTATATCTCGGTGATTCCGCCGCTGATGGTGGGGGTTCTGGTTGGCATTCTCGCCGCGATCATGGGGGTCGGCGGCGGCTTCATCATGGTGCCTGCCATGATCTACCTGCTGGGCATGCCCACCAAGGTGGTGATCGGCACATCGCTGTTCCAGATCATCTTCGTCACCGCCTTCACCACCATGCTGCATGCCACCACCAACTATACCGTCGATGTGGTGCTGGCGGTGCTGCTGCTGATCGGCGGGGTGATCGGTGCCCAGGTCGGCACCCGCATCGGGGTCAAGATGAAGGCCGAGCAATTGCGCATCCTGCTGGCCCTGCTGGTGCTGGTGGTCTGCGGCAAACTGGCGCTCGAACTGCTGCTGGAACCGGCAGAGCTTTACTCCATTTCCCCGGTGAAACTGACATGATGCGTCTGGTCGCCACCCTGGTGTCCCTGCTGATGCCCATGTCCCTCTCCGCCCAGGAAGAGGAGATCGTGCTGGGCCTCAGCCAGGCCGAAGTCTCCATCACCACCAATTTCGACGGCTCCGAAATCCTGGTCTATGGCGCGGTCAAACGCGACGCCCCGCCGCCGGACATCGGCCCGCTCGGGGTGGTCGTGACCGTCTCCGGCCCTTCTGTCCCGGTGCTGGTGCGGCGCAAGGAAAAGAAATTCGGCATCTGGCTCAACACCGATGCGGTCGAGGTCGACCGCGCGCCCAGCTACTATGCCGTTGTCACCTCCGGGCCGCTGAACCGCGTCCTGACCCGTGTCGAGGACCTGCGCCACAAGATCTCCATCCCCCGCGCGATCCGCTCTGTCGGCGCGCCGATGCATATCTCCAATGCCACGCTTTTTACCGAAGCGCTGATCCGCATCCGCACCCGCTCCGATCAGTACCAGGTGATCGAGGGCGGTGTGAAACTGGATGAAGACACGCTGTTCCGCGCCGCCGTGCGCCTGCCCGCCGCCCTGACAGAGGGCGATTATGCCGCCCGCATCTTCCTGACACGGGCCGGCAGGGTCGTGGCCAGATACGACACCGTCATCGACGTGCGCAAGGTCGGCCTGGAACGCTGGCTGTTCAACCTGTCGCGGGAAAACGCCCTGCTCTACGGGCTGATGTCGCTGGTCATCGCCATCGGCGCAGGCTGGGGCGCCTCCGCCATCTTCAACATGTTGCGCCGCTAAAGCGTCATGTGAAAAACCTGACTCGCGTTACCTCATGCCTGGTGTTTCAGGTATTTCGACCGAGGCTATTGGGCAATTCGAAAATCTCTGAGGCCGCGTTTCTTGATTCAGCGAAACTTCCTGACCCGGGGTTTGGAGCGCAGCCGCAGGTGAAACGCCTGCGCGCCGACACCGGCATTCAGGCAACCCTGCCTTTCCCCCGACCGCGTATCTGCAAATGAAGACATGTCATTTTTGACATGTCTTCATTTGCAGAAGGATGATGTCGTTCCACCGCGACACCACAGAGCTCTCTCCTGCGCAGGCACCGCAGAACGGCGGCACAAAGGGTGACACCCATTGGTCGCCCCTAGCCGCGCCCGATAAAGGGCATGTTCGTCGCCATCACCGTCAGGAACTGCACATTCGCCTCCGGCGGCAGTTCCGCCATATGCAGGACCGAGGCCGCCGCATGCCGCACCTCCATCGTGTCCATCTGCGGATTATCCACCTTCAGCGCCGCCACCATATCGGTTTCCGCATTGCCTATGTCGATCTGGCCACAGGCGATGCCAAAGGGCCGCCCGTCCAGCGACAGCGACCGGGTCAGCCCGGTGATGGCGTGTTTCGTGGTGGTATAGCAGACCGATCCGGGGCGCGGCACATGGGCCGAGAGCGAGCCGTTGTTGATGATCCGCCCGCCGCCCTGCGCCCGCATCGCGCCAAAGGCCAGCCTTGCCGCGATGAACATGCCATGCAGGTTGACGCCCAGCACCTGCTCCCAGTTTTCCAGCGGGATCTCGTCAATCGGGCCTGCCTTGCCAAAGCTGCCCGCATTGTTGAACAGGACGTCCAGCCTGCCGAAAGTGTCGAAGGCCGCGGCCATGGCACCGGCATCGGTGACATCCGCAGGCAGGGCCACCGCATTGGCATGGGCCTTCGCCATCTCCGCCAGCAGCTCCGCCCGCCGCGCGATCAGCCCCACGCGCCAGCCCTTTTCCAGGAACAGCTCCGCCGTGGCCCGGCCGATCCCGGAACTGGCGCCGGTGACAATGATGCTCTTCATCCGAAATCCTCCGTGGTGGTTTCAAGCGACAGGGGTGCCACAGGCTGGCTGCGCAGGTCGTCCACCACCAGCGGCCCGCCGGGTTTCGACAACCGGTTGCGCACCACCCAGATCAGCCGCTCCTGCGCGCGGGTGATGGCCACATAGGCCAGCCGCTTCCACAGCGGCTGCCCCGCCTCCATCCGGCCCATGCGCGCGGCGGCGTAGAGATCGGGGGCAAAGACCTGCACCGTTTCCCACTGGCTGCCCTGCGCCTTGTGAATGGTCACCGCGGCCCCATGCAGAAAGGTCGCCCCCATGCGCGCGGCAAAGGGGATGAAGGGTTCTTCCTCATCCGGTTTTTCAATTTTCACGATGCTGGCGGCGCTCACCTGCGGGTCCTCTGCCCCCATCACGTGCAACCGGCTGAAGCCGGGCTTGCGCCCCGCGCCGAGGTAGATCACCTGCGCCCCCTTGATCAGACCCCGCGCCTCCAGGTCCAGCCGCTTCTTGCGGTGCTTGAGCGGCAGTTCCAGCCCGTCGCAGATCAGCGGCTCGCCCTCCAGCAGCGCATCCTCCGGCGCGCCATGCACGTTGCGGAAAGCATTGATCAGCCGGATCCGCGTGGCATTGCGCCAGACCAGCACCGGGGACCGCGCCATCAGGTCCACCTCGACCCGCTGACCCCAGACCACGCGATCGTCGCGGCGCGCGGTTTCTTCCACCATCCGTTCGAACTGTTCAAAGCCGAGGTCCGGATCAGCCAGCGCATGGGCCAGATCCAGGATCGGATTATCCGCATCCTGCCGGAAGATGCGGTTCAGGTTCATCACCCGCTTTTGCGGCAATTTTTCGAATACCATGGTGCCGGACTGGTTCACCGGCGCCAGCTGCGCCGGATCCCCGAACAACAGCAGGGTCGGGAAAATCTCTTTCAGGTCCTCGAACTGCTTGTCATCCAGCATCGAGGCCTCATCGACAAAGCCGATGTCCAGCGGTTCCTCCCGCCGTTTCCAGCCGGTGATGAAATCTGAGCCGCGCAGCCCCGCCGCTGCCAGCGCGCCGGGGATCGACTTGTTGCCCGCATAAAAGGCCGCGGCGCGGTCCAGCGCCAGTTCCGTCAGCCCCTCCACATCCACGGGCCGTTCGCCATTGCCCGCCAGCCATTCCGCGATCCGCTCGTATTCCGGGTCATAGACGGGGGTATAGAGGATGCGGTGAATCGTGGTCGCGGGCACCCCGCGCAGCCGCAGCACCGAGGCCGCCTTGTTGGTGGGCGCGAGAATCGCCAGCGTGCGCTTGTCGCGGCGCTTGCGGCTCTCGTAATCGCCCGAGACCACCTCGACCCCGGCCTCTTCCAGCGCCTTGTAAAGCTCGGCCAGCAGCAGCGTCTTGCCCGATCCCGCCTTGCCGGTCACCGCCATCACCTGGTCGGCCCCGCCGGGCGGTGGCATCAGCAGGCTGTCTTCCAGGTCGATCCCGGCGCCGCGCAGCATCTCGGCCACACCGTCATAGGCGGTGGCCTGATCGTCGGAATATGTAAGGCTGGGCAGAGTCATGCGCCGACATTAGGCGAGCCCGCCAGCGGGGGCCAGCGGGTTCAGGCGCTTTGCTGCAAAACCACGGGCATCCGGCTGCCAAAAGCCTGATCGAACCAGAACCGCGATTGCTCCGGGCTGATCCCGGCACGCTGCGCCACCTGCGCCTGTGCCGCTTCGCTATAGTGCCACAGACCCACGCTGATCCTGTCACGCCCCTGCCCGGCACTGCCCAGAATCTCGGGGCTGGAGCCGATCATCCGGTAAATCCGCACCATCCGCGCATCAAAGACCCCGACGAAATGCCGGATGTCAAAGCCGCGCATGATCTCGCCGCCGCCCAGCATCAGCGCCGCCGCCACATGGGCATCCGCCCTGCGCGCCAGACAGAACCGCGTACATTCCCAGATCAGCGGGCTGCGCAGCGGGCCCGACAGCAGATGCGCGAAATGATCGTTCACCATCACCGGCCCGGTGGTGGGCAGAAACCGCATCGACCCGCCATGGCTGCCATCCGCCTGTTCCCAGATCACATAAAGCGGGTTCATCGCATCATAAGCATCCCGCTCCTCGCCCGCTGCATCGACCTGCACCTCCCAGCCCAGCCGGGTGCGAAACTGATCGGCCCGGTCCCGGAACATCTGCCGGGCCAGTTGGGGGTGCTGGTGCAATTGATCGGCATAAAGGTAACGCAGCATGGGCTTCTCCGCTCTGACAAGATGCCAAAGCCCTAGCCGCAGACCCGTTAACACAGCGCTGGCACCGCGCACGCCGCTCACCGGACAGGCGCAACACCTTTCACTCTTTTTGGCCTTAAATATTCCCGGGGGGGCAGCCAAAGGCTGCGGGGGCAGCGCCCCCTGTACCCGCGCCCCCCCGGGATCACACCACGATCAATCCCCGGCTCAACGCCCGTGCCACCGCATGGGTGGTGTTCAGCGCCCCCAGCTTGAACCGCGCGCTTTCGATATAGACCCGCAGCGTATGTTCCGAGATCTGCAACTGGTCGGCCACCTGCGCGCGGCTCTGACCGGCGGCGAGAAGGGTCATCGCATCCACCTCGCGCGGCGACAGGGCCTGCGCGGTTTCCGGCAGCCGGTCCGGTTCGAATTCCAGCGCCTTTTCGTTCAGGAAATGCGCAATCAGGATCAGCTCGTGCCGGTGCTCCGCGACAAAGGCCTCCCATTCCGCATCCATGCAGCTGTGGTTGATCGTGAACAGCGCGAACTGGCCATTCGGGCCGCGCAGCGGCACCGACAGCCCCTGATTGCCGACCCCATATTCCAGCGCTTCGGCGAAAAACGCCCTTGCGGTCTTGGACGACCAGTCCAGCTGTTTCCAGTCGACCGGGTGAAAGCGCTGGAAACAGCCCAGCACCACCGGATCAATGCGCAGATAATTCTGCGCGATGTAACGTTCCTGCCAGGCGACCGAATAGGTGCCGCAGCCGTATTGTTCGCCGGTTGAATCGACCCAGTGATACAGCACATGGTCAATGCCCAGCAGATCGCGCAGCGCCTCCGTCGCGCTTTGCAATCCGGCGTGGGAGTCAGCCTGCTCCAGCGCCTCCATTATGAAATCTATCTGCCGTGTCTTGACCATTCACCGTACCCTGCGTTCCCTGTTCCAGAGCGGCGATCTCGGCCATGGCCACAAGCGCCGCGTCATCCAGTTGCTCCGCAAGGGCGGGCAGGTTGCTTGACAAGGCAAAAGTCCTGAGGTCGGCAAGAACGTCCAAAATCCAGTCACTACGCATGCACAGCCTCGCTTCCAAATGGTTAATGGTAGGTTAATTCAATCATAGCATGTAGGAGATTTTGACGAAAATTCGCCGCTTTCCCCTCCCCAGAAATGGCGGGGGGCGGAAATGCCAACCCCCCGGAATGAAACAGGGCACCGTGCCGGAACGGAAAACGCCCGCGAATCGAGAGTGATTCGCGGGCGTCGGAAATGACGGAAATGGGGCGCGCGATCAGCCGCGGGCGTCCAGCGCGTCCTCCAGGGTGCGCAACCCGGTGGTGGGCGCCTGCACCAGCACCGACATGTTGCCGGGTTTATGCTCGTTGCGCATCATCTTCATATGCGCCTCGGGCAGGTCGGCCCAGGTAAAGACCTCCGACATGCAGGGGTCCAGCCGCCGCTCCAGCATCAGCTTGTTGGCAGAGGCCGCCTGCTGCAGATGGGCAAAGTGGCTGCCCTGCAGGCGCTTCTGGTGCATCCACATGTAGCGCACGTCAAAGGTCAGGTTGAAACCGGAGGTGCCGGCGCAGATCACAACCATACCGCCCTTTTTGACCACAAATGTGGACACCGGGAAGGTCGCCTCGCCGGGGTGTTCGAACACCATGTCGACATTGTTGCCCTTGCCGGTGATCTCCCAGATCGCCGCGCCGAACTTGCGGGCCTCCTTGAACCAGGTGGCATATTCGGGGGTGTTCACCGTGGGCAATTGCCCCCAGCAGTTGAAATCCTTGCGGTTCAACACGCCCTTGGCCCCCAGATCCATCACGAAGTCGCGTTTGGATTCATCCGAGATCACGCCAATCGCATTGGCACCGGCGGTGTTGATCAGCTGGATCGCATAGGAACCCAGACCGCCCGACGCCCCCCAGACCAGCACGTTCTGGCCCGGTTTCAGGTCATGCGGCTCGTGGCCGAAGAGCATCCGGTAGGCGGTGGCCAGCGTCAGGGTATAGCAGGCCGATTCCTCCCAGGTCAGATGCTTGGGACGCGGCATCAGCTGCTGGGCCTGCACGCGGGTGAACTGGCTGAACGACCCGTCCGGTGTCTCGTATCCCCAGATCCGCTGGCTGGGCGAATACATCGGGTCGCCGCCGTTGCAATGTTCGTCATCGCCGTCGTCCTGGTTGCAGTGGATCACCACCTCATCCCCGACTTTCCAGCGCTTGACCTTGTCGCCCACGGCCCAGACGATGCCGGAGGCATCCGACCCCGCGATGTGATAGGGCTGCTTGTGGCCGTCGAAGGGGCTGATCGGCACACCGCGCGCGGCCCAGACCCCGTTGTAGTTGATGCCCGCCGCCATCACCAGGACCAGCACGTCCTGGCTGTCCAGCTTCGGCACATCGACCACTTCCTGAAGCATGGCCTTGTCCGGGTCGCCGTGACGTTCCCGGCGGATCGCCCAGGCATACATCTGTTTGGGAACATACCCCATCGGGGGCATTTCGCCCATCTCGTAGAGGTCCTTCTCAGGTGCGTCGTATTGCGCGATGGTCGTGTCGAGTGCCATGCGGGCCTCCTGTCCGTGAATCAATTGTGCCGCGATGCAGAATCGCCGGTTGTCAGGACGGAATATGACTGGTTGCGCAATTATGCAACCTCTCAGGGGTCATTTTTGTAATTTTATGACCTCGCAGTCGCAGAAACATCCAATGCGGGCGCAGCATTCTCCGGCAGCAGATGGGCAATCGAATTGGCATAGAACCGCAGCACCGCCACTTCTTCCGGGTTGGCGCGCCAGGTCGATTGGTCACAATGCACCACGCCGCGCGCGCGCAGCCCGTTCAACGCCTGGCGCAATTCGGTTTCCAGCTCCGATGCATCCACCGCCCGGTTGGCCAGCGGCACCTGGCCGAGCACCTGGGCGGCCCGGTCCAGCAGAGCCTGCGTCTCCAGCGCCTGGCCTTCCAGCAGGACGGTGCTGATCAGCGGCACGCTCAGCACCGGCATGGCACCGGAGATCCGCGCCATCAGCTCGTCCGACAAGGCCTCGACCGTCGCATCCGCCCCCGCCTCGCGCAGCGACAGGGGCGCGCCGAATGCCACCGCTGCCGTGCCGAACCGGGTTTCCTGACGGGTCAGCCGCTGCCAGAGCTTGCGCAGGATGAACCCCACCACCACCGTGATCCGCGCGCCAAAGCGTCTGTCGCCACGCTGGTCGGCCGCAATCAGCACCTTGTCCTCCAGCACCCGGTCATAGTTGATCGCCACCGGCATCAGCACCACGTCACGTTCGCTTTCGGGGTCGAACCCCTCCACCACATAGGACAGCAGCCCCATCTTCGGCGGTTGCAGCGCCCCGGTCAGGCTCAGCCCGCCTTCGGGATACATCGCCTGGTTGACGCCCCCTGCCGTGGCCAGCTGCACATAACGTGCCAGCACCTTGCGATAGAGCGCGCCGCGCGACCGGCGGCGGATGAAATATGCCCCCAGCGACTTGATCAGCCAGCTCAGCGGCCAGACCCGCGCCCATTCCCCCACCGCATAGGCCAGCGCCGAATCCCGCGCCGCAAGATAGGTCACCAGCACGTAATCCATGTTGGACCGGTGGTTCATCACGAAAACCACCGTCGCATCCTTGGGGATCGCATCGAAGGTCGCATCATTGCTGTCGGCGGTCTTGATCCGGTAGACCGAATTGGCCAGCAGCCGCGCCACCCGGATCCCGAAACTGAAATAGGCAAAGGCCGAGAAACTGGGCACGATCTCCCGCGCGTATTCACGGGCTTTCTGAAAGGCCACGTTTTCCGGCACCCGGTTCTTGGCCGCGTAATTGACGATCTCGCGGGTGACATCCGGGTCGTAGATCAGCCGCTGGATCATGTCGTGCCGCCGCGCCAGCTTGAACGGCTCGATGGGGCGTTTCAGCCGCCGGTTCAGCCGCTTGACCGCCCGTTCCAGCCGCAGGCGGAAAAACCAGCGGACAGAGGGCAGCAGCAGGTGGCTCAATGCCGTGACTGCGGCAAAAAGCAATATCAGGATAAAGAGCCACAGCGGCAGTTCGACAATCTGCGTCATGGGCGCACCCTTGCAGCGGCAGGGGGCAAGGACAATATGTAATTGGGGGACAGGAAAGGCAGCGCAATGGAATTCACCATATCGAAAGGCTTTTCGGAGGATGAGCGAAGCCGCGTCGCCGATCTCTACTGGGCCGCCTTTTCCGGCAAATTGCGCTATGTCCTGGGCCCGCCCGCAAAGGCGCTGCGGTTCCTGTCCGACCAGTTGAACCCGGCATTTGCCCTGGTGGCCCGCGACGCCGGTCACAGGGTGCAGGGCGTGGCGGGCTTCAAGACCGCCGAAGGATCGCTGATCGGCGGCAACCTGCGGGACATCGCGCGCAGCTACGGTTTCCTCTCCGCCTGCTGGCGCGGTCCGCTGCTGGGCCTTGTCGAACGGGAATTGTCGGATGACACGCTGCTGATGGATGGGATCTGTGTCGCAGGTGAAGCGCGTGGTCAGGGGCTTGGCAGCGCGCTGCTGAATGCGATCAGGGAGACGGCAAAGGCGCAGGGCAAATCATCCATCCGGCTTGATGTCATCGACACCAACCCGCGCGCCCGCGCGCTTTATGAACGGTTCGGTTTTGAAGCCACGGGCCAGGAACACCTTGGCCCTTTCCGCCTGATCTTTGGTTTTCGCAGCGCGACACGGATGATCTGTCACATCTGACAGGGCCGGTCCGGGGTTTGAGGTGAGATGGAAATGCCGCAACGCAGCGAATTGACAGTTGCGCAAAGTTTCCTCTAGATACGGGTCAACGCAACAATATTGCCGAACCGATTCAAGGATGGACCGATGACCGAGACCCAGAAAGACCGCCCCTGGCTGATCCGGACCTATGCCGGCCACTCCACCGCCGCCGCCTCCAACGCGCTTTACCGCTCCAATCTTGAGCGGGGGCAGACCGGACTTTCGGTGGCTTTCGATCTGCCCACGCAGACCGGCTATGACAGCGACCATGTGCTGAGCCGGGGCGAGGTCGGCAAGGTCGGCGTGCCGGTCAGCCACCTGGGCGACATGCGCGCGCTCTTTGACCAGATCCCGCTGGAACAGATGAACACCTCGATGACCATCAACGCGACCGCCCCCTGGCTGCTGGCGCTTTATATCGCCGTGGCCGAGGAACAGGGCGCGGATGTTTCGCAATTGCAGGGCACGGTGCAGAACGACCTGATCAAGGAATACCTCAGCCGGGGCACCTATATCTGCCCCCCTGCCCCATCGCTCAAGATGATCGCGGATGTGGCCGAATACTGCTATACCCATGTGCCGAAATGGAACCCGATGAATGTCTGTTCCTATCACCTGCAAGAGGCCGGCGCGACGCCCGAGCAG
Source organism: Sulfitobacter sp. IGS-18 (assembly GCF_059628195.1). NCBI lineage: Bacteria > Pseudomonadati > Pseudomonadota > Alphaproteobacteria > Rhodobacterales > Roseobacteraceae > Sulfitobacter > Sulfitobacter sp. IGS-18. Next base: position 1,064,919 of record NZ_CM184556.1, on the reverse strand, counting down.
GAACTGGCATTTGCCCTGGCCACCGCCACCGCCGTGCTCGATCAATTGCGGCCCCGCGTGGCCGAAGAGGATTTCCCGAAACTCGTGGGCCGCATTTCATTCTTTGTGAATGCGGGCATCCGTTTTGTCACCGAAATGTGCAAGATGCGCGCCTTTGTCGATCTCTGGGATGAAATCTGCGCCGAACGCTATGGTGTCGAAGATCCGAAACACCGCCGTTTCCGCTATGGCGTGCAGGTCAATTCCCTGGGGCTGACCGAACAGCAGCCGGAAAACAACGTCTACCGCATTCTGATCGAAATGCTGGCAGTGACCCTGTCGAAAAAGGCCCGCGCGCGTGCCGTGCAATTGCCCGCCTGGAACGAGGCTTTGGGCCTGCCGCGCCCCTGGGATCAGCAATGGTCGATGCGGATGCAGCAGATCCTGGCCTATGAAACCGATCTGCTGGAATTCGACGATCTTTTCGACGGCAACCCGGCCGTCGATGCCAAGGTGGAATTGCTGAAACAGGGCGCGCGCGCCGAACTGGCCAATCTCGACGGCATGGGCGGGGCAATTTCTGCCATCGACTATATGAAAGGTCGGCTGGTCGAATCCAATTCCGAACGTCTTTCCCGGATCGAGGCCGGTGAAACCATCGTGGTCGGGGTGAACAAATGGCAAAAGGGTGAGCCCTCGCCGCTGATGACCAGCGACGGCGGCATCATGGTGGTGGACCCGGCAACCGAGGCCGACCAGATCGAGCGGTTGAACGCCTGGCGCGCAGAGCGCAACGAGGGTGCGGTCAAGGCGGCACTTGCGGACCTGCGCGCCGCCGCAGCAGAAGGGCGCAACGTCATGCCCGCGTCGGTCGCAGCCGCCAAGGCCGGGGTGACCACCGGCGAATGGGCCGCACAGATGCGCGCCGTCCATGGCGAATACCGTGGCCCCACCGGCGTTGCAAAAGGCCAGTCGAACAAGACCGAAGGGCTGGATGACCTACGCGCCGCGGTGGATTCCGTCAGCGACCGGCTGGGCCGCCGGTTGAAATTCCTGGTGGGCAAACCGGGGCTGGATGGCCATTCCAACGGCGCCGAACAGATCGCCGTGCGGGCCCGCGACTGCGGCATGGACATCGCCTATGAAGGCATTCGGCTGACTCCCGCCGAAATCGTCGAAGCCGCGCGCAACGACAAGGCGCATGTCATTGGCCTGTCGATCCTGTCGGGCTCTCATATTCCGCTGGTCGAGGACCTGCTGGGGCAGATGCGTCAAGCGGGCCTGGGCGAAATACCCCTGATCGTGGGCGGCATCATTCCCGAGGAAGACGCAAAACGGCTCAAGGCGATGGGCGTTGCGCGGGTCTATACCCCGAAGGATTTCGAATTGAATACCATCATGGCCGATATCGTGACCCTGGTGGATCCCGCAGCGGTTGCAGCGCAATAGCTCTGACACAAATTTGAACTGGAATCCTCTGCCATTTGTATTACAGCCTTGAGGTCTAGACAGACTAAAAGGAAGAACCAATGGAATTGGATTTTAAATCAAAAAGCGCGAAGGAATTGGAGAAGATCCTTTCTGACGTAAAAAAGGCGCTGGCCAATGCGCAGGCCCGCGACCGTCGTGAAGCACGCAAGGCGGCAGAAAAGGCGGCTGCGGAATTCGGCTTCTCGCTGAGCGAATTGACCGATGACGAGAAACCGGCGCGCAAGGCAAAGAAGGCGGCAAAGCCGAAAGCAGCCTCCAGGCCGAAATTCGCAAACCCTGCGGACCGGTCGCAAACCTGGACAGGAAAAGGCCGTCAGCCGAATTGGTATCGCGCTGAAGTTGAAAAAGGCACCGACCCTGCGAAAATGAAAATCTGAGGTCAGCCCCCCTGGTCCTGGCGGCTGCTGTAGTCAAAGCGCAGCGGGAATTGGCGCAGGAACCGCCAATTCCCGGAAACCGGATCAGACTGCGAACCGCCATTGCAACTTGCCCCCGCCCTGCGGGTTCTGCATGCTTGTCCCCAGACAACACAGGAGAACGCCTTGACCATTCATATCGGCGCAAAGCCCGGAGATATTGCCGAAACTGTCCTGATGCCGGGCGATCCCTATCGCGCGAAATGGGCCGCCGAAACGTTTCTGAAAGACGCGCGGCTGGTTAATGAAGTGCGCGGGATGCTGGGGTTCACCGGCACCTGGCAGGGAAATCCCGTCACCATTCAGGGCTCCGGCATGGGCATGCCCTCGCTGTCGATCTATGCCAACGAGCTGATCCGCGATTACAATGCGCAGACCCTGATCCGCATCGGCTCCTGCGGCGGGATGCAGCCCCATGTGGGCATCCGCGATGTCATCATCGCGATGACGGCCACCACAATCACATCGCCCTCCTCCGGCATCTTCCGGGAGGTGAATTTTGCCCCCTGTGCCGACTGGTCGCTGCTGCGCGCCGCCGTGGCCGCGGCGGAGGCCAAGGCGGTCACGACCCATGTCGGCGGGATCTATTCCTCGGATGTCTTTTATGCCGAACGCCCCGATCTGGACGAACAGATGGTGCGCCATGGCATCCTGGGGGTAGAGATGGAGGCGGCAGAGCTTTACACCCTCGCCGCGCGTCACGGCCGCCGTGCGCTGGCGGTGCTGACGGTCTCGGACCATCTGCAAACCGGAGAGGCCCTGCCCGCCGCGGAGCGCGAGCGCAGTTTCGGCGACATGGTCGAGATTGCGCTGAAGGCGGCGTTTGACGGCGGTTAGGTGCAATGGGGACCGGTGCCGAGCGGCAGGGCATGGGCGGTTCAGGTTTGCGGCGACATGCCAGAACCCCCGATGTTTTCCGCCTGCCCGCCCCCCCGGTTCTTTGCAAATGAAGACATGTCATTTTTGACATGTCTTCATTTGCGGATCAGCACCGGACGCATGGCGCAGGTTCATGGATGTCGCTGCGGAAGTCCGGAACGAGCCCATATTGACCGTGCTACGTGGTGGCAGCGAAGGAGGTCTTGGCACGTGGCGACGCATGGATCACATTTGAACGCGTCTCAGAGCTGACACGTGTTCCTTTATCCGATCCGCGCTCAAAGGCCCTCCGTGGCCAAGGTAGAACGTCTTGCACCCGCGCTGCAACAAGTGCTCCAATGAGGCTGCCACCGCCAATTGGTCTTCTTCAAAAGGCGGGCGCTTGGGTTTGCTGCGCATCAAAATACCACCGAGCAGCACGCCGGAAGCTGCCAAATCTCCCGCAATGACGCGGCCATCTTCCAACAGCACCGAAACCGATCCCGGCGTGTGCCCGGGAGTGTGAATGATTTTCAGTGGAAACCCGCGATCCTCAAGGCCCATTTCCCCTGCCGCCATGATCTCATCCGGTTTGAAATAGGAAAACGGTCTTTCAATTGCTCCGGTCTTTTGGAATGCCCTACCGAACGGACCCGTTGCCGCAAGCCTGGGTGGCTGACCAGAACAATATGGAACTTCAAGCGCATGGGCGCAGATCGGAGCGGCGGTCAAAGCCTTTATCCCGATGGCAGACCCGGCATGATCAATATGCGCGTGCGTCAGAACGATCAATTTTACATTGAGCCAACTCAGGCCTAGTTTCTTCAACCGCTTGAAAATCTTTGCTTCGGACCCGGGTAGCCCGGTGTCCACAAGAATGGCATCCTCTCCGTGTATAATGAGGAAGGAATTAAGCATCCCCAAAGGCAGAATTGGGATAGTCTCGATCTGGGGCTTGGTCATGAGCGCGGTCCGCCGTTGCTAAGGTCAGGCGACATTGCCCTGAACCGAGGGGGCGCGAAATTGGGCACCTTTTTGTAACCGGAGATCAAAGATGAAAGACGCAACTCCAACGACCCGCCCATGGGCTGACCCGGTGACAGGGCAATGTCCGGTGGCAGAGACTTTGCGCATTTTGGGCGGAAAGCACGGGCCAAAAATCCTTCATTGCCTCACCGCAGGAGAGCGTCACTTTCTTGAGCTTCAGCGGGAGATGGAAGGCGTCAGCCGAAAGGTGCTGCGGGCCCAGTTGAAAGAGTTCGAGGAAAACGGGATGGTTGCGCGAACCCCCAAAGGTGACGCGCGTCAACGTGTCGGTTACTCCCTGACGCGCAAAGGATCCGCGCTTGGTGATATTCTCGGACAACTCTACGATTGGCAGCAGACCTTCGGTTGACGGATTTCCACGCGACTCCCTGCCTTGCCCTGGCGACCACAGCAGTGCTTTGGTTCGGTAGGATCAATGTCCGGTCCGGGCCGGAAATGCCTGGCAGCCGGGTCAGGATCGCCCGGCGCGGCCTGTTGACGGGATTAAGAAAATGCGTCGGGAAGCCTCCCAGTTACGCGACATGCCAGCCCCCGATGTTTTCCGCCTGCCCGCCCCCCCGGTACTTTGCAAATGATGACATGTCATTTTTGACATGTCATTTTTGACATGTCTTCATTTGCGGATCAGCACCGGGCGCATAAAGCCTAAAAACGGGAACCGCTTCCGGGCGCCCCGGATAAGCGGTTCCGACAGGTTGCAGCGCTTTACGAACCGGATAAAGGCAATATCCTTGCGCGAGCACTGACAACGGCTCAGCTGCCGTGCCCGCCCACATAGGCATTCCGCGCGGGGCTTTGCCATCCGGTCAGGGTCGCAGGCTCCGGCGCAAAGACCTCCACCAGCAGCGGATGACAACTGGCAACATCCGAGGAATGCAGGGTCGAACAATCGCCCCCCGGGCAGGCGCTGAGCGCGCCCAGCAGGTCCACCTCTGCAAAGAACTCCAGAAAATCGCCGGGCCGCACCGGGCTTGCCTTCATGAAATATTGCCCGGTGTCGCGGGTGAAACCGGTACACATGAAGACATTCAGCACGTCGTGAACATGGCGCTCCGCCTCCGAGAGGTCCATGCCCAGATGCGCGGCAAGGGCGCGGGTCAGGTTGGAATGACAGCAATGGTGATACTGGCCGCCTGACAGCAGATTGTGGGTATAGGGATCGCAGCGGGTGCCGATCACATCATGCACCGACCCGCCGTAACCGTCGATGCCGTACCAGCCCAGCGTATCCGCCGTGATCGTGGCCAGCGGCCGCAGATGGGGAAAGGCGGACCACATGCGGTCCCCCCGCGTCAGATGCGTGCCATGCAGGGCGCGGGTCTTGCCGGAGTAGAACCGCTCGGAGAGGTCATTCAGATGCCACAGGTTCAGGTCGCCTACCTGCGGCCCCTCGACACTGGTGATCCGAAAGAAATGGCCCGCAGGCACCGTGAACACACCCGCCTCGCGCGGCGGCACAATGACTTCCGCCGTCTTTGCAAGACTGGCGCGCGCAGCGTCATAGAGCGCCATGTCCGGCGGCGGCAGGTTCTCCACCGGATAGCAGATCACGGGTGCCACCTCGCGGCGGGCATCGGCGTCAGGCGGGGCAAGGGACATGGCGGGTCTCCGGTTTGGTCCTGGCAAAGCTGCCCCCGCGCGCGGGCAGAGTAAAGATGCCTCAGCATCACAGCCCAGCCCGCCCCCGGTGCAAAGGGCTTGCCTGATCCTGCGGCGGGCGCAATCATGGCCCGGGATCAAGGGACGGAGGACGGGATGCGGATCATCGGAGCGATGCTGGCGCTGCTGCTGGCGGCAAAGGGCGCCCTGGCGCAGGAAGGCTGGGGCAACCTCGATGCGCTGCTGCTCGGCAACCTGTCGACCACCGGCAGCATGGAGGCGTCTTACTGGATGCCCGACAGCCCCGATCCCGCGCAGGCCCGGGTCAGCCTTGGCATTGCCTATGTCCATATCCCGGGTTCGGCGGGCAACGTCGCACTTGGGGCCGGGGTATTCCGGCAGACGGTGCAGGGCTGGCAGCTCTCCACACCCGTCTACAACCTCTTTGGTCACGAGCCCCGCGCGCCACAGTTCCAGAACGGACAGCTTCAGCTGCTGACCACCATGCCCGGCCCCGGCGAGCCGCGCTGCTGCCCCACGCAGGAGGCGATGTGGCGGATTGATCTGACCACCGGGCAGGCGCAGCGCCTGTATTGACCTCAGGCGTTCTGCCCCGCCATCCGGCCGGAATGCAGGCAACCGCCCAGAAAGGTCCCTTCCAGCGCGTTGTATCCGTGATACCCGCCGCCGCCAAAGCCGCAGACCTCTCCGGCCGCATAAAGGCCGGGCAGCACCGCGCCTGAGGGCGTCAGGACGCGGCCCTGCACATCGGTGTGCAATCCCCCCAGCGACTTGCGGGTCAGCACGTTCAGCCGCACCGCGATCAGCGGCCCGTTGGCGGGATCGAGTATCGCATGGGGCTTCGCGGTACGGATCAGCCTGTCGCCCCGATAGGCCCGCGCCCCCCGGATCGCGGTGATCTGCGCATCCTTGGAAAACGGGTTGGTCAGCTGCAGGTCGCGCGCCCTGATCTGCGCGCGGATCTGCTCCAGCTCCAGCGGATGTTCCGGCGTCAGCCGGTTCATCCCCGCCACCAGCCTCTCCAGATCATCGGCAACCACGAAATCCGCGCCCTTCTCCTTGAAGGCCTCCACCGCCGGGGTTGCCCCCTTGCCGAGCCGCGCCTGCAGGACTTCGCGCCAGCCGCCTTCGGTCAGATCGGCATTCTGCTCCGAGCCGGACAGGGCGAATTCCTTTTCGATGATCTTCTGCGTCAGGATGAACCAGCTGTGCTCCCCCGCCTGCAGGATGCGCTTCAACGTCCCCAGCGTGTCGAAACCGGGCAGACATGGCGCTTCCATCCGGGTGCCACGCGCATCGAACCAGAGCGAGGATGGCCCCGGCAGGATGCGGATGCCATGGTTGGGCCAGATCGGGTTCCAGTTCTCGATCCCCTCGCAGTAATGCCACATGCGGTCGGTGTTGATCGTGCCTGCCCCGGCCTGCACCGCGATCCCCTGCATCTTGCCATCCACATAATCGGGCACCCCGGACACCATCCGCGCGGGCGGCGCGCCCAATCTGTCGCGCGGCCAGTTGGCCCGCACAAGCGCATGGTTCCCGCCGATGCCGCCGGTGGTCAGCACAATGGCCTCTGCCCCGTATTCGAACTGCCCCGTGACCCTGCGCGAGGTGCTTTCCCCCCGCGCCGCGGTGCTGTCCTCCAGCACATCGCCCTGCACCCCGGTCACGCCGCCGTCACGGGTGATCAACCCGGTCACACGATGCCGGAACGCCAGTTTCAGCTGCCCTGCGGCGGCATGTTCCGTCATCAGCCGGACAAAGGGTTTCACCACGCCGGTGCCGGTGCCCCAGGTGATGTGGAAACGCGGCACCGAATTGCCATGCCCCCCCGCCAGCGCGCCGCCCCGCTCGGCCCAGCCCACCACCGGAAACCAGCGCATCCCCAGATCGTGGCACCACTGGCGCATGCCCCCCGCCGCCCAATCGACAAAGCTTTCGGCGCAGGCGCGGGGGTTGGCGTCTTCTTCCCGGTCGAATTGTGCCGATCCCATCCAGTCGCTCAGCGCCAGCTCGGCGCTGTCGCGGATCCCCAGACGGCGCTGCTCCGGCGTGTCGACCATGAACAACCCGCCCAGCGACCAGAAGGCCTGCCCGCCCAGCGACTGCGGCCCCTCCTGATCCAGCAGGAGCACCCGGCGCCCCCGCTGCACCGCCTCATGGGCGGCGGCCATCCCGGCCAGCCCTGCCCCCACGATGATCACATCTGCCTGGAAAGATGTCTGTGTCATGGCCTCCCCCTTTGCCTATCCTGCCCGCCGTCACCCCGAAGGCGACTTTTCATGACGCCGCCGCCATTCGCGGGCATAGACCGATTCCTCGCTGTGCTTGCGGCTGTTGGCGGCCTGACGGCGCGCCTGTTCCCCGGCGGTTTCCGCGCGCACCTCGGCCTGCCGCATCTGGGCCGCACGTTCAAAGGGGATCACCTGCACCATCGGCGTGCCTGCGGGCATCCGCAGCGCCCCCCGGGTGCTGGTCCACAGAAACGGGACATTGACGGGCACATCCAGCGCATCGCAGTCAACTGTCCCGTTGAACGCGGCAAAGGGCAGATCGGAAGCCCAGCGAAACTCCATCGCGCGGGTCTGCGGTTCAACCACCGTCCAGATGTCGAAAGGGGTCGGAATGATCCAGCCCTGTGCCATCACATCGGCCACCGGCAGACAGGCGCGCACCGTCAGCCCGGGCAGCCCATGGGCATCCTTCATCTCCATTTCGCGGTCCAGATCGCGAAACCATTCGGGCAGGAATTTCGCCGCAGGCTGCGGCGCGGGGATGCGGCCCAGCAGGTCGGGCGGGAAGAGGAATTCGATCTTGGTCATGACCGCAGCCTGCGCGGGTCAGGACCGGAAAGCAACTGTGTTCAGAGACCGGGCCGGTTCAGCCTTGCCAGGCAGCGGTCCGGCTTGCCCTTGGCGCGAAAGGCCTCGGCCCCGCAGGTGACGCAATTGTATTTCATCAGCGCTCCCCTGGCCCCCGCGCGGTCCTCGCGCCAGCGGCATTGCCGTGTGCCGGCGTGGCGGTGGGCATAGATGGCGACGGCAATGACCGCGATGACAAAGAAGATCGGTGCAAGCATGGTCCGGAGCCTGGGACGCGCGGCGGGTTATGACACCCGCCGCGCGTCCATATGTTCAATTGTTCAGGATCAAACGGTCCGTTCGACCATCAGTTTCTTGATGTTCGCAATCGCCTTGGCCGGGTTCAGCCCCTTGGGGCAGGTCTTGGCGCAGTTCATGATCGTGTGGCAGCGGTAGAGCTTGAAGGGGTCCTCAAGGTCGTCCAGACGCTCGCCCGTGGCCTCGTCGCGGCTGTCGATGATCCAGCGGTAAGCGTGCAGCAGCGCGGCCGGCCCGAGATAGCGGTCGCCGTTCCACCAGTAGCTGGGGCAGGAGGTCGAGCAGCAGGCGCACATGATGCATTCATACAGACCGTCCAGCTTCTCGCGGTCGTCGGTGGATTGCTTCCACTCCTTCGCGGGGGCCGGTGTCTCGGTCTCCAGCCAGGGCTGGATCGAAGCATGCTGGGCGTAGAAATGGGTCAGGTCCGGGATCAGGTCCTTGACCACCGGCATATGCGGCAGCGGATAGATCTTGACCACGCCCTTCACCTCGGCCACGCCATAGGTGCAGGCCAGCGTGTTGATCCCGTCGATGTTCATCGCGCAGGAGCCGCAGATCCCCTCGCGGCAGGACCGGCGGAAGGTCAGGGTCGGATCGATCTCGTTCTTGATCTTGATCAGCGCGTCCAGGATCATCGGGCCGCAGCTGTCCATGTCCACGAAATAGGTGTCCAGCGCCGGGTTCTTGTCGTCATCCGGGCTCCACCGGTAGATGTGGAATTCCTTGAGGTTGCCGGCCCCTTCGGGCTTGGGCCATGTCTTGCCGCTGGTCATGCGGGAATTCTTGGGGAGCGTCAGCTGAACCATGTAGCATCTCCTGTTCTGGCGTCGCCGCCGGTTTCAATCAGACCCCGCCAGGGGGCGTTCAATTCCGCCTGCCCTAACGGACAAACAATGTGTTCTGTTCGGCCCGCATCGCGGCCCTGAAGCCCAGACCTTCGATCATGCCCAGCAGGTCGCTGTCCCAATCCGCGGCGTGATCGGTTTCCACCAGCATCACATCCGGCAGCCAGCCGCCCGCCGCCAGCAGCGGGCCAAGGGCCGCAGGCTCCGCGCCCTCGACGTCGATCTTCAAAACCGAGACATCGTGACCCGCCGCCTCCTGCACGAAATCCAGCAGGGGCCGCACCGGCACCAGCCTGCCGCCACTGCGCGACCGCCGCTTGACCGGCAGCAGCGAGGCCTGGCCAAAGTTGTTTCCGTGAAAATTCAGCATCGCCTCGCCGCGTTCCGCGCCCAGCGCGCAGCCTTCGATCCGGACCATATGGCCCAGCCCGTTCAGCTGCACGTTATGGCCCAGACGCCCGATCATCACCGGGTTCGGCTCAAAGGCGATCACCCGGCTGCCCTTGCCCGCCGCCACCGCCAGCGGCACGGCAAAGGCCCCGCAATTGGCCCCGATATCCAGGATGAAGGAATTCTTGCCCTCGACCACTTCGGTCAATGCGGTCAGCGATTTCATCTCGGGCGGCTGGCCATAGAGCCAGATCATCCGGTCGGTGTAATTGTCGCGCGGGTCCACATACATGCGGATGCCCGCGAATTCGACCACCGCAGGCGGCAGCGCCGCCATCAGCTTTTGCCGCAGCGGCCGGTCCGCCGCCCGGAACGCCGCGCGCATCGCCTCAAGGGTCAGCGATTCCGCGACCGGCTCGAAGGTGGGATGCGGCAGGGCGTTCATGGGTCAGCTCAACCCGGCTTCGAGGGTGCGCGCCTTGAGACAGGTCTGCGTGTCGGGCCGCGCCAGGATGTTGCGCACGATGGTCACGGTCGAATCGTCCACGCCGACAACGGCGGCGCGGGCGAATTCGCGCACTTCCAGCGCATCGGCATAATCAATGATGCAATCGGTGAAGGGCGTGATCAGCTTCTTGGGGACCTGCGGGAAACGGGTGGCAAGGGTTTCGGTGACAACCCCCTTTGCCCCCGCCCGCGCGGTGCTGTCCACCGCCTCGGTCACTTCGGTACAGCCCGCTATGGCCAGGGCAAGAACAGCGATGCCTGCAAGGCGCATCTCAATACACCCGCGCCTTGGGGGCGATCTTTTTCAGGTCGATGCCGCCTTCGTTATGGCTGGTCAGCGGCTTCAGATGCACGCCACGGAAGCCCAGCGAGGCCTCGTTGCCCTTGAACCAGATCAGGCTGTGCTTGCGCCAGTTCTCGTCGTCGCGGTCGGGATAATCCTCATGGGCATGGGCGCCCCGGCTTTCCTTGCGCGCCGCAGCGGCGGTGATCGTGGCCACCGCATTGGGCATCAGGTTGGTCAGCTCCAGCGTTTCCATCAGGTCGGAATTCCACACCAGCGACTTGTCGGTGACATGCAGGTCATCCAGTTTGCCTGCCACGTTCTTCATCTTTTCCTCGCCCTCGGCCAGGGTCTTGTCGGTGCGGAAGACGGCGGCATCGGCCTGCATCGTCTTTTGCATCTCAAGGCGCAGCTCTGCCGTCGGCACATGTCCACTGGCATAGCGCAGCCCGTCGAACCGGCTGAACGCCGCCTCGACCGAGCGCTTGTTGGGCACCGGCACCGGGGCATTGGCATCCACCACTTCCTTGGCGCGGATCGCGGCGGCGCGGCCAAAGACCACCAGGTCGATCAGCGAGTTCGAGCCGAGGCGGTTGGCCCCGTGCACGGAGGCGCAGCCCGCTTCGCCCACGGCCATCAGGCCGGGCGAGACATTGTCGGGCTTGTCCTTGGTCGGGGCCAGCACCTCACCCCAATAGTTCGTGGGGATACCGCCCATGTTGTAGTGCACCGTCGGCAGCACCGGGATCGGTTCTTTCGTCAGGTCCACCCCGGCAAAGATGCGCGCGGATTCGCTGATCCCCGGCAGGCGCAGGTCCAGCGTTTCGGGCGGCAGGTGGTTCAGGTGCAGGTGGATGTGGTCCTTGTTCTCGCCCACACCCCGGCCTTCGCGGATCTCCATGGTCATGCAGCGGCTGACCACATCACGGCTGGCAAGGTCCTTGTAGGTGGGCGCATAACGCTCCATGAACCGCTCGCCTTCGGAGTTGGTAAGGTATCCGCCCTCGCCCCGCGCACCTTCGGTGATCAGGCAGCCGGCACCATAGATGCCGGTCGGGTGGAACTGCACGAATTCCATGTCCTGCAGCGGCAGGCCGGCCCGCGCGGTCATGCCGCCACCGTCACCGGTGCAGGTATGCGCCGAGGTGGCGCTGAAATAGGCGCGGCCATAGCCGCCGGTCGCCAGCACCGTCATCTTGGCCGCAAAGAGGTGCATGGTGCCATCGTCCAGCTTCCAGCACAGCACACCCTGACACACGCCATCTTCGGACATGATCAGGTCGATGGCGAAATATTCGATGTAGAACTGCGCGTTCTGTTTCAGGCTCTGACCATAGAGCGTGTGCAGAATCGCATGGCCGGTGCGGTCGGCGGCGGCGCAGGTGCGCTGCACCGGGGGGCCTTCACCGAATTCGGTGGTATGGCCGCCAAAAGGCCGCTGATAGATCTTGCCTTCTTCGGTCCGCGAAAACGGCACGCCGTAGTGTTCCAGTTCATAGACCGCCTTGGGCGCCTCGCGGGCGAGGTATTCCATCGCATCGGTGTCGCCGAGCCAGTCCGAGCCCTTCACCGTGTCGTACATGTGCCACTGCCAGTTGTCCGGGCCCATGTTGGACAGCGACGCGGCAATGCCGCCCTGTGCGGCCACGGTATGCGACCGGGTCGGGAACACCTTGGAGATACAGGCCGTGCGCAGCCCCTGCTCCGCCATCCCCAATGTCGCGCGCAGGCCTGCACCGCCCGCCCCAACAACAACCACGTCATACTCGTGGGTTTCATACTCATATGCAGCCATGTTCGGTCTCCCCTCGGGAATGAATGGATCAGAGCGCCAGGCGCGCGATGGCGAAAACGCCCACCGCCGCCGCGCCGTAGCTGAGGCAGGTCATCAGGATGATCGCAAGTTTCTGCGCCGTCCCGTGCACGTAATCCTCAATCAATACCTGCACCCCGTCGTTGAAGTGCTTGAAGCCGACAACCAGCGTCAGCGCCGCGATGATCGCGGGGCCCGGACGGCTGTAATAGGCCAGGATCTCTTCATAGGTGCCGCCCAGCGCGCACCCGAAGGTAAAGACAAAAAGCGGGATCAGGATCAGCAGCGCGACGGAGCTGACCTTCATCGCCCAGAAATGGGCGGTCCCGGTTTTGGCGGAGCCGAGGCCGGTGGCGCGTTTGCGGTCTGTCAGATAAGCCATCAGTCTCTCCTTACACGATAATGACGGTCAGCACCGTCAGCAGCACCGCACCGCCGATGCAGGCCCAGCCCAGCTTTTCCGCCGTGGGCACATCCAGCGCATAGCCGTTGTCCCAGATCAGGTGCCGGATGCCGGCCAGCGTGTGATACCAAAGCCCCAGCACGCTGAAGAACATGATCAGATCGCCGAACCAGCTGGTCACGAAACCGTTGACCACGTCGAAATACCCTTCGCTGGTCGCCGCCGCCAGGAACCACCAGACGATCAGCAGCGCCGCGACCAGCATGGCATTGCCGGTGATGCGCGTCAGGATCGACGTCATGGAGGTCAGTTGCGGGCGGTAGATTGTCAGATGCGGTGACAGCGGGCGGTTGCCCCGGTTTACATCGGCCATAAGTCTGGTCCTTTGATGTGAGTGGCTGTATTTTGGTCCTTGGCTGACCTAGTGATAGCGGTTTTTGCAGGAGTGTCACGAGGGCTGAACAGGCTAACACGCGGTTTTATGGGGAAGCTTGGCGGAAAAATGCAGAAATCCGCAAGAATTTTCGTTTTGTGATCACACGGATATTTTGTGTGATCACAGACCTGCGACTCACTTGCCCATTTTGACGCCAGACCCGCGCCTGTGAGACGCGCGAGGGTCCGCTGTGCGGGACTTTCTTGCCGTTGATCATTGGCAACCAAAGCCCGGAACAAGCCGAAGGCGCCGGGCCATCGCCTGCCCGCCGGTCGGGTAGGCGATTTGGTGAGGTTGGGTGTTCCCTCGACAGGATTCATCATGGTTGAGAAATAAAGTGGCATGAACATAGGTCGGCATCGCCCACCCCGGGCAGGCGCTGGCCCGGCTTGTGTCTCATGTCACTCCGGGCTCTTTCCCGCCGTTCGCAGCATTTTTCACGAGTGTCCGCTTGGCCCCCGCCCCTCCTTCGGACGTAGCGCCACGCTCCGGGTCAGCGAAGTGACGCAAAGGTCGGTCTTGCCCGGCAATGACAACATACGCCTCAAACGCAAATGCCCCCGCAGATATCTGCGGGGGCATTGCACATCATCCTGCCAGACCAAAGCGGCTGGCATCTCTCCGCCAATCAGCTCAGGCTGCTGTCGATGCCCTTGCAGGCGTCAACCAGGCCTTTGACCGCCTTGACGGAATTGTCGAACATCGCCTGTTCGTCCTTGTTCATGGAAATCTCCACAACACGCTCCACGCCGCCTGCGCCGATCACTGTCGGCACGCCGACATAGAAACCGTCCAGACCATAGGCGCCGTCCACATAGGCCGCGCAGGGCAGGACGCGTTTCTGGTCTTTCAGATAGCTTTCGGCCATCTCGATGGCGCTGGTCGCGGGCGCATAAAAGGCCGAACCGGTCTTCAGCAGGCCCACGATCTCGGCGCCGCCATCACGGGTACGCTGCACGATCGCATCCAGTTTCTCCTGGCTTGTCCAGCCCATCTTGACCAGATCCGGCAGCGGGATGCCGGCAACGGTGGAATAGCGCACCAGCGGCACCATCGTGTCGCCATGGCCGCCCAGCACGAAGGCTGTGACGTCTTTCATCGACACGTTGAACTCGGAGGCAAGGAAATGCCGGAAGCGCGCCGAATCAAGCACGCCCGCCATGCCGCAGACCTTTTCATGCGGCAGGCCGGAGAATTCGCGCAGCGCCCAGACCATCGCATCCAGCGGGTTGGTGATGCAGATCACGAAAGCGTCGGGCGCATGGGCCGCAATGCCCTCACCCACGGATTTCATCACCTTGAGGTTGATGCCCAGCAGGTCGTCGCGGCTCATCCCCGGCTTGCGGGCGACACCGGCGGTCACGATGCAGACATCGGCACCGGCGATATCCGCGTAATCCTGCGTTCCTGACAGGGTCGCATCAAACTTGCCCGCAGGGCCCGATTCCGCGATGTCCAGCGCTTTGCCTTCTGGCGTGCCTTCGGCAATGTCGAAAAGAACGACATCGCCCAGTTCCTTCAGTGCCGCGAGGTGTGCAAGTGTACCGCCGATTTGCCCCGCGCCGATCAGCGCGATTTTGGGTCTGGCCATGGTATGTTCTCCGTCAGGGTTGCATTTCGTTGCGGCATAGCGAAATGCGGCCCGTGCTGCAAGTTCGGCCTTTCAACCACCCGGTTCCGGACCGCCCGACAGAAAAAGGCCGCCCAAAAGGGCGACCTTTTCGAACAGCATGACCGGTTTTCAGTCATGTTCCGGGTGTTCAGTCCTGATATTCAGGCATCTGTTCCAGCTGTTCCTTGGTGCTGTTGATGTAGAAGCGATAGTCGCTGCCATCTTCGCTTTTCAGCACCTGGATGTCGTCAAAGCTTACCAGAACCGGCTTTTCGCCAATCCCCAGGAAACCGCCGACATTGATCACGGCTTCGGTCAGCTTGCCGTCATCGCCGACCATCAGGTTGTCGATCTCGCCCACTGTCTCGTCATTGGAGCCATAGACGTAAGAGCCGTTGATCTCTTCCGCCGTCAGCTTCTCGACCTCGGCCATCTCGGCATTCTGATACCCCTCGCGCTCATAGGCCGGACGGGTCATCTCGTCCTGCATGTTGTCGGCGGTGGTGGCAACGGCGGCCCCGGCGTCCTCTGCCGTCTGTTCGGCTGCCTCAGCCGCGTTTTCAGCCATGTTTTCAGCGTCCTGTGCCGTGGCTTCCGCGTTCTGCTCCAGAGTCTCGCCGTTCAGGGTTTCATCGCCCATGTTGCGGTCGAACTCCGGCAGGGCTTCGAGCGCTTCCTTGCTGGTGGAAACCACGAGGAACCGGTCATTCATGTCACCGTCCTGCCGGACAACCGTGATGTCGTCCATCGAAACGGCCACGTCACGTTCGCCCAGCCCGAGGAACCCGCCAACGCCAAGGATCACGGCGCGCACGCTGCCGTCCTGGGCCACGATGATGTCGTTGATCTCACCGATGTCGTCCCATTCGGCCTCGGCCCCCGCCGCAACGGGCTGGTCCGCATTGACACCCTGTTCCGCATTATAGATGCGCATGCCGATCAGGTTGCTGGCATAGAAATCGCCCTGCTCGAATTCAACCGCACCCATGTTGGTGTTCACCTCTGCGGTTGATTGCGCATAGGCGCCGCCCGTCAGGGCAAGGATGACGGCAGTTGTGCTCAGAAAGCGTTTCATAATACTACTCCTTCGTATGTGTCCGGTGTCACGCACCGATTGAAGGACGAACTGACAGATGCCAGGCAAGTTCCACGGAAAATCCACTGATTTCAGGTGGGTATAAACTAAGACATGCTGACCTTCGATCTGTTCTTCTTTCTGGTCGCCGGGCCTGCGGTCTTCTTTGCCGGGGTGTCCAAGGCCGGCTTCGGCTCGGGCGCGGCCTTTGCCGCTGCCACCATCCTGGCGCTGGTTGTCGAACCCGGCCTGGCACTTGGCGTGATGCTGCCGCTGCTGATGCTGATCGACGCCAGTTCGCTCAGACCCTACTGGAAGAAATGGAGCACCCGCGACGCCAGGCTGCTGATCCTCGGTGGCCTGCCCGGCATCGCCCTGGGCGCGGCGCTCTACCGGGTCGCCTCACCAGATGTGTTCCGCCTGCTGATCGGAGGTGTCTCCGTCGGTTTCGTGTTCTGGAAGGTCAGCCTTGCAAGGGGTTGGCTTCCCTTGACAAATTTGCGGTTTTCCGACCGCGCCGGGCTGTTCATCGGCTCGGTCACCGGGTTCACCACCTTCGTCAGCCATGCGGGCGGCCCCCCGGCGGCGGTGTTCCTGCTGACACGCGGTCTGACCAAGACACAGTTCCAGGCCACCACCGTCCTGATCTTCTGCGTCTTCAACCTGATCAAGTTCTTCCCCTATGCCGCGCTGGGGATGTTCACCAGCCAGACCTTTACGGCCAATCTCTTGCTGGCGCCCTTCGCCCTTCTGGGCACCTGGGCGGGGGTACGCGCACATCACGTGGTGCCGGAAAAACTGTTCTTTGGCATCACCTATGCCCTGCTTCTGATCACCGGGACCAAGCTGATCTGGGATGGCCTGACCTGACGCCGGACCACCCCATTCATATGTCACCTGACATATGACTTTTCTGAGAATTTTCCGCCCTCAGGCATCCTGCCCCCGGGCGGGCAGCGCCTCCGCCACCTGTTCGAAGGCCTGACCTGAGGCCACAAGGCAGGTCATCCCGCCCGGCATTGTCACCGTGATCGTCCAGCTTCCCGTCTCGTCAGAGGCAAAAACCTCGACCACCGCATTGTTCGCCCCCAGCCCGATGGACTGGCGCGTCTCGCCATATCCCTCCGCCAGCCGTGCCACCACCACATCGCGCGGCCCGCAGTTGCGCCGGGTCTGCGCGGCCACATCCGTGGTTGCAGCCAGATAGGCCACCGCCCCCGCCGTCAGCGCGGCCAGATTGAAGATTTTCATCATCTGCTTCATTTCACTGCCTTCATTCGAAAGGCTGCACCCTGATCGGCGGACCTGTCCGGGCTCTGCCCGTGCGACCTGGGTGGGCCAGGTTACGTGCCAATGTGCCTGCTGACCGGGTGTCCGGCGGCCCTGCCGGAACCATCTTCCCCTGAACAGGCGACGGGGCAAAGGATGCGGGCAACTCCCTGAAATACTGGTTAACGATGCGTACGGAACCTGTTCAATTTGATTTTCGCTGCGCTGCGGCGTGTTTCCCCTTGAACTTTTCAATCAAAAATGAGCATCTGCGCGCAACAATATGTCCACACGCCGCCGCCCGGCGCGGCCAACCCCATCGGAGGCCCCATGTCCAAGATCACCCGCCCCCTGCGTTCCGCGCTCTATATTCCCGGCTCCAAACCCCGCGCACTGGACAAGGCCCGCAGCCTGCCCTGCGATGCGATCATCTTTGACCTTGAGGATGCGGTCAGCCCGGACGAGAAATCCGCCGCCCGCGCCACCCTGGCCGGGGCGCTCGGCGAAGGCGGCTATGGCGCGCGGCTCAAGGTGATCCGCATCAACGCGCTGGACACCGAATGGGGCAAGGACGATGCGCAGGCCGCCCGCGACATGGATGCCGACGCGATCCTGCTGCCCAAGGTGGGCAGCCCCGCCGACCTCGAAGCACTGGCTGAAATCGTCGGTGACAGGCCGCTCTGGGCGATGATGGAAACCCCCGGCGCCATGCTGAACGCCCCCGCCATCGCCGCGCACCGGTCATTGCAGGCCATGGTCATGGGCACCAACGATCTGGCCAAGGACCTGCAAACGCGGTTCCGCGCCGACCGCCTGCCGCTGATGACCGGCCTCGGCCTCTGCGTGCTGGCGGCCAAGGCCCATGGCTGCGCCATCATCGACGGGGTCTATAACGCCTTCAAGGACGACGAGGGCCTGCGCGCCGAATGCGATCAGGGCCGCGACATGGGCTTTGACGGCAAGACACTGATCCACCCGGCACAGCTTGAGGTGGCCAATGCGGCCTTCTCTCCCACCGAGGAAGAAGCCGATCTCGCCCGCCGCCAGATCGCCGCCTACGAGGAAGTCATCGCCTCCGGTCAGAGCGTCGCGGTGGTGGACGGCAAGATCGTGGAAAACCTGCATGTTGCAACTGCCCGCGAAACACTGGCAAAACTGGAGGCAATCGCAGCCCTCAGCGCGGAGTAGCGCCATGTTCCTTCTGATCCTCGGTCTCATCCTCTGGGTGGGCGCACATTATTTCAAACGCCTCGCCCCCGATGCCCGGGCGAAACTCGGCGAACCCGGCAAGGGGCTGGTGGCGGTTCTGATCGTGGCCGGCGTGGCGCTGATGATCATCGGCTATCGCGGTGCCGACTTCATCCCGGTCTGGAATCCGCCCGCCTTCATGGTCCATATCAACAACCTGCTGATGCTGCTGGCCTTCTGGATCTTCGGTTCTTCCGCCGCCAAGGGGGCCAAGGCCTGGCCCGCCTACAGGACCCGCCATCCGCAGCTGCTCGCGGTCAAGACCTGGGCCGTGGCGCACCTGCTGGTGAACGGCGATCTGGCCTCGATCATCCTCTTCGGCGGGCTGCTGGCCTGGGCCGTGGTCAGCGTCATCCTGATCAACCGCGCCGAACCCGGCTGGACCCCGCCCCCCCATGCCGGGCGCGCCACCTATATCCGGCTGGTGGTGATCACCGCCGTCATCTTTGCCGTGGTTGTGACGATCCACAGCTGGCTGGGCGTCTCGCCCTTCCCCTCCTGAACCCGCACGGAGCCTGCATGAAACTCTATCGCTTCCTGTCCGAAGAAGACACGTCCGCCTTCTGCCACAAGGTCACCGCTGCCCTGAACAAGGGCTGGGAACTTTACGGCTCACCCACCCAGACATGGGATCACGCCGCCGGAGTCATGCGCTGCGGCCAGTCGGTCGTGAAAGAGGTCGAAGGCACCTATACCCCCGACACCAGGCTGGGGGACCACTGATGGCCAAGACCAACGCCGGGCGTTTCTTCGAGGATTACACCCTGGGCGAGACCATTCGCCACGCGGTGCCGCGCACCGTCACGTCGGGTGAACGGGCGCTCTACCACATGCTCTACCCCGCGCGCCACGCGCTCTATTCCTCCGACCAGTTCGCCCAGGGCTGCGGCCTGCCCTTCAGCCCGCTGGACGATATGATCGCCTTCCATGTGGTCTTTGGCAAAACCGTGCCGGATGTCTCGCTGAACGCCGTGGCGAACCTTGGCTATGCCCAGGGCCGCTGGCTGAGCCCGGTCTGGCCCGGCGACACCCTGCGCAGCGAATCGCGGGTGATCGGCCTCAAGCAGAACTCCAACGGCAAGACCGGCGTGGTCTATGTGCGCACCACCGGGCTGAACCAGCATGACGAAACGGTGCTGGAATATGTCCGCTGGGTCATGGTGCGCAAAAGGAACCTCGACGCCCCCGCGCCCGACACGATTGTCCCCGAGCTGCCCGCGGCATTGGACGCGGGCGATCTGGTGATCCCGAAGGGGCTTGATTTCACGCACTACGATTTCGAACTGGCGGGCGAGCCGCACCGCTGGGGCGACTACCAGGTGGGCGAACAGATCGACCACGTCGATGGCGTCACGGTGGAAGAGGCCGAACACATGCTGGCCACCCGCCTGTGGCAGAACACCGCCAAGGTGCATTTCGACACCTCCGCCCGCCCCGACGGCAGCCGCCTGATCTATGGCGGCCATGTGATCTCCATGGCCCGGGCGCTGTCCTTCAACGGGCTGGCCAATGCGCAGATGGTCGTGGGCCTGAACGGCGGGGCACATGCCAACCCCTGCCTTGCAGGCGACACGATCCGCGCCTGGTCCGAAGTGCTGGACAAGGCCGAAACATCCACCCCCGGCGTCGGCGCCATCCGCCTGCGGCTGGTGGCGACCAGGGGGGGCGAGCCCTTCAGGCTGAAAGGCGAAGACGGCAAATACCTGCCCGAAGTCCTGCTCGACCTCGACTACTGGGCGCTGATGCCGGTGTGAGATAAGGCACAAGCCGGGCCAGCGCCTGCCCGGGATGGGCGATGCTGACCTTGGTTCATGCCACTTTATTTCTCAACCGTGATGAGCCCCATCGGGGACACACCCAGCCTCACCAAATCGCCTACCCGTCATGCCAAAGGCATGCCGACGATTCACGGGGCACCTTCGGTGCCACGGGCGGGCAGGCGATGGCCCGGCCTGCGCCGGGCGGGGTGCTTGAGGGCTACGTACCGCGATGCCGGGCTTGGCCACACACCGGGCATCGTTGAATGCGTTGCGATCTGAAGCGCAAGCCGGGTCATCGCCTGCCCGGGGGAGGCGATGCTGACCTATGTTCATGCCACTTTATTTCTCAACCGTGATGAATCCCATCAGTGGGACACCCAGCTTCACCAAATCGCCTACCCGGGGCACGGGCAGGCGATGGCCCGGCGCCTTCGGCTTGTTCCGGGCCTTGGCTGCTAGTGATCGACGGCAGCCACACCTCGCACAGCCCCCCCGGCCATTTTCCCATTGCATTCTGCCCGCACAGCACTTTCCCTGTACCGGACCCTGCAGGAGGCCCAGACATGACCCGCCGAAAACTCTACCTCGGTGCCCTGACCGACAACCGCCGCTGGGACAGTGTCAATATCCGCCCCGACGACGTCATCGTCGCCTCCCCGCCGAAATGCGGCACCACCTGGATGCAGACCATCATCGCCCTGCTGTTCTCCGGCGACCCCGATGTCGAAACCGAAGTCGCCCTCCGGATGCCATGGGTCGACATCCGCCTGCGCGAACTGCCGGAGGTGGCCGCGCGGCTCGAAGCCATGTCCCATCGGCGCTGCCTGAAAAGCCACACGCCGATGGACGGTCTGCCGCTGGATGACCAGGCGCAATATATCTGCGTCTTCCGCCACCCGCTGGATGCGCATTTCTCCTACCGCAAACACCTGCGCAACATCCCCATGCACCTGCTCGACTTCTGGTATCCGGAGGATGACCGCGACGGCACCACCTTCCGCCGCTTCCTGGACGGCGGGGCCGAAGGCTTCGATACCGATGCCATGCCGCTTGCGCATATCCTGCAACACTACAAGGCCGCCACCGCCCTCGCCGACCGCCCCAATGTCGCGCTGTTTCACTATGCCGACATGACCCGCGATCTGCCCGGCACCTTTGCAAGGGTGGCCGGGCTGCTGGGCATAACGCACCCCGCCGCCCTGATGGAGGCGCTGATCCAGGCCGCCACCTTCGACAACATGAAGGCCCATGCCGCGCGGTATGCACCGGGCGGCGGCACCGGCTTCATGAAGAAGGATTCCGATTTCTTCCACAGCGCCAGTGGCGGCAAATGGATCGGCAAGCTCAGCGATGCCGAACTGGCAGCCTATGACGCCATGATGGACGCCCGTCTCGGGCCACAGGACCGCGCCTGGCTGGAGCACGGCGCGCAGGGCAGTTCCGCCGGATGACGGGCGGCGCGGCGCGGCCCCGGCGCACAGAATCCCCGCGGCCCGCACCGAACCCCAAGGGGGTAAAAAGTGAACTCCAGACCCGGGTTCACCCATGTTTCATTGACATCCGCTTAAAGTCGCCGATTTTGTGATCACACCTTTTCCGCGTGTGATCACAAACAGCAGTTTCCACTTTCAATATCCCCGCAACTGAGAAAGTCTGGTTCCCGACAGATAAGACTCGCGCGCGCTGCGCCCTGCTCTTGAACCAACTACGGGATCCTTTTGCGATGAACATCCACGAATACCAGGCCAAAGCCCTCCTGCGCAGCTACGGCGCGCCCGTCTCCGATGGCCGCGTGGTCCTCAAGGCCGAGGACGCCAAGAACGCCGCCGGCGAGATGGATGGCCCGCTCTGGGTGGTCAAGGCGCAGATCCACGCAGGCGGCCGCGGCAAGGGCAAGTTCAAGGAAGCAGATGCCGGTGACGCAGGCGGCGTGCGCCTGACCAAATCCGTGGAAGAGGCCGCCGAACAGGCCAAGAAGATGCTGGGCCGCACCCTGGTCACGCATCAGACCGGCCCGGCGGGCAAACAGGTCAACCGCATCTACATTGAAGACGGCTCCGGCATCGAAACCGAACTCTACCTGGCCCTGCTGGTGGACCGCCAGACCTCCCGCGTCTCCTTTGTCTGCTCCACCGAGGGTGGCATGGACATCGAAGAGGTCGCCGCATCGACGCCCGAGAAAATCCTGTCCTTCTCCGTCGATCCGGCCACCGGCTACCAGGCCTTCCACGGCCGCCGCATCGCCTTTGCCCTCGGGCTGGAAGGCAAGCAGGTCAAGCAATGCGTCGGGCTGATGGGCCTGCTCTACAAGGCGTTCCTGGAAAAAGACATGGAGATGCTGGAGATCAACCCGCTGATCGTCACCGACGGCGGCGACCTCAAGGTGTTGGACGCCAAGGTCAGCTTTGACGGCAACGCGATCTACCGCCACGCCGACATCGCGGAACTGCGCGACACCACCGAGGAAGACCCCAAGGAACTCGAAGCCTCCAAATACGACCTGAACTACATCGCGCTGGACGGCGAGATCGGCTGCATGGTCAACGGCGCCGGCCTGGCGATGGCCACCATGGACATCATCAAGCTCTACGGGGCCGAGCCTGCCAACTTCCTCGACGTGGGCGGCGGCGCGACCAAGGAAAAAGTGACCGAGGCCTTCAAGATCATCACCTCCGACCCGCAAGTCAAAGGCATCCTGGTGAACATCTTCGGCGGCATCATGCGCTGCGATGTCATCGCCGAGGGCGTGATCGCCGCGGTCAAGGAAGTGGGCCTCAAGGTGCCGCTGGTGGTCCGCCTCGAAGGCACCAATGTCGAAAAGGGCAAGGAGATCATCAACAACTCCGATGTCGATGTGATCGCTGCTGACGATCTCAAGGACGGTGCCGAAAAGATCGTGAAAGCCGTCAAAGGCTAAGTCCCGAACCAAAGGCCATCTGATGCGCTCCCTTCGCCTTGTGACCCTGACCGTAACCCTGACCGCATATCTTGCGGCAGGGCCGGTTCTGGCATCCGGAAACGAGGCGAAGCTGGCCATCGACAGCTTCAACGCCTGGTGCTTCAAGGCCGGTCAGACGGAGGCCCAGGCCCGCGACAACATGAGCGCGGGAACCGCCCCCTTCACCCTGACCTTCTGGGACGACAGTCTTGAGCCGCGCCCGGCGGATGCCCAGCGCGGTGTCGAACGGCGCTGCGAAGTGGCCTTTGACGGCGATCATACCGCCGCAGCCATCGAGGCGCTGCGCATCCAGATGGCGACACCGCCGGTCTTCGGCACCCCGATTCCGCTGCCCGATACCCATGCGGTCACCCCCGGCACCACCCTGATCGAGGGGCGCGAACTGCTGCGCGGCCGAGTTGCCGTGGTCCATGTGGGCCTGCGCAACGCGCCCCATGCCCCGGTGACCTTCATGGCGGTTGACCGCCTCTATGACGGGCTTGGCCTGCCGGAGGGGTCATGATGGATCAAAGCGCCCCGCGTCCCTGCCCGGTCTGCCACGGCACGGATGCCACCCCGCTTCCCGCCTATTCGCCGGACCCCTGGCAGGTGGCCACCTGCAATGGCTGCACCATGACCTATCTGCAAAATCCCCCCGCCTACGAGGCGCTGGAAGAGGATTTCGCCTGGGAAAAGACCTACGAGGACAAGAAAGCCGCCTCCAGGGGATCGACCCGGTTCAGCCCCTATGTGCGCAGGCTGCGCAATGCGCTGGGCATGTACCGTGACAAGACCAACAGCTTCCGGCGCTGGTTCAACGATGGCCATGTGCTTGACATCGGGTCGGGCTGGGGCCAGCGGATCACGGCACCGATGACGCCTTACGGCATCGAATTGTCCACCGCGCTGCACAGGATTTCGGACAAACGGATGCGCGCGCAGGGCGGCTATTGCCTGCATGGCGCGGGCGCCGAGGCGATCTGGGATTTCGACAAGGGCCAGTTCGACGGCATCGTCATGTTCTCCTATCTCGAACATGAGACCGATGTGACCGGCGTGCTGAAGGGCGCGCACCGGGCGCTGAAACCCGACGGCGGGGTCTTCATCCGCGTGCCGAACTTCGCCTCGCTGAACCGCCGCGTGATCGGCCCGAAATGGTGCGGCTTCCGCTACCCCGACCACGTCAATTACTTCACCCTGTCCAGCCTGCGCAAATGCGCCGCGCAGATCGGGTTCAGGACCTGGCTGGTCAACCGCTTTACCCTGCCGGTCGACGACAATATCTCGGTCCTGCTGCGCAAGTCGGCCGCCTGACACAATGGAAAGAATGATGAACCACAAGAAACAGACTCCCGCAGGCCTCGCCGGTATCCTCCTGCTGGGTGCCGCGCTGTCGGGGTGCAATTACAACACCGCCAACGATGGTATCCGCAACGGGCCGCAAGCCGTGCACCCCAGCACCTCGGCACTGGCGCAGCGGACCAGCGCCGGTGCCCCTGTCGCGGTGGCTGGCATCTCCCCCGCAGATGTGACCGATGTAATATTCCCCGACGTCAAGGCCGATGCCGGTATCGCAGGCCCCATTCGCGCCTTTGCCCGGACCTGTATGGCACATGCCCCGGACCTTGGCGCGCTGTTTTCTGCCGCCAAAGACGCTGGGTTCAGCGACCTGGAGCGTGAGGGCAAGTCGATTTACGGCGCACAGTTCACCGGCGCGACACCCGTGTCATTTCAGGTCAATGTGAACACCCGTTTTGCCCATGAATGCGCCGTCACCGTCGTGGTGGACCAAAAGAACACAACCAATGTGCGGGAAGCTTTTTTCAACGCGCTGCAAACCCCGCACCGCAACGGCGTGGCGCAGATTGTCGTGAATGGCAAGAAATCCATCCTCAAACATCAGGAATTCCAGGGCGGAGCCTTTGGCGTGAACGAACACGCCTTCCTGCTGCAACAGAACTGACCGGCACTTCGCCAACCAAGAACACTATCCAAAGGAGACTGCCAATATGGCCGTACTTGTAGACGAAAACACAAAAGTCATCTGTCAGGGCCTCACCGGCTCGCAGGGGACGTTCCACACCGAACAGGCCATCGCCTATGGCACCAAGATGGTCGGCGGTGTGACGCCCGGCAAGGGCGGCCAGACCCACCTGGACCTGCCCGTGTTCAACTCCGTCCACGAGGCGCGCCATGTCACCGGGGCCAATGCCTCCGTCATCTATGTGCCGCCTCCCTTCGCGGCCGATTCCATTCTTGAAGCCATCGACGCCGAGATGGAGCTGATCGTCTGCATCACCGAAGGCATTCCGGTGCTGGACATGATGCGCGTCGCCCGCGCGCTGGAAGGGTCGAAATCCCGCCTGATCGGGCCGAACTGCCCCGGTGTCATCACCCCCGACGCCTGCAAGATCGGCATCATGCCCGGCCACATCCACAAACGCGGCTCCTGCGGCGTGGTCAGCCGTTCCGGCACGCTGACCTACGAGGCGGTCAAGCAGACCACCGATCTCGGCTATGGCCAATCCTCCGCCGTGGGCATCGGCGGCGACCCGATCAAGGGGACCGAACATATCGACGTGCTGGAAATGTTCCTGGCCGACGATGAGACCGAGAGCATCATCATGATCGGCGAAATCGGCGGCTCCGCCGAGGAAGAAGCCGCGCAATTCCTGGCCGACGAACGCAAGAAGGGCCGCTGGAAACCCACCGCCGGTTTCATCGCGGGCCGCACCGCCCCTCCGGGCCGCCGCATGGGCCACGCAGGTGCCATCGTCGCCGGTGGCAAGGGCGGTGCCGAGGACAAGATCGAAGCGATGAAATCCGCCGGTATCGTTGTCGCCGACAGCCCCGCCACCCTGGGCGAGGCCGTGAAGGCCGCGATCGAAAAGGGCTGATCCCCTGCCCGAACCAGGCGAAGGGCCGACAGCAGGCCGGCCCTTCGCTCCCCATCCAACCCGCGAGACATGATGCGACAGCCGCCCGCCCTTACCGTCCGCCCCCGACCGAGCATCCTGTGATGCGCCGGCTGATCCTGCATATCGAGCCATTCAAGACGGGCACCAGCAGCTTTCAGCACTGGCTCCGGGGCAATGCCGCCGTGCTGGCGGATGCCGGTCTGGTCCTGCCACTGGACCTGCTGAACCCCAATGCCAATGGCGCACCGCTGGCCCATGCCTTTCTGGCCGCCCCGGAGGACCGCAGGGCGGAACAAAGCGATCTGATCGACCGCTTTGGCCAGTTCTGCGCGGCACATCCGGACGCCTCGGTCATCCTCTCGGCAGAGCGGCTGTCACAGATGCTGCTGGTCGACGGCAGATTCCTAAACGAATTCGACCCCCACGAGGACGACACCCGCCGCCAGCGCGCGGCGCGCCACCTGCATGACGCGGTATCCACGCTCGGCTTCGACCGGATTGATCTTCTGGTCCTGATCCGCGAACAGGCCGGTTTTCTGACCAGCGCCTATGTTCAGAAACTCAAGACCATGAACGCCCGCCTGGATCTCGGCACGCGCGGGCTGGAGGCGTTTCCGGTCCAGCGCTACGCCGAAAGTTTCCGGCAGCTTTCAGACCTCGGCTTCCATGTCATCGCCGCCCCCTACCACAGCCCGGACCGCGCACTTGCGCTGCCCGAACGCCTGATGGCGATGGCCGGCTTTGACGGCCCGCTCAAGGGCCGCGTGACCTGTGATGTCCCGCGCGTGAATGTATCACCGGGCTATCTGACAACGATCGGCCTGGGCCATGTGTTCTGGCACCTCGAAACCCTTTCCCCGACACCGGATGCCGCCGGGGCGGACCAGCTGCGGCGGCGTCTCTTTGCGATCACCCGCGCCGCAAATGTCGAAGGTGACGGCCCGCTGACCCTGTTCGCCCCGGATCAGGCTGCCGCAATTGCCGCCCGTCAGCGCCGCCATCTGGACGGCATCGAACCCTGGGCGCAGGGGCTCACCGCCGCCGACATCGCTAGCAGCTTTCCCGCGCATCGCGCCCAGTCACCCCTGTCGCGCAACGATCTTGGTACGCATGAGCGTCACCGCATCGACCAATGGCTGCGCGGCATCGCCGCCCAGGTTCAGCGCGACAACCGCCTGCGCCAGTTGATCGACCCCGCCACGCTGAGTGACCTTGACGCCTCCCCGCCAGGGGTGCACAGCGCGCCGCAGCAGACCGCCCCCTGCCTTGGGGGCACCTGGGCCGCAGCCGCACCCGACGGACGAAGGCCGTTGAGGCAAGCCCTCTAGAAACCGAATTTGACCATAACCCCCGCCCGAACGAGGCCACATCATGACCGAACAACCCGGAAACGAACAGTTCCACGCGTCATCCTTCATGGAAGGTGAAAACGCAGAATACCTTGAACAGATGTATGCCAGATACGCCAACGACCCCAATGCGGTGGACGCGGCATGGGCGGCCTTCTTCAAGGCCATGGGCGACGACGGCGAAGCCGTCAAGGCGGAGGCGGCAGGCCCCTCCTGGGCGCGCAGCGACTGGCCCCCGGCACCCATGGGCGACAACATCGGCGCGCTGACAGGCATCTGGCCCGAACCGGTCGAGGCTGAGGCCGCAGGCCGCAAGATCAAGGAAAAAGCCGCCGAACAAGGCGCGCAGATCACCGAGGAGCAGGTGCGCAGCGCGGTGCTGGATTCGGTCCGCGCCCTGATGCTGATCCGCGCCTACCGGATCCGCGGGCACCTCGCCGCCGACCTGGACCCGCTGGGCATGCGCGACACCGGCACCCATGCCGAACTGGACCCCAGGGCCTATGGCTTTGAAAAGGCCGACATGGACCGCCCGATCTTCATCGACAACGTGCTGGGCCTCGAAGTGGCCACCATGGCCCAGATCGTGGACATCGTGAAACGCACCTATTGCGGCACCTTCGCGCTGCAATACATGCATATTTCCAACCCCGAAGAGGCCGGCTGGCTCAAGGAACGGATCGAAGGCTATGGCAAGGAAATCTCCTTTACCCAGAACGGCCGCAAGGCGATCCTGAACAAGCTGGTCGAGGCCGAGGGCTTTGAGAAGTTCCTGCATGTCAAATACATGGGCACCAAACGCTTCGGCCTGGACGGCGGCGAAAGCCTGATCCCCGCGATGGAACAGATCATCAAGCGGGGCGGCCAGCTGGGGGTCAAGGATATCGTGATCGGGATGCCCCACCGGGGCCGCCTCTCGGTGCTGGCCAATGTGATGCAGAAACCCTACCGCGCGATCTTCAACGAATTCCAGGGCGGCAGCTTCAAACCCGAAGACGTGGATGGTTCGGGCGACGTGAAATACCACCTCGGGGCCTCGTCCGACCGCGATTTCGACGGCAACATCGTCCACCTCAGCCTGACCGCAAACCCCAGCCACCTGGAGGCGGTGAACCCCGTTGTCCTGGGCAAGGCGCGCGCCAAGCAGGACCAGCTGCACGACCGCGAGCGGACCAAGGTGATGCCGATCCTGCTGCACGGCGATGCGGCCTTTGCCGGTCAGGGCGTGGTGGCGGAATGTTTCGCCCTCTCGGGCCTGCGCGGTCACAAGACCGGCGGCACAATGCATATCGTGGTGAACAACCAGATCGGCTTTACCACCGCGCCGCATTTCTCGCGCTCCTCGCCCTATCCCACCGACAATGCCCTGGTGGTCGAGGCGCCGATCTTCCACGTCAACGGCGACGACCCGGAGGCAGTGGTTCACGCCGCCCGCGTCGCCACGGAATTCCGCCAGAAGTTCCACAAGGATGTGGTGATCGACATCATCTGCTACCGCCGCTTCGGTCACAACGAAGGCGACGAGCCGATGTTCACCAACCCGATCATGTACAAGAAGATCAAGGGCCAGAAGACCACGCTCAGCCTCTACTCCGACCGGCTGGTCAAGGACGGCCTTGTCCCCGAGGGCGAGATCGAGGACATGAAGGCCGATTTCCAGAAAAAGATGAACGAGGAATTCGAGGCGGGCAAGGATTACCGCCCCAACAAGGCCGACTGGCTGGATGGCAAATGGTCCCATCTCGATAAGTCCAAGGAAAAGAAATACCAGCGCGGCAAGACCGCAATTTCCAAGGAAACGCTGGCCGAAGTCGGCAAGGCGCTGACCACCGCGCCCGAGGATTTCCCCCTGCACAAGACAGTGGGCCGTCTGCTTGAGGCGAAAGCGGCGATGTTCAGGGATGGCAAGGGTTTTGACTGGGCCACCGCCGAGGCGATTGCCTTTGGCTCCCTGCTGACCGAAGGCTACAAGGTCCGCCTTGCCGGTCAGGACAGCGCCCGCGGCACCTTCAGCCAGCGCCATTCCGCCCTGATCAACCAGGAGACCGAAGACCGCTATTACCCCCTCAACCATATCCGCGAGGGGCAGGCGGAATACGAGGTCATCGATTCCATGCTGTCGGAATATGCGGTGCTGGGTTTCGAATATGGCTATTCGCTGGCCGAACCCAACGCCCTGACCCTGTGGGAGGCCCAGTTCGGCGACTTTGCAAACGGCGCGCAGATCATGTTCGACCAGTTCATCAGCTCGGGCGAAAGCAAATGGCTGCGCATGTCCGGCCTCGTCTGCCTGATGCCCCACGGCTACGAAGGGCAAGGGCCGGAACATTCCTCCGCCCGGCTGGAACGCTTCCTGACCATGTGCGGCGGCGACAACTGGATCGTGGCCAATTGCACCACGCCCGCCAACTACTTCCACCTGCTGCGCCGCCAGCTGCACCGCAGCTACCGCAAGCCGCTCATGCTGATGACGCCCAAATCCCTGCTGCGCCACAAGATGGCGGTCAGCGAGGCCGAGGAATTCACCACCGGCAGCAGCTTCCACCGGGTCCTGTGGGACGACGCGGAAAAGGGCAATTCAGAAACCAAACTGGTCGCCGATGACAAGATCAAGCGCGTCGTCATGTGCTCCGGCAAGGTCTATTACGACCTGCTGGAAGAACGCGACAGCCGCGGGATCGACGACATCTACATCCTGCGTTTCGAACAATTCTACCCCTTCCCCGCGCAATCCGCGGTGAAGGAGCTGGAACGCTTCAAGAATGCCGAAATGGTCTGGTGCCAGGAAGAACCCAAGAACCAGGGGGCCTGGAGCTTTATCGAACCGAACATCGAATGGGTCCTGGGCCGCATCGGTGCAAAACACGGCCGCCCGGCCTATGCCGGCCGCGCCACCGCCGCCTCTCCCGCCACGGGCCTGGCGAGCCAGCACAAAGCACAACAAGCCGCTCTCGTTGACGAAGCGCTGACCATCAAAGGAAAGTAACCCATGACCGAAGTACGTGTGCCCACCCTGGGCGAATCCGTGACCGAAGCAACCGTCGCCACCTGGTTCAAGAAAGCCGGCGACAGCGTGGCGGTCGATGAAATGCTCTGCGAGCTGGAAACCGACAAGGTCACCGTCGAAGTGCCCAGCCCCGTGGCAGGCACCCTGGCCGACATCGTCGCCGCCGAAGGCGAAACCGTGGGCGTCGATGCCCTGCTGGCCAATATCTCCGCCGGGGATGAAGCGCCCAGGGGCAAGGCGGCTGACACCGGCAAGGAGGCGCCGAAATCCGTCGATGCCGGGGCCGAGGAAATGAAACCCCGCGACCCTGCCGATGATGTCGATGTCATGGTCCCCACCCTGGGCGAAAGCGTGACGGAGGCCACCGTCAGCACCTGGTTCAAACAGGTCGGCGATACCGTCGCGCAGGATGAAATGCTCTGCGAGCTGGAAACCGACAAGGTCAGCGTCGAGGTGCCCGCCCCCGCCGCCGGCACCCTGACCCAGATCCTGGCCGAGGAAGGCAGCACCGTCGAGGCCAATGGAAAGCTCGCGGTGATCTCCGGTGGCGAAGGCGCCGGCGCCGGCGCCCCCGCAAAGCAAAGCGCAGCGGCCCCCGCCGCCGAAAGCAAGGGCGGCAAGGATGTCGAAGACGCGCCTTCCGCGAAAAAGGCGATGGCGGAAAACAACATCAGCCGCGATGCCGTCACCGGCACCGGCCGCGATGGCCGGGTGATGAAAGAGGACGTGGCCAGGGCCATCGCCGCTGGCACCTCCGCCGCTTCGGCACCAGAGGCGAAATCCGCCCCCCGCGCGCCCTCCAGCGCCGATGACGCCGCCCGCGAGGAACGCGTCAAGATGACCCGCCTGCGCCAGACCATCGCGCGCCGTCTCAAGGAATCGCAGAACACCGCCGCGATGCTGACCACCTACAACGAGGTCGACATGACCGCGGTGATGGACCTGCGCAACGAATACAAGGTGCTCTTCGAAAAGAAACACGGGGTGAAACTGGGCTTCATGTCCTTCTTCACCAAGGCCTGCTGCCACGCCCTGAACGAAGTGCCGGATGTGAACGCAGAGATCGACGGCACCGATGTGGTCTACAAGAACTATGTCCACATGGGCATCGCCGTGGGCACCCCCACCGGCCTTGTGGTGCCGGTGGTCAGGAACGCCGACGCCATGTCCTTTGCCGAGATTGAGAAAACAATCAACACCCTGGGCGTCAAGGCGCGCGACGGCAAGCTCAGCATGGCCGACATGCAGGGCGGCACCTTCACCATCTCCAACGGCGGCGTCTACGGCTCGCTGATGTCCTCGCCGATCCTGAACCCGCCGCAATCCGGCATCCTGGGCATGCACAAGATCCAGGACCGCGCGATGGTGGTGAACGGCGAAATCGTGGTGCGCCCGATGATGTACCTCGCCCTCAGCTACGACCACCGCATCGTCGACGGCAAGGGGGCGGTCACCTTCCTCGTGCGTGTGAAAGAGGCACTGGAAGACCCGCGCCGCTTGCTGATGGATCTGTAAACCGACAGGGTGGGGGAAAACCCCACCCTACCGATCCACCACATGTCCTAACCAAGGATCGCATCCAATGACCGAAATCACCATCCTCATCGCCTATGGCCTGCTGGTCATGATCACCATCCTGTTGCAGGTGATGGGCGCCATGAACCAGCTTTCCATGGGCTACATCATGTCCTCGCGCGACGACAACCGCGGCACCCGGGGCATGGTGGCGCGGATCGAACGGGCGCTGAACAACTCCCTCGTCGCAATGACCCTCTTTGCTCCCGCCGTGCTGATCCTTGAGGTCCTGAACAAGACCAATGCCACCACCCTGCTGGCCGCACAGGTCTTCATGATCGCGCGGATCATCTACCTGCCGGTCTATGCCCTTGGCGTGCCTGCGGTGCGCACGCTGGCCTGGCTGGCGGGTTTCATCGCCACCGCCGTCCTCTATCTCCAGGCGCTTTGAAAGGACCTGCCATGCAGATGATCGTCCACCAGCACGTCACCTCCTTCGCCGACTGGAAAGCCGCCTTCGACAAGGATGACGAGGCGCGGCGCAACGCGGGGCTGACCGTGCTGCAGGTCTGGAAGGACGCCGACAGCGACACCCATGCCTTCTTCCTGCTCAAGGTCAACGACCGCGACAAGGCGCAGCAATGGATCGAAAGGTCCAACGCCCTGGCCTCGGACGATGGCGGCACGGTCACCTCCTCTTCGGCGTATTTTCTGGACACCAAATGACCCCGGAACTCACCGCCCTCACCCTCGCCGCGATCCTGCAATACCTGCAATTCGCGCTCTACGCGGTGCCCGCCAACCGCGAGCTCGGGCCCGGCTTCACCATGTCCGCCCGCGACCGGCCCCCCAACAACACGCTGACCGACCGCACCGCGCGTCTGGGCCGCGCCTTTGACAACCACTTCGAGGGGCTGATCCTGTTTGCCATTGCCGTGGGCGTGATCCAGATGTCGGGGCAGAACAATGCGCTCACCGCGCTCTGCGGCTGGGTCTACCTGATCGCGCGGCTGCTCTATGTGCCTGCCTATGCGCTGGGCTGGCGGCCCTGGCGGTCGCTGATCTGGTTTGCCGGTTTCATTGCCACCCTGCTGATGCTGCTGGTGGCGCTCTTTTGATTTCATTGTTCCAGTAAATACCACCGGGGGGAGGCGCTTGCGCCGGGGGGCTGGCCCCCCTACCCTCGCTGTCAACACGCTCAACACCCAAGGAGACACACATGTCCACCTATGATGTCATCGTAATCGGCTCCGGCCCCGGCGGCTATGTTGCCGCCATCCGCTGTGCGCAGCTGGGCCTGAAGACCGCCTGCGTCGAGGGGCGCGACACCCTGGGCGGCACCTGCCTGAACGTCGGCTGCATCCCCTCCAAGGCGCTGCTGCATGCCTCCCACATGCTGCATGAGGCAGAGCACAACTTTGCCGAGATGGGCCTGAAGGGCAAAAGCCCCTCGGTCGACTGGAAACAGATGCTGAGCTACAAGCAATCCACCATCGACACCAATACCAAGGGCATCGAATTCCTGTTCAAGAAGAACAAGATCGACTGGCTGAAAGGCTGGGGCAGCATCCCCGAGGCCGGCAAGGTCAAGGTCGGCGACGAGGTGCATGAGGCGAAAAACATCATCATCGCCACCGGGTCCGAGGCCGCGTCCCTGCCCGGCGTCGAGGTCGACGAGAAAGTCGTCGTCACTTCCACCGGCGCACTGGAACTGGGCAAGGTGCCCAAGAAGATGGTGGTCATCGGCGCCGGCGTGATCGGGCTGGAGCTGGGCAGCGTCTATGCGCGCCTGGGCTCGGACGTCACCGTGGTGGAATTCCTCGATGCGATCACGCCGGGCATGGACCCCGAGGTGCAGAAGACCTTCCAGCGGATGCTGAAAAAGCAGGGGCTGGACTTCATCATGGGGGCCGCCGTGCAGAAGACCGAGGCGACCAAGACCAAGGCCAAGGTGCATTACAAGCTGCGCAAGGACGACAGCGAACATGTGATCGACGCCGATGTGGTGCTGGTCGCCACCGGGCGCAAACCCTATCACGACGGCGTCGGTCTCGATGCCCTGGGCATCGAGCTGACCAAGCGCGGCCAGATCGCGGTCGATGACCACTGGGCCACTTCCGTCAAGGGCATCTATGCCATCGGCGACGTGATCGAAGGCCCGATGCTGGCCCACAAGGCCGAGGACGAGGGCATGGCCGTGGCCGAGGTGATCGCGGGCAAGCACGGCCATGTGAACTATGGCGTGATCCCCGGCGTGATCTACACCCACCCCGAGGTCGCATCGGTGGGCGAAACGGAAGCCACCCTCAAGGAAGCGGGCCGCGCCTATAAGGTGGGCAAGTTCTCCTTCATGGGCAACGCCCGGGCCAAGGCGGTTTTTGCAGGCGACGGTTTCGTCAAGATCATCGTGGACAAGGAGACCGACCGCATCCTGGGCGCCCATATCATCGGCCCCGGCGCCGGCGATCTGATCCACGAGGTCTGCGTGGCGATGGAATTCGGCGCCTCGGCGCAGGATCTGGCGATGACATGCCACGCGCATCCGACCTATTCCGAAGCGGTCCGCGAAGCCGCGCTGGCCTGCGGGGATGGCCCGATCCACATGTGAGGTGGCGGGACCGGCACGCGTTGCGCAGGGATATTTATGAGCCAAAAAGAGCGGGGGGCGTGTCGCGATACAGGCCCCCTTTTGCTATGGGGCAGAGGTTGCCATTACCACATCGTCCTGGCGGCCCGTGCGCCCCAGGCATCGTCATAGGGCGCGCCGCCCTCTTCGCCGCTGGTCATCTCGGCCAGGATCTCTCCCACGCTGGGCAACCCGGTGCTTTCGTCCACACCGGCCCAGGTGCCTGCCCGCATCAGCGCGCGGGCGCATTGGGTATAGATCTCGGATATGGTGATCACGATCACCGTGGCGGGCTGGCGGCCGGACTTGTCGAAGCGCGCGCGCAGATCGGCATCGTCGGTAAGGATCGCGGTGCCGTTCACCCGCACCACATTGTTCGACCCCGGCACCAGGAACATCAGCGACGCCCGGCCATCCACCACGATGTTGCGCAGTGAATCCAGCCGGTTGTTGCCGCGCCAGTCGGGCAGCGCCAGCCGCTGCGGATCCAGTTCCAGCACCACCGGGCCATCGTCGCCGCGCGGGCTGCCATCGGTGCCGTCAGGCCCCACCGTGGTCAGAATGCAAAGCTTCGACGCCATGATCCATTTGCGGTAGAGCGGCGTCAGCCGGTCCGCCACCTTGCGCAGCGACGGCGCGCCGGGCCTGCCGTAAAGCGCCTCAAGCGCCGCGATATCCTCAATCCGCCGCACGCCAGCCCGCCTCCTGCAACAGCGCGTCCGACCGGCGTTCCACCACCTCTTCAAGCCGCTGCATGAAGCTGGCCCGGTCCAGCCCCGGCGCAATCGGATCGAGGAATTCGACCACCGCGACCCCCGGCCGCCGGTACAGCCCCCGGCGCGGCCAGAAATAGCCCGCGTTGGTCGCCGCCGGGATGCAGGTCTGCTGCAACTGCTCGTAGAGCGCGGCGCTGCCGATCTTGTAGGGAATGCGCTTGCCCGGCGCCACCCGGGTGCCCTGGGAATAGATCACGATCTGCCCCGGCTCGATCTTGCCCGCCTTCACATCCGCGATCATCTTGGCTATCGCCTTGCCGCGCTTGCCCCGGTCCACCGCGATCATCTGCATCCGCCTGGTGTATTGCCCGATCACCGGGGTCCAGAGGATCTCGCGCTTCATGATGAACTTGGCCCGCGGCAGGGCGTGAAAGATCATGATGATGTCGAGGAAGGACTGGTGCTTGGCCGCGATCAGCACCTCTCCCTGCGGCACCGGGCCGCGCACTTCGCAACGCAGTCCGATCAGCCAGCGCGCCGACCACATGCACCAGGCGGCATAGGTCTTGCAGGCGGTATAGGCACCGCGTTTGGAGAACATCGCCCAGGGGGCGAAGGCCAGGCCGACAAGCGGCATCGCCACTGTCACCTGCACCACGTAAAGGATCGACCTTATCCATTGCAGCATCACGAAAGCCCTCTCAAGGTGCGCCGTGCCGCGGCCCGCGTCGCGGCAAAGGCGACGCCCCCCGCCAGCAGCGGAATCAGGACGGGCAGCAGCCAGTGCAGCCCGCGAAATCCCAGCCCGGTCAGGAAACCGCCGGTTTCGGAGGCGCTGGGCAGCAGCACCACGGCGATCAGGCCCACAACCGTGCCCGCCGCCGCCCCCGAGAGTGCCCGCAGGGTGAAGCGGCGGACAAAGGCCTGGGCGATGTAATCATCGGTGGCCCCCACCAGACGCAGCACCGCGATCACCTGCGCATTGGCGGCAAGGGCGGCCTGTGCGGCAAGGGTGATCATCGCCGCCACCGCCGCCGCGATCAGCGCGATCGAGACCCAGCCGATCAGCCGCAGCCGCGAGGCCGCCTGCACCAGCGGTTCACGCCAGCGCCCGTGATCGTCCAGCACCGCACCAGGCACCTCGGCGGCCAGCCGCAGGCGCAGGCCTGCGGCATCCATGCCGTCACTGTCCTCGATCACCTCGATCAGCCGCGGCACCGGCAGCGCGTCCAGCGCCAGGTCCGGGCCAAACCAGGGGGCCAGCAGCGCCTGTTGTTCCGCATCCGTCAGGGCGCGGGCGGTTGCCACCCCCCTGGTGGTTTCCAGAATGCGCAGCGCCGCTTCGGTCTGGGCCGCGCGCTGGTCCAGCGGGGCCACGATGCGCACGGTGGCGGTGCGGGCAAGCTCCGACCCCCAGCGTTCCGCCAGACGGCCCGCCGCCAGCGACAGCGCCAGCGCAAAGACCGCGAGAAACGCCATGGCACCGGCCGCGAAAAGGGTCAGCTGCGCGGTGAAGCCCGAAGGCGGGACCACCCGGTCCGCCTGCCGGTCTCCCGCCAAAAGGGCGCGCAGGCTGCCTGCCCCCGGCTTCACAGGTCCGCCCCCGCCAGCTGGACGCGGCGGTTTGCGATGCGCAGCACCCGGGCCTGTACATGCGCCTTGGTGGCGCGGATCAGGCTCAGGTCATGGGTGGCAATCAGCACGGTCTTGCCCATCTTGTTCAGCTCGATCAGCAGCCGCAGCAGGCGTTGCGACATGTCCCAGTCGATGTTGCCCGTGGGCTCATCCGCCAGCACCACGTCGGGCGACATGATGACGGCCCGCGCCAGGGCGGCGCGCTGGCGTTCGCCGCCCGACAGCTCCGGCGGCAGCGCATTGGCCCGGTTGGTCAGCCCGACCCAGGACATCAGCTCGGCCAGGTCACCGCCCGCGGCCTCGGCGTTGCGACCCGAGACGGTCAGCGGCAGGTTGACGTTTTCCGACACATCCAGATGGTCCAGAAACTGCACATCCTGATGCACCACGCCGACCCGGCGGCGCACCATGGCAATGTCATCCCGGCCCAGCCCGCGCACATCCGCCCCGAACAGGCGCACATGGCCCGCCGTGGGCAAGAGCGCACCGTAGCACAGCTTCATCAGGGTTGTCTTGCCCGCACCCGAGGGGCCTGTCAGGAAATGAAAGGACCCGGGCGCGAGTTTCAGCGTTATGTCCGACAGCAATTCGCCGCCGCCATAGCTGTAGGCCACATTTTCCAGCTCGATCACGCAGGTTCCCCGGGTTTTGTCGACCTGTTGTGCCTGAGCACCGCCGGGGATTCAATGCACCACATCGGGGTCCAGCGTCGAGATTGCACTTTTCCTGCGGAAATCTTGCACTATGC
This sequence comes from Sulfitobacter sp. IGS-18, assembly GCF_059628195.1. Taxonomy (NCBI): domain Bacteria; kingdom Pseudomonadati; phylum Pseudomonadota; class Alphaproteobacteria; order Rhodobacterales; family Roseobacteraceae; genus Sulfitobacter; species Sulfitobacter sp. IGS-18. The sequence continues at coordinate 1,027,293 of NZ_CM184556.1, read as the reverse complement.
TGGTCGAAAATGGTTAACGGCCCGAAACGGGACCATGGAGAGCAGCGGGAACATCAATGAGGCTGACCTGTCCGAATTGCGATGCACAATATGAAGTGCCCGATGACGTCATGCCGGCAACCGGGCGGGATGTGCAATGTTCCAATTGCGGCCAGACCTGGTTTCAGCATCACCCGGACCATGCCCCCGAAGAGGTAAGTGAAGACGCCGTGGAGGTGCCGCCGCCCGATGCCCCGGCACCGGACGAGGAAACCGCCCCCCCGCCGCCACCCGCCCGGCCCGCCCCGGCGCCGGAGCGGCGCAAGCTGGATCCGGCGGTGGCCGACATCCTGCGCCAGGAAGCGGAAGCCGAGCATGAGGCGCGCAAACGCCGCCAGGAGCAGGCGCAGCCGCTGGAAAGCCAGCCCGATCTGGGGCTGGATGTGGCCGACCCCGAAGACGACCGCGAACGCCGCGCGCTGGAGGCCCGCCGCCGGATGGCGCGGATGCGGGGCGAACCCGAACCGCTGTCAGAGGAAGAGGCCCGCGCCGCCGCCATGTCCTCGCGCCGGGAGCTGCTGCCCGACATCGAAGAGATCAACTCCACCCTGCGCAGCGATCATGAGCGCGGCACCCCCCAGAGCGCGCCGGGCGAGGGTGATCTGCCGGTCACCGCGCGCGGGGGCGGTTTCGGCCGTGGCTTCGTGCTGGTGATCCTCTGCGCGGCAATCCTGATTGCCATCTATGTCTTTGCCCCGCAGATCGCCCGCGCGGTGCCGCAGGTGGACCCCTATCTGTCCTCCTATGTCAGCGGCGTTGACCAGCTCCGGCTCTGGCTTGACCGGAATGTTCAGGACCTGCTGATCTGGCTGGATTCACTGGCGGCGCAATCCACACCCTGAGGGTGTTTCCCGTTCCCCGGCCTGAAAAACGCCCGTGACGGGCGGTTCGGGCGTGGTTCGGGCCGGAGGCTCAGGGGCCGGGTCTGATGTTGCATCTCAAACACTTAGCGCAGCTGCGAACCATTGTTCCGGGTACGGGCAATGTTCCGGGCACGGGCCACCGGGTTTTGGGGTGACGCGCAGCCTGCCTTCATCAGACTGCCTTCATCAGACTGCCTTCATCAGACTGCCTTCATCAGACTGCCTTCATCAGACTGCCTTCATCAGACTGCCTTCATCAGACTGCCTTCATCAGACTGCCTTCATCAGACTGCCTTCATCAGACTGCCTTCATCAGACTGCCGTGATGACATGTCAAATATGACATGTCATCACGGCACTCTCTGTCACCTCAGGCGCGAGGAGATCAGGTTGTGTCTCGCCCGGGGCGGGCAGCGCCCGGTGGATTGCCGCGTCGGGCTTTCCTGCGCCAACCACCTCGCCCCCCCTTGACCAATTGCAAACCGGCCCTTCTCCCGGACAAGGCGCTTTTGCACGCTGCAACGGCGCAACGTGACCCGCCAATCCCCGCCCCAGCCGTTAAGAAAACCTCACGGGGCACCCCCTTCCAGACCCCGCGTTTCCGCATTTCCCACAGGTAACCCGCCAGGAGACCAGATCAGAATGATTGTCCGGGACCATCCCTCAACACTGCAGCTGTTTATCGTCATGCAAGGCTCGATCGTGCCAAAGATCATGGGCAAGATCCTGGGCATCGCGGTGCTGACCGGCCTGGTGCTCTACCTTGACCGATACCATGTCGGCCTGCCCCATATCTCGATCTCGGCCATGGGCATCTTCGGCGTGGCGCTTTCCCTGTTTCTGGGGTTTCGCAACAACGCCGCCTATGACCGGTGGTGGGAGGCGCGCAAGCTCTGGGGGTCGATGATCGCGGATGTGCGCAACCTGGGCCGGCACATGTGCATCTTTGTCGGCAACGGCACGGACCGCGCGCGGATCCTGTCCTGTGCCGTGGCATTTGCACATCTGCATCGCGGCTACCTGCGGCAGGTGGATACGCGCGGCGATATCGTCGGTTGGGTCGGCGCCAAGAAAGCCGATGCCATGCTCGCCCATCAGAACCCCGCAGATGCCGCCCTGCGTTCGATGGCGGACCAGATCGGCAATCTGACGGGAAAGGAGGCGATCAGCGGCTTTGGCCAGATGACCATTTCACAGACCCTCTCTTCCCTGGCCCTTGCACAGGCGGGCTGCGAACGCATCCTGACAACACCGCTGCCCTTCGTCTATTCGCTGCTCATCCGCCGGACGACCTATCTCTACTGCTGGCTGCTGCCCTTTGCCCTGATCGAAGCCACCGGCTGGTTCGCACCAATCTTTGCCGCCGTCGTCGCTTACGTCTTTTTCGGGTTGCAGATGGTGACCAATGAACTGGAGCTGCCGTTCCAGAACGTCCACAACGGGCTGCCGCTGGATGCCATGTGCCGCACCATCGAGATTTCGGTGGCCGAAGCCCTCGAACAACCGGCACCCGAACCGCTCAAGGCCAGCAACTACGTGCTGACCTAAAGCGTTTCGGGATATACCTGAATCACTTGTTCGCTGCCTCTCCCTTCGGTCCTACGCGAAAAGTGACGCGGGATGTTTCAAGCCTATCCCGAAACGCTGTAGTTCAGGCCCCCTCCGAACCCGCGTCAGAACCGGTCAAGCAGCCGGTTCAGATAATCGCGTTCCAGTTCCGGACGCTCGGTCTGGCCCGAGCGGCGGCGGATTTCATCCAGCAGGCGGCGGGCGCGGTCACTGGCATCCGGCCCTTCGCCGATGCGGCCGCCGTCCGACAATCCGCCCTCGGCGCTTTCGCCCTCGCGGCCCAGCGGGTCACGGTTGGCGCGGCCGCCCTGTTCGGTGTCGCCCTGTCCGGGCTGCTGCTGACGTTCCTGTTCGGCCATCGCCTCGCCCAGCGCGCGCATGCCCTCGCGCAGCGCTTCCATGGCCTGCGACTGGTTGTCGATCGCCTCGGCCAGATCATTGTTGCGCAGCGCCTCTTCGGCACCGTCCATGGCCCGGCCCGCCCGGTCCAGCGCATCCCGCGCCGCGCGACCCTCGGGCGTGCCCTGACCCGGCAGGTTCTGCTGCTGGCGGCGCAATTCCTCGCGCAGCGCCTGCTGACGTTCCGCCAGCCCCTCCTGGCCCTGTCCCGGTCCGGCCTGTTCGCCGCGCTGGCCGTTCTCGCCCTGCTGCTGATCCTGGCCCTGACCCTGCCCGTTCTGGCCCTCGTGGCTTTCGCCGCGGCCCTGGCCGCCGTTGCGCCCCTCGTTGCCCTGGTTTTCGCCGGCCTGGGCGCCGGGGTTGAACTGCTCCTGCAGATCCCGGAATGCCTGGTCGCTCAGCCCCTGCTGCTCGCGCAGGGTCTCCGACAGCCCCTCCATCGCCTGCTGCCCCGGAGACTGCCCGTTCTGGCCGGGCTGCCCCTCGGTCACGCGCATGTTCTCCATCAGCTCCTGCAACTCGCGCAGCGCCTCCTCGGCCTCGGCCATGCGGCCCTGTTCCATCAGTTCCTGAATGCGGTCCATCATGCGCTGCAGGTCGTCCTGCGTCATCTGCATGGTCTCGCCCTGTTCGCCCTGCTGCTGCGGGTCGCCGTTCTGTTCGTTCTCCTGCGCCTGCTGGCGCTGCAACTGCTGCAGATATTCCTCTGTCGCACGGCGCAGCTCATCCATCAGCTCGGCGATTTCCTCCTTGGAGGCGCCGTTCCTGATCGCCTCGTTCAGCCGGTCCTGCGCCCGGCGCATCCGCTCCAGCGCATCGGCCAGCACGCCTTCTTCCAGCTCGATGGCCAGCCCCCAGAGGTCCTCTGCCAACTCGTCCTGAATCTCGTCGCTCAGACCATAGCGGGCATGAAGCTCAAGCCGGTTGATCACATCGCGCAGCCGCAGCGCCGTCACCTCCGAGCGGAACAGATCCCCGGGCCGGTAGGCCACCGCGCGCAACACCTGCGCCATCCGCGTCGTGTTCGACTTGGACCACAGCAGGTCGCGCCGCATCTCGATCACCGCCGCCGCCGCCGGGTCGAAAAAGCGCCGCCCCGGCAGGATCATCTGGCGCGGTGCAGTCTGGCCGATCTGCTCGGCGGAATCCAGCACGCTCATGCTGATCCGGACGGGCAGGTTCGCCCAGGGGTGTTTGGAGAAATCCTCGATCAGGTTTTCCTCGAAATCCGCGCGGTTCCCCGCGATCGGGGTCGGCAGCGGCACAATCACCTCCGGGCGCGGGTCCGGATCCACCACCAGCCCGTAGCGCCGGCTGACCGAGGCAAGATCCAGCGTGATCCGTGCCTCGCCCGCCTCCACGCCATAATCGTCCCGCGCGGCAAAGGGCAGGCGCATCTCGCCCAGCGCCGAGACCTCGGGCGGGCCCAGCTGTTCCACCTCGGGGGCGGTATCGGCCAGCATGGTCACATCCCAGCGCCGCCCGCCGGGCCCGTCAATCGCGATGCTGCCATCCTGCACCACGGCAAAATCCTGCGCCGGGTCAGAGGCCGCAGGCACATCCGTGGTGCGCCCCGACACGGTTTCCGCCAGCGTCAGCGCGCCCACATCGCCATAGAACCGCAGGGTGATCAGCGTGCCCGCAGGCAGGGTCAGCGGCCCGGCGTCCAGATCGTTCAGATACAGCGTCGGCTTGCCGGTATAGCGCGGCGGCTCCGCCCAGCCCTCCCAGACCGGACCCTGCGCCAGCCCGCCCCGGCCCGGCGCCATATCCGCCACCGAGGCCACGCGAAGCACCGAACCAAAGAGCAGCGCCATGCCAAAGGCCAGCACCGCCACATAGCGCAGCGCATAGGGGTCGCGCCGCGACACCCGCAGATCGGCAGGCACCGCCCGGGCCGTGGCCGCGCGCGCCGCCATCCGCGCCTTATGCGCGCGCCAGACCGCCATCGCCGCCGGGTCGCCCTTGCCGATGGCCGGATCGTCCAGCAGCGCCTGAATCGGACGCCCCGGCAGGCTGCGGTCCAGCCGCGCCATGGCCGCGCCCTGCGTGGGCAGGCGGAACCGGCGCAGCGCATGGACCAGCGCCGCCAGCCAGCCCAGGCCCGCCACAACCGCAGCGCCCCAGACCACTTCGAGGCTGACCACGTCCTGCAGGCCCATCATCAGCGCCGCCAGCACCAGAAGCGTGACGCTCAACAGCGGCCAGAGCGCCTGCACCAACCCCTCGGCCAGCATCCCCGCCCATGTCAGGCGCAGCGGCCAGCGCAGGGCGGACAAGGCGTCCTTGCGGTCGGTGTTGGGGGATGTGTTCATCAGGAATTGCCTCCGGCGCGGCCGCAGGCAATATGCCTTACAACCATTCAGGGATGGTATCGCGATTTATCATTTCGTCAAAGCTCGGACGTCGGCGGATAACCGCGAATTGATCCCCATGCACCAGAACTTCCGGAATCAGGGGCCGGGAGTTGTATTCGCTGCTCATGACCGCGCCATATGCGCCCGCAGAACGGAAGGCGACAAGATCGCCCGCCGCCAGCGGCGGCATCATCCGCTGCCTTGCAAAGGTATCGCCGGATTCGCAGACCGGCCCCACCACGTCGATGGGCGCACGTTCCACGCCCACAGCGGGTTCCACCACCGGGATGATGTCGTGCCAGGCATCATACATCGCCGGGCGGATCAGGTCGTTCATCGCCCCGTCCAGGATCAGGAAATCGCGCCCCTCGCCGGATTTGACATAGATCACCTCGCTCACCATCAGCCCCGCATTGCCCGCGATCAGCCGGCCCGGCTCGATCTCGATCTCGCAGTCCAGATGCCCCAGCGTCCGCTTGACCATGGCACCGTAATCCGAAGGCAGCGGCGGATCGGCATTGCTGCGCTCGTAGGGGATGCCCAGGCCGCCGCCCAGATCCAGCCGCCGGATCTCATGGCCGTCGGCGCGCAGCACCCCGGTCAGCTCCGCCACCTTGCGATAGGCCAGCTCATAGGGTTCCAGATCGGTCAGCTGCGAGCCGATGTGCACGTCGATGCCCACCACCTCCAGCCCCGGCATGGCCGCAGCCATGCGGTAGACTTCCCGCGCGCGGGCGATCGGGATGCCGAACTTGTTCTCGGATTTGCCGGTGGCAATCTTGGCATGGGTCTTTGCATCCACATCCGGGTTCACGCGGATGGTGATCGGGGCGATCTTTCCCAGGGCGCGCGCACAGGCATCCAGCACCGCCATCTCCGGCTCGCTTTCCACGTTGAACTGGCGGATGCCGCCCTCAAGTGCGGTGCGGATCTCCTCGCGGGTCTTGCCCACGCCGGAGAACACGATCCGTTCGCCCGGCACACCTGCCGCCCGGGCGCGCCGGTATTCCCCGCCCGAGACCACATCCATCCCCGCACCCGCCTGCGCCAGCGTGCGCAGCACCGCCTGGTTGGAATTGGCCTTCATCGCATAGCAGACCAGATGATCCATGCCCTCCAGCGCCTCGTCGAACAGCCGGAAATGCCGCAGCAGGGTGGCGGTGGAATAGACGTAAAACGGCGTGCCGACCGCGGCGGCAATATCGGCCACAGCAACATCCTCGGCGAAAAGCGCGCCGTCGCGGTAGAGAAAGTGATCCATGTTCTTTTTGGCCTTAAATATTCCCCGCCGGAGGCTCCCGTCCTATCGGACCGGCGCCGTCCGCAAAAACAGATAGAGCGGCAGCCCGCAACTCACCCCGATGCAGAAGGTCGCGGGAATCGCGATCAGCGCTCCCCAGTTGCGCCGCACCGCGACCTCGGCCAGGATCCAGAGCGTCAGCGTGACCGCCGCGATGGTCAGGTCCCAGACCAGCCCGCTGGCCGCCGCATTGGCATGCCAGGCCGCCCCCATCGCCATGATGTCCCAGCCATTGGCCTGAAACCAGGTGATGAAATAATACATCGGGTGGATTGCTCCCCAGACCGCAAGCCCGAGGAATGTCATCCGCAGTGCCGACATGTCAGAACCTTTTCTTCACGCCGATGTTGGCATAGCCCGAGATGCTGACCCCCGGCGTCAGATTGGTCGGCTGCTGGCGCGTATCCGCCCGGCCCGCCGGATCGTCATCGGGGTTCTTCGGCCCGCAAGAGACCAGAGCCGCAAGCGCCGCGATGATCAGGGCGGCCCTCACAGGCCCAGCCCCAGCGACATCCCGAAGGACCCCTGCCGCAGCCCCAGGCTGGTGTCCGCCTGCATGCCGCTGCTGGACAGGGTGACGGTCGAATTCGCCGATGGCTGCACCGGCTCGCCGTCCGCGCCGCAGGCCACCAGCGCCGAGATGCCCAAAAGGGCCAGGATGATCCTCATGCCAGAATGTCCTTCCACCGTTCGATCTGAACGCGCACCTGCGCCGGTGCCGTCCCACCATAAGACATACGCGAATTCACGGAATTTTCCACGCCCAAGACATCGAAAACACCATCCGTGATCCCGCCATGCACCGATTGCATCTGTTCCAGCGTCAGGTCGGGCAGATCGCAGCCCGCCTTTTCCGCCATGCCCACCAGGGTGCCGGTGACATGATGCGCATCGCGGAACGGCAGGCCCAGCACCCGCACCAGCCAGTCCGCCAGATCCGTGGCGGTGGAAAAGCCGCTGCCTGCGGCGGCGGCAAGGTTGTCGCGCTGCCCGGTCATGTCGCGCACCATGCCCTCCATCGCGGCCAGCGCCAGCATCAGGTTGTCGGCAGCGTCAAAGACCTGTTCCTTGTCCTCCTGCATGTCCTTGGAATAGGTCAGCGGCAGCCCCTTCATCACCATCATCAACGCGGTATTGGCGCCAAAGATGCGGCCGATCTTGGCGCGGATCAGCTCGGCGGCATCGGGGTTCTTCTTCTGCGGCATGATGCTGGAGCCGGTGGAAAACCGGTCCGACAGCGCCACGAAACGGAACTGGGCCGAGGACCAGATCACCAGCTCTTCGGCAAAGCGGCTGAGGTGCATGGCGCAGATGCTGGCGCAGGACAGGAAGTCCAGCGCGAAATCCCGGTCGCTGACCGCATCCAGCGAATTCGCGCAGGGACGGTCGAAACCCAGCGCCTGCGCGGTCATGTCGCGGTCGATGGGAAAGGAGGTGCCGGCCAGCGCCGCGGCCCCCAGCGGGCTTTCATTCATCCGCCTGCGGGCGTCGCGCACCCGGGAAAGATCGCGGCCGAACATCTCCACATAGGCCAACATGTGATGGCCCCAGGTCACCGGCTGGGCGGTCTGCAAATGGGTGAAACCGGGCATCACCCAATCGGCACCCGCCTCTGCCTGTGCCAGCAGGGCATGGATCAGCGCCACCAGACCGGCGTCAAAGGCATCGAACTGATCGCGGGTCCAGAGCTTGAAATCGGTGGCAACCTGGTCGTTGCGGCTGCGCCCGGTGTGCAACCGGCCCGCGGGTGCGCCGATCAGATCCTTCAGGCGCGCCTCCACATTCATGTGGATGTCCTCAAGGGCTGCGGAGAATTCGAATGTGCCGCTTTCGATCTCTGACAAGATCGTGAGCAAGCCTTCCCGGATCGCATCCGCATCGCTATCAGTGATGATGCCCGTGGCGGCCAGCATGGCGGCATGGGCACGCGAGCCTTCGATGTCCTGTGCGGCCATCCGCTTGTCAAACGAGATCGAGGCATTGATCGCCTCCATGATCGCGTCTGGCCCGGCGGCAAACCGGCCACCCCACATCTTGTTGGAAGTCGTGTCAGTCATGTCAAACCCTCGGAGGGACAGATGAGAAAATTCGTGTTCGGCCTCGTGTATACGGCCCTGTTGGCAGGTGCAAACCCCGCATTGGCCGGGACGGTGGACATTCTGGGCCTGCGCGCGGGGGACATGAAAAAGCTGGTGGTGCATGACACGCCTGCCGCCACCTCCGATGCCGCCTTCGACCTGGCCGACGGGGCGGGCAAGGGGACGCTGGCCGATTACCGGGGCAAATATGTGCTGGTGAACTTCTGGGCGACCTGGTGTGCGCCCTGCCGCAAGGAAATGCCGCAGCTCGACGCGCTGCAAAGGGAATTCGGCGGCGATGATTTCGAGGTGCTGACCATCGCAGCGGGGCGCAATTCCCCCGAAGGCATCAAGAAGTTCTTTGCCGAGGCCGGTGTCACCAGCCTGCCGCGCCACCAGGATCCGAAACAGGCCCTGGCCAGCCAGATGGGGATTTTCGGCCTGCCGATCACCGTGCTGGTGAACCCCGAAGGCCGCGAGATCGCACGGCTGCGCGGGGATGCGGACTGGTCCAGCGACAGCGCAAAATCGATCATCAAGGCGCTGATCGCAGAGCGCGCCGGCGGTTAACGGGAGCGGCCCCGCGAAGCTGTAACCCGCAGATCGCGGCGTGACGTGCAGCGGCGTTTTCAAAAACGCCGGACCGAATTCTTCAAAGAATTCGCAGCGGCGCACCGCCTCGAAAAAGCCCAACCCGCAGACCGTGTCGCAACGCCCGGCGGTGTTTTCAAAAACACCGGACCGAATTCTTCAAAGAATTCGCAAAGGCGCACCGCCTCGAAAAAGCCCGACCCTCAGACCGCGGCGTGACGCCCAACGGTGTTTTCAAAAACACCGGACCGAATTCTTCAAAGAATTCGCAAAGGCGCACCGCTTCGAAAAAGCCCAACCCGCAGACCGCGTCGCAACGCCCAACGGCGTTTTCAAAAACACCGGACCGAATTCTTCAAAGAATGCGCAGCGGCGCACCGCCTCGAAAAAGCCCAACCCGCAGACCATGTCGCAACGCCCAACGGCGTTTTCAAAAACGCCGGACCGAATTCTTCAAAGAATTCGCCCCCTCACGCCGCGTGGTTCAGGATCGCCGCTTCGGAGGCCGACAGATTGCGCCGCGAGAAACTGCCATAGGTATGCGGATCGTATTCAAGCTCCGGATGGGTGGCCAGCAACCGCTTGCGGTCGCCCTCGTCCAGCGCGGATAGCGCCGCGGAGGCGGGATGAAAGCTTTCGGTCTCCACGCTGTTGGCCCAGAGCACCTGATGGGAATCAAAGAGCACGTGGATATAGGTGACCTCGCGCATTTTCAGATCCACGGTGATGGTATCGCCGTTGATCAGGTCCTTTGCGGCGACCAGCACCTCGGGGGTGTTGAACAGCTCCTGCGCGGTCGGCCCCTTGATCAGCAGGCGGTGCTGCGGTGACACGATCAGATCCGCATCGGGCTCGCCCGCGTTCAGCACGCCGGCCGCAATCCGCACCGGGCGCAGCTTGGGCATCGCGAACAGCCGCGCCCCGGACATGCGCCTGCTGCCGACCCAGCGGATCGGCTGGGCGCCGTCATCCTTGGTCTGTACCAGATCGCCCTCGCGCAGGTCCTCGATCAGGCGCTGGCCTTGGGGCGTGCGGATGCGGGTGCCGGGGGTGAAACAGATCACGCCGCCATCAGTGTCCGAAGCCGCATTGCCGCAGGAGGGGCCAAGGGTGTGATGCACGATCCACAGATCGCAGTTGCGCGGCGGCATCTCATCCAGAAACATCAGCAGGGGCTGGCTGCCACGGCCCAGTTCGATCAGCGTCACGGTATAGCTGCGCCCGCCGTCGGTCACGACAAAGCTGTTGTCCATCAGCGGACCGGTATCCTGCCCCGCCCCGCGCAGACCGCCCCTGAAGACGCCGCCGCTTTCTTCCAGCGCCGCGCCGACCAGCCGCCGCACCATTCTGGCAGCGCGTTTGCGCAGATTTTCCGCCTCGTCTGCCTGGTCCAGCCGCAATACGTCATTCGGGCCATCGACCCGGATCGCGTCCCCTCGCCAGGCCCATGCCGCCCCTACAGAGAGAGATTGCACCGGCGCGGCTTCAAGGCCGTCTATTTCTGTTTGCGACCAGCTGATGACAAACGTGCCCTTAAAGCCCGTTTTCATTGCTCGTTCTGCCTGCCTCAGTTTTTTATTACCCCATAGGTAGCAAAGCTTGCCCGACCTGCATAGCCATAATCATGTCATTTTTCAGGGTGTTGCAAAATGACCTTGATGTCGGGCCGGAACCTTTGGGGCGGTCTGGCCTTCCCCCCGGCGCCGGGGCGCGGCGGGGTGAAGATGGCCTGAGCCCCCCCTTCCGGCAGCGTCTGCCACGGAATCCGCCCATCATTTACCACAAATACCGTTGCAAAACACCGGCGATTTGTTAACGTCAGACGGGTTACCTTGGTTCAGGAGTTGTCATGTCCCAGCCGCCGAAAGCCCTGCCGGGGCGTCGTATCGTCTCTTCCCGCCACCTGGCAGAGGGCGAGGGCTGGGAAGCCTCCGAGCTGGAATACGGGATGATCATCGCCTTCAACGCCTTCACCCGCTGGATGTCGCGCTGCATGGCGGCGGCGGGCAATGCCGACCTGACGCCGCTGGAAATCCTGGTGCTGCACAACACCAACCACCGCAGCCGCGAAAAGCGACTGACGGACATCTGTTTCCTGCTGAACATCGAGGACACCCATACCGTCAACTACGCGCTGAAAAAGCTGCTGAAGTCGGACCTTCTGGTGGCCGAAAAACGCGGCAAGGAGGTGTTCTACCGCACCTCGGAGACCGGTGCCGCGCTTTGCGATGCCTACCGCGCGATCCGCGAGACCTGCTTTCTCGACGGGCTCAACCGGATGGATCTGGGCGGCGACGACCTGCGTCTGGTCGCCGCCAGCCTGCGCACCATGTCGGGGCAATACGATCAGGCCAGCCGGGCTGCCGCCTCGCTCTGATCCACCCGGGTCAGAGCAGCGCCGCCATGGCGCGGGCGGTGTCGTTCATCCGGTTGGAGAAACCCCATTCATTGTCGTACCAGCTGACCACCCGCACCAGACCGCCATCGGTCACGCTGGTCTGCGCGCCGGCAAAGCAGGAGGAATGCGGATCATGGTTGAAATCCACCGAGACCAGCGGATCGGTCTCATAGGACAGAACCCCTTTCAGCGGGCCCTGCGCGGCCTTTGCCAGCGCCGCATTGACCTCTGCCACCGTGGCCTTGCGCCCGGGCAGGAAACACAGGTCCACCATCGAGACATTGGCCACCGGCACCCGCACGGCAGAGCCTTCCAGCCTGCCCTTCAGACCCGGCAGGACTTCTGAAATCGCCGCCGCCGCCCCGGTCGAGGTCGGCACCATGGACAGTGCCGCCGCGCGCCCGCGATACAGGTCCTTGTGCGGCGCGTCATGGGTCGGCTGGTCACCGGTATAGGCGTGGATCGTGGTCATATAGCCGGTCTCGATCCCGAAATTCTGCTCCAGCACCATGGCAACCGGGGCCAGGCAATTGGTGGTGCAGGAGGCGTTGGAAACGATCACGTCATCCGCCGTCAGATCGCCGTGGTTCACACCATAGACCACCGTGCGGTCCACCCCCTTGCCGGGGGCCGAGATCAGCACCCGCTTCGATCCGTTCTCCAGATGTTTGGCCGCGCCCTCGCGGGTGGTGAAGATGCCGGTGCATTCATAGACGATGTCCACGTCGGCCCAGGGCAGCCTGGCCGGGTCACGCTCTGCCGTCAGGCGGATGGTATGATCACCGACGCGCAATGTGTCGCCGTCCAGGCGTGCCGTTTCGGTCAGCCGCCCGTGTACGGAATCATATTTCAGCAGGTGCAGCAGGGTCGCCGCCGGGGCCAGGTCATTGACCGCCACCACCTCGATCCCCCGGGCGCCGTTTTCCAGCAGCGCACGCAGCACGTTGCGCCCGATCCGTCCAAATCCGTTGATTGCGATTTTCGTGGTCATGATATTTCTCTCCCCTTCCGGACCGGTCCATTCCGCGCGACACCGCGCATCCCGCCTGTTGCAGGACATCTGGATACGTCTTTGGCTCTCGTTAGCGCTAACAAGAGGAAATTACAACCTCCAATCCCGCCGACGCGGCGGAGTGCCTCCGATTTGTGCAGCGTGACACGGCTTTGACCCGGCGCGCGGGATTTTCCGACCTCGCCCAACGGGCGGCATCACGCAAAGTTGACCCGAAGGCCGGGACGTGCGGGGATAAAGTGAAATGGGCGCGCCCGTGCCCGGCCGCCTGCCCGGCGCGGGGGGTGTGCTCAAAAAAGCAGCGGGGCAAGTCGCATTTTCACCCTGTACTGCGCGTGCAGGTGCCCTATAGAAGCCGCCATGACCAATATGCATGAACCCATTCTGATTGCGGTGGACGCAGGCGGCACCGGGTGCCGGGCCGCGGCCGGCACTGCGGCACGCGGCATCCTGGCCGATGCGCGGGGCGGGCCCGCCAATGTCGAGAACAATTTCGGCGGGGCGATCGCCAATATCACCGCCGCCGTGCGCGCGGCGCTGGCCCAGGCCGGGCTTGCCGATACACCGCTGGAGCGGATCATCGGCCATGTCGGCGCCGCCGGGGCCAACAGCCCCGAGACGATGGCCGAGGTTGCCGCCGCCCTGCCCTATGGCCACACCATGGTGTCGGGCGACAAGGAAACCACCGTCGCCGGGGCGCTGGGGGCACATGACGGCTATGTGCTGGGCATCGGCACCGGCACCTTCATCTCGCGCCAGTGCGGCGGCGTGGTCAGCACCGTGTCGGGCTGGGGTTTCCAGATCTCCGATCAGGCCTCGGGCGCATGGCTGGGCCACCGGCTGCTGGAACGCACGCTGCTGGCCCACGACGGGATCGAACCGCAAAGCGCCCTCACCCGCCGGACGCTGGACCGGATGGGCGGGCTGCACGAGATGCGCCGGTTCTGCCTGACCGCCACGCCGACCGATTACGCGACCCTCGCGCCCGAGGTGCTGAGCGGCGCGCAGGAACAGGACCCTGCCGCGATGCAGATCATCGCCCGGGCGGTGGACTTTCTGGAAAAGGGGCTGGCGGCGCTTGATTTCACGCCCGGCGACAGGCTCTGCCTGACCGGCGGCGTGGGGCCGCATTACCGCGGCTACCTGTCCGAGGACGTGGTGCGCAACCTGGTCGCCCCGCAGGGCAATGCCATGCAGGGGGCCTTTGCGCTGGCCCGTCAGGCCGCGCAGCAGGAAGCCTAGTCACCCGGAATCAAAGTTCGGTTCATTAAATGCAGCTCTCAACGGCAGGTTCGCACCCGACCCCGAGGGCGGCCCTCCATTTGGCGGGGCATCTCCATTTTTCCATAGTTCGCAGCATCTTGCGAGGTCGGAGTTTCGCACCCGCCGTTTTGCCGAAGGCAAACCTGCGGTTTGACGGGGGCGGGGTCCGGTGCGAACCGGATCGCAAGCGATCCGGGGGCAGTGGGAAATGATGCGCATTTCGTTTCCGCCATACTAGGTCGGAATCGAAGTTGCAGCGTTGAAGCGGGTGCCCGACAGAGGTTCGCGCCCGGCCCCGAGGACGCAACTTGGCGCGCCATACTGCAGGGGAAGACATGTCATACATGACATGTCAAAAATGACAGGTCTATCATGACATGTCTTCACCTGCAGGCAGCAGGTAGCAGGTAGCAGGTAGCAGGTAGCAGGGCAGTGGCGGCAGATGACAGCGGTGCAAAGCCTATGGTTGCGGCTTCGGCCTGAGTGATCCGGGATCGTCTGAAATCAGATATTTCATCGCGTTCCAACGCATCGCTTTAGCGCCCGCCGCAGCGGCCCGCTTTGCTTGCCTTATCTGGGTCTGTGGATCTGTGGGGACCGTTGAAATGGCGGCGCCGCCGGATCGGATGGATGAGACAGGGATGACCCTGCACGTTGAACGGTTCAAAGTGGCCCGCTGAGGACGGGCCTCTGTTTCTCCGAATGCGCCCGGCGTGTCAGACCGGATGCGGATGTCGCGACAGATGGGGTTCTACCGGCACAGGGTTAACCCTGTCCTGCTGCCCCGTCCGTTGCGCGCCCATGGGCGGGATGCCTGCGCCGCACCGATGCGGGCCGCCCCGGCAGGTTCAGCCGCGCGTCATTGCGGCTCTGGCGCGAGATCACCTTGCCTTTCGCCACCACCACCAGCCGGTCGGGCCGCAGGCGCAGCGCCTCGATCGGATTGCCCGCGTCCAGCACCACCAGCGAGGCCTGCGCGCCGACCTGCAGCCCGTAATCCTGCAGCCCCATGATCCGCGCATTCACCTCTGTCACCATGTCGAAACAACGCAGCATCTCTTCCGGGCTGCTCATCTGCGCCACATGCTGGCCCATGAAGGCCACGTCCAGCATGTCGCCGGTGCCCATCGAATACCAGGGGTCCATCACGCAATCCTGCCCCCAGCCCACGGTGATGCCCTGCGCCTGCATCTCCTTCACCCGCGTCAACCCGCGCCGTTTGGGGAAAGTGTCATGACGGCCCTGCAGCATGATGTTGATCAGCGGGTTGGGGATGGCGGCAACCCCGGCTTCGGCGATCAGGGGCAGCAGTTTGGAGACATAGTAATTGTCCATCGAATGCATCGAGGTCAGATGCGACCCGGCCACCCGGCCCTGCAGGCCAAGGCGCTGCGTCTCATAGGCCAGGGTTTCGATATGGCGCGAATGGGGGTCGTCGGTTTCGTCGCAATGCAGGTCCACCATCAGCCCGCGCTCGGCGGCAATCTCGCACAGGGCGGTGACCGACCGCGCGCCATCCACCATGGTGCGTTCGAAATGCGGGATGCCGCCGACCACATCCACCCCCATGTCCAGCGCGCGAAGCGTGTTGGCATAGGCGGTGGGGTCGCGGTAGAGCCCGTCCTGCGGGAAGGCCACCAGCTGCAGGTCGATATAGGGGCTGACGGCACGGCGGACCTCCAGCAGCGCCTCGACCCCCAGCAGGCGGTCGTCGCAGGTGTCCACATGGCTGCGGATCGCCAGCAGGCCGAGCGAGGCCGCCCAGTCGCAATATTCCAGCGCGCGGTCAAAGACCTCTTGTTGTGTCATCACGCCCTTCAGCTCGCCCCAGAGCCCGATCCCTTCGAGCAGCGTGCCCGAGGCATTGATGCGCGGGGTGCCGTAGCTGAGCGTGGCGTCCATGTGGAAATGCGGATCGACGAAGGGGGGCGAGACGAGATCACCGGTAGCGTCGATGACCTCGCCCGCTTGCGTGTCGAGCGTGCCGATGGCGGTGATCCGGTCGCCCGCGATGCCGATGTCGGCGGTGGTGCCGTCCGGCAATGTGCCGCCCTTGATGATGATGTCGAACATGGAGCTGTCCTTTCAGTTAAGTTCCGTCCGGCCTCGGGCCGGACAGCCCCCGACCGCCCCCATGGGCGGGGGCTTCACCCCCACCCGCGGTCGGGGGCTGTCCTTTGTGGATAAATAGAGGTCATTCAACGCTCCCCCTTGTTGAAGGGCACCATCAGCGCCGCAGGCACCTGTGCGCGGCGCGACATGACCACCAGCGCCAGGATCGACAGGATATAGGGCGCCATCAGGAAATACTGATAGGGTATCCCCGCCCCCAGCGGGGTCTGCTGCAACCGCACCTGCAACGCGTCGAAAGCGGCAAAGAGCACCGCGCCCAGCAGGGTCTTGCCGGGCCGCCACGAGCCGAAGACCACCAGCGCGATGCAGATCCAGCCGCGCCCGTTCACCATCTCGAAGAAGAAGGAATTGAAGGCGCTCATGGTCAGGAACGCCCCGCCCACCGCCATCAGCCCGCTGCCCGCCATCACCGCGCCGATGCGGATGGCCGACACGCTCAGGCCCTGCGCCTCCACCGCCGCCGGGTTTTCACCCGCCGCGCGCAGGGCCAGCCCCAGCGGCGTGCGGTAGAGCACCACGCTCACCACAACCACCAGCACAAAAGCCAGATAAGTCAGCGGCGTCTGCGAAAACAGCGCCGGGCCCACCAGCGGCAGATCCGACAGCAGCGGCACCTCCCAGGGCTGGAAGGCCGCGATCTTGGGCGGCGAGGTGACCTCCGGCAGGGCCAGACGGTAGCAATAATAGGTCAGCGAAGTCGCCAGCAGGGTGATGCCCAGCCCCACCACATGCTGCGAGAGCCCAAAGGGCACGCAGAGCACACCGTGCAGCAACCCGAATGCCATGCCCGCCAGCATCGCCACGCAGACCCCGAACCAGAGGCCGCCGCCCAGATAGACCGTCAGCCAGCCGGCAAAGGCGCCCACCACCATGATCCCCTCGATGCCGAGGTTCAGCACGCCCGCGCGTTCGCAGATCAGCTCGCCCAATGCGGCAAAGATCAGCGGCGAGGCGATGCGGATCGCGGCGGTCCAGAAACTGGCGGAGATGAGAATATCAAGGATGTCCATCAGCCGCGCCTCACCCTGAATTTGGTCAGCATGATCGCCAGCACCATCAGGAGCAGCGCCACCGCCAGCATGATGTCGGCCAGATAGGTCGGCACCCCTGCCGCGCGGCTCATGCTGTCCGCGCCGACGAAGATGCCCGCGACAAACAGCGCCGCCACCACCACGCCCAGCGGGTTCAGCAGCGCCAGCATCGCCACGATGATCCCGGTGTAGCCAAAGCCGGGCGAGATATCCAAGGTCAGGCTGCCCTTCAGCCCCGAGACCTCGGAGAACCCGGCAAGCGCGGCGAGGCCGCCTGACAGCAGCGCGGTCTTGATCAGCGTGGCATTGACCGGGATGCCCGCAAAACGCGCGGCCTCCGCGTTCAGCCCCACGGCGCGCATCTCATAGCCCAGCGTGGTGCGGCGCTGGATCACCCAGACCACAGCCGCCGAAATCAGCGCAAGGCCGAAGCCCCAGTGCAGGCGCAGCCCGTCGATGATGCGCGGCAGCCGCGCCTCGGCCACCAGCCGGGCGGATTTGGGCCAGCCCAGCCCCATCGGGTCCTTCAACGGCCCCTCCAGCAGCATGGAGACCCAGAGCAGCACGACGAAATTCAGCAGAAGGGTTGTCACCACCTCATCCACGCCAAAGCGGGTTTTCAGGAAGGTCGGCACCAGCAGCACCAGCGCCCCCGCCAGCATCGCGGCGATGGCGATGAGTGGCAGCAGCGCGGCCGAAGGCCAGGCCAGCGCACCGGTGCCCAGCACCACGGTGACCACTGCCCCCATGTATAGCTGCGCCTCGGCCCCGATGTTCCACAGCCTGGCCTTGAAGGCGACGGCAACCGCCAGCCCGGTAAAGATCAGCGGCGTCGCGCGGTTCAGCGTTTCCAGCGTGGCGAACTTCGATCCGAAAGCCCCCTTGAGGATCAGCCCCAGCACCGAAAACGGCTGCGCCCCCGCGATCATCGCCAGCAGCGAGGCGATCACCACGGTGCCCGCCAGCGCCAGCGCGGGCAGGCCCAGGCGGCGGGTCAGCGCCGGGTTGGCAATGGGTTCAAGCCGCATGGTCAAACCCCTCGCCCGCCATCCAGACGCCCAGTTCCGCCACGCTCAGCGCGCCCCGGTCAAAGGCGGGCGACAGCCGCCCTTCGGAGATCACATGGATCACATCCGCCAGCGCCGTGACCTCGTCCAGATCCTCGGAGATCAGCAGCACCGCCGCGCCCCGGTCCCGTGCCGCCAGCAGCTGTTCATGCACATAGGTCAGCGCCCCGATGTCGAGGCCCCGCACCGGCTGGTTCGCCAGCACCACGTCGGGGGTGGTTTCCAGCACCCGGCCCAGGATCAGCTTTTGCATGTTGCCGCCCGACAGCAGGCGGATGCGGGTTTCGGGCCCTGGGCAGCGCACGTCATAGCCTGCGATGATGTTCTGCGCGAAATCGCGGGCGGCGCGCCAGTTCATCCAGCCCCGGCGTGAGAACGGCGGGCTGGCGTAAAGCTCAAGCACCGCATTTTCCGTGAGGTCGAAATCCGCGATGGTCCCGGTCTTGTGCCGGTCCTCGGGGATGCGCGCGATCCGGGCGGCAAGGGCTGTGCGCGGGCTCCAGCCCGCAACCGGCGCGTCCGAGATGCGCAGTTCCCCCGATGCGGGCGCAATCAGCCCGCCGATCAGGTCGGCCAGCGCCGCCTGCCCGTTGCCCGACACCCCCGCCAGCCCGGTGATCTGGCCCGCGCGCAGGTCCAGATCGACCGCCTTGAGCCCCGGCGCGCTGCCCCGGTCCGGCGTGGTGACCGCCCGCAGAGAGACCCGCAGGGCACCGGGATTGGCCTGCCGCACCTGCGGCGCGGCAACCTCCGCCCCCACCATCATCTGCGCCAGCTGCGCCGCATCGGTATCGGCGGTGCGCGCCTCGGCCACCAGCCTGCCATGGCGCAGCACCACCACGCGGGAGGAAATCGCCGTGACCTCGTGCAGCTTGTGGCTGATGAAGATCACCGACAGCCCCCGCGCCACCGCCCGGCGCATGGTGGCAAAGAGATCGTCGGTCTCCTGCGGGGTCAGCACGGCGGTGGGTTCATCCAGAATGAGGATGCGCGCCTCGCGGTAAAGCGCCTTGAGGATCTCGACCCGCTGGCGCTCGCCGACGCTGAGCGCGCCGACCTGCGCCTCCATGTCCACCCGCAGCCCGTAATCCTGCATCAGGGCCTTGATCCGGCGGCGCGCGGCGGCACGGCCGAACCCCGGCCGCCAGAGCGGTGCGGTGCCCAGCACGATGTTTTCCAGCACGCTCATGTTGTCGGCGAGGGTGAAATGCTGATGCACCATGCCCACCCCGGCCTCCAGCGCCGCGCGCGGGTTGCCGGGGGGCAGCGGCTGGCCAAAGACTTCGACGCTGCCCTCGTCCGGCGTGTAATGGCCAAAGAGGATATTCATCAGCGTGGTCTTGCCCGCGCCGTTTTCGCCCAGCAGGGCGATGACCTCGCCCTGCCGCAGTTCGAAGCTGATCGCATCATTCGCGGTCAGCGCGCCGAACCGCTTGGTGATGCGGTCAAGACGCAGGACAATGGGGGTTGTGGTCACGGGCATTCAGGGGCCGTCAGCGGGTGCTGGCAGATGCGAAGGGCAGCGCCGTCCCGAGGGGTGGCGCAAAGGGCAGCGCCTGCCTGGGGAGGCGCAGGGGCGTGACGGCGAAAATGGCGACCGGGCCGGGGTACATGCATCGTTGCAACGGGTGGCAACGTCCAAAGCGCCTGCCGGGGGGCAGGCAGGCGCTGCCCGGCCTGTCGGCCGGGCGAGTCCGTCGGGTAACCCGGACCATCTGCAAGGCCTGCACTCAACTGGACTTCGGCTCTTCGTCGTTGATCTCGACCGTGTATTCGCCCGCCTTGATCGCCTTGGTGCGTTCCGCGATCAGGTCCAGCGCCGCCTGCGGGATCTTGCCCTCAAACGTGCCGAAAGGCGCCAGCGATGCGCCGCCCTCCTTCATGAAGGAATAGACGCCATAGTCGGCGGCGGTGAAGTTCCCCGCCTTCACCGCGGCAATCGCGGCATCCAGCGTCGGCTCAAAGTGCCAGATCGCCGAGGCGACGACGGTCTCGGGGTATTCCGCCTGGGTGTCGATCACATTGCCGATGGCCAGAATGCCCTTTTCCTGCGCCGCATCCGAGACGCCGAAACGTTCCGCATAAAGGATATCGGCACCATTCTCGATCATCGCAAATGCGGTTTCCTTGGCCTTGGGCGGATCGAACCAGGAGCCGATGAAGCTGACCTGAAAGGCGATGTCCGGCTTCATCTCGGCGGCGCCGGCCATGAAGGCATGCATCAGGCGGTTGACCTCGGGGATCGGAAAGCCGCCGACCATGCCGATATTGCCGCTTGTCGTCATCGCCCCTGCCACGATGCCGGAAAGATAGGCGGCGTCCTGGATGTAATTGTCGAAGACGGCAAAGTTCGGCAGGCCCGCGTCTTCCTTGAAACTTGATCCCATCAGGAAGGCCACATCGGGGTAATCGGCGGCGACCTCGCGCGCCTCCTGTTCCGCGCCGAAGACCTCGCCGATGATCAGGGTGTTCCCGCTTTCGGCATATTCGCGCATGACGCGGGCGTAATCGGTGTTGGAGACGTTTTCGGTAAAGACATATTCGATGTCACCGCGGGCCTGTGCCGCCTCTGCCGCCTTGTGGATGCGGCTGACCCATTGTTGTTCGACAGGTACGGTATAGATGCCCGCAACCTTGATCGGTTCGGCGGCAAGGGCTGTGCGCGGTGCCAGGGCGAAAGCGCCCGCCATGGCGGCGGCGGAGCCGAGCAGAAAGCGGCGTGTGAAGCGACGTGTGGTCATGATGATCCCCCGTTGGTTTTATTATTGCAGATCGTTTGCCAGTGGCCCCGATGAGTCAATAGAACGCCGCCTGATTAAGCAATACTTCTGTCGCGGTCGCGGCGATGCGCCCAGTCCGCAGGCGGTCCGCCGCCAGCCGGGAGAGACCGCAAAAGCCACTGCACGCCGCAGCGGGGCGTCGGCTCATGCCGGTTGGCCGGCGGGCCTGCCAAGGGTTGACAGCTCCTGCGCAAGCATGTCGCGCACCCGCGCGATCCGGGGCACATGGCGCAGGGCATCGGGGACCACCAGCCAGACCGGCAGCGCCGGCAGGGTCACGAAATCGGCGATGCGCTCGACCCTCGGGTCGGCATCGCCGATCAGACGCTGGAATCCGCCCACACCGCCCCCCGAACAGACAAGGGACCAGTTCACCAGCTGATCCTCGCAGCGCAGCGGAAAGAAATCACGGGTGACGTGCAGGCCGTTCTGCGCCATCAGGCGCAGGATCAGCTCGGACCTGTCGAAGCCGACAAAATCCATTTTCATCAGCGCCTCGGGCGTGTCGGGGCGGCCCGCCCGGGCGATGTAGCTTTGCGCCGCGTAAAGCCCCAGCGGCAGCTCCGCGATCTTCTGCGCGATCAGGTTGCCGCGTTCGGGACGGAACATCCGCAGGGCGATGTCCGCCTCGCGGTGCATCAGGTTTTCCGGCATGTCGGAGGCCACAAGGTCGATCTGGATGCCCGGTTCCTCCGCCCGCAGGCGGGCCAGGATCGGCGGCAGGTGCCAATAGGCCACGACCCGCGACGCGGTGATGCGCACCCGCCCCTCCAGCCGCGCGCTCTTGCCCGCGGCGGTCAGCGCCACATGGGAGGCCGCGTCCTCCATCTTGCGCACATGGTCATAAAGCTGATGGCCCAGGGCGGTCAGGCTCTGGCCGTCGGGCTTGCGGATAAAGAGCGGTTGTTCCAGCGCGGTTTCCAGCGCGCGCACATGGCGCCCCAATGTCGGCTGGCTGACGCCGCAGGCGCGCGACGCCGCCGACAGCGATCCCGCCTTTGCCACCTGCAGAAAACTTTGCAGCAGCGACCAGTCCAATGCCCGTATATCCATTCATTTATGAATACCTGAACTGCAATTTCTGGCAATCCCCATTCGGATTATTTTGAGCAACAAGGGCGGGGCAATCGTTTCACAGGAGTTCACATGTCCCGAACAGTTCTCATTCTCGGTGCCTCGGGTTTCGCAGGCCAGGCTTTTGACCGCGCCTTTTCGGCGGATGGCTGGCGCGTCCGCCGTTTCCAGCGCGGCACCGATCCGGCACAGGCGGCGCGCGGTGCCGATCTGATCGTCAATGCCATGAACCCGCCGGATTACCACGACTGGGCCCGGCAGATCCCGAAGATCACCGAGATTGCCATGGCTGCGGCCCGCGCCAGCGGTGCGCGGGTGCTGATCCCCGGCAACGTCTATGTCTACGGCAATCAGCCCGGTCCCTGGTCGGCAGAGACGCCGCACCGGGCCTGCAGCCGGAAGGGGCAGATCCGCGTCGAGATGGAGGCCGCCTGGCGCACCTCCGGCCTGCCCGTGACGATCCTGCGCGGCGGCGATTTCATTGATCACCAGCGCAGCGGTCAGGCGATCGGGCTGGTGGTGCTGAAAAAGCTGCACAAGGGCCGGATCACGGCGATGGGCGCACCCGGGGTCGAGCGGGCCTATGCCTATCTGCCCGATTTCGCCCGCGCGGCTGTTGCCTTGTCGAAACTGGAGGATCTGCCGGTTTTTGCCGATGTCGCCCTGCCGGGGCATAGCTTCAGCATCAACGATCTGGCCCGTGAGATCACCCGCCAGAGCGGGCGGGAGATGAAGATCGGCCAGTTCCCCTGGTGGGCGCTGCGCCTGAGCGCGCCGGTCTGGGAACTGGGGCGTGAGCTGCTTGAACAGCGCTATCTGTTCGATCATCCGCACCGTCTGTGCGGCGAGAAATTCGCGGCGCTTTGCCCGGCATTCCGGCATACGCCGTTCGAGGAGATGGTTGGAAGGCTGATTCAGCTTCACGATGCGGGTTAGGTGCCCCGAAGCCAAAGTACATTCCGCTTGCCATTCGTCCCCGGATCGCTTGCGATCCGGTTCGCGCCCGACCCCGCCCCCCAGGGCGGGCGCGAATTATTCCAACGTTTTCACCTGTTGCAACCTCTCGCCATACCCGGATCGCGCGCCAAGCCTCACCACGCCCCCCCTCGGGGTCGGGCGCGAACCTCTGTCGCGCCTGTACAAGACCGCAAACTTCGATTCCGGGAAGCCGGGCGGGGCGGCTTGACCAACCTACTCCAGCGCGGCTTTCGCGCCCTGCCGGGTGAGGGTCACATCGAAACCGCCCGCGCTGAGCGTGATGCGTTGCAGGGTCCGGGTGGCATAGGTCAGCTGCATGCCCAGCGACTTGAACCGGAAGGGTGACAGATGCCCCGGCCCCTGCACCACGCGGTAGGACATCCTGCAGGTGACCTCGCCACCGCTGTCGCTGCGCGCGGCGGTGGCGATGCGCACCACCCGGCGGCCGTCGTGGACGACCATCGGCTGCGGGCAGTCGCGGCCCAGCGCCAGCGCGGCAAAGGCTTCGGTCAGGGAAATCACGCCCCTTGGCACCTGCGCCACATCGCTGAGGTCCGTCGCCTCATCCGCCGGGATGACGGTGACTTCGGTCACCTGCCCCCCTGCCCGGGTCACCGCGATGTCGCGCGTCTTGCTGCCGCGGCTGCGGCTTTCGTAGCCCACCGCCGCGCCGCGCGCTCTGGTCACCGCCTCGAAACTGCCGTCGGCCACCCCCAGCGGCGTGTTGTCCATGACCGCCAGCAGACGGCCCGCGCGCGGCCCGCCGTCAAAGGTCAGCGTGCCGATCTGGCGGTTGCCCAGCGCCATGGCAAAGCTCAGCTTTTCCGCAAGCGCCGGTCCGGCCAGCAGGCCCAGCGCGCAGGCGGTCAGGATCGCGGAACATCTCATGCTGGGTTTCCGTTGTCAGGGGCATCAGGGGCGTCGGGTTTTGCATAAGGCAACAACGCGCCCATGGCGAGGGGGCAGGCCCCGCGCCGCAGCATTCCGCTTGCCCAGGGCGGGGCTTGCGGAATATTCTCCGCGCGACAAAAGCGAACCCAGGATGCGAGGGCTGTACGGTGCCGAGTTTTAGTTTGAAACGCCCGACTTGTGCCGGGCTGGTCCTGGTTGCCCTTGTCGCGGGATGCGGCAGGTCCGAAGCGCCGCCGCCCTCTGCAAGCGATGTGGAATGCCTGGCCCGGGCGATGTATTTCGAATCGAACCGCTCCAGCCGGGACGGGATGGTTGCGGTGGGCAGCGTGGTGATGAACCGGGTCGCCTCCGACGCCTTTCCCGACACGGTCTGCGGCGTGGTCGGCCAGCCGAACCAATTCGCCCCCGGCGTCATGACAAGCCCGATGGAAAGCAGGGGGGCGGCACTTGCCCGTGACACCGCCCTTGCGGTCTATCGCGGTGAGCGGCATCCCCATACCGGCGCGGCCAAGTTCTTTCACGCGGCCTGGTATCAGGCGAATTACAACAACATCCACTATGTGGTGACGACCGGCGGCAATGCGTTCTACGAAAAGCGGCGGCCGGAGCATGTCTCGGTGCCCGCGCCCCTGCCCCCGACGGAAGGTCTGACCTCGGGCTAGAATCAGACCTCTGCCGCAGCGCCCAGCGGATTGAAGCAGGCGATTTCCCGCCCCCCCCTGTCACCGGTCAGGGCGGGCCTTTCGCGGCGGCACCGATCTGTCGCAAAGGCGCAGCGTTCGTTGAAGGCGCATCCCTTGGGCGGGTCCAGCGGATCGGGCAGTTCCACGCCGGCTTTCTCCGGGGCGGAGATCGGGCGGCCGACCTCCGGCGCGCTTTGGGCAAGCAGGGCGGTATAGGGGTGGCGCGGATTGGCGAAGATTTCCCGCGCCGGGCCGATTTCGACAACCGCACCGAAGTAGAGCACCGCAACCCGGTCGCTGACCGCCTCGACCACCGCCAGATCGTGGCTGATGAACAGATAGGTGAGGCCGAATTCCTGCTTGAGATCCGCCAGCAGGTTCAGCACCTGCGCCTGCACCGAGACATCCAGCGCCGAGACCGGTTCATCCAGGATCAGGATGCGCGCCCTGGCGGCCAGCGCCCGGGCGATGCCGATCCGCTGCGCCTGCCCGCCGGAGAATTCATGCGGATAACGGTCCAGGAATTCCTCGCGCAGGTTGACGGCGGCAAAAATCTCGCTGATCCGCGCGGCGCGCTCTGTCTTGCCCATGCGGTGCAGCCTGCGCAGGGGGGCCTCCATGATCTGGCGGATGGTCTTGCGCGGGTTCAGGCTGCTGATCGGGTCCTGGAACACGTATTGAATGCGTTTGCCAAAGATGGCGGGATCGGCGTTGTCCAGAACCGCCCCTTCGATTTCGATCTCTCCGGTGCTGGGCGGCAGGAGCCCGACGAGCATCTTGGCCAAGGTGGATTTGCCGCAGCCGGATTCGCCGACGATCCCCAGAGTCTCGCCGGTTTTGACTGTCAGATCCAGCGGCTGGACCGCATGCACATAGGACCAGGGTGCCCCGAAGGAGCGTTTGCCGACCCGGAAGGATTTTGACAGCCCCGTGAGTTTGAGCGCATCGGTCATATGCTGTGCTCCGTCGCGTTTTCGGGAAAGAGGCAGCGGACCCGGCGGTCCGGTCCGGTCGGGCGCAGATCAATCTGCCCCGCCCGGCACTCCGCCTGCGCCTTGTCGCAGCGCGCGGCAAAGGCGCAGCCGGCCGGCAGGTTGTCGACGACGGGGGGCAATCCGGGTATTGCGGCCAGTTTGCGCCGGCCGCCGCCCAGGGTCGGCACGCAGTCGATCAACCGGCTGGTATAGGGGTGTTGCGGGTTGCGCAGGACGGCCCCGGTAGGTCCCTGTTCGACAATCCGGCCCGCATACATCACCGCCACGCTGTCGCAGAGCTGGCCCACCACGCCGAAGTCATGGGTGATGAAGATGATCGCCAGACCGCGTTCGCGCCTGAGATCGCTGAGAACCGAGAGGATCTGCGCCTGAACGGTCACATCCAGGGCGGTTGTCGGCTCATCCGCGATGATGACATCGGGGTCATTGGCCAGTGCCATGGCGATGCCGACCCGCTGCCGCATGCCGCCCGACATCTCGTAAGGGTAGCTGTCGATCCGGCTTTCCGCATTGGGAATGCGCACCGATTTCAGCAGGTCGACGGCCCGGGCGCGGGCGGCGCTGCGGGGGAGTGATTCATGCGACTGGATCGCCTCGATCAACTGATCCCCGACCCGGTAGAGCGGATGCAGGGTGGCCAGCGGATCCTGGAAGATATAGGCCACCCGGCGGCCCCTGAGGGCGCGCAGCACCTCATAGGGCGCGCCGACAATGTCTTTGCCGTCAAAGTGGACCGCGCCGCCGGTGATGACACCGGGTGGCGAGGCGACCAGCCCCATGACGCTGAGCGCGGTGACGGATTTGCCCGATCCGCTTTCCCCGATGATGCCCAGGCAGGCGCCCTTTTCCACATGCAGATCGACACCGCCGACGGCCTTGTATTGCCGGTCGCGGACATGGAATTCGGTCTGCAGCCCGGTGATGTCCAGCAGGCTGTCGGTGCGGGCGGCGGGCACCGCCCCCTGGCGGTCGACCGTGGTTGCGGCCATCGGGCGGCTGAGCGCGCCGGATTTCAGGCGCGGGTCCAGCGCGTCGCGGATGCCGTCGCCCAGCAGGTTGATGCCCATCACGATGATCAGGATCATCGCACCGGGCACGATGGAGGTATGGGGGTTGGTGATCAGCGCGGAGCGTGCCTCGCCCAGCATCGAGCCGAGATCGGCCTGTGGCGGCTGCGAGCCGAGGCCGAGAAAGGACAGGCCCGCGGTCTCCAGGATCATCCAGCCGACGGTTGTGGACATGGCGATGACGATCACCGGCAGCACATTGGGCAGCACCTCGCCCAGGATGATTTCGTGGTCGCGCATCCCGGCCAGCCGGGCGGCGTCGATGAATTCCTTATGGGCGATGCCGACCGTGATGCCGCGGATGTTGCGGGCAAAGAAGGGCACGTTGACCGCCGCCACCGCGATCAGCGCGTTCATCAGGCCGGGGCCAAGCGCGGCGACAATGGCCAGCGCCAGCAGGATATAGGGAAAGGCCATCAGCATATCGACGCCGCGCATGATGATGTTGTCGGTCCTGCCCCCGAAATAGCCCGCGATGATGCCGATGGCGGAGCCCAGCGTGGCGGCGATGATCGCGGCGGCCAGCCCCATGGCAAGGCTCAGCCGGGTGCCCCAGAGCAGGCGGCTCAGCAGGTCGCGGCCCAGATGGTCGGTGCCCAGAAGCGCGCCCTCGCTGAAGGGCGGCTTGAAGCGATCGGCGGTCCGGGTGACATCGGGATCGGCCAGCGGCAGCAGCGGCGTCAGCAGTGCCAGCAGCACCACGATGCCGATCATGACAAGGCCCGCCAGGGCAAGACGGTTGCGCGCCAGCAGTTTCAGAAAGGCGGTCATGTCTTGATCCTCGGGTCAAGCAGCGCCTGGGCCACGTCCACGAGGATGTTGAACATCACGTAGCAGGCGGCGATGAACACCACCCCGCCCTGAACCAGCAGGATATCGCGTTTGAGGATGGCATCGACCAGCATCCGGCCAACGCCGGGCCATTGAAAGACCATCTCGATATAGACGGCACCGGACAGCACAAAGCCCGCCTGAATGCCCAGGATGGGAATGATCGAGACCATGGCGGCGCGCAGGGCATGGCGCCAGATCACCCGGCGTTCGTTCACGCCCTTGGCGCGGGCGGTGCGGATGAAATCCTGGCGCAGCACCTCCAGCATGGCGGAACGGGCCAGCCGCGCGATCACCCCGGTCGCCACCACCGAGAGGGCGAATGCGGGCATCGCCAGATGGTCCAGCAGCACCGGCAGGTTGCGATCCCCGTAGATCGGCCACATGCCCGACACCGGGAACCACCGCAGCTGGACGGCGAAGATCAGGATCATCATCATGCCCAAAAAGAACGAGGGGATCGAGATGCCCAGCAGCACGGCAAAGGTGATCGCCTTGTCGGCAAACCCGTATTGCCGCGCCGCCGAGATGACACCGGCGGCGATGCCCAGCAGCGAGCACAGAAGAAAGGAGCTGCCCGCCAGGATCAGGGTTGCACCGAAGCGGTCCAGCACCTCGTCCAGCACCGGGCGGTTGAGGGCAAAGCTGCGCCCGAAATCGCCCTGCAGCATGTTGCCGAGCCAGATGAAATACCGCGCCACGATGCCCTGATCGAGCCCGAGGTCGCGGTTCAGCTTCTCGACGTTCTCGGGGGTCGCATAGGAGCCCAGGATCGCGGTTGCCGGGTCGCCGGGGATCAGCGCCATGATCGCAAAGACGATCACGCTGATGCCCAGCAGCACCGGAATGGCCGAGAGCAGGCGTTTGAGGATATATCCGGTCATGGGCGGCTCCGTCGGGTTGTTGCGGCCCCCTGAGCGGGGCCGCAACGGGTCAGGTTACATCCTGGTCACTCATTACATCCTGGTCACGTCATCACTTCTTGGTCACGTCATCCAGAAGCAGGAAGAACGAGGGCTGCAGTGAAAAGCCTTCGACGCGGTCGGAGGTGACGGCATTCTGCTTCCAGTTCGCCACAAAGACCCATGGCGCGTCTTCCTGCACGATCACCTGCATCTGCTGGTAGAGGCGCGCGCGCTCGGCCTGATCGGTCTCGGCGCGGGCGGCGTCCAGCAGCTTGTCCACCTCCGGGTTGGAGTAATAGCCGGAGTTGAAGCCGCCCTTGTCCGGCCAGGCTTCGGTGCGCAGCGCGAGGAAGGGCAGCGTGTCGGGATCGTTGGTCATCCAGGCCATTTCGGCCATGTCCGCCTTGCCTTCCAGACCGGGGTTCACATTGCCCAGAAAGGTGTTCCATTCGTAGGTTTCGATGCTGACCTTCAGGCCCACGGCCTCAAGATCGGCCTGGATTGCCGTGCCCATCGACACCGGGTCCAGCATGCCGGAGCCGCCTTCGGTCACGTAGAAGGTCAGCTCGGCCCCTTCCGCACCGGCCTCTGCCAGCAGGGCGCGGGCGCGGTCTGGGTCATAGGGATAGGGCTCCAGATCGGGGTTATAGGCCCAGGCGAAGGCGGGCGGGGTCGGGCCGGCCGCGACCTCGGCGGTGCCTTCGAGCACGTCATTGACGATGGCCTCCTTGTTGATCGCATAGTTTGCCGCCTGCCGGACACGGACATCCGCAAAGGGGCCTTCCTTGGCATTCAGGATCAGGAACCAGACATGCGGGCCCGCCTGTTCAAAGACGGAATAGCTGTCGCCCTGGAATTCGCTGAGCGCGACCGGCGGGACTTCGACCATCAGGTCGATGCCGCCCGCCAGCATTTCGGCGGTGCGGGTATTGGCATCGGTGATCGGGCGGAACACGACCGCCTCCAGCCCCGGCGCGCCGTCCCAGTAGCCGGGGTTGGCCTGCACCACCACCGCTTCGTTGCTGCGCCATTCGCCGAATTTGAAGGCCCCGGTGCCGGAGGGGTTGCGCCCGAAATCCGCGCCATGTTGTTCGACCGCTGCGGGCGAGACGATCAGCCCGGTGGGATAGGCAAGGTTCGACAGGAAGGGCGCATAGGGCGCGTTCAGCGTGAAGGAGACCGTCATCGGGTCAATGACGTCGACCGATTCCACGGCGGAAAAGAAGAACGCGAGCGGAAACGGGCCGGTGTCATGGAAGGGGTGGGATTCGTCCAGGATGCGGTCGAAGTTGAATTTGACCGCCTCGGCGTCGAAGGCGCTGCCATCGTGGAAGCTGACTCCCTCGCGCAGGGTGAAGGTATAGACGGTGCCATCCTCGGAGATGGTCCAGTCGGTGGCAAGGGCGGGTTCGACCTCAAGCGTGCCGTCCTTGTAGCGGACCAGCCCGTCATAGACATTCATCAGGATGCGGAAATCGTTGACGGCGGTGACAGCGGCGGGATCGAGCGATTTGGGTTCGGCGATCTGGCCCACGATCAGGACGTTTTCGGGGGTCTGCGCGGTTGCGCCGCCTGCCGACAGGGCCAGCGCCGAGGCCGCGGTCGCCGCCAGCAGGGCACGGCGGGTGAGGGTCAGGAAAGTCATGGCGTATCCTCTCTGTTTCATCTTATTTATCATTATAAATTGCATTTGGCCAAATTATCATGATAAATACAAGTTAAATGTGCCGGGGTCGCCTCATGACGTTTTCCATTCTGACATATGACAAAAAAACAGGCGTTTACGCAGGTGCGGCGGCGACGGGCAGCCTTTGTGTCGGGGGCTGGGTGCTGCGCGGCGACATCGAATCGGGGCTCTGTGCCTCGCAGGGCACCGCGCCCAGCACCTTCTGGCGCGACGATGCGATGCGGCGGTTGCATGGGGGTGCCGGGGCCGGGGATGTGGTGGCCGCGCTGACCGGGGAAGACACGGGCCGGGACCACCGGCAATTGGCGGTGCTTGACAGAACCGGTGCCACCGCCGGGTTCACCGGCGCGGCCAGTGTTCCTTACGCCGGTTTCATCGCCGCCCCGGAGGTGATTGTCGCGGGCAACATGATCAGGTCGCGTGGGGTTCTGGAGGCCGCTGCCGCCGCCTTTGCCACGCGGGAGGGCACGCCGGCGGAACGGCTTGTCGCCGCCCTGCGCGCCGGTGAGGCGGCGGGATCGGATGTGCGCGGCCTGCAATCTGCCGCCCTTCTGGTTCTGAGCCCGGTTGCGCCGCCCATCGACCTGCGGATTGATGACAGCGCCCGCCCGCTGGACGATCTTGCAGCGCTATGCGCCAGGGTGAGCGCGCCGCCCTATGCCACCTGGCTGGATGAAGCGCCCGTTGCGGTGGACCGCAGCCGCGCGCCGCGGTCGTAAGACAGGCGCGCGGCCCCGTCTATTCGGCCATGAATTCGCGGGTGATGCGCATTTCCTGCGCGTTCATCAGCCGTTCGGCCCCTTCCATATGCGAGGTCATGATGGCATGGGCGCGCGGGCCGTCGCCCCGGGTCAGCGCCTCCACCAGTTCGATCTGATGCCTGCGGCCACGTTCCCAAAGCTCCCGGTTGGGCGTGGCATAGAGGCGGCGGTGCACGGTCAGGTCAGAGAGGATCCGCGCCATGAAGGAGATCAGGAAGCCCATCAGCTGGTTGTCGGCGGCATCGGCGAGCCGGGCGTGGAAGGCCAGCGAAGAGATATGCTGCTGCTTTTCCTCTTCCGCTGTCTGCGCCGGTTCGGGGTATCTGTGCGCCATCTCGCGCAGTTCGGCCAATGTCGCGTCCGAGAGGTTGCCGGCCAGACGGGCGGCCAGGGCCGGTTCCACCAGCTTGCGCATCTCGTAGATGTCCGAGAGCGACAGGTCCTTGAAATAGAAGTAGTTTCCAAGCAGGGACATCGCCCGGTCCTTGCTGACCTCGCCCACCGAGCTGCCGCCGCCGGGGCCGGTCTTGGTCACGATCAGGCCCTGGGCCTCCAGAATGCGCATCGCCTCGCGCACGGTCCCCTTGGAGACGCCGAATTCTGCGATCATCGCCGCCTCGTTCGGCAGCTTGTCGCCCTTTTGCATGTCACGTTCGACCACCCAGCGTTTGATCTGATCCGCGACCTGAACGGGACGCGACCGTTTCTGCGCCCGGGGCGCATCGGTGATCTTTGGATCGGAGGGGCGGGCGGCGGTTTGCTTCATGACATTTGTCTAGACGAGGGCTGGAGTCTTGTGTAGCTCATAATTTATCATAATAAATTCAGGATGCCTATGACCTTCGGTGAGATTGCCCAGAGCCGCCTGCACGAGATTGCCGCCTGTTCGCAGGCCGGTGCGGGTGTGACCCGCCTGCCCTTCACGCCCGAACACCGCGCGGCGCTGGACCAGATCCGTGGCTGGATGGAGGCTGCCGGGTTGCAGGTGCATATGGATGCGGCGGCCACCCTGGTCGGGCGCTGCGCGGGGCCGGAGGGCAGCAAGACCCTGCTGATCGGGTCGCATCAGGATTCCGTACCCGGCGGCGGGCGCTATGACGGGATCATGGGCATTGCGCTGGCCTGCCTCGCGCTGGAGAAGATCCGCCGGGAGGGCCGCGCGCCGGCCTGTTCGGTGGAGGTTCTGGCCTTTGCCGATGAGGAAGGGGTGCGGTTTCCCACGGCGCTGCTGGGGCCGAGGGTGCTGGCCGGGACGTTTGATGCGGCGGCGCTGGGGCTGTCGGACCGGGATGGTGTGACCCTTGGCGCGGCGCTTGCCGGGTTCGGCGGCGATCCGGCGCAGCTGGCGGCGTTGCGCCGCGATCGCGCCGAGGTGCTGGGTTATCTGGAGGTCCATATCGAACAGGGGCCGGTTCTGGAGCGCCGGGCTGCGGCGGTCGGGGTGGTGACCGGGATCTGCGGGATCGAGCGCAACGCCATACGCTTTACAGGAGAGACGGGCCATGCGGGCACGGTGCCGATGGCGGACCGCCGCGATGCGCTTGTGGCTGCGTCCCGCTTTATCGCGGCAGTGTCGGAACAGGCCGGGCAGACCAACAGTATCCGCGCCACGGTCGGGTCGATTTCGGTGCATCCCGATGCGGTCAATGCGATCCCGGACCGGGCGGATTTCCCGCTTGAGGTGCGTTCGGTCTCCGACGAGGCGCGGCAGGGGTTTACCGATGAGATGCGCGCGCTTGGCAATCGTATTGCCGGGGAGGCCGGCCTGTCTTTCGAGATGACGCGGACCTATGTCCAGCCTGCGGTGTCCTGCGACCCGGAGCTGTCGGCGGCATTGGTTGCTTCGGTGGAACAGGGCGGCGCGGCGGCGGTCACGCTGCCCTCGGGGGCCACCCATGATGCCTCTGCCATGTCAGATCTCTGCCCTATCGCGATGCTGTTCCTGCGCTGCCGGGGCGGGCTGAGCCATCATCCCGATGAATATGCCAGCGCCGCCGATATGGGGGCGGCGCTGGATGCGCTTGTGCATGTGCTGGTGTCCTCAGGTCCGGGACAGTGACCGCGCGGTGCCCGAGCGCAGGGCGATGGCGACCACAAGACCCAGCAGCGCCACAAAGGCACCGGTCAGCGGCGCGGCAGCATAGCCGCCGAAGCTGATCGCAGTGCCGCCCAGCAGCACGCCGGTGCCCTGTCCGAGATAGACCATCGAGCTGTTCAGCGTCAGAACGAAGGTCGTCGAGGGTCCCGCCGTTGCCGCAAGGCTCCCCTGCACCACCGGTGCGGTGGCAAACTGGCAGACCGGCGCAAGGGCAACGCTGACGACAAGCGCCAGGATATTGACCAGCAGCGGCGGGTTGGTCGACAGTGGTGGCACCAGCACCGCAAGCCCCAGGGCGATCCCGGCAAAGAGCCAGGCCAGCCCGCGCCCGCCGAGGGTGGCCGCGATCCGCGCGCCAAGGATCAGCCCGGCGAGGCAGGACAGCCCGACGCCAAGCTGGAACAGCGCCACATGGGTGCCGGTGCCGCCGGTCAGGCTGGTGACAACCGGGCCGATGTAGCCCACCAGGCAGAACATCGCGCCAAAGGCGAGATAGGTCGAGGCCAGCAGCCCCGTGGATCTGGCGTCAAGGCGCGCGCTGCCCTTGGGGACAGGCTGTGCCGCGATGTCGGGGACGTTGCGCCAGACCAGCACGAGGGCCGCGGCCGAGGCCAGCGCGGCCACGCCGAAGCTCGCCCGCCAGCCCAGCCAGTCCCCGGCCAGCGAGCCCGCGGGCATTCCCAGCATCAGCGCATAGGCGACCCCGGAATAGACCTTGGCGATGGCCCCGCCCCGCTGTTCGGCGGGGACCAGGGTCACGGCGATGGAGACCGCCAGCGGCAGCGAAAGCGCGCCGGTGATCCCCAGGGCGGTGCGCAGGAACAGGAGTTCATTGAAGCCCGGTGCCAGGATCGAGGCGAAATTGAGCAGCACCATGCTGCCCAGCACCGTCAGGAGCAGCGGTTTCTTGCGCCGGTGCCGGGTCCAATGGGCCAGGAACGGCCCGGCAAAGGCGCAGCCAAGCGCATAGCCCGCCTGCAAAAGCCCGGCGGCCGAGACGCTGATGCCGAGGTCGGCGGCCAGTGGGCCGAGCAGGCCGGAGAAGACGAATCCCCCCAGCAGGAAGGCGAAGGGGACGGAGAGGAGCGTGATGACGGGCATGGTCTACCCCTGTGCCGGAAAGAGGAAACAGGTGGTGGTGCCGGTGGCGATCAGCCGGCCCGAGGCATCCTCCAGCCGCGCCTCTGCCGTGGCCGACCGCCGCCCTCGGGAGACCAGGGTGCCCAGCGCCCGGACCTGTCCCGCATCGGGTGCGAGGGGGCGGATGAACTTCACCTCCGTGCCCATGCTTGTATAGTTTTGGCCGGGGCCAAGCACCGAATGGACCGCACAGCCCAGCACGGAATCCAGCATGGTCATGATCCAGCCGCCGTGGACGGTGCCCATGGGGTTCAGGAATTCCGGCCCCGGATCGCCCCGGAACTCCGCCTGCCCTTCGGAGACCGCGTGTATCCATTGCCGCATTGTCCGCGCCATGGTCGGGGCGGGCACGCCGCCGGTGGGGATCGCGCGCAGGATGTCGAGCCCGGACATGGCCGCGATCTGGCGCGGGTCCGGCGGGCTGAAGCTCACTTCGGGCATGGTGGCCGCGTCAAAGGCGCGTTCTTTGGTTGTGGTGTCATGCTGTGGCATGGGTGCCTCCGGAATATCTGGGTGTGGGAATGCCCTGCGGGCGGTTGCGGAAGGGGGCTGGGGCCTTGGCCCGCCGCCCCCTGTCATGGGGTGCGCTGGTGACATGCGCGGCTGTCCGGGTCAGATCCATTGGGTGTCCTTTCGGGTTGGGTGAAAGCCGGGTCAGATTTCGATGGCCAGTGCTGTAGCCTCGCCGCCGCCGATGCAGAGCGTGGCCACGCCGCGCCGCTTGCCCCGCGCCCGCAGGGCGTGCAGCAGGGTGACGAGGATGCGTGCGCCGGTGGCGCCGATGGGATGGCCCAGCGCGCAGGCGCCGCCGTTCACATTGAGCCTTTCGCGGGGGATGCCGATCTTTTGCGCGGCGGCCATGGGGACCACGGCGAAGGCCTCGTTGATTTCCCACAGATCGACCTGATCCGCGGTCCAGCCGGTGCGGGCCAGCAGCTTTTCAATCGCCGGGATCGGTGCGGTGGTATAGAGCGCCGGGGCTTGGGCATGGGCGGCCTGCCCGACGATGGTGGCAAGCACCGGCAGGCCCCGCGCCCGGGCGTGGCTGCGCCGGGTCAGCACCAGCGCAGCCGCGCCATCGGCATTGGCGGAGGCGCTGGCGGCGGTGATTGTCCCGTCGCTGGCAAAGGCGGGCCGAAGGCCGGGGATTTTTGCCGGGTCGACCTGGCCGGGGCGTTCGTCCTGCGCGACGGTGACTTCGCCCTTGCGCTGGGGCACTGTGACCGGCGCGATTTCATCGGTGAAGGCTCCCGAGGTGACCGCCATGCGGGCCCGTTCCAGCGTTTCGATGGCAAAGGCATCCTGTGCCGCGCGGTCAAAGCCGAAGTCCCGTGCCGTGACCTCGCCGAAAGCGCCCATGGGGCGGCCCGGTTCATAGGCGTCTTCGAGGCCGTCGAACATCATGTGATCAATCAGCGCGGCGCTGCCTGCCTTGCGGCCTGCGCGCATTTCCGGTGCGAGATAGGGGGCGCGAGACATGGATTCCATGCCGCCCGCGACGATGATCTCGGCGCGTTCCAGCGTCAGCAGGTCGGCGGCGGTCATGATCGCCTTCATCCCGGAGCCGCAGACCTTGTTGATCGTGGTTGCGCCCACGGCATCGTCGAGCCCTGCTGCCCGCGCCGCCTGCCGTGCCGGGGCCTGGCCCTGTCCGGCGGGCAGGACGCAGCCCATCAGCACCTCTGTGGCGTCCGTCGGCCCGAGCCCGGCGTCGGCCATGGCGGCGCGGATAGCCGTGGCCCCCAGCAGCGGCGCGGGGATCGGCGCAAGCGCGCCCATGAAGGCGCCGAGCGGGGTCCGGCGGGCGGCGCAGATGACGATGGGATCGGTAGGGGACATGGGGCGACTCGCTTTGCTCGTGATTTACGATTAGATTATAAGCATCATCCAAACTGTCAAGATTAGATGTTAATTGACATCCAAAATGGATTTTTCTAGGATTGGCGGGCCATACCGACCAGTGATGAAAAGGCGCTGACATGCGTGTAAGTCGTGAAGTTGCACAGGAAAATCGCCAGAAGGTGGTTGACGAAGCCGCCCGGCTGTTTCGCATCCACGGATATGAAGGCATTGGGATTTCGGGCCTGATGAAAGCCGCCGGGATGACTCATGGCGGGTTCTACAAGCAGTTCCCGGACAAAACGGCGCTGATGGTGGAGGCCACCCAGGCGGCGATGGCACAGCATGAGAAAGACTGGGCCAGGCGGCTGGAGAAAGCGGGGGGCGACCGGCTGGAGGCCTTCCGGCAGGCCTATCTGCACGACAGTCACCTGACGCGGGTTGCCGAGGGCTGCGTCCTGCCCGCGCTTGCGGCAGAGGCGCCGCGCCACGGAGAGGCCTTGCAGACCGCCTTTGCCGAGGGGCTGGAGAAGCTGGCGGATCTGGTGGCCCCGGAGGACAGGGCGGTGGCGCTGAGCACCATTGCCCAGGTGGTCGGCGCGCTGATGCTGGCGCGGGCGGCGGGGGATCACCCGGTTGCGGATCAGGTCATCGCGGCGGTTGGCGGCAAGGCCGATGAGGGTTGATGGCCAAGGGGTGAGCTGACTTTCGCGGCGAAGCGCATTGCCGGGTGGTGGTGCGGTGATGCGCGGCGGCTTGCGGCCTTGATTCCGCGCTTGGGGGAGTGCTCGAACCGGAAAAACCGCCGTCGATCAATCACGCCCAGGCCCGGAACAAGCCGCAGGCGCCGGGCCATCGCCTGCCCGCCGGTCGCACCAAAGGTGCGCCGTTGATCGTCGGCATGCCTTTGGCATGCCGGGTAGGCGATTTGGTGAGGCTGGGCGTGCCCATGATGGGGTTCATCATGGTTGAGACATTAACAGGCTGCTGAAAACCGAGTCTGTATATGGTTTGCCAAGCCGCAACTGGGAAATTGTTCGTCGATGCGGCCGCCACAACCCTTGGCGCGGGCTGAAAGCCCGGGCCGCGCCCGACCCTCCCCACGGGAGGGCGCTCTTGCAATGTCGCGTAAATCATCGACAGCACAGAGTATTTGCAGCGCGGCACCCTGTTCAAACGTCTGGAACGCGCCCTCCCAGGATCGGGCGCGGCCCTCTGTGATCCGGACAACCGCCTGTGCAAGGAACAATTTCTCTATCCAAGGACGGAACCTAAAGTGCCTCTCCGGCAATCAGGGTGGCAATGCGCTCCGGTGTCATCGGCAGGGAGGTCACCGGTTTGCCCGTGGCATTGGCAATCGCGCAGGCCAGCGATGCGGCGACATTCAGGATCGGCACCTCCCCTGCCCCCTTGGTGCCCAGCGGGCCGAGGGAGGGTGCCCCCTCGTAAAGCTCGAAGTCGATGGGCAGGACATCGCCCGCCAGCGGGACGCGGTAGCTTTCCAGCCCGGTCTGATCGACCGCGCCGTCGGGGCCGATCGTGACCTCTTCGGTCAGGGCATAGCCGATGCCCTGCACCACGCCGCCCTGAATCTGGCCATGAATGGCGCGCCGGTTCAGGGCGCGGCCCACATCCTGTACCACGCGGTAGGACAGGATTTCGCAACGGCCCGAGATTTCGTCAACCGCCACTTCGCAGTCGTGGACCGCAAATACCGGGATGTCGATGGCGTCAATGAAATGGCCGGTGGCGCAGCCGGGCATGGCTGTTGTGCCCGGCGCGGTAAAGGCACCGCTGCCGGCAATCGGGCCGGTGGTCAGCTCCGCTTCGGCGATCACGGCTTTCAGGGTCATGCCGCTGCCGGGTTTGCCGTCAACCTCGACCCGGCCGTTGGTCAGCACCAGTGCGGCTGTATTGGTCTGCAGCAATCTGGCCGCCACTGTCAGCAGTTTTTCCCGCACCTCGGCGCAGGCAGCCTCGCTTGCCGCCCCGATGGAGACGGTGGTGCGCCCGCCGCCAACCCCGAGATCGCGCCCGGCGGCATCCGTATCGGCGGTTTTCACGATGACCGCATCGGGATGAATGCCAAGGTTTGCCGCGACGATCTGCGGCAGGGATTGCATCATGGTGCCGGAGCCGATCTCGACCCCGGCGGTGACCAGCGTCGCGCTGCCGTCGGCGTTCAGGTTCACCGTTGCCGCAGAGGGGCCGACAAAGATGAACCATGTCCCCACGGTTGTCGCGCGCCCGTAGAGCCGCCCGTCGGGCAACCTGCCGCTGCGCCGTTCGACGGGATATTTGTCAACCATGCGGTCCAGCATGGGGGCCAGCACATCGCCCTGAAAGGTCTGTCCGGTGGCCCCGATGTCGCCGTCACCGATCACGTTGCGGCGTCTGAACTCGAAGGGGTCCATCCCGATGGCGGCGCAGATTTCATCCGTATGTCGTTCCAGCGCGAAGGTGTTGTAGACCCCGTTGCAGGCGCGGAAGGCCCCGTTCGGGGGGGTGTTGGTATAGACCGCCCTTGTCACGATTTTCGCGGCACCCAGCCGGTAGTTGCCGGCCAGCGTATGGGCGGTCATCGTGGTCAGGAAGACCTGTTCGCCGCCATATGCGCCGCAATCCATGAGCACGCTGGCCTCGCGGGCGACGATCTCTCCCTCCGCGTCGATGGCGGAGCGGATGTGGATTTCGGCGTTTTCCCGGCAGAGGCAGGTCATCATCTCTTCGCGGCGGGAATTGACCAGCGAGACAGCGCGCCCGGATTTGCGGGCCAGGATCGCGGCATAGGGTTCGAGGGAGCAATCGAACTTCAGCCCGAAACCGCCACCGACGGCGGGCACTGTCACCCGCACGGCGGATTCCGGGACCTCAAGAACCCTGGCGACGACATGTTTGACCGTCCATGGCGCCTGGGTGGAGGTCTGGATGTGGAAGCGGCCATCCTCATAAGATGCGATCACCGCGCGCGGCTCAAACGACAGGTGGTTCTGCCGCCCGACATCATAGGTGCCTTCGACAATGGTGACGTCATTGCGGGCAAAGGCGGCATCGGTGTCGCCGCGGTCGACGCGTGCTTCCCAGGCGATATTGCCGCCCCGTGTCGCGCCGGGGTGGAGCACCTCGTAGCTTTCCCAGCCGGGATGGACGAGGGGGGCATCGGGGGCCAGTGCCGCCTGCAGGGTCAGCACCGGCGGCATGGCTTCATATTCGACAATCACGGCCTTGGCGGCGCGCCGGGCCAGGGCCAGTGTCTCTGCCGCGATGACGGCGAGGGGTTCGCCGTGATAGCGCACGGTATCGCTGGCAAAGATCGGATGATCGGCGATGCCGATCCCGTGCAGGCCGGGGGCGTCCCTGTGGGTGGCGATGGCGTGGACCCCCGCCATCGTCAGGGCCGGGATGACATCCAGCCGGGTGATGCGGGCGGAGGCCACGGTCGCGCGCAGCAAGACCGCGTGCAGGACCTCCGGCCCCGCCTGATCGACGGTGTATCTGGTCCGGCCCCGCAGCTTGTCGCGCGCATCGCGGCGCGGCAGGTCCATGACGGCAAGGGATGGATCATGGGCGTTCTTCATGGCTGAACCTCCGTCACGGGGTGTGCGGCGCCCGAGAGGGACATCACCGCGTCGATGATCCGCTCATAGCCGGTACACCGGCAGATGTTCCCGGTCAGCGCGGATTTGACCGCCTCGCGGGTCGGTTGCGGATTGTCCTTCATGAAATGGGTGAGCGTCATCACCATGCCGGGAAAGCACATGCCGCATTGCACCACGTCAAAATCAACAAAGGCCTGCTGGACGGGGTTCAGCTCTGCTTCGGTGCCGATCCCTTCGATGGTGCGCAGATCGGACCCCTCCAACGTGCCCATCGGCACCAGGCAGGCGGTGGCGGGATGCCCGTCGATCCGGACCATGCAGGCACCGCAGAACCCCTCGCCGCAGACCTCCTTGGCGCCGGTCAGCCGGTAGGTGTCGCGCAGCACCTCAAGCAAGGAGGCGCGCGGGTCGCCGGAGAAGCTGCGGGCGCGGCCGTTGAGGGTGAAGCTTACGGTCATTGCGGGTCTCCCTTTGCGGTGGGCCGGGTCAGATCGGCAAAGGCGCGTTGCACCAGTTGCGGCAGCAGGCGGGCGCGGTACCAGCCGCTGGCATCGACGCCGTCGCGCGGGTGCAGGTCATGGATGCGAGCCTGTGCGGCGTCGCGCGCCGCCTTTGGGTCCAGGGGGCGGTCCAGAAGCGCGTCTTCCAGTGTCTCCCAGCGGCGCGGTGCAGGTTCCACCGCGCTGAGGGCGATGCGCAGGCTCTGGCAGGTGCCATCATCGCGGCAACCGGCAAGAACGCTGACGACCGCAACCGGATATTCGCCCGCCTGCCGCAGCAGGGCGCGGGCATGGGCGGCTGTGCCCCGGGGCGGGGGCAGGTGCACATGTGTCAGGATCTCGGCGGCGGGGCGCGCGCCGCGCCCGCGCAGGAAATCAGCAATGGGCAGGCGTCTTTCACCTGACGGGGCCTGCAGGGTGACCATGGCCCCAAGGGCCATCAGCGCCGGGACAAGATCGGGGGCCATGAAGCCATCGGAACAGAGGTTGCCGCCGATGGTCGCGCGATGCCGGATCGCGGGATTGGCGGAGGCCGCGCAGGCCATGCGCAGGCCGGCATGGGCGGGGTCAGCGCCCAGCGCCTGCGCAAGTGCGGCGTGGCTGACCATGGCGCCGATTGTCAGCCCGGCGTCCGTTTTTTCGATGCCGTGAAGGGAGGCGATATTCGCAAGGGACACAAAGGTCTTGTCGGTCTCCTCACCACGCAGCGCGGCCCGCATGATCCATGTGCCGCCCGCCAGCGGGATGGCCGGACGCGGGGCGGCGGAGGCGAGGATAGAAAGTGCCGCTGCAATCGTATCGGGGCGGTGAAAAACCACATCTGTCTGGGTCATGCCGGCAATGTCCTGTTCAGGTTCCGGGTGCGGGGGATCAGGCGGCCCGGCAGGCGGGCCGCCCCGGTATCACGACCAGTGCGAGACCGAGCGTTTCTCGAAACTTTCGCGGAACTGCGCGGTGGATCTGGGCATCAGCTCGCCCGTGCCCCAATCCAGGATCACCGCGTATCTGCGCACCGCGTCCATCTCGTTGATCTTGCCCTTGCGGTACATCTGCGAGACCTCTTCGGGGTCCATCCGGGCCCAGCCGACCCGGTTCGCACGGATATGGGCACGGGCCTTTTCGGTGGCGGCATGGTCGATCTCGTAGTCGAGCATGTCGGCGTCATTGACCCTGATCACGACCCCGTAGTCGAGTTCCGCGCGCTTGACGGAGACATATTCGTCGATCACATCGTTGAGGACATGTTCGGGGTCGCGTTCCATCGGGTCGCCGTAACCGCCGCCGCCTGCGGTGGGGCGGGTGAACTTGTCGCCGCTCTTGATCTTGTAGTTGGAAAAGACCGAGCCCAGCCATTCTTCCTCGCCGGTGTCGACATGTTCGACCATCAACCCGTGTGGCATGGAGGGCAGGCCGCCTTCGACGCCCCAGACCACCGCGCGTTCGCGGTCGCAGATGTAGGACATGACGGTGTTTTCCGCCTCAAGCAGGGTTGAAGCCTTGATCACCCCTGCCCCGCCGCGCCATTTGCCGGGGCCGGGGCTGTCCTGCTTGATCTGGAATTCATCCGCGCGGGTCGGGTTGACCCTTTCGTTGCCTTCGGAGGGCTGGGACATCAGGCCGGTGCCGAAACAGGCGGTGGTCACGTCGCTGCCGTCCTTGCCGTTGCGCCCGCCCCAGCCGCCGGGGAGCCATTCGTAGAACATGTAGATCGGCTTGTCCGGTTTGCGCAGGTCGTTGCCGCCCGCCAGCAGGTATTCCAGGTTGAAGGCACAGGCGATGGCGCGTTCCGGCATGATCTGCGACCACATTTCGAAGATCGCGTTCATGATCTTTTCGAACGGCATCAGGAAGCCGGTCACCGCCACTGGCCACTGGGCGCTGACGACGCTGTTGGCGGGGGCCTTCACCTCTACCATCCGGTAGAAGCCGCTGTTCAGCGGCAGGTCGGGGAAGAAGGTCTTCATGCCCGCCACCACGGCGGAGAAGGTCGCGCCGGGGGCCGAGTTGTAGATCGAGGCGATGGTGGCGTGGCTGCCTTCGAAATCATAGGTGATCTCTTCGCCCTTGATGGTCATCTTGATGTGGATCGGGATCATCCCCTCGCCCGCACCCGGATCGCGGTCGATGTAATCCACCGCCTCCCATGTGCCGTCCGGCAGGTCGCGGATGCGCTGGCGCACGGCGCGTTCGACGTAATCCTGAACCGCATCCATGCCCTGGGTGACCTGATCGCGGCCGTATTTGCCCACCAGCCGCTGCAATTCGCGTTCGGCCACCTGGGTGGCCTGGGCCTGTGAATGAATGTCACCGATGATCGAGGCCGGGTCGCGGGTGTTGGCAGCGATCATATTGGCCACGTCGGCGCAGAACCTGCCCTTGTGGAACAGCCGGATCGGGGTGATGCGCACCGCCTCGCCGAACATCTCGTGGGCGGTCACGTTGAACGACCCGGGGACGGAGCCGCCCAGATCGGACCAATGGCCGTTCGACTGCGAAAAGCCGATCAGTTCTTCCTCGTCAAAGATCGGCCGGATCAGACGCACGTCGCTGAAGTGGGTGCCGCCGGCATAGGGATCGTTGATGGCATAGACATCGCCAGGGTACATATCGCCCTTGAAGAAGCGGATCACCTCCTTGCAGGTATGGTGCAGGGTGCCGACATGGACCGCGATGTCGGAATTGCCCTGGGCCACGCAGTTGCCCTCGGCATCGTGCAGCCCGTTGGAGAAATCGCGGTTGTAGATCACGAAGGAATAGCAGGTCCGCAGCATCTGTTCGGCCATCTGGTCGACCGAGGTGATGAAGGAGTTCTTGAGCACCTCGAAGGTGACCGGGTCCAGTTCCTGTTTTGGCATCATGTTCATGTCTCAGTCCTTCACGCGGATCAGAATGTTCATATATTGGTCGATCTTCGCGGTGGCGCCGGGGGGGACCACCACGGTTGAATCGACCTGTTCGACGATGGCCGGGCCGGTGAATTCCGCGCCCGCCTTCATGGTGGCGCGGTCATAGACATCGGTGCGGCAGCTTTTCCCCTTGAACCAGACATCGCGCTGGCTGGCGGGGTCCGGCGCATGGGGCGTCACCTCGAAGGAGGGCAGCTCGGCCTTTTGCACCACGCCGGTGGCTTTGACGCCCACCCGGAATATGCTGACCGGCGCATCTTCGCGGCGGAAGTTGTATTCGCGTTCGTGTTCATCGTGGAAACCGCGCACGAGGTCTTCGGTGCTGGTGATCGTCGCGGGGGCGGAGACGGCGAGCGAGCGCCACTGGCCCTGATACATCATCTCTACCGTGCGCTGCAGGACGGTGTTTTCGGGGGCGACATCCTCGTGACGCAGCCGGTCGACGGCTTCCTTTTCGATCCGCGCAAAGGCGGCTTCGAGGTCTTCGGGCGCGGTTTGCGAGGCATCGGCCATGAAGCTGTCGGAAAAGTCGTGCTGGATGTCGACCAGCAGGCAGCCCATCGCCGAGGTCACGCCGGGGTTCGGCGGCACGATCACCACCGGGATGGAAAGCTCCTTGGCCACGGCGGCCCCGTGCAGGGCACCCGCGCCGCCAAAGGCCACCAGGGCAAAGTCGCGGGGATCGTGGCCGCGGCTGATCGAGAGCAGGCGCACGGCGTTGGCCATATTCGCATTGGCCACGTCAATCACCGCCTCTGCGGCCTCGTGCAGTTCCATTTCGAAAGGCACGGCCACGGTTTCGCGGATTGCCTTTTCCGCCAGACCCGCGTCCAGCGTGATGTCGCCCCCCGCCAGGCTGTGGCCCAGACGGCCCAGCACCACATTGGCATCGCTGTTGGTGGCGACCTCATTGCCGTTGGAATAGCAGGCGGGACCGGGGAAGGCCCCTGCCGATTGGGGCCCGTTGCGCAGCGAGCCGCCTTCGTCCTTCCAGGCCAGCGAGCCGCCGCCGGCGCCGATGGTCAGCACTTCGATGGAGGGAAAGCGGATCGGGTAGCCGTATTCGATGTACCAATCCTTGGTCACCGTCGAATTGCCCTGAAAGCAAAGCGAGACATCGGTGGAGGTGCCGCCCATGTCGAAGCCGATGGAGTTTTCATAGCCGCAGAGGTTGCCGATGAAGCGGCTGGCCAGCGCCCCCGCCGCAATGCCGGACCCTGCCAGACGCGC
This sequence comes from Sulfitobacter sp. IGS-18, assembly GCF_059628195.1. Lineage (NCBI taxonomy): Bacteria > Pseudomonadati > Pseudomonadota > Alphaproteobacteria > Rhodobacterales > Roseobacteraceae > Sulfitobacter > Sulfitobacter sp. IGS-18. Next base: position 983,208 of record NZ_CM184556.1, on the reverse strand, counting down.
GGCAAAATCCTTGACGCTGGCCGGGGTCATCACGCCGCCGCCGGTGTGCAGCAGCAGCAGGTCGCGGGTATAGCCGCCCTCGGCCAGCTTGTCGCCCAGCCGGGAAACGTAATCGACCACCACCGGAGAGACCACGGCATTCACCATGGTGGTTGAAAAACGCTCGTGTTCGAAGATTTCCGGCATGATCTGCGAGGAGATGGAGATATGCACATCCGGCATTTCCGCGCGCAGGATGTCGCGCATCCGGACCTCGTGGTCGCCGTTGACATAGGAATTGATGAAGCAGACCGCGATGGCCTTTACGTCCCGCTTTTTGAGGATCCGGGCCACGCGGCGGGCCTCGGCCTCGTCCAGTTCGGTGATGACCTTGCCTGCCGCGTCGATCCGTTCCTTCACGGTCAACCGGTCGCGGCGCGGGATATAGGGTTTGGCGACATCCTTGTAGGTGTCCCAAAGATCCTCCTTGTTGGAGCGGCGGATTTCGACCACATCGCGGAAGCCTTCGGTGCAGACCATCGCCGCGCGGGGCAGTTTGCGGGTGATCAGCGCATTGGTGGCCACTGTGGTGCCATGGGAAAACATCGTGACATCGCCGAGGTCGATCCCGGCATCCGAAATGCCCGTCATGATGGCGCGCATCGGATCATCGGGGGTCGAGGGGGTCTTTTCGATCCGGATCTGGCCGGTGTCTTCGTCCATGATGCAGACATCGGTGAAGGTGCCCCCGACATCGACTGCGACTCTGGTTTTTGTCATCTCTGCTTTCCTACTTCGGTTGAGGCCACAGGTGCCGGCAAGCCGGTATCGGTCACCCGAAAGCACAGCTTTGGGTGGTGGCGCATTTTACTTTCGGGTGCGTCAGCTTCGGGCCATGGCCTCCAGCCGGGTCTGTTTTCTGGTATCGGTCGGGGTGCAGCCGAACCGGGCTCTGTAGTGTTTGCAGAACTGCGCCTGGTCGTAGAACCCCCATTTATGGGCGATCTGGGCCATGGTGCTGGTGTTGTTCACCATGCGCAGCATCTCGTGGCAGCGGGTCAGCCGCTTGTCGCGGATGTAGCCAACGACGGAATGGTCATTCTCGGCAAAGAGCCGTTGCAGATAGCGCAGCGAGATGCCGCAGGATTCCGCCACGACCTGGGAGTTCAGGTTGGGGTTGGCGAGGTTGTCGCGGATGAATTGTTCGGCCCGCTGCAAATGCGCCGCGCGGATCGTCGAGGCGGTGCTGTCGAGGATGCGGTTGTCGCTGCGCATTGACAGGCACAGAAGGTCCAGCAGGTGCTGCCCGGCCATTTCCCGGGCGGCATCGCCGATCAGTTCAATGCTTTCGATGGTATTGCGCACCGACCCCAGGAAATAGGAACCCACCCCCGAGCTGGCGTCAAAGGTCAGCGCGCCAAGCCGGTCGGTGGCGCCCAGCCGCGAACGCACGCTGGCGGTGGGCACCTTGAGCACCCAGAGCTTGTTGGCCTGCCCATGGGAGAATTCATAAGGCAGGTCTCCGCGTTCCACCAGGAAGCTGCCGGGGCTGCAGCTGGTGTCGCGGGCCCCCTGCTGGAAACAGACGTCCGATTTATGCGGGATGGTGATCAGCAGGCTGCTTTCCTGCTCGTTGGTGAAATGCGACCTGGTGCGGATGTATTTGACGCCGTCGCAGTTCATCTCGGACAGGCCGAGGTTGCCCAGCCGCCAGGACTGCAAGGAGCCCTTGAAGGTTTCGGGCCGGGCGCATTTTGCCGAGAGCGGGAAATAGGTGTCGGACAAGGTCCGGGTCCAGACTTCGTCCTTGTTCATTGTACCGCAATGGTCCGTCGAAAAATACATCGTCTTCTCCCCTGTCGGCCGTGTTCCGGCGTGAACCGGCCGACTCGTTGAATTCAACCTATCTTATCGCCATTCGAATACTTGGCGATTTGCGCATAAAGCTTTGCCCCGCGCCCGGCAAAGCGCCATTCGGTCACGCGGGTCCGGTGGTTCCGGATAAGGACCTTGCCGACGGCGGTTCCGGCTGCGGCTGCGTCACACATGATCTGTCCTTTCCTTACCGTCCACGGGTTCGATAGGCGTCGAGTGCTGCGCCGAATATCAGGATTGCCCCGATCACCACCGGCTGCAAGGAGCCGTTGATCTGTTGCAGGTTCATCCCGATCGACAGGCAGGTGATCAGCAAGGCACCGTAGATCGGGGCGGAGATCGTCCCGGTGCCGCCGCGCAGGGATGCGCCGCCGATGACCGCCGCCGCGATGCTGCTGAGGACCAGCGAGGTGCCCAGGTTCGGCTCCCCCGATCCGGTCTGCGCGGTCATCAGCAAGCCGGCAATCGCGGCCAGGATGCCGCTGGTGACATAGGCAAAGAACAGATGTTCGCGCACCCGCCGTCCGCCGACATGGGCAACCTCGTTGCTGTCGCCGAGCACATAGAGAACCCGGCCATGCACGGTGCGGGTCAGCATGAAATGCAGCGCCCAGGCCACCGCGCCCGCGATCACCAGCGGGATCGGCAGCGCCAGGATCTTCATCTGGTTCAGGGCAAAGCTGAACCCTTCGGGCAGGTTGAAGATCGGGAAGCCGCCCGAAACCGTTGTGGCGATGCCGGTGAAGATGCTCATCGTGGCAAGGGTGACGATGAAGGGGTTGATCCGCGCATAGGCGACAAGCGCCCCGTTGATCGCGCCCAGGGCCGCGCCGATGGCCAGGCCGGTGCAGATGCCTGCAAAGACGCCGATCCCGGTGCCGAGACCGGGCAGCAGGCTGGTCATCACCATCGAGGACACCACCGACACCAGCGAGACATTGGCCCCCACCGACAGGTCAAAGCCCCGGGTGATGATGACAACAAGCTGTGCCGCCGCAACAAAGAAGAACAGCGAGGATTGCTTCATGATGTTGACGACATTGCCGCCGGAGATCATTGCGGGTTGCAGGGCCGCAAAGAACACCACCACCCCGATGATCGCCAGCGGCAAGAGCAGATGCGGGGCGATGGCGCGCATGTCCAGCGGGGTGCTTTGGGTCTGGTCAGCCATGTCCGGCCCTCCGGCGTTCGCGGTAGCTTTCGGCGGCCACCGCGATGACGATCACGATGCCGATGATGATGATGTGGTATTTGCTGTCGATGCGGATCAGGCTCATCCCGTTGCTGAGCACCGACAGGAACAGCGCGCTGAGGGCGACCATCGGGATGCGCCCCACCCCGCCTTTCAGGGCCACGCCGCCGATGACGGCCACGGAAATGCTTTCCAGCATCAGGTTGCTGCCAAGGGTCGCCTCGCCCGAGCCGACCCGCGCGGTCAGAAACAGCCCGACGATGCCCGCCAGCAGCGCGCTGAGGACATAGGCGGCCCAGATGTATTTGCGGGTGTTCAGCCCGGACAGCCGCGCCGCCTTTTCATTGCCGCCGACGGCATAGAAATAGCGGCCCAGCCGGGTCTGGGTCTGCATGTACCACAGCAGGCACAGCACAAGTGCCGCCGCATAGACGATATAGGGCAACCGGAACAGGCTGCCGCGCCCGATCTCGCGGGTGAAAAGCTCTGGCAGGTCATAGATCGGCGTTCCGCCGGTCACATATCCGGCGATGCCCGCCGCCATGGTCATCGTGCCGATGGTCACCATGAAGGGCGAGATTTTCATCACGCTGACGAAGAACCCGTTGGCGAGGCCGACCAGGATGCCGGGGATCAGGCCCAGCAGGCATCCGAGGGCGACGACCACAGCCGTGCTTGCGATGCCGAGGTCCGCCAGCCAGACGATGGACAGGGCCGAGCTGACCGAGGTCAGCGCCACGATGGCCCCGACCGAGATGTCGAAACCGCCGACGATGATCACCAGCATCTGCCCGGCAGAGATGATCGACAGGAAAGAGGCGTTGCGCAGCACGTTGATCAGGTTCGAGCTGCGCAGGAACCGGGGTTCATAGAGGGCAAGCAGCCCGCAGGTCACGATCAGCACGATGGGCAGGATACCGATGGAGGCAAGTATGCGGTTGCGGCGCGCGGTGTTCCGGATGGTTTGAACGGTCATCTTAATTCCCCTCCCCCGCCGCTTGTGCTGCTGGTTCTTCATGGGCGAAGAAATGCGACAGCAGGGCTTGTTCGGTCACCTCGTCGCCGTCCAGCTCTCCGACGATGGCGCCTTCGCGCATCACGATGACCCGGTGCGACATATGCATGACCTCTGCCAGTTCGGAGGAGGCGATCACCACCGCCTTGCCTGCTTCGGTCAGCGTCTTGATCACATCGTAGATTTCCAGCTTGGCCTGGATGTCGACGCCGACGGTCGGTTCATCGAAGAGAAAGATGTCGAATTCCCGCGACAGGCCGCGCGCGATCATCAGCTTTTGCTTGTTGCCGCCGGACAATTGATCGGCCCTGGCGTTCAGCCCCGGCGTGCGGATTTTCAGTTTCTCGATGATTTCTTTGGTAAAGGATCGTTCGGCGGGGCGTTTGAGCAACATGCCGCGACGGGAGAATTTTTCGTCATCGAGGGCGGCGACCGTGCTGTTGCTGATCAGGTTCTGGCTCATCGCCAGACCTTCGGTCGCGCGGTCGGAGGGGAAATAGCAGATGCGGTTGCCCAGCGCCTTGCGGGGGGAGTGGCGTTCAAGCCTTGTGCTGCCGCAGGTGATCTGGCCGCTGGAAAGCGGATCCAGCCCGAAGGCCGCGCGCAGGACTTCGGACTTGCCGCAGCCCGCCAGACCGGCAAAGCCCAGCACCTCGCCCCGGCGCACGCTGAAGCTCAGGTCATGGGCCATGCCCCGCTGCAGGGTGACGCCCTCGAACTGCAAGAGCGTGTCGCCTGCAGAGCGGGTGATCTCGGGAAAGAATTCGTCGAAGGTGCGCCCGGTCATCAGTTGAACCAGTTCTTTCTCGCTTGTGTCGGCCATCTGGACGGTATCGATGTATTTGCCGTCCCTGAGCACCGTGACGCGATCCGCCAGCCGCGAAATCTCGGGCATGCGGTGCGAGACATAGACAATGCCCAGGCCATCGGCGCGCAATTGTTCGATGATGTCGAAAAGCTGGGCGGCTTCCTGATCGGTGAGCGAAGCGGTCGGCTCGTCCAGGATCAGCACCCGGCAGTCCCAGAGCAGGGCCTTTGCGATCTCCACCATCTGCTGGTGGGCGCGGCGCAGGTTGCGCACCCTGGCGCGCGGATCGAGGGCAAAGCCCAGACGGTCCAGCACCGCATGCACCTTGCGGCGCATTTCGGTTTTGGCAAGCCGCAGGCCCTGCACCATCTCGTGGCCCAGAAACAGGTTCTCCTCGACCGTCATCTCGGGGATCAGGCTGAATTCCTGAAACACGATGCTGACGCCCTTGTCATGGGCCAGCGCCGGGGTCATAATCGAGACCGGTTCGTCGAAGAGACGGTAGCTGCCGCTGTCAAACCCCTGCACGCCGCAGATGATCTGGATCAGCGTCGATTTCCCCGCCCCGTTCTCACCGAACAGGACGTGGACTTCACCGGCGCGAAGCTCGAACTGCATGCCCTGCAAGGCCTTGAAGGCGCCATAGGATTTGTCGAGGTCGCGCAGTTCGATCAATGTTTCCCCGGCCTTATGCGCGGGATGGCCGGACGCAAGTGCTGCGTCCGGTTCAATCATGTGTTCTGTCATGAGGGGTTACTCGACCGCGTAGACGGGTTCCCAATCCGCGGGGGCGAACGAGCGGCTCATGTCGAAGCTGTCGATGTTGTCCTTGGTCAGCACGGTCATCGAGGGGTTGAGCTCCACCAGGTGATCCTTGCCTTCCAGAATGCGCACGGCGAGGTCCATGGCGATGCGCGCTTCCATGACGGGGGATTCCGTTACCGTGGCGGTCACGACGCCGGATTTGACCAGATCGACCATCCCTTCGTTCGAGTAATAGGCCGCGATCAGGGCATCGTCGTTGCCGGCTTCTTCCAGGGCCTGTTTGGCCACTTCGGCGGTGACAGCCGTGCCGTAGATGATGTTCACGTCATCATAGGCCTGCAGGGCATCCTCGACCAGGCGCAACTGGATGCTCTTGCCGGTGTCGCCGTATTTGGCTTCCAGCAGTTCGATGCCGCTGCCCTCGATGCCGCGCTCGACCCCTTCGGTCGATGCCTCGGCCCAGCCGGAGCCCTGCGGGCCGGGGAAGTGGACCATGCGCATGGGCTTGCCTTCGGTCATGTCCGCGAGGAATTTCGCGCCTGCCTCTGCGGCATCGTCGTAATTCGCAAAGATCCGCGCGCCTGCGACATCGCTCATCGGGTTGATGACACCGACCTGCACGATGCCCTTTTCGTTGCCTTCGGCCATGCTCTTGGCCAGACCCGCTTCGGAGATTGCACCGATCACGATGGCATCGACGCCGAGCGCCACGCAGTCGTTGTACTGGGACACCTGTTTGGCCGCTTCGGTATAGCCGCCCGCTTCGAGGATGGTCGCCTTGACGCCCAGCTTGCGGGCCTGATCGACGATGCCGTAGTTCACGCCGACCCAGTAGCTGTCTTTCATATGCGGAAAGAGCACGCAGATGTGCCAGGGTTTCTCAGCCTTCTCCAGCCCCTGATAAGAGACGATTTCGCTGCCGCCGCCGGCAGAGTTGACCACGTCGAACGGCCAGATCGCATCCTGCGCGGCTGCCGTGGTGGTCAGACCCGCCGCAATGAGGGCGGCTGTCGAAATGCTGTTGAGTGTTTTCTTCATGTTGGACTCCCAGTCTTGTTGATGAACAGCGCAGTTTGCTTTTTCGCATTATAAGCGCCGATGTGGTGCGCCCGGCCCTCCGGCCCGGTTCGCCAAATTTGGTCGTTGGTTGTAGTTCGCAGTATGAAACGGGCAGCGGACTTATTATTGGTTATAAGCGGCCTTTCATGAAGAGATCCGCGAACATGCCCCTTTGGGCGTTGGGTCGCATTGACGCTTCAGGGCCGTCTGCCTGAGACTAGGCCTCTCCCCATGATATTGTAAAATACGATTTTCATACTCTTAATATCGGAAAATCGGATATCGTGCCCTGTCGTTTTCCTCCTTCTCCAGATCTCTCGTTCCGGTTGTGGTCAGGTGGCGGTCCGTGAACCGCGCGGCACCTGGCATCTGCGTGATGGGTCGAGGGTGGCGCCGGGCCACCCTCGGCGGTTTCAGGCCAGATGCGCCCGGACCGCATCCAGGGCTTTGGCGCGGTCGCGGCGGGCGGACAGCGCCGTGTCCATGTCCACCTTGACGAAGCGGGTCGGCACATTGGGCTGCAACTGCCCGATCAGGTCCATATCGGCGGAAATCACCGTGCCGATCATGAAGTAGCCGCCGCCGGAGACCGCGTCGCGGTGCAGAATGATCGGTTCTGTCCCGCTGGGCACCTGGACCGAGCCATAGGGATAGCAGGCGTCGGTGATGTTGGAGGGGTCGGAGCCCGCGCCGAAGGGTGGTTCGCGGTCCACGAATTCCAGCGGCGTGCCGCCCTTGAAGCGATAGCCCATGCGGTCCGCTTCGGATGCGACCTTCCAGGTTTCCTCAAAGAACCGGGTGCCCGATGCCTCTGTGATGCGGTGCCAGTAGAGCCCGGGCAGGACCCTGAGTTCGGTTTCCCTTGTTGGCATGCGCCGCAGCGTCTCGGGGATATGCGCGCCGGTTTTCGCCTTGCCGTCAGCCGCCCCCAGAGGCAGCGTATCGCCGGGCTGCACCGCGCGCCCGTCGATGCCGCCGAGGGCACCGATGGGATAGGTGGAACGGCTGCCCAGATCGAGCGGCGTGTCGATGCCCCCCGAAAAGGCGATATAGGCCCGTGCGCCGGAGCGCAGGTAATCGAACGACAGTTTCTGGCCCGCCTTCACGGGAATCGCTGTCCAGGATTCGAGCACTTCGCCATCCAGCTTGGGAGGCAGGTCGCCGCCGGTCACGGCAAAGGTGCAATCTTCGGTGAATTCCAGTTCCGGACCCATGAAGACGCATTCCAGGCCTGCGGCACCTTCATCATTGCCCACCAGCATATTGGCGCAGCGCAGGGCGAAACGGTCCATCGCGCCGCCCATGGGGATGCCAAGGTGATAGTACCCCGGGCGTCCGAGATCCTGAATTGTGGTGGCGAAACCGGATGTTATGACATTAATCGGCATAAAGAGCCTCCTCCAGCCTGGCGTTGGTGCCGTTGATATCCGCGTTGAATTCATCAAGGGAAAACACCACCTCGCGGATGCGGGGCGCATAGGTGTTCGCCTCGACCGCGGCCAGGCAGCGGTCATATTCGGCGCGGTCGATCGGCTTCCATTTCACGATGTCGCCGGGTTTGAAGAAGACCATGAAGTCCTTGAGGTAGCCCGTCTTCTGTTCCGGGTCGTAGATCGGCATCGGCGTCACGCCGAACATCTGGTAACCCCCTGCCCCGCGCACGGAATAGATGCAGGAGAAGCAGCCGCCGTATCCCACGGTCAGCTTCGGGGTGTCGGTGCGCGGACGCAGGTATTTGGGCACCTGTATCTGCCGTTCCCGTTCCACCATCTGATAGAGGAAGGGCAGACCGGAGACGAAACCGACCATGGAAACGAACCAGGGCGCGCCGGAATGGGCCGCGATAAAGGCATCGACGCTGTCATAGCCGTTGATCCGTGCCGCATATTCGATATCCGTCGCCTCCGGGTCCTGATGCCTTTCGCGGAACCGCATCAGGGTTTCATGGGTCCAGGGATCCTGGTAATAGACCGGGATTTCGATGATCCGGGTCGTCAGCTTCGGCTCCTGTTTGGCGGCTGTGGCCTCCATCGACTTGAGCCTGTCCATCAGCGCATCGGGATGGATCACATCGGGGTCGAACTTGATCTGGAACGAGGCATTGGCCGGGCAGATTTCGGTCACCCCGTCGATCTTGGCATCGCGCACGGCATTGGTCATCGAAAGCGTGGTGAAGAATGCCTCAAGCGACATTTCCTCGCTGACCTCGACGAACACATGTTCGTCGCCGCCAAAGGTATATCTGGATGTCATGTTATGTACCTTCCTCATCTGAAAATGTCCCGGCATGCTCTGCGAGCCATGGCTCAAGCCATTTTGTGTGGTAGTTCCCGGCCTGCACGTCGGCGTCCTCCGCCAGGGCGAGGAACAGGGGCGCGGTTGTCTTCAACCCGCCTGTGCGCAATTCGCCCACCGCACGTTTCAGCCGGGTGATGGCCGCCGGACGGTCATCTGCGGTGACGATCAGTTTGCCCAGCAGGGAATCGTAGAACGGCGGGATCTGGTAGCCGTCGTAGAGCATGTGATCGAAGCGCACGCCCGGCCCGCCGGGGGCGCGGAACCCATCGACGATGCCGGGGAAAGGCGCAAAATTATTGGCCGGATCCTCGGCGTTGATGCGCACTTCGATGGCATGGCCGCGCAGGTGGATGTCCTCCTGACGCACGGAAAGCGGTTTGCCCCCGGCAATGGCAATCATCTCTGCCACAAGGTCCAGCCCGGTCACGCATTCGGTGACCGGATGTTCGACCTGGATGCGGGTATTCATTTCGATGAAATAGAAGGCGCCGGTTTCATCGTCGTATAGGTATTCGACCGTGCCTGCGCCGCGATACTTGACCGCCTGCGCCAGCGCCACCGCGCTCATGCAAAGATCGGCGCGCTGGGCGTCGGTCAGCGCCATCGACGGGGCCTCTTCCCAGACCTTCTGGCGGCGGCGCTGCAGGGAACATTCGCGTTCGAAACAATGCACGAAGTTGGTGCCGTCGCCGAGAATCTGCACCTCGATATGGCGCGCCCTGGCGATCAGTTTCTCCAGATAGAGCCCGCCGTCGCCAAAGGCCGATTTCGCCTCTGCCGCGGCCTGGGGGGCGAGATTGGCAAAGTCCCGGGCGTTTTCGGCCACGCGAATGCCGCGCCCGCCACCGCCCGCCGTGGCCTTGATCATGACCGGATAGCCGATTTCATCGGCGCTGCGGGCCGCCTCTGCCAGGTCGCCGATCACGCCGTCACTGCCGGGCACCGTGGGCACCCCGGCCTTTTGCGCGGCGCGGCGGGCCGAGGCCTTGTCCCCCATCGCGCGGATCATGTCGCCCGTCGGTCCGACAAAGGCGATGCCGGCGGCCTCGACCGCATCGGCGAAATCGGCATTCTCGGCCAGGAAACCATAGCCCGGATGGATACCGTCCGCGCCGCTTTGCCGGGCGGCATCCAGAATGGCGGCGATGTTCAGATAGGATTTGGAGGCTGGCGGCGGCCCGATCTCGATCGCCTCATCGGCCATTTCGACGGCCAGCGACCCGGCATCCGCCGCACTGTGGACCTGCACGGTGCGGATGCCCATTTCCTTTGCCGCCCGGATGATCCTGACGGCAATTTCGCCGCGATTGGCAATCAGAAGCTTTGTGATCCCCATGATGCGCTCAGCTTTCCAGTTCGGCGATGACCTGGCCGGGCATGATCGCATCCTCGTCCTCGGCCAGGAAAGCGGTCAGCTTTCCATCCGCGTCGGATTTCACTTCGGTATAGGTCTTCATCACCTCGACCAGACCCACGACATCGCCCGCTTTCACGTCGTCGCCGACTTCCTTGTAGTTTTTCTCTTCCGGGGAAGGACGGCGGTAAAAGACACCGGGCAGCGGGGAGCGGATTTCAGATTTGGCCATGTTTTCTCTCCTGTCGGGTTGTTGGGTGTTCAGGCATCCGCGCGCGTTGCCAGCCGGTCGCCGAGGGCGGCGCGCACGGCTTGGGTGATTTCGACGGCACCGGGCGTATCGGAATGGACGCAGATGGTTTCGGCGCGCACATTGCTTGGCTTCTTGGCGGCGCTCAGAACGATGCCTTCGTCCACCGCGCGCAGCACCTTGGCGGCAACTTCCGCCGGGTCCTTGGCATCATGTTCGCGGGTGATGATCAGCTTGCCATTGTCGTCGTAATCGAGATCGGCAAAGAATTCGGCCCGGAACCCCAGACCGCGTGCGGTATAGATTTCCTCGTGCAATGTCCCGGCAAGGCCGAAGATCGGCACGCCAAGATGTTCGGAGGCATCGCAGATCGCATGGGCAATATGTTCGTGCCGCGCGGCCATGCCATAGAGCGCGCCATGCGGCTTGACGTGAGACAGGCTGAGCCCCTCGACCGCCAGAAATTCATTCAATGCGCCAATCTGGTAAAGCACGATATTGGCCATCTCGTCCCGGTCGATCACCATTTCGCGGCGGCCGAAGCCGGACAGGTCGGGCAGCGCGACATGGGCGCCGATCCGCACGCCATGCTGCTTGGCCGAGCGCACCGCGTGGCGCATGTGATTGGGGTCCGATCCGTGGAAACCGCAGGCGATATTCGCCTCCGTTATCAGGGGCATCAGAGCGTCATCGTCGCCCAGCCTGTAGAGCGCAAAGCTCTCTCCCATGTCACAATTGATGTCGACAGCCATTTCAGCCTCCCGGAAATGCCAAGGTAAATCACTGATGCGCCGCCAAATCCTGCTGGCCGATGCGTCGTTGCGCCAAGGCTACGCAGGGCATGACTTGATTGTAAAATATGATTTTTCAGGTAGTACATTCTGAAAAACAGATAATGCTTTGCCTGCCTGCGGCGCCTGCTTTGGCCCTGCGTTGCGGCGCCGCCCCACAAGGAAACCTGCCATGACCCCAAGCCTGCGCCAGATCCGTTATTTCATCGCCGCCGCCGATGCGGGCCAGATTTCCAAGGCCGCAAGCGAGATCAACGTCTCGCAATCCGCGATCACCACGGCGATCAAGGCGCTGGAAGAGTTGATCGGCACATCGCTGTTCGACCGCCATGCCGGCGGGGTGACCCTGACCTATGAGGGCAGCCTGTTCCTCAACCATGCGCGGGGGATCATCGATTCCGTCGAAGAGGCGATTCGCATTCCCCGGCGGGTTCAGCGTGATGTGATCGGCACTTTCAACCTTGCCGTGACCTATACGGTGGGGGGGTATTTCCTACCGCCGCTTCTGCTGCGCTTTCAGCAGGCGCTGCCGAACGTCCAGGTGACGCTTGTCGAAGCCGAGCGGGTGGCCATCGAAGAGGGGCTGACCAACGGGCGGTTCGATGTGGCGGTCATGCTGACCTCGAACCTCAAGAACCGCAGCGCCATAGATCATACGGTGCTGCTGCGGTCGCGGCGCAGGCTGTGGCTGCAGGCGAACCACCCGCTGTTGTCGGCGAAATCCGTGTCGCTCAGCGATGTTGCCAGGGAACCCTATATCATGCTGACGGTGGATGAGGCATCAGAGACCGCGAAACACTATTGGGATCACCTGCCGACAAAGCCCAACATCATCTTCAAGACCTCTTCGGTTGAAGCGATCCGCAGCATGGTCGCGACCGGCATGGGGGTCTCCATCCTGTCGAACATGGTCTACCGGCCCTGGTCGCTGGATGGCAGCAAGGTCGATGTGATTGATATCACTGACACGCTGCCGACGATGGACGTCGGACTGGCCTGGCCCCGCGCCGCCGAGCTTTGCCCCGCCGCGCTGTCGTTTCTGGAGTTCATGAAGCTGGCGGTGCAGGGGTCGGGCGGGCCCTTGTCCAAACCCGCCGAGTAATGCGCAAGCGGGCGTTGATCAGGAAGGGTGTTCCTGCTGATCTGCGCCCCCGGTCGGGCCGCGCTGCTGTTCCTGCGTGCATTCGACCTGCCGGGCGGTCTCGCGCGCAAGCGCCTGCAGCCAGGTGATAAAGACCTTTGCGGCAGGTTTGGCGCGGGAGGCGTGATTGGTGACGATGTAATATTGAAACCCCTCGATCTGCAGATCCCCCAGGCTTTGATGGGTGCCCGCCGAAAGCCGGTCTGCGGCGAGGATGTTGCTGCACAACAGCAGGCCCAGACCCTGATCCAGCGCCTCGAAAGCCGCGGATTCATCGCTGCAGTTCAGGACGCCCGCCACCGCGAAGCTCTGCGCGGAATCATGTGCCCAGCGGGCCCAGACAGGGCCGTCCAGATCTTTGTTGTTCCAGTAAAATCCGATCACCGGATAGGTGCCTGATCCGTTCTCGATCACGTCCTTTCGGCCAATCGGGCGATAGGCATCCGAGAACAGGATGCTGTCGGCGGCGTCTCTGGGGCTCTGGCCATAGCGGATTGCCACGTCGAGCCGGTCCGAAGACAGGTCACGCACCGCATCGTCGGTAACAAGCTCGACCTGAATGCCGGGGTTTTCGGCCAGAAAGCGCGAGAGCCGGGGCAGCAGCCAGTTGTCGGCAAAAGCGCGGGTTGTGGTGACGCGCAACACGTTCTTTTCGATGTCCACATTCAGCACCGAAAAGGCTTCGGCCAGCAGATCGAACCCTTCGCGCAGTTTCGGAAACATCTCTGCCCCCGCGGGGGTCAGCGCGATGTCGCGGGGGTTTCGCACGATCAGCTTGAAGCCCAGATAGCTTTCCAGATGCCGGATCTGGTGGCTGACCGCCGTCGTGGTCACGCCCAGTTCGTCGGCGGCGGCCGAGAAGCTGAGGCAGCGCGCAACCGCCTCAAAGGCGCGGATCGCATTCAGGGGCGGAAGCCGTCGCATCCTTTGTCCTTCGTGAAGTTTTGCTCAAGACCCCCTGAGATAAACGAATTTGTAGCAAATGGGGCGTTTCGCAGAAGGTGGCAGTCACAAAACAGGGAGAAAAACGATATGTCAAATTTTCAATATTCACGCCGCGCGCTGCTGAAAAGCGGTCTGGCTGCGGGTGCCGTGCTGGCCGCCCCGTCGGTTGTGCGGGCGCAGGCGCAGCGCGAGCTGACCATGCTGACATGGGCAGGCCACGCCGATCCGGAGGTCGTTGGCCCCTTTGAGCAGGCCCATAACGTGCGCATCCGCGCCAAGGAATATGTCGGCGGTGATCAGATGCTGGCGCAGTTTGCCCAGTCGCCGGCCGGAACCTATGATGTCATCCTGGCCGACGCGGAATATGTCTCGCAGTTGTATCAGGCCGATTACATCGAACAGCTGGACCCGGCGGATTATCCGTTTGATGATTTCTTCCCCGAGTTCCAGAAGTTCGAGGGCCATTGGTATGATGACGGTCTTTACGCGGTGTTCCTGCGCTTTGGCTTTCTGGGGCTGTCGCATCATCTGGACGCGATCAGCCGCTCGGATGCGCGCAGCTACAGGGCGATGTGGCAGGAAAACCTGCGCGGCAAGGTCGGGCAATTCGACTGGCATCTGCCCAACTTTGGCACCATCAGCCTGATCGAAGGCAATCCGGCCCCCTTTGACCTGGACACGGCCGCCTGGCAGCAGGTGCAGGAGGCGGCGCTGACGCTGCGGCCCCAGGTGCGGGGTTTTTATGACTACGGTGGCACGCTGTCTGCCCTGCGCTCGGGCGAGGTGGCGGCGATGCCGGGGATCGGCGACTGGATCACCGGCGTCCTGCAGCGCGACGGGGCCAATGTTGCCACCACCATTCCCGAACAGGGCGGGCTGCAATGGACCGAGTCGCTGTCCATCGGCAAGGGGTCGCGCAACCAGGATCTGGCCCGGGAATTCATCCGCTACATGATGAGCCCGCGCGGCCAGGTGGCGACAGCCACGCTCAGGGCGTACCCCGCGATGGTGCCGACAAGGGCGGGCTGGGCGATGCTGAACGAGACCAACCCGAATGAGGCCGCACGCCAGAACATGAGCCTGACCGGTGCCAACGCGCTGGATGAAATCCGCGCCGGGCGCATTCAGCTGCGCCGCCTGCCCGTCCAGCAATCGCTGGAAAGCTGGAACGACGCCTGGGTGCGCTACAAAAACGCCTGAGCCGCCCCCAAGTGTCCGTCCCCGCACCGCCATTGACAGGCGCGGGACGGGCCGCCCTTCATTCAAAGGAAATCCGATGTCTGTCTTATCCGCAAAGCTGCGCTTGCGCCGGCGTGGATGGTTTGCCCTGTGGGCCGCCCCGCTGCCGGTCTGGTTCGCGCTGTTCTTTCTGGGCCCGATGCTGCTGCTGATCGCCATGTCGTTCTGGTCGGTGCAGAACTATCGCCTGACCCCCGACTTTTCGCTGTCGGCCTGGACTTATGTGCTGTCGCTCGATTTTCTGTGGTCCAGCTTCTGGCGCAGCTACGGGCTGTCCCTGCTCAGCGCTGTGCTGGTGTCATTGCTGGCCTTTCCGGCCTCCTACGCGATGGCGTTCCTGATCTCGCCCGCCAGAAGGCTGACCTTTCTGGGTCTTGCCCTGGCACCGTTTTTCACCAGCTATCTGGTCAGGATCTATTCGCTGCAGGTGTTTCTGGGCGAAGGCGGCGTGTTGCCGCAGATGTTCCACAGCGTCGGCCTGTCCGAGGCCAGCCTGCTGAACAGCTATACCGCGCTGTTTCTGGGCCACGCCACCCTGACCCTGCCCGTGGTGCTGGTGCTGCAAACCCTGGCGCTGGGCAATGTGGACCGCACCGAGATGTCGGCGGCGGTCAATCTGGGGGCGCGCCCGCTGCAGGTCTTGCGGCATATCATCCTGCCCGCCGCCCGTCCGGGTCTGACCCTTGGCGTGCTGTTTGCCTTTTTGCTGAGCTATGCCGAATTCGTCAGCGCCACCTATCTGGGCGGCGGCGTCTTCCAGACCCTGCCGATCCTGCTGACCGACCTGATCCGGGGCGGCCAGCAATGGCCCCGCGCGGCGGTGGTGTCGCTGCTGATGATGGCGGTGCTGCTGCTGACGTCGCTGGTCACCGTGGCCTGGGCCTATCGCCAGAAAGGAAACTGAGATGAACAGCCATCTGAAACACGCGCTGCCCGCCTGGGTCTGGTTCACGGGGCTGATGCTGGTCTTTGTGATCCTCTATGCGCCGATCCTGTCTGCGCTGGTCTTTTCCTTCAGCGCCGACAGGTTTCCCAGCCTCGACATCACGCGGTTCAGCACGAAATGGTATGCCCAGGTCTTTGCAGATGCCCGCGTGCTGGAGGCGTTGAAAAACAGCCTGACCATCGCGCTGAGCACGGCATTGGTGGCCACCACGCTGGGCTTTGCTGCCGCCTATGCCGACTTCCGGTTCCGGTTCTTCGGGCAGCGCATGGTGCTGGCCTTGGCGCTGCTGCCGCCGACGGTGCCGATTGTGGTGCTGAGCCTTGCCATGCTGGCGTTCTTTTCGCGGATCGGGCTGTCGGGCACGGTGGGGTCGATCATCCTGGCCCATGTGGTTGTCGCCACCCCCTTTGCCATGGCGATCTGTCGTCTGCGGCTGGAACAGATGCCGCAGGAATATGAGACCGCCGCGCAAAACCTGGGCGCGACGCCGGGGCAGGCCCTGCGTCTGATCGTGCTGCCACATGCGGCACCTGCCATCGGGGCGGCGGCGCTGATCACCTTTGCCGTGTCGCTGGATGAATATGCCATCGCCTGGTTTGTCGGCGGGCTGGAACAGACCGTTCCCGTCACCGTGCTGAACACATTGCAGGGACAGGTCGACCCGACCATCCACGTGATCGGCACGCTGGCCTTTGCCGCCACGCTCAGCCTGGTCTTTGCCGCGCAGCTGTTGCTGTTGCGCAGCACGAAATCCCACAAAAACAAGGAGGTGTCGCCATGACCCAACCGCTTCTGGAATTGCACAACCTGAACAAATCCTACGGCACCTTCGAGGCCGTCAAGGACATCGACCTGAGTGTGGATGCGGGCGAGTTTCTTGCCATCATGGGTCCTTCGGGCTGCGGCAAGACGACGACATTGCGCATGATGGCAGGGCTGGAGGACCCGACGCGCGGCGAAATCCGGCTGGAGGGTCAGCAGATCAACGACCTGCCGGTCTGGCAGCGCGAGACGCCGCTGGTCTGGCAGAACCTGGCGCTGTTTCCCTATATGACCGTGCGGGAAAACGTCGAATTCGGCCTGCGCATGAAAAAGGTGCCTGCCCCCGAACGGCAACGGCGCTGTGCCGAATGGCTGGAACGGCTGGGCATCGCGGGGTTCGCCGATCGCAATGTGGCGAAGCTGTCGGGCGGGCAGCGGCAGCGCGTGGCGCTGGCGCGGTCACTGGTGTTGCAGCCCAAGGTGCTGCTGCTGGATGAGCCGCTGTCGGCGCTGGATGCGCATATGTCGATCCGGATGCAGGGCGAGCTGAAACGGTTGCAGCGCGAGCTGGGCATCACCTTTGTCTATGTGACGCACAGCCATTCGGAGGCCTTTTCGCTGGCCGACCGCGTGGTGATCATGAACGCGGGCCGGATCGAACAGCTGGGCACCCCGCAGGATATTTTCCTGCGGCCCCGGTCTCGGTTCGTTGCGCAGTTTGTCGGCGGTATCAGCCTGTTCAGCGGCGTGCTGAAATCCACCAAAGAGGGCAAGATCGGGATCGACAGCGCGGATGGGCTGTTGCAGATCGCGGACTCTGCCAGCGCGCAGAGTGGCACCAGATGCGACCTCGCGGTGCGCGCCGACCGGATCAATGTGACCACTCAGCCCGGCTGGGGCACCAACGAGGTGCCCTGCACCCTGATGTCGGAAGAATTTGCAGGCGCCGTCGTCAACCTGCATCTGGAAACGGCGGCGGGCACCGGGATTGTCGCCCAGCTTCAGCAGCGCGATCTTGAACGGCTGTCGGCACGGGCGGGGCAACAGGTCTATGCCTCCTGGCACCCGGAGGACGGGGTGCTGCTGGGGGCCCCTGCGTTGAAGGCGGTGGCGTGATGGCCATGCCGCTTGACCGGGCGCTGGCGGCGGCGCGGGCCGCGCCCGATGTCTTTCTGACGGTCACCGGGGAGCGCGCAAGGCGCGAGGCTGACCGACTTGCGCCAGCAAGCGGACAAGGGGCGCTCTATGGGGCCACCGTGTCATGGAAGGACATGATCGCACTGGCAGGTGTCGTGACCACGGCGGGGTCGAAAACCCGCCTGAACACGCCCCCCGCACCCGAGGACGCCGGGGTGGTGCGCCGCGCGGCGACGGCGGGGTTGATCACCATCGGCACCACGAACCTGTCGGAATTCGCCTTCTCCGGCATCGGCCAGAACCCGCATTTCGGCACCCCCCTGATCGCGGGGCGGGTGCCGGGCGGGTCCTCTTCGGGGGCGGCGGCATCGGTGGCGCGTGGCATGGTGCGGCTGGCGGTGGGGACCGATACCGCCGGGTCCTGCCGTGTTCCGGCGGCGTTTCACGGGCTGTTCGGGTTTCGACCCACACGCGGGCGTTATCCGATGACAGGCGTGCTGCCGCTGGCGCCGGATTATGACACCGTTGGGCTGATCACCGGAACCGCCCGTGATCTGCTTGATCTGGATGCGATCTTGAGCGGCGACGCGGATGAACCTGACAGCGCGCCACAAATCTGGCTGGACCAATATGCGACGGCGCGGGCCAGATCGGAAGTTGCCGATGCGGCGCGCAGCGCAGTGGAAGCCGCGCACCGCCAAGGGTTTGCCATGGCACAAAAGCCGCGCAGCCCGCTCTCGGATGCGATGGACCTGATTGCGGCGCAGGGCTGGCCCGGCGGGGCCGATGCCGCAGCACTTTACCACGACCTGCTCCAGTCGGAGGCCGTTGCACAGGTCGACCCGCTGGTGGCCGCGCGGCTGCAGAGGGCGGCACGGCTGTCACCTGAGGCCATGGCAAAGCTCCGCACCAGCGCGGTGGATCTGCGCAGGCTCTGGCCTGCCCCCGATACCCTCATCGCGCTGCCAACCGTGCCCTTTGGCGCACCATTGGCTGAACCCTTGTTCTCCGATCCCGAAACCTATGCGCGCATCAATCAGCAGGCGCTGAGCCTGACCATGCCCGCCAGCCTGCTGGACCTGCCCGCTGTCACGCTGCCGGTCGGGCAGACCGCTGCGGGGCAGTGGGTCGGCCTGCAACTGGTCGGCGCGCCCCATTGTGACCGTGCGCTGTTGATGGCCGCCTGCAAGCTGGAACACGCCCTTGAACTGAAAGGACTTTGCCCATGATCCGCAATCCGATCCCCTGGCCCAATGGCGCGCGCTGCGCCTGTGCCATCACCTTTGACGTCGATGCCGACAGCCTGATCCACATCGCGCGTCCCGCCGACAGCCACCGGCGGTTGTACCCCATCAGCATGGGCCGCTATGGCCCCAACGCCGGGGTGCCGCGGATTCTGGAAACCTATCGCCGGCTGGGGCTGAAGCAATCGTTCTTCATGCCCGGCTGGGTGATGGAAACCTATCCCGAAACCGTCGAGGCAATTCTGAAAGACGGCCATGAAATCGGGCTGCACGGCTATCTGCACGAGGACCCTGCCGAGATGTCCGATGCCGAGCAGACCTGTTGGTTCGAGCGCGCGCTGGAGGTTCACAAAGGCGCCACCGGCCAGACCCCGCGCGGCTACCGCGCGCCGGTCTACAACGTCACGCCAAAGGTCATCGACCTGGCCATCGCCCATGGGCTGACCTATGATTCATCCATGATGGCCGACGACCTGCCCTATGTCCTGTCCGCGGCCAAAGGGGATCTGATCGAAGTCCCCGTCCACTGGGGCAGCGACGACTGGCCCCCCTTCGCCCATTATGCCGAGATCGGCTATATGATGCCGGTGATGAGCCCCGCGCAGGGGCTGGAAGCCTCCTTTGCCGAGTTCGAGGCGCAATATGAAGCGGGCGGATTATGGGTCGGCATCTGGCATCCGTTCCTGACCGGGCGGCTGGCGCGCTGGCGGGTGGTGGAACGCTGGCTGGAGACCGTTCTGTCCCGCCCCGATGTCTGGTTCGCCCCGCTGGAAGACATCGCCGCACATGTCCGGCAGCTGCGCGACAGCGGCGCCTGGACACCGCATGTGGAACCGGCAGCGCCCTATCCTTCAGCCGTCTTTCAAGGAGTATCAAGATGAGCGATTTTCCCCTTCCCTTCGACCCCGCCCGCCCCGATGGCAGCAACCCTTCGGCCATTGAAACTCTGGGGGATCTGGGCCGGCCGCATCTGGACACAGCCTATGACGTGCCGGCACGTCAGGGCCGCGCCATCCGTGTGAAACGCGGGCAGATGCTGAAGGTCATCAACACCCACGGCAGTCAGGTGGCGGATTTCTGGGCCTTCAGCGCCGCCGACCCCGGCGAACATCTGTCGATGGAACATATGCGCCCGAACCTGCGCAAACTCTGCCCCGCTGCCGGTGATGCGCTGGTGACCAACCGCAGGCGGGCGATCCTGACGTTGGTCTCTGACAGTTCCGAGGGGGTGCATGACACGCTTGTCGCCTCTTGCGACATTCACCGCTATCACGAGCTGGGTCATCAGGGGTATCATGACAATTGCACCGACAATCTGCGCATGGCCCTGGCGGCGATTGGCCTGGCCCTGCCGCAGGTGCCCTGCCCGTTCAACCTGTGGATGAACACGCCTGCCCGTCCCGGGGGCGAGATGGTCTGGCTGCCGCCGGTCTCGCGGGCCGGTGACACGGTGATGTTTCGGGCCGAGATGGACCTGATCGCCGTGGTCTCCGCCTGTCCGATGGATCTGTTGCCGATCAATGGCGCAGATGCGGTGCCGCGCAGCCTGTCGGTGACCGTCTCGGCCGCCTGATTCAGCTTTGCCGGCGCAACCAGCCCAGCAGTTGCGCCAGACGGGCCTGATCGGGGTGGGTGGACAGGAACACCGCCCAATAGGTCAGGCCGGGCAAGGCGATCTCGGAGAGCTGCACAAGCTGACCGGTGTTGAGCAGATCCGCCACCAGAAGCTGCGAGGCCAGCACTGCGCCCTGCCCTGACACCGCCGCGTCAATCGCGTGGATCTCTTCGGAGAAGGTCTGGGCCACAGCGGGCAGCGATGCCCTGACGCCTGCGCGGGCGTGCCAGCGCTGCCAGCTGGGCGCATTCTGCGAGGCGGATTTCCAGCGGTAGTCCAGCAAGGGCAGCGACAAAAGGTCATCCGGGGTCAGCGGCAGGTTCACCAGATCCGGCGCACAGACCGGAATGATCGCATCGTCAAACAGCCGGTGCCACTCTGCCCGGTCATCGGGCTGGCCCGCATAACGGATTGCCATGTCGATATCCGAGGCATGCAGATCGGCGGGCAGGTCGGCGGCCTCTACCGTGATCTTCAGCCCCGTCTCGGCACGCAGGCGCGGCAGGCGCGCCATCAGCCAGCGGCTGGCAAAGGCCATGGTCACCGAGAGGCGCAGCGGTGTTTCGGCAGTGGAGACAGACAGTTGGTCGATTGTGCCTGCAATCTGGTCCAGCGCCTGGCGCAGCACCGGAAACAGCTTTTCCCCCGCCGCCGTCAGGCGCACGGGCCGGGGAAAGCGGTGGAACAATGTCACCCCCAGAATGTCTTCCAATTGGCGCACCTGATGGCTGATCGCGGTCGGCGTCAGGCCCAGTTCCTCTGCCGCATCGGCAAAATGCAGATGCCGGGCAGCAGCCTCAAAGGCGCGCAGGGCGTGTAGGGGTGGCAGTTTGCGCATGGTCGTTCCGCAGGGTGAATCTCATTCATCTTATGCCTGAAATATTCGCTTTGGCCAAAGGTTTTGGCCGCTGCTACCTCCTGCTGTGACGGGGCCACACCGGCCCCCACAAAGGAGAACACCATGACCACCCTGCTTCGTATCGACGCCAGCGCACAGCTGGAAGACCGCTCGCTGACCCGCATGCTGACCGGGCTGTTCACGAGCGAATTTCTGGCCGCCAATCCGGATGCCAGGGTGATCACCCGCGACATCGGGCAAGACCCGGTTCCGGCGATTGATCACCGGTTTATCCACGCGGCCTTCACCCCGTCTGAGGCCCGCGAAGACTGGATGGCCGAGCGGCTGGCCTTGTCGGACCGGCTGATCGACGAGGTCGAAGCCGCGGATATCATCCTGCTGGGCGCACCGATGTACAACTACGGGATGCCTGCCGCGCTGAAGGGCTGGATTGATCACATCGCCCGGATCGGGCGGACCTTCTCTTTCGATCTGGCGCGGGGCGACGTGCCGATCGAGCCGATCCTGAAGGGCAAGCAACTGGTCGTCCTGTCATCGCGCGGCGAGTTCGGGTTTGAACCCGGCGGGCCACGGGCGCATCTGAACGCGCTGGACCCAGCGATTGCCGCCTGCGCGCATTATCTTGGGGTGAATGCGGCGGATATCGAGACAATCGCCATCGAGTACCAGGAGTTCAAGGATGCCCGCCATACGCGTTCCGTGGCCACGGCAAAAGAGGCGGCGCGCGCCCTGGCGCAGCGGTTCGGGCAGGCAACCGGCCAGGCGCCAGGTAACAGCTATCGCGCAGAACCGGCCTTGGTGTCGCATTGCTGACCCGTCTCTCCGGAGCAGCCTGCGGTGTGGAGGTTCGGAAGGCGCCTTCCTGAACTTCGGAGGCGCAGCGCAGGCCGGGCCCTTGCCTGCCCGGGGCGGGGCGTCAGGCCAGTGCCCGATCCGCAGGCCCATCAACGATCATCACCGGGCAGCCGCGCGAGCAATGTTCGACGCGGCTGTCGATCCCGTAGAGGCGACGGATCAGGGCGGGCGTGAGCACTTCGAGCGTGGGGCCGCTGGCGAGGATCCGGCCCTCGCCCAGCGCCAGGGTCGCGGCGCAGCACCGCATCGCCTGATTGAGGTCATGCAGCGCCAGGATCATCACGGCGCCGGTTTCCTCGGCATATTGCCGCAGTGTTTCCAGCACCTCGTACTGGCGGTTGAGGTCAAGCGCCGAGGTCGGCTCGTCCATCAGCACCACCTTGGGGCCGTTGACCAGCGCCTGGGCGATGGAGACCGACTGCCGCTGACCACCCGAAAGATCGGGCAATTGCTGGTCCGCCAGGTGGGATATCCCGAAACGGTGCAGGACCGCGTCGACGGCGCGGAATTCATCGGCGGACAGACGCCAGCCGCCGCGGTCCTGTTTCAGCGCCAGGATGATGGATTCATAGACGGTGAGTGCCGCAGACATGCCCGTGTCCTGCGGCATGTAGCGCAGCTCATGGGGTTCCGCCCCCGCCAGCCGCACCCGGCCCGCGCCGCGCAGATGTCCGGCGATCCGGCGGAACAGCGTTGATTTGCCGGCGGCATTTGCCCCGACAAGGGCGGTCAGCGCCCCGCCCTGCACGGGGGCAGAGACCTCCGTGAGGATGTCGCGCCGCCCGTAGCGTGCGCCGATGTGCTCCAGCGTCAGGCTTACCATGATTTGCGTCCTTTCGTCAGGATCAGGGCGGCAAAGAACGGCACACCCACAAGGGCCGTAATGATGCCGATGGGCAGGACCGCCCCCGGCAGCAGCGCCTTGGACAGGACCGATGTGGCCGAGAGGATCACCGCCCCCGACAGCATCGCGCCGGGCAGGAAAAACCGCTGATCCTCGCCCAGCAGCAGGCGCGCCACATGGGGCCCGACAATGCCGATGAAGCCGATGGTGCCGACAAAGCTGACCGGCACAGCGGCGAGGATGGAGACCAGCACCAGCGCCTCAAGCCGCAGGCGTTTCACGGGCACGCCCATGGCCGCCGCCCGGACCTCGCCCAGCCGGATCGCCGTCAGCGCCCAGGCGCGGCGGGCAAAGAGCGGGGTGCAGATGCACAGGATCAGGGCGGTGATGGCGACCTTGCCCCATGTCGCCTTGGTCAGGCTGCCCATGGTCCAGAAGACCACCGCCGACAGCGCCTGTTCGGAGGCGAAATATTGCAGCAGCGCCAGTGCCGCGTTGAAGGTGAAGACCAGCGCGATGCCCAGCAGGATGATGGTTTCCGTGGTCACGCCGCGCAGGGTCGACAGGCCGAAGATCAGCATGGAGGCGGCCATTGCCATCGCAAAGGCATTGATCGGCACCATCAGCGACACCGCGCCGGGAAACAGCGCCACGCCCAGCACCATGGCCAGCGCCGCGCCAAAGCTGGCCGCCGCCGAAAGACCCAGCGTGAAGGGGCTGGCCAGCGGGTTGGCCAGAATGGTCTGCATCTGCGCGCCCGCCAGCGACAGGCTGGCCCCCACGGTCACCGCAAGCAGCGCCATGGGCATGCGGATGTCCCAGACCACCACGCGCATCTGCACATCGGCGGTCCCGGGCGCAAAGATCGTCTGCAACACCTCCCACACCGCATAGCGCGCAGGCCCCAGTGACACGTCCACTGCCACCGACAGCACCAGGGCGATACTCAGCCCGCCCAGGATGGCGATGCGGCGGGTGGCCATCCCGCGATAGCTTTGTGCGCCTGCGGTCCTGGGGGCATCTGCGTCTGCAATGGTCATGATCTCTCCGACTGCAAGTGGCGGCCCGTCCGGGGCCGCCTTGCTGTGACAGTGACGGGGTCAGTTGGTCGGGGCGCCGTCCAGCGACACCCAGTAGCCGGGGCTGTAATCCACCGGCAGGAAGCGTTCGTGCAATTCCTTCAGCGTCGCTTCGGGATCAAGGTCGGCGAAAAGCTCGGGGTGAAGCCATGTGGCCAGCCGCTGCACGGCGACAAAACTGTAGGGCGAGTTGTAGAACTGGTGCCAGATGCCGTGGACCTGCCCGTTGTTCACGGCCTTCACCCCGGTGTAGGCGGGACGTTCCATCAGGGCCGCCAGCTTGCGCTTGGCCTCGTCCATGTCCGATCCCGGCCCCATGCCGATCCAGGCACCGCCGGGCACATAGGCGTCCCAGTTGCCGCCGGTGACCACGATCTGGTCCGGGTCGGAGGCGATGACCTGCTCCGCGTTCACGGTGCCAAAGGTGCCGGGGATGAATTCGGAGCCCATGTTGGTGCCCCCCGCCAGTTCCACGAAACGGCCAAAGTTGCCGTTCCCGAAGGACATGCAGCAATCCTCGGTATACCCGCCGGCACGTTCGACAAAGACCAGCGGGCGCTGCAAATCCGTTTGGGCGGCGATCACATCGGTCACGCGGGCGATCTGCTCTTCGTAAAAGGTCTCGAATTCTGCGGCTTTTTCTTCCTTGCCGAAAAGCTGCCCGATGATCTCCATGGATTGCGCCGTATGCTCGAACGGCTTTTCACGAAAATCGACGTAGACAATCGGGATGCCGACCTTGGCCAGTTTCTCCTCGTAGCCGGCCTCGTCGGTTGCGGCCTTGGATTCAAGGTTCATGATCAGCACATCGGGGTTCAGCGAGACCGCCTGTTCGATGTCGAACGAGCCGTCCTTGAAACCGCCAAAGGTGGGGATATCCGCCATTTGCGGGAATTTCTCGGCGTAGATGTCATATGTTTCCGGCGAGGCTTCCTGAAAGTCGTCACGCCAGCCGACCACGCGCTGAAAGGGGTTTTCGGTGTCCAGAACGGCGGTAAAGAACACCTGACGGCCCTCGCCCAGGATCACACGTTCGACCGGTGCGTCGATGGTGACTTCGCGGCCTGCAATGTCGGTCACGGTGACGGGATCGGCTTGCACTAGGCTGGCTGCGAAAAGGCCCAGCGCACATGCGCCGAGGAAGGGTTGAAAGGTCATGGGATGCTCCTTGGAAGGGTCTCTGAGGCTCGCCTATTATTTCCCACTTTTTCAGTCAACTAAAAAGTCGACAAATTTACTCTGTTAAGTCAGATCATGCCGACATGAGAGATTTTCATATTGTTCTGCAATATTATGAATTTTCCTCTTCTCCCCCGATGACCTATGTGCAGCGCATGACATCCCAAAAACCAGATCCCGCCCAGCAGATCGCTGCCCTTGCACGCGAGCGCATCCTGATCCTCGACGGTGCCATGGGCACGCAGATCCAGACCCTTGGCCTGAGTGAAGAGGACTACGCCGGGCATGGGTCCGGCCATGCCTGCCGCCACCATTCCGAGCATCCGCAGAAGGGCAACAACGACCTTTTGACCCTGACGCAGCCGCAGGCGGTGGAGGATATCCATTTCGCCTTTGCGATGGCCGGTGCGGATATTGTCGAGACCAACACATTCTCTGCCACCACCATCGCCCAGGCCGATTACGGGATGGAAAGCGCCGTGCACGACCTGAACGCCGAAGGGGCGCGCATCGCCCGTGCTGCGATGAACCGGGCGACGGCCATCGACGGCAGGCCGCGCTTCGTGGCGGGGGCGGTCGGGCCGACAAACCGAACCGCATCACTCAGCCCGGATGTGAACGATCCGGGATACCGTGCTGTCACCTTCGACGACTTGCGCCTGGCCTACGGCCAGCAGGTGCGCGGGCTGATCGCGGGCGGGGCCGATCTGATCCTGATCGAGACGATCTTTGACACGCTGAACGCCAAGGCTGCGATTTTCGCCTGCTTCGAGGCTTTTGAGGAACAGGGCAGCAGGCTGCCGCTGATGATCTCGGGGACCATTACCGATGCCTCCGGGCGCACGCTGTCGGGGCAGACGCCCACCGCCTTCTGGCATTCGGTCAGCCATGCGCGGCCGTTCACCGTGGGTCTGAACTGTGCGCTTGGGGCCAGCGCGATGCGCCCGCATATCGCGGAGCTTGCGGGGGTGGCCGATACGCTGATCTGTGCCTATCCCAATGCCGGGTTGCCCAATGCCTTCGGGCAATACGACGAAGGGCCCGGGGATACTGCGCGGCAGGTGGCCGAATTCGCTGCCGAAGGGCTGGTGAACGTGGTCGGCGGCTGCTGTGGCACCACGCCCGACCATATCGCCGCCATTGCAGAGGCGGTGGCACCCCATGCCCCCCGCCGGTTGCAAGGCAAGGTGGCAGCATGAGCCGCCATCTGCGCCTGTCCGGGCTGGAGCCCTTTGTTCTGACCCCCGACATTCCCTTTGTGAATGTGGGCGAACGCACCAATGTCACCGGCTCTGCGCGGTTCCGCAAGCTGATCACCAACCGCGATTACAGTGCGGCACTGGACGTGGCGCGGGATCAGGTCGAAAACGGTGCCCAGATCATCGACGTCAACATGGACGAGGGGCTGATCGATTCAAAGGCCGCGATGATCGAGTTCCTGAACCTTGTCGCCGCCGAGCCGGACATTGCCCGGGTGCCGGTCATGATCGACAGTTCGAAATGGGAGGTGATCGAGGCAGGCCTGCAATGTGTTCAGGGCAAGTCCGTGGTCAATTCGATCAGCATGAAAGAGGGCGAAGACGCCTTTCGCCACCATGCGCGCCTGTGCCTTGCCTATGGTGCCGCAGTGGTCGTCATGGCCTTTGACGAGGACGGGCAGGCCGACACCTGCGCGCGCAAGATCCAGATTTGCGAACGCGCCTACCGCATCCTGGTGGATGAGGTCGGCTTTCCCCCCGAAGACATCATCTTTGACCCCAATGTGTTCGCCGTGGCGACTGGCATCGAGGAACACAACAATTACGGCGTCGATTTCATCGAGGCGACGCGCTGGATCCGCAGCAACCTGCCCCATGCCCATGTCTCGGGCGGGGTGTCGAACCTGTCGTTCTCCTTCCGCGGCAATGACACGGTGCGCGAGGCGATGCATGCGGTGTTCCTCTACCACGCCATTCAGGCGGGCATGGACATGGGGATCGTCAACGCGGGGCAGCTGGCGGTTTATGACCAGATTGATCCCGAGTTGCGCGAGGCCTGCGAAGATGTGGTGCTGAACCGTCGCGACGATGCAACCGAACGGATGCTGGACATCGCCGACCGTTTTCGCGGCGGCGCGCGCACGGAAAAGCTGCGTGATCTGGCATGGCGCGAATGGAGTGTCGAAAAGCGGATGGAACATGCGCTGGTCAACGGCATCACCGAGTTCATCGAAGCCGATACCGAGGAAGCGCGCCAGTCTGCCGAACGCCCCCTGCATGTGATCGAAGGGCCGCTGATGGCGGGCATGAACGTGGTCGGAGACCTGTTTGGCGCGGGCAAGATGTTCCTGCCGCAGGTGGTCAAATCGGCCCGGGTGATGAAACAGGCCGTGGCGGTCCTGCTGCCTTACATGGAAGAGGAAAAGCGGCTGAACGGCGGTGTCGGCCGCGAGACCGCGGGCAAGGTGCTGATGGCCACGGTCAAGGGCGACGTGCATGACATCGGCAAGAACATCGTCGGCGTCGTGCTGGCCTGCAACAACTATGAAATCATCGACCTTGGGGTGATGGTGCCGCCGCAGAAGATCCTGCAGATCGCCCGCGACGAGAATGTCGATGTGATCGGCCTGTCCGGCCTGATCACCCCCAGCCTTGACGAAATGTCCCACCTGGCCGCCGAGCTGGAGCGCGAGGGCTTTGACATTCCGCTGCTGATCGGGGGCGCCACCACCTCAAAGGTACATACCGCCGTCAAGATCGCGCCGCGCTACACCCGGGGTCAGGCGGTCCATGTGCTGGATGCCAGCCGCGCGGTGGGGGTGGTTGGCGAATTGCTGAGCAAGGACCGCAAGGCCGCCTATATCGACAGGATCAGATCCGAATACATCGAGGTGACCGAGCGTCATGAACGCGCCGAACGCGCCAAGAAACGTGTGCCGCTGGCCGAGGCGCGCGCCAATGCGATGCGGATCGACTGGAGCGGTTATACCGTGCCCGCCCCCAGCTTCACCGGTGCCAGGACCATCGAGGATTGGGATCTGGCCGAGATTGCCGAATATATCGACTGGACGCCGTTCTTTCGCACATGGGAGCTGAAGGGCGTCTATCCGAAAATCCTTGAGGATGAAAAACAGGGCGAAGCCGCGCGGGCGCTGTTTGCCGACGCCAGGCAAATGCTGAAACGGATCATTGATGAAAAATGGTTCGGGCCGCGGGCGGTTGTCGGGTTCTGGCCCGCCAATGCACGGGGCGATGACATCCAGCTGTTCACCGACAGCTCCCGCACCAGTGATCTGGCCAGATTGCACACGCTGCGCCAGCAACATGCCAAACGCCCCGGACGCCCCAATGTGGCACTGGCCGATTTTGTCGCCCCCGATGGGACCGACGACTGGGTCGGCGGGTTTGTCGTGACCGCAGGTGCGCAGGAGGCAGAGATCGCCAAAGGGTTCGACAAGGAAAACGACAATTATTCCGCGATCCTTGTCAAAGCGCTGGCCGACCGCTTTGCCGAGGCCATGGCGGAAATGCTGCACCAGCGCGTGCGCCGCAGTTACTGGGCCTATGCCGCCGATGAAACCTTTGCGCCTGACGAACTGGTCGGCGAGCCCTATCAGGGCATCCGCCCCGCCCCGGGCTATCCCGCCCAGCCCGACCACACAGAGAAGCGCACCCTGTTCAGCCTGCTGGACGCCGAGGCCGCCACAGGTGTCACGCTGACGGAAAGCATGGCGATGTGGCCGGGATCATCGGTGTCCGGCCTCTATATCGCGCATCCCGACAGCTATTATTTCGGCGTGTCCAAGATCGAACGGGATCAGGTGCAGGATTATGCCAGCCGCAAGAACATGCCCTTTGACGAGGTTGAACGCTGGCTTGCGCCGATCCTGAACTATGTGCCTGCCCCACGGGCCGTCATCGCGGCGGAATAGCCGCCGCTGTCAGCTGTGCGGCAAAACCGGCGTTCGAGGCGCATCGCGGATCCGGTTCACCGGCGCGCGTGCAAAGGAGATGTTTGTGCCTGGTACGGCCGGGCGACCTGCGAGCCGTTTCCGCTTTCCCCACGCGCGAATTCGAGACCGCAGGCCGCCCCGCGCGTTCAGAAATCCCAATCGGCGTCTTCGGTCGCCTCGGCCTTGCCGATGACATAGGATGAGCCGGAACCGGAAAAGAAATCGTGGTTCTCATCCGCATTGGGGCTGAGGGCCGCCATGATCGCCGGGTTCACCTTGCACAATTCCTCGGGGAACAGCGATTCGAAGCCGAGGTTCTGCAGCGCCTTGTTGGCGTTGTAGTGCAGAAAGCTCTTTACATCTTCGGTCAGCCCCAGCGGGTCATAGAGCATCGCGGTATAGCGGGTCTCGATCTCGTAGAGGTCGAACATCAGCGCAAAGGCGAAGTCTTTCAACTCGGCCCGCTCCGCTTCGGTCAGCCGTTCCATGGCGCGCTGGAACTTGTAGCCGATGTAATAGCCATGCACCGCCTCGTCGCGGATGATCAGGCGGATCAGATCGGCGGTGTTGGTCAGCCTGGCGCGGCTGGACCAATGCATCGGCAGGTAAAAGCCGGAATAGAACAGGAAGCTTTCCAGAAACACGCTGGCCACCTTCTTGCGCAGCGGGTTCGATGTGGCGTCATATTCATCCAGGATCAGCCGCGATTTCTGCTGCAGCTGCGCATTCTCTTCCGACCAGCGGAACGCCTCGTCCACCTCGGCAGTGGAACATAAGGTCGAGAAGATGGAGGAATAGGACCGCGCATGGACCGCTTCCATGAAGGCGATATTGGTCAGAACCGCCTCTTCATGCGGCGTGACCGCATCGGCCATCAGCGCGGGTGCGCCGACGGTGTTCTGGATCGTGTCCAGCAGTGTCAGGCCGGTGAACACGCGGATGGTCAGGCGCTGTTCCTCCTCCGACAATTGCGACCAGCTTTGGATGTCGTTCGACAGCGGCATCTTTTCCGGCAGCCAGAAGTTCACCGTCAGACGGTTCCAGATTTCCAGGTCCTTGTCGTCCTGCAAACGGTTCCAGTTGATCGCGCGCGGCACGGGGCGGGAATGGGTCAGATCTTTCATTTCGGTCCTCACAACGAGCAGGAGACGCAGCCCTGCACCTCGGTTCCTTCCAGCGCCAGTTGGCGAAGGCGGATGTAATAGATTGTCTTGATGCCTTTCTTCCAGGCGTAGATCTGGGCGCGGTTGATGTCGCGGGTGCTGGCGGTGTCCTTGAAAAACAGCGTCAGCGACAGGCCCTGATCCACATGCTGCGTGGCAGCGGCATAGGTGTCGATGATCGCCTCCGGCCCGATTTCATAGGCATCCCGGTAGTATACAAGATTGTCGTTGGTCATATAGGGCGCCGGGTAATAGACGCGGCCCAGCTTGCCCTCCTTGCGGATCTCGATCTTCGAGGTGATCGGGTGGATCGACGAGGTCGAATTGTTGATATAGCTGATCGACCCGGTCGGCGGCACCGCCTGAAGGTTGCGGTTGAACAGCCCGTCCTTCATGACCTCTTCTTTCAGCGCGTTCCAGTCCTGACGGCTGGGCACTTCGATCCCGAACTGATCAAACAGGGCCTTGACGCGCGCGGTTTCGGGCAGCCAGTCCCGTTCGACATAGGTATCGAAAAAACTGCCATCGGCGTATTTCGACGCTTCGAAACCGGCAAAGCTGCGGCCGCGTTCGCGCGCCAATGCGTTAGATGCGCGCAGACAGTGGAACAGCACCGTAGCGAAATAGATGTTGGTGAAATCCACACCCTCGGCGCTGCCGTAGTGGATGTGCTCGCGCGCGAGGAAACCGTGCAGGTTCATCTGCCCGAGCCCGATGGCATGTCCTTCGTCGTTGCCCCGGCGCACGGAAGGCACCGAGTCGATCGCCGACAGTTCCGAAACCGCGTTCAACGCCCGGATCGCCGCCTGCACCGTGCCCCCCAGATCGCCCCCGTCCATTGCCTTGGCGATGTTGAGTGACCCGAGGTTGCAGGAGATATCGGTGCCCAGATGCTTGTAGCTCAGATCGTCGTTGAATTCGGAGGCCTCGCTGACCTGGAGAATCTCGGAACACAGGTTCGACATGACGATGCGCCCCTTGACCGGGTTGGCGCGGTTCACCGTGTCTTCGAACATGATATAGGGATAGCCCGATTCAAACTGGATCTCGGCCAGCGTCTGGAAGAACGCCCGCGCGTTGATCTTTTTCTTTCGGATCCTGGGGTTGTCCACCATCTCGTGGTATTTCTCGGTCACCGAGATTTCCGAGAAAGGCATCTTGTAGACCCGTTCCACATCATGCGGCGAGAACAGGTACATATCCTCGTTCTTCTTGGCCAGGGTAAAGGTGATGTCGGGGATGACGACGCCCAGCGACAGAGTCTTGATCCGGATCTTTTCATCCGCATTTTCGCGCTTGGTATCGAGGAAACGCAGGATATCGGGGTGGTGCGCGTTCAGATAGACGGCTCCGGCGCCCTGACGCGCGCCCAGCTGGTTGGCATAGGAAAAGCTGTCTTCCAGCAGTTTCATCACCGGGATCACCCCGGACGACTGGTTCTCGATCCCTTTGATCGGCGCACCATGTTCGCGCAGGTTGGTCAGCAGCAGGGCCACGCCGCCGCCGCGCTTGGACAATTGCAGGGCCGAATTGATGCCCCGCCCGATGCTTTCCATGTTGTCTTCCAGACGCAGCAGGAAACAGGAGATCAGCTCGCCCCTTTGCGCCTTGCCCGCGTTCAGGAAGGTCGGCGTTGCGGGCTGGAACCGGCCAGCGATGATCTCGTTCATCAGGCGCATCGCGTCGTCTTCACTGCCGCGCGCCAGCGTCAGGGCGACCATCACCACGCGGTCTTCGAAGCGTTCGAGGTAGCGTTTCCCGTCCAGCGTTTTCAGCGTGTAGCTGGTGTAGTATTTGAACGCGCCCAGGAAGGTCGGAAAACGGAATTTCAGGGCAAAGGCTGCCGCCCAGATCCGGTGCAGGAAGCCGCGGTCATATTGCTTCAGCACGGCCTCTTCGTAAAAGCCTTCGCTGACCAGATAGTCCAGCTTTTCATCCAGCGAATGAAAGAACACCGTGTTCTGGTTCACATGCTGCAGGAAGTACTGCCGCGCCGCCATGCGGTCGGCGTCGAAACGGATATGCCCCTGATCGTCATAGAGGTTCAGCATCGCGTTCAGCGCGTGGTAGTCGAGCCCCTGCCATTCGGCAGGCACCGCTGCGGCCGGGGCGCTGTCGGTCAGTTCGCGGTCGAGAGTTGCGTTTTCCAAAATCTGTCCAATCCATCCAGGACACGGGCGACATCACCGTCGGTCCCCGCGAGTTCAAAGCGATACAGCACCGGCACGGCGCATTTTCTGGCGATCACATCGCCCGCCAGCGCATAGGTCGCGCCGAAGTTCCGGTTGCCCGA
Organism: Sulfitobacter sp. IGS-18; assembly: GCF_059628195.1. Taxonomy (NCBI): domain Bacteria; kingdom Pseudomonadati; phylum Pseudomonadota; class Alphaproteobacteria; order Rhodobacterales; family Roseobacteraceae; genus Sulfitobacter; species Sulfitobacter sp. IGS-18. Next base: position 950,590 of record NZ_CM184556.1, on the reverse strand, counting down.
GGCGATGACCCCGCGCAACAGCGCACGGTTGCGCGCGATGTTGAGAAAGCGGATCACCGGTTTGGGAACCGCGCCGCGCCCCTGCCCGTCCGCAAAGGTCGGTGTGACCAGCACAAAGGGCGCGTCGGGAGCGGGCAGCGGCGCTTCGGGGTCCGGCGGAATACGCGCCGCCGCCAGACCGGTCCGGCCCACGAAACGATGCGTGTTCTGCGACCGGGACGAGAAATAGACCAGCCCGCCCATTGCCGCGCCCTCAGATCATCGCGCTGATCTTGTCGGGGCGGAATCCGGCCCAGTGATCATCGCCTGCCACCACGACGGGGGCCTGCCGATAGCCCAGACCCTGCACCAGTGCCATTGCCGCGGCATCCTCGGTCAGGTCGATCAGCTGAAAATCAATGCCGCGCATCTCAAGCGCGCGGGTGGTTGCGGTGCATTGCACGCAGGCCGGTTTGGAATAGACTGTAATGGTCATTTGCCCTGTCCTCACTATGGTGTTGGCACGAAAGCAAGGGCACGGGATCGGGCGCCAGCGGCACCGGAACACGCGCCCCGGCCCTCCGCCGCGGTCGTCATCTATGGCGCTCCGGCAGGTCTCCTGACTCGCAGCTCGGGTGTCGCGGCCCCCTTCCCGGTGCGGCATGCACCAGTGGTAACGGGACGTGACTCGCTGCTTACAGTTGCGGGGGCAGTGCCGGATTTTCACCAGCTTCCCTTTTCACCGGCAAGACGAGTCGCCGGCACCAAAGCAACTGCATATTGGGTGAACTTGAGGCAAACTGTCAATATATAGATGTCGGCCTTTTTACCTTCCCCTTCCGGGAAAATGCGTTGCTGTCTTTTCCAAGAGTGTTTTGGTCGCAAATAAATCTTCATAAAACATGCGTCCGGCCTATCATCACAGGACAAGGTGCGGGCTTCGGTCCGAGAATTGGGAAGCCGGCGAAAATCCGGCACTGCCCCCGCAACGGTAAGATCGTAATGCGGCGCATCAACGGCCACTGGGCAGGAGGAGCCCGGGAAGGCGTTGCGCCTCGGGCCCTCACGGGCTGCGATCAAGTCCGGAAACCAGCCTTGGTGAAGTTGTTCAACCGCGGGTGGCGGTCTTGGCACTGAATTGGCGCGCGGCACCTCCCAGAGGCTGCGGCCCATCGGTGTCTTGTGCTGTCATCTGCCCAAATCGATCCGCGGGGCGCGGCAGGAGACCAGAAAGATGACCCACCCACTCAGCGACCTGCTGGCACGGCGCCGCGCCGGCCATGCGCTGGAACAACCCTTCTACACCGATCCCGACGTCTTTCGCGCGGATATGGAAACGATTTTCTACCGCGACTGGCTGTTCGCCGTCCCTGCCTGCGAACTGACCAAAGCGGGCAGCTATGTCACCCATCAGGTCGGCAGCTACGGCGTGGTCATCGTGCGCGGTTCCGATGGCGTGATCCGCGCCTTTCACAATTCCTGCCGCCATCGCGGTTCGGTCATCTGCAACAAGGCAAAGGGCGTATCGCCCAACCTGGTCTGCCCCTACCACCAATGGACATATAGCCTGGACGGAAAGCTGTTGTGGGCCCGCGAAATGGGGCCTGATTTCGATCCGTCACAGCATGGGTTGAAGCCGGTCCATTGCCGGGATCTGCAGGGGCTGATCTATATCTGCCTTGCCGATGAAGCGCCCGATTTCGACGCCTTCGCCGCCCTCGCGCAGCCCTATCTTGCGGTGCATGACCTGAGCGACGCCAAGGTCGCGCATGAGACAAGCATCATCGAAGACGGCAACTGGAAACTGGTCTGGGAAAACAACCGCGAATGTTACCATTGCGGCGGCAACCATCCGGGCCTGTGCCGGTCCTTTACCGATGATCCGACCGTCACCGGCATCGAGGAAGGGGAGACACCGCCGCATCTTCAGACCCATTTCGACCGGCTGGAAGATCAGGGCTATCCCTCGCAATTCCGCATGGCCGAGGACATGCAATACCGCCTTGCGCGGATGCCGCTTCTGCCGGGTGCCAAGAGCTTTACGATGGATCTGAAACCCGCAGTGACAAAGTTTCTCGGGCGGGTCCGGGACGACACCGCCGGCACTTTGCTGAAATACCATTACCCCACCACCTGGAACCATTTCCTGCCGGATCATTCCATCGTCTTTCGCGTCACACCGCTGACGGCGACGACAACGCAAGTCACGACCAAATGGCTGGTCCACAAGGATGCCGTGGAAGGTGTGGATTACGATCTCCGGCGCCTGACCGAGGTCTGGATCGCCACCAATGACGAGGACCGCCGGGTGGTGGAAGACAACCAGCGCGGCATCAATTCACCCGCCTATGAGCCCGGTCCCTATTCGCCCATCCACGAGACCGGCGTGATCGGTTTTGTCGACTGGTATTGCAACACGATGTCGCGGCGGCTGACCCCGACCCAGATGGCGGCGGAGTAACACGATGAAAGATATCGCCCATCCGTCCAATATCTTCTGGCAGGACGATGAACCGCTGGAATGCGTGTCAGTCATCCCCGAACTGGCCAATACCGCCACATTCACCTTTCGCGCGCCCTCGGGGGCGCTGTTCGACTTCAAGCCGGGTCAGTTCCTGACGCTGGAACTGCCGGTGCCCGGCGGCACCGTGCACCGGACCTATACGATTTCCTCCTCGCCCTCGCGGCCGCGGTCGATCTCGATCACCGTCAAGGCGCAGGCTGACAGCATCGGCACACGCTGGATGCTGGATCACCTGGAACCCGGCATGCGGCTGAAGGTGACGGGACCGGCGGGCTGGTTCACCCATACCGATTTCCCGTCAGACAAATACCTGTTCATCTCGGCCGGGTCCGGCATCACGCCGATGATGTCGATGACCACCTGGATGTTCGATCTGGGCACCGAGCCTGACATCGTCTTTGTGAACTGCGCGCGCCGCCCGTCCGAGATCATCTTTCGCCAGCGGCTGGAGCACATGGCCAGCCGGGTGCCGGGCATCGACCTGCACTGGATCGTCAAGGCGGCCGACCGTTTTGCGCCCTGGACCGGCTATCGCGGCCAGATCAACCAGCTGATGCTGGGCCTCATGGCCCCCGATTATCTGGAGCGCGAAGTCTTTTGCTGTGGGCCCGAGCCCTTCATGCAGACCGTGCGCGAGGCGCTTCAGGGTCTTGGCTATGACATGGATCGCTACCACCAGGAGAATTTCCAGGCCCCCACCCCGAACGAGGCCGAGGCCCCCGCGCTGGACGACATCGTGCCGGACGAGGATACCAGCGCCGAGATCACCTTTGCCACCTCGGGCGTCACTGCCAGGGTCGCACAGACCGACACCGTCCTGGCGGCGGCCAAGGCCAGCGGGCTCAACATCCCGTCGGGCTGCACCTTTGGCATCTGCGGCACCTGCAAGATCCGCAAGACCGAGGGCGATGTTCACATGGTCCATAACGGCGGCATCTCGGAGGATGATATCGCGGAGGGTTATATCCTGGCCTGCTGTTCGAACCCGATCGGCAAGGTCACCGTCGAGGTGTGATTGTATTCACCAGAACGAGAGGTTAACCAGTTTCTGTCGGTTTCCGAAAGGAATCAAAAGGGAATCCGCCACCGCGCAAGCGGTGAACCGGAACTGCCCCCGCAACTGTAGACGGCGAGTGCCAAGCCATAAATGCCACTGTGGTCCAAGGACCATGGGAAGGCAGCCAAGCACAGCGACCCGTCAGTCAGGAGACCTGCCGACATGCAACAGCAACGCGGTCCGGGCGGGGTGTCCGGGGAGGTGCCATATGACGTTTTCCTCAACGGGGCCTTTCGGGGTTTCCGGTAACTGCAACAATGCTCCGGCCCTCGCGGCCGGCGCCGTGTTGCCGTCCGAGGTCGGCAATCCCTTCCTGTCTCCGGTCGCTTCATCAACCGGAGATCACATATGTCCCTCAAATCCCTGAGCGGCGCCGCCCTGACGGCAATGGTGCTGGCGCTGCCGGCATTGGCCAAAACCGACTATCCGCTGACCATCGACAACTGCGGCATAGAACTGGTGTTCCCGAAGGCCCCCGAGACTGTGGTTTCGCTTGGCCAGCGGGGCACCGATATCCTGTATCAGCTGGGGCTGGCCGACCGGGTCAGGGCGACCTCGGTCTGGCGCAGTCCGGTGCTGCCGCAGTTCGCGCAAGTGGATGCCGGGATCGAAAGGCTGGACAACAACAACCCCTCCTTCGAGGCGGTGATCGAACGCCGCCCCGACCTGGTGACGACTGACCTGCAATATTACATCGGGATAAAGGGGTCCGTCGGCACGCGTCAGCAATTCGCGGACCTCGGCATTCCGGCCTACAACCTGCCCTCGGATTGTGCCGACCGGCCGCAGATGGAAACCTCGGACGGCCCGCGCCCGGTGCCCTTCGAGATGGACCTCGTTTATCGTGACATTGCCGAGCTGGCCGAGATCTTTGACGTCCAGGACCGGGGCGCGGCGCTGATCGCGGATCTGCGCAAGCGTGAAGCAGCGGCAAAGGCAAGGGTCGGCGCGGTCTCCGGGGATGTCAGCGTCGTCTTCTGGTTCTCGTCGGCAACCACGGAGGCCGACCCCTATGTCGCCGGGCAGAACGGCGCACCGGGCTACATGGCCCGGCAACTCGGGATGACCAACATCATCGACAGTTTCGAGGACTGGCCGACCGTGAGCTGGGAGACCATCGCCCGGAAGAACCCGACGATCATCGCCATCGCCGACATGAGCCGCCGCCGCTATCCGATGGATTCGACCGAGGCCAAGATGGCGTTCCTGACCGGCGATCCGGTGGCCAGCCTGATGGAGGCGGTCAGCGAGGGCCGGGTGCTGCCGATGGACGCGATGACGCTGAACCCTTCGACCCGGATCATCGACGGGCTTGAGGCACTGGCCGAAGCGATGGAGGCGCAGGGCCTGAAATGACCTGTGCCGCCGCCCCTGCCGCGCAGCTGCGACCCGTCGCGCTCCGGGCTGTGGTTGAGCGGCCCGAGATCGGCGATTGCGGCTGCGGAAATTGCTGGCTAGAACAACGCCTGTCGGTTTCCGCAAGGAATCAAAAGGGAATCCGCCACCGGTCCGCCGGTGAACCGGAACTGCCCCCGCAACTGTAGGCGATGAGCGTGCAGCGATCATGCCACTGTGGCCCCGTGCCATGGGAAGGCCGCTGCCGTGACGACCCGCCAGTCAGGAGACCTGCCGACAGCAAACGTAACGCGGCCCGGGCGGGGAGTCCGGGGAGGTGTCGAATGAACTTTGTCCAGCGGTGCTCCCACGCACCCTCCATCGCCAGCCTGCAGATGTCAGCCGCCCCGGTTGCCATGCAGGCCAGCCATGGGTTCGCCATACCCTCTTTGTCTCCGGGCGCATCACACTCCGGAGACATAGGATGTACCACAAGAAACTAAGGGCGGCCCTGCTGGGCGCGGTCTGTTTCGCGCCGGTGGCGCAGGCCCAGACGGCCTATCCCCTGACGATCGAGAATTGCGGCGTCGACGTCACCTTTGACGCGGCCCCTGAAACGGCGGTGACTGTCGGTCAGGCCGGAACCGAACTGATGTATGGGCTGGGGCTTGGCGACAGGGTTGCCGGAACGTCGGTGTGGTTCACCGAAGTGTTGCCGGAGTTCACCGAATTGAACGCTGGCATTGAACGTCTGGCCGACAATGACCCCAGCTTTGAATCCGTGGTCGAGAAGCGCCCCGATGTGGTTGTCGTGCAATATGAATGGCACATCGGCCCGCAGGGCATCGTGGCCACCCGCGATCAGTTTGCCGACCTTGGCATCCCGACCTTCGTGCTGCCCGCCGATTGCTGGGCCAAGGACAACAGCACCGGATCGGACGGCACCCGTCTGGCCATGTTCGAAATGGACAGCATCTATGCCGGTGTCACCCAGTTGGCACAGATCTTTGACGTGTCCGAAAAAGGCGCGGCTCTGGTCGCCGATCTGAAAGCCCGCGAAGCGGCGGCCATCGAACAGGCGGCGGCGCTGGATCTTGAGGATGCTTCGGCCGTGTTCTGGTTCTCCTCCGCCGAGATGGACATCGACCCCTATGTCGCGGGCCGCAAGGGACCTCCGGGTTACATGATGGACAAGCTCGGGCTGCGCAATGTCGTACAAAGCGACGAGGAATGGCCGGTTGTCAGTTGGGAAAGCATCGCCCGCGCCAATCCTTCGGTCATCGTCGTCGCCGAAATGGACCGGCGCCGTTTCGAGGCGGATGATGTGGAGAAAAAGCTGGAATTCCTGCGCAGCGATCCGGTGACCAGCCAGATGGACGCAGTCAGGAATGACCGCATCGTGATCCTGAACGCGCATTCGATGGACCCCTCGATCCGCAATGTCACAGCGCTTGAGACTTTGGCCGAGGCCCTGCCGGAGTTTGATCTTCAATGAGTGATCTGGCTGCCCCCCGCGTTTTGCGGCGCACATATGGGCTGCGGGTCGCGCAGGGGGCGGCCATATTGATGCTGGCCGTTCTGGGCGGTGTCGTCATTGGCGAGACGCCGCTGCCGCTTGCGACGGTGGCGGCGGTCTTTGCCAATAACATCTGGGACGCCGGGCTGATTGTGGACCCCATCGACGCCGGGATCATCTGGAGCTACCGGCTGCCGCGCACCCTTCTGGCTGCCGCCTGTGGTGCGGGGCTTGCCCTGTCAGGTGTCGTTCTGCAGGCATTGGTGCGCAATGCGCTGGCCGATCCCTATTTGTTGGGCGTGTCCGCAGGGGCCGGAGCCGGTGCGGTTGCGGTCACCATTCTGGGCGTTGGCGGCGGTCTGCTCGGCATCTCGGGCGGGGCCTTTGTCGGGGCGACGCTGGCCTTTGCCGTGGTGGCAATGCTGGCGCGCGCGGCGGGTGGCGGTTCGGCGCAGCTGGTGCTTGCGGGCATCGCCGGTTCGCAGCTTTTCAACGCGCTCACATCCTTTCTGATCGCCAAATCGGCAAATGCCGAACAGGCGCGCGGCATCATGTTCTGGCTGCTGGGCAACCTGTCGGGGGTGCGCTGGCCCGATGTGATGCTGGCGGCCCCCGTCACGGCGGTCGGCTTTCTGATCTGCCTGTGGTTTGCCCGCGCGATGGATGCGTTTTCCTTCGGGGTCTCCTCGGCGGCCTCGCTTGGCATCGCGGTGCGTCGGGTGCAGATCATGCTGATCGGTGCCGTGACCCTGATGACCGCCACCATGGTCAGCCTGGTCGGCTCCATCGGTTTCGTGGGCCTTGTGATCCCCCATGCCATGCGCTTTGTCGTCGGCCCCCGGCACGCGCGGCTGGTGCCTGCTTCGGCCCTGGCGGGGGCGGTGTTTCTGATCGTGGCGGATATCGCCTCGCGCATGCTGATCCCCGGTCAGGTTGTCCCGATTGGTGTGGTCACGGCGCTGGTTGGCGCACCGGGCTTTGCGCTGATCCTTGTGCGCAACAGGAGATGGTCATGAGGCTGGAGGCAAAATCGCTTGGCTGGGCGGCAGGGTCGCGGCCCATTGTCGAGGACGTCTCGCTTGAGGTTGCGCCGGGTGAGACGCTTGGCCTGATCGGCCCGAACGGTTCCGGCAAATCCACGCTGCTGCGTCTTTTGGCGGGACTGCTGACGCGCCGCACCGGCACCGTGCTGCTGGAGGGCGCGCCCCTGACCACGCTCAGCAGGCGCGACATCGCCCAAAAGATTGCGGTTGTGGAACAGATCGCCGAAACCTCAGAGGCACTTTTGGTGCGCGATGTGGTCGAGTTGGGGCGCACGCCCTGGCTGTCGGCGCTGGCCCCTTTCGGTGCGCAGGACCGGGCCATCGTGACCGATGCGCTGGAGGCCGTGGGCATGGCCCAGATGGCAGGGCACCGCTGGGCCACGCTGTCGGGCGGTGAACGCCAGCGGGTCCAGATCGCACGGGCACTGGCGCAGCGGCCGCGCATCCTGATCCTGGATGAGCCGACCAACCATCTTGATATCCACCACCAGCTGTCGCTGCTGCGGCTGGTGGCCAATCTGCCGGTGACGGTGGTCATGGCGCTGCATGATCTCAACCAGGCGATGGGCTGTGACCGCCTGGCGGTGATGGACAACGGGCGAATGGTCGCCTGCGGGCCGCCCGATGAGGTGCTGAGCACCGCGCGGCTGGCCTCGATCTTTCGCGTTCAGGCCACCCGGCTCCGCGACCCCGCCGACAATGCAACTGTCTTTCGCTTTCTATGTCACGAGGTGTGAACCGATGAAGCATATTGCGCTGCTGACGATCCTGTCCGCCCTGCCCCCCTCGGTGGCCCTTGCCGAAACGCATGAGGTGCAGATGTACACACGCAACGACCAGGGGGCGATGATCTATGAACCGGAATTTCTGAAAATCGCCCCCGGCGACGCGGTGCGTTTCATCCCGGTGCAATCGGGGCATAATGCCGCGATCATCGACGGGATGCTGCCGCAGGGTGCCGCGCCGTTCAAAAGCCAGATCAACGAAGAGTTCACCGTGACATTGACAGTGCCGGGCAGCTACGGAATCAAATGCTCGCCGCATTTCGCGATGGGAATGGTCATGTTGATTCAGGTCGGAGACATTCCCCAAGCCGATTTTCCAGCCGATCTTCCGCGCCGCGCCAAAGATCGTTTCACCGACATCCTTACCCGGGAAACCGAATGACCCTGAACCACGATCTGACCGAGGAAATCCGCGCCCATTGGTCCCGGCGCGCTGCAACCTTTGATATGTCCTTTGGGCACCGCATCGAGCCGGGCGCGGAAGCGGCGGCCTGGGCATCCCCGATGCGCGAACATCTGGGACCGGCGCCCAGGCGTGTGCTTGAGCTGGCCTGTGGCACGGGCGAGGTCACCAGGCTGATCCATGATCAGGGCCATGACGTCACCGCGCTTGATTTTTCCGAAGCCATGCTGGCCCGGGCGCGCGAAAAACACGCAGGCAAGCCACGTTTGCGGTTCCTTCATGCCGATGCCACACGCACGCTGGAGCCTGACAACAGCTATGACGCCGTGCTTTGCCGCCATCTGGTCTGGACATTGGTCGAGCCGGAGGCCGCCTTTGCCGATTGGTACCGCATTCTGCGCCCCGGCGGACGGCTGCTGATCTATGACGGTGACTGGGCGAACCTGCCGCTTGCCGGGCGGGTGGCCGCCCGGGTTCTGGCGCTGTGGAACAGGATTTCACCCGAGCCACATATTGACGGGGCGGTGGGCGAACAGCATCGCGCGATCATGCGGCGTCTGCCCTTTGCTGGGGGGCTGAGGGCCGAACGGCTGGCGCCCATGCTGGAGGCGGCCGGGTTCTCGCCAATCCGGCAACTCTCCCATGCGCCGATTGCGCGGGCGCAGCGGCAGACCACCGGGTTGCGCAACAACCTGCGGACCCGGCTTTACGAAAGGTTCATCCTGCTGGCCGAAAAACCGCCGATCGCCTGATTTATCCCAGCGGTCAAAATCATCGGGGCGCTCTGGCGCAACCGGGTAAAGCGCGCGGCCTTGAACTTGAATCGCCGATACCCTGCCGCTCTCTCGGGACATCGGCGATACGGCGTGTATCAGGTTAAAGGCGGGACGCTGTATCGTCAGTCGCTTCTGCGGCGGCTGTCGTGCGGCAGGTCCCCTTCATCCAAAGGAAGCGCGAGCAGCACAGCCGTCCCCTCCGATATGTCGAGCAGCCTGAGCGACCCACCGTGGTTTTCCATCACCCGCGCCGCGATGGGCAGGCCCAGCCCGCTGCCCGGGCCGCCATTGGCCTGACCGAAACGGCTGACCGCTTCGACGAATTTTTCGCGCGGGATGCCGACGCCGTTGTCCTTCACCTCGATCACGGCCATCTCGCCTTCCCTGGCCAGGTTGACCGCGATGGCCGACATGTCGGGGCCGCCGTGCACCACGGCATTCGTCAACAGGTTCAAAAAGGCTTCCTGCAGCATGAATTCGTCGCCCTTGATCACGACCGCCCTGTCGGGAAGCGCGAGGGTCAGATCCACTTGCCTCGGCGCAATCTGGGCCTTGAAGCGTTCGGTGATCTGGCTCAGCAGGTCGCGCAGGTCGATCCGGGTGCCGGAGCGGTCAACATCTGTGCCGCTCGCCCGCTCAAAGGACAATAGCTGGTTTGTCAGGCTGCTCGCTTCACGGGCGGCATCGACCAGTTCGGCGCTGCGCGCGATGGCGGATTCGCGGCTCGGGGCGTTCTGCACCGCCTCGGCCAGGGCGAGCACACCGGCAACAGGGTTTCGCAACTGATGTGCGGCGTTGGAGATGAATTCATCCTTCGAGCTGATCCGGCGAGAGACCCGGTCCAGCAGGGTGTTCAGCGTTTCGACAAGCTTGCGCGCCTCTATCGGCACCGGACGGCGGATCGGCTCCAGGTCGGTGGGGGTCCGGCGGGCAATGGCCATTTCCAGATCCAGCAGCGGGCGCAGGCCAAGGGCGACGCCGAACCAGACGACAAGGGCCACCGAGGCCACAAGCAAACCGATGACAGCGAAGGATCGCGTCACGACTTCATGCACGAAGTTGTTGCGCACATCGGCATTCTGCCAGACCGTGATGTTGAAGACCCCGCTGACACCGCTGATCGTCGTGCCATCCTGAAACCGCAGGACCCGCACCTCCTCGCCCCGGTAACGGGCATCGTAATAATAGGGTTCGGCCTGATTCTGGGGGGCCGACGGGGGTTGCACCGGCGGGGTTGCATAGCCGGTGACAAAGACGCCGTCGGGCGCATAGACGTGGTAGAAAATCTCGCCCCCCGAGGTATCGCTGAGGATGGCGCGGGTCGGCGGGCTCAGCGCGTCGCCGTCCGAAACCGCAATATCGCGCGAGATTGCGAGGGCGGCCGACAGAAGACCCCGGTCAAAGATGCCTTCGGCCCTGAGTGTCGTTGTCCTGTACTGCCAGATCCCGGTGATCAGGGCGATCAGCAGCAAAGGGGTCAGGATGATCAGGATCAGCCGGGAGCGGAGCGAATGCGGCCTCATTCTGCCTGCCCGGTCAGGAGTTGATAGCCCAGACCGCGCTGGGTCTTGATCTGGATGCCATGGGGGCTGAGCCGTCGGCGCAGGCGCGAGACATAGACCTCGACCACCGTATCGGCCACATCGGTGCCGACACCATAGGCATGGTCCAGCAGGGTGCTTTTGGTCACCAGCCTGCCATTGGCGGCATAGAGGCATTCGAACATGGACATCTCGCGGCGTGGCAGGTCGATCTCGGTTTCACCGTCGAACAACTGCCGACCGGCGACATCATATTGCAGGGCGCCCACGGCCTCGCGCTGTTGCTGGGGAATGGCGCGCCTGCGCAGCAGGGCGCGCACGCGGGCTTCCAGTTCCGCCATGTCGAAGGGTTTGATCAGATAATCATCGGCACCGGCATCGAGCCCGAGCACGCGGTCCTCGGTCTCTGCCCGTGCGGTCAGCAGGATCACCGGCCGGGTATCGCCCCGCTGGCGCATCTGGCGCAGCAGCGTCAGCCCGTCCACTCCCGGCAGGTTGATGTCGAGGATGACCAGATCGGCCCCGTCGGCCTGCAGATAGGTTTCCGCCTCGGCCCCATCGGCCAGATGATCCACGGCATGGCCTGCGTCTTCCAGACGGTATCCGATGCCCTTGGCCAGGCTTGCGTTGTCCTCGATCAGCGTAATCCGCACGGCACTTATTTTCCCGCATGCAAGTTTCATGAAAGGTTCGCAGTTCACTCAGCGTAGATCAACAGGGGGCGGACACCCCCTCGTGATTCTAATTTGGTCCCTTACTATCGGGACTACATTCAAGGGAGGAAGATATGTCCACTTTCAAAACCACGCGTCGCGTGGCCGTTGGTCTCGTCGCCGCTGCCGCTGCAACATTCTCGGTCAAGGCACATGCCGAAGGCCAAACCATGGATATGGCGGGCAAGACCGTCGAATGGATCATCCCGTTCTCGGAAACCGGCGGCTCGGCCAAATGGGCCAACTTCTACGCCCCGCTTCTGTCCGAGGCGCTGCCGGGTCAGCCCACGGTGGTCGTGAAGTTCATGCCCGGTGCCGGTTCGACCAAGGGTGCGAATTATTTCCAGTCGCAGACCTTTGAGGACGGCACCACCATCTTCGGCTCCAGCGGCTCCACACAATTCCCGTTCCTGCTGGGTGATCCGCGCGTCAAGTTCGACTATGCCGACTGGAACGTTGTCCTGGCCTCGGGGACCGGCGGTGTCGCCTATCTGCCGCCCGACCTGGCGGCGAAGATGGACGGCATGGACGCCAGCGCCCTCAAGGAAGTCGATTTCATCTATGGCAACCAGGGTGCCACGCGCCTTGACCTCGTGCCGACACTGGCCTGGGAAATGCTGGGCCTGAATGTCGAAAGCGTCATGGGCATCAAGGGCCGTGGCGATGGCCGCCTGATGTTTGAGCGGGGCGAAGCCAACATCGACTATCAGACGTCCTCGTCTTACCTGTCCGGCGTGACGCCGCTGGTCGAGGCGGGCACAGCCGTGCCGATGATGACTTGGGGCGCGCTGGATGACGATGGCAACATCGTGCGCGATCCGACCTTCCCCGACATCCCGACCTTCAAGGAAGTCTGCGAAGCCACCGAGGGCTGCGAAACCTCCGGCGAGAGCTGGGATGCCTGGAAAGCGTTCTTCATCGCCGGTTTCCCGGCGCAGAAGATGGTCTTCCTGCCCAATGGTGCCTCCGAAGCGGCGATTGCGACCTATACCGCCGCCTTCGAGGCCATCAAGGCGCGTCCCGATTTCGCTGCGATTTCGGAAAAGCGTCTGGGCAAATACCCCCAGATGACCGGCGTGCCTGCGCAAAAGGCGCTTGCCAGCGCCACCAAGGTCACACCCGAGGCCAAGGCCTTCATCCAGAACTGGCTGCAGGAAAAATACGGCGTGTCGCTGAACTGAGACCCGCTTTGCGAGCGCCCCGCCGGCAGGCGGGGCGTTTGACCAAGCGGATCGGGAGGAATTGTCATGGAAGTCATCATGGAGGCGCTGCCGGCGCTGGGCAGTGCGTGGGGGCTGATCCTGCAGCCCGTCGTACTGGGTTACCTCACACTTGGTGTTCTGATGGGCCTTTGCATCGGGGTGTTTCCCGGTCTGGGCGGCATCGCGGGGCTGTCGCTGCTCTTGCCGTTCATGTTCGGGATGGACCCGATTCTGGGGCTTGCGCTCATGGTGGGGATGGTGGCCGTGGTGCCGACATCGGATACTTTCGCCTCTGTTCTGATGGGCATTCCGGGATCGTCTGCCAGCCAGGCAACGGTGCTGGACGGCTTTCCCATGGCCAAGAAGGGACAGGCCGCGCGCGCGCTGTCGGCCGCCTTTGCCTCATCGTTGTTCGGCGGTCTGGTCGGCGCGAGCTTCCTGACGATCTTCATCCTGATCGCCCGGCCCATCGTGCTGGAGTTCCGCACGCCTGAATTGCTGATGATCACCATCTTCGGCCTGTCGATGGTCGGCATTCTTGCAGGGCGCGTCGCCATCAAGGGCATCGTCGCCGCCGGTCTGGGCATGCTGATCGGCACGATTGGCGAGGGTGCCTCTTCAGGCGATCTGCGCATGTCGTCCTATGATTTCCCCTATCTGGCGGACGGGCTGAAACTGGTCATCGTCGGCCTTGGCATCTTTGCCATCCCCGAGATCATCTCGCTTCTCCGGCAGGATCGCGCCATTGCACGCGAACCGCAGCTTGGCGGCGGCTGGCTGGAGGGTGTCAGGGACTGGTGGGCCAACATCTGGCTGTCGGTCCGCTGTTCCATCATCGGCGTGATCGTGGGGGTCATCCCCGGCCTTGGCGGGTCTGTCGTTGACTGGATCGCCTATGGCCATGCGGTGCAGACCACCAAGGACAAGTCGCAGTTCGGCAAGGGCGAAGTGCGTGGCGTGATCGGGCCGGAAAGCTCGAACAACGCCAAGGAAGGCGGCGGGCTTGTCCCGACCTTGCTGTTCGGGATTCCGGGGTCCGGGTCCATGGCGATCTTCATCGGCGCGATTGCACTGCTGGGCTCCGGCCAGATCGAGGTCGGCCCGGCCATGCTGAAGAACAACCTTGATATCACCTATTCCATCGTCTGGCTGCTGGCCCTGGCCAATGTGGTCGGTACGGTCATCTGCATCGCGGCTTCGGGCGGGATTGCCAAGCTGACGACGATCCGGTTCGCGCTGCTGGCCCCGTTCCTGTTCATGATCATCAGCTTTGCCGCCTTCCAGTCCGGCCAGAACCTGATGGACCTGGTGGCGCTTCTGGGCATCGGTTTCCTTGGCATCATGATGCGCCGCTTTGACTGGTCGCGCCCGGCCTTCCTGATCGGTTTCGTGCTGGCCCGCCCGGCCGAGACCTATGCCAACCAGGCCGTGCAGATCGCACAAAGCCAGTTCCGCAAGAGCTTTGGCGAAGGCATCGAATATATCTTCTCGCCCATTGTGATCATCCTTTTGATCATCACGGTGATCTCCGTCGTGCTGGGGCTGCGTCAGGCCAAGAACATCCTGGCCGAGGGTGACGTGCAATCCGGGTCCAAGCGGGCACCCTTCGTGTTCCTGCTGATCATCACCGGCTACATCGCCTATGCCTACTACGATGCGGCGTCGATCCCGGAGTACAGCCGCGACCGGACTTTCCCGATGTTCGTGGCCGGGGTCTGTCTGCTGGGCTGTGCCGCGCTGATCATCCGCATGATGCTGAAGCCCGAGACCGACACGATCTTTGCCGACCGCGAGCTGAACGGCGAAGACGCCAGTGCGACCCATGGGCTGTGGCCGACGCTGTCGTGGTTTGCAGGCCTTCTGGCGCTGACCGCGCTGTTCGGCTTTATCCTGGCACTTGGCCTGTTCCTGTTTGCCTTCATGAGGTTCCGCGCGGGTGTCAGTACGCTTTACGCCCTGATCTACACAGGCGCCGGGATCGCCTTCATGTGCGGCATGGCGTGGTTGCTGAACCGTGATTTCCCGCCGGGACTTTTGCAGGAATACACCAACTTCCCCTGGCCCTTTAACTGAGAAGACTAACATGACGCAGACCGCAATCCCTTTCGTCTTCATGCGGGGCGGCACCTCGCGCGGGCCCTATATGAACCGCGCCGACCTGCCCGAAGATCTTGATGCCCTGGCCGAAACGCTGATCGCGATCGTGGGTTCGGGGCATCCGCTGAACATCGACGGTGTGGGCGGCGGGGCCGCCGTGACAACGAAGGTGGCGATGCTTTCGCGCTCGGATGATGAATGGGCGGAGGTTGACTACTTTTTCGCGCAGGTCGGCGTCGAGGACCGGCTGGTCGATTTCAAACCCACCTGCGGCAATATCCTGTCCGGTGTCGGCCCTGCCGCCATCGAAATGGGGCTGGTCGAGGCGCAGGAGGGTCAGACAACCGTCAACATCCGCGCCGTCAACACCGGGGCAAGGGTGGCCGCCATCGTGCAGACGCCCGGCAAGGTGGTCAGCTATGACGGTGCCGTGCAGATTGACGGCGTGCCGGGAACATCCGCCCCCGTGGCGTTGCAATTCATGGATACCGTTGGGGGTGTCACCGGGGCATTCCTGCCGACCGGCAACCTGATCGACACGATAGACGGGATCAAGGTGACCTGCATGGACGTGGCCATGCCGATGGTCATCGCCAGGGCCGCAGACTTCGGCCTAACCGGCTATGAGACGGCCGCAAAGCTGGACGAAAACGCCGGTTTCTATGCCCGGATGGAGGCCCTGCGGCTGGAGGCGGGCAAGCGCATGGGGATGGGGGACGTTTCCAGATCCGTCACGCCGAAATTCGGGCTGCTGGCCCCGGCGACGCAGGGCGGCACCATTGCGACGCGCTATTTCATGCCGTGGAAATGCCACCCCTCGATGGCGGTGACCGGTGCGCAATGCCTCGCCTCATGCGTGCTGACGCCCGGCACGGTGGCCGACGGCCTGGCCGCGATACCGAAGGAGACTCCCGCCACGATCACGCTGGAGCATGCCAGCGGCACCATAGATGTCGTTGTGGATTTCGAGAATACCGCGCAGGGCTTCAACCTGAAATCAGCCGGGCTGGTGCGCACGGCGCGCAAACTGGCCGCCGGAGAGGTCTTTGTTCCCCGCGCGATCTGGAAGGGGCATTGACCTCGGCGCATTTCGGTATACAATGGTATACAATAAAAGAGGGCGGCGAGAATGATGGAAGACTACGAAGAATGTCTGGCGATTGCCCGGTCGGAGCTGACCCTGGCGCGCCAAAGCCTGAACGCTGAGATCGCAAACTATCCGACACCGATTTCCGGGTGTGACGCGCAGTTCAATCACCTGCTGGCGGAGCGCGAAAAGGTGCGCCGCACCCTGCAAACGCTGGATGATGCCGTTTTCGTGCCTACGCCGCGCTCACCAACGCCGAATGCCGGTGTCGAAAGCCGATGAAAGTTCATATCCTCGACGATTGGTTCGATACGCTGCGCGGGCTGGCGTGTTTCTCGATGCTGGATGGTCACGACGTCACGGTCTGGACCGATCATCAGCCTGACCCCACCGCCCTTGCTGCGCGCGTGCAGGAGGCCGAGGCGCTGGTGCTGTTCCGCGAACGCACCCCCATCGGCGCGGACCTGCTTGCGCTTTTGCCAAAGCTCAAGCTGATCTCGCAGCGCAGTGTCTATCCGCATATCGACGTGGAGGCCTGCAGCGCGCACAACGTGCTGCTTTGTTCGAACATGCACGGCGGTACGCCATCCTATGCCGCGGCGGAACATACGCTGGCGCTGATCCTTGCCAGCTATCGCCAGATCCCGCAGCAGGCGGCCTCGCTCAGGGCCGGAAACTGGCAGTCGGGCGTCGGGCGCACCCTGCGCGGCCGCACCCTTGGCCTTTACGGCTATGGCCGGATTGCAGGTGCCGTTGCGGGTTACGCCAGGGCACTGGGCATGAAGGTGCAATGGTGGGCCTCCGAAGCGGGCCGTGCGCGGGCCGCACAGGACGGAGAGACTGTCGCCCCTTCCCGCGAGGCCTTCTTTGCCACCTCCGATATCGTGAGCGTTCACGTCCGCCTGAAACCGGAGACACGCGGGATCATCACCGCTGCGGATCTGGCCGCGATGCAGCCAAGGGCGCTTTTCGTGAATACCTCGCGTTCGGGGCTGGTCGGCAAGGGTGTGCTGGAGGCCGAGATTGCCAGGGGCCGGATTCACGCGGCGGTCGACGTCTTTGATCACGAACCGCTGACGGATGTCTCTGACCCGCTTCTCACCCATCCCAACGTCCTGGCGACTCCCCATATCGGCTATGTGACCGAGGACGAATTCAATCTGCAATTCACGGATATCTTCGAACAGATCAACGCCTATGCCAATGGCGCACCGATCCACATGATCAACGAAGCGGTCTGGACCGGGCGCTGACCCCGCAGGTTCAGCTGGCGGCGGCCACAAACCCATCGGCAATCGCGCGCGCGACAAAATCGTCCAGCGCGCCGATCAGCGGGTGGTCCGCGCGTGGCAGAACCATCGCCTGCCGCACCGAGGTCAGCACGCCCGGCAGGATCCGCACCGCCGGATCATCGCCGAAAAAGCCCGCCAGCGATTCACGGACCCCGGCAACCGCATCGCAGCGCCCCGCGCGGAATTCGGCAAAGCTTTCGGGCGGGGTGCCGGAACGTTCCAGCGTGGCATGCTGCAGCGATTTGGTCAGATGCATGTCATAGGCGGAGCCGGTGGAGGTCAGCACGCGCAGCCCTGCCCGATCCACTTCGCCGACCTCTGTCAGGTCCGAGGAGGCGCGCACCGCAAAGGTGGCCTCGATCACCTTGTAGGGCCGGGTGAATGCAATCTTTCTGGCCCGTTTCTCATCAATGGCAAGAAATCCCACATCCCATTTGTCATGCTCCGCATCGTCAAAGACCTTTCCCGCACCGTCATAGATCACCGGCACCATCTGCGCGCCGATCTCTGTCGCGAGACGTCGCGCCAGTGCCGGGCTGATCCCGTTCAGGATGTCTCCGTCCTGTTGCACCAGCGCCCGATTGCCTGTGTTGATCGCGACCCGCAAACGGGTGTCGCGCGCGAGAGTGTCCAGGGTTGCAGTCATCTTTGAGCGTTCCTTTGGGTCATGGGTCGGTCGCCGTGGTCTTGAACAACCGCGCGAAAAGCGGTGCGCCAATGATGACAACAAATATGCGTAACACATGATGCGCCACCACAAAGGCCATATCGGCACCAACGATCAGGGCCAGCACCGTCAGTTCGGCCTGCCCGCCGGGGGCGAAGGCGAGGATGGTCTCCATCGCGGGGGCGAGGCCCAGCAGATGGATGGTCTCGGCCATGATGATGGTCAGAATGATCAGCACGACACAAAAGCCGAGCGCCGCCGTGACGGAGGTCCGGATCTCGGACATGGTCACGCCGCCGTATTTGGTGCCGACCCCCATGCCGATGAAGAACTGTGCCGCCCATACCGCCTCTGCCGGGGGGCGGTGCTGCAGCAAGCCCGTCAGGGCGCAGCCCGCAGCCAGGATCAGCGGCCCCAGGATAGATGCCCCGAACATGCCCGCCCGCTTCGCGACCTGCCAGCCGACAAACCCGCAAAAGACCATCAGGGCCAGCTGCGACAGGGGGATCGAGGCCGCGGGCTGGCCCGGCGGATTGCTGAGGTCCGCATCCCAGGCCCATCTCAGCAGGAAGGGCAGGACAACGACGATGACCATGACCCGCGTCGCATGGATCAGCGAGAGGGCGCGGACATCTGCGCCAGCTTCTTCTCCGAACAGCACCATGTCCTGAAATCCGCCCGGCATGGCGCTGTAATAGCTGGTTGGAAAATCATATCCCCAGAGCCGTTGAAAATACGGCACGCCGACCGCCCCGATGGCAAGTACCATCACCGGGATCAGCACCAGTGTCGGCCACATCGCCCCCATGGATACCAGCAAAGAGACCGTGAAGGTCGCCCCGACAGCAACGCCCAGAATGGTGCGCATGCCATCGCCCAGCATCTTGTTGCCGCGCATCGGCACCCCGGCGAGCGAGGCGATCAGGCAGGCAAGGATCGGCCCCAGCAGCCAGGGCAAGGGCAGGCCCAGAAGGTGAAAGGCGGCAACGCCACCGGCCGCCACGCCAAGTGCGGTGATGAAGCGGATCATGCGCCCTGTGCCTTCAGCCTGTGGCGCAGCGAGGTTTCCAGGTGAAGTGCTGCGGCTGTCCCGGCGGCCTTGGCATCACCGCTCCGGATCGCCTCGATGATGTCACCGTGCTGCTGGCAGACCGTTTTGATCCGCGCTTCATCTTCCAGCGTTGTGGGCCCCAGCAGCATCAGGGCATTGTTCAGCGCCTGAGCCGAGGCCAGCAGGAACCGGTTTCGCGCCGCAAGGCAGATACACCGGTGGAAGTCCTGATTGATCGCGGAGGCTGTGCGCGCATCGTCGCGCGCCGCGAGGATCCGGTCGTTCATATCCACCATCGTGTCGATCTCTGCCGGGCTGGCGTGTTTGGCCGCCATCTCTGCCGCCGTGCGTTCCAGCACCACGCGCATCTCGTAAAGCTCCACGATCTCGGGGTGTGTCAGGGTGCGTATGACGGCGCCGATCCGCGCACGGTGCTCGACGATCCCGTCACTCTCCAGCTTGCGCAGCGCTTCCCGCACGGGTGTGCGCGACAGCGCCAGACGTTCGGCAACGTCCACTTCGCGCAGCCGGTCGCCGGGTTGATAGGTCCCCGACCGGATCGCGGCGTGGAGCTGCTGGTAGGCCGCCTCGCCCTGGGACAGCCCTTGCGTTTCAACCTTCTGCACGGTATTGCCTCATATTGTATCCACGCGGATACAATGCAGCCATTCGAGGTGAGATTCAATGCCGAAATCAGTTATCGTCGTCGGAACAGGAAACGCAGCGCTATGCGCCGCCATTGCCGCCCTGGAAAAAGGCGCGCAGGTTCTTTTGCTGGAAAAGGCGGACGAGGCGCTGGCAGGCGGCAACACCAAGTATACTGCCGGTGCCATGCGCTTTGCCTATCAGGGCAAGGAGGATCTGATGCCGCTTCTGCGCGATCCCGAAGATCCGCGTCTGGATGTCACAGATTTCGGCAGCTACACGGTTGAAAAGTTCAGCGCGGACCTGCTGGGCTTCAACGATGGCCGTCCCCTCTCGCCCGAGCAGCAGAGCCTGGTCACCACATCGGGCGAGACGATGAAATGGCTGGCAACACATGATGTCACCTTCGAGCCGATCTACAGCCGCCAGAGCTTTGAAAAGGACGGGCGGCATGTGTTCTGGGGCGGTCTGACCCTGGCTGCCCGGAATGAGGGCGTTGGCCTGTTTGACATGGAACTGGCGGCGGTGCGCCGTCTGGGGGGCAAGGTCCGCTTTGACAGTGCCGTGACCGGGTTGCTCCGGGAGGGCGACCGTGTCACCGGCGTGAAAGTTGGTGAGGAAGAGATACGGGCCGATGCCGTCATCCTCGCCTCGGGCGGGTTCGAGGCCAGTGAAGACCTGCGCGTGCGCCACATGGGGCCGAACTGGAAATCGGCCAAGGTGCGCGGCACCCCGCATAACACCGGCGACGGGCTGACCCTGGCGATGGCGGCGGGTGCAGAGGCCTATGGCCATTACAGCGGCGGGCACGCAACCCCGATGGACCTGCATATGGCCGATTTCGGCAACCTCGACCTGCCGCCGGGCGAGCGCAAGAACTACCGGAAAATCTGCTATTTCCTGGGGGTCATGGTAAACGCCGAGGGGAACCGTTTCGTCGACGAAGGCGCGAATTTCCGCAATTATACCTATGCGCAATACGGTGCCGCGATCCTTGACCAGCCGGGGCAATTCGCCTGGCAGGTGTTCGACAGCAAGGTGTTCGATCTGCTTTATGCCGAATACCGCTTCGACGACGCGCATTTTGTTGAGGCCGAAACGCTGGAGGATCTGGCCGCACAGATGACCGGCGTCGACGGTGCAGGCGCGCTGGAGACCCTGCAAAGCTACAATGCGGCGGTCGATGAAACCCGGCCATTCGATCCGACCAGGCTTGACGGCAAGGGCACCCCTTCCCTCGCCTTGCCCAAATCGCATTGGGCCCAGAAAATCGACACCCCGCCCTTCCGCGCCTATCCGGTGACGGGCGGGATCACCTTTACCTATGGCGGGTTGAAGGTGAACGAAGACGGCAATGTAATGCGCCAAGATGCAACGCCGATTGCGGGGCTCTACGCCTGTGGCGAGCTTGTCGGCGGTGTCTTCTTTGCAGGCTACCCCGGCGGTTCGGGCCTGACCTCAGGCGCTGTCTTCGGCCGTCGCGCAGGCTATGGCGCTGCGCTGTCCTGAGGGTTGCGCGGCGCGATCCGGATCGCAAAGCCCGGACAGCGCGCCCGCAGGCTATCTGTCAACCCGACCTTTGCGGACCAGATGCGCGACAACGGTTGAGACGCGGGCGGGCAGCGCTGCCGCTTTTCCGAGGTAGACGACATGGAATTCTTCGCGGGCGACGGGTGCGTCTGGCACAAGCTGCAGGCGGCCTGTCGCGAGTTCTTCCCTGACAAGGAACCGGCCCACGCGGGCCGTGCCGTTGCCATGCACCGCCAGCGCCGCCAGGGTATTGCCGTCGGTTGCCCTCAGCCGTGATGCCGCCTCGCGCCAGATCGGGTCGCGGCGGGCATAGGCAAATCCGATGGGGTCGTCAGGGCCACCGGCGGCCCTGACGGTTATCACCTCGCTGACGCCAAGGGATTGCGCCCGCATTGTCGAATCCGGCAACGGCCCGGCCCTTACCCCCAGATCGACCGGCTGACCGCCCATGTCGATCAGACCATCCCCGATCAGCAACTCGATCTCCAGGTCCGGATACTGGCGCAGCAAGGCAGGCAGGATCGGCGCAAGGATGTGGTTGGCATAGGCGGCACTGGTGGCGATGCGGACAATGCCCGCGACCGGGCCACAGCCGACCTCGCGCTCGGCCTGATCAAGGGCTGCAAGGATGCCGCGGGCGGACCGCGCAAAGGCTGTCCCCTCGTCGGTGATGGTGATGCTGCGCGTGGTGCGCCGCATCAATGTGACGCCAAGCCGCTGTTCCAGCCGGGTCATCATCTTGGACACCGCAGAGGGCGTCATGCGGCGCGCCAGAGCAGCGGCAGAAAAGCTGCCCTCGTCGACGACGGCAAGGAAGACATCCATTTCCTGCAGGCGATTGGTATCTCGCATCGGCACAACCTGTGAATTCACGGCATAGGTATTGTTATGCTTCGACGTATTAATTCACAAGGCAGGCACTGCCAGTTTCCCCTGAGCCAGGACGTTCATCACAAGGAGACTGCCAGATGGCCTTTTCAACACAGGTGGAGCAGGCGGAGACACCCGCGCGACTGCTGCCGCTCATCGCGCTCGGGATCGGGGCCTTCGGGATCGGGCTTACGGAATTCATCATCATGGGCCTGCTGCCGCAGGTGGCAGGCGATCTCGGCGTCGGCCTGCCGTCGGCCGGGCTGCTGATCACGGGCTATGCTCTTGGCGTGACCATCGGCGGGCCGGTTCTGGCGATTGCCGCCAGCCGTCTGCCGCATCGGGCGGTTCTGGTGCTGGTAATGGCGATCTTTACCGCCGGGAACCTGCTCTGCGCCCTCGCCCCGGGTTTCGGGTTGGTGCTGGCGGCACGGGTGATCACCGGCTTCGCCCATGGCACGTTTTTCGGCACCGGATCGGTCGTGGCACAGGCCATCGTGCCGCCGCATCGCAAGGCCTCGGCGATTGCCACGGTGTTCACCGGGCTGACCCTGGCCACCGTTCTGGGCCTGCCCTTCGGCACCTGGCTGGGGCAGATCTTTGGCTGGCGCGCCACCTTCTGGGCGGTTGCGGGGATCGGAGCCGTGGCCCTTGCCGCCATCGCCCTCTTCGTGCCGCAGACCGATGCGGGCACACCGCTGAAGTTGCGGCAACTGGCGCTGTTCCTGCGGCCCGCACCGCGGCGGGCGCTGACGATGACGGCGCTGGGATATGCCGGGGTGTTCATGGTCTTCACCTATATCACCCCGCTGCTGACCGAGGTGGCCGGCGTGCCGGAGCGGCATGTGGCGCTTTACCTGTTGCTCTTTGGACTGGGGATTGTCGGTGGCAATGTCGCGGGCGGGCGGCTTGCCGACCGCTGGCCCGGCGCCTCGGTGCCGGTGGTGCTGGCGGGGCTCGCCGCGGGGCTTTTCGTCCTGCGCGTCGCGCTTGCCCTGCCGGTCCTTGCGGCCCCGGCGATGCTGCTGCTCGGCATGCTGGCCTTTGCCACCCTTGCCCCGCTTCAGAACCACATGATGGCCCGCAGCCCCGCCGGGGCCGACACGCTTGGCGCCACATTGAACATTTCCGCCTTCAACCTCGGCAATGCCATCGGCGCATGGCTTGGCGGTCTTGCCCTCACGACAGGCTTCGTTCTGTCCTCCCTGCCGCCCCTCGCGGCCCTGTTGCCCCTGGCCGCCCTGGCGCTGGCCTTCCTTCCCGAAAGGACCTGACATGCGCACTCTTTCCCAAGCAACCGCGACCCTGCTGACCATGAGCCTCGCAACCCCCGCACTCGCCGAAAGCTGGACCCCGGCCTGGATGGCCAGCCCGCAAGCGGTCTGGCGCGATACTTCCGTCTTTGAGACCGGCCTGCCGGACGGCATTGCCGGTGCGACGATCCGCCAGCCGCTGACGCTTGGCTATGGTGCGGCGCACCTGAGGCTGGTGTTGTCGAACCTGCACGGCACGCAACCCCTCCCGATCGACGCCGTGAGCCTGGCGCAGAGCGCAGGCGCGGCCAGGGTTGATGCACCGCAGCCCGTTCTTTTCGGCGGCAGGCCCGGCACATTCATCGCGCCGGGGGCAACATTCGTCTCGGACCCGGTGCATTTTCCAGCCGAGGCCGGGGCCCGGATCGCCGTCACATTGACCTTTGGACCGGGGGCCGTGGCCGAGGATTTTCACTGGGACGCCCGCGAGACCAGCTATCTGGTCGATGCCGACCGCGCCGACCCGGCGGTCCTGAGCGAGATCCCGGCGCGGCTGACCCTGAGCGCGGTGCTGTCGGACCGGCCGGCGCGACAGGTGGTCGTGGCGATGGGGGATTCAATCACTGACGGCAACGGCGCGCCAATGGATGCCATGGCACGCTGGCCCGATTTCCTCGCCCGCGCCCTTTCGGCCAGAGGGATTGCCGTGGTCAATGCGGGGATCTCGGGCGCACGGCTGCTGAGCGACGGCATGGGGCGCAGCGTGCTGGCCCGGCTTGAGAGCGACGCGCTGGCGGTGCCCGGGGCCGATACGCTGGTGCTGCTGATCGGCACCAATGACATCGCCTGGCCCGGCACGCCATTCGCGCCCGAAGAGCCGCCGATGCGCCTTGACCGCCTTCAGGCCGGGCTGCTGCAGGTCGCGGCCCGCGTCCAGGCGCAGGGCATGCGCCTGATCCTCGGCACTGTCCCGCCCTTTGACGGCGCGCTGCCGGGCACACCGATGGAAGCGCGCTACTGGAGCCCCGAAAAGGACGCCCTGCGCCGCGCGTTGAACGAGTGGCTGCGCGGTGCCGATTTTCACGATGGCCTTGTGGATTTCGACCAATTGCTTGCCGACAGGGATGACGACATGCGCCTGAACCCGGCCCATGACAGCGGCGATCACCTGCATCCGGGGGCGGAGGGCAACCGGGCCATGGCCGACGCCGTGGCAGAGACACTTCTGAAAGGACTGGACCAATGAAGATTGATCTTGGCGGCAAGACCGCCCTCGTTACCGGCTCGACCAAGGGCATCGGGAAAGCCACGGCAAAGGCGCTGGCACAGGCCGGGGCCGATGTCATCCTGCATGGCCGGAACCCGGAGGAGGTCGCCGAATTGGCAGCGGCGTTCGGCACACGTGGCATCGCCGCCGATCTGGGCACGGCGCAGGGCTGTGCCGAATTGGCAGCAGCGGCCGGAGACATCGATATCCTCGTCAACAATGCCGGGATCTTTGTGCCATGTGACTTTTTCGAAACCGAAGACGCGGAATGGGAGCGGCACTGGCAGGTCAATGTGATGAGCGCCATGCGCCTCAGCCGTGCCCTGGCCCCTTGCATGGTCGCAAAGGGCTGGGGACGGATCGTCATGCTCGGCTCGGAATCCGCCTTCAACATTCCGGCCGAGATGATCCACTATGGCGTGAGCAAGACGGCTGACGTGGCACTGGCGCGCGGGCTGGCCAAACGCCTTGCCGGAACTGGCGTCACGGTGAATTCGGTCCTGTCCGGCCCGACACTGAGCGACGGGCTGCGCGAGATGCTGGCCGAACGCGTGGCGCAAACGGGCCATACCATCGAAGAGGTCGCTGCCGATTTCACGATGGAGGCCCGGCCAGGTTCGATCATCCGCCGCGCGGCCAGCGTGGAAGAGGTCGCGCATATGATCGTCTACGCCTGTGCCCCGCAGGCCTCGGCCACCACCGGTGCCAGCCTCAGGGTTGACGGCGGGGTGGTTGAAACGCTGTAGCGCCTTCGCGCTGGTGAATGGACGTTAGCCCGTCAGGCCAGAACACCTGCCGCCACACCGCGACATGCGTTTCCCGGCGGCAGGGCATTCAGGAAGGGATGGCGCTGGCGCTTGCCCCCTCTGCCCGCTGGACGCAGGTGTCCCCGCGCGACCGAGCCATTGGCACCTTCCGTCAAGGGGTCTCGCAGAGATCGCCCGTGCGTTGGAATACATGTCCGCCCATGTGCAAGATCCGCTCACGGTGCCGGGTATCGCCGAGGCTGTCGGCGTCCCGACCCGGCGTCTTCAGGATGCCTTCAGGGTTGCGACGGGTCAGCGCCCCTGGGAAATTCTGACGGCGATGCGGCTTGAACGCGCGCGGGCGCGGCTTCTGGCGGGGGCTGGCCGCTCTGTCACGGCGATTGCGCTTGACTGCGGATTTCCCACCTTGGCCGTTTCGCACAGGCGTACCGGGCTGCCATCACAAGCCGCCCTCGGTGACGCCGGGCCGCTCGAAACGCGAGGCCGGGGTCAGCGGCTGAACGCCTCACGGTTGCGCAAAGCAGATAACCCGCGCGAAGATCTGATAGAGGGGTTTTCAATGGTCCCATAGACTTGAACAGCACGGCTGTCGTGCGCGAAAGGACCGAAGCTATGCCCATGCTTGCGGACCAAGCCGTTTCAGCATCGCCTGATTTCTTTGGTTTCGAGCGGGCGCAATGCGATCTGCCCCGCTACCGGGGCGGTGCGGGCGGCTTTGGCCTGACGCGTGTGTTTGTCGTGTTCTGCGCGACAGTCGGCGCATTCGCTGTACTCATGAAGGCGCAGCAATCGTTTCACAGCGGCCAGATGGTGATCTGCGGCAATGTCTCCGTGCCCATTGATCACCGCAGACCGGACAGCGACCGGATCACCATTGCCTTCAACCCCTGCAAGGCGCATGCGCTGACGCCCGAAGCCGGTCCGGACTGCGCCGAAGCCTATCCCGACATCACTGCGCGGACCCTTCCGTCGACGGGCTGCTGACCCTGATCGAGACGCATCTCGAAGGCTCCGCCGCCACGGATCTTTCGGCGCGCGCCTGGCGCACAAGGTCGGCGTTCAGGGCAGCGGAACGTGCAGCACGTAACGAAAGAGCGCGAAGAAAGCGATCATGACCGCCGCGCCGCTTCCCGCGTAGAGCGCCGCTGTCATCACTGTCCACCGGTCATGCATTGCCGCGATGAGCCCGCCGGCAAAGGCAATCGCGCCGCTGGCGAGAAAACCGATATGCGGGATGGCGAGGCTTGCCGCGAACATGGCCAGTATCAGCAGAACCCGCCGCCACCAGGTGCCGGTGCCGAAGCCGCCGCTTTCGCGCGGATGCAGGAAGCGGGTGACGAGGGACAGCCCCGCCGTCAGGATCATCAGGAGTGCGACGGTGCGTGGAAAGACCTGGCTGTCGCGGTCGTAATACCCCGTGGTGTCGTAAAGTGCGACGATCCCCATAATCACGAAGAGCGCGGAAATCACCAGCGATCCCACATGGCCTTCCGGCTGGCGTTGCTGGTCCGGCATCAGCTTTGCTCCTGTGGTTTCTTACGCAGCCGCCACGCGGTATAGAGCGGCAGGAACAGGCTGAGCAGCGTGAAGGCGATGATCCCCTGCGAGATGGGCCGCCCGAAGAACATGCCAAAGAGGTTGCCGGTGGCCGAGCCGATGGTCCAGCCCTGCACAAAGCCCTGTTCGGCGATGGGGCCAAGGATCAGGCCCAGCACGATGGGCGAGGCTGCAAAGCCGAAGCGCCCGACGACCCAGCCGAAGACACCGAGGCCCAGCATCAGGATCACATCCGTGACGCTGTTGCGGATGGAGAAGGTGCCGATGATCGTCATGAAACCCACCGTCGGCACGAGGACGGCCTTGGGAATGTTCACGATCGACTTGTAGGCATAGCGCCCGATCAGCAGGCCCGCGGGCAGCATCAGCACCGTGGCAATCAGCAACCCGTAGATGAAGGTATAGACGATGGAGCCGCTCTGGCTGAACATCGTGGGGCCGGTGCGCACGCCCTGCACCAGCAGCGCGCCCAGCACGATGGCATCGGGCGGTGTGCCGGGGATGCCCAGCACCAGCGTCGGGATGAAACCCCCACCCACGGTCGCGTTGTTGGCGGATTCCGTGGCAAGGATGCCGTCAGGCTCGCCCTGCCCGAACTTCTGGTCGGGCCTGGCGCTGCGCTTGGCCTCGGAATAGGCGACAAGACCGGCAACGGACCCACCCGCGCCGGGCAGGATGCCGATCAGGGTGCCGATGACGGACGATCTGATCAGGTTGAACTTGGACCGCGTGGCGATGCGGAACGCCTCTCCGATGCGGACGGAACGCACGTCTTCCTCGACCTTGAGGTGCCGGTCCGGCGTCGCCACAAGGTCGATCAGCACGGGGATACAGTATAGCCCGATCAGCGCGCCGATCACGCCAAAGCCGCCGACCAGCATCTGGCTGCCGAAGGTCAGGCGGATATCGGCGGAAACCTCCGCCACGCCAACGGTGGAAAGCAGCATGCCGAATGCGCCCCCCGCCAGCCCCTTCATCAGGTTGCCGGTAGAGAGCGAGGCAATCAGCGACAGGCCGAAGATCGACAGCCAGAAATATTCTATCGGCCCGAAGGCCAGCGCCACCTTGGACAGGGGCGGCGCCAGAAGCAGCAGCGCGAAGGCCCCCACGAGCCCGCCGACAACGGAGGCAAAGCAGGCAAGGGCGACCGCAAGGTCACCGTCGCCGCGTTTCGCCATCGGATAGCCGTCAAAGGTGGTGGCGATGGCAGAGGGCGTGCCGGGCGTGTTCAGCAGGATCGCCGCATAGGCGCCGCCATAGATCGCCCCGGTATAGATCGCGCCCAGCAGGATCAGCGCCGAGGCGGGATCCATGCTGAAGGTGATCGGCACCAGCACGGCCAGCGCCATAGTTGCGGTAAGGCCCGGGATCGAGCCGACAATCGTGCCCGCCACCACACCGAACAACGCCAGAACCAGGTTGAACGGTGTCAGGGCGGACAGGAAATGACCGAATTCCATGATATGGAGCCTATGCGCGGATCAGCTTATTCGATCAACCCTGCCTCGCGGGCGTCGTTGAGGTATTCCTCGCTGCGCGCGGCCATGAAATCCTCCATGCCAGCGGCCTCCACATCCAGCATCGCAAAGCCGTTATCCAGCATCTGCTGACGGAAAGCGGGGTCATTGTTGATCTCGGCGATCATGTCGGACCACATGCCTGTGACCTCGTCGCTGGCGGATTTCGGCAGCGCGATGCCGCGATAGGCGCCGCCCACCATGTCATAACCCAGTTCCTTGAAGGTCGGGACATCGGGGAACAGCGGGTGACGCTCCTCCATCGCGACGGCCAGCATGCGCACCTCTTCGCCCTGGGTCGCGGCCACGGTGGAATAGCCCCACTCGGCCTTCACCTGGTTGCCCAGAAGTGCCGTGACAGCGGCCCCGGTGCCCTTGAACGGCACATAGGTCGTCTGGATATCGGCCATCTTGTCGAACTTGATATGTGCAAGGTGGTTGGCCGTGGCCTTGCCCGAGCCGGAGATGGTGACCTGCGCCGGGTTCGCCCTGGCATCCTCGACCAGATCTTCCAGCGTCATATAGGGGCTGTCGGCGCGCACGATGATCGCATCCGGCGTGAAGTGGAACATGTGAAAGACCTTCAGGTCCTCGGTCTTGAAGCCGACATCCTTCTGTGCCGGCTTGATGATGATATGGGGCAGGTTCACGCCCATGATCGTCTGGCCGTCATCGCTCAGCCCGTTCAGCGTGGCCCAGGCCACCGCACCGCCGCCGCCGGGCTGGTAGGAGATCACCAGGTCCTGGCCGAACTTGTCCTTGAAGAAGGGTTGCTGGAAGCGGGCGGAAATGTCGGATTCGCCCCCCGGTCCGAATGGGATGATATAATTGACCGGCCCGTTGAGTTCGGCCGCGCTGGCACCACTTGCCAGCGATGCGGTCACGGCAAGGGCTGCGCCCATCTTCAGAAATGTTCTTTTCAGCATGTGTTCCTCCCAGAGCTGCTTGCTATCGGCGTTTGCGCCGTCTTGATTACGCGTTGGCCTCCTTCAACGCGTTCATGAACCGGTCGCGGATCACGACCGGATCGGTCGTGATGACCGATACGGGGATGTTCCCGCTTTCGCATTTGCACACGATGATGGTCATCCTGTCGCTGGCCAGCGCGGCTTTCATGACATCTGCACATTCCTCGGCCTGACATTCGATGACATTCTCGCAGCCGCAGGCCACGGCCACCTTGGCCAGCGAGGTTTTCATGCCCGCATAGGTCGGCTGATCCCCGGTGGAGCCGTAGCTGCCATTGTCGATGATCAGCAGGATGAAATTGTCAGCCACGTTGTTGGCGATGGTCGGCAGCGTCCCGAAGTTGGTCAGCACGGAACCGTCACCGTCTATCGAGATCACCTTTTTCGACTGGGCCAGCGCCACGCCCAGCCCGATGGAAGAGGCAAGGCCCATCGTGCCCAGCATGTAGAAGTTCGTGGGCTGGTCATCCAGCATGTGCAGTTCCTGGCTGGGCAGGCCGATGTTGCAGACCACGAAATGGTCGGAAATCACCGGGACCAGCGTGCGCAGGACGTCAGATCGGATCATGTCAGTACCCTTTCCAGAAAGTGGCATCCGTCAGGATCGCGACCGGTTTGTTGCACATGAAGGTGTACTGCAGGATCTTGTCCAGTTCCTTCGCGTCGGATTCATGATGGAAATGATAGGTCGGGATGTGAAGCTGATTGAGCAGCGCCTTGGTATGCACCGCCATTTCGACCTGGCAGGCCACCGGCTCCCCCAGTTCGCCGCGATAGGAAATCAGCATGGGCAGCGGCATCCGGTAGAACTGGGTCAGCGTGACCAGCGTGTTCACCGTCACACCCAGGGCGGTGTTCTGCATGATGATCGCGGCGCGTTTGCCCCCCATGAAGGCACCGGCGCAGATGCCGATCCCCTCGTCTTCCTTGTTGGCGGGAATGTGATAGATGTCTTCGGACCGGTCCACTTCGGCGATCACCCCTGCAAGCTGCTTGCAGGGAACTGTCGTCACCAGTTTCACGTCATTCTTGACCAGATCGGCGACGATCTTTGCGTCGATGCTCAAGTGCAGGCCTCCCCCTGGATAGGTTCATACTTCCCGATCTTGCGCGATAAGAGAACCTTTAACAAACCAACATTCTTTTCCCATTTGTAAATTAATGCTTTAGTAAATCCTCTGTTCAAACGTTTCGGGAAAGCTGCGCAAGTGTCCATCGTCCTGTTCAAAACCCTGATCGCCGTCGCCGAAGAAGGCAGTTTCAACGCAGCGGCAGACCGCGTCTGTGTCACCCATGCGGCGGTCGGCCAGCAGATGAAGCGGCTGGAAGAGACCCTTGGCGTCGCCCTGTTCGACCGGTCGCAGAAGTCGCCGCGCCTGAACCAGCTGGGGCGCGCGATGGTGCCCAAGGCCAAGGAGGTCGTCGCCGCCTATGAGACGATTCTCGATGACCTGACAGGTGACCCGCGCCTGATCGGGGACATGGTGCTGGGGGCGGTGCCATCCACGCTGCGCGGGCTTGTCCCCAAGGCGATGAAGGGGCTGATCGGGCAATACCCCGACCTGCGCATCCGGGTTGTGCCGGGGTTAAGCCCTGCCCTGCAGGAGATGGTGGAGAACGGTACCGTCGATGCCGCGCTGGTGAGCGAACCGAACCGCACCCCCGCAACGATGACATGGACCCCTTTCGTGGCCGAGAAACTGGTGCTTCTGACCTCGGTCGAGGTGACGGAAACCGATCCCGTGCGCATCCTTGAAACCAAACCTTTCATCCGCCACAGCGCGCTCTCTGCCATTGGGATCATGGCGGAAGACTGGCTGGCCCGCCGCAAGCTGAAAGTGCGCGACATGATGGAGATGAGCTCGCTCGACACCATCGCAAGCATGGTGGCGCATGATCTGGGCGTCTCCATCGGGCCGGATTTCTGCGTGCCGGACCCGATCTTTGGCAGCCTGCGCAAACTGGCGCTGGGGCCCACGGCCCCCTCGCGGACACTGGGGATCCTGAGCCGCGCCGATTGCTCGAAATACCGTCTGGTGGCGCGGTTCCTGGAGGAGCTGATCGGGACGGTCGAGGCCGCTGGCGGGCGGGCATTTCCTAAAGAGATGGCTTAGATAATCGCAAATTATCTTGCCTTGCTAAAGATCGCTTTTGCCACAGAATGAGCCCGTACCACGATCCAGAAGACAGGAGTACCGGGCAGTTGGTGGCACTGAAAACGCCGGAAGACAGAATTTTGAATGATATCAGGGGCATCGTCGGGGATGCCGCCTGCAGGTCCGGGGCGGATGCCGCGCGTTACTTCGAAGACCCGCGCGGCAGCTTCACCGGCAGGGATTGCCTTGTTGTCCTGCCCGAGACGACGGCGCAGGTGTCACAGATCGTCCGGCTGTGCAATGCAAACGGCATCGCGATCATCCCCTATGGCGGCGGCACGGGCGTGGTGGCCGGGCAGCTTTCGCTCGACAGCAACGATGCCATCATCCTGTCGCTGGAGCGGATGAACCGGGTGCGCAGTGTCTCGCCGGACGATTTCGTGATGGTGGCCGAGGCGGGCTGCGTGCTGGAGAACATCCATGCAGAGGCCGAGCGGCACGACCTTATGTTCCCGCTCAGCATGGCGTCAAAGGGCAGCTGCACCATCGGCGGCAACCTGGCCACCAACGCAGGCGGGATACAGGTGCTGCGCCATGGCAATGCCCGCGATCTCTGCCTGGGGATCGAGGCGGTGATGCCCTCCGGCGAGGTGCTGGAAGAGCTGAGCCCGCTGCGCAAGAACAACACGGGATATGATCTGCGGCACCTGCTGATTGGCAGCGAGGGCACCCTGGGCATCATCACCGCCGCCAGCCTGATGCTGAAGCCGCGTGACCCGGAAGCCGTGACCGCCTTTTGCGCCATCACCTCACCGGCGGATGCCCTGCGGACATTGCGCGCCCTGCGCCGGGCCATCGGCAACCGCATGAACGGCATGGAACTGATGAGCGGGTTCGGCGTGGGCCTTGTGTGCAGGCATTTCCAGACATTGAGGAAACCCTTTGCCGGGGACCATGATTGGTATCTGCTGATCGACACCGCGGGCAACCGGGGCCTGCGTGATGAAACCGAGGCGGCGCTGGCGGATTGTATCGAGCAGGGTTTTGTCATCGACGTGGTGATGGCCGAATCCGAGGCGCAGCGCGACGCGCTCTGGACACTGCGCGAGCATACGCCCGAGGCCAACCACAGGACCGGCGCCTTCTGCAGCAGCGATACCGCCGTGCCGATCGGCCAGATCGACGCCTTTGTGTCCCGGACCCATGCGGCAGTCACCGCTGTGCATCAGGGGCTGCGCACAAACAGCTATGGCCACATCGGCGATGGCAACATTCATCACAATGTCTTTCCGCCCGAGGGGATGGCCAAGTCGGATTTCCTGCAGGCCCATCCCGGCATCGCCAACCGCGTGCGCGAGGCGATCAACGAGGCGACCCTGTCACTGGGCGGATCAATCAGCGCGGAACACGGGATTGGCCGTTTGAAACGAAATGACCTGAAGAAACACGCAAGCGCGAGCAAGATGACCGTGTTGCGCCAGATCAAACAGGCCATCGACCCCAACAACATCATGAACCCCGGCGCGCTGCTCGACTGACCCGCCGCTGCAGCGGCTGTGACGTCAGGCCTGACAAGAGGATCATAGGATCCTCAGGTCAGCTTCGGGCACCCGGGTCGGGGCCGCCCTGCTCTTTTCGTTTTTACCGCAATGCATTGCGTCAGTGCTGGCGCTGCACCCTGGACCGCCGCGCATGGCTTATTCTCTCATAAATCATTGATAAAATGAAACCACCGACTGCTTTGGCTGGGTGAAACGTGGTGGGCTGCGCGCTGTCGCCGCGTTCAGTTCGTTTTGAAATTTTGAAAGATCGCCAACACGACGCGAGCGACGTGAACCACTCGGTGCCCATGGGAATCATGCAGCCTGATCCGAGCGGCAAGAGCCTGAGTTCTCGATTGAATATATACTTAAGTTATGATTTATATTCTTTAGAATGCAACTTACGACACCCTCGCGTGGGGTGTGGAGAGGACGTGCCCCATGGCCAACACTGTTTTACAAGCAGGACAAGAGATTAACATTCGAATCGATGCGCTTCAGTCGGACATCGCCCGTTACACTCGGCAGGGCGATGTGCTGACTGTCGAATTGAAAAATGGCGATACGATTGTCATCAAGGATTACTTCAAGCCTGCAAAGGACGGGTCCCTGCACAGCCTGACGCTTGGCGACGATACCAATGTTGAAATCGAAGGTAAGCAGGATGAAGGGCTGAGCGAAGAAGAGCAGGCTGGCCTGGTCGCGGCAGGTTTGGCGGGCCTGGGGCTGGCAATGTCTGCCGGTGGCGGCGATAGCGACGACGGAGATGCGGATGCCGACGCAGATGCGGATGCCGACGCAGATGCGGATGCGGATGCAGACGCGGATGCAGACGCAGACGCCGATGCTGATGCGGATGCGGATGCCGATGCAGATGCCGACGCGGATGCTGATGCCGATGCGGATGCAGACGCCGATGCGGATGCCGACGCGGATGCGGATGCAGACGCGGATGCTGATGCGGATGCTGACGCGGATGCGGACGCGGATGCCGATGCTGATGCCGACGCGGATGCGGATGCTGACGCGGATGCCGACGCCGATGCGGATGCAGATGCGGACGCCGATGCTGACGCCGATGCGGATGCAGACGCGGATGCTGACGCCGATGCGGATGCAGATGCTGACGCCGATGCGGATGCAGATGCCGATGCAGACGCCGATGCGGATGCTGACGCCGATGCGGATGCTGACGCTGATGCAGACGCTGATGCAGATGCGGATGCAGATGCGGATGCAGACGCTGATGCAGATGCGGATGCAGACGCGGATGCAGACGCCGATGCAGATAGCGAACAAGGTTTCCTTGACCCGCTTCTCTCAGACGATGGTCTTCTCGGGGGCCTGACCGGAAATGACGGGCTTCTCGGGGCTGTCACAGGCTCGGACGGTTTGCTTGGAGATCTGCTCGGCGACGACGGTGTCCTGGGTGACGCCGGCAACGATCTGTTGGGCCAACCGGTCGTCGGTGACGGCACAATCTCCGACGAGACCGGCCTGCTGGATGGTGTTGTGGGCAACGATGGATTGCTTGGTGCCGTCACCGGAAACGACGGCGTCCTTGGGGATGTCACGGGTTCCGATGGCTTGCTTGGCGATCTGGTAGGCAACGATGGTGCCTTGTCGGATCTCACCGGCGCTGATGGCCTGGTCGGTGATCTGGTGGGAACCGGGTTGCTTGGGACAACTGACGGAGATGGCGGAACCGGCGGCCTGCTGGACGGCGTGCTCGGTGAAGATGGCATCGTTGGTGGTCTGCTGGGCGGCGACGGTGGTCTGCTGGACGGCGTGATCGGCGACGAAGGCATCGTTGGCGGCCTGCTGGGCGGCGACGGTGGTCTGCTGGACGGTGTGATCGGCGATGAAGGCATCGTTGGTGGCTTGCTTGGTGGCGACGGCGGTCTGCTGGACGGTGTGATCGGCGACGAAGGTATCGTTGGGGGTCTGCTCGGTGGCGACGGCGGTCTCCTGGATGGCGTGATCGGCGATGAAGGCATCGTTGGCGGTCTGCTCGGCGGTGACGGCGGTCTCCTGGATGGCGTGATCGGCGATGAAGGCATCGTTGGTGGCCTGCTCGGCGGCGACGGTGGTCTGCTCGATGGTGTGCTCGGGGACGAAGGCATCGTTGGTGGTCTGCTCGGTGGCGACGGTGGTCTGCTGGACGGTGTGCTCGGCGACGAGGGTATCGTTGGCGGTCTGCTTGGCGGTGACGGTGGTCTGCTGGCCGGCATTGGTGCCGAAGATGGCCTGCTTGACCCGGTGATCGCCGACGGTGGTCTGCTCGGTGACGTGACCGGGAACGAAGGCCTGCTGGGCGATGTGACCGGGTCCGACGGCCTGGCGGGTGATCTTGTCGGTGACATGGGCCTGCTGGGTGACGTGACCGGGGAGAATGGGCTGGTCGGTGACCTGACCGGTGTCGGCCTGCTGGGCGACGGCAGTGATGGCGGCCTTCTCGACGGTGGCCTGCTGGATGGTGTCCTTGGTGACGAGGGTATCGTTGGCGGATTGCTCGGCGGTGACGGCGGTCTGCTGGATGGTGTGCTCGGTGACGAGGGTATCGTTGGTGGCCTGCTCGGCGGTGACGGCGGTCTGCTGGATGGTGTCCTCGGCGATGAGGGTCTCGTTGGCGGCCTGCTCGGCGGTGGCGACGGCCTGCTGGACGGTGTAGCCGGTGAAGACGGGATGCTGGGCGGGTTGCTCGGTGGTCTGGGCGGTGGAGCAGACGACATCGTCTAACCGGTGGTTCGATAGAACAACGAAACAATCTCAAGCCCCGCATTCCATGTGGGGCTTGTTTGCATTTCAGCCGGCTGTCGCGATGGGAGAGCGCATTTGCCCCGCACTCAGGGTTGGAACTTTATGGCGGTCCCCGAAAGCGTTCAGCGCTCCAATGCCGGTTTTCCGAGCTGCCTTTGCTTTTGCTGATCGCATAGGGCGATAAAACCGTCCCGCTCTTTCAGATAGGACCGATATGCGATCAACCCGGACAGATAATGTTCGACATCGTCGATGCGCACCCGAAAGCCGTGATGGCGAATGAAAAAGCTTCCGGTGACAGAGGCCGGATTCCGGAAATACATCGCAACTTCGGGAAAAAAGAACCCATTGGTCAGATATTGCGCCCGATGTTCCATCGCTTCGCGAAACGCATGGAGATCCAGCGCGTCGATGACCGGGGCCAATGATGCGTCCTGCAGCGCTCTTTGCAGCAGCAGCCGGGTGGCACAACACAGTTCCAGCAGGGTCGGAAAGGTGGTGATCCGCTCGCGGATAAAGGGCAGGTAGTCCCGGACGTTGCGGATGCCGAAAGCGATGTACTTCGGGTCGGTGTAATGACGCGACAATTCGTTGACGCAATAGGCCAGCCAGTGATCGTTGTACTGCCAGTAATCCTTGTCGATGAAATAATCGACGGCACGCCGGGTCGCATCCAGCCAGCGCTGATCGCCCGTGGCACCGTAAAGCCGCATCAGCCCGAATGCAGCTTCTCCGTCATAATAGACCGTGCGAAAGTCCTCTTTCGGGGTCAGGGTGTCCGCATCCAATACGTGGCAAAAGCTGCCGTCCGCCCGTTGCATCGACAAAATGCCGTTGCCCAGCCGACGCGCCAGCTCAAGAACGGTTCTGTCGCCTGTCACCTCGAAAAACTTGCAGCACGCCAGAATGGCAACGGCGTTGCCGCCAAGTTTAACTTCCCTGCCCGTGTCCATCAGAAAGGCAGAAGCGCCGCCCGGTCCCTTGCTGTATTTGACAAGGTTTTTCGCGATCTGCCTTAAAGACCGGTCAATGGCCGCGCGAAGATCATCTCTCTGCGTCAACTCATAGGCTTCACACAGCGCATAGGTGCTGCTGGCATGGCGCAATGTGTTGTAGTGGTTGATCGGACGGTCAAAGCAGGGATGCCTGCCATAATGGAACATGCCGTTTTCGTTCACCTGGGCGGCGAGATATCCGGCGCTCTCATCTATCAGAAAATCGAGATTGGCAGGCTGCATGATGTCGAAAATGCGCCGGCCGCCATTCGGCCCGGACGGTTCGAGGCTGACAATTTCGCCGCTGTCGCGGTCCCGAAACATCCCGTCAGTTGAGAAGAGATGGACGGTGTCGGCCTCTTTGGGAACTTCAAACGTTTTGCCAAACCGCCTTTTCCAGTAGATCCCGAAGTTGTTGAGGTTGATTTCGCAATGCGGGACCTGCGCGCCCTGATATAGCAAGGCGCTGCCGTTCAGTTCACCTTCGGTGATCGCATGCTGGAAATCCGCATCCAGAGACAGCCCCTTGCGGCTGTAGTTGCGTTTCACCTTCTGCATCGCGGCCTTGTAGGTGGCAAAGGATACCGCCTGTACCGAGGTCGCCCAGTCCAGGCGCAGATGACGCGCGCCAAGCATCTGCAAAGGGCCTTTTTCCTGCAGCGCTTCGCGCAATTCATCCAGCGATGAAGCCGTGATTGTCCTGACCCGCGCCCGACTGTCCCCATCCGTCGCAGAAACAAAGACAACAAAACGCGGATAAGGCGCTGGAAGAGCGGATACCCGCGAGGCGAACTCATCCAGAAATTTCGATACGCCAGTGATTTTCATAAGGATTCAGCGTTCGCGGTTGGGATTTTTATCAGCTTGGGAATGTAAACACACATACCGCATGACCTGCACCCCTGAAAGGTCCGCGATTTGAGCTTGGCCTGTTCTCCAGCCGGGGAGACAGAGGATGAAGAGAGGCCGTATCAGCGATGGACGGTTCATTCACTGCCCGGCAGCGCTTTGCGCAGCAATGTCACGAAAGGGGGCGATACGACATTCACCGATAACATCGGGGGTGAAACGGACCGCCGTTCACCAGTCCCCACCACATACGCAATCGGCCCCGGATTGCTCCGGGGCCGCTTTCTCACCATCTCAGCCAAAATAACCTTTTGAGACGCTCAGGTCATGTCGCGTGGCACATCACATCTGAGATGACCCATAGTTTGCCCATTTGCGATCATATAACCCTTTGAAGTTTAGTATATCACATGAAAGCCAATGTCATATTGGTGCCCATTCAAACCACATAGTTTGAACACCGTCGCCTCCCCCCTTAACAAGCAAACCGAAGCTATCAGGCTGGATTACTTGAGACCCTGCCCGTCTCAGCATGGTTACCGCGCCTTGGGAGGCCGTCACCTCAAGACCATCCTCGAAGTCCTTATCGCCGGGCGTCCTACCAACAGGATCGGCGAACCGCTAAGGGTTGCCACTATTATATTCGCCTAAGCTTGAGAGACGCAGCCCCATAGCAGACAGATCTAGCACAAGCAGGCGCAATATCTGGCGGATCTCGTCACCCCCACGCGCAAGAAACTCGACGAAGTCTTCCTGGTTCGGCTGACCCAGCGCTAAGCGATAGATCATGCGCTGCTCGCGCAGCAGTGCGAAGCGACTTATGTCGCGGCCAAATGGACGCTCGAAGACGTGGCGCTGGATCTCCGCGCCTTCAAGCACCCACCAGGGTCGAAGGCCACTCGCATCAACCAGCTTGTCCGCCTCGCGCGCCAAGTGATGCCACGGCGAGCCGCCCTTTTCCGCGGCATATTCAAGGGCTTCATCATCGAGCATTACCGAAAGCCGCCGCCTCACCGCCAGGCCGGCAAAGCGCTGGATGCGACCTTCACGCTGCTCAAGGTCAAGTGGGTTGGAGGACAAATCCCAATGTACGATATGCGAACACCAAGGATGAAAATCCAGACCTTCCTGTCCAACCGATGTCGTTGCTAGCACGTGCGGCCAGAAAGGCGTGTTGAAGCTACGACGGACTTCGTCCGGTCGCGCGGGTCTGGACGGCGCGTGCCCTCCATTCATCTTGCCGGTTGGTTCCGCCTCGGCATCCCCGAACGGAACAGCGACATGAGACCTTACCGGTATCTTTTGCGACGCCCCCCCGACACTGTGAAAGCTGAAGCTACCCGCCCGCAGGCCGAGCGCAGACTGCAAATCTCTGGCAAGGCCCGCCGCACCATCTGGAAGATTCTGCGCTCGCA
Organism: Sulfitobacter sp. IGS-18; assembly: GCF_059628195.1. Lineage (NCBI taxonomy): Bacteria > Pseudomonadati > Pseudomonadota > Alphaproteobacteria > Rhodobacterales > Roseobacteraceae > Sulfitobacter > Sulfitobacter sp. IGS-18. The sequence goes on along the minus strand of NZ_CM184556.1, from coordinate 911,492 downwards.
GCCAGAAATGCTCATCGAGGACACTTTCGAAACCGCCATCGACAACGGCCCCCATCACCTTGTCGACGGCGCTTCTTCCCGGCAGGGACGACAGGATCACTGGATTGTCCAAGTACGCGCGCAAGCCCTGCCAGCTCAATCGAACGAGTTCACCATAGCGCTCAGGATCAAGAACGGTCTTGTCATGCCGAAACAGCGCCCGGCCAAGCGCCACGCCCGGTGCGCCAATGGCATAGTCGACGAGATCATCGAGTTCGGCTGGCGAGAGGCGATCGATCTTCGGCGTCTGCCGCCATTTGAGGACAGCGGACCGGGCAGCGCGGTCCTCACCGACGGCACTGCTCCAGGCATCCGCCGATTGGTCTGCCAGCTCCGCAGCCCGTTCTATCGCAGCCAAGGTTTGGCCGATAGACCGGTGCCGCCGACGGGCTTTTGCCGTGTCTTTGTCGATGATCCCCTTGGGAAGTGAAGCGAGAATCTGCCGCTTTATATGCCTACGGACGACGCCTATCTTTTTGCCTGCCTTAGCAATCGGATCCGTGTGCCGTATGAGCCACGGAGACGGATGAAAGGCCGCCATCACCGGTCCTGGCATGGCGGTTAGCTTGAAGCGTCGACGCCGATAGGCTTTCTCGTAGCCGCCGCGCTGGTGGGGAAGGCACGCCGCTTCGACGCCGAAACTCAGAAGTGCCGCCACGCTCGGCGGGGTCGCCCGAAACCGACTGAACATCAGAAGTTTCGGATCGCTCGTATTGCCCTTCCAGCCGCCAGCAAGCGGCCACCACGGCAGGGATGGCGCGACCCATGGCAGGGAAAGAAGTTTCGCCGGCGCAGCAAGGCTGAGCGCCCTAAGTTTCGCGTCAGGCCAGCTCATCGGCGCGTCGAGCTTGTTGCGGCGCTCCTTTGTCATCTTCGTGAGTTTCGGTGCGGCTTTGATGTTCGCGCGCTTCCAAGCTGCATATCTCGGCCCCAAGGACTGCGCGGGCAATGGAACGGAGGACCAATAAGGCAACGCTTCGTATCGCAGGTCCTCGGGGAAGCTGTCGGCAAGGTGCCGATAGACCTGAAAGTCCTCTGCGATCGGGTCCGCTGCAAGAAACTGCGTTCGAGCCAGCGGATCCAACGAGGCGACGCTGTCCCGCTCTGTCCGCGACATGACCGGGGTCAGCAAGGAGCGAAGTTCATCCCGCAGTCTGCTGGCCTCTTGGATCTCAGTTTGCAGGCTGTTTTCGAGTGCCTCCGCACGTACAGCAATGTCTCGCAATTTCGCGCCAAACTCAGAAAAAAGGGTCTTGGCGTGGTCGCGGACAGAGCCGCCGGCGAGGAACTCAATCAATGCCAGCAACTCGGTCTGCGCCAGTGCACCCTGAGAATCCTCCCATCGCATACTAAGCAGCCGGTAAGGGGTAGCGCTGAGCAGCAGGATGGCGGGCCTGGCCCCCGACCCGGTCGGCTCGAGCAGCTCCTTCAGGAGTGGATCGGCATCCTTGTCATCAAGGAGGTGCCTGTAGCGCTGAAATTCGTCCAAAATGACCAGATCGGGCGGCTGGTGACGGAGGGTCGCCAGCGCTAGGGCACGGCGCAGACGACCGACGAAGGTCGTTGGCTTGAGAGGTTTGATCTTTCGCTGCGGGTCACCATGCAGGGCTTGCTCAAGTTTCTCGCGCGCCGGCTTTCCGAATTCCGCCGCCAGCGCCTCTCGAAACCGCCGCGTCAAGTTCGGTGGTGCTGCAGAAAGTTTCCTCTCGGCATCTTCAACGAGTCGATCCCAAGAATTGCCAACTCTCTGTCGCATTACGCCCGGATCGAGATCTCGAGCGAATGCGGGGTAGGCTCGATCCAGCAGCACTTTAATGAATGCTCTCTCTTCTTTTCTTCCGCCGGTCAATCGAACTCGGGCGCCTGGGAAGGACGTTGCGGGAGTGAGTGCGTAGATCGAAACCGGATGATCGGGCCGCTTCGCGACTGCCATTAGAGAGAGCCGATCCGGCGTCGCTACAACCGCCTTACGTGCTTGCTCTTCGAGGAACCCGACGACCCGCTCCTTATTTTGCTGGGAGACCGCATGGCCGTTGGCTATGTAATAGACAACGAGAGGTCGCTTGCCGCCTTCCGACATTCGGCGTGTCACTTCCTTTGCGACGACGGTCTTTCCCAGTCCGACTTCATCGGCCACCAAAAAGCGGCGACGACCGCCATGTTTGCCGAATGCCGCAAGAGCCGCATCGACAGCTGCTGCCTGGAAGGGCTTGGGATCGCTCATCGACGCATGCCCTTGCGCTCTTCGCCCAGACCGATCAGCAGCTTAGACCACAGCGTCTCGAAGCGGCGGAGCATTTCGGCGGCTTTTGGGTCTTCTTGGTCAGACTGTTCCAGCACCGCCGGCAGGTAGTCCGACACACGGCGTCGTATCTCGCGAAACCTGCCTTGATCGCGTGACCAAGCGGTGAGCATATCCTCCAGGGTGGGCAACAAGGGATCAAGTGCTGGATTTGTGCGGGGAGTGGCACGATCCGCTTGCTTCTCAATCGTCCAATCCGAGTCCCCATCGCGGCCATCATCTGCCAACAGTCCAGCGACCCATAGAAGGAAGCCCTTGGCACCTAGAAGTCGCACAAAGGCCGCGCGATCGCGGTCTTCGCCGAAAGGCGGTTCGGTTGGGGCACGCTGCAGCCAGGAAAGTCCTGTCTCACCACGACTGACACGCAAACGCACAAACTCGCTTCGTTCAGCGAGAGGTGTCGCCCCAAGCATCACCGCCGCCTGCCCCCGCGGCCAGGTTTTGAGCTCGCCGCGCAAGCTGCCGACTTCGAGAAGGATGTCCGCTTCTTCGGGATGTGGTCCATTTGGGTGGCGATCACTATCATGGACGAGACCAATCTCGTCACCGTCAATGTTGAGCGTGCCTGCCCAGCGAGCTGCGACTTGCGCTCGAGCGCGCTCGAGCGCTTCTTCTTCAAGCGCCGTCGCGTCTGTCTGATATTCGTTGGCCGGAGCATCGACAATCCGTGCAGAGTTGATCAATGCCATCAGACCTTTTTCCACGGCCCCGGTGACATGTAGTTTGGCGGTGACCTCGGCGTTGCGGCCCGTCCAGGCCCGCATGGTGGCGTTAGCGCTTCCAAGCCATAACGTCCGTCCGCGTCCCTCGCGCACGAAAAGCAGTTTTGCATGGAGACCGCGGCCGATCTCTTCCTCCTCGTCTTCTGCGACATCCGCCTCGGATGTCGGGGCAGCGTGTGCCTGATTCAACTCCGGATCGCCGATGGGATAGTCCGGTGCATCCAACGCCAGCAACTCGTCGAAAGAGGCGAGTGACGGGCCCATCCGCTCGATCTCTCGCATAGTGGTTAGCAGCACGCGTTTTGCGCCTGACGACCCTTTTAATACTTTTGCGGAAAGGAACGTCTTGTCGACGAACGGGCTCACAACCACGATTTCATCGGCCCCCGGCGGTATAATTGGGGCTTGCAGACCTCCTATGCCTGTGGACCATCGAATTTCCTCGACATGCACACCAACGGGCGCGCGCCATGAGACCTTGGAGACTGCTGCTGCAACGGAAGCTGGCCGGACCCCTTTCAATTCGGCTTTCTCTGCCAGCGCGCGCGCCAGATCGCCTGCCCCTGAAATTGTACCTCCGCTTTTCGCGTCTGAAACAAGCAAGAGCCCGATGTCGCGATTGACGCATTCGGTGAGATTGCGGCTTCCGATCCAGAGCCGCCAGCCAACCGCACCGCCCTCGCTTCGCGTCTTTATCAGCGCCGCCTTGGGATGCCAGCTATGCTCAGCTTCGTCGAAATCGACTTCCTGCAAGAATTGGTCCAGCACCGCCGCGATTTTCGGTGTTCGCCGCATCTTTGCAAGCCGACCGCGCTGGATAATGATCCGGACTTTGCCGCGCAGGCGCTCGACTGCATCAGCGAAATCAGATGGGCTGCCTGTCCCCCCATCACTGTCCTTGCCCGCGAGGGCCAGCAAAGTCGCCCCAATCGATCCAAGGTCCGCCGAATAGAACGCAAGGCACGCCAACTCGACATGCTCATCAGGGCCGGGACGCAGGCCTTCGAGAAACGAGAGGGCTGGCCAACTTTCGACTGAACCGGTCATCTGGCGCGCGCCAAGTCATCGAGAAGCATATGGACCTGCTGCCACCTGTAATGCAGCGGACCGGCCAATACATGCTGGTCGCTTGACCATTCGTGTCGCCGAGCCCGCCCATTTGGAGTCAGAGCCAGCCGCGCGCGGGGCCCCTTTCGCGCTTCGGCGGCCCTATAGACTTCGAAAAGCGCTTTTGGATCCGTTGATCCCGAGGCGATCCACTCCTTCGTCGTCTTCACCACGGCAAGCAATTTCACTGGCAGGGGCCCGATGTCTGTTTCAAGCGACGCTATATCGAGTTCTGCTGCCATTGCCCGCTGTTCTTTTGTGAGCATACTATTCAGATGTTCGCGGTGGCGGGCTGAGATCTGCCTTTTGTCGTCGATCTCGATGCTCCGTTCTAGCAGGGCGTCATAGACGGCGCGACCGATGCCCGCGAGACAACCGGCCTGCCGCGCGCGGTCGAGCAGACCTTTGTCGGGACCGGCGACGGCGTACGTTTCATCATCCCACATATCGGTAGGAGCCGGTTCCTTGGATCTGACCAGCCTTGCAAGCAGCGACAGCTCACGGTCGCCATTGCTCCGCAGTTGCCCCAGACGCTCGCGCAGGAACTCAGCCTCTGCTTTCTCCAAATGCAGCAAGATTTCACCGTTCTGCCAATTGTCCGGACGTTTGGGTAGCGGCACGAAAGGCGGCTCAAAGCTCACGAGAGGCTGACCATCGTCGTCGGCAGGCGAGGCAGCGGCCTTCAAGAGACGATGCGTCTGCTCACGGGAAATTTTCCGACCGTCCGGCCGCGGGCGCAAGATTCCCCAAACCGCAAGGGCGTTCCAATAGACTGTTGACGGCGGCTGGCTGGAGGGCTTGGGGTACACGCGGCTGCCGATCACTTGGTCCTGGCCAGCGTCTTTTAGCCGACCTGCGAGCCGCGTTTCTCCGTCACGCAGGGCACGTTGTGCAGCCACTCCAACTTTGCCTGCGAGATCCTCGAACAACCAAGGCACGAACAACGCGTAGCGAGCTCGGGTGTGCAGAACCGACGTGCCGGGAAAGAAATGGTCGGCATACCGCTGATGGATCGTTAGAAAGCCGATCTCATCGCGCACCCCCATGGACTCTTCGTCCATCTGAGCCTTAGCGCGGGCAAGTGCCTCCCGCGAAAGATAGGTCCAGCCGAGCGCCGGCTCTACTGCTGTTACTCGTTTTGTTCGGGACAACTTCCCCGCCTGCCTCACCGACTCATGTCTTTGATCGAAACAGCGGCATCGAATTCATCGTATTCCCGAAAAGGATGCTACTCTTGAACTTCATTCAAAACCGTTGACGACAGCTTGCCATATGAAACCTTTCCGACACTTCTGGCAAGCTGCGCCGCGTAGAATAAACTCAGGTTTTGATGTCTAACCAGCGTCACAGCCTTCATCAAACCTCTTTCAGCGGCCCGCTAGACACACCAAATCACTTTCTTAACGCATTCCACGAACAAGCCTGTAAATCGGATTGCCGATACAGCCTTCGGCCGAGCGGATGATCCGGAACGACGGGAAGCACGTCAAGGCGCTTCAATTGCGCTCGGATCGCAGTTGCCGCACGCCCGGTCTCATGCATCAACAACCCAAGCGTCGTATAGCTCTTGCAAAACGCCTCTACACATTCGCGCCGCGCTATCATCTGGCTCTTCCTCGACACCGATGACCTACTGCGCTCAAGCGAAAGATAGCCTTCGTCACAAAGCCATTTTACCATCGCGTAACTAGCATGAATCCTCTTTTGCAGCTCAGGCTTGGTCAACCCATCATCGGGGGGTATCGCGAGCTTTGCCCTCACCTCCTCGACGTCGACAAGAAGGCCGCCGAAGTTGCGTTGGCGCGGGAGGCATCCAACGAATTCCAGTTGATTGCTAAGGATGAGAGTCACGATCTCGCCCGTGCTGCAAACCACCTTGCGAGCCGCAGTTTGAAGATCGGACTGCCCGGCCTCTGGAAGCGCAACAGTTTCCGCGTGTCTCAGTATCTTTTTCCGGAACTCACGGATCGCCAGGACTGAGTAGCGGGGTTTTGCCTTCGCAGTCTCGCTGACAGGCGCGACAAATCCCCATTTGCGCATGACATCGAACTGGCTTCTGGAAATCCCAAGTTCTCGCTGAGCTCTTCCCTGGCAGACCGACATTGATGTGTTTATCAGGAGCGGCCTAACCAGCTCGGCGTCGAACAGATGCTCACCGTCGTTTCGGCTTGCTCCGGACGGACTCTGCAAAAAGCCTTCTGCTTCAAGGATACTGCGCAGTCTCTTGGGATGAAGGCCGGCTTCTTTCGCGGCAGATGCCACCGAATGCACACGGCGTCGAACACAAGGTTTGCCAAGCACCACAGTGCCGGTAGCAATCGGATATGAAGAGGTGATGTGGTCGTGCACGATATCCCTTACACGATCATATTGCTTTGCCTTCGCACCTGAATAGAGCCACTGGTAGAACCGCCCGAAATGCGCCTGGGGACCGCCTGTCGATCCACCATGTCTACGCTGGAGATCGCGAAGGCTTTCACGAAAAGCCGCTTCACCCGCTGAGAGGACCGAGAATCCCGCTCCTCCCGAGGCCGCCCATTCTCGTTCATCCAAGGCTAGTAAATCGACATTCGCACCACTGCGCAGGACTGCTCCCAACATCTCACTCGTCTTGATGACGACCTGCAGTCCAAACTTGTTGAGCCAAGTGTGGGTAGCGTCGCCATGGATCCGGGCCACAATGTAGTGCTCTAGACCTGTCGGCTCGGCCGCGGTGGAGCTACCCCCCGCCAGCCTATCCCGTGGTGCCACCTCCATCAGTCGACCGAAGAAGTCATGTGGGCTCTGATCTTTGGCTAACTCACTGGTGCTGAGCAGCGTGCAACGGTGCCTCGTACAAGTGCGAAGGCCGCCGACGTGCCAATAGCTCCGATCGAAGGGGGCGAATTCGCCTCCTGAACCATGATCTGCCAAGATGCACGCCGGGCAGACACGAAGGTTCGAGCGTAGCAGTGTTTTCTTTTCGAAAGCCTGATCCGCGAGAACATGTCCACCGCCGTCGACTGACCGGATCGCATGTCGCAACAATGCTTCACAGTCCACTTCTCCCAGTTCTGCAAGGCGTGATAGATCGCGTGGTTTTCCCCGCACCAGGTCCAAGAATGACAGCGACATGTCCGTACTGAAGCGCGTTGCGGACTTGCTCATGTTCGCTGCAGCCAGGCGCGACAGGAATGACGTCTGCGTCTCGCACTCTTGCAGATCAACCAAGACGGGGAGCGTCATTCTGTTTCATCCGTTTCGGCACTCTCTCCCAGCTTCCGAATTTGTCGGAAGTCTTCTGCAAGATAGGGGTTCGCGGCATCCACGCGATCGTATTTGTTACGGAACGCGGCAGCGAAATGCTCGATCTTCACCTCGTCGACACCCCGCTGCAGGGCTTCTGATTGGGCTCCGCTGATTTCTTGCACGGTCTTCCCAAAGTGTCCGGCAGACGCGTGAAGTAGCCGCCGGATGAACGAAATTTTTCGAAGGTCAGGATGAACCGCGAGCCCCACCTCCTCCGCGTATCGAGACAAGATGGCCACTACAGTTCCTTTGTCGACCTCCGTCGTAAGCGGCCTGCAAGAGAGCGTCGTCACCCGGTTCTTCAACTGCAAATCCTGATCCACGAGATGTCGCAGTTCAGGAGTGCCCGCGAGAACAACACACACTGGCCAATCAGGGTCTTGCAGCAACGATTTCAGCGTGTTGATGACCTCTTGGGTCGCGCCACGTGCCCCGGTGCTGGCAAGGTCCTGCATCTCGTCGATGAACAGAACCTTCACCCTGCATTTCTGAAGGAGGTTTCGAACTTGATGCCAAATTTCATGGGCAGGCTTTCCCCTCAGGCTCAGCGCGTCACTCTTGTCGACGTACCCCAGCTTGACGAGGATTTCGTGCCCAAGCGACTTTAGCGTAGCTGGAGATGGCGTCTTCAGTGCGCAGACGTCCATCTGCCGTACACGCTCGACCCCTCGTCGTTGTGTGCTCGGTGGCCGCAGCATAGGGTGAGAAAAGATGCAGCGCTCTAGTGCCGTGGTCTTTCCGGACCCAGACGGGCCCAGAACGACCAAGCCAGAAGCCTTGCCCCGCCGGGCCCTTCCCTCTTCTATATCGAGTAGCAAGGTTGCGAGCTTCAAGCCAAACTCCTGGGTAACCCTGTGAAAGATATCATTCTCCACGAAAATGTCGTCGAGCTCCCGCAAAGCTTTCACGACCCTCACCTGCGCTTCATAATCAGCCATCGCCGCGCCCCCGAAACACCTGGTCATTTTCAGCAATGATCTCATCGTCGCAGACCGCCACAGCTGTCAGGCCGACCGTTGCGTCCGTTACGTTTTCCAATTCCCCAGAGTCAGAGCGACCGGTGACCTGAAAGGTGGTTGCGGTCAGCTCGCTTCGCGCCGGATCGTCCGCCAGAGGTTCAAGTTCCAGGCCCATGAAGACGGATCGTTCGACCTGATTTATCTGCTTAGCGCTGAGCGCAAAGGGAGTAACGCTTGTCAGACGCCACGGCTCTTCGTTCAACGCCCGGATGTCTTCGAGAGCTGCGCGAACAATGTGCCGCTTCATCTGTGCGAGGTCGTGGTTGCGTTTGCGGATTTCACGTACTTTGTTGATCCAAAGCTCCAAACGAATTCCCTCGAATCCACCCCCATTTGGCAAACATCGAACCCACTCCTGCCCCAAAAGGACGTCGATGGCCCCCATGTCCTCTGGGTTCACACGGACTTGCACATGCTGCTCGTTGTCAGGGCCATGGATGAAGTGGTTCTGCAGTTGTGGGCTGTTGTAACTGACGCCGCAGACCACCACGCCGTTTCCGCGCACGTTCCGCCTCATCCGCAACCCGAAGATTGCCCGCCGCTCGGCGGGCAATGGAGGAGGGACGATCGGATATTTCGTCCCTAGGCGCTCCCAGGCGTCAGCAGGTGCTTCCGCCTGCAATCCTTCATGAGGACGGTTATGGTATACATCGACAACGTAGCGGATCAGCATTTTTGCCAACTGATCATCCGTCAGTGTGGCGCTGCCTTTCGAGTCAAAGTCCCCTCGTTCAAACGGATTCGAAAAAGTGCGTCCATTTGCCTCCTGAAACAGGTCAGTATTAAAGGTACCAAAGACCCGTTCGATGAACGCTCGCAACCAAGGTGTCGCAGCAGCAGGAGCGTCGTGATCGCCTCCAAGAGCGACCACAGTTTGGGCAAAAATGAAGGCAATGAACGCGCTTCCCTGGTCGGTCACAACTGCCGAGAGCCCGGCGTGCTGGTGCCAGCTGCACTGCGCCCCCGCCGCTCGAGCCAAATCACTTTTGTCACGTGTCACCAGTGCCAAACACTTAACCGCTTCGGCGGCTGACGGAGCCTTGCAGATATGGAGCGCCAAGATACAGCGAGTAGTGGCGCATATAGCGACGTACATCCAACGTCGCCCCCGCGGTACCCGCTTTCGTTCCTCCTCTGAAAGCAGATGCCAAATAAAGGAATTGGTCGCGAGGGTCATAACATCGACTTCGCATTCGTCGATTTCGATCCTCTCGGCTGGATACAGCGATGACACCCCATTCTCGAAGACAGCGAACTTCTTACGTGTGGCGTCGAGACCGTACCGCTGGCAGGCTACGTAAAACTTGTCGAGCTTTCCTATGGCTCGCCTCACCGCGCTTGCGCCCGGAATTGGCCACGGCCTCATCCCCTCGGCGAGGCGGCGGGAATTCATTTCTTCAAAGGCTGCCTGGGTATCCTCGACAATTCTCTTTTTCGTCTTCCGGCGACGCGTTGCGTAGCCTTGGACGCAACGCGTGAGCAGCGCCATCGCCTCCGGTGGAAACCTGGGAGTCCGATTTCCAGAATTTGAATAATTTTCTTGCAATCCGATCGCGCGATATCCGCTGCGCTCGTAATTCCAGAACCAGCGCAATAGCGTTCGCGGCGACGGCTCCTCATTGAAATTCAGATCAGTTCCAGCACGCTTTTTCTTTCCCTCCTTCTGCATCGCGTGCCATTTTCGTGAAACGGCAATTGATACTTCCGCGAGGACGGCTGCAATCGAACGATCAGTCCGAAGAGCATGACCGCTAACCAGCAATCTGTTCAGCTCGTCGCAGTAAAGCTTCTTCCAAAGAACCTTTTGCTGCACGGGGTCATCCGGAAACTCCGGAAAATCCAGCTCTAGCCTGTTACGTATTGCGGGATTCATTTTCAGCGCCGCGCCGTCACGGACGTACTTCAGTCTCTCCAACCTGCCCAACTCATCTAGCTGGTCATGTGAAAAGTACTCTGTGACGCGCGGCTCACGCACGGTTTCGAGGCTAATACCGTTCCGATCCTGATCAACGAAAATATACTCTGTCTGATCTATCGTGAACAAATCACCGCCGCAGTATTGCCAGAGGTTTGGGCGCACCATGTTCATGCCGGTCTCCCCGCGCGAACCACAGTAGAGTAGTCGATCACGCCGCTACTGACTTGCACCAACAGGCCCAAAAAGACCGCAACGAACGCAGCACGGAAGGCGCGGCCTCCTAGCCCAACAACCTCAACCAGCCGCCCCAAGGTGATCTGTCCAGTCAGTGTGCCGATGAACCGACGAACTGCAGCATCAGCTTCGGTGTCCTCAACCTTGCGGAGTGCGTGAAAGCGCGCATTGTTCGCCTCCGTCGCACGCGAAATCGTACGGTCGGTGAAGAGCGATACCTCATTTGCAAATTTGGGCGAGATCGACTGAGCGATGCACCCGAGTTTGAGGTCCAGCCGCTCTTTCACAGCAAGCGCGTATGGCTTTACCGCGACGGCAATACGGCGTCCATCGCGACGCTCGACTAGCAAGTCGAAGACATGGGTATGCTGGGTGTTATCCAGCCCGCGATAAGGAACCGGACCGACTTGAGCGCGAACCGAAACGACATCGGGTTGCGCTAAGTAATGTTGGGCCGCTTTCCGCTCCAGGATCGCTTCCGTGATGATCGCCGTGTTCGGTGCGCCATGTCGCCCTGGCAAGGTGATAAGACTGGTTCCGTGCCCGCGAGCGCGGCGGTTGATCTTACGTGCACCTTGCAAGATCACCGGCTGCAGAACAGGGCGTTCTGGATGTATCGAAGACATTTTGCCTCCCCTAGAGTGTCAGAGAAAAGGCCAAGGGAGGCCGTTCGCGCTCCAGCAAGGGCACGTCAGGCTTGACTCTCGGCACAACAGAGGGGATCAAAGACGCAGTGAAGCTTCCAATTTCACGACATCTTTCAAAGGTCAGGACGTTCCAGCGTTCTGGCCTTTGCCGTTTCCGGGAACCCGATCAGGTTTCTGGCTCGGTTCCCTCCTTCTTTGATTTCGTAGAATTCTTATCGTCGGGCCGCCGGTATCTGTCAGGCCAGATTTCTGCAGGGTCCTTGCCAAGCTTCAGAGCGACAGCTGCCTGAATTTTCTGACTTTTCATGGCTCCAGAAACGCAACTGGAAATGGCGCCAAACGAAACGCCGAGTTCCACAGCAATGCTGCTGAAGTTGTGCCCGCGAAGGCGAAGCTCGTATTTGAGACGCTCTCGGAGAGCAGTGTCGATCTTGTCGCTCAAAGCCAAGTCCAGACGCTTAGGTTGAATATTTAACCTAGCGATACGAATCAGGAAATTTGCGTGCAAGCTATTTCATGCGACTTGGCTGCACCGCCTAACCACACAAGCTTGAAGGTCTAACCTATTGCAATGTAAATAATTAATTCAAATACTTACACAAACGAAGTGCGCATCCCAAGTGAAACAACAACTTAGCGAAGAACGTCAGTCTCCCGCCAGCGCACAGCCAATCTAAGCCTCGTCAGTAATTCGATAAATGTGTGACGCTTTGTCGCATGACTTTTTGGAGAAAAGAGGTCGGGGTTCTTAAGCACACCAAATCAGGTTGCTCTCTGAGATGCCGCCATAAAGTGTGTGAGCTCAAACTTGTGCGCCTCTTGTGGGCTGCGCACGCTTTTGCCGTCCGATAGGTGCCGGGTCGGATGCCGTGCGGCTTGCCACGTTCTCCAGCATTGCCTTGCCGTCACTCGGCCAATCCCGCCGTTTGCAAGGGCCACCACTGCAGAAGTCCGACTTCCCACACCGGACGTTTATGACACCGCGCGGCATCGTCCAAGTGACCGAGGACCGCAGTGTGGAACTCTTCCAGCCGTTCGCCGCGAGTGCTTGATTTACACTGCGGCTGCGACGACCCTCAGGAAAGAGCGGCCCATTGCAGACCTACAGTGCGCGGTCGTTCGCTGCAACGCAGCTTCTCCATACCTGCCGTTCATCATTAACTAGACAGTGAGTCCAATGCGCCTCTGTTGGCTATCGATCAAGCCTCGCTTTCGGTTTTCCTAGGCGGGAAGGCAAGGGTCGCAGCTTGTGCTTGGCCTTTGGTTTGAACACCTTCAGTGGGTAGGCTTCAATCTCTTGTTTGCCGAGGTCGGTGATACGATAGCCAAGGGTTCCAAACCATTTGTTGATACCAGCTTCGATCATCCTCCAAATCTCGAGATCCGAAAGAGTCTTATCGCCGATACCGGGAGACAGCTTGTTACGCAGGACAAAAATCAACACCCCATCACTGCGAGAATCCTCGTAATCGCATTCTTCGCTCAGCTTTTTGAGAGCGTCGTAGTGCCTTTTGGTAAGATCGCGGGGCTTTTCCAAACTCACCACCTTTCAAACTGAATATCGTAAACTCAAAAATCCAAACTACATATAGTAGCTGTAACTCACTTGAGGGCGATCTTTCGGATCAACGTATTTCATAATGTCCCCGATCTTGCTGGCGCATTCCAGGGTGATGGGTAGCCGTCCGTCGAGCTGTGTATTATTCCAGTTCATTTTTGTAAGCCCGAGGATCTCTCCACATAGGCTCTCCAAAGACGAATCTTGGTCGTAGGCTGTAATGCGGAGTGGATTGGGCACGTACATACCTGGATAGGTCTTGTAGAAGTCTACGGTCCCGCGCGTATACAAGACGCCGTCGGATTCAGACATCGTTAGAAGGGTGCCGCGTTTTGGTGGGTAGTTTTTGTCCGCGAAGAGGCGAATGTCGGTACCTGTAATTGCCACGAAGTCCCGCGAGCGGATCGACTTTTCTTTTAGTGCCCGGCGGAACCCAGCCCGCTCGCTGTCACGGAAGTGGCTCGACTTATGAATTACAACGCGAGCGGGCATATGCTGAAGAGCCCGGTCATATTCATCCAACGCATCGCGCAACAATTTGTAGGCTTGATCTTCGGAGAGGTAGGGGCGTCGGTTTTTCTTATCGATAGAAACCGGCGTGCCGCGCAGGATGATACCGTGGCCAAATTCATCAAAAACTTGCGCAAGACTTGACGAAACAGTCTCCCCGTCGCGGCTTTTATAAAACCCAATGCCGATGTAGCAGGAAGGAGGCTTCGCGTTATCTTCGACTAGCCGCCATGGGATCGTGCGGTTTCCCTTGTAATAGAGTGCTGTCGCAAAGTTCCATGCCTTCGTTGCTGGGTCCTGCTGGTCGCCCGCATGCTTGGTAATGAGGATAGTTTTCTCGCGCACGAGCTGTAAAGGTGTACTTAGGTGCATGCACCTCGCCTTTAAGATGCGACGGAAGTTGTACTCCAGTTCTTCTCTAGGTGCCTCACCTTCGGTTTTCGTGGTCACAGAGTCAAAGAGCTCATTCGGCAGCACGCAGACGATAACATCTACAGCCCTATTTTCCGCGAGAAATCGAACCTGCTCGTAGAAGAGGTCGACAGCTCGATCTACTCTAGCAGCCCGAGTTTCGAGACGCAGCGCGCTAGTGGAGACTGTCAGATATTTTGTGCCCTGGCGCGTTTGATTAGGCCATTGGGAAGCGGTCTTCGAACATGATTGCCAACTGACTTTTTACGGCATGCCATTCGCGCACTGAGCGCTTCCACTCCTGTGATGTAGCATTCAGCGCCAGGTAGATCAATTTTGCCGCCGCCTCGTCGCTGGGGAAGTGGCCCCTTGTGCGGACGGCGCGGCGGATTTTCGAGTTCAGCGCCTCGATGGCATTGGTGGTGTAAATCAGCCTACGCACCTCCGGCGGATAATCCAGGAATGGGATCACCTCGCTCCAGGCCCGTCGCCAGCTCGGCGCTATGGCCGGGTATTTGGCAGCCAGATCGCTTTGCTCAAATTCAGCCAGCGCGGCCTCTGCCGCCTCGGCATCCACGGCGGTGTAGACGGACTTCAAGGCCTTCGCGACAGCCTTGCGGTCCTTGTAGCTCGCAAAGCTCATGGAATGGCGCAGGAGATGCACGATGCAGGTCTGGACCTGGGTCTGCGGGAACGCCGCCTCGATGGCCTGGGGGAAGCCCTTGAGCCCGTCAACGACCGCGATGAGGATATCCTGTACGCCGCGATTGCGCAGATCGTTCAGCACCTTGGCCCAGAACTTGGCGCCCTCGTTCGCCTGGAACCAAAGGCCCAGCACGTCCCGCGTCCCGTCTGGCAGGATGGCCAGGGCCACGAAGACCGCCTTGTTCGACACAGCCCCGTCGCTGCGGATGTTGACCCGGATCGCATCCATGAACACCACCGGATAGCATGGCTCCAGGGGGCGGTTCTGCCAAGCGGTGACCTCGTCCATGACCGCATCGGTGATCGCCGAGATCAGGCTGGGGGAGGCCTCGACGCCGTAGATCTCCTCAATATGGCCCTGGATTTCCCGGGTCGTCATGCCGCGCGCGTACATGCTGACGATCTTGGTATCGAACTCCGGAAACCGCCGTTGATATTTGGCGATCAGCAACGGATCAAAGCTGCCGTTGCGATCCCGGGGAATGTCCAGAACAACCTTGCCGTTGTCCGTTGCTACCGTCTTCTGACTGCTGCCGTTGCGCCGGTTCGGCGGCGGGTTCGCACCTTCAGGCGGCGGATCGGCCCGTTCCTCGGTCAGATGCGCGTCCAGCTCGGTGCTCAAGGCGCGTTCCGCCAAAGCCTTCGTCAGCTCCTGCAAAATCCCGTCCTTGCCGAACAGGTCGCCGGGCTTCCGGCCTTCCATAAGTTGGTCCAAAAGGTCTTTGTTGATGCTCATACGGGGGTCTCCTCATCTCAGAGCTACCACGCCAGAGCACAAAATTCAGGATAGTCCCCGCTAGTGATCTCCGACTTTTGCAAAATTCGGGTGTATTGCGGCGAATTGATAACGCGGGTCAGGAAACCGTGATCAGGACTAATTCCGCCAAAGCCGCGGAAGAGATTAGGTAGCTTAGATCCGGCCTTTCGTTCCAGTCCAGCCCTACATTTTGCAAGCCATTCGTCCAGCAAATCGACGCCCTCGCCACGTCCGACAACGCCGATCCTAAGTTCGGTGCGGCGCAATTCATCACGCTTATCGTAGACACCCATCTGTTCTATCCCAGCCCGAGGACAGATGTGCGTACCCGTACCGAATTCCAACAGAGGTTCTGAAAGTGTCGTGAACTTCATGCTGCCACCTCATCGGAATTTTCACTACTACACTCTGTGTCTTCCTCCACTTCGTCCATCAAGGCCTCCGCTTCAGCACCTTGATCCGTTTCGAATTGCAGGAGAGAGCGGTAGCGGATGTCGGAAGCGGCTGAGCGCCCTTCGGAGAGGCTAGCGAGGAAGTATGCAACGAAGCGAACTTGATCCCGAACGCTTCCGTTATGTTCAAGCCGCTTTTGCTTCGAGAGAAGGTCCTCATGCCAGTTCGATCGTCTATAGCCATTGAAAGAATAGTACCAACTAGGCACAATCTCTGTGTACCACTCTTCACCAAACTTATTGAATGACAACTCGAAACACATGTGCTGGTGATGCGCGACCTTGGTGGGGTCCTTCTTCTGCTGTACTACTCGATACACCCGGCGCACCGACTTTTTCTTGCCTACCCAGGCCTCCCTCCGCTCCGTTTGCCCATCCGCGTTTGGGCCAAAGAAGAAAAACCTGTCCTTAGCGTGCACCTTAACACACTCGGCTTTTAGCCGTTCGCGGGTATGGGCATGCAAAAGCTGCTTGAGAATGTTGACATTATCCACCTCAGATGAGTCTGCGAGGTCCACCACGTCCAAACGTTCAATCGACCCTGTGTCGATTACCGCCGCTAGCCCTGATAGCTCCATGTCTTCGAACGCGAATAATCTGCCATCGTGGTAGACCCACGCATCCGTTTCAATCTCCTCTAACAAGAGGGCCATTTTGATGGTCGACCGTTTACTCTTGGATCGACCGCCATAGTTCAACTCGGCCTTTGCCCGCGCAATAACTGCCTTATCGTCAATTGTGAGTTCAGCGACGTAAATGGCCTCGGGAAGATCGATGGCCTGCAGGTTAGATGTGATCGTGGTCGGTGCCTCAACGGTCTCGGCGTTGAAGCTAGTGAAGGCCTCGGCTTCGCCCAAGATATGCTCAAACTCATGCAAGATCCGCTCTTGCGCGGTGACGCGCAATGCTGACACCTCCCTGAGAAGATCGCCAAGGTCGATGATGTGCTTCTTGCAATTGAAGGAGAACCGGTCCGACAGCAGTCCGTCAATCGCGGTTTGGCTGTAGGAAGACTGTTTCGGGGTCAGCATAAGAACAAAAAGCTCGTCGAAACTGTTGTAGTAAGTTCGATCCATGAATTGCTGAATTGTTGACTTAACTTTGTCGAGCGTGGTCGTAGAGGTGATTTGGAAAGCTACCCGGTCATGATCGTCGCCAAGGTCTATTCCGGGAAAATTTTTAACCTTACGGTTCAGGTTGATGAGATGTGGGAGATTATAGGTCGCCTTGAGGATTGGGATGAAGGCATCTTCAAGGGCTAAGTTAATGTCGGTGCGCCCTTGGGCTGTCGCTAATTCGACTTGGCGCTCCAGACGACTGATAACGTCCCTCAAGCTATTCTCGACCGTCAACTGCTTCATCTACTATCCTCTTAACCAATCACCACCAAGCTAGGAACAAGCTGAGAACATTTCAAGCCATCAAGGGTGCCGGTTGAACAGTTTCAGTTTTTTTAGAGACCAGTTTTCCAACTCCTTTGAGGCTAGCAGCATTGGCCTCTAATAGGACTTCCCATTTACGATTACGGCAGGTCCATTCACTGGGCTAAACATAAGCCTCACAGGCTTCAATCTCTTGTGAATGGCTGATTTGGTGTGAAAATACCGAGGGTAGGGCTACCGCAGCGAATGACCGGATTCCGCCCCCAGTGTCGATCGAGGGGGCTTCGACCTTGGTCCTCGCCTGAATGTCCGCTTCGGCGGTGCGGCAGGGGTGACTTCGCGACCGCGGCGAATGACCCGCCCATTGAGCCGCCACCCACAGGCGAATGCATCTGCATGGAGCCAATGTCTCGTCTTTATAACGTCAGCAAAAAGCGTACTGCGAGGGCTTCTTGTGAACGTGAACTTACGAGACGATTAGCCCTCCGGTTCCGACCCATGCTCCACATCACCCCAATGTTTGTTAGGCGCAAGTTTTCGGGCTCGGCGTTCGATATCGGTTAATCGAACGGGGCAGAAATTCCACTGATCCACGCCAACGTTCACGGCGTTGCGCGAACCCTGCCATTGATTATGGACGTGGCCGAAGAGCTGAAGCGCCCCGCGGCGGGCATGATTCCATGTGATCATGGGATAGTGGCAAAGTGTGTTGGGCACCCCGCGCCCATCCTCGATCTCGACCATGTGCCGGACTGTATCCCAAGGCAGCTCCAGCGTCGCGGCAAGATCGTGATTACCGACGACAAGGTGCTGGCGCGCGCCTGGCAACTGAAGGAAAATGCGCTCGACATAAGCGCTATCCTTCGCTCGTTCACCGAAGGCAAAGTCACCCAGGATCCATAGGTCATCTTCGGGCCCGACACTCTCCCAGAGGCTCGCGATCAGCATGTCGTCCATGTGCCCGGCAGATCGGAACGGCCGCTTACAGAAGCGGATAATGTTCTCGTGGCCGAAGTGCGTGTCGGCCGTGTACCAAATCGCCATAACCCCCCTTTCGATGTTGCGTCCTGCTCAACTTGGCAGGCTCCAAAGCACACGATCTCTCCTTATATGCAGATCAGCCTGCGCACGCTTCGCCCTTTAAGTATGCAGTCGCCGGTGAACATTGCAGTAGACCTTTGCCGCAGGGTCGAATTCTCTCGGGTCTGGCGCGACATCTTTCGGCGAAGCATAGTTCCGACAGGGTTTTCCCGCTTTCGTCAAAGCATCGCACGGAAGCTCGCCGCCCATCTGCAGCTCCGCCCAGGCCCGCAGCACATCTTCAGGCATTTCGAGCCGCTCGGCTGCAAATTTCATGACGTTCGACACGACTTCCGGAAGATCTGTGGCCTCGATCCCCAGCGTCTTTCCTGGGAGCAACTGTATCCACCCGCTGCCACCCGCTTCTGACAACCAGTACTCAAAATGAAGTCCCGGGTAGCCCTCCATCTCTTCCGCGAGTTTCTCCAGTTTTACCAAGTCGATGATCATTGCAGCCTCTCCTGTGCTTCGGCGTCCAGATCGGGCGCCGGAATGTCTCTTAAAACCGGTAGAGTTAAAACCGACATTCGCCAATAGCATCGGGGGTGAAACGGACACCCAAAAGCCCCCTGAGAGACGTACTCGCCCGCAATATGCGGCTCCTTCGTGCTGAGAAAGGGTGGTCTCAGGAACGCCTTGCCGAGGAAGCGGGCCTCAACAGGACTTATTTGAGTGCTGTAGAGCGGTCTGAGCAGAATATCTCGATCGACAACCTCTACCGTGTCGCCAAGGGGCTCGGCGTCGAGGCCCATACCTTGCTGACACGCCGGGATTAGAAATTTTATCTCTCAAAATCAGCCAGATAAGAAGAAAATGGGCCTACCCTCTGCAGGTAGGCCCGTTGCTTTTTTACTGACATCCACGGCGCCCGACATCGGCCCGTGGGCAATCTATGCGGTGATAAAGGACACCAAACCGCACCAAATGGGCAAACTATGGGTCAGTTCAGATCACAAACAACAGCCGCACCCACCCCTACCCGCATTTGGAATGACCGCAGGAAGCGCAGGTCATGCAGCCTTCGATCATGCGCATGTCGAACTGCCCGCAGGACGGGCAAGCCTTGCCACGGGGGGCGTCGAGGCCGACCACGCGGGCCTGGGGATCGGTTTTCAGGCCCAGCCCCTCGCCCGCGATGAAGCCTGTCGCAATCATATGCTGTTCGATCACGCCGCCGATGGCTGCCAGGATCGAGGGGATGTATTTGCCCTTCATCCAGGCCCCGCCGCGCGGGTCGAAGACGGCTTTCAGCTCCTCCACCACAAAGGACACGTCGCCGCCACGCCGGAATACCGCCGAGATCATCCGTGTCAGCGCCACGGTCCAGGCGAAATGCTCCATGTTCTTGGAATTGATGAAGACCTCGAAGGGGCGGCGGTGCCCGTTCAGCACGATGTCGTTGATGGTGATGTAGAGCGCATGTTCGCTGTCGGGCCATTTGACCTTGTAGGTGTTGCCCTCCAGCTCGCTCGGCCGGTCCAGCGGTTCGGACATGTAGACGACCTCGCCGCCTTCCCCGACCAGCACCGGCTTGTCCCCGGACTTGGTGTCGCTGACCGACAGCACCGACCCCGTCACCTCGTTCGGGCGGTATGTCGTGCAGCCTTTGCAGCCCTGATCCCAGGCTGCCATGTAGACATCCTTGAAGGCGTCAAAGCTGATGTCTTCCGGGCAGTTGATGGTCTTGGAGATGCTCGAATCCACCCATTTCTGCGCCGCCGCCTGCATCTTGACGTGGTCCAGCGGGGCCAGCGTCTGGGCGTTGACAAAATAATCGGGCAGTTCTGCGTCGCCTTTCAACTCGCGCCACATCTGCACCGCGTAATCGACAACCTCCTCCTCGGTCCGGCTGCCGTCCTTTTGCAGGACCTTGCGCGAATAGGCATAGGCAAAGACCGGCTCGATCCCCGAACTGACGTTTCCGGCATAAAGGCTGATCGTGCCGGTGGGCGCGACGGAGGTCAGCAGCGCGTTGCGGATGCCGTGTTCGCGGATCGCGTCGCGCACATCCTCGTCCATCATCTGCATGGTGCCCGAGGCAAGATAGGCATCGGCGTCGAACAGCGGGAAAGGCCCCTTCTCTCTGGCCAGATCGACACTGGCGAGATAGGCGGCACGGGCGATCTGCTTCATCCATTCTTCGGTCTGTGCGGCCGCCTCGTCAGAGCCATAGCGCAGGCCGGTCATCAGCAATGCATCCGCCAGACCGGTGACACCCAGCCCGATGCGCCGCTTGGCCTGCGCCTCACGCGCCTGCGCCTCCAGCGGGAATTTCGACGCGTCGACGACATTGTCCATCATCCGCACCGCTGTCGCCACGAGTTCGCCCAGCGCCTCAAGGTCCAGACCGGCGTCCGGCTCAAAAGGGTTGCTGACCAGCCGCGCCAGGTTGATCGACCCCAGCAGGCAGGCACCATAGGGCGGCAGGGGCTGTTCTCCGCAGGGGTTGGTTGCGGCGATGGTCTCGCAATAGCTCAGGTTGTTGGCCTGGTTGATCCGGTCGATAAAGATCACGCCCGGTTCGGCGAAATCATAGGTGGCGCGCATGATGCTGTTCCACAGGTCGCGGGCCTGCAGGGTGCGATAGACCCTGTCGTCAAAGCGCAGCTCCCAGGGGCCGTCCGCTTTTACCGCCTCCATGAAGGCATCGGTGATCAACACGGACATGTTGAACATGCGCAGGCGCGCGGGGTCGGATTTGGCGGCGATGAAATCCTCAACATCCGGGTGATCGCAGCGCATGGTGGCCATCATCGCGCCCCGGCGCGACCCCGCCGACATGATGGTGCGGCACATCGCGTCCCAGACATCCATGAAGGACAAGGGGCCGGAAGCATCGGCGGACACGCCTTTGACATCCGCCCCCCTGGGCCGGATGGTCGAGAAATCGTAACCGATGCCGCCGCCCTGCTGCATGGTCAGCGCGGCCTCTTTCAGCATGTCGAAAATGCCGCCCATGCTGTCGGGCACGGTGCCCATGACAAAGCAGTTGAACAGCGTCACCCGCCGCGCGGTGCCCGCCCCTGCGGTGATGCGGCCTGCGGGCAGATACTTGAAATCCTCCAGCGCGGCGTAGAACGGCTTTTCCCACTCGGCGGGGTTTTTCTCCACCTGCGCGAGGTCGCGGGCGATGCGCAGCCAGGTGTCCTCCACCGTCACATCGCGCGGCGTGCCATCGGCATCCTTGAAGCGATACTTCATGTCCCAGATCTGTTCGGCGATGGGGGCGGAAAATCGGGACATGTCGAATCTTTCGGCTGGATCAGGAAGGAGACCAAGATAACCCATCCAGTCCCAAACCACCACACTTTGAATGCGCTGCCCGATGCACTACCTTATGTCGTGGCTCAGGGGTGAGTCTGGGGAAAAGCCTGTGGATAAATACGTCAACCTGATCAAGCTGAGTGTCGGGACCGAAAGCATCGAAGGTCTGGAGGACTGGCAACGCCAGCGGTCCAGGCAGATCAAGGATGGGAAATACTACCACGTCACCCGGATGTGGCCCAAGCGCGAGGCCGAGGTGCTGAACGGCGGGTCGATCTATTGGGTGATCAAGGGCGAGGTGCAGGCGCGCCAGCGCATCCTGGGTTTCGATGAAATGATCGGCAATGACGGCATCCGCCGCTGCGGCATCGTGCTGGATCCGGAAATCATCCGCGTCTCACCCGCGTTGCGGCGGCCGTTCCAGGGCTGGCGCTACCTTGACCCCGCCGACGCCCCGCCGGACCTGCGCAAGGGACAGGAAGGCGACACCGCCCTGCCCAGCGAGCTGAACCGCGCGCTGGCCGAGATCGGGGTGATCTGAAAGATCAAATCCGCCACCGGCCGTGCCACCGCGCGCAGGTCAGACCGGTAGAATACGGATGTCAGCGGCAGCAGCTTTGCCGTCAGACCCGCGCCGGCACCCGGGTAATTTTTGCACCCAGGGCGTTCAGCCGCTCGTCAATCCGCTCATAACCCCGCTCAATCTGCTGAGCGTTGTTGATGCGCGAAGTCCCCTCCGCCCCCATCGCCGCGATCAGCATCGCCATTCCGGCGCGAATATCGGGGCTTTCGACACGGGCACCGCGCAATCTGGTCGGCCCGGACACGACGGCACGATGCGGGTCGCAGAGCACGATCCTCGCGCCCATCGAGATGAGCTTGTCGGTGAAGAACATCCGCGATTCGAACATTTTCTCGAACATCAGCACCATGCCTTCGCATTGCGTTGCGGCAACCAGGGCGATGGACATCGCATCCGCGGGGAATGCCGGCCAGGGCTGATCCTCGATCTTGGGCACATGGCCGCCGAAGTCCGGTTCGATCGTGAGTTTCTGGGCCGCCGGGACAATCAGATCGTCGCCTTCGATGCGGCAATGGATACCCAGACGCTCGAACCCCATCAGCGTTGAGCGGAGATGTGTCACACCGGCATCGCAAATCCGCAGTTCCGATCGCGTGACCGCTGCCAGACCGATGAAGGAGGCAACTTCGATGTGGTCAGGGCCTATGCGATGGGAGGCGCCCCCCAGGGTACGGCCCCCGTGGACCGTCATGCAGTTGGTGCCGATCCCTTCAATCTTTGCGCCCAGCGCCATCAGGAAGCGGGCGAGATCCTGGACATGCGGCTCTGACGCGCAGTTGCGCAGAACGGTCAGGCCACGCGCCGCGACAGCGGCACACAGCGCGTTCTCGGTTGCGGTGACAGAGGGTTCGTCCAGAAACACGTCAGCACCCGTAAGGGCGCGCGCCCGGAAGACATAGGCGTCATTGACCGAGATATCGGCGCCAAGTTCCCGAAGGGCAAGGAAATGCGTATCGAGACGCCGCCGCCCGATCACGTCACCACCGGGCGGCGGCAGCGTAAGCTCACCGCAACGGGCAAGCATCGGACCAGCCAGCAGGATCGACGCTCTGATCCGCATGCAAAGATCGGGGTCAAGATCGGTCGGGCTGAGCCTATGGGCGTGTATCCGCAGGGTGTTGGGACCGGTCCAGGTTGTCTCGGCACCGATCGAGGCGATCAGTTCAAGCAATGCCTCAACATCGCGGATGCGCGGGACGTTGGACAATTCAACGGGCTGATCGGTCAGCAAGGTTGCGGCAATGATCGGCAGTGCCGCGTTCTTGTTCCCGGCTGGCGTAATGCTGCCAGCAAGCCTGTGTCCACCTTCTACGATATATTCGACCCGCTCGTGCGGTTGCGCCACTGCCATAACTGCCTCATCTGTTTTCAACGGAGGGTAACGCACTGACCGCCGAGCACAAGCGCTGAGGTTCATCAGCCAGCGCCTCAATGCACCGGGGCTGCATCCATAAGCCGGAGAGGAAAGGCGGATTTGCTTCACCACCGGCTGCTGCAGGCGATGGCGCGGCCACCCTACCCCAGCCGCGCTTCCAGTTCTTTCAGCGTCTTGCGGATCCGTTCATCCATCGGGGCTGTCCGGCTGCGCCAGAGCGTCGCCTGAGAGCGCAGCACCATCCCGTCACAGAGAATCTTGAGGTGATTGGCGCGCAGGGTTTCCCCGCTCGACGTGATGTCGGCAATTGCCTCGGCGGTTTCATTGGCCACCGTGCCTTCGGTCGCGCCCTGGCTGTCGACCAGCGCATAATCGGCCACGCCGCTGTCGCGCAGGAAGTTGCGGACCAGCCGGTGATATTTCGTGGCGATCCGCAGGCGGAATCCATGCGCCGCGCGAAAGGCGGCGGCGGCGGCATCCAGATCGTCCAGAGTGTCCACGTCGATCCAGGCCTTGGGCACCGCGATGATCAGATCCGCATGGCCGAACCCCAGTTCCTCCACCGGTTCGACCAATTGTTCCCAAAGCGCCAGCTTTTCCTGCACCAGGTCGGTGCCGGTGACCCCCATGTGAATGCGCCCCGCGGCCAGTTCGCGGGGGATTTCACCGGCAGACAGCAGGATCAGGCTGACCCCCTCGATCCCTGCGACCGCCCCGGCATATTCCCGGTCAGACCCGGTGCGCTGCAGGGTGATCCCGTGTTGTGCGAACCAGTCAAAGGTCTTTTCCATCAGCCGCCCCTTGGACGGCACCCCGAGCTTGAGCGTCATGGCGCGCCCTCCAGTACCAGCATCAGGCCCGGACGCATCACACCGCCCACCGCCGGAATCTCGCGCCCCTGCCCCAGCCGCCGGGTCAGCGCGTCATAGCGCCCGCCACTGGCAATCGTCGGCAGGTCCGCCCGCGCCTCGGCCCGGAAGCCAAAGACAAACCCGTCGTAGTATTCCATCGACGACCGGCCATAGCTGGCCTCGAACATCAGGTTGTCGGTGTCCACGCCCCGCGCCCGCAGCGCCGCCTCACGCGCGGTGACACGGGCCACTGCCGGGGCGATGTCGGGCATGTCCACCGCCAGGTCGTGCAACTGGCTAAGCGCATGTGGCATCACCTCGCGCACCTCCAGCAGGGCCTCGATCTGTTGCACCTCGCGGCCCGACAGCGGCGGCGTCGCCGCATCTTCGTGCAGGGCCGCGATACGCTCCTCGATGTCGGCGCGGCTGCGCAATCCGATCAGCGGGGCGTCACTGCTGGCCTGTCCGGCCAGCAGCGCGGCACGGCTGGGCGGCATCGGCGTGCGCCCGGAAAACCGGTCCAGCAGCGCGCGAAACCGGCGTGGCCGCCAGATGTGCCGCATCAGCGCATGTCTGCGCCGGGCGCTGGTCTGCAATCCTTCCACCGCCGCCATCAGCACGCCGATGTCGCCGGTCACCGCGCGCAGGGGCAAGCCCCGCAGCGCCTCGGCAATCAGGGCAAAGACCTCGGCATCCGCCGCCGCCGGATCGGCGCGGTCAAACACCTCATAGCCGACCTGGATGTATTCATTGGCGCGGTCCGGGTCTTCCTCCTGCCGGCGAAACACCTCGCCCGAATAGGTATAGCGCGCCGGTTCGGCGCCTTCGGCCATGTGCATCTGCACCA
This sequence comes from Sulfitobacter sp. IGS-18, assembly GCF_059628195.1. NCBI lineage: Bacteria > Pseudomonadati > Pseudomonadota > Alphaproteobacteria > Rhodobacterales > Roseobacteraceae > Sulfitobacter > Sulfitobacter sp. IGS-18. Next base: position 886,441 of record NZ_CM184556.1, on the reverse strand, counting down.
CCGGCACGGTGAAATCGGGGCGCAGCATCTGCTCCCCCCGCAGCGCGTCCGAGGTGACATAGGCACGCGCGCGCATGTCCTCGCCGTAAAGCTCCAGCAGGGTAGTTGCCGGCTGCAGGATCGGCGGTTCCACCAGCGCCGCACCCTGCGCCTCGAACATCGCGCGCAGGGATGCTGCGCGGGTCAGGGTTTCGGAACGTGTGGGCATCACTGGTCGTCCAGAATTTCGCGGACCTTCGCGACAAGCTGGTCGCGCGGCACTTCGTACTGGCTGGGCCGGTCCTTCCATTCCTCATGGGTGGCACTTTCGGCGATCTTCGCGCCCAGGATCAGGTCCTTGATCTGCACCACGCCCCGCGCGTTTTCATCCCCGCCCTCGATCACGGCAACGGGGCTGTTGCGCTTGTCCGCATATTTCAGCTGGTTGCCAAAGTTTTTGGGGTTGCCCAGATAGACCTCCGCCCGGATGCCCGCCTGCCGCAACTCGGCCACCATCGCCTGATAATCCGCCATGCGGTCACGGTCCATCACGGTGACGACCACGGGGCCGGGATCGGCCGCCACGCCCGCGCCCTTCATCGCCAGCGCCGCCAGCAGCCGGTCCACACCGATGGAGACACCGGTGGCCGGCACTTCCTGCCCGGTGAAACGTTTCACCAGATCGTCATAACGCCCGCCCCCCGCGACAGAGCCGAAGTTCCGGGTGCGGCCCTTTTCGTCCTGGATTTCGAAGGTGAGTTCAGCCTCGAAAACGGGGCCGGTGTAATAGCCCAGGCCACGCACGACGGAGGGGTCAATCTCAACCCGGTCCGGCCCGTATCCACCCGCTTTCAACAGATCAGAGATCAGGTTCAGTTCATCCACGCCCTGCATCCCGACATCGGATCCGGTAACAAGGCCGCGAAGCCGGTCGACCGTCTCAGCGCCCGAAGCGCCTTTGGCCTGCATGAAGCCCATCACGACATCGGCTTGTGGGCCGTCCAGCCCCGCACCCTTGGTAAAATCCCCGCTCTCGTCCTTGCGTCCTTCGCCCAGCAAGGCGCGCACACCCTCCGGCCCCAACCGATCCAGCTTATCAATCGCACGCAGCACGATCCCGCGCTCGGCTTCCTTGTCGTCCCCCGACAGGCCAGCCACTTCCAGCACGCCATTGAGCACCTTGCGGTTGTTCACCCGCACGATGTAGTCGCCGCGTTCGATCCCGACCTCTTCCAGACAATCCGCCAGCATCGCGCAGATCTCGGCATCCGCCGCCACGCTCGGCGCGCCGACGGTATCCGCATCGCATTGGTAGAACTGGCGGAACCGCCCCGGCCCCGGCTTTTCATTGCGCCAGACCGGGCCCATCGCATAGCGCCGGTAGGGGGTCGGCAGATCGTTGCGGTGTTGCGCATAGACCCGCGCCAGCGGGGCGGTCAGGTCATAACGCAGCGCCAGCCAGTCGCCGGGCTTGTCGCCCTCTGCGTCCTCCTGCCAGGCGAACACCCCCTCGTTGGGGCGGTCCACATCGGGCAGGAACTTGCCCAGCGCCTCGACGGTCTCCACACCGGAACTTTCCAAGGCATCAAAGCCATAGCGGTGATAGACAGAAGCAATCTTGCGCAGCATCTCGGCCCGATGCGTGACCTCGGCGCCAAAGTAGTCGCGGAACCCCTTCGGGGTCTCGGCCCTGGGGCGGGGGGTCTTCTTGGGCTTGGCCATGATACCTGTTCCTGTCAGCGCTGCATCTGCGCCCTGCCTCTACCCCAGCCCCCTTGCAAGGGCAAGCGACGCAAGGGCTGCTTGCCCCCTGCTCTTTTTGGCAAACAAATATCCCTGCACAACATCCATTCCAAGCGGGCCGTCGACATGTTACAGCGCAGCCATGGAAAAACTCGAAGAACAGATCGCCCATCTGACCCGCATCGTCGACGACCTGTCAGAGATCATTGCGCGGCAGGAGACGGAAATCACCACCCTGAACCGCCGGGTGCACATGCTGATGCAGCGCGAGGGCGAAAGGGAAGCGAGCCAGGGCAGTGGCGTGGTGCTGGGTGACGAACGCCCGCCGCACTACTGAGCCGGCCCCTGCCACGGGCGCCAAAATTCTTCAAAGAATTTTGCCCGGAATTTTCGAAAATTCCGGCCCCTCAGCCGCTGGTCTTGACCGCGGCGGCGATCACCGCGCCGTCATGCACCAGCAACTCGGTCCAGCGGCTGGAATTGCCGAAACTGTCGTAGGCGCTGACAAAGAAGGTGCTGCGGTCCATCCGGTCGATCTTTGCCCCGCAGGGCTTGCCTTTGCGCGCGCCGCAGACATCGCGCTTGACGGATTCATAGGCCTTGTCGGTGGCACCCACCGGCAGGTTCTCGCCCCCCGGTCCATAGTGCAGCTGCTCATACAGCGATGCGGCCCCCAGCAGGACATTGGCCGCCGTCAGCTGGCGCGGGCAGCCATCCGCAAAACCGGTGATATAGAAGGTCCGCGCAACCGCAGAACCGGATGCGGAATCATAAAGAGCATAGCCCCGCGCGGGGGCGCTTTCGATTTTCTGGCCCATCGGTTTGCCTTTGGCCTCGCAGACCCGCGCAACGATCCCATAGGGCAGGACCGTGCCATAGGCCACATCACGCGCATCGGGACCGTCACGGGGTGTCTCGCGGTTTGCCCCGCCGCCAAGCCCGAAAAGCCCGCCGCGCTGACGTTCCGACTGTGGCGCATCCTCGGGGCTGAGGGCTGCGACTTCAACCCCGGCCTCCTGCCCCACTTCCGTGCGCTCAGGGTCCTGCGCGGGCTGCGCCGCCCCTCCGGCACGCCGGAACAGGCCCAGAAAACCGCCACGTGCCGCAGGTTCCTGCGGTGCGCGCGCCTGCTCTGCCGGGATCACAGCCGCATCACCGCCCGAGGCGGCGCTGCTGCCAAAGAACCCTTCACGCGCGACTTCCGCCTCGCCCGGCAGGGCCTGCGCCGCCGGATCCTCATCCGACAGCTCCACATCGGAAATACGGTCAACGCCGGCCAACGGGTCGCCGCAGGCGCCCAGGGCCAGCAGAATGCTGACAAGAATAGCTGATCGAAACATGACACATCTCCCCGATGTGGGGTCTTTTATCCCAGCGGCGAGGCTTCGTCCACTCGACCGGCAGGGTGTGCCGGCGGCAGGCGTGAACCGGCTCAGATTTCCTGCACTTCCAGCACGCCGCCCAGGGACCGGATCGCCCCCTTGATCTGGGGAGTCACGGGGTATTCGAACCCCAGGTCCACCTCGACCTCACCCGGCAGGGAGGGATCCATCAGACAAAGCTGGATCGGCCCCTTGCCCGCGGCCCGCGCCGCCGAGCGCGCGCCCTCCAGCACCTGCGCCACAGCCGCCACCGCCTCCGGCGCATCGACAAAGACCCGCAAGCCGATGCTGCCCGCATCCGCCACGGCCATGTCCACCGGCGCCACGGACCGGCCCAGCAATTTCAACTGGTCGCTTTCCATCGTCGCCTCGACCGTGACCACCACCTTGGATCCCGTCTCCAGGTGGTCACGGGCAAGTTCCAGCGTGTCGGAGAAAAGCGTGACTTCATAGCCGCCGGTGGGGTCAGACATCTGGGCAAAGGCAAACCGGTTGCCACGCGCGGATTTGCGTTCCTGCCGCCCGGCGACCACACCCGCAAGCCGCGCGTTCATCGCCCCCCGTTCGCTCACCTTTTCGGTCAATTCGTCCAGCGTCAGGAAAGGCACGCCCCGGTCATTGCCCCATTTGCGCTTGAGCGGTGTCATGTAATCGTCCAGCGGATGCCCCGACAGGTAGAAACCCACCGCCTTGAATTCCTCTGTCAGCCGTTCGGCGGGCAGCCAGTCGTCGCAGGGCAGCATGCGCGGCTCGGGCAGGTCATCGCCCGCCTCGCCGAACAGCGACACCTGGTTGCTGGCCTTCTGTTCATGGATCGCCGCCGAATAGCCGACCAGCGCATCCAGCGCCTGAAACACCCGCCGCCGGTTCGCATCCAGCTGGTCGAAGGCTCCCGACCGCGCCAGCATTTCCAGTGGCCGCTTGCCCACGCGCTTCAGGTCCACCCGCCGCGCCAGGTCGAACAGCGTCGCAAAGGGCCGCTCCTGCCCCTCGACCCGCCGGCCTTCGGTGATCAGCTTCATCGCCTCGACACCGACGTTCTTGAGCGCACCCAGCGCATAGACCAGCGCACCGTCCACCACCTTGAATGTCGCGTCCGAGCGGTTCACGCAGGGCGGCACCCAGGGCAGTTCCAGCCGCTTGCGCACTTCTTCGAAATAAACCGCCAGCTTGTCGGTCAGGTGGATGTCGCAATTCATGACACCGGCCATGAACTCCACCGGATGGTTCGCCTTGAGCCATGCGGTCTGGTAGCTGACCACGGCATAGGCCGCGGCATGCGACTTGTTGAACCCGTAGTTGGCGAATTTCTCCAACAGGTCGAAAACCTCGGTGGCCTTTTTCTTGTCGACCCCGTTTTCCATCGCACCCTTTTCGAACTTGGGGCGTTCCTTGGCCATCTCCTCGGCGATCTTCTTGCCCATGGCGCGGCGCAACAGGTCGGCGCCGCCCAGCGAATAGCCCGCCATGACCTGCGCGATCTGCATCACCTGTTCCTGATAGACGATGATGCCCTGGGTCTCTTCGAGAATGTCGTCGATCAGCGGATGGATCGATTCCAGCTCGCGCTTGCCGTTCTTGACGTCGCAATAGGTCGGGATGTTCTCCATCGGACCGGGACGGTACAGCGCCACCAGCGCCACGATATCCTCGATGCAGGTGGGTTTCATGCGTTTCAGGGCATCCATCATGCCGCTGGATTCCACCTGGAACACCGCCACCGTCTTGGCGCTTGCGTAAAGCCTGTAAGACGCCTCATCATCCAGCGGGATTGTCGAGATATCGTCCAGCACCCCCTCTGGCGGGGTGAACAGCTCGGTCCCGTCGGCGGCAAGGTGCAGGTGACGCCCGGATGCCTTGATCTGGTCCACCGCATTCTGGATCACGGTCAGGGTCTTGAGGCCCAGGAAGTCGAATTTCACCAGCCCGGCCTGTTCCACCCATTTCATGTTGAACTGGGTCGCGGGCATGTCGGACCGCGGATCCTGATAGAGCGGCACCAGATGATCCAGCGGCCGGTCCCCGATCACCACGCCGGCGGCATGGGTGGAGGCATTGCGCAACAGCCCCTCGACCTGCTGGCCATATTCCAGCAGGCGCGCGACGACCTCCTCGTTCTTGGCCTCCTCGCGCAGGCGCGGCTCATCCGCCAGCGCCTTTTCGATGGAAACGGGTTTCACCCCCTCCACCGGGATCATCTTGGACAACCGGTCCACCTGCCCGTAAGGCATCTGCAAGACCCGCCCGATGTCGCGCACCGCCGCCTTGGACAGAAGCGCGCCGAAGGTGATGATCTGACCCACCTTGTCACGCCCGTATTTGCCCTGCACGTATTGGATCACCTCCTCGCGACGATCCATGCAGAAGTCGATGTCGAAGTCGGGCATGGACACCCGTTCGGGGTTCAGGAACCGCTCGAACAGCAGTGAATAGCGCAGCGGGTCAAGGTCGGTGATCAGCAGCGCATAGGCCACAAGCGAGCCCGCGCCAGAGCCGCGCCCCGGCCCCACCGGGATGTCGTGATCCTTGGCCCATTTGATGAAATCCGCCACGATCAGGAAGTAGCCGGGAAAGCCCATCCCCTCGATGATCCCGAGCTCGAATTCGAGCCGCTTCTCATAGTCCGCCACCGGCGCGGCATGGGGGATGATCGCCAGCCGCGCGCGCAGCCCCTCCTGCGCCTGACGGCGCAGTTCGGCCACCTCGTCATCGGCGAACTTCGGCAGGATCGGATCGCGCCGATAGGCCATGAAGGCGCAGCGGCGGGCGATTTCAACAGTGTTTTCGACAGCCTCCGGCAGATCGGCAAACAGGGTCACCATCTCCGCCTCGGATTTGAAATAATGCTGGGCGGTCAGCCGCCGCCGCGCCTCCTGCTGATCGACATAGGCCCCTTCGGCGATGCAGATCAGCGCGTCATGCGCCTCGTACATCTCTGTCTTGGGGAAATAGACGTCGTTGGTGGCGACCAGCGGCAGGTCCATCGCATAGGCCATCTCGACCAGCCCGCGTTCCGTCAGCCGCTCCGCTTCCGGCTGGCCATCCTCGCCCGGATGGCGCTGCAGCTCCACATAGAGCCTGTCGCCGAAAGACGCCGCCAGCCGCGCCATCAGCGCCTCTGCCGCCGGGCGCTGGCCATTTTGCAAAAGCATCCCCACCGGCCCGCCCGGCCCCCCGGTCAGGCAGATGATGTCGCCGCTCAACGCCTCCAATTCCTCCAGCGTGACCTGCGGCCGCGCGCCGCCCTTGTCGATGTAAAGGCAGGAGTTCAGCTTCATCAGGTTCTCATAGCCTGCCTCGTTCTGCGCCAGCAGAACCACCGGGGCCGGATCACGCGGGCGTTCCCCCGGCTGGACCGCGACATAGGCCAGATCGACCTGGCAGCCGATGATCGGCTGAACCCCGGCCCCGGCCATCCCGACGGAGAATTCCAGCGCCGCGAACATGTTGTTGGTGTCGGTCAGCGCCAGCGCAGGCATCCCCGCATCACGGCACATCTGCGGCAGTTTCTTCAACCGCAGCGCGCCTTCCAGCAGTGAATATTCCGAATGGGTGCGCAGGTGGATGAATCGGGGGGCATGTTTCATGGGCCAACCGTATCCAGCCGACCCGCCGGGGGCAATCGGCGGTGTGCCGCGCAAGCGAAGTTAACACTTAGCATAACAACTAAGCATCGATTGACGCCCGGGCTGACAGGCCGATATTCAGCCGCATGGCCAATAAACGACTCGATCTTGTTTTCTCGACCCTCTCGGACGCCACCCGCCGCGCGGTGGTGGAGCGGCTTGCAGGCGGTCCGGCTTCGGTCTCCGAACTGGCGGCCCCCCATGACATGGCCCTGCCCACCTTCATGCGGCATCTCAAGGTCCTTGAAACCGCGGGACTGGTGCGCTCGGTCAAGAAGGGCCGCGTGCGCACCTGCCATATCGAGGCGGCGCCGCTGATGGAAGTGCAGGGTTGGCTGGCCTGGCAGCGACAGGTCTGGGAACAACGGCTCGACAGGCTCGATGCCATGACGCGCGCCTTGGACACAGACGAGGACGAGGGCACGGACAAGGACGAGGGCACGGCTTGACCGGTCACGATCCGAAACGCGCGCCCGAACGGATCCGAAACATCGCAGCCTCCGCCATCGCTCTCACGGCGCGCCTTACGGGTCGAGTGAACGCCGCCTTCGCGGGCAACAGCCCCCCGCGGGCGGAAAATTCACGGGGTGGCCGCGTGCTTTTGCTTGCCAGAGCCCCGGAAATCTCCCTAGTCTGCTTCCAGTAAACGGGCCGCTCCCCTTCTACGTCGCATCGAGGGGGCCGCATCAGGCCCCCACATACGTAACGCGACGGGTTTCAGGCATGGACATCACGTTTCTTCTGAACGGAGAACCTGTGTCACCAACCGACGTATCCCCCACCACCACGCTGCTTGACTGGCTGCGCGAAGCGCGCGGGCTGACCGGCACCAAGGAGGGCTGCAACGAGGGCGACTGCGGGGCCTGCACGGTGATGATCACCGACGAAACGGGATCGCGCGCGCTGAACGGCTGCATCCTGTTCCTGCCGCAGGTGCATGGCAAACATGTCACCACGGTGGAAGGCATCAGCGCCCCCGACGGCAGCCTGCACCCGGTGCAGCAGGCGATGATGGACCACCACGGCAGCCAATGCGGCTTCTGCACACCGGGCTTCGTGGTCTCCATGGCCTGCGCCCATCTCAACCGGGCCAGGGACCATGACACGCAGCTTGCAGGAAACCTCTGCCGCTGTACCGGCTATGCCCCGATCATCCGGGCGGCCCGGGCGGCAGAGGCTGCACCCGTCCCCGCCCATCTCGAAAACCTGTCGCTTCATTGTTCCGAAAATACCACCGGGGGGTCCGGGGGGCTGGCCCCCCGGGTTCTGCAGCCGACCCATTCCGACGATCTGGCGCGCTGGTACGCCGCCAACCCCGGGGCCACCCTGATTGCAGGGGCCACCGACGTGGGCCTCTGGGTCACCAAGCAATTCCGCGATCTGGACCAGGTCGCCTTTCTCAACCAATGCGCCGATCTGCGCGGCATCACGGATGCGGGCGATCACTGGCGCATTGGGGCGATGACCAGCCTGACCATGCTTGAGGCCCATTTCGCCCCGCACCATCCCAGCCTCGGCGCCATGCTGCGCCGCTATGGCTCGGTGCAGGTCCGCAATGCCGCGACCATTGGCGGCAATATTGCCAACGGCTCGCCCATCGGCGACGGGCCGCCCGCGCTGATCGCCCTGGGGGCCACCCTGCATCTGCGTCACGGCGAGACGCGCCGCAGCCTGCCGCTGGAGGATTTCTTTCTCGCCTATGGCAGGCAGGACCGCGCACCGGGCGAATTCGTCGAGGCGGTCAGCGTTCCGAAACAACCCGATACCCTACGCTGTTACAAACTCTCGAAACGCTTCGATCAGGACATCTCGGCGGTCTGCGGCTGTCTCAACATCACCCGCCAGGACCAGACCATCACCAGCGCCCGCATCGCCTTTGGCGGCATGGCGGGCACCCCGAAACGCGCAGCTGCGGCCGAGGCCGCGCTGACCGGCGCGCCTTTCACTGCCGACAGTTTCCAGGCCGCGATGGCGGCAATGGCGGCGGATTTCGAACCCATGTCCGACATGCGCGCCTCTGCCCGCTACCGGATGCAGACGGCGCAGAACATGCTGCTGCGGTACTTCCATGACCTCTCCGGCCAGACAACCGATGTCAGCAAGGTGCGCGCATGAGCATCACGCAGCCCCTGCCCCATGACGCCGCCGAGCTGCATGTGACCGGCGCCGCGCGTTATGTCGATGACATTCCGGTGCCGGGCAATACACTGCATCTGGCTTTCGGGCTCAGCCGGCACGCCGCCGGAAAGATCACCGCCATGGACCTTGACGCGGTCCGGGACGCCCCCGGCGTGGTCGCCGTGCTGAGTGCCGGGGATCTGCCCTTCGATGCCGATTGCTCCCCCTCCAACCATGACGAGCCCCTGCTGGCGACGGGCGAGGTCCATTACCTTGGCCAGCCGCTGTTTCTGGTCATCGCCACCTCGCATCTGGCCGCGCGCCGGGCGGCGCAGCTGGGCAAGGTCGGGATTGCGGCGCAGAAACCGGTCCTGAGCATCGCGGAGGCTCTTGCCGCCGACACAAGGTTCGAGGAAGGGCCGCGCATCTATCAAAAGGGCGAACCGGAGGCGATGCTGCCCCGGGCCGCACACCGGCTGTCGGGCCGCATCGGGATCGGCGGGCAGGAGCATTTCTATCTGGAGGGGCAAGCCGCCCTTGCGCTGCCGCAGGAAGGCGGCGACATGCTGGTGCACAGTTCCACCCAGCACCCGACAGAGATCCAGCACAAGGTTGCCCATGCCATCGGCAAGCCGATGCATGCCGTGCGCGTGGAAACCCGCCGCATGGGCGGCGGTTTCGGCGGCAAGGAAAGCCAGGGCAACGCGCTGGCCATCGCCTGCGCGCTGGCCGCGCGGCAGACCGGGCGGCCCTGCAAGATGCGCTATGACCGCGACGACGACATGATCGTGACCGGCAAGCGGCACGATTTCCGCATCGACTATGACGTGGGCTTTGACGATGCGGGCCGCATCGTGGCGCTGGATTTCACCCAATACGCGCGCTGCGGCTGGGCCATGGACCTGAGCCTGCCGGTGGCCGACCGGGCGATGTTGCATGCCGATAACGCCTATCACCTGGAACACATCCGCATCACCTCGCACCGGTTGCGCACCAATACGCAATCGGCCACGGCCTTTCGCGGCTTTGGCGGGCCACAGGGGATGGTCGGGATCGAAAAGGTGATGGACCATATCGCCCATGCCCGCGGGCTGGACCCGCTGGCGGTGCGGCGGGCCAATTATTATGCCGATCATGTCGCTCCGCCGCCAAAGGTCGAAACCGGCAGCGCGCCGGTCACCGCCTCACCGGCAGAGGACAATACCTCGCGCGGGGCGCGGCCTGCACCGGCCAGAACGCCCCCGGCCCCGGCCGAAGGCCAGCAGACAACGCCCTATCACCAGCCGGTCACCGATTGCGTCATCAATGCGCTGACCGACCGGCTGGCGCAAAGCTGCGATTATGACAGGCGGCGCACCGCGATTGCGGCATGGAACGCAGGCCAGCCACTGCTGAAACGCGGCATCGCGCTGACCCCGGTGAAATTCGGCATTTCCTTCACCCTCACCCATCTCAACCAGGCGGGGGCGCTGGTGCATGTCTATCAGGACGGGTCGATCCACCTGAACCACGGTGGCACGGAGATGGGCCAGGGTCTGTTCCTCAAGGTCGCGCAGGTAGCTGCCAGCCGCTTTGGCGTGCCGCTGGAAGCGGTCAGGATCACCGCGACGGATACCGGCAAGGTGCCCAACACCTCCGCCACGGCGGCCTCCTCCGGGTCGGACCTGAACGGCATGGCGGTGCAGAACGCCTGCGACGAGATCCGCGAACGGATCAGGGCGCATCTGGCGGAACGCTACCAGACCTCCGAGATCAGTTTTGCCAGGGGCATGGTGCGCGCGGGTGGCGAGGAGATCACCTTTGCCGAGGCCGCCGCCTCTGCCTATCAGGCGCGGGTCAGCCTGTCGGCCACCGGGTTCTACAAGACACCGGATATCGAATGGGACCGGATCCGGGGCCGGGGGCGGCCCTTTTACTATTTCGCCTATGGCGCGGCCTGCACCGAGGTGGTGATCGACACGCTGACCGGTGAAAACCGCATCCTGCGCACCGACATCCTGCATGACGCGGGTGCCTCGCTGAATCCCGCCATCGACATCGGCCAGATCGAGGGCGGCTACGTGCAGGGCGCGGGCTGGCTGACGACGGAGGAACTGGTCTGGGATGACAAGGGCGCGCTGAAGACCCATGCGCCCTCGACCTACAAGATACCTGCCTGCGGCGACCGCCCCGAGGTGTTCAACGTGGCGCTCTGGGATCAGCCCAATCCGGCGCAAACGGTTTACCGGTCCAAGGCGGTGGGGGAGCCGCCGCTGATGCTGGGCATCTCCGCCCTGATGGCCCTGTCGGATGCGGTGGCAGCCTGTGGTCCGGGTTATGGCGACCTGCAGGCCCCCGCGACGGCCGAACAGGTCCTGGCCGCCGTGGAAAGGACCCGGGCATGAGCGACGCGGTCTATGTCCAGATCACTGCCACGCGCGGTTCCGCGCCCCGCGATGCGGGCACGGCGATGAAAGTCACCCTGCGGGACATCACCGGCACCATCGGCGGCGGTGCGCTGGAGCTTCAGGCGATTGAAACGGCCCGCAGGATGCTGGCAGAGGATGCCCCCGAACGGGAAGAGACCCTGCCCCTGGGTCCGGGCCTCGGTCAATGCTGTGGCGGTGCGGTCTCACTGAGGTTCACCCGCGAGACATGTGCCACCGACCTGGCGCAGGTTCATGCCCATCCGGATGTCACATACCGCCATCCCCCTGCTGACCTCTGGCTGTGGGGCGCCGGGCATGTGGGCCGCGCGGTGGTGCGGGCCTGCCCGCCCCAAGCCTTCAACATAACCTGGGTAGATACAGGTGCCGACCGTTTCCCACCGCAGGTGGGAAGCCATGTCACGACGGTCCCGGCGGCGGACATGCCGCGTCTTGCCGCGCGCGCGCCGGTGCAGGCGCATCACCTGATCTTTACCTATGCCCATGACCTCGACCTCGCGCTCTGCGCCGCGCTGCTGTCACGCGGCTTTGCCTCCTGCGGGCTGATCGGGTCGGAGACCAAATGGGCGCGGTTCAGCAAGAGATTGCGCGCGCTGGGGCTTGATCCCGCGCCGATCACCTGCCCCATTGGGGACAAATCGCTTGGCAAGGTCCCCGATGACATTGCCAGGGGCTGTGTAAACGGGCTTCTTGCCCTGATGCCCGAAGGGGAAACCGCATGACCGATACACCCCTGCTGGACCTGTCCGGCCTGACCAAGGCCTATCCCGGTGTCGTGGCCAATGACGGTGTGTCGCTGCGCATCGCGCCGGGCGAAGTGCATGCCCTGCTGGGCGAAAACGGCGCGGGCAAATCGACCCTGGTCAAGATGATCTACGGGCTGGTGAAGCCGGATGCGGGAAAAATGCAGATGCATGGCGCGGCTTTCGCCCCGGCGGAGCCCCGCGCGGCGCGGGCGGCGGGTGTGGGCATGGTGTTCCAGCATTTTTCGCTGTTCGATGCGCTGACCGTTGCCGAGAATATCGCGCTGGGGATGGAGGACGCGCCGAAGCTGCGCGCATTGAGCCAGCGCATCCGCGAAGTCTCCGATACCTATGGTTTGCCGCTGTCGCCCGACCGCGTTGTGGGCGACCTCTCGGCAGGCGAGCGCCAGCGGGTCGAGATCATCCGCTGCCTGTTGCAGGACCCCAAGCTGCTGATCATGGATGAGCCTACATCCGTGCTGACCCCGCAGGAGGTGGAGATCCTGTTCAAGACCCTGCGCAAGCTCTCCGCCGAGGGCACTGCGATCCTGTATATTTCGCACAAGCTGGAGGAGATCCGCGCGCTCTGTGACAGCGCCACGATCCTGCGGCTGGGCAAGGTGGTGGGCCATTGCACCCCCTCTGAGACATCGGCCCGCGATATGGCGGAAATGATGGTGGGCACGGTGCTGAAAACCCCCACACGGGCCGGCAAGACGCCGGGTGACGTGGTGCTGGCGCTGACTGGCCTCTCCGCGAAGTCGCCCAGCGCCTTCGGCATGCCCCTGCGCGACATCAATGTCGAGGTGCGCGCGGGCGAGGTGCTGGGCATCGGCGGGGTGGCGGGCAACGGCCAGGACGAATTGCTGGCAGCCCTTTCCGGCGAAACCCTCAGCGCGCCGGGGATGATCGCCTTTCAGGGCCGCGACATCGGCGTGCTGGGCCCGACCCCGCGCCGCGCGATGGGCATCCTGACAGCGCCGGAGGAGCGGCTGGGCCATGCCGCCGCCCCCGACATGTCGCTGACGGAGAACGCCATGCTGACCGGGGCGGCGCGCGAAAATCTGGACCGGGGCGGCATGCTGGACTGGGGGGCCGCACGTGCTTTTGCCGAACGGATCATCAGCACTTTCGACGTGCGCACGCCCGGCCCGGGCAATGCGGCGCGCTCCCTGTCGGGGGGCAACCTGCAGAAATTCGTGATCGGGCGCGAGGTCCTGCAACGCCCCGACCTTCTGGTGGTGAACCAGCCGACCTGGGGGGTCGATGCCTCTGCCGCCGCCGCGATCCGCCAGGCCCTGCTGGATCTGGCGGAAAACGGCGCGGCCATTATTGCAATCAGCCAGGATCTGGACGAGTTGATGGAAATTTCCGACCGTTTCGCCGCCTTGAACGAAGGCCGCCTGTCACCTCCCCGCCCCGCGCAGGGGCTGACGGTGGATGAGATCGGGATGATGATGGGTGGCGCCCATGGAATGGAGGTGGCGCATGTCTGAACCGGTTCATTCGTGTATTTCGGGAACAATGAAGCCAGGGGGCGGCGCATGATCCGGCTGGAGAAACGACCGCAGCCGAGCCGGGCTTTTTCGCTGGCCACGCCCCTGTTGGCGGTGCTGGCAACCATGGTGTTTGGCGGGTTGATGTTTGCCCTGCTGGGCAAGGACCCTGTCACCTCGATCATCACGATCTTCTGGCAGCCGCTGTTCGGCGAATTCGCCTTTTATTATCGGCCGCAACTGCTGATCAAGGGGGCGCCGCTGGTGCTGATCGCCATCGGGCTGAGCCTGGGCTTCAAGGCGGGGATCTGGAACATCGGAGCGGAAGGGCAGTACATCATGGGCGCGCTCTTTGGTGCGGGCGTGGGGCTGGCATTTTATCCGTTGGACAGTTTCATCGTCTTTCCGCTGATGGTTTTGGGCGGCGCCTTTGGCGGCTGGATCTGGGCAATGATACCGGCCATGTTGAAGGTAAAGTTCGGCACCAACGAGATTCTCGTATCCTTGATGCTGGTCTATGTGGCCGAGCAATTCCTTGCCTCGATGTCGCTGGGGCTGATGAAGAACCCCGAAGGTTTCGGCTTTCCCGGATCGCGCAACCTGCAGCAATACGAAAGCGCTTTCAACGCCGACCTGATCGAGGGATCGGGCATGCATTGGGGCGTTGTGGCGGCACTGATCGCGGTGATCTTTGCCTATGTTCTGCTGACCAAACACCGGTTGGGCTTTGCCATTCGCGTCACCGGCGAGGCGCCGCGCGCCGCGCGTTTCTCTGGTGTGAACCCGACGCGGCTGGTGTTGTTCTGCCTTGGCACATCGGGGCTGCTGGCCGGTCTGGCCGGACTGTTCGAAGTTGCAGGGCCTGCGGGTCAGGTGACGATTGATTTCAACGTGGGGTATGGCTTTACCGCGATCATCGTCGCCTTTCTGGGCCGGTTGCACCCGATCGGCATCCTGCTGGCGGGCGGGCTGATGGCGCTGACCTATATCGGCGGGGACATCGCGCAATCGCAGCTTGGCCTGCCCGCTGCCGCGATACAGGTGTTCCAGGGAATGTTGCTGTTCTTCCTGCTCGCCTTTGACCTGTTGACGAATTACCGGCTCCGCTTTGGCCGGACGGAGGTGGCGTGATGGACCTTTCTGCAATCAACCCGATCCTCTTCGTCGCCGGTTTTCTGGTCGCGGCGACGCCGCTGATCTTTGCCGCCATCGGCGAACTGGTGGTCGAGAAATCCGGTGTCCTGAACCTTGGCGTCGAAGGCATGATGATCACCGGCGCGATCTGCGGCTTTGCTGTGGCGGTGGAAACCGGCTCACCCCTGCTGGGCTTTGCCGCCGCCGCTGCAGGCGGGGCACTGCTGTCGCTGCTTTTTGCCTTCCTTACCCAGATTGCACTGGCCAACCAGGTCGCTTCCGGCCTGGCACTTACGCTCTTCGGGCTCGGGCTCTCGGCGCTCCTGGGGCAAAGCTATGTCGGGGTGAAACCGCCGCGCCTGGGCGATATCGACTTCGGCCCGCTGGCGGATATTCCGGTGATCGGGCCCATCGTCTTCACCCATGACGTCATCCTGTACCTCGGTCTCGCGCTTGTCGCGGCCACATGGGCCGTGCTGAAATTCACCCGCGCGGGGCTGGTGCTGCGCGCCGTGGGCGAAAGCCATGATGCCGCCCATGCACTGGGCTATCACGTCAAGCGCATCCGGACATTTGCCATCATGTTCGGCGGGGCCTGCGCGGGCGTCGGCGGGGCCTACATCAGCCTGATCCGGGTGCCGCAATGGACCGAAGGCATGACCGCCGGCATCGGCTGGATCGCCCTCGCCCTGGTTGTCTTCGCCTCCTGGAAGCCCGGGCGCCTGCTGCTGGGTGCTTATCTTTTCGGCGGCATCACGCAATTGCAGCTCAATCTGCAGGGCGCGGGCGTTGCCATTCCGGTGGAGTATCTGGCAATGTCGCCCTATCTCATCACGATCATCGTCCTGGTGATCCTGTCAGCGGACAAATCGGCGGCACCTGCCTCCCTTGGCCGCACTTTCCATGCCTCTCAATAGGGGCCAATTCAGCCCGACAAGGGCATCAAACGGGGACTTCACATGAAACTCACCAAACTACTGACCAGCGCTGCCATCGCCCTGGGTCTGGCCACGGCAGCCCATGCCGATGGCCATGAAAAGACCAAGGTCGGCTTTGTCTTTGTCGGCCCTGTCGGCGACGGCGGCTGGACCTACGAACACAACCAGGGCCGCCTGGCCGTCGAAGAGGAATTCGGCGATGCGGTCGAAACCGTCTTTGTGGAAAACGTGGCCGAGGGCCCGGACAGCGAACGGGTGATGACACAGATGGCGCTGGACGGCGCCGACCTGATCTTCACCACCTCCTTCGGCTACATGGACCCGACCATCAATGTCGCCAAGAAATTCCCGGACGTGAAATTCGAACATGCCACCGGTTACAAGCGCGCCGACAACGTCAGCACCTATTCCGCGCGCTTCTACGAAGGCCGCGCCATCCAGGGCCATATCGCGGGCAGCATGACCAAAAGCAACATCATCGGCTACATCGGCTCCTACCCGATCCCCGAAGTGATCCGCGGCATCAATTCCGCCTATATCCACGCCAAGAAGGTGAACCCCGACGTCCAGTTCAAGATCGTCTGGGCCTACACATGGTTTGACCCCGCCAAGGAAGCGGATGCGGCCAAGGTGCTGATTGAACAGGGCGCCGACGTGGTGCTGCAGCACACCGATTCCACCGCGCCCCAGGCCGCCGCGCAGGAAGCCGGTAACGTGATCACCTTCGGTCAGGCCTCCGACATGGCGCAATATGCCCCGACACCGCGGGTCTCTTCGATCATCGACAACTGGGCACCCTATTACATCGCGCGCACCAAGGCCGTGATGGATGGCACCTGGGAATCGACGGACACCTGGGACGGCATCGGTCCGGGCATGGTCGGCATCGGCGAGATCACCGACGCGGTCCCCGCAGAGGTCAAGGAACAGGCCCTGGCGCTGAAGGAAAGCATCGCCTCGGGTGCATACCACCCCTTCACCGGGCCGATCAACAAACAGGATGGCAGCGCCTGGCTGGCCGAGGGCGAAACCGCCGATGACGGCACGCTGGCGGGCATGAACTTCTATGTCGAAGGCATCGAAGGCGATATCCCGCAATAACCCGACCAGATCCCGATCAAAGGAGGCAGGTCCCCACACCTGCCTCCTTTTTCGTTTCATTGTTCCTAAAATACACCTGCACTGCCCCCGCAAAGGAATATCCGGCCGATCTCCCGGGCTCAGCGTGACACAGGCGCCCGGCATGACGTCGCGGCGTCAGCCGCGTCCGCCGGATCACCGCAGCGCTTCTCGCTTTTCCTTTTGCGGCCACCCGTTACACTGGCTCCGGAACCGCCGCGAAAGGCCAGATCATGATCCACGTCCACCACCTCAACCGCTCCCGCTCGCATCGCATCCTGTGGCTGCTGGAGGAAATCGGCCATCCCTACACCATTGCGCATTACAAGCGTGACGCCAAAACCAACCTCGCCCCGCCGGAGCTGCGCAGCGTGCACCCCTTGGGCAAATCGCCCATGGTGGAACTGGACGGCAAATTGATCACCGAAAGCGCCGCGATCACCGAAGTGCTTTGCGCCCGGTTTGCCCCCGAGATGGTTCCGGACCGCGACGATGACGCCTACCTGCGCCATCTCGAACTGATGCATTTCGCCGAAGGCTCTGCCATGACGCCGATCCTGCTTAACCTCTATGTGGGTCGCCTGGGCGAGGCGGGCGCGCCGCTGCATCCGCGCATCTCGGA
Source organism: Sulfitobacter sp. IGS-18 (assembly GCF_059628195.1). NCBI lineage: Bacteria > Pseudomonadati > Pseudomonadota > Alphaproteobacteria > Rhodobacterales > Roseobacteraceae > Sulfitobacter > Sulfitobacter sp. IGS-18. The sequence continues at coordinate 869,115 of NZ_CM184556.1, read as the reverse complement.
GGAGCTGACCAGCCATTTCGCCTATATGAACAGCCTTGTGCGCCCCTCCGGCCATTTCGTGCTGGACCGGTTGTCCGCCGCCGACATCATGCTCAGCTTTCCGGCGGAAATCGCCATGCGGATGGAGCGCGGCGCGGAATTTCCGGCACTGAAGGGGTTTGTCGAGATGATCCACGCCCGCCCGGCCTACCAGCGCGCAACGGAAAAAGGCGGCGAATGAAGACTGGCTGAGCAGCGGGGCAAAGCGCCATTGCACCGGGCCTTTCTCCATGCCACCAAAGCAGACATGAAACAGACCCTGACCAGCCTCAACGGCACCCCGGCAAGCCGCCTTGCCTTTGGCACCATGCAATTCGGCGGAAGGGCGGATGCCGCCGCTTCCGCCGCGATGTTCGAAGCCTGTATCGCTGCGGGCATCACCCATTTCGACACGGCACATGTCTATACCGATGGGGCGTCGGAAACCCTGTTGGGGCAGTTCCTGGGCAGCCGCCGCGACGAGCTGATCGTCGCGACAAAGGCGGCCTACTCGGGCGGTGCGGGGCGCGAGAACATCGTGAATTCCGCCGAAACCTCACGCCGACGGATGCAGCTGGACACGCTCGACGTGCTTTATCTGCACCGTTTTGATCCGGAGACGGACATGGCCGAAAGTTTTGAAACCTTCGCCCGGCTCAGGGAAAAGGGCCATATCCGCCACATCGGCCTGTCCAACTTTGCCGCCTGGCAGGTGGTCAAGGCGGCAGGTGTCGCTGCGGCATTCGGCCTCGACATCGCCGTGATCCAGCCGATGTACAATCTGGTCAAACGCCAGGCAGAGGTCGAGATCCTGCCGATGGCGGATGACCTTGGCATTCTGGTCGCCCCCTATTCGCCTCTGGGCGGCGGGTTGCTGACCGGGAAATACGGCGCTGGCGGCAGTGGCAGGCTCAGTGAGGATGACCGCTATGCCGCGCGCTACGGACAGGCACAGATGCATGAGGCCGCGCAGGGGCTGACCAAAATCGCCCAGGAGGCAGGCCTGCATCCCGCCACGCTGGCGGTGGCCTGGGCCGCGCGGCATCCGACCGGGCCAAGCCCGATCATCTCGGCCCGGTCGGTCGAGCAGTTGCAGCCCTCGCTGGATGCGCTGAATTTCGAAATGTCGGATGAGCTTTACGCCCGGCTGAGCGCCCTCAGCCCGACGCCGCCGCCTGCTACGGACCGGCTGGAGGAACAGACATGAGCGATATCATAGTCATCGGGGGCGGCATTGCGGGTCTCTCCGCAGGCGCGCGCCTGTCGACCGACGCAAAGGTGACCGTGCTGGAAAGCGAAACCGCTCTGGGCTTTCACGCATCGGGCCGCTCCGCCGCCCTGTTCGAGCAGAACTACGGCCTGCCCAGCACGGTTGCGCTGAACAAGGCCAGCGCCGAGTACCACTGGCACGCGAACGGCGGCTACCTCAGCCCGCGTGGTTTCCTGCTGGCGGCCCGTGCCGGGGAACGCGCAGGATTTGAAAAGGATGCCGAGACGCTGGGCATCGCAGAGATCAGCCCGGAACGGGCGCTGGAACTGATACCGATCCTGAATCCGGCCGAGCTGGCCTTTGCGGGCTATCACGAAGAAGCCTATGACATCGACACCGACCGGATGATGCAGGACTTCGCCCGCGAGATCCGCCGCAACAGCGGCGAGGTCATGACCGATACGCGTGTCACCGCGATCACCCGGCAGGGCGGAACCTGGCAGGTCACCTCCACCCGGGGAAACCATACCGCCGCGCGGCTGGTCAATGCGGCGGGGGCCTGGGCCGATCAGATCGCCGGGATGGCCGGGATCGCCCCCTTGGGCATTGTGCCGCACCGCCGCTCCATGGCGCGGCTGCCGGCACCGGGTGGCCATGATGTCAGCCAATGGCCCATGTTCTTTGGCGTGGGCGAATCCTGGTACGCCAAGCCCGACGCCGGCGCGCTGCTGGTGTCCCCTGCCGAGGAAGACCCGGTAGAGCCCCACGACGCCTGGGCCGACGACATGGTTCTGGCCGAGGGGCTGGCGCGCTACGAGGAGATGGTGACGGAACCGGTGACCCGGCTGTTGACCTCCTGGGCCGGGCTGCGCAGCTTTTCCCCGGACCGTGCGCTGGTGCTGGGCCCGGAACCGGGTGATCCGGCCTTTGTCTGGTGCGCGGCCCAGGGCGGTTACGGGTTTCAGACTGCCCCCGCCGCATCGCAACTGCTGGCCGACCTGGTGATGGGGCGTGCGCCCGCGCTGCCCGGCGCAGTAGTGGCCAGCCTGACACCGGACAGGTTCCGCCGGTGAGCCGCAAACTGCCGGCCAGCGCCAGCGTCGCCGACCACCGGGAGAACGGCAAGCTCTTTGCCCCTGCTGCCGCGCGCAATGCCGAAGCGATCTGCGCCGTGCTGGTCCAACATGCCCCGGCCACGGGCCGCGCACTGGAAATAGCCAGCGGTACGGGACAGCATGTGGTGACCTTTGCCGGCGCCCTGCCCGGCCTCACCTGGCAGCCGACGGAAATCGACCCGGCGCGCCGTGCCAGCATCGACGCTCATGTGGCAGAGGCGGGCCTGACCAATATCGCCCCGGCAAGGCACCTCGACGCCTGTGCGCCCGACTGGGGCACAGACACCGGCCCCCGGGATCTGATCGTGCTGGTAAACCTGCTGCACCTGGTTTCCGACGCCGAGGCGCAACTGCTGCTGCAAGGCGTGTCGCAGGCGCTGGCCCCCGGTGGTGTCTTTCTTCTTTACGGGCCTTTCAGGCGGTCCGGAGAACTGATCAGCGAAGGTGACCGCCGGTTCGATGCGGAACTGCGCGGCGCCGATCCGCTGATCGGCTACAAGGACGACCTTGAAGTCGAGGGATGGCTGCGCAACTCTGGGCTGGAGCCGAACGGCGGCATCGAGATGCCCGCCAACAACCTTGCCCTTGTCGCGCGAAAGCCTGTTTGATGATCCAGTTCCGCCGCCTTATCTTCCTGTGCCTGTTCGCCCTTGCCGCCTGCGGGGGCGCGCATGATACCGGGGTGCCGCCCGCCCCGCCCGGCGTGCTGTTCGCGCCGGATTTCGGCGACAGCGATCCGGCCTCTTTCAACGCACCACGCCCTGCCGCCTTTGCCGTGCACGGGATCGACGCCGCACGTTTCCAGCATAGCGTCGATTGGGGCAGGGCACGGGCCAGCGGCGTGAACTTTGCCTTCATCAAGGCGACAGAGGGCGGTGACCTGCTCGATTCCGCCTTTCACGAGCACTGGCGTGCGGCGGGCAGCGCCGGCGTGGTCCGCGGCGCCTATCATTTCTATTACTTCTGCACCCCGCCCGAGGATCAGGCCCGCTGGTTCATCCGAAACGTCCCGCGCAGCGCGGGCATGATGCCCCCCGTGCTCGACATGGAGTGGAACCCCTTCTCGCCGACCTGCGCCACCGTGCGCCCCCCGGGGGCGGAAGTGCGCGATCAGATGCGGCGCTGGCTGCGGATCGTCGAGGCGCATTACGGACAGCGCCCGATCATCTATACCACGCCGGAATTCTACCGTCAGAACGGCCTGGACCAGTTCGGCGGATACGAATTCTGGCTGCGCTCCACCGCCAAGACCCTGGGCGAGGCCTATCCCGGCCAATCCTGGAAATTCTGGCAGTATACCGCCACCGGTATCGTGCCCGGCATCGCCGGCGGGGTGGACCTGAACGCCTTCAACGGCAACCGGTCGGACTGGCAGGCATGGCTGGCGCGCCGGGCTGTCCGGTAGCCGCTTCTTCGAAAAAAACGGGCCGGAGTTTTGAAAACTCCGGCCCCCGGTATCAGGTGCCGCCGCCCATCGGGCAGCCGATTGCTTATCCGTCGACCCGGATGTTCGCGTTCTTGGGATCATAGGGGCTGTCCTCAACCACCTCTGCATCCCAAAGCTGATCGAACATCTTGATCTTCAGCTTCGTGCCCACCTCGGCATGTTCCGGCTTCACATAGCCCATGCCGATGCTCTTGCCGAAGGCCACCGAATAGCCGCCGGAGGTCAGGCGCCCGGTGCGGGTGTCGCCTGCATACAGCACTTCGCGGCCCCAGGGGTCTGCATCATCCGGCCCGTCGATCAGCAGGGTCACGCATTTCGCACGGATCCCGTGATCGGCCATCGCCTGCTTGCCGTGGAACTCCTTGTTCAGATCGACAAAGCGCGGCAGATCGGCCTCCAGCGGGGTGGCGTCACGCCCCAGCTCGTTGCCAAAGGCGCGGTAGCTCTTCTCCTGCCGCAGCCAGTTCTGCGCCCGCGCGCCGACCAGCTTCATGCCGTGCTTCTCGCCCGCTTTCTCAAGCTGGTCGAAGAGGTAGTTCTGCATCTCGATCGGGTGATGCAATTCCCAGCCAAGTTCGCCGGTATAGGCGACGCGGATGGCGCGCACCGGGCACATGCCCAGTTCGATGTTGCGCATGGTCAGCCAGGGGAAACGCTTGTTGGACAGCACCGTCTCGGGGGCCGCATCCTTGACGATCTCCTTGAGAACATCGCGCGATTTCGGTCCCGCGATGGCAAAGACACCCCATTGCGTGGTCACATCGTGGCATTCGATATAGCCGAACTCCGGCGCCTTGTCCTCGATCGCCTTGCGCAGGTAGTCGCTGTCATAGGCGGTCCAGGCGCCGGCGGAGACGAGGTAATATTCATCCTCGCCCAAGCGCACGATGGTATATTCCGTGCGCGTGGTCCCGGCCCCGGTCAACGCATAGGTCAGGTTGATACGGCCAACGCTGGGCAGCTTGTTGCAGGTGAACCAGTCGAGGAACTGCGTCGCCCCCGGCCCCTTGACCAGATGCTTGGTGAACGCGGTCGCGTCGATCAGGCCGACACCCTCGCGGATCGCCTTGGCCTCTTCCACGGCATATTGCCACCAGCCGCCGCGGCGGAAGCTGCGGGCATCGTGGTCGCTGAACCCTTCCGGCGCGTAATAGTTCGGGCGTTCCCAACCGTTGACCCAGCCGAATTGCGCGCCGCGTGCGGCCTGCCGGTCATAGGCAGGCGAGGTGCGCAGGGGGCGGCAGGCGGGGCGTTCCTCGTCGGGGTGGTGCAGGATATAGACGTGCTCGTAGGCTTCCTCGTTCTTGCGCGCGGCGAACTCGGTGGTCATCCAGTCGCCGTAGCGTTTGGGGTCCAGCGACGCCATGTCGATCTCGGCCTCACCCTCGACCATGAGCTGCGCCAGGTAATAGCCGGTGCCACCCGCCGCGGTGATGCCAAAGGAGAACCCTTCAGCCAGCCACATGTTGCGCAGACCGGGCGCGGGGCCCACCAGCGGGTTGCCGTCAGGGGTGTAGCAGATCGGCCCGTTGAAATCGTCCTTCAGCCCGCAGTTCTCGGCGGACGGAATACGATGGTTCATCGCCATGTATTGATCTTCGATCCGGTCCAGATCCAGCTGGAACAGATCGGCGCGGAAGCTGTCCGGCACGCCGTATTCGAACCGCGCGGGCGCATTCGGCTCGTAAACCCCGAGGATCCAGCCGCCGCGCTCCTCGCGGACATAGGACTGCGCATCGGCATCACGGATCACCGGGTGCTCGACATTGCCTTCCTGCTTGCGGAATGCGACCAGCTCGGGGTCCTGATCCATCACGATGAACTGGTGCTCCACCGGAATCGCAGGCATCTTGATGCCCAGCATCTTCGCGGTGCGCTGCGCGTGGTTGCCAGATGCCGTCACCACATGCTCCGCCGTGATCACAATCTGCTCGTCGGAGGGCACAAGGTTGCCGCCCTTTTCGACCATCTTCGTCGCGGTCACTTCCCAGGCCTCGCCGTTCCAGTGAAAGGCATCCGCCTGCCACTTGCGCTCGATCATCACGCCCCGCTGGCGCGCGCCCTTGGCCATCGCCATGGTGACATCGGCCGGGTTAATATAGCCGTCGGTCTGGTGATAGATCGCACCCTTCAGGTCCTCGGTGCGGATCAGCGGCCATTTCGCCTTGATCTGATCCGGCGTCAGCCACTCATAAGGCACGCCGCAGGTCTCGGCGGTCGAGGCATAGAGCATGTATTCGTCCATGCGTTCGTCAGTCTGCGCCATCCGCAGGTTGCCCACCACGGCGAAACCGGCGTTCAGCCCGGTCTCTTCTTCCAGCGTCTTGTAAAACTTGATCGAATAATCATGGATATGCGTGGTCGCGAAAGACATGTTGAAATAGGGCAAAAGGCCCGCCGCATGCCAGGTGGAGCCTGACGTCAGCTCGTCGCGCTCCAGCAGCATCACATCTTCCCAGCCCGCGCGCGCAAGGTGATAGGCGATGGATGTTCCCACGGCACCGCCGCCGACAACCAGTGCTTTGACGTTTGTTTTCATGTCCGGGGCTCCCCTGCTGGATCTGCCCCCCTTTTAGTCAGGACACTGGAATTCCACCATTCCGCGCCGACGCAAGACAGCGCAAAACCGACCTGCGCCATGCGAATTTTCAACCGCGCTTTCCGCCACCGACCCAAAGCGGCGAATCCACCGGACAGAGGCGCGGAATCACACCCTTCCCTTCATTGTTCTTCAAATACACATTCCCCGGTGCCACTGGCGCAAAGCCCCGAGAGAAGGGCTCAGCCCGCCACGGACACCGGGAATGTCATGCGGCGCAGCCGCGCCTTTGGATCACGCGGGCAGGATCTTGCCGGGGTTCATGATGTTGTCCGGGTCCAGCGCCACCTTGATCGCCCCCATGACGCTGAGCGCCTCCGGCCCCAGCTCCTTGATCAGGTAGGGCCGCTTGCCCTGCCCCACACCATGTTCCCCGGTGCAGGTGCCATCCATGGCAATCGCCATCTCGTTCAGCCAGCTGATGAAGCTTTCCGCACGAGCCACCTCCCCGGCGTCCTCCATGTCCAGCAACAGCGAGGCGTGGAAATTCCCGTCGCCCGCGTGGCCCACCACCGGCGCGATCAGCCCCAGCTCGCGCGCCTTGGCGTCGCTGGCCGCAACCGCCTCGGCCAGGCGCGAGATCGGCACGCAGACATCCGTGGCGACCGCCTTGCAGCCGGGCCGCAGTGCCATCACGGCCCAATAGGCGTCATGCCGGGCCTGCCACAGCTTGTTGCGCTCTTCCAGGGATGCCGTTGCCCGATAGCCGGTACCGCCTTCTTCCTCCGCCAGCATGCCAAAAGTCTCCGCCTGTTCGGCAACACCCGCTTCGGAGCCGTGGAATTCCAGCAGCAACAGCGGCGTTTCCGGCAGGTCCAGCTTGGAATAGGCGTTCACCGCCTTCACCACCATGGCATCCAGCAGCTCGATCCGCGCCACCGGCACCCCGTATTGAATCGTTGCCATCACCGCGCGCGAGGCCGCTTCCAGCGTTGGAAAGGAACAGCGCGCGGCGGAAATCGTCTCGGGAATGCCCTGCAATTTCAGGGTGATCTCCGTGATCAGCCCCAGCGTCCCCTCGGACCCCACCATCAGCCGGGTCAGGTCATAGCCGGCAGAGGATTTCCGCGCCCGGCTGGCGGTGCGCATGATCCGCCCGTCCGCCAGCACCACCTCCAGGCTGAGCACATTGTCCTTCATGGTGCCATAGCGCACCGCATTGGTGCCCGAGGCCCGCGTCGCCGTCATCCCGCCAAGCGAAGCATTGGCGCCGGGATCAATCGGAAAGAACAGCCCCTGGTCACGCAGGTGGGTGTTCAGCGCCTCCCGCGTCACACCGGGCTGCACCCGGCAATCCAGATCGCCTGCATTGACCTCAAGCACCTTGTCCATCTGGCTGAGATCGACCGAGATGCCCCCGGCGGGCGCGTTGACATGCCCCTCCAGCGAGGTGCCGGTGCCATAGGGGATGACCGGCACCTTATGTTCCGCACAGACCTTCACGATCTCGGAGACTTCCTGCGTCGATTGGGCAAAGACCACACCATCAGGCATCTGGTTCTCGATCCAGGTGGTGGTATGGCCGTGCTGTTCGCGGATCGACTGGCCGGTCTGGAACCGCTCGCCGAAGCGCTGTTTGAGCACGCCCAGAACCGATCCGATCCCGTCTTCGTTGCGCGCCAATGTGGTTATTTTTGCCATATCGTTCCCTTTTCCGCCAAGCGCGGTCCCTTATTGTCCATATGCGATGCCCTCGCGGCGCGGATCCGCGCCACCCTGCAGGTCATCGCCGATGGCGATCAGATGCAGACCCGAGGTCAGCTCCCGGCTGCCCACTTCGAACCCCATCGCGCCCAGCGCATCTGTCAGTTCGACCGCCGCAGTCCCCTCTTCAAGATCATAGGCCCCGAACCGGTTGACGGCATGGGGGATGCCTGCAGCCTGCTGCACATCCAGCCCCCAGTCGATCACGCCGATGATCGCTTCGGCCACATATCCGATGATCCGGCTGCCGCCGGGGCTGCCAACCGCCAGCACCGGCTTGCCGTCCTTCAGCACGATTGTGGGCGCCATGGAAGAGCGCGGCCGCTTGCCCGGCTCGACCCGGTTGGCGATCGGCACGCCTTCGCTGTGGGAGCTGAAAGAGAAATCCGTCAGCTCATTGTTCAGCAGATAGCCGTTCACCATGATCCGGCTGCCAAAGCCGTTTTCGATGGTGGTGGTCATGCTGGCAACATTGCCCGCCGCATCGACGATGGAGATATGCGAGGTCGAGGGCAGTTCGAGCGATATATCATCGGCCCAAAGCAGCGCATGGTCGAATTCCGGTTCGCCCGGTGCCACCTCGGCCAGCGCCGCATCGCCTGACAGCAGGGTCGCGCGCTGCGCCAGATAGGCTTCATCCAGCAGCCCTTTCACCGGCACCGGCACAAAATCGCTGTCCGCCAGATAGCGCCCGCGATCCGCAAAGGCCAGCCGCGCGGCATCCCCCATCAGGCGGCGCACCTGCGCGTCCTGCGGTCCCGCGCTCAGGTCATATCCTTCGAGCAGGCCCAGGATCTGCCCCACGGCCACCGCCCCGGAAGAGGGCGGCCCCATCCCGCAGACCTCATGACCCCGATAAGGCGCACAGACCGCCGCGCGCTCCTTGACCTGATAAATGCTCAGATCCACGGGCGAGAGCATGCCCGCCCCTTCCATTGCGCCGTTGACCGCGTCGACGATGGCCTGCGCATTGGTCCCCGTATAGAAGGACGCCGCACCGCCGTTCAGCATCCGCAGCGTTTCCGCATAGGCCGGGTTCTTCAGCAGGTCACCCGCCGCCAGGGGTGCGCCACCCGGCATGAAATATGCCGCTGTATCGGCAAAACGGCCCAGCCGTTCCTGGTCGCCCTGGATCAGCCCGGCCAGCCGGGGCGAAACCGAAAATCCTTCTTCGGCCAGGGCAATCGCCGGGGCCGTCAGATCGGCGAAAGGCAGTTTGCCCCAGCGTTCATGCACCGCCTCCATCAGCGCAGGCGTGCCCGGCACCCCGACAGAGCGCCCGCCGACCACCGCGTCAAAGAATTTCAGTGGCGCGCCATCCGCATCCTGGAACCGGCGCGGTGTCGCGGCCAGCGGTGCTGTCTCGCGCCCGTCCAGTGTCGTCACCTCACCCGTCGCGGCATCATACCAGACCAGAAAGGCCCCGCCGCCCAGACCGGAACTTTGCGGCTCGACCAGCCCCAGCATCACCTGCACCGCCACCAGCGCATCCGCCGCCGTGCCACCCGCGGCCAGCGCATCGGCCCCGGCCTTGACCGCATGGGGATTGGCTGCTGCGACCATCCAGTTCTGCGCCTTGACCGGCTTGCCCTGCACCTTTGCCGCCATGGCGTCGGCATATTCGGGGCCCATATCCTCGAACACGCCCGCCCCCGCCGCTTCCGGTGCCACCGCATCCGCAACCTGCTGGGCCGACACCGCCCCCGCAAACAGGACCGTCAGAACTGAAACCACTTTCCACATCGCGCAACACCTCTCTCTTTTTGGGCTCAAATATCCCAGGGAGTTTGAGGGACAGCGTCCCTCATCCCCAAATAGATCGCGTGCGGCACAGCCGCGCCTGCGGATCACGCCCGCAACGGATCACAACATCGACGGCACCACCTGATCGGGCGGACGATGGCCGTCGTCGAAGGTCTTGATGTTGATGATGACCTTCTCGCCCATCTCGATCCGCCCCTCCAGCGTGGCCGATCCCATGTGCGGCAGCAACACCACGTTATCCAGCTCGCGCAGGCGCGGGTTGATGTCGGTGCCACGCTCATAAACATCCAGCCCCGCGCCCTTGATCTCGCCCGCGCGCAACATCCGCGTCAGCGCATTCTCGTCGATCACCTCACCCCGCGAGGTGTTCACGATCACCGCATCGGGCTTCATCAGCTTCAGCCGCCGCGCGTTCATCAGGTGGAAGGTCGAGGGCGTATGTGGGCAGTTGATCGAAATCACGTCCATCCGTGCCACCATCTGATCGAGGCTTTCCCAATAGGTTGCATCGAAACTGCGCTCGGTCTCGGCGTGCAGCCTGCGCCTGTTGTGATAGTGGATCTGCATCCCAAAGGCGCGGGCCCGCGTGGCCACGGCCTGCCCGATGCGCCCCATGCCGAGAATGCCCAGCCGCCGCCCGCTGATCCGCCCGCCCAGCAGCGCCGTGGGGGCCCAGCCGGTCCAGTCGCCCTTTTGCATCAGGGACATGCCTTCCGGCATCCGGCGTGTCACCGCCAGAATCAGCGCCATGGTCATGTCGGCGGTATCCTCGGTCAGCGCGCCGGGCGTGTTGGACACAAGAATGCCGCGCTGCCGGGCTGTCGCCACGTCGATATTGTCGACCCCCGCGCCATAGTTCGCGATCAGCTTGAGCTGCTCGCCCGCCTGGCCGATCAGCGCCGCATCGACGGTATCGGTGATTGTCGGCACCAGAACATCTGCGCTTTTGACCGCTTCGGCCAGTTCGGCCCGGGTCATCGGCGCATCATCCGTGCGCAGCGTCACGTCAAACAATTCGGACAGCCTCGTCTCCACCGCATCGGGCAACCGTCGCGTGACTACAACACTCAACCGTTTCTTTGACATTTCGTCCTCCCCAGACTTGGCGACCTTCGTATTCCCGCGCATGGTGTCCCAAGCAGCGACGAGGCACAAGAACCTCGCGGTGGAAAAGAGCAAACAAAACCAAACAGAAGACAGTGCAGGCAGCACCAATGATCCTTCTATTCAAAAACGCCGCAAAGGCGTTTGCAGTACTGACGATTCTGACGGCGCCCGTGCTCAACCCCCCGGCCCTTGCCGACGGGGTCGGGCCCGTCACCAACCTTCCCCTGCCCAGATTCGTGTCCATGAAGGCCTCCGAAGGCAACGTGCGCCGCGGCCCCTCGCTGTCGCATCGCATCGACTGGGTGTTCAAACGGCGCGACATGCCGCTCAGGATCACGGCGGAGCACGGCCATTGGCGCCGGGTGGAGGACCGCGACGGCATGGGTGGCTGGGTGCATTATTCGCTGTTGTCCGGCACCCGCACGGTTCTGGTTGAACAGGACATGCTGGCGCTGCACGTGCGTCCGGACCCGAATGCACCGGTCTCTGCCGCGCTTGAACTGGGTGTGGTGGCCAAGCTGGGCGAATGCATTCCCGAATGGTGCGAATTGCGCACGGGCGGGTTTTCGGGCTGGGCCCCCAAGGCCAGGATCTGGGGCGTATCAGCCAGCGAAGTCCACGACTGATTGCAACCGGCCGGGGCATCTGCCGCCCGCTGATTGCCCGTGATCCGGTTTTGCGTCACACTGCCTCTACCCGCCATGAGGACCACAGATGCAGGCCATCACCTATGACAGATTCGGCGCGGCACGGGATGTGCTGCGCCTGCAGGACATCGAAAGCCCGCCCCCCGGCCCCGGCGAGGTCCGGGTGAAACTGGCGCTTTCCGGTGTGAACCCCTCGGATGTGAAGGCGCGCGCGGGTCTGCGGCCCGGCGTCACCAAACCCGATTATCCCCTGATCGTGCCGCACAGTGACGGTGCCGGAGAGATTGAGGCCGTAGGTCCCGGCGTGGACAGGGCCCGCATCGGCCAGCCTGTCTGGATCTGGAATGGTCAATGGCAGCGCAGTCACGGCACGGCGGCCAGCCACATCACCCTGCCTGCCCATCAGGCGGTCCCGCTGCCGAAAGGTGTCGGCTTTGAGGTGGGCGCCAACCTCGGCATTCCCGGCCTGACCGCCTGCCACGCGGTATTCGGCGGCGGTGGCGTGGCCGGTGAAACCGTGCTGGTGCAGGGCGGCGCGGGAACGGTCGGCCTGCTGGCGGTGCAGCTGGCCAAATGGGGCGGGGCAAGGGTGATTGCCACCTGCAGCGACGCTGACCGTGATGTCGTCACTGCAGCCGGTGCTGATGTTGTGTTGAACTACCGCGCCGGCGATCTTGCCGCGCAGGTGCTGACGGCCAACGACGGCAAGCAGGTGGAAACGATCGTGGAGGTCGAATTCGGCCTGAACATCGGGACCGATGCGGCGCTGATCGCACCCAACGGGCGCATTGCCCCCTATGGCTCCGCCAAGGAGATGGAACCCGCGCTGTCCTTCGGCCCGCTGCTGTTCAAGGCGGTGACCATCGACATCATCCTGATCTACCTCTTGCCCGCAGCCGAACGCGACGCCGCAATCAGCCGGTTGCATCATGCCCTGGACGATGGTGCGCTGACCTGCCCGACCGAGCGGATTTACCCGCTGGCCGAGACAGCCGCCGCCCATGAAGCCGTCGAGAAGGGCCGGCGCAATGGCGCCATCCTGATCGACTGCCAGGGCTGAGCGACGGGCAATTTCCCGAGATAGCGACGCGGTTTCCGGCAAGCTCCGGCGTTCCTGCCCCCTTTCCGCATGATTGCCAGGGCAGCGGCACCGGCCTAGGGTAGTGCAATTGCACCACCACGGATTTTCAGATCATGCGTTTCATTCCCCTTCTGCTCTGCCTTTTCCTGCCATTTGCCACCCTCGCCCAGACCAGCGATCAGCCGACCGGAACCATCGCGATCCAGGATGATGCCGCATCGGACGCGGCCATCGCCAACCGCATCCGCGACATCCTGCGCGAGCTGGAAGGCTATGAGGATATTTCGGTGACCGTCTCCTCAGGGATCGTGACCCTGCGCGGCACAACGCTGGACATGGCCTCTGCCACGCGGCTGACAGAACTGGTGGGCCGGGTCGAAGGGGTGGTGGCCATCGAGAACGAGGTTTTCGAGACGACGGATGTGGCACGGCGGCTCAACCCCGCTGTGGAACGGTTCAAGTCACGCGGCTATCAGTTTGTCGCCTTCCTGCCGCTGGCGATGATCGCACTTGCGGTGTTCTTTGCCGTCGTTCTGTTCGGCTTTTTCATTGCGCGGCGCAAGCAGCCCTGGGACCGGATGTCGCCCAATGCCTTCATTGCCGACATCTACCGCCAGATCGTGCGGTTGTTCTTCATCGTGGCCGGGCTTGTCATCGCATTGGACATCGTGGGCGCAACGGCGCTGCTGTCGGGCATACTGGGCGCTGCGGGGATCGTGGGTCTGGCCATCGGTTTCGCCGTGCGGGACACGGTGGAAAACTTCATCGCCTCGATCATGCTGTCGATCCGCCAGCCGTTCCGTCCCAATGACACCGTGGAGATCGAGGGCGACACCGGCAAGGTCATCCGCCTGACCAGCCGCGCCACCATCCTGCTGAGCTTTGACGGCAACCACATCCGCATCCCCAATGCCACGGTCTTCAAGAGCCGGATCGTCAACTTCTCGCGCAATGCGGAGCGGCGGTTCACCTTTGCCCTCTCCGTGGCCTCGGATGCGGACCTGGACCAGGCGCGCCACATGGCCGAAGACACGTTGAACGCCCTGCCCTTCGTGCTGGACAGCCCCGAGGTTTCGGTCTGGATTCAATCGGTCGATGACTTCTGGGTCACCCTGAACATGGCCGCCTGGATCAACCAGAATGACACCTCCATCGTGCTGGCCCGGTCGGAGGCCATCCGCCTGACCCAAGCCGCGTTTGACGCGGCGGGAATCGCCGCCCCCCTGCCCAGCTACCGGATCGAGAATCTGCCGGGCGCCCCCACCCCCGCGCAAGAACCCGGGCCTGGCACCCAGCGGCAGGATACAGCCGCCCCCGCCCCGGTACAGGACGTAGAGGCAACCGCAGAAAAAGAACTGGAAAAGATCGTGGATCAGGAACGCGCCGAACTGTCGCGGCGCGATCTGTTGAATGTGAACGCAACAGAGGAATAGGATTTTTGCCAAAACGGGTCTTGCGTTGACCGCCCAAGGCCCTTAATTAGCGGCTCACGTTGGGATGTAGCCAAGTGGTAAGGCAACTGTTTTTGGTACAGTGTACCGTAGGTTCGAATCCTACCATCCCAGCCACTTTTCCTGAAAGACTGTATCGCCCGCTGCGCAGCTGTAGCGCGCAACAAATGTTGATAGATTAACGCACCTCGGCACATAGATGCCGTCGGGGGCGGTCACATCATCAAGGCCTGTCAGACGCGACCATTGGAAATGACGATTCCCTCATAGGTCTTGAACACGCCCGCATCGACTCGCGACCAGACCGCAACTGTAGCGCGCAAAGAATGTTGGCAGAAAAACGAAGTTTAATTGTCAGCGCTTTTACCGGTCTTCAAACGCCGTTCAAGCGACAGATTGAAACGAGCGCGGCATCGGCGTATTAGGATGCTGCGGGTACGCGATGACTGGTGATGGTCCTGCTAGTATCCCGACGCGTCAGCTGGATCACCCTGTGCTGACAACTTCCACTCTCAGCGATAGATGTCAGACCGTGCCAATTAGCACCTCCCCTCGCTTTCCACTCCCCTGATCCTGCTGCCCGATCGAGTACGTCGTCTCCACGGCCTCGATCCTGAACCCAGCAAACACCTCCCACACCTCCGGCACGTCGTTCAGCGACAGGAGGAACTGCCCTTTGATCCCCGCCAGCTGCTCGGCCATCCGGGCGAACTCCTCTCGGTTGAACATCGCCTTTCCGTAGTCGTCCTCGCAGCCCCAGTAAGGCGGGTCGAGGTAGAACAGCGTGCCAGGGCCGTCATATCGGCGGATGAACTCCGCATAGTCGAGGCATTCGATCACCACGCCAGACAACCGGGAATGCAGATCCTCAAGCATGGGTTCCAACGTCGTGAGGTTGAACCGGGCTGGCCGATCCTTCGCCACACCAAAATTGCGGCCCGACACCTTTCCGCCAAACGCGGTGCGCTGCAGATACAGGAACCGCGCCGCACGTTCGAGGTCGGTCAGCGTCTCCGGCCGGGTGTCGACCAGGCGCAGGAATTCCGCCCGTGTCGTTAGTTGGAACCGAAGGACTTCCAGGAACTGCGGATAGTGTCGCTGGAGAATGCGGAAGAGGTTGGCGACGTCTCGGCCGTAGTCGTTGATCACCTCGGCCCTGGGACGCATGGAGCGCCGCAGGAACACGCCTCCCATGCCCACGAAGGGCTCGGCATAGGTGCTGTGCGGGGTGGCGTCCAGAATGGCCGTGATGCGCTTGGCGAGGTTGCGTTTGCCGCCCAGCCAGGGGGCAACGGGAACGGTCTTTTCAACGGGGGTTAAAACAGGGGTTTTCATAGGATGTAGAATCGCCTCAAGAAGGCCTTTCCCTGATCAGGGGAGGGAGCGGCCATAAGGCTTTGCTGGTCGGCGGGGTCAGGTGTGAGAGCTTTGGCCCCGTGTCGTTGGGTGTTTGCGCACCCAGCGGCCTCCCGGTCAGGGGAGGCCGCATCGTCGTGCGGTTCTAGGAAGCGATAGTCATGCCGGATGCTTCTCCGCCTTGTACGCTTCCAACGCCTCGTGGATCGAGTCGTTAGCTTCGGTGTCCACACCAGGCAGCGCAAGAAATTCTTCGATGTAGCCGTCCGCCGGGGTTGAGAAACTGGCTCCAGCATCCGAGCGTAAGGAACCGATGCGGAACCGCTGGCCCCCGAGTACTGCCGCGCAGTTGGGCGTGCCGGACAAGGTCTGCTTGGTGCCATCGATGTAAATGCTCGCCGCCGCAAGCCCTGTGAACTCGACCACCAGCAGCATAAGGGCATCGGGGATCACATTATCCACAGTCGTTGACAGTGCGGCGGGTGTGCGGCGGGTGTAGGCTGAGATTGCTTCGGTTCCGCCAGTGAAGCTGATGGCCATCTGGTTTGCACCCGAGGCCATGTCGTCGGCTGATATGATGAAACCACCTGACGCGGGGGGTTGCCGCATCAGGAAGGCGAGCGTCATCTGCTCCGACTGATCGACGGCGACGGTGGGCAGCAGCGCATTTGCCGATGACAGCAGCGTGCCCATCGCAACAGCCGACATGGGGCTTCCCCCAGTGTCGTCCCGCCCCAATGTGACCATGCCGTCAGCACCGACTCCGCGCTGCATACGATGCGCATTCGTCGTGTCGTCGGGATGGCGGAGCAGGTACTGCGGCTCTCCGTCAAGGCCAGGCAGCCAGCCCACCACGTCCTGGACGAAGCCGTCACCGCCCAGGCGCGCCGCGCGGGCCGAGAACCAGCTCTTGTTCTTTGTGCGCCAGGCAGGCTGGTAGAGCAGATCGAGCAAGCCACGCTCTGCCGGGGTGTTCAGGGCCGGTGCGCCCGCCGGGGCGGTCACAAGAGGGTTCTTTACGGTCTGTTGAATGATGCGCTTAACGGTCATTGAATTGGTCCTTTAGGCTGGTACGGCTACGCCGGGGTTGGTGGTGTATCTCAGGACGGCGGCGGTCACCGCGGCGGCGGCGTCTTCCTCGTCCACAAGGCAGGTGATCAGTTCGTTCGAGGTGGTGCTGCCGGGGGTGCCGACCGGGACTTCGTCGCCACTCATACCGATGTAGGTTCGTGACCGGCCCCGGTCGTAGGCGACCAGGAACTTGCCGGTGTAGCGGCCCAGCCGGTCGCGCAGGAACACCACGGACGGATAGGAGCTGAGAGGCCGGTCGCGTTCTTCCAACAGCACCGGAGGCAGCCAATGGCTGTCTTGGCCGGCGCTGCCCTTGTAGCTGACCATGACGGACATCCGCAGGCGTGCGCCATTGTTGTTGAATGCCCAGACCAGCCGCCCGGACGGGCTGCGGCACAGGACGGTTTTCGACCGGGTGCTTTCCAGCACCCTCTCGATGTAGGCATACACCTCGTCGGTCCACGTCAGCCCGCCGTCATACGACCGGCGCTCCATCGCACCGGTGTCGGTCCGAAACACCATCATCAATTCGTCGCCGCCAACCGGCACCGCAGTCGGCTCGGGGAAATCTTCTTCCGCGCTGTCGATCATCGCCTGAACTTCACTGATCACCTGCGAATACGCCCGCACGTCAGTGACCACGCCCTGCACCCGCGTCTCGTGGATGCGCAGGCGGCAGTAACGCGGTATCTTGTCTACGTCGCGCGGGAGCGAGTCTTCCGGAAATCCCGACATGAAAAAACGATGTTCGGTGCCGGTCAGGTGAGGCTGGAATGCGAAGCCATAGCCGAAGAAAGTTTGGGCCCCAAACACGAACGTGCTGTCCACCACCAGACCGAGGTCGGCAGCTTCGCCTGTGTCTGGGTTCTGGATCACCCAGGCGCGGTTCACTTGCAGATCGCCGGTGGTCTTGATCGCCATGGCGAACACCAAATAGCCTTGATGCGTGTAGAAAAACTGCCCGTCCTGCACCAAAGCGTCATCGTTGGTGGCATAGTGAATGATGGCCGCTGGCAACCAGGTGACATCATCGGTCTCGCCATCGGTCGCAGGTGGAGCAACGCCGCCGTCCGCGAAATCCTCGGTGTATTCCAGCAGCATGAACATATCATGGCCAGCTTCCTCCGGGTCCGTTCCCAGAGGTCCGTTGTTGCCGTAATAGGCGCGCCAGACGCGCCCGCTGCGGTGACACTGCGTAATCACCGGCACCATCCGGTTCACCATGGGCAGGTAGGTGGCCATTGTCGCCGCGTCGGTGATCACGGTCAGCTCCGGGCTGTTCGCCGGGTCTTCCAATGGCGCACCGTTGGTGTCGAGGTCCGCCCGCCAGGCTGCGGCCTCATCCGCCAGCCCGATGCTCCCATAGGCCTGCATCGTGCCCGAAAGCGCGGGGACAGCTTCGTCCTGGGGCTGCGCGTCGAGGCCGAGCGTCGCCGTCGCGCTGAGCACCTTGCCCGTGGGGTCGACCTCAACCACGTCTTTGTCAATCAGGGCCGCATCAAAGGTCAGGGTCCAGCGGGTGGCGGGATCAAACAAGGGCGCGCTGCCGGAAAGGATGTTGCCCTGCGCATCGGTGCGGACCTCATCGTATACCGCCACGCTGGGATCAAAGGTAAGCGTCCAGCGACCGGTGCCGCCTTTTGCGTCCTCAAGATCAGCGCCGACCCGCGCGATCTGCGAGGTTGGGCCAAGGCGGATCAGTTGGCCGTCTTCGGTTACCTCCACCTCCTCGCCATCTTCCACATCGGCCTCATCGCCGAAATAGAGCGCCTGGCGAGGGACGGCCACGGCACCATCCTTGACCGCATCCAGCGCCGTTTGTTGCGGTTCGCTTACCGGTTTGAGGTCATCCGGCGTGTTGTCGGCCAGGCCAAGTTCGACGTCGTCTTTGGTCAAGACCACATCCCCGGTCTTTTCGTTCACCCTCAGCACCTGGGGCGTGTAGTCCTCCTTGAACCAGTTCCCTGCGAAGGTGGTTGTGCTGGCGTCATCAGCGATAGCCACGATGCGGTCTCCGATCCCGAACTCGACCCCATCGACGGTTCCGGCGACCGAGACGATCCAGAGGTTGCCTCTCTGGGCCGAACCGGCGCCGGGGAAGCTGCCGACCGTGGCATCCCAAACGTCCTGCAGCACGATGGCGGCATCCAGCGCGTTGACCTTGGACGTCAGTTCGTCGACCTCACTCTGCGGTGCCTTGGTGGCCAATGCCGCTGTGGTGGCTGCGTCATCCGCCTTGGTCGCCAGCGCCGCCGTGGTGGCTGCGTCGTCAGCCTTGGTGGCCAGCGCGGCGGCGGTTGCGGCGGCATCAGCTTTGCCCGAGAGGCCCGTGTCGCTGACCCGCAACCAGCGTGTCCAGGCGGCAACCCAGCGGTAGACACCGGCGTTGGGCACACTCGCCCCGTCATAGCCGGTCGCGGTCGCCTGAAGGTGGGTGCCCGCGTCCGTATCGGGCACCGAGGAGCCCACGTCATCGGCAACCGGCACAAGGGCCAGCAGGTCCGCCCAGGAACTGGCCGGGCTGAGCCCGGAGAGCACCTGGTTTTCCAGCAGATTGATCGCATCGGCCACGGGACCAGCGCCGAGCAACTGCTGGCCCAGGCTGTTCACAGGGACGCGGACCGAGGACCCATCCTTGTTGCCGACGATCTCATCGACGGTGGATGCGGGATCAAGAGAGACTGTTTGAACGCCGTTTTCTGCCATGTCGGGCTCCTAGTAAATCGTTGTTGCGAAGGGGCCGGAGACCGGCCCGGCGATGTTCTCGTCGTTGATCGGCTCGACGTAGTAATCCCAGCCGCCCGCCTCGACGCAGCTCGGGGTCTCTGCGAAGAGCCGGACAAACTCGATGCTGCCATCGAAGGTGGTCTGTGCGAGGAACTTGAAATCGGTATTGCCGGTCAGGGCTGTGAGGCTGTCCAGGAACAGACCGTTGGCCGTTACTGTTTCGCCGCTGACGTTGGTGCCGCCGATCAGCCGCGGCTTGACGTCGCCCGCGACATAACCAGAGACCTCGAAGGCGACCCGGTAGGTGGTGCCTGCGGTCAAAGGCAGGGTCTGCGCGAGGTTGCCTGCGGCACCCGGCGTGAAGGTTGCCTTCCCACCGGCAATGGCCCAACCGCTGTCGAGGCTCCAATTGTCCGCGCTGTTGAAATCCGCAGAACTCAGCAGGTTCACACGGGTGCCGTCGCCGTCGACATAGTTCAGTGTCGAACCGGCAGAGACCTCAAGGCGGCTACCGATGGCATGGGTCTCGCGGTCGAGCGGGTTGCCCGCGGGCACGCGGTAGATCTGCAATTGGGTCGGCGCGCCGGTCTCCGGCACCGCAACCACCAGGGTGGCATGGCCCAGACTTCCGGTGGCGGAGATCGCTTCGTCGTCAAGCGCTGCCGGGATGGCGGGGTCATCCTCGCCGATGGTCAGGGTCGCGACGGCGGTGTAGTCGCCTGGCGTGGTGTTCGCCATGGCGCGAGCGCGGAACTCGATCTCGTTGCCCGCCTCGTAGTCGTCCAGGCTGATGCCACCGGCAGCAACCGGAATGGTCTCGGTGGTCCAGACGCCGGAGCTGGTCAGGCGATGATCGAACTCGAAGGCATCAACGAGGGCGGTTGAGCCGGTTCCGGTCTGCAACACGACCTCGAAGCCATCCGGATCACCCGTGCCGATCAGGCCCGATGCGACCGAGACAAAGAGCGGCACCGCCGGGATGACGGCGGTCTGATCGATGATTTCGCCGATCCGGCCGTCCCATTCGGGAGGGACCTCGGCGTCGGTCAGCGTGTCGATCTCGGGTGCAGCCGCAACCATCATCACCCGCGCGCCAAAGTCATCGGCCCCTTCGATGCCCCGCACCCTGAGGGGCAGGCTCTCGGTCGTAATCGGGCCGAGATGCACGGCCTCGCCGACGGTCGGCACCGCCGCCCGGTCCAGCAGACGCACCGCGCGGGTGGGCTCCTCCATCGGGGCGATCTTGCTGATCACCGAGCTGCCGATCACGTCTTCCTCATCAGCGAAGACCCGGAACCGGACGCCAAAGTCTTCGCCGACCGTGATCTCTTCGTCGAGTTCAACCAGCGCACCTGTCACCGATTTTACCCTCGCCGAGAGCTGGGTCCGGTCCAGCACGTCGAAACTGCCCATGACCAGGTCACCGCGGGTTACCACCCGGGCGCGGCCTGATTGCATGGCCGAGAAGCTGTCGGGCCGGTAAATCAGCTCGTACATCCGGCGGCGGGCTTCGATCCAGATTTCAGCTGGATCGGTTTTGCCAGGCATCTCCATGGTTTCGGTGAGGGAGACATCGCCAACGTGTCCCGGCCAGGGAATGACCCGCTCGGCTTCCTCGTAGTTGTTGGTCTCGTCCAGGAACCGAACGCGCACACCGTCCGGCGGGTTGAAGTAGGTGCGGGACCATTCGAACTGGTCGGAGTTGCGCGGGTTGATGTGATCAACCACCAGCGTTTCAGGCCGGTCGATTACCACGCCCCATTTGACCCCGTCGTGTCGCGGGCTGGCGCGACCGGCCGCGCAGATCGCCAGCAGCATTTCCCCCAGCGTCTCCTGGCCGTCATGGACCCGGTCGTACTTGAGGCCCTTCTCGACGCACCAATCATGCCAGTCGGCGATCTGGTCCCAGTCGATGGCAGAGGAGGACGCCGGAAAGGGGTTCATCGGCCCGGTGAGGGCAGCGATATAGGCGGTCGCTGGAGTGCGGTCGTAGCCGGTGACCCATTCGCCTTCTTCGTGGATCAGCGCCTCGCGTTCGATCAGCGCGTTAAAGGCGTTTAATGGGCCATTTAACTGGTAGGTTGCGCGCACCCGGATCGCCACCAGGGCAAGCGGTTTGTCGAAGTTGATCGGATACTCCGGCCGGATCGACTGGATGCCCGACAGCACAACCTTGTCGGAAGCTTGAGTGCTGGTGCTGTCATCGGTCATCCGGGTGACTTCGATCTGCCAGCGGCCGCGGGTGGGCAGGGTCCAGCGGTGCTGGCGCAGGAAGCCCTCTTGCTTCTTGGCCGTGATCGCCAGGGTCACCACGTCCTGCCAGACACCCACGCCATTGAGGCGCGCCCGGATACGCACGCTGACGCTGCGCGGAGCGACCCGGCCCTTGTCGTCAATGGCATAAAGACCCGCCGGATATGCCAGGATCACGGAAGCTTGCGCCGAGTTGGACGCCGTGAAGCGCGTGACGGGTGTTTCCACGCCAACCGAGCCGGGAATGATCTCGCCGGTCAGGTCGCGCGGTTTGGGCCGGACCAGCTGGACACCGGCGTTTTCCTCGAGCACCTGTTCGGGGTAGAGGCCGATCGGGAGGTCATCTTCACGGCCTTCGCGGATCTCGACATCTGCGTCTTCGTAATCGCTGATCGGTGTATCCCCGATCCGCAGATCGGAGATCCGCAAAGGGCCATAGCCAAGGCAGAACAGCGCCCGGACATATTGCTGGTCGCCGACGATCTCTGTCCAGGAGGTGGCTGCGAATGGCGGGGCGTAGCGATGCTTGCCGAAGAGGTAGGGCACCGGGGAGCCGGGCCGTCCTTCGTTGCGCCAGCCGTCGATGTTGTAGACGTTGCGGCGCTCTTCGCCCTCTGGCTGCGTCGGCGGGATCAGCGCGTTGACCAGCAACTGGCCCAGAACGGTCAGGCCCGAGGTTGCCAGCGCCAATCCTACCTTGCCCAGCGTCGGAAACAGATAGGGTGCGAGGGCGGCGGCCGCGATCGACACGACGGCCAGCAGAACTGAGCGCAGAGCATCCTTGCCGGGGATCGTGCGGATCACGACGCGGGCGTGCGGCATCGGCCGGAGGCTGGACCAATAGGCCGGATCGACCACGGAGGCCCCCTGATCGGCCACCAGCAGCACCCGCAACCCCTTGCGCGGGTCGCGGAACCCCGGAAGCGCCAGGGCGACGATCTCGGCAATTGTCAGCCCGTGGGGTGCCTCGATCTCCTTGCGGCCCATGCCTGGGTCCAGGAGCGGGGCGCAGAGCACGTTGTTGGTCTTGCTGCTCATCGCCGGACACCCCGCAGCGCTTCATGAGCAAAGGCCATGACGAAGCGATGCCCCCAGCGGCCCTGGTCGAACCGCTCGTGCTTGGACTGATCGTCCGCGGACATGTGCAGCATCACGCCAGGCGAGACGTAGATCCCGACGTGGCTGTCGTGGCGGCCGTGGCGGAAGAGGAGAAGGTCAAAGGGCTGCGGTGTCAGCGTTTTGCACCAGACAGCTCCCAGTGTTTCCGATCCGATCAGGGAAGCGACCTCGGCCTGTTCCTCCGCGCTGACATAGCCTTCGGTATAGGCTGGCAGGCTGATCGCCAGCTCCTCGGCATAGACCAGGCGCGCGAGGCCCCAGCAGTCGCAGCCCGACCGGTCGCGGCCCATGTCGGCATAGGGAATGCCGAGATATGCGTTCGACCAACTCATCGGAACAGCCCCGGAAAGCGTTCCTTGGTGAAGCGGTCCATCGGCACGCTCTCGTCCTCGATCGGCGCGCGGCTGATCTCCAGCGTGATCTGACCGGCATCGCCATCGGCCGAGATCATCGCCATGTCGCGGAATTCCACCTCCACCAGGTCCGGCGTGCTGGCCATCACCACGGCCAGATGCACGGTGGGCCGGTCGATGAAGGAACGCAGCAACTTGGCGATGTCGCTGTCCACATTCTCGACGATGATGTTGGCCGCTGCCGGTGCGTCCTCGAGATCTCCGGGAATGTCGGACGCCGCCAGGATGAACAGGAAGGGCTCATTGGCCGGATCACTGTCCAACCAGGCGCTGCGTGTGCCATAGGCCAGCGGGTCGACCGACAGGCGCTCGGTCGGATCGGTGGACAGCCGCACCGGCGCGTCCAGCTCCGGGTGCTCGATCATGATCAGCGCGATCTCGAGATCGTCCGAATAGGGCGCATCATGGGATTGGCGCGCGTTGAGAGAGACCCTCCTCATGGCATCACCGCCACTGTAAAGGCGATGATGAACCGGACGCCGCGAATGGTCTGGGCGGGTGTTTCGTCACCAAAAAGACAAAGCCACCGGGCAGACAGCAGCAACGGCTGGCCCCCGGCCGTGAGGAGTGGTGTGCCGGCATGGTCCAGCATCGGCCAGCCGTCCGTCAACGGATCGGGCATGTAGAACGGCAAGCTGCCAAATGCGGTCACATTTTTGAAGAAATCATCGAACAAAGCCTTCTGGTTGCGGGTTACGTCGATCGACAGGCCCACGGTTTCCGCAACGCTGGACCAGCGCCGCCGATAGGCTGGAGGGCCGGTTTCGCCAACCCGGCGCAACCGTGGGTCAACGATCTGGGTCTGAAACCCCTCGCGCTGCGGCTTGGGCAGGTCAGTTGGCCAAAGCGGGACACTCATCGCAGCGTCCCCCGTTTCTTGACGCCGAACCCGTTGCGCAATGTGCGCCGAGCGCCGCCACCAGGCTGTACCAGGGCATTGCCGACCGCATCTGCCAGGACGAACCGTGTGCGGCGGCGACCGGTGCCGTCCACTTCGTCGCTGCGCGTCTGGGTAATCGGGCTGCCAGAATGGTTTTCGATGATGATCTGCGAACCGTTGCCGCCACCAGAAAACGTACCGCCGCCGATCATTCCACCCTTTGCGAAAGCGGGAAATTCAGCACCTGAATTGATCATCTCAAGCAGCGCCCGGTTCTTGGCGGTGGCCACAGCGTTGACCATGAATTCACCAGAGGAAGCCCAGACTGGCACGTTGTCCGACGTGCCGCTGCCCCGGCCGTAGATCATCCCGCCTTCCGCAAGGGCCTGCGCCGGTTTGGCGTTCGGGAACACAGCACCCAGAACAACATCGATCAGCCCGCCCCCGTTGGCAGTACCGAACAACTGGGCGAGTGGCCCTTCTCCCAGAAGGAGGGCTTCGTAGGCCATGTCCTGGATCTTGCCCGAAAGCGTATCCAGCACGCTGCCGAAGTCACCCCCGCTGCGCCGCAGGTCTTCGAACGTGTCGTAGGCGATGTCGCGGTAGCTTTCCCAGGCTTCTTTCTGGGCGTCGATCGTCTCCTTCTCCTGGTTGCGGATCGCAATCAGCTCGCGGATTTTCTCACGTTCTGCCTCGGTCGCCGCTGCCATTGTTTCGCGGTGCCGCAGCATTTCTTTCTGGACCGGATCGGTCTCGCGCAGGACGTCGATCTCTTCTTCGAGACCTTCAATCAGATCAGCGACGGCTTCGCGCTGCTTCTTGATCTTGCCAGCTGCACCGCCGCCGGATCGTCCTTTGCGTTTCTTCGGGTTTCGCCGCGGATCATCGAGGGCGAGTGTGCCATAGCCCCCTGTCCATGTGCCGGGACGCGTATTGTTGGGATTGCGCGGATCGAGTTCATCGAGGCCGTTGTTGTTGACGCCTCCGTTATAGCCTGCAATCCGGCGGGCCAGATCGAGCGCTCCAGCCAGTTGCTGAGACAAACGCGTGGCTTCACCTGTTGCCAGGGCGATGTTCCCGGCCATGTCTACAGATGCGACACCATTGGCGGCATCCCAGGCCGCCATGATCTCATCCTTCATGATCTGGGACATGTCTGCGGTCAGAGTGGTGGCCTCGTAGACCCGGCGCTCTTCGGCCACCCGTGCCGCTGTCACCTCACGGCTGTCCTCGCCATGCTGCGCGATCAGGCTCTGGATGTTTGCTTCTGCTTCCAACCCTGCAACGGTGGCATCCACGCTCTGTTGAAGGGCGACATGCTTTTCCGCAGCCTGGACAACACCGGTCAGGAAATCCTGAAGGCGATCGTTTACGGTCTCCTTGACCTCGGCGAGGCGTTTTTCGGCAGCGACGGCTTTATCCCGTTCAGCCATCGCTTCACGCAGCAACCGCAACTCCTCTTCGAGTGCTGTCACCTGATGCGGAAAAACACTCTTCTCAGATGCTCGCAGCCCCTCTTGGTCGGCTAGCCGTGTTCGAAGTGTCGCAAGTGCGGCTTCTTTCTTCACAATTTCATCTGATACGACGAGCTGAGCGGTGGTCTCCAGCCCGCGATTGAAAAGCTCGACTTCATTGCGCGCTTCCGCTGTTTCCTTGGCGAGCGCCTCCATCGCCTCGCTGAATTCATCGGTCTTCTCCTCGGCTGACAGTGCCCGCGAACCCCACTGGATCAGCGCCGCGCCGCCCGCAATGATGCCAAGCGTGGCCAGCGACAAGGGATTGATCAGTGCAAGCGCGGAACTTGCGAGGCCGCGCAGCACGGCCTTGCCACCGCCCATGGTTGCAAAGACCTGATTAAGCTGGGTGCCCTGCTGCAGGGCAAGCTGGATCGGGTTTTGTCCGGCAGCCATCATCACGCCGATGTCGTTGAACTGCGCAGTGATGTTCCCCAGTTGAGCAGAGGCTACACCTGTTCCGCGCGCCATCATGGAGGCACTCTGGCCGGTCGCGAGATATTGTGCCTCGGCAAGTGCCAGAACACGATTGGCCTCAGCCTGGGTGACAGCGCCAGCAGCGACGGCGCGCCGGGTTTCGTCCGTGACCGCCTCATACTGCCTTGACGCACGGTAGACCGGATCAATCGACATCCGCATGCTGTCAAAGCTGGCCCGGTTCTGATCAATTGTGCCACCGAAGGCGGCAGCGCTCTCACGCGCGCTATGGGTCGCAGCTCCGAAACCGGTCAACCGCTCGATGCGCTGCTGGATCGCCGTATTGGCTTGGGCGACGGCCTGGGCGACGACCTTTTCCTGCTTTGAGAAGGCCGCGTTGGCGTTCGCCGCACCCTTTGTGCTTTGTTCCAGTCCCGAGGTGCTCTTTTCGAGAGCATCTACGGCCTTTCGCGCGCCAGCGCTGGCAGAGGCCGTCTCGCCCAGTGCCCGCTTGGCACCCGAGGCGTCTCCCCCGATATAAAGACTGGCCTTGAACCCGCTCACATCGTTCTCCGAAACTCGTCCAGCGCGCCCTGTGCGATGGTCTTCACTTCATTCCAGGTTGCCGCATCGATGCTCAGACCTGACAATTGCAATCCGGCCTGAGCTGCCGTGTAATCCAGCCCCAGCGGGACCACGCGGTTGTGAACGACTTCCGTGCGCCATTGCGAACTGATCGCGTAAAACGCTTCCAGAGCTGGCAGATGCCAGGCCCAGATGTCTTCCTGTCCTTGTGCTTCCCCCCCGAACACAGCGTCCAGGTCGATCCCGAGGATCGCGGCGTCGGAACGTGCATCGTCTTGCCGCGAGGTGCTTCCGGACGATCCTCTCACCCAGGCAGCCCCCGCGGCCTTCAGTTTCCCGAGGCGCTCTTGTGCATCCCCTTGAAGTAGGTTCCGACCAGGCCGACGCGGATGTATGCTTCATCGAGCAAGGCATCGATCAGTGCTTCGGTGCAGGCCATCGGCTTGTCATCCTCGCCGATCAGGTTCTCAAAACCGACGACGACACGCTTCAGAAACTCAATGGTCCCGGCGCCGGTCGACAGGTCATAGCCGTCCGCTTCAGAGACAGGGATGGCACGGAAACGGGTCTTCAACAGATCTTCGCGAAAGCCGTCTTCGTGCGGTGTATGGATTTTCGCATCGCGAACGAATTCGGGCGTTTGGTTGATCTTGAACATGGGGTGCGCCTTTCTGGATCAGGTGAGGGTCAGCGACCACTGGTCGTTGCCAGCCGTCGGGATCGGAACGAGCCGGAGCGGCCATTCCACGATGTTCTGGGCGTTCTCCATACCCTGCGGCCGCTGCATCTGGGCCTTGGTGACGGCCATGGTCGAGATGTTGCCTGCCGTCAGCCCATGTACCAGGTTGATCGGCACATCCGTCTGGGCAGCGGCCAGGGCAAAGGGATTGAGCGTGCCAAGTGCAACCGCCTCGACTTTGGTCTCGATGCTCTCCTCGCGATCGGTAATCAGGATACCTTCCGAGCCGACCAGGAAGCGCGGCTCGACCGCATTGCCGAGGTTCAGCATGAAGGAGCGCATGACCAGCGCCACGGCATTGATCGTGAAGGTCGGCGTGTTGGACTTGCTGACAGCCAGCGGTTTGATGAAAGCGCTCAGTGCCACAGTCGGCCGGGTCTCTTCGCTCGGTTGGTTGAACAGGCCCCAGAACTCGAACTTGAGGTAGGGGATGTTCGAGCTGGTATAGTCGATGGTCGCGTTGCCCCGCGCGCCGGTCAGAACAAACCGGGTGCCTTCGATCATGAAGTGGATCGACAGGCTCTCGTGCGCATCGCTGACGGGATTGTAGGTCACGGATGTACCCGGGACGATTGTCTCGGCCACACCGCAGCCACGGATCAGCGGCCCCCAGGCAGGAGCGGTTCCGGCGGCACCGGAACCCGCCAGCTCGACATTGAAGGTCAGCTTGGCATGTACATCGATCGGGACCGATCCCTGCGCACCCAGGTAGGGGATTTCAAGGTTGCGGCTGAGATCGCTGCCTTCCATCGGTGTCAGGGCGACCTCAGTGGCCAGAACGCCGTTTGCAGCACCAGTCGGCTCCGCATCGGTGTTGTAGGTCGTTTCCAGCTTAGCCAGCAGGATTTTGGATTTCCATTTAAGGGGCATTTAACCCTCCTTCTTCGTGGTTTCGGAGGAACCCTCGCCAGTCTTCTGCGGCTCCGGGGCGGGTGGCTCAGACACGCGCTTCAATGCGCCTTTGGAATTGCGGATGTAGCTGCCGCCGCTGGACGGAAGTTTAGGTGCGGTCATGAGAAAACCCTCAGCTGGTCGGAAATGGCGAAGTCGATCTGGTAAACGACGGTGCCCTTGGACGCGTTAAGCAAGGAACCCCGTGTCAGGCGGAAGACGCCGGTTTGATCACCAGGTGCCCAACCGGCCAGGGCTTCGACTACCGCCATGATCAGGCCGCGGAGATCCTCCAGCGCGCGTTTGCCCGCAGGGGTATGGTTCCGGACTGTCAGGATTACCGCCACAGCCTCTTCGAACATCTGCGTATAAGCGCCGGCACCGGCGTCCTGTGCGCGGCCGATCAGCCCCAGGGGCAGGACATGGGCCGCTGGTGTATGCTGAGGCAGTGCGTTGCGTTGCATCAGATCGGCAAGGCTGCCCGCGCCCTCAACGCGATGTTCCAGAACCACGACCCGGTCATCCAGACGGGAGATCACATCATCGATCATCAGATAAAGCCCTTGAGGGTTTCTTCTGTGAGCGGGCGCGCCCGATCGGTAAGCCGCGCGCCTGAACTGCCGGTACCGGGGGCATCGGCACCGGCGATCGGCAACCGGACCGCACCGGAAGAGATCTCGCGCAAGGTGCGGATAGCGGCCTTGTAGTCTTCCTCGATCTTGGGGTCCGGGCTGGCGGTGTGCAGGTTGTAGATCGCGATTGCCAGGGCAAGGCTGCCGATAAGTGGCGGTGTTTCAACCATCGGCAGCGCGTAGCGCACGCCGACATAGCCATCGATCATCGCATCCGCATCCTTCAGGGCCTGATCGATCACATCCGTGTCGATCACATCCGTCGCCACGTCGCCACGGTCGGTCAGGTGGACCAGCATGGTCTCGCCAAAGCGGGCGGTCAGATCTGTGAGGGAGGTGTAGGACACGGCAGGTCATCCTGAAGGGGACAAGGGGGACGGTGGCGACGATGTCGCCACCGAAGGGGTGTTGAGCGTTATTCCGGTTCGACCTCTGCGCGCACCAGGCTGATTGCCAGCTTCGGTTCATCGCGCAACATGGCCGCATGTTCATCGGTGAGCTCATCGACCGGAATACGGACCGGCTCAGCGGTGAAATGCCGACCGGCGCGCCAGAGGCCCTGTTTGGGGCCGATCACCACGATGACCAGGTTCTCCGGCTTTTCATCCGGTACGGTCGGTGCCGCCTTTGACGCTGCCGCCTTGTCGCCTTCCGATGTCAGCGCCGCAGTCAGCTTGGCCATGTCGGGGGCGTCGGCGGTGTCCGACGCCCCCTTTCCGGCATCGCTGTCTTCGGGGGCATTCTTGGATGCGGCGGGCTCCGCTGCCGACTGACGAGCCGCCGCATCCTGACACTGCGCCGGGGAGGCTGCAGGTGTCTCGGTTTTCGAATTGCCTTTGTCGGCGGCTTCTGTGGCCGTGCCTGGATCAGCTTTTGCCTTGGCGGTTTTGGTGGGTTTGGTTGCCATCAGATCAGCCCCCTTATGCCAGCCACGGAACGATGAGCAGCTCCGCAGTGCCTTTCCAGACGTTGGTGGCACCGGCGGCGTCGCGCTCGGCGTTCAGCAGCTCGAGGGCTGCGCCCTCCATCGAAGGCGGTGCGACCAGCAGGTTCGGATTGATGCCAAGGGGGCGACCGTGATCGCCCTTCATGCCCTGCAGCGCCGAACGGGCGGCGGAATAGTTGGCAGCGTTGAGGGTCTGTTTGGACCCCCACGCCATCTGCCAGAAGCCGTACCCGACATTGTAGCGGGCGTCCGTCCCGTAGACGAACTCCTTGTTCATGAAGACGTTGTGGTCCTTCGGATTGTCCTTGGCCACGAACATCGGCTTTTCGCGGTCCTGGAAGATCATCGGCTTCAGGGAGCGGTTGGTCGACAGCAGGAACCAGGGCGCGCCCGAACCGCCATCGGTATTGGCGACGGTTGTCATCGAGCCGTCCTCGGCAATGACCGGGTGGTCGGTGTCGAAGAAGTACTGGCCATCATAGCATTCGGTCGTAAAGCCGTCCTTCAGCGCGCCGAAGGTCAGCAGATCGGGGTGCGCGGCCGTGCTTTCGCCCATTTCGACGAAAAATGGCTCGTAGATCCCGAGATTGTCATCCTTGATGTCGTTCCGGTCGACACCGATGGTCAGTTCGAAATCCTTGTTCTTGATCGCGTAGTCGTGCTCGGCAAGGCCCTGGATCAGGCGCGGGCCCAACCATTCGCGCATGTTGGGCATCTTGCCCAGCCAGCCATAACGGCTTTCGCCGGTAGACGACGGCACCACGGTCGCGATGCGCTTGTACTGGCTTTCCGCCTGGCCGAGGCCGCGCTTGTAAGCCGTATTGAAGCCGACGCGGATGGCTTCGAGGTTCGGGGTATTGATCAGCATGAAAGGGCTCCTTACGCCGTAGCGACTTTGGTGAGGGCTTCGTCAAAGCGCACCCAGACGCCCAGGGCATCGACGCTGTCGACAAACCCGGCGGGGGAACGGCTTGCGCTGCCATCTGTTTTGGCCACGGTCTGGTCGTCGACCGCGTAGACGACGTCGCCGATCTCGGCGACGGTGATCTCGTCTGCAGCCGCCGAGTTGGCGAAGCGGAAACAGCCAGGGCGGTAAAGCACCGAAACATCACCAGCGCTGCCTGCAGCATTGTCTGCGGCACCCTCGGCGCGCCCGACACCGACCAGGCCGGTCGCGGTGGCTCCCTTGACGATGTAGCCAGCGGCGTTGCGCATCAGCAGGGAGCCTGCAAACACGGCGGTGGACGCGGCCAGCAGGCCTTCGCGGGCATCACCGGCGATCTGGGGCGTGTTGCGCCCGGCAGTAAGAGCGACCATCAGTTGTTCTCCAGTTCTGCCTGCTCTTCAGCAAGCGTTGCGGCATAATCCTTGGGGTCCTGGCCCAGCATCTTCGCGATGCTCAGCTGCTCGGAGTTGAGCGCGACCTCGCCATCTTTCGGGGCGGGTGGCAGGATCGTGGTGCCGGAGCGACCCAGAACCGGCATCGCGTTGATCAGCTCCTCGGTCCCGGCGGCATCCTTCATGTGCATCGAGACGTAGCGGTCCTTCATCGGCTTCACGCCGACGCGACCCAGCGCGATCGCGCCATCGACAAACGCGACAGCCGCATCCTTCGCGCGGCCCTCCTTGAGGGTATTCAGGGAGGTTGTGACTTCGCTGAGCTCAGCCTGCAGTGCCACGATTGTTTCATCCGCGCCGGTATCGGCCTGAGCCGATTGTGCCGCCACCAGGATTTCAGCAGCGTCGCTGTCCGCTTCAAGGCCGAGAGCGATGCCGATCTCCGACAGCTGAGATTGCATCGCGGTCTCCTTGCCGCCCTTCATCTTGGCCTTCAGAGCCGCCTTGATATCGTCATCGGTTGCCGTTTCCGGCAGGCCAAGCATGTCGGCCAGAAATTTCGTCCAATCCATGGGGGGAGTGTCCTGTTGCTGATGGAGCGCGGTCAGCCCGCGCAGGTTGGGTTTGTTCACGAGGCTCGCGCATTCGATCGACAGGATCGTCTTGTCTGCCGTGTGCCGGATCACCGGGCTGATGCCCTTGTAGGCGCGTGAGGTGACCAGTTCCGCACCCTGCGCCGTCCATTCGACCTTGCCCCACAATCCATCCGCCCGCGCCTGCATGGCAACGATCCAGCCGACAGCCGGAGCTTCTTCACCTTTAGGCCCGCGCAGATGGATGGAATGATTGATATCGACCGGCAGCTTTGCCTCATTGAGGAAACTGTCAGCGATGATCTGCTCGAAATTGAGCGCCCGGTAAGGACCGCGTTTGTCGCCCGTTGCGATGACACCGGCGGGAAGCAGGTGTATCCATTCGGGCGCGCCGCCGCCTTCCGCGATCGGCGGAAGGGTCTGCGCGCTCATAAGGGCAAGGATGCGTTCGGCAGTTGT
Organism: Sulfitobacter sp. IGS-18; assembly: GCF_059628195.1. Lineage (NCBI taxonomy): Bacteria > Pseudomonadati > Pseudomonadota > Alphaproteobacteria > Rhodobacterales > Roseobacteraceae > Sulfitobacter > Sulfitobacter sp. IGS-18. The sequence goes on along the minus strand of NZ_CM184556.1, from coordinate 837,039 downwards.
CATGCAGCGACATTTACCGGAGGCCGAAAACCCAAAACATCCGCAAGCGCTTGCGGAGATGGGTTCAGATACTAGTGGGGATCGAGGACAGGTTAGGCTTGCTCAGGCGCGCCGGTCAATCCTCCACGATGTCCGCAAGCCATTCATTGACAGTTGCGTCGATGTTTGTGCGGTCCTGGTCCGAAATCCCGAGGTAGGGCCGCGCCGGGATGTTTCCCCAGGGAATGGAGCTGCCCCCGGCATCCGTCCCGAAGGAACCTTTAGCGGCCCCAAATTGCATAGTGGCACCATAAACCTTGTTCGTGCCGATCTCGACAAAGTCGGGTCCGTAATCCCGGAAAATGCTGTTGCGCAGCGGGACGCCGTCCGCATTCGGACCAAAGAGGGGCCGGACATCGACGGTCTGACCCCGCTGTTTGTAGGCATCAAGGGTGGCCTGCGATTTTGGGGCCCAGGCAGTACCATCGGGAGCCACACCTTGGTCGAACCGTTCCTTGGTCTCATATTCAAGCTGCTCGCCGATCTCATTCATCAGATCGGACATGTCGGTCAGATGCGCGCTGACCTTGGACAGGACACGCTCGATGTCGGCGTCATTGAGTTCGATGGTGATCATGGCTATATTCTCTCATGCAGGCGTGACGCGGTGATATTCTGCCGGCCGTAGCACGGTTCTTGAACCGGAGCGCTTTGCGGGGTTTCCGGGTAACCGGGCGGCAGGCCCCGCCGCCTGCGTCTCAATTCCCCTTCTTCAGCAGCCGAGCCACTTCGCGATCGCGCCGTGCCTGTTCGTTCGACAGCCGCCTGAAACTGGTCAGGAAAATCTCGTCCTTCGCGACAACGGCCTTCACGACGATCACATACCCCGTTCCCTGCAGTTCATCCTGAACGAATATCAGATTGCGTGACCCTTCTGGAATAACCCTTGTAGGCCTGTCCATGACCTGCTGGATCATGCGGTAGTCTGTGACTGTCAGCTCGGGGTGGTGTGCCACCTGTTTGGCCAGGGTGTCGGGCGATAGCAGGGCCACCGGACTTTTGACGCCCAGGGCATCTGCATCGCGTTGCATCAAACGTGCCACAGGCCAGTTGCCAGCCGGGTTTGCAAACCAGCTTTCAAAGCCGCGACCGTTCAACCAGCTTTGGATCAGATCGACCGCTGGTTGACGGGGCAGATCGTTCAATTTCGGTTTCAGCGCCGTCACGATGTTGGTGACAGTTGCGCCTGGGGCATAATCCCAGCCCTTGCCGACGCCAAAGGGTGCGCCTGTTTTTGGATCTAGCGACTGCCAGTTGTCGGGCAAGGTCTTGGTCGGATCGCCACCAATCCGGATCGCGCCGGCCAAGGTCCGGGCCCCGCGCACCCGGCAGCCACAACCCCAACCATTCGGGGGGTAATGTGTGGCCCAGAATGGATGATCTGATGGCAGGATCAGGCCATTCCATGACAGATGGTCAAGACGAGGGTGAGCTGCGCCCGAATGTTCATAGACCCAGAACTTGAAGTTGCCGTCGACCAGCTGGGCATGGCGACCGGCCGCCATGGTTGTAAGCATGTTGGTCTGGTAGATCACCTTTGTCCGCCAGGCTTCGCCCCTGGCGGTGCCTTCGCCGGTCCAGCCATGCCAACCCCGCCGCTCGACGATATCGCGAAAGTCGCGCCGGAACTCCTCCAGCCCGGTGCCCTCCGCGATCGCCTTGTCGATCGCAGCGCCGAGATCCGCGAGCAGGTCCGCCTTTACCGCACCTGCCACCATGAAGGCCCGGTCATGTTGCGCGCGCGAAATGTCATCCCACCACGACGTCGGAACCAGATCACCCAGCCGCAGACGGAACGCGGCAAGCTGCTCCTTGAACGGCTGCCGGAATGTCGCGCGCAGCGGATCAGCCACTCTCGGCCTCCGCCAGCGCCCGTCCGCCCGCGTCTGCCGCGATCATCGCCTCGGCAATCGCGGACGCAAACCCGCTCGCATCCACATCGGGAAATGCGGCGAAGAACATCTCGCGCAATTCCTCGATCGACCCGGCCTGCTCGAGCATGATTTCGACCTGCGACAGCATGTACCCGATTTCCGGCTGAGCCGCTGCTGCCAGCTGCTCGGCAAGCACGTTTTCGGGGCCAGCGCCAGAAACGCCCCCTGAGTGCGTTTCCTGCGATTGCGGGGCCAGTGTCCCAGATTGAGGGTCGCGGGTATTTAATGGGTATTTAACGGCGCTCCCAGCGGGGGTTTCGCCGGGATCGCCCCCTGCGTTTTGCGCATCAGACGCGCTGGGGGCCGATACGGGCGTTGGAGCGGTCAAAATCGCATCACCCGCTTTGGGGTCAGAAAACCCGAATTTGCCGCGCACTTCGCTTTCGCTGACCTTCAAGCCGATGGGCACAAGAATGCCCAAGGCGTTGGCCAGTTGATTGAGGTCCTCCGGCTCTGGCCGTCCGATCTTGAGACGTGGATACCGCTTCTGCGGCCCGTATTCGAGCTGTACCCAGGGTCGGATCAGATCCCGGTTCAGGATCGCGGCCAGCGCATTTGCATCCGCCCGCTCGATGTCTTCCTGGACCTGCCGGTGTTCCTTGCCCGATCCCAAACCGCCGGTGACCGCATCTGTTGTCGCGGTCTGACCCAGCACGGCTTTGGAGATCTGCCTGTCCAGCCAGTCCGCGCGCTTTTCGTAAAGGTCTGCCGACGCGCCGACGTTGCTGGTCTCGATGAAGTCGATTGACATGCTCTCGGGGATGATCGCGGCGCAATCGCCCGCGATGTTGGCGACGGCATTGAAGAGCGTGTCCTTGTCCGCCTCGCTGGCCCCCGCTCCCCATTTGCCCAGGCGCAGCGGCTGACCATAGGTCTGGCTGAAAATCGCCCAGTCGCGTTGCGTGAAGGCTTTGAACATCCAACCCCAGGCAGCGACCCGCGCCAGCCCTGATCGCAGCGCCAGACCTGACTTTGCTTTCACGTTGGCATAGATGAACTTGAACGCGTCGAGCGGGACTTCCTGGCCATTGTCATCCAGTTTCATCGGCGTGGCCAGATTGACCCGGTCGAACCGGAACCAGCGAGGATCGCGCCATTCAAGGCGTTCGGGCTGCCATTGGCCTTCGGAGGTGTCCCAGATGATCTCGGTGAAGGAATAGCCCTTGCCGATGCTGTCCAGGATATCGAAGAGCTCATCGCTCAGCTCGTCCCGGTCCAACCAGTTGCGCACCATGTCGGCCAGTTCGACGTCGAATTTGTCGTCTGATGCGGCTTCGATCGTAATATCAATCTGACTTACCGACCGGCGGCGGGTGCCGAGGACGCCCAGATAGTGCGGGTCGCGCTCTTCGATGACTTCGGCCAATTCGAGATAGCGAACAGGATCGCCCTGGTCTGCCTCGCGCAGGATGTTGGCGAGACGCACTGGGTTCAGCCCGTCGCCGGGGTGGCCCGAGATTGGCGAGCGCACGCCGCCGAGGGTGGCGGCCGCGACCTCCTCTGTCAGGCCCGCGCGTTTGACCGGCTGGCCCCAGCGGTCGAGCAGGACGGGTTTATTGGCCATTTGGAGGCTCCTTTTCAGCTCAACCCGAAGAGGCGGCGCAGCCAAGATGGCTTGCGGCGATTTCGGTCATATTTCCAGTAATCTGCGGGTGCGCCGGGTTCGATATTGCGTTTACGCCTTGGCATTTAAACACTCCCCCTCAATCTCGCGCCCAGCGGCCCGTCGAACGCATTCCTGCGCCCCAGCCCATCGTCGTTGCTTGGCGTGTCACGCATCCGCCCTTCGGCGCGCTGGTGGCGCAGGACCGATGTCGCGGCGCGGTAGCCGTATTCAACCCAGCGCATGCGCGCGGCGAAGCTGGCCAGCGCCAGCCCGATTGCATAGTCGCCGTGACGCTTCTTGCCCTTCTTGTCTTTTGCCTCGCCTTTTTCGTTGGTGCGGATGGCAGGAACACGCGGGATGCCGCGCACTAACTTGACCGAGCGCATGTCGCCCAGATGATCCTCATCCTTGCCGATGGCGATCATATCATCTTCAAACTCGGTTTTCAGGGGCGGCATGTTCACCCGGTACCAGTCCTCGGTGAATTTGATCGCCCAGATCAGACCGGAGCCATCCTCATCCTCCCGGAGGCCGAATTTGCGCCCCATGTCTTCGGCGACGGTCCAGCCCATGCCGGTCGCGTCGAATGCAGCCCCCAACAGCCGTTCCCGCAGCTTTCCCAGCACCATGCCGACGACCTGTTTCTGTTCGTCGCCGGGCACATTGCGCATCTCGATCGAAAAGACCTCGCGCCGCTTCAGGTTCTGCTCGATCGCCAGCACCGGCATGACACTGAGGTCGGCAACGCGGGCGAAGTCGAAACCGGCCGCATAGTTCAGATCCATGTCGAGCCCGCCCAGCACCTCCTCAAGCTCTTCGAGGAAGGGGGCCATGAGAGCACGTTGCTCAAGCGCGGTCATGTGCAGATAGTTGCCGGGTAGTTCCAGCCGCAGCACCGGCGCATCCGCCGTCATGCGTGCTTCGATCAGCGGTGCCGGCAGCCAGGCACCCGAGCTGAGTGAGGGAATGCAGAACAGCTCTTCTTCTGCACCGTCGCCGTAAAAGTCGATCAGGTCCTGACGCCATTGAGCTTCGCCTTCGGCAGACCATTCCGTGCCGCTGACCAGGCAGATGCGCTCGTAAAGCCCGTCGGTCAGCGCCTCGTCGAGATCGATGTGCAGATGATGGTAGGGCAACCGTCCGCCCAGAATGTCCTGAATATTCTGATTGAACGGATTGTCCGCCCCGTCATGTGTCGAGCAGACGATGACCTGACCGCCCCAGATCAGGAAGGCCATCGCGGCCTTGATCAGCTCGGCCAGGTTGTCCACGAACGCGGCCTCATCGATGATGATCACGCCTTCCTTGCCGCGCAGCCCGCGCGGGGCCGAGCTGAGCGCCTTGATCTGGAAACCGGAGGCAAAGCGGATGCGGAAGGTCTGGATTGACTTGTCACCCTCGTCATCACCCTCTTCGAACAGCCCGTCCTCGATGGCGGAGGCGGCGATGTTGAACGCGCGGGCCCACATCGCGCAGGCGTCGACGAACTCGCGGGTCATCTCCTGAGAGTACGAGATGTACATCGCATCCATGCCGCGCGCCGATTTGGCCTTGGCCGCGCGCAGGACCGCATAGGCGGCAAGCGCCCAGGTCAGACCGATCCGGCGCGATTTCTCGACGAAGAGAACGCGGGTCGACACGGTATCGAGCAAGCCAACTGTCTTGGCCTGGTACGGCAACAGCACCTTCGGCAAGCCGACATCGCCGACCAGCTGAGGCATGACATCGGTTGCCGCGCGCCGCTGGCGTTCCCATTCTGATTTGGAGATGGGGGCGGTCATCGCGTGTTTCCATAGAAGTAGTCTTCATATCGCTGTGCTTCCGTCTCTGCCGCTGCTTCAAGTTCAGCGATGAGACTTCTCTGCGCAGCCAACATGTCAGCCGCCCGACGCATGGCGCGGGCGTGGTCGTTCATATTGGTTCGGTCCAACAGCGTCGCCCGCGCCCGAAGATCGTTCTCGATTTCAGCAGATGATGCCATCACCCCCGCGCCTCCGCCCATGCAACGGCGTGGCGCGCCTGAAGGCCGTCGTGTCCGTTGTCCTCACCCAGAAGGTCCGGGCAAAAGTCGTTCGGGCCCAGCCTCCAGAGATGCCGCATGTTGCGCGCGTTCACGACATCAGCTTGCGCAGGGTAAACCTCGATCGCGCGGGTGCCCTTGCCCCAGACCGTGTTCTTGACCTCCTGAATTTGATCCCAGGTGATATCGCCATCATGGTGGATGCTCAGAAGCCCGAGGGCATCATCGATATCGACAGGAAACCCCAGACATCGGAAATGCCTGATCGCGCGATCTGACATCAGCAGACCTCCCAATAGCCGTTGCGCAACCAGCCGTGCCAATGCCCCTTGTGGTGCACCGAAGGGGTCAGCGTCGGTTCTGTCTTCGACACGTTCCAGTTCCAGGACGGGCTGCTGGGGGGCTTGAAGTTCGCACCCACCTTAATCGGGGCGATGACCTTGCAGCCGCAGGGGCAGCAGTACCAGAAAAACCACTCGCCGCGGGCGTCACCAGGTGCGACGTAGAAGCTGCCCGGCCAGCGCTTGTCCTGGAAGTCTTCAAATTCGACGAAATGAACAGCCCGCAATGGCCCTTTAACCGTCATTTGAAACCCCCAGAATATCGGCTTTGATTTTCTCGGCGGTAGCGCTGCTCATACCCGCTTCACGGGCAGCTTTGACGGCTGTCTCGGCCGCATTGGCGCGCTCTTCCTTGGCAATCCTCAACCGTTCATCGGCGGTCAGCTTTTCGCGGATGCCCGAGCTGCTCATTACGTCCTTGAGCATCTTGCCCAGAAAATGCAGCTCTTTCGGGTCGATCTCGTCGCCCTCTTTGAGCATGGCGCTTTTCATGACCTTGAAGGCCAGCGTGGTGATCATCTGGAACAGGACGTTGTGGCGTTTGGCCTCCTCCTCAAGACCGTTGCCCTCCATCCAGCTCACAGCCCAGGCGGAGGCTTCCTCCTGGGCTTTGGCCATCTGCTCGTATTCCTGCCCGAAGGAATGCACGGCCGACTTGCCCACGCGCATCTCCAGCCCGGCTTCTTCGAGCTTGAAGTTGAGTTCATCGGTGACGGCCAGATAGTCGCCGAAGCCGCGCTCCTTGAGCACGTCCTGAAGCCAGAGACGGATCTCCTGGGGGATCAGGTCAATCTTGCGGGGCGGGGGCATCTCAACGCCGCGCCGTCGGGCGCTTGACACCGGGGCAGGTCACGTGACCCAAAGCTACCTCCGCGCCGCGCACCGTAGCCGTGGCGATGACGACATGCCCGTGGTCGGTCATTTCAATGAGCTCTTGCTCGTCAAGCCAGGCCAGAGCCGATCGCATCTGGGCCTCGGATGTGGAAACGCCAACGCCGCGCACAACGTCGATCAGGATCGAGGCGTTGGAGGTGTATTCCGATGACCGCTCAAGGTGCTTCAGGATCGCAAGGCGGCGGTGTTCGGTTTCAAGGCTGTCAGCCATCTGCGGCTCCTGTGTTTCTAGTTTACGGGTCCGGGCGCATCACGCCCGGTACATGGGAATTCCCATGGGCCACGTCGCGGCCCTTCGGGCTCAGCCGGATGATCGGCTCATCCTTGTAGACCCTGCTGGTCACCAACTCCTGCTCCACAAGCCAAGCCATTGCCGCCACCACCTGGTCAGTCGTGGTCGGGACGCCGATGCGACCGCAGTGCAACCGCAACACCGTTGCCGAGGCCTCATAGCCTGTCGCCGACGCCAAATATTGAAGCACCTTCAGACGCCGAAACTCGGCTTCCACACTTTCGATGGGCCATGCCTTGAACATCAGCTTGCCCCGCCTTTTTCGGCGCGCTGCGCGGCCTCGTAGAGCATCCGCGTCATGTTGGCCTGTGCCTCGAGCCCCGCGCCGATCCGCGCCACGAGGATGCTGACTTCGTGCAGATCATTCTTGGTCGCCAACTGATCGACACGGCCTTCGATGTTGCCCATGCGACCACGCATGCGATCGAGATCGGACTTAACTTGCCCGACCGTTCCCTCGACCTTTTCCAGGCGTTTCTCGATACCTTCATGGCCAACGACCAGGTTGGACACGCTTGCCGAAACACTGGAGCTGACCCGCCCCCAGAACCATTTCTGAAACCCGGCGATTGCGCCGATGATCATGAGCAGGAAGCCGACGATCATCTGACCATCTGAGATCCACGAATAATCCACTACCAGAACCCCCAGGCAACTGATGCAAACAGGGTGCAGATACAGATCGTCTGAACGACAACAGTCCGTCGGGCCGCGCCCTGAGACCCCTCAAGATACCGGATTGCGCAGGCCAGCCAGAAGACGGTAGCCGCAACGGAAAACGAAAGCATCTCCGGCGCAGGATGTGCCTGCCAGAGATTGAGCTCCGATTTCACCAGGAAGCGCGCAATAACGTAATAGAACCGTTCCACCATCAATGCGGCGGCGATTGCGAAGATCGGCCCTTCGAGACGAACAAAAACAGCCGACGACGACGGAAACTGCCAGGTTCGGCGCACCGACACGGCATTCACGAACGCGCAGGCAATGGCCACGGCCAGGCAAAGGTGACTGGCCATCGTGACGGCCGACCATTCCAGCATGGGTTACCCCTTCAGTGAGATACGCTTTTGGGCGCGGATGCGGCCGTAGACTGCCACGACGCCTGCGGCGGAAACCGCCAGCCCCTTGAGGGCTTCAGACAGATCGGCAGCATCAGCAGGTGAGATTGCCCAGCCGAACAGCTGGCTGGCACCAAGGATGATGGCTCCGGAGCCGCCGAGAACGCCGAGCGAGGCAAAGGGGGATTTGGGTTGCGTGAACATGAGGTTTCCTTTTCGGGGTCAAGAATGGGTGATGGGGGCGGCGTGGCGGGCAACGATCCAGCCTTCCTGGCCGGAGTAGCGCACCTTGAGCCAGGGCCGGTCGCCGAAGGTGCCTGAGCGGATCACCGGCACCACGACACCGTCGGGAATGGTCGCGATGACGTTTGGATTGAACGAGGGCCAGCGGCGCATGTTGAGCGTGTCATTGGGCACATCGATGCTGACCATCTCGCCCTTGTCCTCGATCAGGTCGGAGGCATCATTGGCGGCTTCATCCTGCAGATCATCCCGGCCCAGAACACGCGCCTTCAGGCTCTCCAGCGGGAACAGCGGATTGGTGTCAACCTTGCGGCCGGGCGAGATGTACCAGTGGGTCACGATGTCAGTCAGCGTCGGGACGTAATCGAACAGGGCGTGCAACAGGGCCTCAAGCGCCGCGATCTGCTCGGGCTCGTAGTCCATCCACCAACCCGCGCCATGCTCCTTGGTCTGGATGAAATGAATGCCTTCTTCAGCAACATCGTAGGTCTTCTTGAACCAGGTGCGCGCACGGCCACCGCCTGCGTCCGTCATCCGCCCTGGGTTCACGATCTCGATGCCGATGGAGAAGTTGTTGCAGCCCTTTTGACCATGATACTCGGAGGTTCCGGCATGGCCCGCGCGCCGGTTTGTCGGCACTTGCTGCGTGATCGTGCCATCTCGCTCAACGACGAAGTGAACCGATACGCCCCGGGGGGCGGTCAGCAGGTAGTTGGCGGAATTGAACTTGTCCAGGCGACCGGCGGTGTCATGCAGCACCACGATGGTCGGGACGATCTTGTCGCCAATGTTCTTGGCGCGGCTATAGGAGAGGTTCTGGGCGATGTGGTTCTTGAATTGCATGACGGACCCCGGTTCTGCGACGCATTCCGAGCGTCACGGCATTGGGGTTCAAATTACCTTTCAACCGGGGGCATAAACATCCGCAAGCGCTTGCGGGGAACCGCCTGAAGATCAGAACAGGTCGAGTTGCTGGGAGGAAAATGCCGCGTCGGACGTGAACTCGTCGCGCAGGTACTTGCGGACCGTCACATCGGTGATGTGCAGTTTGCGGGCAATCTTTGAAACCGGCAAGCCTTTTGATGCGAGGACCTGGGCGATCCACCTTTTGGCTGTCGGAATGCGCGCTTTCATGTGCTCGGCAGCTTTTGCAAGCGCTCGGGCCTTTTCGACACCGACCAGATTGGCCAGTTCCGAGCCCCCCTTTGGATCAGCGGGCATGTACAATTCCGCGCCACCGAATGTGAGCAGGAATTCAATGGTGCCATCCACACCAAGGATATCGACGTAGGCCTGAATATTCTCGGGGGCTTCGGGCATGTCCGTCATTTCCGCCGCGCCTTCCAGCGCTTGCCGCGGTTCGACATGGCTCCGGTCAGCCCGAGCACCGTGACCACGCGGCCGGACTGGCTCAGCCGGTAGCGGACGCCGTCACTCAACACGGCATCCGCGCGCTGTTCACGCCCGCCCTCGGTGGTCTTTTCAATGCGGCGTTTCAGGGCTGCGATATCCACGCCATAGACACGCTCAAGATAGCGCACGACCGCATGGTCCGTCACGATATCCCGCTTCCTGCCCATCAGCGGCCTCGCCAGTCAAAATCGATGTCGGCGCGTTTGCCCCATGCTTTCAATGCGGCAACAACAGCTTCGATCTGATCTTCATCGCGCAGCATGTCGATATCGGCTGGCACGGAATGCCAGATGCCGCCAAAGCGCGCCCGAATGAACGCATTGAGACCAGCGCGGTCAGGCCGGGAGAGCGCGCCCGCATTGCCGAGCCTTTTCCACAGAACATGGATCAGTCGCAGATCGGCGCGAGGGGCTGCGGGACGCCGCCTTTTTGAACTGACTTTGAAACCGCTGTTTTTCAGTCGATCCAGAACCCGTTTCAACTCGGCCTCGGTCATATCCGACATCGACGCCTTGCCACAGACGGCCAATTGCAGATCGTGCCGCGCGTCCGCGTCGAGACCAAGCTCCCGGCATCCGACGTGGATCAACTTTTTCAAAGAGCGGGTCATGCTGTGTACCTGCGCACGAACATCGGCACGACGGGGGCCCGGCGGGATTTGAACTGCCAGCGGAGCACGGTGTCTACGTCATGGGTCGTGCCCCGGATCAGGTCCGCGCGCAGCCGGTCAAAAGCGATCTGGTGCTGCAGGTCGATTGGCTTCGTCAGGGCGCGCAGAACAGACGAATGATCCCGCCCGCCGAATTCCCGCCCGATCTGCAAGTAGGAGACCTCCGTCAGCTCATTGCAGAGCCGGAAGGCCACCGCACGGCGGGCGCAAACGATCTGCGTCCGCTCCGGGCCGGTCAGTTCCAGCACAGTGGTGCCAAAGTAGGCGGCGACGGCTTCCTTGATCTGCGGGATGGTGATTGGGGTCATGTCAGCCCCGTTTCTTTTGCCGCGCGGCATGCTCAAGTTTGGCCGTCGCCATCAGTACCGGCTTTAATTCGGCGGGTGCGGCGTCGTAGCCACGACCGAAGCGCCCGTTCAGGCGCGGAAGCATTGCGCGAGGGATAGCTACCCAGTTGGACGGGTCGGTGTTGGTCTTGTCCCCATCACGGCATTTCAGAACCATTCCCTCAGGAACGGGTCCGTTCTTTTGCTCCCAGAGCCAGCGATGTTTGTGAACCGGCCGGGTCCTTGCCCCGGTCCAGGGGTTGGTTTCTTCCACGATCATCACGATGTAGCCATCTTTGTTGTCAACGCGTTCGTGACCGGCTCCCCGAAAGGTGTGCGAAACCTGACCTTTCTTGAACTGCGTCTTTGCCCGGTTCTCATTGAATGGCATCTTCTTCCCTTTGTTTGGCGGAACCTGACCAGGATCAAAGCGACCGGTGCGACCGGTCAGCCAGCCATTTCGCTTGCACAGGGAATTCAGATTGCTGAGTGACACATCCACCCGTCCGAACAAGGCGCAGAATGCCGAGTGAGTGGCCTTGCGATCATCACGGCACCGCGCCTTGATCCAAGCCAGCTCCTCGGGCGTATAGATCAGACGCCGGCCTTTCATTTCCGGTTTCCGATCTGCGGGAGGTGAGGCAGGATTTTGTCGCCATGCTCTGCATAGAGCTTTGCCGCCTTCAGCCGCAGCTCTGCGTTTCCGGTGATCTGATCCGCAACCGACACCATGGCATCCGCGCGTTTGACCTCCTTGTCGATATCTTCGGCGGTCATGCTTTCGTCAGCGAGGCGTTCGAGTTGAGCGAACAAGTGATCGTTAAGATCGACGAGTTTGTTTTTCATCGCCCTACGCCTTCGCCAGATCGATGGTGATGGCCTCCCAGGGAGCATCGTGGGCAATCCGCTGGTAACACCGGACATAGGTCTTTGATCCGACCACGCGCATCGCGTCGCGGATGGCGTCCTGGCCCCGCTTCCAGCGCAGGTCATCGCTCTCACGACGCAACAGAAGGAAGATCAGGGCGCTGTTGATCTTGCCCTCCTTGTCGGTGTTGAAAGCGTCGGTCACGAGGCCGCGCAGTTCCGCCCGCGCATCCGCTGACCATTCGTTCAGACACTCGTCGAACAATTCCTTGGCGACTTGCATTTCGGGGCCAAAGTCGATCCGGTCGGACACTGCCACCTTGATCATGTAAAGCCCGTCGACGGTCATCAGCGTCTTGTTGCCTTTGCGCCCGCCGATCTTCGCGTCGTACTCTTGGGCGAGCAGCGCCTCGAAGCCGCCGATGTCGGAGAAGGTATGCGCCTTGAACCGGCTGACCTGTTCGGAGAGCGGCAAGGCATAGCTGATGATTTTGCGCACCGTCTCGTCCTCGAGCAGATGCTGCGCCTTGATCGTCTCGACCGGCTGCCAGCCGCCCTTGCCATCGCCCATGTAGGTGTTGCCCTCGATGACCTTGCGGCCATTCGGGATCGGTGCGGGGGTGAAGTTGGTCATAGGATGTCTCCTCAGTCGATGATGAAGCGATAGTCGATTGCGCCTGGACCCAGAGCGGGCAGCGCATCGAGTTCGCGGTTGAAGGCGTCGAGCCGCGCCTCGTCATGGGTCTGCGGTTGCAAGGTCCGCACCCAGACCTTGACGGGGGTGCCATTCTCATCGTGGCCCTCCCAAAGTCGGCATGGGGCGCGCTCGATGCTTGTGATCTGGGCGGTGGGCTCGATGGTGAGTTTCACGTGCGGCCCTCCGCCGTTTCGTGCGGGCCCGGCGGGTCCATCGCGTCAGCAAGCCCGCGCAGCCATGCGGCTGTCTCGGAACTGCGCTCATAATCCGCGACGTCGGTACAGAAATCTTCGGGAGCGTCGTCGACGATCGCGCGTAGAAGGTACGCTGTCTCCTCGGGGTCATTGGCAAACTTGCGGCCCAGCTGACTGCCGGTCATTACGGCCTCGAACGTAATCATTCTCAGTTCCCTTCTGTTTCAACAAAGCGGGGTTGGCGCGCCGGATCGGTCGGCCTCCCTGGCAACAGGCCACCCAAGACGATCAGTGCTGCCATCGCTTCGATTTCGTCCATGGTGCAAAGTGTGGTGCCGCGCGGGCCCATCAGGTCCACTTTGGCAACTCCGCTGCCCGCCAAACGCAGCAATTCATCGGGCTGAAAGGGGCGCGGCTCAGTCATGGCGCACCACTGTGCCCAACAGCGCCCGCTCAAGCAGGCGCTGTCCATATTCGGAAGTCGTCATGCCGCGCTCGCTGGCGCGCAATTCTAGGAGGCTGTGCAAGCGCATCGGGATCAGCAGATTGCGCGGCGTGACGGGTGAAATCGCCTCACCGGTGCCGTCTGCGTCAGCTTCCCGACCCTTGGCGAAGGTCTTGATATCCTCACCGCGTTTGCGCGCCTTGCGGATGTTTTCGTAGACCGTGTTCGGGTGAATGCCGAGCTGGTTTGCAATGGCCACCGGGCGGACCCGCTGCTTGGCCAGACTGACAATTTCAGCATAGCGAGAGTTCATTCCTGATCCTCCACGTTGAAGTGCGGGCAGCGGCGGCAGGCGCGATACATCTGCACCCGGAACGTGTTGTGCCCTTGCAGCCTGGTCGCCCTCTTGCGCCAGGTCTGGCATTGATCCGTCGGAAGCTCGCCCAGGACAGGGCAGGCGATCACGGTTTCCATGAACACGCCGCGCACCAACTCCTCGATCGCGGCCATGTTGCCTGGATACTTCCGGCGCAGGACATTGCTGACGAGGGACGCGGAGCGCCCGATATCCTCGGCAACCTTGTTCTGACTGCGCTGCGCGCAGGCATGGGCAAGGGCCAGCACCCAATCGGGCGCATCCGGTCCCCAGGCCGCATGAACGATATCGACAGGACCGCTCATGTCTTGCTCTCGACCGGATAGGCTTGCTTCGTGTTCGGATCGAAAACCTGCTTCGTCCGCTGGATCATCGGCGGGTTCGGACCGGAGTTCCGGATTAAACGATATACGGCCTGCTTCTTTGGTGGGCTGGCTTTGCTGACAACCTTCAGATAGCCGACCCGCAGCAACGTGCTGCAGTAGGACTTTGCCGTCGTCTCGGTGACGTTGACGATATCGGTGGTCGCATGCGCCGCAAGGTCGCGGGGCGAGAACTGGGTCAACATCCGCATCGTACGCCACATGTTTTCGACACCGCTGCCTTGCGTGACCGGTTCCCCGTTCCGGTTCAGCCGCGGCGCATGATGCGGAACAGGATCGACGATGATCTTGAACTTGATCGCTGCCTCTTCGCGAACGGCATCAGCGTCCGGTTCTATCCGTTCGACGTACTTGGCCAGCACCAATGATTTCAGGTAACTCCGGATAGTATGACGGCTGACGTGGGTCTGATCGTAGATATCCGTAATCGTGAACGGCTCCCGGTCGAATTTGACCATCTCTTCCCAAAGCGGCTGACGACCCTGCGGCTCACGTGATGCAGCGGCGGCGGTGGCGGAAATCCGGCTCATTTCGGGGTCCTCCGGGGTGTTGGCGCCTCACCGGTAAAGAACGGGCGGTTGCCCCAGTCGGCGCGGCTGACCGTGTTCAGATTGCGCGTTTGCGCGAATTCCTTGACCCGCTCGAGGTTGATCGAGATGCGCCGGATAGAGCGATGGCTGTCTTCCAGAACCTGCGCCTTCAATGCGTCGTCCAGCGTCACTCCGGGGCAATAGATCGCCGCCAGGTAGCCCACATCGTCAATCTGGCCCTCTTCCGCTGCCACCCAATCGAGAATGCGGCCGTGGACGCGCTCCCAGGCCATCAGCTTGCGCGGCAGTTTTTCCTCGCCGATCAGGATAATGGTTGCCCCGGAGCTTTCGTGGATGTCGCGCACGATTTCGATCATGTTACGGTCAACCAGATGGTCGATTTCATCGATCAACAGCGGCCGGTCATTGCGCGCCAGTTCCTGAGCAATCTGATCCACCATGTCGGAAATCGTCTTGGCGGGCAGAACGCCCATGTCGCGCAGGATCTCCGTGCAGAGTTTCTTCTTGGTCCAGACCGATTTCACCTCGACCTGATAGGCCCGGAACTTATTGGCGGCGTAGACCGCCGCCGTTGTCTTGCCGTAGCCCGACCAGCCGTAGAAAACGCCCAATCCGGGCAGACCTGGACCGCGTTGGTTGACCCGCTCGATCAGTTCCACCAAAGCCACGACATTGCGCAGCGGTGCAACAGAGTTGTTTTGCCTGAATTCTTCTGTCATCATTCCCTCACCTTCACTATCGTCGCCGGTCGGCCCGCAATGCCGCCGGTGACACCTAAATCAGCCGAACATCGCCCAGCTGAAATCCTCGAATATCTTCATGTGCCCGATGTACTCAGGCTGCCTCTGATAGGCCTGCAGCGCCTGACGCTCCTCCGGCAGAACCGGCTCTCCGGCCTTGATCCGCTGCTCAAGAACGAGGAACCGGCGGAACCGCTCCTTCGGCGTCTCGGGCTTCATCACAACCTCGGCCGTTACAGCATGCTCGGCGCGCAGCGCGGAAAGCGCGTCGTCGGACACTCGGCTTTTCGTGTCTGCACGGCGCGAAGGCGCAGCGGCATCTTGAGCAGCTTCAAGCGCAGGCGTCGTGTAGACCTCGCGGGCCTTTGGAAATGCCACCATGACACCGGCCTTCTCGGCGGCGTCCCGACGCATGGCATCGGCCACGTCGCGCTTGCCGATCTTGCGGCTGGCGCGGCGAATATCCGTGAGTTTCTCGTCCTCGAAGGCTCGCTGCATGGCCTTGGCCTTGGCAATGACCTCCACCGGGTTCAAACCGGCAAGATCGGCATTCAACGCTTCGCCCATGTAGCTTTCCGTCTCCGGGTGGAACAGCATGACCCGCCCCATGTCGGCAGGGTCCATGCGTACCAGCACATCGTCACCGGGGAGCGCGGCCATTGGCAGGTACATGGCTCCATCCACCCGCACCCCCTGCTTGGTCACGCGGCGCAGACCGCCATTCGACGCGATCGGGGCCAGCAGCACGTCCAATGCGGCTTCGTGCTCGATCTTGCGCACCGGGCCTGCGTAACTGGCAGCCACCTCGAATGGGGTGCGCTTGCCCAATCCGGCGTGCGCGTCCCGACCGTACATGTCAGCCGCCCAGACATCGCTCCAGTCCTGGAACTCGGCAAAGTCCATATCGACATCGTAGAGCGTCTCGTCTGTCGCCCCGAGCCGCTTGTCAAAGGCCTTGCGGTTCTCGATCACCTTCCGGTCCGCGACCGAATGACCGATGAAACCGGGGCAGACCGCGATGTCGCGCTGATAGGTGCCGATGGTCCGCTCTACGATGCCCTTGTCGGTTGGCTCGTATGCATCGCTGAGTTCGACCTCGATCTGCAACGCGGCAAACAGCCGCTTGGTCTGACGCGCCACGAAATCCGATCCGTTGTCGGTATGGATTTTTTCGGGCACCCCCCACAACTTGATGCACTTGCGGATCAACAGCCCGACAGCGGATGCGCGCGGCGTCTTGCTGACCAGAACGATGGCCCGGCGTGAGTAGACATCGACCGCCATGTAGATCGAATGCCGCCCGCCTTTCAGCATCACATCGGCCGGCGAGGCGTCGATCTGCCAGATCTCGTTCAACCGGTCCGCACGCTGACTGCCCGTTGCCGAGAACCGCACGGTGGACCGATATCCATCCGGGTTCGTCAGGCGCAGCAATTCGTTGCGATACTCGTCTTTCCAGCGCGAGATCACGCCCTGAAAGGCCCTGATGCTGGGCAGCGCAACCACTTTCGGATCACCCGTCCGGGCGCAGACCGTCTCCAGCGTTTTGCCGAACTTGTCCTTCACCAGAATGCGCAGATGTTTGGCCGAGAGGAACGGCTGCTTGGCGATGGCGGCAAGGATCAGGGCCCGAACCTGCCCATCGTGCGCCACATCCAGAATTCCAGACCCTTTCGGACGCCCCCGGCCGCAAGGTGCTGCACCCGACGTTGCGGCCTTGCGCCACCGGGCCAGCGACCGGGCCGAAACGCTGGGCACAGCTGCCGTGATCCAGCCTGGAAGGTCGATTGAACCGCTTGTGAACAGCTCTGCAAACATTGCATCGGCAGCCGTTTGTGGCAGCGCATTCTCGAACTGGAACTTCTGCGCAAGGCCCAGAATGACGGTCCGGGCATCTTCGCCATCATTGATCGTGGTCTCATGCACGACAGGGCGGGTGTCCCGGTCGGTCAGGGTCAGGTGACTGGCCAGCCATGCCGCCCGGGCCGGAGCGGGCAGCACGTCGATGTGATACTCCAGCCCGCCGCCGCCCTCGCGGCCCTCGCGCACCCGTGCAAGCCCTGCGTCGGCCCAACCTTCGCGCACGGCCAGGGCATTCACCCGCCGCTTGGTTGTCGGCAGGCCGGGCATCAGCCCTGCCGATGCCGCATCCGCGATCTGTTGTGCCGAGACCCAGAGCATCAGATGGTCCAGCCCTGCTTGCGGGCATGCGCGATGATCTCGCGCTTGTGCTCGTCGATGAAGGCGCGCTTGCTCTTGGTGGACAGGCGCGACCAGGTCGCGGTCACCCGGTGATAGTGCTTGTCGTCGTTCTTCGGCAGCGCACGGCCCTGTGCCAGAAGCAGCGCATCGGCCATGGTGCTGGCCTTGGGAGGGTCGGACAAGAGGATGTCGCAGGCCCGCTCCTGCTGGTCTGGCTCAGCTTTGGCCAATGCCTGCAATCCGGCCTGATGATCGGCAATCCATGTGTCGCGGATGCGGTCCTTGATGGCGGGGGAAAGACCTTTGGCAATCTCGATTGCGTTGAAAAAGGAGGCCCTGCCTAACCCCACCTTTGACGCAACTTCTGACCAAAGTCCAAGAATTGGACTTTGATTTTCCTCGCCCGCCTCACGTTCCTTCACGGCGCGAACATGGGCGCTTCGCCGATCCCCGCCCTGCTTGGCCGAAGGGTTCAGCTTTTGCCAGACATCGCGCAATTCCGACAGATATTCCGCCCGCTCCAGCTTGGTCAGGTCCTCGCGGTTCACGTTCGCCATAATCTGGGCGTACAGGATCATCTCGGGTCCATAGGACGCGGGCAGCACAACCGCTTCGACAAAGGCTGCCTTGATCTCGATCAGCGCGGCAAGCCGTTGCCCACCATCGACCAGCGTGTATTTGCCAGCGGTTTCAGCCTCGCAGACCAGAACCGGCTGCAACTGCCCCTGTACCTGCATATCCGCTGCCAGCACGGCCACCCGATGCGGCTTGGCCTTGCGCAGACGCTCCCCGACTTCGATCTGGCCGGGTGCCAATGCAACGCTCCGCAGCGCGTCCGAAGGGGTGTTTTGAGGCGTGTCAGTCATGCGTCATCCGTGAAGTTGAGGGTTTCGTCGGCTTCCGGCGCTTCATCAGGCGGCGTCAGCATCGTGTAGAAGAAGATGAACTTGCCGTTGATCTTCTGGCGTTCGCAGACGATGTCCGCCCCCAGCTGCCGCAGCTCGGCGACACAGCTGTTGATGGCGCAGACATGCGCCCGGCGCATGATTTCGCGGGTGGAATGCGGCTTTCGGTCAGACAGCAGCTTCTTCACCCGCTGCAGACGATCCGAGGACATGGTGGCGGCATGCATCAGTCGGGTGCCCCGCCATAGGTCACATTCAACAGCCCCTTGATGTCGCGCAGCGCGTCCTGCTGATTGATCAACTCGCCCCATGCCCCCATGGCGCGGTCCGCCTGGGCATCCCAAAGCGTGATCAGGTTGTTGTCGGTATCTTCTTTCTCGGACTGCATCTGCTGTTGGAGGGAGACCATTTCGGTCAAGGCGGCGGAAAGGTCTGCAAAGGCCTGCTGGGGGGACCGGCTCATGACAGCCCCCAGAGCACAAACATTCCGCCGAAGGTGAGAACAGCAAGGGCAAGCCCACCGATCGCGTCACCAGCTGAAATCCTCACGCCCTCGTCACGGTCTTTTCCGTTCATGACGTTGACCTGAATGGCCAACAGGGCCACTCGAGCCTCAAGCTCCGCGATACGGTCCAGCAAGCTGGGCGGGCGCGCAAATTCGTCCAGTTCGGTTGTCTGTTCTATCGGCATTTGCGGATCTCCTCTGTGACATGTGCCTGCCGTGTGATCTGCTCTGCAGTCACACGGGCGAGAGTTTCGATGCGGGCAAGCTGGAGGCACGATGCAGGCGACACGGCCCCGTTGATGACCTCCATCACCAGGGCAAGACGCTGCGCCTCTGACAGTAAATTCAACGCGCAGCGCGCTGCATCGGTGTCGAGCGGGATATCGGGGTGATCGCGCATCAGGCGGCGTCCTTCTTTACCGAAGGGCGCGGGATATCGTGTGGCCACTGAAGGTCGTCAGGCCAGATATCGGAGAACCTCTGGAGCGTTGCCTCATATGTCCGTGTTCCCATATCCGCACCGTTATGAAGGCGATGGAGAAAATCGCTCTTGGTGCTCACCAGCTTCGAAATCGTCCAATGCTTGGTGCAATGGTGATCAGCCAGTGTTTCTCCGAGGGAAACGATTTGTTGAATGAGCGTTTTCATGATTGCACCTAGCCATGCATGGCCTTTGCTGTCAAGCCATGTATGGCCACTTGGTATTATTATCTTGCGGCCTAGCCATAGATGGCTAACAAGATAGGAATGGCTGATTTGATCCAGGCGATAGACACTGCGTTGAAGCGAAGAGGGTTGAGTGCCGCGGCGGCTTCGAAAGAGGCTGTTGGCAATCCTTCCGCGATCAAGAACATCCAAGGCCTCTTGGAACGTGGCCCTGGTGAGAGGGCAAACGCGCTTCACAACCTACTAAAAATCGCAGATTTTCTCGGGCTTGAACTAAGTCTGGAGCCGCCCAAGTCCGATCAGTCTGAGAGGCCAAGAAGCAACCATGAAGCGGTCCAGCTGCTTGATCAGTTCGCTTTTGTGGAACGCTTCGATGTATCCCTATCAGCCGGACCGGGAGCGGCTGGCGACAATGCCCGGCATTTGGCACCGGTCGCGTTCCGGCGCGATTGGTTGACGGAACGCGGACTGATAGCGAACAAATGTGTAGTTTGCAGCGTTGGCGGCGACAGCATGGAGCCGCTACTCAGCGATGGTGATCTTGTTCTGCTTGATCGCCGGTACGCTGAACTTCGCGAGGGCGAAATCTACGGCATTGTCGACGTTGCGGGCGACACCCGGGTCAAGCGGCTTGAAAAGATCGGAAACGGCTTACTGCTCCGATCTGAGAACCCCGATTTTCCATCCGAAGCACGGATGGGTGACGACGCCAATCGCGTTCATATTATCGGACGGCTTGTCTGGTCTGGGCACGCCTATGACAACATCCGGCAGCGGTCGAAGCCAACCCCAAAGAAACGTTCGGCGTTTCAACATACCTGGTTCTAGGGGACGAAGATGGCGAACTGTGGCAAATGCGATGCTTGCACCTTCTTGTTCGACATCCAAGCACATATGGATTTAGGAGAATCTCGTGGATAAATGCGCAGTCTGTGGAGAAATTTTGAATAGTTTCAACAGGATTGGAGATGGAAGCTGCAAAACTTGCGGACCGGTTGGAGTTAGGACGTCCCGCGAAGCCGCGATTGAAGCAATCATCGTCACCACAGAGATGCACACCGACCTGGTCATCGAAAAGCGTCTGGGGATCGTCACGGCCGAGTGCGCCTATGGCATGAACGCCTTCAAGGACCTCTTCGCCTCTGTGCGAAACGTCTTCGGTGGCCGTTCAAAGGCGGTTCAAGACACGATGCGCGATGCTCGCGAGACGGTGCTATACGAGCTGAAACAGGAAGCCGCGCGCCTGGGCGCTGACGCCGTGATCGCCGTCGATCTCGACTACGTCCAGATTGGCGACGGCGGCTGGAGCATGGTCATGCTGGTGGCGTCCGGGACGGCGGTGAAGGTTGGGAAATGATGCCGAGTGCCGCTAATCCTTAGGCCAAATATTGGAGAATGAATTGTATTTAGAACACACCTTGATCCTCCAATGCGGGCCCATTGAGGATTTGGAACTTAACTTTGAATTTAAACAGGATGGAAATCCTAAGCCCATTGTCTTGGTAGGAAAAAATGGCTCGGGAAAATCTAACTTCCTGTCTTATGTCACTGATGCACTGATTGAGTTGGCCTCGAAGTACTACCAAAATGCCGCTCCTGCCAACGAACGTGGCGTGGGTCACAAGTGGCACCGTATCATCGGTGCTACCACGACAAGAACTGGCAGCAAATTTGAATTAGCCCTGATGAAATTCTCTCATGGTAGCAAGAACCTCACCTATGTGAGCAAAGGCGGTTTATTGAGCCAGCAAGACTTGCAACAAAGGATTTCTGCATACCCAGGTCTAAACTGGCCAACTAACGACGCGCACAAGGCGGCTGAGGGAAAGAAAGAGAATATCAAAGAAATTTTTGGCAAAGGCTGCTATGTAAGTTTCCCAGCCGAGCGCTCGGAAAATGCCCATTGGACTGGGGAATCAAGAGGGTTGGATTCTCCGACCTTCCACATGGACTATACCAGAATCCTTAGGAACAAAATTTCAGTTCGTTCCAGCATTGAGGAGCTAAGGTCCTGGATCTCTGATGTGTTTTTAGACAGTCAATTAGATATCTCGGCCCTAGTTGACGCTGCTCATGACCGAATAGAGCAGCAGACTAACAACTCCAGCCTTCGGAGTTTGGTTGGGGTTGCTCGTGTCCACTCTGAGGCCTTGAATAATATAAACAAAGTTCTTCAACTGATTTTAAAGGCCCCTGGCGCCAAGTTGCTTCGCTTGAATCGACATCATGGGGCACGAAAACTGCTGATAGTCGAGGGTGACAAAGTAATAATGCCTAGCTTGGACGCTTTTTCATCTGGGCAGGCGATGCTGGTTAGTATCTTCGGTACAATTTTGCGGTACGCAGACGCTGGCCAGATGCTTCAACCGATGGACCATATGACGGGGATAGTCTTGGTCGATGAAGTCGACGCGCATTTACACGCCGACTTACAACATGACGTGCTGCCCGCCCTGATCGAACTGTTTCCGAAGATACAGTTCATTTTGACTGCACATTCTCCACTTTTCCCTCTTGGTATGGAGAAAAAATTTGGATCTGATGGTTTTATGCTTGTCGAGTTTCCGGAAGGAACACGGATCACGGCAGAGAGATTCAGCGAGTTTGTCAGTTCTTTTGACTACCTAACGACAACCAAGGCATTTGATGATCACATCCTAGAACGTGCGGGAGCAGCCTCACGCCCGTTAGTTTTGTGCGAGGGGCCGACGGACCCGAAGTACTTAAGAACTGCTGCTGAACTTCTCGGTTTCGACCGTCTGAGTTCTGGCGTCGATTTTGATTGGATTGGAGTGCTGTCAGAAGGTCAATCAAAGGATGGTGGAGAAAGACAGCTCAAACAAGCTCAAAGAACTCTAGGTAACAATCCAAATCTCTTGCGGTCTCATACGCTCCTGCTTTTCGACTGCGATCAGAGCTATGAGGATGTCGACCAGGGTTTCCTTCATGTTCGAGTGCTGCGATGCAACGAAGATGATGCGAAATATAGAGCGGGGATTGAGAATCTTCTTCCAAAAGCAGTATTTGCGGATCACTTTTACACGACTACCCGGCGCGAAAAAGGTACGTCAACTGTCGAGACCACCGAACTCAACAAGGTAAAGTTATGTGACCACCTTTGTGATGTGAAGCGAGATGCGATTGACTTTGAGAAGTTTAGATCTGAGCTAAAAAGGATCGAAGAGTGCCTCTTTCCTGGCGATGGAACGGTCAAAAAATAATCTTCAATGCTGTTTCAAAACGTCCCACCTCAAGTTTGTCAAACATTCGTTGATCGCCTAATGTCCCCTTGTTTTATAGGGACGGCATGAAGGTGGGACGCTTCTGGCGCACTTGAAGCTTTGCGTCCCACCTTAATTTTAGGAAACCTATATTTTTATAGGCTATGAGTTCCGCCCTCAAAGCCAGTGTAGCTAGGTGCGAAGTTTATTTGGCAGTGCCGATCTGCAACACCAGTAGCCGCGACCTTCAATTTCGCCATATATTTTTGGGACTTACACTATCCGGGTTCATCCGGGCTCAGTCTGGCTCTTCCGGATTAAAACACCCGTTTATGCCAACATTTCCTTCGCATTACAGCAACACACCTGTGTCTCGACAGTCTCAGGCGTCTCAATCAGCGGCGGCGGGCCTGCTTTGCCCTCCCCCGCGACCGGCGCCGGTCAGCTCGGAGACATGCCCCGCAGCCGCTCGGACCGGCGGCGCAGCAATTCCAGCGTCGTCAGCAGCAGGACAGAGATCACAACCAGCAGTGTCGCGACCGCCAGAATGGTCGGGCTGATCTGTTCACGCAGCCCGATGAACATCTGCCAGGGCAGCGTCTTTTGACCCGCTGAGCCGACAAAGAGCACCACCACCACCTCATCGAACGAGGTGATGAAGGCAAACAGCCCGCCGGAGATCACGCCAGGCAGAATCAGCGGCATCTGCACCTTGAAGAAGGTCCGGATCGGCGAGGCCCCCATGTTGGCGGCGGCCCGCGTCAGCGAACGGTCAAAGCCCACCAGGGTCGCCGTCACGGTGATGATCACGAAGGGAATACCAAGCGCCGCATGGGCCAGTACCACACCGATGTAGGTGCCCTGCAGCCCGATACGGCTGTAGAAGAAGTACATGCCCGCCGCCGAAATGATCAGCGGCACAATCATCGGAGAGATCA
The DNA here is from genome assembly GCF_059628195.1 of Sulfitobacter sp. IGS-18. NCBI lineage: Bacteria > Pseudomonadati > Pseudomonadota > Alphaproteobacteria > Rhodobacterales > Roseobacteraceae > Sulfitobacter > Sulfitobacter sp. IGS-18. The sequence goes on along the minus strand of NZ_CM184556.1, from coordinate 813,513 downwards.
GGATCGCCATGATGGCCCGCCGGAACGGCACATGCGGCTGGCTCAGCCCGATGGCCGCCAGCGTGCCGAAACCGACCGACAGCAGTGTCGCGGCCGGTGCGATCATGACCGAGTTGCGCAGCGCGTTCTGCCAGTCGGAACTGTTGAAGAAGGCGCGGTAGTGCTTCAGCGAGTAGCCCGCGGGATCAAAGCGCAGCATCTCGGGCGTGAAGGTAAAGAAGTTCTCGGCATTGAAGCTCAGCGGCATGACCACAAGGATCGGCGTGATCAGGAACACCAGGATTGCCCCGCAGATCACCCGGAAGGCAAAGTGCCACAGCACCTGACCCGGTGTCAGATAGGGCGGTAACTTGCGCCGGTAACGTCCTTCGTAGAGCCAGAAGCTGAACCAGGCAAAGAACCAGCCGAACAGCGCGCCAATGACCAGCGCCGGTATACCCCCCAGCAGGAAACCGATGACCGCCAGCAGCACGACACTGCCCCAGATCCCGGGTTTCTCGGCCTTGATGACCTGCGTCAGCACGAAAGCCAGCGCGCCCATGGCGATTGCGCCGATGATGATGCCCAGCAATCCGCTGCCCTGTGCGGTGCCCACAAAGAGCCCGGCCAGGGCCCCCGCAGCAGCCGCGACAGAGGCATAGAAGGACACCGGCGTGCGGCTGATCGGCGTGAGTGCAGTCATGGTCCTAGCCCCCCAGTTTCACGTTATCGATGCCGACGATCTTGTCGTAGGCCCAATAGAGCGCCAGCACGACCGCCAGCAGGATCGCCCCAAGTGCGGCAGCGAGGCCCCAGTTGAGCGAGCTGGAAATGTGATAGGCGATCCGGTTCGAGATAAACGTGCCTGTCGTACCGCCCACGATTTCGGGTGTGATGTAATACCCGATGGACAGGATGAAGACGAGGATCGAGCCCGCACCGATGCCCGGCACCGACTGCGGGAAATAGACCCGCCAGAAGGCCGTCCAGTTGGTTGCGCCAAGGCTCTTGGCGGCGCGCAGAAAGGCGGGCGGAATCGTCGCCATCACCGAATAGAGCGGCAGGATCATGAAGGGCAGCAGGATATGCGTCATCGCGATGATCGTACCGGTCTGGTTGTTGATCAGCGCCAGACGGTTCGCATCGGACACGATCCCGAGCCACACCAGCGTGTCGTTGATCACACCCTGTTGCTGCAGCATCACCTTCCAGGCCGAGGTCCGCACCAGCAGCGAGGTCCAGAAGGGCAGCAGGACAAGGATCATCAGCAGGTTCGCGGTGCGCGCGGGCAAGTTCGCCAGCAGCCAGGCCACCGGATAGCCCAGCAGGATGCAACTGCCGGTGATCATCAGCGACATGAACAGCGTCCGCAGGAACAGCGTGCCATAGATACGCTGGTTTTCGGGGCGCAGTTCGGCGCCGTCCGGGCTCTTTTGCATATCGACCGCATTCAGGAAGTAGCCGTTGGTGAACGGGCCCGAATAGGTCTGGATTGTCTCCCAGATCGGGGTCTCGGCCCAATCCTTGTCGATCTCCGCAAAGGCGGCGGCGTAATCCACGGTTTCGAAACTTGCTGCGGCAGCGGCGGCCGCCTTGATCTGCGCGGCGGCGGGGCCGTCATATGCCGCGATCTGTGGCGCAGTGGGGCCGGTCAGGTCATCATAGAATGAGGAATAGATCAGCGCCCAGGGGTCTTCCTTGTACAGGTTGTCGCCATCCTCGTATTGCACGAAGTCGGCAAAAATCTCGTATTTGGCAGCGGTCTGGGGAAACAGCTCTTCCATGCCGTCGCGCATTTCAAAGGCAGGCTGGTCATCGCCCGAGGCCTTGTCCCATGCCTGAATCTCGGCCAGCCATTCGTCGGAGCCGAGGAAGGCGTTCCAGTTCTCGCCCTTCTTCCAGAAATCGTCAAAATCCTCGAACTGGTCCTGATAGACCTCGCCCATGTCACCCACGCCGCGTCCGGATTTGCGAAACAGCGAGGATGCGCCGGTCAGTTCGTAATTGAGCCGCGAGCCGAGACGGGTATGCAGCTTGCGCTCCTGCGCGATGAATATGTCTTCGTAGAGCGCCTTGTAGACCGGCGCGCCGGGGGCCTGCCCGGACCCGGCTTCCCAATCGGCCAGCGCTTCGGTCGTGCGCGGCAGGGTCTGTGCGACGATCTGGTTCTCGACCGAGCGGAACAGCATGTCCGCGATCGGGGCGATGAAGGTGACCAGGACAAAGATGAGCAGCGGGGCGATCAGGATCAAGGCCCGCAGCTTCTGACGCCGCAGGGCGCGGTTCAGGCTGCGTTTCAGCGACGTGCCGTCCGCGGCGCGAATCTTTCCGTCAGATTTTTTGCCCCCCTGTTCGGGAGAATCCTGGGGGATCGTCTCGGTCACATCGCTCATCGGGCTGTCCTTCGCGGGGAATTCGGGCAGGCCGGACCAGGGATCCGGCCTGCGAAGGGCGGGCCATCAGTGGCCCGCCCGGGTTCAGTTTATTGCGCGAGCCACGCCTGGAATTTCGCGTCGATGTCGTCGCGATAGTCAGCCCAGAACTCGTAGTTGTAGAGGAAGGTGTTGCCAGCGTTTGCCGGATCGGTCGGCATGTGCTGCTTCATGTCCTCGGGCACCAGCGGTGCGGACGACAGGCGTGCCGGACCATAGGAGATGTACTTGGCCTGATCAGCCAGACGCTGGGTGTCGGTGGCGAACTTGATGAAGTCCTTCACACGGTTCAGGCGCGCTTCGTCCAGGCCTTCGGGGATGATCCAGCCATCCAGGTCAAAGACCTGAGCGTCCCACATCATGCCGACGGGCTGGTTCTGCTCTTCGATGACAGAGAACAGGCGACCGTTGTAGGTGGAGCCCATGAAGACTTCGCCGTCTGCCAGAAGCTGGGGCGTATCCGCACCGGCCGACCACCAGATCACGTTGTCCTTGATGGTGTCGAGCTTGGCCAGCGCCTTCTCCTGACCTTCCGGTGTCGCCAGCACGTCATAGACTTCGTCCTTGGCAACGCCGTCACACAGCAGCGCCCATTCCATGTTGTTGATCGGACGCTTTTCCAGCGCACGCTTGCCGGGATAGGTTTCCAGGTCGAACACCGAGCAGATTTCGCTGGGCGCCGCAGCACCTTCGGGCACCATGTCTGTGCGGTAGCCGAATGTGGTCGAATAGACGATCTGCGGGATGTAGCAGTCAGAGACGATCAGGTCGCCGAAGTCATCTTCTGCGGATGTGCCGTCGGCGCCTTCGGCCAGCAGCTCATTGGGTTCGTATTCCATCGCCAGACCTTCGTCGCAGAGGCGAATGGCGTCAGACGCCACCACGTCAACGAGATCCCAGGTGATGTTGCCCGCTTCGTTCATCGCGCGCAGCTTGGCCACGGCTTCATTGGAGCTTTCATCCCATACGACATTCACTTCGGGGTGCAGCGCCTGATAGGGCTCAACATAGGCCTTCAACTGGCTGTTCTGATAAGCCCCGCCCCAGGACACGATGGTCATGTCGTTGGACATTTCCTGTGCCAGGGCAACGCCTGCGACTGCGCTGAGCGCGGTCGAAGTTAGTAGGATTTTGGTGAATTTCATTTGGTATTCTCCCAATTTTCTTCCCGTTTTTTCAAGTAAGGCCAATAACAACGGGTTTAGTTACGGGCTTCGTGTTCATCGCGGGCTTGCGCCCGCGACATGACACGCGCGCCTATGCGTCCAGCGCGCGGCAATCTTCTGCCTGCCAGCCGATCTCGACGGTCTGGCCCGGCTCCAAGCGCACCTGGTCGGGCGCATTGCGTGTCTTGACGATGAAGGAATCGTTCCCCGCGACCCTGAGCCGGGTGCGGAAGATGTCCCCCATGTAGATGAATTCGAGCACCTCGGCCTGCAGCGTATGCGCGCCGGGGTTGAGACGCTCCATGTTGAACTCGACCCTTTCGGGCCGGATCGACAGCTGCGTGCGCTCGCCTGCCTTGTTCACGTTGACGGGCATCGCGTCGATCAGGCTGCCATCGTCCAGCTTGACGACCGCCAGCCCGTTCTTGATCTCCTTGACCTCGCCCTGCAGCGTGTTGTTCTCGCCGATGAACTGCGCCACGAAACTGTTGCAGGGTTTCTCATAAAGCTCGTCCGGCGGGGCAAGCTGCTGGATGCGCCCGTCTTCAAAGACCGCAACGCGGTCCGACATGGTCAGCGCCTCGGTCTGGTCGTGGGTCACATAGACCACGGTAATCCCGAGGTTGTCGGCAATGTGCTTGATCTCGAACTGCATATGCTCGCGCAGCTGCTTGTCGAGCGCGCCCAATGGTTCGTCCATCAGCACCAGATCGGGTTCGAAAACCAGCGCCCGGGCCAGCGCCACGCGCTGCTGCTGACCACCGGAAAGCTGCGCGGGCCGACGGCCACCGAAGCTTTCCATCTGCACCATGCCAAGGGCGCGCGCGACTTTCTCTTCGCGCTCGGACTTGCCCATCTTGCGCACTTCCAGCGGGAAGCTGAGGTTCTCTGCAATCGTCATATGCGGGAACAGCGCGTAGTTCTGGAACACCATGCCGATGCCGCGCTTGTGGGGCGAGATGTTGTTGATCGGCTTGCCATCCAGCAGGATGTCGCCATGGGTCGCCGTCTCGAACCCGGCCAGCATCATCAGGCATGTGGTCTTGCCGGAGCCCGATGGCCCGAGCATTGTCAGGAATTCGCCCTTGCCTATCGACAAGTTCAGGTCTTTGACCACAAGCGTTTCGCCATCGTAACTTTTCTGTACGTGATCGAACACGACGAAATCGCCGCCAGTGGCTTTCTCAGACAAATCGCACCTCCCCAGGTGTTATGTTTGTTCTCGCCAATTCAGCGAGTGTTTCCGCCGTTTCGGCAGGTTGGCTTTTAGACAACCACATGCCTCAGGGCTTTGCAACCGGGCAGGTGTGGCAAGATACGCTCTGGGGAAAGTGCGATTATTCTTTATGCGACGCCTATGACCTCAACGACCGCTTGGGTTGTTTTTGCGACAATCTCGTCCGCTTCTGCCTCGGTCAGACAGAAGGGCGGCGCGAAACCGATGATGTCGCTTTGCGGCATCGCCCGCCCGATGACCCCGCTTGAGAGCAGCGCTGCCGCCACCTGTGGGCCGATTTTCCTGGCCGGATCATAGAACGCCCGGTCGCCCCGATTCTCGACCAGTTCCACGGCACAGAGCATCCCGGCACCCCGGATGTCGCCCACATGCGGGTGGTCGCCAAGCGCCTCCTGCATCTTGCGGTGCAGATAGGGCCCCACGGTGGCGGCATTCTCTACCAGTTTCTGATCGTCGATCACCTGCAGGTTCGCGACCCCGGCCGCTGCCCCGATGGGATGCGCGGAATAGGTCCAGCCGTGGCCGAGCGGGCCGTTTTCATCCGTGCCCTGCTCAAGCACTTTCCAGACCCGGTCGGACACGATGGAACCCGACAGCGGCGCATAGGCCGAGGTGAGGCCCTTTGCGATGGTGATGAAATCGGGTTTCAGCCCGTAATGATCGGAGCCGAACATGGTGCCCAGACGACCAAAGCCCGTCACGACCTCATCCGCAATCAGCGCGATGTCGTGCTTTTGCAGCACCGCCTGGATGGCATCCCAATAGCCCTCCGGTGGCGGCACGATGCCCCCGGTGCCCAGAACCGGCTCCCCGATGAAAGCCGCGATGGTATCGGCCCCCTCCCGGTCGATGATCGCCTCCAGGTCGGCCACGCAGTGGGCCACGAACTCCGCCTCGGTCTGGTCGAGGTTCTCGCGGCGGAAGAAGTCCGGCGCGACCGTATGCAGGACCCCGGCCATCGGCAGATCGAACTTGGCGTGGAACAACCCCAGCCCGGTGAGTGAGCCGGTCATCAGGCCCGATCCGTGGTAACCGCGCCAGCGGCTGATGATCTTTTTCTTCTGCGGCCGGCCCAGGATGTTGTTGTAGTACCAGAGCAGCTTGATGTTGGTCTCGTTCGCGTCCGATCCGCCAAGCCCGAAATAGACCTTCGACATATGCGCAGGCGCGCGTTCCATCACCATCCGGGCCAGCGTGATCGAGGCTTCTGTCCCGTGGCCGGCGTAGGAATGGTAATAGCTCAGCTCATGTGCCTGAGCGGCGATGGCATCGGTGATCGCGCGCTGGCCATAGCCCGCGTTCACGCAATAGAGCCCGGCGAATCCGTCGAGGAGCCGGTTGCCGTCACGGTCGATGATGTGACTGCCCTCGGCCCCCTTGATGATCCGCGCCGGGCTTTCGCCGCGCGCATGCTGCGCCAGATGTGTGGACGGGTGAAAGAAATTCTCGCGGTCCCATTTGTCCAATACGTCGTTCGTCAGCATGTTGCGCGTCCTTCTATGCGTCGATGATGTTCGCTTCCGGGCCATAGGCGAATTTGGTGATATTCTCGACCCCGTTGCCGCCAACCACAAGGATGTCGTGCTCGCGGTAGCCACCTGCCCCGGCAATGCCCTGCGGCACCCAGATCATCGGCTCCATCGACACCACCATGCCCGGCTCCAGAACGGTATCAATATCCTCACGCAGTTCCAACCCCGCCTCCCGGCCATAGTAATGCGACAGGATGCCGAAGGAATGGCCGTAGCCGAAGGATCGGTATTGCAACAGACCCTGATCCGCGAAGAAGCGGTTGATCTCGTCGCAGATCCCCGAACAGGTCGCACCGGGGCGGATCAGCGACAGGCCCAGTTCATGCGCCGCCACATTCGCCTCCCACATCCTGCGGCTGGCCTTGTCCGGTTCGCCCAGAAACAAGGTGCGTTCCAAAGCGGTGTAATAGCCCGAGATCATCGGAAAGGTATTGAGGCTGAGGATATCGCCCCGCTCCAGTTTGCGCGTCGTGACCGGGTTATGCGCCCCGTCGGTGTTCAGCCCAGACTGGAACCACACCCAGCTGTCGCGCAATTCGCTGTCGGGATGGGCGCGGGCAATCTCAAGCTCCATTGCGTTGCGCCCGGCCATGGCCACGTCGATCTCCCGCGTGCCAGCCCTGATCGCGGCGCGGATCGCCTCTCCGCCATGGTCGGCAATGCGCGCGCCTTCGCGGATCAGGGCAATTTCCTCCCCGGACTTTATCATCCGCGCGGCCATGGTATCGCCCGCGATATCCACCAGTTCGGGTGCGCCCAGCATCTCTGCCAGCGTGTCGCGCGCGGCGAGGGTCAGGTGATCGGCCTCGATCCCCAATCGCCGCGCGCCACCAATCAACCCCGCCACCGCACGCCAGTAATTGTTCCGCGCCCAGTCGGTGTAGATGACATTATCGCCATGCGACCGCCGCCAGGGCTGTCCCGCGTCGATATTGGCGCTGACGGTGGTGCAGGTATCCTGCGTCACCACGCACCCGTAAGGCCGCCCGAAGCTGCAATAGAGAAACCCCGAGTAATAGGCGATGTTGTGCATCGACGTCAGCAGCACCGCGGGAATGTCCCGCGCCGCCATGATCTTGCGCAGCCCGGACAGCCGCCGGTCATATTCGGCCGCCGAAAAAGGCAGCGGTGCCTTGTCGCCGTTGTGGCTGGTGAAGGACTGCGGGCGGTTGGAAAGATCAGGCATCGAAGTATCCTCAATTGGATCGGACGCGCGCGGCGCGGCCAGGTCAAAGAAAATATCCGGGCGTACAGGATGGGGAAAATGGCCGGAAACTGCGACGCCATCGCGGGCCATATACAAACTGGCTAATGTATTGTGTGCCGCCCTGTCAACGCGTAGCCTCCGCTGACAACTGCAGGAGGCCCCCTTGACCCTGACCGATCCAACGCCGTTTTCACCACAGGAATATGAGCGCCGCCTGAACCTGACCCGTGCCGCCATGGCGCGCGCCGGGATCGACGTGCTGATTGCCACCGATCCATCGAACCAGGCCTGGCTGACGGGCTATGACGGCTGGTCCTTCTACGTCCATCAGGCCGTGATCCTGCCCATTGACGGCACCCCCTTCTGGTGGGGCCGCAGGCAGGACAGCAACGGCGCCCTGCGCACGGTGAACCGGGCCGTCACGGATGTGGAATTCTACACCGATGATTTTGTGCAATCGACAGAGCGTCACCCGATGCAGGATCTCTCCGCCAAGCTTGCGGCGCGCGGGCTGGCACGGGGGCGGATCGGCGTCGAGATGGACAATTACTACTTCTCCGCCAAGGCCCATACGACCCTTGTCACCTCCCTGCCCGACGCGACAATCGTCGATGCCACGGCCCTGGTGAACTGGCAACGCGCCGTCAAGTCGGAGGAAGAGCTGACCTTCATGCGCAGGGCCGCGACGATCACCGAAAAGATCATCCAGCTGGCCATCGACCGCGCCGCACCCGGCCTGCGCAAGAATGAACTCGCGGCAGAGATCATGGCATCGGGCATCACAGGCGTTGGCGAAACCTGGGGCGATTACCCCGCGATTGTGCCGCTGATGCCCTCCGGCACCGACGCCGCCGCCCCGCATCTGACCTGGAACGGCGATGTGATGAAGACGGGCGAGGTGACCTTCTTTGAACTCGCCGGCTGCTACCGCCGCTATCATGTACCGCTGTCACGCTCTGTCATGCTCGGCACCCCGCCCGACCACATCAAACGCGGCGAAGAAGCGCTGATCGAGGGGCTGGAGGCCGGGCTGGACAAGGCGCGCGCAGGCAACCGGACCCAGGATGTCGCCAACGCCCTTGGCACCGCGATGGACAAGGCCGGCATCGAACGCGGCGCGCGCTGTGGCTATTCCATCGGCCTCAGCTATCCGCCCGACTGGGGCGAACGCACCATGTCGCTGCGCCCCGAGGACGAAAGCGTGCTGAAAGCCGACATGACCTTCCATTTCATGCCCGGTCTCTGGATGGACGACTGGGGGCTGGAGATCACGGAAAGCATCCTGATCACCGAGGACGGCCGGGCGCAGCCCTTCTGCGGCATCGAACGCAAGCTCTTCATCAAGGACTGACCATGCGACCTCTAGACTCCACCACGGCAATCCTGTCCGATCTCATCGGCTATCCCACCGTTTCCTCGGACAGCAACCTTGCGATCATCGACGATCTGGCCGCGCGTCTGGAAGACGCAGGCGCGCGGGTGGATGTGTATCACGACGACAGCGGGGCCAAGGCCAACCTATATGCCACCATGGGGCCGGAAGTGCCGGGGGGCATCCTGCTGGCCGGACATACGGATGTGGTGCCGATCACCGATCAGATCTGGGCGAGCAATCCCTTTGCCATGACCGAAAGGGACGGCCGCCTGTACGGGCGCGGCACCTGCGACATGAAGGGCTTTATCGCCGCCACTGTCGCCCTTGCCCCCCTGTTTGCGGCGAAAGCCACCCGACGCCCCGTTCACTTTGCATTCACCTATGACGAGGAAACCGGCTGCCTGGGCGCCAAGGCGCTGGCCGACCAACTGGCAACGCGTGGCGACCGCCCGTCGCTTGCCATCATCGGGGAACCCACCGAAATGCGGGTGATCGAAGGCCACAAGGGCTGCTGCGAATATTCCACGCATTTCACCGGGCGCGAGGGCCACGGCTCCCTGCCGCACCTTGGCGTGAACGCGGTGGAATACGCCGTGCGCTACATCACCCGGCTGATGGAGCTGAACGACGAATTGAAAGCCCGCGCGCCTGCGGGCAGCGCCTTTGACCCGCCGCACAGCACCATCAACGTCGGCTCGCTGCACGGGGGCGTGGCGCATAACGTGATACCGGGGTTTGCATCGGTGGAATGGGACATGCGCCCGGTCCAATCCGCCGATTTCCACCACATCAACAAGACAATGCGCGACTATGCCTCCAAGGTCCTGCTGCCGCGGATGCGCGCAGTCTGGCCAGACGCCGATATCGTCACCGAAGTCATCGGCGAAACCATCGGGCTTGAGGTCATGGCCGAGAACGCCGCCCGTGACCTGGTGATGTCGCTGACCGGCGCGAACGGGACCGATGTGGTATCTTTCGGGACGGAGGCAGGCATTTTCCAGCAGCTTGGCATGGCCGCCGTTGTCTGCGGGCCGGGGTCCATCGAACAGGCCCACAAACCCGACGAATACGTCGCGATCAGCGAACTTGCGGCCTGCATCGACATGCTGGAAGGGCTGGCAGAGCGTTTGGGATAGTGCTGCCTCGGCATCGCCCGACTGTCGGCACAGCGGCATCTTCACCCGTGCCAATGGGCGCATGCATAGCACCCTTGCGCTTGTATTCCCGCCCCGGCAGGTTGTAAGTGGCCCGCAATTGCCTATTTCCCTGAGGGTCGCCGAAACGCGGGCCCAGCCACCGTGGCACAAAACAAACCCAATCATGTGTCAGGTGTCGCCTTGATCCATTTCCAGATTCACACCCCGGCCCGCCCCGACGCGGGACATGCGGGAACAGGCCGATGACACGCGTACTTGTCACCGGCACCGCCGGCTTCATCGGCTTTCACCTTGCCCGCCGCCTGCTGGCCGAAGGGTTCGAGGTGCAGGGCTATGACGCGCTGACCGATTACTACGACGTCACGCTGAAGGAAAAGCGCCACGAGATGCTGCTGGAGAACCCCCGTTTCTCGGCCATGGTGGGCAAGCTGGAAGACGAGGAACTGCTGTGGTCCGTGGCAGAGGCGTTCCAGCCCGAGATCGTCGTGCATCTCGCCGGACAGGCCGGCGTGCGTTATTCGCTGGAAAACCCGCGCGCCTATCTCGACAGCAATGTGATCGGCACGTTCAACGTGATGGAAGCGGCGCGCAAGCTGAAGGTCAGACATCTGCTGATGGCCTCGACCTCTTCGGTCTATGGCGCCAACGAAGAAATGCCCTTTGCCGAGATGGACCGGACCGAAACCCAGCTGACCATCTATGCCGCCACCAAGAAGGCGAATGAGAACATGGGCCATGCCTATGCCCATCTGCATGACCTGCCGACGACGATGTTCCGCTTTTTCACGGTTTACGGCACCTGGGGGCGGCCCGACCTTGCGCTGTTCAAATTCGTGGATGCCATTCTGGATGGCCGGCCCATCGACATCTACAACCACGGCGACATGTTCCGCGACTTTACCTTTGTCGACGACCTGGTGCGCGGCATCATGCTGCTGATGGAGGCGGTGCCCCAGCGCCCCGCCAGCAAGGACGACATTCCCGAATGGGACAGCCTGTCGCCGGTGGCGCCTTTCCGGGTGGTGAACATCGGCAATTCGCAGAAGGTGCGCCTGCTGGATTTCATCGACGCGATCGAGGCCGAACTGGGCATCGAGTCCAAGCGCAACTACATGCCGATGCAGACCGGCGACGTGCCCGCGACCTGGGCCAATGCGGAGCTGCTGCGCAACCTCACCGGTTACCAGCCCCGGACAGATGTGCGTGACGGCATCGCGCAGTTCGTGGCATGGTTCCGCGACTATTACGGCAGGTAAGGTGGCCAGGATGGGTGCCGGGGCGGAAAAGATCGCGATCATCGGACTGGGCTATGTCGGCCTGCCGCTCGCCGTGGCCTTTGGCAGGCAGCGCCCCGTGGTCGGCTTTGACATCAGCGCCACAAGGATCGCGGACCTACGCGCGGGCCGTGACCGCACGCGCGAGACCTCGGCGGAGGAGTTGGCAGAGGCCCGGCAGCTCGGCTTTGCAACCGATCCGGCAGAAATTGCCGATTGCACCATCTACATCGTCACCGTGCCCACCCCCATTGACGCCCACAAGCGCCCCGATCTGGGGCCCCTGCGTGGTGCCGCAGAGACCGTCAGCCGGGTGCTGAAACCCGGCGACCTCGTGATATTCGAAAGCACGGTCTATCCCGGTGCGACCGAAGAAGACTGCGTGCCGATCCTCGAACGTGGCTCCGGCCTGCGGTTCAACGTCGATTTCTTTTGCGGCTACAGCCCCGAGCGGATCAATCCCGGCGACAAGCTGCACCGCCTGCCCGACATCCGCAAGGTCACCGCCGGTTCGACGCCCGAGGCGGCGGACCGCGTTGACGCGCTTTATGCCCAGATCATCACCGCGGGCACCTACAAGGCCGAAAGCATCCGCGTGGCCGAAGCAGCGAAGGTGATCGAGAACACCCAGCGGGACCTGAACATCGCCCTGATGAATGAACTGGCGATCATCTTTGGCCGGATGGGCATCGACACCGACGCGGTATTGCGCGCCGCCGGGACCAAGTGGAATTTCCTGCCCTTCAAGCCCGGTCTGGTAGGCGGACATTGCATCGGGGTCGATCCCTACTACCTGACCCACAAGGCCGAGCAACTGGGCTATGATCCCCAGATCATCCTGGCGGGGCGGCGGCTGAACGACGGGATGGGCGCCTATATGGCGGGCCAACTGGTCAAGGCAATGATCAAGCGTGACATCGCCATCGGCGGCGCGCGGGTGCTGGTGCTGGGGCTGACCTTCAAGGAAAACTGCCCCGACCTGCGCAATACCCGCGTGATCGACCTGATCCGCGAATTGCGCGACTACGGCGCGGAGGTCGATGTGCATGACCCCTGGGTCGATCCGGCAGAAGCCCAGCGCGAATTCGGCATCGACATGGTGCAAACCCCCGCCGAGGGTGCCTATGATGCGGTTGTCCTCGCCGTTGCCCATGCGGAGTTCTGTGAGGCCGGGGCCGCCGCCCTGCGCGCCCACGGCAAAGCCGCGCAGGTTTTCTACGACATCAAGAGCGTCTTTGGCCCCGGGGACAGCGACCTGCGGGTCTGAACCTGCCGCGCCCCCGCGGGACGCCCCGATATTTCGCATAGCCAATTGACAGATTTCGATTTGCTTAATCTGAAAACTGGACTCATAAGATTATCCGCAAAAACGCCACGGCTGCATTGACGCGGCGCATCCTCCAGATGCACAGATTAACTGCGACTTCTGGCAGGCACCGCCGGGACGCTCTCTGACAGATCGCCAGAGGGCAGCCCTTCCGGACATGCCGTTTTCTGAAAACTGCAAACAGGAATCCCCATGGCCCGTGAATACCTGAAGAAAGCCACGCTGACCGCAAAATCCGATGCCTCCGAAGTGCATGAGACGGTCAAGACGATCCTTGCCGACATAGAGACGGGCGGCGATGCCAAGGCGATGGAATACGCCGCCAGGTTCGACCGCTACGAAGGCAATGTGCTGATGACCCCGGAGGAGATCGAAGCCGCCTGCGCGCTGGTGCCGGAGAAACTGAAAGCAGATATCCGGTTTGCACATGACAACGTGAAACGCTTTGCCGAAAAGCAGAAAAGCACCATGTCGGACATGGAGATCGAGATTGTGCCCGGCCTGATCGCGGGGCAAAAGGCGATTCCGGTGGATGCGGCGGGCTGCTATGTGCCCGGCGGGCGCTACAGCCATATTGCCAGTGCGATCATGACGGTGACCACCGCCAAGGTCGCAGGTTGCCGTCACATCACCGCCTGTTCGCCGCCGCGCCCGGGTGTCGGCGTGGCCCCTGCCATCGTCTATGCCGCCCACATCAGCGGCGCGGACCGGATCATGGCAATGGGCGGTGTGCAGGGCGTGGCCGCGATGACCTTTGGCCTGTTCGGCCTGCCGCCTGCCAATATCCTTGTCGGTCCCGGCAACCAGTTCGTCGCCGAGGCCAAGCGCATCCTGTTTGGTCGCGTGGGCATCGACATGATCGCCGGTCCCACGGACAGCCTTATTCTGGCCGATGCGCAGGCCGATCCGATGGTGGTGGCGACCGACCTCGTGAGCCAGGCGGAACATGGCTACAACTCTCCGGTCTGGCTGGTCACCGATGACCGTGCGCTGGCGGAGAAGGTCATGGATCTGGTGCCGGGGCTGATCGAGGACCTGCCCGAGGTGAACCGAGAAAACGCCTTTGCCGCGTGGCGCGACTATGCAGAGGTGATCCTGTGTTCCGATCGCGCAGAAATGGCCGCCTGTTCCGATGGTTATGCGCCCGAGCACCTGACCGTCCAGGCGGATGATCTGGATTGGTGGCTGGCGCATCTGACCTGCTATGGCTCGTTGTTTCTGGGCGAGGAAACCACCGTGTCTTATGGCGACAAGGCAACCGGGACCAACCACGTGCTGCCGACCTCCGGTGCGGCCAGCTATACTGGCGGGCTTTCGGTCCACAAGTACATGAAAATCGTGACATGGCAGCGCGCCACGCGCGAAGGCTCCAAACCCGTGGCGCTGGCCACCGCCCGCATTTCGCGGCTGGAGGGGATGGAGGGACACGCCCGCGCGGCAGACGTGCGTCTGGCGAAGTATTTCCCGGACGAAACCTTTGATCTGACCGCCGATGGCTGATCGCCCCACCCGCCGCATGTTACAGTGCGTGCCAGACCTCTTACCGTTAATCGCGCGCCCCGGCGCACCCACCGAAAGGCAAGAAAACCGATGAACATCGACAGGAAGATCGCGGATGATCTTGTTGCCAACGACATCTCCTTTGTCACCACCGTGCCCTGCAAGCAGCTGGCCGGCGTGATCGCGGAGATCGACGCGCGCGACGACATCTTCCACATCCCCTCCAACAAGGAGGACGAGGGCATGGGCCTCTGTGCCGGGGCCTTCATGGGCGGCAAGCGGCCTGCCATCATCATGCAGAACACCGCCATCGGGGTGACGATCAACACGCTCGCCACGCTGATCCAGTATTACCGGATGCCGCTGCCGATGATCATCTCCTACCGGGGCGAATTGCGCGAACCCGTGGCCTGTCAGGTGGAGATGGCGGTGCACACCAAGGCACTGCTGGCGCAGCTGAACATCCCCACCTACCACTTCCACTGGCAGAAGGATGTCGAGGAGTTCGACAACATCCTGAAATACACCTTCATGTGCAACAAACCCGTGGCGATCCTGACCGATGCCAATTTCTGGGGAGGCTATGGCGACCAATGATCCGTTCCGAAATCCTGAAAGAGATCGCACCGATCATCCGTGACCATCTGGTGGTCTGCAACATCGGCATCCCCAGCCAGGAGCTGCATGCCATCGACGACCAGCCCACCAATTTCTACATGCTGGGCACCATGGGGCTGGCCTCGTCCATCGGGCTGGGGCTGGCACTGGCGCAACCCAAGCCGGTGATCGCCATCGACGGCGACGGTTCCGTCCTGACCAACCTCGGCACCCTGCCCACCATCGCCAATAACGTGGCAGACAATTACATCCTGATGATCATCGACAATGGCTCCTATGGGTCCACCGGGGATCAGCCGACCTATGCGGGCAAGAAGACCAGGCTTGAGAAAGTGGCCGAGGCCTGCGGCTGCGAAAACGTGGTGACCTGTCAGGGCGAAGATACCGGCAAGGTGCTTCAGGCGGCGCTGGCGTCGGGAAAGATGACCGTGATTGTCGTCAAATGCGACAGCGGCAATGCCAGGCATCCGGTGATCACGATGGACCCGGTGGTGATCCGTGACCGCTTCATGAAGGCCGTGCAGGCATAGGGCGCAGCCCTGGGGGACCTGTCAGGCGCATACCACCCTGGCCGCAAGGAGGACTTTCATGCAATTCCATCTGAACGGTTTCCGCCCCGGTGACCCGGCAGTCGCTGACCATACCGCCAGGCCGGCACAGACCGATACATTGGACGTGCTGATCGTGGGCTGCGGCCCGGCCGGGCTGACGCTGGCCGCGCAATTGTCCGCCTTCCCCGAGATCGCCACCCGCATCCTGGAACGCAAACCCGGCCCGCTGGAGGTTGGTCAGGCCGATGGCATCGCCTGCCGCTCGATGGAGATGTTCGAGGCATTCGGATTTGCCGAAAAGGTGCAAAGGGAAGCCTATTGGGTGAATGAGGTCGCCTTCTGGCGGCCCGGTCCCGATGGCAAGGAAATCACCCGCGCCGACCGCATCCTGGACACGGAGGAAGGGCTGTCGGAATTCCCCCATACCATCCTCAACCAGGCACGGGTGCATGATTTCTACCTCGACGTCATGCGCAACAGCCCGACCCGACTGGCACCGGATTACAACCGGTCACTGGTGTCCCTGACCCGGACCGATGATGCCGTTTACCCTGTCCGGGCCGTCTTTGACTGCCTTGACGCCCCCGGTACGCAGGAAACCCTGCGCGCCCGCTATGTGGTCGGATGCGACGGCGCGCGCAGCACGGTCAGGGCCGGAATGGGCCTTCACCTCAAGGGCGAAGCGACCCGGCAGCTGTGGGGGGTGATGGACATTCTGTCAGTCACCGATTTCCCCGACATCCGTCTGAAATGCGCCATCCAGTCCGCGGATCAGGGCAGCATCCTGATCATCCCGCGCGAGGGCGGCTACATGGTGCGGATGTACATCGAAATGGACGTGCTGCATGGCGATGAGCGCGCCGCCGACAAGAACCTGACCGCCGAGGCGCTGATCGCCCGGGCGCAGGCCATCATGGCCCCCTATGCGCTTGACGTGAAACAGGTCGCCTGGTGGTCGGCCTATGAGATCGGGCAACGGGTCTGCGACAGTTTCGACGATGCAGCTGAAGGCGGGCAGGCCCCGCGTATCTTCATCGCGGGTGACGCCTGCCATACCCATAGTCCCAAGGCGGGGCAGGGCATGAATGTCTCCATGGCCGATGCCTTCAACCTGGGCTGGAAGCTGGCCGCCGTCTTGCGTGGACAGGCGGATGCCGCGCTGTTGAATACCTATTCAGAAGAACGCCGCGCCAAGGCGAAGGAGCTGATCGACTTCGACCGCGACATGGCCCGGCTGTTCAGCGCCAAACCGGCCTCCCCCGCCGAGGCCGCGCAATTCCAGCGCTATTTCCGTCAGCATGGCCGTTATACCGCAGGGGTCGAGACCCGATATGACCCGTCGGTCCTGACGGCGGACGGGACGCATCAAGCGCTGGCGACGGGTCTGCCCATCGGGATGCGGTTCCATTCCGCCCCGGTGATCCGTGTGGCCGATGCAAAACCCATGCAGCTTGCCCATACGATCAAGGCCGATGGGCGCTGGCGGCTCATCGCCTTTTCGGGCCGGAACGATACCGGTGCGCACGGCGGGCCGATGGCCCAGCTCTGCGCGGGGTTGGCGCTGCGGGTGCCCGACGGTGACCCGGACGCGGTTCTCGACGTCAGGGGTGTTTTCCAACATCCCCACCGCAGCCTGCAGATCGACCGGATGCCTGCCCTGCTCTTGCCCCGCAAGGGGCGGTTTGGCCTGATCGACTATGAGAAAATCTTTGCCGCCGATCCGGTAGCGGGCCGGGATATCTTCGACCTGCGCGGCATCGACCGTGACAGGGGCGCGATGGTGCTGGTGCGGCCCGACCAATATGTCGCCGCGATCCTCCCGCTGGGCGATCTGGCGGGGTTTGATACCTTCCTTGCAGGCACGCCCCTGCGCTTGGGTAGGCCTTAGAGTTCCCGCGCCCAGGGCGGGTTCGCGCCCGCGCGGGAGACGGTCACCGCCGCCACGCGCGCGCCAAAGGTCAGCGCATCAGTCACCGCCTGTGTCGTCAGCCCGCGCAGGGCGTCTTTGCTGAGCAACCCCTGCTCGGTGAGGCTGGCCAGAACGCCCGCGTTGAAAGTATCGCCGGCCCCCACGGTATCGACCACCTCGGCCCGCAAGGCGGGCACGGTCATCTCGGTGCCATCGGCCAAATAGGCCGTCGCCCCTTCCCCGCCGCGCGTCACAATGACCAGCGCCGGCCCGTGACCCAGCAGCGCCCTGACCTTGTCCGGCACGGGCATCGGATCAGGATGAAGCCAGGTCAGATCCTCGTCAGAGACCTTGACGATGTCCGCCTGCCGCAGCATCGCCCCCAGCCGGGTGCGAAAGCGGTTCGCATCGCGGACAAAACCGGGGCGGATGTTCGGGTCGATCATCACCGCACGTCCCGCCCCCGCCTGCGCCAGCAGATCCGCATAGGTATCGGCACAGGGCTCGCAGGCCAGGCTGATTCCGCCAAAATAGAGCGCCGTCACATCATCGCCCACCTGCGGCAGTTCCTGCGGCGACAGCATCCGCCCGGCAGAATTCTCATCATAGAACATGTAGCTGGCCTGCCCGCCGTTCAGCTCGACAAAGGCCAGTGTCGTCGGGCGGTCGGCATGGACCACATGGGCGGTATCCACCCCGTTTGCCGTCAGCGCCGCCGACAGCAGCTTGCCGAAGGAATCGGTCGAAATGCCCGTCAGCATCCCCGCAGGCACGCCAAGACGCCCCAGCGCGATGGCCGTGTTGAAGATCGCCCCGCCCACATGCGGCGCAAACCCGCTGCCGCCCGATGGGCCGGGGATTGGCAACATGTCAATCAGGGCCTCGCCCGCGCACAGGATCATGAACTTTCCCCCCGGAATACCGCCGCGCCCGCGCGCGGCCTTGCCCCATAGTGGATGAAAGCCTCACCTCCGGATGTCAAGAATAATAAATCAATCTAGTTTATTAATTCGGCAAATCAGGCAGCGCAGCACCGGTTTTCCGTTGAGGCCCATGGATGTCCGCTCTATTCGGATCAGGTGTGGTGCTGCATCGCGGCACAGGCCGGAACCCTTTCGTGCCGCCGGGTGTTCCCTGACCAGCGTGGTTACGCCGGCCTGCTCAACCGCCCCTTGCACGGGCCGCCAACTTGCTGTCCGATGCGGCCAGGCCAATTCCAGACCGAAGAACAGTTAGATTAAGACAAAAGGTAATTTCATGACGACACTCACCCAGGACTGCACCCCTTTCGAGGGGCAAAAACCCGGCACTTCGGGCCTGCGCAAGAAGACCCGCGTCTTCATGGAGCCGGGCTATGTGGAATGTTTTGTCCAATCCGTTTTCAACGCCATCGAAGGGGTCGAGGGCAAGACCCTTGTCATCGGAGGGGATGGAAGGTTCTTCAACGCCGAGGCGATCCAGACCATTCTGCGGATGGCTGCAGCCAACGGGGCGAAACGCGCCATTGTCGGCAAGGACGGGCTGCTCTCCACGCCGGCGGCTTCGCACCTGATCCGCAAACGCAGCGCCTCCGGCGGGCTGATCCTGTCGGCCAGCCACAATCCCGGTGGGATCGACGCGGATTTTGGTCTGAAATACAACGTCTCCAACGGCGGCCCGGCCCCCGAGAGCGTGACCGCCGCGATCTATGACGAAACCAGGACCATCCGCAGCTACAAGACGCTGGACACCGACGATATCGACCTGGGCGATCCGGGCGAGACGACACTGGGCGGCATGACGGTCGAAATCGTCGACCCGGTTGCCGCCTATGCCGTGTTGATGGAAAAACTCTTTGACTTCGACGCCATCAAAGGGCTGTTCCAGGCCGGGTTCACCATGCGCTTCGATGCCATGCATGCCGTCACCGGCCCCTATGCCAGGGCGATTCTTGAGGAAAAGCTGGGCGCGCCCGAAGGCACCGTGCTGAACGGCGTGCCCTCGGTCGATTTCGGCAAGGGCCATCCGGACCCGAACCCGATCTGGGCAAAGCCGCTGGTCGACATGGTGATGGCCGAAGACGGCCCCGATTTCGCTGCCGCCTCGGATGGGGACGGGGACCGCAACATGATCCTCGGCCGCGGCGTTTACGTGACCCCCTCTGACAGCCTTGCCGTGCTGGCGGCGAATGCCCATCTGGCGCCGGGCTACAAGGCGGGGATTGCGGGCGTTGCGCGCTCGATGCCCACCAGCCGCGCCTGTGACCGCGTGGCAGAGGCCATGGGCATCGCCTGTTTCGAAACCCCCACGGGGTGGAAGTTCTTCGGTAACCTGCTGGACGCGGGCAAGGTGACGCTCTGCGGCGAGGAAAGCGCCGGCACCGGCAGCAGCCATGTGCGCGAAAAGGATGGGCTCTGGGCGGTGCTGCTCTGGCTCAACATCATCGCGGTGCGCGGCCAGTCGGTGCATCACATCCTCAAGGATCACTGGAAGGAATACGGCCGCAACTATTACTCGCGGCATGATTACGAGGCCGTCGACGCCACTGCCGCAGCCGGGCTGATGGGTGCGCTCGAAGCGGCATTGCCCGACCTGCCCGGCCAGCGCCCCGCCGGGCTGATGATCACGGAGGCTGACCAGTTTTCCTACCACGATCCGGTGGACGGTTCGGTGAGCGATAACCAGGGCCTGCGGATCAATTTCGAAGGCGGCGCGCGCGGCGTGCTGCGCCTGTCCGGCACCGGGACCGAAGGGGCGACGCTGCGGGTCTATCTGGAACGCTATGAGCCCTCCGGGGGCGATCTGGAAATCGAAACGCAAGCAGCCCTGGCCCAGGTCGCGGCGGCGGTGGCGGAACTCAGCGATCTGGAAAGGCGCACAGGCAGGACAAAACCCGACGTGATGACCTGAGGGTGGTGGGTGGTGTGACCTGAAGTGCCGCACCCCACCCGTTCAGAACAGGTCTTTCAGCGCTGCGAACAATTCCGCCTGCGAGGAAATGTCGAGTTTGCGGTAGATGTTGCGCCGGTGCACCTTGACCGTTGCGCGCGCGATACCAAGGTCAAGCGCCGCCGACAGGTTGGAATGCCCCTGCAGGATCAGCGCGGCCAGTTGCGCCTCCCGCCGGGTCAGGACGGTGCCGGACAGAGCGGTGACGTGATCGCGGATGATCGTGTCCAGCGGGCTGTGGACCGGCGGCTGGACCCTTTCGCCCAACTGGTCCTGACGATACTCGCAGTACTGGCGCAGCAGCTCCAGCATGACAGGGCTGAAATGGCGCAGGCATTGCAATTCCTTGCGTTTGAAACGCCCCTGCCCGGCTTGCCTGCTCATCGACAGATGGCCCGTGGCACCGCCCTTGAGATCGACCAACAGACCAACCTCGTCGCAGATTTCGGTCTTGCAGTAGTACTGAAGGTAATATTCCCCGGAAAAGAACCGGTCCGGCGCGATCTCGGACAGCCGGTACATTGCACCGGGCGAGGCCCGCTTGCGCATCTGGAAAAACGGATCAAGCCGATAGGATCCGTCGAGGTAATGGCGCGGATAGGAGGTCTTGAGCGAACAATCCGCCAGCCAGCTGTCCAGCGCCTGCGGCGTGCCGCTGTCGCTGAACCGCAGGATCAGGAAGGTATCAAAGCGCAGTCGCGCGCGCAGCAGCCTGCGAAAATGCTCAAAGAACGATTCGTCCTTGCAATGGGCAAATGCCCGCTGGAGGCGAAGCACATCACCCTCTCTGAGCATCTCTGTCATTTCTAACCCCCAAAAGACCAAACATTAGTCATTTAATACCCCCGTGGGGGTATTTTTTCGCCAGACTATTGCAGCAATCATTCGATTGCATGGTGTTTGCCCAAGTCTCGGGCGACGTTGAGAAGACCATAACAGGGGGAACGCTAAAAGTGGCGACAGCCATCAGTGTACGCAATCTGCGCAAGGTCTATCCGGGACAACCGCCCGTCGTTGCGCTGGCGGATGCCAGCATCGACATAAAGGACAACGAATTTTTCACCCTGCTGGGTCCGTCGGGCTGCGGCAAGACAACCTTGCTGCGGATGATCGCCGGATTCGAGCACCCGACGGCGGGCAGTCTGACCATGCATGGTGAAAACCTGCTGGAGTTGCCGCCCTACAAGCGGCCGGTGAACACGGTATTCCAGAGCTATGCCCTGTTCCCGCATCTGACCGTGGCCCAGAACATCAGTTTCGGCCTTGAAATGCTGGGCAAACCCAAGGCGGAGATCAGGCAGACCGTCGACGAGATGATGGCGCTGGTCAAGATGACGGAGATGGCAGACCGCCAGACCGGCCAGATCTCCGGCGGCCAGCAGCAGCGCGTGGCACTGGCCCGTGCCCTGGCCCCCAAGCCGCGCGTGCTGTTGCTGGACGAACCGCTCAGCGCGCTGGATTTCAAGCTGCGCAAGGACATGCAGCTGGAACTCAAACGCCTGCAGATGGAGACCGGGATCACCTTTGTCTTTGTCACCCACGATCAGGAAGAGGCGCTGACCATGTCGGACCGGATCGCGGTAATGAACGCGGGCGAAATCCGGCAGATCGGCAACCCCCGGCAGATCTACGACCAGCCCGCCGAGCGCTTTGTCGCGGATTTCATCGGGGATACCAATTTCCTGCCTGCAGAGCTGATCGAGACTGCCGGGCAAACCGCCACGATACGCCTGTCATCTGGCAAACAGATCGCGGCCCGCGCCGCCGAAAGCGGATCGCAAAAGGGCAAGGTCACGCTCGCCGTGCGGCCCGAACACGCCAGCATCGGCCCCGAGGCCGAGGGCCTGCTGGCCGGCACCCTGGGCGAAGTTGTCTATTTCGGGACCGACACGCATTACCATGTGGCGCTGGAGGACGGGACCGGCTTCGTGGTGCGTCAGCAGAACCGCCCGGATGCGACGGCGCAGTTTTCCTCCGGCGACCGGGTCGGCGTGCATTTTGCACCCGGCATCGGTCAGGTCCTGAAGGATTGACCTGATGGCCGATCTGTCCTCTGCCGCCGAGACTCAGGCCAGCCGCCGCCGCTGGCTGCTGCTGGCACCTGCCCTGTTCATCCTTGTCTTCGCCGCAGCCGGACCTTTGCTGATCACGCTGGTCTATTCCTTCCTGACCCCCGGCGATTACGGCGGTGTCGAATGGCAGGCTTCCTGGCAGGCCTGGTTCAACGTGGTCATGGAACGCGACATCTTCGACGATACGCTGGGCTGGTCCGACGCGCATCTGAGCATCTTCTGGCGCTCGGTGAAACTGTCGCTGATGACCACGGTGCTCTGCCTTTTCTTCGGCTTTCCCACCGCCTATTTCATCGCGACCCGCCCGAAAAAGCAGCGCGATCTCTGGATGCTGCTGATCATCATTCCGTTCTGGACCAACCTGCTGATCCGCACCTTTGCAGTGGTGGAGCTGATCCGGGCGGAAGGCACGGTCAACACGCTGCTGATCTGGCTGGGTATCATCGACACACCGATCCAGATGCTGTTCACCGAATTCTCGATCCTGCTCGGCATGGTCTATGTCTATCTGCCCCTGATGGTGCTGCCGCTCTATGCTTCGATGGAGCGGCTGGATTTCAGCCTGGTCGAGGCCGGATACGACCTTTACGCCACGCGCCTGAAAGTGCTGCGCCGGGTGATCCTGCCGCTGGTCAAACCGGGGGTCATCGCCGGGTCGATCCTGGTCTTCGTGCCTTCGCTGGGCGCCTACGTGACGCCCCGCGTCATGGGCGGCGGCAACCAGCTGATGATCGGCAACCTGATCGAGCTGCAGTTCGGCCAGGGCCGCAACTGGCCGCTGGGGGCGGCGCTGTCGATCACGCTTCTGGCCATCGTGATGGTGGCCCTGATGGCCTATGTCCGCGCCGCCGGGAACCAGGAGCCGCATCGTGTCTAAGGCATTCAACGTCAGCCGGCAAAACGGCTTCACCACCATTGCGATCACCTGTTTCGTACTGCTTTACCTGCCGATCATCCTGCTGGTGGTCTATTCCTTCAACTCCGGCACCTCCGTCGCGATCTGGGAGGGGTTCTCCTGGCGCTGGTATCAATCCGCATGGCAAAACGACCAGGTGCAGGAGGCCACCGTGCGCAGCCTGATCATCGCGCTTTGGGCCTCTGCCATCTCGACCACCTGCGCGGTGCTGGCCGCCCTTGCCACAACCCGCACGCGCAAGTTCAAGGGACAGGCGGCGGTCTTTGCCATGATCAACCAGCCCCTGATGGTGCCCGAGATCGTGACCGCGGTGGCGCTGCTGATCTTCTTCGCGATGATAAAGGTCGCGACCGGCTATACCGGGCTGGCCTATCTGATCGTCGCGCATTCCGCCTTTTGCATCCCCTTTGCCTACCTGCCGATCCGGGCGCGGCTGCAAGGCATGGACCTGAGCCTGGAACAGGCCGCCGCCGACCTCTATGCCACCCCTTTCAAGGTGTTCCGCCGGGTCACCCTGCCCCAGCTCTGGCCGGGAATTCTGGCCGGGGCGATGCTGGCCTTCGTGATTTCGCTGGACGATGTGGTGATCACGGAGTTTGTTAAATCCGCAGGACAGGATACGCTGCCGACCTATATGCTCGGCCAGTTGCGGCGGGTGGTCACGCCAGAGGTCAATGCGATCTCGACCGTACTGTTTGGCATCTCGGTGACCTTCGTCATCGCGTTCACCGTGCTGGGCAAAATCAAAAACTAAGCCAACGGGAGTAAGACAATGAAAAAGACACTGACGGCCCTGACACTGGTGCTGGCCACACCTGCCTTTGCCGAAGGGCAGCTGAACATCTACAACTGGGGCAATTACACCAGCCCCGAGATGATCGAGAAGTTCGAGGCAGAAACCGGGATCAAGGTGACGATCACGGATTACGACAGCAACGATACCGCGCTGGCCAAGATCAAGGCGGGCGGTCACGGGTTTGATATCGTGGTCCCCTCGGGCACCTATGTGCCGATCTTCATCGGCGAGGGGCTGCTGATGGAAAGCAAGCCCAACGAGATGGAGAATTTCAAGAACATGGATCCGCAATGGGTCGATGTGGAATTCGACCCGGGCCGGAACTACACCGTGCCATGGCAATGGGGCACCGTGGGGGTGACCGTGAACACCTCGATTTATGACGGCGACATCAATACCGCTGCCATGGTCTTTGACCCGCCCGAAGAGCTCAAGGGCAAGATCAACGTGGTCCCTGAAATGAATGACGTGATGGGCATGGCGATCCATTATGTCGGTGGCGACCAATGCACCGCCGACAAGGAAGTCCTGAAAAAAGTGCGCGATACCCTTGTCGAGGCCAAGAAGAACTGGCTGTCGATGGACTATGGCATGATCGAGAAATTCGCCAAAGGCGATGTCTATGCCGGGGTGAACTGGAACGGCGCCTCCATGCGGTCGCGCAACCAGAACCCGGACATCGCTTTCGGCTATCCGCAGGAAGGCTATCCGGTCTGGATGGACAATGCCGCGATCCTCTCAGATGCGCAGAACGTGGAAGAGGCCAAGACCTTCCTCAACTTCATCATGGACCCCGAAAACGCCGCGATGCTCTCGGCATTTGCCCGTTACGCAAACGGGATCGCAGGGTCCGAGGCCTTCATGCCCGACGACATGAAGACCGCGCCGGAAATCGTGGTCCCGGAAGAGCTGAAAGGGGCCGCCTATGTGGCCAAGACCTGCCCGCCGGAAGCAACCAAGATCTACACCGCGATCTGGACCGAACTGCAGAAGTAAACCGAGAGGCAGCCGCGATCCTGCATCGCGGCTGCCGCCTGCCCCGGAGTTTTCAAAAACTCCGGACCGATTTCTTCAAAGAAATCGCCCCCTCCACGGAGCTATTGAATGACCCCCGACATCATCATCCACAACGGCAAGCTGATGACCTTCGACCCCGATCAGCCCGAGGCGCAGGCGCTTGCGATCACGGGCGGGACGCTCACCGCCGTGGGCACCGATGCGGAGGTAACGGCGCTGGCCGGTGACACCACCCGCATGATCGACGCAAAGGGCGGCACCGTGCTGCCGGGCCTGATCGACAGCCATGTGCATCTCTTCGGGGGGTCGGTCGAACTGGAAAGCCTCAGCCTTTACGGCGTTGAAGGGCTGGAGGAGATGGCCGAAATGATCCGCCCCCATGCCGCGGCCAATCCCGGTGATGACCTCGTTTTCTGCGTCATGGCCGATTACGGCATCCTTGGCACAGGCCGGACCCCGACCCGCCATGACCTCGACACCATCCTGCCGGACCGCCCGCTGGCGATGTTTGCGCCGGATCACCACACCGTCTGGGCCAATACCGCCGCACTGGAGGCCGCGGGCCTGTTGCAGGGTGGCGAAGTCGATGCCGGATCGGAGATCGTGATGGGCGACGACGGGCTGGCCAGCGGTGAACTTCTGGAACCCGGCGCCTACAGCCCGGTTCTCGCCCTGACCCGTCACGCGGGGCGCGAGATGATGGGGCTGACCACGGGCAAGGACCCGGTCCCGGCCCCGACGCCCGCGCAACGCGAAATGGACAAGGACGTGATCGCCCGGGGTCTTGCACATTGCGCCGCACAGGGCATCACCGGGCTGCATCTGATGGACGGCAACCTCTACCAGGTGGAACTGCTGACCGAGCTTGAGGCCGAGGGCCGCCTGCTCTGCCGCTGCATGGTGCCTTTCCACTTCAAGGGCACCGATCCGATTGACCGCATCGCCGCCGAAGGCGTGCCCATGCGCGACCGCTACCAGGGCGACAAGGTCTGGTGCGGGCATATGAAGATGTTCATCGATGGGGTGATCGAAAGCGGTACCGCGCTGATGCTGCAACCCTATCCCGGTGATCTGGGCAAGGACGGCAACATGGGTGATGAGGTCTTTACCCAGGCGCATTTCGTCGCCGCCGCGCAGGAGGCCGACCGCCACGGGATGCAGATTGCCGTCCATGCCATAGGTGACGCAGGCGTGCGCCGCACGATCGACGCCTATGCCGCCGCCCAGGCCGCCAATGGCAAGCGCGACAGCCGCCACCGGATCGAACACCTTGAGGTCATGCATGTGCAGGATATCCCGCGGCTGGCCGAACTGGGCATCGTCGCCTCGATCCAGCCGGGCCACGCCCCGCGCGGCCATATCTTCCCCCCCGGCGCGGTCGGCCAGTACCTGCACGCCGACCAGATCGCCGGGGCCTATGCCTGGCAGGACATCCGGAACACCGGCGCGCGGGTCGTGTTTTCCACCGACTGGCCGGTGATCCCGCTGGATGTCATGCCCAATATCAAGGCCGCGATTGCACCGCTGGACCTTGGCCCCGACTGGCGCGACCAGACCCAAAGCCTGCATGACACGCTGGCCAGCTATACCCGCGACAATGCCTGGGTGGAGTTCAACGAGGACCGCAAGGGGCAGATCAAGGCGGGCATGATGGCCGACATCGCAGTGATGAGCCATGATCTGAACACCCTGCCGCCGGCGGAGATCACCCGGGCGCAGGCGCAGGTGACAATCTGCGATGGCAAGGTGACCTTCGAACGGGGCTGACCCCAGGTGGAAACC
Organism: Sulfitobacter sp. IGS-18; assembly: GCF_059628195.1. Taxonomy (NCBI): domain Bacteria; kingdom Pseudomonadati; phylum Pseudomonadota; class Alphaproteobacteria; order Rhodobacterales; family Roseobacteraceae; genus Sulfitobacter; species Sulfitobacter sp. IGS-18. The sequence goes on along the minus strand of NZ_CM184556.1, from coordinate 786,738 downwards.
TGCCTATAAGGTCGCGACGCAAGCCAATCAGACCAACCGAGGGACCATGCCAGAGAACAGAGTTATCATCGCCGGGGCCGGTATCGGCGGTCTCGCCCTTGGGCTGACGCTGCACCAGATCGGGGTGCCCTTCACCATTTTCGAATCCGTCAGCGCGCTGCGCCCCCTCGGCGTGGGCATCAACCTGCAACCCAATGCGGTGCGCGAATTGTTCGAGATGGGCATCACGGCCCCAGAGCTGGACAAGGCCGGGGTGCCCGCGCGCGAATGGGCGCTGGTGGGCCAGCAGGGCCAGGAAATCTATGCCGAGCCGCGCGGGCTGGAGGCAGGATACAACTGGCCGCAATATGCGATGCACCGGGGGCAGTTGCAGATGCTGCTGGCACAGGTCCTGATGGACCGGGCGGGTCAGGATGCGGTGCAACTGGGCTGCCGTGTGGCAGGATACGAAAAGACGCCCGGTGGCGGGGTCAACGCCATCGTGACCTCCGCCGACGGATCGGAACGGCGCGAGGCCGGGGCGCTGCTGATCGGCGCCGACGGCATTCACTCCAAGGTGCGCGCGCAGATGCATCCCGACCAGCCGCCGATCCATTGGGGCGGTGCCGTCATGTGGCGTGGCACCAGCATGGCCAGACCCGTGCGCACCGGATCATCCTTCATCGGGCTGGGCACCCATCGCCAGCGCATGGTGATCTACCCGATCTCGCCGCCCGATCCCGACACCGGTCTGGCACAGGTCAACTGGATCGCCGAGGTCACCATGGACGATCCCGGCGCGCGTGATGACATCGGCTGGTTCCGGCAGGTGGAGATCGACGACTTTGCCCATCATTTCGACGATTGGGTCTATGACTGGCTCGATGTGCCTGCCCTGCTGCGCGGCGCGGATGTGGCCTATGAAAACCCGATGATCGACCGCGACCCGGTGGAGACATGGGTTGACGGGCCGGTGGCCCTGATGGGCGATGCCGCCCATGCGATGTATCCGACCGGGTCGAACGGGGCCAGCCAGGCCATCGTCGACGCCCGGGAACTGGGCGCGGCTTTCCTCACCCATGGGGTGACCCCTGCGGCGCTGGCGGCCTTCGATGCGAAACTCTGCGCGCCGATCTCCGCGCTGATCCTGCGCAACCGGGGTGCCGGGCCCTTCGGGCTGCTCAACATGGTGAACGACCGCTGCGGCGGCAGTTTCGACAATCTCGACGAGGTGATCCCAGCCGCGGAACGGGCAGAGTTCATGGCAAAATACAAGGCCGCCGCCGGTTTCGCCATCGAGGCGCTGAACAGCGCCGCGCCCACCATCCCCGAAGGCGCGCAGGTGCATCAGCGCGCCGCCGAATAGCGCTAATGCGCTCCGCCTTAAACTTGGATCGCCGATACCGGGTGCATCAGGTTAAAGGCAGGACGCTGTAGCCAGCCAATGCCGCGTAATCGCTGACCAGCAGGCGGCGGGGGGCCACGTCTTCTTCCACCTTTGAGAACCGGGCGATCGGTTCGCGAAAGACATTGTCGGTCTCATCGTCGTTCACTGTGCTGACCTCACCGATCAGCACATCGCCCCCCTCGCCCCAGAAGGCATGCCAGTCACCGGGCCGCAGGGTCACGCTTTGCCCCGGTGCCAGACGCAGCTTTTCTCCCGGCTGATAGGGGCGCAGCAGACCGTCGCACATGACCTGGCCGCCCCGGTCGGCGGCAAATGCCCCGGTCTCGTCCGAGCCGAAAAGCTCGACCACCAGGGTCGCACCGCCCCGGTTGATGATGTCTTCGGCCTTGATCACATGGGTGTGCATGGGCGACAATTGATCGCGCTTCGAGATCAGCAGTTTCTCGGCATAGCACATGCCGCGCCCCGCGGTGAGATCGCCCGGCAGACCATTGCGCAGGGTGAACAGCACCAGCCCCATCTCGTCGAAACGCCCGGCACCGTAGTCGGTCACATCCCAGCCGCAACGCGCGGTGACGACATGGGGCGCGGCGGCGGCGCGTTCCGGGAATTCTTCCGGTGTCCAATCGGCAAAGGGCGGCAGGACAAAGCCGTGACGGCGGATCATTTCATCCGCCTCGGCCAGCAGTTCGTTGATGCGGGAACGTTTCATCTAGGCTCTGGATCCATTAATTCTATATACTCAGCGGCGATTTCGCGAAATTTCAAAGGTTTGGGGCGTGCAGCCAATAGTGGTTCTATTTGCAAGCGACCCAAGACGTTGAAATGAAGCGAAATCGCCGCCCTTCGGGTTTGACGGATTTTCCCGCAGCCTGCGTCACATCTGCTTGAAATAGAACCACTATTCTTGCGCAGATGTTCCTGGCCTGCAAAAAAATCTGTCAAACTGAGCATATAGAATTAATGGGTCCAGAGCCTAGGGTGCCTTTGCTATCGGACGGTCAGTCCACGGAAAAGGAATGGGCCATCAGAAAATACTGGCTGAAGATCGGCGCGCAAGCCGCCCCGATGGCGCGGGCGTCCCCGCCGATCCCCCCCGCCTCCAGGCGTGGCAGGATCAGGCCGCGGCTGTCCTCGGTCGCCATGCAGGCGCGGACCTGCTCCACAAGCCTGCTGCGAATGGTCTGGGGGAAGGCACCGTCGATGACCACCGCCTCGAAATCAATCACCGCGCAGGCGGACAGGGCCGCGCGCGCGATTTCGGAGGCAATTTCCTCGATCCATTCCGCAACCAGCGGTTCGAAGTCGGACCAATCCTGCGGCTGCACCCATAACGCACGGGGGTCGATCCCTGCCGCGCTCAGCTTGGTCTCCAGAAGATGAATGGATGCCACATCCACCAATTGCCGCGTGCGCCCGTCCTTGTCACCCACACGCAGTGACCCCAGGGCGCCTGCGTTGCCGGAAGCCCCCTCATAGACCGAATGGTTCAGGACAATCCCGCCGCCAATGAAGGTGGAGACAAAGAAATAGGCGAAGTCCCGGAACTCCTTGCCCCGGCCATAGACATATTCGGCCCAGCAGGCACTGGTCGCGTCGTTCACCATGAAGACGGGCAGATCGGAAAACTCCGCCACACGCTCTTCGAATACCGTGTCTTTCCAGGTCATGAACTGATCGTCCGCATTGCCCCCGGACACGGCCCATTTCCAGATCTCGAAAGGCGCCGCGATGCCGATGCCGCAGAGGCGTTCGGCCTGCGCCGGACCGATTTCCGCCACCGCCGCCTCAAAGGCCTCTTTCATGAAACCAAAGACCCGGTCCGGGATCGCCATATCGTAAGCGATGCGGCGTTCGAACAGGATTTCGCCGGTCAGATTGGTCAGCAGCAGCTCACTGCTCCGCCGCCCCAGCTTGAAGCCGACCGAAAGCGCCCCGGCAGGGTTCACCACCATCGGCACCGAAGGCTTGCCCACCCGCCCCTTGACCGGTTCCCCCTTGAGCACCAGACCGTCGCTTTCCAGTTTGCGCAGGATCACCGACACGGTCTGGGCCGACAGATGGGTGTCGCGGGCGATGTCGCTGCCCGGCATCTGACCATGGCGATGCAACAACGACAGGATCAGCCGCTCGTTGTGATTGCGCAGACCTTTCTGGTTTGCACCATTGCTGAGCGGGCGGATCGCGACCGAAGAGTCCATGTCATTTTCTTCCGGGTTCTGCATGGGCCAACCTTGATCTGGATTAATTAGTAAATCAAGTTTATTTATTAATTGACAGAGGCAGCGGTTTTGCCCAGTCTCAAGGCAACAGCGCTCGATTCGAGGCGCTTGTTGGACATTCTGGGAGGAAACCATGAAAAAACTCATCGCCGGCACCGCATTGGGCCTGATCGCCATGACCGGTGCAGCCTTTGCCGACGCACATGCCGTATCGGCCTGCCTGATCACCAAGACCGATACCAACCCCTTTTTCGTGAAAATGCGCGAAGGGGCCACCGCCAAGGCGGAAGAACTGGGCATGACCCTGAACACCTATGCCGGCAAGATTGACGGCGACCACGAAACACAGGTTTCCGCCATCGAAACCTGCATCGCCAATGGCGCGAAGGGCATCCTGCTGACCGCCTCCGACACCTCTTCCATCGTGCCTGCGGTCCAGCAGGCGCGCGATGCGGGCATTCTGGTGATCGCGCTGGACACCCCGCTTGACCCGATCGACGCGGCAGACATGACCTTCGCGACCGACAACTTCCTGGCCGGTGAGCTGATCGGGAAATGGGCCGCTGCCACATTGGGTGACGACACCGCCGATGCCAAGATTGCGATGCTGGACCTTGCCGTCAGCCAGCCCACCGTCGGCGTGCTGCGCGACCAGGGGTTCCTGCAGGGTTTCGGCATTGACCTGGCCGACCCCAACCGCAACGGCGATGAGGAAGACCCCCGCATCATCGGCAACGATGTGACCGCCGGCAATGAAGAAGGCGGGCGCAAGGCGATGGAGAACCTGCTGGCGCAGGATCCGATGATCAACGTGGTCTATACCATCAACGAGCCGGCAGCGGCGGGCGCCTATGAGGCGCTGAAAGCCATCGGTCGTGAAAACGACGTGCTGATCGTCTCTGTCGATGGCGGCTGCCCCGGTGTCGCAAACGTCGCCGATGGCGTGATCGGTGCCACCTCGCAGCAATATCCGCTGCTGATGGCCTCCAAGGGCATCGAAGCCATTGCCGCCTTTGCCAAGGACGGCACCAAACCCGCCGCGACAGATGGCAAGGACTTCTTCGACACAGGCGTGGCGCTGGTGACGGACAAGCCCGTGGAGGGCGTCGAGAGCATCAGCGTCGCGGAAGGCAAGGAACTTTGCTGGGGCTGAGCAAGCGCCAGGGCGGCGGATCTTTTGACCTGCCGCCTGTAAATACGTTAATCTCGGGCCAGTAACGACACGCTGGCCGACAACCCAAACGCAGACCGGGGGCGGGCCACGGCCCGCCCTTCTTGCATCCGGCGCCTGACAGGTCGCGGATTTTCAACGGAGAGAGCACATGTCGCAATCCGATAATTTCGAGGCCGCAGCCTCCACCGCCGCGACCGATGTGGCGCGGTTCGAAGAAGACGACAAGGGGCTGTTCGGCCGCTTCCATCACGCCCTGCATACGACACCTTCGCTTGTACCGCTGATCGTGTTGCTGGCATCCATCGTGGTTTTCGGCAGCATCCTGGGCGCCAAGTTCTTTTCGCCCTTCGCGCTGACGCTGATCCTGCAGCAGGTGCAGATCGTGGGCATCGTCGCCGCTGCGCAAAGCCTGGTGATCCTGACGGCAGGCATCGACCTGAGTGTCGGCGCCATCGCGGTGATCTCTTCGGTCATCATGGGGCAATTCACCTTCCGCTACGGGCTGCCGGTCGAGATCGCGGTAGTGTGCGGCCTGGCCTTTGGCACCGCCATCGGGGCGGTCAACGGCTGGCTGGTGGCGGCCATGAAACTGCCCCCCTTCATCGTGACCCTGGGCATGTGGCAGATCGTTCTGGCGGCGAATTTCCTCTATTCCGCCAATGAAACCATCCGCAGCCAGGACATCGCCGAACAGGCACCGCTGTTGCAGATGATGGGGGCCAAGTTCAACATCGGCGGGGCGGTCTTTACCTTCGGCGTGGTTTTCATGCTGCTTCTGGTGCTGGTGCTTGCCTATGTGCTGAAACACACGGCCTGGGGCAGACATGTCTATGCTGTGGGCGACGATGCGGAGGCCGCCGAACTGTCCGGCGTCAACGTGCGCGGCACGCTGATCTCGGTCTATGCCATCGCCGGGCTGATCTGTGGATTTGCCGGCTGGGCGCTGATCGGACGGATCGGATCGGTCTCGCCCACCTCCGGGCAGCTTTTGAACATCGAGAGCATCACCGCCGTGGTGATCGGGGGCATCTCGCTTTTCGGCGGGCGCGGCTCGATCCTCGGCACCTTCTTCGGCGCATTGATCGTGGGTGTCTTCACCCTTGGTCTGCGGCTGATGGGGGCGGACGCACAATGGACATTCCTGCTGATCGGCCTGCTGATCATCGCAGCGGTGGCCGTCGATCAGTGGATCAGAAAGGTGGCAGCATAATGGAACAGATCAAATTCTCACATCAACCTGTCCCCGACCTCGTGACTGTGGATCAGTGCCCTCTCGGCGATGCAGGCATCGCCTGCCGGGTAGGCGGCAAAGCCGCTGAGATCAGAAAGGTGACAGCATAATGGAACCCATTCTCAAAGCACGCGGATTGGTCAAACGCTACGGCAAGGTGACCGCGCTGGATCACTGCGACTTCGATCTTTATCCAGGTGAGATCCTGGCGGTGATCGGCGACAACGGCGCGGGCAAGTCATCGCTGATCAAGGCGGTGTCGGGTGCAGTCATCCCCGACGCAGGCACCGTAACGCTGGAGGGGCGCGACATCCGCTTCACCTCGCCCATCGACGCACGCAATGCTGGAATCGAGACGGTCTACCAGACCTTGGCCATGTCCCCGGCCCTGTCGATCGCGGACAATATGTTCATGGGCCGCGAGATCCGCAAACCGGGGTTCCGGGGCAAGGTGCTGCGCCAGCTCGACCGCAAGCGGATGGAAGAAATCGCCCGCGAAAAGCTGAGCGAACTTGGCCTGATGACGATCCAGAACATCAACCAGGCGGTTGAAACCCTGTCCGGCGGCCAGCGCCAGGGCGTGGCAGTGGCGCGGGCAGCGGCCTTTGGCTCCAAGGTGATTATCCTGGACGAGCCGACCGCCGCACTTGGCGTCAAGGAAAGCCGCCGGGTGCTGGAACTGATCCAGGACGTGAAAAGCCGGGGCATCCCGATCATCCTGATCAGCCACAACATGCCGCATGTCTTTGAAGTGGCAGACCGCATCCATGTCCACAGGCTGGGCAAACGGCTCTGCGTCATCGACCCGAAAGAACACACGATGTCCGATGCCGTGGCCTTCATGACCGGGGCCAGGGAACCGCAGGCGGCCTGATCCCGTGCTGGAGAAGCTAGTATTGCGGAAACGAAATGCGCACCATTTCCCCATGCCTCCGGATCGCTTGCGATCCGGTTCGCACCCGACCCCGCCCCCCAGGGCGGGTGCGAAACTCCGACCTCGCAAGATGCTGCGAAGTATGGAAAAATGGAGATGCCCCGCAAAATGGAAGGCCGCCCTCGGGGTCGGGCGCGAACCTGCCGTTGAGAGCTGCATTCAATGAACCGAACTTTGAGTCCGGCTGACTAGGGCCTGTGGACATTCATCTTCGCCCACCCGCGCGAGACGGATTTTGCCGCTGGCACCCTGATGTGAGCACAGCAATGTGATCATTGGAAGCGAACATCCGGGAGGGCAGAGGCAAAATCCGCCGCGCCCCGATGGGGTTTCGCCAAAATTACCCATTTCTGCGCAAAGAGAGCTTGAAGTAGCTGACTATTCCGCGCTCTCTTGCCTGGAACTGAGCAACTTTGGACTGAAACGGGTGGGCGACACTGAATGTCAACACGACCTAGTCACCCGCATCAAGGCGGCCCCGATGCGCGGCAAACGCAGGCTGGTCGCCGTGGCGGGTGCCCCGGCCAGCGGTAAATCCACGCTGGCGGAGGTTCTGGCAGGGGCGGATGCCTCCTTTTGCATGGTGCCGATGGACGGGTTTCACCTGGACAATGGCGTGCTGCGGGACCGCGACCTGCTGCACCGCAAGGGCGCGCCGGAAACCTTCGATGTGGCGGGGCTGCGCCATCTGGTCACCCGGCTGGGGCAGGAGGACGAGGTGATCTATCCCAGCTTCGACCGCAGGCTGGACCGCGCGATTGCGGGCAGCGGCGTGGTCGGGCCGGCCATTGAAACCGTGATCCTGGAAGGAAACTATCTGCTGCTGGATCGCCCCGGATGGCGCGATCTGGCTGCGCTCTGGGATCTGTCGATCCGGCTGGATGTCCCGGCGGAGGTTCTGGAAACCCGGCTGATGCAGCGCTGGCTGGATCACGGATATTCACCGCAGGACGCTGCCCGCAAGGTCCATCAGAACGACATGCTGAACGCAAACACCGTGATTGCCGACGCGCTGCCCGCCGATATCACCCTGACGCCCGACGATGTACAACAGCGCTAGAGCGTTGTGGGATATACATGATTCACGTGTTCGCGACGTCACCTTTCGGTCGAATGCGAAAGGTGATCTGCGACTTCTGAAGTTTATCCCGAAACGCTGTGGTCAGACCGGGTTCAGCACCTTGCCCTCTTTGAAGAAGGCAACGAGATTGGCCACTGCCATCAGCCCCATGTCCTCGCGCACCTCCTGCGCCGAGGTGCCCAGATGCGGCAGCAGCGTGACATTCTCCATCCTGCGCAGGGCTTCCGGCACCTTCGGTTCGAACTCGTAGACATCCAGCCCCGCCCCGGCAATGCGCCCCTGCTCCAGGGCTTCGATCAGCGCCGCTTCGTCTACCACATCGCCGCGCGCGATGTTGATGAGCACGCTCTCGCGCTTCATCATGCCAAGTGCGGCGGAGTCGATCAGGTGATGGGTCTCGGGCGTGGCAGGCACCGCCAGCACGACCACATCAGCCGCTTGCAGGACATCCTCCAACCCGGCCAGCTGTGTGGCGTCAAAGGGCAGCCCCGCCACGGTGGAGCGGTTGTAGAAAACGATCTTCATGCCAAAGCCCAGCGCCGCCCGCTGCGCAATCGCCTGGCCGATCCGCCCCATGCCGATGACGCCCAGCGTCTTGCCAGTGACATGCATGCCCAAAAGCTGCGTCGGATGCCAACCGGGCCAGTTGCCCGCACGGACCATCCTTTCGCCCTCGCCCGCACGGCGGCAGGTCATCAGCATCAGGGTCATGGCGATGTCGGCAGTTGCATCGGTCACGGCACCCGGCGTGTTGCTGACCGCCACCCCGGCGGCGCGGGCGGCCTTGGCGTCAATGTGATTGAACCCCACACCAAAATTGGCAAGGATCCGGCATCGTGGTCTATCCTTGAAAAAGGACGCATCGAATGCATCCCCAAGGGTCGGCAGAACAGCGTCGAATTCAGCCAGCGCGCGCAGCCGTTCGGCTTGGGTCAGGGGCAGGGTTTCCGCCCGGACTTCCACGTCGAAATGCCGCCGCGCCTCGGCGATCACCTTGTCCGGCAGGGGCCGCGTGATCCATAGTTTCTGCATGTTGTCCTCCGGCTGCTCCGCGACCTGTTTAAGCCAGGTGCCTGGCAGAGACCACGGCTTCCGCACGTCTTTCTGCGCAAAACACGCCAATGGATGCGCCACAGCGGGACCATGCGCCATCGGCACAGCCCAGCCCGTCCTCAATGATGACATGTCAAAAATGACATGTCATCATTTGCAGTGCCGAAGGTCCCGCACCTGCGGCCCCGCGCGGCTCTTTCCGGTTTTCGCAAGACTCCGCCAAAGCGCCCCGCCTATAGCGTTTCGCGATATACCTGAATCACTTGTTCGCTGCCTCTCCCTTCGGTCGAACGCGAAAAGTGACACGGGATGTTTCAAGTTTATCCCGAAACGCTGTAAAGCCTGCATCGCCGATACCCTGCCGCGCTTCGCGCTCTCGGGACATCGGCGATACTGAACGTATCAGATTATAGGCAGGACGCTGTAGGTTACGCCAGCGCCGCTGCTTCCCGCGCCAGTTCGGTGATGGCACGCCAGTCGCCAGCCTTGACCAGCGCTGCGGGCGCAACCCAGCTGCCGCCGGCGCAGACCACATTCGGCAGGCTCAGATAGGACAGGGCATTCGACGGGCTGATCCCGCCCGTGGGGCAGAAACTGATCTGCGGCAAGGGGCCACCCAGAGATTTCAGCATCCCCGCGCCGCCCGCCGATTCCGCAGGAAAGAATTTCAACATGTCATAGCCCCGCGCCAGCAGGCGCATGGCCTCGCTTGCCGTGGCCGCCCCCGGCAACATCGGCAGATCCGCCGCCTCCGTCGCTGTCAGCAATGCATCCGTCGCCCCCGGCGACACGCCAAACCGTGCACCGGCCTTGACGGCCGCGGCCACATCCTGCGCGGTGATCAGCGTCCCGGCGCCCACAACCCCGCCTTCGACTTTCGCCATCTCGGCAATCGCGGCCAATGCGGCCTCGGTGCGCAAGGTCACCTCAAGCACCGGCAGCCCGCCCTCGACCAGGGCTTCGGCCAGGGGCCGGGCATGGGCCACATCCTCCACCACGAGCACGGGAATGATGGGGGCCATCTGGCAAAGCGCGCGGGCCTCGCGGCTGCTTTCGGCTGGGGTCATGTTGGGTCTCCGATCCTAGATGCTGCTTGCGCCGGTATCGGCAGAGCCGACCAGCGTTCTGAAATGGTTGAACAACTCGCGGCCCTGGCCAAAGCCGTTCGCAGTCAGGTCCGCCGTCACGCAGTCACGCTCCAGCACGCCTTCGGTCATGATATCCAGCCTGCCCTTTGCCGCGTCCACACGCAGGATATCACCGTCGCGCAGCTTGGCGATGGCACCGCCGTCGACGGCCTCGGGGCAGACATGGATCGCGCTCAAGACCTTGCCCGAGGCACCCGACATCCGGCCGTCCGTCACCAGCGCGACCTTCAGCCCGCGCGCCTGCAGGTTCGCCAGCACCGGCGTCAGGCTGTGCAGTTCCGGCATGCCATTCGCCTTGGGCCCCTGGAAACGGACCACGACGATCACATCCTCCACGAACTCCCCGGCCTGATAGGCCGCCTTCACGGCCTCCTGATCGTGGAACACCCGCACCGGCGCCTCGATCACGTGATGCTCGGGCTTGACCGCCGACACCTTGGTGACGGCCGCCCCCAGCGCGCCATCCAGCCGCTGCAATCCGCCGGTGGGCTGGAACGGGTCCGTCACCGGGCGCAGGATGCGGTCGTTCAGCGTCTCTGCCGCGCCTGCTTCCCAGGTCAGGGCGCCGTCCTTCAGACGGGGTTCGCGCGTGTAACGGTCCAGCCCAGGGCCCATGATCGTCTTCACGTCCTCATGCAGCAGGCCCGCCGAGAGCAATTGCCCCATCATGAAGCCAAGCCCCCCCGCCGCGTGGAAATGGTTCACATCCGCCAGCCCGTTGGGATAGACCCGCGCCAACAGCGGCGTCACATCGGCGAGATCCGAAAAATCCTGCCAGTCCAGGATGATCCCCCCCGCCCGCGCCATGGCGACCAGGTGGATCAGCAGGTTGGTGGAGCCGCCGGTGGCATGCAGCCCGACGATGCCGTTCACAAAGGCTTTCTCGTCCAGCACCTGGCTGGTCGGGATATATTCATTGCCCAGATGGCTGATCGACAGGGCGCGCCGCGCCCCCGCATCGGTCAGCGCATCGCGCAGCGGCGTGTTCGGGTTGACAAAGCTGGACCCCGGCAGATGCAGCCCCATGAATTCCATCAACATCTGGTTGGTGTTCGCGGTGCCGTAAAAGGTACAGGTCCCCGGCCCGTGATAGGCGCCCATCTCGGCCTTCATCAGCGCGGCGCGGTCCACTTCACCCGCCGCGAACTTCTGGCGCACCTGCGCCTTTTCGTCATTGGAAATGCCCGAGGTCATCGGCCCCGCAGGCAGAAAGACCGCCGGCAGATGGCCAAAGACCTGAGCCGCGATCACCAGCCCCGGCACGATCTTGTCGCAGACGCCCAGATAAACCGTTGTGTCGAAGGTGTTGTGGCTGAGCGCCACCCCGGCGGCCAATGCGATCACATCGCGCGAAAACAGGCTCAGCTCCATCCCGGCGGTGCCCTGGGTCACGCCATCGCACATCGCGGGCACCCCGCCCGCCACCTGGGCGGTGCCGCCTGCGGCGCGGGCCGCGGCGCGGATCAGCTCGGGATAGCGCTCAAACGGCTGATGCGCCGAGAGCATGTCGTTATAGGCGGTGACGATCCCGATATTTCCCGCCGACTGCGTCGCCAGCGCCTCCTGGTCCGGGCCTGCCGCCGCATAGGCATGGGCCTGTCCGCTGCAGGACAGATGCGCGCGCGCCGGGCCGTCCTGCGCGGCCCTTGCCATCCGTCCGAGATAATCAGCCCGACCCGCGCTGCTGCGGGCGATGATACGGTCCGTGACGCGGGCAACGGTCTGGTTCAGCATGGGATCCTCCATCGATTCGTATCAGGGCCGCCCATCGCGGGCGCACCGGCCAATCACATATTGTGCATGTGTTCTTCACGCTTCGTCAGCGCCTTGTTAGCGCTAACAGATCGAAAAGTCCAGCACCTCCACATCATCGCGCAAACCTTCGCCCCCTTGCAACCGGGGCTGCGCGTCCGGCGTTACAAAAGTTTCGTCAAACCGACATATCTCTGAAAGCCCGCCCTGACAGATGGTGCCTCAAACCACGGGGGCAACATGCTGAAACTGACCGACCTGACCAAGTCCTTTGGTCCCAATGTCGCGGTACGCGCCGCGAACCTGGACATCGACCGCCCGGCCATGATCGGGATCATCGGCAGGTCGGGTGCCGGCAAATCCACCTTGCTGCGGATGCTGAACCGCCTCACCGACGCAACCTCGGGCGAAATCAATTTCGAAGGCCGCAACATCACCGCGCTCTCCGGCAAGGACAAGCGCGACTGGCAGTCCCGCTGCGCAATGATCTTTCAGCAGTTCAACCTGGTGCCGCGCATGGATGTGGTCTCGAACGTGCTGCACGGCACCCTCAACCGCCGTTCGACCCTTGCCAGCATGTTCAGCATCTACCCGACGGCAGACGTGCACCGGGCCATCGACATCCTCGACCGCCTCGGCATCGCCGAACATGCCACCAAACGGGCAGAGGCGCTGTCGGGCGGCCAGCAACAGCGCGTGGCGATTGCCCGCGCCCTGATGCAGGACCCCCGGATCATCCTCGCGGACGAACCCATCGCATCGCTTGACCCGATGAACGCCCAGGTGGTGATGCAAAGCCTGCGCCGCATCCACGAAGAGGACGGCCGCACCATCATCGCCAACCTGCACACCCTCGATACCGCGCGCCGCTACTGCGACCGCGTGGTGGGGATGCGCGACGGCAAGATCGTCTTTGACGGGCTGCCCGAACAACTGACCACCGCGATGGCGCGCGAAATCTACGGCGCCGACGCCTCCTTTTCAGAAGCTGCAACCTCGACCTCGATCGAGACCCTCGACCATGCGCTTGCCTGAATGCCCAAGCCGCACCGGCAAGACCGGGCGGAACATCCAACCAACCGGAGACAACATATGAACAAGCTTCTCGCAGCGGCACTCGCCACCACCGCCCTGAGCACGGGCGCGCTGGCCCAGACCAACGACATCAGCGAATTCCGCATCGGCATCCTGGGCGGCGAAAACGCGCAGGACCGCATGAACAGCTTTCAGTGCCTGGCCGACTACACGGCCGAGGAACTGGGCGTCGAAACCAAGCTTTTCGCCCCCGCCGACTACAACGGCGTGATCCAGGGCCTGCTGGGCGGCACGCTCGACATGGCATGGATGGGCTCTTCCGGCTACGCCGCCGTCTACCTTCAGGACCCCGAAGCGGTCGAGCCGGTGCTGGTCAAGATCAACCTCGACGGCTCCTACGGCTACCATTCCATCGGTTTTGCCCGCAAGGACAGCGGCATCGCCTCGCTTGCCGACATGAAAGGCAAGGTCTTTGGCTTCGGCGACCCCAACTCCACCTCCGGCTACCTGATCCCCTCCATCGAGATCCCGCAGGCGGGCGAAGGCATCACCATGGACTCCGGTGACTACTTCGGTGAGGTCAAGTTCACCGGCGGTCACGAACAGACCATCGTCGCAGTCGCCAATGGCGAAATCGACGGCGGCGTGACCTGGGCCGACGGCCAGGGCAACTGGGAAGACGGCTATAACTCCGGCGCGCTGCGCAAGGCCGTGGACGCTGGCCTGGTCGACATGAACGACCTGGTGGAAATCTGGCGCTCCAAGCCGATCCCGGAAGGCCCCGTTGTCCTGCGCAAGACCCTCCCCCAGGAGGTCAAGGCCAAGATGACCGCATTGGTCGACAACCTGTACGAGACCGACCCCGATTGCGCCTATGGCGTGGCGTCGGGCGATACTCTGGGGTTCGATCCGATCACACATGACGCCTATGTGTCGATCGTCGAAGCCCGCAAGGCGAAATCGAATTGATCAAAGACATTTAAGTTGAGCTGCAGGTCCCGGTGTCACATCGGGGCCTGCAATTTTTTTGAAAGGGGTGGGGTAATGGCCGAAACGGTCCAGGACATCCGCACGGAATACGTCGCGGCGATGCGACAGAAACGTGTGTTGAACATGCTTTTGCTGGTCATCTTCGTGGCCCTGATGGTGGCGGGTTTCGCCACCGCAGATGCGCGCAATGCCGGTGGCTTCTGGGACGGATGGCGCAATGTCCTCGACTTCCCCGGTGACGTGATCGGCGAGGCGCTGTCCCGCGCCCAGCTGCTGCCCGGCTATTTCCTGAAATACCTGCCGTCGCTGATCGAAACCATCAACATCGCCGCCGCAGCCACGCTGCTGGGCGCTTTGCTGGCGTTTTTCGCGGCCCTGCTGGCCACACGTGGCCTGGCCCCCCTGCCCTGGATCGTCGCACCCGTCCGCCGGGTTCTGGACATCCTGCGCGCGGTGCCGGAAATCGTCATCGCCCTGATCCTGATCTTCCTGCTGGGCGGCGGCCCGGTGCCCGCCATGATCGCGATCTGCCTGCATACCATCGGCGCGCTTGGCAAATTGTTCTCCGAAGTGAACGAGAACGCCTCCCTCAAACCGGTCGAAGGGCTGGCCTCTGTCGGCGCGTCCTGGCTGCAACGCATGATGCTGGGCGTCGTGCCCCAGGTCGCGCCCAACTACCTCAGCTATGCGCTGCTGCGGTTCGAGATCAACATCCGCGCCTCTGCAATCCTCGGCTTCGTGGGTGCCGGCGGCATCGGCTATGACCTGCGCAACACCATGTCCTGGGGACAGGGCAAGTTCGACGAGGCGGCGGCGATCTTCCTGCTGCTCTTCGGGGCCATCGTGATCGTGGATCAGCTCTCCAGCTACGCCCGCAACCGCCTGACCCATGGCAAGGCCTACAAGGACAAGGGAGCCCTCCTGTGACCACCGCAACCCTCACCCTGCAGGCCGAGCGCCTGATTGCCCGCAAGAAACTGGTCGCGCTTGCCGCGCCGGTGCTGATCGCGGCCTATCTGATCTATGTCTTCTTCGCCTTCGACGTGCCGGGCCTGCGCGACCGGGTCAGCCTGGACAACATGAACACGCTTTTGCGCGACACCTACAGCTACAAGACCCATGTCACGCAGGACAACCGCAACGGCGAGGTCAGCATCGCCATCGAGGGCGAGCGCAAGGGAACCTACCCGCAGGGCGACAGCCCGGACTGGGTAAAACTTGGACCTGCCACATCCGTCGATCTGGGCGACGGCCACCTGATCACGCTGGGCGAAACCGTGCGCTACGACATTCCCGGCTATGGCACCGTGACGGCACGGCCGGGCCGCAGCGGCGTCAACGCCGAACTGCCTGCGGGCGCGGTGCCCGACTGGATCAACGCCTCAAGGAACCGTATCGCAATCACCACCGACGCGGGTCGGCTGACCATCACCCGTAACCGGACCGAGGTGTTCCGCTATTTCACCGGCTGGGAGCTGTTTTTCTTCACCCTGGACAGCCCGTTCCATGACCTCAGCCTGACGCAACTCATCGCAAACGGCGACTATGGCGGGATGTGGTCGGATTTCTGGAACAACAAGATGTGGCGCCACGCCGATGTCGCCTGGGCGCTGGTCGAAACCGTGCTGATGGCTTTCCTCGGCACCTTCGGTGCCGCCATCATCGCCCTGCCCATGGGCTTTCTCGCCGCGCGCAACTTCACGCCGCTCGGCGCCGCCCGCTTCGCCGCGCGCCGCATCTTCGACTTCCTGCGCGGGGTCGACGGGCTGATCTGGACCATCGTGCTCAGCCGCGCCTTTGGCCCCGGCCCGCTGACCGGGTCGCTGGCGATCATGCTCACCGACACCGGCACCTTCGGCAAGATATTCTCCGAGGCGCTGGAGAACGTGGACGACAAGCAGATCGAGGGCCTGACCTCCACGGGGGCCAGGCCGCTGCAACGCTACCGCTTTGGCGTGATCCCCCAGATCACCCCGATATTGCTGAGCCAGGTGCTCTATTACCTTGAATCCAACACCCGCTCTGCCAC
This sequence comes from Sulfitobacter sp. IGS-18, assembly GCF_059628195.1. Taxonomy (NCBI): domain Bacteria; kingdom Pseudomonadati; phylum Pseudomonadota; class Alphaproteobacteria; order Rhodobacterales; family Roseobacteraceae; genus Sulfitobacter; species Sulfitobacter sp. IGS-18. The sequence continues at coordinate 770,702 of NZ_CM184556.1, read as the reverse complement.
CATCATCGGCGCGATCACCGGCGGCGGCATCGGATTGTTGCTGACACAGGCGATCATCACGCAGAAGGACTGGGAAGAAGTGACCTATTACATCGTGCTGATCATCCTGATGGTCATGATCATGGACAGCCTGTCAGGCTGGCTGCGGCGGCGTCTGATCTCCGGGGACGCGTCCTGATGGCACGGCTGAAACCGCACGTTCCCTACCTGCACCCCGATTGCGAGATCACCGACAGCACATTTGGTGCCTATGTGGAGATCGGCCGCGCCTCGCGCGTGGCGCACAGCCACATCGGGGATTATTCCTATTGCGACCGCTTCGCCGACATCGCCAATGCCGAGATCGGCAAATTCTCCAACATTGCCTCCGCTGTGCGCATCGGCGCGACCGACCACCCGATGGAAAAGGCCAGCCTGCACCATTTCCACTACCGCTCTGCCGATTATTTCGACGATGCGGAACCGGACCACGCATGGTTCGCCCACCGCCGCAGCCGCCGCGCGCAGATCGGGCATGACACCTGGCTGGGCCACGGCGCGCAGGTCCGCCCCGAAGTCACCATCGGCCATGGTGCGGTGATCGCAGGCGGCGCCATCGTCACCCGCGACGTGCCCCCCTATATGATCGTCGCGGGCATCCCCGCCGCGCCCCTGCGCGCCCGGTTTTCCGACAGCATCGCAGAGCGCATGATGACGCTCGCCTGGTGGGACTGGCCCCATGCCCGCCTGCGCGAGACCTTGCAGGACTTCCGCACATTGCCCGCCGAGGCGTTTTTGGAGAAATACGAAGGCTGAAAACAACTGCGCGGGCCGGGGCCCCAGGGCAACTATTGTGATTGCCTTCACAAACCCTCTCATGCAAATTCAGCCGATGTTTGGCCAACTTGTCGCATTGCTGATTATCACGTTTGCAAGGCTGATCACGGCAGTGCGCGCGATCTGGCAGGGTGCCGCTCCGCTCCCGGAAAAGCGGGTCTATTTTGCCAACCACGCAAGCAATGGCGATTTTGTCCTGATCTGGACCGTGCTGCCCGGCAAGCTGCGCGAAAAAACCCGCCCCGTCGCCGCTGCGGACTACTGGTTGTCCTCCAAACTGAAGACATTCATCGGCAGATCGGTGTTCAACGCCCTGCTGATTGAACGCAACCCCGAAGAACGCGCCGCCGATCCGGTGCAGCAAATGGCGGATGCGCTGGATGCGGGCGACAGCCTGATCCTCTTCCCCGAGGGCACCCGCAACATGACCCAATCGCCCCTGCTCCCCTTCAAGACCGGGCTCTTTCACCTGGCCACAAAAAAGCCCGAGGTCGATCTGGTGCCGGTCTGGATCGAAAACCTGAACCGCGTGATGCCAAAGGGAAAGCTGGTGCCGATCCCGCTGATCTGTACCATCACCTTCGGGCAACCGCTGCGGCTGAAGCAGGGCGAAACCAAAGCAGACTTTCTGGAACGCGCGCAGGCGGCGCTGCTGGCGCTGTCGATAACCGCAAAGGAACAGGTGAATGGCTGACAGCTTTCTCTTTCTGCTGGGCTGCGTTCTGGCCGTGTTGCTGGTGGCATCGGCCATCGGGCAATTCCTGAAATTCAAGGCCGGGCCTGACGGGCCTGATCTGACCATCGAAAATCTGAATGCCCGCATCAATGCCTGGTGGGTCATGGTCGGCCTGACGGCCCTCGCCTTTTCGGCCGGCAACACCGGCGTTGTGATCCTTTTCGCGCTCTGCTCATTTGCCGCATTGCGCGAATTCCTGACGCTGACCAACACCCGTGTCTCTGACCATTGGGCCATTGCCGCCGCCGCCTTCATCGTCCTGCCGATCCAGTTCATCGCGGTGGGCATGAACTGGTACGGCTTCTACTCGATCTTCATTCCCGTCTACGCCTTCCTGCTGATGCCGATCGTCTCCATGCTCAGCGGCGAAACCGACAATTTCCTGATCCGCATCGCAGAGGCGCAATGGGCGCTGATGATCAGCGTCTTCTGCGTGTCGCATGTGCCTGCGCTGCTCAGCCTGAACATCGCGGATTTCGAAGGGCGCAACCTGTTCCTGATCTTCTTCCTGGTGGTCGTGGTTCAGTCCAGCGACGTGTTTCAATATGTCTGGGGCAAGCTGCTGGGAAAACACAAGATCGCGCCGAAGGTGTCACCATCCAAGACCTGGGAAGGGCTCATCGGCGGTGTCGTCACCTCCAGCCTGCTTGGGGCATCGCTCTATTGGATCACGCCCTTTACCGTGATGCAGGCGGTTGGCATGTCCATCGTGATTACCCTCATGGGCTTTCTGGGCGGGCTGGTCATGTCCGCCATCAAGCGGGATCGCGGGGTGAAGGACTGGGGCCATCTGATCGCCGGACACGGCGGTTTCATCGACCGGCTGGATTCGGTCATCTTCTCCGCCCCGATCTTCTTTCACATCGTGCGCTTCTACTGGGACATTCATTGAAGAACGCCCTGTCAGCAGCGTTGAAAAGCACCCCGCTGCATGTGGCCTTTGCCTTTGTCGCGATGGGGGGCTGGGCCATCTTTGCAAACAGCACCCATGCCATGCCCAAACCCTTGCTGGCCGGTCTTGTGCAGGGCAGCATCTCGGCGGCACTGACATTGTTCCTCAAACGAACGGTGGACTGGATGCGCCCCCGGTTTTCCTATGGGACGGGCCATGTCGCGCCTGCCCTGATCGCCTCTCTGGCCTCTGCCATGCTGCTTGTCACAGCGCATCTGCTGTCCGGCACGCCCGAAGTGGCCAGGACAATCGCAGTGCCGCTGCTGGTATCGGCCTCCTATATTTTCACCTACAATTTTCTCAGCCAGCACAGATCGGAAGACAGGACTCATGACTGACCTGAAAAACCGCCGCCCCCTGCAAAGCCGCAAGTCAGGCTGGGCCAACAGGATCACAGCCTTTCTGGCCGGGCGCGCGATCACGCCGAACCAGATCTCGCAGGCGAGCATTGCGGCGGCACTCCTGGCCGGTCTTGCGTTCTGGATGACCGCCTATGCGGACAGCACCAACCTGAAGGGGGCGCTGCTGATCCTGGCCGCCCTGGCCTGCCAATTGCGCCTGCTCTGCAATCTGTTCGACGGAATGGTCGCCATCGAAGCCGGCAAAAGCGCGCCCGACGGGCCGTTCTGGAATGAATTTCCGGACCGTATCGCAGATATCATCATCTTCATCGGCATCGGCTTTGGCCTTGGCTCCCCCACCCTCGGTTTTGCCGCAGCCACATGTGCCGTCCTGACCGCCTATACCCGTGAACTGGGCGCCAGCATCGGACTTGCGCCCGACTTTTCCGGCCCGATGGCCAAGCAGCACCGGATGGCAACTGTCACGCTGGCCGCGGTGCTGGCGGTCGTTGAGCAGCATTTCCTGCCGCAAGGCACAATTCTGACCGTCGCGCTTTGGGTTGTGATCATCGGCTCCATCGTCACGGTCGGACGGCGCGCCAATCATATCCGGGCCGACCTGCTCGGGGGGTGAAATCCCCTACTCCCCTTCCAAGGTCAGCGTGATCCTGTCCCCGGCAAACCAGGTGCTGCCGAACTCCACCGGCGTGCCCTCCGGATCGACATTGACCGAGGTCGAAAGCAGCACCGGCGCGCCCTCTGCAATCTGCAGATGCAAGGCCTGCGTGGCTGTGGCCAGCTTGGCTTTCAGCCGGGTCGAGGCGCGGGTATAATCACGCACGCCGGAACGGCGCAACGCCTCGGTCACCGAATTCACCTCTTCCAGATACACCGGCAAATCGGGGAAACGCGCCGCCGGAAAGACGCTGTTGAAAACCGCAACCGGCATGTCATCGGCCAAGGACAGCCCATCGACCACATGCACCTGGGCGCCTTCCTCAAGCGCCAGCAGGTTGCGCTCCGTTTCCGTGGCGCTGCGGGTCTGCATGGTGAGGATCCGCCTGCCCGGGACCCGCCCCGCCGAAGCAAGGTTCTGGTGAAACCGCACCCGCTTGCCAAGCGGATATTCCGTCGGCACCTGGGTGACAAAGACCCCGGCACCGCGCCGGGCAAAGACCACCCCCTCGTCGGCCAGCGCCGCCAGCGCATGGCGCACGGTGTGCCGGTTCACCCCGAAACGCGCCGCCAGCACGGCTTCGGTCGGCAGCTTGTCCCCGGGGGCGTACTGCCCGGCGCTGATTTCACCGCTCAGCGTGGTTGCAATGGATCTCCAGATCGGGGTGCGGGCCATGTGTCACCAAAGTTTCACAGTTGCGGGGCTTGTGTCAGAACGGCGAATCCGTCATGATTTGTCTAGTTGTATAGTATAGTAGACAAATCCACAAGGTGTCTAGATGACCGTCATTCAAGACCAGAACGCAGACCGCAAGCAATGGATGAGCCTGCTGGCCAAATGCGATCCCGCCGAGCTGGATGGTGCCTGGTCCGCCCTGGACCTCAGCCTTGATCACCAGGTGCTGCGCGCGCCCGAGGTTGGCAGCGTCATGGTCCGCGGCCGTGCGGGCGCGGTGGGTGCCGCCTTCAACCTGGGCGAAATCACCGTCACCCGCTGCTCGGTCCGCCTGTCCTCCGGTCAGGACGGCCACGCCTATGTGCAGGGCCGCGACAAGACCAAGGCCCTGCGCGCCGCGCTGCTTGATGCCGGAATGCAGACCGCCGCCGCCACCGAGATCCGCGAGAAGGTGCTGACACCGCTCTCGACGGCAGCAACCCGCCGCCAGACCACCCGCGCCGCCAAGGCCGCCGCGACCAGGGTCGATTTCTTTACCATGGCCCGGGGGGAAGACTGATGCAGACACAGGCCCTCACAGGCGGCTTTGACGACGCCCCGATCGAGGCGGCCACCGCCTTTCGCGCCATCATGCAGGTCATGGCCCGACCGGGCGAGATTGCACCCCTCTCAGGCGCCATGCCACCGGCCCCCCTTTCCGTCGCCGCCGGGACATTGATCCTGACACTCTGCGATCCGGACACGCCGATCTTTCTGGCACCGGGCCATGACACGCCGCAGATAAGGGACTGGATCACCTTCCACACCGGCGCGCCCTTTACCGGCGCGGCAACTGCCCGCTTTGCCCTGGGCACATGGGACGCGCTGACGCCCTGCGACTTTGCCATCGGCACCCCGGAATACCCCGACCGCTCCGCCACGCTGATCGTGGAGGTGACACATCTCGCGCAATCCGGCGCCACCCTGCGCGGCCCCGGCATCAGGGATGTCACGCGGCTCTCGCTGCCAGAGATCAAGCGGTTTCAGGACAATGCCGCCCTGTTCCCCCTGGGTCATGATCATTTCTTCACCACGGGCACGCAGATTGCGGCCCTGCCCCGCAGCACAAAGGTGTCCTGATGTATGTCGCAGTAAAAGGTGGCGAGCGCGCCATCGACAACGCCCATGCCTGGCTCGCCGAAGAACGCCGCGGTGACAGCGAGGTGGCCGAACTCTCCGTCGCCCAGATCCGTGAACAGCTGAAACTGGCGGTCAACCGGGTGATGGCCGAAGGGTCCCTTTTCGATCCCGACCTGGCCGCGCTGGCCATCAAACAGGCGCGCGGGGACCTGATCGAAGGCATCTTCCTGATCCGTGCCTATCGCACCACCCTGCCCCGCTTCGGTGCCTCACATCCCATCGACACCGGCGCAATGCGCTGCGACCGCCGTGTCTCGGCCACGTTCAAGGACGCCCCGGGGGGCCAGTTGCTGGGCCCGACCTTCGACTACACGCACCGTCTGCTCGACTTCAAACTGGCCGCCGAAGGTGATGTGCCCGCAGCCCCCGAGAAACCCGCCGATCCCGCCCGGACACCCCATATCATGGGGTTCCTGGATCGGGAAAATCTGATCCAGACCGAGGAAACGGGTGCGGAAACACCCCCCGATCTGACCCGCGAACCGCTCGAATTGCCTGCAGAACGCCCCTTGCGCCTGCAGTCCCTGACCCGCGGCGACGAGGGCTTCATCCTCGGCATGGCCTATTCGACCCAGCGCGGCTATGCCCGCAACCACGCCTTCGTGGCGGAACTGCGCATCGGCACCGTCGCGGTGGAAATGGACGTTCCCGAGCTGGGATTCGAGATCGAGATCGGTGAGATCGAGGTGACCGAATGCGAAACCGTAAACCAGTTCAAGGGCTCCAGAACCGAACCACCGCAATTTACCCGCGGCTATGGCCTGGTTTTCGGCATGTCCGAACGCAAGGCGATCTCGATGGCGCTGGTGGATCGGGCCCTGCGGTGGAAGGAACTCGGAGAAGACAACCTGGGTGCTCCGGCCCAGGACGAGGAATTCGTGCTGAGCCATGCGGACAATATCCAGGCCACCGGGTTCCTGGAACACATCAAATTGCCCCATTACGTGGATTTTCAGTCCGAACTTGAACTGATCCGCAAGTTGCGCCGCGCAGTGTCGGATACAATCAGGGACGCCGCCGAATGACCGTGTTGCCCCCCTCACCCCCAACCCCCTCTCCCCTTGGGGAGAGGGGACGCCGTACCCCATGCAGCGCAGCGCCCGAAGCAACAGGATGTGCTAACGGCGATAGCGTGGCTCCCCTCTCCCCAAGGGGAGAGGGGCCGGGGGTGAGGGGGTCACGGTGCGATAAGAAACTTCGACCTGATACTTGTGTTGTTAATCCGTGGTTCACGAATTCAGTGCCACCCTTCCCGGATGGCCAGATTCCATCCGCAGATCAGCAAGGCGCGTGCGCAGCGTCGTTGGATGACGGCGCCCGAAGACAAATTATGGCAGGCCCTGCGCAACCGGCAGCTGGCCGGTTTGAAATTTCGCCGCAAGGCGCCCCTGGGACCCTACGTTGTAGATTTCCTGTGCCCTGCGGCGCGGCTGGTGGTGGAAGTCACCGGGCAGGCGCAACATCGTGCCTTGCTTGTCCAGCGGGACATGGCGCTGCAGGCGCTTGGATATGGGGTGATCCGCCTCGCCCGCGAACAGGTCGACAGCGATTTTGCCGGCTTGTTGGCAGAAATCGCAGCCATTGCGCATCGCAGGCATTGACGCGGGCGCGCCGCCAAGCCTCCCCCCTCAGTTTCCCGGTCAGACAGGAGCGGCATTTCGCATGAATGTTTCAGCCTATAACTTTGCCTATCTCGATGAGCAAACCAAGCGGATGATCCGCCGTGCCATCCTCAAGGGGCTGGCGATCCCCGGCTATCAGGTGCCTTTTGCGAGCCGCGAGATGCCGATGCCCTATGGCTGGGGCACCGGTGGCGTGCAGGTCTCAGCGGCGGTGCTGGTGCCCGAGGACACCTTCAAGGTCATCGACCAGGGGGCGGATGACACCACCAATGCCGTGTCAATCCGACGCTTTTTCGAGAAAACCGCAGGGGTCGCCGTGACCGAAGACACCGCCAGGGCCAGCGTGATCCAGACCCGTCACCGGATCCCCGAAATGCCGCTCCGGTCGGATCAGATCCTTGTCTATCAGGTTCCCATCCCCGAGCCGCTGCGGTTCCTGGAGCCTTCCGAGGTCGAGACCCGCAAGATGCACAGCCTGGAGGAATACGGGCTGATGCATGTCAAGCTTTACGAAGACATCAGCCAGCACGGGGCGATTGCCACCGCCTATGCCTATCCGGTCAAGGTCGAGGGGCGTTACGTCATGGATCCCTCGCCGATCCCGAAATTCGACAATCCGAAACTGACCATGGATGCCATCCAATTGTTCGGCGCCGGGCGCGAGCAGCGGATCTATGCGCTGCCGCCCCATACCCGGGTCGTCAGTCTTGATTTCGAGGATTTCCCGTTCGAGGCCAGCAAGGCGGATCATGCCTGCGATCTTTGTGGCGCCGGGGACAGCTATCTTGACGAACTGATCGTCGATGACGCGGGCGGGCGGTTGTTCATGTGTTCGGACACCGATTATTGCACAACCCGCCGCGCGGCGGGCCATGTGGGCGCCCAGGGTGTTCCGGCGAAGGAGGATGTGGCATGACGCCCTTGTTGCAGGTTGACGCCGTTTCGAAATTCTATGGTGCGCGGATCGGCTGCGCGGAGGTGTCCTTTGATCTTTATCCGGGAGAGGTCATGGGCATCGTCGGTGAAAGCGGATCGGGCAAGTCGACGCTGCTCAATTGTCTGGCGGGACATTTGCAGCCTGACGCAGGCGCAGTTCGTTTCGACACCCGCGCCGGGGGGTTGCGCGATACGATCACCATGTCGGAGCCCGAGCGCCGGATGCTGGGGCGCACCGACTGGGCCTTTGTCCATCAGCACGCCCGCGACGGGCTGCGCATGAACGTGAGTGCCGGCGGCAATGTGGGTGAGCGGCTGATGGCGGTGGGCGCACGCCATTATGGCGATATCCGCAACACCGCGACGGACTGGCTGGGCCGGGTCGAGATTGCCGCCGATCGGATCGACGACCGCCCCAGCGCCTTTTCGGGGGGCATGCAGCAGCGGTTGCAGATTGCGCGCAATCTGGTCACCGGGCCACGGTTGGTGTTCATGGACGAACCGACCGGGGGGCTTGATGTTTCGGTGCAGGCCCGGTTGCTTGATCTGATGCGTGGTCTGGTCCGCGAGATGGGGTTGAGTGCGATCATCGTGACCCATGACCTTGCCGTGGTGCGGTTGCTGGCCGATCGGCTGATGGTGATGAAGGACGGTCATGTGGTCGAGACCGGGTTGACGGACCAGGTGCTGGACGATCCGCAGCATGGCTACACGCAATTGCTGGTCTCATCGGTCCTGCAGGTATGAGACTGGTTTCGCCGCGAAACCTTTTACTTATTAACAACAGGTTAATCTGATGATCCAAGTCGAGAAACTCTGCAAGTCCTTCACCCTGCACAATCAGGGTGGCGCGGTGATCCCGGTGATGCAGGATGCAGAATTTGAGGTGGCCCCCGGCGAATGTGTCGGGCTGATCGGGGCCTCCGGTGCCGGAAAGTCCACCCTGATGCGCATGCTCTACGGGAATTACCTGGCGGCCTCTGGCCATATCCGGATTGGCGGGGTCGATGTGGCCCGCGCCGAGCCGCGCGAGATCCTGGCGCTGCGCCGGGACAGGCTGGGCTATGTCAGCCAGTTCCTGCGGGTGGTCCCACGGGTGTCGACGCTGGATGTGGTGGCCGAACCGCTGTTGCGCACGGGCTGCGGCGCGCAGAGCGCCAGGGCGCGGGCGCAGGAGCTTCTGGAGCGGTTGAACATTCCCCGACATCTGTGGACGCTCAGCCCGACCACATTCTCGGGGGGCGAACAGCAGCGCGTGAACATTGCGCGCGGCTTTGCCTATGCCTATCCGGCGCTGCTGCTGGATGAACCGACCGCGAGCCTTGATGCGGGCAACCGGGAGGTTGTGCTGGCGCTGATCGAAGAGGCCAAGGCGCGCGGGGCTGCCATTGTCGGGATCTTCCACGATGAGGCGGCGCGGCACAGGGTCTGTGACCGCGAGGTGGATGTAACCCGCTTTACCCCCGGGCTGGCATGAGCGTGGGGCGTTTCATCGCAGTTGTCGGCCCGTCGGGTGTCGGAAAGGATTCCGTCATGGCCGGAATGGTCGCCCGGGCGCGTGATCTTGTGGCGGTCCGCCGGGTCATCACCCGGCCGGTGGCGGCGGGGGGCGAGGATTATGAGGCGGTGAGCGCGGCTGAATTTGCGCGGCGCGTGGCAGAGGGTGCTTTCGTGTTGCACTGGCAGGCGCATGGATTGTGCTATGGCATCCCGGCCGGGGTCGTGGATGTGATGGCGCGGGGGCAGGATGTGCTGGCCAATCTGTCGCGGTCGGTCCTGCCGCTGGCGCAAGCGCGTTTCGACCGCTTTGAGGTGCTGTCGCTGACTGCGACGCCGGAGGTGCTGGAGGCACGTCTGCGTGCGCGCCGGCGCGAGAGTGCGGCAGAGATCGAGACCCGGCTGGCACGGGCGGATTTTGCCCTGCCGGAGGGCATCAGCGCCACGCGGATCGACAACTCCGGCGCGCTGCGCGACACTGTCACTCGCGCGCTGGCCGCGCTTTATCCGGCGAGGGCATAGCGTTGCAGAGCCTCGAACATCCCGTCATGACGCTCTCCCGCCAGGGTCAGGCTGTCGATCAGGAAAGGCTGCGGCAGGACTTCGGCAAAATGGGCGGCCACGGCGGGCAGGATCTGTTTGGGCTGCTTGACACGCCCGCTCAGGGTCATGTGGAAGCGGAAGGCGTCAAGCACATGGGGGTAGCCCCATTCACGCAGGTTCCGCTCCTGCTGCGGAGTCAGATGGCTGGCCCGGCGGCGCGCCAGTTCCTCCGCCGTGGGGGGCGCGCGAAACCGGTCGAGCCGCATCACCGCCTCGCCCGCGAGGTGGTTCAGCTGCTCCTGATCTCCGGTCGGGATCAGGGCGAGGAAGCCGCCCAGTTGCGCCACCTGAAGCCCGTCCAGCGTGACCGGGGCGAATTGGGTGCAGAACCGCGCCAGGGCCTGCGAAAGCCCGGCGACATCGGTGCCCGTCGCAAGGGCGAAAGGCGGTTTGATGGTGGCGTGGAAGCCGTATTTACGCGGTGTCGCGGTGAGGCCGGCAAGGTCGAGCCCGGCAATATTCGGGTGGTCAGCGGCGCAGCCCGATGCGATGTCCCATCCCAGCCATGCGGCCCCCTTGTCTGCCAAGGCGCCCTGGGGCGTGAAATAGACCGCAAACCGTTTGAACATGAACCCTTCCTTTCAACTGGCACGCGCAAGCCGTGCCATTCAGATGTGACGTTGCTATGACACAAGAGACCGTTTTGACAAATGCAAGGATCGTCCTGCCGACAGAGGTGATCGAGGGATCGCTTGTGCTGCGGGACGGGCGGATCGCCGATATCTCGCAGGGGGGCAGCGCGGCAGCCGGGGCGCAGGATTGCGAGGGCGATTACCTTTGCCCCGGGTTGATCGAATTGCACACCGATAACCTGGAGCGGCACATGACGCCGCGCCCCAAGGTGGACTGGCCGCATCGCGCCGCGATCCTGGCGCATGACCGGGAGCTGGCGGGCACCGGGATTACCACGGTGTTCGACGCGATCCGGGTTGGGTCCATCGTGTCTTCCAGCAGCAGGCGCTATGGAAAATATGCGCGGCAGATGGCGGATGAAATCCTGGAAATGCGGGAGGCGGGGGTGCTGAAGATCAGCCATCATATCCACCTGCGGGCCGAGATCTGTTCGGAAACGCTGGTGGAGGAGATGGCGGAATTCGGACCGGCGGACAAGATCGGGATCGTGTCGCTGATGGATCATACGCCGGGCCAGCGGCAGTTCCGGGATCTGGGCAAGTTCAAGGATTACGTCTGTGGCAAGCATGGCATGTCCGACGAGGGCTTCGACGAATATCGCGATTTCCTCTGTGGGCTGCAGGCCCGGCTGGGGACGGCCCATGAGAGCGCGGCAGTGGCGGCGGCAAAGCGGTACGGGGCGACGCTGGCCAGCCATGACGACACCACAGCCGAACAGGTGGACAAGAGCCATTTGCAGGGCGTGCGCATTGCGGAATTCCCCACCACCGTGGAGGCGGCGGAGGCCTGCCACAGGCAGGGGATCGCCACGATCATGGGGGCGCCGAACCTGGTCAGGGGCGGATCTCATTCGGGCAATGTGGCGGCAAGGGAGCTGGCGGAAGGCGACCGGCTGGACATCCTGTCGTCCGACTATGTGCCCGCGGCATTGATGCAGGGGGCGCTGATCCTGAACGAAATATGGGGGGATCTGCCGCGCGCATTGGCCACTGTCACCGCCAATCCGGCATATCATGTGGGGCTGGAGGATCGCGGTGTGCTGGAGGTCGGCAGGCGCGGCGACCTGATGCGCTTCGCGACGCTGGGCCATCATCCGGTGGTCAAATCCGTCTGGGTCCAGGGCGCGCGGGTGTCCTGATGTCGGGTGCCGCCGGGCCCGGGGGGTGCGGTGCGTGGTGAGACAGGGGCCCGCCGGTCTTGCTGCCTTGAAATCAACACCCGTCACCGGCGACCTGTCAAATAAGACATGCCGAATGTGGCGCAACTCCGGCTCCTGGCGGCGCGTTTGCTGAATCATTTCAGTGGGTCCTGCGCGGCAATTCCGACCCATATGCCAAGCATTTCCGACCCAACCAGACTTTAGACGTGGTATGGGTCAAGGTCTGGTGAGCGGGACACTGCTGCCGTCAATCAATGCCACCAAAGCCCGGAACAAGCCAAAGGCGCCGGGCCATCGCCTGCCCGTGCCCCGGGTAGGCGATTTGGTGAGCCTGGGTATTCCCCCGATAGGACTCATCATGGTTGAGAAATTAAGTGGCATGAACATAAGCCAGCATCGCCTACCCCGGGCAGGCGCTGGCCCGGCTCGCCCTCACATCACATTGGACTCGTCCCCGCCAGACGCGTTTCCCACCAGCGGGATATTTCCGAGTGTTTCGATAAGTATTCTTGCATCCCAAGTTCAGTCTGGTATCTGATCAAAAAAGTAAGGATTGGAAACCGGAGATCCCCATGCCCCTAAACACACGTTTTACCCCCCTTGCCCTGACCGCCGTTCTGGTGGCTGGCAGCGCTGCCGCCGAGGGGGATGTGAACCTGTATTCCTCACGCCATTATGACACGGACGAGCGGCTCTACTCCGACTTTACCGAACAGACCGGCATCACCGTCAACCGGATCGAAGGCAATGCGGACGAGCTGATCGCGCGGATGCAGGCGGAAGGCGCGAATTCACCCGCAGACGTGCTGCTGACGGTCGATACCTCGCGCCTGCAGCGGGCCAAGGATGCCGGTGTGCTGCAATCGGTCGACAGCGACATCCTGGAAGAGCGCATTCCCGCCAACCTGCAGGACAGCGACAACCAGTGGTTCGGCTTCTCCCAGCGGGCGCGGATCATCTTTTACGACAAGAACGATGTGACCGAGCCGCCGATGGATTACCTGTCGCTGGCAGATCCCAAGTACAAGGGCATGGTGTGCCACCGCTCTTCCACCAATGTCTACAGCCAGACCTTGCTTGCCTCGGTGATCGAGAACCATGGCGCGGAAGCGGCGCGTGACTGGGCCGCCGGTGTGGTCGCCAACTTTGCCCGCGACCCCGAAGGCGGGGACACCGACCAGCTGCGCGGGCTGGTGTCGGGACAATGCGAAATTTCCATCGCCAACAGCTATTACTTTGCCCGCGCCCTGCGCACAGACGTGGATGGCGTGACCGCAGAGGTGGACCGGATCGGCTGGATCTTTCCGGCGCAGGATGCCGAAGGGGCGCATATGAACCTTTCGGGCGGCGGTGTGGCAGCCCATGCGCCGAACCGCGAGAATGCGGTGAAGTTCCTGGAATATCTCGCGTCGGATCAGGCACAGGTCTATTTCTCTGCCGGGAACGACGAATTCCCGACGGTCGCGGGCGTGCCGCTGAGCGAGAGCGTGGCGAAGCTGGGCGCGTTCAAGGCGGATGAAGTGAACCTCTCGGCCGTGGCCCAGAACCTGCCCGAAGCGCAGAAGATCTTTAACGAAGTCGGCTGGAAGTAAGCCCGGCATCGCAACAATGGGGCCGCAGCGATGCGGCCCTTTTTGCATGGGCTGTAATGCCCGATCCAGCAGGGGGCTGATATGCGCCACTTCCGTCACATGCTCACAGTTTGTCTGGCTGTCCTTGCCGCCGGACCCGGCGTGGCGGAGGTCGACCCCGATGCGGTTGCGCGGATGCGCGCCGCCGATATCGTCATCCTGGGCGAGGTGCATGACAATGCCGCGCACCACATTGGACAGGCGGAACTGATTGCCCGGATTGCGCCAAAGGCCATTGTTTTCGAAATGCTGTCACCGGAGCAGGCGACACAGGTCAATGCGGACAGCCGCGGGGATCTGACCGCGTTGGCGCAGCAGATCGGCTGGGCGGAGTCGGGCTGGCCGGATTTTGCGCTCTACCGTCCGGTGTTCGAGGCGGCAGGGCAAACCCCCGTGGTTGGCGCCGCCCTGCCCCGTGACAAGGTGCGTGCGGCTTTTGAACGCGGCGCGGCAGAGGTGTTCGGTGCCGGGGCCAGCCGGTTCGGATTGGATGCCCCCCTGTCGCAGGCCGAGCAAGAGGCGCGCGCGGCATTGCAGTTCGAGGCGCATTGCGCGGCGATGCCGATGGAAATGATGGGCGGCATGGTCGAGGCGCAGCGCCTGCGCGACGCCGCCTTTTCCGCAGCGACACTCGACGCGCTTGCCACCTATGGCGCGCCCGTGGTGGTGATCACCGGCAACGGACATGCGCGCAAGGATTGGGCCATGCCGGCCCTGATTGCCCGCGCCGCAGCGCAGACCAGGGTGCATGTGACGGGCTTTGTCGAAGCCCCCGCAGAGGGCGGTGATCCGCGTTATGATACCACCATCGTCACCGCCCCGGCGGACCGGCCAGATCCCTGCGCCGCATTCAACAAGTAAGGACCTGCCATGTATATCGCGATGAACCGTTTCACCGTCCCGTCGGAAAACGCCGAAGCCTTCGAGGCGCTCTGGCTGGGCCGCGACAGCCATCTCAAGGAGATGGAGGGCTTTGTGGAATTCCACATGCTGCGCGGTCCCGAAAAAGACGGCAAGGTGCTTTTCGCCTCGAATACGGTCTGGGCGTCGGAGGATGCCTTTCGCAACTGGACCCGCAGCGACGCTTTCCGGGCCTCGCACAAGAGCGCCGGCACCACGGCAAAGCTGCATGAGGGTGCTCCGGTGTTCGAAGGGTTTTCGACGATCCAGCATATCGCCTGACCTCATTGCCCCCGCCACGCTTGCGCTTTGCCTCCCGCCCCTTCATATTCAAGGTTACGAATTTTTAACGGGGAGGACAGGCGATGCATATCACCAGGCGGCGTTTCGTGGCGGGCAGCATCGGCGCGGCGGGCATGGCCGGGATTGGCCTTGGGCCGCGGGTTGCACATGCGCAGATTGATCTGGGCAATGTCCGGCTTGATGTGGTCAGCGACGGCGCGCTTGCCCTGCCGGGCAGCTTTGTCTTTGATCCGATGCCCAAGGATGAACTGCAGGCCGTGCTGGCGGCGCAGGGCATCTCTCCCGAGGTGCTGACCCCGCCCTGCAATGTGACCCTGATGCGCAGCGGTGACCGGACGGTGCTGTTCGATGTGGGCTC
The DNA here is from genome assembly GCF_059628195.1 of Sulfitobacter sp. IGS-18. Classification (NCBI taxonomy): domain Bacteria; kingdom Pseudomonadati; phylum Pseudomonadota; class Alphaproteobacteria; order Rhodobacterales; family Roseobacteraceae; genus Sulfitobacter; species Sulfitobacter sp. IGS-18. The sequence goes on along the minus strand of NZ_CM184556.1, from coordinate 755,685 downwards.
TGGCCCGGATTTTGCAGCGACCGCCGGGACCCTGGGTGCCTCGCTGGATGCCCTGGGTGTCGCGCCGGAGGAGGTGACGGATGTGGTTTTCACCCATGGCCATCCGGACCACCTTTGGGGGCTGCTGGATGATTTCGGCGATCCGCTGTTTGCCGGGGCGCGCTATATGATGGGGCGGGCGGAGTGGGACTATTGGCTCAACCCCGCCACGGTCGATCAGATTGGCGAAGCGCGTGTCGCCTTTGCAGTCGGGGCGGAGCGGCGTTTGCGGATGATCGAAGAGGACATGACATTGTTCGATGACGGCGACGAGGTTCTGCCGGGTGTTCTGGCCCGCGCCACATCGGGTCACACGCCGGGCCATATGGCGCTGCAAGTGCAGGACGGCACGGAATCCGTGATGATCCTGGGTGATTGCATCGGCAACCACCATGTCGCCTTTGCGCGGCCTGGCTGGTTGTCTGGGTCGGATCAGGATCAGGAACTTGCCGCCACAACGCGGGTGGCCCTGCTGGATCAGCTGGCACATGAACAGACCCGCATCATCGGCTTTCACCTGCCGCAGGGGTTCGGCCGGGTGGAAAAGACGGCGGATGCCTATCGCTTTGTGCCGGGGGTCGACTGACGCGCTGCGGTGCAGGTCAGATCCAGCGCCGGACCCGGGCGCAATAGGCGTCTGCCTCCTCCCCGAAGGTCTGGCGCAGCAGGGCCTCTTCCGGCGCGGCAAAACGACGGTCGAGCACCAGCCAGAGCACAGCTGTCAGCACAAGGCCCAGCAGTGACCCGTTGCCCATGGCAAAGGACAATGTGAGCATCACCAGCGCGAGGTAGATCGGGTTGCGGGACCATTGAAACGGCCCCTCCTCGATCAGGACCTTGGGGGTGTGATGTGGCTCTATCGTGGTTTTGCGGGCAAAGAAGTACCAGGCGGACCAGACGATGATCGCCAGCGCCGCCAGAAGCACGAGCCAGGACAGGGCATCCAGCCACCAGATGTCCGGGTGCAGGCCGGGCGCGATGAACTTGAACAGATAGATCGCGGCAATGCTGCCAAGCCACCAGACCGGCGGCAGATCGGGAAAGGCGCGCATCAGTTGGCCACGGCCTCTTGCACGATCTCATCCAGCAGGGCCTGCACCTCCTGCATCGGGCCTTGCGGATAGGTCCGGTATCCCACGACGACCTCTCCCTCGCGGTCCGCCACGAAGATGCCATAGGGGCAATGGGCAATGTTCATCGGATCCGCCTCCATCACCTTGCGGGACAGAACGGCAGAGCAGAACAGGAACACATCCGCAGCATCGAAAATCCTGGTATCGCTGCCGACATCGCTCGCCGTGCGGCTCAGCATCTCGCCGGTATGGCTGACATGGTCGATGACCAGCCCCTGACCGACTATCGCGCTTTCCACATTGAAGGTGGCGTCGTCAAAGCTGCCGTCAAAGGGATAGGTGACCGCCTCCTGCGCGAGGGCCGGGGCGGCGCAGCAGATCAGAGCGGTAAGGATCAGGGGCTTCATGACGAGTCTCCGTTATGCGGGGTCTGGAAAGTGTAGCAGAAAACCGGGGGAAATGGGAAAGGCCAAAGCCCCGGCCGCGTGTTTCAGCCGAAGATTTCTGCGGCGGGCGAGGGTTTGCCGCAGGCTGCGTGAACCTCCGGCATTGGGCCATTCGGCCATTCTTCAGATGAACTTTTCAAAGAACACGCGGTTGAAACCATCTTCTGTCTTTCGCTCGGTCTCCCGATAGCCAAGATGCGGGTAGATCGACAGATTTTCAGTCATTTTCTCATTCGTATAGAGCTTGACCGAGGTTGCGTTTGATCGTTTTGCCTCTGCTTCGCAAAAGGCGATCAGGTGTTTTCCAATACCGCGACCCGCTGCGGTTGGGCGCACGGCGACGTTTTCAAGAAGAACCTGCTCACCCTCCTGATAAAACACGATAAATCCGAGCACCTCTGCATCCTGCCCGACAGCAACATGCACCACCCCGGCGGCGATCAGGGCGGCAAAATCGGCGACCATCGGGGCGGGCTTCCTGCCCATTGCCGCAACGTAGCGTTCATAGGCACCTTGGGCGCATTCCCTGACAGCCGTTTCATCCGCAGCCTGCGCCTGCCTGATGTCAAAACCCTTGTCCAAACGCGCTCCATACCGGCTTTGTTTTGATGGTACTGCTGGCACGCAGCGATAGGCAAGGAGCGTTCCAAGCGGCATTTGCCATGGCCCCGTTTGGCGCAGCGGCCACATAAAGCCCCTGCCCGGCGCAAGCCGGGTCAGTCACCGGCCGATTTGAGATATTCGATCACGGCGGTCAGGTCTTCCTGCTTGTTCAGCCCGCGAAAGGACATCCGGGTGCCTTTCATGTAGCTTTTCGGTGCGGCGAGGAAGCTGGAGAGCTCCGCCTCGTTCCAGATCAGACCCTCCCCAGCGGCGGAGGTCATCGCCCGTGAATATTTGAAGCCGTCCACGGCAGCGGCGGCGCGGCCGACCACGCCGGTCAGCAGCGGGCCGGATCGGTTCTTGGCCCCCGCACCGATCTGGTGGCAGGATTTGCATTTGCGAAAGACCTTTTCGCCTGCTTTGGCCAGTTCGGGGTCGAATGCGGCGGCGGCTGCCGGCGCTTCCTCTGCCGGTGCTTCCTCTGCAGGTGCCTCTTGCGTCGCGGTGGCTTTTACCACCTCGTCGGATGGCGCCTGCGGCTCTACGTCCTCGTCCTGCGGCGTCACATCCAGCACCATGGCTCGCATGGTGACCTTGACGGGCGCATCCTTGCAATTCTCCATGCAGGGCTCGCCCTGCCAGAGGGCATATTCAGTCTTGGCCCGGTCATCGACAATGAAACCACCGGCATTGGGCATTTCGACATCCATCAGGTTCTGGTCTGACAGTTCAAATTCACCGTCCACCAGATCGTTGGAATAGAGGATATAGGCGGTGATCGCATAGACTTCGTCATCGGTCAGCGTGCCTGCATTGCCATATGGCATGGACCGGCGGATGTAGTCGAAAGCCGTCGTCAGATGCGGCCAGTAGGAGCCCACGGTCTTGAGCGGATCGTCGCGGTCGAGTGTGCCCCGGCCCCCGGCCAGTTTCGGCCAGTTGCCGATACCTTCGGCAAAATCGCCATGGCAGGATGCGCATCTTTCGGCAAAGATCTCTTCCCCTTCCATGACGCTGCCAGCGCCTGCCGGCAGGTCCGCGCCGGAGGGGTCGATGTCATGGTTCCAGGCCGCGATCTCTTCGGGCAGGGCGGGACGGCCAAGGCCAAGCCCCTGTGCCAGACCGGGGCCGGCCACGGTGGCGAGCATTGCAACAAGTGTTGCGGACTTAAGAAACCTCGACATTTTCCGCCTCCCCGTTGGCACGCACCAGCCAGGTCTGGATGCCGTTGTTGTGATAGATTGAATTCAGCCCGCGCACTTCGCGCAGCTGGGTCTTGGTCGGCTGGACATAGCCGGTGTCATCCATGGCGCGCGATTGCAGCATCATCTCCTGCCCGTCCCAGGTGGTGTCCAGGTAGAAGCGGGTCATCGCCATCTTTTCACCGGGCCGCGCCAGACGCGCGGTTTCCCATGTCATGCCCCCGTCCTTTGAGACGTCCACACGGGTGATCGCACCGCGCCCGGACCAGGCCAGGCCGGTGATCACCAGCGGGCCCGCGCCATGGGCAATCGGGGCCTGCGGGCTGGGGGAGGTGACAACGGATTTCGCATCCATCGCCCATGTCCATTTGCGGCTGGTGCCGTCTTCCAGCGTGTCGGTGTACTTGCTGGTTTCCTCGCGGCTTTCGACGGGGCCATCCGTGACCTCGATCCGGCGGATCCATTTGACCCACATGTTACCTTCCCACCCCGGCACCACGAGGCGCACGGGATACCCGTGCTCCTTGCGCAATGCCTCGCCATTGGCCTTGAAAGCCACCAGCACATCGTCCAGCGCCTTTTCCATCGGAATCGACCGCCCGTTGGAGGAGGCATCGGCACCTTCGACAAAGACCCATTTGCCCTTGAGATCACCAGCAGCATCCAACCCCGCTTCCTCAAGCAGGCTGCGCAGCGGCACGCCGGTATATTCCATGTTGTGGATCATGCCATGGGTGAATTGCGCGCCGTTAAGCTGTGCGCCGGCCCATTCCATGCCGGAATTTGCCGCGCATTCGCAGAAATAGACGTGGTTTTCGCGCGGGAAGCGTTCCAGATCGGCATAGGTGAAGATCAACGGCTGATCGACCAGACCGTTGATCATCAGGCGATAGTCTTCCTTGCGCAGCTCGATCGCGCCCGAGTGGTGCCGTTCAAAGGCGCAGCCCTGCGGGGTGATCGTGCCGTCCAGCGCGTGGATCGGGGTGAAGTTGATGGAGCTGACGGTATCGGCGGTCAGCCATTCGACATTGCGCCGGATCACGTCACCCTCGAACCGGATCGGCAGGCCATAGGGGGTCGCATCCACACCATCGCCGAATTCCTGCGCCCAGGGCTGGACTTCGGTGATCAGCGGATCGGCCGATTGCGCCCGAGCCGTGCCTGCAATGGAGGCTGCTGCCCCTGCCGCAAAGCCATGCTTCAAAAACGCTCTGCGCGATGTGCGATCTGTCATCATCGTCTCCGTTAGCTTCGTATTCCGGCCCTTGCCCGCGCCTTTCAGGGGCGGATGTAGGCGTAGTTGTCTTCCTGCAGTTCGATCAGCCGCACCACGCCCGAGGGCACGACATTGGCTTCGTCCATCACGGAGATCTCATGGCCCGCATTCTTGCTCATGGCGCGCAGGGTGTTGCCGCAGGCTGCGAATGTCAGGTTTTCCAGTTCCAGCGACATGGCGGAAATGCGGTTTTCCACCGGGCTTTTGCCGGGGATCAGCATGTTCAGGCCGGGGCCATAGGCGACCACTTCGACCACCACGCTGTCACCCTGGGATTCATAATAGCTGGCGACATTGGCAACATTGTTCAGCGCCATGTTCATCACCTGCGGATCGTTCTCATCCACATGTATGGCGACATAATGCGTCTTGCCCTCGGCCCATGCGCCGGTGGCGATCGTGGCGGCCAGTGCCGCTGCTGTCATCAGTTTCTTCATTGCCGTATCTCCTTGATCAAGGGTTACGTGCCTGCGACGGTCACGCTGGTATTCGGGTTCAGACTGATGGTGCCCTGTTTGGCGATATGCGCCTCGACCACATCCCAGATCGGCGGGCCTTCGGTGCCTTCGTTGACAGAGGCCCAGCCCGCGACCTGATAGGTCCTGGCCGGGTCGATCAACTCTCCGGTTTTCAGGAGGGTCATTTCGGTGATCCGTTCGCCCTGCGGTTTGGTCACGTCGATGTGGTAGCCCAGCCCGCCGGTGCGGACCATATCGCCGCCCTGCTGGTAATAGGGATCGGGATTGAACAGGTTGTCGGCCACGTCTTCCAGCACCACATGCAGGAATTCGCCGGTCATTTCGGTGCGATAGGCCTGCGGATAGGTCATCGAGGTCACGTTCCAGATGTCCTCGCGGGTGATGTCCTGCCCGGGCAGGATCGACGGGCCCCAGCGCACGCCGGGGCTGAGCGCGATTTCGGCCTCGCGTTCGGACAGAAGCGCATCGCAGATCAGATCGTCCCAGGTGCCGTTGAAATTGCCGCGTCGGTAGAGGGTCTGATCCTCTGCCGTTTTCCCGATCACCTCTGACATTGCGTCCAGATAGGGCGCGCGCTGTTCGTCGATCAATGCGGTCATGGGCGCATCCGGGGTGATCACGTCGGAAAAGATCGGGATCAGCTTGTGGCGGAAGCCCATCATGCGCCCGTCGCGCACATCCAGATCGACGCGGGACACAAATTTGCCGTTGGAACCGGAGGCGATGATGATCGTCTGCCCCACAAGGACCGGTTCGGGCAGGGCGTCATGGGTGTGGCCCGACAGGATCACGTCGATGCCGGTGACCTTCCCCGCCATCTGCTTGTCCACGTCGAACCCGTTATGCGACAGGCAGACCACCAGTTCGGCCCCTTCGGCGCGGACCTCGTCCACCATTTCCTGCATGCGTTCGTCGCGGATCCCAAAGGAGTATCCCGGGAACATCCAGCCGGGGTTGGCGATGGGCATATAGGGAAAGGCCTGGCCGATCACGGCGATCTTCACGCCGCCGCGCTCAAAGAACTTGTAGGGCGGGAACAATTCGGCCGGTTCGTCCCATTCGGCGTCGAAGATGTTCTGGCCCAGGGCGGCAAAGGGCAACCCCTCGACAATCTCGGCCACGCGGTCGGCGCCCAGGGTGAATTCCCAGTGGAAGGTCATCGCATCGGGTTTCAGCGCGTTCATGACGTTGACCATGTCCTGGCCTTCGGTCTGATAGCAGGTGTAGCTGCCGTGCCAGGTATCGCCGCCATCCAGCAGCAGCGCATCGGGGCGGTCGGCGCGGATGGCATTGACCACGGTCGCCACACGGTCCAGCCCGCCGACCCGCCCGTATGCCCGCCCGAGTGCGGCAAAGTCATCACAGGTCAGCGCATAGGCCGAAGGGCTGCCATCGTCGATGCCATAGAGCCTGCGGAAATCGGCGCCGGTGACATGGGGCACGGCCCCCTTGTTGCCGCCCACGCCGATGTTGACCTCCGGTTCCCGGAAATAGACCGGCTTGAGCTGCGCGTGGATGTCCGTGACGTGGATCAGCGACACATTGCCGAAGGTATCGAACTCCAGCAGCCTGTCCTGCGTCAGCAATTGCTGGGCGGCCAGCCGGGACCAGTTGCCGAAGCCGGAAGCGCCATAGATCGACGCCGCAGCCATGGAAGTCTGTAGGAAGTCGCGACGCGAAATCATGGGGGGCTCCTTCACGCAGATATATATGCGCATCTATGAATTTGTCTGGGGCGAAAAACCCCGTGCGACGCGGCACACGGGGGTCTTCAGTTTTCAGTTGCGGACAGAGGGGCCTTCGACCGAAAGGCCATTGCCCCGCGAGGCCACGTAAAGCTCAAGTGCCACGAATTCCGGGCTGCCCGGCGCATAGGTTTCCGCGCGGGTGTCGCGGATACAGCCCTTGAAGCGGGAATGCGATCCGTTCAGCTTGGTGTTCTTCAGGCGGTAGACCGGAAAACCGTTGATCTGGCCCTGGCTGAGGTGGTCGGCGCGGATCATCCGGCCGAAGTTGTCCTCATGGCAATTGGCGCAGGACAGTTCCAGCTGGCCGGTGCGGGTGTAGTACAGCTCCCTGCCCTGTTCCCAGGTGGATTGCGCCGGACCGTCGATGGCCACGTTGACCGGCAGGCCCCGCGACACGGATGCAAGCGCCGCTTCCATGTTGATCGCGTCGCCCTTGTCGTATTTCCAGGCTTCCGCGCCCATCCGGTTGGTGCGGCAGTCGTTGACCTGCATCTGCAGCGTGCGCACCTCGCCCGCGGCCTCGTTCCATTTCGGGTAGGTCGCCTTGACGCCTGCCATGCTTTCGATGTCATTGTGGCAGGAGGAACATGACTTGCCTTCGGTGCCGTCCGCTGTCTCCCAGGCTTCAAGCGCCTTTTCGACAAAGATCATGCCGGGATTGTCGAAATCGTCGGCCTGCATGATCCGGGTTTCGTCACCCCGGAACAGCCATCCCGACAGGATCTCGTCAAACCTGTCCGAAAGATGGGCGGGTGCCGCCGTGCGCGTCACCATTTCCGTTTCATCGTTGAGGATCAGCGTATCGTCAACCGGGTCGGCCTGCGCCGACATTCCCATTGCGATCAGCGCACCCACGCCGGCCATTTTTGCCAGTCTTTTCATTATCCGTCCCTCCCTGAAACGTGTCGTTCAGCCGATCGCGATGGCCTTGGTTTCCTCGTAGACCGAACCGTCGTCGTCATACCAGGTGAACTTGAACTCACCTTCTTCCGGCACGATGGCCTCGAATTCGAAGTAGGGGTTCGTGGAAATCGCCGGTTCCATCTTGACGTCGATCACGTTCTCGCCGTTGAAGTCGCAGACAAAGCGGTTGATGATCGAACGCGGAATGGCGTTGCCGTCATCATCCTTGCGCTGGCCGCTTTCCATCTGGTGGCTGATCAAGGTCTTGATCGTGATCGCCTCTCCGGCAGCCGCTTTTTTCGGGACTTTGACGCGCGGTTTTACACCTGATGCCATGATAATTCTCCTTGAATGCCTTAGCCGCCGCAGCCGCCAATTGTGACCTTGACCGTTTTCGACGCCTTGGCGAAGGACCCATCGGCCATCTTGGCGATGGCGACAACCTCCTGCGTCCCGGCGAGGCGAATGCGGGTTGAGGCCTGCTGGGATGCGGCCAACTTGCCGAATTTGAAGGTGGCCACGGGCGGGGTCGGGTTGCCCATTGCCAGCACCATGATCTCTGTCGCGCCTTCGGCAGAGACTTCGATTGGCACGGTATTGCCGTTTTCCGCGATTTCGGGCGCGGTCAGTTCAATGCCGCCTTCGCCCAGATCGGCACCACCGGTGAAGGCCGCGATTTCCTCTTCGCCCTTGGCGAAACCCCTGATGGGCAGCCCGGCAAGGACAACGGCCCCTGCCCCGACCGCCAGCGCGTTGCGTCGTGTAAATTCCATTCCGATCTCCTATCGTTCAGGCCGCGTCGGGCGCGGTTCGTTCCGTGAGCGTGCCGCCTGTCGCGCGGCTCAATCCTTGAGCGTCGCGAGGTAGGCGACGACATCTTCGATCTGCTGGGCGGTCAGGATGGGACCAAATGTGTCATCCGCCGCCTCCCCCGTATAGGCATTGCCCGGACGGATAAATCCTTCGGTCTTGTAGAAGGAAGGCATCATGCTGTCCTCGAACATCACCTTGGCATTGGCGACGATGCCGCGCAGCTCTGCCTCGCTCCAGCGGTCGCCGGCTCCGTCCAGCATCGGCCCGATTTCACCGTGGAAGGGGATCTCAGCCAGATCGCTGACCTGATGGCAGGCAACGCAATTGCCCTTTTTCTTGTTACCGACGATATCGCGCCCCTCGGCAGGGTCGCCGGGCGTACCTGTCAGGGATGTGGCAATGGCCCCGTCCTCAAAGCTGACATTGGTCGGCTCGATGATTTCCGCCACCGCCACGGATGCCAGCAAGGCCGCGATGCCCGCAGCTGTTCCTAGAATTTTCATGGTTCCTCCCTCGCCCTTCGGCTTTTGCCTTAACGTAGCCCACAGCTTTGTGAACAGGCAACAACAAATTCAAAAAATCGAATGAATATAGATTTTGACCCTCAAAACCTCTTTGTTCCCAGCCTATTGGCTTTGCTCGGCAAATTTGCGGGCGTGATATTTCTGAAAGCTCTCGTCGCCGTCATAGCCCTTTTCGACCACCCAGTTGAACATGTTGAAGGTGGTATGACGCCCAAAGGCCCCCGGCATGACGGTCACAGCCGCCTGCGCCGCTGTGGCATCCTCCGCCACCGTTTCGGGCATGAAAAGCACGGTGGGGGTGAACAGGACACCCCATTTGCGCACCATCTCCTTTTCGGGCAGGGCTTCACCATCGAAATCGGTCACTTCGATGTCGCCGAACATGTTGATCTGCACGACAAAGAAGTTCTCTTCGATGTAATCGGCGATTTCGGGGATCGGATAGACCTCTTCGTGCATCTTGCTGCAATAGATGCAGCCGCGCTGTTCGACCATGATCGCCATGCGCTTGCCTTCGCTGTTGGCCTCGGCCAGGTCCTCCGACAGGTCCTTGAAGGTATCGCGCATCCAGGGGGCCTTGTGCAGCCCGTCGTCGCCCAGGTCGGCGAGGGCCGCCTGTGTCATTGTGATCAGGGCCGCAAGGGCCAGTGCGATTGGTCGCATGTCGTTCCTCCGCTTAGCGCAACGTGCCGATGTCCGGCGCGATCTCCAGCATCCATTGCGCGATATAGTTGATGGTGTTTGTGGCTATCAATATCCCGAACAGGATCAGCATCACACCCATGAGCTTTTCGATCAGGCCAAGGTGGCGGCGGAACCGGGCCATCCAGCGCATGAACGGGCCGATGAACAGCGCGGCGAGGATAAAGGGCGCGGTCATGCCCAGCCCGTAGACGAACAGCAGCAGCGCGCCGCTGCCCGCGGTATCTGCCCCGGCTGCGGTGAACAGGATCGCCGCCAGCACCGGCCCCACGCAGGGCGTCCAGCCAAAGGCGAAGGCCAGACCGATGACATAGGCCCCCAGCAGGCTGACATTGGAGGTATCGCCCGCATCGGCGCGGAATTGTCTGTAAAGCAGGCCGATCCGGATCACGCCCAGGAAATGCAGCCCCATCGCGATGATGATCGCCGCCGCGATCCAGCGCAGGATATCGAAATATTCGCGCACGATCTGGCCGAATGCCGTGGCCGCCGCCCCCAGCCCCATGAAGATCGTGATCACCCCTGCCGCGAACAGGCAGGCCGCCAGCACCGCGCGCCGCCGCACCGCGCTGTCTACGGGGGCATCTGCCGATATCTGGTTCATGCCCACGCCGGCCAGGTAGCTGAGGTAAAACGGCACGATCGGAAGGATACAGGGCGACAGAAAGGACAATAATCCGGCAATCAGCGCGCCAGCGAGGGTGATATCCATCATGTTCCGGGGTCCGTGCTTGAGTAATTCACATATTCATATTAAGTGTTATTTAACGGAAAGGTCAAACCGACATGTTGCTGCGCGCGCTGTTACTGCCTGCCTTTGTTGTCGCCGGATGGGTGCAGGTCGCCTCTGCGGAGCTTGCGCTTGTGATGGTTGAGGAAAAGGGCTGCATCTGGTGTGCCAGGTGGGACCGCGAAATCGCGCCCAAGTACCCCAAGACAGCCGAGGGGCGCGCCGCCCCGTTGCGGCGCTATGACATTGATACGCCGGTGCCGACGGACCTTGCCTTCACAGGTCCGCTGCGCTTCACGCCGACCTTTGTCCTGGTTGAGGACGGGCGCGAATTGTCGCGGATCGAAGGCTATCCGGGCGAAGATTTCTTTTGGGGTTTGCTGGGTGCAATGATCACCCGCGCCGATCCCGGGATCAAAATGAACTGACGGTCCGACTGGCCGCGCCCATGCAGGCGCTGTCCGGTCCGAAACAACGAAGGAAGCAGGTTGATGGGGTTGCCGGTTTTTCACGACGACATGTGTGCGGAAGATATGGACAGGATGGCCGCCAGCGCGGTGCAGGCCTCCAATTTTCTCAAGGCGATCAGCCACGAGGGGCGGCTGATGATCCTGTGCCATCTCACCACCGGAGAGAAATCAGTGACCGAGCTGGAAGAACTGCTGTCTGCCCGACAGGCCGCAGTGTCGCAGCAATTGTCGCGGCTGCGGCTGGAAGGGCTGGTCACCCCCCGGCGTGATGGCAAGACGATCTATTACAGCCTTGCCGACGACCGCCCGAGAAAGATCATGGAAGTGGTCTATGACCTGTTCTGCCAGGAGAAATAACTGAGCCTTTTCGATATCCAATGCGTGAAGGGAGGGGTCACGTGCTGAATTATCTGACAGAGCCGCAGGCGGTTGCGCTGATCGGCGGGCTTGGCGGCCTGTTGCTGGGCCTTGCCGCGCGGATCGGTCGGTTTTGCACGCTGGGCGCCATCGAAGACATCTATTACGGCAATTCCAGCCTGCGGCTGCGCATGTGGGGCGTTGCCATCGGGGTGGCGGTGATGGGCACCTTCGGGCTGGCGGCATCGGGGCTGCTCGACCTCGGGCAGACCCTCTATCTTGGGCGCGGCTGGACCCCGCTCGCTTGTGTGGTCGGCGGACTGACCTTTGGCTATGGCATGGCGCTGGCGGGCAACTGCGGCTATGGCGCGCTGGCCCGTCTGGGCGGCGGTGATCTGCGCTCTTTCGTCATCGTGCTGGTGATGGGGCTGGCGGCCTATATGACCCTGGGCGGTCCGCTGTCGGGATTGCGGCTGTGGCTGTTCGATGCCGCCGACACCCCCGGCCCGATGCCGGGGTTTGCAGATGCGCTGTCAGCCCTGACCGGTCTGCCGGTTCATGCCACGGGCATGTTGATCGGGGCGCTGATCCTGCTGCTGACGCTTTTGCACAGGCCGATGCGCCGGGCCTATGCGCATGTGTTCTGGGGGGCGGTTGTCGGTCTCGCGATCGTTTCGGGATGGGCAGGCACACAATGGGTGGCCAATGTCGGTTTTGATGCCACGCCGGTTGTGAGCCATACGTTCTCCGCACCCCTGGGGGAAACCATGCTTTACGCGATGACCTCCTCGGGCAATACCATCAGCTTTGGCACCGGGTCGGTCCTGGGGGTGCTGCTGGGCGCCTTTGCGGGCAGTCTTTTCAAGGGGCATTTCCGCTGGGAGGCCTGTGACGACCCGCGCGAGCTGGGCCGTCAGATCCTGGGGGCCGCGCTGATGGGGTTCGGCGCCGTGATCACCGTCGGCTGCAGCGTGGGCCAGGGGCTTTCCGCATTTTCGGTACTGGCCTACAGCGCGCCGCTGACATTGGCCTGCATCATGGCCGGTGCCGCGGTTGGATTGCGCCAGCTGATCCTGGGATTCGCGCCGGGAGTCTAGGCCGCTGGCCTGCTGCACCGGGGCCGCCAACCGCCACCTTCGTGATCACACCTTGACCATTCACAACCCGCTTTGCGCAAAAAGCCACCGTCAGGCCCGGATCGGATCACCGGATATTGCCAGCGCGGACCGAATATGGGAGTAGTTCGCGCGGTATTAATTGGAAGAAAATTAATGAAAATTGCTGTTTTTGGAATTGGGTACGTGGGTTTGTCGAACGCAGTCCTGCTGGCCCAGCACAACACTGTCACGGCGGTGGATTTGTCGGCGGAGCGCGTGGCGCAATTGAATGCCCGGACCTCGCCGATCGAAGACGTGGAACTGGAACAATGGCTGGCCACAAAGGAACTGGACCTGACAGCCACCATCGACGGCGCGGCCGCCTGCCGGGAGGCGCGTTTCATCGTGATCGCGACGCCGACGGATTACGACCCCGAAACCAACTTCTTCAACACCTCCTCGGTGGAAGCGGTGATCAAGCTGGCGCTTGAGGTCAATCCGACCGCGACCATCGTGGTCAAATCGACCGTGCCCGTCGGCTTTACCGACCGGGTGCGCAAGCTGTTCGGGAGCGAGGACATCATCTTTTGCCCCGAATTCCTGCGCGAGGGTCAGGCGCTGCACGACAACCTCTATCCCTCACGGATCGTGGTCGGGTCGCGCCGGGAAGAGGCAAAGGTCTTTGCCGATTTGCTGGTGCAGGGAGCCTTGGCCAAGGATGTGCCAGTGCTTTACACCGGACCGGCAGAGGCGGAATCGATCAAGCTTTTTGCCAATACCTACCTGGCGCTGAGGGTGGCTTTCTTCAACGAGCTGGACAGCTATGCCCTGGCCGAAGACATGAACGCGCGTGAGATCATCGAAGGTGTCGGCCTCGATCCGCGCATCGGCACCCATTACAACAACCCCTCCTTCGGTTATGGCGGCTATTGCCTGCCCAAAGATACCAAGCAGTTGCTCGCCAATTTCTCGGCGGTGCCGCAGAACCTGATGCGCGCGGTGGTGGATGCGAACCGCACCCGCAAGGATTTCATCGCCGAACGGGTGCTGGCGCGCAAACCTCAGGTGGTGGGGATTCACCGTCTGGTGATGAAGGCCGGGTCGGACAATTTCCGGCAAAGTTCCGTGCAGGGCGTGATCCGTCGCATCCTGGCCGAGGGGATCAAGGTGGTTATCTACGAACCGGCCTACGCGCAGGAGAGCTTTCTCAACTGCACGGTTGTGCGCGACCTGGAAACCTTCAAGCAGCAAAGCGATGTGATCGTGGCCAACCGGGCGTCCGATGATCTTTCGGATGTGGAAGACAAGGTCTTTACCCGGGACATCTTTGGCCTGAGCTGAGACCCAAAAGGCGTTGCGGGACCGGCAGCGCCCGGGGCAGGTAGCGCCATTCAAACTGACGAGGGACCATGGCAGACACTCACCGCGCCTTCCTGTCCGGGCTGTTCGACGCGGCGGTTGCGGCCGCCGATCCGCTGAATGCCCTGGGCAGCAATCTGCCGGAAGCGCCACGCGGCCGCACCGTGGTGATCGGTGCCGGCAAGGGGGCGGCGCAGCTGGCGCAGGCCTTTGAGGGGCTGTGGGATGCGCCCTTTGAAGGGGTCGTGGTCACCCGCTACGGCTATGGCGCGCCCTGTCACACCATCCGGGTCATGGAAGCGGCGCATCCGGTGCCGGACGCCGCCGGGCTGGCGGCCGCACAGGCGCTGAAATCGGCTGTCAGCGGGCTGGGGCCGGATGATCTGGTCATCGCGCTGATCTGCGGCGGGGGGTCATCGCTGTTGCCCGATCCGCCCGCGGGGCTGACCCTGACCGATCTGCAGGAACTGAATGCCGCCCTGCTGGAATCCGGCGCGCCGATCTCGGTCATGAATGCGATCCGCAAGCGGTTCAGCGGCATCAACGGCGGGCGGCTTGCGGAACTGGCCGGGGGCGCGCGCATCTGCAACCTGATCGTGTCCGATGTGCCCGGTGACGACCCCGGTGCCGTCGCCTCCGGACCCACGGTGCCGGGACGGCCAGCCGCGGCAGAGGTCGCGGCCCTGATCGAGGCGCGGGGGCTGTCGCTGCCGCAGGCCTGCATGGATCACCTGCGCCAGCAGCCGGAAGACGGGGCGGCACCGCACCCCGATGTGACGACAAGGATCATCGCCTCTGCCGCGCAGTCGCTTGAGGCCGCCGCCTGCCGGGCCAGCGCCGAGGGCGTGACGCCCTGGGTTCTGTCCGACCGGATCGAAGGGGAGGCCCGCGAGGTGGCCCTGGTCCATGCGGCCCTCGCGCGGCAGGCCGCAACCGCAGGCACGCCCTATCCTGCGCCGGTGGTCCTGCTGTCAGGCGGAGAGACGACAGTAACGCTGCGCCACAGGGGCAAGGGCGGACGCAACAGCGCCTTTCAGCTTTCCCTCGCCCTGGCGCTGGAGGGGGAGCCGTGGTTTCACGCCCTTGCGGCCGATACGGACGGGATCGACGGCTCCGAAGACAATGCAGGGGCCTGGGTGGACGGGACGACGGCGGCGCGGATCCGTGCTGCGGGTCTCGATCCGTTGCAATCTTTGCAGCGTGACGATTCCTATTCGGCGCTCAAGGCGGTAAACGGGTTGTTCATGACCGGGCCGACAGGGACAAACGTCAATGATTTTCGGGCCATCCTGATCGGAACGCCCAGAGGCTGATGGCCGCAATGCCCGCGCCCCTGGGCGGGGACGGGCAGCACCGGCTTCCGGACCCTTGAATCACCCCGGCGGCCCAGTGGATTCGCGCGACGCGGGGGTTTAGTGCGGTCTGCGGTCTGCCGCTATTGCCAAGTATCAACACAAATGAAGACATGTCATTTTTGACATGTCAAAAATGACATGTCTTCATTTGTGTCAGGTTTGGCGTTTGTCAGGAGCGGCGCGCTTGCTGGCGATCTGGATTGCATCTGGTCTGCGCGTTCACACCTCGACACGCACCCTGAGTGTCAGGTGCTGCCTGACCTGCAAGTTCCGGTGCAGGATGCCGGTCCGGCCAGACCGGCCTCAATCATCCGGCAAGAGCCAGGCCATATCCGCGACCCGACGCTCCCGGTACGTCCTGATCTGCGCGGCATGTTGCAGCGTCAGGTCGATGTCATCCCAGCCCCGGATCAGCTTTTCCCGCCACATCTCGTCCAGCGCAAAGGCAAAGACCTGTCCCGCCGCGTGGATTTCGCAATTGCCCAGGTCGATGGAAACGCGTGCATCGCCGCCGCCCAATGCGCCCGCCAGTGCCGTAATCTCACGCTCCGCCAGCCTTGCGGGCAACAGGCCGTTGTTGACCGCATTGGCGGCAAAGATGTCGCCAAAGCCGGGCGCGATCACGGCGCGGAATCCGGCGTCGACCAGAGCGTAAACCGCAGCCTCCCGCGAGGAACCGGTGCCAAAGTTCCGGCCCGCGATCAGGATGCTGGCAGGTTCCACCCCATTCAAGGGGAAATCCGGGCGCAGCATCCCTGCCTCATCCCGCCGCATGTCATGCAGCAGGAAATCGCCATAGCCCTGCACACGGGGCGTCGACATGAACCGCGCCGGGATCAACTGGTCGGTGTCCACATTGTCCTGCGGCAGGTGGACGGCCCTGCCCTCATGCCTGGTCCATCCCGCCATCAGGTCCTCTCCTGCGTGACTTCGCGCACATCCGACAGCGCGCCGGTCACCGCCGCCGCCGCGACCATGGCGGGCGACATCAGATGCGTGCGCGCCCCGCGCCCCTGGCGCCCCCTGAAGTTCCGGTTGGTCGATGAGGCGCAGCGCTTGCCCGGCGCCACCAGATCCCCGTTCATGCCGACGCACATCGAACAGCCCGATGCGGCCCATTCCAGCCCGGCGTCCCGGAACACCTTGTCCAGCCCCTCGGCCTCCGCCTGTTGCTTGACCAGCGCCGAACCGGGTGAAACCAACCCCGGCACCCGCGCCTTGCGGCCCCGCAGGACCGCCGCCGCCGCACGCAGGTCCTCGATCCGCCCGTTGGTGCAGGAGCCGAGAAAGACCTGATCCACCGGCGTGCCCTTGATCGGCTGCCCCGGTGTCAGCCCCATGTAGTCATAGGCCGCCCTTGCCGCTGCGGCCTTGCCTGAGCCAAGGCTTTCGGGCGCGGGCAGGACCGCGTCGATGCCGATGGCCTGTTCGGGGCTGGTGCCCCAGGTCAGGGTCGGCGCAATCTCGGTGGCGTCAATGACCACCTCGCGGGCGAAATCCGCCCCCGCATCCGTGCGCAGGACGCGCCAGCCGGTCAGGGCCGTCTCCCAATCGCCGGGCCCGGGCGCATAGGGGCGGCCCTTGATATAGGCGAATGTCACCGCGTCGGGGGCCACCATGCCAAAGCGGGCGCCGCCCTCGATCGACAGGTTGCACAGGGTCATGCGCCCCTCCATACTCAGCGCTTCGACCGCCGGGCCTGCGTATTCCACCGCATGTCCCTGCGCCCCGCCGGCACCCAGCCGGGCGATCCAGCCCAGCGCCATGTCCTTGGCGGTGACCCCCGGTGCCAAGGCCCCCTCAAAGGTGATCCGCATGGCAGCCGGTTTGCGCTGCCAGACCGTCTGGGTTGCCAGCACATGGGCCACTTCCGTCGCTCCGATGCCAAAGGCCAGCGCGCCGAAGGCTCCGTGGGTCGATGTGTGGCTGTCGCCGCAGTTGATCTGCAGCCCCGGCAGGGTCAGCCCCTGCTCCGGCCCGATCACATGCACGATGCCCTGTCGCGGGTCGCGCAGCCCGAAGATCTCCAGCCCATGGGTCTGCGCGTTGCCCTCCAGCGTCTCGATCATGCGGGCGATGTCGGGGTCCGTGATCCTGTCGCGCTGCCGGGTCGGGGCATAATGGTCGGTGACGGCAAAGGTCAGGCGCGGCTCTGCCACCGGCTGACCCCGCGCGGCCAGCTTCGCGAAGGCGTGATGCGACCCTTCATGCACCAGATGCCGGTCCACCCAAAGCAGCGAAGTGCCATCTTCGCGGCGCAGAATTTCATGCGCGCCCCAGAGTTTGTCCAGCAGGGTGCTTGGCTTTTTCATGAAAATGCACATAAATGTCCCAAGGCCCAAATGCAACAGAATGTCCCGCCGCGGCAGCAGCCTGTCCGGCGGAGATGGTAACCCGAAGGGGGTGTCGTGCCGGTTGTCGAAATTCACCTGACCGACGGAGTTCCGGCTGCGGTGAACGCCAGCCCCGTCGGACCTGCCGTCAATCCGCGCCACCGCCGCGACAAGGTCCATGACATCGCCAGGGGGCGCAGAAGACAAGAGGCAGACCATGGCCGAGATTGACCCGATCACCCTCGCCGTGCTGGCGGGACGGATGGAACAGATCGCCGATGAGATGGACGCGACCCTGTTCCGCGCGGCCTTCAACCCGATCATTGCAGAGGCGCATGACGCCAGCCATGGTCTTTATCACGCATCCACGGGTGACACGCTGGTGCAGGGCAAATCCGGGCTGCCGATCTTTGTCGGGGTCATGGCATTTGCGGTCAGGGCGGTCATCGACAAGGCCGCCGCCGATGGCGATCTGGCCGACGGGGACATCTATATTTTCAACGACGCCCATATCGGCGGCACACATCTGAGCGACATGCGGCTGGTGCGGCCCTATTATCGCGATGGCAAGCTGTTCTGTTACCTCGCCTCGGTCGGGCATTGGCATGATGTGGGGGGCGCGGTGCCGGGCAATTACAACCCGGCGGCGACGGATGTGTTTCAGGAGGCCTTCAACCTGCCCCCGGTCAAGCTGGCCCGCGCGGGCGAGATCAACCAGGACATCATCGACATCCTGCTGCGCAATACCCGCCTGCCGCAATCGGCAATGGGTGATCTGAACGGCCAGCTGGGCGCGCTGGATCTTGGCATCCGGCGGATGGATGAATTGCTGGACGCCTATGGCGCCGACACGGTGCGCGCGGCACTGGATGCCCTGGGCGACCGGGCCGAGGCGCTGATGCGCGCCGAGTTGGAGGGGCTGCCCGATGGCCGCTGGGAGGCCATGGATTACCTCGACAATGACGGTATCACCGATGAACCGCTGGCCATCCGGGTCGCGCTGGAAATCAACGGCGATGAAATGGTGCTGGATTTTGCAGGCTCCGCCCCGCAATGCGCGGGGCCGGTGAACATCGCCCTGCCCACCACCGTGGCTGCCGCCTATGTGGCGATCAAACATGTCTTTCCGATGCTGCCCGCCAATGCGGGCGTGATGCGCCCCATCGAGGTGCGGGTGCCGGAAGGGTCGATGCTGGCCGCGCAGTTTCCTGCGCCCACGGGCGGCTATACGGAGACAATCCTGCGGATGATCGACGTGATATTCTCTGCCGCCGCACAGGCGGCGCCGGACCGGATCGTCGCCAATGCCTATGGCACGATCAATGCGCTGTCGATTGCGGGCAAGCGCAGTGACGGGCGGCCCTGGGTCATGTTCAGCTTTTACGGCGGCGGGCACGGCGCATCGCTGGAGGGTGACGGGCTGAACCACGGCAATGCGCCGATCTCCACCGCCACCATTCCGCCGTTGGAGATCCTCGAAAGCGTCTATCCCGTGATGTTCCGGCAATGGGCCCTGCGCCCGGACAGTGCAGGCGATGGCAAGCATCGCGGCGGGCTGGGGGCCATTTATGAAATAGAGGTCCTGGAAGAGAATGGCGCGGAAGCCTTCCTGTTTGGCGAACGCGGGCGGTTCGCGCCCAAGGGGATCGCGGGCGGGGCGAACGCGGCATTGAACGTGTTCTCCTATGCGACCGACGAAGGTTTCGCGCATCCACCGCTGGTCTCGAAGATGCGGGGCATCAAGTTGCGGCAGGGGCAATCGGTGCGGCTGGAAACACCCGGCGGCGGCGGCTATGGCCCTGCCGCCGACCGTGCCGCCGCCGCCGTGGCGCGTGACGTGGCGCGCGGATTGATGTCTGCCGAACATGCGGATGAAGCCTATGGTTTGGCCTGGCGGGAGGTCAACATATGAAGATCGTCGGCGTCGATGTGGGCGGTACATTTACGGATGTCTTTGTCCTGAACGAAGCGGACGGCACCGCTGCGGTCGCCAAGGTTCCCACCACGCGCCCGGATCAATCGGGCGGTTTCCTGACCGGGATCGGCGAACAGGTGGAAGACCTTTCCGATATTTCGGTTGTGGTGCATGGCACGACGGCAGGCACCAATGCCCTGCTGGAACGCAAGGGTGCGAAGATCGGCGTGATCACCACCATGGGGCTGCGCGACGTGCTGGAAATGCGCCGCCGGGACCGGCCCCGCACCTGGGGCCTGCGCGGTGATTTCGAACCGGTCGTGGACCGGCGGTATCGTCTGGAAGTGCCGGAACGCACCCTGGCGGATGGCACGATCCGCACGCCCGTCGATCTGGACGCGGTGCGCGCGGCGGCAACCACGCTTGCCGGTCAGGGCTGCGCCGCCATCGCCATCCTCTTTGCCAATTCCTATGCCAATCCCGCGAACGAAGCGCTGGCAGTTCAGGCCGTGCGTGCCATCTGGCCCAATGAACATGTCTCCTGCTCCTCGGAAATCCTGCCGGAAATCCGCGAGTTCGAACGTTTCTCCACCACCGCGCTGAACGCCTATCTGCAGCCGGAAGTCTCGGGCTATCTCGACCGGCTGGAAACGGCGCTGAAGCAGGGCGGGTTCGGCGGTGAATTCATGATCGTGCAGTCCAATGGCGGGGTGATGGCTGTCGATACCGCCTGCAAGGTGCCGGTGCGCACTGCATTGTCAGGGCCTGCGGCAGGGGTGATCGCGGCGGGCTACATCGCCTCCACCGCAGGCTTTCCCGATGTGATCACCGGCGACATGGGCGGCACATCCTTCGATGTGTCGCTGATTGCGGGCGGGCAATCCATGCTGTCCCCGCAAACCTCCATCGACTTCGGCATGGTGGTACGCACCCCGATGATCGAGATCACCACCATCGGTGCCGGCGGTGGCTCCATCGCCTGGGTGGACAAGGGCGGGTTGCTGAACATCGGCCCCGAAAGCGCGGGGTCAAATCCCGGACCGGTGGCCTATGGGCTGGGCAACGACCGGCCCACCGTGACCGACGCCAATGTGGTGCTGGGCCGGATCGACCCGGACAATCCCATCGGCGGCAAGCTGACACGGCTGGATGTGGAAGCGGCAGCACGGGCCATCGACGCCCATGTGGGCGCGCCGCTGAACCTCGACACCCATCAGGCGGCAGAGGCAATCCTGCGCGTCGCCAACAGCCGCATGGCGGGGGCGATCCGCCTGGTCAGTATCGAACGCGGGTTTGACCCGAAACGCTTTGCCTTCATGCCCTTTGGCGGTGGCGGTGCGCTGCACGCGGGTGCCATGCTGGCCGAGGTCGGCATCGCCCGCGCCTTCGTGCCGCGGTATCCGGGGGTGACATCCGCCATGGGCTGCGTGATCGCGGACATGCGGCAGGACTTTGTCCAGACGATCAACGCACTGGTCGATCAGCTGGATACAGCGGTGCTTACCGGTTTCATGCAGGATCACGTCGACCGGGGCATGGCGATGCTGCGGGCGGCACAAACCACCTTCGAGGCGCGAAAGGTAAGCTTCGAACTGGACATGGCCTATATCGGTCAGACCCATACGGTTGCCGTCCCGCTGGAAGTAACGGTCGGCGATGGCATCGTTCAGCCCCCTGCCAGGGCACAGATCGAGGCCGCATTCGACGCCGCCTATACCGCGACATTCGGGCGGCTCTTGAAGAACGGCGTGCGGCGCGTCCTGAACCTGCGCTCGGCCGTGACGGGCATCCGGCCAAAGTTCGATCTGGAAACACTGGCCCCCAGGGGCACCAGGATACCTGCCCCCAGGGCCACGCGCCGCGTTCATTTCGGCGATACCTGGCGCGACACGGCGATCTACGACCGGCTTGCCCTGCCTGTCGGCACCGAAATCACCGGCCCCGCGATCCTGGAACAACCCGATACCACGGTGCTGATCGAGCCGGGGCTGAAAGGCCGGGTGGATCGCTTTGGCAACACCATCATCACAGGTGACAGATGACAAAGGCGAAGATGACATGAGCCACCCCGAAACATGGGACCTGACCAGAACGGCCCTGCTGACAATCGACCTGCAAAACGACTTCATCCATCCCGATGGTGCCTATGGCCGCGCCGGTCAGGGCGCAGACAGCATCGCCGCCCTGCCCGACCGCATCGCCCCGCTGGTGCGGGCGCTGCGGGCGCGGGGCGGCACCTATATCTCGGCCCAGTTCACCCTGGTGCCCGGGCCGCAGGGTGTGCCGCTGATCGCACCCCATCTGAAACAGCTGCGCCCCTTCCTGACCAAAGGTGATTTTGCCCCCGGCAGCTTTGGCCACAGGATCGTCGATATTTTGCACCCGGCGGATTTCGTGGTGGAAAAGGTGGCCTATTCCGCCTTCTACCAGACCCGGCTGGAATACATCATGCGCGCCCTCGGCCTGGAGCATCTGATCGTGGCGGGCATCGTCACGAACGGCGGCGTCGCCTCCACCCTGCGGGACGCGCATCTGCGCGATATTGAAACCTGCATGCTGAGTGACGGCTGCGCCGCCTTCCGCGACGATGTGCATGAGGCAACGCTGCTGTCGCTGGGCACCGTGACGCACCAGATGACCTGCGCCGAGGCGCTGAAACTGTTGGAGGACGCATGACCCTGAAATCGCGGCTCGGCACCGGCAAGATCCTTGTCGCCCCCGGCGTCTATGACGGGCTCACCGCCGCCATCGCCCAGGCGGCGGGGTTCGAGGCGCTGTATCTGTCGGGTGCGGCCCTGGCCTATACAAGGCTCGGGCGGCCCGACATCGGGCTGACCTCGGTGACCGAAATGGCCGATACCATGGCGCTGATCGCGGACCGTGTTGAACTGCCGGTGATCATCGACGCCGACACCGGCTTCGGCAATGCGCTGAACGCCCAGCGCACGATGCGGCAATATGAACGCGCAGGCGCGGCGGCACTGCAGATCGAGGATCAGACCTATCCCAAGCGCTGCGGGCATCTGAAGGACAAGACATTGATCAGCGCTGCGGAAATGGCTGGGAAAATCCGCGCCATGAGCGATGCCCGCCGCTCCGAGGATACGCTGATCGTGGCCCGGACCGATGCCATCGCGGTCGAAGGGTTCGGGGCGGCGACAGACCGGGCGGAAGCCTATCTGGAAGCCGGTGCTGACGTTCTGTTCATCGAAGCGCCCCGGACCCGCGCGCAGTTGCAGGAGATCACGGCACAGTTCAAGGGCCGCGTGCCGCTGCTGGCCAATATGGTCGAAGGCGGCGCAACCCCGATGCATGGTGCCGGTGACCTGGAAACCCTCGGCTTTTCACTGGTGATCTTTCCCGGCGGCATCGTGCGCGCACTGGCCCGGACGGCGCAGGACTATTACGCCAGCCTCGCGACCCACGGAACCAACGCGCCTTTCGCCGGACGGATGCATGA
The DNA here is from genome assembly GCF_059628195.1 of Sulfitobacter sp. IGS-18. Classification (NCBI taxonomy): domain Bacteria; kingdom Pseudomonadati; phylum Pseudomonadota; class Alphaproteobacteria; order Rhodobacterales; family Roseobacteraceae; genus Sulfitobacter; species Sulfitobacter sp. IGS-18. The sequence goes on along the minus strand of NZ_CM184556.1, from coordinate 732,801 downwards.
TTTCGACGGGTTGAACGAGGTGATCGGCACCGCCGAGTTGCTCGCGCGCGGCAAAACTTATGAAGACTGAAATCCTTGGCAGGCAAAGCCGGGGGCGCTGCCCCCGACGCCGCAAGCGGCGTCTCCCCCGGTATATTTACGGAACAATGAAACGGACTATGGCGCATCGTGCCACATTCATTGTTCCGTAAATACACGGGGTTTGGGGCAAAGCCCCAAGATTCTTTGGATCGAATGCGGCGCAGCCGCTCCTTATGGCAGCAGCTGAATGTTGCGGAAGGCCGCGTCGCAATTGACGATATCCACCCTTTTGTTGGCGATCCTGAGCGATCCGTCGACCAGCGCGAGGTCGTGTTTCGCGGTCAGCGCCAGCAATTGCTGTTCGTCCAGCCGCGTCTCGACGTAATGCATGAAGGTGGTGGTGACGAAGCTGTCGCCGTTCATCTCGTCCACGAAGGGGCGCTGGAGTACGTGGTGGCAGCGGCTTTTGGGTTTCTGGCTGAAGGTGCGCGCGCCGTTGAGGCGCTCCACCCGCAGTTTCAGCATGAAGAGATCCTCATACATCAGCGACGTGACGTTCAGCGGGTCGGTCTGCTGATAATCCAGCGGCATCCAGTAATGGCCGTCGGGCAGCCAGAGCGCCAGCCATTCGGTATAGCGGCCCTCGTCCAGCATCCGTGCCTCATCATAGATGAAGTCGATCACTTGCTCCCTGGTCACGCTCATTCCGCCGCCTCCCGCGCGGGGGTATCCCAGGTCATGAACCGCGCCCATGCGTCGAACTGGTTGCGCATCTGACGCTCTGTCGTGCCGTTCTCCACCACCTCTTCGGAAAAATCCTCTTCGCCCGTCCGCAGGCGTTGGATATTCACCCATTCCAGACCGTTCGCCTCCAGCCCCTCCTGCGCGCGTTCGTACATCTCAAGGTCATCATGGCCGACGATGGAGGTGGGCGCGTTGATCATGCGGTTGTACATCGCCGTGCGGGCAGTCAGTTCATCGGGCGCATCGACCAGCCGGTAGATATAGCTTTCCACCAGGGTCTTGTTCGCCGCCAGCGGGATGAAGATGCGCAACTGCTGGATCGGGCCCTTGATCATGATGTTGGGGAAATAGACCGTGTTATGGCGGTTCTCGTCCAGAATCGCCTTTGCCTTTTCCTCGCCATAGCTTTCCACCATCTTTTCGAAATAACCGGGGATCCGGGAGTAATTGGAGTGGATCGAGTGATTCACACCCGTGTGACCGTGCCCGTTGGGCCAGGTGCGGATGCCCATGTTCTCGAAGAATTCGTAAGGGCTCATGAAAGGTGCGATGATCTCCATCGCCGGGGGTTTGGGCGCGTCTTCGGGCAGGTTCAGTTCTTCGTAGAGCTTTACCGCCGTGCCTGCGGAGGATTCATGGGCCACCATCGGGTGGCAGGTGTCGGTCTGGTTCTCCACCAGCATTTTCCAGTTGCAATGGTGCATGTAGCGCAGCGGCGGGCCTGCGACCTCAAGCCGTCCGGCAGGGGAACGGTCCACCATGTTGTCGAGCGATGACAGGCTGTCGCCGAAGAAATCTTCGAATGAAATGCCCTCTTCGGCCAGACGGGCAAAGATGAAACCACGGTAGTTGCGCACCGCGCCCACGGCCTTCATGCCCCTGGCGCTCTCCGTCTGGTCAAGGCCGGTGTCGGCGTAGCCTTTCTTCAACGGGATCGCCAATAGGCACCCGTCGGTCTTGAAGGACCAGGCGTGATAGGGGCAGCGAAAGAACTTGCCGGTGTTGCCCTGCCGGTCGATGACGATCTTGGTGCCCTTGTGCGGACAGCGGTTGTAGAGAACATGGATGTCACCCGTTGAATGGCGCACCTGGATCACCGGTTGGTCGCCGATCGAGGTCGCGAAATAGTCACCCTTTTGTGGCGTCTGGCTTTCGTGGCCGACAAAGACCCATGCATTGGCAAAGACATGTTTCATCTCAAGCCGGAACACCTCCGGGTCGATATAGACATCGCGGTGGACCTGATGGCCCTCGAACAATGCAGCGGCGGCTGCGGGGTTACCGGAATACTTGCCCATCGGGTGCTCCTTCAGATGTCCCGTGTCAGCCGGGCGGATCTGGCCCGGATGACGCAGATATGCGTGACCCTGCCGCTGGCGCTGGCGCATGCCGCCCCGGACAGGCCCAGGGTATCACCGATCTGCGCCGCGATGCGAAATTTGTCGATGCGGCCGGTCAGCGGGGCAACATCGACGATCCTGCCGAACATGGTCTCCATCGGCTGTTCTCTCATGTCAACTAGCATGAAAAATCATATAATAGCCGTCAAGCCCTTTATGTGGTCCCTGTGCTTCGCTACATTGTTCCAGGCAGGTTGCTGCTGAACCAGGGTGGCAGACAGGAAGGAATTTTACGGATGCAGGCACCGCGCGAGGAAACCGTTTCAGAGGCGGCGCCCGGCTTTGTTTCGGACTATCTGCTGTACCTGCTGGCCGCTGCCAGCGAAGCGGCGAGCGCCCAGTTCCACCAGACCGTCCGCGCGGCGGGTCTGCGGGTCCCTGAATGGCGGGTGCTGGCCTGCCTGCTGGACGAAGACGGCGCGATGGTCACGCAACTGGCGACAGTTGCCCTGGCCGAACAGTCGCGGCTGACCCGGATCATCCTGCAAATGGAAAAGCGCGATCTTGTCGTCCGGCGCGGCGACGCCGCCGACAAGCGGCGGGTCCGGGTGCATCTGACACCCGAAGGCCGGCGCCTGGCCACCAGGCTGGTCGCCGAAGCCAAGGTGCACGAGGCGGAACTGATCCGGACACTTTCCGGCGGCGACGGCGCGCGGCTGAAACCTGCATTGCGATCCCTGCTGGCAGCGCTTGAACCGGGAACTTCCGAAACGGCACGGCGCGGGACAGGTCAGAAAACGGGTTCACAAGTCAAAGAAAATATGGATTAATGAAAATGCATATAAATTTCATGACGGGTGAGTCCGGCTTTGTCGGCGACCGCCTGCGTGAAGAAAAAGGGAGTGAGACATGGGAAAGTTTACCAAATTCTTGACCGGCACCGCGCTGGTTCTCAGCATGGCAACCACGGCACAGGCTGCTGAAACCATCACGATCTCAAGCTGGCTGCCGCCCAGCCATCCGATCAACACAGGGATGCTGCAAGGCCTGATCGACATGATGGAATCCGCGACGGGGGGTGAAGTCACCGGCGAGATCAAGATGGGCCTTGCCCCGCCACCGGCGCAGATGGACCTGGTGATGGATGGCGCGGCGGATATGACGATCATCTTCCACGGCTATCAGCCGGGCCGTTTTGTCGGATCGAAGCTGATCGAAGTGCCCGGATACGAAGGCAGCGCCGAAGCTGCCTCGGTGGCCTATTGGCGGGTGCAGAAGGAATACCTCGATGCGCTGGACGAACACCGTGGCACCAAGCTGGTGGCGCTGACAACCCATGGTCCCGGGCAGATCCACTCCAACAAGGAGGTCAAGACACTGGCCGATCTGCAGGGGCTGAAAACCCGTCTGGGCGGCGGGGTGTCGGCCGATGTCGGGGCGGAACTGGGGCTTGTGGGCATTCAGGTACCGGCACCCAAAGTCTATGAGACGCTGGATTCCGGGGCCGCTGACGCCGTGGCCATGAACATGGGCGAGCGGATCAGCTTCAAGCTGAACGAGGTCGCCAAGAACGTCTATGAAATGCCCGGCGGCTTTTATCGCGGGTCTTTCGCGGTGATCATGAGCCAGGACAAATTCGACAGCCTGCCCGAGAACCTGCAGGCTGCGCTGGACGAACAGGTCTTTGGTGAAACGGCAAGCCGGATGATGGGTCAGGTCTGGGACGAAAGCGACGCAGAGGCGCGGGCACAGACCGAAGCGGCGGCAGACAATACCATCGTGACGGCCAGCGCAGAAGACCAGGCCACCTTTGCCGAAATGGGGCAACGGGTGCGTGACAAGGTTCTGGCGGAGCTTGAGGCCGCAGGTGTCGATGCGCAGGCGGCCTATGAGATGGTCGTGGCAGAGATGGCCAAAGAAACCAAATGACCGGTTCGGGCAGGGGTCATCCCTGCCCTTCCCTCACCCCTTGAGGTTCTATGCAACAGGTGATCAGATTCGCCCGCCTTGCTGCGGCCCTGCCGATGGCGGTGGCATCGCTCGCCCTGTTTGCGCTGATGGTGCTGACGTTCTGTGACGTGGTGCTGCGGTCGGCGCTGAATGCGCCGATCGAGGCCGCGACCGAATTGACCCGGATCGCCATCGCGATTGTGGTGTTTTCCGCCCTGCCGATCCTGTCGGCCCGCGAAGAGCATATTGCCGTGGATCTTGCCGATGGCCTTTTTGACCGGCTGCACATCGCGCGGCTCAGGGATGGTTTTGTCAATCTGATCTGTGGCGTAATGCTGTACTGGCCCGCGCAACGGGTTGTGGTGCTGGCCGAACGGGGCCGCAGCTATGGCGACATGACCGAATACCTTTCTATCCCCACATTTTACGTGGAATATTTCATCGCCATCATGACCTTTCTGTCGGCGCTGGTGCTGATCATCAAGGGGCTGTTGCACTGGTTTGCGCCCCGCGCGCTGGAGACCCTGCATGATTGAATCCTGCATCGGCTTTGCCGCCGTCTTCCTGCTGGTCCTGTGCCGCATTCCCATCGCCTTTGCGATGGGGCTGGTGGGCATGATCGGCTTTACCTACCAGACCAACTTCACCGCCTCGATTTCGATGGTGTCACGGTTGCTGATCGACACCTCGCAGGACTATGGGCTGTCGGTTGTGCCCTTGTTCATCCTGATGGGCCTGTTCGTGAACAAGGGCGGGATCAGCCGCGAGCTTTATGCCGTCTCCAATGCCTTTCTCGGGCATTTCCGGGGCGGGCTGGCGATGGCGACCATCGTGGCCTGCGGCGGGTTCGCGGCGATCTGCGGATCATCGCTGGCCACTGCCGCGACCATGTCCAAGGTGGCCATGCCGGAGATGCGCAAGTTCGGATATGCCGACAGCCTTTCGACCGCCTCCATCGCGGCGGGCGGCACGCTGGGCATCCTGATCCCGCCCTCGGTCATTCTGGTGATCTATGGGCTGCTGACGGAAACCTCCATCGGGCAGCTTTTCATCGCGGGGATCATTCCCGGCGCGCTTGGCATCCTGCTGTATCTGGTGGCGGTCCGCTATACCGTGGCGCGCAATCCCGATGCCGGGCCCGCCGGACCACGCGCGGGATGGGCGGAGCGTCTGGCTGCAGTCAAAGGCGTCTGGGCGGTTCTGCTGCTCTTTGGCCTTGTCATCGGCGGGCTTTACGGGGCGCTTGATTTCTGGCCGATCCACCTGGCCTTTTCGCCGACCGAAGCGGCGGGCATGGGGGCGGCAGGGGCGTTTCTGATTGCCCTGGCGCGGGGCGGGCTGAACTGGGCCGGTTTGCGCGATGTGTTGCAGGAAACCACGCTGACCACCGCCAGCCTCTTTGCGGTGCTGATCGGGGCCTGGATCTTTTCCAACTTCGTCAACCTCGCGGGCTTGCCCGAGGCCCTGCGCGCGGCTGTCAGTGCCTATGACGTGTCGCCCTGGGTGGTCATGGCGATGATCATCGCGATCTATATCGTTTTGGGCTGCATCTTTGAATCGATGTCGATGCTGCTGCTGACGGTCCCGATCTTCTTTCCCCTGGTGACCGGCCTTGGCTTTGACCCGGTGTGGTTCGGGATCATCGTGGTGGTGGTCACGGAAATCAGCCTGATCACCCCTCCCGTGGGCCTCAACGTCTTTGTGCTGAAGGGTGTGGTGGGCGATGTGTCCACCGGCACCATCTTTCGCGGGGTGACACCCTTCTGGATGGTCGACATCATCCGGCTGATCCTGCTGCTGGCCTTTCCCGCGCTGGTGCTGTTCCTGCCCTCACAAATGTAACGGAGCGCCATCCGGGGGATGACATCGACGTGCCCGACCATGTGACCGGGGTACGCCTGCCCCATCCCAAGTGGCTTTGACCCTGCGGCGGGGCGGGGAAAAACTTTTTGAAAAGTTTTGCCCGGAATTTTCGAAAATTCCGGCCCCCTTGGCCGCCTATTCGCCCAGGCTCGGCAGCCAGAGCGCAATCTGGGGGAAGATGATCAACAGCACCACCAGCAGAATCGCGCAGCCCATGTAAGGCAAGGCCGCCATGTAGATGTCGCGCATTGTGGTGTCAGGTGGTGCCACCCCCTTCATCACAAAGAGCAGCAACCCGAAGGGTGGCGTGGTAAAGCTGATCTCTAGCGCCATCAGGATGATCACCCCGAACCAGATCAGGTCAAACCCCAGCGTCTGCGCCAGCGGGAAAAAGATCGGCACGGTCAGCAGCATCATGGAAAGCTGGTCCATGAACATGCCCAGCACCAGCAGGATGCAGAACATGATGACCAGCATCACAATGGGGTCGAATTCGAATTGTGTCGCCCAGCGGATCAGCCCCGAGGACGCCCCCGAAAACGCCAGCAAGGCAGAGAAGGTGGCGGAACCGAAGATGATCAGCAGCGCCATGGTCGTCACCCGCAGCGCACCGGTGACGGAGGCCACGAAGCTGGCCCATGTCAGCTTGCGGTAAACGATGGCCAGCAGCAGCACGCCGACACAGCCGAAGGCGGCGGATTCCGACGGGGTCGCCCAGCCGTTCATGATCAGCAGGATCACCCCGACCACGATCGACATCATCGGCATGATGTCAAAGAACAGCAGCCGCATCTTTTCGGAAAACGCGGTCGGCTCCACCTCGTAGACCGGAGCGGCTGTCGGATCCCACAGGCAGAGGCCCAGGATCAGGATCACATAGAAACTGGCCAGCATCAGCCCCGGCACCACGCCTGCAAGCAGCAGGTCGCCCACATCCAGCGTTGCCAGTGTTGCCAGCAGAACCGCCAGCGCCGAGGGCGGAATCAGCATCGCCAGCCCCCCGGTGCCGAGGATCGGACCAATGGCCATGTGCTTCTTGTAGCCCTTCGCTTCCATCTCGGGCACCATGAGCGAGCCGAGCAATGCGGTGGAGCCCAGCGAGGAGCCCGACAGGGTGGCAAAGGCCGTCCCCCCGGCGACGGTGACAAAGGAGAGGCGGCCGGGGATGCGGCCCATCAGTTTCTCGACCGCCGCAAACATCTTGTTGCCAAGGCCGGTGTGAAAGAAAATCTCGCCCATCAGCAGGAACATCGGCACCGGCATCAGGTTGAAGGTGGTCACCGTCGGCAGGGCGTTGTTGACCAATTGCCCGATCCCCCGCGACATCTGCCGCAGCAGGTCACCGTTGCCCCCCATGAAATAGGTCGCACCAATCATGTTGGCGGCGATAAAGGCCAGGGCCACGGGGATGCCCATGAACATCAGGAACAGGATCATCCCCAGAAGGAACGACAGCGCGTAATACCATTCCATCAGAACGGGCCTTTCGAGTTATTCATGAACGCCCGCCTGCCCGGAATGCAAGGTTTCCGCTCCAAAGACGAAGCGCAGGAAATTCAGGGCCATCAGGCCAAAACAGACCGGCATGGAGATCAGCAGCATCCATTTCGGCATGTCGAGCGACCGCATGTCCGCATCGCCAAAGTGATAGGCCCGCAGCGTGGTCGCGCCCGAATACCAGACCAGAACGAGGCAGATCAGCACGCAAAGGAGCGCGACAAAGCGTGAAAACGGTTTACTCACCGCAGCCGGCAGCGCGGCGGTAAGCAATTCGATGAACACATGCCCCTTCAGCCGGACAAGCCAGGGGGAGGCCGCCATGACGATATACAGCAGCCCGTATTCGGAGAAGGTAAAGATGTGTGACGAGCCGGAATGGTTGAAAGACCGTGCCGTCGCCTGGAAGACGATGCCGAACATGATCGCCACCAGATAGGTCCCGGCAAGGATCGCAAGCAGATTACAGATGGCGTCGAGCAGTTTCAGCACAAGCGGCCTCCGACACGAAGAAGGGCGCGAAGATTACGCTCCGCGCCGCTTCGTTGATCTTATTCAGGGTGATAGAGCTTGCGCATGGTCTCGTAGCTGCTGCCATCGTCGCCCATTTCCTGCAACCGGGTCTCCATCCGGCCCCAGGCGGCGTCTTCGGCCAGCTTGAGATAGGCCGCAGCACCTTCATCGGACATGGCCACGAACTGCATCCCGCGTTTCTCCAGCTCGGCGCGGTCGGCTTTCACCGTCTCCTGCCGGTCGTTGTAGGATTTCTCTTCCCATTCGATCACGACCTGTTCGATCAGCTCCTGGCTTTCAGGCGTCAGCGCGTCCCAGCTTTCCCTGTTGAAGATCACGCCGATGTCGGTGTTGTAGAAGGGCGGCTCCACCGCGAATTTCATGAACTCGTCCCACTTGAGGTCCATCAGACCGATCTCTGTCCATGCGGCAGCGTCGACAACGCCCTTTTCCAGCGCGGCGTAAACTTCCGTCGCGGGCATGGAGGCCGTGGTGGCGTTCAGCGCCTCGAAGAAGGCGTGATAGATCGGGTTGTCGCGCAGTTTGACCCCGGTCAGGTCCAGCACGCCGTTCTCGTCGAACTTGGGTTCGGTGGAGGTGTAGATGTGGAACTTTACCCCGCCGTCGATCCAGCCCAGGTGCCGCACGCCAAAGCGTTCCTGATGTGCCATGTCCATCGCTGCCGCGCCGCCATTCGCGCGGGCCTCCAGCGGTGTGACAGTCGCGGCAACCATTGCGTCGATCTCCGGCACGGAGGCGCCGTAGAAGGAACCGGGTATATGGACCATGTCCACCACGCCATCCCGCACGGCGGCGGGTTGCTGGAACATGCCGATCGCCTCGGGGCCGCCGCGCACGTCAATCTGGACGATCCCCTTACCGCGCTCGTTGATGTCATCCACCATGGCGAGGAAAGTCTTTGTATAGACAAGGAATGTCGGGAAAGCATGGGTTGCCGACACCCGATCCTCTGCAAAAGCGGCGGTCGCGGTCAGTGCAAGTGCCGCCACAGCTGTCGTGGCCCTGAAGGCCAACCTGTTGAACATTGTCATTTCAGTACTCCCAGTTGGTCTCGTTTTTATTCTTCCAATATATGCATTTTCATGCAACTAAGACAACGGAAATCGCGAAAGCATATCTGCTTTCAACCGCAGAGCATGTGTTTGCACATAAATTGAAGCCTATCACAAACCATGTGAACAGGAAGGGAGCAAAATATGGAAATTGCAGTTCTTGGAGGCGGCAACGGGTCCGCAGCGGCAGCATTGGACTTTTCTGCCGAAGGACACCGGGTCCGGTACTGGCGGCGCAACGCCGAAGGTGTGGCCGACCTTAACAAGCGCAACAACACCCTGACGCTCAAGGATCACACCGGTGAGAAAGCGGTGCAGATCGCGGTCGTCACGGCCGATATCGAAGAAGCTGTCTCTGGCGCTGCGCTGATTGTCTGCCCCACCCCGGCCACCGCGCAGCCCGATATTGCACAGGCGATGGCCCCGTTCCTGAAAGACGGGCAGGTCATCTATCTGCCGCCCGGCACATTCGGCAGCGTCCTGATGGCGCAGATCATCCGGGACGCGGGCAACAGGGCTGACATCACCCTGGCCGAGGCGGGCACCCTGCCCTACCTGACCCGCAAGCACGGGGCGGATACGGTCGCGGTGACCACCCGCGCGACACGCCTGCCATCGGGCATCTTCCCGCGCCGCAATGCGGAACATGCCCTCAAGGTCATCGCGCAGGCCTACCCCTCGGTCGAGGATTGCGGCGATGGCCTGTCGGGCGCGCTGATGAATGCAGGCCCGATCATCCACCCGCCGCTGATCCTGATGAACGCAGGCCCCATCGAACATTTCGACCATTGGGACATCCACAACGAAGGCACACAGCCCGCGATCCGGCGCGTCACGACACGGCTTGACGGCGAGCGGATGGCGCTGCGCGAGGCCCTGGGCTATGGCGCGCCGCATTTTCCGCTGGCGGACCACTATGACCCCGATGGCGAAGAATGGATGTATGGCAATGCCGCGCACGAGAAATTGACCGATTCGGGCGACTGGCGCGAAAACCTGGTGCTGACCGAACACCGCTACATGCGGGAGGACGTGGCCTGCGGCCTCGCTTTCCTGGTTTCGGTGGGCGATTGGGCCGGTGTGCCGGTGCCGACTGCGCGGGGCCTGCTGGCCGTGGCCTCGGCCGTCTGTGACACGGATTTCGAACAGACCGGGCGGACGCTGGGGTCCATGGGCCTTGCAGACCTGAGCCGCGCGCAAATGAAGGCGTTGTTGCAGGAGGGCCTGTGATGGCACAGCGCGAGGTGATCGCTGCTGTCGGCGCGGGGCGGATGGGCCGTGGCATGGCCATCGCCTTTGCCTATGCCGGGCATGAGGTCGCCCTGATCGACGCAAAGCACCGGGACAGCGCCGGATTCGACGCGCTCTGCGCGCAGGTCGACGCGGAATTGCGCGGCACGCTCGGCATGCTCTCGGGGTTCGGCATGTTGAGCGAGACGGAGATTGACAGCGTCCTCGCGCGCATCTGCACGGTTGCCCTGGGCGATTGCGCCTCGGCCCTGACCGGGGCGGCGGTGATCTTTGAAGGGGTGCCCGAGGTCATGGAGGCAAAGCGCGATGCATTTGCGATGATCTCCGAACATGCCTCGGCGGAGGCGATTGTCGCCTCCACCACCTCCACCATCCTTTCCAATGATCTGCAGGGGTTCGTCACCCACCCGGAACGGTTTCTGAACGCGCATTGGCTGAACCCGGCCTTCCTTGTGCCGCTGGTCGAACTGTCGCCCGGCGAAAAGACCGATCCGGCGGTGACTGCGCGGCTGAAGGCGCTGCTGGAACGCATCGGCAAGGTGCCGGTGGTCTGTGCCGCCAGCCCCGGCTACATCGTGCCGCGTATCCAGGCGCTGGCGATGAACGAGGCCGCCCGGCTGGTGGAAGAAGGTGTCGCCTCGGCCGAGGATATCGACAAGGCGACGAAATACGGTTTCGGTTTCCGGTTTGCGATCCTGGGCCTGCTGGAGTTCATCGACTGGGGCGGCGGGGATATCCTGTACCATGCCAGCAATTACATGGCCGGTGCCACGGGCGAAGACCGCTTTGCCGCCCCCCAGATCGTCAGGGACAACATGGCGCAGAACCGCCGCGGCCTGCGCGATGGGCAGGGGTTTCTGGATTACGAAGGGCTGGATGTGCCCGCCTATCAGAACGACAGGCTCAGCGCCTTTGTCGCGATGTTGCGGCATATGGACAAGATGCCGCCAAAGGGCTGAGGTGAACCGCCTGTGCCCGAAAGCTCGGCGGCGGCGCCGCTTGCGCGCGGCGCGCCGGGTATTTTGGGCTTAAGAATGCGGGAGGCCCCGGGGTCAGGCCGCGCCTTCCATGAAGTTCCGGGCGCTTTGCAGCAGAAGGTCGTTCTGATCGGGCGTGCCGAGCGAGAACCGAAGCCAGTCTTCCAGCCCCGCCTCGCGGGTGCGGCTTACAATGATCCCGGCATCGTCAAAGAAATGCACGACCAGCGCCTCTGCTGCCTCGGCGCCTTTGCCGTCGATGCGGACCAGCAGGAAATTCGTTCCCGACGGCAGCGCCGTGATCCCCATATCGGCCAGCGCGGCAGCGACGCGGCGGCGCTCAGCCACGATTTCACCCACACGCGCCTTGACCACCGCCAGATCCGCCAAAGCGGCTGTCGCGGCGGCCTGGGCGAGGCGGTTGACGCTGCCCATGCCCCGCGCGGCGTAGAGGCTGGGCATCATCGCGGCAGGCGCATGGGCCCAGCCGCAGCGCAGGCCGGCCAAACCATAGGCCTTGGAAAAGGTCCGGGTCACGATGACATTCTCGCGTCCCTCCGCCAGCGCATGCACCTCGGCGCAATGATCAAATCCGGTGAATTCGCCATAGGCGAGGTCCAGCACCACCACCACGTCGGACGGCAACCCCTCGACCAGACGTTTGAGTTCCGACACTGGCAGCACCGTGCCGGTGGGATTGTTCGGATTGGCAAGGAACACCAGCCTGGTGCGCGGTGTCACCGCCCCCAGCAGCGCATCCACGTCCGATGTGAAATCCGCCTCCGGTGCCTTGACCAGGGTCGCGCCCTGTCTGGCGGCAACCATTTCAAACTGGATATAGCCATAGGCCGAGATCAGCACCTCATCCCCGGGCCGCACGAAATTGCGCGCGATGACATCCAGCAGTTCCTCTGACCCGTTGCCGCAGATGATCTGATCGGCATCCAGCCCGTTGGCCTGCGCCAGCGCCGCGCGCAGCCCGTCGCAGAGCGGCGTGCCATAGGAGGCGACCTGCGCCGATGCTTCGGCCACGGCAGCCGCAACTTTCTGGCTGGGGCCATAGGGCAGTTCATTGAAGCCCAGGTTGACCAGCGGCAGCCCTTTTGGCTGCGGTTTTGAGATACGCCCACGCAGGTTGAGGGGCTCCAGGTAGGACCGTGGTCCCGATGTGATGCTGTCTGCCATATCACGCCGCTCCGCTTACATGTTTCTTGATCAGGTCCCTGTACATGCCCTGTATCGTCCGGGTCACGGGCCGGTCCCCGTTGCCGATGGTCTTGCCGTCGATGGAAGCAACGGGAGTCTGCGCGCCGAAGGTGCCGGTCAGAAACGCCTCGTCCGCGCCATAGGCCTCGTAGAGAGAGAAGTTCTTCTGATGCACAGGGATGCCGTTTTCAAGGCAGAGGTCGATGACCTTGGCCCGGGTCACGCCGTTCATGCAATAGTCCCCGGTCGAGGTCCAGACCTCGCCCCGGCGCACGATGAAGAAGTTGCAGGCATTGGTCGTGTTCACGAATCCATGCGGGTCCAGCATCAGCGCCTCGTCGGCACCGGCAGCTTCGGCCTGCAGGCAAGCGATGATGCAGTTCAGCTTGGAATGGCTGTTCAGCTTTGGATCCTGCGCATGCGGCAACCCGCGCACCTGCGGCACCGATGCCAGCCGGATGCCCGCCGATTGCAGGCGGTCGACCGGTTTGGAATGTTCCATGATGATCACCAGCGTCGGGCCGGAGGTGCTGAGGCCGGGATGCTGGAACGGCTTGTCCTTGATCCCGCGGGTCAGCATCAGCCGGCAATGCACGTCATCGCTCATCCCGTTCGCCTCTGCCGTGCGGCGCAGCGCCTCGGCGATGCCTGCCTTGTCGGTCCCGACATCCAGGTCGATGGCCTTGCAGGAATTGAAGAAGCGGTCCATGTGTTCGTCAAAGAACGCCCAGGTCCCCTGATAGAGCCGCATCCCTTCCCAGATGCCATCGCCCAGCATGAAGCCCGCGTCATAGACCGATACCTTGGCCTCGTCCCGGTGCACGATATCGCCGTTCACATAGATGCGGATATCGCGGTTGCGGCTGTCTTCATCCGCCTCATGTGTGGTTTGGGCCATCGCCTGTTCCTTTGTTGTCCCGGCGTAGTGTTAACAGGTTTGCAGCCCTGCACCAGACACGCCGGATACATGTCGCAATTGGCGTATCATCCCCCCTGAGGCCCCCTATTCTGGATGCAGCAGCAACGCGGAGGCTCTCATGGCGCAAGGCTTGCCAGACCACATCGACCACTTCATCCGCAACCAGCGGACCGAAGAGATACCGCAGGCGGTTCTGGACCATGTGGCGCTGTTATTGCTGGACACATTGGGCATCGCAATTGCCGCCGCCCCGATGCAGGCGGGGCAGATCGCCCGCGAAACCGCGCGGCGCCTTTACGGGGCGGGCAGCCGGGACGATACCGCCTGGATGATGTTCGACGGACGCGCGGCCAGCCTGGCCGGGGCGGCCTTTGCAACGGCAAGTCAGATCGACAATCTGGACGGGCATGATGGATACAACCCGACCAAGGGGCATACCGGGGTGGCGGTGGTTCCGGCGCTGGTCTCCCTTGCGCAGCACCTGCCGGATCTGTCGGGGCGTGACGCGCTTGCGGCACTGGTCACGGGATACGAAGTGGCAGGGCGGGCGGCCATCGCGCTGCATGCTTCGGTCAGCGATTACCATACATCGGGGGCCTGGAATGCCCTTGGCGTCACCGCGCTGGGGGCGCGGTTGCGGGGCAGTTCGGCGGCACAATTGCGCGAGGCGCTGGGTATCGCGGAATATCACGGGCCGCGCAGCCAGATGATGCGCGAAATTGCGACCCCCACGATGCTGCACGACGGGTCCGGGATGGGCGCGCTGGTGGGGGTCTCCGCCCTGATCATGGCCGAGATGGGCTTTACCGGTGCGCCCGCGATCACCGTCGAGGCTGCGGAGGCGCAGGAACATTGGGCGGACCTGGGTCGGTTCTGGCAGGTGCTGCACCAATATATCAAACCCTACCCGATCTGCCGCTGGGCGCATGCCAGCATAGATGCCGTGCGTGAAATCTGCCTTGCGCATGATGTCTCGGCAGAGCAGGTCGCCGCCATCGACATCCGCAGCTTTCACAACGCGGTACAGCTTTTTCCCGGCGTCCCTGAGACGACCTCTCAGGCGCAATATTCGCTGCCCTTTGCCGTGGCGGTCATGATCGCCCGGGGCGACATCCGGCTGGAGCATATCGCGGGCGCGGGGCTGCAGGACCCGGTGGCCGCGCAACTGGTGGCGATGACAAAGATGCGCGTGGGGCCGGAGCATGAGGCACGTTATCCCGCCGGGCGATGGGCCGATGTCACCCTCACGCTGAAAGACGGGCGAATCCTGCCCTCGGGCGAGGTACATGCGCGCGGCGGGCCGGAACGTCCTTTCGCAGCACAGGACATCACCGACAAGTTCATGCGCTTCGCCGCGCCTGTGATCGGGCAACGCAGGGCAGAGGCGATCATGGCAGCCTGTCTGGCGCTGCCACGGACGGGCACATCCTTTGCCAGCCTGCTTGATCTGCTGCAGGCGCCGCCCGAGCATCAGGCGTAATCCGCCCGGACCCGGGCTGCTGCCGAAAGCGCCCCGCCTTAAACTTGAATCGCCGATACCGGATGTATCAGGTTAAAGGCGCGACACTGTAAAGGCGGGGCCATCATCTGCACCTTCGGAAAAATACCTTGAAACGCCCTATCCTCCGGCGCGCCTGCAGGCTATGACGCGGACCATGTCTCAGCTGCCGGAAAGACTGCCATGACCTTTGACCGTTCCGTGAAAATCGCCCCCTCCATCCTCGCCGCCGATTTCGCCAACTTCGGAGCGGAATGCGCCGCGGTGGAAGCGCAGGGCGCGGATTGGATTCATGTTGACGTGATGGACGGGCATTTCGTGCCGAACATCAGCTTCGGCCCGACGACATGCGCCGCGATCCGGCCCCATATCAAGGGGGTGATGGACGTGCATCTGATGATCGCGCCGGTCGACCCCTATATTGACGCTTTTGCCGATGCCGGTGCCGACATCATCACCGCCCATGTGGAGGCGGGGCCGCACATCCACCGCACCCTGCAGGCGATCCGGGGGGCCGGGTGCAAGGCCGGTGTGGCGCTGAACCCGGGCACCCCGGCCAGCGCGGTGGAATACCTGCTGGATGATGCCGACCTGGTCTGCGTGATGACGGTGAACCCCGGCTTTGGCGGGCAGAAGTTCATCCCCCTTGCCCACAAGATCGCAACCCTGCGCAACATGATCGGCGACCGTCCCGTGCATATCGTGATTGACGGCGGCGTGACCGTCGAGACCGCCCCCGAATGCGTGAAGGCGGGCGCGGATGTGCTGGTGGCGGGATCGGCGGTGTTCAAGGGCGGATCGGCCGGTAACCCCGCGCCTTACGGCGAGAACATCCGCGCCATCCGGCAGGCGGCTGTCGGCACTTACGTCTGATTTCTGCCGATCAGTCCCTGATCTGATCGGCAAAGGCGTCGAGCAGCCGGTGCTTGAGGATCTTGCCCGTCGGCGCCGCAGGCAGGCTGGTGCCGACGATGATCTGGCTGGGCCGTTTGTAGCCCGCCAGCCGTTCCTTGACAAAGGCGCGCAGTTCCTCCGCATCGGGGATGTCGCCCTCGGCCACCTGCACGAAGGCCAGGACTTCCTCGTCGCCATCCTTCATCCGGCCGATCACCGCTGACTGGATCACCTGCGGATGATCGTTCAGCGCCGCCTCCACCTCGGGCGGATAGACGTTGAACCCGCCATGGATGATCAGCTCTTTCGACCGTCCCAGGATGTGCAGACGCCCCTCGGCGTCGATCTTGCCCAGATCTCCGGTGTGCAGCCAGCCGTCCGCATCCACCGCTTTGGCGGTTTCTGCGGGGTTGCGGTAGTAGCCCTTCATCACATGGGGGCCACGGATCAGCACCTCGCCCTGCCCTTCGCCGCCGCCGGGCACGGTTTCGTCGATCATCGCTTCGGTACCGGGGGTAACAGGCCCCACCGAGGTATCGGGCGAGCCGATCGCATTCACCGTGGCCGAAGCGCCGGAGGTCGTCTCGGTCATGCCGAACCCGTTCTGCAGGGGCAGCTCGTAAAAGGCTTCTGCCTTGCGCTTCCAGGCCGGGTCCAGCGGCGCGCCGCCGGAAGAGACATAGCGCAGGCTGGGTGAGCCCAGCCGATCCAGCCCCTTTTCCTTGGTATATTGCATCACCAGCGCATGCATCTGCGGCACCGCCGGGATGATGGTGACCCCGTCATGCGCCGCCTCGAACAGCTTTTGCGCGGAAAACCGTGCCTCAAGCCGCACATGGGTGCCCGCAAAACAGGCCGCCGTGATGACAGAGACAAGGCCGAAGACATGGCTCATCGGCAGCGCGCCATAGATCACATCGTCATGGGTCATGCTGCGCAGTGCGGCGGAGGCCTGACCGCCAAACCGCATCCCCGAATGGGTCAGCATCACACCCTTGGGATCGCCCGTGGTCCCGGTGGTATAAAGCAGCACCGCGACGTCGTGGAGGTCGTCATCAGGGTTGCTGGGTCCGGGCGTGGCGATGTGGACAGTACCGAACATCCCGGTAATCTCGCGTGCGTCCATCCGTTCGGCGTGTCGGGCGGCATCCCCGGACACCGCGCTGGTCATCAGCACGGCAGCGGGGGTGGCGTGATTGAGGATCTTCTGTACCTCGCCCTCGGTCTGGCGGGCGTTGAAGGGGATGATCACCGCGCCCAGCTTCCAGGCCGCATGCAGGGCGGCAACGGCGGCGGCGCAGTTTTCGGCCAGCAGCAGCACCCGGTCGTTGGCCTGCACGCCGGCGTCCTGAAGCTCTGCCGCCAGAACATCGCTGGCCGCGTCCAGATCGGCGAAGGTCCAGAGGGTTCCCGTGCTGTCGCTGAGCGCCGTGGACAGGGGCGCGCGCGCCACCTGATCGGCGAGAAATTTCTCCACCCGTGCCATTGTCACTCCTCCCCCCCGAAACCGCTCAGCGATAGACGGGTTTGCGTTTTTCCAAGAAGGCCGCAATCCCTTCGGCGGCCTCGTCCTTGCCTGACGCCGCTGCCATTGCGTTGCGTTCGGCATCCAGTTGCTCCGCCTCGGTCGCTTCATAGGCGTCGGCAACCAGACCCCGGATTGTGCTTTGCGCGTCGCGCGGGCCATCGGCCAGCGTGTCTGCCAGCATCATGGCCTCTTCCAGTGCCTTGTCGGGTTTGCTGATGCGGTTGACCGCGCCAAGTTCGGCAAAGCGAAGGGCATTCACCGGGCGGCCCATCAGGCACATCTCCATCGCCAGGGGGCGCGGCAGCATCCGTGCCATGGCAGAGGTCAGCCCGCCATCCGGCACCAGCCCCGCCTTGACATAGGCGGCGGTAAAGCGCGCCTCTTCGGAGGCGACGATCAGGTCGCAGGCCAGCGCGAGGGACAGGCCGGCACCCGCTGCACCGCCCTCCACCGCAGCGATGACCGGGACCGGGCAGGACCGTATCGCGCGGATCAGATCGTGCAGCCCGTCAATTTTCTCGCGGCGTTCCGCCTCGGGCAGGCCGCGCCGTTCGATCAGGACGTTCAGATCCCCCCCAGCGCAGAAAAACGGACCTTCGGAGGCGAGGATAACCGTGCGAATGCGCCGGTCATGCGCCTGTTTCACCGCCTCAAGGATGCAGTCGTAAAGCTCGGGGCTGAGCGCCCCGCGTTTGGCGGTGTTGCCATTCCAGACAATCAGGCGGTCGCCCTTGTCCTCCAGCCGTGCGCTCATTTCAGTTTCTCCTCGGGAACCCGTTTGAAGACCCCCGATGCGGTGGCGATCAGACGGTCGTTTTCATCCACCAGATCGGCAGCGATGAACAGCGTGCTGCGCCCGCCGCCCACGACACGGCCCGTGGCGGTGACACGGGTGCCTGCCCGCGCCGGTGCGACGAACTGCACATTCATGGAAATCGTCAGGAATGGCGCCTTGCCGGTGGCATCGACCGTCAGTGATCCGGTGGTCCCACAGGCGTTGTCGAGCACCGCCGTGGCGATGCCCCCGTGCAGCACATTGTGCCGGTTGGTGTGCTGCGGCCCGATGTCCAGCCAGACCCGCCCCCGACCGTCCGGGTCGCTGACATCGACGACATAGCCGATCAATGTCTGCGTCCCGGTCTCGTTCTCGATCAGATGTGCGGTCTCAGGCAGCGGAGAGGGCAATGAAACGCTCCAGATGGTGGTCGGTGTCACCAAAGCGGTGGTCCGCCATGACGATCCGCTTGGCGATATGGGCCAGCTCATATTCCTGGGTCATGGCAATGCCGCCGTGCATCTGGATCGAATCCTCTGCCACCAGACGGCCCGCCCGGCCCATCAGGTTCTTGGCCGCCGAGACATGGCTTTCGCGAACCGAACGGTCCGATTCCAGATGCCCCGCCGCGTTGATCACGGCAGAGCGCGCCTGCTCCATCTCGATCAGCAGGTCGGACATGCGGTGCGCCAGCGCCTGAAAGGTGCCAATGGGGCGGCCGAATTGCTTGCGCGTTCCCAGGTAATCCTTGGTCAGCCGGGTCGCGGTCTCCATCGCGCCCAGGGTTTCGGCGACCTGTGCCACGGATGCCGCTGCCACCCGCGCCTCGATGGCGTCAAAGGCCTTGCCGGCCGCGCCAAGACGGGTAGAGACAGGGATTTTCACATTGTCCAGCATCACCTCGGCGGCGCGGCCCCCGGCCAGCAGGGCATAGCCCTGAATGGTGACACCCTTGGTATCCACAGGGACCAGAAACAACGAGATGCCGTCGTTGTCGCCCGGCTCCCCGCTTTCGCGGGCCGAGACGACCAGCATGTCGGCCGCTTCGGCATTCACCACGACAGCCTTGTGACCGTTCAGCACGATGTCGTCGCCATCGGGTTTTGCCGTGGTTTGCACGCGGTTCAGGTCATAGCGGCTGGTCGGTTCGCCATGGGCGAAGGCCAGTTGCAGGCTGCCCGCGATGATCTCTTCCACATGGGCCTGCTGGTCGTCGTTGCCCAGATCGGCGATCAGGCCACCGGCCAGCACGGCGGTATCAAGGAAAGGCTCCACCACACCCGCGCGGCCCAGTTCCTCGAACACCGTGGTAAGGTCAAAGCCCTTGCCGCCGAAACCGCCCTGCTCTTCGGTGAAAAGCGCACCGATCACACCCAGTTCGGCCAGTTCGGCCCAGATCGCGGCACTGTAGCCCGCGTCACTTTCGATGATCTTGTTGCGCGTAGCAGTGTCGTATTTCTCGCGCAGGTAGCGGCGCAGGGTGTCCTGCAGCATCTGGCGTTCTTCAGTCAGCTCGAAATTCATCTGTTATCCTCCCATCGTGACCTTGGCGATGATGCCACGCTGGATTTCGTTGGAGCCGCCAAAGATCGACAGCTTGCGGTTGTTGAAATACTGCGCGGCCACAGGGCCCGCGGACAGCGGATCGGGCAGGCCCGCGTTGGAGCCTTCGATCGCTTCGGAAGCGAAGGGCATCGCATAGGCCCCGGCAGCGCGCCGCGCGAGGTCGTTGATCTCCTGCCGGATGATCGTGCCCTTGACCTTGAGCATGGAGGATTCCACCCCCGGCGCCGTGCCCGCCGCCGCCTTGGAGATGATGCGCAGGTTGGTGGTGGACATGGCCTGCAGGTCGATTTCCACCTGAGCCAGACGCGCCGCGAAATGCGGGTTCTGGATCAGGGGCTTGCCGCCTGCCATCTCGGCCTTGGCGAGACGCTTGACCGCTGTGAGGCCGGCCTGCGAGAATCCGACGCCCGCGATATTCGTCCGCTCGTGGGTCAGCAGGTACTTGGCATAGGTCCAGCCCTTGTTCTCTTCTCCCACAAGGTTTTCGACAGGCACTTTCACATCCGTGAACCAGACCTCGTTCACCTCGGCCCCGCCGTCCAGCAGGACAATCGGGCGCACTTCGATACCCGGCGTGTCCATGTCGATCAGCAGGAACGAGATGCCTTCCTGTTGCTTGACCTCCTTGTCCGTGCGCACCAGGCAGAAGATCATGTTGGCGTGCTGGCCCAGCGTGGTCCAGGTTTTCTGACCGTTCACGATGTAGTGGTCGCCGTCGCGGACCGCCGTGGTCTTGAGCGAGGCGAGGTCGGAGCCGGCGCCCGGCTCGGAATAGCCCTGACACCACCAGTCATCGCCGTTCAGGATGCGCGGCAGCCAATGGTCCTGCTGTTCCTTAGAGCCGAACTTCTGCAGCACGGGCGCCAGCATCGACAGGCCAAAGGGCACGATGCGTGGCGCGTGGTGGGCGGCGGCCTCTTCCTCGAAGATGTGGCGCTGCACGGCGTTCCATTCGGCCCCGCCGAACTTCTTGGGCCAGTTCGGTGCCAGCCAGCCCTGTTCGTTCAGGATGGCATGCCAGCGTTCGATGTCGGCCTTGCCCAGCTCACCGCCATAGCGCACCTTGTCGCTCAGCTCCTTGGGCAATTTGTCTTTCAAAAACGTGCGGACTTCCTCGCGGAAGGCTTTCTCTTCTTCGGAATAGCTCAGATCCATGTCGGTGCTCCTATCGTGAATTCGCCTGGTGGATGGGGGTCAGTTGGCCTTGTTCAGGTCGTCGAATGTACGGCCCTCGGCCACAAGTTCCTGAAGCAGCGGTGCGGGTTGCCAGAACCAAGCATCCTCCTGCGCATAGCCTTCGATGTCGGCCAGCACCTTGTCCAGCCCCTGAATATCCGCCCATTTCATCGGTCCCCCCCAATAGCGTGGAAAGCCGTAGCCGAAGAGCAGAACCATATCGACGTCCAGAGGACGCCGCGCGATGCCTTCGCCAACAACCTTGGCCGCTTCGTTCACCATGGCACACATGTAGCGCCGCACAATCTCTTCGTCGGAGAAATCACGTGGCGTAATTCCGCGCTCTGCCTGTTCCTCCGCGACCAGTGCAGCGATCTTGGGGTTCGGCGTGCCGCCGCGCTTGCCCTTTTCGTAGATGTAATAGCCTTCGCCGGTCTTCTGGCCGAAATGACCCTCTTCGCAGAGCCGGTCGATATAGGTCGGCACACGTTCCGCCGGGTGGCGGTGCGGCGCCTTGCGCTTGCGCGTGGCCCAGCCGATGTCGAGCCCGGCAAGGTCGGCCACGGCAAAGGGGCCCATGGCAAAGCCGAAGTCGGTCAGTGCCTTGTCGATCTGGTAGGGCGATGCGCCGTCCAGCACCATATAGTCCGCCGCGGTGCGGTAGACCGCCAGAATACGGTTGCCGATGAAACCGTCGCAGACGCCCGCGCGCACGCTGATCTTGCCCAGTGCCTTGCCCAGCGCAAAACCGGTGGCAACGACATCCGGCGCGGTCTTTTCCGCCACCACGACCTCAAGCAGTTTCATGACATGTGCGGGCGAGAAGAAATGCAGGCCGATCACGTCTTCGGGCCGCGAGGTGGCGGCGGCAATTTCGTCCACATCCAGATAGGAGGTGTTGGAGGCCAGCACGCAGCCCGGCTTGCACACGGCGTCGAGCTTGCCGAAAACCTCGCGTTTCACGCCCATGTCCTCGAACACCGCCTCGACCACCAGATCGACGTCGCGCAGGCTGTCGTAGTTGATCGACACCTCCAGCCCGGTGGTCATCATCGCTTCGAATTTGTTCTGGGAAATCTTGCCGCGTTTCAGCGCGCCCTGAAGATTGCCACCGATGCGGTCCCGCGCGGCATCCGCTGCCCCCTGCTTCATCTCGATCAGGATGACATTCAGGCCGGCCAACAGGGCAGCAGTGGCAATGCCTGCCCCCATCGTCCCACCGCCGATGACGCCAATGGATTGCAGGGCGCGCGGCTCCACTCCCTTGAGTTCCGGCAGGTTGCCCACGGCGCGTTCGTTGAAAAAGGCATGAATCATGCCCTTGCGCTGGTCGGTTTGCATCAGGTCCATGAAATGCGCCCGCTCGCGTTTCATTCCTTCAGCAAAGGGTTGCTCGGCGCTGTCCTGCACCGCGCGCACGGCGGTGGCAGGGCTGATCTGGCCCCGGCCCTTTTTCAGCACCGCGTCATAGGTGGCATCCCAGTCGATGGGGTCCGGGCCGGGCAGTTCGCTGACCGGGCGGCGCGGCGCATTGGCGCTGAGAAGCTCGCGCGCATAGGCAAGGCCCACCGCTTCGGGATCACCTTCGGCCACGCGGTCGATCAGGCCCATTTCCTGCGCCTCTGCCGCCTTGATCTGACGACCGGAGGTGATCATCTCGATCGCCTTTTCCGCCCCCGTCAGACGTGGCACGCGCTGGGTTCCGCCCGCGCCGGGGATCAGGCCCAGATGCACCTCGGGCAGGCCCACCCGCGCGTCGGGCTGGGCGATGCGGTAATGCGCGCCCAGCGCCACCTCAAGCCCGCCGCCCAGCGACACCCCGTGCATGGAGGCCACCACCAGCAGCGGCGATCCTTCGATCCTTGTGCAAAGATCCGGCAGGAAGGGTTCCTGCGGGGGTTTGCCGAATTCGGTGATGTCGGCACCCGCGATGAAGGCGCGCCCCTCACCCACGATCAGGACCGCCCTGACGCCTTCCTCGGCCTCGGCCCGGTCCATGGCGTCGGACAGCCCCTGGCGCACGGCCTGTGACAGCGCGTTGACAGGGGGATTCCGGATGCGCAGGACGGCGATGTCGTCGTGGCGGGAATAGTCGATCTTGTCGGTCATTTCAGGTCTCCTTGAAGTCTCAGCCGCGCCGTATCAGCGCAGCAGCATGTCCGGTGTTCTGCTCAAGCGCGCGCACGGTATCGCGCAGGGCGGGGCCGACCTCTGCCAGCATGCGGTGCGTCGGCAGGTCAGCAGGTGATGCGCCACAGGTAAAGGCAACGGATTCACCAAATTCATTCGCGAAATAGGGTACGCTCACCGCGTTGACAGTACCTGTGTAGCGCAGGTCGCGCGGGGTGATGACAAATCCCTGCCCCAGCAGCTGGTCGTAGCCCTGCCTGCGAAAGGACACCAGGGTGTCGGCGTTTTCAAGCCCCGCGAACCTGTCGTCATCCATCGAGGCCAGCACTGCCATGCCGGAGGAGGAGCCGTACATCGGAATGCGGTAGCCTGGATCCAGCCAGATGGTCGATTTCCCTTCGGGCCGCCAGGTTTTTGCCAGCAGCATCCGCGCACCGTCGCGCACGGCTATCAGCGCCAGCGTGCCGGTCCGGTCCGCGAGCGCCTGCATCTGTTCCGAGGCATGATCGACAAAGCCGACGGAAAGCCCCGCAACAGACCCAAGGGCCACGGCGGCCGGGCCCAGGCGGAACCGGTCGTTGCGCCCGCCATGGACGAGATAGCCCAGTTCGCACAGCGTATAGGTCAGCCGCGAGATCGTCGGCTTGGGCAATCCGGTACGTTTGGCGATTTCTGCATGGGTCAGCCCGTTGTCGCTGGCACGAAAGGCCCGCAACACGCCAAGGCCCCGGGCAAGCGTGTTGGCAAACTTGCGGTCGGTGGTCCCGGATTCTGTCTGACCGGATGTCATTTGCACGGACATGCCCCCGCGCTGATGCGAGATGGCCGCAGGCAGGCAACGGCAACGGCGACCAAGCGGGTCACCCCCGGCCTGCGCGGTCTCAGCGGTGCGGGCAATTCCGGCAAAGCAATCCTCCCCATTGCTGTTTCGCATTGCAAAACACTGTTTCGCAAAATTCATCGGAACATAGGTTCACGATTTCAAAGGCACAAGACCAAAAACAAAGGTATGGGCAAGGACGGGGCGTCATCCTGGGTCTGCCCATGCCGGGAGCCTGGAGACTTGCCTCTGAGCGGGTCAGATTGTGGCCCACCCTTTCAGATGCCGGGCAAGCCGGTTTGTGTCAGAGTGCTGTCGCCGGGCGGGGATGCTTTTGGGCATTGGCATCGCCAAACGGAACGGCGGGAAAGCGCCGGTTCAGGTCGGAAACACCTGGCAGTTGAGTTCGCTTCGTTCCTCCGCATCACAGCGAAGATTCAGAAAACCCGTCGCATCGAATGAAACATGCAGCGCTTTCAACCCTCCTGTGATGACATGTCATTTTTGACATGTCATCACAGGAGGGTCTTCTGGATGCACGGTCCCATTGGCCCCATCGGCCGTATTGGCGACACAGGCAACATCGGCAACATGTATACGACTGGCGGGGATCATCCTTACCGCAAGTAAATCGACACCGGAACAGATCCTGTTTCGGATCAACGGCCTTACGCCCGACCGGGGAGCAGCCAGCCCCTAGCCGTAGATGAAACACCGCCCCGGCACCGCCTCTGGCGGCAATTCCTGCTCCTGCAAACGCTCGAAATACATCCGGTCCGATGACACCATCAGGCCACCCGGCGCCAGAAGCGGCTCGATCAGGGGCGAGACAAGCCGCGCGAAAGCATCGTTCTTGGACAGGTTGTGACCGCCCAGATCGGCATGAATCAGCGCCACCGTCGGCCCGAACCGCGCAAGCGCCTCAACCAGCGTTTCGCGCACATCGCCCAGAATCAGCATCTCGTCGGCCGGTGTGCTGTCAGGATGGGCGGCAACGGCCCGCTCAAACACAAAGATGTCGCGGCCCGGCATCGTCTCGCGCATGTGATGATAGGTGCGGCCATTGCCCAGCCCCAGTTCGAACACTGGTCCGGGGAAGTCGGCAGTCCGCGCGGCGGCGTGATCCAGACAGGCGCGCTGCGACAACATCCGGTTGATAAAGACATCTAGGCGGCTCATGCGGTACTCCTGTAACATTTCCGGCCCTACATGGCGCAGGTGCAGCACAAAGTGAAGCATTGACGCCTGACGCCGCGCGCCTCTGGACCTGTGGCGCGGAATAGGCTTCACTTCAAGTTCTGTACTCTTGGCCCCGACAGGAACCCGATGACCTCACTGCTCGATGTTGACGCACTTACGATCGGCTTTGGCATGGCCCCGCCGGTGGTCAGCAACGTGAGCTTTTCGGTACACGCGGGCGAGACACTTGCGCTGGTCGGCGAAAGCGGATCGGGCAAGACGCTTTCCTGCCGCGCGATCCTGCGCATCCTGCCGGAGACGGCGCAGGTCCGGGGCGGCGGGATCACGTTCAATCAGCCTGACGGGGCGACCGACCTGCTGACCTGTTCCAGCAGGCAAATGCGGCGCATCCGGGGCAACCGGATCGCGATGATCTTTCAGGAGCCGATGCGCTCGCTGTCACCGCTGCACCGGCTGGGCAATCAGGTCGGCGAGGTGTTGCGGATTCACCGCAATCTCGGCGGCGCCGAGACAAAGCGCCGGGTCCTGGCCCAATTCGAGAAAGTCGGCTTTGCAGATCCTGAACGGGCATGGCGGAGCTATCCCTTCGAGATGTCGGGCGGGATGCGTCAGCGCGCCATGATCGCCATGGCCATGGTTGCCGAACCGGAGCTGTTGATCGCGGATGAACCCACCACCGCGCTGGACGTCACGACGCAGGCGCAGGTTCTGGGGCTGATCCGCAGCTTGCAGAAGGATACCGGCATGGCCGTCATCCTGGTAACCCATGATCTGGGCGTTGTGGCCAATATGGCGCAGCAGGTCGTGGTCATGAACAAGGGCCGTGTCATGGAAAGCGGCGGCGCCAGCGGCATTCTGGGGGCGCCTGCACATGGCTACACGAAAAAGCTCTTTGCCGCCGCGCCGATGATCCCGGAGGTCGCGCAACCCGCGCGGGCACTGGATCGCAAGGACATCATTCTCGACCTCAGGAACGTGTCCAAGACCTATACCATGCGGGCCGGGGGCTGGCGCAAACCGGTACAGATCGCGGCCTGCCGGGACGTGAACCTGCAGGTGGTGCGCGGCAAAACACTGGCCGTGGTGGGCGAAAGCGGCTCGGGCAAGACGACCTGCGCGCGCATCGCCCTTGGCGCGGAACGCCCCGATCCCGGCGGAGAGGTGCTGTTTGCCCCGGACCGGGACGATGCGCCGCTGCCCGTGCACGACATGACGCGCGCCCAGCGCACCGCCTTTCAGCGTCAGGCGCAGATGGTGTTCCAGGATCCCTATTCCTCCCTTTCCCCCCGCATGCGGGTGCAAAGCGCGATGATCGAGCCGATGCAGATCCACAACATCGGCAGCCGCGCGGAGCAGCTTGAAAAAGCGGCGGAAATGCTGCGCTGGGTCGGGCTGGACCCGGACATGCTGCGCCGCTATCCGCATGCGTTTTCCGGTGGTCAGCGACAGCGCCTGTCAATCGCCCGGGCGCTGACCCTCGATCCCAGGCTGCTGATCTGTGACGAGCCGACCTCGGCGCTGGATGTTTCCGTGCAGGATCAGATCCTGACCCTGCTCGAAGACATCCGCGACCGTGCCGCGCTGAGCTATCTGTTCATCAGCCACGATCTGGCCGTGGTCGCGCGGATCGCCGATGAGGTCGCGGTGATGCGCGCCGGGGTGATCGTGGAACAGGCGCCGCCCGAAACGCTGTTCTACAACCCCTGCCACCCCTACACCCGGGCCCTGATCGCCGCACAGCCGGAACCGGACCTTTCGCGCCCCATCGACCTTGCCCTGGTCGCAAAAGGCGCCGGATCACCGGCAAGCTGGCCGGACCGGTTCCGCTTTGAAGGCGCTGACGCACCCATCCTGCGCGAGCTGGATCCCGGACATCTGGTGAGGTGCCATGTTTAGGTGCATCGCCCTCTGCCTCGCCCTGATCACGGGCCTCTCCGCCTCTGCCCAACAGATGCCGGCGCCTCAGGAAAGCTCCTTCTGGCAGATGGAGATCAACCAGGGCCACCTGCCCCCGATTGCAGAGCGTTTGCCGGAAACGCCGCTGATCGTCGATCTGCCCGCCAAGGGGCGCAGCTTTGGCAGGCAGGGTGGCACCCTGCGCACCATGGTCTCGCGTGCCAAGGACGTGCGCCAGATGGTGGTGTATGGCTATGCCCGCCTGGTCGGCTATGACACCAACTACGAACTTTACCCCGACATCCTGCGCGACATCGAGATCGAGGAAGACCGCAGGTTCACCATGCATCTGCGCCCCGGCCACCGCTGGTCCGACGGCGCGCCCTTCACGTCGGAAGATTTCCGCTATTGGTGGGAATATGTCGTGAACAATGAAAAGATCACGCCAACCGGGCCGCCGGAGTTCATGTATGTCGACGGCGTCCTGGGCAGCGTGACCTTTCCCGATGCCTATACGGTGGTATTCGAATGGCCCACCGCCAATGCAAACTTCCTGCCGTTGCTGGCACAGGCGGCCCCGCCGTTCATCTATCGGCCTGCACATTACCTGAGACAGTTTCACGGCGACCTCGCGGATCCCGCCGCGCTGAAACTGGAAACCCGCAAGGCGCGGGTCAAGAGCTGGGCCGCGCTGCACAACCGTCGTGACAGCATGTACAAGTTCGACAACCCGCAGCAGCCGACCCTGCAGCCCTGGATCAACGCCAGCGGCACCACCTCGCGGCAGGTTTTCGTGCGCAACCCCTATTATCACAGGATCGACGCCCGGGGGGTCCAGTTGCCCTATATCGACATTGTCGAGATGAGCATCGTGGGCGGCGGGCTGGTTGCGGCCAAGGCCAACGCGGGCGAGGCAGACCTTCAGGCGCGCGGCCTCGATTTCCCGGACATTTCGATCCTCAAGAAGGGCGAATCCGACGGCGGCAACTACCGCACGCTGCTCTGGGGCAACGGGGCGGCCAGCCAGATCGCGATCTACCCCAACCTCAACTTCAACGATCCCGTCTGGCGCGGGGTGATGCGCGATGTGCGGTTCCGCCGGGCGCTCAGCATGGGCATCGACCGGCATATGATCAACCGCGCCCTCTATTTCGGCCTGGCGCTGGAGGGCGGCATGACCGCCCTGTCATCCAGCCCCCTGTTCAACCGCGCCGATCTGTCGATGTGGGCTACCATGGACATCGACGCGGCCAATGGACTGCTGGACGAGATGGGCCTGACCGACCGTACTCCGGACGGGCTGCGCAAATTACCGGACGGGCGGCCAATGGAGTTCATCGTGGAAACGGCAGGCGAACGGCAAGAGGTCGAGAATGCCCTGGCCATCGTCACGGACACCTGGCGCGACCTCGGGATCAAACTGGTGATGCGCCCGCTTGACCGCGACATCCTGCGCAACCGTGTTTATGCCGGAGTGTCGATGTCGGCGGTCTGGTTCGGCTGGGACAACGGGCTGCCCTCCGCCTCGACCTCGCCGATGTATCTTGCCCCCACCAACCAGGAATTCTTTGCCTGGCCAAAGTGGGGCCAGTACTTCCAGTCGGGGGGCGAGGTCGGCGAAGCCCCGGATCTGCCGGAGGCGAAACGCCTGCTGGCGCTGTCGGACCAATGGAACCATACCTTCGACCGGGATGAACGCCGCGCCATCTGGGCTGAGATGCTGGACATCCACGCAGAGCAGCAATTCGCGATTGGCATCCTGTCCGAAGCCCCGCAGCCCGTGGTGGTCAACAAGCGGCTGCGCAACGTGCCCGAGACGGCGATCTGGGCGTTTGAACCCGGCGCGCATTTCGGCGTCCACCGCATCGACGAATTCTACTTTGAAGATGCCCTGCAACAGGTGACGCAATGACCTTTCTCAAATACGCGGTCTATCGCTTTTTCACCATGCTGCTGACGCTCTGGATCGTGTCGATCCTTGTCTTCACCATCATCAACCTGCCGCCCGGCGATTACCTGTCCAACCAGATTGCCGAGCTGCGTGCCACCGGTCAGGCCGAAGGTGTGGCCAAGGCCGAATTCCTGCGCACCGAATATGCGCTGGACCGGCCGATCTGGGAACAATACCTGATCTGGGTCGGCTTTGCCCCCGGCCCCAACGGGTTCTCCGGGCTGATCCAGGGCGATTTCGGCTGGTCCTTCGAATTCGACCGGCCGGTCGGGGAAATCGTGGGGGATGCGCTCTGGCTGACCGTGCTGGTCAATCTCGCCGCCGTGCTCTTTGTCTATGTGGTCGCCCTGCCGCTGGGCGTGCTGGCCGCTGCCGAGGCAGAGACATGGATGGATTACACCGCCGGATTCGTGGGATATCTTGGCCTTGCCACACCCAACTTCCTGTTGGCGCTGATCCTGTTCTACTATGGGCACAAGTATTTCGACATTCCCATCGGCGGCCTGATGGACGCCAGTTTCGAGGGCGAACCGCTGAGCTGGGCCAAGGTCAAATCCATGGCCACCCATCTGATCGTGCCCACTTTCGTCATCGGCACTGCGGGGGCGGCGGCGATGATGCAGCGCCTGCGCGCAAACATGCTGGACGAGCTCAGCAAACCCTATGTGGAGACCGCCCGCGCCAAGGGGCTGGCACCGGCGCGCCTGTTGGCCAAATATCCCCTGCGGATGGCCTTCAACCCCTTTGTCGCGGACATCGGCAACCTGCTGCCGGCCATGGTCTCCGGCTCAGTGCTGGTGTCGGTCGTCCTGGCCCTGCCGACCATCGGCCCTGCCCTGCTGGCCGCGCTGAAAAGCCAGGATCAGTTCCTTGCCGCCTTCGTGCTGATGTTCGTGGCTCTGCTGACACTGGTCGGCACGATGATCTCGGACATGTTGCTGGTGCTGCTCGATCCGCGCATCCGCTACGGGAGCCGTGACACATGAGCATTCAGCCGGACAACCGTTATGTCGATGCAGAAGCCTGGTCCGATGACACCGACATCAGCGCCCCCGAACGCGCGGACATGGATGCGCCGGCCTGGCTGCTGACCTGGCGCAAGTTCAAACGCCACCGGATCGGGCTGATATCGGGCATTTTCCTGCTGTTGTGCTATCTGATGCTGCCCATTGCCGGTTTCATCTCCCCCTATACCCCTAATCAGCGCAGCGCCGACTATCTCTATGCGCCGCCGCAAAGCGTCAACCTGTGGCACGAGGGGTCGTTTGTGGGGCCTTACGTCTATCCGATCACGGCAGAGGCCGATCTGGTCAATTTCCGCTGGACCTATACCACCGACACATCCACCCCGATGCCGCTGGAATTTTTCTGCGAAGGGGCGGATTACAACCTCTTCGGCCTGATCCCCTCCGACACCCATCTGTTCTGTGCGCCGCCGGGGGCCACGATCTTTCTCTGGGGGTCAGACAGGCTGGGCCGGGACGTGTTCAGTCGTATCCTCTATGGCGCGCAACTGTCGCTGACGGTCGGGCTGATCGGCATCACCGTCTCCTTCCTGCTTGGCATCACCTTCGGGGCGCTTGCGGGTTACTTTGGCGGGCGCACCGACTGGATCATCAACCGGGCCATCGAAATCCTGCGCTCCCTGCCGGAACTGCCGCTCTGGCTCGCCCTCTCGGCGGCGGTGCCTTCCAACTGGAGCCCGGTCGCGGTCTTTTTCATCATCTCGATCATTCTCGGCATCCTGGACTGGCCCGGCCTCGCCCGGGCGGTGCGGTCGAAATTCCTGTCGCTGCGCGAGGAGGAATTCGTGAAAGCGGCGGAAATGATGGGGGCCAGACCGGCGCGGATCATCAGCAGGCATCTGCTGCCGAACTTCATGTCGCATCTGATCGCCAGCGCAACCCTGTCGATCCCGGCAATGATCCTGGGTGAGACGGCGCTGAGCTTCCTCGGCCTCGGCCTGCGCGCCCCGGCCGTCAGCTGGGGCGTCATGCTGAACGACGCCCAGAACCTGGCCAGCATCGAAATCTACTGGTGGACGGCCATCCCCATGCTGCCCATCATCATCGTTGTCCTGGCATTCAACTTCCTGGGCGACGGCCTGCGGGCATCGCTCGACCCCTACAAGGGGTGAAAGCCAACGTTTTTATCCTCAAAATACCTCCGGGGAGCGCGAGGGGCAGCGCCCCTCGCCCCGGTCGGAGGGGCGTCAGCCCATTCGAAAGCAGATCAATCGTACCACTTGCCCATCTTCACCTCGACATCCGTGCCCACACGTTTGGCGAAAGCTTCCGGATCCTGGGTGCCGCCGTCCCGACCGCGGTAGTGGTAGGGATAGACATATGTCGGCGCAAATTCGGACACCGCCGATGCCGCGGCATTCACGTCCATGGTGAAGGGCAGGTTCATGCAGACAAAGGCGAGGTCGATGTCCGACAGCTGCCGCATCTCGGGAATGTCTTCGGTATCGCCAGAGATATAGACCCGGAACTTGTCGAAGTTCAGCACATATCCGTTGTCGCGGCCTTCGGGGTGAAAATTCTTGCGCACTTCGGTCATGTTGTAGGCCGGGATCGCTTCGATGTTCATCCCGGCAAACTGCGCCATTTCCGCGTTGGCCACAGCCGTTGCCTTGCCCTTCAGGTCATCGGGCAACATGTCAAAGACGGCCGGGTTGGTGATCAGTTGGGTGCTCTCCCCCACCAGGGCGGACAGGGTTTCTGCGTTGTAATGGTCCCCGTGTTCGTGGGTGATCAATACCAGATCCGCGGGCGGGAAATCCGCGTATTGTGCCGCATCGCCCACCGGGTCGACGTAAATCGTGCCCTTGGGCGTCTCCATGACAAAGGAGGCATGGGAGACCGGATGCACGGTGATGGGGCCCGCTTCGGTGTCGAAGGTATCGCCCGCATGGGCTGCGGCACGCGCGGCATAGGGCAAAAGCGTGACAACCCCGGCTGTCGCAGCGGTGGTGACAAGGAAATGGCGACGTGTCTGTGACATTGTGATCCTCCTTCTGGGTTAAGCAGGAGATAGGCGGCTGCCCCCCTTTGTCAAAACCGGGGGAGCGTAAATTCGGCGTCGCGCTCCTAACGGTCATCCCCCATGTCTGCGGCGTCCCCCATGTCCTCTTCCTCGATATGGGCATGTGCCGCCGCGGTGACCGCCTTGCGGTCTTCTTCGCTCAGGTTCTCGACCTTGCCATCGGCCAGGCGCACGGTCACTTCGCGGTGGGCGAATTTGATGCCTTCGCGTTCGAACAGGGCGCGAATGTCCTCATAGACCTTCTTGCGCACCAGCCATTGATCCCCGGGCTTG
This sequence comes from Sulfitobacter sp. IGS-18, assembly GCF_059628195.1. Lineage (NCBI taxonomy): Bacteria > Pseudomonadati > Pseudomonadota > Alphaproteobacteria > Rhodobacterales > Roseobacteraceae > Sulfitobacter > Sulfitobacter sp. IGS-18. The sequence goes on along the minus strand of NZ_CM184556.1, from coordinate 700,692 downwards.
GTCATGAACTTGACCCGGATGATCATGGCGCTGTCCTGCATCTCGATCACGCCCTGGGATTTCAGGGGCTGGATGAAGTTGTCCCCGATCACCGGGTCATCCAGCAGTTCCTGCCCCAGTTTCTTGATCAGCTTGCGGACCTTTTCCACATCGGTGTCATAGGTCACCCGCAGTGGCAGTTTCATCATCACCCAATCGCGGGAATAATTGGTGATCACCTGCAGTTCGCCAAAGGGAATCGTGTGCAGCGCGCCCAGATGATGGCGCAGCTGGAAGGACCGGACGGAGATCTTTTCGACCGTGCCCTTGACCTCGCCCACGTCCAGATACTCGCCCTTGCGAAAGGCGTCGTCGAACAGAAAGAACGCCCCGGCAAAGATGTCGCGCACCAGCGCCTGGGAGCCAAAGCCGATCGCCACCCCGACGATCCCGGCACCGGCAAACAGGGGCCCGACATTGATCCCCAGCTCCATCAGCACGATCAGCAGCAGCGTCACCACCACGAGGATCAGGATGAAGTTGCGAAACAGCGGCAACAGGGTCGCAAGCCGGCTTGCGGAAGACCCGCCGCCCTCATCGCCCAGTTCGACTTCCTTTTCATCCCCGGTTTCCTCGGCGATCTTGTTGTCGATCCAGATCCGGAAGGCGTGATAGACCACGTAACCGACAAAGATGATCACCAGGATGTCGAGAAACCGGTCGGCATAGCTTTCGACCATCTGCGCGCCGTCGTTGTCCCAGATGTAGAAAAACGCATAGGCCCCCGCGACAAAGGCAAGAATGCCGGCAACCCGCCCGGCAAGACCTTCGAAGGTGTTCAGCCGGTGGCGCGGTATCAGGCCCATGCGCGCCTCTTCCTCGGCCACGGCGGCACGGGTATCGGCCAGTTCCTCGCTCAGCCGCGCCGCTTCAACTTCGGAGATTTCGGACTGCGCTTCCAGTGCGGCCGCCAGCTCGGCCTCCTGGGTTTCTTCCTCGGCCAGCTTTTCGTTCATGCGGCGCATCGCGCGGGCGCGGGCGAAACTGCGTTCGATCAGATAGTTGATCACACCGTAAACCACGATGATCGACATCATGATGCCGTAGGCCCCCGCGATCAGCGGAATGGAGGACGGGTTCCCAAGGACCAGATCAGCGGTCAGTTCGAGCCAGGCGAAGATGACGTAAACAATCATCCCCGGCGCCCATGCACGCGACAGGAACCGCACGAGGAAACTGCATTCCTCCAGAGATTTCCCGTTCCGCAAAGCGAGGCTGACTGCGCGGCGGTTGATCAGGACCATCAGGATGTTCATCAGGACGATACCCGCCGACATCATCGCACTGAGAAAGGCATAGACCTCGTAGTTCAGGCCCAGCTCACCGATCCAGATGCCGAAAAGAATCGCGCAGATGTCCAGGACGGCCAGGATCCATATCCACCTGTGCAGCCGTTTTGCGTCGCGGTCGCTGAAATGCGGGATCCGGTATTGGCTCAGAAAGGGCGAAAGGATCATCCGCCAGATCCCCGCAACCAGGCGGCATGCAAAATAGCCGATATTGATCAGGCTGACGGTGAATTGCATCGCCGTGTCTTCCAGGGTGCCAAAGATCGCGAACCCCAGGATGTAGGCCACCAGCATCGAAACCAGGATACCCACGACGCCGACGGCAAAGCGCATGACGAGGAAGGGCATTTTTTCCACATAGCCCTGCGGGTTTTCCATCACGCGGGAGGTAACAAATCCCTTCGCGATCCGTCTGCCAAACACATATCGTTCGAACAGCGACCCGACCGCAAACAGGGCAAGGCACAACAGCAATGTCTTGCCAAAGGCCCAAATGGTGCCATCCGGGCTGGCCGCGCGCAGGATATAGGCGACTTCGTTGAAGGCGGCAGGCAGCAGTAACAGCCGGTCTACAAGGGCGGCCCGGAGCTGCATCGCCCGGTCCTGTGCGGCCATCAGCGGTGATTTCCCTGCCGGCTGCTCTGCCGTGGTTTCCGCAGCCTCGGTGGTGCCCTGGGTCAGCAGGTTGCCCTCGGTGTCGATCACCACCACGCCCACACCATTTTCGGCGGCCTGCCGGATGATCCGGTCGATGTTTTCCTCGCTCGCGGAGGGGGCAGCCTTTTCCTTGCTCAGCAGCGGCCCCAGCCCCTGCGCCTGCGCATCGGGGGCGGCCAGGCAGATCATCAAGGCCATGATGAGAAAGGTAAGATAGCGCATGATGGCCCCCAAATTCAATTTTACTACGTTAGGCTCTGGACCCAATAATTCTATATACACAGTTTGACAGATTTTTTCGCAGACAAGAAGCATCTGCGCAGGAATAGTGGTTCTATTCCAAGCAGATGCGCCGCCTCCTCTCGGGACATTGCTGCGCAATGCCCTGCCGGGCAATGGGCTGCGGGAAAATCCGTCAAACCCGTCACGCCGAAGGCGTGCCAACATGACATGGCGCTCCTTCGGAGCGACGGGCGGCGATTTCACTTCATTTCAACGTCTTGGGCCGCTTGCAAATAGAACCACTATTGGCTGCACGCCCCAAACCATTGAAATTTCGTGAAATCGCCGCTGAGCATATAGAATTATTGGGTCCAGAGCCTAAGTCAGGCGACACACCATTGCAATCGCCGCCCCGGTGCGGCAGGGCCTCGGGCCAAATATCAGTGCAGATGTTTTACAAGCCCATATAACTTGTGCCATATCGGAATGCAGGCGCCACGGGCTGCCACACTAGAACCGGAAAGACCGCCCATGATGCACCCTGCCTGCTTCAGCCGCCCAATGCGCAGCCAGACCAGCCAGCGCCCCGTCCAGATGACAGACCCGGTGAACCGGGAAAGCAGTTTCCCAGAACAAGCGGGAAATCGGGCTGCGTCCTGATGCGATCAGGACCGGCACCGCTGCACATGGAACGCATGACCCACACCGTCACGATGGCCCGCAAGGCAACGTCGCGCAGGATCATGTTCTACAGTCATGACACCTTCGGGCTGGGCCATTTGCGCCGGTCCCGCGCGCTGGCCACCGCCCTGACAAAGGGCGATGACAAGGCTTCCGCGATCATCCTGACCGGATCGCCCGTCGCAGGGCGATTTACCTTTCCCGAACGGGTCGATCATATCCGCCTGCCGGGTGTCACGAAACTCCCGGACGGGTCTTATGTCAGCCAGACGCTTGGCATGGACATCGACCAGACAACGTCATTGCGGGCGGGGCTGATCCAGACCTCGGTCGAGCAATACCAGCCGGACCTGCTGATCGTGGACAAGGAACCAACCGGCTTTCGCGGCGAGCTGCTGCCGACGCTGGAGTGGCTGCATGCCAAGGGGAACATACCCTGCGTCCTTGGGCTACGGGATGTGCTGGACGAACCGGAGGTCATCGGGGCCGAATGGGCACGCAAGGGCGCGATCGAGGCAACAGAGCGGTTTTATGACGAGATCTGGGTCTATGGCGCACGCGATGTCTATGACCCGACCGAGGGGCTTCACCTGTCGGAGGCCGCCCGCGCGCGGTTGCACTGGACCGGCTATCTGCGCCGCACTGTCACTGACGCCTCCGAGGTGCCGGACAGGCCCTATATCCTGATCACCCCCGGTGGCGGCGGCGACGGGGCCACCATGGTGTCGCTGGTTCTTGAAGCCTATGAAAACGACCCCTCCCTGGGGCCGGACGCGGTGCTGGTCTACGGCCCCTTCCTGTCTGGCGAAGTGCGCGCGGCTTTCGACGCACGGGTGGCCAAACTGGGCGGGCGCGTCATCGCGACGGGATTCGACAGCCGGATCGAGGCGCTTTTTGCCCGGGCCGAAGGTGTGATCTGCATGGGCGGCTACAATACCTTTTGCGAGGTGCTCTCCTTTGACAAGCCGGCGGTGATCGTGCCGCGCACCAAACCCCGGCTGGAGCAGTGGATCAGGGCGAGCCGTGCGGAACAGCGCGGGCTGGTGCGGATGCTGGATGAAACCCGCGACGGGATGACCGCCGAGTCGATGATCGCGGCCATCCGCAACCTGCCGCGGCAGGGCAAGCCATCGGAAGCCGGGGCAGACGGGCTGCTGGAAGGTCTGGATGTCGTGGTGGCGCGGGCCCGTGCCCTGATGGCCGGGGAGAACAGCAAATGAACGTCGGAAAGCTGGCTGTCGTGGTCAAGGGCTGGCCGCGCCTGTCAGAGACGTTTATCGCGCAGGAACTGGTCGCGCTGGAAGAGGCCGGTCTGCAGTTTGACATCTGGTCACTGCGGCATCCGACCGATCACAAGACGCATCCGCTGCATGACCGCCTGCAGGCCCAGGTGCGCTATCTGCCGGAATACCTGCGCGATGAACCCGCCCGGGTGGCCCGCGCGATGGGTGCTGCGGCCGACATGCCCGGCTTTGACGCGGCCGCTGCCGCCTATGCTGCCGATCTGAACCGTGACGACACGCCCAACCGCCGCCGCCGCTGGGGGCAGGCCTGCGTGATGGCGCATGAACTGCCGCAGGATGTGGCGGGCCTTTATGCGCATTTCCTGCATACGCCCTCCTCTGTCGCGCGCTATGCGGCCATTCTGCGGGGGCTGCCCTGGTCCTTCTCCGCCCATGCAAAGGACATCTGGACCTCGCCGGATTGGGAATTGCGCGAAAAACTGTCAGGCCGGCATCACGGTGCCGCCTTTGGCGCGACCTGCACCGCCTTTGGGGCGGCGCATCTTCAAGGGCTGGCCGATACGCCCGAGCGGGTCGATCTGGTGTATCACGGGTTGGACCTCGCACGGTTCCCTGCCCCACCAGAGCGGAAACTGCGCAAACCGGGTGACCCGTTCCAGATGATGTCAGTGGGGCGGCTGGTCGAGAAAAAGGGTTTTGACAACCTGATTGACGCGCTGGCCCTCTTGCCCGCCACCCTCGACTGGCACTGGACCCATATCGGCGGCGGGGCGCTGGACGCGCAGATGCGCGCGCGCGCCGAAGCGCATGGGATCAGCGACCGCATCACCTGGCGCGGGGCCTGCGACCAGCCCGAGGTGATCGCGGCGATGCGCGCCGCCGATCTCTTTGTCCTGCCCTCGCGCATCGCGTCGGATGGCGACCGCGACGGTCTGCCCAACGTGTTGATGGAGGCGGCCAGCCAGAAGCTGCCGATCCTCAGCACGCCGGTCTCTGCCATCCCCGAATTCATCGACACCGGTGTGCATGGCGTGCTGAGCGATGACGCACCGGCGACCCTGGCCGAGGCCATGGCCGATTTCGCCGCAGACCCGGTGCGGGCGGCACAGATGGCCGATGCCGCCGTTGCACGGCTGACCTCGGATTTCCTGATGCAACCGGGGATCGCACATCTGAAAAAGCGCCTTGTGGCGATGCTCGCGCCGGCAAGATGATGCGGCTGGCGTTCTATGCTCCCCTGAAACCGCCTGACCACCCCACGCCCTCCGGTGACCGGGCAATGGCGCGGGGGCTGATGACGGCGCTTGAAAGGACTGGCGCTGAGGTAACCCTTGCCAGCACCCTGCGCAGCAGGGACGGCAGCGGAGACACCGCACTGCAAGCCAGTTTGTTTGTGCAGGCAGAGGAGCAGATCGCGCGCCTGATCCCGCAGGGCCGCCGGGAGCGTTGGCAGGCCTGGGTCAGCTACCACAATTACTACAAGGCCCCCGACCTGATCGGCCCCGCTGTCGCAGGGGCATTGGGCATTCCTTATCTGCAGGTCGAATCCACCCGTGCGCGCAAGCGGTTGGCGGGCCCCTGGGCCGATTTCGCAGCCGCTGCAGAATCGGCGGCAGGTGCCGCAGCGGTGATTTTCTACGTGACGGCCCGTGACGCCGAAACCCTGCGCCGCGACGCACCGACCGGGCAACACCTGATCCACCTGCGCCCGTTCCTGTGCCGCGACACATTGCCAGATGCCGCAGCTTTGAGTGGTCCGATGCTGAGCGTCGGCATGATGCGCGCGGGGGACAAGCTGGCCTCCTACCGCATCATCACGGAAACCCTGACGCTGCTGGAAGGCGACTGGGCGCTGGAGATCGCAGGCGATGGTCCGGCGCGCGCGGAGGTGGCGGCGCTGATGGCACCTTTTGGTGACAAGGTACGCATTCTCGGTGCGCTGACGGAAGATGCGCTGCAGGGCGCCTACGCCCGTGCATCCCTGCTGTTCTGGCCCGGCGTGAACGAGGCTTTTGGCCTGACCTATCTCGAAGCGCAGGCGGTGGGCCTGCCGGTCGTGGCACAGGACCGTCCCGGCGTCCGCGACGTGCTGGCACCGGGCATATACCCCGCCCCCGGGGCCGGGGCAGCCGCCCTGGCCCATCGGCTGACGGAATTGCTGGCAAAGCCTGAGCTTCGCCAGGCCGCCGGAACCGCCGCAAGGGACCACATTGCAGCCCACCACCTGCTGCCCGCCGCGACGCAATGCCTGCGCAGGGGCCTGTCCGCTGCGGGGGTGGCGGCATGAGCCGCCTTGCCCTCTTGCGCCACGGCCACACGGAATGGAACCGCGCGGGCCGCATTCAGGGCCGCACCGACATCCCGCTTGATCCCGAAGCACGGGCGCAACTGGCGCTGCTGTCCTTGCCGGCCCCCTGGGACCGCGCCGCGATCTGGTCCAGCCCCCTGCGCCGCGCGGCAGAAACGGCACAATTGGTCAGTGGCCGTGCCCCGACAACCGACCCGGCCCTGACCGAAATGGACTGGGGCAGCTGGGAGGGGCAAAAACGCCCCGACCTGCATGCCGACCCGGATTGCGACTATCGCCCGATTGAAGACTGGGGCTGGCACTATGCCCCGCCCGGCGGCGAAAGCCCCGCCAAGGTCCGCGCGCGCCTGCTGCCCTGGGCAGAGGCGCTGACGGGAGATGCGGTGGCAGTTTGCCATATCGGCGTGATGCGGGTGCTGCTGGCCCATGCCCATGGCTGGGATTTCGACGGTCCTGCCCCCTTTGCGGTGAAGCGCAACAGGCTCTACATCATCGACATAGACCCCTCCGGCTGGCGCCCCCGCGCCGAGCCGCTGCGCCTGACGGAGACGGCACCATGAAGGTGATGATTGTCGTAACCCACCTGCTGGGCACCGGGCACCTGTCCCGTGCACTGACCCTTGCGCGGGCGTTCCGGCAGGCAGGCCACAGGATCAGCCTGGTGTCGGGCGGGATGCCTGCGCCGCATCTGCAGGACGCCGATATTCCCCTGCACCAACTGCCGCCAGTGCGCTCTGACGGCGTCGACTTCACCCGTTTGCTGGACATGCAGGGCGATGTGGTGACCGACAGCGCGCTGTCCCGGCGTCAGGCCGCCCTGCTGGATCATTTCCACGCCGAGGCCCCGGATGTGCTGATCACCGAGCTCTTTCCCTTTGGCCGCCGCATCCTGCGCGAGGAATTCCGCGCCTTGCTGAGTGCGGCACGCGGGAGCGCCGGCAAGCCGCTGATCTGCGCCTCCATCCGCGACATCCTCGCGCCGCCGTCGAAACCCAGGAAGGCCGCGTTCGCGGATGATATGATCGACACCTATTATGACGCGGTGCTTGTGCATTCGGATGCGGCGATAACGCCGCTGAGCCTCAGCTGGCCGGTATCTGAGGTGCTGCAACCCAGGCTCAGATACACCGGGTTCGTGGCCCCGCCCCCTGCCCCGGCACATCCCCAAAGTGCCGGCGCGGAAGAGGTGATCGTCAGCGCGGGGGGCGGCGACGTGGGCGCGGAGATTTTCGCCGCCGCGCTGCAAGCCGCCAGACGGGACCCCGACAGGCAATGGCGGCTGCTGCTGGGCGGAGCCAAGGCAGCGGAACGCGGCGCGCAGATGGACGCGCCCGCCAATGTGGTGATCGAACCCGCGCGTCCGGATTTTCGCCAGATGCTGCACCACGCGGCGGCCTCTGTCTCCATGTGCGGCTATAACACTGCGCTGGATGTCTTGCAGACCGGCTGCCGGGCGGTCTTCATCCCCTTCGATGCGGGCAGCGAGGTGGAACAGGGCATCCGCGCCGAGGCGCTTGCCAAACGCCCCGGCATTGCAGTGGTGCGCAGCGCCGATCTGACGGCAGAGACCCTGCTGCAGGCGCTGCTTGAGGTCAGCGCAGGCCCGCGCCCCGCCGCGCTGCATCAGGGGCTGGACGGGGCGGCGCGCACGGTCGAGATCGTGTCAGAGATGCAAGGGGCGCAGTCATGAGCCCCGATTGGTCCCCCCTGAACGATGAGCTGGCCATCTGGCGGGCCGAGGGCCGGGATTTGCCGCTTTGGTGGCGGGATGACGACGCGACGGAGCCGACGGCAGCGCTGGAGCAACTCCTGCACCTGGCGGAAGCGCTGGGGATGCCGGTGCACCTTGCCGTGATTCCGCAACCTGCCACAGCGGCACTGGCAAAGGTCATCGGCACCAGCGCCCATGCGACGGCGCTGGTGCATGGATGGGCCCATCTGAACCATGCGCCCGAGGGGCAGAAGAAGGCCGAGTTTGGCCATGCCCGCCCGGATGCGGCCGAACAGGCGCAGGCGGGGCTGGACCGCCTGCGCGGCCTTCTTGGCGCAAAGCTGTTCGAGATGTTCGTGCCGCCCTGGAACCGCATCGACCCCGCCCTCATCCCGCGCCTGCCCGATCTGGGCTATCGCGCGCTTTCGACCTATACTCCCCGCCCCGCCCGCGAGGCGGCACCCGGGCTGGTGCAGATCAACACCCATATGGATCCGATCCGCTGGCGTGGCGGCGGCGGGCTGGTCGATCCGGACAGCCAGATTACCGCCCTCCTCCGGCACCTGCAGGACCGCCGCAGGGGCCGCGCGGATGCGGCCGAGCCGCTGGGCTTTCTCACGCACCACCTGGTGCATGACCCCGCGATCTGGGACTTTACCCGCGCCTGCCTGTCGACCCTGCTTGCGGGCGGCGCCAGACCTGTGAACCTCATCTCCCTGAAAGGACCCCTGCCATGAGCCGTCTTGAATCCATGCGCCGCCGCCTGACCGCCCAGATCGACGGCATCAACTGGGCCGCAGGGCAGATCGAAGGGCTGGAGGGCGATGTGCTGGAACTGGGTCTGGGCAACGGGCGCACCTATGATCACCTGCGCGAAGTCCTGCCCGGCCGGCGCATCTGGGTGATCGACCGCGAGATGAACGCCCATCCCTCCTGCGTGCCCCCGGCGGAGAATTTCCTGCAAGGGGATGCCGACCGGATGCTGATGCAGATGGCCCGGAGCGGGACAAAGCTGGCGCTGGTGCATTACGAGCTGGGCATCGGTGTGGCCGAGAAGGACGCCGCCAAGAGCCGCGCCATGAGCCCCCTGATCGCGCCGCTGATGGTGCCGGGCGGGCTGGTCATCTCGCAGGATCCGCTGGAGGGGTTCGAGCGCATCGCAGGGCCGGAGACGGTGGCAGGGGACAGATACCTGTTTTACCGGGTCTAACGCTTTTTCACGAATTCCGTCAGGATCACGATGCGCTGCCCCTCGACCCGGCCTTCGATATGGGCGGGGTTGTCGGGCACCAGCGAGATTCGATGGACGGCCGTGCCTCGTTTGGCGGTAAAGCCCGCGCCCTTCACGTTCAGATCCTTGATCAGCACCACGGTATCTCCGGTGGCAAGCGGCACGCCGTTGCTGTCCTTGTGGTCTGTCCCTTGCGGCACGTTATCGGCCCATGCGCGTGTCTCGTCATCAAGGTAAAGCTGTTCGGCGAGGTCACGCGCCCAGTCCGTATCCAGCCGCTTGAGGATGCGCGCGGCCAGAACCTGCAGCGCCGGGTCCTCTGACCACATGGTGGAAGCCAGCGGGCGGAAATGATCGGGCGGCGTGTCCGGGTCCGCACAGGCGGCGCAGATCTCGACGGAGGCACCATCGGGGCCGCCGGGGACAGGCGTTTCGATAAGTAGGGTGTTTTCGGTGGTACAGAGCGGACATGTCATGGGGATGGTGTAAGTTTCGCCGGTCGGGGGTGCAATTGAATTGTGTCATTGAAGGGGACTGCCGCGCCCGAACCGAGGGGCGGGGATCAAGCGAAGCGCCCGCCCCGTGGGGGCGGTTCGGGCGCTGCCAAACCCGTGGGGTTTGGCATTTGGATATCAGCACCTAGTAGAGTGTCATCCTTTCCGGCAATTTTCTAAACTCAAAACCGTTCGCTTCACTATAAACGAGAGTTCCCTGTAAATTAGACACTATTAGTGAAACTGGCGTGGTGTCTGCATCATAGATTAAGTCAGGCGTGGAAATCAGATAGTCGACCCGCAGATATCCTGACAAAGTCAGCAGCGAATGCTATTGATGATAATGCAATCAGAATATCGTCAACATCAATTCTATGATTTGGCACACTTTTTTCATACCCATCCCAAAAATCAGACGATAGACTAAATCTGAATGCCGTGCTGGACGCAGAGTAAAACACAGCGGCTGCGGCAAATAACCCCGAAAGAAGTATTACTGCAATCCCGCGAACTAGCCCTATATAGCTTAGCGAGAACATTGAGATTGTAAGTCCAGCCGAGATCATATTCCTATGCGTTTCGTAAAACTGGATTCCTGAGATCTTGTGCAAGTCTGACTTTAGTAGGTTGGAAAACCTTGCGTTCTGCCGACCAAAATAAGCTACCTTCCTGAAGTGTTCAGAAATTTCTGTAGCTGATTTAAACTTTCGTGAATGGGCACCAAAGCCAGTGAAGGCTACGTAAATTCGACGGTAACCGCGTCGATAATATTTAGCTTCAACGACCGACTTGTGGGACCACGAAGCCAAGCCGTAAATGAATTGCGGGATGTATCTGGCCATGAACCCGAAAAGAATAAGTTCAGTAGCAAACTTCAAACCAATCGATGCTCTTATGCCAGCATCGATGACCGCGGCAAATGAGGTAGGTAAGGCATAACTGAAACTGGCAACGTGCAGTGGTATTGTCGAAAATAAAGCGCCCAATACGAATAACAGCTTCTTCCATTCAAAGTTTTCCAGATCGAAATTCACCTCATATCTCACTAACATACAACGCCAGTTTGCGCCCGATCCATCCTGCATGGGCCGGAACAGTTACGCAATATATTATCCTCACCGGAATGTCAGATGTAGATCCTTGTTGTTCGACGCAAGCTGCATTGTTAGGGGAACTTCCCAAACACAACCAAGCGGGAACGCGCACTACTCCGCAACACCCAGCCTCCCGCGCGCTTTAAAAATGGCCAGCCTTTAGCTGTCCATCTTCAACGCTGAAATAAAGGCCTCTTGAGGGATATCCACTTTCCCAAACTGGCGCATCTTCTTTTTACCCGCCTTCTGCTTCTCCAGCAGCTTCTTCTTCCGGGTCGCGTCCCCACCGTAACACTTGGCCGTCACGTCCTTGCGCATGGCACTCAGAGTCTCACGGGCGATGACCTTGCCGCCAATCGCCGCCTGGATCGGGATCTTGAACATGTGGCGCGGGATCAGGTCTTTCAGCTTTTCGACCATGGCGCGGCCCCGCGTCTCTGCCCGGTCGCGGTGGACCATGGTGGACAGCGCATCGACAGGTTCGTCATTCACCAGGATCTGCATCTTGACCAATGCGTCCTGGCGGTAGCCGATCATCGCGTAGTCAAAGCTCGCATAGCCCTTGGTCACCGATTTCAGCCGGTCGTAAAAGTCGAACACCACCTCGTTCAGCGGCAGGTCATAGACCACCATCGCGCGCGACCCGGCATAGGTCAGGTCCATCTGGATGCCCCGGCGGTCCTGGCAGAGTTTCAGCACGTCGCCAAGGTATTCGTCCGGCACCAGGATCGTCGCCTTGATGCGCGGCTCTTCGATGTGGTCGACATAGGTGAGATCGGGCATGTCGGCAGGGTTGTGCAACTGTTCGACCTGACCGTCCTTCATGTGGATGTTATAGATGACCGAAGGCGCGGTGGTGATCAGGTCGATGTCATATTCACGCTCGATCCGGTCGCGGATGACTTCAAGGTGCAGCAGCCCCAGAAACCCGCAGCGGAAGCCGAAGCCCAAAGCCGCACTGGTTTCCATCTCGAAGCTGAAGGAGGCATCGTTGAGCGCGAGTTTCTCGATGCTGTCGCGCAGGTCCTCGAAGTCATTGGCATCCACCGGAAAGAGACCGCAGAAGACAACCGGTTGCGCAGGTTTGAAACCCGGCAACGCCTTGTCGGTGCCTTTCTTCTCATGCGTGATCGTGTCGCCGACACGGGTGTCGCGCACCTGTTTGATCGAAGCGGTCAGGAAACCGATTTCGCCCGGTCCCAGCACGTCGATCTCCGTCATCACCGGGCGGAAGACACCGATGCGGTCGACGTGGTGTACCGATCCGTTCTGCATCATCTTGATGCGGTCGCCCTTTTTCAACTGACCGTCCATGATGCGGACCAGGACGATGACGCCGAGATAGCTGTCGTACCAGCTGTCCACCAGCATCGCCTTCAGGGGCGCATCCAGCGTGCCCTTGGGCGCGGGCAGATGGTGCACGATGGCTTCCAGCGTCTCATGGATGCCCTGCCCGGTCTTGGCCGAGACGCGGATCGCGCCCGAGGCGTCGATGCCGATCACATCCTCGATCTGTTCGGCCACGCGGTCGCACTCGCTGGCCGGCAGGTCGATCTTGTTGAGGATCGGCACGATCTCGTGGTCCGCGTCGATGGCGTGATAGACGTTGGCGAGCGTCTGCGCCTCGACCCCCTGGGTGCTGTCGACGACCAGCAGCGATCCTTCGACCGCGCGCATGGAGCGTGACACCTCATAGGCGAAGTCGACGTGGCCGGGCGTGTCGATCAGGTTGAGGACGTAATCCTCGCCATTGTCGGCGGTATAGTTGATCCGCACGGTCTGGGCCTTGATGGTGATGCCCCGTTCGCGTTCGATGTCCATGCTGTCGAGCATCTGCGCCTTCATGTCGCGCAGGGAGACGGTATTCGTCTCCTGGATGAGCCGGTCGGCGAGCGTGGATTTCCCGTGGTCGATATGCGCGACGATGGAGAAATTGCGGATGTGTGAAAGCGGTGTCATGTATGGGGATATGGCGCAGCGCGGGGCAAGCGTCAATTGGTCAAAACACAGCGTAACAGGTTCATCCGGACGGGTCAGATGCGGCTGCAACGGCCGCGCTTCATGGCCAAAGCGGCTTCCGACGGCAATTTTCCCGAATTTGCCATGCAAACCCTTCAGCGGGGTCCGAGCCGCACCGGTGGAACGGCGCGCAATCAAACGTGAATTGCCCCGCCATCCCGATTCAGGCATACTGCGCAGCAGAGCAAATAGGGACCATCAAGGGGCAAACCCCACGGTCCGGGCAGAGGGCAGTTATGATGATGCGTATCGGTGTGGCGCTTGTCGCCGTTTTGGGGCTGGCCGCCTGTGGGGGTGGCAGCAGGTATTCCAGCAGCAAAGCAACGGGTTACGGTGGCGGCTATTCACCCGCGCCGGTGGTTGTTCCCTTTGCAAGCGGACCCATTCAGAAGGCCTGCCTGGCAGACGGACGCAAGGAGGCTTCCAGAACCCGCTGCGGCTGCGTGCAGGCGGTGGCGGACCAGTCGCTTTCCGCGGCGGACCAGCGCCGGGGGGCCAAGATGTTCCGCGACCCCCATCAGCTGCAGGAAATCCGCCAGTCGGACAATGCCAACAATGAACGCTTCTGGAAGGCCTGGAAAGAATTCGGCCAGAACGCCGCGGCGATCTGCGCCCAGACCTGACCTCACCGGAAGGCGAATTTTTTACAGCGTTTCGGGATAAACTTGAAACATCCAACATCACTTTTCGCGTTCGACCGAAGGGAGAGGCAGCGAACAAGTGATTCAGGTATATCCCGATGCGCCATAGAAAAAATTTGCCCGGAGTTTTCCAAAACTCCGGCGCCCTCACAGATCGCGGATCCAGAATTGCAGGGGTTTCGGCGTCTCTTCGCTCTCGCCCTGGTCTTTCCAGTGAAACGCGGCGACCACGCCGTCAAGCGGCTGGTATCCCCGTCCCCGCCAGAAGGCATCGAGCGGGCGGTAGCCAGTGGGGCGCGCCGGGTGATCCTCGGGCCGGATCACCGCGCAAAAGCAGCACCTGGAAAAGCCCTGGGTGCGGGCGTGGCGCTCTCTCGCATCAAAGAACCGATGCCCGATCCCCTGGCCCCGGTAGCCGGGCAAGAGCACGCTTTCGGCGCAATAGAACACCTCTGACAGGTTGATGCCGCTGGGGGCAAAGGCGGCGGCGAAATCATCCGCGTGATCCGTCAATGGCGTCCCGGTGCTGGCCCCCACCAGCCTTTCCCCGTCAAACGCCCCGACGACAATGGCCCGGTCGCTGTCGCGGTAACTTTGCAGATACCGCTCCTCATAGGCCAGATCCCCGTCGTAGAGATAGGGCCATTCGGCAAAGACCGCGATGCGCAGCCGCGCCACCTCCGGCAGCGCCTTCGCCAGCGCCGCACCGGTAAGCGGCGTGATCCGCAAGCCCATCTCAGCTGACCTGCGCGGTCCAGTCCGCCAGATTGTAATAGGTGGTGATGCGGCTGATTCTGCCGTCCCGCAGGTCAAAGAATGACCCCGCCGGCAGCCGGTAGCTCTGGCCGCGCGCCTCCGGCAGCCCCGCGTCCGTTTCAAGGTAGCTGCCGTTGACCGTGTATTCCGCCGCCGCCCGCGTGCCTTCGGGGTCAGAGAAAACCACCATATCGGTCAGGTTCTCTTTGTAGCAGCGGCTCATATGGGCGCAGAAGTCCGCGAATTTCGCCTTGCCTTCGCGCACCTTGCCCTCGTTGACGTGATGGGCCACGTCATCGGTCAGGCAGGCCAGCATCCCGTCGGTGTCGCCTGCGTTGAAAGCATCGAAATAGGTCTTGATGATGTCAGCCATGGGGAATCCTAATTGTCAGGGCATACCGGGTCGCCGAAGCGGTCGATCAGGCGGGTCTTGATCTGGTCGCGGGCGGCGCGAAACTGAACCAGCTTGGCCTCGCGTCCCTCGCCGAGGCCCGTCGGGTCCAGAATCGGCCAGTATTCAACCTCAAGGTGGAAAAACCGCGTCAGCTCCAGCGCCCGGCGCTGGCTTGCCGGGGACAGGGCGATCACCAGATCGAAGGAAGACAGGTCATCGCCCCATTGCTCCATCTCGTCGAAACTGCGCGAGCGGTGGCGCGACAGTTCGACACCGATCTCGGCGCAGACCGCGATGGAAAAGCCGTCGATCTCCAGGTCGTTCTTGACGCCCACGGATTGCACGTAGGTGTCGGTGCCATAGAACTTCTTCATGATCCCTTCCGCCATGGGCGACCGCACCGCATTATGGTCGCAGCAGAACAGCACGGACTGGGGAAGCGCCGCCATCGTTCAGCCGCCGAAATGCAGGACGCAGATCAGGGTGAACAATCGGCGCGCCGTGTCGATGTCGATCTCGGCCTTGCCCTCCAGGCGTTCCTGCAGAACGCGGGAGCCTTCGTTG
Source organism: Sulfitobacter sp. IGS-18 (assembly GCF_059628195.1). Lineage (NCBI taxonomy): Bacteria > Pseudomonadati > Pseudomonadota > Alphaproteobacteria > Rhodobacterales > Roseobacteraceae > Sulfitobacter > Sulfitobacter sp. IGS-18. The sequence continues at coordinate 685,348 of NZ_CM184556.1, read as the reverse complement.
TGGATGCCGCGACGGGCCATGTCGATGGTTTCGATCTGGCTGGGCGGCAGTTTCTTGACCGCGTCGAAATAGCTTTCGCAGATCTGGAAATAGTCTTTGACCACTTGCCGGAACGGACCCAGCGACAGATGGAACTCCGCCGCCTTCTCGGCCTTCTCGGTCGCCACGTCGAACACCAGGCGCTTGTCGCGGATCGACAGGCCAAGGTGATAGGGCCCCTCGGGAACGGGGCGGTCGTCCCGGGCCGGGATGACAAAGTGGTTGTCTTCCAGCAGGTCGAACATCGCGACCTTGCGTTCCTGCTCTATCTCGGGCGTCGGGGGGGGCAGGTTGGCATCGTCAAGGACAATATGGGAGATGCGGGACATGGAAAGACCTCAGGCAGGAAAGTCGCATAGGCATAGCGCAGCAGGCCCCAAGGGGCAATCGCGCTCGTATTATCGAATTTCGCGATAACGCGGGCGGCCTGCCTGGCCGAACGGGGGGCCGGACGGCACCCGTCGCTCCCGCCTATTGGTTCAGCTTTTTCAGACGTGCCGTGACGCTCAGACCATGCGCCTGAAGGCTTTCGGAGGCTGCCAGGGTTTCGGCGGCAGGACCGATCGCGCGTAGGGCCTCTGGCGTCATCCGCGCCAGCGTCGTGCGTTTCATGAAATCCAGCACCGACAGGCCGGATGAGAATCGGGCAGAGCGCGCCGTCGGCAAAACGTGGTTCGGGCCGCCGACATAATCGCCAATGGCCTCCGGCGTCCATTGACCGAGAAAGATGGCCCCGGCGTGGGTGATCTGTGCGCTCAAGCCATCAGGGTCGGCCACGCAAAGCTCCAGGTGTTCGGGTGCTACTCGGTTCGACAGCTCCGCCGCCGTGGCGAGGTCCGGTACGGTGATGACCGCCCCGTTGTCACGCCAGGATGCGCCCGCAATCGCCCGCCGCTCCAGCGTTTCAAGGTATTTTTCCACCGATGCCACAACCGCCTGCCCGAAAGCCGCATCCGTGGTGATCAGAATGCTTTGCGCGCTTTCGTCGTGTTCCGCCTGGCTGAGCAGATCAAGGGCAATGAAATCCGGGTCGTTTGCCGCATCCGCAATCACCAGGATTTCGGAGGGGCCCGCGATCATGTCGATGCCAACCTTGCCGAACACACGGCGTTTGGCCGCCGCGACAAAGGCGTTGCCGGGGCCGGTGATCTTGTCCACAGGCGCAATGGTTTCGGTGCCATAGGCCAGCGCCGCCACGGCCTGTGCGCCGCCGATGCGGTAAATCTCCGTCACGCCGGAGAGTTGCGCGGCCAGCAGGACCAGCGGGTTCAGCACGCCATCGGGTGTCGGCACCACCATGGCAAGGCGGTTGACCCCGGCAACCGCGGCAGGGATGGCGTTCATCAGGACGGAACTGGGGTAGCTGGCCAGCCCGCCAGGGACATAGAGCCCTGCCGCCGATACCGGCGACCAGCGCCAGCCAAGTGTTGCGCCGGTCTCGTCCGTCCATTCCGCATTGTCCGGCAATTGTCGCGCGTGATAGGCCCGGATGCGCGCGGCGGCGGTTTCAAGGGCGGCGCGTTCGGCGGCGGGTACGGTTTCGACGGCCTGCGCAACCTCATCGGCGCTGATCGCCAGTTGATCGGCGGTCAGGGCGATCCGGTCGAATTTCTCCGTCAACTCGATCACCGCGGCATCGCCCCTTGCGCGCACATCCTCGATGATCCGGGCCACGGTGGCATCCACATCGGGGCTGTCCTCGCGCTTGGCGTTCAGCAGGGCGGCAAAACCATCCTCAAAGTCGGGCTGGCGTTGATCTAGAAACACGGGCATGGGCGCATCCTTTTGCTGGCCCGTGCATAGCCGCCACATCGCCAACCCTCAAGAGCGTGCGGGAGGTCGGGTGCCAAGGCGGGCATCGCCCGACCTGGAGGGCGTTCGGAACCTATACGCGGCGCAGAACACTTCATCACGCAATTCGGCTGCGTCCTGGCAGAGCGTGTAATATCGCCCTCCTGGGGGGAGGTCGGGCGATGCCCGGCTTATGCCGGGCGGGGGCGCTTTTGGATCACGCACCGGCTAACGGGACGGCGGGCAGTGCCGCAGTTCAGGTGGCGCGCGAGGCAGATGTCAGGATCATCATCAGGTCGTGTTCCGGACCGTTCGCGCCCATGATCGCGTTGGGCACCCGGCCCACCCGCACGAAACCGTGTTTTTCATAGATGGCGATGGCGCGCCGGTTCTCTTCGTTGACGTACAGTTCCGGCTGCCAGATGCCGACGCGATCCGCGTATTCCAGCACTGCGCGCAGCAACTTCTGGGCCACCCCCGTTCCCTGAGCATCCGGTATGACATAGAGCGGCCCGATTTCCCCGCGATGGGACGACCGCCCGGCATGACGGTTCATACCGATCAGACCGACGGGCCTTTTGCCTTGAAAGGCCAAGAACCTGTCACCCTGCGCCAGACGGTCTGCGTCTTGTGCCAAGGGGATCGCTTCATGCTCCGCCAGTGAAGGAATGAACGCAGAGGGGAACCGCGCGATACCGTCACGTCTGAGCGCGCGCCAGATCCTGGCGTCCGCGGGTGACGCGACGCGAACCTCAGTCGTCATGCCGGGGCAATTTGCCGGAGGGTGCAGCATAGGGCCGCGTCACGTCGCGCAGCGTGACTTCCAGCGCCTCGACGCTCAGCCGTATCGCCCCATCCCCGGCCAGTGTCAGGGTCACCTGACCGGAGGGCGCATCCGTTTCATCGAAACCGATGCTGAGCAGCGACAGGATCGTATCGGCATCGCCCTTTGGCACCCCCTGCGAGGCAACCTGCTGCACTGTGTCGAACACCAGCAGCGATTGCACGCGCTCGGGCGCATGGCGTTCCTTGCCCGCGTCCTCCCACCGGACCCGGTTGAGAAGCAGCGCAAAGCGCGCGCCCTTGCGGTCCCAGCGCATTTCGGAAGCCGGAAAGACCGCATCCTGCGTCAGCGATGCAATGACCCTGAGATCATCCGCATCCAGCGCACCGATGTTCAGCGGGGCCTCGCGGCCGTCTTCAAACCTTGCGTCCTCGGTCATGCGTCCTTGATCCGTTCAATATCGGCACCCACGCCCGAAAGTTTGGCCACCACATGTTCATAACCCCGGTCCAGATGGTAGACCCGCGCAACCTTGGTTTCGCCCTCTGCCGCCATCCCGGCAAGAATCAGCGAGATCGACGCGCGCAGGTCCGTCGCCATGACCGGCGCACCCTTGAGTTTGTGGACCCCCTTGACCGTCGCATGGCCACCATGCACTTCGATATCGGCCCCCATGCGGATCAGTTCCGGCGCATGCATGAAGCGGTTCTCGAAAATCTTCTCCTCCAGCACCGACGTGCCCTCTGCGGTGCAGAGAAGCGCCATCATCTGCGCCTGCAGATCGGTCGGGAAACCGGGAAAGGGGGCGGTCGTGACATCAACGGCACGGATGCGGCCATTCTTGCGCGCGACTTTCAGCCCCTTGTCCGTTTCGGTCACGGAAATACCCGCCGCGTCCAGCTTTTCGCAAAAGGCTTCCAGCAGGTCGATCCGCCCGCCCAGGCATTCCACCTCGCCCCCGCAGAGTGCGGGTGCCAGCATATAGGTGCCCAGTTCGATTCGGTCCGTGACCACGCGGTGCGTTGCCCCGTGCAGACGGTCCACCCCCTGGATCTCGATCCGCGATGTGCCGTCGCCCTCGATCTGCGCGCCCATGGCCCGCAGGCAGGTGGCCAGATCAACGATTTCAGGCTCGCGCGCGGCATTGTTGATGACGGTGGTCCCCTTGGCCAGCGTGGCCGCCATCATGATGTTCTCAGTCGCGCCGACGGAGGCGAAGGGAAAGTCGATCACCGCGCCCTTAAGCGTGCCTCCGCTTGCCTTGGCATGCAGGTATCCGTCGCGCAGTTCGATCTCCGCGCCCATTTTCTCAAGCCCGTCGGTGTGAATATCCATCGGGCGCGCCCCTATGGCGCAGCCGCCGGGCAGAGACACCTCCGCATGTCCTTCGCGCGCGAGGAGCGGCCCCAGCACGAGGTTGGAGGCCCGCATCTTTCGCACGATATCGTAATCGGCGTGGGTGCTGATCGCACCATGCGATGACAGGGCCAGCACCAGCCCGTCCTGCAGCGATGTCGCCTCCGCCCCCAGGGAGCCCAGCAATTGCGTCATCGTGCGGATGTCACTGAGACGTGGCGCATTGGTCAGCGTCAGCGGTTCCTCGGACAAGAGCGTCGCGGGCATCAGGGCAAGGCAGGCGTTCTTGGCACCCGCAATCGGAATTTGCCCCTGCAGCGCGCCACCGCCTTTGACCAGAATTGAATCCATCTTAACTGCTTTCCTCGTTGGAGCCTTTGCGGCTTTCCGTTGTGTCCTGTGCCGCCCGCGCACGCATCTGCGCCTTGCGCCGCGCCATGTTTGCCTTCAGCGCGGCCTTGAGCCGATCCTCACGCGGGGATGCTTTTTTGACGGGTATTTTCGGGTCCTGCCGCTCTGCCATGCAGCGTGTCTAACTCAGCGGCCCCGAGCCGTCCAGATTGGGGTTGCACGATTGTCGGTTTGCGTCTAATCACCCCGCTCATCGGCGCTGCTGTAGCTCAGAGGTAGAGCACTCCCTTGGTAAGGGAGAGGTCGAGAGTTCAATTCTCTCCAGCAGCACCATTGACCACCTCCTCCGAAAATACCCAAGGCCCTGATAGGCAACACTTTTCAGTGCCCGCCACATGCCGCAATTCGAGCGGATGCAAAACTCTCTGCTGAGGCGAGCCTGAGCAGCGACCCACGCCGCGCAGAATCCACGATTTGTCATAGACTTCAACGCCCTGAGGAATTATCGGAGCGCGTTCAATGCCCCTCCAGACGTCCCTTTGTGGGATGAAACTTTTTCAGCGGCCTCAAAAGCAGGTTCTCGGCGCCTGCCAGCCTTTCGAATCTGGTTTCAGAGCCTGAGCGGAGACACCGTTGGCTTGAACGATCCAGCCAGCCACCCGGCTGGACATCTCAGGTCGCACCGGACCTTCCCTGCAACCTGCAGACAAGACCCGAATACCAGATCAATCCGGTTCGCCGGATAGGGGATCAGACCTTCCGTTCAATCCGTTCAGGATCGCGCAATGCGGGTCGTCGTCGCCGGGGCATTGGGAGATCAGTGTTTCCAACTGCCCTTCCAGCGCCTGCAACTGGCCGATCTTTGATCGCACGGTGTCCAGATTCCGCAGCGCCAGCGCCTTTACATCGCGGCTGGCCCGCGCGGGATCGGCGTTGAGGTCCAGAAGCCTGCGGCATTCCTCCAGCCCGAAACCCAGATGCCGGGCCTGAGCCAGCATCCGCAATTGCGTGATCTGCTGGTCGCCGAAATCCCGGTAGCCGTTTTCGGCCCGTTCCGGTTCCACAAGGCCGATTTCCTCGTAATAGCGGATCGTCTTGACGCTCAGACCTGTCTCGGTGGCGGCCCGTCCGATGTTCATGGGCAAACTCCATTTCCCCCCGGTACGGGTTCCACCAGCGGGGGGCTCAATTCAGATGCATCCTCTGCCGACAACATAAGAGTTCCGTCACCTTTCACAACTTCTGCGCCCTGAGCCGCAGCGCGTTGCCGATGACCGAAACGGAGGACAGGCTCATCGCGGCGGCCGCGACCATGGGCGACAGAAGCAGCCCCAGGAAGGGGTACAAGATGCCCGCGGCAATCGGCACACCGGCAGAGTTGTAGACAAAGGCAAAGAAAAGGTTCTGGCGAATGTTGCGCATCGTCGCCTCCGCCAGCTTCCGGGCGCGCAGGATGCCGGTCAGCTCGCCCTTGACCAGCGTGATCCCGGCACTTTCCACCGCCACATCCGCACCGGTGCCCATGGCGATGCCCACATCGGCCTCTGCCAGTGCCGGGGCGTCGTTGACACCGTCCCCGGCCATGGCGACCGACAGGCCCTCGCCCTTCAGCGTCCTGACCAGGGCCGCCTTTCCCTCCGGGCTGATGCCCGCATGTACCTCGTCGATCTGCAATTCCCGCGCAACAGCCTCGGCGGTGCCTTTGGCATCCCCCGTAGCCATGACGATGCGCAGGCCAAGGTCATGCAGCGCGCGGATCGCCTCGGGCGTTGTCTCCTTGATCCGGTCGGCGACAGCAACCAGACCGGCCAACTGCCCGTCCAGGGCCACGAACATCGCGGTCTTGCCCTCGGACTGCAGCTGCTCTGCCCGACCGGCAAGCGCCCCGGTCTGCACCGAGAGATCCGCCATCAGCGCCGCATTGCCCAGCGCCACCTTGCGGCCCTCCACCGTCCCGGTCACGCCCTTGCCGGTGACCGCCTCGAAATCGCTGCAATCCTTCCGGGCCGCGCCACGCTCTTTCGCCCCGGCGACAAGCGCCTCGGCCAGCGGGTGCTCGGAGCCACGCTCCAGCGCCGCGACCAGGGACATCAGTTCAGCCTCGTCCATGCCTTGCGGCACCACGTCGGTCAGGCTCGGCCTGCCTTCCGTCAGCGTGCCGGTCTTGTCGACAATCAGCACATCCACCTTGGCGAAACGTTCCAACGCTTCCGCGTCACGGATCAGCACCCCGGCATGGGCCCCGCGCCCGGAGGCCACCATGATCGACATCGGCGTCGCAAGGCCCAGCGCACAGGGGCATGCGATGATCAGGACAGAAACCGCTGCCACAAAGGCATAGGAGAGCGCGGGCGACGGGCCAAAGGCCCACCAGGCGGCAAAGGCCAACAGGGCACAACCCACCACGGCGGGCACGAAATAACCTGCCACCCGGTCGGCCACCGCCTGGATCGGCGCGCGGGAACGTTGCGCACTGGCGACCATCTGCACGATCCGGTTCAGGGTGGTATCCTCCCCCACATTCTGCGCTTCCATCAGGAAGGAGCCCGACTTGTTCAGCGTCCCGCCGGTCACAGCTTCGCCCGCGGTTTTCTCGACCGGCACAGGCTCCCCGGTGATCATGCTTTCATCAACGAAGGACCGCCCCTCGGTCACCACGCCATCAACCGGCACGCTTTCACCTGGCCGCACCCGCAGGATATCGCCGCTTTGCACTTCTTCCAGCGGCACATCCTCTTCCGTCTCGCCCGATACCCGGCGCGCCGTCTTGGGCGCGAGGTCCATCAAGGCTCGGATCGCGTCACCGGTGCGTTCGCGCGCCGCCAGTTCCATCACCTGCCCGACCAGCACAAGCACAAGAATCACCGCCGTCGCCTCGAAATAGACCGGCGTCATGCCCATGCCATCCTGCATCTGCGCGGGCAGGAGAGCGGGGACAAGCAGTGAAACGATCGAAAACAGATAGGCCGCCCCCGTGCCCAGGCCGATCAGCGTCCACATGTTCGGGCTGCGGTTCAGGGCGGAATTCCATGCGCGTCTGAAGAAGATGCGGCAGAACCAGACCACCGGTGTCGCCAGGGAAAACTGCAGCCAGCCAAAGGCCCGATGCCCGATCCACTCGGCAAAGGGAATGCCGACATGCGACCCCATTTCCAGCAGGAAGACTGCCAGCGCCAGCGGCGCGGTGATCCAGAGCCGCCGTTTGAAATCGACGTATTCGGGGTGCGGGCCACTGTCGAGGCTGGGTGTCATCGGCTCCAGGGCCATGCCGCAGATCGGGCAGTCGCCGGGATGATCCTGCACGATTTCAGGGTCCATCGGACAGGTGTACATCGTGCCTTCCGGGGCCGGTTCGGGCGCTGGCCGGTCGCCAAGGTAGTTTTCTGGCGCCGCATCGAATTTGTCCTGGCACCCGGCAGAGCAGAAATAGAACCGCTCGCCTGCGTGCTTCGACATATGGGCTGCCACTGCCCTTTCCACCGTCATGCCGCACACCGGGTCGGTTGCGCTGCGATAGGCTTCGGGGTCGGCCTCGAACTTGTTCATGCAACCGGCACAGCAGAAATGATAGGTCCGGCCATCATGAACCGCTGTCGGTTTGCCCGCATCCGGATCAACCGTCATCCCGCAAACGGGGTCGCGGATGATGTCATTGTCAGATTGCCCGTTCCGGGGTGCCTGCGCGTCGGCCATGGCGGATACCTTCCTCGTTCAGTCGTGGTGATAACAGCGATGTAGGGTCTCCAGTAGCTGGAGGGTCAAGGGGCACTTCCGCTACATTTGTCGGATTTTCCACCTATCTGCTTGCAGACACCTGAATTGGCCGTTTTTCTGACGACGACAGAAACACCCGACACCTGCTGTCCTGATCTGCCCCGGCCGATCAGACGCGCAAAGGAACAGCCCATGAAGACAATCCAGCTTGGCCCCGATGGCCCATCCGTTTCACAATTCGGCATCGGCGCGATGTCCTTTGCCGGCATCTATGGGGATGCCAGCGTCGCGGACAGCCACGCGGTGCTGGACGCCTGCCGCGCGGCGGGCGTCAGCCATATCGACACATCGAATGTCTATGGCAACGGACGCTCGGAAGAGATCATCGGAGACTGGTTCGCCAGGACCCCCGGCGCGCGGCAGGACATGGTTCTGGCGACAAAGGCGGGCATCACCCGGTCACCGGACCGGCGGTTCAACAATGATCCCGACTATCTGGAGGCCGCGCTGGACGAAAGCCTGCAAAGGCTGGGGGTGGATCATGTCGATCTGTTCTATATCCACCGTTACGACCGCAGCCACAGCCCCGAAGAGGTGGCAGGCACGCTGAAACGCCTGATGGACAAGGGCAAGACCCGTGCTGTCGGCTTTTCCGAAATCGCACCATCCACCCTGCGCCGGGCCTTTACCGAATGCCCCATTGCGGCGGTGCAATCGGAATATTCCCTGTCCACCCGCGCGCCGGAACTGGGGCTGGTGCAGACCTGCCGCGCGCTTGGCACCACGCTGGTTGCCTTTTCACCGGTCGGACGCGCCTTTCTGACCGATGCGCCCTTCAGCTTTGACAAGGTGCAATCGCTGGCCTTCACCAAAGGCAATCCGCGGTTCATGCAGCCGAACTACGACGCGAATATCGCTGCCACGGATGGTTTCCGCGCGCTTGCGGCAGATATGGGGGAACCCGCCGCCGCCCTCGCGATTGCATGGCTGATCGCACAGGGCGACCGGGTTCTGCCGATTCCGGGGACAAAGGACCTGTCCCACCTGGCAGAACTGATCCGGGGCACAGAAATCGACCTCTCAGCCGAGGATCTGGTGCGGATCGAAACCGTGCTGCCGGTCGGCTGGGCGCATGGTGACCGCTATAACGCGGCCCAGTGGGAAGGGCCTGAAAGATACTGCTGAAATCAGCAGCCACAGCCCGCCGGTTTGCCGCTGGAATCAAGCGACCCTGAACAGCATTGCTGGCCATTGGTCAGCGAACAGCAATAGACCGTGCTGCCCTGCACGGTCTGAGCAGTGGCGCATTGCGGCAGGGCATCCGCCTGGGGCGAGGACAGAACGGCAAGCAGGGAAATGACTTTGGTCATGGTATTTTCCTTTGTTCAGTCGTTGGCCAGCCGGGCGGGTTTCTCTTTCAACAGGTATTTCGGGAACGAGCTGACAATGCTCTGATAGAGCATCTGCGCATCCGCGTCAGGCTCATTCGATGTCGGCGATGTCTTGCCTTTACCCGACAGGAAATCCCCGACAGCCGTCGTTGTCTGCGGGCCAAGGATACCATCCGGGAAACCTGCCGACAAATCCTGCGCGTTCAGTTGCTCCTGCAGGGCCTTGATGGAGGGAAAACTGGCCGGCACCTGCAACCAATCCGACAGGGCCGCCGGATTTTCGATCACGGTGATGCGCCAATCCCCGCCAAAGGGCGCGCGGCCGGTGACGATGGCGGCGGCGGCACCATCGCTGCTCATCTCAAGCCGCTGGACCGGTGCGCCGGTGGCAATCCGGCCGCGATAATTCAAGCCGGTGCCATCGAAATCGAACCGCAACACGACACTGGCGGACGTGCTGCTGACATGCACCTCGCGGCCCTTCGCATCGGTGGCAAGATCCGTCAGCACCGCATCCTGCGCCCCCGAGGGCATGAATTTTCCCAGATCGAGTTCAAGCGCACCGAGACGGGACAGGAAATGCGTATTACCGAAGGGTTCGATGCGAAACAGCGACAACTTGTTGGTGTTCGGGTTCAGCACCATGATCGCCTTGCTGGCCCCATCGGTGGAAAACGGCGTATCGCCCAGGTCGATCACCGCATGGCGCACGGCGTCAAAGGTGGGCTGGCGTATCTGACCCTTTTCCATCTGCTCGACCATGAAACAATCGCCGGCCGCGCTGCGCTCGGACCCCAGGTCGAGCTTTCCGAATTCCAGCGTGGCCTGCCCCGCCGTCGAGGCAAGGTAGTGGTCAACGCCATCAATGGCAAAAATCGAAAGCTGCGAAACTCCGCCGCACCGGAACTTGAGCTGCGGATATTTGCGTGCATCACCGTTCTGCACATCCTCGCGGCGCGGAAAGGGGCTGGCGGTATAGCTGCTGGCACTGGCCAGGATCGCATTGCCACCACTGTCAAAGGCGATGGAGGAATATTGCGAAATCCCCAGGTTCGAATTGGCTTCGACCACTTCAAAGGCAGCACCTGCGGCCTCGTCCCGGCCAAATGCCACCGCCTTGCTGCCCGCCTGACTGAAGGAACCACGCGCGCTGCCCAGACCAACGGAATAGAGCCTCTGATCCGGCCCCAGTACCATTTCATTGGCCAGAACCTGCGTGTTCTGGTGGTGAACAAGGTTGAGCGGATCAAGCTCCCATTGCAGCAGATGCCCCTCTACCGCGACGAATAATTCGCGCCCGCCCGGCGCAAACTCAAGGCTTTGGACAAAGGGCAGGTCAAAGATCGTCTCGAACCGCAGCCGGCTATCGGACTGTGCCTCTGCGGCACCCGCCTGGGTCAGCAGCGCAAGGCTCAGGGCGATCAGATATCTCTGGAACATTCGTTTTCCCTTGGCAGTTCTTCTTCGCCATCCGCGACAGCCTCTGTCAGGCTGGGACCATCCTTAAAGATTTTGCAGGGCATTGCCGAGCCTTCATTCGCAGCCGCAGGATCGCGCAGCAGATCAATCAGGGCACGGGTGTGAATCTTGTACATGGCCTCCCCCTCTCCGCTGCCGGGGACAAGTTCAAACACCTGAAAATAATACATGCCGTCCCAGTCGCTGCCCGGATAGCGGCGCTGCGCACCCCGGATCAGATCCAGCAAGGCACCCTGCTGACGGCTCCACTGAAAGCTGCCCCTGGTCACGGCATCTGACGCGGGGTAACCCGCATTCTGGCCCGAATGACCGGCGGGATAGCAATTGTCAGGCGATGTGTCGCCCGCAAAGGGCCAGTTGATCAGGTTCTGGCTTGGCTTGAACGGCCCTTCAATGGGCACATAGAAGTTGCGGTTTGTCGGGTCCTGATCGTTGGGCGTACCGGGGGGGACGTCAAATGCGATCGGGGTGAAGCAAAAGACAAGCTCTTCGGCATAGGGCGGGCCGGAAAGCGCCCGGTCATAGGACAGGCTGATCGCCACGTCGTTCTTCGCACTGACAGAACCCGACAGGGTCCATTCCGGATTGCCCAGTTCGCTGGAGATCCGGGTGACGGTGGGGCGCAGGGGCGGCAGGTCGCTCGGCTTTTCGACCAGTGTTTTATTGGCCGCATGCAGCATCTGGTTGGCGGCCAGAATCTCCAACCCCTCTGTTTGCGGCAGCCCGGGCGTGCCCGTTCCCGCCCGCTCAGCCGCGCTGGCGAGCCAGTTCTGGTTGTGCATCAGCGTATTGATCTGGACCATCAGCATGTCGTTGCGCTGCGCCAGCGTTTCAACCTGTTCCTTCAGCGCATCCTTTTGCGCGTGCAGCTCTGCCATATCCTCCCGCGCGGCGGTCAGGCCTTCGCGCAATTCGTCGATGGCGCGCAGGCGAATGCGGTCGCTGCAGGGGATATCCAGATATTCCTGCGTGCCGATCTGCAAGGGGATCAGGTCAAGAAAGGATTTCACCAGGGTCACATGAACCTCGTCCCGCACATCGCTGCCGCTGTCCGGGTTGATGGCAGAGACCAGACCGATCACCCGGTTGTCGGGGCCAAGTACGGGCGATCCGCTGTCGCCCTCGATGATCGTGCCTTTCGGCCCGGTCATCACCACCACACTGCCCGCATCACCCAGATTGGACCGGCCATAGGCCTTGAGCGTGATGCTCACCTCCTTGGGCTGAAAGACGTTGCCGTCGTTGAATTTCAACACCCGGTAGCTGGCACTCGCGGTGATGTCGCAGGCGCTCAGGTCGAACGGGGTTGCCGTCAAATCGGGAAAACCGATGCGGGCCGCGTCGATGCTCTCGAAAGGTGAGGTCGTCACGATGCCCTGCGGATATTTCTCTGCAGGCGTGCCCTGATACCGCTTGGTCGCCCCGACCTCGACCGTGACATCCCGGCGCGGGATGAAAACCTTGTCGGAAGAGGACATGTTCTTGTAATTCAGCGCCTTGCCGGTGACGTGATCTGCGGTGATCAGAATGCCCGGCGCCACGGCCCAGGCGGTTCCCTTGACCGGTTGCAGCGCGGTGCCATCCGCGCCCAGTCCTGTCACCACCACCCGGAACAGCTGCCGGGTTTGCAGAAATTCCGGCCAGTCCTGCGCCGCAGCAGGCGCGCCCCATAGCGCCACCAGCAGCGCCGCAGCCTGCAGGATGCGTGACAATAGCCGCTTCATGATTCCTCCTCCAGCACATGCAACAGTTCCTGCGCGATGCTCCTGTCGCCAATCCGCGCGCTCACCAGATAGACCCCTTCGGCAGGCGCGGGCAGGCTGGCGGTAAAGACAGCCAGCCCCCCGGCGGCAAAGGAAAGACCCTCGTTCACCCCGACCGACTGCTGCCAGACCGGCGCCGCCGCCCCATAGGGCGTCAGCACCAGTTCGATCTGCGCGGTTTGCAGATCATCGCTGTCGAAATTCTGGGCGGGGTCGGCGTTCAGATCCAGCCGGAGGTCAACATTCTGCCCCACCCCAGCAATCTGCGGCATCGCCATCAGAGCCAGCGATTCCACATCGCCTCCGCCGACGAAGATCCGCTCCGAATTCACCATCTGCGGTACGGTCTGCACCGGGTCGATCAGGACGTTGTAGACGTAACGATGCACCTCGTCGCTGCCGACGATGAACGGGTGTTTCGCGCGCAGAACAAAGGATTGATTACCATCGGCCAATGCGCTGCCCTCATAGACCGTGCCATCGCCGCGTGCACTGATCCGGTAGGTGATACCGGCCCCGTCGCCCGCAGCCCCCCGTGCCACATACATCGTTTCACGGGTGCCATCGACCAGCCTGCCCACCATGACATGATTGGCATTCACCGTGTCGGGCAACCCTTGTGCAAAGACCTGGTCCAGCAACGCGCGGTTCTGCAATCCGATCCGCAGCAAGGCGCGTCTGGAGGCGCAATGCGCATAAGGACAGGGATCAACCTCGAACCCCAGCACCAGCCTGGCCCAATAGGTCTCGTCCAGCGCGGCCACGACCGTGTTCTGGGGCCGGCCTGCCGCCCCCACGGCGCAGCAGTTTTCATAGGAAGGGATCAGCTCATAGGGACCCACCATGGACAGAAGGATGTTCTGAATCTCCCGCTTGCCCCCGATCAGGATCTGGCTCAGCCGGCCCCAGCCCTCAACCAGCGTGCTGGCCACATTGACCGAGCCCTGATGCGGCGTGGCGATCTCGACAAATGTGTGCAGGCGCGATGCCTCGGAAAAGCGGTTGTCGGCCCCGATGCCGCGCCAGCCCTGGTCGCCAAGGCTGCCATAGGCAGCATTGCAGGTGGCCGCCCGCGCCGCGGCAGGCAGATCGGTATCCATCTCCGGATCGGTACAGAAATCCTGCGGGCGCAGATCGGACAGGAACGCCCGTGACAGCAAGCCCCCCATGGAATGGGCAACAATATCAAACTGCTCGCCCGCCGGCACTTTGGCCTTCACGAATTCGTTCAGCAGAACCGCATTTGCGAAATTGGACCGCCGCCAGTCATAGGCAAAGACAAACAGGTCCGTACCCTCGACATAATTGCCCAGGATTTGCTGCTGCGCGGCGCTGTCAAAGATCGACCGTTTGCCCACCAGAAAGTCGATCAGCCCGGAATAAAGACCGACGTTTACCGTGCCAAACACCAATGGCACCTTCCGCAGGGCATCGGTTGGCGTGAGGGCCACCGGCTCGCCCGTTTCGGGCAGCAGGTCAATCTGACGAAAGTTGGAAGATTTGAGCGAACTCACCCGCCCCCAGATCACCTCGTCCGACTGGTTCGACAGTTCCGACCCGACGATGCCTGGAATGACGATCAGCTTGCGGTCAACCTGCGCCTGCGCGGGCAGCGCGCCAATCGACAGGACAAATGCAAGAAGGAACTTCAATACCCGATATGTCATGAGAAAACCCCGGCTGCATAAAATATGAAAAAGAATAACCTGGCAATATTCTACCCATGGTAGCGCCCATGGGCGATTCGAGGCAAGGCTGCTGAAATTGCTGCCAAACTCCCCCCGCCATCACCCGAGTGTCCAACGCAAACGGGGCAGGCAACACTGTCACCTGCCCCGCGATAGAGGAATCTGAAAACGTCCTGAGCGCGGCTCAGGACCCATTGATCCTAAAGCGTCTGCAACAGGTCCACCGATGGATCGCCTGTCGCGGCGCGGCCGATGCTGGATTGATAGGCGGCAATCGCCTTGCGGCTGTTGGGGCCGATCACGCCATCCGCGCCGTCGGTGTCAAAGCCCTTGGCAGTCAGCCGTTTTTGCAACTGGATGCGCTGATCCTTGGTCAGGCCGAACTTGTCGGGGGGGAAATTGCCCCTGATCGGCCCGCCGCCCGCAATACGGTCCGCCAGGTGACCGACGCCAATCGCATAGCTGTCGGAATTGTTGTATCGCTTGATCACGTTGAAATTGGAGGTGACGTTGAAGGTCGGTCCGCCCGGCTGCGGCTGAAGCGCCCGGCCCGCCGGTGCGCCATTGCCAACCTCGCCGCCCCAGCGGGTGCCGCGGGTCCAGCCGTTGCGCTGCAGGTAGGCGGCAGTCGACGCCAGCGAATCCGTCGGATCGTCCGACCAGATATCGCGCCGCCCGTCGCCGGTGAAATCGACGGCAAAGGCCTCGTAGGAAGTCGGGATGAACTGGGTATGGCCCATCGCCCCCGCCCAGGAACCGGTCATGTTCTGGGCCGTGGTGTCCCCGTTCTGGATGATCTTCAGCGCCGCCAGAAGCTGCTTTTCAAAAAACGCGCCACGCCGCCCGTCGAAGGCCAGCGTCGAAGTGGAGGAGATCACCGGCACATTGCCGCGCCGCTCGCCGTAGAAGCTTTCCAGCCCCCAGACCGCCGTCACGATCTCGGGTGCCACGCCATAACGGCTTTCGATGGCCGCCAGGGTGCTGCGGTGCCGGGCAAAGGCCGCGCGTCCTTTGCTGACCCGCTCGTCCGAGGCGGCAATGGCGAGGTAATCCTCCAGCGTGCGGGAAAACTCCGTCTGGTTGCGGTCGCGGGTGACCACGCCGGGCAGATAGCCTGCGCCGCGAAAGCCCGCACTCAGGGTGGAGGGCGAAATGCCCTGCCCGGCAGCCCGGTCGCGAAAGGACGCGACCCAGGCGTCATATGCGCCATTGGGCACCGGGCGCAGGTCGTCGGGCAGGCTGCTGCCGCCGCCACTGCCCGCCACGGGCCCCAGCGCGCCGCCGCCCGTGGTGCAGGCCGCCAGACCCAGCGCACCCAGCCCAAAGGTGAAATTTCTGCGTGTCGAATTCATTTTACTGCCCCGTTTCTCGGATTTTTCCTGATGGTAACCCAAGAAAAACCCCGCGCAAAGCGGGGTTCTAGCGCATGTGCGGCTTTACGCTGTTCAGCCGGTCAATCGACCCCGGCGCCAAACAGGGGCACGGTGGACATCGACATCTTGGCCGACCCGTTCTGCACGTCGCGGGCGTGGCTGATATAGATCAGCGTCTGGTTCGCCTCGTCAAAGATGCGCTTGACCCGCAGTGTCTTGAAGATGATGGAACGGCGTTCGCTGAACACATCCTCCCCCTCGTCGCTGCGGTCGATCTCGCCGATCTCGATCGGCCCGGTCTGGCGGCAGGAGATCGAGGAATTGGAAGGGTCCTCGAACCAATTGCCTTTTTGCAGGCGGTCGATGAGCCCCCGCTCGAAATAGGCAAGATGGCAGGTCACGCCCTTGACATTGGGGTCCGCAACCGCTTCGACCACGATGTCGTTGCCCAGCCAGTCGACATCCACGTTTCCCACGACCTCGGCCGCAGCGGGCGTGGCCAGACCCGTGGTCAGACCAAATGACACGAACATGGCGATGGCGGGAGGCAGGCAATTCAGTTTCATCCAACCGAACGCACCACTGCGCCGAAGGTTCCGCCGGGTTGCAATCGCTGCAAGCGGCCCGGTGTGACCGGTGGCGCAGGCCGGGCGGCGCCAGACTGGCGACAAAGCCCTGTTCACCTGATGTCGACTGTCGAGCGCCTTTGCCTCCACGGTGCGGAATTTGCTGAATCCTGTCTGTGGGCCGCGCCAAGCAATCCTGACCCAATCATCGGGCATTTCCGACCTGATCCGGACTTTCAACGCGGGAAGCGCGTGGGTCCGCTTTGCGAGACTTTTTTGCCGTTCAATCAATGGAAACCAAAGCCCGGAACAAGCCGAAGGCGCCGGGCCATCGCCTGCCCGCCCCTCGGGTAGGCGATTTGGTGAGGCTGGGTGTTCCCTCGTTAGGATTCATCAAAGCTGAGACATAAAGTGGCATGAACATAGGTCAGTATCGCCCACCCCGGGCAGGCGCTGGCCCGGCTTGCGCTTTGCGTCACTTCGGGCTCAATCCCGCCGTTCGCTGCATTTTTAACGAATGACCGCTGCGCTCTTGCCCCGCGATGTGACACAAAGCCGGGTTTGCCTGGCATATGACACCCGAAAATGGCGATCCCTGAAGGAATACGCGGTTTCTATATTTTCCAACAGCTTACGCACAAAGGTGTCACCAAACACCGCCTATGGGTTTCAATGGGTTAGGACCCAAGGTGTCACCTGAAATATGCCGCAAAACTGCGCCGTTGACTATCGCGCGGCCTCGCCATATCCGGCCGACCATGTCAGAAACACCGCTCTTTCCGCCCAATGTGACGCACGTCGTGGTCCGGTGCTGGAATTGCAAAATGATCGCCCGCCTTGAGCGAAATGATTTGCTGGAAGGCGTTACAGTCTAAAGCCTGACCGACCGTGTGAAGTGCCAGGAATGCGGCGAGGGGATCCCCGACGTGACGCAGTTCCCTAGGCCGAGAAGCAGATGGTAAGGGCGGAGAGCTGCCATTCGCTGCGTCAACCACCGAGGTCTGCAATGCGGGACAAAGCTGCCGCTGTAAGACACTGCACCGATGTCTCCTGTCAGCCCGAAGCAGACATACCCGTTTGACACGCTGGGCGAATTGCGGTCATTCGCTGCGTTATGCATTGAGGTCCGCTCTGCGGACGAAAATTGTGCGGATTTTCGACCTCTATTCAGATTTCGGATGTTGCGCAAAAGTCAGTCACCGAACGACTATACCAATTGCTACGTATGTAAGGAGCCATTTATTCACCTGCTTTGATCTGTTCTGCTTGCGCCTTGATAGCGGCCCAATCAAACTGCAGAGTAAAGTCGCGGCAAGCGCTTTCAATTTTATCTGGAAAGCCCTTGAAAAACGGGTCAGCGAAGCTGTGAAAGCTTTCAGCACCTGCCATTTCAGAATTGTCAACTTCTTCAACAGGATACCCAAGTTCAATGGTCGAGCGACGCGCATGGTCTTGATGTGTCCACAAGTCCTGCATTCGCTCCTCAGACAAATAACCTTCGATGTAACAAAATTGCGCATTCGCTACATTGTGGTTAACCGCCCAGACGTAATTAAGATCATCGCTGTAAGTTTGTGCGAGCGAGGGGCTTGTTAACGCTATTCCCAACAGTGAGAGATTAGGTAGATTTTTCATTTCTGATACCTTCTACGGCTCAATATTTGGACTAAATTTTCAATTTGAATCTATTTTTGCTGTCGATGGCATTTAATATGGACGATTGCGTCAGAGGTTTGGAAGTAGACATCCATCGTATCCACTGGTCCATTGGCATAACCTTCGCCAGTATCCAGTGGCTCGTTCTCCATTGAGTATGCGGTGCATATGAACCAAACTTCTTCGCCTTGCTTGAGATCGGACACGCGAACTTGAACTGTTTGCTCGATACTTAGGATTTCGCTTATTTCGAAAGCATGAACGACGGTTCCCGTGGAAGGCAATCAACGCAACGGTCATTAGCACAACCTGCATATTTCATATTCCTTAACTATGTTGCGCAGGTTAGAAACCGTCGAGTTTTATGCGGAAGGCTGTGTTTTGGAACGCCTTGTAGCAGACATTAGCCGTATTGCATGAAATCGGCAATGAGGACTTCCTTAGCGGTCACTAACTGCGGCCAGCATGGAGGTCCGCTCTGGGCCGTCCCTTCTGGTTCGATGCGTTCAACCGGGTTGTCATGCTGCAAAACTTATAAGGTCGGCTGCGAGCCCTTCGCGGTCAGTCAGACTGAATTGGGGGGGGTAACCATTCTATCAAGATGGACAGCGCAGGATTCGAAGAAATTGGACAATTCGTCAACACTTGGCATCCCTACTGAAACGATACGGTTAGCGAGTTTGGTTTTTCTCGCATCCCTTTCACGATGACTGAGGCCATTCCAGCTCTTAAGGAAATTGCTATCTATGACCACAGTTGCAGGGGTGGTGGCTGGGTAAATGTCCGAAAGGCATCTGTGCGCGAAAACGTAGTCCTTCGGGTGCTTTATAAATCCTGCCCATGACTTGATGTTGCTGTCAGCATCAGTTTCCTGGTAGCGGTCAGACGCAGAAGCATCCCTAATATTTTCTCGAAGAACATCAAGGGTTAGTAGGAAGACCTCTGAAAGCTCATAACAAGCAACGTTCGACCTTGGAAGAGAAAGAATTCGTTCAAGGGAAGTAATTACCCCTGCAATATTACAAGCCTCAGCAATGTGAAAATCGATTTCGTCGCCAGTTTCGCCAATCAGAGAAAGCGCCCCATTTGCTCCTGGAGCTTCGTAGAGCCGACATGAGATCGGTTCTCCAGACTGGTCCTTCAAAGTTCCGTCAAGCCGTTTACGCAATTCTTGAAAATTACTGAGATTGTAAGACAAGGCTACTCTCCTGACAGAAATCGAAGCCGTCAATTGGTAGCTATGGAGGCCTCGAATAGCAAGTTTGTCCCGCGATAGGTAAATTGGTTAACCACGGGATTTCGCGGTTGCAGCGAACGGCCGGTTCGACGGTGCCGCGCCGCAGTGCAGACCTCTGCCTCGAGCGACCGCTGTGGGCCGAATTTGTTGCTCTGTCCAATGTGCCGTTACCTCATCCGGGGAGTGTCACGACAATTGCTCCACGATCTGTCGCAACGACCGTGTGCTCATACTGGACGACAGGCGCGGCAGGTTCGCTGTAGAGTGTCCACCCGTCTTCTCGCTCTGTTGCCCAGAGGCCGCCTGAGGACAAGAACGGTTCGATTGTCAGCACCAGTCCCTTGTTCATGCGCCGTTTGTCGCCCCGCGTGGGCCAGGTCGCGATTTCAGAGGGGTATTCATGGAGCGATCGCCCGACACCATGACTGGCCAGATTCTGGATAAGTGTATAGCCGCGGTTCGACGCAAATCGGCCTACTGCTTTACCAATGTCTGCAAGCGGCCTGTCGCTGCCAACTTGCCTGATTCCGACCTCCATCGCGCGTTTCCCATCCTTGCAGAGGCGATCCAGCGAGGGTTTGACCGCTCCGACACGGAAGGTCGCGCCGGTGTCGGCAAAGAAGCCATTCTTTGACGCCGACACGTCGATGTTTACCAAGTCTCCGGCCTGGATGACGCGCTCGCCGGGAATGCCGTGTGCGATCTCCTCATTCACACTGATGCAGGTCGCACCCGGGAAGTCATAAACCGCTTCAGGCGCAGACACTGCCCCCTCAATCTCCAAGAGCGCGCGGCCGATGGCGTCAAGCTCCCGCGTCGTCATGCCCGGTTCCGTTGCTCTGGCCATCCTGTGCATCGTGTTCGCGACGATCCGGCCGATTTCTTTCAGGTCGTTAAGCTCATCTTCGTGGGTGATCGTCATAGGATGTCCTCAGGCTGGTCAATTTGCTCGGCATCCTACCGGCTTGTGACCGACTTGTCCCACGCGTTCCAAAGGCCGCATTAAATGTTGCCGTATAGTTAACGAATGGCTGGTTTGGTGTCGCCGCAATGCAGTATCAAAGTGTGTGGCCAAGGTCGGCTTTGGGCCGGAAGCGGTAGCGATCACAAAGGGCGGATTGCGGACTTTCGCTGCATGTGGAAAACTGACATCGAAGTCGTGGAAAGCTGCCTTTCGGCACATGTGAAACCGGTCAAGTCTTTTCTGGTTTGGTCCCACAGTCGACATGGTTCTCTGTTCGCACAGTCCAGTTCGGCCAGTCGCACGGCAGCAGCTTTGACTAAGCAGTGATTGCGAGAACGGCGTTTCCCGCATACAACCTAGGAAGACGAAGCCCTGACAACTGTAGTGAAGCGATAGCCACTGTGATCATATTCAAAGAAATTGAGATTATTGGCCTGTTTGGCGAAACAGATATTAAGATTCCTGTTCTTGATAATCGGCTGATTATTGTTGGTTACAATGGTATTGGCAAAAGTACGATCCTAAATATTTTTTATTATTTTATCAGCCAGCAATGGCACAGGCTTGGTGAACAAGATTTTGTAAGTGTCTCGGTTAAGCTGAGAAATAGGAATAGAAAGCTCACTATTACTCGCCTTGAATTAATTGAATACTTGGAAACGCATAGAAGAATGCGACGTGGAAACAAATACGGCTATGGATTTAGTCAAAGTATGTTGAAAGAGACATTCGACCTATTAAATCGCAAGGACCGCAACTTTTCTAGCCACAGCACGTCATCTTCATCACTTCGAGGCGATATCGAAAGAGTTCGGGAAGCGCTGGGCGTCCCGATGAGGGTGGCAGAAGAAATGGTTAGGGAAGTTCGATTGCTCGCCCGTCGGGAGATTGGTTTTGACTCGAAAGCCCAAAAGAATGTCACAAATGTGGACGACTTTTTGTCAGAAAATCTGGAGGGTCGAATTTTGTACCTTCCAACATACCGGCGGATCGAAAAAGATATCAAAACGGTTTTCCCGGAAATCGAAGAAGAACTCCAAAGCAAATTGACAAGGCGCAGACGCGAAAACTTTCAAAGCGAAACATATATCGAGCTCGTTCAATTTGGAATGGAGGACGTCAAAGAGAACATTGGTCACAGGCTGGAGAATGTTAAGGCATATGCACTGGCCCAGATCAACAGCCTTACGACAAAGTACTTGCGTGATGTCATTCGCGATGAAGCAAATAAATATGAAGAAATTGAGGCGGCAAATATTAGCGCAGAAGCTTTGAACGCTGTTTTTTCAAAAGTCGATAGCACCATTCTCAGTGATACAGACAAAGGAAAAATTAGAGAGGTTGTCGCAAAAATCAGAAACGGTGACGCTCTCTTAGAGAACGAAAAATATGTCGCTCACTATGTACTCTACCTTGTTGAAGTCGGTAATAATATTGCAAAATTGGAGAATCCAATATTGCAGTTTATAAAAATCTGCAATTCATACCTTTACGGCAAGTCGTTCAGTTTTGATAATGTTTCTTATACCGTGAAAATTATTCACAATTCTGGACGCCCTGTTGAAATGGAAGAGTTGTCTTCCGGTGAAAAACAGATTGTAAGTTTGTTTTCACACCTGACGCTTGATCAAAACGTTTCCAATTACATCGTCATCGATGAACCGGAGCTGTCTCTTTCTGTTGATTGGCAGCAGAGGTTCCTTGAGGATATTTCACAGCTTTCCACTTGCGCATTTATTGGTGCAGTTACCCACTCCCCATTTGTTTTCGAGAACTCGCTTGATACGTACACGGTGGACCTACTTGAGCACACGACACCATCACAATGAGCTATTTAGAAACACTTAGGGAGCGTCGGAAAACACCTGCGGCTGCCTGGCACAAGCTAAGAACCTCCATTACTACTGGGAAGTTTGATTTCTACGTTGCGTTTGAAGGGGAAGAAGATGAGGAATTCTATACCAAGTTCCTGACTGATCGCTTCCCTACCAAGACGTTTCGGCCAGTCATTTGCGATGGCAAGGGCGGAGTGCTTGCTCTTCATTCCGAAGTTGTGAGGGCTTTCGGTGGCCCGAAGAATGTTTTCTTTTTTCTAGATTCTGATCATGATAGATTTTTGCGGGAAGATGAGTACCCAACCCACACCTTTTCTACATGTGGTTATTCCGTCGAGAACTACATCTATGACAATACTGTAATTCTAGCGGGTATAAAAAAGCACTTCCAGCTCAACCCCTCGGACGAACTTGTGGATGACATACGAGATGCTTTGCAAACAGACCAATTAACATTTGAGGCGCGAACTAGGTTTGTCATGTCTTACGTAGTTGCTCTACGGGCTGAGGATCATAGCCCTAACCTTGAAAATATTGGGCTTCACGACATTTTTTGTCTGTCTGACGGTGGTTTAAGCCGTAAAAAGCTCACCTGCGCTGACCTCTTAGAAAAAGCGGGGGTCCCAGCCGTACCGGCGACGGTTGTATTCCAATACGCCAGGCAGCAGCAAAGCTTGGATCCAAATCAATTTTTTAGAGGAAAAATTGTAGCACAATTCGTTCTAAACTTTTGCAAAAGGTTGGCGAAAAGGTTCGCCGATAAGCCCAAGCTCAACGGAAAGCCATTGAAGCCTAAAATCGAGTTCAGCAAACGAAATCTGGTTAGCATCTTCGTGGATTTCGTGGAAACACCACAACGACTATCAGACTTCTTGGACGAAATGGACGCTGTAATGGCAGATGGTTGATTGCTTGCAGTATATTCGAACGGCGGCCCTGCCCGTATAGAAGTCATCATCGCTAAAAATTGCTATGCGTCATTACCAACGTCCGCTTGAGGAAAGCTGCGCCGCAGTATCCGTGACGGTGTTCAATGGCAGCAATGGGCCGTGAGCGAGATCTCACGCGTCCCTCAAGAACCTCCCCATCACCTCGCGCACGTACCGCTCCGCCAGCCGATCCAACACACCATCCCCCGGCACCAGCGCGCGGATCGCATCAGGCACCGACCGCTGAGCGTATCGCACCGCGCGGTGCTTGATCACCTCGATCCCGGCTTCCGGCCCGTCGATCATTGCGGCCTCAACCCCGGTCATGATGGCCGAGTGCAGCGCGCGCATGTGCTTTTCCTCGATGCGGATGCCGGTCGCTGCCTGGAACGCCCCTGCGGCGCGGTTGGCGATGAATGTGAGGACGGCACCGATGATGGTAAGCAGCGCGGTCTGCACCGCCTCGTTTGTCAGGAACTCTGACAGAAGATCGAACATGGTCTTTCCTTTCGGGATGATGAGGCGTCACGCCTCGTTGATGCTGGATGCCTCGGCAGAGGTCATCGCGGGGAGACCAGGTGCGGGCAGCGGATAACTCAAAGGCCAGCGCCAGGACGCAGGCACAAAGCGGTTCTTGTCGATCGGCACGACGCAGACGCGGTTTTGCTGATTGCCGCCCAGGCAGTAGATGCGGTGCGCGTCCTCACCCACGGCAAACGCGACGTGGCCGCCCCCGTTGCGGGTGATCGAGATCACGGCACCGACTGTGGGCTTGCTGGGCTGGCCAAACTCGCGCCAGTTCAGCGCCCAATAGGGGTTGCGCGCCAGGTCGCCGGTGAACCGTTCCTGCGGCAGCGATAGGCGGATGCAGGTTTCCACGAAGTCGCCGCACCAGGGGAACCGGGACGGATCACCCAGGGCATGCCCATCGCTGGCCAGCCAGCGGCGCAGAATGCCGTTGTCGCGGCCCTCGTGCAGCCCCATGCGCTTGTACCCCTCGACCAGCCAGGGAACCGGCGCGGTGGTGACGGGTGTTTCAGGGGGTTCCCGGCGATGCAGCGCGGCCCAGGTCAACGGCCCCACGTAGTCACGGGCACGAAACCCGATCGAGCGCTTGAACGCGATGATCGCAGCTGAGGTCCGCGACCCTTTCAGGCCGTCAATCGGGCCGGGATCGAACCCGCGCTTTTTCAGGGCGATCTGGATGTCGCGGGTGCGTTCGGAGTATTTCAACGGCATGGCGTTTCCCCAATGCAAAAGGCCCGCGCGATGGCGGGCCGGGTTTCAGATTGTCAGGTGGATCAGGCTGTCACTTCCCGCCCCATTTGAGCGCGCCTCAGCGCCGCTTGGATTCCTGTTCCCTCAGGATCGCGGTGATGTCGCGCAGGGAGGTTTTCATCTCATCCAGCGAACGACTGAGCGCATCATACTGTGCGATGGTTCTGGCACTGCTCACCTGCAGGGATGTGATCTCATTTCGCATCTGCGCAGCCTGAGATGACCAGTTGGCGAACCTGACCGAAAAGTCAGCCTCAAGCCGCGCCACGTTGTCCTTGTTCTGGATGGCCTTGGCGTCGATCCTGTTGAACGCAGTGACCACCGCCACAAGCATCGCCGCGCCCGTCAGAACTGTAGTGACTATCGAAATCAGATTGCCTCTGGTGAACTGCTTTTCCATCGTCCGCGCCATTCAACCTCTCATGCCATTCTTTGGAGTGTTATTTTGCTATGCGCACTTTGAAGCGTATGGCACCCGACGCCGACCAGAAATCACAGCCCGTAGCGACTGGCCACATAGGCCCGCAGCAGTTCCAGCGTGTCCGCCATGCCGCTGTCCAGCAGGTGACCGGTTCCGAACACCATATCCGCCAGGTCAAAATTTGTATGGATCGTGCCGCCGGTGCCAGCCGCATTGATCGCGCCATTGATCCGGCGCTGGGTCTGCGCGTTCGCGGCACCGGCCTGGGTAGCGGTGGACCAAACGATGCCATCGGTCGAGATCGCCGCCGTGGCGGCAGAGGCGTCCCAGGAGAAATAGACCAGGCCCCATTCGCCTATCACAAGGTCGGTCTCCACAACCGCCTCTGGAATGGCAGCGCCAGCAGGTGCAACCAATCCACCCCCAACCGTGAACCGCCAGACCCCGCCGTCATCCGCCTGCAGCAGATGCGTGCCCCCGATGGGATCGCCTGCGGACACCTGCCCGCCCGCCACGTTGCGCGTACCGGCCAAGGTCTCATCGACGTTCAAAACCATCAGGCCCCAGAAGTCCGACGCGGACAGGCCCTCTACCAAAAAATGGTCTTCATTGGATGACCCATGCGCTGTGGCAGGCTGACCAAAAGGCGCGGTCGAGACGTCCTGCGCCAGATACGCGGGACGGCGGTTCACGGTATCCTGCGTCAGCGCCGTGCCGCCTGCACGGTTGGCGATGGATGCGACCTGATCGTCAATGACGGTTGTAATCCTGGTCGTGCCAGCCGTCAGGATCGGCGTGTGCCAGTGCGTGATATTGCCATCAGCGGCCATCGCGTCCCCGAAGCTGGGGACAATCGGGTCATAGATCGACCCGGCGGCGGCGGCGATGGTGATGCCTGGTGCTTTGAGATTGGACATTGTGGTGCTCCTGTTTAGGCCGGGTTGGCGTCAGAGATGAAGGCCCAATCGACAAGATTGCGGCCGGGTTCGGAAAGGCTGGGGGTGGTGTCCTGATTGCGGATGTTGCCCCATGCGCCAGAACGCCCGCCGGGCTTGCTCACCGGGCCGGTGTAGGCATAGCGCAGATAGGGCGTGACGGTTGGCGCGCCGGAAAGCGTCAGCTCGATCTTGTTCTGCCCTTCCACGTCGCCGGGCAGGATGTCGATTGCGTCGATGGTCTCGCTCTCACCCACCAGTTCGAAGCCCCAGCCAGGGGCCTGCGGCAGCGTCGTGGTGTCCACCACCAGATCGCTGCCCTGATTGTAGAACGGCACGGTGATTGTGCTGCCATCGACCACAAGCGGCCCCGCCGGGCGCACACCCGTCCAGGTGCCGCCGCTCTCCACGATCCGCTTGACCTTGGCATTGTATTCGCGATGGACCGCATAGGCCAAAGGCGTTGGGTGGATTTCGTCCACATAGGGTAGGAAATACCAAGGCGCGGTCAGATAGATGTCGCCGGGGTTTTCGGTCATCAGATCAAGCTGCGACAGCGACACCTGCCGCCCGTCATTGTCCTCGGACGGGGCAACCTGATCCATCCAGACGGTCACCGGATCATCGCCAAGGTCTTGCCCGGTGATCGCCGCGATGTCCGACAGATATTGCGTGCGCAGCGCGATGAACAGGTCGATATATTCCTGCCTGGTCTTGCCGCCATCGGCCTGCCCCTGCGACCAGTTCCAATCGCGCACGATGATGTTGCGGCCATAGATGGCAGCAACATCCTTGATCCGCTGCAGGGTGATAAGCCCGTTCAGATACGAATTGCTGCCGGTGTCATCCAGATCGGTGATCGAGGCCCCGCCTTGCCCATGCGAGTACCAAACCCGCGTGATGTTTGGCAGGCCCGCCGCCTGCTCGGAGCGCCGGAGGAAACGGGCGCAGGCCGGGAAGCCCGTCTCACCACCGTAGAACGGCGACACTTCGGACCATTCGGTCGAGACACAGGGCACCAGGTCGGTAATCGCGCTGCCGTCAACCAGCTGCGCACCGGTCGAGATCAGACCCGTGCCCGGCTCGGTCGTGATCGGCATCAGGTCATGGTGAGGTGTCAGCGCGTCCTCTGTCACAATAGTTGGGAGTTCCAGCGCGTTGGTGTCCGACCCACCGCCGCCGGTCGTATAACTCTGGCCATAGATCGTGACCACTTCGACCGGCCCGCGTGTCTCTGCCATCGCGCAGCCGGGCGTCACGTCACGGCGAAGAAAATACCGCCGGTTCACGCCTGTTTCATCTGGGCCGCGCGCGGTGAAAAGCGCGGCACTGTGGATCTTCACTTCTTCAGGGTCTGCCAGCAGACCGACAGGAACCGCCGACAGGTCCAACGCCCGCTTGGTCTCAAATGTGTAAATTGCCTGATCAGAAAGCGTCAGCCGCAGGCCGTCCGCATCTGCACCCATGAGCAGCGTCTTGCCATCACCCGCGTAGAGGATCGGCTTGACCACCGCGTAATCACCGCTGGCATCAGGCGCGGGCAGGATCGCCCCGCCGAACACCATGCGCGCAAAATACGCGGCCAGCGCCGCCCCGTCATACCCCATGAAGGTCGCACCACCGGACCCGCGCAGGATCGGCGTGATGCCACCCGCATAGTCGCCATGGCTGTCCCCCTCAATGGTTGCTTGACGAAACGTGAAGCCGGTTGCGCCGACCCACGCGCCCAGCCGTCCAGCC
This sequence comes from Sulfitobacter sp. IGS-18, assembly GCF_059628195.1. Classification (NCBI taxonomy): domain Bacteria; kingdom Pseudomonadati; phylum Pseudomonadota; class Alphaproteobacteria; order Rhodobacterales; family Roseobacteraceae; genus Sulfitobacter; species Sulfitobacter sp. IGS-18. Next base: position 658,058 of record NZ_CM184556.1, on the reverse strand, counting down.
GCATCGGCCATACCTGCCCCGTAGAGATAGGCCACCAGATCGGGGTCCATATTCAGAACAGCCGCGACCTTGGCGTGCTCGGCCCGCTCCATCAACGGCGCATCCAGCGCCGCCGGGGTCACGGCCTTCGCGCTCTCAGTGCCAAGACGCACATCCGCCTCATTGGCGGCTGGCACATTGACTGTCGGGGTATCACCAAGGGTGCCGCTGGTCAGGGCCAGTCCATCAGCGGTCAGGGCCTGTGCGGCGGTTGCAAAATCGCCCGTGTCCGCCCCCGCTGCTGTGCCCAGTTCACCTGGCTGCACTGCCGTGTCGGCCTTTTCGCCCTGTGCGGCGGTTGCAAAATCGCCCGTGTCCGCCCCAGCCGCTGTGCCCAGTTCACCTGGCTGCACTGCCGTATCGGCCTTTTCGCCCTGCGCGGCAGTTGCAAAATCGCCCGTATCCGCCGCAGCAGCCGTGCCCAGTTCACCTGGCTGCACTGCCGTATCGGCCTTTTCGCCCTGCGCGGCGGTGGCCTTACCGTCGATCTCCAACTGCTGCGCCGCGAAGGCATCGTTGATTGCGCCTTCGGCGGCTTCTTTGGTCGTGCCGTATGGGCCGGTCCCGGTGACCGGGAACGTGACTGTGGGTGCGGGCATGGTGCCTCCTGATCAGGGATCTGTTGTTGCGGAAACGCTGGCGGTGAAAGCCGACGCGGTGTTGAAGTCGCCGCGTGAGCGCGCGAAATAATAGCGGGTCTGGCTTGCGCCCAGCCCGGTTTCGGTCACTGACACCACCGTGTTCGCAGATGCGACAATGGGATCGCCAAGGATCGCAGCGGCACCAGCATCGTCGGTATCCGATGCGAAAATTTCCATCTGGCGGACATCGGCATCGTTCGGCATGCGGAAACTCACCCCGATCTCGCCCGCGTCGCCGGTCGCCTGCCCGTCCGTTGGCAGGTCCAGCACAATGGTCACAGACGATTGCGCGCCGGTGTATTCCACCCAATCGGACTGACCGGACGCGCCAACCGCGCGCACCCGAATGTCAAAGGAAAGCGCGGGGTTGGCGATCAGAAAACCGAATATCTTTTCCGACCCGTCCCGCACATCCGCACCGATCTGCCCGCCGGTCTGATAGATGCCCGTGCCAACCTGTCGGTATTCCCATTCATAGCCCGTGACGCTTGCCGATGGCGACGGATCAGCTGCAAAACGAATGCGCGGAAGGATGCCACCGCCGGTGTCCTGGTTGACGGCCTCGCCGGTCGTGATGCTGATCGCGCCGGGTGGCTGCATGCCTTGCCGCACCTCGTCAAAAGGTTCGTTCAAAACGTCTTCCTCATCGACAGCAGGGTCATAATCATAGATCGCCGGATCGTGCTTGATCAGCGTGGCGGGCATCCGCAGTGCCAGCTGCCTGCTTTCGCCCAGCGGGTCAGCACCGGGAAAGATGCTCTGCACCTCATAGACGCCATCCAGCGCGTCGTAAGGTTCCGGCAGCGCCAACGTGACGGTCGCACCGCCCACCAGGTCGAATGCCTCGGGCGGCAACTCGCCCCCGCTGATGCTTTCCTGCCGCCGCAGCCGCAGGCCCAGGATTTTGCGCACCCGCATTGCCTGCGTGGGTGACGGGCAGAATTTCAGGTCAAGGCTCTTGACCGCAGGCACCCCGCCATCCGCCGCCAGCGCACCCGGAATATCCCATGGCTGCAGGTCCGCCGTTTCGTATCCCCGTTCCGCCGACAGGTAGGAAATGCGCAACTGGTTCACCAGCGCATCACCCGGCAGCATGTCGGTGAACTCAAAGCTGTCGCCCAGCAGATAGTCCAGCGTCATGGCCGGTGCGCGGTAAGCCCCCGCCGCGAACCCCAACTGCCCCCCAATGCGGATCAGGTCGGCAGCGCCGGAAACCAGCATCGGATTGATCTGGTCTTCAATCTCGCCGTCCGAAAACGTCAGCGTCCCGGCGCAGCGATACCGCTTTTCCGCCGATGCGTCCTTGCGGTAGACGGTTTCCCAGCAGATGTCCGCGCCATCCTCGAATGACACATGCAGCTGGTCCTCGCGGTAGGCCCGGATCGGGTTCTGTCGCAGGGCATCCCGCACGCATAGCGCCAGGTTCTGTTCAAACTCCCAGGTGTCGGGATCGTCCGGGTCTTGCGCCGGATTGCGCGGGTCATAGACCATCGACCATTTGCCGAACACCTCAACCAGCGGCGGGGTCGCAGGCCAGCGTTCCTGCCTGGTGCCGTTTGGCCCCGCCACCAGGCGCAGCCAGATCACGGTACGGCCCTGCCAGCCGTCTGTCGTTTTCCACAGATCGTCCCGCACGCCTTCTTCATAGGGTGCATAATCGGTGAATTTGACCGGCGGCGTGGTCTGGTCACCCCGGCTGATCCAGCAGGTCACATAGCCGTCGAACGGATCGGCATCCGCGACCGCCCCGTCGCCGTCAAAGTCAAAGGCATCGCCGGTCAATGTCACCTCGCGCTTGTCCAGAAACAGCGTGAAGGTGTCCAGGTATGAGGGCCGCGAATTGAGCAGCCAGCAGCCCCAGATCACCTCACCCTGCACCGGCGTGCCCACCGGCGACCCGGTGGCCTGGCATTTTCCATAGACAAACCGATAGGTCGGTTCCGTGCTTGGCTGCGACAATTGCCGTGCGATGTCCTGCGCTGTCGGCTGGTTGCGGCCCTGCAGCGCAGCTGCCGCCGCGTTCAGTAACAAGGAACCACCGAACCGGACAAGCGCACCGGCCAGCGCTTCGGCGGTTGCTGCGCCAAAACCCAAACCGGCGAAAAATCCCGACAAACTGGCGGTGATGCTGGTGATACCAGCCGTGATAGTGCCGATCAATGGTCCAAGGAACGGCATTTCCACACTCCCAACATCGGCGCGCAGGCCACGCACATTCCAGTTTCAGTCTTTGTCGCGACCCGCGCGCCCTCGATCGCCAAACCCAGCGCAGCACCGATCGGGCCATCGCTTTCGATCAGCACCAGGTCACCCGGCACCGGGCGCACCAAGCGCACCAGACCAGCTGCCGCGAACACCGCGTCACACCAGGCAAGGTAGCCCCCGGCACGGGCAAGGATGCGCATTGCGCCGGTCGGGCTGCTGTAGCGCTGCCTGAACGCCGCCAGCGGGTCGCGCCCATGCAGGCCAGCCCAAGCCGCAGCTGCCGCTGTTGCGCAGTCGCAGGCACCCCAAATGAGCGGCCCGGACATCTGCGCCCGCGCCGCCGCGAACGCGGCCTCTGGCGTGATCATCAGGTTTCCGGCCAGCTTTGCGGGTTGCGCTGGCGACGGATGGCAATCTGCACCTGCCGCCCTGCCGTATCGCCGGGAAAATTGGCGATCTGATCTTCATAGCTGTGCGTGATCGAGGCGGCAGACCGCGCGCCGGGGCCGATCCCCAGACCCAGCACCATGTCGTGCGACAGGTTATCCCCGGACCGCGCCAGCGATGCCTTGCGGCTGTCGAAGTATCCGCTGAACAGGGCCACCGGGTCAGCGGCCAGGACGTTACCGCCCTCTACGGTGGTCGCGCCAAACCAGACCTTGATCGGTCGGTTGCGGATCACCTTGCCGCGTTCGGCAAGCATGTCTTCCACCGTGGCCGCGACATGCACCGCACCCTCGTCAGTCGCCAGGCCGGCGGTTTCTTCCGGGGCCTGGAACCGCACCAGCGATCCCGCGCCCAGCCAGGTCTGCCCATCCCATGAAAGCTCCCCAACTCCGGTGTGCAGGCGGATTTCCTCGCCCGGCCAATCGGCATAGGTCAGCAGCACCGGGTAAAAATGCCCTGCCAGCAGCGTCAGCAGCGCGCCGGACGTTCCGCGTGTCAGCGCCATGGGCTTACCAATGTCCAGCCATCGGCGTATTCATCCTCGAACACCTCGCGAAAATCCCATTGATAGATGAAATCGCCATCCAGACCCTGAACCGCGCGCGGCACGTCCACCGCCTCGAATGTGATCACCTCGGCCTCGCCAATGCTGACCACGCCACTGATCGTGAACGCCTCGGGCTTGTCGGTGCGGATCAGCGCATCGCCATTCACATCGGATCGGGCCACGTCCAGTGCATAGGCAGTTTCCACCGCACCCCCTGCCCGCACCGTCACCAGCTGCGACGGACGCGCCACGATGGTCGAAGGCGGCAACCCGCTGACCTGCAGGCCGTGCCAGCCGCCATCCGTCACCGGTTCACCGGGTGTCAGGTAGGCACCGCTGAACCATTCCAGATCGTCGCCGTCATGCGACCAGGCCAGATCGTCGGCAGAGTGCTGCCAGTCCAGCGGCAGCGATGTCAGGTCAAGACCCCGCTGGGCCAGGTGCCAGATCGTCGGCAGGCAGGTGACGCGGGTCAAATGCGGTGCCCCGGCCCAAAGGCGGTTCATCATGCGGATGTAACCGGCCCCCGCCTGGTCCTTGCCGATCCCGCGCACCCCGGCGGTTGCCATGCGCCGCGCCCGCTGCGCAGAGGATGTGCGCGCGCGACCCCCGATCAACGCAACTGACCGCGACTGCGGATAAAATTCGGTCAACTCCCAAGCGGTAAGCCCCACCGGGGGCCATGCAATCACATCGGTCATGCAGGCTGACCAAACGATTTGGTGCGCCGCATGCGCGCATCCACGGCGCTGACGGAACGGCTGACAATTCCCGGCTCAGCCTGCGCGACTATTTCACCGGCTGCATTCCTGACAAACGCACCAAGCGTTGCCGTGCTGGGATCCATGGTAATTCCCACATCAAACCGGTTCCGCTCCTGAGGCAAATTAACGGAGGGCGCGCGCGCCACGTCGAAGGGCTTAGAATTGGTATCAAGGGCGGTGATCCGATCCGCAACCGGCGCGACAGCGCGACCAGTGACACCGCCGAAAATGCTTGACCAGAAACCGCCGCCGGTCCCGCCACCGGTCAGGGCGTTTGCTGCGATATCCCACAAGCTGTTAAAAGCACGATCTGCCAACATCTCAGCAAAGCGCTGCAATAGTTGGCCCACCGCCTCGCCCGCAGATTGCGCGCCCGTGACAATACTGCGGAATGCCGTCCCGAAAGCACTCTTGGTTTCCTGCATTCGCTCTTTCAGACGCTTCGCCGCTTCGCTTAGTTTTTCGACACCCTCTTTTGCGCGCGCCGCTGACCCACCACCGCCGCCGGTATTGTCCAGTGCCTCATTAAAATTCTCGGCAGCGTCCGTAGCATCCTGCAGGTCCGTCTCTGCGGTTTCGGTCGTGTCGGAAATTGCATCCTTCAACGCCCTGATAGATGCCAATGGTTTGGTGAAACTCGATCCGGCTTTGGTCATGGCGTCCGCCGCTGCGGCCCCGGCATCTTCCGCAGCAAGCTGCGCCAACCCCAATTCCTGCGAGATGACAGCACTCGCGCCAGACAGGCTTGTCCCGAACAAAGCGTTGATCCCTGACGCGATGGACTGGGTGAAAGAAACCCACGCTCCGGCCATCTTGCGCAAGCCGCCATAAAATGCCGCCGTCATGCCAGATGCCATGACCACAACTGCGGACCGCACATAATCCGCGCCATCCCCTACCCGCTGCCAAACCTCAGCGGCAACAGCGCCCATCAGGGACATCGCGTTTCCGAAACCACCGACCCTCTCAATCAGCTTCGACAGCCGGAACGCGAGTTCACCAGCCAGGACAATCAGCGCACCCAAACCCGTTCGGATCAAAGCACCGCGCAACACTGTCAATGCCGCTGACAATCCACCAGTTGAAACAGCCGCCATCCCCAGTGCAGCGACGTAGCGCGCACCCATGTACGCCCCGAATGTGACCGCATAGGACGCCACCCGCTCGATCACCACGCCAAGGCCATCCAGCACCAGACGCAGCGCGCCGCCTTCGCGCATGGACGCTGTAAAGCCTTCTGCCATCCGTTCCAGCATGGGCGCGAATGTGACCGCCAGGCGCTGCCCCAGAGCTTCAATGCCGACGCCAATGCGGCTCATGGCATCGTTTGCCGCCTCGACCTTGGCCGCATCCACCGCCGACATGGACAAACCCAGATCCTGAATTTCCTGCCGTGCAGCCCGGATTGCGTCACCGCCGCCGGTCAGGAGCAACGCCATTTCCTTGGAACGGACCCCCATATCCATCAGAAATTGCGTGGCCTCACCCGACGAAAGCCCAAGTTCCTTCACGCGATCCGCCATCGTCGCCAGCCGCTCGTCCGCATCCATCCTGGACAGTTCGCCAGCGTTCAGGCCCAGCCGTTTCAGCGCATCCGCCGTTGCACCGCCTTTAACCTGCGCCTCGGCCAGCCGCGCCCCGATCATCTGCATGGATTTATTCAGGTCCGACTGTGCGACCCCCGCATCACCCGCCGCCAACTGCAAGGCGCGCAGACCGTCGATCGAGCCATCAATCGTCCGCGCAACCTTGGCCTGCTGGTCCACGAACGTCATGGACCGCTTTGTCAGGGCTGTGACCGCAGCAACCGCAGCGGCAGCGGCGGCGGCAAGGGCAAGTTTCGCCCGTTGCGAAAACCGACCCAGCGCCCCCTGCGCCCTGCCCAGACCGTTTTGAAACTGAGCACTGTCGAGGCCCAGGTTGACCCGCAATGCACCTACGACTGATTGAGCCATTCAGACCATTTCCTTTTCGGCAGGGATTGCGACATCGCGCGAAGGTTTGCGCGGATTTCAGCGGGTGTTGATTTCTCTTTCCGGCGCAGGAGGTTGCGCAGCGGCGGGATTTTCTTGGCGCGCGACAGATGCGCCTGAAGGTGTGCGATCCCGACCGCCTGCCGGTATTCGCGATCTGCACGGTCTGCCGCCCCCTGCATGTGGATCACGTAGTCGCGGGGCAGCAGACGCCAGAAATGCGCCGGGTCGAAGCCCGCCGCAACGTAGGCTCTCAGGTAGCTTTCGACTTTTCGCGGCGCGGCTTTTTCGCCTTCGCCTTCGCCTTGCCGGTTTTTTTTTGCGGGTCTGCCTCTGGCATGGCAGCATCGAACGCCCGCCCGATTTCAAGCATTGCCGCTTCCACGTCACTGCCGATCAACCGCCCGATCTGCTCAAGGTCCAGTTCGGGTTGCTCAGCTTGGGTCATCGCCCACAACAGCAGCCGAATGTCCGAGAAACGCGGCATTGCCCCCTCGGACGTGTCACAGGCTTCGAACACCTCAAGTGCTGATCGCGGGTCTTTCTCCTCGATCCGGCAGAGCGTGTTGAAATCACAGACCAGGTTCAGATCGACGCCGCCGATCTTGCAGGCAATCACACCGCGCGCGGCGCTCATGCCACCACCAGACCGTTGATGCGGAATTCTGCATCAGCCATCATCTTGTCTTCAATCGGTGCAGACCGCTTGTAGGACTTGAGGAACCCGGCGTAGGTTTCCGGCGTGGCCCCGACCTCAGGCGTGGTGAACCTGATCTGAATGATTTCGCGGCTTTCTTTCAGTTCGGTAAGCAACGTGTCAGTGTCCGACCCCTGCACCCAGTGGTGCGGGATCGTCACGACACCGTTATCGTCCAACCCCGCAATATATTCCTTTGTGCGGCTGGGTGACTTCATGTGCGTCACGTCCACCTCGTCCGCTTCGCCGGTCGGAAAGTCCACATCACCCACACCGACAATCTCTGTCCAAGTCGGAACCTCCCCGCGCCCGATTTCGACCGTCAGCCCATAGCCAAGTGTTACACCTGTACTGCTCATGTCATTCGCTCCTGTGATGAACCATGAAATCCAAAGAAATGCGGAATTCCTTTTCCGCGTCGTTTTCGCGCCCCTCGCGGGTCGCGGCGTGAAAGACGCCCAGAAATCCCCCGCCACGATACCCATGCAACAGCCGCACCAGGTGACCGCGCAGGGCCTCTGCATCTGTGTATGAAGCGGCAAAGCAATCCGCCTGCACCCGGCCCTGAAAAAAGGCGTCAGATCCCTTTTGCGTCACACCTTCCGCGCCTGAAATCTGGTGCAGCACAATCGCTGGACCGGTCGCGCCTTGCGCCCGCGCGTTCCAATCAACACTGGCAAGCGCGGCGATCTGCGCGTCACTCTGGATAAGGCTGCGCAAGTCGCTTTTCATGACCGCCCTTTCGCAGCCCTGCGCGCGGCGCGGGCCAATGTCTTTTGAATTTCATTCCACATCTGATCCGACAGCCGCTCTAGAAGTGCCTCGCGATCCTGATCCCATGCAGGACGCACGAACGGCTGCGGTGCATGGTGCGCCGTGCCGAATTCCTGTAGATGCCCGTGCCGCCCGCCTGCCCCCAGGTCATAGGACGGCCCGACAAACACCTCGACCGCTGCCCGGTCGTCACGGAACATTTTGCGGTGCAGACCCGCCTGGCGCTTGTCCAGTCTTGTGCTGATCGCGATGGATGCCTGCAGGTCACCATCATCGACCGGCGCAGCACCTTGCATCAGGTCCGCCATCGACTGCGCTGCAGCCTTAATCGACCGGCGGATCGCCGCCTTGCCCGTTGCAGGCTTCAAAGCCTCCAACGTCTTTTCAAGTTCGCTAAAACCTTCAAGCCCGTAGGTCAGGCTCATGGTTGAGCCCGTTCCTGGGTACTGAATTCCAGCTGGTCACGGAACCCGACTTCCTTGGAACCCGTGATCGCAAAGTACCTTGCCCCCGCACCGCTGCCGATCTGGATGATGTCGGCGCCAGTCACACCAGCATTGGCCTGCGTCCATTTGACGACAAACCGCGCAGACAGTTCCGCCGATACTTGCGCCGCCGCGATCCGCTCAGCATCAGACACATCTGTTTTTTCCGCCCAGGTCTGATGCAAAGGCGCGAAAGCCCCGGCCTCCGACCGCAGGCCGCTGTCCACGCGCGGCGCGCGCAGGAATGTGATAAGGGTGTTCCGGCGGGCCATCGTTCAGCCCGTGACCCGTGGACGCCTGTAGCGGCATTGATCCATCAGGTGCCGGATGGCAAAAGTCAGTTCAACCTTTTCCGCTTCATCTGCGGAAATCCCCGCATTGAACCATTCTCGCACCATCATCAAAATCGCCTGACGCTGCTGCCGTACCGGCGCACCGCCGACAGCTGCGGTCACGCGTGCGGCCCGCGCCGTGCAAATTTCGGCCGCCAGCGCCTCACCCACAACCAGACGGGGTTCTTCGTATTCGGTCAGCACATAGGCATCTTCAAGGTCCAGCAGCGACCATTCACCATCGCTGCCTTGCACCTCTACACTGGTCAGGCTGTTCACAGGGCGCACCGGGAACCACCACTGGCACCAGCGCCCGCCGGGCAAAGAAAACTCGTAATCAGCCGCAGCCATCGGGTGTGCTGTGCCGTCTTCCACCACGGCAACCGCTACGGCGATCAGGTCAGCGATCAGGACATCATCGTCGGCTTCCGTTTCAAGGATATGAACCGACCGCTTGAAATCCGCCACCGTGACCTGTGTCACTGCGGTTGCCGTGAGGTTTTTCATCTGGCTGGCCCTTATTTGCCGGTCTTGGCTTTGGCCGAACCCTGCGCGGGCGGCTCACCTTTGGTGGCCTTTTCCGGTTCCTTGGTCGCAGGTTCGGAACCGCCTTCGCTTGCCGTCTTGGCCTGCGCAGCTTCTGCCTGTTTGGCCAGCTCTTTTTCCCGGTCATCCAGCGCCTTCGCGCGGGCGTCCAGCTTGTCGGCCTCGGCTTGCAGCTTGATTTTCGCATCCTTGACCATCTTCTCGACCTCGGCAGCGTCGGTCGACGGTTTCAGATCAACTGACGTTTTGGACTTTGAAGCGTCATAGGGCTTGGTGACGGATTTCAGCCTGGCTGCTTTCTCCGGGTCGAACCCGGCAATATCGCCTTTGACATAGGGACCGTGCCCCTTGGTAAATTCAAGGATGACCTTGCTCATTTCGTTTCCTTTCGAGGATCTGACATTTGGGGATATGCTGGGCGAATTCTCCCGCCCAACCACTTCGCAGCACTGGCTGCGCTAAGATTTCAGGTCGGGATTACAAACCCCAATCGACACCGGTCAGCATCGCGATCGCTTCATCGTGCCGTGGCGCGAAATCGTGTTCTTCGATTGCCCGCATCAGCGTCAGATCATTCTGGTATGCGGAAATGGTGTCCCCGTTTGTGTCCACATAGGCCGCTTCCTGCGATGCAGCCAGCATCAGCACCATGCTGTCACCGACCAGCATTTCATTGAAGTCAGCAAAGAAGACCTCGCTTTCGTCACCACCGACACCCAGGTTGTCAGGCAGTTGCGAAGTTGTCTTGATCGGATAGCCCAGCAACGTGTTGTTCTGGTCGATCGAGGGAAACAGATACGATCCGTGCGTCGGTTCCCGCAGGCTGGCGAGGAAGTTGCGTACAGATGCGCGCATGATCCAGCCGGGCGAAATCATTGCCACATCTGCATCCTGAACCTTGGACACCATGCGCCGCAGAGCAGCCTCAACCACGGCAGCACCGTTCGCGACCGCCGTCTGCGTGTGACCGGCCAGCACCCAGCCACCCAGACCAGTGGGCGTGTTGCTTGACCCGTCGCCGCGCAGGAACGCCAGGTCTTTGCGCAGGCCCATCACATCAAGCATGTCGTCGCGCACCAACTGGGCAATTGCAGCGCTGCTGTGACGCAGCAAGGCGTTGCCGACCGGCACAAGGGACCGCAGCGTCTTGAAGTTCTGATCGACCTTATCGAAGGTCGGTTCGCTTTCCTCCGTGGCGAAGTTCTCTGCCCCGTAGCTTGCCGTCGCGCTGGTTGCCTGACGGGCGTTCCGAACTTCGCCTGCGGGCATGTCGATCGTGCGGGCACCGGACGCCATGACCGTCACGCGCGGGCGCAGCAGTTCGATCACCTCGTCGGCCTGGGCGCGCGGAATGGTCACGCCTCCGGCCCCGTCCGTCGCGCCGGAAAGCGCTGCGGAAATACCGCTGTGGCCCGCGTCCTCAAGCGCCTTTGCTGCGCGGGCCTTGTCGCAGCCATGGCTGGCCAGCGCATGCGCCATGAAACCAAATTCAACACCCTTGTGCGCAGGGTCTTTGGCCACGGCAGGAACGGGCGCACCAGTCGCGGTAGAACCCGCTTCTGATTGTGCCGCCGTGGCCTGCGCGGCCTCGACTTCCTCGCCCCGCTTCACCTTGGCATCCAGCGCGGCATGGTCCTTTTTCGCCGCTTCAAATGCCGCAACGGCTGCTTCCAGCTTCGTTTCGTCGATGTCGCCGGTGGCGTCCTCGATGGCGGAAATTGCATCCGCGCAGGTCTGCATCTGATCTGCCGCCGCACTGCGTTCGCGGCGCAGATCGTTCAAGTCTTTCTTGCTCATGTTCCAAACTCCATTGGAAAACGTACCGCTTGCGCAGCACAAAAATCCCGCCGCGATGGACAGGTCGATTACACCGGTTGTGTTGGTGTCAGAGGGCCGCGCGGGCGCATGCCGCCGCAGCTTGAGCGGCATAGGCACGGGACTGCGGGCGGTTCACCGGCGCATATTGCGCCATCAGGCGGGCATAGAATGCATCCCGGTTTTCAATGCTGTCGGCCAACCCGCGCGCGATGGCATCATCAGGATTGAAAAGCGCCCCGCCGTCCTTGGGATCATCGGACACGGACAATTGCGCGGCCAGTCCTGCCAGATCAATTCCGCGCCCTGCCGATATAGCCGCATGGAAGCGACCTTCGGTTTCGTCCAGCGCGCGGCGCAATTCCGCCATACCTTCTTCTGTCGCAGGGTCCGGCTTCTTGGCACGCGCGTGGGTTGACGAAATTTCGAACCACCGGTCACCCCAATTGTCGGTGTCCTGTGGCGACGTGGTGACTTGGCGAACGCCGATCGATCCCAATTCAGAACCCGGCGTGCAGGTGATGTCGCGCCCCTGTGAGGCCAGCCAGTACCCTGCCGATGCGGACAGCGGATTGACCAGCACATGCACCGGTTTAACCGTTGCCGCTGCTGCAATTGCCTGTGCCGCGCCGTCGATCCCGCGCACCATGCCGCCGGGTGTGTCCATGTCGAGCACGATTGCGGCACATTCTTCGTCAGATGTCAGCGCCGCCATGGTCTGCTCAAGACCCTGATAGGTGGTCCAGCCCATGTAACGCTCAAACATGAACATATTCGGGGTCAGCAGCCCGCGCACCGGCACCACTGCCAGCCCTCTTTGGATGGCGAACCTCTCACCAGGTTCGATGGTGACGGCATTTCCGCCCGCCGCCTCGATCATCGCCTGCGGAACGTCCGCAGCAAGCAAGGCTTCGCCGCCATCACGGGCCAGCGCCATCGCGCAGGATTGCAGCAGCTGTCCGATTTTCCGGCGGGCCATGGCTTATTCCTCTGTCTTGGTTTCTTCGCGCGTCATGTTGGACGCAGGGTTCAGTTTGTCGTCGTCGGGGCCATCTGTGATTGGCAGGTTCAGTTTGCGCTGCGCGGTGTTCGCGGTTGCGATCGGCCCACCAACTGCCTTGGTCCAGGCGTCGTATTTTTCTTTTGTGGTGGCCTGGATCAGCGCATCGAAGTCATGGCGAAAGAACAGTCCGGCGCGCCGCTCAGCTTCGGTCAGCAGACCCATGCCGAACTCAGCTTCAACCGGAATTGACCAATGCAGGAGACAGTCGGTGCGATAGTCCAGGGCTTGCTGTTCGCCGTTGGCCTTCACGCCATATTCCAGCATCTGCAACTTGCTGGGCGGCATCCGGTAAACAGCGGCAATCTGTTCGCGATCGAACTTGCGGGACGCCAGCAATTCCTGATCCGCTGCAGACAGGTCCAGGCTTTCGATACTTTCATCAGCGCCGATAATCGGAAAGCCCTCGTTCTCAGGGTCCGTCAGCGCATTGCGGATGCGCCGTCCATTGCGGCGGTACTCCTCATCCGTTTCATAGGCGTCCCGCATCTTGATCACCGCTCGCATGGTGGTGCCTGATGCCGTGCGCGCCGCCGCTTCCTGACCCGCCAACGCCAGGCCGAAACTTTCCCCCGCAACCTCGATCGGGCTGCGCCCGGTCCAGCCATCGTTTGGCATGTAACGCAGCGGCACCATTGACCGCGACGGCACCCGACGCCTGATGCCTGCCCCGTCCTCAAAATCGAACCAGCGGCCCCGCCCCGATTTGAACATTGAAACCGTGTCGGGATGGATCGCCTCGATCAGTTCCAACTCGCCCCTGCCGGTGCGCGGCGCATATCCGTATCCCCGCCCCCGGATGCAGTAGCAATAGACCAGCATGAACCGCAGAGTGCGCGCGGTGATCCCAGGCGAAGCCTCAACATTCATCAGATAAGCCGCCGGGTGTTCGCGCACCCGCGTTTCCGTGCCCTCGCTGTCGCGCTGGTACATCTTCAATGGCACCTTAGACAGATCGCCCGCGATGTTGTTGCCGCAGGCAAAGACCGTTGCATGCCTTTCCGCCGTGCGCCCCGTGGCAGGCGGCAGGCTCTTGACCCGTGATCCGGTCCCGAAACCGATGTTGAAAATCGCATCGTTCGGGTTTCGGGTGCCGGACGTGGCGGGGGCATCTGCTGCCATCACCACCGGCTCGACCCGTGCGGTTGCGGGCACCGATTTACGCAGGCCCATTCTGGAAAGGATCGTCATACCACTTCAACCTCGCGTGCTTTCCGTTTGCCTTCCTGGGCCTCGGCCCGACCGATCGCCATGATCATGGCGACCGCCGCGTCGATCCGACCATTGGATTTCTTCTTGTTCGGTTTCACGTTCTCTGCCGCATCCTCGTCCCGATGGACGTTGCCGACCTGCCAGGCCAGGACGGGATTGCCGCCGTGGCGGATCGTGCCCTGCACCACCCGCTCCTCAACCCGCTTCATGGGTTCGGACATCGAGGCGTAACCCTGCCGGTGCTCCACCATCGGGAACCGCCGTTGATCCAGTTTCTTGGCCAGATTTTTCATACCCCAGGGGTCGAACGCCACTTCGCGCAGATCGAACTTTGATCGCACCCATTCCAGACGTTCGGCAATCTGATCCTCGTCAATGACGCCCCCCGCGTGAACCTCAAGCCAGCCCTGATCGCGCCAGGCAATGAACTCGCGCTTTTCACTTTGCGCCCGCTTCACAAAGCCTTTCGGTCCAGCAGGCAGAAAGGTGTAGGCGATCAGATAGATCACCCCATCGACAGGGATCGCTACAACCAGTGCAGTGGTGTCAATCTTGTTGGACAGGTCCAGGCCGACCCATGCAGGCCGACCGTATAGTTTCCGAATGTCGATCGGGGCACTGGCCATGCCCTTGTCCCAGCTGTCCCGGTCGATCCAGGTTTCGGCCCCTTCCGTCCAGAGGTCGAGGTGAAACCGCTTGAAGTTGGGCATCTTGCCCGCGATCAGCTGCGCATTCTGCGCCTTGTCCCTGACAAACTCCAAAGACTTGGACACCCCCAGGTTCGGATTTCCCATCGCCCAGGCCACCGGGTCCATCGGGTCGCAGTCTGGATGCGGCTCTGCCACGTAGCCAAAAAACTTGTCATCCTCGACGGCACCGCGCAACACGCTCTCCGCGTAGCCACGCAGTTCACCGCAGAGGCTGGTCCGATCATGGCCCGCCGTGGTGATCACCCAGTCAATCGGCTGCGCCCGCGCCGCCATACTTTCAACGATCGTTTCTGCCAGTTCGCGATCCGTCCAGCGGTGCATTTCGTCCCGCGCGATGAAGTTCGGGTTGATCCCGTCGCTTGCGTTGCCGTCACGGCTAAGACAGGTGATCAGCCCGTCGCAGCGCGGCGTGTCGATCGAGCTGCGCCAGACATCCATTTCACTGGCCAGAAACGGCGACCGCTTGATCATCCGTTTGACTTCCGCGAACAGCAGGCCCGCCTGGTTTCGCGTGGTGGCAGCACAGTAGCCTTGCGGCGCAGCCTCCCCATCAAACAGCTGCGTGTAGATCATCGGCAGCGCTGTTTCGGTTGTCTTGCCGTTCTTCTTGCCGATCTGGTGATAACAATCGGTGAAGCGGCGCAGGCCGGTTTCCTCATGTTTCCAGCCGAACACAGATCCGATGCGGAACTGTTGCCAGGGTTCCAGGTGCAGCGGCTTTCCCGCAAGCGGGCCTGTCGTATGCTGCAGCACACCACCAAACCGGATCGGGCGCATCGCGGCTTCTGCGTCAAAGATCAGTCCCCGGTCCCGACCCGTTTCAAGGTCCATCAGGTGCCGTTCACAGGCCAGGCGCACCAGCGTTCCAGCAACTATCGTGCCATCCAGAACATTCTGCGCGTACCCGGTGACGGGATTGTCAGCCGGTCCCATTGATCTTTTTCAGGACTTCATCAAACAGGTCACCCTGCCCGCCTGCCCCCAGCCGCTTTTCATCGACAGGCGACATGCCGAACAGCGCCCCCAGCTGCTGCATCTTGGCCATGGCCTCTTGCTGCAGCCCCCAGGGTGCCGTCTTCTTTTGCTGCTTTCCGTTGCGGGTCTGGGTCTCATAATACAGACCCTCCATTGCAAGACAGTGGGTCGCGTCGATGAAGTTGGACACGCTTTCGCAGTAGGCTGCAAACATATGCTCATGCAGCGGGTCGAGCCGATCCTTGGCCACCATCTGAGCCGCAAGACTTTCCCAAACCTTCCGTCCGTTGTCAGTCATGAAATCCGGGGCGTCCGGTACACGCTTTTTCGGATCGCCGCGCATGGGCACGACATTGCCGACCGTTGGCTTTCGTCCTTTCATCGCCAGACCCTTTCAAGATGCCAAAGGGCCTTTCACCCTTGGGCTTTTTTCCCCAATTCGCCCCGCACGAAAACAAATGTACCCACGCCGGTCCTTGGCTCAGGCGTCAGATTTTTTGACCACCCCCCTCCATGGAAAACTTCGCGGGCTGTCTTGCGACTGTGACAGGACTTGCAAAGTCCCTGCCAATTCGACCGATCAAAGAACACCTTGCGGTCGCCGCGATGCGGGACGATGTGGTCTACCTCCGTCGCGGCCTCGACCACACCTAGATCGAGGCAGTCAGCGCACAGAGGATTACGCCGCAGGTAAGCCTTCGATGCGCGAACCCACGCGGTCAGCTTGTAGAGGGCGCGACCGGCGCGGGCCTCGTTACTGGTTTGCGCCTTCGCCCTTCGTTGCGCCAGCGCGTCCAACCGCCTGGCCTCGTGATCCGGGCAATGCGCCAGACCCTCGATCGCCAGTTCATCGCAACCAGCGGCGACACAGACCTTACGGATCGCCATCGCCGCCCCCTTGTACCGATGCGGGCGACATCGCTGCCACTCTGCCGCCCGCGACCGGCGCGCCGTCAACCGTGGGAAGAGAAACGGATGCGCGCCGATTTCATGAAACACTGCGAGGTTGCGCTGGCCCGACAGCACAACCCCGACTTCAAGCGATGGACCACCTTGGTGCGGACGCCTTCACTGCTCTGGTTTATCTGGTTGCGCGGGCCGGATTTGAACCGACGATCTGCTGGGTATGAACCAGCCGGGATAGACCACTTCCCCACCGCGACAGGAAACCACCAACGAAAAATGCGCCCTGCCGGTTTCCCGTGGGCGCATTTGGTGATGATGTCACAAGTGATAGGAAAGACCGTGCTAACGGTCAATCCCCTTTTTGCCAAACCCACAGCTAATAGCCACGCATGCGCTCCAAGGCGGCGCACAGGGCGCAATGCAGCGCTTTTTTGTTTTCGCGGTAGTCAGACCACCCATGCGCCACCAGAACGGCGCTCAGCGTCTCTGCATCGACACAGAACAGACGCACCAGATCAGCATCCCTGATGTTGCGCGCGCGTTTGATCCCGTCGCCACCACGCCGCGAAGGACGCACCCGCCGGACCACCAGCGCGGTTCCCTGCCCAATGCGGCGCTGCAGCCAGCCCAGCCGCTGCATGTCAGCCAGTACCGCCTCACTCACACCAGACATGCCACCGCCACCGCCCGAACCATTCAACTGGGATAACTTCAAGCCCGACGACTGGCACCTGGTGAACAGGTCCGCATATTCCCGGCCCACGTCACGCTGACCCGGCGTGAACGGCGCGGGCTGCCTGCGCCGCGCCGCCTGCACATCCGCCTTGTCAAAGGCATCCTGCACCTTGAGCGCGGCAAAGCGCCCGACACGCTGACTGCGGATGTTCCCCGCATCGGTGATTACCGTTTCGCGCGGAAAGAAGGTCATTACAGGGCCGCGCGCTGGTGCGGACACCACTTCTTTGCGATCACAGATCAGTGGAACCTTGGCCCGCGCCGCCAGGAGTTTGCGGATCAGCAGATCGCGATCCGCCTGCGTTACCTTCGCCGGATCGCCAATCCCCAGCCGCCGCGCGACCGCCTTGTCCAGATCGGACACTTTCATCGCCATCACGCTGCATCCCCTTTTCCCAGATCACGGGCCTGCACGCACCGCGCGACCGCCGCCTTTCGGGTGTCAAACCAAATGCGATCCGCCGTCGATAGCGTTTCGAACCTATCGACCCGGCACCGCAGGTCATCGGCCCGCCTGATGTTTTCCCGCGCCGCGTCACGCAGGCCGGACACTACGAAATTGCTTGGCCACTGCCGGTTCATCCGTAACCAGCGCATCAGTTCGGGTGCAAACCCCTCTCGCAGCGCCTCGTCGCCAAGACGCGCCGCGAACACCTTGCGTATCAGAGGCGATGCATCGGCGGGTGGCATCTCGATTGTCCGCGCCCGCTCAAGCACCCGCTGCGCCAACGGGAACCGGTCACGATCCTTGCCGCCACCACGTCCCGCCATATCCTCGGCCAACGCGCCCAGACCATCGGGCGACATGTAGGCAAGGCGCTGGCACAATTCATTCTGCATCGCCTCAAAGTTGGCTTTGGTCATACCTGCTGGTCGGGTCAGCCCCAGCCGCTCAAGCGGTGTCACCAGCAGTTCCTGCACCCTTTTTTCCCCTGCCTTCTGTGCCTGTTCGTCCATGCCTTTCCCCTTTTCTCAGTGTTGACCCCGCGCCTGCTGCGCTGTCCGTCCGTCTGGGCAATGCGCAAGCTGTCTTATCCTGTCGTGTCTTGTCTTATGGTGCGGGACACATAAGGGCCGTGTGTCGGCGTTATGTCCCGTTTTAAGTCCCTATGTGTCCGTTTATGTCTGCGGACACATAGGGACAGACGATCATCCGCCCCCTGATTGCTGCTGTGATTTCCGAAAGAACCCGGATGCCATCTTTTCCAGGCAAGCCTGAATTGCCTCGTGAAACTGCGCTTCGGTGCGCCGCTTGTTCCCGTCGCGGTCCATGGCATCGCGAATATGCGCATCGACCCAGTAGACCTTGGCCGGGTCCATGGCGATTGCAGGCGCGGTGCTGGCCAATGCCACCGTGAGGCGGTCAAGCCGCTTGCGGGCAGACGCGCCATCTGTGCGCGCGGCATTCATTTCCTTGCGGCTCAGCGCCTCCAACACAACCCGCGTCACAGTGCCGTGCATCAGCCGCACCGTGCCATCATCGCATTCGCAGGGTCGCCACCCGTACAACACGCCATAGGGACGCTCTGCAAGTGCCTTGAAGGTCAGGGCATCGACTGCGGGCACCACCATGCGGGCCAAACGCGCATGATCCATCGGCAGGGTGCCGACCGGGGTTTGTTCATGGGCCAGCTGCACAAGATCAAACCAGATGCCCTTGATCTGGTGATCGGCGTTCCAGCGCATTTCGCTGTTGAGATAGCGGCGGAACTCCCAGGCGATGAACCCGTGACTGTCCAGTCGAACGGATGATGAAACCGGATATTCCGGCAGCGGATCATCTGTGACATCGCGCAGGATCGCTTGGGTCATGCCAGCGCGCCCCACTGATCCGCCATCGCCTCTGCAATGCCCTTGAAAAACCGGCTGCGCTCTTTCCAGCGATCCGGGCCGGGGGGCATCCGATGCACGCGGTTCTCGCGGCCATCGACCACATCTGTAGGCATCAAGGGCGGCAGATCATGCAGCCACAGGCAGGTGCGCTTGGTCTCGCCATGTCCGAACTGCCAGGGCTGCACAGATTGCGCAAATTCGCGGTAGTTGTCGATCAGCGCCTTGGCATGCTTATGCATTACCGGATTTTCGATACACCGCAGCGGGATCGGCGCGTTCCAGAAATCCGAAAACAGCGCCGCACCCTCGCGCAACTCGCGCCACATCTGGCGCAACGTCTTGCCCGCAGGAGGCCGATGAAGCCAGCGCACCCCGGAGTTGCAAAGCCGGGTGCAGGGTGGATGTGCCACGATCAGGCAATCCCAGCCATCGTTCAGCAGATCGCGCGCATCGCCCTGAATGTGCCGATTACTGCCGTCCTCGGATGGCAACAGATCGCAAGACCAGGCATCATGCCCGCGCGCCAGAAAGGCATTGCGCACCGTGCCGGAGTATTCGCAGGCGACAAGGACTTTCACTGTCCGGCACCCTCACGCCGCGCAATTTCGCGATCGAGATACCACCGTGCCTTTTTCAGATCTTGAACCGGCGCGCCCTTCGCATCAGCGCGCCAGATGTATTTCATCACGTTTCCCAGATTGAACCCCATATGTTCAGCCACCGTGATGCACTCGACACCGGATGGATGTGCTGAATAGTGCGCTGGGTGATGCACGGCATCGTCTAAGGCAGCGTTGGCGTTCTCGCGGATCGTGCCCATCGCTTTCGCACCCCCACTCATGACAACCGCCGTTCCAGCGCTTCCGCTTCCGCCTGCGCTGCCTCGACAATGCGGTTTCCAGCCGCAAGCGCCCGTGCATGATGCCCGTCCACCCCGGACCTGCCGTCGCCGATACCGTCAGCACGCGCCCGCAAGTAATCCACCGTCGCGGTTTGGGAGTAATTCGCCAGCCCCATCACAGCGACATCGAGGATCATCATCACCACATTGACCGGGTGCAGCCGATAGAGCGGAGAAAAATTCGCTATCACGGCATTCACCATCCGCCAAAGCGTCTGCGCCCGTACATCGGTGGCAGATATGCTTGTTGTCTTCATGATCCTCCCCCTTGCCTTCTGGCCTCGCGGTCTTTGAGCCACGCGGACTGAACTTGCGTCACGTAGCGGCGCGCGGCCCGCGTGACGTTGACCACATCCGCATCGCTGCGCTGATATTTACCGACCCGATGCACCAGCAGCGGCAAGGCCATCTTGTGCCCCCAGCTGCGCATTTCCTGCGTTCCGGTGTTCTTGCAGGCGGCGCAGCAGTAAATCTGCCAGGACCGCGCAGGCGTGAAGGGCCGCGAACAAGACGGATTGAAACAGATGCCCACCGTCCAGGGCGCGGCCAACGTCAGTTCGGCATGCGCCACATCCAGAAAACTTTCCGGGGCAAAATGGGGTGCCACCGCATTCCCGGGGCGGGATGCCGTGCGGGTCATGGTCCGCACCGCCCTGTAAGGGCCGTTCTGAGGCCGCACATCGCCTTTGTGAAATCCGGGGCCATCACCGATCCCCCCGCCATTCCTCGACCGCCTGGGCAACTTCTGCCACCGTGGCGGATTGATCGACCCGGCGCATTGCAATCATCCGCTGCGCGATGTTCTCGCTGGTCCAATCGAAGGGGTGTTCGCCCCAATTCTCCCAATTTTCCGTCAGGACTTCATGCACCTGGTCGCGAATGGTCATGACTTCACCCGCAGCTGATGCCAACGCGCCAGAACCTTGGCCGATGTCAGCCCCCATCCATCGGCAAGCGCCCGGATGTAGCGATACCGGCCTGCCGCCGCAACGATCTGTTCATCCCGCGAAGGCGTCCAATCCTGCGCCATGCCCTCACGGCACAAACGCGCCCTCTCAACTTGCGCCGCTTCCGCCGGTGGTATGGCGCAAAGCCGCCGGGCAACTTGGTGCTGGACTTCATCTTTCATGCCCGCCCCCCGTTCAAAGTTTGGAAAAATTTTTCCGACCGCCGGTTCCAGCGACGGGACCGACGATGCCACCGACGCGCGCGGCGTTCCGTGCGGCTGGCCTGCGCGATCAGCGCAGCCCGCGCACCCCATGCCGCGAACCACCGGCCTGCGATCCAGATGCAGACCCGGCCTGTCAGCCTGCGCGGTTCTTGACGCCGCCCGCTCATGCCGCGCGCCCCCGCACACCGTCGAGGGCCAGTTCGACACCCGCCAGAACCATCACCGCCGTGACATAGCTTAGCGCCGCGTCATTTTCGCAGCGCAGCCAGTTGACGATTTGCCGCTCCGACACATCAAGGACGGGCGCGCCGATCCGCGCAACCTCACGCTCAGAACCGCCGGGAAACGCCGCCCAGAGCAGGGAGGCGAACCAGCGCCGCGACAGGCTCTTGTGACGCCCGCCGGAAAAATCTGCCCGACGCGCATTTTGTGAAAGATTTTTCCGCATGTTCACTCCATCTTTGACCTGTGAGCGATCAGAGTTTTGAAGTGAGCAAGGGAAAGGACGGGGGGCTGCGGTCATGCTGTAGCCCCCCTTTTTTGGTAATCATCTGGTCGCTGCGCATTCCCGACTGCGACAATTGCCTTGAATTTGAACAGACGCAGGGGGCAACGGACGCCTTTCGCTGCGCAGAGCGTTTTGATCACCAAGAACCAACTAGCTGGAAAAGCGTTCGCGCTGATCGCATTGCTAATCGACTGCCTGCTGACACCTATAGCCCCGGCAAGGACATCTCGTCCGATGATTTCGCATATGTTGGAGGCTTCGTTCATACCCCCAGCGGTAATACATTTTTTATGTATGGTCTAGATACATTTATCAGAAATATACATTTTTCCTGTATCAGCACAAACTGCGGACCATGAACATCGCAGAAAAAGAGATGCTGACCCAACTAGGGGATATGGGTAAAAACGCCTGTTCTGTCCGCCTGCTGGCCGCCAGAATGAGCACTGGCATGACGCAATCGGAGGCATCCCAGCAATCAGGCGTCCCGACGAACTCCCTGAACAACATGGAACGCGGTAGACAGTTCCCTAACCGCGAGATCATGCGATTCTATTTCCGCGCCCACCGGATCGACTTCAATTTTCTGATGCACGGCGACTTTGCCCAGCTTCCGGCAGATGTTCAGGCGCAGATTTTCGACGCCTTGCCGTCCGCCAAACGTGCATTGGATCAAACAAAAAATTCAGATCAACCCGAAAGCAAGTTGCGACCCGCGCGGTCATAAAAATAAAGCTGGGTTTCAAATCTCGCATGCCACCCAGACTAGAACATTAAGAGAACAACTCAACAGAATTTTTTACCTATTCAAGAAATGCAACCGAAGGTTACTATCTGAAATGAAGACCTCCTACCGCGCCGCGCGCTTCAGCCTGGCACTGTTAGACTTCCTTACTTGGCTTGCACTTGTTGCTGCCATCCTAACCGCAATCTGGATGTTCCTAGCGGATCAGACGGGCCTTGCATTTGCCATTGCGGGCTGCGCCATTCTTTTCGCAATGTTTGAATTTGCATTAACCCAGTTTGCCCGCGCTCAAATCGACACTGCCGACAACACAGCCAACATTCTCGAAATCTTGCGCAAGAATGCCGAACGGACAGAACCCCCAATCGGAAATCAGAAGGTCACGGCACGCCATGAAACACGGCGCGAACCCTCACTAAGTAAGTACTGACTTACATATTTTGTGTATTTTTAGTTTGCGATTACATTTTTTGTGTATTATGTCTGCTGCATCCACATGCAGGAGCAGCAGTCATGCAGACAATCACCCGAAACAAATTCGCGCAGCACGTTGTCAGCAACCCTGAACAATTTTGCCGGATGCCTGCGGTGCTGGGCGCACAATGGGCAAAACTGAAAGAGGCGCGCGGTCAGAGGGTCAATTTCGGCCGCGTCGGCGATCCCGCCTACCAGATCGCTGACCCGGAAAATTTGCCACAACAGCCGCGCATTCTGCCGCCCCTGGGCGATGTGTCCGCATGACCGCCGCGACCACACCCTTTGCCGACCTGCCGCTGCCCCAGCAGGCAGGCATCCTGTGCAACGATCCGCAGTTCCAGAACTTCGCCGGGATGCGCTGCATGGGTCCGGGCGTGCAGCTTTGTGCATCAGCGTCGGCTGAATACCTGCGCAACATCTGCCAGGTGAAATCCCGCTGCGATCTGGAAACCGACGCCAACGCCGCAGCGCGCTTTGCCGCGCTGCGCACAGACTTCGACGCTTGGCGCGGGCGCATCGCCTGCCCTCGCAGATAGCAGTTACCTGCCGGGGTGCAACTGTCCGCGCCCCACACCTTGCCGGGGGCCACGCGCCCCCGGCCTTTTCCAACCGAAAGGATACGCGCCGTGATGGTCAACCTCATGCAAGACCTTTTGCGCCAGATATGGGAAGTCGCACCGCTGGTGACGTTCCTATTCGCAATCGCCGCAGGTTTTCGCAGATCGTCCTGGGCGATACTGCTGATGCTTGCCGCCATCTTCATGATGTTGCCATGAGCCTTGACGTCCTCTTGGCAACTGCAATCGTGGCACTGATGTGCCTGCTGCGGGACGGGGCGCAATGACCGCCGCCGAAAAGGAAATCCGCGCCCAGATCGCGGAACAGATCGCCGCAAGGTTCGGCAGCCTCGCGCCTTACAATTTGGTGCAGGATTTTGTCCGGCGTGGACCAGGGGGGAGGGGTGACACATGACTCACCCGAAAACCCGGTTCTTCTTGATACTGAAAACGCAAATAGACGGAATTAAGTCGTTTTTGCTTCAATCTCAAGCCTCAAGGTGAAAGCCACATGCAGAAATATCTTCATGAAATCGACTGCTGCATCGACATCAGAATTCGAGGCAACAAATTTGTGTGTCCCGGAATTTCTGAGAATTCTTATTTGATGAGCCCAGGCATGCATTGGTTCAGTAATGTGGCCATCATTTTTCAGCGCGTCAATCATCAGGTAGAGTTTTTTGCCGCCCGCGTTGAGGGCATTGCAAGCTATCTCAAGACATACGCCTATAGCAGCCGCGATGTTCGGAGGGGAAACCTTGGCATCGACCATCTTGAGGACATCCCCCCAGGATTCCGAAAGATCAGATGGCCAGTTTGCGTTCATCACATATGGTTCAATGTCAGGGTATTGCCTGATGTCTGTAAACACCATTTCGTTTTTGGCGCGCTTGCTACCAGGTTGTTTCGGAAAATGGTCCACAAAACCTACTTGGCTTTCGCGTTTGTACCAAAGCAGATTGGGAGCAAGGCACATTGGACAAAACGCTATAGCAGCCTGTCGCTTTTCGCCCTCTTTCATCCGAACACCGGTGACCGTTTGCTCTTCGCCAGAAGCCGGATCACGTATCACCGCACGGACAGCATCCTGCTGGGCTTGCAGGACAACATCGACGCATTGACGGCAATGGCCGCAATTAATTCTCATCACTTCCATTGGAGGACCCCATGCTAGCCAATCGTCAGATTGTTAATCGAATGAGTGAAATCTTCAACTCCCACGAAAGTGAACCAACCGCTCGTATAGATGCGGCCAAAGCGCTTTCGTTTGAATACGGCATGGAGCAAGCGTTTCTCGCCATCATTGAGTTGCATCTGATTTCGACATCGCGACTTAAGCATTTGGAGGCTGTTGAGGAATGAATCTATCTCTTTCGATACGCCATGCCGATGTCCTGCTGATACTGGCAAACAAGGACACCTAACCCATGCCCGCCGTCACGCCATCAAAAGCCCGGATCGAAACCGCTATTTCGGCGGCGCAGGCCATGGGCATCTGCATTTCGGAAGTGCGGATCGAACGTGACGGGACCTTGCGAATCCTTGCCTCAATGCAAAACGATGCCATAGCATCGCCGGACCCTGGTTCTGGCAAGGTGGTATCATGCGACGAATTGTTCAAAAAACGGGCGTCCGGTTGAAAAATCTTTGGCCAAAAGGGCACCACCCCAGCGGCAACGTCCGCTATTACTACCGGTTCAAGACCGGCGGCAAGGTAACGCGCTGGCCGTTACCGGATGCAGCCCCCGACAGCGCCATGTTCCTCAAGGCTCACGCTTCCTGCGTTGAACAGCACAAAGGCCACGCACCGCGCCAAAAGCCGATTGCAGGCACGATCAGCGCCGCCTGTCACGCCTATCTGGCATCTGACACCTTCATGGCACTTGCACCATCCACCCGTGATGCGTGGCGGCGGCAGGTCAGGGCGATCGAGGCAGACTATGGCACGGGCAGCCTGAACACCCTGCGCGCGCAGCACATCCGCCAAGACCTGTCCGACCGCGCGCCACACCCCGCCAACGCCAGGCTAAAGGCATGGCGGTCGCTGGGGCGGTTCTGGTTAGAGTCCGGGCTGATCGCAGATGACCCCGCCCTTGCCGTGCGCAAGCGCAAGACCCCGAAAAGCGACGGGTTCACGCCCTGGGGTCGCGATGACGTGGCCAAGTTCCGCGCGTTCTGGCCACACGACACACCTCAGCGGCTGGCCTTTGAACTGATGCACCGCAGCTGCGCCAGCATCAAGGATGCCTGCGGTCTGGGCCGGGGCATGGTTCGGGACGGGTGGCTGACCTACGCCAGAGGCAAAAGTGGGTCAGAGGCGGCAGTGCCATGGCAAGCGTCTGCGGCCCCACATTGGTTTGAATGGTCCGACCACCTCGATCGCTGCCTGCGCAACAGCCCCAGACACATGACGTGGATCATCACGGCGTCAGGTGCAACCAGGTCTCCCAAAGCGGCGGCGCAATGGTTTTCCGCAGCATGCCGAAAGGCCGGGCTGACGGGCCTTTCGGCCCATGGCATCCGCAAACACCGCGCTGCCGTGTTCAAGGAAAACGGCGCAACAGAGGAACAGCGGATGGCAATCCTCGGCCACGATTCTGCATCAGAGGCGACGCGATACAGCAAATCTGCCGATCTGAAAAAGATCATTACAGGAACGCAAGGTGACACCTCACCGGAACAAGGTGTCACCTTGGTTATTAAAAACAAATGAAATCAACATTTTGAAAGTCTGTTGAGACGGACTGGCGATCCCTGAAGGACTCGAACCCTCAACCTGCTGATTAGAAGTCAGCTGCTCTATCCAGTTGAGCTAAGGGACCGCTGCGCGGGGTTTTCCATCATCGGGGCCGGCTTGGCAAGCCTTCTGGCGCCCCTCTGTGTGATCTATTCCGCGACGGCCTCCACCGGCCTAGATCGCCTCGGCCGCCAGTTGGTCCGCCGCCTCGATCGCAAGGGCGGCCATGCGCAGCGCGCTGTCCCGGTCAGTCGCGACCGCAATGAACCGTCCTGCGTGGCAGAACCGGGCACCGGGCACGCCGCTGGCCTGTTGCAGGTCCTGATCGCTCAGCCCCGCCCAGGCCGCAGGCAGATCCGCACGCAGCGCGAAACTGTCGTCGCTCTTCCGGATCCCCGTGATCGCCCAGTCGGTGTCGCGCGGGTGCACCACAAACCACAGGTGATCCGCCCCCGCCTCCAGGATCGCGGCACGAAACGGCATGCCCATCGGCAGTTCCAGCACCCGCGCCTCGCCCGCGAGGGCAATGGCATCATGGACAATCGTGGCCGCGCGCAGCTTGGCCGCCTTTCCGGCAATCGCCGCCTCGACAAAAGCGCGGGCGATGGGCAAGGCGGCGGTAAAGGCATCGTCATCCGCCTGCGGACTGCGGTTGTCGAAGACCGGTTTCAGCGTTTCCAGCAGCACCGGCAGGGTCAAGCCGGCAAGCGGCCCCGCAACGCCGGGGTCCAGCGCCCCGTTGTCCATCAGATCGACGGGCAGCACAAAATCGCGCTCAAACCCCGCATGGACCGCCTCAATGTCGCTCTCCGGCACGGCAAGGGCACGCAGGTAATCGCGCCCGTAACTGGCCCAGATCAGGCCAAAGGAACTATAGGGCTGGCCATCCGCCCGCAGGGGGCCGGGCACCTGGTGATGGTCGAAAATGCCCGCGGCGGGGTCAAACTGCCGCCCCACATCATAGATGATCCTGTCGGGGGCCGGGGTGATCCAGCGCGCTTCCCGGCTGCGGACACGTTCAGCCTCCGGATACAGCCGGGTCAGAACAACCGAGGACAACAGCTCATCCGCGTGAAAGCCCCCCGAATGGGTGACCAGATACCGGATTGCCGCTTTGGGTAGGGTCATGGGTGCTGCGATCCCGGATCACTGGGTTTCAAAGTGGATCGGATGTGACCCTGCCAACATGCTGGTTTTCGCAATCCGGTCGCATCGCCGGTCATGTCCGGCCGATCTGGCAGATCATGGATGATCCGGCTGCCGGCCACAGGCCCGGCTTCAGTGGGTCCAGGCACCGCGGCGGCCGGTTGCAAAATTTTCCCCGTAGCCGCCGGGGCGGACATTCGGCTTGCGCTTGTGCGGTTCTTGCACCTGGGCGTCGATGCCGTGCTCGCGGGCGTATTCAACCGCCTCTTCACGCGTGTCAAAGCGCAGTTTCACCTGCGCCTGCGTGTCGGACGAAGAGGTCCATCCCATCAGCGGATCAACTTCGCGTGCCTCTGATGGTGCAAATTCCAGAAACCACATCCGTGTCTTTGCCGTGCCTGATGACATGGCCGTGCGGGCGGGCTGATAGATGCGTGCGCGCATGAGACGCTCCTTGGTCTGTGTTGCGATCCTGTATCGGCCATTCGCAGGTCTGGGGCAAGGCCTTCGTCGGGATAATGCGGAATGCCCCTTACAAATGCTGCGCCGCAGCATTATCTTGGTATCAGTTTTCGAAAGGAGCTTTCGATGTACCCTGTAAATCTGATTTCGCTGACAACCAATGCCGTCCTGCTGGCGTTGGAGGCGCAAACCGTCATGGCCCTGCGGCTGATGGCCATGGCCGGGCTGATCCCGCAAAAGGCGGGCGAAAACACCCGCATGGTCTCTGAAAAGCTGCCCGCCCTGAACAAGGCCAATGCCGCGGCAAGCAAGGCCATCATGGCAGGCAAAAGCCCCGATCAGGTGATATCCGCCGCAATGGTCCCGCTCAGCCGCAAGGTCAGGGCGAATCGGAAGCGCCTGATGAAATGACACGGGGTGTCGGGAATACTGCTGACATAAGCTGGCAGTTGCCCGCCATCCCCCCTTGATCCTGCCGCCAAAAACGACACCTATGGGGCTCCCCACCCGAGGACGCCACAGATGCCCTACGCCCAGACTGACAGCTCTGAAATCGCGCCGATTCTGTCCAACCCCGCGCCCGACGTGCGCAACCGCCCCAAGCTGGAGGGCGGAAGGCGGTTTCGCCTGCAAACGGAATTCGAGGCCGCAGGCGATCAGCCCACCGCCATCGCGGAACTGTCGCAGGGGGTGAAAGACGGCGAAAGGGACCAGGTCCTGCTGGGCGCCACCGGCACCGGCAAGACCTTTACCATGGCGAAAGTGATCGAAGAGACCCAGCGCCCCGCCATCATCCTGGCCCCGAACAAGACGCTGGCAGCCCAGCTTTACGGCGAATTCAAGGGATTTTTCCCGGACAATGCCGTCGAATACTTCGTTTCCTACTACGATTACTACCAGCCGGAGGCCTATGTCGCCCGGTCGGACACCTATATCGAGAAGGAGTCCCAGATCAACGAACAGATCGACCGGATGCGCCATTCGGCCACCCGGGCGCTGCTGGAACGCGACGATGTGATCATCGTGGCCTCGGTCTCCTGCATCTATGGCATCGGGTCGGTGGAAACCTATGGCGCGATGACACAGGACCTGAAAACAGGCTCCAGCTATGACCAGCGTCAGGTCATCGCCGACCTTGTCGCCCAGCAATACAAACGCAACGACGCCGCCTTTCAGCGCGGGTCGTTCCGGGTGCGCGGCGACAGCCTTGAAATTTTCCCCGCCCACCTGGATGATCGGGCCTGGCGGCTGTCCTTCTTTGGCGAGGAACTGGAAAGCATCACGGAATTCGACCCGCTGACCGGGGAAAAGACGGATACTTTCGACCAGATCCGCGTCTATGCCAACAGCCACTATGTGACGCCCAAGCCAACGATGTCCCAGGCCATCATCGGCATCAAGAAAGAGCTGCGCACGCGGCTCGACCAGCTGGTTGCGGATGGCAAGCTGCTGGAGGCGCAGCGGCTGGAGCAGCGCACGAACTTCGACCTTGAGATGCTGGAAGCCACCGGCGTCTGCAACGGCATCGAAAACTACTCGCGCTACCTCACCGGCCGCGCCCCGGGCGAGCCGCCCCCGACCCTGTTCGAATTCATCCCGGATCATGCCATTGTTTTCGCGGACGAAAGCCATGTGAGCGTGCCGCAGATCGGCGGCATGTACAAAGGCGACTACCGGCGCAAGTTCACCCTGGCCGAACACGGCTTCCGCCTGCCCTCCTGCATGGACAACCGCCCGCTGAAGTTCGAGGAATGGGATGCGATGCGCCCGCAATCCGTCTTTGTCTCTGCCACCCCCGCGGCCTGGGAGATTGAACAGGCCGGCGGCGTGTTCACCGAACAGATCATCCGCCCAACCGGCCTGATCGACCCGCAGATCGAAATCCGCCCCGTCGAAATGCAGGTGGACGACCTGCTGGACGAGGTGCGCAAGGT
Organism: Sulfitobacter sp. IGS-18; assembly: GCF_059628195.1. NCBI lineage: Bacteria > Pseudomonadati > Pseudomonadota > Alphaproteobacteria > Rhodobacterales > Roseobacteraceae > Sulfitobacter > Sulfitobacter sp. IGS-18. Next base: position 628,724 of record NZ_CM184556.1, on the reverse strand, counting down.
GGCCGCCGATGGCTACCGCACGCTTTGCACCACGCTGACCAAACGCATGGCCGAGGATCTGACCGAATACATGCACGAACAGGGCATCCGCGTGCGCTACATGCACTCCGACATCGACACGATCGAGCGGATCGAGATCCTGCGCGACCTGCGGCTGGGGGCCTTTGACGTGCTGATCGGGATCAACCTGCTGCGCGAGGGGCTGGACATTCCCGAATGCGGTCTGGTGGCGATCCTGGACGCCGACAAGGAAGGCTTCCTGCGCTCCGAAACCTCACTGATCCAGACCATCGGCCGCGCCGCGCGGAATGCCGAGGGGCGCGTCATCATGTATGCCGACCGCATCACCGGCAGCATGGAACGCGCCATGGGCGAAACCGAACGTCGCCGCGCCAAGCAACTGGCCTATAACGAAGAACATGGCATCACCCCGCAGACGGTCAAGAAAAACGTCGAGGATATTCTGGCCGGTCTCTACAAGGGCGATGTGGACATGAACCGTGTCACCGCCAAGGTGGACAAGGCCCATGGCGGCAACCTGCAGACCGTGCTGGAAGGGCTGCGCACCGACATGCGCAAGGCGGCCGAGAACCTGGAGTTCGAAGAAGCCGCCCGCCTGCGCGACGAGGTCAAGCGGCTGGAGGCGGTCGATCTGGCCATCGCCGACGACCCCATGGCGCGGCAATACGCGGTGGAGAAAGCCGTCGGCGACGCGCAAAAAGCCTCAGGCCGCAGCACCGGCGGCCGCGGCGGCATGCGCGGCGGGAAAAGCCGGTATGGGGGGAAGCGTTGAGGTGACGGGTGCGCAGCGGAGCACGGCTTCAACCTTTGAAGCGAAAACGCTCGGGCTCAGTCTGGAATTTGAGGTTCTCTATGGCTTCGATGACGCCAGCACGAATGCGCGAGCCAAGCCAGAACCCTAAAAGAAGTTCGCTTGTTACTTTAGCTCTAAGCCACCTTTCCAACGCCCGACAAATCCCCGCGACCCGCCAGCAGCCCCTCCACAGAAATATCTTCGTCCAGCGACTCCCAATGCAGTCCGAATGGGCTGATCTTTACAGCGTCACGCTCTGCTTTCGTTGCCCCCAACAAACGTGGAAACCAAGCCAAGGGCACACCAATCACGCGACCATCCGACAGGGCAACCCACATCTGATCATCGTCGAAATGCACCTTTTCAGCCGAAATGGTCATACCATGCTCCACTAATGTCTTCCTGCCGTTCTACCACGATTTGCACCAGTTTGCGCAGGGTTTTTGAATTTAGTCCTGCACTTCTCGCGAGTTCGACCTCCGCTCCGACCCAAAACTTGGCTTCACCATCCGCGCTCACCGCATGAACATGCACTGGTTCACGCGGGTCTCCCTCATTTGAATAGAAAAAGAAGCGGAACCCGCCCTGTCGAAAGATCGTCGGCATAATACGAACTATGTCAGAAATCACGAACAGGACCAGAGCTTTACAACGCCCACCGCCCTCGACCACGTTTTCTGCAAAAAAAATCAACAAAAAGGCGGGCCATCCAGCCCGCCTTCCGCATTCAACCGCCTGTCAGGCAATCACATCCAGTAATACGGCACGCCGTAATGATCGAACGTCCGCCGTTCCCAGGCGCGGTCGCTTTGCCAGCCCTCGGGGCGCTCGGGCGCGCCTTTCAGCGTGTCGGCGTCGATGTCGGTCACATAGCCCCCGCGGGAGGGGTCATAACGCAGGGCGTTCCACGGGATCGGGTGATGGTCTTCGCCCATCCCCAGAAACCCGCCAAAACCCATGACCGCATAGGCCACATTGCCGGATTTCTTGTCGATCATCAGATGATCAATATGGCCGATCTCGTCACCCTTCGTGCCGAAAACCACCGTGCCGTTCACATCACTGGAAGAAACCAGAGATGCAGTCGAAGACATGTCATTCATAACGTGTTCCTTTCTTGAGTGCGTGTCTGACGGGAAAACGCCCCTGGCGATCTTCGGTTCCGCAGCCTGCTGGCCACTGGCGGATAACAGCGCAGGCGCAGGACCGATTGATCCTGATCAATCGTCGTCCACCTTTTCAGGCAGGCCGTCGTGGTCGGTACTGGCATAATCCTCCAGTTCCGCCTCGGTCATGGTCTCATACATCTCTTTCGACGCGCCCTGCAGGTCGGACACCCTGGTCTCGCCACGTTTGGCAGAGAGGGCGGCACCGGCGGCGCGCTGCTGGGCTTTGGATCGGGCAGGCATGGCTGTTCCTTTCGGTTGAGGTCGGGTTACCGCTCAACTCAGGTGGCCGCAGCGATGTTCCGCAGATCCCGTCTTATCCGCTGAACCCTGTTTCCAGCACCACCGGCACAACGATCTCTTCCTCGTCGGTCAGATGGCGGTTCAACAAGGTCGTGAACCCGTTCAGACGATCCAGAAACGGCCCGATCTCGCCGCCTTGCAGCACGGCATTGGCCCCATCGGCCATCCCGTGCAGCAAACCGTCCATCGCCTCATGATCCGTCTCCAACAGCTCAAAGCCGCGTTCCAGACGTCCATCCAGCGTGATCAACTGCGGAAAATAATGCTGATCCTCGATCTGGTGGTGCCCGTGAAGCTGGTTCAGCAGCATCCCGCCATATTGCGACAGCCGCGGCGCATATGTGGCAAAATCGACGCGGCCATCGGCCAGCGCCTGCGCGTCGCTCTGCAACAGCTCGGTCAATTGCCGAAACATGGCATGCCGTTCCATCCAGAAGCGGATCATCTCGCCAAAGTTGGCATGCGCCTCCCAATTTGCTCGCGGATAGGCTTCGGCCAGAACCCGCAGGGCATCCGGCAGGCCATCGCGCCGGTCAAGCGCCAGTTTGGGGTCAGAGATCATCCGCATTCCATAGCGATTACAATGCGCTGCCGCAAGCTGCGGAACTTTTTCCGATCACGTGGAGTTTATCCAGCAATACGCAATATGTGATTCAAGGAGACACCCAATGGAATATGGCCTCTTCGGACTGATCGTCCTGATCGCCGATATCTACGCAATTTATCAGGTGCTGACATCAACCGCGTCAACGCTTGCGAAAATCATCTGGACCGTCGTCATTCTGGTGCTGCCGGTGCTTGGCTTCATCGCCTGGCTCATCCTCGGCCCCCGCGGCAGCCGCGCGACGATCTGAACCCCAGACATTTACGGATCAGCCCGGAACCTTGTTCCGGGCTTTTTCGTCGCCCAGCCTTTTGCACATGGCCAGGGCCGGTAATCATTTTTTAATTTGCATTAACCAAGATCATCGCAGGAGTATGCGATGCCTGTCCTGGTTCTTGTCCTGATCTTTCTCTGCCTGTCCGGCCCTGCACAGGCAGGGGCCTGGATGAGAGAGAAGGGCACCAGCTTCGTTTCATCCACCTTCACCCTGAACAAATCGCTCGATCAAAGCAGCGGAACCTACATCGAATACGGATGGCATGACGACCTGACCATCGGTGCCGACCTCAGTTTTGCCAACAGCCATCTCGGCCTGCAGTCCGGTGCGGTCACGCTTTTCCTGCGGCGCCCGCTGAGCCGACCAGACGCGACGCACAAATGGGCCTATGAAGTCGGGGCAGGCACCGCCTGGGTTCAGGATCTGATGTTGCCCCACGTCAAGCTGGGGCTGTCCTGGGGCCGAAGCTTTCAGATCGGGCAGAACTACGGATGGATGGGTGTGGACAGCGCGCTTTACTGGGACGTCACCTCCGGTCGGCGCGCGGCAAAACTGGATGGCACTCTGGGATATAATTTCAGCCAGGTGACATCGGGCATGTTGCAGGTCTACCTGGCCCGGATTGATCAGCAGACCTATGGCACCTTCGCCCCTTCGATCCTCATCAAGCCGAAGAACCGCAACTTCCGAATCCAGATCGGCACCGAAACCCCGTTTGACATTCTGTCCTCTACATCAATCAAGCTGGGGTTATGGCGCGAATTCTGATGGCAGGCCCCCGCCGCCCTCTCAGACGGGGCCTGCCGGTGCATTCAGCGACTGTCCATGCGGACCGTCACCTGCACCCGCCCGCGCAGCGCGGTCGACCAGTTCAGCCGTATCTGGTCGCGGTTCCCGCCAATCGCCACATCGGCATAGGGTGTTTCCCACTGGCGCACATTGTTGTCATTGCGCAGGGCCCCCTGCGGCAACACGCTTTCCACCTTCAACGCCTCGCCTCCGAAAGGCAGGTATCCGGACATATCAATGGTCCAGATGTCAGATGCCGTATTCTGAAAAAATTCGACCTTGGCCGGGCTTTCGACCTGATGGGTCACCGCGTGAAACGAATTCTCGGTAAACACCACGTTCTTGCACCTTGAAAGGTCGAGATCCGCAAAGGTGGTATCGACCCGCTCTGCCCTGTCGATGGTGCCGTTCAGGCTGCGGAACCGGTTGCCCGTGATCGACACACCACTCAGGAAATGCCCCGCTCCATGCGGCTTGACCACGATATAGCTGAACCAGGGGGCCACCTCACCCGACAGAAAGATATTGTCGGTGACGCTGAGCGCACTGAACGAATATTCAGAATTGAAGTCCGGCGCCGGGTCCTGCTCATTGGTCCATTCGAGAAAGCAATTGTCCACATAATTGCCCGAGAAAATCGAACTGACATGGGTATTGGCAAGGATGATGCCCGCCGAGCGGACCCCGTTGTTCACCTCGTCACCCTGGAAAAAATGATTTCCCGTGATGATGCTGTTGGCCCCGCCCAGCAGGCCGAAATGGCGCAGACGCGTGGCGCGGTTGTCGCGCAGCTTCACATCATTGGCATTGGCGTTGAACCCGATGGTCGTGCGCTGCGACACCGGAATCGCATCTTCCGCCGACAGGAACTGGCAGCGGTCGATCAGCATGCCCTGACAACCTCCGCCGATAGAGGTGATCCCCCGGTCTGCCGGTCGCGTGATGAAGCAATCGCGCAGGTGAAACGCCGTGCCCGACAGGGCCAGCATGATCGCAGAGGACCGGTTGTTGCACTGGAACTCGATGTCGGCCAGCACGAACTTGCTCAGAAGGCTGAAGCCGCTGAAATCCAGCATGTACTGGAACTTGCGAAAGGTGAAGTTCTGCGTGCCGGAGGCATCGTAAAGCGGCGCGTTCAGCTCGATCTGCCCGGTCGCCACGTTCTTGGACCGCACATAAATCTCGCGGCCCACCCCGTTTCCCTCCACCAGGGCACCGACAGGGATATTGGCAATGTTGGTGACATTGGTCAGCCGTTTGTTGTTGCTCGTGCTGTAGGTGGCCTGCGAGGTCACAACTTCCGTGTCCCAGGCACTGCCGCTTGCCGCCTCCAACTGGCCATTCCGGATCACCCGGCGCGTCGCATAGGAATTCTGCCCCGGCACCGCCGCCTGCATGTCAATCGGCCCGGTGATGGTCACCTTGCGCCCGCCCAGATCCAGCGTCTCGTGATCCGCATTGTTCAGCAACGCCTGAAAGGCCTTGCGAAAGGCCAGTTCCTCGTCCTCGAAGGCTTCGATGTAATTCGGCAGGTCGAAATTGCGGCGCAGCACCAGAACGGCACTGGTCGGCATGCTCAGCTTGCCCTCGAATTTCACATTGCTGTCAATCGTCACGCTGGAATTCAGCCGGTAGGTCCCGGCCGGCACAAAGACCGTGCGCCCGTTGGCCGCCGCATTGGCCGCATCGAATGCGGCGCTGTCATCGGTTGTGCCGTCACCGATCGCGCCGAAATCCACCACATCCACCTGGCTCAGCATGTTGCGCAGGAAAACCGATGTCACATCCTCGATCTCGATGTCATCGACCCGGACGATCCCGCCGTTCGCGCCCACCAGGTCAATCCCGAAATGGCCGTAAACCGGCTCTGTCCCCCAGACCAGATCGACCCCGCCGCGATCGCCCGCCCCCACGATGGCCGACACCTCGACAACCTCACCATAGCTCGTCAGCGTGACATAGGGAGAAAATCCCGCGACATTGTTCACAAGCGTCCCGTTCGCGCGGGCCGCATATCCGGCGATGCGCACCGACGGCAGATTGCCACTGATCGCCTTCACCCTTGCCCTGATCTGCAGATAGCACCCCGGCAGCAACGGGGTCTCGCCCATGTAACGCAGCTTCTGCGTGTTCTGCGTCTTCAGCAGCTCCAGCGCCCCCCCGAAATCCTGATCCGCAGGTACAAAAGCCCCATTGGCCGAGCCTTCGTAAGTGTCCGAACCCGGCGTCCCATCGCCGCTTGACCAGACATCCAGACCTTGCGCAAACGGGGTCGGCATCAGCACCACGCCATCGGTAATCGCCTTGTTCATCAAATATCCCTTTCTCCGGCAGCGCCACGGCACCCAAACCGCCAGCACCCCGTCTGGTTGACCTCAGACCCGGCGATTGCCGACCCGTGGACAGGGAAATATCAATGAAATCTTAAGCAGCGCTGAGACCGGCGCACGGTCTTGGCGCAACGCCCGCTGTCAGGCCGTCGCCCCCGGCGCATCCAGGATCTGCACGGCACCGATGCGCCAGCCCAGATCCGTCTCTTCCATCTTGTAATCCAGGATATGGGTGAACCCCTTGGCATCGGTGATCTGCACCTTCTGCCACATCGACCCGCCCCGCTTGCGCAGCTCCAGATAGCGCACTTCGGCAGGGCGCCAGACCATCGGATAGCCCTGCGTCACCATGCGCTGGAAATTCTGCGGTGACTGGAACAATTGCTGCAAACTCGGCGTGGCATAGGTAAATGCCGTCGCGAAATCATCCGCCTTGAAGGCTTCGAACTGACTGTTGATCGTGCCCTCGATCTCGGTGGATTGCGCGGCGGCCCCGGTGACGGACATCACCGCCAGCATCAACGCCCCGAGCATCCTCAAAAACCCTGTCCGCATGACCTCTCTCCTGTTGGCTGTGTGACTAGAGCGCCCGGCCTTTAACCTTCATCATCCTGTGACTCGAATGTCCCGAGAGCGCCGCAGGCGCGGCAGGGTATTCGTGTCTCAAGTCTAAGGTCGGGTGCTCATATGGCAAGTCACGGCGCCAACAGTGCAAGAGTTTCAGCCCGCTGTCAGCTTGCCCGCCAGCGCCGCGTCGATCAGATCGGCCGTTTCCGTCACACCGTAAAGCGCGATGAACCCGCCGAAACGCGGCCCCTGCGACGCCCCCAGCAAGACCTCATAAAGCGCCGTAAACCAGTCGCGCAGCGGCTCGAACCGCTCTTTCCCGACGGCAAAGACCATGCTCTGAAGCGCCTCGGCATCCAGCCCGCCGTCCCAGGACCTCAGGTTGTCGCGCAGCTCTTCCAGGGCCTCGCGCTCCAGGTCGGTCGGGGTGCGGAACACCTTGTGCGGCTTTACGAAGTCATTGAAATACCGCACCGCCTGGCCTGCCGCCGCATCCATGCCGGGGTTCTTCTCCGGCGAGGCATCGGGCGCATAGCGCTGGATAAAGCCCCACAACTGCCCCTTGTCCTCGGCCGAGGACACGGACGCGAGGTTCAACAGCATGGAGAACGGCACAACCATATCCGACTTGGGCACATCGCCCCCGTGGATGTGCCAGACCGGGTTGTTCGCCCGTCCCGCGGCGTCCTGCGTCTCATAGGCACGCAACTGCTGGTGATATTCATCCACTGCCTTCGGGATCACATCGAAATGCATCCGCTTGGCGGTCTTGGGCTTGAGAAACATGAAATACGCGAGCGATTCCGTGCTCGCATAGGTCAGCCACTGGTCAATCGAGATACCATTGCCGGAGGATTTGGAAATCTTCTGGCCATTCTCGTCCAGGAACAGCTCATAGCTGAAATGCTCCGGCTTCCTGCCGCCCAGGATCTCGCAAATCCGGTCATAGATCGCGGTATTGGTGGCATGTTCCTTGCCGTACATCTCGAAATCCACGTCCAGCGCCGCCCAGCGCGCGCCGAAGTCGGGTTTCCACTGCAATTTCACGTTCCCGCCGGTAACCGGCAGGGTCATTTCCTCGCCCTCTTCGGTATCAAAGGTGATCGTGCCATCCTTGGCATTCACCTCGCGGATCGGCACATACAACACCCGCCCCGTCTCCGGGTGGATCGGCAGGAAGATCGAATAGGTCTGACGCCGCTCTTCGCGCAGCGATTTCAGCATCACCGCCATGATCTCGTCGTACCGTTCCGCCGCGCGCAGCAGAATCGCGTCGAACTGGCCCGATTGATAGAACTCCCGCGCCGAATAGAACTCGTATTCGAACCCGAAAGTATCCAGGAACCGCCGCAGCATGGCGTTGTTGTGATGGCCAAAACTCTCATACGTACCGAAAGGATCCGGCACCGATGTCAGCGGCTTGTGCATATGCTCGGCCAGCATCTCCTGCTGCGGCACATTGCCCGGCACCTTGCGCATCCCGTCCAGATCGTCGGAAAAACAGATCAGCTTGGTCGGAATGTCCGAAATCTCTTCAAAGGCGCGCTTGATCATCGTGGTCCGCAGCACCTCGCCAAAGGTCCCGATATGCGGCAGGCCAGAGGGGCCATAGCCCGTCTCGAACAGCACAAAACCCTTTTCCGGCGGCTTGTTCTGATACCGTTTGAGCACCCGACGCGCTTCTTCAAAGGGCCAGGCCTTGCTGCTCATCGCGGCGTCACGCATATCAGACATCACATTTTCCATCATTGGCACCCGAGCGCCCAATGCGCGCAGGTCAGGCCGCTTCCTATTGCGCCGGGCGGACCGGGTCAATAATCTGTACCCAACACAGCATCAAAGGAAGTTCAATGCCTGACGATCCCTCCCTGTCGCTCAGCGCGCAGGACAGTCTTGTCGCGATGATGGTCGCCGTTTCCGCGTCTGACGAGCACATCAGAACCACCGAACTGATGAAGATCCAGTCTTCGGTCAACATGCTGCCGATCTTTGCGGGCTATGACAACGACCGGCTCAGCACCATCAGCAAGACCGTGTTCGACCTCTTCGAACAGGAAGACGGGCTCGACGCGCTCTTCGGCCTGATCCGCGAGGCGCTGCCGGAACGCCTGTATGAGACCGCCTATGCGCTGGCCTGCGACGTCGCCGCCGCCGATGGCAAGCTCGAAGAAGCCGAACTGCGTCTGCTCGAAGAAATCCGTTACGAGCTGAACATCGACCGTCTGCATGCCGCCGCCATCGAACGCGGCGCGCGCGCGCGTCACCTCAGCTGACGGCGCTTTAGTGGATCTTGATGTTCAGCAACACGCATTCGGAATAAAGCATGTCGATCTCGGAGGGGTGCAGCAGCCCCTTCTGACAGAACCTCGGCGTGGCAAAGGCGCGTACATCGTCCGGTTCGATCCCCTCTGCCGCGAACCTGCGGTCCAGTGACAGGATCGCCTCCCGTTCGGGCAGGACAGACGCCGCGATCTGCCTGGCATGCCGCGCAAACAGTGGCTGATCAGCCAGATACATGATCTCATGCGTGACATATTCATCGTGCTTCTTCTGCGGATAGACCACCATCACACACAACCCGTCCGGCGTTTCCACCGCCAGATGCCGCAGGCGCAGACCCTGATGATCGCCGATGATCCGCCTGTCCTTCGCCGTCAGCCTGTCGCCCAGCGCCAGCGGATCCTCATGCACCCTGAACTTCGGCAGTTCTGACGGCAGCCAGACCAGCCGCTCGCTGTCCAGCACCTCCAGCCCCGCACGCTCCAGCACGCTGACCGCCGCCTTGGCGCTGGAAAAATTGGTGACCGTAACCTCAGGATCAGAGGTGGCAAGCGCCATCATCTTGCCGCCAACCCCCTGCCCCCGCAGGTCTTTCAACACATACCATGACGTCATGTCCGCCGTGGTCCGCACCCCTTCCGCCGTGATCCGCTCGGCATAGACCAACCCCAGAACCCCCATCAGCCGCCCGTTATCGCGCACCGTGATGGCATAGCGCCCCTCCGGTCCGCACCAACGCCCGGCCACCAGCCGGCGCCAGCCGTCAATGTCCCACTTGGCCTTCACAAAGACCGCGTTCATGAACTGCGCAACTTCCTCGCGCTCCGACGGCACGGCATAGGCAATCTCAACCAAGGTGGGCTCCTTTCAGGACCTGAGGCAGCGCGATCCAGCGGGTCGCATCCCGGAATGTCAGCCGCTCCAGCAAGGCGGCGCTGAAATCCCAGGTTGGTTCATCTGTCTGCAGATGATGGGTGACAAAGCCTGTCGGCTCATCCTTTTCGGCCACGCCCAGACGGCGCTGACGCAGGTGCCGCACCGCCTGCTCCAGTGTCTTTTCCGTACCGGCAAAACGCGCGCCCTCTTTCCAGCGGATCGGGTCGATATGGCCGTTGAAATGCGGCAGCCCCACAGGATTCTCCGGCCGCCGGTCAAAGATCGACACGGCGTGATAGCCCAGACGCGGCAGGACCATCAGCGTCTTCTCCGCAATCCGGTTCCAGGGCGGGACAAAGACGGGCAGAAGGTTGGGCAATCCCGCCGCCACCATACGCTGCCAGCCAAGCGTCAGATCCGCCTCCTGCAAGGCGATGTCACGATTCACCCCGACCTCAGAGGCGCGCGCGCCCTTGGGCTCGTGGTTCTTGTGCGAAAACCCGTGCTGCAACGCATAAACCAGCGGTGACGCCCCAAGGCGCGGCGCGAGGCCGGGATCAATCGCATGGGGCACCACAGCCAGATGCAAGGGGGCCGAAAACCGCTCTGCCAGCGCAATCAGCCGCTCCAGATCGGCGGTCGGCGCTTCGGTATCGTCATCCCGCCACCAGAAGGTGGGTATTTCGCCAGCCGCGCGCCACAGGCGCAGCTCTTCGTCCAGATCGGCCCAGCTTGCCATGGAAATCTCCTTCTGCCCCATGGGTCAGCTGCCGTAGAGCGCACCCCAGCGTTCGATCAGCGCCTGTTGCACGCGCTTTGCACGGCTGTTCCAGCCCTGCGCACCGGGCGGTCTTTCGCGCTCCTCGCGGCTGATCTTGGCGCGCTCCCCGGGGTTGGCTGCAAAAATGGCAAAGGCCATCACGGTGCCATCCGTCGCCGTCAGATATCCCGCCAGCCCGGATACGAAATTCAGCGTTCCGGTCTTGGCATCCACCGCAATCGGATGATCCTTCATCGGGCGTCCCTTGGCATCGCGCATGCCAAAAGGTTTCAGGATCGGGCGCAGCCCGCTGTCCCGCACCTTGACCAGGGCCCGCGCCATATCCAGCGCCGTGACGGTGCTGTCATCTCCCAGGCCGGAATGATCCACCAGCTTGGGTGCCGTCATGCCCAGTTCCGCCACCGCCCAGCGGTTCATCGCGGCGGCAGAGGCGCGCAGGTTTGCCGCCGGTTCCCCGCGGGCCAGCGTCGCGGCCATGCCCACCATTTCCGCCGTCAGGTTGGTGGAATATTTCAACATCTCGCGCAGGATACCGCGCAACGGCCCGCTGCGCCGGGTCACCAGCGTTTCGACCTGCTCGGGCAAGGTATCAACAACCTCCGGCCGGTCCAGCTTGATGCCCTGCGACCGCGCCATGGTGGAAAGCACATCCCCCGCATAAAGCCCCGGCCTGCGCACGGGCAACCAGCGCGACCCGCCGTCGCCCAGTGCCCCGCGCGCCACGGTCCAGTGATCCGTGCCGCCGCGGTCTTCAAAGGTATAGACCGGCGCACTGCGGTCCTGCACCTGCATGGCCGCCATCGCCACCGCCGGACGATACTTGTCAGACCGCGCGTCCATGGTCACCGAATAGTTGCCGCTGGCCCGTTTCCATTCGAAATGCACCCGGTTGAAATTCAGCGCTATCCCCGACACCGCCGGGTTATAGCCCACATGATCGGGCTGCTCGGGGTCGATCTGGCGCATCACCGGCAGCGCGGCCTCATAGATCTTGAAACCGCCCTTGACCGCCCGCACCCCCGCGGCTTTCAGGTCAGCGGCCATATCGGCCAGCCCGTTGGTATCCAGCGTCGGATCGCCGCCGCCCACCAGCCACAGGTCGCCCTGCACCTCGCCATCCTTGATCCCACCGGTGGCGCAAAGACGGGTCTGAAACCGGTGATCAGGCCCCAAAGCCTCCAGCGCGTAAAGCGCCGTGATCGCCTTGGCGACGCTGGCAGGCGGGGTCCCTGCCTGTTCATTCCGACATTCCAGCCAGGCCCCGGTATCGGCCCGCGCCACGGCAAAGGCCACATCGCCGGTCAAATGCGCCTCGCGGATGATGGCTTCCACATCGGCCACCGCGCGTTTGTGGAAATCCTCCCCCCGCAGAACGGGACGCAGGGATGCGGTCGGCGGCTCGGCCAGGACGCCCCTGGGCATGGTGCCGAAGGCCGCAACCGAACCCAGAAATAACCGACGTGAAACAAGCTTGCCCATGCGCCCGGTTAAACCGCACCTCGCGGTCTTCCACAAGCAGTCTCATTTCACATTTTACAGACCGTGAATGCGTGCTAGCAGGCCTGATGCAAAGTGCCGTTCTGATCATGTTTGTTGCCATGTCCCTGATCCCCGGCGGGGACAGCGCCGGTAAGCTGCTTACCAGCGGTCTGGGCGTTTCTCCGCTGTTCGTCGCATGGTCCCGCTTTGCCCTGGGCACCATGATCCTGCTGCCCTTTCTGCCACGCGGCAGCGATGCGCTGCTGCGCAACTGGCGCATCTGGGCACGTGCAGCCGTTCTCGCCATGGGCATCTCCTGCATCCAGATGGCGTTGCAGACGGTCGACATCGCCACCGTCTTTGCCGCCTTCTTTGTCGGGCCGCTGGTCAGCTATGTTCTGGCGGTGATTTTCCTGCGTGAAGCCGTCACACCGCTGCGCAGCGCCCTGACCGTGCTGGGGTTTATCGGCGTGCTGCTGGTGGTCCGCCCCGGTCCGGACGGAGAGCTGGACGTGCTCTGGGCGGTGGCCGCCGGCACCTGCTACGGCACTTTCCTGACCATGTCGCGCTGGTTGTCCGGGCTGGGCAGCCCGATGGCGCTGACCTTTACCCAGCTTGTAATCGCAGGCCTTCTGCTGATGCCGCTCGGGCTGCTCAACCTGCCGACGATGACCCTGCCCATCGCCGGGCTGACCCTGGCTTCGGCCCTGTTCTCCATGCTGGGCAACCTGCTGCTGCTCTTTGCCTACCGTATCGCCCCCGCCACGCGGCTGGCGCCGCTGGTCTATTTCCAGCTGATCGCGGCTGTCCTTCTGGGCTGGATCATCTTCGGTGACCTGCCCGATACCTTCACCTGGGCCGGGCTGGCCCTGATCATCGGCGCCGGACTGGCCTCAACCCGCCTGCGCTGACCAGCCGCCCCGCGCCCGGATCGCCGTCGAGGAAGCATCGTTCATCGGCACGTTGATGAAACACCAGGCCGGCGCATCGGCCAGCCCCAGCAGATGGCTGAAACGCCCCGGAATCCGGTAGGGCGCATAAAGCCCCGCCGCCCGGCTCATCCGCGCCGAAATGCGTTGGCCGGGGCGGGCCAGAACGCCAATCGGCACGGTCTCCATGATCCCGCGCCAATCCTGCCACTGATGCAGCTGCGCCATGTTGTCCGCACCCATCAGCCAGACAAAGCGCACATTCGGATAAAGCCTGCGCAACCTGGCCAGCGTCTGTGCCGTATAGCGCGTGCCAAGCTGGCTCTCGATATCGGTGATCTCGACGCGGGGGTGGCGCATGACCTCGCGGGCGCGGTCCATCCGCTTGTCCAGCGGCTCCGGCCCCCGGGTCTTCAGCGGGTTGCCGGGGCTGACCAGCCACCAGACCCGATCCAGACCAAACCGCTTGAGCGCCTCGGTGGTGATATGGGCATGGCCCGCATGGGCCGGGTCGAACGACCCGCCCAACAGGCCGATCACCTGACCGGCTGCGGCATATGGCATTCTATGGCGCAACAAAATCGGCCCCCGAATTTCTTCAGGGGCCGAAAGGAAGGGCTTTGCGCCCCATTGTCAATGCATCAGCCTACTTGTGCTTGACGAACTCGCCCGCACGCAGACGCGTGACATAGCTGTTCAGCTCGCGTTTCACGATCGGCATCAGGAAATACAGCGCAATGATGTTCACGATCGCCATGGAGAACAGCATCGCATCCGAGAAGTCGATCACCGGACCAAGGCTTGCCGCCGCACCAATCACGATGAACAGGCAGAAGATGATCTTGAACACCAGCTCCTTGGTATGCCCTTCACCGAACAGGTAGGTCCAGGCTTTCAGCCCGTAGTAGGACCAGCTGATCATGGTGGAGAAGGCAAAGAGCACCACCGCCACCATCAGCAGGACCGGGAACCAGGAGAACGCCTTGGCATAGGCGGCCGAGGTCAGGGCAACACCGCTGACGTCCCCGTCGGTCGCAATCCGGCCGGCCTCAGCATTCCAGATGTAAAGACCGGTTTCCGGGTCGACGTTCATCACGCCACTGATCACGATCACCAAAGCAGTCATCGTGCAGATCACCACCGTGTCGATGAACGGCTCCAGCAGGGCCACATATCCCTCTGTCACCGGCTCCTTGGTCCGCACCGCAGAGTGGGCGATGGCCGCCGACCCGATGCCCGCCTCGTTGGAGAAGGCCGCGCGGCGGAAACCCTGGATCAGCGCGCCGGTAAAGCCGCCGACAACACCCAGACCGGTAAAGGCACCCATGAAGATCTGGCCAAAGGCCCAGCCGATCTGATCGAAGTTGATCAGCAGGATGAGGATCGACACCAGCACATAGAAGATACCCATGAAGGGCACGACCTTTTCGGTGACCCGTGCGATGGACTTCAGACCGCCTGCAATCACGGCAAAGGTGACGCCCGCCAGGACCACACCGGTGATCCAGCCCGGATAATCACCCACCACACCCGCGATCTGCGCATGTGCCTGGTTGGCCTGGAACATGTTGCCCCCGCCCAGCGCGCCCAGGATCGTGAAGATGGAGAACAGAACCGCCATGAAGCCGCCCAGCGGCAGACCGCGCTCCTTGAACCCCTTGGTGATATAGTACATCGGACCACCCGAGACGCTGCCGTCCGGGTATTCGTTGCGGTATTTCACACCCAGCGTACATTCGGTGAACTTGGTCGCCATGCCAAAGAGGCCCGCGACCACCATCCAGAAGGTCGCACCCGGCCCCCCGATGCTGACCGCAACCGCGACACCCGCGATGTTGCCAAGGCCCACGGTGCCCGACAGCGCCGTCGCCAGCGCCTGGAAGTGGCTGACCTCGCCCGCATCATTGGGATCGGAATAGTCACCTTTCACCAGTCGGATGGAATGCACGAAACCCTTGAACTGGATGGCCCCGAAATACACCGTGAACACCACGGCACCGACCACCAGCCAGAGGGCGATCC
Source organism: Sulfitobacter sp. IGS-18 (assembly GCF_059628195.1). NCBI lineage: Bacteria > Pseudomonadati > Pseudomonadota > Alphaproteobacteria > Rhodobacterales > Roseobacteraceae > Sulfitobacter > Sulfitobacter sp. IGS-18. Next base: position 613,507 of record NZ_CM184556.1, on the reverse strand, counting down.
AGGAAAAGGTTGTGCCCGGTACGGGCGCAAAGATGAAGGAAACGTACCAACCGGTGTAATCCGCAAAGATCTGGTTGATCCGCTGGTCGACGCCAACCGCCTCCTGTGCCGCGGCAAGGCCCGGCAGGACAGAGGCGATCAGGGTCAGTAGTACTGCGTATAGTCTGGACATGTCGAAAACCTCTGCTTCAGGGAATGATTGTGACCGGGACGCTCGCCGAAGCGACCAGCCGCCCCGTGACACCACCGAACAGGCGCTCTTTCAGACCGCGCGCACCAACCCGGCCCACCACGATCTGGCTGGCGCTCTGCGCCTTGGCGATATCCTCCAGAATATCCGCCGCATCGCCGTGCTTGACGACACCGGTCACTTCGAAACCGTCGGCCTTGGCCTGGGCGACTGCGGGGTCGATGACCCGCTCATGCGCCAGTTTCAATTCCTCTTCGCGGCGCTTGTGGCGTTGCTCGTTTTCCTCGGGTGTCTGGAATGAAAAGGGTGACCATTCAATCACGTAGCAGAGCGTGATTGAGCAATCCCCGATCATTTCGGCTCTGCTTTTGGCGAAAGCCAGCGCGCGTTCGCCGGCCTCCGACCCGTCCAGACCCACAACGATTGCGGTTTTTGACATGAGATGTTCCCTGTTGTCCCTGTGCCTTTGCAGCGGCGGGAAAACCCGTCCCTGCATGGACACCACTTCGTTTCCCCACGTAGGGCGGACATCGACCGACCCTCGCAGGTTAACAAAAGCGTAACAGAGATTTTGAATTCACATCGACTGAAAAAGTTCAGTTTCCGGTAAAAACGCCTAAAATCACCCGAATTCTCAGCCGAAAGCATCAATTTCGCTTGGCAGATGCAGTCTTGTGCAGCCGAACTGCCTGCAGAAATCTTCTCGCCTCAGTAGAATCGACGCATGTCATCGGACAGTTCATGCCATCGGGCAATTCGCGCAGATATTGAAACATCGCACGGCATCGGGCCAGGCCGGGCGTTCAGCGTGATCACGATCGGGACGGTCCTGCCTCAACCGCCCTGCCCGGTCGGGGTCGCCTCCTGCGCCAGTTTGCCAACTGATTGCCTGCCGGATTCCACCACGTTCTCGATTTCCAGCGTGATCTCCTTGGCCTGGTTCGACAGGGCCCTGATCTCCATCGCGACCACGCCAAAGCCCCGCCCCATGTCGCCCGCCCTTGCCGCTTCGATAGAGGCATTGACCGACAACAGGTTGGTCTGCTGCGCGATGGTATTGATACCCGTGGTCAACCTGTCGATCTGGTCCAGCAGGTCGCGCATCACCTCGACGGTGTCGGTCGTCTTGCGATGCTGTTCGGTCATATCGGTCAGGTAGGCGGTATATCCCTGTGCACCCGCTGCCGTCACGGACCGGCGCAGCGACAGCCGCGCATAGGCGGTGGTGTTGTCCTTGCAATGGATCGGCACTTCGCGGCTGGTGCCGACAATGCGGTCCTGCCCGGACTTGCGATGGCGGTCGACAAAACTGTCATGGGTTGCCCGCATGTCAGGGGGCAGCAACATCTTGACGTTCTTGCCGATCACCTCGGCGCTGTCATAGCCCCACAACCGCTCCGCCGCCGGATTGAAGGCAGAGATATTATTGCGTTCATCAATCGACACGACCGCGTCGATCGCGTTTTCATGCGCATTGACCGGCTGGTCGGCCTGCGCATCGTCATCCCGGGAATCGAGCATTTTGGCTCCTTTCAGGTGCAAGCTAGTGCCGCAATGCTGAAGAATTCGTTTCCGGCAGGGCGCCTGCGCAGAAAACAGCGGCGCCTGCCGAGGTATCACCTGCGCGGCCACCCTCGTTTACGACTGCGTTGATCTTGACCGATCACCGCGATATTGCGGGGCGAAACCTCTTTGACCAGACAGGAAACCGCAATGGCCGCCTATCAGTTCGTCTATCACATGTCCGGCGTCTCCAAAGCCTATCCGGGCGGAAAAAAGCTTTTTGAAAACATCCACCTGAACTTCCTGCCCGGCGTCAAGATCGGTGTCGTCGGCGTGAACGGCGCGGGTAAATCCACCCTGCTCAAGATCATGGCAGGCATGGACAAGGATTTCACCGGCGAGGCCTGGTCCGCCGAAGGCGCGCGCGTCGGCTATCTGCCGCAGGAACCCAAGCTCGACCCGACCAAGACCGTACGCGAGAACGTGATGGAAGGTGTCGCCGCGAAAAAGGCCATCCTCGACCGTTACAACGAATTGGCGATGAATTACTCCGACGAAACCGCCGATGAGATGGCCAAACTGCAGGATGACATCGACGCGCAGGACCTGTGGGATCTCGACAGCCAGATCGACGTCAGCATGGAGGCGCTGCGCTGCCCCCCCGATGACGCCGATGTTGCCTCCCTCTCGGGCGGTGAGGCGCGGCGTGTCGCCCTGTGCAAGCTGCTGCTGGAAGCGCCTGACATGCTGCTGCTCGACGAACCGACCAACCACCTGGACGCGGAAACCATCGCCTGGCTGCAACAGCACCTGATCGACTACAAGGGCACGATCCTGATCGTCACCCACGACCGCTATTTCCTGGATGACATCACCGGCTGGATTCTCGAACTCGACCGCGGCCGCGGCGTCCCCTACGAGGGAAACTACTCCGACTGGCTGGAACAGAAGGCCAAGCGCCTGGCGCAGGAAGCGCGCGAGGACAAGTCCAAGCAGAAGACGCTGGAGCGCGAACTGGAATGGATGCGCCAGGGTGCCAAGGCACGGCAGGCCAAATCCAAGGCCCGGATCAACGCCTATAACGAGATGGCCGAAACCTCCGAGCGCGAGAAGCTGTCGCGCGCGCAGATCGTCATCCCCAATGGCCCGCGTCTCGGCTCCAAGGTGATCGAGGTCGCGGGGTTGAAAAAGGCGATGGGTGACAAGCTGCTGGTCGAAGGGCTGGATTTCTCCCTGCCGCCGGGCGGGATTGTCGGGGTCATCGGCCCCAACGGCGCGGGTAAATCGACGCTGTTCAGGATGCTGACCGGTCAGGAAAAGCCCGACGCGGGTTCCATCGAATATGGCGATACCGTCGATCTGTCCTATGTGGACCAGTCCCGCGACGACCTGAATGCCGAGGATACCGTCTGGCAGGCCATCACCGGCGGGGCCGAGCTGATCAAGCTGGGCGATGCCGAGGTCAATTCCCGCGCCTATTGCTCGTCGTTCAATTTCAAGGGCGGCGACCAGCAGAAAAAGGTCGGCCTGCTGTCGGGTGGTGAGCGCAACCGCGTCCACATGGCACGCCTGCTGAAAGAGGGCGGCAACGTCCTGCTGCTTGACGAACCGACCAACGACCTTGACGTCGAAACCCTGCGCGCGCTCGAAGATGCGCTGGTGGATTTCGCGGGCTGCGCCGTGGTCATCTCCCACGACCGCTTCTTCCTCGACCGGATCTGCACCCACATCCTCGCCTTCGAGGGCGAGGCCCATGTGGAATGGTTCGAAGGCAACTTCGAAGACTATGAGGAAGACAAGAAACGCCGCCTCGGCGCGGATGCGCTGGAACCCAAGCGGCTGAAACACAAGAAGTTTGTACGTTGACCTTTGCGTAGCAAATTCAACGTGTGCGAGGCAGGGCTTGTTTACAAGCCCGCAGGCTGCTGAAAAAGCACGTTCCTGCACCCGCCCCCCCGAAACAACGAAATCGTTCTTCCACGACGCCAGCCACAACCCTTGGCGCGGGCTGAAAGCCCGGGCCGCGCCCGACCCTCCCCCCGGGAGGGCGCTTTTGGTGACTTCTCGTATCACACTGACAACATTGATATTTGTTAGGGAGGCGCTCCGAATGCGCGTCTCAATGCGCCCTCCCAGGCTCGGGCGCGGCCCTTCGTTCGAAAACGAAACGCTGAGCGCAGAAGAACGATTTACCTCCGGCGGCAGCCGTTTCCGGGTTTGTCAGCAATCTGAGGGCTTGTTTACAAGCCCGTTCGCACTCAGCGGTAATGGCTTACTTCCCTCTGTTGAACGCGAGGGTCCATCACGCACAGAAGGAACGGGCCGTTTTGATCAATGGCCCTTCCGAACCCCCTTAAGAGGCGCGTGGCACCCTGGCTTCCAGCTTGCTGAACAGGTTGTCTTCCTGCTCCTCCTGAACGCCGCGCAGCAGATCGACATTCGCCTTTTTCGTGCGCAGCATGTCGCTGGCCGACACACCCGACCACAACCGCTGATCCGACAGTGTCGTCAGCCGGATCGCCGGCGGCATCGGCGTGCCGCTTGCCGTGGCATCCCAATCCGATGACAGGCTTGCGTTGATCCCTGTCAACACGGCGTCACGGTCGAACCGTTCACGCCCCATCACGACACCCATGAAACGCCCCGACCCGGTATAGGCCAGCCGCGCTGTACGGTGCTTGAACGCATCAACAGCCGCCCCCGCGACGGCCTCAAGGTGGTAACGGAATGCCATCGGGCTGACCGCGCGGTGAATCCCCCGCAGGCCCATCACATCAATGGAAAACAATGTCATCGCATAGCAGCCTTCCGGCATCCGCAGCAGCGTGTTTTCCAGCGCCAGCAGATCCGTCACCTCCGGGTTGCTCAGCCTGACCGCCTCATCGAAGCGCAGCTTCATCTTGGCCGTCAGATCGGCCAGCGTATGCCGCGCCTCGCGTTCGCGGTGCAGGCTGTCGTTCAGCATGCTCGCCGAAACGATCCGCGCGCTCAGCTCCACGCCATCCAGCGGCTTGGACATGAAATCGGTGGCCCCGGCATAGAAGGCACGTTCCATCAGATCAGGCTCGCGGCTGGCGGTGATCATGATGATCGGCGCGGTGCGATAGGCCGCTGTCTGGCGGATCGCATCGCAAAGCTCGATCCCGCCGATCCCCGGCAACATGACATCCAGCAGGAAACACTCGAAAGGGGCAATCGGTCCTTTCAGCAACTTCAGAGCGTCCTCGCCCGACGTGCAGGTGGTCAGCTCATATCCCCGGCTGTCGGCCAATGCCCGTTCGAGCAGGTCGAGAATCACCGGATCATCATCAACGGCCAAAATACGCATGCGTTTTCCTCAAGGTTCGTCGGTTACCTGCGGCGCCAGATCGGTCATTCCGTGGCATCAGCAAAAGGTGGTGAGGGATCGGGGGCGTTTTTGCGACCAGATTAAGACAATTTTAAGATAGGCGACGACTTTGCGCCAACCTGGTCAGGAATGTGCCGTACTCGCGTCGGCAACATGTCACGCTTCCCATTTCATGCCCTAAATGCCCTTTGATTCAAGACTTTAAGGCCAGAACATGCCGAAGGGCAAAACGTCCGTCAGATCGCATCAAGGGGGCGTGAATCACCTGCGGCTGACCTTCCTGTCCGGCGCGGGGCGCGTTCCGGTTCACGGGAACTCTGTGCCAGCCACCGCGTTTCCCCCAAGGGGCGGGAAGGCCCGTCAGCTATTCCGGCCTTTGTGCAACAACCGGCAGATATTTTAAGGGCCTCCACTTGTCATCGAGACAAACGCTCTGGAAAATGGATCATCTGCCAACCCCATTTACATGGAGCATTACATGCGCCGCCGTACATTTATCGCCAGTTCCTTGGCTGCCGCCGCCCTGCCACACGCCCTGAGCGCCCAGGCCGGAGCATATGACCCGACCCCTCAGGAAGTGTCGATCAAGCGCCAGTACCAACCCGGTCAACTGCTGATCCTGCCGCGCAGCCACTACCTGTATCTCGTCACATCCCCCGGCCGTGCGATCCGCTATGGCGTCGGCGTCGGGAAGGCCGGTCTGGAATTCACCGGGACCGCGACCATCGCCGTCAAGAAAGAATGGCCCACATGGCGCCCCACCGACGAGATGATCGAACGCGACCCCCAGGCCTATGGCCGCTTCAAGGGCAACACCGATGCGCAGCCCGGTGGCCCCAGCAACCCGCTGGGCGCACGCGCGCTCTACCTGTTCCAGAACGGCAAGGACACCTATTTCCGCATCCACGGCACAACCCAGCCGAACTCCATCGGCCGGTCCGTGTCCAACGGCTGCATCCGGATGCTGAACGAACACGTCAAGGATCTCTACGAACGTGTGCCCCTGGGCACCAAGGTCACCGTTCTCTGAGAGAAGCGCCATCTTGACTGGAAAGGGGCCGGTACGATGTATCGGCCCCTTTTTTCATGCCTCTGCTCAAGGAGTGCGGCTTTCAAATCATGCGCCGCGCGCGGTGCAAGCTGCAGTTGCCACATTCAACAAAAGGGCCGACACGTTTCCGCACCGGCCCCTTCCCCGATGTCGGAAGCGATCAGTTCAGCGCTTCATCCGTGATCGCATGGGTCCAGGCGCCTTCCGGCTCCTTCGTGATCGCCGGATTCTCCTCGCTTACCGCGGAGAGCAGCGTGTTGACCGTCTGCGCGTAATCCGCCTCGTCCAGGGTGCCATTGCTGCCAGCCGTCAGCTTGGCCACTTCACCGACCATGTAAAGCTGATGATCCAGCTCCTGTGCGCCCGAGGCATCGTTTTCGATCACGATCTCGGCGGCTTCCTCCTGGTGCTCCTCGGCGTATTTCCAACCCTTCATGGACGCGCGGACAAAGCGGACCATCTTGTCCTTGAAGGCCGGGTCCTCCAGGTCATCCTCAAGCACGTAAAGCCCGTCTTCCAGCATGCCGAACCCCATGTCGAGGTAGTTGAACGTCACCAGCTCCTCCGGGGTGATCCCCGCCTGCAGGATCTGGCGGTACTCGTTGTAGGTCATGGTGGAAATGCAATCCGCCTGCCCCTGAATCAGAGGATCGGCCGAGAAGGCCTGCTTGAGAACGGTCACACCGTTGTCGTCCGCTCCGTCAGTTTCCAGACCCAGCGAGGCCATCCAGGCATAGAAGGGATATTCGTTGCCATAGAACCAGACACCCATGGTGCGCCCGGCGAAATCATCGGTGCTTTCCACACCGGTGGATTTCAGGCAGTTGACCTGCAGACCGCCGGTCTTGAAGGGCTGCGCGATGTTGACCAGCGGCACGCCACGTTCCCGCGCGGCCAGACCCGCTGCCATCCAGGTCACGATCACATCGGCACCACCGCCGACAATCACCTGCTCGGGCGCGATATCCGGGCCGCCCGGCTTGATCGTGACGTTCAGCCCCTCTTCCTCGTAGAACCCCTTGTCCTTGGCCACGTAATAGCCCGCAAACTGCGCCTGGGTGACCCATTTCAGCTGCAGGGTCAGATCATCTGCCGCCTGCGCCATCGTGCCCCAGAGGCCCAGCGCCGCACCGGCTGCAATCTTGGTCATGTTTTTCATCTTTTTACTCCCGTTGGTTGCTCTTCTTGGTTAATTCCGCTGGCTCGGATGCCAGAACGTCACGCGCTGTTCGACCAGCGCCATCACCCCGTAAAAGGCCGATCCGGCCAGCGCCGCGACAAAGATTTCTGCCCATACGAGGTCCAGCGTCAACTGCCCCACGGATGTGGAGATGCGAAACCCCATCCCGACGATGGGCGAGCCGAAAAATTCGGCGACGATCGCGCCGATCAGCGCCAGCGTCGTCCCGATCTTGAGACCGTTGAAAATGAACGGCATCGCCGCAGGCAGCCGCAGTTTCAGCAAGGTGCGCCAATAACCCGCCGCATAGGTGCGCATCAGGTCCTTCTGCATGGCATCCGCCGCCTGCAACCCCTGCACCGTGTTCACCAGCATCGGAAAGAACACCATGACCACCACCACCGCCGCCTTGGACTGCCAGTCAAAGCCGAACCACATCACCAGGATCGGTGCCATGCCGATCACTGGCAAGGCCGCCACGAAGTTCCCCACAGGCAAGAGACCCCGCTGCAGGAACGGGAACCTGTCGACCGCCACAGCTATCAGGAAAGCCGCGCCGCAGCCGATCACATAGCCCGACAAGGCCCCCTTCAGCACGGTCTGGGCAAAATCCGCCCAAAGCAGATCCGCCGAGATCCCGATGCGCGCCGCAATCGCCGTGGGGGCAGGCAGCAGGACCTGGTTGATCTCGAACCCGCGCACCACACCTTCCCAGACCGCCAGCAGCGTCAGGCCAAAGATGACCGGCGCCGCCAGTGACGACCACCAGGTCACCGGCTGGCGCGCCAGCCAGACATTCAGCAGCCATCCCAGCGCCCAGGCGGCAAGGGCAAAGACAATCCAGCCCATCAGCTCATCCCCATCCGGCGCAGCATGACACGCTGCAACAATCCGATGATGCCCACAAGGCAGGCCGCCAGCACCGCCGCCATCACCAGCGCCGACCAGATCTGCACCGTCTGCCCGTAATAGCTGCCCGCCAGCAGCCGCGCCCCCAGACCCGCAACCGCACCGGTCGGCAATTCACCCACAATCGCCCCCACGAGGGAAGCCGCCATGGCGATCTTCAGCGAGGTGAAGAGATAGGGCATCGAAGAGGGCAACCGCAGCTTCCAGAAGGTCTGCCCCCGGCTGGCATGCCAGGTCCTCATCTGGTCCAGCTGCATCGCCTCGGGGCTGCGCAGCCCCTTCACCATGCCCACTACAACCGGAAAGAACGACAGATACATGCTGATCATCGCCTTGGGCAGCAGCCCGGAGATCCCCACCGCATTCAGCACCACGATGATCATCGGCGCAATCGCAAGAATGGGAATGGTCTGGCTTGCGATCACCCAGGGCATGACGGACATGTCCATCGTCCTGTTGTAGACAATCCCGACCGCCAGCAAGATGCCCAGCCCGGTACCCAGCACAAAGCCAAGCAGGGTGGCGCTCAGCGTGACACCGGCATGATAGATCAGCGACCGTTTCGAGGTCACGGCCTTCTGCGCCGTGGTCTCCCAGACTTCCCGCGCCACCTGATGCGGCGCCGGCAGTTTCGGCTTCTTCTGCGACCAGGTATCAGCCACCACCTGCGAAAAGGACAAGCTTTCGCCCGCCCGCTGCGCCTTGTTGTAGGCCCAGGGCGCATTCAGCCAGACCGCAGCCGCATACCAGAACACCAGCAGGAACCCGACAACAGTCAACACGGGCACGACAGAACGCCTCATGCGATACCCCCCGCTTCATTGTTCCTCAAATACACCAGCGCCCCGGCCAGCCGCAGATGGTGTCTTTTGTGTATTTTAAGAACAATGAAAGGATTTGGTTGTTTTCTGCAGCGGCGGTACAGGCTGGTGAGCCGATGGCCGTGAACGATGAAGGGGGACCTCGCCTCCCCACACAAACGGCGGAGCGGACCCGGAGCGTCGTGGCAAGTTGCGGCGCACCGGGTCGCTTGACCGTCACCACACATCGCGAAGTCACACATCGCCATGCCCCGCCCGCAAACCTTCACGCACCCGGTGCGCCACTTCCAGAAACTCCGGCGTTTCGCGAATGTCCAGCGGCCGTTCCCGCGGCAGCGGGCTGTCGATCACATCGGTGATCCGCCCCGGACGCGGCGACATCACTACGATCCTGGTGCTCAGATAGACGGCCTCGGGGATCGAATGGGTGACAAAGGCAATCGTCTTGCCGGTCCGGTCCCAGAGCTTCAGCAGCTGTTCGTTCAGATGGTCGCGCACGATCTCGTCCAGCGCGCCAAAGGGTTCGTCCATCAGCAGGATATCCGCATCGAACCCCAGCGCCCGCGCAATGCTGGCCCGTTGCTGCATCCCGCCCGACAATTGCCAGGGGAATTTCTTTTCAAATCCGCTCAGCTCCACCAGGTCCAGCACCCGCGCCACGCGCGCGTCCTGCTCGGCCTTGGAAATGCCCATGATCTCCAGCGGCAGCCGGATGTTGCCGCCAATCGTCCGCCAGGGATAGAGCCCCGCCGCCTGGAACACATAGCCATAGGCCCGCGACCTGCGCGCCTCCTCCGGCGTCATGCCGTTCACGGTGACCGTGCCACCCGTGGGCTGCTCAAGGTCGGCCATGCAGCGCAGGAACGTCGTCTTGCCACAGCCAGAGGGGCCGATGAAGGAGACAAAGTCGCCCTTCCCGACGTCCAGGCTGACCCCCTTCAGGGCATGCACCGGCCCGTCATTGGTCTGGAACGTCAGGTCGAGGTTCCGGGCGGAGATAACAGGCTCCGCGGCGACAGAACCATGGTGTTCAGCAGGCATCGCAGACCCCACGTCGTCAAATCCCCGCCGGAATGTTCAACGGATCGCGCTTGATCATCTTGGGGCTGGTCAGCGCCTTCCATTTCGACAGCGCCACATTGGCGCTGGGGAAGGCAGGGCGCGGAATGAACTTGCCCCGGCCCGGTTGCGGCTGGCTGTTCTGCCCCCAGGCCCAGATCACCTCGCCCCGGCTCAGCGTATAGCGGCTGTTTGCCGTCACCTCGAAGCCCTCGAAGACATTGTAGTCCAGCACCGAATGATGGTTCGCAGGTGAAATCGTCTTGGTGATCTTCGGGTCCCAGACCACGATATCCGCATCCGCCCCTTCGACAATCGCCCCCTTGCGCGGGTAGATGTTGAGGATCTTGGCCACATTGGTCGAGGTCGCCGCGACAAATTCGTTCGGCGTCAGCCGCCCGGTCTCCACCCCTTCGGTCCAGAGCACGCTCAGACGTTCCTCCAGCCCGTTCGACCCGTTGGGAATGATCCTGAAATCATCCTTGCCCGCACGCTTCTGGGCGGTGGAAAAGGCCGCATGGTCCGTGGCCACCACCTGCAGCGACCCCGCCTGCAACCCGGCCCAGAGACTGTCCTGATGGTCCTTGCTGCGGAACGGCGGCGACATGACGCGGCGCGCGGCATGGTCCCAGTCCTTGTTGAAATACTCAGACTCGTCCAGCGTCAGGAACTGGATCAGCGGCTCGCCGTAAACCCGCATCCCCTTTTGCCGCGCCCGGCGGATCGCCTCATGGGTCTGTTCGCAGGAGACATGCACGATGTACAAAGGCACGCCGGCGGTATCGGCGATGGTGATCGCGCGGTTCGCGGCCTCCCCCTCCAGCTCCGGCGGGCGGGAATAGGCATGTCCCTCCGGCCCGGTGATGCCTTGATCGAAATACTTCTGTTGCAGCTCGGCCACCAGGTCGCCGTTTTCCGCATGGACCATCGGCAGCGCGCCCAGCTCCGCACAGCGCTTGAAGGAGGCGAACATCTCGTCGTCCTCGATCATCAGCGCGCCCTTGTAGGCCATGAAATGCTTGAACGAATTCACCCCCATCTCCACGGCGTCTTTCATCTCGTTGAAGACATTCTCGTCCCAGCCGGTGATCGCCATGTGATAGCCAACATCCGAACAGATCTGCGGTGCCGACTTGCGGTGCCATTCGTTGATCGCGTTCCTGATGCTGCCATCCGCGCCCGGCAGGCAGAAGTCGACAATCATCGTGGTCCCGCCACAGGCCGCAGCCCAGGTGCCGCTCTCGAAGGTCTCGGCGGCGGTGGTGCCCATGAAGGGCATTTCCAGATGGGTATGCGGGTCGATCCCGCCGGGGATGACATAGGCACCTTCGGCGTCAATATATTCGTCGCCTGTCAGGTCCTCGCCAATACGGACGATCTTCTCGCCCTCGATCAGCACATCCGCTTTCCACGTCCGGTCCGCCGTACAGACCATGCCGCCCTTGATCACCTTGCTCATCACTTCTCTCCCGTCTTCCATTCTTTTTGGCCTTAAATATGCCCGGGGGGGCAGCCGAAGGCTGCGGGGGCAGCGCCCCCTGGCTCAGACCGATCCGAAACACCCCAGCGCAGGCCCGTGCACGCCGATGTCCAGCGGCCCGAAATCACTCTCCACGCAGAGCGAGAAATATCCGGCCCTGGGCAGATAGACGACCCGGTAGGTGCCATCGCCGCGGCTGACGGACCAGCAGCACTGGGTGATCCCGCCCGAAAAATTGACCGTCACTTCGCGCGGGGCGCACCTGCTGCGTTCAAAATCCCGTGCTGTGCGCCGTGTCACCTGGTCTGTACTGGCCAGCGCCTCTGCCACTTCGCTGTCGAGCATCATGTCAATCCTCCGAGCGAGTGAAAGCCCCTTTGCAATCATGCGCAACCCCGGAATTTTGGAAAATTCCGGCCCGATTTTTTCCAAAAAATCGGCACCTGCCTCAACCAACGACCTCCGCTGTCTCCACCACTGCATGCAACAGCACATCGGCACCCGCCATCGCCCAGTCCTTCGAAATCTCTTCCGCCTCGTTGTGGCTCAGCCCGTCCACGCAGGGGCACATCACCATAGCCGTGGGGGCCACCCGGTTGATCCAGCAGGCATCATGCCCCGCCCCTGAAATCAGGTCCATATGGCTGTACCCCAGACGCTCCGCCGCAGCGCGTACCGCCGCCACGCAGCCCGCGTCAAAGGCCACCGGATCGAAGCCGCCCACCTTCTCGAAGGCGACCTCCAGCCCCATGTCATCGGCGATCTTCTGGCCCTCGACCCGCAGCCGCGCCTCCATGTCCTCGATCACGCTCAGCTCGGGCGATCGGAAATCGACGGTAAAGACCACCTTGCCCGGGATCACATTGCGCGAATTGGGATAGACATCAATATGGCCCGCCGCCCCCACCGCATGCGGCTTGTGCGACCAGGCGATCTCGTCGACCTTCTCCAGGATCCGCGCCATGCCCAGCCCCGCATTGCGGCGCATCGGCATGGGGGTGGACCCTGTGTGGCTGTCCTTGCCGGTGACCGACACCTGGGTCCAGCTCAACCCCTGGCCGTGGGTCACCACGCCGATATCCCTGCCCTCGATCTCCAGGATCGGGCCCTGCTCGATGTGCAGCTCGAAAAACGCATGCATCTTCCGCGCGCCGACTTCCTCTTCGCCGCGCCAGCCGATCCGCTTCAGCTCATCGCCAAAGGTCTTGCCCGCCGCATCGACCCGCGCATAGGCCCAGTCCTGCGTGTGAATGCCCGCGAAGACCCCGGACGACAGCATCGCAGGGGCATATCGCGTGCCCTCCTCGTTGGTGAAATTGGTCACAACGATGGGATGCTTCGTCTTGATCCCCAGATCGTTCAGCGTGCGGATGATCTCCAGCCCGCCCAGCACCCCCAGCACGCCGTCATATTTGCCGCCCGTCGGCTGGGTATCCAGATGCGAGCCCACATAGACCGGCAGCGCCTCGGGGTCTGTCCCCTCGCGGCGTGCGAACATGTTGCCCATCTGGTCCAGCCCCATGGCACAACCCGCTTCCTCGCACCATTTCTGGAACAGCGCGCGGCCCTCGGCATCCTCGTCCGTCAGGGTCTGGCGGTTGTTGCCGCCCGCGACCCCCGGCCCGATCTTCGCCATCTCCATCAGGCTGTCCCACAGGCGGTCCGGGTTGATCTTCAGGTTCTCACCGGGTGCAGGCATCTGCTGGCTCCTCAAAGGCTGGCGGATTAAATTTTACCATTTGGTAAAGGCACGATTGCGATTACACTGGCATCTGTCAAGAACTGCTTTTAGCATCGCAGGAACCCATCGGGGCGACTGCCTCATTTCTCAGCACCCTGCCGGAGACGCCCTTGCCAGACGGCGCGCCCAAGAAAACAAGCCGCATCCAGAAGCGCAACCGCAGGCTGATCCTGGAGGCCGCGCTCGACGTGTTTTCGCGCCACGGCTACCGCGGGGCCACGCTGGACCAGATCGCGGCAGAGGCCGGGCTGAGCAAGCCCAACATCCTCTATTATTTCGATGGCAAGGAAGACATCCATGTCACCCTGCTCAGCCGCTTGATGGACACCTGGCTTGACCCGCTGGTGGCGATGAGCCCCCAGGGTGAGCCTGTCGCCGAAATCCTGTCCTACGTGCAGCGCAAGCTCAACATGGCCCGCGACCTGCCCCGCGAAAGCCGGCTTTTCGCCAATGAGATCCTGCAGGGCGCACCGCGCATCGCGCCGGAACTGACCGGGCATCTCAAACCGCTGTTCGACGAAAAATGCGCGCTGATCGCCGAATGGATCGCCCAGGGCAGGCTGCCGCCCCTCGATCCGCAACATCTGATCTTTTCGATCTGGTCCACCACCCAGCATTACGCCGATTTCGAAAGCCAGGTCAGGATCCTGATGGGCCCCGAGGAAGACCCGCATGCCCGTGCCTCCGCCCATCTGCGCCGCATGTTCGAAGCGATGCTCAGGGTCTGAGAGGCCCGGAACCTGCTGCCGTTTCCCGGTGGCCCCCGGCCGCAGGCGCGGCATCGCGGCCAGGTGCAAAGGGGCCTTTACCCTTCCTTCACGATTGCGCTGCAAACTGCTCCCTGGGCGAGAAGCCCAATTTCACATGATCGGAGCAGAGATGAGTGTTCTACTTTTGACCAATCCATTCGCGGTGCATGGCACGGCCACGGCCGGGCAAAGTGCTGCACAGGGCACCGATGGCGGCGTCACCGCGACATCAAGCGCGGCCAGGATCGCGCCAACCAACCGCCCCGCCGATACGCCCCGGCAGGGGTCCTCGACCTCTCATTCCGGCACGGGTGCCGGTGCGGGCGGTGAGGCGGCGCAGCGCCCCGCGCTGACACGTCGCCCGGCGGATGCCACGCCCAATTCCATCCTGGCCGCGCAGATCGAAAACCTGATGCCGACCCTGGCAGAGATTTCCAGAACCATGCCGGATCCTTTGCCGACCTCGCCCTTCCTGAAAGGGGCCGGCCAGGCCTGAGCCTTGACCGCCGCGACCGTTATTCAGCGGCAGTTGCCGACGGGTTGTTCGGATGCGTTGTCCAGTTGGCATAATCCGGCTGCACCACCTTGCCGGTGCGCGGATCCGTGGTGCCCGGTGCCATCGCCTCCATCGTGATGCAATTCTCCACCGGGCAGACATTGACGCACAGGTTGCAGGCGACGCATTCCGCGTCGATCACACTGAAGGTCCGGTTCTCTGACATGGCGATGGCCTGATGGCTGGTATCCTCGCAGGCGGCAAAGCAGCGGCCGCAGGAAATGCACAGGTCCTGGTCGATCTTGGCCTTGGCGATGTAATTCAGGTTCAGCTGGTTCCAGTCGGTGACATTCGGCACCGCCGCGCCCTTGAAGTCTTTGATGCTGGTATGGCCCTTGCTGTCCATCCAGTCGGACAGGCCGCTGATCATCTCCTGCACGATCTTGAAACCATAGGTCATCGCAGCGGTGCAGACCTGCACATTGCCACAGCCCAGCGTGATGAACTCTGCCGCGTCGCGCCAGGTTGTGACCCCGCCGATCCCCGAGATGGGGATGCCCCGTGTTTCCGGGTCGCGCGCGATCTCTGACACCATCGACATGGCAATGGGTTTGACCGCCGGGCCGCAATAACCGCCATGTGATCCCTTGCCGTCAATCGACGGCTCCGGGGACATCGTGTCGAGGTTGACCGAGGTGATCGAATTGATCGTGTTGATCAGGCTCACCGCATCCGCGCCCCCCGCCTTGGCCGCCGCGGCGGGCTTGCGGATGTCGGTGATGTTCGGCGTCAGCTTCACGATTACCGGCTTGGAATAATACTGCTTGCACCAGCGGGTCACCATTTCGATGTATTCCGGCACCTGGCCCACCGCAGCCCCCATGCCGCGTTCGCTCATCCCGTGGGGGCAGCCGAAGTTCAGCTCGATCCCATCCGCGCCGGTGTCCTCCACCAGGGGCAGGATCGCCTTCCAGGCTTCCTCCTCGCAGGGCACCATGATCGACACGATGATCGCCCGGTCGGGGTAATCCGCCTTCACCCGCTTGATCTCTTCGAGGTTGGTGAAAAGGTCGCGGTCGGTGATCAGCTCGATGTTGTTCAGCCCCAGCAACCGCCGGTCCGCACCATAGACCGCGCCATAGCGCGGGCCGTTCACATTGACCACGGGCGGCCCCTCGGAGCCCAGCGTTTTCCACACCACACCGCCCCATCCGGCCTCAAAGGCGCGGCGCACGTTGTATTCCTTGTCCGTCGGCGGCGCAGAGGCCAGCCAGAACGGGTTCGGGGATTTGATCCCGATGAAGTCGGTTGTCAGATCAGCCATATCACTATCCTCAAAAGATGCGTCCAGTCCCGATGCGCATGTCCCCTGCGGTTATCGCGGGGCGCGCGCGTCAAGAATTAACCCATTGTTAATAAACAAGGTTTCGCCGCGAAACCTCATTTGGTCAGCGCCATGTGAATATCCATCGCCGCGTCGCGGCCCTCGGCCACCGCCGTCACGGTCAGGTCGTCGCCGCCGCTGGCGCAATCGCCTCCGGCCCAGATGCCCGCCACGCTGGTGCGGCCGGAGGCGTCCACCCTGATCTTGCGGCCGTCAAGCTCGGGCATGCCTTCGCCTTCCAGCGTCTGACCGATGGCCTTGAACACCTGGTCGGCGGGCAGTTTCAGCATCTGCCCGGTGCCCTTCATCGCGTCATCGACATATTCGAACTCGATCTCGCGCACCGCGCCGTTGCCATGTACCGCCACCGGCACCGCATGGGTCACGATCCGCACCCCTTTGGAGGCCGCGAGGTCCTGCTCGAAGACAGAGGCGTTCATCCGGTCGCGCCCGCGCCGGTAGACCAGCGTGACATTGAGCGCGCCCAGCAGCTTGGCCTGCACCGCCGCGTCCACCGCCGTCATGCCGCCACCGATCACCACCACGTCGCGACCAATCGGCAGGGCCGCCAGATCACTGGCCTGCCGCAGCTCGGCGATGAAATCCACCGCGTCGCTGACCCCTTGCTTGTCCTCGCCCTCGGCCCCAAGGGCGTTCACCCCGCCCAGGCCAATGCCGAGGAAAACGGCGTCATATTCCGCTTTCAGGGTCTCCAGGGTCAGGTCACGGCCCAGGGCGCTTTCGTGCCTGAAGCTGATCCCGCCGATCTGCATCAGCCAGTCGACCTCTGCCTGGGCAAAGCCGCCGGGTGTCTTGTAGGCCGCAATGCCGTATTCGTTCAGACCGCCCGGCTTGGGCCGCGCATCATGGATCACCACGTCATGTCCCAGCATCGCCAGCCGATGTGCGCAGGACAGGCCCGCAGGGCCGGCGCCCACCACCGCCACGGTCTTTCCGGTGGAGGCCGCGCGGACAAAGGGATGCACGCCCTGCGCCTGCAAATGATCCGTCGCAAATCGCTGCAACTGGCCGATCAACACCGGCTTTCCTTCCGCCTTTTCACGGACACAGGCCTGTTCGCAGAGGGTTTCCGTCGGGCAGACCCGTGCGCACATGCCGCCCATGATGTTCTGGCTCAGGATCGTCTTTGCCGCCGCATCGGGTGTGCCGGTCGCGATCTGGCGAATGAACAGCGGAATGTCGATATCCGTGGGACAGGCCGTGATGCAGGGCGCGTCATGGCAGAAATAGCACCGATCCGCCGCCACCAGGGCCTCATGCCGGTCCAGCGGCGGGTGCAGGTCCGAGAATTGCGCCTGATAGTCCGCCGGGCTCAACCGCCCCGATTGAATTCCCGGTTCAAAGACATCTGAAGTCATCTGGCTCACCTTGCATTGGCTGGGTCTTGAAAAACTCTGCCCCAGAGTTATTTTTTTATCAAGTGGTCAAATTATTTCATTCCGGTGAAATTTCATGCGCAGCCGTCCGCCGATTGGGCCATGCCCAGTAAATGGGCTTGATTTTCGTTTGATTCCTTTCATTATCGAAATTGCTGCACGAACGACTTTCGAAACTCCCTGCCTTATGGCGCTGGAACGATCACGACTTCGTCCGAGCCACGCTGCCGCATTCCGCGGGCAGAACTAAGACAGGAGAACCGGTCCATGGCATCTGGTACCGTAAAATGGTTCAACACGACCAAAGGCTACGGCTTTATTGCCCCTGACGGGGGCGGCAAGGATATCTTTGTTCACATTTCCGCAGTTGAGCGGGCAGGCCTGACAGGTCTGGCCGACAACCAGAAAGTGACCTTCGATGTCGAAGCAGGCCGCGACGGCCGCGAAAGCGCTGCGAACATCGCACTCGCCTGAGCAAGCATCAGTTTCATGAGGGAATTCGGGCGCTGTCAGGCGCCCGTTTTCTTTTGTCAGGGGACTTTCTCAGGTCGCTTCGGTCAGGGCCCGGTCCAGTCGACGCCGCTGGCCTTTTCAATCAGCAGACGGCCCTCCGGCCAGGGCTGCAGCAGCGGCTTCACGTCCTGCGCGTCACCGGTCAGCCATGTGCCGATCATCTCCCGCTCAAGCAGCGCGCCCATGCGGTGATGCACCGGCGCGACATCGGCGTTCGGCGGACAGGTCAGCGTTGCCACCTGCGGCACCTGCAGGCCACCCGGCGCCTGCCAGAGGTCGGTAATGGCCGCGAAATAGAGGTATCCGCCGTCTTTCGGTGCAATCCGCCAGGCGGTCTTGCGGCGCTTTTCCCCGGTCCATTCATACCAGCCGTTCACCGGCACCACCGCCCTGCCCGTCCCGGCAAAGGCGCTTTTGTCGAACACGGTTTCGGAGCGCGCGTTGATCAGCGTCTCCATCACCGGCCGGCCACGGGCGTTGACCCGCCCCACCGGGATGATCCCCCAACGCATATGGGCAAGGCCGGTGCCGTCGAAGATGACGATCTGCTGGCCGGGTGAGATATTGGCGCGGGGCGGTTCATCCGCAAGCGCGCCCGGCGGCACCCCCAATTCTTCCGCCAGCGCAGCAAGTGGCGTGGTGAGGAACAGCCGCCCCGGCAAGGGTCAGTCCGCCCTGATCCGGGCGATCAGGTCCAGAACCTCCGGCCCGATGCCCTCGACAATCCGGGTCACACCCTCTGCATTGGGGTGGATGCCATCGGCCTGAAGGAAGCCGCGCAATTGTGACGGGTCGGCGGGCGCATCCCCTTCCGTCAATCCGGCAAAGAAACTGTCGACAAACTGCGTGCCATATTCTTCTGCAAGCTCGGGATAGATGGCGTCGAATTCGCTTTTGTAGTCGGGGCCATAATTGCCGGGCGCTTCCATGCCGATCAGCAGCACCTCGACATCGGCCGCCTGCGCCGCCTGCAGGATCCCGTCGATATTGGCGCGCGCCTGCGCCGGGGCCAGCCCGCGCAGCAGATCATTGCCGCCCAGCGCCACGATCATCCCGCCCACTTCTGGCGTCAGGGTCCAGCCCACGCGGGCAAGCCCCCCCGCGGTCGTGTCGCCGGAAACGCCCGCGTTGATCAGCCGCACATCGCTACCTCGCGCTGCAAGCCAGGCTTCCAGCTGCGGCACGAACCCCTGTTCCGCCGGCAGGCCATAGCCCTGTGTCAGGCTGTCACCCAGCGCCGCGATCACGACCTGCTGCGCCGCAACCGCCTGCCCCCAGACCAGAACAATCCCCACCAGAGCGCTTCGGAATATACCTGAATCACTTGTTCGCTGCCTCTCCCTGCGGTCGAACGCGAAAAGTGATGTGGGATGTTTCAAGTTTATCCTGAAACGCTTTAACGCCTTGCGCATCATCGTAACAACTCCATATCCCTAGGGACCCTGTTGAAAGGCCCCCGCGTGAGTGACACCGTTTTCCACCTTCAAGATGTGCTTTTGTCGCTCAAGGGCAATGCCGGACCCGTTGATATCCTGCGCGGAATTTCCCTGAACGTCGAGAGCGGTGAAAGCGTCGCGCTGACCGGGCCTTCGGGGTCGGGCAAATCCTCGCTGCTGATGGTCATGGGCGGGCTGGAACAGGCCACGGGCGGCACCGTACATGCGCTGGGTCAGGATCTGACCGCGATGAACGAGGATGCGCTGGCCCGGTTCCGGCAGGGGCGCATGGGCATCGTGTTCCAGTCCTTTCACCTGATCCCCACCATGACTGCCCTGGAAAATGTCGCGACACCGCTGGAGCTGGCCGGGATCCCGGAGGCCTTTGAGCGCGCGCGTGAGGCACTGGAGACCGTGGGGCTGGGGCATCGCACCGGCCATTACCCGGCTCAGATGTCGGGTGGTGAACAGCAACGGGTGGCGCTGGCACGGGCCTGTGCGCCACGTCCGGCGATCCTGCTGGCGGATGAGCCGACCGGCAATCTGGACAGCGCCAATGGCGCGGCCATCATGGACCTGCTGTTTTCCCTGCGCGACCAATATGGGGCCACGCTGGTGCTGGTCACCCATGATCCGGCGCTGGCCGAACGCTGCGACCGGCCCATCGCCCTGGCCGACGGGCAGATCGCATGAGCCTTGCCCTCGCCGCCCGGTTCGCACGCCGCGAAATGCGCGGCGGGCTGCGCGGGTTCCGCCTGTTCCTGGCCTGCCTTGCGCTGGGGGTGGCGGCCATCGCCGCTGTCGGTTCCGTCCGCGCCGCGATCGAGGCGGGCCTGGCGCGGGAGGGGGCGGCCCTGCTGGGCGGCGCGGCGGAGCTTGATTTCACCTATCGTTTTGCCAGCCCGGAGGAACGGGCGTGGATGGCGGCGCGCGCCACTGCGGTCTCTGAAATCGTCGAATTCCGCTCCATGGCCGTGGTCGGCGATGACCGCGCCCTGACCCAGATCAAGGGGGTGGATGACCTTTACCCGCTTGTCGGAGAGATGGTTCTCGATCCCGCGATGCCGCTGGATCAGGCCTTGTCCGAGGTGGAGGGGCTGCCCGGCGCGGTGATGGAACGCGCACTGTCAGACCGGTTGGGCCTGACGCCGGGCGATACCTTCCGGCTGGGCACCCGTGACTATCGGCTGTCCGCGCTGATCCTGCGTGAGCCTGACAGCGCCGCCAGTGGGTTTGCCCTGGGGCCGCGCACCCTGTTGCACCGCGACGCGCTGGAGGGGTCGGGGCTGTTGGCGCCGGGCACGCTTTACAACAGCAAATACCGGCTGGACCTGCCGCAGGGCACCGACCTTGCCGCATTGGAGGGTGAGGCCGAGGCGCAGTTCGAGAATGCCGGGATGCGCTGGACCGATGCGCGCAACGGGGCGCCCGGTGTGGCGCGTTTCGTTGAAAGGCTGAGCGCCTTTCTGGTGCTGGTGGGCCTGTCGGGGCTGGCTGTCGGGGGCGTTGGCGTCTCTGCCGCCGTGCGGTCCTATCTTCAGGGCAAGACCGGGGTGATCGCCACCCTGCGCGCCCTGGGGGCGGAGCGGGCGACGATCTTCCAGACCTATTTCATCCAGATCGGTGTGCTGTCGCTGCTGGGCGTTGCCATCGGCGTGGTGCTGGGCGGGCTGGTGCCGCTGCTGCTGTCGCCGGTCATTGCCGCCAGGCTGCCCCTGCCGGCCAGTTTCGCGCTCTATCCTGCGCCGCTGATCGAGGCGGCGCTTTATGGGTTGTTGACGGCGCTGGCCTTTACCCTCTGGCCGCTGGCCCGCAGCGAGGATGTACGCGCCGCGACCCTGTTCCGCGATGCCTGGGCCGGGGCGCGGCGGCTGCCGGCCGCGAAGTACCTGGTGGCCATCGCGGCGCTCGCGGCGGCGCTGGTGGGGCTGGCGGGCTGGTTCAACGGATCCTGGCGGCTGACGCTCTGGACTCTGGGCGGCATTGCCGGGGCGCTGCTGATCCTTGTGCTGGCGGCGATGCTGCTGCGCGTGGTGGCGCGGGGCGGCGCGCGGCTGGCGCGGGGCCGCCCCCGGCTGCGCTGGGCGCTGGCGGCTCTTGCGGGACCGGGCGAAGGAGCCGGTGCCGTGGTGCTCTCGCTGGGTCTGGGCCTGTCGGTGCTGGCCGCCGTGGGGCAGATCGACGGCAACCTGCGGCAGGCCATCGCGGGCAACCTGCCGGATGTGGCGCCCTCCTATTTCTTTGTCGATATCCAGAAGGACCAGATGCCCGGCTATACCAAGCGGCTGGAGGATGACCCCGCCGTCAGCCGCATCGACAGCGCGCCGATGCTGCGCGGTGTCGTGACCCGGATCAACGGCAAGTCGGCGCAGGAGGTTGCGGGCGATCACTGGGTGGTGCGCGGTGACCGGGGCGTGACCTATGCCGCAAAGCCCGGTGCCGATGCCAGGATCACCGCCGGTAAATGGTGGGCGGAGGATTACGACGGCCCGCCGCTGATCAGCTTTGCCGCCGAAGAGGCCGAGGAGATGGGGCTGAAGCTGGGTGACACGCTGACCATCAACGTGCTGGGCCGCGACATCACCGGCACCATTGCCGCCTTTCAGGAGGTGGATTTTTCCACCGCCGGGATCGGCTTTGTCCTGACGATGAACCCTGCGGCGCTGGCCGGCGCGCCGCATACTTTCATCTCGACCGTCTATGCAGAGGAAGAGGCCGAAGCCGCCATTCTGCGCGATCTGGCCTCGCAATACCCCAATATCACCGCGATCCGGGTGCGCGACGCCATCGACCGGGTGTCCGCCGTGCTGGCAAGCCTTGCCGCCGCGACCTCTTACGGTGCGCTGGCCACGCTGCTGACGGGGTTCGTGGTGCTGATCGGCGCGGCGGCCGCGGGGGCGGAGGCGCGGCGCTACGAATCCGCACTGCTCAAGACGCTGGGGGCCTCGCGGCGCGCCATCGCCGCCAGCTTCGTGCTGCGCGCGGCCCTGCTGGGGCTTTTCGCGGGCAGCGTCGCGCTGCTGGCGGGGATCCTGGGCGGCTGGGCCGTCAGCCACTTCGTGATGGAAACCCGCTTCAGCGTGATCTGGCCCTCTGCCCTGCTGATCGTGACGGGCGGGGCGCTGGCCTCTGTCCTGGCCGGGCTGGGCTTTGCCCTGCGCGCGCTCAACGCCCGGCCCGCGCAGGTCCTGCGTGCGCGAGAATGACGCAAGCACCACCACCCGGCTTGCACATCCCCCGGCGGATCGGGCAAGTCAGCGCCAGAATACAAAGGAGCGACAATGCCTGACAATCTGCCCGCCAAACGCGCCCCCGCCCTGAGCCCTGCCCAGCGCAACAATGTGATCAACATCCTGCGCCGCGCCGCAAAAGCCGAGATCATGCCGCGTTTCCGCGCGTTGAATGCCGCCGACATCGCCACGAAATCGCGGCCGGACGACCTGGTGACCATCGCGGACACGGCGGCAGAGGCGATGATCACCCGCGCCCTCAACATGGCCTTTCCCGGCGCGCTGGTGATCGGCGAGGAAGCGGTTTCCGCCGATCCCACCCTGCTGGACAAGATCGCCGATGCGCCGCTGTGCTTCATCATCGACCCGGTGGACGGCACCTGGAATTTCGCGCGGGGCATGTCGGTCTTCGGCGTCATCCTCGCGGTCACCCGATACGGCAAACCGGCCTTCGGGCTGATCTATGATCCGGTGATGGACGATTGGGCCATCGCGGACGATCAATCCCCTGCACAGATGCAGCGTCCCTCCGGCGTCACGCATGATCTGCGGGTCAGCAGGGGCGGCGAACTGGCGGGGCTTTCAGGCTATATCCCGCTCTATCTGTTCGATCACGCGTGGCGGGAGAAGCTGGCGGCGACCCTTTGCAATTTCAACTGGGTCAACTGCCTGCGCTGTTCGGCGCATGAATACCGGATGCTGGCGCAGGGTCACTTCGACTTTCTGCTGACCCAAAGCCTGAATCCCTGGGATCATGCCGCAGGCGTGCTGATCTGCCAGCAGGCGGGCGGCTATGTGCAGATGCTGTCGGGCGGCGATTATGACGCCACCCTGCGCCGCGGGCACATACTGGCCGCGCCGGACAAGGCAACCTGGAACCGCCTCGCCAGGGTCTTCAAATTCCTGAACGACGCAGATCAATAGCAAGGTCGGTCACGATCCGGAACTTTTTCGTTACGCCGCGCGTTGAGTCCTTGGCCATCGGTCATTTACGTCCCTGGCCCTTTCGAAGGAGACTTGAGATGTTAAAATCATTTAGTAAATCCTGCATCGCTCTCGCCGCGCTGACTGCCATCAGCTTGCCCCTGACTGAAGCCAACGCCAAGCAGACCAGGATGGTCGTGCGCAACGACCCGTTCAGCAGCAGCAACCTCGTCGTGCCAAAGGGCTATTACCCGCCGGCCGGCTCTTGCCGTCTGTGGTATCCCAACCGCGCAAAAACAGCGCAACCTGCCATCGGCAGCTGTGACGTGGTTATTCCCCTGGGCGCCGTCCTGCTTCTGGGCTGACCTCAGAGCGCCCGACCTTAAACCCGAGACATGAATACCCTGCCGCGCCTGCGGCGCTCTCGGGGCAATCATGTCGCTGGATGCTTCAGGGTAAAGGTCGGGCGCTTTAGCAAACGGCAAACGGCCACGTGTTCCGGTGGCCGTTTACCGATCTGGCTCTATTCCGCCGCCTCGGCGTAGTCTTCCAGCGGCGGGCAGGTGCAGATCAGGTTCCGGTCCCCGTGGACGTTGTCCACCCGGTTCACCGGCGGCCAGTATTTGTCCACCCGGAAGGCCCCCGGCGGGAAACACCCCTGTTCGCGGGTGTAGGGCCGGTCACCCCATTCGACCACCAGATCCTCCACCGTATGCGGCGCGTTCTTCAGCGGATTGTTCTCGCGCGGCATCTCGCCCGCCTCGATCGCGGCAATCTCGTCGCGGATCGCCAGCATCGCATCGCAAAACCGGTCAAGCTCGGCCTTGGTCTCGGATTCGGTCGGTTCGATCATCAGCGTTCCCGCCACCGGCCAGGACATGGTCGGCGCGTGGAATCCGCAGTCGATCAGACGCTTGGCGATGTCATCCACCGTGACGCCCGCGCTTTCGTCATAGGGGCGGACGTCGATGATGCATTCATGCGCCACCCGGCCGGTCGGCCCCTTGTAAAGCACGTCAAACGCCCCCTCCAGCCGCTTGGCGATATAGTTGGCGTTCAGGATCGCGACGCGGGTGGCCTGTGTCAGCCCCTCGCCGCCCATCATCAGGCAATAGGACCATGAAATCGGCAGCAGCGAGGGCGAGCCATAGGGTGCGGCCGATACCGCCGCCCCGCCCGCGTTGGGATCGCCCGGCAGATGCTGGATCAGATGTGACTTGACGCCAATCGGCCCCATGCCGGGGCCACCGCCGCCATGCGGGATGCAAAAGGTCTTGTGCAGGTTCAGGTGGCTCACGTCGCCACCCAGATCGCCGGGCCGCGACAGCCCCACCATGGCGTTCATGTTGGCCCCGTCGATATAGACCTGGCCGCCGTATTCATGGGTGATCTTTGTCACCTCGGTCACGGTTTCCTCGAACACGCCATGGGTCGAGGGATAGGTGATCATGCAGGCGGCAAGGTTGTCGCCCGCCGCTTCCGCCTTGGCGCGGAAATCGTCCAGATCAATGTCACCATTGGCCGCCGATTTCACCACGACCACCTTCCAGCCCACCATCTGTGCGGAGGCCGGGTTGGTGCCATGGGCGCTGACCGGGATCAGGCAGATGTTGCGGTGGCCCTGACCTTCGGCGCGGTGATAGGCCGCAATGGTCAGCAGCCCCGCATATTCCCCCTGCGCACCCGAATTGGGCTGCATCGAGATCGCGTCATAGCCGGTGATGTCGCAGAGTTTGGCGGACAGATCGTCGATCATCTCCTTGTAGCCCAGCGCCTGGTCGGCGGGGGCATAGGGGTGGATCAGCGAGAATTCCCGCCAGCTGACCGGCATCATCTCCGCAGCCGAATTCAGCTTCATCGTGCAGGACCCCAGCGGGATCATCGCGCGGTCCAGCGCCAGATCACGATCCGCCAGACGCCGCATGTAGCGCATCATCTCGGTCTCTGCCCGGTTCATGTGGAAAATCGGATGGGTCAGGTATTCGGAGCTGCGCAGCATCTCTTCCGGCACGCGGTACTCGGGGGCGAAATCGTTGTCCTCCTTGACGATGCCAAAGGCACGCCAGACCGCTTCGATGATCTTTGGCTGTGTGCGCTCGTCCAGTGAAATGCCGACGCGGAATTCGCCCACCTTGCGCAGGTTGACCCCTTCGTCCACCGCCGATTTCATCACGGCTGCCTGCAGCGGCCCCACATCGACAGTGATCGTGTCGAAGAAGGCCTGCGGGTCCACTTTGAAGCCTGCCTCTTCCAGCCCGCGGGCCAGACGTACCGTCTTGCGGTGGATGCGCTGCGCGATGGCCTTCAGCCCCTCGGGGCCGTGGAACACCGCGTACATCGACGCCATGACCGCCAGCAGGGCCTGGGCGGTACAGACGTTGCTGGTCGCCTTTTCGCGGCGGATATGCTGTTCGCGGGTCTGCAGGGACAGGCGGTAGGCGCGGTTGCCGTGGGCGTCGATGGACACGCCCACGATCCGCCCCGGCATGGCGCGTTTGTAGGCGTCCTTGCAGGACATATAGGCCGCATGCGGGCCGCCGTAGCCTTCGGGCACCCCGAAACGCTGGGTCGAACCCACGGCGATGTCCGCGCCCATCGCGCCCGGCTCCTTGAGCAGGGTCAGCGACAAAGGATCGGCCGAGATGATGCCGATGCCCTTGTGTTCATGCAGGGCCGCGATGCTGTCGGTGAAGTCGCGCACATGGCCATAGGTGCCCGGATACTGGAAGATCGCGCCGAACACCTCCGATGCCTCCATCTTGGCCGGGTCGCCGACCACGACCTCGATCCCCAGGGGGGCGGCGCGGGTCTTCATCACCGCGATGTTCTGGGGATGGCAATCGCGGTCGACAAAGAACTTCACCGCCTTCGATTTGGACACCCGCTGTGCCATGGTCATCGCCTCGGCGCAGGCGGTCGCCTCGTCCAGCAGGGAGGCATTGGCAACCTCCAGACCGGTCAGATCGCTGATCATGGTCTGGAAGTTCAGCAGCGCCTCAAGCCGTCCCTGGCTGATTTCCGGCTGATAGGGCGTATAGGCGGTGTACCAGGCCGGGTTTTCCAGGATGTTGCGCTGGATCGCGGGGGGTGTGACGGTGCCGTGATAGCCCTGGCCGATCAGGCTGGTCAGGACCCTGTTCTTGCCCGCCACCACACGCATGTGCTCCAGCACCTCGCGTTCCGACTTTGCCCTGCCAAAGTCCAGCGACCCTTTCATGCGGATGCCCTTTGGCAGGGTGTCATCCATCAGGTCGCCAAGCGATTTCGCCCCCACGACCTTCAGCATGTCCGACATTTCAGCCGGTGACGGGCCGATGTGGCGGCGGTTGGCAAAATCATACGGCAGATAATCGGTCGGCTTGAAGCTCATCGCGACACCCTCATTCTTTTTGGCTTTCATATATCCCCGCCGGAGGCTCCGGCGGGTGCGGCCGGATCAGCCGATGAATTTCTGGTATCCGGCTTCGTCCATGAATTCGTCCAGCTGCGACGGGTCGCTGATCTTCATCTTGAAGAACCAGGCATCGCCCTGCGGGTCCTCGTTCACCAGGCTGGGATTCTCTGCCAGGGCGCTGTTCACTTCGGTGATCTCGCCATCCACAGGCGCTAGGATGTCGGAGGCCGCCTTGACGCTTTCGATCACGACAACCTCGTCGTCCTTGCTGACGATGGTGCCTTCCTCCGGCAGTTCGACAAAGACCACATCGCCCAGTTGCTCGGCCGCATGGATGGTGATGCCAACCACCATTTCGCCGTCTTCCTCGCGCAGCCATTCATGTTCTTCGGTAAATTTCATGTCTTCTTCCCTGTTGACTTCATCGTTTGAAATTCGCCGCCACGAAGGGCAGCTTCGCCACGGTGAGGGGCAGTCTCTTGCCTCTGACCTCTCCCCAGAGGGATGTGCCGATCCCGGCAGACCCCGACTCTACATAGCCCATCGCCACGGGTGTCCCAACGGTGGGGCCAAAGCCGCCCGATGTCACCTGCCCGACGCGGGTGCCGCCCTCGGCGGCGTCGAAAACCTCGGTGCCTTCGCGCATTGGCGCGCGGCCTTCGGGCAGCAGGCCGACCCTCTTGCGCGCGGCCCCTTCGGTGATCTGGTCCAGCACGATGGCCGCACCCGGAAAACCCCCCGCGCGGTCGCCCCCGGCGCGGCGCACCTTCTGGATCGCCCAGGTCAGCGCGCCCTCAACCGGGGTGGTGCCGGTGTCGATGTCATGTCCGTAAAGGCAGAGCCCCGCCTCCAGCCGCAGCGAATCCCGCGCGCCGAGGCCGATGGCCTCGACCCCGTCCTGCGCCAGCAGGGTGCGGGTCAGCGCCTCTGCCCGGGCTTCCGGCACGGAAATCTCGAACCCGTCCTCGCCCGTGTAGCCGGAGCGCGAGGCCCAGACCGGCACGCCATCGAGTTCCAGATCGCGCAGATCCATAAACCCCATATCATCGGCGCGGCTGTCCAGCGCGGCGATCACCGCTGCCGCCGCCGGCCCCTGAAGCGCGATCAGCGCGCGGTCGGTCAGCGGGGTCACGGTCACTTCGGGTTCAAGGGCCGCTTTCATCCGGGCGATGTCGGCCTCCTTGCAGGCCGCGTTGACCACCACGAACAGATCCTCGCCGCGCCGGGCGAACATCAGGTCATCCTCGATCCCGCCAGCGTCATTGGTGAAAAACCCGTAGCGCTGACGCCCGTCCTCCAGGCCCAGCACATCCATCGGCACCAGAGTCTCAAAGGCGCGGGCGACCACGTCCCAGGACGGCCCCGAGAGGATCACCTGCCCCATGTGGCTGACATCGAAAAGACCTGCCGCGTCGCGGGTATGCTGGTGTTCCTTCATCACGCCCAAAGGGTATTGCACCGGCATGGCATAGCCCGCAAAGGGCACCATTCGGGCACCCAGTTCCACATGCAGGTCAAAAAGGGCAGTATGTTTCAGATCATCCATCGGCGCAGCGTCCCATATTCCTGCCGCTGTCCCCAGGGATCAATCCGGCATCTTTCCCCCGCAGATCGCGGTCCAAGATGCCCCCTCTGTCCTTTCGCCTGAGATCGTTATCCCTTCGGCGGGTGCGTGTCGCACCACTCTCCAGAGTGTCGATATCCGGCACGGTCCCTGAGCCTGAGAGTTTCCGGGGCGGTTGCTCCTTCGGCATCGGTTGGTCCGATTCTCCCGTGGCGGATGTCCTTTGGTATGCCGGGGGCACATGGGGCGTCAAGCGGGGTTGTACGCCCCTGACATCAATGATCTGTTGCCCGCACAATTGACGGACCCCGGACAGCATGACCCCCTATTTTTTCGGCTATGGCAGCCTTGTAAACCGCCAGACCCACAATTACCCCGACGCCCATCCCGCCCGGTTGCGCGGCTGGCGGCGGGCCTGGGTGCGCACCGCGGTGCGTGATCTTGTGTTTCTCAGCGTGGTCGAGGACCCCGGCACCACCATCGACGGGTTGATTGCGGCCGTGCCGGGGGCCGACTGGGCCGCGCTGGATGCCCGCGAAGCAGGTTACGCGCGGCTGTCATCGGGCGGTGCGGTGATCCATCCGATCAGCCCCGCGCCGGACATCGCCCATTATGCGGTGCCGCCCGCCGACACCGGGGTGCCGGGCGACCATGCCATCCTGCTGAGCTATCTCGACGTGGTGGTGCAGGGTTTCCTGCATGAATTCGGCGAGGCGGGGGTCGCCGCGTTCTTTGACACCACCGATGGCTGGGACACGCCGGTGCTGAACGACCGTGCCGCACCGCGTTATCCCCGGCACAAGGTGTTGTCGGCAGCGGAAACAGCGCTGGTGGACGATCACCTCGCGCGGTTATCGGCGCGCGTGGAATAGGGTCATCAGGCGGCCCTCCCGCCCGAAAATCTCCTTGCCGCGCCCCTCTGGCTTGCCGCCACGCGCGATACAGCGCAGCGCCATGACCCAGGCCACCACGCCAAAGACGACACCGGCCAGCGACTGGCCCACCAGCACACCGGGGGCGTCCCCGATGGCCGCGCAGATCCAGACCAGCGGAATCAGGGCCACCGCGTTGCGGCCCCAGTTGGTCACCGTGGAGAGGAACGGCTGGCCGAGGTTGTTGAACACGGCATTTGCCACGAACAGCACGCCGGGAAAGAAGAAGGCGAGCGAGAGCGGGCCGCAGAACAGATAGATCAGATTGCGGGCGACGCCGGTCGCGTTGAAGAGATCGGCAATCGGCGCGCGCAGCGCAAACAACACCGCAGACACGCTCAGGATCACCAATGCGACAAAGATGACCGCCGCGGTGAAGCCGCGCCGGACCCGCGCCATGTTGCCCGCGCCATAGTTCTGGCCGATGATCGGCCCCACCGCCCCCGAAAGGGCAAAGACCACGGCAAAGGCAACCGGCATCAGCCGCGCCACCACAGCCATGCCCGCGACCGCATCCTCGCCGTATTCGGCCATGACGCGGGTGATATAGGCCTGCCCCACCGGGGTTGCGACCTGCGCGAGGATGGTCGGAAAGGCGATGGCGATTACCGGGGAAAGGTCGCGCAGCATGCCCTTGAAATGGGGCCGCACCAGGGCGTCATAGACCTTGATCAGGGGCCAGATCGCCATGCCTGAAATCGCCACCCGCGCAACAAAGGAGGCGATGGCGGCCCCAGTCAGTTCAAGGTCCAGCCCGAAGATCAGGATCGGATCCAGCACCGCGTTGACGATACCGCCGACAATCGTGGCCATCATCGCCCGTCGCGCATCGCCATGGGCGCGGAGGATGGCGGACCCCATCATGCCGACCATCAGGAAGGGCACCGAGGGCACGACGATCTGCAGGAAATGTATGGCCTGTCCGGCGGTCTCTCCGCGCGCGCCCAGCATGTTGACCAGCCAGGGCAGCGCCGACCAGACCACGATGGAAAAGACAATGCCGAACATCAGCCCATAGAGCAGCGCATGGGTCGAGCGTTCGCGCGCCAGCACGGGATCATTCGCGCCCAGCGCCCGGGCCACCAGCGCGCCCGCGGCGATGCCCATGCCGATGCCGAAAGAGGCGGTAAAGAACAGGATCGCACCGGCGTAGCCCACCGCCGCCGCCAGTTCCGACCGCCCCAGCATCGAGATGAAGATCATATCGACAAAGTCGACCAGGAAGACGGCCATCAGACCGATGGAGGAGGTCAAGGACATGACCGCAACATGCACAAACAGGTTGCCTGTCAGGAACTTGGCCTGCGCCCCTTCAGGCATGACAGGCCCCGGTGCGCGGCGTTCTCCTGCGCCGGTCCTGTCGGGCGCAGGTCACCCGCGCGCTTTCACGACCCGCAGCAGGGGCATTACGGCAGCCATTTCCGGCCCGTGTTCCTGCCCTGTCAGCGCCAGCCGCAGGGGCCGGAACAGCCCGCGGCCCTTGCGGCCTGTCGCCTCCTTGACGGCGCCGGTCCAGCTGGACCAGGTGGTCTCGTCAAAGGGCATCTCGGGCAAGAGCGCCATGGCTTCGGCGACAAAGGCTTCGTCACCGTCCTCGATCACCGGGTCGGCGCCGTCGCGGAACATTTCCCACCAGGGCTTGAGGTCATGCAGCGTTTCGATGTTTTCCCGCGTGACTGCCCAGAACTGCGCCGCCTGCGCCTGCGGCACGCCCAGACCGGCAATTGTCTCCGCAACATCCTCGGCGGTGCGGGTCTGCAGGTAGCGGCCGGTCAGCGGGAACAGGTCCTGCACGTCGAATTTCGTCGGGGCAGAGCCGAAGCGTTCGATGTCGAAACCCTCGATCAGCGCGGCCATGTCGGTGCGCAGTTCCACCGGGTCGGAGGAACCCAGCCGCGCCATCAGGCTGAGCAGGGCAAAGGGTTCGACACCCTGTTCGCGCAGATCGCGCAGCGCCAGGGTGCCGAGGCGTTTGGACAGCGCCTCGCCCTGTGGGCCGGTCAGCAGGGAATGGTGGGCAAAGGCGGGGTGATCAAAGCCCAGCGCCTGCATGATCTGGATCTGGGTCGCGGTGTTGGTCACGTGGTCAGACCCGCGCACCACATGGGTCACGCCCATCTCGGTGTCATCGACGACCGAGGCCAGGGTGTAGAGGATCTGCCCGTCGCCCCGGATCAGCACCGGGTCGCTGACGCTGGCCGCGTCGATTGAAATATCGCCAAGGATGCCGTCGGCCCATTCGATCCGGCTCTGGTCCAGCTTGAACCGCCAGACACCGCTGCCGCGCTCGGCCCGCAGCGCGTCCTTCTGTGCATCGGTCAGGGACAGCGCCGCGCGGTCATAGACCGGTGGCTTGCCCATGTTCAGCTGTTTCTTGCGCTTGAGGTCCAGCTCGGTCGGCGTCTCGAAAGCCTCATAGAACCGGCCCTTGGCGCGCAGTTCGTCGGCGGCGGCGTGATAGCGGTCCAGCCGTTCCGACTGGCGCTCCACCCGGTCCCATTCCAGCCCCAGCCAGGTCAGGTCCTGCTTGATGCCGTCGACATATTCTTCCTTCGACCGCTCCGGGTCGGTGTCGTCGATGCGCAGGATGAAGGTGCCGCCCGCCTTGCGCGCGATCAGGTAGTTCATCAGCGCCGTGCGCAGGTTGCCCACGTGGATGTAACCGGTGGGGGAAGGGGCGAAACGGGTGACGGTATCGGCGGACATGCTGTTCTCCTTGGACCCCGGTCAAGTGTCACAGAGCCGAATGTTTGTCTAGGTCGGATGCACCGGCCAGCGCTTCGCGAGGTCGGCCAGTCCGGCGCGGATCAGTTCCTCCAGCACCTCCATGTCCGCCTCCGCCAGCTTGTTGAGGTAAAGGCAAGACTTGCCCTTTGCATGTTTGCCGAGCCGGGTCAGGATCGGGCCGAAATCGGAATATCCTGGCATCACGTATATTGACAGCCTGGCCTTGCGGGGTGCGAAACCCGTCGCGAGAAAGTTGCCGCTGCGGCCCGATGCATAGGTGTAATCATACGTCCCGTACCCCAGCATCCCGCCGCGCCAGAGCACCGGCTTCCAGTCGGTGACCCGTTGAAAGAAGGCGTCGAGTTCAACCGCCTCGCGGTGCCGCCTCTCGGGGGTGACCCCGGCGAGGAAAGTGGGGACGTCTGTCATCGCACCTGCTCCTGACGAAAATATGATGGCAGCCCGCCCGGAATTGTATTGGCGGGCAGCAAAGAGAGGCTACCATTCCGACAACCAGTAATAAACCAAAGGACCAAGCCATGCGAAACAGCCTCAAGATGTCCCGCCGCAGCGCCCTTGCCGGTGCCGCTGCCCTGCCATTGGCCGCGATGGCGACCTCTGCCCGCGCCGAAGCGCCGATCATGGGTGCGGGCAGCGCGCCGTTCCGGCGTGTCTCGCTTGGTGGTTATGATGTCACGACGATCCTCGCGGGCACCCGCCCGGTCGAAGCGCCGCATGACATATTCGGCCTGAACGTGGATCACGAGACTTTCGAAAGCGTGTCCCGGGCCGCGCATATCCCGACGGAGGTTGCGCAGTTCTTCTTCACGCCCACGGTGGTCAACACCGGGTCGGAACTGGTCCTTTTCGATACCGGGTTGAGCGCCGAGGGCACGCTGGCGGCGCTGCAGGCGGCGGGATATGCCGCCGATCAGGTGGACATTGTGGTGCTGACCCATATGCACGGCGATCACATCGGCGGGCTGATGACGGGCGATGCGCCGACCTTTCCCAATGCGCGCTATGTCACCGGCCAGGTGGAGTTCGATGCCTGGTCCGCGATGGACAACGAAGGGTTCAATACCAAGGTCAAGCCGCTGGCGGAGCAGATGACGTTCCTGGATGACGGCGGGTCGGTTGCCTCTGGCATCACGGCGATGGCGGCCTTTGGCCATACGCCGGGCCACATGGCCTACATGATCGAATCCGACGGCAGGCAACTGGTTCTCGGGGCAGATTTCGCGAACCATTATGTCTGGTCGCTGGCCCACCCGGACTGGGAGGTAAAGTTCGATCAGGACAAGGCAGCCGCCGCCGCGACCCGCCGTCGCCTGCTGGACATGCTGGCGACCGATGGCATCCCCTTTGTCGGTTATCACATGCCCTTCCCCGCCTTCGGCTATGTGGAGACGCGGGAAGACGGGTTTGCCTATCTGCCGCACAGCTATCAGCTGATGCTGTGAGATGATGCGCCCGGTGCGGGGCCGCCCCGTGCCGGGATGTCAGCGCCGCGCCTGAAGCTCCCGGGCGAGGACCGCCACCAGTTCCGCTGCGGGCAGGGTCCGGGCCAGCGGGGCGCCCTGCCCGGCCCATTGTGCACCAAAACCATGTTCACCGGCGGCTTTTGCGGCGGCATGCAGCGCCTTGCCTGCGTCATAGGCGATCGGATAGGCAGGCGGCGTGCCGCGCTGTGCGACGCTGTCGCTGGCCGTGAACCGGTTTTCGAGCGCGCGGGCCGGACGACCGGAAATGACCGGGGTCAGGCGCGTGTGATAGCCCCCCGGCCCATGCAGCGCCGCGCGGTAGGCGTCATCAGCAGCAGATTCGGCACAGTCGATGAAGGCGGTGCCAAGCTGTGCCGCGACAGCCCCCAGATTCAGCGCGGCGGCGATGCCCCCGCCATCCATGATCCCGCCCGCCGCGATCACCGGCAGGTCGATTTCAGCGGTCAGCAGCCGGGTCAGCGCGAAGGTGCCAAGCTGCGGGTCGGGGGCCGCGCAGTCAAACACGCCGCGGTGGCCGCCCGCTTCGATCCCCTGGGCAACGATGCCGTGCATGCCCGCAGCCCTGATGCGGTGGGCCTCTTCCAGGTTCGTCGCCGTCGCCAGAAGCGTGATGCCCGCATCGCGCAGCGCCGTGACAGCCTGTGGTGTGGGAAGGCCGAAGTGAAAGCTGACAACCGCCGGACGGGTCTCGACCAGCAGGGCGAGCATGTCGGGGTTGTCGTTGAAACTTTGATAGATCGTATGCAGTTCTGCGGGCGGCTCTGCGCCAAATCCGGCAAAGAGCGGGCGCAGAAGGTCGAGCCAGGCCCGTTCCGTCTGCGGGTCCGTCTGTGGCGTCTCATGGGTGAAGACATTGACGTTGAAAGGGTGATCCGTCGCGGCGCGGGTCTCCGCGATCATTTGCGCGGCACCGGCAACATCGGTCGCCCCCACGCCAATCGCGCCCAGCCCGCCCGCGTTTGACACCGCCGCGGCCATACGAGGGGTCGAGACCCCGGCCATCGGGGCCTGAAAGATCGGAAGTTGAATGCCAAGACTGTCCAGCATGCGGCACCTTTTGACAAAAGCGGCGGTCAGCGCACCCGCCGGGTGAAATTATTGATCGCTGGGCGGGGTTTCGTCACTGGGCGGGGTGGTCTCCGCTGCCGCGGCACCATCGCCGGACGCAGGATCCGTCAGCGCGCCATTGTCCCAGTCGCCGCTGGCCTCTTCGCCCGAGGCATAGCGCATGGTGCCGGTGCCCTGACGCTTGCCCGCCTTGAAGGTGCCTTCGTAGACGTCGCCATTGGCGTAGGTGGCAACGCCCTGGCCCTCGATCTCGCCCCGGGTCCATTCACCGTCATAGACAAAGCCGTTCGCCATGGTGATCTTGCCGCGTCCGTGGCGCTTGCCGTCTTCGAAGTTGCCCGCATAGACCGTCCCGTCGGGATAGGTCGCGGTGCCCATGCCGTGACGCTGGCCGTCTTTCCACATGCCCTCGTAACGATAGCCGTCGGCATAGGTCATCACGCCCTGCCCCTCGTTGCGGGCATTGGAAAAGCCGCCCTCGTAGACAACCCCGTTGGGATAGGTCGCGCGGCCCTCGCCCTCGATCACGCCGGCCGACCAGGCGCCTTCATAGGTGGAACCGTCGGGATAGGTGATCTTGCCCTGTCCATCGGCCAGGTCGTCGCGGAATTCACCGACATAGACCGAACCGTCAGGATAGGTCACCTGGCCTTCGCCCTCGATCTGTCCGGCCACCCAGGACCCGGTATAGACATAGCCATCCGCGCCCGTGAAAGTCCCCTGCCCGTCGCGCCGGTCATCCTTGAAGGAGCCGACATAGGTGTCGCCATTGGCATAGGTCACCTTGCCCTGCCCCTCGCGGCGTCCGGCCACGAGGTTGCCCTCGTAGACATCGCCGTTGGGCTGGGTCAGCGTGCCGGTGCCCTCGATCTGGCCGTCCTGCCAGAGCCCGACATAGACCAGACCGTCGGGCATGGTCAGCGTGCCCTCGCCATTGCGCTTGCCCGCCTCGATCGCGCCTTCATAGACCGCGCCGTCCGGATAGGTGATGGTGCCGGTGCCCTGTTTGACACCTTCGATCCAGTCGCCCTTGTATTCATAGCCGCCGGGGCTTTGCATCACGCCCTTGCCATGGTGCTTGGCATTGCGGAAACCGCCCTCGTAGCGCACCCCGTTGGCATAAAGCGCCACACCCTGGCCCATGATCGCGCCTGCCACCCAGTCGCCTTCATAGGTGCCGCCATCGGCAAAGGTGATCTTGCCGAAACCCTCCGGCTTCCCTTTTGAGAAATTGCCCTCGTAGATGGAGCCGTTGGGAAAGCGTGCGACGCCCTCGCCCTTGATCTCGCCATCTTCCCAGTTGCCGGAATATTCATAGCCATTGGGCAGCTTGTAGGTGCCCTGCCCGTGTTGCAGGCCGCCGCGGAACGCCCCTTCATAGACGCCGCCATCGTCGTATTGCTTGGTCAGGACCTGCCCCTCCTGCGCCAGGGCCGGCACAGCAAGCAGGGAAAGGCACAAGATCATCGAACGAAAGGACATCGGCATACCCGTATTGTTTGCGCCGCGCATCAGGCGGGGTCGCCGGTAAGCCTAAGCAATGGGGCATAGAGGGGCAATCGTCTTTTGCGCCACATCCGCTCACCTCGCGCCAAACCGCCGCAATCGGGATCACCGGGCGCGGGGCGGCGCGGTTTTTCTTTCCACCTGCCCCCTGCGCGGGGCGGCATTCCGGCATCCTTTGGGCTTTTCCCCCCTGACTGATCTGTTACATCCGGGGCAGACCAAACCGCAAAGGCGTTTCCATGGCAGACCGTTTCCGCATCACCCTTGGCCAATTGAACCCCACCGTGGGCGATCTTGCGGGCAATGCCGCGCTGGCGGCAAGGACCTGGGCAGAGGGCAAGGCGGCGAATGCCGACCTTGTGGCACTGCCGGAAATGTTCATCACCGGCTACAATGCCCAGGATCTGGTGATGAAACGGGCGTTTCAGCTGGATGTGATGACCCATATCGACCAATTGGCAAAGGACTGCGCCGACGGTCCGGCGCTGGCCATCGGCGCACCCTGGGCCGAGGGGACAGAGCTGTTCAACGCCTATCTGATCCTCAAGAACGGCAGGATCGCCAACCGCACGCTCAAGCACAACCTGCCCAACGAGACGGTCTTTGACGAGGTCCGCATCTTTGATTCCGGCCCGCTGGGCGGCCCCTATGCGGTGGGCAACACCCGTGTCGGCAGCCCGATCTGCGAGGACGCCTGGCACCCGGAGGTGTCGGAGACCCTGGCCGAGACCGGGGCGGAGTTCCTGCTGGTGCCGAACGGGTCGCCCTATTACCGGGGCAAGCTGGACACCCGCATGAACATGATGGTCGCCCGCGTTGTCGAAACCGGGCTGCCGCTGATCTATCTCAACATGGTGGGCGGACAGGACGATCAGGTGTTCGACGGTGCCTCCTTTGCGCTGAACCCCGGCGGCAGGCTGGCAATGCAGATGCCTGCCTTCGACGAAATGGTGCATCACGTCGATCTGGAACGCGGACCGGAGGGCTGGCGCGTCGTGCAACAGCCGTTTGCCTCGTTGCCCGACGCCTGGGAGCAGGATTACCGCGTCATGGTGCAGGGGCTGCGCGACTACATGGCAAAGACCGGGTTCAGACAGGTGCTGCTGGGCCTGTCGGGCGGCATCGATTCGGCCATCGTCGCCACCATCGCGGTGGATGCCCTGGGCGCGGAAAACGTGCGCTGCGTGATGCTGCCTTCGGAATATACCTCGCAAGCCTCGCTCGACGATGCGGAGGCCGTGGCAAAGGCGCTTGGCTGCCGCTACGACTATGTGCCGATCAGGGAAGGGCGTCAGGCGATCACCAACACCCTCGCCCCGCTGTTCGAAGGGCGCGATGCGGACCTGACCGAGGAAAACATCCAGTCCCGCCTGCGCGGCCTGCTGCTGATGGCGATGTCCAACAAGTTCGGGGAAATGCTGCTGACCACCGGCAACAAGTCAGAGGTCGCGGTGGGTTATGCCACGATCTATGGCGACATGGCGGGCGGCTACAACCCGATCAAGGATCTCTACAAGACCCGCGTGTTCGAGACCTGCCGCTGGCGCAATGAAAACCACCGTGACTGGATGATGGGGCCTGCCGGTGCCGTGATCCCCGACAATATCATCACCAAGCCGCCCAGCGCCGAGCTGCGCGAGGATCAAAAGGACAGCGACAGCCTGCCCGATTATCCGGAACTGGATGCAATCCTGGACATTCTGGTGGATCAGGACGGGTCGGTCGCCGATTGCGTCGCCGCCGGGTTTGAACGCGATGTGGCGAAAAAGGTCGAGCACCTGATCTACATCAGCGAATACAAGCGCTTTCAATCCGCACCCGGCCCGCGCCTGACCAAGGGGGCCTTCTGGCTGGACCGGCGTTATCCCATCGTGAACCGCTGGCGCGATCCGTCCTGAAAGGCGCGCCGCGCCTCAGGTCTCCCAGGGGGCGACGCGGGCGATTTCCGCGTCGGACCAGCCGAAATGATGGGCGAATTCGTGGATTGTGACATGGGCGATCAGGTCTTCGATCTCCACGTTCCCGCGCAGACGCCATTCGTGCAGGATCGGTTCGCGGAACAGCCAGACCGTATCGGGCTGCATCGCCATGTCGAGCACTGATTTGCGGGTCATCGGGATGCCTTCGTAAAGCCCTGTGAGCCGGACAGGTTCGGCGATCTGCAGGGCGGCCAGCATCTCTTTCGTCGGCCAGTCTGTCACCCGCAGCAGCACCTGCCGCGCCGCGTCGCGGAAGGGCGGCGGGAAACCCTCGACCGTGCGCAGGGCGATATCTTCGAAACTGTCGAGGTCTGGGGCATCCGGGGTCATTCAGTTGATATGGTCAGGCGCGGGGCAAAGTAAAAGAGCGGCAGGGAATCTGACAATTTCGCACAGTGCCTGTGCATGCCCGAGCGGAACCAAAGCACGCGCCCGGCCATTGGGCCAGCAAACGAAACCCAAGGAGCCGCACATGGCCAACCCCAAGATCGCCATCATCTTCTACACCACCTACGGAACAAACCATCAGATTGCGCTGGCCGCGCAGGAAGCCGCGGAAGCGGCGGGTGCCGAGGTCCGCCTGCGCCGCGCCGCCGAAACCGCGCCGCAATCCGTCATCGACGGTCAGGAGCCCTGGAAGGCCCAGCTGGAAAAGATGAAGGACATTCCCGAAGTCTCCCACGATGACATGACATGGGCGGACGGTTATTTCTTCTCTGTCCCGACGCGATACGGCAACCTGCCCAGCCAGATGGCCGCGTTTATCGACACGCTTGGCCCGCTCTGGCAACAGGGCAAGCTGGTGAACAAGACCATCACCGCGACGACCTCGGCGCAGACGGCCCATGGCGGGCGCGAAGGCACGATCCAGAACCTTTACAAATCGGCCATGCACTGGGGCACCATCATCGTCGCGCCGGGCTATGCGGATGAGGTCAAGTTCGAAGACGGGAACCCCTATGGCTATTCCGGCACGGCGGGCAAGTTCGACGACCTTGGCAAGAAATCGGTCGGGTTTCAGGCCAAGCGCCTGGTGGAGATCACGGCCAGACTCAACAGCTGACACAATGGCATTCGGGTCGCGTCGTGATCGGCGCGGCCCCGCGCAAACGATCATGTGATTTGTACCGGAAACGCCGGTATGCCAAAGGATGCCCATGCGTATTTCAACCCTGCTGCTTGCCCTGATCTCTGCTTCACCCGTCCTGGCCTGCGGTGCCGACACGGATTGTGTTCTGGGCGACAGGACCTACCGCATCGCAATGCCCGAAGGCTATGATGGCAAGACCCCGGTGGGGGCGCTGGTCTGGTCGCACGGCTACCGTGGCTCTGCCGCCGGGGCGATGCGCAACGGCAGTCTGCGCCGCATGGTATCGGACGCAGGATTGGCCCTGATTGCCGCGCAGGGCGTGGACGGGTCGTGGGATTTGCCCAAGGGGCCTGGCACTTTCGACAGCACCGGCGCTGCGGAATTCGACTATTTCGATGCGGTTCTGGCCGATGCGCAGGCGCGTTTCGCCATTGACCCGGAACGGATCATCGTCTCCGGTTTTTCGGCAGGCGGAATGATGGTCTGGAACCTCGCCTGCAGCCACCCGCAGGGTTTTGCGGGATTCATCCCGATGTCCGGCACCTTCTGGCTGGAACCGCCCGAAACCTGCGCGCAGCCGGTGTCTTCCATCGTTCACATTCACGGCGACGCGGACAACACCGTGCCACTGGATGGCCGCGCCATCAACGAGACCAGACAGGGCAAGGTATCGGATGCGCTTGCCCTTTACACGGATTTCGGCGGCTTTGGCCCGGCACAACCTGTCAGCGCAGGCGATCTGACCTGCGAAGACAAAACCAATGCATCAGGCGAAATCCTTGATTTCTGCCTGTTTCCCGGCGGCCATTCCTTTCGTACGGAACATCTGCTTTACGGGATCGAACAGTTGAAAGAGGCCGGGCAGCTTTGATTTGCTGCCGGCCGGTCAGGACGCCGCTGCGCCCGACACGCCGAACCGGCGATCGAATGCCGCGCGCCCCGCGGCGCTGAAGTCGATCACGCGGGTGCCTTCGACCCTTTTGCACCAGCCCAGCACCTGCATCCGTGCCAGCATTGCCCGTCCGACCGCGCCTGCCAGATGATTGCGCCGCGCGCTCCAGTCCAGGCAGGGTCGGCACATCGGCACGCGGCCCTTTTGCAGCGCCGCGACATCAACGCCGAAATCCGCCAGCAAGGCATTGCCCTCTTCGGTGAGGGTCAGCGCAGGCCCGTCTTCGGCAATCGCGCCACGGGCCAGCAGCCCCTGATAGAGCGCGATGCCCCGTTCCCCGGCCAGATGGTTGTAGCAGACGCGCGCCTCGCGCAGTGCCAGATCGCGCGGCCCGGTCCGGGTGCGCAGGTGGCCTGCCCCCGCCGCAAGACCCATCAAGGCCTCCAGCGCATGGCCGACCTCTGCACCGGCAAGGGTGAAATACTTGTGCCGCCCGGACTTGCGGTGGGCGATCAGCCTGCCCTCCTCCAGCTTGGCCAGATGGGTGCTGGCGGTCTGCACGGTCACCCCCGCCTCTGCCGCCAGTTCAGTGGCGGTCAGGGCCTTGCCGCTCATCAGCGCGCCCAGGATATTGGCGCGCGCCGGATCGCCGATCAGGGCTGCAATGCGGGATATGTCAGGGCCTTCTTTCATACTTCGACCCTAGTCGAAGCATTGGGTGCGTTCAATAGGCTAGACCGGAGGTGCAAACATGAAGGACACCCCATGCTGACCTGTATCATCAAATATGAAATCGACCCTACCAAACACGATCAATTCCGCCAATACGCCCGCAACTGGGGTCAGGCGATTCCGCGCTGCGGCGCCGACCTGATCGGCTATTTCGCCCCGCATGAGGGGTCATCGACCCTTGCCTATGGCATTTACAACATTCCCAGCCTGGCCGCCTATGAAGCCTACCGCGCCCGGCTGGCCGAAGACCCGCTGGGCCGGGAAAACTATGCTTTCGCCCAGTCGGAGAAATTCCTCTTGCGCGAGGAACGGACCTTTCTGAAACTGGCCTCCAGCCCGCATGGAGCCGCCACATGATCGCTGTCATCTTCGAAGTCATGCCGCACCCGGATCGCCGCCAGGATTACCTCGACATCGCCGCCGCGATGCGCCCGCTGGTGGACGAGGTCGAGGGGTTCATCTCTGTCGAACGGTTCCAGAGCCTGACGAATCCGGACAAGCTGCTGTCGCTGTCGTTTTTCGAGGATGAGGCCGCCGTTGCGCGCTGGCGCAAGCTGACGGCACATCGCGGCGCACAGGCGAAGGGGCGGGACGGAATCTTTACCGATTATCACCTGCGCATCGCCCATGTGATCCGCGACTATGGCATGTTCGACCGCGCCGAGGCCCCGCAAGACAGCCGCGCAGCGCATGACTGAGGGGTGAGGCAGGCTGTTGAAGGCCGGATGACTTTGGCCTTCCTGCGCTCCATTGATCCGAAGGGAAAAGCGACCTCCGGGGTGACATCAGGCGCAGGCCGGGCGGGGCGCATTTGGGTCGTTGACGCTGTATCAAATTTTTAGGCTCTGGACCCATTAATTCTATATACTCAGTTTGACAGATTTTTTCGCAGACAAGAAGCATCTGCGCAAGAATAGTGGTTCTATTTCAAGCAGATGCGCCGCAGGCTGCGGGAAAATCCGTCAAACCCGGAGGGCGGCGATTTCACTTCATTTCAACGTCTTGGGTCGCTTGCAAATAGAACCACTATTGGCTGCACGCCCCAAACCATTGAAATTTCGTGAAATCGCCGCTGAGCATATAGAATCAATGGGTCCAGAGCCTAAGGTCCGGGGCCGACGCGAACTGACTTCACCGCAAAGCGCATTGCCCCCTTTCCATTTGAAAAACGCGGCGTATAAATAGCGGCATGACACACGCCGCCCATATCCCGACCCTGCCGCGCCCCTGCGCGGCGCTGCTGCGTGCCAACCTGCTGCTGCTAATCCGCCTCTGAGCGTGCCATCCGGCGCGTCCGCTCAGAGGGATGGTGACGCGCCATGGATTTACAGCAGAACAGAGAGAACCCGACATGAATACCCAATCCCAAGACCGCGTCTTGATCTTTGACACAACCTTGCGCGATGGCGAACAAAGCCCCGGCGCCACCATGACCCACGCCGAAAAGCTGGAAATCGCCAGCCTTCTGGATGAAATGGGTGTCGATATCATCGAGGCCGGGTTTCCCATCGCTTCGGAAGGCGACTTTGCCGCCGTTTCCGAAATCGCGCGCCAGTCACAGAACGCGGTGATCTGCGGCCTTGCCCGCGCGCAGCTGCCCGACATCGACCGCTGCTGGGAGGCGGTGAAACATGCGCGCCAGCCGCGCATCCACACTTTCATCGGCACCTCGCCCCTGCACCGGGCGATCCCGAACCTGACCATGGACGAAATGGCAGAGCGCATCCACGACACGGTGACCCATGCCCGCAACCTCTGCGACAACGTGCAATGGTCCCCGATGGATGCCACCCGGACCGAGCTTGATTACCTCTACCGGGTGGTCGAGATCGCGATCAAGGCCGGGGCGACAACGATCAACATCCCCGATACGGTGGGCTACACCGCGCCGCGCGAAAGCGCCGACCTGATCCGCAAACTGCTTGAGAATGTTCCCGGCGCGGACGAGATCGTCTTTGCCACCCATTGCCACAACGACCTTGGCATGGCGACGGCCAACAGCCTTGCCGCGGTCGAGGCGGGCGCGCGTCAGGTCGAATGCACGATCAACGGGCTGGGTGAACGGGCGGGCAATACCGCATTGGAAGAAGTCGTGATGGCCCTGCGCGTGCGCAACGACATCATGCCCTTCCAGACCGGGATCGACTCGACCAAGATCATGAACATCTCGCGCCGGGTCGCATCTGTCAGCGGCTTTGCCGTGCAGTTCAACAAGGCGATCGTCGGCAAGAACGCCTTTGCCCATGAATCCGGCATCCACCAGGACGGCATGCTCAAGAACGCCGAGACCTTCGAGATCATGCGCCCCGAAGACGTTGGCCTGACCGAGACCAATATCGTCATGGGCAAACATTCGGGCCGGGCCGCGCTGCGCTCCAAGCTCGAAGACCTCGGTTACGAGCTGGGCGACAACCAGCTCAAGGATGTCTTTGTGCGGTTCAAGGAACTGGCCGACCGGAAAAAGGAAATCTACGAGGACGACCTGATTGCGCTGATGCGCACCGCCACCGACCCCGAGGAAGACCGCGTCACGCTGGTGTCGATGCATGTGGTCTGCGGGACCGAAGGGCCGAACCAGGCGCGGATGACGCTGAACGT
The DNA here is from genome assembly GCF_059628195.1 of Sulfitobacter sp. IGS-18. Lineage (NCBI taxonomy): Bacteria > Pseudomonadati > Pseudomonadota > Alphaproteobacteria > Rhodobacterales > Roseobacteraceae > Sulfitobacter > Sulfitobacter sp. IGS-18. The sequence goes on along the minus strand of NZ_CM184556.1, from coordinate 570,108 downwards.
GGACGGTGCCGAACAGACCACAGAACAGACCGGCGATGGTCCGGTCGATGCGGCCTTCAACTGCGTCAAGGCGCTGGTGCCGCATGAGGCGCGGCTGCAGCTTTACCAGGTGCATGCGGTCACCGAAGGCACCGATGCGCAGGCCACCGTCTCTGTCCGGATCGAAGAGGACGGGCGGATCGTGACCGGCCAGTCGGCAGATACCGACACGGTTGTCGCCTCCACCCGCGCCTATATCCATGCGCTGAACCGCCTGCTGGTGCGCCGCGAAAAGGGCGGCACCGACAAGCGCGAGGTCAGCTACAAGGACGTGTCCTGAGCGCGGATCACAAGGTATCCACCCGGCCGGAGGACAGGATGAGCGGACCACTCAAAGGGCTGAAGGTCGTGGAAATGCAAGGGCTTGGCCCCGCCCCGCTGGCGGGCCAGCTGCTGGCTGACCTCGGGGCGGAGGTCACGTTGATCACCCGCAAATCCGGCCCGGCCGATCCGACCGACATCAACAACCGCGGCAAACGCTCTGTCGCGCTGAACCTCAAATCAGACGAGGGGCGCGCCGTGGCGATGTCCATGATCGCGCGCGCCGACGTGCTGATCGAAGGGTTCCGCCCCGGCGTGATGGAGCGGATGGGGCTGGGACCGGCGGAGTGCCTGGCGCAGCACCCGGGCCTTGTCTTTGGCCGGATGACGGGCTGGGGCCAGGACGGGCCGCTGGCGCAGACGGCCGGGCATGACATCAACTATCTGGGGCTTACCGGATTTCTGCAGGCCACCGGTGCTGCGGACGGCACCCCGATGCCGCCGCTCAACATCGGGGCCGATTACGGCGGCGGCACGATGTTCTTGTTGTTTGGCATCATGGCCGCCCTTTTCGAGCGGCAGACATCCGGCAAGGGTCAGGTGATTGACGCCGCGATGGTCGATGGCGCATCCGCGATGATGGCGCTGGTACATGCCTTTATCGCGCGCGGCCAATGGTCTGAAACGCGCGAGGCCAACCTGCTGGATGGCGGGGCACCCTTTTACCGGACCTATGAATGTGCAGATGGAAAATTCCTCGCGGTCGGTCCGCTGGAACCTCAGTTCTTTGCGGAACTGGTGCGCCTTGCCGGCCTGCCGCAGGATCATATGGCCAGCCAGATGGACAGCGCCACCTGGCCCGAAAGGCGCGCGGCCTATGCCGAGGTCTTCAGGCGCAAGACCCGCGATGAATGGGCTGCCATTTTCGACGGCACCGACGCCTGTGCAACCCCCGTCCTGACCTGGTCCGAAGCCCCCGAACATCCGCAGATGGCGGCGCGCGGCACCTTTACCGAAGTGGCCGGGGTCACCCAGGCCGCCCCGGCGCCCCGGTTCTCGCGCAGCACGCCAGACGATCTGCAAAGCCCCCTGGCCCCGGGTTCTGATACCGAGGCGACCCTGCGCGAACTCGGCTATGATGATGCCGCCATTGCCCGGTTGCGCGACGCAGCTGTCCTGACCTGAACCGGCGCCGCCGTCAGGCAAGGTCCGACAGTTCAGAGGCACGGCCCTGTGGCAGATGCAGCCCCTTTGTCAGCGCAACGGCAAGGGCCGCGCGCGTCACCCCCTGCGCCAGCAGCATGCGGCACGCCGCCAGCAGCGCCGCATGCATCTCCGCGACAAGGGCCGCATCGCTCAATTCTGATCGTGTGACCCTGGCAAACCAGGCTTCTTCCAGGATCAGATCCTCAATCAGCGGGTCGACCACCGCACCGCCGCCACCGGGATAGCGGTAATAGCCCACGCCGCCCTGCTTGCCCATGCGCCCCTCTGCCACCATGCGCGGCAGGATCGGCACCTCGCGGTCCGGCCCGCGCGCCAGCACCCTGTCCAGCCCCAGCAGATCCTGCGCTTCGCAGGGGCCCATGTCATAGCCCCAAGCGGTCAGCGCCTCGTCCAGCTCCCAGGGGTTTGTATGCTGAAACAGCAGCGCCTCACCCCGCCGCCAGAACACATCCTGAAGCCCTGCGGTCAGCGCCGCCTGGCTCATGTCACCGGATCGAGGAAATTGTGCCGGGCAATGGTGGTCAGCAGATCGTTCAGCGAGGAACTGATGGTCCGGTTCGATGTATTCACCTGCGCCTCGGCCAGATCGTAAAGCGGGCTGCGCGCCGTCAGCAATTCCTTCAGATGCGCCATCGCTGCGGGATTGCCCTGCATCGGGCGCACATCACCCTGGGCGCGCACGCGCTGCATGTGCTCGGGCGGGCTGGTGCGTATCCAGACGGTGTGGAACCGTTCGCGCAGCCGGTCATAGGTGTTTTTCTGCGCGACGATGCCGCCCGCAACAGCCAGAATGACACGGTCGTGCACGGTTGAAATGCGGTCCAGCGCCTCGGCCTCCAACCGGCGATATCCGTCCTCGCCGTAGAACGCCATGACCTCTGCCAGGGGCATGTCGACCGCGTTCTCGATGTCTTCGTTCAATTCGACAAAGGGGATCTTCAACGCTTCGCCTGCAAGGCGGCCAAGGGTGGATTTGCCCGCGCCGCGCAACCCGATCAGACTGATCCGCCCGGCGCGCATCAGCCCGGGATCACGCGGGGCCAGCAAGGCGCTGACCTTGTGCTGCACCTCGGCCGGAGCATTGCGGTAGAGGGTCGCAAAGCGCTGTGCGTCGTGGTCCATCGGGATTTCATCCGCCAAAAGCGCCTCGACCTTGAGATCAAGCGCCGCCGCGACGCGCGACAGCAGCAGAATGGAGATGTTGCCCTCGCCCGATTCAAGCTGTGCGAGGTAGCGGGGCGAGACACCCGACAGGTCCGACAGCACCCGGCGCGGCAGGCCGCGCTTTTTGCGGGCGGCGGCGACCCGTTCGGCCATGCGCGCGATCAGCGCGGCACCGGGGTCCGGGGCATCCTGCGTATCAGCCATGGGGCACAATCAGAGACATTAATGCATTATTCCGCAAGTCGATCACCCCGGCAAGGGCTCAGCCAGGGCATTCTGCATTATTTCGCACGAATATGCGGCTCAACGATGGCCCGAAGGTCCGGTGGCACCGGCTGGCTTCTGAACTGGTCCGCGATGGTAAAAACACAGGTGAACCGCCCCTCGAAACACAGCTTGCCGTCCTGGGATCCGTTCACCGCGAAACTGATGGATTTGTCACCCAGCCGGGTCGGGAAAGTGTCGCACATCAGCGTATGACGCGGGGTGACCGGGCTGCGGAACTCCATCGCCAGGCTGACGAAGGGCGTGCCGACATTGCGGTCGATCTCCATCTGGAACCAGCCGTCACCGCCCAGATGCGCCTCCCACCAGGCGTTGATCGCATCCAGCGCGAAATAGGGCAGACGGGCGGTATAGGCGATGCGCGCCGGGTCGCAGTCACCCCAGGTGACGTTGACAGGGTGGATAAAGGGATCGGCCATCAATAGGTCTCCACGTGGTAACGCCCATCCTCACGCATGGCATCGCGCAGGGCGGTCCATTGCTGGCCCAGGCTTTCCGCGATGGAGGTCAGGGCCAGTTCGACCCCTTCCTCCATGCCGCGCAACCCGCAGATGTAGATATGCGTGCGGTCATCCTCAAGCAGTTCCGCCACCCTGTCCTGCTCGGCCAGGATGCGGTCCTGCACATATTCCTTGTCCTGATCCGGCTGGCGCGAGAACACAAGGTGTTGCTTCAACAGGGTTTCCGGCACCTTCTTGAGCGGGCCGAAATAGGGCAGGCTGTCTGGCGTGCGCGCGCCGAAGAACATGGTCATGCCCCCCGTCGCACCACTGCGCTGGCGCTGCATGGTAAAGGCACGCATCGGGGCGGAGCCGGTGCCGGTGCAGATCAGCAGCAGATGCGATTCCGCCGTGGAAGGCATCAGGAATGTGGCGCCAAAGGGGCCGGTAACCTCGACTTCCGCACCCTGCTCCAGATCGCAGAGGTAGTTGGAGGCAAGGCCCTTGTCCTCGCGCTTCACCGTGAGCGAGATGTTGTGATAGCCCGCCCGCTCGCCGTCGCGGGGCGAGGAGATGGAATAAAGCCGGGGCAGATGCGGCTTGCCCTCTGCATCCTTGCCGGGGGGGATGACGCCGACCGATTGCCCCTCCAGCACCGGAAAGGGCAGCGCGCCGGGGTCCAGGATGATGTGGCGCACGTCATGGTCGGGGTCGCGGGTCAGCGGGTAATTCCCCTGCACTTTCATCCGCGCCGGTTTGCCCAGCGTGTACATGTTGACCGTGGGCTTGCCCGCACTCAGCGGCGCCTTGGCCTTGCCGCCCGCGCCCTTGTGCGCCTCTGCCAGCAGGGCGGCAATCGGATCGACCGCTTCCTCGTCATCGCTGGCGGCGGCGGCTTCGATGTCTTCCTGCTCGGGCAGCTCGTCGAATTCGAACTGTTGTTCCAGCGTGTAGGGGGTCTGCACCACCCGCCATTCGTCGATGGAGCCGGTGGGACAGACCGGGATGCAATCCATGCAGAAGTTGCAGATGTCGGCGTTGACCACGACGTTGTTGTCGTCATGCTCGATCGCGTTGATCGGGCAGGTCATTTCGCAGGTATAGCAGCGGATGCAGATTTCCGGGTCGATCAGGTGTTGCTTGACCGGTTTGTTCATATGCGCTCTCCCCTCCGGCCCGCTGGTCGGGCGGCATGTCCTTCCTGTGCGAAAGGTGCGTGACCGGCACGCACCTTTCGATCTTGCCGCAAGCTGGGTTTGAAACCCACCCTGCCGATCAGGCCATGTGCAACTTCACATATTCGAAGTCGCCCGGCTTGTTGTCGATCCCGACCTTGGGTGCGGCGATCCAGGAGGCGTATTTGCCCGGCTCGTAGCAAGGCACCATCAGCGACTGGATGAAATCACCGTCTGCCTTGGTCGGCAACCATTCATCGCGGCGCTTGTGCCATTCCTCGGCCGAGATGATCTGGCCATCGGGGTCCACGGCCACGGTGCTGAACACGCCGATCTGGCGGTGAAAGCCCTCATGCGGCAGCTTCAGTTCGAAATCCACCCCGGCCTTCTGGATCTGCTTGTTCCAGCGGCCCACGCCCCCTGCAGCATCCCGCACATAATCGTCGCGCAGGCGCATGTTGATGGCGGTCAGCGCCGGGGCGTCTTCCGTCACGATCTTGCCGTCCTTGATGGAGGTCACGGGATAGGTGTCGCCGGTCAGCTTGTGATCGTCGTCGATCCGCTGCTCCATGTACCGCCCCTTGATGCCGGAGTTGAAGGCATTGGCGGCATTGGTCGACACCTCCTGCCCGAACAGGTCCAGCGACAGGGTGTAATGCAGGTTCAGCTTTTTCTGGATCGTGGGCAGGTCGATGACGCCCAGATCGCGGATCTTGTTGATGTCGGTGGGGTCGGTGATGCCATGTTTCGCCATCGCCTCCAGCGTCGCCTGAATGGTGCGGCCGACGCCGGTTTCGCCCACGAACATGTGGTGCGCTTCCTCGGTCAGCATGAAGCGGCAGGTGCGCGACAGCGGGTCGAACCCCGATTGCGCGAGGCTTTCCAGCTGCATCTTGCCGTCACGGTCGGTGAAATAGGTGAACATGAAGAAGGACAGCCAATCCGGCGTTTCCTCGTTGAAGGCCCCCAGCATCCGCGGGCTGTCATCGGAGCCGGAGGAGCGGACCAGCAGGTCATCCGCCTCTTCGCGGCCATCGCGGCCAAAGTATTTCTGCAGCAGATAAACCATCGCCCAGAGGTGACGGCCCTCTTCCACGTTGACCTGGAACAGGTTGCGCATGTCGTAAAGCGAAGGTGCTGTCAGGCCGAGGAAGCGCTGCTGTTCGACCGAACCCGGCTCCGTGTCGCCCTGGATCACGATCAGGCGTTTGAGCATGTTGCGGTATTCGCCGGGCACTTCCTGCCAGGCCGGTTCGCCGTAATGTTCGCCCATGGGGATCTTGCGGTCCTCGACGGCGGGGGCCAGCAACACGCCCCAGCGGTATTCGGGCATCTTGACGTAGTCGAACTTGGCCCAGCCTTTCGGGTCCACGCTGACGGCGGTGCGCAGGTAGACCATGGATTCCTGAAAGTTCTGCGGGATCAGGTCGTTCCACCAGTTGATATAGCCGGGGTGCCATTTTTCCAGCGCCTTGAGAACCTTCTTGTCCTCGCTCAGGCCCACATTGTTGGGGATTTGGGTGTCATAGCTTACGTTGATCAGGTCGAGCATCTTATTCCTCCAGATCGGTGCGCATGAATGCGCACCCTACGGTTGGTTACATCCGTTGGTCGCCGTATCCGGCGTAGGGTGCGCATTCATGCGCACCGATATCTCACACACGTTCCATGTCATATTCGCCGCGCTGGCCGGTGCCATAGCGTTGCAGCGCGCCTTCCTTGCCCACCGCGTTGGGGCGCTGGAAAATCCAGTTCTGCCAGGCCGTCAGCCGGCCAAAGATGCGGGTTTCCATCGTCTCCGGCCCGGCAAAGCGCAGGTTCGCCTCCATCCCCGTCATCGCATCGGGGCTGAAGGAGGCACGTTCTTCCATGAACAGGCGCACCTCGTCCTCCCAGTCGATGTCGTCATAGGCATAGGTGACCAGCCCCAGTTCTTCGGCCTCATCGGCCTCCAGCGCCGCGCCGATGGAACCCCGCAGGCTTTCCACCTGCTCCGGCGTGCCCAGGAACCGCGTTTGCAGCCGCGTCAGGTCATTGCCCATCGGGTAAGTGCCGAAATTGCCTTCGGACAGGGTGATGGCTGCCATGTGGCGATTGTCGCCGTCGAATTCCTCAAGCATCATATAGCTGCGGTCCACCGCCCAGAGCAGTTCGGCCAGCGGCCCGGCAAAGCAGGACCCATGTTCCACGATCGCCACCAGCGACCGCGAGGTCATGTCGATCCGCTTGAGCACGCGTTTCCAGTATTGCAGCACCTCGTTGGCCAGCCAGTGATCCTTGTTGCCCAGCAGCAGCGCCTCATGGGCCATGACCTTTTCGGGGTCTCCCTGGGTCTGGAATTCGATCAGGCCCAGTTCCTTTTCATTGTTGCGCAGGTGCAGGATCGCATCGTCCAGCTCGCGCGCGCAGCGCAGCAGCCAGGTTTCCGCCCCCTCGGCGGTAAATGCCGCCATATCAGCAGGCGCATCCGCATCCGGGCCCTTGATGGTTATCGTGGCGCGCGCGCCCTTGCGGTTCAGGGCGACCTCGACGGTGGAATAGGTGACGCCATCCTCGGCAAAGCTGCGGCTGATCGGGGTCAGCGTGATGCCCTCGGCCACATCCGCCTTGTCGGAAGCGGCCGCCAGTTCGCGGGCGCGTTCCAGCACCGCCTCGTCGAACCTGGAGTTCGGAAATACCTCGTCCACCAGACGCCATTCGACCGCGCGCTTGCCCTTCACCCCTTCCTCGATGGAGCAGAAGACATCCGCAAGATCCCGGCGCACCTTGCGCTTGTCGGTCACACGGGTCAGCCCGCCGGTGCCCGGCAGCACCGCCAGCAGCGGGACTTCGGGCAGGGCAACCGATGACGTGCTGTCATCGGTCAGCATGATGTGGTTGCAGGCCAGCGCCAGTTCATAGCCGCCGCCCGCGCAGGCCCCTTTCACCGCGCAGATGTAGTTCTGCCCGCTGTCGGCCAGCGCCGCCTCATAGGTGTTGCGCGTCTCATTGGTGAATTTGCAGAAGTTGACCTTGTGGCTGTGCGCGGCACCGCCCAGCATGCGGATGTTGGCCCCGGCACAGAACACCTTGTCCTTGGCCGATTGCATCACCACCACCTTGACCTCCGGGTGTTCGAACCGCATCCGCTGCACCACATCGGCCAGTTCGATGTCCACGCCCAGATCGTAGCTGTTCAGCTTCAGCTCATAGCCGTCGAAAAGCCCGCCCTTTTCATCCACATCCATGAACAGATGGGCCACCGGGCCGTCATAGGTCACTTTCCAGTGCCGGTATTTCGACGGGTCCGTCTGAAAGTCGATGATCTTGGTCATGGGTAATCCTTTCACAGCCTGCCTGGACCTTTTGGTGTATTATAATTCCATCCCCTTGCGGGTAAACCAGTGAACTTGCCAGAATTCGCCGCTGTTTTTGCAGTATTATGCATATCTACGTGGTTTCCAGCGTCTTTCGCGTCTGCACCACCCAATGCCGGACCTCTGCGACCTCCAGCCCCAGAATCCTGGCTGTTGCATCGCAGCGGGCCAGATGCCCCTCCACCATGTTGCACAGCCGCCAGGCCGCGCGGGGCCGTTGCATGGTGATCTTGAGCCGCGCATTGGCCAGCTGGATCAGCGCCTGGGTCATGTCGCGCTCCTGCGACCCTTCCGGCGTGCGCATCCAGACCGCCTCCAGCACCTCGTGACACTCCCAGTAATAGCCCGCATCGAAATAGGCCCGCCCCGCCTGCCAGGCCGCCGTGTGGTGCAGGTCGGCGACCGCGACCTCATCGGTCACGCTGGCCTTTATCCTGTCGAACCACCCTTCCGGGTGGCGGCGCGTCACGCCGGGGACATAGACGTGCGGTGGCAGTTCGGGACCATCCGGCGCGTCAGGCAATACGGACCTCTTCCCGCTCCAGCCGGTGCAGCCTTGCGCAGAATTCGACGATCGCCGCCTCTGTCTGCTCGGGATACTCAAGATGCGGCGCGTGGCCACACCCCTCCAGGATCAGCGTCTCCAGCGGGGAATAGATGCGCGCTTCGATCTCGCTGATCTGGGCAAGGGTGCCGTAAGGGTCCTCCCGGCCCTGGATCGCCAGCACGGGAATGCGCAGGTGGTCGATGCAATCGGCCACATTCCAGCTCTCGAAAGCCGGGTCCGTCCAGGCGTCGTGCCAGCCGTTGAAGGCGGAATCCACATCGCGGTGATACTTTGACAGACGATTGCGCAGGGTGCCCTCGCGGTACGCCTTTCCCGCCGCGCGGATGGCCGTCAGCCCCTCTGCCTCGGCAAAGAAATGCGGCGCGATCAGCACCAGCCCCCGCACCCGCATGTCGGAGACGGAGCCGCCATAGATGGCGGCAATGGTGGCACCGTCCGAATGGCCCAGCAGCACCGCCTGGGCAATCCCGGCGGCATCCAGCAGCGGGCCCAGCACATTCTCTGCCTCCAGCGACATGTAGTTCAGCGGGCGCGGCAGCGTCGCGGGGTCGGAGCCGCCATAGCCCGCCCGCGCATAGGCCAGCACACCAAATCCCGTCGCCGCCGCGAGACGGGCGGGCAGGTCGCGCCATTGCGCGATGGAACCAAGGCCTTCATGCAGCATGACCAGCGTTGGTGCCTGATCCGGCGCAGGGCCCCAGCAGCCGTATTCCAGCGCAGAGCCCCCCAGTGTGATCCGGTCAGCCGGTTTCTCGCTCCATTCGATTGCCATCAACAGTCCTCTCTCAGCTTGAAACGCTGGATCTTGCCCGTCGCTGTTTTAGGTAGCTCTTCGACCACCTCGATCCAGCGCGGATATTTCCACTTTCCGATTTTCTCTTTCACATGGTCCTTCAGCACCTCGCGGAGCGCCTCCGGGTCTTCCCCCGCCTGCAAAACAACAAAGGCCTGTGGTTTCTCCAGCCCTTCCGCATCGCGTTTGGCCACCACCGCGGCCTCCAGCACCGCCGGGTGGCTGATCAGCGCGCCCTCAACCTCGAAGGGGGACAGCCAGATGCCCGAGACCTTGAACATGTCATCGGTGCGCCCGCAATAGACCAGCCGCCCATCGGCGCGTTTTTCGTATTTGTCGCCGGTCCGGGTCCAGACCCCCTCGAAGGTGCTGCGCGACTTGTCGCGCTGGTTCCAGTATCCATTTGCCGCCGAAGCACCGTTGACCAGCAATTCGCCGATGCCGCCCGCCGCGACCTCCTCGCCATTCTCGTCGACCAGCCGCAGGGCATAGCCCGGCACCGCGCGGCCCGAGGTGCCATAAACGATGTCGCCCGGTGCGTTGGACAGGAAGATATGCAGCATCTCGGTGGAGCCGACCCCATCCAGAATGCCGACCCCGGTGTGCTTTTCCCAGCGGATGCCAACATCCTCCGGCAGCGCCTCGCCCGCCGAGATGCAGACCCGCAGCGGGGCCTTTGGCGCGCCGTCGCGGTTCATCTGGGCAACCATTGCCGCATAGAGGGTTGGCACCCCGCAAAAGATCGTGGGTTTGTGGGTCCCGATCGTTTCCAGCATGCCGGGGGGAGTCGGCCTGCCGGTGTAAAGGATCGTGCTGGCCCCCACCGAAAGGGGAAAGGTCATGGCGTTGCCCAGCCCATAGGCGAAAAAGAACTTGGCCGCCGAGAGCACCACATCATCCTCGCGGATGCCCAGCACTTCGGCGCCATAGGTGTCGGCGGTGGCACGCAGGGCGGAATGGACATGGGCCACGCCCTTTGGCTGACCGGTGGAGCCTGAGGAATATAGCCAGAACGCAACCGCGTCGCTGCTGACCGGCAGGGTATCCTGCGGTGGCGCATCTGCCGTGAAAGCGGCAAAATCCTGGGTGCCTTCGGGCGCATCGCCGATCACCACCACCTGGCGCAACCAGGGGTTATCGGCGATGGCGGGGGCCACCACCTCCCACAGGGGGGCCGAGACGAAAAGGATTGCGGCGCGCGAATCGCGCAGGATCGCGTCATAGACAGGGGTCGCCAGCAGGGTGTTGAGGGGGACAGGCACCACTCCCGCCTTGATCGCGCCCCAGAAAATCTGCGGGAATTCGATCTGGTCCAGCACCAGCATCGCTGCGCGTTCCTCGGGGCGGATGCCCGCATGGGTCAGGGCCCCGGCGACCTTGGCCGCCCCTGCCGCCATCTGCGCATAGCTCAGTTTGCGCCCGGTTTCAGCCTCGGTATAGGCAATCTTCTCCCCCCGCCCCTCGTCCATATGGCGGTCCACGAAATAGGTAACGGCATTCGCTTGTATTGACTGCATCTCTTCCTCCCACGGTAGAGGCAGTGTGCACTTGAGTGCCGCAGCCGCAAGCTATGCGGAGAAGAATTGCACTTTAGTGCAAGATGCGGATCACATCCGGGGTTTCCGGGCAAAACAGACGCGCCACCAGTGCGGCCCTGCGGGACAAAAAGCGGGGGAAGTTGAGGTTGCCTTTCGCCGTTGCCTCCCCCTCTGCCATCGACGCGGGTTCTGCCAGGACGATGGCGGCACAGACCCGCCCGGCACTGCCCGCCGCAGTGGCGGCGAGCGCGGTCAGGCGCTGTGCCAGTTCGGCCTCCAATGCGGCGCATTTGAGCACGCCTGCCGCTTCGGTAACCTCCCAGCCCTTTGCTGCGATTGCGGCACGGTTCGGCAGGATCATGGCGCGCACGTCGTCACGCCCCTCGCCGGCAATCACGACATCCTGCGCAAAGGGGGCAAGGGCCGACAGCAGATCAAGCCGCAGGTTCGCCGCGCGCACCCAGGTGCCGGATGTCAGCTTGAAATCTTCCGACAGGCGTCCGTCAAACCGCAGGCCCCGGTTCGCATCCGCAGGGTCCACCAGCCGCATTGCATCGCCGGTGATAAAGAACCCCTCGTCGTCAAAGGCTTCGGCCGTCTTTTCGGGGTTGTCCAGATAGCCGCGGGTGATGCTGCCGCCCCGGACACGCACGTCGCAGCGCATGTCGGCATCCGGCACCAGCTTGACCTCGATCCCGGGCATCGGGACCCCAACGATACCGGCACCTTTCGCCGGCTCATGGCTGATCAGGCAGCCGGGCGCGGTTTCGGTCAGGCCCCAGGAGGTGGTGATCAGCGGCAGCTTCCCGCCCGCCGCCAGCGCCAGACGCTCCAGCGCCGCCCAGGTGTCCTGCGGCAGCGAGGCGCCAGCATAAAAGATCATGTCGAGATCGGCAAAATAGGTATCGCGCAGGGCCGCGTCCTGCTCCAGGGCGCGCACCAGCTGCGCAAAACCTACCGGCACGTTGAAGCTGATCGTGCCCGGGATCAACCCGAGGTTTTCAACCGTGCGGTCGAACAGCCCCGGCGCTGGCTTGCCATCGTCCACATAAAGACTGCCGCCATTGGCAAGCATGAGGTTGAAATTATAGGAGCCGCCAAAGGTATGGTTCCACGGCAGCCAGTCCACGATCCGCGGCGCGCGGGCAGAGAGGAACGGCAGGCAGGCCGCGATCTGTGCCTGGTTGGTGGTCAGCATCCCATGTGTGGTCAGCACGCCCTTCGGTGCCGAGGTGGACCCGGAGGTCAGCAGGATCTTGGCCAGCGTTTCCGGCCCCACCGCTGCGGCGGCGGCGGTGATGTCGGCCCCTGAAGGCACCAGCAGATCGGCAAGGTCCGTTGCCCCGCTGTCACCCGGCGCAGCGGAAAGCGCCTCGACCCCGGCAAAGTCGTCCAGCGCAAGCGCCGCCGCGTATTGCGTGGCGTCGGCGGCAAAGACCAGACCGGGCCGCGCCAGCGCCGCCGCATGGGACAGGCGCGGGTGGGCCGCAGGGATCAGGCTGTATTGTTCAGCCACCGGGATCGTGGGGATGCCCACGTATTGCGCCGCCAGTGTCAGCAACCCGTGATCCACACCATTGCCGGACAGGATCATGATCGGCCTGTCCAGGCCCAGGTCGCGCTTCACCAGATGGCTGGCGATGGCGCGGACCCAGGTCAGCGCCTGCGCATAGGTCACCTCGCGCCAGCCCTGCCCCTGGCGTTCCGCCAGGAACACCGCATCGGGTGTTTTTGCCGCCCAATGATCCAGCCAGTCACCGGTCCGCCGCGCGACCGGCCCCAGCGGCAGGTTCGACCGCATCAGGAAGCTGCCATCCGCCCGCTCTTGCAAGGTGACATCATGCGGTTTCAGGTTCAGATGCGACGTCATGGCAAGGGGGCCTCCCCTAGGACAACAGGAAAAGGGTGATGCCGGGGAAGGCAACAAGGATGATGACACGCAGGATGTCGGAGCCGACAAAATACATCACCGCCTTGTAGGTTTCCGTCATCGGGGTTTCGCGGTCCATCGTGTTGATGATGAACAGGTTCATCCCCACCGGCGGCGTGATCAGCCCTACCTCCACCACGATCAGCACCAGGATGCCGAACCAGATCGCCACATGTTCCGGGCTCATCCCGAAATCCATGGCAGAGACCACCGGGAAAAAGATCGGCACGGTCAGCAGGATCATCGACAGGCTGTCCATCAGGCAGCCGAAGATCAGGTAGAACAGCAGGATGATGCAGAGCACCAGAAGCGGGCTGAAGCCCTGGTTCACCACCCAGTCGGCCATGAACTGCGGCACGCCGGACAGGGCCAGGAACCCGTTGTAGAACCCTGCCCCCAGCACGATGAAAAAAATCATCGCGGTGGTCTTTGCCGTGCCCAGCAGGCTGTCGCGCAACACCGCCCAGTTCAGGCTGCCCGACAGCAGCGCGACCAACCCGGTCCCTGCGGCGCCGATGGCAGAACCTTCGGTCGGGGTGAACCAGCCCAGGTAGATGCCGCCGACCACGATGAAGAAGATCACCAGCACCGGCCAGGTATCGGCCAGCGCCCGGAACCTTTCGGCCATGGGAACAGCGGGGCGCGTGCCTGCCGCCCTGGGGTTCAGGCGCACATAGATCGAGATGGTGATGATATAGCCGATGGCGGCAAGGATGCCGGGAACGAAAGCTGCCAGGAACAGCTTGGCAATGTTCTGTTCGGTCAGGATCGCATAGATCACCAGGATCACCGAGGGCGGGATCAGGATGCCCAGCGTCCCGCCCGCCGCCAGCGTCGCGGTGGAGAAACCGCCCGAATAGCCGTAGCGCCGCAGCTCCGGCAGGGCGACCTTGGACATGGTCGCCGCCGTGGCCAGGGAAGAGCCGCAGATCGCGCCAAAGCCTGCACAGGCCCCGACCGCCGCCATGGCGACCCCGCCCCGGCGGTGACCGAGGAAGGATTCCGCCGCCTTGAACAGCGCGCTCGACATGCCCGACAGGGTGGCAAACTGGCCCATCAGCAGGAACATCGGGATGATGCTCAGCGAATAGCTGGAAAAGGTCGTGTAGGTTTCTGACTTCAGCTTGGCCAGAAGCGGTGTCGGGTTGCCGCCCATGAAGAAGTACCAGCCGCCAAAGCCGCAGAGCATCATGGCAAGCCCGATGGGCGCGCGCAGGAAGACCATGATCAGCAGAACGGGAAAGGACCAGAAGCCCAGCTCAAGACCGCTCATGTCAGTGCCCTTCCGCTTGGTTTGGCAGCAGGTCGCGTCCGGTAAGCGCCCCCGCCAGGCGCAGGGCGGCGCAATAGACCGCCACGATACAGGCGACCACCCCGGCGGCAAAACTGCAGGCATAGGCCCACCAGACCGGGAATTGCAGGAACAGCGTTGTCTCGCCATTGCCGAAGTAGCGTTCCAACCCGCCGAAAAGCCGCCAGATCAGCAGGATCACGACCGCTGTCAGCACGATCTCCCAGATCGCGGCCAGCCAGCGGTTGAAGGCATCCGGCAGGGCCGCGGTGAAAATGTCGACGGTGGCATGTGAACCGTGCAGCTGGCAGATCGGCAAAAAGGAAAAAATCGCAAAGGCAACCCCGGCTTCCAGCAGTTCATAGCTGCCGTTGATCTCTCCGATCCCGAGATCGAGCAGAAACTGCGAAACCCCGGTCAGCATCCTGTCGAAGAAATCCGCATGCAGGAACTTGTTCACCGAGCGTCCGATAATCGACAGCGTGGTCAGCAGAATCAGCGCCAAGAGAACGAAGCCCCCCAAAAGCGCCGTAACGCGTGCAAGGGCGTGGACAATATTGCGCATCCGCGACAACCTTTCGGTAAAATAGTGCCAAAAAACCGACCCGCAGCATGCAGGCTGCGGGTCGGTCAAACGCCGGGCGTTTTACTGCTGGTAGGCGTCCATCAGCGACTTCGCCTCGTCGATCAGAGCCTGACCGTCGATGCCCTTGTCCTGCATGTCCGCAACCCATTCCTCGTAGATCGGCTGGGCCGCATCGCGCCAGACCTGGGTCTCCGCATCGTTCAGCGTGACGATGTTGTTACCCAGATCAACGGCAAGCTGACGGGCGGGGCCATCGGCATCCGCCTGGGTGCCGCCCGCGAAGATCGAGAACTCCAGACCGGAGTTGTCGTCGATCACCTTTTTCAGATCATCGGGCAGGCTTTCATAGCGGTCCTTGTTCATCGCCAGCACGAAGGTCAGCGTGTAAAGCGCACCGTCGAATTCGGTGTGGTTCTTGACCAGCTCCGGCACCTTCAGTGCTGCGGTGACTTCCCAGGGGATCGTGGTGCCGTCGATGACACCCTTGGACAGACCTTCGGGGATCGCCGGAACCGGCATGCCGACCGGTGTCGCACCGGTGATTTCCAGCAGACGGTTCACCAGACGCGAGCCGCCGCGGATCTTCATGCCTTCCATGTCGGCGGGTGTGCGCACTTCCTTGTTGGCATGGATCAGACCGGGGCCGTGGACCCATGTGCCCAGGATGTGCACATCCTTGAATTCGCCGTCCTTCATGTGCTTTTCGAACATCTGCCAATAGGCAGAGGATGCCGCGCGCGCGTCGTCGACCATGAAGGGCAGTTCAAAGACTTCGGTCGACGGATAGCGGCCGGGCGTATAGCCGACCACGGTCCAGACAATGTCTGCAACCCCGTCGATGGCCTGGTCCATCAGCTCGGGCGGGGTGCCGCCCAGTTGCATCGACGGATAACGCTCGACCTTGATGCGGCCTGCGCTGTCCTCTTCGACCTTGTCGGCCCAGACATCGAGTACCAGCTTGGGCACGTTGGCCTGCGGCGGCAGGAACTGGTGCATGCGCAGGGTGACATCCTGCGCCATGGCGGTGGTTGCTGTGAGCGCCGTTGCCAGTGCGGCACCTGCTGCCCCCAGAAGCGTTCTGCGAAACATCATGTGGTCTTCTCCCATTAAGATTCCCGACCTCGCCCTTATCACCGGACGATGGCCTTTTGTGCATGCTACTGGATCAGACAATACCAGCGTATCGGCGTCAACAAAGGCTTGGCTCCAAGTCGGCCAATTCAGCAAAATCGCCAATTGCGCGGCGATTTAGGCATTATAGTTCCTGACAGGCTGCCCTGGACCGGGGGAAACAGGCACCGGAAGGCAGCGCCCGACCTGGAGGGCGATCAGAGCTTTGACGCGGAGAGGAACGTCTCAATCCGCGGGCCGGTCATGGCTTGGCAAAGGGTGCAAAATCGCCCTCCTGGCGGGAGGTCGGGCGGGAAGTTGGCCAGACCAAGCAGCAACGGGACGGCAAGTTCCGCGAAGGCAACCATGGCACGTCCAACGTCTGGTCTGGATCAGAAATGTTTGCCCCTCGGGCCAGTATCGCATGGCAGCACCCGCTGACGGGATTTCAGAAAATCCACCGCGCCGGGTCAAACCCCGTGACTGCCGCACTATGGCGGCCTGCACAAAGGGGGATATGGTGGCGTTAGGTGGACTCGAACCACCGACCTAACGATTATGAGTCGTTCGCTCTAACCAACTGAGCTATAACGCCATGAGCGCGTGGACTATGCCAGCCCACCGCGCCCGTCAAGCATAAAACCAACTTGTTTTGTCCCGAACCGGGCCGCAGCGCGCCGGGCCGGTACAAAGCTCATTCAATTGCCCCGGCGCTGCCCCAATCTGGCCCGATACTGCCCCTATCCCACCTGCTGAGATGACCAAAAGCAGGTGAACCGCGCCCGATGCCGACCGACATGAGCCCCGATTACGTCACTGCCCGGCCCCTTGCCCCTCTGGCGGGGCTGGCCGCCCTCGACCCGCGCCGCTGGTTTGCCGGGCCGGAACTGTTCCTGATCGCGCTGATCGCCGCCACCGGAGCCGTTGCGCTGATTCTGTCGGTCCTCTTTGCCCAGGCCGTTGCCTGGAACGCCTTTCTGATCAGCTTTGCCCCGAGTGCCGGGCTGATCCTGTTGGGGGCCTATGTCCGCAGCGCAAAAAACATGCCCCGCGCCGCGGTCTGCGCCATCGCCACAGGCATCTACATCGGCTTTTCCGGGGTGATCACGATCCTGATCTATCTGCGCTTTCCGATCACGGTGCCCCTGCTGGACGCGGATCTGATGCGGCTGGATGCGCAGATCTTCGGGTACGATTGGCAGGGGTTCACCACTGCCATTGCCGCCTATCCCGTGATCGGCCGTGCAATCGGCTGGGTCTATGGCAGTTCGCTGATGCAGCTTTTCGCGGTGATCTTCATGCTGGGCTACCTCGGCCGGTCCGTCGCGCTTTACCGGGTGTTGATCACCGGCACGGTTTCGCTGCTGCTGGCCGTCGCCTTCTGGTGGCTCTGGCCCAGCCTTGGCCCCTCGGCTTATGTCACGCTTCCTGCAGAAACAGAACGCGCCCTTGGGCTGATCCACGGACAGGAGGCAGGTGCCCGGCTGCGCGACATGGCGCAGAACGGCAATGCCGTGATCACGCCACAGATCATCATGGGAACCATCGCCTTTCCGTCCTACCACACGGTTATGGCCTGTCTTGCGGTCTGCTTTGTTGCCGGGACAGTGATCTTCTGGCCGATGCTGCTGATCAATATCGCGATGCTTCCCGCGATCCTGTCCCATGGCGGCCACCACTTCAGCGATGTCCTCGGCGGGCTGCTCACCTTTGCCCTCGCCTATGGCTTTGCCCGCCTGACGGTACCAGAAAAATCAGCCCGGCCGGACCCGGGCGCAACTTTCTGACGGAATATTTCAAAACTTTCCAAACTTTTGAAACTAATGCCATCAGGCGTTCGTTGATCCCCCATACGACACAGATTTTAATGTTGGGAGACAAAATGAATACGCTGAAAATGACACTTGCCGCTTCTGCCATTGCCCTGGGGACAACCGCCGCTTTTGCTGCAGAAAATCCCATGGTTGGTGGCGCGGAAATGTTCTCCGACAAGAACATCGTCGAAAACGCCGTGAATTCGGCGGATCACACAACGCTTGTTGCCGCGGTCAAGGCGGCAGGTCTGGTTGAGACGCTGGCGGGCGAAGGCCCCTTTACCGTCTTTGCCCCCACCAACGAAGGCTTCGAACGCCTTGAAGACGGTGCCGTCACCACTTTGCTGGAACCGGCCAACCGTGATCTGCTGACAAAAACACTGACCTGCCACGTTGTTGCCGGCAAGGTCACAGCCGAAGCGCTGACCGGCATGATCGCGGCAGATGGCGGCAAGCATATGGTCCCCACA
Organism: Sulfitobacter sp. IGS-18; assembly: GCF_059628195.1. Taxonomy (NCBI): domain Bacteria; kingdom Pseudomonadati; phylum Pseudomonadota; class Alphaproteobacteria; order Rhodobacterales; family Roseobacteraceae; genus Sulfitobacter; species Sulfitobacter sp. IGS-18. The sequence goes on along the minus strand of NZ_CM184556.1, from coordinate 552,061 downwards.
GTTGGCGGCTGCATGCTGACCGCGTCAATCGCTGACGATGGCCGTGTGCTGATCACCGATGAAAACCAGAACGGTGCCTTCGTGACCATCGCGGATGTGAACCAGTCGAACGGCGTGATCCACGTGATTGACGGCGTGATGCTGCCCAAGCAGTAAGCCACCGCACTGACCGGCTGAATACCTGACCCCCGGGCTGCAAACCCCGGGGGTTTTGGCGCGGGAAATGCCGGGGCATTTTGCACGCTTGACCTGTCGACGCCTCTGGCACAGCATGGGTTCATGACACCTGGCAAAGCATATCTGGATGCTGACGCCATCCACAGGCTGGCAGGCCGATCCGACGCCATGGGCGCCTGGCTGGTGGTCCATTGCTGGGGCGTGATCCTTGGCGCTGTCGCCCTGTTCGCCCTCTGGCCCAATCCGCTGACCTTCCTGCTGGCGGTCGTGCTTATCGGCTCGCGTCAGCTGGGCCTTGCCATCCTGATGCATGACGCCGCGCATAACGCCTTGTTCAATAACCGCAGGATCAACGAATTCGCGGGCGAATGGCTCTGCGGTCGCCCGATCCTGGCGGAGCTTTCCAGCTACCGCCATTATCACCTGACCCACCACCGTTATACCCAGACCGAAAAGGACCCCGATCTGGTCCTCTCCGCCAAGTTCCCGACAAGCCACGCCAGCCTGCGGCGCAAGTTCATCCGCGACCTGACCGGGCAGACCGGGGTTCGGCAGGTGGTCGGGCAGATTGTCATGTCCTTCCGGCTGGCCGGGGATGACGACGCAATCGCGGCAGCAACCGAGGATGCCGCGCTGGCGTTCAAGGCGCGGGACCTGTGGAAATCCCTCCTGGTCTTTCTGGGCGTTGCCCTGTTGATGAGCATCCTCGGGCAATGGTGGTACGGTCTGGCCTTCTGGCTGCTGCCCTATTTCACCTGGTTTCAACTGGTCCTGCGTATCCGCAACATTGCGGAACATGGCGCGACGGAACAGTCGGAGGACCCGCTGCGCAACGTCCGCACCACCCGCGCGGGCCCCATCGCCCGTGCACTGCTCGCGCCCTATTGGGTGAATTACCACCTGGAACATCACATGGTCATGCATGTCCCCTGCTGGCGCCTGCCCGACCTGCACCGCGCGCTTTGCGATGCCGGTATCGGGGACCGCATGCGCATCTCGCCCAACTATGGTCGCGCGCTGGCAGAGGCCGGTTGGTAGAACCGCTCCGATCAAGACGCTATCGTCGGTTGTCAGCCCGTGCAGGCGCTGCGCTGAAACGGCTCCCTTTCCACCTGGGGCTATGATAGAGCGGCCTCAATCAACCAACCTGCTTCCCCGCCCCGGGCCCAAGCACCGCAACAGATGAGTTACGAAGATGAAGAAAATTGCACTGGTTCTCGTGGGCCTCATCGCTGCACTCCACTTCTATATCGCCTGGTTTGAGATCTTCGCCTGGACGTCGCGCGGCCCGAAAGTGTTTACCTCGATGCCGCCCGAGCTTTTTGAACCGACCATCCAGATGGCCGCCAACCAGGGCTTCTATAACGCTTTTCTCGCGGCCGGGCTGGTCTGGTCTCTGCTGATCAAAGAGGAGAAATGGCAGTTCAGAATTGCCGCCTGTTTCCTGACCTTCGTTGCCCTTGCAGGGGTCGGGGCCGCGGTGACTGTTGCGGTGAAATCCGGCCTTCCGCAATTCGTGCCCGCCAGCATCGCCCTGGCGTTGCTCGTGCTCTCAAGGAAGCAAGGCCCGTCTTCCCTGTCGTGACCTGACGACCGGATCAATGCGCCGGGGCGGATACCGCGTCCAGCAGGGTGCGCCCGCCGTCGATCACCATGATCTCTCCGGTCATGAAACCGGAACTCTCCGCCGCCAGGAACTGCACCGCCTCACACAGTTCGTTCGGTGACGCGATGCGCCCCAGCGGCGTGTTGTTGCGGATGTTGTCGCGCCACTCGCGGTTTTCGGCCACGGCGGCGCGCAGCGAGGCGCTCATCACGCTGCCAAAGGAAATCGCGTTGACCCTGATCCGGTGCTGGGCCAGCGACAGCGCCATCGAGCGGGTCATCTGCTGCACCGCAGAGGCGGCGATGGCATAGCCCATCAGTTCCGGCCGGGTCTGCTTGCAGGCGGTAGAGCTGAGGTTGATGATCGAACCGACCTGCGCCTTGGATTCAGGGTCCGCCTGTTTGATCATCCGCCGCGACACCGCCTGCGTCAGGTGCAGGGCCGTCATCAGGTTCTGATCCAGCAGGGTTTCGACAGAGGTGTCCTCCACATCCAGCGCGTCGGTTGTCATCACCTGGCGCGAGGCATTGACCAGAATATCCACCTGGTCAAAGGCATCTATGGTTGCGGAAATCAGGTTTGCGATGGTCAGGCGCTGGCGCAGGTCGCCGGCAAAGGTGCGGATGTTGCCCTCTTCCTGCTCATCGCCCAGTTCATCCATCAGCATCTTTTCATCCGCATCGGCGCACATCACGTTGGCACCCGCATTCGCCAGATGCCGCGCAATCGACAGGCCGATGCCATTGGCCGCGCCGGTGACAATTGCGGTCTTGCCGGAAATCGAAAAAGACATCGCTATCCCTTCTCAGATATGCTCAGCGCCGCTGGCGCGTCGGTTTGGCTGCATGGAACAGCTTGAACCTTGCATCGCCGCCCAGTTCATCAACATGGGCAAAGTTCTTCTTCAACTCGGCCTCATAAGGCAGGTGACGGTTGGCAACCATCCACAGATTGCCATTGGGTTGCAACAGTCTTGACGCCGCCGCGACAAAGGCCTGGCCGATCTGCGGCTCGGCTGCGCGGCCCTGATGGAACGGCGGGTTCATCACGATTGTGTCCATCCGATGCGGCGGCGCCCATTTGGTCGCGTCTTCCCAATGGAACTTGGCACGCTCGTCGGTCACGTTGTGCCGCGCGCATTCCAGCGCGCTGTGCCCGGCCTCCACCAGATGCACGGTCTGGACGCTCTCCCGTGTCAGGACATGGGCCGCCAGAAACCCCCATCCTGCACCCAGATCGGCCACTTCGGCACCCAGCTTCTCGGGCAAGGCATCAACCAGAAGCGCCGATGCCAGATCGACCCCATCGGCAGAGAACACGCCCGGCGCTGTCCAGAACCCCTCTGCCGTCTGCGCGGGCAGTTGCAGCCAGTCGGCAAAGAAATCCTTGGCGGCAGGGTCGATCCAGAACAATTTGCCATGCGCCTTGGAAATCGGACCATTCACGGTGACACGCTTTTTCATCTCGCGAAAAATGGAATCAATGCCATCGGTCTTCTGCCCGTCGATCACCACGATCCCGTCGCAGGCCTCGCAGGCCCGGGCGATCAGCGCGCGCGCCTCGGCCTTGGCGCGGGGCAGACAGACAATCGCGGCGGCATAGCGGTCGCCGATCATGTGAATCGCCTTGTAACCGCGCGCCTCCCAGCTGTCGTAAAGTGGCTTGAAGTCCTGCACGATATGGCAACGGTCAGGATCCAGACCCGGCAGCCGGGCCTCTGCATTGGGGTGAAATACGGCGATCAGCCCTTGCTCAGGCAGGTCGAGCCCGCCTTGCAGCGCCAGATCCAGTCGTGCGTCAATCACACGCTATTCTTCTTTTTCCATGGTGCATTGCAGCGGATGCTGATGCCTGCGGGCAAAATCCATCACCTGCGCAACCTTGGTCTCTGCAATCTCGTGGCTGAACACACCCACCACGGCCAGGCCCTTCTTGTGAACCGTCAGCATGATCTCGAAGGCCTGGGCATGGTTCAGACCAAAGAACCGCTCCAGCACATGCACGACAAACTCCATCGGGGTAAAGTCGTCATTCAGCAGCAACACCTTGTAGAGCGGAGGCCGCTTTGTCTTGGGCTTGGTCTTGGTCAGCAGATCGGTCTGACCGTCATCGTCCGACTTGTCCGCCATCATGTGTTCTTCAAGGCGCATTGCTGCTCCGACAGGTTGCTGTGCGTTGGTGAGTCGTATGAGCGTCTATATAACCTGTTCCTGTATTGAGAAAAGAGGCAGCTTGGAAATGGCACTTGCATTAACTACAATCGGCTTTGATGCGGACGATACGCTTTGGCAAAATGAACAGTTTTTTGCCATGACCCAGGACCGTTTTGCCGATCTGCTGGCCGATCACGCGGACAAGCCCGACCTGATGGCGCGGCTGATGCAGGCGGAACGGCGCAACCTTTCGCACTACGGATTCGGGATCAAGGGCTTTACCCTGTCGATGATCGAAACTGCAATCGAGATCACGCAAGGCAAGGTGCCCGCCACCGTGATCGGCGAAATCCTCGATGCCGGGCGCGATATGCTGTCCCACCCGGTCGAACTGCTGCCGGGCGTGCAGGACACGCTTGCAGCGCTCCGGCCCGATCACAAGCTGCTTCTGATCACCAAGGGTGACCTGCTCGACCAGATGCGCAAGGTGGAGCAATCCGGGCTGCGCGAACATTTCGACGCCATCGAGATCGTCTCCCACAAGACCCCGGCCGAATATACCGAGATTTTCCGGCGGCATGGCACCGGCGCCGACCAGGGGCTGATGGCAGGCAACTCCATGTCCTCGGACGTTCTGCCGATGCTGGAGGCTGGCGGATGGGGGGTTCTGATCCCCCACGGGCTGACCTGGGCGCTGGAACACGCCAAAGCACCCCAGGATCACCCCAGGTTCGCGGAGATCCCCGATCTGGCGCATCTGCCGGCGCTGGTCGCACAGTGCAAATCAGCCGGCTGACCGGTCAGGCGCGCCACAAATTCAATAATGGCGTGACCGCCAAACTGCCGCCACAATCTTGCCTTAATCGCCCCTATTGTGGCATCAGATTTTCCTCCCCCTAGATGTGGACGATACCCGGCCCTTTTTTCGCTGATTTACCAGTACGTTATGCCTTTCCCGAAATCGGATCCTGTGTTACCTTAACTGTAATCAAATTGTGGCCAGTCGAAAAATCGGCGGTCCAGAGGCAGTAAAAGGCAGGTTTCCAATGAAGGCGCGGCGCATTCAGCCGGCCCGTTTCGGGCTATTTTTCCTCGCAGCACTATGGCTTCTGGTCATTCTGCCGCTCAGCGCCATCGCCGCCCCCTATGCTGCTTATGTGATCGACGCCAGGACCGGAAAGGTCCTGCATGCGCAAAACGCCGATACCCGGCTGCACCCTGCTTCCCTGACCAAGATGATGACGCTTTATATCGCCTTCGAGGCGATCGAACGGGGTGAAATTTCGCTCGATACCAAAGTGACGGTCTCGCAGAATGCCGCGTCCGAGCCGCCCAGCAAGCTGGGTCTGCGTCCGGGTCAGAAGATCGCGCTGCGCTATCTGATCCGCGCCGCCGCCGTGAAATCCGCCAACGACGCCGCCACCGCCATCGGCGAGGCAATCGAAGGGTCCGAAGCCAAGTTCGCCCGCAGGATGAACCGGACCGCCAAATCGCTGGGGATGACGCGGACGACCTTCAAGAACATGCACGGGCTGACCGAGGCGGGCCATCTCTCCACCGCCCATGACATGACGCTGATGGGGCGGCACCTGCTGTATGATTACCCGCAATACTACAACCTGTTCTCGCGCATCGAGGCCGATGCCGGGGTCAAGAAGGTCAGCCACACCAACCGGCGCTTCCTGACCTCCTACAAAGGCGCCGACGGGATCAAGACCGGCTATACAAGGGCGGCGGGTTTCAACCTGACCGCCTCTGCCGAACGTGGCAACGAGCGTATCATCGTGACCGTTTTCGGCGGTCAGTCCACGGCATCGCGCAATGCCAAGGTGGCCGAGCTGATGGATCTCGGATTCCGCCGCGCGCCGTCGAATGCCCCCCTGCGCAAGCCCCAGCGTGAAACGGTTTACGCCGATGTCGAGGACGACAGCGCAGGTGCCGTACCGGGTGGTGCCGGCAAGACGATCCGCCTGGTCGGCGCGGTCAAAAGCTCCAAGCGGCCGCAATTGCGCCCCGGCAGCGACGCGCCTGTCATGGTGGCCTCTGCGGAACCTGTCGTGACAAATGCAGACATCACCGCAGCCCTCAAGGAAGCCGTGCAGACTCCGGCCCCGACACCGGCGAAACCCGTCGAAAGCGACGCCGTGGTCACCCTCGCTTCTGCGGCGCAGGCTTCCGTGCGCCCGACCCTGCGGCCCAGGGCCTCAGACGCCCCCGCAGCCGCAGCGGCAGCCCCGGTGGAGCAGGAAGTGGTCACCCGGCTGTCCACATCGGGCGGACGCCAATGGGGCGTCAACGTGGGCCGCTATCCCAGCCGCTATGCCGCCGAAAAGGTGCTGCTCAAGACCGCACTGGCAGAAATGGCAACCCTGGACGGCAGCCTGCGCAAGGTGGTGCAGCGCCCACAGGGGTTTGATGCCAATTTCCTCGGCATGACCCGTGACAGCGCCGACCTGGCCTGCCGCAGGCTGGCCGCGCGCAACGTCAGCTGCTTCATGATCGGGCCCGGCTGACCGCCTGATCCTGCGCCGCCTCACGGCGAATCCAACGCACGAAATCCTTCAGCGCGGGCCGCATCACGCCGGGCCGCGTGACGATGTTATAGCCCGATCCGGGTCTTTCCGTCCGGTGCATTTCCCGCAGCCGTCCGGCGGCAATGTCGCGTGCCACAAACAAAAGCACCGTCACCGCCACCCCCTGCCCGTTCCGGGCCCCGTCAAGCAGCAGATTGCCCGGGACCTGCATCAGCGCCTTCGGAGCCAGCGCGCCATTGCCGAAACGGCGCAGCCAATCGGTGCTTTCAGAGGTGCTCGCCTCCTCCAGCCAGGGGTAGCCAGACAGGGCATCAATCGGCGGCAAGGGCCCCTCCCCCACCAGCGAGGGCGCCGCAATCACCACCATGGGGGATTCCAGCAGCAGCTCCGTTTCCAGCCCCGGCCAGGGGCCGACGCCGTAACGGATCGCGATGTCAATGCCATCCGGCGAGAGCGGCGCAAGCGCCGGCGTGGGATCAAGCCGCAGATTCGCCTCCGGATGCTGGGCGCGAAACGACGGCAGGCGCGGCATCAGCCAGGAGGCGGCAAAGGTCGGTGTGCAGGAGATATGCAGGGGCCGCTCGTCCCGCGTTCCGGTGATTTCCTGCGCCGCCTCGATCATCGCGGCAAAACCCGCGTGCAGCGCCTTGGCCAGCACCTCGCCCGCCGGGGTCAGGCGCATCGACCGGCCCGACCGATCCAGCAGCGCCACATCCAGATGTTTCTCAAGCACCCGCAATTGCTGGCTGATCGCCGCATGGCTGACCCCCAGCGCATCACCCGCCGCCTGCACATTGCCGCTTTGGGCAAAGGCGGAAAAGGCCCGCAGCGCGGCCATCGGGGGCAGTTGCTTCCAGTCCATATGCAACCCTGACTTACATGTAGAAACGATACATGAGTCGCATTTTGCCGGGAAATGCCCAGTATTGAAAGGGTGAAACGCAGCATAAGGAGAGCCCGAAATGTTAAGTATCTACGCATCCGCCATGCAAACAGCGACCCGGACCGACCGTCTCTCTGTCCGCAGCATACTGCCCGGCGCAAAGTCATTGCGCCTGCGCTGGTGGCAGCGCGCCAGGACCAGCTGCATCGACCTGAGCCGCCTGTAACCGGTCTGAACATGGGGAAAGCAGGCGCGGGCGCGCTCAGACACCGGCCCGGCCGCTTTCAACCGCAGGCAGCGCAAGCGCCAATTCAGGCCGCCGTGGCCCCGGCGGCCTGCGCCGTTTTATTCGAATAAAACGGTCCGGAATTTTCGAAAATTCCGCCCCCGCCGCTCAGGTCGTGGCCTGCAGCAGGGTGCGGGTATAGTCGGTCTGCGGATTGTCATACAGATCATCCACCGGCCCGTATTCGATCACATCGCCCCGTTTCATCACCATGACCTTGTGCGACATGGCACGCACCACCCGCAGGTCGTGGCTGATGAAAAGATAGGCCAGCCCGTATTTCCTTTGCAGGTCGCGCAGCAGTTCGACGATCTGGACCTGCACTGTCATGTCCAGCGCCGATGTCGGCTCGTCCAGCACCAGCAGACGGGGGCGCAGCACCATGGCGCGGGCAATCGCGATGCGTTGCCGCTGACCGCCGGAAAACTCGTGCGGGTAGCGGTCCATCGTGGCCGGGTCGAGCCCCACTTCCATCATCACCTCATGCACCAGAATCCGCTGATCCTGGCCCTTGCCGACCCCGTGAATTCCAAGACCCTCGGCGATGATCTGGAAACAGGTCATGCGCGGGCTGAGCGAGCCGAACGGGTCCTGGAAGACGATCTGCATATCCGCCCGCAGCCGCCGCAACTGCCGGGTCGACCATTGCCGCACGTCCTGCCCCATGAAGGTGATCCGCCCGTCCGACTGGATCAGCCGCATGATGGCAAGCGCCATTGTCGTCTTGCCCGATCCGCTTTCCCCCACGATGCCCAGGGTTTCCCCCGCGTGCAGCGTCAGCGACATGTCGTTGACCGCCTTCACATGGCCCACGGTGCGCCGCAGCAGGCCGCGCTGGATCGGGAACCAGACCTTGAGGTTCTCTGTCGATACGATCTCGGGCGCTTCCGCAGGGGCGGGCGCGGGGCTGCCCGTGGGTTCGGCGCTGAGCAGCTTCAGCGTATAGGGGTGCTGCGGATTGTCGAAAATTTCCCGCGTCGGCCCCTGCTCCACGATCTCGCCTTGCTGCATCACGCAGACGCGGTCGGCGATGCGGCGGACAATGCCGAGGTCATGGGTGATGAACAGCAGCCCCATGCCCTCGCTGTCCTTGAGGTCCTTCAGCAGGTCGAGGATCTGCGCCTGGATCGTGACATCCAGCGCCGTGGTCGGCTCATCCGCGATCAGCACATCGGGCTTGTTGGCCAGCGCCATGGCGATCATCACCCGCTGGCGCTGCCCGCCGGACAATTGGTGCGGATAGGCCCCCAGGCGGCTTTGCGCATCGGTGATCCCGACCTTTTCCAGCAGTTCGAGAATCCGCGCACGCGCCTGCGCGCCGGTCAGGCCCTGATGCAGCGCGATGCTTTCGCCCAGCTGCTTTTCGATGGTGTGCAGCGGGTTCAGCGATGTCATCGGCTCCTGGAAGATAAAGCTGATGTCATTGCCGCGCACCTTGCGCAGCAGTGCCGCATCCGCACCGATCATCTGCTGGCCGTCATAGGTGACGGAGCCCGACACCTCGGCGCTGTCGCCCAGAAGCGACACGGTCGACAGGGCCGAAACCGATTTGCCCGATCCGCTTTCGCCCACCAGTGCCACAGTCTCGCCCCGTTCCACGGAAAAGGACACACCGCGCACCGCATGGGTCAGCGCGCCGTCCTGCCGGAACGAGACGTTCAGGTTGCGGACATCCAGCAGCGCTGTGCTCATCCGCGCACCCCCTGCCCGATTTCTTCGAAGAAATCGGTCCGGAATTTTCGAAAATTCCGATCCTGCGTCATGTGAAGGTCTTTCTTGGGTCAAAGGCGTCGCGGATACCTTCAAAGATGAACACCAGAAGCGACAGCATGATCGCAAAGGTGAAGAAGGCAGTGAAGGTCAGCCAGGGGGCCTGCAGGTTCTGCTTCGCCTGCAGGGTCAGCTCTCCCAGCGAGGGGGCAGAGGACGGCAGGCCGAAGCCCAGGAAATCGAGGATCGCCAGCGTGCTGATCGTGCCGGTGATGATGAAGGGCAGCATGGTCAGCGTCGCCACCATGGCATTGGGCAGCATATGGCGGAACATGATGGTGGCATTGCCCACGCCCAGCGCGCGGGCGGCGCGGACATATTCCAGGTTCCGGGCGCGCAGGAATTCGGCGCGTACCACGCCCACCAGCGCGGTCCAGGAAAACAGCGTCAGCAGGATCACCAGCAGCCAGAAACTGCGCCCCAGGATCGCGAACATGATGATGATGACATAAAGCGACGGGGTCGATGACCAGATCTCGATGATCCGCTGAAAGATCAGGTCGAGCCAGCCGCCAAAGAACCCCTGTACCGCCCCGGCAAAGATGCCGATGAGCGAGGCAAGCCCGGTGACGATCAGGGTAAAGATGATCGACAGGCGGAAGCCATAGATCACCCGCGCCAGCACGTCGCGCTTGGTGCCATCGGTGCCCAGCAGGTTCTGGCCATTGGGCGGCAGCGGTGCGGCACCGGGCCGGTCCACCGCAGTGTTGAAGGAATAGGGAATCGGCGGCCAGATGCTCCAGCCCTTCTCGATCGCCTCGCCTGCGACCATGCCGTCCTGCGCATCCGCAATCAGCGCCCCGGGGTCGTCGAAACACTGCTCCAGCCCGCCGGTCGCGATCAGGCATTTCACCTCCGGGTCGCGATAGACCGCCTCGGTCTGGAAATCACCGCCAAAGGCCGTTTCGGGATAGAAGCTGAAGATCGGCATGTAATATTCGCCGCGGTAGTTCACGAGGATCGGCTTGTCGTTGGCGACGAATTCGGCAAACAGCGAGATGCCGAACAGGATGGCAAAGATCCACAGGCTCCAAAAGGCCCGGCGGTTGCGGCTGAAATTGCGCCAGCGCCGCTTGTTCAGCGGCGACAGCCAGCCGCGCGGGGCCTGGGGTACGGGCGGGGGCGCATCCTGACCGGGGGCGCGTTCGGGGATCAAATCAACCTGTGACATCAGCCTTCCCGCCGCTCGAAATCAATGCGCGGATCCACCAGCACGTACATCAGGTCCGACAGGATGCCGACAATCAAGCCGATCAGGCCAAAGATGAACAGGGTGCCGAAGACGATGGGATAATCCCGCGCCACCGCGGCCTCAAAGCCGAGCCGCCCAAGCCCGTCCAGCGAAAAGATCGTCTCGATGATCAGCGAGCCGCCAAAGAAGACGCCAATGAACACCGCCGGAAAGCCCGCGATCACGATCAGCATGGCGTTGCGGAAGACATGCCCGTACAGCACGCGCCGCTCCGACAGGCCCTTGGCCCGGGCGGTCATGACATAGTGTTTCTTGATCTCGTCCAGAAAGCTGTTCTTGGTCAGCAGGGTCAGCGTGGCAAAGGCGCTGATGGTCGAGGCCAGGACAGGCAGGGTGATATGCCAGAAGTAATCCACGACCTTGCCCATCGGCGACAGGCTGTGCCAGTTGTCGCTGGTCAGCCCCCGCAGCGGGAATATCTGCCAATAGGATCCGCCGGCAAACAGCACCAGCAGCAGGATCGCAAACAGGAACCCCGGTATCGCATAGGCCGCGATGATCGCACCCGATGTCCAGGTATCGAAGCCGCTGCCATCCTTGATCGCCTTGCGGATGCCCAGCGGGATCGACACGATATAGGCAATCAGCGTCGACCATAGCCCCAGGGTGATCGACACCGGCAGCTTTTCCTTGATCAGCTCGATCACCGAAATCGACCGGAAATAGCTGTCGCCGAAATCGAACCGGGCATAATTCCAGAGCATGTTGAAGAACCGCTCGACCGGGGGCTTGTCAAAGCCGAACTCCTTTTCAAGTTCTTTGATGAACTCCGGCGGCAGCCCCCGCGCGCCCACATAAGCGCTGTCATTGGCGGTCAGACCACCTGCACCCGCATCCTCATTGGCCCCTGCAAAACCGGCAAAGACATCGCCGCCACCCTGAATCCGGGCGATGGCCTGCTCCACCGGGCCGCCGGGCACGAACTGGACCAGGGCAAAGTTGATCAGCATGATCCCCAGCAAGGTCGGGATGATCAGCAGCAATCTGCGAAGGATATAGGCACCCACGCCGCGTTACCTCAATGCGCCAGAAGCCTTGAGGGCGTCCGCCTTCTCCTGATCGAACCACCAGAAATCAAGATTGCCCAGGGAGAACGGCGGTATCGTCTCGGGATGTTCATACTGGTTGTAATAGGCCACCCAATATGTCGGCTTGTACCATGTCGGGATCATGATGAACTCATATCTCAGCGCCCGGTCCAGCGCGCGCAGCGCGACATCCGTGTCTTCCAGCGTCTCGGCGCGCAGGGATTTTTCAAGGATCGCATCGACCAGAGGGCTGGCGAGGCCGGCCGGGTTGAAAAGCGAATATGCCGCATCTTCCGACCCGAAACGCTGGGTCAGGCCACCGCCGGTGCTCAGATAGGATGAATAGGAATCATAGACGAGATCATAATCGCGGTCACGCTCGCGCAGGGTGTATTGCGACGGATCGACGGTCTGCAGCTCGGCCTCAATGCCGAGGTTGTTCACGTTGGAGATGAAGTTCTCCATCACCGCCCGCAGGGTGGCCGAGCTTGACGCATTGAACAGGAAAGTCAGCTTGAGCGGCTCCCCCGCCGCATTGCGGCGCTTGCCGTCGGACCCGACCGGCCAGCCGGCCTCGTCCAGCAGCCCCATGGCACGGCGCAGATTCCGCCGGTCCAGCAGGCGGGAGGGATCAGAGGTATGCGGCATGCGGACCTCTTCGGTCAGCATCTCGGGCGGCACCAGATCGCCGAGGGATTTCAACAGCTCCAGCTCCGCCCCTTCCGGGGCGCCCGTCGCCATCAGCTTTGTGTCCTGCGAATAGGACGCGCGCTGCTTGAACAGCCCGTATTGCAGCGACTCGTTGGTCCATTCAAAGTTGAACGCCAGCGCCACCGCTTCGCGCACGCGCTTGTCCTGCAACACTTCACGACCCAGGTTGAACACGATCCCGGCCGCATCGGGCGGCGCACCGTCGGGCAGTTCCTCGCGGATGATATCGCCGTTCCGGACCTTGGGAAAATCGTAGCCTGTCGCCCATTTCTTTGAATCACCCTCGGTTTCAAAGGTGAATTCACCGGCCTTGAACGCCTCGAAAGCCGAGGTATCGTCGCCGAAATACTCGATCCTTATGGTGTCGAAGTTGTTGCGGCCCACGTTGAACGGCAGGTCCTTGCCCCAGTAGTCGGGGTTGCGCTTGTAGACGATGCGGCGGTTCACATCTATGCTGTCGACCATATAGGGGCCCGAACCGGGGGATATTTCCAACCGGGATTCATCCAGCCGCGCGCCGCTTTCCTCGTACCATTTCTTTGACCAGATCGACATGTTGCCAACCGTCTCGATCAGGCTGCGGCGCGACACATCGGGGGCAAAGTAATACTTGATCGTATGTTCGTCGATCACCTCGATCTTGGGGATCAGCTTGCGCACCGCATCGGCATAAGACTTCAGACCCTGCTCAAGGATCAGGTTCTGGCTGAACTCCACATCATATGCCGTCAGCGGCGTGCCATCGGAAAACCGGGCCTCGGGGCGCATGTGGAAGATCACCCAATCCTTGTCTTCAGGATATTCCAGGCTCTCGCAGACAAGGCAATAGGCCTCGCCATAGACATCCGCAGGCGCGGCAGAATTCACCCCTTCGCCCAGCAGGCTTTCATACATCACCGTCGACAAGGCCCCGCCACGGCCCTTGCGGGTATAGGGGTTCATGGAATCGAAGGTGCCGACGACGCCGAGGGAAATCTCGCCCCCCTTGGGCGCATCGGGATTCACATAGTCGAAGTGGGTGTAATCCGCAGGATATTTCAGATCGCCGTAAAAGGAATATCCGTGGCTCTTGATGATCTTTTCGTCCTGGGCGGCTGCGGCAGTGGCAAGCCCAAGTGCCAGACCGATCACCAACAGCGCGTTCCAGGCTGTCCAAAGCCGGTTTGCAGGGGGCAGTTCGGCGGCGCGGGACTGGGATCGGATCATCAGGCTCTCCTTTGAGGGTCTCAAATCGTCTGTTCAAACCAGATGTAAGCTAAAGGCCAACGCCGCCAAGATACAAGTTGCGAATATGTAATCTTGGGGCCGCGCCTGCGCAGACATGCAAAAGGCCGCCCAAATCGGACGGCCCTTGCATCAATCGCGTTGTTTTTCAGCCACCCAGGCTCTGCAGATAGGCGATCACATTGGCGCGATCTTCGGGCTTTTTCAGCCCGGCAAAGCCCATTGTGGTGCCCGGCGCCCAGCCTTTGGGGCTGGTCAGGAACGCGCTCAGCTTCTCGGGATCCCAGGCGCCTTCCTTGCCGGACAGGCCACCGGAATAGCTGAAACCGCCAACCGAAGCGATGTCACGCCCGACCACACCGTTCAGGTGCGGGCCAACCGCATCGGTGCCATCGACCTTGTGACAAGCCGAACACTTGCGGAAAATCCCCTCGCCCTTGCCGGCATCAGCCGCTTCCATCAGGGCCGCCATATCGATTTCTTCGGCGGGTTCACCGGAATCGGCGCTCGCAACTTCGATGACATAGGATTGATCGCCATGCGCCTCGGCGTGATAGATCTCTTCGCCGGCCCATTTGCCCAGCAGCAGGATCAGCCATGCACCAAACAGGCCGCCGGCAATTTTTGTGATTGTCATCGTATCGAACATGGGCATGGTCCATTACTTCTGTGGCTATCTTGGGCGGGTATCTATTGCTTTCCCTCTCGCGGGGCAAGGTGTAGTTACCGCGACCAAACGCCCCTGCTGGCGCAATTTGTCGAAGGATGTTCAGAAAGATGGCAGAAACGCCGCCGCGCATCGCCTTTCAGGGCGCTTTGGGTGCCTATTCCCACGAGGCCTGTCTCCAGGCTGTCCCGGGCATGATTCCCGTGCCCTGCACCACCTTCGAAGGGGTCATCCGCGCTGTCCGCGAGGGACGCGCGGATCTGGCGATGCTGCCGGTCGAGAATACCACCTATGGCCGGGTCGCGGATATTCACCGCCTCCTGCCGGAAAGCGGGCTCAAGATCGTGGCCGAGGCATTTGTGCGGGTGCGCATCGCGCTGATGGCCCGTCCCGGTGTGACGCTGGACGAGGTGAAACATGTGCGCGCCCATATGGTGCTTTTGCCACAGGCCCGCAGCTTTCTTGAGGCACGTGGCATCACCTCCGAGGCCGCCGCCGACAGTGCCGGTGCCGCCGCCGATCTGGCCGAGACCGCAGGCAGCCGCGACGGCGTGCTGGCCAGCGAGGTCGCTGCCGACATTCACGGGCTGGAGGTGCTGGCCCGCGACATCGAGGACATGGACCACAACACAACCCGCTTCCTGCTGATGTCGCCGCAGATCGATACCTCCCGGCGCGGCGACAAGATGCTCACCACCTTTGTCTTCGAGGTCCGCAACATCCCCGCCGCGCTTTACAAGGCCATGGGCGGTTTTGCGACCAATGGCGTCAACATGACCAAGCTGGAAAGCTACATGGTTGGCGGCTCTTTCACCGCGACGCAGTTCTATGCGGATATCGAAGGGCACCCGGAGGATCCGGCCGTCAAACGGGCGCTGGATGAGCTGGCCTATTTCACCAATATGCTGAATGTTCTGGGGGTCTACCCCGCCCATCCCGACCGGGGCTGAGAGCCCTGGCGCGGCGGCCGTCACGCCGCCGTCCGGGCCCGTCCCGGTCTCAGCGCATATTGACCAAGGAACACGCTGCCCAGCACCAGCGCCATGCCAAATGCCTGTGGCGCGGTCAGGGTTTCGTTCAGGACCAGCCAGCCCAGAAGGGCCGCACTCATCGGGCTGAGGAAGCCAAGGACGGAAACCGCGGAGGGTTGCAGCAGCTTGATCCCGCGCAGCCAGATGACATAGGTCAGACCCGCGCCGATCAGCCCCAGATACATCAGGCCCAGGATATTGGTCCCGGAAATCGTCGCCAATTGCGTCGGCGCCACAAGCGCAAATGGCAAGAGCAACATGCCGCCCGCCGTCAGCTGCCATGCCGTGAAGGTCAGGGCAGAGACCGGCGGTTGCCACTTCCGGCTCAGCACCGTGCCCAGCGCCATGCTAGCAGAGCCGGCGATCCCGGCGATGACGCCCAGGGCATCCAGCCCCGCTGCCGGTGTCAGGACCAGCAGCGCAACCCCGACACCCCCCGCCGCGATGGCCACCAGCGACAGCTTTCGGATCGGCGAACCCAGCAAGGCGCGGGCAGCGAAAATGACCACCAAAGGCTGCAGCGCCCCCATGACCGCCGCCACCCCGCCGGGCAACCGGTAGGCCGCAAAGAACAGAAGCGACCAGAAGATCGAGAAGTTCAGCGCGCCCAGGACAAACATCCGGGGGATCCAGCCCCCGCTGGGCAATTGCCGGACCAGACACAGCAGGAGCAGCCCGGCAGGCAGGGCCCGCAGAAGCGAGATCGTCAGCGGATCCAGGTTCGGGAGGAATTGCGTCGTGACGATATAGCTGCTGCCCCAGATCACCGGAGCAACCGCCGTCAATGCAATGTCGAAGCTGCGTGACATGATGGAATCCTTTTTATCTTGACCTCAAGATACTCACGAATAACTTGACGTCAAGATAAATATGCGCTGTGGTTCCTTCATGTACGATATCGACAAGATCAAGGCGCAATGGGCCAGACAGCGGCCCGACCTCGACACGGAGCCGATGGCCCTCATCGGACGGATAACGCGGCTTTCTGCCCATCTGTCCGAAGAAATGGGCAAGACCTTTGCCCGCCACGGGTTGAACGGCCCGAGCTTTGACATGCTTGCCACGCTGCTACGGTCCGGCCCGCCGCATGCGCTGTCTCCCAACCAGTTGCTTGAGACCATGATGGTCACCTCAGGGACCATGACAAATCGCATTGACCAGTTGGAAAAGGATGATCTGGTCACCCGGGTGAGGAACCCCGACGACAAGCGCAGCGTGCTGGTCCAGCTGACCGGCAAGGGGCAAAAGATCATTGATGCGGCGGTGACGGATCACGTCGAAACGCAGAAGAAACTTGTTGCGGGCCTGTCCGGGGAGGAACGCGGCAATCTGAACGCGCTGCTCCGGACTTACCTGGCCACTTTCGAAGCGGATTAGCAGGGATGCAATCGCCACTGGTGCTGCCACAGCAACGGTCAGGAGAGACCCCGGTGTGACTTGGGGCGCAGGCCGGGCGGGGCGGCACCACAACTACAGAACGGAAGATGCGAACCCTTTCCGCTTTCCCTTCGCGCGACGATCCTCTTGAACCTCAGACGCGAAGCGCAAGCCGGACCATCGCCTGCCAGGGGTGGGCGATACTGCCCTTGGCTCATGCCACTTTGTTTCTCAGCTTTGATGAGCCCTATCATGGGAACTACCCAGCCTAACCATATCGCCTACCGTCATGCCAAAGGCATGCCGACGTTCAAAGGCGCACCTTCGGTGCGAGCGGCGGACAGGCGATGTCCCGGCACCTTCGGCTTGTTCCGGGCCTTGGTGGCATTGATTGACGACAGCTCTGCCCGGTGACCAGATTTTCGCAGGCCTTGCGGCGAATGTCCGGAAAGAGCCCTCTCCACGTTCCTCCCACGCGGAAGCAAGGCCGCAGGCCGCCGCGCATCATGACAGAGGCATATATGCAACCTGACGGGCCGTCCCCAGGCCCCGCGATGCGCGGCCTGGCGTTACTTTAACAATCCAGACCACCTCCGGCCCCGTTCAGGCCGACCGGGAATAGCGTTCTTCCATCGCCTTGGCCTGTTCGGCCACCCGCAGTTTGTATTTGCGGGTGAGCGTGTTCTTGGCCAGCTTGAGCGACTGCACCAGCAGACGTGCGCTCAGGTTCAGCGGCTTGATTTCAAGCTCCACCAGAATCCGCGTGCGGCTGCGCGACAGGGGCAACAGCTCGAAACGCATCTGCCCCAGCAACCCCGGCGAGGTGCTTTCCAGCACCATCTCGTTGGGCTTGTCAAAGGTCACCATCTCCAGCTCAAGCTCGCGCCGCTTGCCGCGCAGATCGAAGGCCACGCGCCAGGTCATGCCCGGGCCGGGCACATTCATCTGATCCACCCGCTGGACCTCGGCACCGCGCCGCATCGCCGAGCGTTCAAAACTCTCGAAATCGCAGAGCATCGTGAAAACGGCGTCGATCGGCGCTTCAACATCTTCCTTGGTCGAAAACTTCATAAATCCGCCCCGAACTCCACTGCCTCAAATACCACGGTCAACATTGTCCTGCCGACCTTTATTCTTCTTGTTCTTCACTTTTGCCTCAATCGAGCCTGTCCGCAAGCCAGTTCTCAAGCAGGAAATGTGCGATGGCCCCCTTGCGGGCTGGCAATATGCTAGCATGGTTGCCCGCGAAAATCTCCATCATATCTTCCCGCGACACCCAGAGCGCATCCTCGATCTCGACCGGGTCGATGCTGATGTCACGGCTCAGCGCCTCGCCCGCGCAGCCGAACATGAGGGAGGCCGGAAACGGCCAGGGCTGGCTCGACAGATAGGACACCTGCCCGACCCTGACTCCCGCCTCCTCAAAGACTTCGCGGCGCACCGCGGCCTCCAGGGTCTCGCCCGGTTCGACAAAGCCGGCCAGCAGCGAATACATGCCCGCAGGCCAGCCCGGGGACCGGCCCATCAGCACTGAATTGCCCTGCGTGATCAGCATGATCACAACCGGGTCGGTGCGCGGAAAATGCGCGGCCTTGCAGGCCGGGCAGACCCTCTGCCAGCCCGCCTGTGCCATGTCGGACCTGTGGCCGCAGGCCGCGCAGAAACCATGGCTGCGGTGCCAGCTGAACATCGCCCGCCCGGTTGCCGCAAGTTCCGCGTCGCGCGGGCTGAGCCAGGTCATCACTCGGCGCAGCTCGGCAAAGGCCATCTCCTCGCCCAGGGCCGGGTGGCGTTGTTCGCTGGGATCCAGGAAACCGCCCAGCGCCGCCTCGTCCAGATCCTCGGGCTGCCAGGAGGAGAGGTCATAGGCAAAACGCGCTGCCCCGTCCTCGCGCCCCAGCAGGATGATGTCGTCGCCCGCGTCGGCGAGCACGGGATGGTCCAGCGGCAGGCGGGCAAGATGGGCGGGACGGGCCGTGGCGATCAGCGGCTTGCCGCGCCAGAACAGGATCGCCCGCGCATCGGGGTCCTTGAGCGCCGCGCCGATGGCCTCGGGGTTGCTGCGTATTTCCCCGGCCCGGTCCAGCGCCGATCCCCCGAAAGTCACCGTTTCCGCATGTCGCATCTTGCCGTCCTTATCCCTGCCGGCCCCTTTGCGGCCCGCATCAGGGGTTTGCACCATGGCACGGGGGAGGGCAATGGCATCCGCCGCCGGGCCCCTTGCGTTCCGAAAACCGCGCCATTATATCCGGAAATGAGAGGTTGGTGCGGGCAGGCGCCTCGCCAACCCGGTCAGATCCGGAAGGAAGCAGCCGTAACGAGTCCCGCTTGGGTCGTTATCAATCTCTCACCAAGCGCTTTTGCAAAGCAAAAGCGCGTCGCCCGGCAGGGGCATCTGAAAGATGCTCCCGAGAGGGCAAGCCTCCAACATTGAACAGAAACCTGTCTTCGCACAACTTTTGCAAAGCAAAAGCGCGTCGCCCGGCAGGGGCATCTGAAAGATGCTCCCGAGAGGGCAAGCCTCCGACATTGAACAGAAACCTGTCTTCGCACAACTTTTGCAAAGCAAAAAACGCGTCACCCGAAAACCCAAAGCGCCTTGTCCGCGCCTTGCGTCCCGGACGCATCCTTGGCCCCCCCGCAGGAAATTTAACCAACTGTTAGTTAATGGAAATAACTGATTAACGCGTCACAGCTGCGCCGCTGCGAAAGTATCGCAATCCCCCACCTGCCCGCTGTCATAACCCCGGTCGAACCAGCGCGCGCGTTGTTCGGAGGTGCCATGGGTGAAGGTATGCGGCTGCGGGACCCGGCCCGCCTGCTTTTGCAGGTAATCATCGCCGATCTTGCGGGCGGCGTTCAGCGCCTCGTCCAGATCGCCCCGTTCCATCAGCCCCCGCACGTTCATTGCCCAGACACCTGACAGGCAATCGGCCATCAGTTCCAGCCGCACGGTGAGCGCATTGGCCTCGACCCGAGAGGCTTGCTGGCGGGCGGCGTTGACCTTGGGCAGGATGCCAAGCTGGTTCTGCACATGATGCGCAACCTCATGGGCAATCACATAGGCGGCGGCGAAATCGCCCCCGGCGCCCATGCGCTGGCTGAGCATGGTAAAGAAACCGGTGTCGAGATAGGCCTTTTCATCCACCGGGCAGTAGAACGGCCCGGTCGCGCCGGAGGCCCCGCCGCAGGGGCTTTGGGTCACGCCGGAAAAGACCACGAGACGCGGCGGTTCGTAGGTGCGGCCCAGTTGTTCCTGAAACACCTTGCTCCAGACGTCTTCGGTTGTGGCCAGCACCTGTGCGGTGAATTGCGTGGCGGCGTCATCCTCTGCCGAGACCGGCGTCGTTTGCTGGCTGGGGGCGCTGCCGCCACTGCCGGTCAGCAGCGGGGTCACGTCAATGCCGGTGAAATAACCGATGCCCAGGACAAACAGAACCCCGACGAGGCCAAGTCCGCCTGCCCTTGCACCGCCGCCACCGCGCCGGACCTCGACATTCCTGCTGCGTCGGATGCCACGTAGCCGCATGATTGTTTTCCTTGCTGTGTCACCGGATATTGTCAGTCAAACGCCGCCGCCGCACAATGGTTCAATGAGCACCGACAATGAACTGGCCGAAGATCGCACGGACTGGGCCGAAGATCGCACGATTCTGGCCAACGAACGCACCTTTGCGGGGTGGATGCGCACCGGCATGGCGTCACTTGCCGTGGCGATCGGCCTGCGTGCCGTATTCGGCGATTTCGAGCCAACCTGGGCGGCCAAGGCCGTGGCGACAGTGTTTATCATCGCCGCGATCTATATTTTCTGGGCCGCACATGATCAGGCCACCAAGACCCTCAAACGGCTGACCGACCACCATGCTGAAGCGCAGCCGAACAGCCGGATGCGGACCCTGGCGATCCTGCTGAGCGTTGCATCGCTGGCTGTGGGCGGGGTACTTTGGGCGCTGTGACGGTGGTGGACGCGCCCTGCCCGACGGCCTAACTTGGCCCCTGGACCGAATCCGAAGGACGCCCATGACCGACAGCACCGCCTACCGCGTTCTTGCGCGCAAGTACCGCCCCGAGACCTTTGCCGATCTGGTTGGCCAGGACGCGATGGTCCGGACGTTGAAAAACGCCTTCGAGGCCGACCGCATCGCGCAGGCCTTTGTCATGACCGGCATCCGGGGGACCGGGAAAACCACCACCGCGCGGATCATCGCCAAGGGGATGAACTGCATCGGGCCGGACGGCACGGGCGGGCCGACGACTGAGCCCTGCGGCGTCTGCGAACATTGCGTGGCGATCATGGAAGGCCGTCATGTGGATGTGATGGAGATGGACGCGGCCTCCAACACCGGGGTGGCGAACATCCGCGAGATCATCGACTCGGTGCACTACCGCGCGGCTTCGGCGCGCTACAAGGTCTATATCATCGACGAGGTGCACATGCTGTCGACCGGCGCGTTCAACGCGCTGCTGAAGACGCTGGAGGAGCCGCCCGAGCATGTGAAGTTCATCTTTGCCACCACCGAGATCCGCAAGGTGCCGGTGACGGTGCTGTCGCGCTGTCAGCGGTTTGATCTGCGCCGGATCGAGCCGGAGGTGATGATCGCCCTGCTGCGCAAGATCGCAGCGGCCGAAGGGGCAGAGATTGCCGAGGATGCGCTGGCGCTGATCACCCGCGCGGCGGAAGGATCTGCGCGCGATGCGACCTCGCTGCTGGATCAGGCGATCAGCCACGGCGCGGGTGAGACGACCGCGGTGCAGGTGCGTGCGATGCTGGGGCTCGCGGACCGGGGCCGGGTGCTGGATCTGTTCGACATGATCCTGCGCGGCGATGCGGCAGGCGCGCTGACCGAGCTTTCCGG
The DNA here is from genome assembly GCF_059628195.1 of Sulfitobacter sp. IGS-18. NCBI lineage: Bacteria > Pseudomonadati > Pseudomonadota > Alphaproteobacteria > Rhodobacterales > Roseobacteraceae > Sulfitobacter > Sulfitobacter sp. IGS-18. Next base: position 530,506 of record NZ_CM184556.1, on the reverse strand, counting down.
TCAATATGCCGATGGGGCCGACCCGATGGCGGTGCTGCGGGACCTGGCGGAGATCACCCATTGGGTCTCGGTGGTCAAGATCACGCCGGAAGCGGCCGAAGACCCCACGGTGTCTCCCGAGGAACGCAGCCGCGGCACGCAGATGGCGGAAACCCTGCCGATGCGGGTGCTGACGCGCCTGTGGCAGATGCTGCTCAAGGCGCTGGACGAGGTGGCAAGCGCGCCCAATGCGATGATGGCCGCCGAGATGGCGATCATCCGGCTGACCCATGTGGCCGACCTGCCCAGCCCCGAGGAACTGGTGCGCAGGCTGCAGAACGCCACGCCGCCCCCGGCGCCCGGCGGGGGCAACATGCCCCAGGGTGGCGGCGCATCTGGCGGACCGGCCCGGCAGGCGCGCGTGGCGCCCACGGCCCAATCCTCTGGCGCGGCGACGGCGCTGGCCCCACAGGCGGATGCGGCGCTGGCGCGCTTTCCCAGCTTTGAACATGTGGTCGAGCTGATCCGCGCGAACCGTGATGTCAAACTGCTGGTGGAGGTGGAAACCAGCCTGCGCCTTGCAGCCTACCAGCCGGGCCGCATCGAATTCACCCCGACCGACAGCGCGCCGCGCGACCTTGCCCAGCGCATCGGGGCCAGGTTGCAGCTGTGGACCGGCAACCGCTGGGCGGTCAGCGTGGTGAACGGGGCCGAGGCAAAAACCATTGCGGAGCTGCGCGACGCCAAGGAGAACGCCCTGCGCGCCGATGCCCAGGCGCATCCGCTGATGCAGGCGGTCCTGGCAACCTTTCCCAAGGCCCGGATCACCGCGATCCGCACCCCCGAACAGGTCGCGGCCCTGGCCGAAACCGAAGCGCTGCCGGAGGTCGAGGACGAATGGGACCCCTTCGAGGACAGTTGATCCCGACCGCAGTGGCGCTCATATAGCAGACAACCAGATACAGGAGAGAACAGATGTTCAAAGGATTAGGCGGGCTTGGCGATATGGCCGGGATGATGAAGAAAGCCCAGGAAATGCAGGGCAAGATGGCCCAGCTTCAGGACGAGATGCACAATATCATGGTCACCGGCGAAAGCGGCGCGGGGCTGGTCAAGGCAAGCTGCACCGCCAAGGGTGAGCTGAAGACGCTGGACATCGACCCCTCGATCTTCAACGGCGACGACAAGGAAGTGGTCGAGGACCTGATCCTTGCCGCAATCAAGGACGCACAGGCCAAGGCCAGCGAACGCGCGCAGGAGGAAATGTCCAAGCTGACCGAAGGGCTGGGCCTGCCTGCGGGCATGAAACTGCCGTTCTGAGCCCAGCCCCTTCGTTATGCGCTGAATACCGCAAAGCAACAGCCGCCGCCGGGAGCCCGTGTGTGAGTTCAACCCGCGACATTGACGCCCTGATCGAGATGATGGCGAAACTGCCCGGGCTTGGCCCCCGGTCGGCCCGGCGCGCGGTGCTGCATCTGATCCGCAAGCGCGCGCTGCAGCTGACCCCGCTGGCCGACCTGATGCAGACCGTTGCCGCGACGGCGCGCGAATGCCTGAACTGCGGCAATGTGGGCACGGCCGATGTCTGCGATATCTGCACATCGGAAAAACGCGCCAATGGCGAGATCTGCGTGGTCGAAGACGTGGCGGACCTCTGGGCGATGGAACGCTCGGGCGTCTTCAAGGGACGCTATCATGTGCTGGGCGGCACGCTTTCGGCGCTGGATGCCATCGGCCCGCAGGAATTGCGCATCCCCCGGCTGATCGACAGGGTCACCAGCGAGGGGATTTCAGAGGTGATTCTGGCGCTGAATGCCACCATCGACGGACAGACCACGGCCCATTACATCGCCGACCGGCTGGAGGGCCAGGTGCGCCTGACATCGCTGGCGCAGGGTGTGCCGATTGGCGGCGAGCTGGATTATCTCGATGACGGAACGATCACGGCGGCGATGCGGGCGCGCAAGGCGCTCTAGCCGTTTTCTTTGAAGAAAACGGGTCGGAGTTTTTGAAAACTCCGGCTGCACATCAACAAAACCTGCCGATCCCAAATCGTTTTCTTTGAAGAAAACGGACCGGAGTTTTTGAAAACTCCGCCCCGGACGGCCCTGCCGATAAACAACGCAGGCCGCCTGCTCCTCCCAAAGCAGACGGCCCGTCCGTCGCGATCTCACGTCCTCTCAGAGAACGACCACATCAAGCGGCGGAAACCCGTTGAACCCGACAGAACTGTAAGAGCTGGTATAGGCCCCACAGCATCGGATCATCACCTTATCGCCTGATTTAAGGGCAATTGGCAAGTGAATCGGGCGTTTCTCGTACAGGATATCCGCAGAATCGCAGGAAGGTCCAGCCAGCACACAGGGGCCGGTTTCGCCACCGTCATGCGGTGTCGCAATCTGATAGCGGATCGCCTCACCCTCGGTTTCCGCCAGGCCGGAGAACCGGCCGATATCCAGATAGACCCAGCGGTGCAGGTCATCGGCGGACTTGCGCGACACCAGCATGACTTCCGCCGCGATATGCCCGGCTTCGGCCACCAGGCCGCGGCCCGGCTCTGCCATCACCTGCGGCACCGCGCCGAAACGTGCCTCGACCGCGCGCATCACCGCAGCGGCATAGGCGCGCGGCGCTTCGATGCTTTCGCCGTAAAAGGCAGGAAAACCGCCGCCGAGGTTGAGCAGTTGCAGATCGTGGCCGTCGGCCTGCGCCGCGTGCCACAGTGCCGATACCTGGTCCAGGACCGGGTTCCAGTATTCCGCCTTGCGGGTCTGCGAGCCGACGTGGAAGGACAGGCCATAGGGGATCAGCCCCAGGGACTTGGCGTAATCCAGCAGGCCCGGCAGGGAGGCGGGCGCACAGCCGAACTTGCGGCTCAGCGGCCAGTCGGCCATGGAGTTTTCCACGATCAGGCGGATATAGACCCTTGCGCCCGGCGCATGGGCCGCGATCTTTTCCAGCTCCGCGTCGGAATCGGCTGCGAAGAGGGTCACACCGGCGGAATGGGCAAATGCGATGTCGGAGGCGCGTTTGATGGTATTGCCGAAAGAGATGTTCTGCGGCTTCGCACCCTGGGCCAGGCAGAGTTCGATTTCCTGACGGGAGGCGGCGTCAAAGCCCGCGCCTTTCTTGACCAGCAGGCGGATGATCTGCGCTGCCGGGTTCGCCTTGACCGCGTAGTGGATATGCGCATGACCCAGACCCGCGCGCAACGCATCGTATTGCGCCGCAACACGGTCGCGGCTGATCACCAGCGTGGGGCGGTCAAAATCGTTTGCGGCAATGTAGGCCGCAGCGGGATCGGCATATACGGAGGTTGCGGCGCGCAGGGCGCCGGGTACTGTAGCGTTCATGGTCATCTCCAAAGAGCAGATGGGGGACATTCCCCCAGAAGTCGTTTCAAGAGACGTTACCGTCGCTACATAAACGCGGGTCAGTCAGTGTTGATCTGACCGGCCAGAGGCGCGTGCGTTGGCGTCTGTATTCCGCCATTTAGGCCCTTTTCAGATTCGTACAAGTGAAAAATCAGTCGTTTTGAAAAAGCTGTCCCCGCGCGGCTTCCTGTCACCAAACCGCATCACTTTCAGGGGGGCTTTCGGGGGGTCTGGCCGGGCTCTATTCGTCCTCCCAATCGCTGCCGATCGCCTCGCGGTCGCGCCGCTTCTCTGCCTCGATCATGTCCTCGGCCTCTTCGACCTCATCCTCTTCGCAATCGCCCGGATCGCTGTCGCAGGCGTCCTGCCCTGTCAGGGCCAGGACAAACCACATGGGAAAATGGTCCGAGCCGATCTTGCCCAGGCGCGCCATGTCGACCAGCCGGAACTGGGGGTCGTGAAACAGGTGATCCAGCGGCCAGCGCATCCAGGGCATGGTCGCGCTGAAGGTGTTGTAAAAGCCGCGCCCGACGCGCGGGTCCAGCAGGCCCGAGAGCCGCTGAAACCGCCGGGTGGTGGTGGACCAGGCCACATCGTTCAGATCTCCGGTGACAATCGCGGGCAGTTCGTCCTTCTCCGCCTCCAGCCCGACCAGCGCGATTTCGCTGTCGCGCCCCTTGGTGTCATGGTCGATGACCGGCGGTTCGGGATGCACGACATAGACCCGGCAGCACATGCCGTTGCGCAGGGTGACGATGGTGCGGATCGACGGCACCTCATCGACGATCAGATCGCGCACTTCAGAGCGGCTCAGCTTCAGTTTCGACATCAGGCACATGCCATAGCCGTTGTCGCGGGGGGCTTCGATCCAATGGGGATATTGCGCGCCCAGCCCCTGTCTGAGTGCGGCGACCCAATCGGCGTCGACCTCGATTGCCATCATGAGGTCGGGCGCACGCTGCAGGGTCATGTCGATCAACCGCCCGTAATCGCGGTTCGACTTCTTGACGTTGGCGGTCAGCAGGCTGATCTGGCAGTCGGTGTCCTGCCGCAACACCGGGTCCGCCGCTATGGACTGGCGCGGCCAGATCGGGGTGAATTTCAGGATGAAGGCCAGCTGGACAATCGCGACCAGCACCAGCACGGCCGCTGCCAGGCTGCCCAGATGATATCTCTGTGTGGTGGCCATGACGGTGGCCAGAACCACCGCCAGAACGAAAATCTGTTCGCGGGGAAACTCGCCCCCGCGCACAATGCCATGTGGCAGTTTGCTGAGCGGCAGCAGGGTTGCGATCAACAGCAGGGCGGCAGTGACCCAGATCACGCCATCAATCGCAATATTCACCCAGCCCATCAACGCCCCCGGTCAATCGCGGGGACGACCCCCGAGTGTGATCAACTCGGAAAACCCCTGCGGGGTTCCGCCGCCGCGCGAAGGTTCAGGACCGCGAGGTGTCGTCCGCGTCCTCGTCGTCGCTTTCGGGCAGGGAGAAGAAGCTGTCGGCATCGGAATAATCGCTCTTGCTGTCCGCTTCGTCCTCATCGTCGTCGTCACCGCCCAGCGTGAAGGTTTCCAGCCCTTCGATCGCTGTCGGGATCTTCGGCTCCGCTTCCATCCCGAGGCTCTGTTCGGTGCTGACCAGCTTGCGACGCTCGTCATCGCTCATCACTTCGCCGGCTGCGGCCTTCTTGGCAGCGGCCTTCTGAACCGCCATGTCCAGTTCGGATTGTTTGCACAGGCCCAGTGCCACCGGGTCGATCGGCTGGATATTGGAGATGTTCCAATGGGTCCGCTCACGGATCGCCTGGATCGTGGGTTTGGTGGTGCCCACCAGCTTGCTGATCTGGCCATCGCTGAGCTCGGGGTGGAATTTCACCAGCCACAGGATGGAGGCGGGACGGTCCTGGCGTTTGCTGAGCGGGGTGTAACGCGGGCCGCGACGCTTTTCCTCGCCCTGGGCGGCGGCGTTGAACTTGAGCTGGATCTTGTGCATCGGATTGTCCTGCGCCGCGTCGATCTCTTCCTGGGTCAGCTGGTTGTTCGCAATCGGGTCGAACCCCTTGACGCCCTGCGCCACGTCACCGTCCGCGATGCCCTGGACTTCCAGTTCATGCAGGCCGACGAAATCGGCGATTTGCTTGAAGCTGATCGTCGTATTGTCCACCAGCCAAACGGCGGTGGCCTTGGCCATAATCGGTTTTGCCATTTTATCTCTCCTGAACGTCGCAACTTTCCCGTCGCCTGAAAGGGCTTTCCCGGCGGGCCGGGACGGTTTCCATTGTCGGGGAACTCGGGCGCCTTATAGTGGCCCCGCACATCAAAGGAAAGACCCAATGCGCGCGCTTGCCCTGATCCTCGCCCTGCTCTGCAGCGCAACCGCCCTGCGTGCCGGGGGCGAACGTGCCGGTGAATTCGACTATTACGTGCTGGCGCTGAGCTGGTCGCCGAACTGGTGCGCGCTTGAGGGCGATGCGCGGCGCTCGCCGCAATGCGCGCGGGATGCCGGCCACGGATGGGTTCTGCATGGTCTCTGGCCGCAGTTTCATCGCGGCTATCCCGCCTTCTGCCAGACCGCGCAGCGCCCGCCCTCGCGCGGGATGACGGCGGCGATGGCCGACATCATGGGCACCGGCGGGCTGGCCTGGCACCAGTGGAAGAAACACGGAAGCTGCAGCGGGTTGTCCGCCGCCGATTATTACGCGCTGTCCCGGCAGGCCTATGGCACAATCCGCCGGCCCGAGGTGTTTCGGAAGCTGTCCCGGGACGTGCGCCTGCCCGCCTCGGTGGTGGAAGCGGCATTCCTCAAGGCCAATCCGGGGCTGGAGCCCGACGGGATCACCATCACCTGCCGCGATGGCCACATTCAGGAGGCGCGGATCTGCCTGAGCAAGACCCTCGATCCGGTGCCCTGCGGGCAGGATGTGGTGAAAGATTGCCGGATGAAAGATGCCCTGTTCACGCACATGCGCAATATTCCCTGACCTTGCACCTGTCGCCAGCGTCGGATGGATATTTATTGCCAAAAAGAGGAGGGGGACGTCATGCCCCCTCCCCCTTCCGGAAAGCCTCGCTCTCTTTCTGGCACGGTCATCGGCGTCCCCGCCTGTACCGCAGAACCAACCTGCCCGATGAGGGTTAAGATTTTCTTACCCTCTCTTTTTGGCAGGCAAATATCCCTGCGCGACGGTGGCACTGCAAAAGACCTCACCGGTGGTGGGCTCAGGCGCGCCACGGACACCGGGCATCGCGTCGCGCGTCAGCGCGGCTTTTGGGTCAGGGGGCAACCTCCAGCACGATCTTGCCGATGTGCCCGCTGCCTTCCATCCGCGCATGGGCGGCGGCGGCCTCGGCCAGGGGATAGCTGCTGTCCATCACCGGTGCCACGCGCCCCGCCGACAACAGCGGCCAGACCGCCTCGCGCAGTTCCAGCGCAATCCGCGCCTTGGTCAGGTCGCTCTGCGGGCGCAGGGTGGATCCGGTCATGGTCAGCCGCCTGGTCATCAGCATGGCGAAGTTCACCTCGACCTTCGGCCCCTGCAGGAAGGCGATCTGCACCAGGCGGCCGTCCGGGGCCAGGGCCTTGAGGTTGCGGGGGATGTAATCCCCGCCCACCATGTCGAGAATGAGGTCGGCGCCGCCTTCCGCCTCCAGCACATCCACAAAATCCATGTCGCGGTAGTTGATTGCCGCCTCGGCGCCAAGGTCCATGCAGGCGGCACATTTCTTGTCCGTGCCCGCCGTGGCAAAGACCCGCGCGCCAAAGGCATGGGCAAGCTGGATCGCCGTTGTCCCGATCCCTGAGGAGCCGCCATGCACCAGGAAGCGTTCGCCCGCCTTCAACCCGCCCCGCATGAAGACATTGGACCAGACGGTGAAAAAGGTCTCCGGCAGGCAGGCGGCTTCCTTCAGCCCCATGCCATCGGGCACCGGCAGGCAATGTGCAGCCGGGGTGGCCACATATTCGGCATAGCCGCCGCCGGGCAGCAGGGCGCAGACCTGATCGCCCAGGTCGATGCCGCTGACGCCCTCACCCAGCGCCACCACCTCGCCCGAGGCCTCCAGCCCCGGCAGGTCGCTGGCCGTGGGGGGCGGTGCATATTTCCCGGCCCGTTGCAGGGCATCGGGGCGGTTCACACCCGCATAGGCCACCTTGATCACCACCTGCCCATGGGCAGGCAAGGGCACCGGGCGGGTGGCCGGTTGCAGGACCTCCGGTCCACCGGGTTTGGTGATCTCCATCGCGGTCATTGTGTCACTCATCGGAATTCCTTTCACATCGCTTGCGTTTCAGCATAGGTCTTGCGCGCGCCGCGTCGACCCCGATAACTCTGCGCAAGGGTCAGGAACACCGGAGCAAGAGACAAGCATGACGGATCAGGACAGGTTCATCTGGCATGCCGATGCCCGGCTCTTTGCCGGGTCTGCGGAAATCGCGCGGCCCGCTGCGGCGGCTGTGCCTTCGGACCTGTGCATTCCGGCACATCCGACCGAGGCCTGCCTGACCCGGCTGACAGCACAGATCGCAGCGCGGGGCAGCTTCTGCCTGCGCGATGGCGCGCCGCTGACCGGGGCCGAGGTGCCCGCAACCCATTTCGTCACGCTGACCGGCGGCTCGACGGGCCAGCCCAAGGCGATCCTGCGCAGTCAGAAATCCTGGACCGCCAGTTTCGCGCAGAATGCGGCGATCTTTGGCATCGCGCCCGGGGACAGCATCGCGGTTCTGGGCAGGCTCAGCCATTCGCTGGCCCTCTATGGTGTCCTGGAGGGGCTGCATCTGGGCGCGGATGTGCATGTGCTCGACAGTCTTTCGCCCCGTGCGCAGATCGCCCATTGCCTGCGTCATGGGGTGCGGATCCTCTATGCGACGCCGACGCAGCTGCTGCGCCTCGCCCGCGCCGCAAAAGGCCAGCGCCTGCCGGCGCTGCGGCTGATCCTCTGCGGTGGGGGGGCGCTGCAGGCGACGGGCCGCGCCGCCGTCAGGCCGCTTGCCCCCAATGCCGCCCTGCATGTGTTCTATGGCGCCGCCGAGACCAGTTTCGTCACCCTTGGCGGAGCGGATACGCCGGATGGCGCGGTCGGCGCCGCCTATCCCGGCGTGACGCTGAGGATACTGGACGAGGCCGGGCAGAGCACCGGGGGCGTGGGCGAGGTCTGGGTGCGCAGCCCTTACCTGTTTGACGGTTATCTTGGCGCGCCGGGGGCTGAGGCGCATCGGCGGGACGGTTTCGTCTTTGTCGGCGAAATGGGACATCTGGACGGGAAAGGGCTGCTTTGGCTCAAGGGGCGCAGGACGCGGATGATCACGATTGCGGATCAGAACGTCTATCCCGAAGAAGTCGAGAATTTCATCACCGACCTGCCCGGCGTGGCCGCCTGTGCCGTTCTGCCCCTGCCCGATGCGCTGCGTGGCCATCGGCTTGTGGCCTGTCTCGAAGGGGCAAGGGACCCGCGCCTGAGCGCCGCGGTTACCGATGCCTGCAGGCGGCGCTTTGGCCCGCTTGTCGCGCCGCGGCGCGTTCATTTTCTCGATGACCTGCCCCGGCTGGTGTCGGGCAAGACCGATCATGCCGAACTGGCCCGCCTCCTGGAAAGCGGATCGTGAGCGCCTGGCTGGCAGCGGCCTGCCGCAGCGCGGTGGCCCCGCGTGACGGCGCGCTCTCGGCGCTGTCGCTGCACGAACTCGGTGCGCCGGTGATCAAGGCCGTTCTGGCGCAGGCGGGGCTGACCGCCGAGGATGTCGACGAGCTGATTGTCAGCAATGCCCTGGGGGCGGGTGGAAACCCGGCGCGGGTGCTGGCGCTGGCGGCCGGTCTGCCCGAACGGGTGGCGGGGCTGAGCATCGACCGCCAATGCGCGGGCGGTCTGGATGCGGTGGTTCTGGCGCGGCAGATGGTTCTGGCAGGGGCTGCGGATGTGGTTGTGGCCGGTGGCGTCGAAAGCTACTCGCGCCGCCCCCTGCGCCTGAGGCGCTTTGCGGATGGCCGCGCGCCGGAGGCTTATGAGCAGGCAGAGTTTACCCCCTGGCCCGACCGCGACCCCGACATGGCCGAGGCCGCCCAGGCCCTTGGTGCCTTGCTGGGAATCGGCCGGGAGGCGCAGGATGCCTGGGCGATGGCCAGCCATGCAAAGGCGCGCGCCCATGCAGTAGCGGCCGGAGAGATCATTCCCGTTGCGGGGCTGACGGCGGATGCCTTTACCCGTGATCTGCGGCCCGCCTTATGCCGGCGTGCCAAAGTCCTGACCGGCGACATCACCACAGCCAATACCGCCGTGGCCGCAGATGGCGCGGGATTTGTCGTTGTGGTGTCGGAACGGGCCGCGCGGCAGCTGCGGACGCCTGTGCAGGAAATCCTGGGCGGGGCGACGCGCGGCGGCACCCCGGATATGCCCGGCCTGGCCCCGGTTGCCGCGATTGAACATGTGCTGGCCACAGCCGGCAGGACCCCGCGCGACCTGCAGGCCGCCGAGGTGATGGAGGCCTATGCGGTGCAGGCCATCGCCTGTGTGCGCGGCGCGGGGATTGATCCGCAGATCGTCAACACCGGCGGCGGGGCGCTGGCGCGCGGGCATCCCGTGGGGGCCTCCGGCGCGATCAACGCCGTGCGGCTGTTCCATACGCTGCACCGGACGGGCGGGACCGGGCTGGCCGCGATTGCCGCCGCGGGCGGCCTCGGGACAGCCCTGTTGTTATCCGCGTGACAGCAGGCTTGCGGGGCGCGCCCGTGCCAGACCGGCGGTGATCAGACCTGCGAGGACGGCCTTGATCAGATCCCCCGGGATGAAGGCGGTCACCAGCCCCAGGGACTCAAGCGCGCTCTTGTCCAGCGCGCGCATCAGTCCCGCGATGCCAAAGACATAGATCACCACGATTCCGCCCAGCACCGAGGCAATCCCGGCGGCCCATGCCACCGGCTGGCGGCGGCTCCGCTCCATGATCAGGCCACAGACAAAGGCACCGACCGGCCAGCCGATCAGGAAGCCTGTGCTGGGTGTCGCAAAGACACCGAGGCCGCCGCGCCCGCCAGCCAGCAGCGGCAGGCCAAGTGCCACCAGGGCAATGAACAACAGCACGGCAAGACCGCCGCGCCGTGCGCCCAGAACCGTCCCGCAGAGCATCACGCCCAGCGTTTGCGCCGTGATCGGCACGCCGAAGCCCAGGGTGAACTTGGGGATCAGACCAAGTGCAGCGATCAGGGCCGCGAAAAGGGCGATGAGGGTCAGGGAGCGTTCCATGGCATAGGTCCTTTGAATTCCGACCCCGCAGCGGTAGGGGCTGAGGGCGAAACCGTCAAGTTACAACCCGCCCCGCGCGCGCAGGGCGTCGGCCACATGTTCCGCATCGTCTATCGCAAGCACGGCGAAGGGCGTGATGATGCGCCAACCCAGGCGGCGGACCGCACGGGCGCGCCAGGCCAGTGCCAGCATGCGGCCCTTGCCGGCCAGGACGGGGGTGAAGCGGATCACCAGCGCCATTGCCAGCTCCACCAGATCGGTGCGCAGGCCAAAGGCGCGAAACGGGGTCAGCAGCCAGCGCACGACCCCCATCATGTCGCTGAGGCGGGTGGTCATGGTGACCAGATTGGCCAGTGCCACGGCGGTCATCATCCGCATCACGATCACCAGCCCGGCCCGAAAATCGGCAGTGACCAGATGCCACAGCAGGATCACCGCCGCAAAGATCCACAGCGGCCTGAGCCGGACGATCCCGGTGCGCAGGAACAGCGCCCCCGGCAGGGCGTAAAGCCCCAGGGTCAGCGCCAGGAAGACCCCGTGCCACAGCAGCGCCTTGGTGGCGAACAACACCACCGTCGCGGCACAGAGCGCCGCCAGCTTGGCCCCGGCGGGCCAGCCATGGGCACGGGTTTCAACCGGCGAGGTCAGAGAGATCATCAGCCGCCCCCAGTTCCACCATACGTGCCTCGAAGGCCTGCAACACGTCCTGTGGCCTGCCCTGCTGCATCACCGCGCCACCTTCCAGCCAGAGCACATGATCATAGCCGCGCACCATGCCGGGATCATGGGTGATATGGACCAGGGTCGCCTCCAGCCCTTCCAATACCCGGGACAGATGCATGGCGGTCGGAATATCGAGCCCGGCAAATGGTTCGTCCAGCAGGATCACCTGCGGGCGCATGGCCAGGATTGACATCAGGCAGACCAGTTGCCGCTGGCCCTGCGAAAGCTGGTGGATCGCGGCGCGCGCCCAATGGCCCTTGTTGAACTGCCCGAGGATCGCCTGAACCTGTTGCGCCACCTCCGCAGGGGCATGGCCCATCTGCGCGAGGCCAAAGGCGATTTCCTCTTCCACGGTGGGAAAGATGATCTGGTGGTCGGGGTTCTGGAACAGGATGCCCACAGCCCCCAGCGCCGCCTTGCGGTCCTTTGCCACCCGGGCACCGGCGATACGGACCTGTCCCTTGTCCGCCGCGACCAGCCCCGCGAGCACACGGGCGAAGGAGGTCTTGCCCGATCCGTTGCGGCCCACCACGCCGATGCGGCGGGCGTCGCTGACCAGGGTTACATCGGACAACACAGGCACGCCATTCGGCGCATATGTGATGTTTTGTGCATCTATCAGCGGCATGAGGCGGGTCTGTTCCGGCTGGGATCAAGGCGCTACCGCCTAGCATGTCTGGCCGGGGTGTAAAGGCACCCGCGCCAGATTGCACCCGTTTTGGCCCGAGTTCCCGCGGCAAGCGCCCCGCCTCAAACTTGTATCAGGTTAAAGGCGGGGTACTGTAATCAATCCCGCGGGGCGGTCCATGACCCCGGCAGATCGCCCTTGGGAAAGCGGCTGGGCGCCTTGATGTGGCTCAACAGCCAGTTCGGCCCCGCCATGAGCTTGCTGAGGGTCGGGCTCTGGTTCACCTGCGCCTTGAGTTTTTCGATCTGCATCACATTGTCGACGCGCCGGTCCAGGAAGGCCCAGGTGCGCATGTGGCCTTCGCTGTCGTCGCCCAGCCAGTACAGGACGGTCGAGGAATAGACACCACCCAGGGTGGCCCGTTTGGTATACCAGTTCACATCCTCGGATGTGTCGCCCAGGGCGTTCCAGATGGCATCGCAGGTTTCCCAGATCAGCTTCGCGCCATCGGGCGCATATTGCGGCAGCGCAAACAGGGTGGTGCCCCGCCGGACCAGTTCCTTGTCCTGCACCTGTTCCAGACGCAGGCGGACCGCCCGTGCCACGCGGTCGCGGAAACGCAGGTCTTCAAGGTTTTCGGATTTCAGCGCGGCCAGCATCGCGGCATCGCCCTGCCGGTGATAGGCCACCGCCAGATCGACCGCGCCGCGCGGGCAGACCGCGCGCGCCACTGTCGGGTCCACGCCACTTTCGTCGATGGCGGCCTTGAAGGTCACCTCCGTCCAGCCATCGAAGGGCACATGCGGCAAGGCCGCATCCAGCAGTTTCAGCCTGGGGTCGGTTGCTGCCTTGGTCATCTTGCGCTCCTTTTTGCGGTCCTGTCGGACGTACCGTCCAATTGCGGTCCTGTCGGACATACCTTCCAATTGCGGTCCTGTCGGACTCGACAAACAGTTTCAAGGTTGATATAGGGCCATTTCCTGCAAATCCTTGCAACTTTTTCCTAGAAAGGTGGTGACAACCACATGCAGGTTAGTGTTCGCGACAACAATGTCGATCAGGCCCTCCGGGCTCTGAAGAAAAAGCTCCAGCGCGAAGGCGTGTTCCGCGAAATGAAGCTCAAGCAACATTTCGAGAAACCCTCCGAGAAAAAAGCGCGCGAGAAAGCTGAAGCGATCCGCCGTGCCCGCAAGCTGGCACGCAAAAAAGCGCAACGCGAAGGCATGATGTAAATCATTCCCGCGATGCCGGAAATCAGAACCCCCGCAGCCCCGCGCTGCGGGGGTTTTCTTTGGCCTGCCGTCCGGGTCCCGGGCCGGTCAGAACAGCGCGCGGCGCAGCAGGTTCAGCCCCATCAGCAGGAAAAGCCAGAGGAACACCCGGCGGAAGGCCCTGGCGCTCATCCGGCGGCGCAGCACCTCGCCCAGGGTAAAGCCCGCCAGCGTCGGTACGATCATCGCCGCCGAAAGCGGCCCGGTGGTCCCGTTCAGGATGCCCGACTGCCAGAAGCCGATGGCAAGGGGCACGCCCCCGATCAGGATAAAGAGGCCCGAGGCGCGCACGAATTCATCCGCATCGGTGCGCCGGGCGATGAGGTAGGTCACAAAGGGCGGCGACCAGATGCCGGTAAAGCCCCCCAGCACGCCCGCACTGATCCCCGTGATCGCCTGTGCTGTCCGGTCCCAGCGGTCGGGGACCGGTGGCGGGGTCCCCAGCAGGTTCGAGACGGCAAAGACGACAATAGCAGCCCCGATGGCGCCGAGCAGGAATTCGGGCGAGACCGAGGCGGTGAAGAACGTCGTCAGCCAGAGCGATCCGCCCAGCAGTGCCATCAGCAGCCAGTAGCGCCGCAGCGTGCCCAGCCCCGCCCCGGCGCGGATCACCTGCCAGACATTCGACACCAGAAGCGGCAGCACAATGATCGCCAGGGCAGTGGTGGGCGGCAGGAACTGGCCCATGATCCCCATCGCGACCGTCGGCAGGCCCAGCCCGATCACACCCTTGATCGTGCCGGCAAACAGGAACACGGCGGCCACCAGCAGGCCCATCTCGGGTTCAATCTGCATTCAGACAGGCAATGCGGTGGTTTTGCAGACGGTGCGCAGGGCAAAGCTGGACTGCATGGTCTGCACCCCCGGCAGCCGTGCAAGATGCTGGCGGTGGATGCGCGCGAAATCTTCGGTATTCTCGGCCACCACTTTCAACAGGTAATCGGCAGAGCCCGCCATCAGGTGGCATTCCAGCACATCGGGAATCCGCGCGACGGATTTTTCGAAGGCGTCCAGTGTTTCATCGGCCTGGCCTTGCAGGGTAATCTCCACAAAGACCGTTGTCGGCACCCCGAGTTTCCGGGGATTCAGCAGGGCGACATAATCGCTGATATAGCCGGTCCGCTCCATCCGCTGGACCCTGCGGTGGCAGGCGGAGGGGGACAGATGGACATCGTCGGACAGTTCGGCGTTTGACATCCGCCCGTTGCGTTGAAGTGCCCTGAGGATACGGCGATCAATCTCGTCGAGACTCATCGGCGCAAGACTTTCGCGTATATGTTGATCATGGCGCAATGATATCCTGATAAATGCCGGTCGCGCCACCTTTATTCGTGTCCCTTTGCGTGCAGAATTGCCCATGCTTCCGCCAATCAATCAACAGGGGACTCATCATGAAAATCGGCTGCCCGAAAGAGATCAAACCGCAGGAATTCCGCGTTGGGCTGACCCCCTCGGCGGCGCTGGAGGCGACAACGGCAGGACATGAGGTCCTGATCGAGACCGGCGCGGGCATCGGCGCGGGCTTCGAGGACAGCGATTACCAGGCCGCCGGTGCGCAGATCATCGGGACCGCGAAGGAGGTTTTCGCCGCCGCCGACATGATCGTGAAGGTCAAGGAGCCGCAGGCCGTGGAGCGCAAGATGCTGCGCGAGGGCCAGGTGCTGTTCACCTATCTTCACCTTGCCCCCGACCCCGAGCAGACACGCGACCTGATGGCCTCCGGTGCGACCTGCATCGCCTATGAAACCGTAACCGACCGCATGGGCGGCCTGCCCCTGCTGGCACCAATGTCCGAGGTTGCGGGCCGTCTGGCACCCCAGGTTGGCGCATGGACCCTGCAAAAGGCCAACGGCGGACGCGGCGTGCTGATGGGCGGTGTGCCCGGTGTGAACCCTGCCCGCGTCATGGTGATCGGCGGCGGTGTTGTCGGCACACATGCGGCGCGGATCGCGGCGGGCATGGGCGCGGATGTGACCGTGCTGGACCGGTCCCTGCCCCGGATGCGCTATCTCGACGATGTCTTCGGCGGCACCTTCAAGACCGCCTATGCCTCTGCCCAGAACACCATGGAGTTGGCGCGTCAGGCCGACATGATCATCGGCGCGGTGCTGATCCCCGGTGCTGCGGCGCCCAAGCTGATTTCCCGCGCACAATTGTCCGAGCTGAAACCCGGTGCGGCGCTTGTCGATGTGGCGATTGACCAGGGCGGGTGTTTCGAGACGTCAAAGGCAACCACGCACCAGGATCCGGTCTATGAGGTCGACGGAATCATGCATTACTGCGTGGCCAACATGCCGGGTGCGGTTGCGCGCACTTCGACCATCGCGCTTGGCAATGCGACCATGCCCTTCATGCTGGCGCTGGCCAACAAGGGCTGGCGTCAGGCCTGCGAAGAGGACGAGCATCTGCTGAACGGGTTGAACGTACATGCGGGCAAACTGACCTATCATGCGGTGGGCAAGGCACTTGGGATCGACGTGTTGTCACCCCGGCTTGCGCTGAAGGCGTAACGTCAGACACCAGCCAAACCCGGCTTTGTGTCACCTCGTCGTCCCTGAATGCTGCAGCATGTCAGGAGGAGGTGGCAGGGGCCAAGCGGTCATAGGTGAGAATGCGGCGAAGCTCCGGTCGGGCCCAAGGTAATGCAATGTGCGGGCCGGGCCGGCGCTTGCGCCGGATGGCCCGATCACCCGCCTTGCCGCACCCCCTGCTCGGCGCGCTGGAACTCCCGGAAACCGTTTTCCATGGCCGGGATGATGGAGATAATTTCAAAGTACGGCACGGACAACAGTGCCGTATTGCGCAGCCTCTCCATGACGAAATAATAGGCCTGCATGTCGGTCGTCTCGAACACGGCCACGTCGGAGCAATAACCGCTGAAGGCTTCCGCATCGTAGAACCGCATGGTCACGCGGTCGTCCACCATCGCCGTGCCAAGGCATGCCGCAGCGATCCTGTCGCGTTCCCCGGGCGGCTGGCGCAACCAGGCCGGTGTGGCGCGCATGTTGACAAAAATGGTCCATTTCATCGGGCATTCCTTTTTCCCTGCTTGCAGTTCATAAGTATGAGCAATCGCTCACATTCTTCTACTCGCTTCCGGAGGTGGCCCTGGAGATGCGGATAAACCCCCGAAAAACACCAACGCAGGCCCGCGCCCGCGTCAGTTACGACGCCATCCTGGAGGCGGCTGCTCGCATTCTGGTGGCGGAAGGGTTTGACCGGCTGAACACCAACCGCGTGGCCGAGGTCGCGGGGGTGAGCATCGGGACGCTTTATCAATATTTCCCGTCAAAGGAGGCGATCCTGGCCGAGATCATCCGCCGGGAGCGCGCTCAACTGCTGGAAGATGTGCAGACAGCCACCCGCGACATGGCCGCGGAGGATGTGGAGACCACCCTGGAGAGGTTGCTGCGCGCGGCCGTCGGCCATCAGCTGCGCCGGCCCAAACTGGCCCGGATGCTGGAATATGCCGATGCTGTCCTCCCGCTGGAGGAAGAAACAAAGGCCCTGAACGCCGCCATTCTGCAAAGGGTCGCAGCATTTCTGACCCATGCAGGGCTGGAGGATGCCGATCTGCTGGCCCGCGATCTGGTGGCAGCGCTGCGCGGCATGATTGATGCCGCAGGCATGGCCGGTGAAACCGATCAGGAGGCGCTGTTGCTCAGATCCGGGCGGCTGGCGCGCGGATACCTCGGCCTGGGGTCATGTCCGGCGGCGGCCGACTAAAGCCCCGGAAACAGAAAAAGGCCCACCAAAGCGGGCCTTTGATCGAAAACGAAGCGGATCACTTGCCCTTGGCAAGCTGGTCGCGGATTTCCAGCAGAACGTCCAGCTCCGAGGGGCCGGTCTCGACTTCGGGTGCGACCTCTTCGGGCTTCTCGGCCGCAGATTTGACACGGTTGACCATCTTGACCAGCATGAAGACCACAAAGGCGATGATCAGGAAATTGATGACCGCCATGATGAAGGCGCCATAGGCAAAGACAGAGGCGCCCGCCTCCCGCGCGGCTTCCAATGAGGCACCGGCAGGCACGTCACCGGCCAGCACGGCATAGTTATTGGTAAAATCCACCCCGCCCGAGAACAGGCCGATGATCGGATTGATCAGATCGCCGACCAGCGATGTCACGATGGCGGTAAAGGCCGCGCCGATGATGATACCGACGGCCATGTCCATGACATTGCCCTTGGCGATGAAGTCCTTGAATTCGTTAATCACAACATGTCCCTCTTTCCAGTAGATGCCCGGACGGCTTTCGGTCCGTTCAGCAATGCACATTTGTTAGCATAACTTCGCACAGGTGGAAGTCTGTTACTGCGGGGAAAAGCAACTACCTTGCATCATGAAACCAAAGGAGCCCTCCATGTCAGTTTTCGATTCCTTCCCCATCGCCCGCAAATGGCCGCCGAAAGACCCGGGCGTATTGCAGCTTTATTCCTTTCCCACGCCGAACGGCGTCAAGGTCTCCATCGCGCTGGAGGAAATGGGCATTCCCTATGAGGCGCACAAAGTCACCCTGTCGGATGCCGACGTGAAAAGCCCGGAGTTCCTGTCGCTGAACCCCAACAACAAGATCCCGGCGATCATTGACCCGAACGGGCCGGACGGCACACCCGTGGGCCTGTTCGAATCCGGCGCGATCCTGATCTATCTGGCAGAAAAGTCAGGCAAGCTGATCGGCAGCACCGCGACCGAAAAGGCGCATGTCATCCAGTGGCTGATGTTCCAGATGGGCGGCCTTGGTCCGATGCTGGGCCAGCTCGGCTTTTTCTACAAATTCGCCGGATCCGAATGGGAAGATAAGCGCCCCCAGCAACGCTACATCAACGAGGCAAAGCGCCTGTTGAACGTGCTGAACCTGGCGCTTGAGGGCAAGGATTGGATTGCCGGTGACTATTCGATCGCCGACATCGCCATCGCGCCCTGGCTGCGGGGGCTCGATTTTTATGGCGCGAAAGAGGTGGTGGGCTGGGAAGATCACAGCAACCTGGTGGATTATCTGGAACGGTTCACGGCCCGCCCCGCAGTGCAGAAGGGTCTGGTGACGCCCCCGCGCGACTGATGCCCCGCGCCGGGCGGGCGGGTGGCAGCCCGTTCAGCCCGGCAGCGTGCCGTTCAGCACATAGCGCAGGATCTGCACTACCTGCGCCGGTTCCGACGCAACCGCCAGGGCAGCGGCATCCACTTCCTTCAGCGCATGGGCATGGTCAGGCCCGTGCAGAATGATCAGCGACTTGCCCAGGGCGGCGGCATAGCCAGCATCAAAGGCGGCGTTCCATTGCTTGTATTGATCGCCAAAGCGCACAACCACCACATCCGCATCCGCAATCCCCTTGCGGGTGCGGATGGCGTTCATCTGCGCCCCCTTGCGGTCGTGCCAGAACTTGTCCGCCTCCGCGCCCAGGATCGCCACGCCGCAATCGTCGCTGGCGGCGTGGTCGGTGACCGGACCGTCAAAGGCGACATCCAGCCCGCTGGCCCCCTCGACGATCTGTTCGCGCCAGTCGGTGTGGATTTCGCCGGACAGGTAAACTCTGAGCATATGTCCCCCTTAACCGCGCAGAACGCCGCCCGTGGCCTTGGTGACCTTCTCGATCACCTTGGCCCCGACCGCCTCGATATCCGCGTCTTTCAATGTGGTTTCGCTGGGCTGCATCCGCACCGTGATCGCCAGCGACTTTTTACCCTCGCCCAGCGATCCGCCGATGAATTCGTCGAAGACGCGCACATCCTCGATCAGCGACTTGTCCGCGCCCAGCGCCGCATTGACCAGCGTCAGCGCCTCGACCCCGGCATCCACGACAAAGGCAAAGTCACGCTCAACCACCTGCAGATCGCTGATCCGAAGCGCGGCACGGGTGGCCCCGGCCTTGCGCGGCAGCGGGATTTCATCAGGCCAGATGGTAAAGGCCATGGCGGGCCCCTTCACGTCCATCGCGGTCAGGATTTTCGGATGCACTTCGCCGAAGATGCCCAGGATCTTCTTCGGGCCCAGGCAGATCATGCCGTGCCGGCCCGGATGCCAGTAATCCGGCGCGCCGCGCAGGATCTGCACCCGCGCCGGGGCGCCCATCGCCGACAGCACAGCTTCCGCATCCGCCTTGACGTCAAAGACATCCACGGGCCGGGACGCGCCATGCACATCCTTGGGTCCGGTGCGCCCGATCAGCAGCCCGGTGATCATCTCCGCCTGTTCACCCGGCTCGCCCCCCTGAAAGGCCGGGCCAACCTCGAACAGTGCCATATCCGCATGGCCCCGCGCCTGGTTGCGCGCGGCCGCCTGCAACAATCCCGGCAATAGCGCCGGGCGCATGTGGCTCATGTCGGCAGAGATCGGGTTTTCCAGCCGGGTCGCATCCGTACCGCCCCCGAAAAGCGCGGCTGAGGCCTGGTCAATGAAGCTGTAGGAGACGCATTCGTTATAGCCCAGCGCGGCGGTGGCACGGCGCGCCGCCCCGATCCGGCGCTGTGTCGGTGACAGCACGGGGCGCGGCACACCTGCGGTCAGGCGCGGCAGCGGCCGCCCCTCCAGCTTGGTCAGCGAAGCGATACGGGCCACCTCTTCCACCAGGTCCGCCTCTCCCTGAACATCGGGCCGCCATGTCGGCACATGGGCCATGTTGCCTTCCAGCCGGAAGCCCAGCGATGTCAGCGTCTGGCGCTGATCGCTTTCGGGAATGGTCATGCCGACCAGCGACTGCACCCTTGCCGCGTCCAGCTTGTAGGCGCGGGCCGTGTCCGGGATCTGACCCGCCACCACAACCTCGGAAGCCTCGCCACCCGCGTGATCCAGGATCATCCGGGTGGCATGTTCGATGCCATAAGGCGTCCAGGCCGGGTCGATCCCACGCTCGAACCGGTAACGCGCATCGGAATTGATCTTGAGCGCGCGGCCCGTGTAGGCGGTGCGGACCGGATCGAAATAGGCCGCCTCGATGAAGACATTGGTGGTTTCCGCCGTGCAGCCCGACCCGGCGCCGCCCATGACGCCGCCAATGCTTTCCACGCCATCGGCGTCGGAAATCAGGGTCATGCCCGCTTCGAATGTATATTCCTTGTCGTCGAGCGCCATTATCGTCTCGCCGCCCAGGGCGCGATGCACCCGCAGCGCATTGCCCGCGATCTTGTCCGCGTCAAAGACATGCAGCGGGCGGTTGCGGTCATAGGTGAAGAAGTTCGTGACATCCACGAGGAAGGAGATCGGCCGCAACCCGATGGCGCGCAGGCGGTCCTGCAGCCAGGCAGGTGACGGGCCATTGGTCACGCCCCGGATCATGCGGCCGTAAAACACCGGGCATTGGTCGCGGGTGTCCTCGTCGATGCTGACGGTGACCGGACAGGGGAAGGCACCCTCCACCGCATCCACGTCGCGCGGTTTCAGCTTGCCCAGACCGCGTGCCGCCAGATCGCGGGCGATGCCGCGCACGCCCAGCGCATCGGGGCGGTTCGGGGTGATGGCAATCTCGATCACCGGATCAACCTTGGCCGGGTCATTCTCGGCCAGCCAGTCGACAAACCGCTGCCCAACCTCGCCCGAGGGCAGTTCGATGATGCCGTCGTGTTCCTCGCTCAGTTCCATCTCGCGCTCGGAGGCCATCATGCCATAGCTCTCGATGCCGCGGATCTTGCCCACGCCGATGGTCGTGTCGATGCCGGGCACATAGACGCCGGGCTTGGCGACCACCACGGTGATGCCTGCACGCGCATTGGGCGCGCCACAGATGATCTGGGTCACACCTTCGTCGGTTTCGACCTGACAGACGTTCAGGCGGTCCGCATCGGGATGCTTTTCCGCAGATTTCACGTAACCGATGGTAAAATCCGCCAGTTTCGCGCCGCGGTCCTCGACCCCTTCGACCTCCAGACCCAGATCGGTCAGGGCATAGGTGATTTCATCGACCGAAGCGGTCGTATCCAGATGCTCTTTCAGCCAGGACAGGGTGAATTTCATCGCGCGGTTCCTCGTGCATGCGTCTCACGGGTTCGGTATCCGCAAACGCCGGGGGTTTCAATGAAAAGCCCCGCTTTTGGCGCGCGACACCCCCCTTTCATTGTTCTTCAAATACACCAAAGCCCGGCCGGCCACCCGCGTCCCCCTCAGGGTGATCCCGCGCCCGGTCCCGGGTTGTGTCAGCCGTCGCCGCCTGCGCGCCGGGCCAGGTCTTCCATATCGCCAAGGCGGTATAATTTCACCTCACGCCACAGGCGCAGGGTGGGTTTGGCGGCAAAAAAGAACGACCCGATCAGGAACAGCCAGGTGCCAGTTGTCACCCAGGCGTCTGAAAAGAACATCACCGAGCCGATGATGAACATCAGGGCCGCCAGGAAATCGACCATGGTATAGGCGATCTCGAACCGGGCATAGATCCGGCGGTGCGCCGCTGAGTCGTTTCGCCTGTCGCGGTGAAACAGCTTCATATGGCCTCCTTACCGGCTCAGCCCGCCGTGCAGGTTCGGCTGGTCCAGCGAGGCGAACCCATAGTGCCGCAGCCAGCGCAGGTCTGAATCAAAGAAGGCCCGCAGGTCCGGCACGCCGTATTTCAGCATCGCGATGCGGTCGATCCCCATGCCAAAGGCAAAGCCCTGCCACTGATCCGGATCCACCCCGCCGGAGCGCAGCACATGGGGGTGCACCATGCCGCTGCCCAGCACCTCCAGCCAGCCGTCGCCCTCGCCGATGCGCAACTGGCCATCGACCCAGGAACACTGGATGTCGACCTCTGCCGAGGGTTCGGTGAAGGGGAAATGCGAGGCGCGGAAGCGTGTCTTGATCCCGTCGATCTCGAAGAAGGCGGCAAAGAATTCCTCAAGCACCCACTTGAGGTTCGCCATGGAGATATCGCGGTCAATCGCCAACCCCTCGACCTGGTGGAACATCGGCGTATGGGTCTGGTCGTAATCCGCGCGATAGACGCCACCTGGGCAGATGATGCGCAGCGGCGCGCCCTGCGCTTCCATCGTGCGGATCTGCACCGGGGAGGTATGGGTGCGCAGTACATGTGGCGGGCGGTTGTCGCCTTCCGCGCGCGCCATATAGAATGTGTCCATTTCCGCCCGTGCCGGGTGGTGGCCGGGGATGTTGAGCGCGTCGAAATTGTACCAGTCGGTGTCGATGCGCGGCCCTTCCGCGACGGAGAAGCCCATCTCGGCAAAAATTGCTGTCAGCTCCTCGGTCACCTGGCTGATCGGGTGGATCGTGCCCTGCCGCCGGGCGCGGGTGGGCAAGGTCACATCCAGCCATTCGCTGCGCAGGCGTTCGTTCAGCGCCGCGTCGCCCAGCGCCGCCTTCTTGGCCGCGAGGGCGGAGTTGATCTCGTCCTTCAGGGCATTCAGCGCGGGACCGGCCACTTGCCGTTCTTCCGGGGTCATCTTGCCCAGCTCGCGCATTTTCAGCGCGATCTCACCCTTCTTGCCCACGGCGGTGACACGGATGTCTTCGAGGGAAGCCTCGTCCGCCGCATCGGCAATCCGGGAAAGGTATTTCTGCTTGAGATCGTCCATCGCAATCGTCCTTCAACTGTCAGGGTCGTGCTAGCAGACTGGCCGCTGAATACAAGCCATGCGGGGCGTGAAGCGGGTTCAGATGCCCGGTTGCAGCCAGGCCGACAGATAGGGGCGCAGGCGCTGGTCGAGCGGCACGGCGTTGTGCAGGGCGCAGAAATGCAGCGCCATCGCCTGGGTGGCAAATGCCTGCACCCCTTCGGCCAGCAAATCCGGGGAGACATCGCGGCGAAACGGGCCCTGGTCCAACCAAGCGGCAACAACCTCGGCCTGGCGCACAAAGGTGGTGGCAATCGGTCCGATCTCCTCTGCCAGCGCCGCGCCGGAGTGGCGCAGGATCACGTCAAAGACATAGCGTTCGCAGGTCATGAAACGCAGTAACGGCATCAGAACCGTGACAAATTCATCCACGTCGCGCGGGGCGGGCAGATCTGCGATGGCATCAAGGTGGCGGTCGATCTCGGCCCCGATCAGCAGATCCATCAGCGCATCCTTGTCGGGGAAATGGGCAAAGAAGGTGCCCTTGGCCACCCCCGCCTTTGCCACGACATCCTCGACCCGCAGCGCGGCATAGCCCTGCGCCGCGACCAGCCCCTTGGCCGCGGCCACCAGCCGGGCGCGGGTTTCGAGGGTGCGTTTCTGGACAGCCTGTTTCATGACCCAGATGTGGCACGATCCCTGATCGCGGTCAAATTTGATTATTGACCGTGGTCATTTTGGCCGATAACAATTAATGACCACGGTCAATTACAAGGAACCACCATGTCGAAACGCATCTACATCCTGAATGGCCACCCGGCCGAAACCTCCCTGAACCGCGCCCTGGCCGAAGCCTATGCCGGGGCGGCGCGTGCAGCGGGGCATGAGGTGCGCCTGACCCATATCGCAGCAATGGATTTCGACCCCGACCATGGATTTGCGGGTTTTGGCAAAACCAAGCCACTGGAGCCCGCCCTGGAAAAGCTGCTGACGGACATCGAATGGGCAGAGCATGTCGTCTTGACCGCGCCGATGTGGTGGGGCGGCATTCCGGCCAAGCTGAAGGGCGCGATTGACCGGGCGTTCCTGCCGGGCCGGACCTTTGACAGCCGGGTGCCCAGGGGCAAGATGCCCAAACCATTGCTCTCGGGCCGTTCGGCGCGGTTGATCCTGACCTCGGACACGCCCAGATGGTTCCTGTCGCTGATCTATCGCAATGCCATCCTGCATCAGATGCGCGGGCAGATCCTGCGCTTTGTCGGAATCAAACCGACCAGGGTAAGCTTTTTCTCTGCCGCAAGCAGCCCCGGTGCCGGGCAGGTTGACGGCTGGCTGGCGAATGTGGGGCAATTGGGCAAGGCGGGGGTCTGAGCCGCAACGCTGGTGCGCGGCCCCTGTAACGCGCCCTGCCCCCTGCCGGCTGGAAACCCACAGCCGCACAGCCGGTGCCACCCATGCTGAACCTGCCCAAACAAAAAAGCCCCCGCATCGCCGCGGGGGCCTTTTGAAATTTCTGACTGGCGCGGATTACGCGGCCAGAGACGCCTGTGCCTGCTTGACGATCGCACCGAAGGCTTCGGGCTCGTGCACGGCCAGGTCGGCCAGAACCTTACGGTCCACTTCGATGCCGGCCAGATTCAGACCGTTGATGAAACGGCTGTATGTCAGCGATTCGTCATGGGAGCGCACAGCGGCGTTGATCCGCTGGATCCACAGCGCGCGGAAGTTCCGCTTGCGGTTCTTGCGGTCACGTGTGGCGTATTGGTTCGCCTTGTCGACCGCCTGCGTGGCGACCTTGAAGACGTTCTTGCGGCGGCCGTAGTAACCTTTGGCGGCCTTGACGATCTTCTTGTGGCGGGCGTGGGTGACTGTACCACCTTTAACTCGGGACATCTCGGTTCTCCTCTATCAGCGGTCGTAGGGCATATAGCCCTTGATGATCTTTGCATCGGGCTCTGACAGAACTGTCGTGCCGCGTGCGTCGCGGATGAATTTCTTGGTCCGCTTGATCATGCCATGGCGTTTGCCGGCCTGACCCCCGATGACCTTACCGGTCGCCGAGATCTTGAAGCGCTTTTTGGCGCTCGATTTCGTCTTCATCTTGGGCATTTCCGTCTCCGTCTATTGAGTTCGGTTGACGCGCGACTCGGCATGCCACGTTGGCCGGACGCGCGGGTTGAGTGAGGGCGTATAGGAGGGTTGTGCCGGTTTGGCAAGTGCCGCGATGCGGTTGCGCGGTTGCTGGTTTACCGGCGCATCCGCCGGCCGGTGAAACCTCGCCCGGCCTCAGGGCATATAGCGGGCGACGACATCCACAAAGACATCCGGCACCTCTTCCAGCGCATAGCCCTGCGGCTTGTTCTGCGCAGCATAGAGGACCAGCCCCCCGGCGATCAGGATCGTCAGCGCCGAGGCGCGCGGCGCGCGTCTGTCAGACAGGGCCGACAGGATGGACGGGATCGAGAGCGCCCCGATCACGATGCCGAGGACAAGTGCCAGATCAGGGTCCATTACCGACCACTCCTGATTGAGAAAAAATCAACTACCTGAACAGGCTACTCCGGATCGGATGCAAAAATCAAACGTTCGTCGCAGGGGGCAACGCGCAGGATATTGGTGGTGCCCGGCACGTTGAAGGGCACGCCGGCGGTGACGACAATCAGGTCTTTCGCCTGTGCGAAACCTTCGGCGGTTGCCGCCTTGACGGCCGCGACAACCGCCAGCTTGAACCGGTCCAGCGGCGGTGTGATCACGCAGTTCGTGCCCCAGCTCAATGCAAGCCGCCGGGCGGTGCGCACATCGGGGGTCAGCGCGATGATCGGCACGCGGGGCCGCTCACGGGCTGTGAGCACGGCGGTGGTCCCGCTTTGGGTAAAGCAGCAGATCGCCTTGATCTCGGTGGTTTCCGCAATCTCGCGGGCCGCAGCAACAATGGCGTCGGCCACGGTTTCACGGTCGGCGATGCGCGAGGATTCGATGATCTGGGTATAGGTCGGGTCCAGCTCCACCTCGGAGGCGACATTGTTCATGGTCTGCACCGCCTCGACCGGATAGGCGCCCGCCGCGGATTCCGCCGAGAGCATGACCGCATCGGCCCCCTCGTAGATCGCGGTGGCCACGTCCGACACTTCGGCCCGGGTGGGCATCGGGCTTTCGATCATCGATTCCAGCATCTGGGTGGCGACGATCACCGGCTTGCCCGCCATACGGCATTTGCGCACCAGGCGTTTCTGGATCGGCGGGACGTTCTGCACCGGCAGTTCGACACCCAGATCGCCGCGTGCGACCATGATGCCGTCGCTGACCGCCAGAATGTCGTCGAACCGCGTCACCGCCGAGGGTTTTTCGATCTTGGACAGGATGGAGGCCCGTCCCTTTGCCAGATCGCGTGCTTCGGTCACGTCTTCGGGGCGCTGCACAAAGCTCAGCGCCAGCCAGTCCACGCCCAGGCCGCAGACAAATTCCAGATCCGCGCGGTCCTTGTCCGACAGCGCCGCCAGCGGCAGCACGACATCGGGCACGTTCACCCCTTTGCGGTTGGAAATGATGCCGCCGATCACCACTTCGCAATTGGCAAAATCCGGACCGCAGTCCTTGACCTTCAGCCTGATCTTTCCGTCATTGACCAGCAGGGTCGCCCCCGGCTCAAGCGCCTGGAAAATCTCGGGGTGGGGCAGGTTGACCCGGCTTGCATCACCTTCCGCCTCGTCCAGATCGAGCCGGAAACTGGCACCGGGATCAAGCTGTTCGCTGTCACCGGCAAAGACACCCACGCGCAGTTTCGGGCCCTGCAGGTCAGCCAGAATGCCGATGGTGCTGCCAAGGTTCTCTTCGACCTCGCGGATGATGCGGTGCTTTTCGCGGATTTCCTCGTGGCTGCCATGGCTCATGTTCAGGCGAAACACGTCCGCCCCGGCCTTGTGCAGCGTTTCGATCATCTCGTATGTATCGGATGCAGGGCCCAAGGTTGCCACGATCTTTACGTTGCGCAGGCGTCTCATGTGATTTTCCCTGTTCTTTCTTCTGGGCCAGACAGTGGCCCGTTAATTTTCTTCCGTTAGCGGTAACATACATTGCCGCCCATATGAAGCCCCACCGTCATAATCACCCAAGGTTTCATGAATGCTAAGCTTCTGCCAGCCCCGGCCGCCTTGCACCGGATGATTTCGATGCTCAATGGCGCATCTGCTTGACACCTGTGCGATGCCCCCCCAGCTTTCATCCAAAAGGAGATCACCATGCCAGATCAGCAAGAGATCGAACTGCAGGCCGCCGCCTTTCGCCGTCTGCAACAACATCTGATGCAGGACCGCACCGACGTTCAGAACATCGACCTGATGAACCTTGCCGGGTTCTGCCGCAACTGCCTGAGCCGCTGGTATCAGGAAGCGGCCAATGCACGGGGCATCGAAATGACCAAGGAAGAGGCCCGCGAGCTGTTTTACGGCATGTCGATGGAGGACTGGAAGAAGAACTACCAGACCGATGCGACATCCGGACAGCAGGCTGAATTCAAGGAAGCCTTTGCCAAAAACGTCGGCGAAGGCTGACCGCCCTGCGCGCGACCTGCCGCCTTGCGATGGCTCACCCGTAAGGGTTGCGCGCGCCACGATCCTCGCTCAGCGACAACTGGCTGCGCTCCACGATCAACAGCACCGCGTCGGCCAGATGGCTGCGGCCGATGGCCTTGTCGCCCCGTGCGACGCGCAGCTTGTGTGCCTCCAGCATGACCTCGGCATGGCTGCTGCCGCGCGGCGGGATGAAGGTGTAGCAGGCCAGTTCGATCAGAAAGCCCAGCGGGTCCTTGAAATAGATCGACTTCATGAAACCCCGGTCCTTGATCCCGGAATTCGGGATGCCCCGCTCTGCCAGGCGGTCAAGCACCTGTTCATGCGTCGCCTGATCGACCTCAAGCGCCAGATGATGCACGCAGCCCGGATCGGTCGGGGTTCTGTTATGAACAGGCTTGCGGTTTTCATTTGTGAATATCGTGATCAGCCGGCCGTCACCGGGATCAAAATACAGATGCCCCTCGTCCGGGTCGTCCAGATTGGGCTGGTCGAAGATGAAAGGCATGCCCAGCACCCCCTCCCAGAAGTCGATCGAGGATTGACGGTCGGCACCGGTCAGCGTGATGTGATGGACGCCGAGCGATTGAATTTTCTTCATTATATATCTCCACCCTTTGTTTTCCTGCCCAGCCTAACCCGGCGGCGACAAGATGCCGAGACTTCTCAGAGCCCCCCTTTCGCCTCAGCGGAGCGAAGCCTATAAGGGCTGCGCGCCCGCCTCTGTCAGAGTCGCGGGCTGATTGGGCTTTTAATCAAGGTTTGCACCGCATGAACATCTTTGGAAATCTCCGCGGCATGTTTTCTTCCGACATGGCGATTGATCTGGGCACGGCGAATACGCTTGTCTACGTCAAGGGTCGTGGGATTGTTCTGTCTGAGCCGTCGGTCGTTGCCTATCATATCAAGGACGGGGTCAAGAAGGTGCTGGCCGTGGGCGAGGACGCCAAGCTGATGCTGGGCCGCACCCCCGGCAGTATCGAGGCGATCCGCCCGATGCGCGAAGGTGTCATCGCGGATTTCGACACCGCCGAGGAGATGATCAAGCACTTCATCCGAAAGGTGCATAAACGCTCCACCTTTTCAAAGCCCAAGATCATCGTCTGCGTGCCGCATGGCGCGACTCCGGTCGAGAAACGCGCGATTCGCCAATCGGTCCTTTCCGCTGGCGCACGCCGCGCGGGTCTGATCGCCGAACCCATCGCCGCGGCCATCGGTGCGGGGATGCCGATCACCGATCCCACCGGCAATATGGTCGTGGACATCGGCGGCGGGACCACCGAGGTGGCGGTTCTCAGCCTTGGTGACATCGTTTATGCCCGCTCCGTCCGCGTCGGCGGCGACCGGATGGACGAGGCAATCATCAGCTACCTGCGCCGTCAGCAGAACCTGCTGGTGGGGGAAACCACCGCAGAACGCATCAAGACCTCCATCGGTACGGCACGGATGCCCGACGACGGGCGCGGCACCTCGATGCAGATCCGCGGCCGCGACCTGCTGAACGGCGTGCCGAAAGAGATCGAGGTCACGCAGGCCCAGATCGCCGAGGCGCTGGCCGAACCGGTGCAGCAGATCTGCGAGGCGGTGATGACCGCGCTGGAAACCACCCCGCCCGACCTTGCGGCGGATATTGTGGACCGGGGCGTCATGCTGACCGGCGGCGGCGCATTGCTGGGCGATCTGGACCTTGCGCTGCGCGAGCAGACCGGGCTTGCCGTTTCCATCGCGGATGAATCGCTCAACTGCGTCGCATTGGGCACGGGCAAGGCGCTGGAATACGAAAAACAGCTGCGCCACGCCATCGACTACGACAGCTGAATCCTGATACCATTGCCACGCCCGCCCCTCGGGCAGGAGCCTTTGTGACATGGCCAAAGACCGCTCAACCAGCAGTGATTTCACCGGCCCGCTGCGCCGGTTGCTGCTGGCTGTGCTGATCCTGCTGCTGGGCGCGATCTTTCTTTTGTGGCGCATCGACAGTCCGCGCGTCGAACGGTTTCGCGCCCAGATCACCGACCGGCTGGTGCCCAACCTGGATTGGGCGATGGCGCCGGTGACGGGCACGATCAACCTGTTGCGCGACTTTCAATCCTACCAGCGGCTGAGCGAACAGAACCAGGAGCTGCGCAGCGAATTGCGCCAGATGCAGGCCTGGAAGGAAGCGGCCCTGCAACTGGAACAGGAAAATGCCAGACTGCTGGACCTCAACAAGGTGCGGCTGGACCCGCGCCTGACCTTCATCACCGGGGTGGTGCTGGCCGATTCCGGCTCTCCCTTCCGGCAGTCCGTCCTGCTGAACGTCGGCGCGCGTGACGGGCTGGTGGACGGCTGGGCCACCATGGACGGCATCGGGCTTGTCGGCCGCATTTCCGGCGTGGCGCAGAATACCGCACGGGTGATCCTGCTGACAGATGCCTCCAGCCGCATCCCGGCGGTGATCCAGCCTTCGGGCCAGCGCACGATCGTCGCGGGCGACAATTCCGCCGCGCCGCCGCTGGATTTCATCGAAAGCCCCGATCTGGTGCGTCCCGGCGACCGGGTGATTTCATCCGGTGACGGGGGCGTCTTTCCGGCGGGTCTGCTGATCGGACAGGTCACCGCCGACCCCGGCGGGCGGCTGCGCGTGCGGCTTGCGGCGGATTACGAGCGGTTGGAATTCCTGCGGGTGATGCGGCACTACGGCACCGAGAAGGTGACCGACAATGCGCAGGTGATCTCCCCTGCAGGCCCCTTGCCCGTGCAGACAGAGGCGGAAGCGGAGGTGAGTGAATGAACGATCTGTCGCTGTCCCGGCTTTGGGCGATGCGGGCGTCGTTCCTGTTCCTTGCGCTTGTGATACTGTTCTTTCATCTGCTGCCGATGGAAACCACGCCGCGCCGCTGGGCCGGCCCCGACCTGCTGCTGTGTTTTGCCTGTGCCTGGGGCCTGCGGCGCCCGGAATATGTGCCTGCCCTCGCGCTGGCCATCGCCTTTCTGATGTCGGACCTTCTGTTGCAGCGCCCGCCGGGCCTCTGGGCGTTGCTGGCGCTGGTCGGCTGTGAAAACCTCAAGTCGCGGGGCCGGTCCCTGCGCGACGGCGGCTTTGCCGCTGAATGGGTGTCGGTTGCCATGATCATGGTGTTGATCATGGTCGCGAACCGGCTGATACTTGCCCTTGTGCTGGTGCCTGTGCCGGGCCTCACACTCAGCCTTTCGGAACTGGGCATGTCCTTGTTATTCTATCCCTTGGTCGTGGCCGTAACCCACGGGCTGATGCGGGTGCGCAAGACCGCGCCCGGCGATCTGGATGCTTTGGGGCAGAGGGTCTGAGATGAGACGCAACCGCGCCGAAAACGATGCCAACCACACGCGGCTGACCCGCCGGGCCGCCCTGCTGGGCGGCGCGCAGTTGCTGTTCATGGGCGGCCTTGCCGCGCGGATGCGGTATCTGCAGGTCGATCAAGCCGACCAGTTCCGCCTGCTGGCCGAGGAAAACCGCATCAACATCCGGCTGATCCCCCCCGCCCGCGGCGAGATCTTTGACCGCAACGGCATGCGGCTGGCGCAGAACGTGCCGAGCTATCGCATTGTCATGGTGCGCGAAGATGCGGGCGACGCAGAGGCGGTGATGGATCGTCTGGGACAGATCATCACGATTGACGCGGAAACCCGCGAACGCGCCATGGCAGAGATCAAGCGCTCCGCACCCTTCCTGCCCGTCACCATCGTCGACGATGTCAGCTGGGAGGATGTCAGCCGGGTCAGCGTCAATGCGCCCGCCCTGCCCGGCGTCACACCCGAGGTCGGGCTGACGCGGGTCTATCCGCGCGGCTCGGACTTTGCCCATGTGGTGGGCCGCGTCGGCCGGGTCAGCCAGGCCGACCTCGACGCGCTGGAGGACCCCGACCAGGTGCTGCGCATCCCGCGGTTCCAGATCGGCAAGATCAACGTGGAAGCCCGGCGCGAGGATATCCTGCGCGGCAAGGCCGGCACCAAGCAGGTGGAGGTCAACGCCACCGGCCGGGTGATGCGCGAACTGTCCCGGCGCGAGGGCGAATCGGGCAAGGACATACAGCTGACCGTGGACGCCAAGCTGCAACAATACGTCCAGGCCCGCCTGGACGGGGAAAGCGCCGCCGTCGTGGTCATCGACTGCGAGAACGGCGACCTGGCCGCCATCGCCTCGGCGCCATCCTACGACCCGAACCTTTTCATCGGCGGGATTTCCTCCAAGGACTACAACCCGCTGCTGGAATCGAAATACCGCCCCCTGGTGAACAAGACGGTGCAGGGGACGTACCCGCCCGGTTCGACCTTCAAGATGATGACGGCCATGGCCGCCATCGAGGAAGGCATCATCGGCCCGGACGAAACCGTCTATTGCCCCGGCCATCTCGAAGTCGCGGGGCGGCGGTTTCACTGCTGGAAACGCGCGGGTCACGGCTGGGTCGACCTGGAAAACTCGCTGAAGCAATCCTGCGACGTCTATTACTACGATCTCGCCCTCAAGGTCGGGATCGAAAAGATTTCGGCCATGGCGAACCGCTTTGGCCTTGGCATCAAGCATGAACTGGCGCTGTCCTCTGTCGCCTCGGGCCTGACGCCGACCAAAAGCTGGAAGCGCGAGACACGCGGGGCGGACTGGGTCATCGGCGACACGGTCAACGCCTCCATCGGGCAGGGTTTCATGCTCGCCTCGCCGCTGCAACTGGCGGTGATGAGCGCGCGCATCGCCACCGGCCGGGCGGTGACACCACGGCTGGTCAAGACAATCGACGGCGTCGAGCAACCCAGTGGCGCGGGCGAGTCATTGGGCATGAACGAAAACAACCTGCGCAAGATGCGCCGCGCGATGTTCGAGGTGGTCAACAACCGCCGCGGCACCGGCTACAGGTCGCGCATCATCGCCGAAGAATACCGCATGGCGGGCAAGACCGGCACCAGCCAGGTCCGCAACATTACCGCCGCCGAACGGGCGCGCGGGGTCAGCCGGAACGAAGACCTGCCCTGGGAACGTCGCGACCACGCATTGTTTGTCAGTTTCGCCCCCTTCGACAACCCGCGCTATGCAGTGTCGGTGCTGGTTGAACATGGCGGCGGCGGATCTACGGCAGCTGCCCCCATCGCACGGGACGTGATCCTGCAGGCGCTTGCAGGGGGCGACCCCCCGCTGGAGGCCTATCCCTCTGCCGACCGGGGCCGGATCAAGACCCAGCAACGCAAGCTGCGCGAGATGCAGCCCCAGGCCGCGATCAACGGAAACGATCAGGCATGAGTTACCTTGAATATACGGTCAAATCGGTCCCGACGGGGTTTCGCAAGATCCTGCACCTGAACTGGCCGCTGACGCTGCTGCTGGCCTCGGTCTGCTGCATCGGTTTCCTGATGCTTTATTCCGTCGCCGGAGGGTCATTCACCCCCTGGGCCGAACCGCAGATGAAACGCTTCGGCCTTGGCCTCTCCCTGATGCTCGCAGTGGCGATGATCCCGATCTGGCTCTGGCGGAACCTGTCGGGCCTGGCCTATGGGGGCTCGCTGCTGCTGCTGGTCGCCGTGGCGCTGATCGGCGATGAGCGCAAGGGCTCGCAGCGCTGGATCGACCTTGGCTTCATGGACCTGCAACCCTCCGAACTGATGAAAATCACCCTGGTGATGTTTCTGGCCGCCTATTACGACTGGCTGCCCGCCAAAAAGGTATCGCGCCCGTTCTGGGTGTTGCTGCCGGTCCTGATCATCTGTGTGCCGACCGTGCTGGTCCTGCGCCAGCCGGACCTCGGGACCTCGATCCTGCTGCTGACGGCGGGGGGCGGGCTGATGTTCCTGGCCGGGGTGCATTGGGCCTATTTCGCCGCGGTCATCGCCTCGGCCACGGGGCTGCTGACGGCAGTCTTCCAGTCGCGCGGCACCACCTGGCAATTGCTGAACGACTACCAGTACCGCCGCATCGACACCTTTCTCGATCCCGCCGCCGATCCGCTGGGCGCGGGTTATCACATCACCCAATCCAAGATCGCGCTGGGGTCCGGCGGCTGGACCGGGCGCGGCTTCATGCAGGGCACCCAGTCGCGGCTGAACTTCCTGCCGGAAAAACATACCGACTTCATCTTCACCACCCTGGCAGAGGAATTCGGCTTTGTCGGCGGGTTCAGCCTGCTGGGGCTCTATGCGATGATCATCCTGTTCTGCGTGGTCACCGCGATCCTGAACAAGGACCGGTTCTCTTCCCTGCTGACCCTGGGCATCGCGCTGAACTTCTTTTTGTTCTTTGCGGTCAATATGTCGATGGTGATGGGGCTGGCGCCGGTGGTCGGCGTGCCCCTGCCATTGGTCAGCTACGGCGGATCAGCCATGCTGGTGCTGCTGCTGGCCTTTGGCCTCGTGCAATCCGCCCATGTCCACAGACCGAGGTAACCCATGACCATCAATGTCCTTTTCGCCGCGAAATCGGAGCGGTGGGAAACCTATGAACAGCCCCTGCGCAAGGCGCTTGCCGACGCGGGTCTCGATGCGCGGCTCAGCATGGATATCCCGCCCGCCGAGGTGGATTACATCGTCTATGCCCCGAACAGCGACCTGCAGGATTTCACCCCCTATACCCGCGCCAAGGCGGTGCTGAACCTCTGGGCCGGAGTGGAAAACGTGGTCGGCAATGACACGTTGAAGATCCCGCTGGCGCGCATGGTCGATCCCGGCCTGACAAAGGGCATGGTGGAATGGGTGACCGCCCACGTGATGCGCTATCACCTCGGCCTGGACACGGACATCACCCGCAGTGATGCCCGCTGGGAGCCACGCACCCCGCCCCTGGCCCAGGAACGCTCTGTCGTGATGCTGGGTCTCGGGGCCCTGGGAAGTGCTGCGGCGAAGCTGCTTGCCGACATCGGCTTTCAGGTGACTGGATGGTCGCGCAGCCCCAGAGAGGTCGCCGGTGTCACCTGCCTGCATGGCGAAGAGGGGCTGAAACAGGCGCTTGGCCGCGCCGAAATCGCCGTGCTGCTGCTGCCCGACACGCCCGCCACCGAAAATACGCTGAACCGCGAAACCCTGGCCCTGATGCCGCGTGGTGCCTTCATCATCAATCCCGGCCGCGGCCCGCTGATCGACGATGACGCCCTGATTGAGGCGCTGGACAGCGGGCAGATCGCACATGCCACACTGGACGTCTTCCGCACCGAACCCCTGCCGCAGGACCATCCCTATTGGGCGCATCCGGGCGTCACGGTCACGCCGCATATCGCTGCCGAAACGCGGGCCACGACAGCCGCGCAATCCGTCGCCGAAAACATCCGGCGCGGCGAGGCGGGCAAAGCATTTCTCAATCTCGTCGACCGGGACCTGGGCTACTGATCGACAGGTCCCTGGTTTCGGAGCCGCCCTTGCGTGCGACCGGACAGACGGGGCGCTGACCTCTTGCCAAGGAAAATCGACGAGGGACCCCGCCGCGCGGGGATACGCCGATTATCCTTGGCAAGAGGTTGGCGGCCTGTCAGCACGGGGTCGCGCAAGGACGGATCCGAAACCCTGGGTTTGGTGAGACCCGCAGCGCGGCACCCTCTCAAACCGCGATCAGCCCACGGCCCCGCAGCAGCGCCTCAACCCCCGGCAACCGGCCCCGGAACGCGACATAAAGCTCCGCTGCATCGCGGCTGCCACCGGTGGAAAGGATATGCTGCTCAAGCGCTGCCGCAATGCCCGGCTCAAAGGCGCCGCCCGCTTCCCCGAAAGCCTCGAAGGCATCCGCATCCATGACCTCGGACCACATGTAGCTGTAGTAGCCGCTGGAATAGCCATCGCCCGAGAAGACATGAGCGAACTGCGGCGTTGCATGGCGCATGCGGATTGCCTCCGGCATGCCGATGCCTGCCAGCACCTCGGCCTGCCGCGCCATCGGATCGGCGGGTGCCGCGCCATCGTGAAATGCAAGATCGACAAGGGCCGAGGCCAGGTATTCGACCGTCTGGAACCCCATGTCGAAGGTCGCTGCGGCCAGCACCTTGTCAAGCATCTCCCCGGGCATGGGCGCCCCGGTCCTTGCATGGGTCGCGAATTTGCCCAGCACTTCGGGCACCTCCAGCCAGTGTTCGTAAAGCTGGCTGGGCAGTTCCACAAAATCGCGCGCCACGGAGGTGCCGCTGACCGATTCATAGGTCACATCCGACAGCATCTGATGCAGCGCATGGCCGAATTCATGAAACAGCGTGCGCGCATCGTCATAGGACAGCAGCGCCGGATCGGATTTGGCGAAATTGCAGACGTTGATCACCACCGGGCTTTGCACCTTGGGGAATTTCGCCTGCGCGCGCATGGCCGAACACCAGGCCCCCGACCGCTTTGACCCACGGGCAAAATAATCCCCGATGAACACGGCGACATGTTCGCCCTTCCGGGTGACTTCCCAGGCCCGGCAATCCGGGTGATAGAGCGGCACGTCGAGGGGTGCGAATTCCAGACCGAAGAGCCGGGTGGCGCAGTCAAAGGCCGCGTCGATCATCCGGTCCAGCTGGAAGTAGGGTTTCAACGCGGCCTCGTCCAGATCATGCTCCGCCGCGCGGCGTTTCTCTGCGTAATACCGCCAGTCCCAGGGCGCCAGGTCACCGTTCACGCCATCGGCATGCATCATGCTGGTCAGCACCTCGGCATCCGCATTGGCCTGCGCCCTGGCCGGCTCCCAGACTTCCATCAGCAGGCCGCGCACGGCCTCGGGCGTCTTGGCCATTTCGGTTTCCAGCTTGTAGGCCGCGAAATTTTCATAGCCCAGCAGCTTGGCGCGCTCCTCGCGCAGGGACAAAATTTCGGCCGCGATGGCGCGGTTGTCGGTCTCGCCCCCACCGGCGCCCCGCGCCTCCCAGGCGCGAAACGCCTTTTCGCGCAGATCGCGGCGGGGGGAGAATTGCAGGAAGGGCACGATCAGAGACCGCGACAGGGTCACAACCGGGCCGGAAGCGCGCTTTTCCTCCCCTGCCGCGCGGGCGGCGTCGACGACGAAATCGGGCAGACCGGCCAGATCCTCCTCGGCAAGTTCCATGAACCACGACCGCTCATCCGCCAGCAGGTTCTGGGTGAACTGGGTGCCCAGCACCGCCAGCCTGCCCTTGATCTGCTTCATCCGCGCTTCCTCCGC
The DNA here is from genome assembly GCF_059628195.1 of Sulfitobacter sp. IGS-18. Taxonomy (NCBI): domain Bacteria; kingdom Pseudomonadati; phylum Pseudomonadota; class Alphaproteobacteria; order Rhodobacterales; family Roseobacteraceae; genus Sulfitobacter; species Sulfitobacter sp. IGS-18. The sequence goes on along the minus strand of NZ_CM184556.1, from coordinate 494,148 downwards.
CCCTTCCAGCGCGGCACCGGAACGGACAAAGCCGCGATGTGTCAGCATCAGCACCCGTGCCTGTTCATCGCTCAGCGTCAGGCTGTCGCGCCTGTCCCAGACGGCGGCCACCCTGGCAAACAGCGCCTTGTTTGCGGAAATCTCGGAGAAATGCGCCGCCAGCTTCGGTGAAAAGTCGCGTTGCAGCTCTTCCCGCGCAGGCGTGCTGTCGGCCCCCGCCACGGTAAAGAAAACGCCCAGCACCTTGTCCAGCGCCCCGCCTGCGGCTTCCAGCGCCTCGATTGTATTGGCAAAATCCGCCTCATCCGGGTTCTGCGCGATCGCCTCAATCTCGGCATTATGGGCAGTCAGCGCCGCTTCCAGCGCGGGGGCGAAATCTTCGTCGGAAATCCGGTCGAAGGGGGCCAGGGCAAAGGGGGTTTGCCAGTCTTGCAGCAGCGGGTTTGTCATGGGGATCTCCTTTGCGCTCAAGCTAGGGCCTGTGGACATTCGTCTTCGCCCACCCGTTTCAGTCCAAAATTGCTCAGTTCCAGGCAAGAGAGCGCAGGAATAGCCAGCTATTTCAAGCTCTCTTTGCGCGCCCCGCCTTGAAATTGAAGCGCCAATACCCTGCCGCGCTACGCGCTCTCGGGACATTGGCGAAGCGATTTGCCTTAAAGTAAAGGCGGGACGCTGTAACGCAGAAATGGGCAATTTTGGCGAAACCCCTGCGGGGCGCGGCGGATTTTGCCTCTGCCATCCCGGATGTTCGCTTCCAATGATCGCATTGCTGCGCTCACATCAGGGCACCAGCGGCAAAATCCGTCTCGCGCGGGTGGACGAAGACGAATGTCCACAGGCCCTAGGACGCGGGGGCGGCAGATACAATGCACCGGCAGCAATGTCAGCTTTCCGCAGCCCTGCCGCAGGTGGGGCATCCCGCCCGGCGCTGCACCGCAATGCTGCGGTTCTCGCCAAAGAGCGCGTCATAGATCACCATCTGCCCCCGCGCGACCGTGCCCGCGCCGGTGATCAGCTTGATCGCCTCCACCGCCATCATCGCGCCCACCACGCCGGGCAGCGGACCGATCACCCCGGCCTCGGCGCAGGAGGGCGCAAGATGCGGCGCCGGCGCCTTGTCGAAAATGCATTGGTAACAAGGCGCGCCCCGCGCCGGGTCAAACACCGAAAGCTGCCCCTCCCACTGGCTGAGCGCCCCCGAGATCAGCGGCACCCCGGCCCGCACGCAGGCGGCGTTGACCAGATAGCGGGTTTCAAAATTGTCGCAGCCGTCGATCACAAGATCATATTCAGCCACCAGCTCATCGGCGATTTCCGCGGTCAGGCGGCGGTGATAGGGGCGTACGGTGACAAATGGGTTCTGCGCCTGCATCGCCTTTTGCGCAGAGAAGACCTTGGGCATGCCGATGGCACTGTCCGGGTGGATCACCTGGCGTTGCAGGTTTGCGTTTTCCACCTGATCATCGTCGATCACGCCGATGGTGCCGACACCTGCGGCGGCGAGGTATTGCAGCACCGGCGCGCCCAGACCGCCGGCCCCGATGACCAGCACATGCGCATGTTTGAGGGCCTTCTGACCGGCACCGCCAACCTCGCGCAGGACGATATGGCGGGCATATCGGTTCAGCTCGGTGTCGGTGAATGTACCGGTGGATTTCGCGCTGTCCGGCATGGCTGTTCTGCCCTCTGCGCGCTGGCGCAAGATGCGGATCAGCGCGCGGTAGGCCAGAAAGATCACCACGGCACCGCCCAGCAGCAGCCAGAGCGCGGCACTGCCACCGGTGTTCACCGCCAGCGGATGGGTGGCGGGAAAGGTCAACTGGATGCCCAGGACTGCGAGGTACAGCACACCGAGCAGGATCAGCCGGAGCTTGCGCGGCGCGCCAATCACGCCGCCGCCGAACCAGATCGCGGCAGCCATGACCGCAACCAGTAACATCAGCTCAGTCCCGTGGATCCAAAGCCGCCGCCGCCCCGCGCGGTATCATCCAGGGTTTCCCCGACCCTGAAAGCCGCCTGCACCACCGGGGCCACCACCATCTGCGCGATCCGCATGCCGTGGGTCACCTCAAAGGCCTCCGTCCCGGTGTTCAGCAGGATCACCCCGACAACACCGCGATAATCGGCGTCAATCGTGCCGGGGCTGTTGGGCAGGGTCAGCCCATGTTTCAGCGCCAGGCCTGATCGCGGCCTGATCTGCACCTCGAACCCTTCCGGGATGGCCATATGCAACCCCGTGGAGATCAACGCGCGGCCCGCAGGGGGCAATGTCACCGGCCCCGCTGGCAGGTTGGCGCGCAGATCCGCACCGGCAGCCCCGGCGGATTCATAGGCGGGCAGGCCCAGTGTCTGATCGGCCCCTTCGGCCCAGCGCAGTGTAATCGTGACCATCGATGTATCCTAACCCAGTGCCTGCGCGATACGCGCTGCCAGTTTGCGGGCAACAGCATCCTTGCCCATGCGCTGCCAGACCTCCGCGCCTGCGTCGGAAATCAGCGTGACCGCGTTTTCATCGCCCCCCATGATGCCGGTTTCGGGGGATACGTCATTGGCCAGGATCCAGTCGCAGCCCTTGCGCGCGCGCTTGGCCGTCGCATTGTCGACGACATCGTTGGTCTCGGCGGCAAAGCCTATCACCAGACCGGGCCGGCCTTCGGGCATCCGGCTGACGGTCTTGAGGATGTCTGGATTCTCGGCAAAGCTCAGTTCGGGCAGGCCATCCTTCGACTTTTTCAGCTTCCGGTCGCTGGCCGAACTGACCCGCCAGTCGGCCACGGCGGCGGCAAAGATTGCGGCATCGGCGGGCAGGGCCCCCTGCACCGCCTCCAGCATCTGCAAAGCGGTCTGGACGCGGATCACCTCGACCCCCTCGGGCGGGGGCACATCGGCAGGTCCGGTGACAAAGACGACATGCGCGCCCAGCGCCGCCAGCGCCCGGCCCAGCGCCGCCCCCTGCGCGCCGGAGGACCGGTTGGCGATATAGCGCACCGGGTCGATGGGTTCATGGGTCGGCCCCGAGGTCACCAGAATGCGTTTCCCCCTGAGCGGCCCATCGGCCAGCCGCGCCTCGATGTCGGCCACGATCTCAAGCGGTTCGGCCATGCGGCCCGGCCCGAATTCGCCACAGGCCATGTCACCAGCATTGGGACCGACCATGGCGATCCCATCCGCCATGAGGGTTTCGATATTCCGCTGGGTTGCCGGATGCTGCCACATGCGGACATTCATCGCCGGCGCGATCAGAACCGGCGTATCGGTGGCCAGCAGCAGGGTGGAGGCGAGGTCATTGGCAAGGCCCTGCGCCATCTTTGCCATCAGGTCGGCTGTTGCGGGTGCAACAAGCACCAGATCGGCCACGCGGCTGAGCTGGATATGCCCCATCTCGGCCTCGTCGTTCAGATCGAAAAGCGCCTGAAACACCGGCTTTCCCGCCAGTGCAGATACCGACAGGGGGGTCACGAACTCGGACCCGGCAGTGGTCAGGACCGGCGTCACCTCTGCCCCGCGTTCGCGCAGGCGGCGTATCAGGTCAAGCGACTTGAACGCGGCGATGCCACCACCGATGATCAGCAGAATGTGTTTGCCTGCCAGCATGATATCCCCTTGCCAGATCGCGCCTGGCTGGGACCATAAGCGGCAGCCCGGGAATGTGCCAGCCCCGGACGGTCAGTTCAGGAAATGCATGACCTCGCGCGACTGCCCTTCCAGCGACTTGCGCATTTTGACAAATGCGGCCGCCTCCAGCTGGCGCACGCGTTCTTTCGACAGGCTCAACTCGTCGCCCAGACTTTCCAACGTCCGCGGCTGATCGCGCAGCTTTCTTTCACGCACGATGAACTGCTCGCGGTCGTTCAGCTCTTGCATCGCAACCACCAGCCAGGTGCGCAGCTGCGCCGTGTCGTGGCTGTCTTCGACCCGCTCTGCCGCCTGCGCGCTTTCATCCACCAGCGCGTCAATCCATTCGCGGCCCTCATCCTCTGCCGACTGGGTCGCGTTCAGGGAATAATCAGAGCCGGACAGCCGCCCTTCCATCATTTCCACGTCATGCAGTGGCACGCCGATCTCGGTCGAGATCATCTGGCGCAGCTGATGCCGGTCCAGTGTTTCACCCGCCGCCGAGGCTTCACGCTCAAGCCGGGCCTGAACCCGGCGCATGTTGAAGAACAGCGATTTCTGTGAGGAGGTGGAGCCGGTGCGCACCATCGACCAGTTGCGCATCACGTGATCCTGGATGGAGGCCTTGATCCACCAGACAGCATAGGTCGAAAACCGCACCCCGCGATCCGGGTCGAACTTGTCCGCCGCCTTCATCAGCCCAAGGCCCGCTTCCTGGATCAGGTCGTTCATCGGCGCGCCGTAGCGCTTGAACTTGCCCGCCATGGAAACGGCCAGACGCATATAGGCGGTGATCAGGCGATGCAGGGCCGCTTCATCCCGCTGGTCGCGCCAGGCATATGCCAGCTTCAGCTCGGTTTCTGCGTCCAGCAGTTCCGCTTTCATGGCGGTCCGGGTGAGGGAAAATTCTCTGGCCGTTTGCGTTGTCATATTCAAATACCCCCTGAAAACATGGCAAGCCTTGAGACCGGCCTTTGACAAAGGTACGCATGACCCGGCGCCATAGTTCCGAATTAAAGGAAAAAATCTTGACCCAATCCACTCTCGTCCTAGGCGGGGCCGCGTCCGGCAAATCGGCCTGGGCCGAAGCGTTTCTGGAAAATGACGGTCGGCCAATGGTTTATCTGGCGACCGGCCGGATCCTCGATGATGAGGTGGCACAAAAGGTGGCGGTTCACAAAAAGCGGCGCGATGCGCGGTGGCGCACCATCGAAGCGCCGCTTGATCTGGCCCCGGCGCTGGCCGGGGTGACGGGCGATGAATGCGTCCTGATCGACTGCGCGACCATGTGGCTGAGCAATCACATGATGGAGGGTTCGGACCTTCTCCCGGCCCGGGAGGCGCTTTTGACCGCCCTGCGCGGCTGCGCTGCACCCTGGGTCATCGTCTCCAACGAGGTTGGTCACGGCATCGTGCCCGACAACGCCCTGGCCCGGCAGTTCCGCGAAGCGCAGGGGCGGCTCAATATCGCGCTGGCGCAGGAGGCGGCACTGGTGGTGCAGGTGACGGCCGGGTTGCCATTGGTCCTGAAAGGCCATCTGCCATGACCACCTGGCATTGGGTCCGGCACGGTCCCACCCATGAAAAGACCTTTGTAGGATGGCGCGATGTCCCTGCGGACCTGTCCGACAGGGCGCGCATCGCGCGGCTCAGCGCCTTCCTGCCGGAACGGGCGCTTGTCGTGTCGTCCGATCTGATCCGTTCGATCACCACCGCCGATGCGCTTGAGATGCCGGGCCACAGGCGTCTGCCGCATCGGCACGACCTGCGCGAGCTGCATTTCGGGGATTGGGACGGAAAACACTTCTCCGAAGTCGCCGCCACAGACCCGGACCTGTCCCGCGCCTATTGGGAAACCCCCGGAGATGTTGCCCCGCCCGGCGGCGAAAGCTGGAACGCCGCCGCAGACCGCGTGGGCAAAGCCGTCGACGCGCTGAACGCCCGCCACCCCGACGCACATATCATCGCCGTGGCGCATTTCGGCGTGATCCTGACCCAGGTTCAGCGGGCCATGGGCGTCACCGCCAATGCGGCAATGGCCCACAAGATCGACAACCTGTCGGTGACCGAACTGCATTACGAGGCAGAAACCTGGCAGCTGCGCCGCATCAATCACTGCCCGTGATCACCTGCCGCACAAAATTGCGTTTGCTCCGCTTTTCACATCAGGGCTAGGTGGCGACATGACATATGACCTTTTCATCGGCGATCGCACCTTCTCAAGCTGGTCCCTTCGGGGCTGGCTGATGCTGGAAAAATTCAACCTGCCCTACAAGGCCCATATGGTGGGCCTTTACAGCGGCACGATGGCGGATGAGCTGGCGGCCCTTGCCCCGGCGAAACTGGTGCCGGTCCTGCGCACGCCTGAGGGCACCGTGATCGGCGAAACCCTCGCCATGGCCGAAACGCTGGCCGAACGGCACCCGGAGGCGGGCCTGTGGCCCGACGGCGCGGCAGCCCGCGCCACGGCGCGCTGGCTTTGTGCCGCGATGACATCCGGTTTCACCGCCTTGCGCGGGGCCTGCCCGATGCAGTTGCAGCATGTGAACAAGGGCTTCGTGGTCACCGAGGCCGTGCAGGCGGACCTTGACCGGATCGAAACCCTCTGGACCCATGCCATGCGCAATGCGGACCTGCGGGGGCAATGGCTTTTCGGGCGATACTCGCTGGCAGATGTGTTTTACGCCCCGGTGGCCGCGCGCATCATCGGCTATGACCTGCCCGTGTCCGAGGCGGCGCGCCGCTACTGCGAGATTGCGATCAGTGACCCGGCCTTCAAGGCCTGGCGTGCGGAAGGGCTGAAAACCACCTACGACCCCTTTCCCTACGACATGGGCACCGAAACCGCGCCCTGGCCGGGCGATGAGCCGCGTTAACTCTTCTTAAACCACCCCTCCCTATCCCTTAACCAAGGTTGCCAAAGGGATAACAGATGGTTTCACGCGCCTATACCGTCGCCTTCCAGGGGGTCGAGGCGCGCATGGTGGAAGTGCAATGCGCCGTGACGGCGGGCCTGCCGGCCTTTTCCATCGTCGGCCTGCCGGACAAGGCGGTGTCCGAAGCCCGCGACCGCGTGCGCACGGCGCTGACTTCGATGGCCATCGCGCTGCCGTCGAAGCGGATCACCGTCAACCTCAGCCCCGCCGACCTGCCCAAGGAGGGCAGCCATTTCGACCTGCCCATTGCACTGTCGCTGCTTGCCGCATTGGATATCCTGCCCGACGACGTGGTGCAGACTGTCGTTGCCCTGGGCGAATTGTCACTGGACGGCACGCTGGTGCCGGTGGTGGGGGCCCTGCCCGCCGCCATGGCCGCCGCAGAACAGGACCGCAGCCTGCTTTGTCCCGCCGGATCGGGGGCGGAAGCCGCTTGGGTGGGCAAGACCCAGGTCATCGCGGCGCCCACCCTGGGCGACGTGGTGCGCCATTATACCGGCCAGGCCCCCTTGCCCCCTGCCGAACCGGGCGAGGTTTCGGCACCGCCACAGGGCCGCGACATGCGCGACGTCAAGGGGCAGGAGAGGGCCAAACGGGCGCTGGAAATCGCCGCCGCCGGGCGGCATCACCTGATGTTTGTGGGCACGCCCGGCTCGGGCAAGAGCATGCTGGCCGCACGGCTGCCCTCCATCCTGCCGCCCCTGACCCCGGCAGAGGCGCTGGACACGTCGATGATCCACTCCCTCGCCGGTCTGCTGGACGAGGGCGGCATTTCCCGCGCGCGTCCGTTTCGCGAACCGCACCACACCGCTTCGATGGCCGCGATCATCGGCGGCGGGCGACAGGCCCGGCCCGGCGAAGTCTCGCTGGCCCATAACGGCGTCCTGTTCATGGATGAATTTCCCGAATTTCCCCGCATGGTGCTGGAAACCCTGCGCCAGCCGATCGAGACCGGGGAGGTGATGATCGCGCGGGCCAATGCCCATGTGAAATATCCCTGCAAGTTCATGCTGGTGGCCGCCGCCAACCCCTGCAAATGCGGTTATCTCAGCGATCCAGCGCGCGCCTGTGCGCGGGTGCCGCAATGCGGGGAGGATTACATGGGCCGCATCTCGGGGCCGTTGATGGACCGCTTCGATCTGCGGGTCGATGTGCCCCCCGTCGCCTTCACCGATCTGGACCTGCCCGGCAGCGGCGACAGTTCCGCCGATGTGGCCGCCCGTGTCGCTGCTGCCCGCGCCACCCAGGCCGCCCGTTTCAAGGATCACGCCGGCATGCGGGTGAACGCCGACGCCGAGGGCGACATGCTGGAACAGATCGCCACCCCCGACGCAGAGGCGCGCGCGCTGCTGACCAAGGTGGCGGAACGGTTTCACCTGTCGGCACGGGGCTATCACCGGGTGATCCGGGTGGCGCGCACCATTGCCGACCTCGACGGCGCACAAAGCGTGCGCAAGCCGCATATCGCCGAGGCGGTCAGCTTTCGCCTGGTCAATCCAGGCGCTGGCTGATCCACGCTGCCAGGTCGCGCAGGCTCGCCCGGGCTTCCGGCAGGATGTTGTGCAGGATCGGCCAGACATGGGGCAGGTCGCGGACCTCGGTAAAGCAGACATCGACACCTTGTTCGCGCAACCGTGCCGCCATCCGGCGTGAATCGTCGCGCAGGATTTCGGTGTCGCCCACCGTCAGCCAGACCGGTGCCGCCCCGGTAAAATCCGCAAACAGTGGGCTGACCGCCGGATCCTCTGCCGGGTGGTCTCCCAGATACATCCGGCACATTTCATCAGCGAGGTCTGCAACCAGAACCGCCTCTGCCTGCGCGTTCTGGCGGAAACTCGCGCCCGAATAGGTCAGGTCGGTAAGCGTCGAGAAACAAAAGACCCCGGCGGGTTGCGCCGCGCCCGCCCCCGCCAGTTCGGCCAGTAGACCCAGCGCGAGCGCACCCCCGGCACTGTCGCCGCCGACAATCACCTGGGCCGGCTTGATCCCGCTGGCGATCAACCCATCCCAGGCGGTGCGCACGTCGGTGGCGGCAGCGGGAAAGGGAGCCTCCGGCGCCAGTCGGTAGCGCGGCAAGACCGCACGCATCCCCGTCAATTGCCCGATCTTGCCCAGCATCGCCGCATGGGTGCGCGGGCTGCCAAAGACGAACCCGCCGCCGTGGATATAGAGGATGACAGAGTCAGAGGTCAGAACGCGCGGCACGACCTCCAGCGCCTCGACCTGGCGGCCCGCCGCCTGCAGGACCTGCCATTGTTTTTGCGTGCCACGGGGGGCGTGAAAGAAATAGCGCGCCTGCCTTTCCAGGTTGGCGCGCATCTGTTCTGGCCCCTCCGCCCGTGCCAGGCGCGGCTTTTCCACCAACCGCAGATAGTTGTTCAGGACTGGCCGCAACAGGCTCATGCGCGCCGCGCCTCGATCGCCTCCCAGATCTTGCCGGCGATGTTGACGCCGTCAAACCGCTCAAGCTCCTGTATCCCGGTGGGTGAGGTCACGTTGATCTCTGTCAGGTAGTCGCCGATCACGTCGATCCCGACAAATATCTGCCCCTTTTCCTTCAACAGCGGCCCGATGGTGGCGCAAATCTCGCGGTCTCTCTCGGTCAGGCCGATCTTTTCGGGGCGGCCGCCCACATGCATGTTCGACCGCGTCTCACCCTCTGCCGGAACCCGGTTGATCGCGCCCACGGCCTCCCCGTCGACCAGGATGACCCGTTTGTCGCCCCTGGACACCGCGGGCAGGAATTTTTGCACGATCAGCGGCTCGCGCGAGAAACCGGTGAACAGTTCGTGCAAGGAGGCTAGGTTGCGGTCCTTCTCATCCAGCCGGAAGACCCCGGCCCCGCCATTGCCGTAGAGCGGCTTGAGAATGATATCGCCATGCTTGGCCTTGAACGCCTTGATGGTTTCAAGGTCGCGGGCAATCGTCGTGGGCGGAGTGAGCTGGGGGAAATCCAGCACCAACAGCTTTTCGGGATAATTGCGCACCCAGAAGGGATCGTTGACCACCAGCGTGGTGCCCTTGAGCCGGTCGAGCAGATGTGTCGAGGTGATGTAATGCATGTCAAAGGGCGGGTCCTGCCGCAGCCAGACCACATCATATTCTGCCAGATCGACCTCCCGCAGGGGGCCAAGCTGCGCATGGTCGCCCTGCACACGCTGAACGGTGAAATCATGCCCCCGCGCGGTGATCCGCCCTTCCTGGTAGGCCAGTTGATCGGGCCCGTAAAAGAACAGCTCATGCCCCCGTGCCTGCGCTTCTTCGGCAAGGCGGAAACTGCTGTCCGCGTTGATGTTCACATCCCCGATCGGGTCCATTTGAAAGGCAATTTTCATCGGTCAATCCCTGCTGCTTGCCTCTTAGATGGCGCAGCGGGACGGCGGGTGCAATGGGTCAGCCGTGACCAAAGGCGTTTTCGATGATCCGGGTCTGTCCCTGTGCATCGACCAGCGCGACGTCAAACCGCGTTTCGGTCAGGGTGCCCGCAGGTTCTGATCCAAGGAATTCTTCGGCGGCCAGAAAGATGCGCTGCATCTGGCGGGCAGAGAGGCTTTGTGCGGCGCGGTCGAAATCACGTGCCTGTTTGACTTCGACAAAGATCAGCCCGTCACCGTCACGCAGGATCAGATCAATCTCCCCGCCCTTGCCGCGCCACCGCCTGCGCGCCAGGGCAAAGCCGCGCCTTTCGTAGTCCTGCGCAATCCGGTTTTCCGCCGCGACCCCCGCCTGAAAAGCCATCGCGCCCCTGTGGGTTCTGGCAGAACCGGTCATGTGTCATCCTTTCCCATCGCCAGGGCAGCCTGATACACCTTGCGCCGTGGCAATCCATGCGCCTGCGACACCATATCGACCGCATCGCGCATCGACATTTCCGACAATGCGCCTTTCAATTCCGTTTCTAGGTCAATTTCCCTAACAGTTCCTGAACGGGCACGGTCCACCAGCACCACGATCTCGCCCTTTGGATTGGACTCCGCGTGGATTTCCGCCAGTTTTTCCAGGGGATGGCGCTGCACCTCTTCGAATTTCTTGGTGAGTTCCCGACAGACGGCCGCTTTCCGGTCCGGGCCCAGCACCTCCGCCGCATCGCGCAGCATGGCCCCCAGCCGCTTTGGTGATTCGTAAAACACCAGCGTGCCCGGCACCTCCTGCAGGGTCTCCAGCGCAGCCTTGCGCGCGGTTGCGGCATTGGGCAGGAACCCCGCAAAAAAGAACGCATCCGTCGGCAATCCGCCCAGCGCCAGCGCCGTGGGCAGTGCGGATGGCCCCGGTGCACAGGTCAGCGGCAACCCGGCCTCGGCCACGGCACGGGACAATTCGAACCCCGGATCGGCAATCAGCGGCATGCCGGCCTCGGAGGCATAGGCCACCGACTGCCCGGCGCGGATCGCGGCCAGCAGCTTGTCGGTCACAGCCGCACCGCTGTGATCATGCATCGCGACAATGCGCCGCCCCGCCAGTGGCACGCCATGAATATCCATCAGCCGCCGCAGGCTGCGGGTGTCTTCCGCTGCCAGCACATCTGCGCTGGCCAGCACGTCAAGCGCGCGCAGGGTGATATCGCGCGCCGTCCCGATCGGGACGCCGACAAAGTATAAACCCGCCGACAAAGCGGCTTTGAGGTAATTCACGCTGGACCCGCCTTTCGCACTCTCTATGATTGCTTAGGTAAAACACCGGCGTCCCGACGCCGCCTGACCACCCGGAGAGTGAGTTCGACATGATTGCTTTTTTCGATGCAGGCCGCAAGAAGCTGCGGCTGCTGATCCTGGCCCTTTTTGCCCTGGTCCTGGCCGCCTGCGAGCCGATGGCCATCGGCGGGCTGGCAAACACCGGCGGACCCAAGGTTGATACAAGTGCACCGATCCCGGTTGCCCTGCTGGTCCCGCGCGGCGGTTCGGCCAGCGACAACCTGCTTGCGCAGAACCTTGAAAACGCGGCACGTCTGGCGATCCGGGACCTGGACGGCGTCAAGGTGGACCTGCGCGTCTATGGCACGGCCGGGAATGCAGGCACTGCCGCCAGCATGGCATCCCAGGCCGTCTCCGAAGGGGCCAAGATCATTCTCGGGCCGGTCTATGGCGAATCCGCCAATGCCGCCGGGGTTGCGGTGGCCTCTCAGGGCGTGAACGTGCTGTCGTTCTCCAACAACACGACCATCGCCGGCGGCAACGTCTTTGTGCTCGGGCCAACCTTTGAATCCACCGCGAACCGGCTGGTCGGCCATGCCAAGCGCAACGGCAAGGACCGGATCGTGATCCTGCACGGGCAGGATGTCGCCGGGCAACTGGGGCGTGATGCGATCCAGCGGGCGATTGCTGCAAACGGTGCGACCCTCGCGGGGACCGTGGACTATGCGCTCAGCCAGGAATCCGTCATCGCTTCGGTGCCGCGGGTCAAGGCGGCCATGGACAGCGGCAATGCCGATGCGCTGTTCCTGACGACCTCTTCGGCCAGTGCCCTGCCGCTCTATGCGCAACTGCTGCCCGAGGCCGGCATAAAGGCCCCCACAACACAGTTCATCGGCCTGACACGCTGGGACATTCCGCCTGCAACCCTTGCCCTGCCAGGGGTTCAGGGGGGATGGTTCGCCCTGCCCGACCCTGGCGCGACAGGGGTGTTCCGCCAGAAATACAGCGCTGCATACGGGTCTGACCCGCATCCTCTGGCCGGACTGGCATTTGATGGGATTGCGGCCATCGGTGCCCTGGTCAAGACCGGCAAATCCACGGCGCTCACCGGTGCGTCCCTGACCCAGGGTGCGGGGTTCCGGGGGGCAAGCGGCATCTTCCGCCTGCGCGCGGACGGCACCAATGAACGTGGGCTGGCCGTCGCTACGATCCGCGACAAATCGGTTGTGATCCTCGATCCCGCGCCCAAGGCGTTTGGCGGCGCGGGTTCCTGATCCGAAAGTGCCAACTTCCCTTTCAACAAAAGCGACAGGCGCGGATAGCGATCCGCGCCTGATTTGCGCGCCCGAACTTATTTTCGATGCCGAGGCGGTACATGCTGCCCTGGATGAAGCCTGCACGGGTGCAGAACCCGGCGCCCGCCGCGCGGCAGCGGTGCAGGTGCTGCGGGAGGTACAGGTAAACGGACGGGCTGAAATCGCACGCAGTTTTGCCGCAGCCCCCTTCGACGCCCGCGGCATGACCCGGGCCTATACCTATCTCACGGATCAACTGGTCAGCGCCACGCTGGCCGTCGCGGCGCGCCATCTGCACCCCAAACCCAACCCGACCGAGAGCGAGCGCCTTTCGGTGATCGGGGTTGGCGGCTACGGGCGCGGGGAAATGGCACCGTTTTCCGACGTCGATCTGCTCTTCCTGATCCCCTACAAGGCTACCGCCTGGACCGAGAGCGTCGTGGAAAGCGTGCTCTATATCCTGTGGGACTTGAAAATGAAGGTGGGTCATGCCACCCGGACCATCAAGGATTGCATCAGGCTGGGTGCCGAAGACTACACCATCCAGACCGCCCTGCTGGAGCACCGCTATATCGCCGGTGACCGCAAGCTGGCAAAGGCACTCGATACCAGGCTGGCCAGCGATCTTTTCGACGGCAAGGGCCGCGATTTCATCGAGGCCAAGCTGGAGGAACGGGACAAGCGACACCTCAAGCAGGGACAACGCTATGTGGTGGAGCCCAACGTCAAGGAAGGCAAAGGCGGCCTGCGCGACCTGCATTCACTGTTCTGGATCGCCAAGCTGATCTATCACGTCGACCGGATCTCGGACCTGGTGGACAAGGGGGTGTTCCGCCCCGATGAATACAACACCTTCCGGGAGGCGGAAGATTTCCTCTGGGCGGTGCGGGGGCATCTGCATCTGCTGGCCGGGCGGGCCACCGAACAGCTCACCTTTGACGTGCAGGTCCAGGTGGCCGAGGCGATGGGCTATCAGGACACCAGCGGCAGGCGCGGGGTCGAGGTTTTCATGCAGGCCTATTTCCGCCACGCCACGGCGGTGGGGGATCTGACCCGCATCTTCCTGTCCAGCCTGGAGGCGATCCACGTCAAGGCGGAACCGCTGCTGGAACGGTTCTTCCGCCGCCGCCCCAAGATCAAGGAAGGCTATGAGGTGGTGCACAACCGCATCGCCATCTCGGACGACAAGGCCTTTCTGTCGGACAAGCTGAACATGCTGCGCATCTTCGAGGAAGGTCTGCGCACCGGCATGCTGATCCATCCCAATGCCATGCGCCTGATCAAGGCAAACCTGCACCTGATCGATGACGACATGCGCGAAACGCCCGAGGCGCAGCGCATCTTCTTTGATCTGCTGCTGAAACACGGCAATCCCGAACGCGCATTGCGGCGGATGAACGAGCTGGGGGTGCTGGCTGCCTTCATCCCCGAATTCGAACCCATCGTCGCGATGATGCAGTTCAACATGTACCACAGCTATACCGTGGACGAACACATCATCCAGTGCATCGCCAACCTGGCCCGGATCGAAAAGCAGGAGCTGGTAGAGGAACTGCCGGTCGCCTCCTCCATCCTCAAGCGGGGGGTGAATCGCAAGGTGATCTATACCGCCCTGCTGCTGCATGACATCGCCAAGGGCCGCCCCGAGGACCATTCGGTGCTGGGTGCCAAGATGGCGCGCAAGATCGCGCCCCGGTTGGGGCTGTCGCGGGCGGATGTGGATACCGTGGAATGGCTGGTGCGCTATCACCTGCTGATGTCCGACATGGCGCAAAAGCGCGACATCGCCGACCCGCGCACGGTGCGCGACTTTGCCAAGGCGGTACAGACGGTGCGGCGGCTTGACCTGCTCTGCGTGCTGACGGTCTGCGACATCCGCGGCGTGGGGCCCGACACCTGGAACAACTGGAAGGCGGTCCTGATCCGCGCGCTGTACCGCCAGACGAAACGCGGGCTGCAAACCGGGCTTGAGGACATCAACCGCGAAAACCGCGGCACCGAGGCCCGCAAGGCCCTGAGCGAAGCGCTGGCGGATTGGCCCGCCAAGGACCTCAAGGCCGAGAAAGCACGGCATTATCCGCCCTATTGGCAGGGCCTGCACGTCACCGCCCATGTCGCCTTTGCCGAAATGCTGCGTGACATCGGCGATGGCGACGTGCGCATCGACCTGCACCCGGACGAAGACCGCGACGCCACCCGTGCCTGTTTCGTCATGGCCGACCATCCGGGCATCTTTTCGCGACTGGCCGGGGCGCTGGCCCTGGTCGGGGCCAATGTCGTGGACGCCCGCAGCTACACCACCAAGGACGGTTTCGTCACCGATGCCTTCTGGATTCAGGATGCAGAGGGCAACGCCTATGAGGCCTCCAAGCTGCCCCGCCTGCGCCAGATGATCGCCAAGACCCTGCGCGGCGAGGTCGTGGCACGCGAGGCACTGAAATCCCGCGACAAGGTCAAGAAGCGCGAAAAGGCCTTTCGCGTGCCCACGTCGATCACTTTCGACAACGAGGGGTCGGAAATCTACACGATCATCGAGGTCGACACCCGCGACCGCCCCGGCCTGCTTTATGATCTGACGCGCACCCTGGCGGGGGCAAACGTCTATATCGCCAATGCCGTGATCGCGACCTATGGCGCGCAGGTGGTCGATACTTTTTACGTCAAGGACATGTTCGGCCTGAAATACCACACGGTTGCCAAGCAGAAGATGCTGGAAAAGCGCCTGCGCGACGCGATTGCGGAAGGCGCGGAACGGGCCGAGAAATAGGGGCCGGCCCCGCCGTTGCGATCTCTGCGGGAAAACTCCCGATTTCCTGCACAAGCCGCCCCATTGCGCGGCAGGCACGCAAGGGATAGGCAAAATGCAACGCAATTCTCCGAGGCCGCCATGAAACCCATCCGCCTGATGTCCGGCTTTTTCACCGTGGGTATCTGGACCTTGCTCAGCCGGGTGCTGGGCTTCCTGCGCGAAGTGCTGCTTTTGTCGCTCATCGGGCCGGGGCCGGTGATGGATGCCTTTGTCGCGGCCTTCCGGCTGCCCAACATGTTCCGCCGCTTCTTTGCCGAGGGCGCGTTCAATGCGGCCTTTGTGCCGATGTTCGCCAAGAAACTGGAAGGCGAAGAAGGTGCAGGGCGCTTTGCCCGCGATGCCTTCAACGGGCTGGGCATGGTGGTGCTGATCCTGACCGGGCTGGGCATGGTCTTCATGCCCGCGCTGGTCTGGGCCACTGCCGAAGGTTTCGTGGGGGATGCGCGGTTCGACATGACCGTGGGCTTCGGGCGTATCGTCTTTCCCTACATCCTGTGCATGTCGCTCTCCGCATTGTTTTCAGGCATCCTGAATGCCACCGGCCGCTTTGCCGTGGCGGCCGCGGCCCCGGTGCTGCTGAACATCTTTGTCATCACCGCGATGGCCATCGGTGCGCTGACCGGCGGGGTTGTGGTGAACTGGCTGATCTGGTCGATCCCGGTCGCGGGTCTTGCGCAACTTTTCCTGACCTGGCGCGCTGCCGCTGCCGCCGGTTTTGCCCTGCGCCCCGGACGCCCCCGCTGGACGCCCGAAATGCGCAGCATGATCGTCATTGCCCTGCCCGCTGCCCTGGCTTCCGGCGTGATGCAGATCAACCTGGTGGTCGGTCAACTGGTGGCCAGCCAATATGACAGCGCCGTGTCCTGGCTCTTTGCCGCGGACAGATTGTACCAGTTGCCGCTGGGGGTCGTGGGCATCGCCGTCGGCGTGGTCCTGCTGCCGGACCTGTCGCGCCGCTTGCGGGCGGGCGATGACGCGGGCGCGCGCGGTGCGCTGAGCCGGGCCGCCGAAATCTCCCTGGCTTTGACCATCCCCTCCGCCGTGGCGCTGGTGGTGGTGCCGCTGGCGCTGGTGACGGTCCTGTTCCAGCGCGGCGCGTCGGACGTGGACGACAGTGCCGCCATCGCCACCGCCGTGACGATCTATGGGCTGGGCCTGCCTGCCTTTGTCCTGCAAAAGATCCTGCAACCGATCTACTTTGCCCGCGAAGACACCCGCCGCCCCTTCTACTTTGCCGTCGTGGCCATGGTGGTCAATGCCGCGCTGGCCATCGGGCTGGCCCCCGTCGTCGGCTGGATTTCCCCCGCCATCGCCGCCACCCTTGCCGGTTGGGTCATGTTCGCCTGTCTCGCGATCGGCGCCCGCGGCTATGGCGAAGCCGCGCAATTCGACGCCCGGTTTCACAAACGTATCTGGCGCGTGCTGGCTGCTTCCGCCGCAATGGGGCTGTGCCTCTGGGCGGCCAATGTCGCGTTCCAGCCGTTCTTTGGCATCCCCTGGTGGCGCGGCCTGACGCTTGTGGTGCTGATTGCCGTCGGCGCGGTCAGCTACTTTGGCATCGGCCATCTGACCGGTGCGTTCAGGCTGTCCGAATTCAAGCGCGCGGTCCGGCGGGGATGACGCTGGTTTTGCTTCCCTATGCCGGAAACACCCAAACCTGACCGCGCAAAGATCACCGCCGCCTGAGGCCCGCGCGCATCCGCGCCCATTCCCCCGGTGCCAGCAGGAAACACAAGGCGAAGCCGCAGAAGAACCCCGCAAGCTCGGCCACCCAAAGGGTGCCGACCTCGAAAAACACACCCCAGAGCAATTGCAGCGCCATCAGCATGCCAATCAGGGTAAACGCCCGCGCCTGTTGCGCCCCGGTCCCGGCCAGCGACCGCCACAGGACAAAGGAATAGGCCCCGATCAGCCCGTAGACATTGGGATAGGCCCCGGTCAGCCACATCGGATCATTCAGCAAAAGCCCGTAGACAACCGCGCCGCCAACCCCCGACAGCACGAAAATGACCGCAAAGGCCACCTGCCCCATGACCTCGGCCACCATCTTGCCCAGCGCCAGCAGCAGCACCATGGCAAAGATGCCATGGGTGAACCCCAGATGGACAAAGGAATAGGTCACAAGCCGTTTGACCTCGGACAGCGGGAATTGCCCGTTTGCGATCATCCAGTCAAAGATCTGGCCGGAAAAGCCGTAGTCGCGGATCAGGCCCAGCCGCCAGCCCACGGCCCCGGGCCCGCCGATCAGCCCGGCCTCGCCCAGTGACAGCCCCGCCTCCACCCCGGCGATGGCAAGGAAAAACAGGATCACCACCGGAGGCAAGGGGTTCACGGGCGGCTGGAAATCGGGTGCGGACATGGGCGCTCCTTGACGGCATTGGCCCCCATGAGTAAGCCGTGCCCACCGCCTTTTCCAGCCCCAGAGGTCAGCCATGCCCGAGACATCCTTTACCCCGCGCGTCTTTTCCGGGATTCAGCCCTCCGGCGGCCTGACGCTGGGCAACTATCTGGGTGCGATCAAACGGTTCGTGTCGATGCAGGACGAGGATTTCGAGACGATCTATTGCATGGTCGATCTGCATGCGATCACCGCAAAATTCCTCGAACCCGAGGTCCTGCGCCGCAACACCCGCGAACTGGCGGCAGGTTTCATCGCCAGCGGCATCTCGCCCGAGAAATCCATCCTGATCAACCAGAGCCAGGTCCCGGAACACGCCCAGCTTGCATGGATTTTCAACTGCGTGGCCCGGATGGGCTGGATGGGCCGCATGACCCAGTGGAAGGACAAGGCCGGCAAGAATGCGGAGGCCGCCTCGCTGGGGCTGTTCGCCTATCCGGCACTGATGGCCGCCGACATCCTGGTCTATCACGCCACCCATGTTCCCGTGGGCGAGGACCAGAAACAGCATCTTGAGCTGACCCGCGACATCGCGGCCAAGTTCAACCACGACTACGGCGTCGATTTCTTTCCGATCACCGAACCGGTGATCGAAGGGGCCGCGACCCGCGTGATGTCGCTGCGCGACGGGTCCAAGAAAATGTCGAAATCCGACCCCTCCGACGCCAGCCGCATCAACATGACCGATGATGCTGATGCCATTGCCAAAAAGATCCGCAAGGCCAAGACCGACCCGGATGCCCTGCCCTCCGAAGCCAAGGGTCTGGATGACCGGCCGGAGGCGCGCAACCTGGTGAACATCTATGCCGGCCTCTCGGAGCAATCCGTCGATCAGGTGCTTGCAGAGGTGGGTGGCCAACAGTTCGGCACCTTCAAGCCGTTGCTGGCCGATCTGGCGGTTGCCAAGCTGGCGCCGATCTCGTCCGAGATGGCGCGCCTGATGGACGACCCGGCAGAGATTGACCGAATCCTTGCCAGGGGCGCGGCACAAGCCCGCGAAATAACGGCACCCATCCTGAAAAAAACATATGAAATCATTGGGATGGTCGGCTGACACCGCACCGTCGGCACCTGAAACTTAAGGTTCCTTGAGCGGCACTCCGCTGCTAACCTGACGCATATTCGTTTTTTTG
This sequence comes from Sulfitobacter sp. IGS-18, assembly GCF_059628195.1. Classification (NCBI taxonomy): domain Bacteria; kingdom Pseudomonadati; phylum Pseudomonadota; class Alphaproteobacteria; order Rhodobacterales; family Roseobacteraceae; genus Sulfitobacter; species Sulfitobacter sp. IGS-18. The sequence continues at coordinate 475,331 of NZ_CM184556.1, read as the reverse complement.
TTCAGAGAATCGTTATGCCGACAGTTGTTGATAATTATACCGCGATCCTTTCAGGTGCCACCTGGTCGGGCGAGGCGGCGACGCCCACGGTGGTGACCTATTCCTTTGAAACCATGGCACAGGACTATCTGCTTGATCGGGGGTTTTCACAGGAATACGTCGATAGTTTCCAGCAGTTTTCGAGTGCCCAGCAGGCGCTGGCCCGTTCGGCAATGGATGCCTGGGCCGCGGCCGCCGGCATCATCTTTGTCGAGGTTGACTCCGGCGAAGGCGACATGCGGTTTGCCAATTACAATTTCAACCTGGACCCCGGCCAGGGGAGCTTTTCCGGCTATGCCTACTACCCGGGCCGGACCATCGGGCAATACGGCACCTATGAATCCGACATTGGCGGGGATGTGTTCATCAACACTGGCCGCGCAGGGAACATGAGCTGGGGGCTGATCGCGCATGAGATCGGTCATGCCATCGGGATGGAACACCCGTTCAGCGGCGATCTGGTCCTGGACGCGGCTTATGACAATGGCACTTACACCATCATGAGCTACAACCGGGGTGCCGTGAACCGACTGGGCATCTTTGACGTGGAGGCGGCCCAGCATCTGTACGGCGGGCCCGGTTTCACCCCGTCAACCACGGGCGGCATCACCAGCTTCGCGTTCAACGAGGGCAGCATGCGCGTGACCCAGGGATGGGGCAATGCCGCCTCGGCCATTACCGGGACCAGCCTGGACGATGTGATCGCGGCAGGGGCCGGGGACGATACCATCGGCGGTTTCGCGGGCAATGACACCCTGTCCGGCGAGGGTGGAAACGACCGGATCGACGGTGCGGACGGCAATGACCGGATCGACGGCGGCAGCGGCAATGACGACATCCGGGGGGGCAATGGCAACGACACAATCGTGGGGGGCGCAGGCAACGACACCCTTATGGGTGGTCTTGGCTCCTCGGACTATACATTCGTCGATCTGCTCGACTACTCCGGTGCTTTGGCCAATATCTTCGTCGACATTGACCGGTTTGAGACCAGCAACTTCCTGTCGGGCTATGCCGAAGGCGACGATATCGGCAGCGATGTCCTTTACGGCTTTACCAATATCCTGGGCGGTGCGGGCAATGACACCCTGGAAGGGTCCCGTCACGACAACCTGATCGAGGGCGGATATGGCGATGACCAGATCGAAGGGGACAGCGGCAACGACACCCTGCGCGGCGGTGTCGGCAACGACCAGATCCTGGGTGGCGAAATGGCCGATACCCTGCTGGGCGACGGCGGATTCGACACGATTCTGGGCGACGAGGGCGATGACTTCATCAACGGTGGCTTCGGCGCGGACCTGCTGCGCGGGGGGACCGGCAACGATCTGATCTATGGTGAAGACGGGTTCGACAACATCTACGGCGATGCGGGCAACGACACGCTTTTTGCGGGCGATTCTGCGGACCGTGTGTTCGGTGGCGACGGTGACGATCTAATCCGGGGCGGCGCGAACTTCGGTGGCACTGTCGATGGCCTGTTTGGCGAGGCCGGCAACGACACGATCTTTGGTGAAGCCGGTTTTGACCTGCTCAATGGCGGCGATGGCAATGATTACCTGGATGGCGGCAACCAGGCCGATAACCTGTTCGGCGGCGCGGGGAACGATACGCTGCTGGGCGGCAATGGCTTTGACCGGCTCTTCGGCGAGGCGGGCAACGATCTGCTGGACGGCGGCTCCTCCGGTGACGCGCTGCTGGGCCAGGACGGCGATGATACCATGCTGGCGGGCGAAGGCGACGACCGCCTGCTGGGCGGTTCGGGCAACGACGACATCCAGGGGGGCACTGGCAACGACTCGCTTTACGGCAATGCGGGGTTCGACACTCTGACCGGAGGCGCTGGCAATGATCTGCTGCGCGGCGATTTCAACGGCGATACCTTCGTGTTCGAAGAGGGCCACGGCCATGACACGATCATCGACTTCGATGCCAACAGCGGCCTTGAGGTGATCGACTTTTCCGGCATTGCCAGCATCCGCGCCTTTGTCGACGTCATGCGGGGGGCCACCCAGGTCGGCAACTCGGTCGAGATTGTCACCGGCGTGGACAGTTCCATCATCCTGCTGGGTGTGGACCGGGCCGATCTGGACCGGGGTGATTTCCTGTACTGACGGCGGCTTTACTTGCGCCCGACCAAAGACTGGCGCGCGCGGTCCAGATAACCTGACTTGCGCAGGGTATTTGACGGATAGCTTTGATCGAACAGATAGCGTTCGATGCTGAAATTGGTCTCGATCGTTTTCAGCTCGTTGACCTGTTTCAGGCTGTCAGCAGCCCTGTTCTGCGCCGCGTGCAGGCCGATCAACTGCCGCCGGGGCGCGCGGTACGCAGGTGACCTTTCCGCCGCCAGCTTGGAGCTTGCAACCGCCTCTTCGGTCCGCTGCAGGGAAATACACAGCAGCGAATGGTGCAGGTTGCACATGGCCTCGAACTTGGAAAGGGCAGAGATGAACTTGCTCTGGCGCGACAGTTCATAGGCCTGATCCAGCTGCCCCTGGGCGATGCGGCCCACGGACATGGCCTGCAGGGCGAACAGGTTGTTGGGGTTTTCGCGCAGCGCGCGCCGGGCCAGATTGACGGCACTGTCATGCCGCTCGAACAGGATCGCCTGCACGTTTGCGCTGACCGCCGCCATCATCGCATCACCCGGCGCCAGTTCTTCTGCCCGGGTCAGCAGCGCGGAGATTTCCTCAAGCGTTGCTGCGTCCTCGACCAGAAAGCCCTCCATGATCATGGAGGTCATCGCCCAGGCCTTGAGCGCCAGGTAAAGGCCTGCATCCATTTCGTCATTCGCGATGTCCAGCACCGAAAGACTGGATTGCATTTCCACAGGATCAAAGGTCAGAACCTTGCGCAGCGCCTTCTGCACATGACCCGACCGCATCGCCAGCGGACTTTGGTCGCGCCGCAGGCCGGGCAGTTTTTCCAGCGTCAGGTCCGCCACGTTCCAGCAGAACCGGCCCAAAACCTCCTGACTGCGCAGGAAATTGTTCAGATCCTCGGCAAAGCAATGATCGGAATGCACGATTTCGTCCATCAGCGGGTCGATGACCTGAACAAGGATCGCGGCACCGCCGTCCTCTTCCTCGATGCTGGTGCGGATCACCAGATCGGCATTGGTTTCGGTGATCGTGCGGCGCGAAGCGGCGATAAATTCGCTGATGATCTTGCCGACCTGATCGTTCACGATCTGCTGTTTGGCATTGCCGGTCGAGGATTGGTTCCAGGGTTCGCCGCATTGGATCGTCACCCGCCCCGGCAATTGCGCGTCCGACCGGTTGGCCCCGCTCCGCCGCAGCATCATGCGCTGCTGCATCAGCCAGTCGTTGAATTCGGGATCGGGGATGACAAGACCTTCGAGAAACTCGCGCGTGCTTTCGGTATTGTCGATGTCGGTTTCGATCCGGTCCTGTTCCAGCCAGACCGACGTGCGATCAGATCCGAGGATTTCGGCAAATTCGCCAAGGTTCTTGCGGATGTCCACAAGGGTGGTGCGCAGACTGCCCCGTGCCTGTTCGCTGCCACGATCGCTCCACAGTTTGTCTTCCAGCCAACGCCGCGACCTTGTGTGATTGTCGCTGCTGGCAAGCATCGCCAGCAGGCCCATGGCCTTCTTTCCCCTTGGGGTCAGCGCATCCCCCGTCGGAGAGGAAATGCAGAAATCACCCCGCAATCTGATCCGTACAACCGTCATGACTCTGCCCCAGGCTCCCGCCCTGCGTGTAACGCCGTCAGACGCAGTGAAAAAACCGTTAATAAAGGCCCGTTTCCACGCTGTCTGTTGACCCAAGACTAAGCGCAGGCTGTATTGAATACAACGGTTCTCGGAGGGGTGGTATGACGGGTCTCAGCGCGCTTAATGGCCGGAACGGTCGAAATGGCAGAAACGGGCGGAACGGCAGGAATGGCCGGAACGGGCGCAATGGCCGTGACGGCATCTTCTTTGCAGGGGGCGAGACCAGCGGACAGGTCAGTGCCGCGCTGATGTCCACATTCGAAGGGATCACCCGCCAATGGGACGCAACATTGCACCGACCACGCACCTCTGCCCCCACGACCAACCTGCCTGCGCTGTCGCCCGACCTTGCCGCGTTTGAACGCCACGAGGGGTTTTTCCGCAATCACATCATCGACTACAACCTCGATCACCTCTTTGCCACGCTTGTCCTGAACGCCCCGACAGAGGTGGTCCTGCAGGAGGCCGGTGCAGCCACGCCAATCTATACATTGCCCCTGCCACAGGGGGCCGATCCCCAGACGCCGTTCCGCGAGGTTCTGAATGCCTATCTCCGGGGCCAGATGCGCTTTGTGAAAAGCAGTGCCGCATTGCGGGACGAGCGGTTTGACGAGATCCATGTGCAGCAGACCGACACGCTCAGCTTTTTCGGGGCGCTGATGGCGCTGGACGACAACCGCACCCCCTGGACGCTGATGTTGCTGGACGCGATCCTGCGCTTTGGCACCTATATCGAAATGCCGGTCAAGCTGCATCTGTCCGCGACACGCCCGAACGAGATGTCGGGTTTTGTCCAGCCGATCATCCAGCCGCCGAGCCACGCCAGCTTTCCCAGCGGCCATTCGGTAGAGGCCTTTGCCGTGGCCACCGTTCTTCATGCGCTGTCCACGGACACGCCCGGCAATGCGCCCTATTCAGCGCAATCCGCCTTTGCCGCCACCCAGCCACCGACCGAGGCAAGCCTGCTGATGCGGCTGGCCGCGAGGATCGCCGAGAACCGCACGATTGCCGGTGTCCATTTCCCTGCGGACAGTTTTGCCGGGGCCGCGATGGGCATGGCAATTGGTGAATATCTGGTGAACGCGCTCAGCGGTGCTGCGCAGACCGGGGCCTATCGGCTTGAGACCGCCAATATCGCGGCACGCGACTTCAACTTTGACACGCTTGCCTTTTCGGGTCCGCAGAAAGCCTTTGATCACGCCCCGGCCTCGGTTGCGGTGGACGGGTCGATTGTATCGCCGCTGTTGCGGGACATCTGGGCACGGGCGCGGGCAGAAATGCGGATCGCGAATTTCTGACAACGCGCCTAGGTGGTCGGCGGCATGACAGCCTGAACCAATTCGCGGCTCAGGATCGCGGCAGCGCCGCTTGACCCCGACAGCCGCGAGCCGGTGCCGGAATAGGTGCCGGTCGTGCGCTGCCCAAAGGTGAACACCTGATCCACCACGCGATTTTGGGTCTCGGCACCCGACCCGGCCCAAAGCGCGCCGCGCGATGCATAATCCGCCGCCGTCACCTGCCCCAATACATCCTTTTGCGCCCCAACCGTGTGAATGCGCGGGTGGCTGGCGCTGGCATAGGCACTGCAGGTTCCCTCGTTGGTCAGTGGGGCCAGGACGTCCCAGCCGGGATGGCCGTCCTGGACAACGGGCACGGCTGTCCCCTCCAGGAACGATTGCCGCCCGCCGATGTTGAAACCCGGCGCGGTATCGCCACGCTGTACCTGCAGCACCAGATCGACCGGCGCCGTCGTCGTGTTGGTGATGGTGATGCGCCAGTCGCCCGCAGGCGCGATCGGCAGATCAGGATCAATCCGGCGCGTCGGCGCGATGGCGAGGTTGTAGAACCCCAGGCAATCCGGACGCCCGCTAACCACCCGTTCCGGCGCGTGGTACAGCCGCGCGGGTGCGCCGCTCCGGGCGGCCCCCAGCGGCGGCACCGCCGCACCGGGCGCAGGCGCGGCCTGTATCACCTGACCACCGTCCGGCGCGGTGACCGTCATCTGCAAGCCCTCGGGCAGGCTGGTCAGATGCGGTGTGCCTGCGCTGCTCAGGGTCCGTATCTCAAGGAAATTCGGGACCGGATCGTCGGGTTGGATCACCCAGACCAGCGGATCAGAGGTCGCACCCGGCGCGATCTGGACCCGCGCCACCTGCTGCGCATTCAGGCTGTTGCCATAGGCATAGACCACATGCACCTGCTGGCCCAGCGCCTCCGCAAGGGTGATCTCGCGGTGGATCTGCGCCTCGATGAACTTGCCGCCATCCTTCTGCCCCGCCAGCACGCCATAGCTGATGTTGATCACCAGCCTGGCCTGCGGTGCCCGCCTGCGCGCCTCGGCGCAAAGCCACCGAACCCCCTGAACGATATAGCTCTCGCTGTAGCTGCCGGTGGTGTCCACCGCCGCTTCGGGCGGCAATTGCACCGCCATCAGGGGCACGGCGCAGGGATTGTCCGATGTGCACATGTCCTGGCCATAGGCCAGATCGGCGACCGCGGTGCCATGGCTTTCGACAGGCGGGGGGCGGCGAAACGGATCCCAGACATGCAGCGCATCGTTGATGTCGCCGTAGATGCGCACCTCATCGCGCGGATCACCGTGGATCATGGCGTCTATCTCGGTCTTGCGCAGGACACGGCCAAGCTGCACCGCGTTGATCGGCGGCAGTGGCGTGCTGGCCAGACATTCGCGCGACTGCAGCCAGACCGCCTCGAACCGGGTGTTGCCTGCCTCGGGACCGTCGCGATGGCGAAAGGTCGTGTTCAGAAAACCGATATCATTGTCGATGACCGCGCCGATCACCTCTGCCTGGGGCAACAGCTGGCCAATCGCACCTTGCGACGCCATGTCCATGAAGGGGGCCGGTGCAGGGCGGTACAAGGCCGGTGCGCCAAGGTCGATCACCTCGAAAATACTGTCGTATTGCTGGTGCTCCGCCAGGCTGCGGGCAATCGGACGATACAAAAAGAACTCAAGCGGCGCATCTGCAAACAGCGCATGTTCAAGGCCGATCAGCAGGTCATTGATGTCAAAGGCCAGATCCTGGCCGGACAGAAATAGCAGCTCGGGCAGCGCCAGCAGGCTGGCCCCGGCAGACAGGTCGGCAGCCTGCAGGAACCCCTCCACCTGACTGCGCGACGCGGGGCATAAACACTCTCTCACCCGCACGAAGGCCGGTTCGTAGACCGCCATACCCGTATCCGACGCGACCTGTTCAAGCGAAGGGGCCGGCCCCTCGACCGCCCGGTCCATCAGATCGGCCCAATGAAGGTATCCGTCCCAGAAATAATCTTGAAGCGTTTGTGTCATCTGACCCCCGGATCACCCCTCTTTGGAGTTTGGGCGCGCGGATTGCCACGGGTCAAGCGCTCAGGTGACCCTCGCAAATATTAACGGTTTACTAACGTGCAACTCACGACCGCCCGGCTACACTGAACCTGGCTGTCTAGGCTGGTGTTTGTGACCCGTGTGGGGGTGAAGTTGCCGCAGTGATCCCGGACAGCGCAAAATGTCCGGGTGAGTGTTCGGTGGCTGCGCTTTATATTTTATGCCGCTTGGGTCGTGATCGCCTGGCGTGCGCAGGGTGCATTACATCCTGTGTGCGCCACCTTCCCCTTCCGGGGAGCAAAGGGCGATCAGGGTAAGGTTTCGCTGCCACCGTGCATCGGCGGCAGTTACGCCGGACATGACCGGCGCGGGGCTTTGTTCCGCACCGTTAAAGAGTTGGTATCGCGCGCCATGAGAATTGGCTCATAGACGCAATACCCCCGACACCTCCCCGTCGGGCAAGGCCGGGTCGCCCCCTGGGATCGACCCGGCCTTATTTTATTTTCCGGCATATTCCGGTGCTGGCCGCATGCCCGCGGCACAACGCAGCGCAATCCCCCGCAAAAACGGGAAGCGGAACCCGCCGCGCCCTTGACTTCCGGGGCGGCAAAAGGTGTACCTGCGCCAATTCATTCAGCCCTGAGGGGGACCGCACATGCACGCCTATCGCAGCCATACCTGCGCCGATCTGAACCTTGCGAACAAAGGTGATACCGTGCGCCTTGCCGGATGGGTCCATCGGGTGCGCGATCACGGCGGCGTGCTGTTCATCGACCTGCGCGATCACTATGGCATCACCCAGGTGCTGTGCGATCCCGACAGCCCCGTGTTTGCCCAGGTGGAAAAGGTCCGCTCTGAATGGTGTATCCGGATCGACGGGCTGGTAAAGGCCCGCGCGGAAGGTCTGGCAAACGCCAAGATCCCCACCGGCGAGATCGAAGTCTATATCCGTGACATCGAAGTGCTGGGAAAGGTGAACGGCGACCTGCCCCTGCAGGTTTTCGGCGATCAGGAATATCCCGAGGAAACCCGCCTGCGCTACCGCTACCTCGACCTGCGCCGCGAGAAAATGCAGAACAACATGGTGCTGCGCTCTGACGTGGTGTCCTCGATCCGCAAGCGGATGTGGGATCAGGGCTTCAAGGAATTCCAGACACCGATCATCACCGCGTCCTCGCCTGAAGGTGCGCGCGACTTCCTCGTGCCGTCGCGCCTGCATCCGGGCAAGTTCTATGCCCTTCCCCAGGCCCCGCAGCAGTTCAAGCAGTTGCTGATGGTCTCGGGCTTTGACAAATATTTCCAGATCGCGCCCTGTTTCCGCGACGAGGATCCGCGCGCCGACCGGTCGCCCACCGATTTCTACCAGCTCGACCTTGAGATGTCCTTTGTCGAGCAGCAGGACGTATTCGACACCATCCAGCCCGTGATCGCCGGCGTCTTCGAAGAGTTCGGCGGCGGCAAGAAGGTCGACCAGACCTGGGAGCAGATTTCCTACAAGGATGCGGCACTCTGGTACGGATCGGACAAGCCCGACCTGCGCAACCCGATCAAGATGCAGGTGGTCAGCGATCATTTCGCCGGTTCCGGTTTCGCCATCTTTGCCAAGCTGCTGGAGCAGGAAGGCACCGAGGTCCGCGCCATCCCCGCGCCCACGGGCGGCAGCCGCAAGTTCTGCGACCGGATGAACGCCTTTGCCCAGAAGGAAGGGTTGCCGGGGATGGGCTACATCTTCTGGCGCGAGAAAACGGCGGATGCCGTGGCACAGGAAATGGGCATCACCGTGAAGGAAGCCCAGGCCAAGCTGAAATCCGGCGAAGTCGAAGGTGGCATGGAAGCGGCAGGCCCGCTGGCCAAGAACATCGGCCCCGAGCGGACCGAGGCGATCCGCCAGCAGCTGGGTCTGGGTGTCGGCGACGCCGCGTTCTTCCTGGGCGGCAAGCCCAAGACTTTCGAGGCCATCGCGGGCCGCGCCCGCAACATCATCGGCGAGGAACTGGGCCTGACCGATACGGACCGCTTCGCCTTTGCCTGGATCGTGGATTTCCCGATCTACGAAAAGGATGCCGAAACCGGCAAGATCGACTTTGAACACAACCCCTTCTCCATGCCGCAGGGCGGGATGGAGGCGCTGCAGGGCGATCCGCTTGAGGTATTGGGCTTTCAGTACGACCTGGCCTGCAACGGCTATGAACTGGTCTCGGGGGCGATCCGGAACCACAAGCCCGAAATCATGTTCAAGGCCTTCGAGATTGCGGGCTATGGCGAAGAGGAAGTGCGCAAGCGCTTTGGCGGCATGGTCAACGCCTTCCAATATGGCGCCCCGCCCCACGGCGGCTGTGCGGCGGGCATCGACCGGATCGTCATGTTGCTGGCCGAGGAACAGAACATCCGCGAGGTGATCCTGTTCCCGATGAACCAGCGCGCCGAAGACCTGATGATGAACGCACCCAGCGAGCCCACTAGCGACCAGTTGATGGAACTGGGGCTGAGGGTGATCCCGCAGGAGTAGGCTGAAAAGGGCTGCACATTGTTGCAGCCCTTTTTCGTCAATCCTCCAGCGAATCTTCCTTCTTTTCCTCGATCAGCCCGCGCTCTTGCTTCTTGCGGGCCTCGAAACGGGTGCCGAAACCTTCGATCTCCTCGGCATCGATGACCTCCCTGGCGCGGGAAAACACCTCGTCTTCCTCTTCATCCATGTGATGTTCGTAGTCGTGTCTGAGCGTCTTGAACCTGGTCAGCCAGCCTGGCGAGGACATGTCCATCTCGTTCAGCTCTTCCATCAGGTCATCCAGTTGCTGGTGCTCATGCACCGAATGACGCGCGGCGTCCTGGCCCCAGGTCTTTGAGATCAGCTTGGAATAGAAGGTCTCTTCCTCCGCGGCGGCATGGGATTTCACGTCATGGTAAAACCTGCTCCAGGCGTTCTGGCGCTCTGTGCTGGCGCCGCTTGTTTCCCCGATTTCCTGCAGCAGGCTGCGGTGCAGGTCGTGATCGGCTTTGATCGCATCATAGATTGTGGGCATGGTGGTTCCTTTCGGTCATCGCGGCCCAACGCGCTTAGATTGGGCGCGGTTCCCGGCCAAATTCGGCCTGTGGTCAAATGCCAGGGATGCAAAAGCAACCGTGACGTATTATCTTGGTGAAAGGGCCGGTTTGGAGACGACATGGGCTTTTCACCACATCTTGCCGAAAGGCGCTTTGGCTATGGCGCATCGCCCCTCGTCGCGCCGCCTGCCTCTGTTGCGGCCATGCTCGACACGCTGCGCGGTGAAGATGTGATGGCCCGGCAATTCCCGATCCCCGGGTTTCGCCCGTTTCAGGACGCCCATATCGTCAAGATGCGGTTTGACGCCTTCGCCCGCAAGGAAACCACCAGCCCCGAACAGGCCGCGGTGGCCCGCAAGAAATCGGATGCGATCGTGCATGATTTCATCCGGGAACGGCTGCGGTCCTTCGGGCAGATGCAGCTGCGGCGCATCCATGGCACTGACAGCTTCCGCGAGCGGCTGGTCGCCTTCTGGGCGGATCATTTCACCGTGCAGGGAAAGTTCTCCATGCTCAAACAGGCGGTCCCCGCCTATGCGGAGGAAGCGGTGCGGCCCCATGTTTCAGGCCGTTTTGTCGATTTGCTCACAGCCTGCATCACCCATCCCATAATGCTGGAATACCTGGACCAGACCACCTCCATGGGACCGGGCAGCAAGCGAGCGCAGCACGACGGCAACCGCCGGGGACTGAACGAAAACCTGGCGCGTGAACTGCTGGAACTGCATACTTTGGGCGTCGGTTCCGCCTATGATCAGGCCGATGTGCGGCAGATGGCCGAACTGCTGACCGGCCTGACCCGCACGCGCGACTATACCTTTGTCTATCGCAAGGGCTGGGCGGAACCGGGCACCGAAACCGTGCTGGGCAAGACCTATGGCGACCGCAAGGACATGACGCCGATCCGCGATGCGCTGAACGATCTTGCCCTGCATCCCGATACGGCGCGCCACCTCGCCACCAAACTGGCGGTGCATTTCGTTGCCGATACCCCGCCCGAAGACCTGGTTGCGCGGCTGACGACGGCCTATCTGGACAGTGGCGGCGATCTGATGGCGCTTTACGAGGCGCTGCTGGATGACCCGCTGGCATGGCAGATGCCCGCGACAAACATTCGGCCACCGCTGGAATACGTCAGCACGGCCCTGCGGGCGCTGGCGGTGCCGCCGGACCGCATTCAGGCGTTGAAACCCAAAGAGACCCGCAACTGGTTCCTCGGCCCGCTGAATGTCATGGGTCAGGACTGGCAGAGCCCGTCGGGACCCGATGGCTGGCCGGAGGCCGATGGCGCATGGGTCACGCCGCAAGGCGTTGCCGCCCGGCTGGAATGGGCGATGACAGTGCCATCCCGCCTGCTTGACGACCTGCCGGAACCGGAGGCATTCCTGCGCAGCACCCTGGGCCCGGATGCCCCGGAGCCGTTGAAATTCGCAACCGCCGCTGCCGAGACCCGCGCCGTCGGGATCGGGCTGGTGCTTGTCTCGCCCGCGCTTCAGCGGCGCTAGAAAGGGGATAACGATGACAGACCGGCTTTCCCGCAGACAGCTTTTGACCCGCGCAACCGCCATCGGCTGCTCGCTGGCCGCCAGCCCCTTGCTGACCCGGATGACCTTTGCCCAGGCGCCCTGGGACACCCGCCTCGTTGTCATCATCCTGCGCGGCGGCATGGATGGGCTGGATGTGGTGCGGCCGATGGGCGATGCGGCCTATGCCGCTTTGCGGCCCGGCCTGCGCACCGACGGCGCGCTGGATCTTGACGGTTACTTTGCCTTGCACCCCGCTTTGGCCGGGCTGATGCCGCTCTGGCGGCAGCAGGAGCTGAGCTTTGTCCATGCCGTATCCACCCCCTACCGCGACAAGCGCAGCCATTTCGATGGCCAGGACCTGCTGGAGGCAGGCACCGCCGAACTGGGCGATGGCACCCGCGATGGCTGGCTGAACCGGTTGCTGCAGCAGATACCCGGTGCGGGCCGGGACACAGCCTATGCCATCGGCACAACGCCCCTGCCGGTGCTGGAGGGCGCTGCACCGGTTTCGAACTGGGCACCGGAGGCCAATCTGAAAATCAGCCCGCAAGCCATGCGGCTGGCCGCCCTGGTGATGGAGGAAGACCCGGCCTTGCACAGAGCCCTGGCCGAAGCGGAAATGCTGGCAGAGACCGGGATGGATGAAAAAGGTGGCCGCGCCCATCACCAGATCGCCCGCTACGCGGCAGGCAGGCTGCGGGGCGACGCGCGCATCGCGGCCTTTTCCCTTGGCGGCTGGGACACCCACCGCGCCCAGAGCCGGGTCCTGCCGCGCAGCCTTGCCACGCTTCAGGACTCCATTCTGGCCCTGAAAGACGGGCTTGGCGCAGATATCTGGGGCAAGACGGCGATCCTCGCCATGACCGAATTCGGGCGCACCGCCCGCGAAAACGGGGCCGGCGGCACCGATCACGGCACCGGGGGGCTGGCGATCCTTGCCGGGGGCGCGATCAGGGGGGGGCAGGTCAGCACCCGCTGGCCGGGGCTGGAAGAGGCCGATCTTTACGAACGGCGCGACCTGATGCCAACCGGCGATGTCCGCGCCACGGCGGCCTGGATGCTGCGGGGCATTACCGGCGTGAACGGCAATATTCTGGAAAACAACGTCTTTCCCGGGCTGGATATGGGCAGCGACCCCGGGTTGCTGGCATGATGCCAGCAGTAGGTATCAGAAGGCTGCCGTATCCGTCACATAGTGGCCCAGGCTGGCGACCAATCCCGCCTCGCCCGCCTGGATGGACGCGGCAATCACGATCAGCAACCCGACAAGCGAAACCGTAAGGACAATCCAGTCCACCTTGCGGGGGGCGGCCTCTTTCTTTTCGGTCTTGTCACGTTTGGCCGGAAACATCTGGCGTCCATGGTTTGTGCTGCATTCCTGCCATTTCAGCAGGGCAATAAGGCGATATTAGGCTGTCACCGTGCAGGTTTTGCGGCGCGGGGCAAGAAACGGAGACATCCCTGGCCGGATCCCACGGCGCGGGACCAGCCCCGGCAAAGCTGCTCTGGACGGTCCGGCCAGCGCATTATCCTCTTTCCCAATGCCTTTGCTGCGCATATCGTTTTGCCATGACTGACGTTTCTTCCCCTTCGCGGCCTGTCGGGCCGCCTGTACCGAACTGGACGCCGCCGCCGCGTCCTTCGGGCGACACCATGACCGGCAGCTATGCGCGACTCGCCCCGCTGTCGGCAGATGTTCACGCCGCCCTGCTCTACCGCGCCTATGCGGAGCATGACGCGGTGTGGGACTATTTGCCCTACGGGCCATTTTCATCTGCCGCGCAGTATCATCGCTGGGCGCGGGAACATGAGGGCCAGCAGGACCCGTTTTTCTACGCGATCCGCAATCTGGAGAGCGGGGTCTGGGAAGGGGTGGCGAGTTATCTGCGCATCACCCCGGCCGCCGGCTCAATCGAGGTGGGGCACATCAACTTCAGCCCGGCGCTGCAACGCACCCGCGCGGCCACCGAAACCATGTACTTGATGATGAAATGGGCCTTTGAAGCAGGCTATCGGCGGTATGAATGGAAATGTGACGCGTTGAACATGCCCTCCCGCCGGGCTGCGCAACGGCTTGGGCTGAGCTATGAGGGGGTTTTCCGTCAGGCTGCGGTGGTCAAGGGGCGCAACCGCGATACCGCCTGGTTTGCGGCCATTGATTCCGAATGGCCCGCGTTGAAAGAAGCCTTCGAAGCCTGGCTTGCCCCGGCCAATTTCGACAAGGACGGTCGGCAACGCGAAAGCCTGGGCGACCTGACCGGCCTTGTCCGCGCCGCCGGCGATCCCGCGCTCTGAGCGCGGGCTTTGCCATGGGGTTTGCAGGCCCCGGCCCCACTCCGGCTAAATCGCGAGCTTGTCGGTCAGGCGATGCTGAATGAGGCCAGCGAGGATCGCCGTCTCGGAGGCGACGGCCTCTCCCAATGCTCTTTTCGCGGCCAGCGCATGTGCCGCATCTTCCAGCGGCTTGTCCTCTGCAAGCCGTGCAACACCGGTCAGGAACTGCGCCGCGTAATCCAGCGCGTGGTCATCGGGCGGGTCCTCCAGCACCTCGGCGATATGGGCCATATCGTCCTGCAATGCGATGCGGTCGGGAATGACCACGGCCTTGTCCAGAACGCGCGGCCCCTGCGGGTGACGCTCTTCGGGCAGCAGGGACAATATCTTTTCCTGAAAATCCGCGATCGAGACAAGCGGTTTGGCAAGGAACCCGTCCGCCCCCGCTGCCATCGCCTCCCCCTCCAGGAAGGTGTCGCCGGACATCGCAAGCAGTGCCTGCACCCGGGGCTGGCTGGCCGCAAGTTCCGCAATCAGGTCGGTGCCATTGCCATCGGGCAGGCCAAGGTCGATGACGACAATCGAAGGGCGGTAGACCTGCAGATGCCGCCGGGCCGACCGCAGGCAATCGGCCCGCCTGATCCGCGCACCCGACCGCAGGCAAAGCAGGCGCATCGCGTCGCAGGCATAGCGGCTGTCCTCGATCACAAGAACCGTGAGGCCCAGCAAGGGGCGTGCTGCCGTGGGTTGCGGAAGTTGGGCGGTGAAGGGATCGATGCTGTCCATTGTCGTCTCCAATCCGATAACGACTCAGAGAATATCCAGCGATGGCTAATGCGCCGTTAACACCGCAGGACCGCCGCCGCGCGCAGGTGTCACATTGCCCTCGCCCCGGCTTGGGGCCATAAGGCAGAAGCAAACCGGAAGGATACCTGACATGATCGGACGTTTGAACCATGTGGCCATTGCTGTTCCAGACCTGGAGGCAGCGGCGGATCAATATCGCAATGCGCTTGGGGCCAATGTCGGCGCACCGCAGGACGAGCCCGACCATGGCGTGACCGTCATCTTCATCGAACTGCCCAACACAAAGATCGAATTGCTCTATCCGCTTGGGGAAAACTCTCCGATCCAGGGGTTTCTGGACAAGAATCCGTCAGGCGGCATTCATCACATCTGCTACGAGGTTGATGACATCATCGCGGCCCGCGATCACCTGCAATCCACCGGCGCGCGTGTGCTGGGCACGGGGGAACCGAAGATCGGCGCACATGGGAAGCCGGTTCTGTTCCTGCATCCCAAGGATTTCAATGGCGCCCTGGTCGAGCTGGAGCAGGTCTGAACCATGGGTATCACCTCGGGCATTGTCCTGTTTGTCGTGATCTGGGCGATGATGTTCCTGATCATCCTGCCGATCCGGGTGCAGACCCAGGGCGATCTGAACGACATCGTGCCGGGCACCCATGCCGGTGCGCCGGAACATCACCACCTTGGGAAAAAGGCGCTGTGGACCACTGCCATCGCGGTGGTCATCTGGGCCGTGGCAGCCACTGTGATCCTCTCGGAATGGATCAGTATTACGGATGTGGAAACCTGGTTCAGGGCCGGCGCATGGTCAGGCCGTGGTACAGATGGGTAAAGGTCGCAGCCCCCAGGATCGGGATCAGCAGGTTCACCAGCGGCACTGACAAGGGCATCGCCATCAGCGTGCCTGCCACCCAGATCGTGCCGATGTGCTGCCGGCGCAGCGCCTTTGCCTTGACCCTGCCGACCCAGCGGATCGCCACCATCGTGAAATATTCACGGCCCAGCAGGAACCCGTTCATTGCCCAGAAGATCAGCGGCGCAAAGGGCGGGAACATCAGATAAAGCACGATGGCAAAGATGTTCGCGGCCAGCAGCACGCCAAGGAAATTCACCGTATCGCGCAGGGCATCGCCAAAGGATACCGAATGCGCGCGGGGCAATTCCGGGAAATGTTTTGCCTCCACCGCTTCCGCAACCTCGTCCAGGAACATCGAGGTGATCGCCGAGGCGACCGGAATCATCAGGAACACCGACAGGAACATCAGCAGGAACGCGGCGCCCCAGGACAGGAAATCATCAATCCACTGAACCTCGCCCAGGATCGGAAGCCAGATCTCATCGGGCGTGATCGCTTCGGTGAACCAGGCAAAACCGGCGGTGAAACCGATCAGCAGCATCAGCGACAGCACCACACCCAGCAGAAAGACCCGGCGAAACCGCGGGTCGCTCAGCTGTCCGAGTGCAAGGAAAAATGAATTGACGATCAGTCCGATAGCCATGTCGTGATGCTCTCTATTTCGGGGCGCGGCCGTTCCGGGGGGGTGGAGGTCTCCGTCCCGATGTGAATGATCCCCGCGATCCGTTCGTGATCTTCCAGCCCCAGACCATCGCGCATGAAGCCCCGATCATGCGAGGGCCAACCGGACAACCAGTTCGCGCCCCAGCCACTGGCCAGCGCCGCGTTCAACAGCGACAGACATACCGCACCTGCCGAATAGGTCTGCTCGATTGCGGGCACTTTCTCGGACGGTCTTTGCACTTCGATCACCACAACCGCCAATTGCCCGTCATCAAACTGGCTGCGGCCCTTGGTAATCTGCTCTGGCGCAAGGCCCAGCTCCTGGCCCCGCTGCCCTGCCACCTCGGCAAGGTTTTGCAGCGCGCCACGCTCCAGCACGATAAAGCGCCAGGGCTCCAGCTTGCCATGGTCCGGCGTCCGGGCGGCGGCTGTCAACAGCGGCATCAGCGCTGCGCGATCCGGCACGGGCAGACCCAATGTCTTTGACGGGCGCGACCGCCGGGTCTGCAGGAAATTCAGGGCGTCGGGATTGGCGATGGGCATATTCGGTCCTCAGAGTCCTAGTGTTTTCGCCATGTCGTCTATCGACTGGCGCAGGAAGGCATCAAAGGCTGGCGAAGGCTGGCGGATGTTGAATGCTGACAACATCGGGTCCGGTGCCGTGATGGCACTGCCCGCAAGTGTCGCGATGGTGGCATGGCCGCAGAACGGCACATAGGCTTCGGAATACCCCCCTTCATGAACCAGCACAAGGCGGCCATCACAAAGGCGGGCCGCCGTGTCCTTGATCCGCTGGGTCATCTCAGCAAAGGTTACCGAGGTTGCCTGCATCCGGGCAAGCGGGTCAACCATGGAGGCATCAAAACCGCAGGCGACGATGATCAGGTCGGGCTTGAAAGCCTCGATTGCGGGGATCACAACCCGGTCCATCGCGTGCAGGTACGCTGTATGACCTGACCCCGCGTGCAGCGGAAGGTTGATATTGGCACCGTCTCCGGCGCCCCTGCCCCGATCCGTTATCTTGCCCGTTGTGGCGGGATAATTGCCTTCCTGATGGAGCGAGATCGTCAGCACATCGTCGCGGTCATAGAAGATCTTTTCCGTCCCGTTGCCGTGATGCACATCCCAATCCAGCACGACGACACGTTTCACATCGCCCCGCGCGATCGCAGCCTCGACGGCGATGGCGATATTGGCGAGCAGGCAAAAACCCATCGGGCTGTCAGGCTCGCAATGGTGGCCCGGCGGGCGCGTCAGCGCATAGGCGTTGTCGAGCTTTCCCGTTGCCACCGCCTCAACCGCGGCGCAGGCCAGACCCGCAGAGAGGGTCGCAATTTCGTAGCCACCCCGACCGAAGGGCGCATGATGACCGATTTCGCCACCTTCGGCGTCAGATACCGCCTTGAATTTATCCAGGTATTGCGCGGGATGAACCCGTTCGAGGGTTTCGCGGTCCGCTTCCGGCGCACTGCATTGAACCAGTTCCGTGCTCAACCCCGTGACATCCATCAGGTTTTTCAACCGGCGCTTTGTCTCGGGGCTTTCGGGAAGGCCGCCGCTGACCTGCGGCTGTACCAGCCCGCCCACCGGCAATGTCAGGGCATAATTGCCGCCCGCGTGCCAGAAACAGCGTTCGTGCCAGTAAAATCCAGTAGCCATGATACTTTCCCTCCAGAAACCTTGCGCCGAAACTGGCGCAGCGGAACGGGATTGTCCATCGTGGACGCCTGATCAATTGCGGCTCAGGGCGCCTCCGCCAGCAGGGCGGCAACGTCGAGCCGCTCATTGACCATCAACAGTTTTCCTGCAGCATCGCGGGGCCAGTCTGCCTGCGCCCGGTCGCGATAGATCTCGACTCCGTTTTCATCAGGATCGCGCAGATAGATGGCCTCGCTCACCCCGTGATCCGCAGCGCCGTCCAGTGGAATGCCCGCGTCGACCACCCGCTTGAGCACGGCCGCGAGGCTGGCCCGGTCCGGATAGAGAAATGCCGAATGATAAAGCCCGGTGTGCCCCGGCGGCGGCGGTGTGGCGCCCAGGCTCTCCCAGGTATTCAGCCCGATGTGATGGTGATAGCCGCCCGCCGACAGAAAGGCAGCCCTATTGCCGAACTTCTGGGTAATCTCGAACCCCAGAATATCCCGGTAAAACGCGATGGCGCGGTCAAGATCACTGACCCGAAGGTGTATGTGACCGATGGTTGCGTGATCTGTCATGGCGGTTCCTTTCCTGTCTTACTCAACAGATAGGAGATGCGCGTGGGTGTTACGAGACCCAGAAACGCAGACCATTTGTGCAAATCTGAAGAAAGACCGCCGTTGAAGCAACAAAAACGCCGCATAAAGCGACGTTGAACGGCGGATATTTCGGAAAAGACTTGGTTGCGGGAGTAGGATTTGAACCTACGACCTTCAGGTTATGAGCCTGACGAGCTACCGGGCTGCTCCATCCCGCGCCACTAAGTCGAGTTATCTGATCATCGAAGAGAGATACAAATTTTGGCGTTTCCAGTTTATGTTATATCGCCCCTACCCTGCCGCGCCTTCGGCGCTCTCGGGACATTGGCGATGCTTCGTTTCAACGAGAACCGGAAACGCCTTAGAGGACTTGTTAGGTTTGGCGATGACCTACTCTCCCACGTCTTAAGACGCAGTACCATCGGCGCTACGGCACTTAACGGCTGGGTTCGGGATGGGACCAGGTGTTTTGCTCGCGCTATGATCACCAAACCAAACAAATCCTCTACGAGCCTTCCGCGATGGGAAGGTTTCGGGCGGGAGGCGTCGCATTCTTAGATGCGCGTTCCCGCTCTTTTGCCATTCCGGAAGGAACGGCTGTGTTGATGTCCAAGTCAGTACAGCTAATGTATGTGTATGCTTTTGATTGATAAGCAGAAGTCTTGCTTCTACTGGATCAAATCAAGCCTATCGAGCAATTAGTACCAGTCAACTGAACGTGTTACCACGCTTACATCTCTGGCCTATCGACGAGGTGGTCTACCTCGGCTCTCAGGGATACCTTGTTTTGAGGGGGGCTTCCCGCTTAGATGCCTTCAGCGGTTATCCTGTCCGATCATAGCTACCCAGCACTGCTATTGGCATAACAACTGGTCCACCAGTGGATCGTTCACCCCGGTCCTCTCGTACTAGGGGCAACTCCTCTCAAGTATCCTACACCCACGGAAGATAGGGACCGAACTGTCTCACGACGTTCTAAACCCAGCTCACGTACCTCTTTAAACGGCGAACAGCCGTACCCTTGGGACCTGCTCCAGCCCCAGGATGAGATGAGCCGACATCGAGGTGCCAAACACTGCCGTCGATATGGACTCTTGGGCAGTATCAGCCTGTTATCCCCGGCGTACCTTTTATCCGTTGAGCGATGGCCCTCCCACTTGGGACCACCGGATCACTATGGCCGTCTTTCGAC
The DNA here is from genome assembly GCF_059628195.1 of Sulfitobacter sp. IGS-18. Taxonomy (NCBI): domain Bacteria; kingdom Pseudomonadati; phylum Pseudomonadota; class Alphaproteobacteria; order Rhodobacterales; family Roseobacteraceae; genus Sulfitobacter; species Sulfitobacter sp. IGS-18. The sequence goes on along the minus strand of NZ_CM184556.1, from coordinate 455,625 downwards.
TCTGCTCGACTTGTCAGTCTTGCAGTCAGGCTGGCTTCTGCCATTGCACTCAACGAGCGATTTCCGACCGCTCTGAGCCAACCTTCGCGCGCCTCCGTTACGATTTAGGAGGCGACCGCCCCAGTCAAACTACCCGCCACACAGGGTCCCGGATCCGGATAACGGACCGCGGTTAGACATCAAGCAGAACAAGGGTGGTATCTCAAGGGAGGCTCCACCGAAACTAGCGTTCCGGCTTCAAAGCCCACCACCTATCCTGCACATGTTCGGCCTAATGCCAGTGTGAAGCTGTAGTAAAGGTGCACGGGGTCTTTCCGTCTAACCGCGGGAAACCTGCATCTTGACAGGTAATTCAATTTCGCTGAGTCTATGTTGGAGACAGCGGGGAAGTCGTTACGCCATTCGTGCAGGTCGGAACTTACCCGACAAGGAATTTCGCTACCTTAGGACCGTTATAGTTACGGCCGCCGTTTACCTGGGCTTCAATTCAGAGCTCTCACCCCTCCTTTTAACCTTCAGGCACCGGGCAGGCGTCAGACCCTATACGTCGTCTTGCGACTTCGCAGAGCCCTGTGTTTTTAATAAACAGTCGCCACCCCCTGGTTTGTGCCCCCAGCCCCTAGTTGCCTAGGAACCGGGCCTCCTTCTCGCGAACTTACGGAGGTATTTTGCCGAGTTCCTTCAACATAGTTCTCTCAAGCGCCTTGGTATTCTCTACCAGTCCACCTGTGTCGGTTTAGGGTACGATCTAGCGATGGAGCTATTTCCAGGAACCTCTAAGCAGCCCATTCAATCCGATAAGGATGAACTACCCTCGAGATCCGTCACTTCCATCTGGCCCAGGAATATTAACCTGGTTCCCATCGACTACGCCTTTCGGCCTCGCCTTAGGGGTCGGCTTACCCTGCTCAGATTAGCTTTAAGCAGGAACCCTTGGACTTTCGGCGAGAGTGTCTCTCACACTCTTTGTCGCTACTCATGTCATCATTCTCACTAGTGATCTCTCCACCGGATCGCTCACGCGCCAGCTTCACAGAAAACTCCTTACCCTCCTCAACGTAGGGTGCGCATTTACTGCGCACCAACGCTGAAGGGGATAGGAGTTATGTCACACTACGCTCTGCTACCATGCAATAAATGCATCCTCAGCTTCGGCTCATGGCTTGAGCCCCGTTACATCTTCGCCGCAAGACAGCTTAATTAGACCAGTGAGCTGTTACGCTATCTTTAAAGGATGGCTGCTTCTAAGCCAACCTCCTGGTTGTTTTGGCCGTCTCACCTGCTTTCCCACTTAGCCATGAATTAGGGGCCTTAGCTGGAGGTCAGGGTTGTTTCCCTCTTCACGACGGACGTTAGCATTCGCCGTGTGTCTGCCATCTAGTACTCCTCGGTATTCGGAGTTTGGTTAGGATCAGTAAGCCTGTGGGGCCCCATTACCCATCCAGTGCTCTACCCCCGAGGGTATTCGGATGACGCTCTACCTAAATAGATTTCGCAGAGAACCAGCTATCTCCGAGTTTGATTGGCCTTTCACCCCTAGGCACAGCTCATCCCGATCCTTTTCAACGGATGTGGGTTCGGTCCTCCAGTAAGTGTTACCTTACCTTCAACCTGGCCATGCCTAGATCACTCGGTTTCGGGTCTGATCCCACGAACTCGACGCCCTATTAAGACTCGCTTTCGCTGCGCCTACACCTAACGGCTTAAGCTTGCTCGTGAGACCAAGTCGATGACCCATTATACAAAAGGTACGCTGTCAGGGCGTAAAGCCCCTCCAACTGATTGTAGGCGTTCGGTTTCAGGTACTGTTTCACTCCCCTCGTCGGGGTGCTTTTCACCTTTCCCTCACGGTACTGGTTCACTATCGGTCAGTAAGGAGTACTTAGCCTTCGAAGGTGGTCCTCCGATCTTCAGACAGGATTTCACGTGTCCCGCCCTACTTAATACGTCCAATCATGCTTCTTATACGGGACTATCACCCACTCTGGTTGCGCATTCCAACGCATTCTAACCACACTCATGGCTCGGCTGGTCCCCGTTCGCTCGCCGCTACTAGGGGAGTATCAATTGATTTCCTTTCCTCCGGGTACTTAGATGTTTCAGTTCCCCGGGTTTGCTTTTCTAAACCTATGTATTCAGTCTAGAAATACCTGTTTTACCGCATTATTGATCGCCGCCGAAGCGGGTAACAATAACACAGTATCAGGTGGGTTGCCCCATTCAGAAATCCATGGATCAAAGCCTATTCTCGGCTCCCCATGGCTTATCGCAGAGTATCACGTCTTTCATCGCCTCTTACTGCCAAGGCATTCACCAAACGCCCTTTTCGCGCTTGATTTGATCCAGAAAAAGCAAGACTTGCGTCCCGCGCGACGATCAGAAGCTGGTAAGAAACTGATCCTCCTTATCCTGGTTCAAAAGCATACTTTTTCCCGCCCAGACTATCGTCTGGACAACGAGACATGCTGATAGCCGCAGCCCGTGCAGGGTGCAGCGTCATGTCTCTGGTTAGTGTACTTGACTTGGACAACACGTTCTTTTCGGCAGGCATACGCCTGGTCGGCCGAGGAAACAGCCTTGCAAACGCTCGCTTTGGCCCACATCCGAAGACATGGTCCGCCGCACCAAACCGAGGTCATTCCCTTACGCGGGACAACCAAACAGTGTTGTTATTGTATCTCTCTTTACGATGTCAATTTGATGCGCTCCCGAAGGAACTCACCAGCGTCCGATTGGACGAGCAAACACGCCGCAGCGCGCTTGCTGATCTAATCAGTACTAGTAGTAAATGGTGGAGCCTAGGAGGATCGAACTCCTGACCTCCTGAATGCAAATCAGGCGCTCTCCCAGCTGAGCTAAGGCCCCATCAAAACCCTTTCGGGATACTGGTGGGTCGAGGAGGACTTGAACCTCCGACCTCACGCTTATCAGGCGTGCGCTCTAACCACCTGAGCTACCGACCCAGTTGATTTTGCCCAGGCAAAATCGACGTCGCGCAAACAGCGTATTGCGAAGCAATGCGCGAGTTGCGCCAGGCGGGTCGGACCCGCATTGCAACCCTTCTGGGGATATCGCTGCGCGATACCCTGTCAGGGCGACGCGCCCCACTGCGTGAGGCGCTTGCTGAAGAGATATGAGGACGGCCCGGTCCGAAGGACATCTTGCGATGCCCCGAATATGGACAGTTTTGTTTACTGTCCTGCTAAGTGTTTCATGAGTTTTATGCGCTACCGCTTCGCTACTTGAGCGCGTTGGTATCACTTAAAATCTGCTAGAAACATCCTTAGAAAGGAGGTGATCCAGCCGCAGGTTCCCCTACGGCTACCTTGTTACGACTTCACCCCAGTCGCTGATCCTACCGTGGCCGCCTGCCCCCCGAAGGTTAGCGCAGCGTCGTCGGGTAGAACCAACTCCCATGGTGTGACGGGCGGTGTGTACAAGGCCCGGGAACGTATTCACCGCGTCATGCTGTTACGCGATTACTAGCGATTCCGACTTCATGGGGTCGAGTTGCAGACCCCAATCCGAACTGAGATAGCTTTTTGGGATTAACCCATTGTCACTACCATTGTAGCACGTGTGTAGCCCAACCCGTAAGGGCCATGAGGACTTGACGTCATCCACACCTTCCTCCCGCTTATCACGGGCAGTTTCTTTAGAGTGCCCAGCCGAACTGCTGGCAACTAAAGATGTGGGTTGCGCTCGTTGCCGGACTTAACCGAACATCTCACGACACGAGCTGACGACAGCCATGCAGCACCTGTCACTGCGTCACCGAAGTGAACGCCCGATCTCTCGGGTTAGCACAGGATGTCAAGGGTTGGTAAGGTTCTGCGCGTTGCTTCGAATTAAACCACATGCTCCACCGCTTGTGCGGGCCCCCGTCAATTCCTTTGAGTTTTAATCTTGCGACCGTACTCCCCAGGCGGAATGCTTAATCCGTTAGGTGTGTCACCGAACAGTATACTGCCCGACGACTGGCATTCATCGTTTACGGTGTGGACTACCAGGGTATCTAATCCTGTTTGCTCCCCACACTTTCGTACCTCAGCGTCAGTATCGAGCCAGTGAGCCGCCTTCGCCACTGGTGTTCCTCCAAATATCTACGAATTTCACCTCTACACTTGGAATTCCACTCACCTCTCTCGAACTCAAGACCAGGAGTTTAGGAGGCAGTTCCGAGGTTGAGCCTCGGGATTTCACCCCCTACTTTCTGATCCGCCTACGTACGCTTTACGCCCAGTAATTCCGAACAACGCTAACCCCCTCCGTATTACCGCGGCTGCTGGCACGGAGTTAGCCGGGGTTTCTTTACCAGGTACTGTCATTATCATCCCTGGCGAAAGTGCTTTACGACCCTAAGGCCTTCATCACACACGCGGCATGGCTAGATCAGGCTTGCGCCCATTGTCTAAGATTCCCCACTGCTGCCTCCCGTAGGAGTCTGGGCCGTGTCTCAGTCCCAGTGTTGCTGATCATCCTCTAAAACCAGCTATAGATCGTAGACTTGGTAGGCCATTACCCCACCAACTATCTAATCTAACGCGGGCCGATCCTTTACCGATAAATCTTTCCCCCGAAGGGCTTATACGGTATTACTCTCAGTTTCCCGAGGCTATTCCGTAGAAAAGGGTACGTTCCCACGCGTTACTAACCCGTCCGCCGCTCGCCCCGAAGGGTGCGCTCGACTTGCATGTGTTAGGCCTGCCGCCAGCGTTCGTTCTGAGCCAGGATCAAACTCTCAAGTTGAAAAGCAATTGCTTGCTTATCCTTGACGTCGAACCTCTGCACATCGACCTGCAGTACTTACTGAATACCACAGGCGTCTTTTCTGTTTGTTGTGCTTGCAGTTACCAAAGTAACCAGAAGCCGTCCAAACAGTGAAGCTGACACTACATCATCGACCGAAGTCTAGTAGCGCGATATGAAGAGGTTGATCCATCGAATGAACCAAACCGCCCACATATCTCTTCAGATACTATCAATTTCAAAGAGCGTAGAGACAAAAGAGACTGAGATGCGCCCTAACTTCCTGGCGCGCCCCGCCCAAATACCTCTGATATTTCTTGTCCGCCTCGTTTCCGCCCGTCCGCGTTTCCGCTTCCGTCCGGCCCGTCTGACGCCCCGTCGGTGCATCTCTGCGCCGCCGGTGAGGGGGGTTCTACGGTTAGTAGCGGATACCCGCAACCCCTTTTTTCGAGAAATACGAAATTTTTGCTACACTCTCAGAATGTGGTTTAGAAACAGAGTGTTACGATCTCATTTTTTTCGAATTACTTTGCCTGCGGTCGCTTTATCGCCTGCGGCATCACCGAAGCAGGGCCTCCGGATTCCCATATATAGCGTTATCCACAGGCTTACCCCCAAGCCGGACGCAGACTCACCCTGTTTGCGCCAACAAATTTGCCCCTGATTTGCCGATTCACCCGCGGGTCGGCTGCGATTCACCCGGCCGAAAGTGGGATCGGGTGTGAATCGGAGGGGCGATTCACCGAAAATCGGGCTCCGACTTGCGTGACAGGCCAAAATTTCTTTCAAAAAGTGCCCGTTCGGCGGGCAACCATGGTGGAATCAGTGCAGAATCTCCGGCGACCGGCCAGCAATCAGCCCCGAGCGGCCCGGTGATTCACCGATTTGGCCGGGCAGCGGGTCCGCGCTTCGGGGTTTTGACCAATCTCAGCGACAGAAGCCCCAGAATCACGGCCATATAGACCAGGGGCTCAATCTGAATGCCCTTCACCAGCCAGATGTAGTGGATACCGCCCAGAATCACGGCCAGGTAGGTCAGTTTGTGCAGCTTGCGCCACGCCGGGCCCAGTTTACGCACCGACCAATTGTTCGATGTGGCGGCCAGGGGCAGCAAAAGGACAAATGCCGCGATGCCGATGGTGATGTAGGGGCGCTTTATGATGTCCTGTGCAACCCGCGACAGGCTTTGCACATCCAGGAATGCCCAGACCAGCAGATGCAGCACGACATAGGTAAAGGCGAGCAGACCGATCGCCCGGCGGAATCTGATCAGGTTAAGGCCGGTAAACCGGCGCAGCGGCGTGATGCACAAACCGATGATCAAAAGCTGCAGCGCGGTCTTGCCCAGCTCATGCTCCAGCGCCTTGACCGGATCGGGGCCAAGCCCCCCGTAGACCCCCTGATAGAACAGCCAGACGGCGGGGATCAGATACGCACTATATACAACCCATGTCGGGATGCGCCGCGCGAAGCTGTTGATGCCGTCGATGAAGACTTTCACAGGGCCACCCGGCGTGGCGAATTTTTCAAAGAATTTGGACCGGGATTTTCGAAAATCCCGTCTCCCCTGCCGCCCGGGTTTGCCATCAGAAGTTCTTGGCCAGATCCATGCCTTCATAAAGGCTGGCCACCTCGTCGCCGTAGCCATTGAACATCAGCGTGTCCTGGCGACCGGCAAACAGCCCTCCGCCCAGCGGACGCTCTGTCGCCTGCGACCAGCGCGGGTGGCTCACTTCCGGGTTCACATTGCTGTAGAACCCGTATTCACGGGCATTGGCCTTGTTCCAGCTTGTCGGCGGTTCGCTGTCTGTCAGCGTGATCCGCACAATCGACTTGATCGACTTGAAGCCATACTTCCACGGCACCACCAGCCGCAGCGGCGCGCCGTTCTGGTTCGGGATGTCCTTGCCATAGATGCCGGTCGCCATGATCGTCAGCGGATGCATCGCCTCGTCCAGGCGCAGCCCCTCGACATAGGGCCAGTCCAGAACCGGGAACCGCACGCCGGGCATTTCGTCGGGGCGCAGCACCGTCTCGAAGGCCACGTATTTCGCAGCGGACTGCACCCCCGCCATCTCCAGCAGATCCGCCAGTTCAAACCCGTCCCATGGCACCACCATCGACCAGGCCTCGACGCAACGGAAGCGATAGATCCGTTCCTCGATGGTCATCGCCTTCATGATGTCTTCAAAGTTGTAGTCGCCGGGCTTGTCCACAAGGCCGTCGATCTTCACCGTCCAGGGTTTGGTCGTGAGGGTTCCGGCATTGCGGGCCGGATCGCCCTTGCCGGTGCCGAACTCATAATAGTTGTTGTAGCTGGTGATGTCCTCATAGCTGTTCGGTTGCAGCTCTCCCTCGGCTCGCACCCGCCCGCCGGATATCCCGGCAAGCCCGACGCCCGCAACCGCACCCGCCATCAATTGCCTGCGGTTCAGAAACGCCGCCTCCGGGGTGACGTCGCTTTCTTTCAGCGTATTGATCCAACGATGGGCCATCGGGCTCTCCTACTCTCGACTCCACATACAACAGAGTTAGGGTTACAAGGCCCATGCACCAAAGACTTTCGCGGTTCATTTCACCCAGAACACCGAATTGTCAGCTTTGCTCCGCCCGGCAGAAACGGCCAGCGCCTGCGGCGCTGCGGGCAGAGATCACAAAACCGCGTCCCGGCTTCACGTTGAGTTGAGTGGTCGCACCGCATCCGTCCCGCTTAGCGCGCGCGCCCCATGTTTCAAGGCGCGCCCTCACGCCACCGGCGAAAACCCCCGGCTTTTCTTTCCGACGGACCGCCTCACATTGTCCTGTGACACCAGATAGCAAGAGGAGACCATCATGCACCGCAGAACACTACTTGCCCTGACCGCTGCTGCCGCGCTTGCCGGAACACCCGTCTTTGCTGCCGACAACAAGAAAGACATCGTCGATACCGCAACCGAGGCCGGGACTTTCGGCACCCTGCTGGCTGCCGCCGAGACGGCCGGCCTGCTCGAAACCCTGAAAGGCGACGGCCCCTATACCGTCTTTGCGCCCGGTGACGACGCCTTTGCCGATCTGGAAGACGGCGCTGTGGACACCCTGCTGCTGCCCGAAAACCAGGACGTTCTGACAAGCATTCTCACCTACCACGTCGTCGCGGGCAAAATCATGTCCGCTGACCTTCAGACCGGGATGAATGTCGAAACGCTGGAGGGCTCTGTCGTCACGATCAACCTCGACAATGGGCTCATGGTCAATGATGCCACGATTGTCACCCCCGACATTGAAGCCACGAACGGGGTGATCCATGTCATCGACAAGGTGCTGATGCCTTGATCCGAGGAGACATCCGCCGGACAATCCCGGCGGGTGCGCACGAAAAAGGGCTGCCAAAACGACCCTTTGAACCTGGCATGACCTGCGTCAGGCGTATCCGGCGGAAGCATTGAATGTCTCAAGCGACTGGCCCGAGATCAGGTGATCCAACAGCTGATGGCGCCGGGTGCCCGACAATCTGTTCAGCGCCTGAACTTCTGCCGGTGTCAGATCGCGCCGCTCGAAACCGCGCGTATTCAGACAACGGTCCACCGCGCCCGCCTCGCCATGGGCACGGATATTCCCTTCATTGGACGCCACGATGATCGGGCCCACAAGCACGCCGCCAAATAACACGCCCCCGACATAGCTGCTGACGACAGCATTCTGACCACCCCGCGCCGCATTTGCGGAGCAGGCATAGACCGCCTGACGCGCCGATTGCAGGTTCTGGCCCGGTTGCGCAGGAACCGAAGGGCCCGGAAGATCACCACATGCGGCCAGGCTCAGCAGCCCCAGTATACCTAATAGTCTCATGGGTCTGCCTTTCTGCTGCATCTGCATGGGGGATCCGCTGCAATTCCTCCCTGCGGACCTAGCAATTCGACCGGCAAATGAAAAACAGCTTGAGGCGTTGCTGCGTTGCCTGCGGCACAACCGCAACAGCAGATGGGCACAAACGAGATTCCTGCCGTGTCGCCGACCGGGCTACCGACAAAAAAGGCCGGGAAAACCCCGGCCTTTTTTACTTGCATATATATAGTGCGGATCAATGCACCGTCGCATCGTCCGGTTTGGGCCGATTGCTGGCCGCAACCCGGTCCCCGATGATCAGGCCATCGGCTCCTGCGGTGACCGTGATCCTGTCTCCGTCGCGCACGTCACCGGCCAGGATCATCTCTGCCAGCGGGTCCTGCAGCACCCGCTGGATGACCCGCTTGAGCGGCCGTGCCCCGAAGACCGGATCATAGCCTTCATCGCCCAGCCACTTCTTGGCGCTCTCATCCAGATCCAGCGCGATCTTGCGCCCGGCCAGCCGCCGGAGCAGCCGCTGCAATTGCACCTCGACGATACCTGTCATGTTTTCGCGGCTCAGCCGGTCGAAGATGATCGTCTCGTCCAGACGGTTCAGGAACTCCGGCCGGAAGTGCGCCCGGACCGCATCCATCACGTCACGCTTGGCCTGTGCCATGTCGCCGCCATCGGGCAGTTGGCTCAGCGCCTGCGCGCCCAGGTTCGATGTCAGCACGATCAGCGTCTGCTTGAAATCGACCCTGTGGCCCTGCCCGTCGGTCAGCACCCCGTCGTCCAGGACCTGCAACAGCACGTTGAACACATCCGGATGCGCCTTTTCGACCTCGTCGAACAGCACCACCTGATAGGGCCTGCGCCGCACCGCCTCGGTCAGCACACCGCCCTCGTCATAGCCGACGTAACCCGGAGGCGCGCCGATCAACCGGGCAACGCTATGCTTCTCCATGAACTCGGACATGTCGATACGCACCATGGCGTTGTCGTCGTCGAACAGGAACTCCGCCACCGCCTTGGTCAGCTCGGTCTTGCCCACACCCGTCGGCCCGAGGAACAGGAAACTGCCCAGGGGGCGGTTCTCGTCGTTCAGACCGGCACGCGCACGGCGCACGGCATTTGCCACCGCCTTGACCGCAGCATTCTGGCCAATGACCCGCGCATGAAGCTGGTCTTCCATGCGCAACAGTTTGTCACGTTCGCCTTCCAGCATCTTGCCCGCAGGCACACCTGTCCAGCGCTCAACCACATTTGCGATCTGCTCGGGGCGCACGGCCTCTTCGACCATCATGCCATCCTCGCTGGATTCAGCAGCCTCAAGATCCTTCTCAAGCTGCGGGATCACGCCATAGGAAAGCTCCCCCGCGCGGGCGAGGTTGCCCTCCCGCTTGGCGATGTCCAGATCCGCACGGGCGCGGTCCAGCTTTTCCTTGATATCGCGGGCGCCGGCCAACTTGTCACGCTCGGCCTGCCAAGCGGCTGTCATGCCACTGGCCTTCTCCTGCAAATCGGAAAGGTCCTTCTGCAAGGTCTCCAGCCGGTCCTTGGACGCCTGATCGTCTTCCAGCTTCAGCGCCTCTTCCTCGATCTGCAATTGCAGGACCTGGCGGTCCAGCGCGTCCAGCTCTTCGGGCTTGCTGTCGACTTCCATGCGCAGACGGCTGGCGGCCTCGTCCATCAGGTCGATCGCCTTGTCCGGCAGGAACCGGTCGGTGATGTAGCGATTGCTCAGCGTCGCGGCGGCCACGAGGGCAGAGTCACTGATCCGCACACCATGGTGAAGCTCGTATTTCTCCTTGATGCCGCGCAGGATGGAAATGGTATCTTCCACCGTCGGCTCCTGCACCATGACCGGCTGGAAACGCCGCGCCAGCGCCGCGTCCTTTTCCACATATTTGCGGTATTCATCCAGCGTGGTGGCACCAACGCAATGCAATTCACCCCGCGCAAGCGCAGGTTTCAGCAGGTTCGAGGCATCCATCGCCCCATCCGCCTTGCCCGCACCGACCAGCGTGTGCATCTCGTCGATGAACAGGATGATTTCCCCGGCAGCTTCGGTGACTTCGGTCAGAACCGCCTTCAAACGCTCCTCGAACTCGCCGCGATATTTAGCACCTGCAATCAGCGCCCCCATGTCCAGCGCCAGCAAACGCTTGTTGCGCAGGGATTCGGGCACATCGCCATCGACAATCCGCAGGGCAAGACCTTCGGCAATGGCGGTCTTACCGACACCGGGTTCACCGATCAGAACCGGGTTGTTCTTGGTCCGGCGCGACAGGACCTGCATCGTGCGGCGGATTTCCTCGTCGCGGCCGATGATCGGGTCGATCCGGCCTTCTTCGGCCCGCGTGGTCAGGTCGGTGCTGTATTTCTTCAGCGCCTCATATCCATCCTCCGCACTCGCGGTATCCGCGGTGCGGCCCTTGCGGACATCATTGATGGCAGTGTTCAGCGCCTGGGCCGAAACATGACCGGCTTCCAGCGCGGTTTTCGCCGCGGATTTGACCATGCAAAGCGCCATCAACAGACGTTCTACCGGGACAAAACTGTCGCCCGCCTTCTTCGCCAGCGCCTCAGCCTCGGCCAGCACTTTCGTGGTTGTATTGTCCAGATAGACCTGGGCCGCATCGCCCGAAACCTTGGGCAGCTTGCCCATCGCCAGCGCGAGGTTCTCGGTCACGCGCTTGACGTTACCGCCTGCCGCCGAAATCAGATTGGCCGCAAAGCCCTGATCATCGTCCAGCAGTGCTTTCAGAATATGTTCGGGAGTAAGCCGTTGATGGCTCTCGCGGATGGCAATTGTCTGCGCCGCCTGAATGAAGCCGCGCGATCTTTCCGTGAACTTGCTCAAGTCCATGGTTCTCTCCTCTTGTTAAGCGCCCCATGGCGGATGCGCCCGGCTCAGCGGCACGCGTCCTTCGGGACCTCGGTTAGAATTTGGGGATCCGGACACCGGATTCAAGAGGCGCTCACCACAATGAAACTGTCAGGTGTCAGGCAATACCGGCTTTTGTGTCACATCGCTGGCCCGGAGCGCAGCGTTATGTCCGATGGGAGGCAGGGGCCAAGCGGTCATTTGTGAAAAATGCTGCGAAGGGCGGGATTGAGTCCAAAGTGACTTAACCACACAGGGCAGCGCCTGGCCGCGGGTGGGCAGCGGAACGTCCGTGGGTGCCACTTTATTTCTAATCTTTGGCGTGGGGATGATGAACCGCAATACGGTGAGAAAGCGCCCGCCCATGGGGCGGTCGGGCGCTGCCCGGCGGTGCTGCGCACCTTGACTCCGGGCTTTGGTGGACGGCAGCTTCGTCCCGCAAAGCGGCTCCTCGCTCACCCCGCGTCGAAGGGCCGGATTGGGCCAGAATTGCCTGGCACGACGTTCGATAGAACCTGTCAGATGCCGGGTGACATGAAGCGCAGGCAGGGCCAATGCGCCTGCGGACAGGCGGCGCACCAGGGGAACGGCAGCAATCTGCCCAATTTGCGACAAATTCCGCAGAAATGAAAAATTCCATACCGGGATAGCCGACTGTAATAAAAAGATTATTCCAATTTATTCACAGCTTTTTCCGGAATTCATGCAACCATTTCGCAACATAATCGTTGTTGTCTAAAGCAGCACCAACCCCTGCGACAACGATCAAGGCCTTGTGAGGTAATCTTCATGCAGAATCCAAGCATTCAACTGTCAGATGTGATCTACAACGCCGCCGAACAGACGTTCGAGGCGCTTGTCACTCTCCATCGTGACGGAACCGCGCGCAAATATGCCTGCGCCATCAATGCGCCCATCACCATGTCTTTCGAACAGGCGGCCGAAGGTTTGAAAAAACAGGCCATCCGCCGGGACCGGCAAGGTGCCGGTCTCTATTCGGAACGGGCTCACCGCGCTGCCCGGCAACGTGCCGGCCGGCCCCGGTTCGACCCGCGCCGCTGGCTGGAAAGCCTGGTTGCCTACCCCGGCAACCGCGCCGCCTGATTTCACAGCCATCCGCGCGACACCTGCCTTTCCGCGCGGACAGCGGGGCACCGCTGCATATTCTGTCCATGCAGCGGCCCCTCCATCAGAGACCTATGCCTGCCTGCACTGTCTCTGACATACTGGCCCGGATATCGCGCAAGCATATCCGGGTTTTTTTTGTCTTCCGCAGCACCGGCGCGCGCCCGGCCCGCTCTTTTCACTGGACAGCTTCCGGTCAAACCGACTACGACCCAGACGTTTGCCCGCATCACCCAAGGAAGCCAGATGACAGATGACCGCCTGATCGTAGCCCTCGATGTTCCCAATGCTGTCGCGGGGCTTGCGCTCGCGGAAGAACTGGGCGACGCCGTCAGTTTCTACAAGATCGGGCTTGGCATGTTGACCGGCGGTGGTCTGGCGCTCGCAAACGAGCTCAAGCAGGAGCACGGCAAACGCATCTTTCTGGACATGAAGCTTTTCGACATCGGCGCAACCGTCGAAGCCGCCGTGCGTGGCCTGGCGCGGTTCGAACTCGATTTCCTCACCGTGCATGGCGACCCCTATGTTGTTGCTGCCGCCCGCGAAGGAGCTGGCGGGCATGACACAAAGATCCTCGCGGTGACGATCCTGACCTCGCTGGACCGGGCCGATCTTGACGGCGCCCTGATCCGCGACGGCGCCATCCCCGATCTGGTGCAGACCCGCGCCGCAAATGCCTTCGAAGCAGGTGCAGACGGCATCATCTGTTCCCCGCACGAGGCGGCCCTTGTGCGCGCCCTGCCCGAAGCGGAGGGCAAGCTGGTGGTGACCCCCGGCGTCCGCCCCTTTGGCAGTGCGCCCGGCGACCAGAAACGCATCATGACACCGGCGCAGGCGATCGCCGCAGGCGCGGATCATGTGGTGGTCGGCCGCCCGATCTGGGCGGTGCCTGACCCCCGCGACGCGGCGCTTGAAATCCTCGCCGAGATGAAAAGCCCACAGGCGGCCAGACCCAACGCCCCCTCCTGAACTGCCCTTGGATGGCTGGCGGCAGCGCCTGAACTTCAACCGCTGACTGTAACATAAATGACAACATCGGGCCTGCTGGCTGTCCGGTCAGGAATTCCCGACTATGTGGCCCCTGCTTGCCATGTTAACCTAAGGTCAGGTGATACTCCCCGACGAACTGGTTCTTCCTGAAGTTCGTCAACTCCCCCCCGCTGCAGAAGGCGGGGGGCTTTGTCTTGAAAATCCAAATAATTTCAAAGACCTGAAACGCCCTCGCGCTTCAGGAACAACCGCAGGCGTGCCTGAAATGCCGGGACGGCCTTGGGATGCGCCAGAAATGCGTCAGACGACATCAGCGTCCATCGCTGCCCTTCGTTGCCGAAAATGACATCCTGCGCCGCCCGGTCCGGCAGGCCTGCCACGAAGAACCATTTGACCTGTCCGTCCTCGGTAAACCGCTGCCGCCATGTCACCGCACCCTCCGGCACCGTCAATCCCAGCTCCTCGCGACACTCGCGAAGGGCGCATTCCAAGGGTGTTTCATCCCCCTCGCGCCCGCCACCGGGCAGGTCCCAATATCCGGCAAAGGGCAGGCCGGGGATATCGTCGCGCAGGATCACAGCCAGTTTCGCGCCGATGAAAAGCGCAAGCTTGGCACCGTCAAAGCCTTCGTCCTGCCCCATGTTCTTTCCTTCGCTCACCCGCTACATTGGCTACATAACCATTCTCATCCGTGTGCCAAGATGGCGAGCCTTTGTCGTGATTGCCTGAAAGAACAACCTGCCGTGACGCGGTGCACCAGCTGCGGCAGCCCCCGTGTGCTGTCCCATCCCGAACTCATGGAACTGACCATCGCGCATATGGATTGCGATGCCTTCTATGCCTCGGTGGAAAAGCGCGACAATCCGGCGCTGGCGGGCAAACCTGTCATCATCGGCGGCGGCCGGCGCGGGGTGGTCTCCACCGCCTGCTATATCGCGCGGATTCGCGGCGTGCGCTCCGCGATGCCGATGTTCCAGGCGCTCAAACTCTGTCCGGAGGCGATCATCATCAAACCCAGGATGGCGGCCTATGTCGAAGCCTCCCGTGCCATTCGCGCCATGATGGAGGAACTGACCCCGGCCATTCAGCCGCTTTCCCTGGACGAGGCCTTTCTCGACATGACCGGCACCCAACGCCTGCATGGCGCGGCCCCTGCGGTCATGCTGGCGCGACTGGTCCGTCGCATGAAAACCGAACTGGGGCTGACCGGCTCCATCGGGTTGAGCCACAACAAGTTTCTGGCCAAGGTCGCCTCCGACCTCGACAAGCCGCACGGCTTTTCCGTCATCGGCAAGGCGGAAACGGCAGATTTCCTGCACGACAAACCGGTCAGCATGATCTGGGGGGTCGGTGCGGTCACCCAGGCGGCGCTGGAAAAGGCCGGTGTGCGCAATTTTTCCGACCTTCTGCGTTGGGAAAAGCAGGATCTGATCCTTCGATTCGGCGGCATGGGCGAAAGGCTGTGGCACCTGGCGCGAGGCCAGGACCATCGCCGGGTCTCGGCCCATGAACCGGTCAAATCCATCTCCAAGGAAACCACCTTTGGCGAGGACACGGGCGATGCCGATATTCTGGATGGCCACATCTGGCGGCTGTCGGTGCAGGTGGCCGACCGGGCCAAGGCCAAGGGCATGGCCGGGCGCATCGTCACGCTGAAACTGAAACACGCGAATTTCAAGATTCTCACCCGCCGCGTCTCGCTCCCCGACCATACCCAGCTTGCGGACCGCATCTATCGCCATGCCCGCGCGCTCTTTGACCAATTGGGTGACCCCGGCCCTTTCCGCCTGATCGGTGTCGGGATCTCCGACCTTGGCACGCCCGAGGGCGCCGATCTGGCCGGAGACCTGCTGGACCCGCAGGCCGATAAACGCAACCGCGCGGAACGCGCCACCGACAGCATCCGCTCCCGCTTTGGCGAGAAGGCCATCGTAAAGGGGCGCGCCCTGCGCTGATCCGCGCGCCCGAGGCCGCTTCGCTGGGCTCAGGCCCCGCCGTTCAGCGGATTAACCTCAGCACGGGGCACAGAGCGCGATGAACTGGGCCATCGCAATCCTGGCCTGCGCCACAACCTGCGCCTCACCGGGGGCGGGCAAGGTCCCGATTACCCGCCTGATCTGCTGATCGCCCACCAGCAGATGCATGAACAGCGGCGCGATATCCCCCACCTTCGGCGGCACCACCTCCCCTGCTGCGACCGCCTCTTCCATCACACCGGCCAGCAGGGGCAGGATGCTCTCGCGTCCCCCCTCGGCAATGGCGCGCCCCAGGTCTCCTGTGGCATCCGCCGCAGCGGCCCGGTTCAGCGAAATCGCGCGCTCCCCCAGCAACATGCCCAACAGGACCGGCGCCAGCCGATGCAGCCTGTCCAGTGGCGACAGGCCCGCCGGTTCCACGTGATCAAGTGCCGCGCGCACCGCGTCGGCATTTGCCCGGACCATGCTGGCGAACAATCCCTTCTTGTCGCCGTACCACCGATAAAGTGTCTCGTTCGATGCCCTGGCCCGTTTCGCCACCGCCAGCATGGAGGTTCCGTCATACCCCTGCTCGGCCAGCAACTCATAGGCCACCGCTTCAATCTCGCGCATGCGCGCCTGGCGTTTGTCGTCACGCATCGAATGCCCCCCTCTGCTTGACAAATAAACGTACATTAAGATACGGATATGTAAAGGCGTACACATTAATACGGATTTTCAGATGACCAACATACTTTCCCGCCCCCTGCTTCTGCTCTCCCTGCTGCTCTGCGGCGCGCTCTTCGGCTTTTTCTACGCCTGGGTCTGCTCGACCATGTGGGGGCTGGATCAGGCCGACCCCCGCACCGCCATCGCCGCGATGCAGGCCATGAATGCCTCGGTGCGCAACGCGGTCTTTGCCCCCGCTTTCTTTGGCACGCCCGTCGTGCTGGCCGTCACAACGGTGATTCTCTTTGTGGCTGCACAGCGGGCCGCCGCCGGGTGGTGCCTTGGCGCGGCACTGCTGGTGACCTTTCCGGGCGTCCTGCTGACAATGGCGGTGAATGTCCCGATGAACGAAGCCCTTGGCGCAGTCCCCGTCCCCGAAGATATCGAAACAGCGCGCCAGATCTGGCAGGGCTATTCACCGGAATGGCAGTTCTGGAATCAGCTGCGGACCGCCGCAACCGGTCTGGGGACGCTCTGCCTTGGCATGGCGATGCTGTCAGTCGGGAAAAAGACCTGAACGGCTATTCGGCGGCCAGCGGCAACCGGCCCTGGCCGATCTGCGCCACTTCCCCCACCACCTGCTGCAGGGCAGCGCGCACCGTGTCAAAGTCGCCATTGGGCCGGATCAGCGCCTCGTTCATGTAAAGCGAGCGGTCGATTTCGACCTGAACCGCATGCTGCCCGCGTGACGGGCGGCCATAGGCCTGGGTGATATAGGCCCCCGCAAAGGGCGTGTTGCGGGTCACCACGAATCCGGCGTCAGCAAAAGCCGCCTCGATCCGGTCCACGACCTCGCCCCCGGCAGAGGCCCCGAACCGGTCCCCCAGAACCACATCAGGGCGGCGCATACCCGACCGGGCCACCCCGTCCATCGCCTCATGCGGCATGGAATGGCAATCCAGCAGCACCGCCTGGCCATGCCGCTGATGCGCGGCATCCAGCAGCTTTTGCACCATGTCATGATAGGGCTGCCAATATTGCGTGATGCGACGCTCCGCCTCGGCACCAGTGATCTTGCCCCGGTAGATCGCCCGCCCGTTCGACACGACACGGGGGATGACACCAAGGCCGGAAGCCACCCGCGGATTATGCCCCTGCCTGCGCACCCCTTCGATCAGCGCCGGGTCCAGCTCGTCGTTGGACCGGTTCAGATCCACAAAGGCGCGCGGCGCGCCCGCCTTGATGAAGGTCGCACCGTAACGCGGCGCGCAGTCGAACAGCATGTCCACAAAAGCATCTTCCGACGACCGGATCGCATGTTCGTCCAGCACCGTTTTACGCAGGAAAGACCAGGGGTAATCACGCCCGGAATGCGGCGAGGCAAAGACCACGCAGGACCGGTTGCGCTCCGGGTGAAAAACTTCGTAGGCAGACTTCGGCATACGGCCCCCTTTCGCGATCAACATAGCGCAGAAACTTGCGATGCCAAAAGCCCTTGATCATGTGCCCGACTCCTTTTATAGCACCCCTCACGGCGCGGGTTTTCGCGCCCCATTTTGTTTGGGGCCGTATATAATCCGTGTTTCAGTGTGGGTGATTAGCTCAGCGGTAGAGCACTTCGTTGACATCGAAGGGGTCACTGGTTCGATCCCAGTATCGCCCACCACCGAATTTCACTGGTCTGACCGCCTCTGGCGTGTCGGGCTGCCCGCAACCCGGCGCTGGTTCGCGCCAGACAGAAAGATGGAGAAGGACATGAAAGTTCGCAACTCGCTCCGCTCGCTCAAGAACCGGCACCGTGATTGCCGCGTTGTGCGTCGCAAAGGCCGCGTTTACGTGATCAACAAGACCCAACGCCGGTTCAAAGCCCGCCAGGGCTGAGATCTGCCAGCAGTTACCATTCAGAAAGGCTGTCCTTCGGGGCAGCCTTTTTTCTTGACCGGCCGCCCCCTGCCACGCGCCGGGATCACAACCATGTTTGCGGCGGAATGCATTTTTCCTCTGGCCCTCAGTGGGTCAAAGCCCCACCTTACGGCCAATCCACAAGGTGCACGCGCCGTGCGCCCGCCGAAGAGAAGGAACCCATATGGCCGAGATGAAAACCTACACACCGCCCAAGGTCTGGACCCAGGACGCCGAAAGCGGCGGGCGTTTTGCCAGCATCAACCGCCCCGTCGCGGGCCCCACCAGCGAAAAGGACCTGCCGGTCGGCAAACATCCTTTCCAGCTGTATTCACTGGCCACCCCCAACGGCGTCAAGGTCACCGTCCTGTTCGAAGAGCTTCTGGCAGCCGGTCACACAGGCGCGGAATACGACGCCTGGATCATCAACATCATGGAAGGTGACCAGTTCACCTCCGGTTTCGTCTCGGCCAACCCGAATTCGAAAATTCCCGCGCTGATGGATCACTCCGGGGACAAACCGCAGCGGGTCTTCGAATCTGCGTCGATCATGATGCACCTGGCGGAAAAGTTCGGTGCCTTCATCCCCGAAAACCCGGCGGACCGGACAGAGATGCTGTCCTGGCTGTTCTGGCAGATGGGCAGCGCGCCCTACCTCGGCGGCGGATTCGGCCATTTTTACGCCTATGCGCCGGAGAAATGGCAATACCCCATCGACCGCTTCACGATGGAGGCGAAACGCCAACTCGATGTGCTCGACCGGCATCTGGCCGAGAACGAATGGATGGCAGGCAGCTATTCCATCGCCGATATGGCGATCTGGGCCTGGTACGGGCAGCTTGTGCTGGGACGGCTCTATGATGCGGCCGAATTCCTCGATGTGACCTCTTACAGGAATGTGCTGCGCTGGGCCGAAACCATCGACGCACGCCCGGCGGTCAAACGTGGCCGGATGGTCAACCGCGCCTTTGGCGATGACCTGTCCATGCAGCTGCGGGAACGCCACGATGCCAGCGATTTCGAGACCAGGACCCAGGACAAGATCGAGGCCGCCGAGGACTGAGTGCACAGCGGTAAGGTGCAGCCCGATGCGCCTTACCTGCGCCGCCCCCGGCCCACCTGACGGCAGATCAGAATCACCGGTAACAGCCCCATCGCCACAATCACCAGCGAGGGCACCGCAGCCCCGCCCAGCCGCTCGTCACTGGCCAGCCGGTAGGCCTGCACCGCCAGCGTGTCATAGTTGAACGGGCGCATGATCAGCGTAGCGGGCAGCTCCTTCATCACATCGACAAAGACGATCAGCAGCGCGGTCAGCAGGCTCGGCGCCAGAATCGGCAGATGCACCCGGCGCAGCGTGCCGACCGGCGTTTCGCCCAGTGACCGCGCGGCAGCGTCCATATTGGCGTGAACCATTGCCTGCCCGCCCTCATAAGCGCCCAGCGCCGCCGCCATGAAGCGCACCATATAGGCCGCCACCAGCAGCCAGATCGACCCGGTGATCAGCAAGCCGGTGGAAATGCCGAAGGTCGCGCGCATCCAGGCGTCCAGCGTATTGTCAAAGGCGGCAAAGGGCACCATCAGCCCCACCGCGATCACCCCGCCCGGAACCGCATAGCCCAGCCGCGCCACATAGGCCGCCCCCTGGGACAGCCGCCCCGGACGCAGCCGACGGAAAAAGCCCACGCAGATTGCGCCCACCACAGTGACAAGCGCCGCCGTCCCCGCCAGCGTCACCGAATTGCGCATGAAACCCAAGTAGCGCGGGCTCAGAAGGTCCTGCTCCGAGCCAAGGCCCATCACCAGAAGAATCACGATGGGCAGCAGCGCACCAAAAACCACCGGCACCCCGCAAAGCACCAGTGCGCCGATCCCCGACCAGCCGCGCAGCTCGATCGGGGGCATGCCGGGCGCGCGCCGTGCCGGGTCATGATATTTCGCCTTGCCCCGCTGCACCCGCTCCAGCATCGCCAGCAACAGGGCAACCGACAGCAGGCACAGCGCCAGCTGCGCAGCCCCGGCCCGGTCATAGAGCGAGAACCACGATGTATAGATGCCCGTGGCAAAGGTCTGCACGCCGAAATAGGCCACAGTGCCGAAATCCGCGATGGTCTCCATCACCGCCAGCAGGACGCCACCGGCAATTGCCGGACGCGCCAGCGGCAGGCTGACCTTGCAGAATGCCGCAAAGGCGGAAGAGCCCAGCGCCCGCGCCGCCAGAAAGGTCGTCCCGCTCTGCTGCAGGAACGCGGCCCTCGCCAACAGGTAGACATAGGGGTAAAGCACCAGAATCAGCATCACCGCCGCACCGCCCAAAGACCGTACATCCGGGAACCAGTAGTCGCGCGGCCCCCAGCCGGTCACGTCACGCAGCGTGCTTTGCACGATGCCCGGATGATCCAGCACAAAGGTATAGGCATAGGCCAGCACATAGGCCGGAAAGGCCAGCGGCAGCACCAGCGCGATCTCAAGGAACCGCACGGCGGGAAAGCGTGTCATGGTCACCAGCCAGGCCGCGCCGACCCCCACCGCAAAGGTGCCCGCCGCCACCATCACAACCAGCTTGAACGTGGTCCAGCTATAGGCCCCCAGCACGGTCGCGAGGAGGTGCCGCACCGTATCCGTGCCCCCGCTCAGCGCCGCAATCAGCACCGCCAGCATCGGCAGCGCGCAAACAACAGCAACCAGCACCGCGCCAAAGGCCAGACCCCGCGCCCGGTCTGTCGGGGCAGGGCGTTTCGCGGTCATCTGGCTGGTGCTCTGGTCCATGGCCCTATTTCGATGATTTCAGTCAGGATTGCCAGCCCCGCCCCGCACCTCTGCCGGAACAATCTGCTGTCGGCATTCAGGACACCCGCCGGAAAACAGATCAGTCGTAGCTGCGCTGATCCTCGATCACCAGCCCGTCCTTGGGCAGCGTGTCAGGATCGACGATCACCACCTTGCCTTTCAGCTTCAGCAGATTGGCCACCGATTGCGCATAGGCCTCCGGGTCGCCCCCCGCGCTTTCGATATGGACTGTCATCACGTCCTGCTCGCCTGTGCGGCTGGCCACCACGCGCGCCTTGCGGATCTCGTCATGCTGGGCGACAAGTGCCGCCACCTGCTCGGGGCGGACGAACATGCCCTTGATCTTGGTGGTCTGATCGGCCCGGCCCATCCAGCCCTTGATGCGCATATTTGTGCGCCCGCAAGGCGATGCGCCCGGCATCACCGCAGACAGGTCGCCGGTGGCGAAACGGATCAGCGGATAATCCGGGTTGAGCGAGGTCACCACTACTTCACCGACCTCCCCCGCCGGAACGGGATCGCCGGTGCCGGGTGTCACGATCTCGACGATCACCCCCTCGTCCACGATCATGCCCACCATCGCCGCACTTTCGTAGGCGATGTTGCCCAGATCGGCCGTGGCATAGCACTGGAGGCAGGAAATCCCCCGGTCGATGTAGTACTGGCGCAGCGAGGGGAACAGCGCGCCGCCGCCGACAACGGCCTTGGTAATGCCAAGGGCCACGCCCATTTCATCCGCCTTTTCCAGAATGATCTTGAGGTAATCGGGGGTCCCGGCATAGGCCGTTGTGCCCACGTCCCGTGCCGCCGTGACCTGCAATTCGGTCTGGCCCACACCGGCAGGCAGAACCATCGCGCCCACCGCCCTTGCGCCGCTTTCAAACATATGGCCTGCAGGCGTCAGATGATAGCCAAAGCAGTTCTGCACGATGTCCTTCGCACCCAGCCCCGCCGCATGCAGGAAACGCCCCATGCGGAACCAGTCGGCAGAGCTGCCGCCCGGTTCATAGATCGGGCCGGGCGACTGGAACACATGGGTCGCGTTGCGCACCGCAATCCCGCCAAAGGGCGGCCTTGCCTTCTGCCAGCCGCTCAGGTCGGATTTCCGCAACACCGGCAGCTTCGGCAGATCCTCCGGCCCGCCGACAGCAGCAGCATCGGCGCGCCAGTCTTCCGGCGCATCGGTGATCCCGGCCAGGATCTCTTTCAGCCGCGCGGCCTGTGCCGCCGCCCGCTCATCCGCACTGCGGATTTCGAGATCATCGAAATGGGAAGCTGACATGACTTTGACCCTTGTTCTTCGACTGTTGCGATGGGCCGCGCCCATCTTACGTTTCGGTTGATCCACAGTTCACCGGCACTGCGCCCGTGGCACATCAGGACAGCCAACGCTTGCGACGCCGGTAGGACCGCACATCGCGATAGCTCTTGCGGCCCTCATCCGACAGGCCAAGGTAGAATTCCTTCACATCCTGGTTCTCGCGCAGATCGGCGGCGGGGCCGTCCATCACCACGCGACCGGATTCCAGGATATAGCCGTAATGCGCAAACCGAAGCGCCACGTTGGTGTTCTGTTCGGCGAGAAGAAAGGTCACGCCCTGCTCTTCGTTGATCGACTTCACGATTTCGAAAATCTGTTCGACCAGCT
The DNA here is from genome assembly GCF_059628195.1 of Sulfitobacter sp. IGS-18. Lineage (NCBI taxonomy): Bacteria > Pseudomonadati > Pseudomonadota > Alphaproteobacteria > Rhodobacterales > Roseobacteraceae > Sulfitobacter > Sulfitobacter sp. IGS-18. The sequence continues at coordinate 433,103 of NZ_CM184556.1, read as the reverse complement.
GCGGCGCAAGCCCCATCGAAGGTTCATCCAGCAGGATGGTTTCGGGCTTGGACATCAGCGCACGGCCCACCGCACACATCTGCTGTTCCCCGCCCGAAGTATAGCCGGCCTGACTGCGGCGGCGCTCCTTGAGGCGTGGAAAATAATCATAGACCATTTCAAGGTCTGCATTGATCGCTGCGGCGCCATCGCTGCGGGTATAGGCCCCTGTCAGCAGGTTTTCCTCGATCGTCAGATGCTCGAAGCAATGCCGCCCCTCCATCACTTGCACGACACCCTTCTTGACCGTCTCGGCCGGGTCCGCGTGATGGATCGGCGCGCCGCGATACCTGATCGACCCCTTGGTCACCTCGCCCCGTTCGGAGGCCAGCAAACCCGAAATCGCCTTGAGCGTGGTGGTCTTGCCCGCGCCGTTGCCGCCCAGCAGGGCGGTGATACCCCCCTTGGGCACGTTCAGGCTCACGCCCTTCAACACAAGGATCACATGGTTGTAGATCACTTCGATGTTGTTGACTTCCAGCACGTTGTCCACGGCCACATCGGCGGTATTGGTGTCGTCCAGCATGGGTTTCGTCTTTCCAACAGGATCGGGAGTGGTTCCCGGCCCGCATATCGGCGCGGGCCGGGAATTGCGTCTTAGCCGCAGCTCGGCTCGATGTTGTTCTCGGCAGCGTAAGCGGCAGAGTCCTCTTCGATCAGCGGTCCGATCACATCCATGTCCGTGGGCGCAAAATCAGAGATCAGCTTCCACTCCTTGGCTGTGGCATCCCACTGCGTCACACCGACAAGGCCGGTGCCGCCGTGGTTGGAACAGGAGACGTCGAAAGTCGGGCCAAAGTTCGGCAGGCCCAGTTCGGTCATCTTCTCTTCGGTGATCTTCAGCGCCTCCATGCCATCGCGCATCATCGCCGGGGTGATGTCCGCCGTGCCATGGATTTCCTGCGCGGTCTTGGCCGCCTCGGCTGCCAGCATCGCCGCATAGAGACCGCGGTTATACAGCACCGTGCCGATCTGGTCGCCGGCCCCCGCCGCGAGCCCCTTGTCCACCACATAGGTCTGGATGTCGTCGAACACGGGGAAGTCGCTGCCCACACCGTGGAATGTCAGCGCCTTGTAGCCATCGGCCGCAGCACCCGCCGCCAGCACGTCGTTTTCGGAACCGGACCACCAGATGCCGATGAAATTCTCCATCGGGAACCGGATGTTGGCCGCTTCCTGAACCGCCACCTGGTTCATCACGCCCCAGCCATACATGATCACATAGTCAGGCTTGTCGCGGCGGATCTGCAGCCACTGGGACTTCTGCTCCTGGCCCGGGTGATCGACCGGCACTTCGGTGAACTCGAAGCCATGCTTTTTCGACAGTTCCTGCAGTGTGCGGATCGGCTCCTTGCCGTAAGCCGAGTTGTGATAGACCAGCGAGATCTTCTTGCCGTTCAGGTCACCGCCGTTTTCAGCCAGCAGATAGTTGATCGCACCCGAGGCACCGTTCCAGTAGTTGGCGGGGTAGTTGAACGTATGCGTGAAGACCGCGCCATTGGCGGCCGAGGTCCGGCCATAGCCCATGGTGTGCATCGGGATGTCATCCGCCGTGGTCTTGGGGATCAGCTGATAGGTGATCCCTGTCGACAGGGGCTGATAAACCAGCCCGCCACTGTCTTTCAGCGATTCGTAGCATTCCACACCCTTTTCGGTGTTATATGCCGTCTCGCATTCAGGGACGCTGGTCTTCACCCCGCCAATGCCGCCATCACGCTCGTTCAGCATGGTAAAGTAATCGGCATATCCGTCCGCAAAGGGGATACCACCCGCCGCATAAGGACCGGTGCGATAGCTCAACGATGGAAAGACAAGATCCGCCATCACGGGGCTTGCCGCCATCAGGCCTGCAACGGCCAGAGTTCCTAGTTTGTATGTCATCGGTGTTTTCCTCCCTTGGATAAATTCCGACTTGTTACGTTCTCAGGGCCGGGTTTCACCCCGCCTCGTTTCAGCAACCGCCCGCTAATGCGGGAAGGGCCACAGTCTCAGTTTCTCTTTCGCCACGCGCCAGAGCTGCGCAATGCCATGCGGCTCCGCGACCAGGAACAGCACGATCAGCGCCCCCACGATGACCAGCTGCAGATGTGCGACGATGTCCGTCGGCCACCCCAGCCAGTCCACGCCCACCACCTTCAGAAGCACCGGCAACAGGACCAGGAAGGCCGCCCCGGCAAAACTGCCAAAGATGCTGCCCAGCCCCCCGATGATGATCATGAAAAGCACGAGAAAGGATTTCTGGATGCCAAAGGCCTCACCGACTTCCACCGCGCCCAGGTAGATGGAAAAGAACAAGGCCCCCGAGACGCCGATGAAGAACGACGATACCGCAAAGGCCGTCAGCTTGGCCCGCAGCGGGTTCACCCCGATGATCTCGGCGGCGATGTCCATGTCGCGGATCGCCATCCACTTGCGCCCCACCGAGCCGCGCGTCAGGTTCCGCGCCACGATGGCGCTGACAATCGTGAAGATCAGGCAGAACGCATAGGTCGCCCAGGCTTCCGCATTGGGGCCGGTGATGACAATGCCGAATACATCCCGCTCCGGCGCGTTGATCTGGCCGGAGGCGGAATAATTGTAGAACCACGGAAACCGGTTGAAGAGCCAGACCAGAAAGAACTGCGCCGCCAGTGTCGCCACTGCCAGGTAGAACCCCTTGATCCGCAGCGACGGCAGGCCGAACAGCACGCCCACAGCGGCGGTGATCGCCCCCGCAAGCAGCACGTGGATGAACATGCTGACATCGGGCATCGCCGTCATCAGCTTGTAACAGGCATAGGCCCCTACCGCCATGAACCCGCCGGTGCCCAGGCTCACCTGCCCGCAATAACCCACCAGAATGTTCAGCCCGATCGCCGCAATGGCATAGATCAGGAAGGGCAGCAGCAGCGAGTTGGCCCAATAGTCATTGATGACAAAGGGGATCACGCAGATGGCGATGAACAGCACGAGGTAATAGCGATACCGGTCGAACTTGATCGGAAAGGTCTGTTGATCCTCGGCATAGGTTGTCCGGAAATCACCTGCTTCACGGTAGAACATGGTCAACCCTCCTGTGGTGCGCAATGAATGCGCACCCTACGTTGCTGATGTAGGGTGCGCATTCATTGCGCACCGCCGTATGATCAAACCCGTTCAATGATACGCTCCCCGAACAGCCCCTGCGGGCGAAACACCAGAAACAGCAGCGCCAGCATATAAGCGAACCAGTTCTCGGTCGCCCCGCCAAGGTAGGGTGCGCCGATCAGGAATTCGAACAGCTTCTCGCCCACTCCGATGATCAGCCCGCCGACGATGGCACCGGGGATCGAGGTGAAACCGCCCAGCATCAGCACCGGCAAGGCCTTCAGCGCGATCAGCGACAGCGAGAATTGCACGCCCGACTTCGCGCCCCACATGATCCCGGCGACAAGTGCCACGAACCCTGCCAGCGACCAGACCAGCACCCAGATGAAGTTCAGCGACACCCCGACCGACAGCGCCGCCTGGTGGTCGTCCGCCACGGCCCGCATGGCGCGGCCCTGCTTGGTGTATTGCGCGAACATCACCAGCCCGATCACCAGAATGGCGGCTACGATGGAGGCCACGATATCCAGGTTGTCGATGAAAAAGCCGTATCCGAAGGCATTGAAGGTGGTCTCGTCGATCCACAGGTTCAGCCCCTGCGGCAGGCAGACCCCATCCGCCGCGCAGACGTTCAGCGCCTTCAGCTCGGACCCCCACATCAGGTCCGCGACCCCTTCCAGAAAATAGGCCAGACCGATGGTCGCCATGAACAGGATGATCGGTTCCTGACCCACAAGATGTTTGAACACGAACTTCTGCACCGCCCAGGCCAGTGCGATCATCACGATGACCGTCAGCAGAATCGCCAGGAAACTATGAACCGTCCAGCCGAACTTGTGCACATCGGTGCCAAAGATCGCATTGATCAGATGGGCAAAGGGCACCTGCCCGTTCTGGATGCCGACCAGCGTCATCGCCGCAAACAGCGCCATGACCCCCTGGGCATAGTTGAAGATGCCCGAGGCCTTGTAGATCAGCACGAAACCAAGGGCGACAAGCGCATAAAGCACCCCGGCCATCAGCCCGTTGAGGAAAACCTCGATTGTAAAGGCAAGTTGCTCAGGCATTGATCGGCCCTCCGTAAATCTGCATCCCGAAGGCGCGGATCGCTTCCGCAAAATCAGTCATGTGCCACCCCCAGATAGGCGTCGATGACGTCCTGGTTGTTGCGCACCTCGGATGGGGTGCCGTCCCCGATCTTCTTGCCGTAATCCATCACCACCACCCGGTCGGAAAGGTCCATGACCACGCCCATGTCGTGTTCGATCAGCGCAATCGTGGTGCCGAATTCGTCGTTCACATCCAGGATGAAGCGGCCCGAAGGCGCGGATCGCTTCCGCAAAATCAGTCATGTGCCACCCCCAGATAGGCGTCGATGACGTCCTGGTTGTTGCGCACCTCGGATGGGGTGCCGTCCCCGATCTTCTTGCCGTAATCCATCACCACCACCCGGTCGGAAAGGTCCATGACCACGCCCATGTCGTGTTCGATCAGCGCAATCGTGGTGCCGAATTCGTCGTTCACATCCAGGATGAAGCGGCTCATGTCCTCTTTCTCCTCCACGTTCATGCCCGCCATCGGCTCATCCAGCAGCAGGATCGACGGCTCGGCGGCCAGCGCCCGCGCCAGTTCGACCCGCTTTTTCAAACCATAGGGCAAACGCGCGACCGGCGTCTTGCGGATCGCCTGAATCTCAAGGAAATCAATGATCTTTTCCGCAACTTCGCGGTTCTCGATCTCTTCACGCTCGGCCTTGCCCTTCCAGAAAGACTGGTAAAACAGGCCGGTGTTCATATGCGGCAAACGCCCTGTCATCACGTTGTCCAGAACGCTCATCCCCTCGAAAAGGGCGATGTTCTGAAAGGTCCGCGCAATGCCCTGTTCGGCCACCTGATAGGGCTTCATGACCGGACGGCGCGCGCCCTTGTACCAGACTTCGCCCTCCTGCGGGACATAGAAGCCGGAGATGACGTTCAGCATAGACGATTTGCCGGCCCCGTTCGGCCCGATGATCGCGCGGATCTCGCCCTCGCGGATGTCAAAGGAAATGTCCTTGATCGCCTCCACCCCGCCGAACCGCAGGGTGATGTTCTTCATCTCCATCACCACGGGGCCGATGGTGCGGCCGTCGGCGGTCTGGTAGCTGTCCGCAGAGTCCTTCACACCCTGTCCCCTTCATTCTGTTTCAAGTTGCACCACGCATGGGATGGCGGGCGCGCGCCTCGTATCGCCATCATTCCGCCGCCATCTTCTTGCGGTTGTCCGCGAATACCTTCGCATCACGGACCTCCAGCGTCGCCTTGATGCTGCCCTTGCGGCCATCCTCATAGGTGACTTCGGTTTCGGTGCTGACCGTCCCGGAGCCGTCGTAAAGCGCGCGGATGATGTCATCATACTTCTCGGCGATGATCTTGCGCCGCACCTTGCGGGTCCGCGTCAGCTCCCCGTCATCCGCGTCCAGCTCCTTGTGCAGCACCACAAAGCGGTGCAGCTGGCAGCCCGACAGCATCTCATCCTCGGCGATGCTGGCGTTGACCTCCTCCACATGGGACTGGATCGTATCCATCACCTTCGGATGCCGCGCCAGCTCCTGATAAGAGGCATAGCCGATGTTGTTGCGTTCCGCCCAGTTGCCCACCGCCGTCAGGTCGATGTTGATGAAGGCGGTGCATTCATTGCGCCCGTTGCCAAAGACAACGGCCTCAAGAATGTTGGGATAGAACTTCAGCTTGTTCTCGACATACTTCGGCGCGAACAGGCTCCCGTCCGCCATCTTGCCCACGTCCTTGGCCCGGTCGATGATGCGCAGGTGGCCGGTGCCTTCCTCGATGAAACCCGCGTCACCGGTGGCCACCCAGCCTTCGGCATCCTTGGTGTCCGCCGTGCTTTCGGGGTTCTTGTAATATTCGACAAAAACACCGGGCGAGCGGTAAAAGACCTCGCCATTCTCCGCGATCCGCAACTCCACACCGGGGCAGGTCACCCCAACCGTATCGCTGCGCACCTCGCCATCGGGCTGCGCGGTGATGAACACCGTGGCTTCGGTCTGGCCGTATAGCTGCTTGAGGTTGATCCCCAGCGACCGGTAGAAATCAAAGATCTCCGGTCCGATGGCCTCACCGGCGGTATAGCCCACGCGCACCCGGCTGAACCCCAGCGTGTTCTTCAGCGGACCATAGACCATGATCTCGCCCAGCCGGTACTTCAGCCGATCCCAGATGCCGACCTCCTTGCCGTCCAGGATCGCGGGACCCACCTTGCGGGCATGGGCCATGAAGGTGTCGAACAGCCATTTCTTGAAGCGGCTCGCATCCTCCATCCTGATCATCACGCTGGTCAGCTGGGACTCGAACACGCGCGGCGGGGCAAAGTAATAGGTCGGCCCGATCTCGCGCAGGTCCACATGCATCGTATCCGCCGATTCCGGGCAGTTCGTGCAGAACCCGGCCCAAAGCGCCTGACCCACAGAAAAGATGAAATCGCCGACCCAGGCCATCGGCAGATAGGCCAGGATATCGTCCGACTGCCGCAGATCGTCAAAGGCGCATGAGGATTTGGCCGTCTCGATGATGTTGCGGTTCGACAGGACCACGCCCTTGGGCTTGCCCGTCGTGCCGGAAGTATAAAGCATCACGCCGGTGCTGTCGTAATCCAGCCTGGCCTGCCGCGCCTCCATCTCCTTGATGTGTTTCTCGCGGTTCTCGCGCCCCATCTCCTGCACGCGACTGTATTGGGTCAGCGCGCTATGGTCGTATTTGCGCAGGCCCCGCGGGTCGAGATAGATCATCTGCTCGAAACCGGTCAGCTGGTCCTGCACCTCGATGATCTTGTCGACCTGCTCCTGATCGCCCACCACCGCAAAGCGGGCGCCGCAATGGTCCATGACATAGGCCATCTCTTCGGCGTTGGAATCCTGATACAGCGGCACGGGCACCGCCCCCACCATCTGCGCGGCCATCATCACCCAGTACAGATAAGGCCGGTTGCGCCCGATGATGGCGATGAAATCGCCCTCATTGATGCCCAGTTCCATCAGGCCCAGCGCCAGCGCCTCGACCTCGTCCCGCGTCTCGGCCCAGGTCCAGCTTTGCCAGATCCCGTATTCCTTTTCGCGATACGCAGGCGCATTCGCAAACTCCTGCGCATTTCGATGCAAAAGAGCCGGAACGGATGCGGGTCCGTCGGCGCGCGTCAGCGGCTTGGCCAAATTATAGTCCTCCCAGTGCCACCCATCGGCGGCGTGATCGCTTTGCGCGATTCTACCACCCGATAAAGGTGCGGCTTTGACCCTGAAGGTCAACTTTTTCCCGATGTTTTCTCAATCCTTTCGAATTGTAACAGCAGCGAATTCGTCTTGGCCTCAACCTGATCCCGGTGCTACGTCGAATGAAGGAGGGGCCATGCAGATCACCGACGACCAGACCAAGGCGATGACCACAGCAGGCCTGAACCTGATCGCACAGGCGCTGACAATCTACGATTCCAACCTGCAACTGGCGGTCTGCAACGCCCCCTTCCAGCATATGTTCAACCTGCCCGATTCGCTGGTCACCCCGGGGGCAAGCTTTCGCGAGACCATCCACCACCTTGCTGCCCGTGGCGAATACGGCGAGGTCGCCGACATCGACGCCTTCGTGCAGGAACGCGTGGAACAGGCCCGCGCCTTCGAGCCGCATTACATGGAACGCACCCGCGCCAACGGGCGCACCATCTCCGTCGAAGGCTCGCCCCTGCCCCAGGGCGGTTGGGTCACGGTCTATACCGACATCACCGCCGCCAAGACCCAGGAAGCCCTGCTGCGCGCCCGCGCCGGGGCGCTCTCCGATCAGGTGCTGGCCCATGCAGAGCAGCTGTCACAGACCAACCGCGAACGCGCCGCGATGATCACCACGCTGGAAGAAACCAAGCGCCAATTGACCGAAAGCGAAGCCCGCACCCGCCTCACGACGGAAATGATGCCCGCCCATATCGCCCATGTCGGACCCGACGGGCGCTATACCTATTCCAATCGCCGCCTCAGCAGCGTAATGCCCGGACGGCCCCGCAACATCATCGGGCTTCATATCTCCACGGCACTGGGCGAGTCCGCCTATGCCCGGATCAAACCCGCGCTCGACCGGGCGCTGGCCGGGGAACCCGCCATTGTTGAATTCACCCATCAGGAAAGCGCGCGGCGGATTCGCGGCTCCTTCACCCCCGACGGGCAGAAGGGCGCATATATCATGTCGATGGACATCACCGAGGAAACCCAGACCCGCGAAGCCTTGCAACAGACCCGCAAACGCGAGCTGGCCGCGCAGATGATTTCCGGTCTGGCGCATGATTTTTCCAACCTGCTGACCATCATCCTTGGCCTGCAATCCAAGCTGGGCCGCCTCTCGGCCATGCCGGCAGAGGCCGCCGCATTGATCGACGGCACCCTGGCCGCCGCCCGCCGTGGCGGCGCGCTGCTCAGCTCCATCGCGGATATGACGGGGCCCGAAACCCTGCGCCCGGTCTCCATCGACCTCGACGGCCTGATCGCCGATCTGCAAACGCTGGCGGCACCGACCCTGCCCGCCAAGGTCAGCCTCACCACCGTGAACGAAGCGCCGGGCACCATGGCCCTGCTGGACAGGGGCCGTCTGACCGACAGCCTGCTGAACCTGATCCTGAACGCCCGCGACGCCATCGGCACCAGCGGCAGGATCGAGGTGACCCAGCGTCTGGTCCATGACACCTGGGTCGAATGGGTCGTCACCGACAGTGGGCCGGGCTTTTCAGCCTCGGCACTGGAACACGGCCTGGACCCGTTCTTTACCACCAAGGGCAGCGAAGGCTCCGGGCTGGGCCTGCCCATGGTCTATGACATGACCAAATCGGCAGGCGGCAACCTGCGCCTGTCCAACGTGGCAAACGGCGGGGCGCAGGTGACATTGCGCCTGCCCTACCGGGTGGCGATCCCCGCCACCGGCGGGCTGGTCCTGCTGGTGGAGGATCACGACGCCATCCGCGCCTCCGTCCGGGACATGCTGACCGGTCTGGGACAATCGGTGATCGAAGCCACCAGCGCGGACGAGGCCACGGCCCTGCTGGCCGACCTGCCCGATATCACCTTTGTCCTCTCCGACATCCAGCTGGTCGGAGAAGCCACCGGCATCGACCTTGCCCAGCGGATAGGCGGCACCACACCGCTCTGCCTGATGACCTCCCTGCCCGGCGATCACGAGATGTTCGTGGCGGCCCAGCGCCTTGCACCGGTGCTGCGCAAACCCTTCGCGGAACAGGACCTGGCCGCATTGATCCAGCCGACCCTGCAAAAAGGCACATAACCATGACCGCCAAGGAACGCCCCCTGGTTACCATCCTCGATGACGAGCCCGAAATCCGTACCATGCTGGCTGAGGCGCTGGAAGAATCGGGGTTCGACACCCTCAGCTTCGGCCGCGCCCGTGCCTTCGAGGCGGCGCTGTCCCGGCACCGCCCGGATGTCTGCCTGGTGGACCTCAGCCTGCCTGACACCGATGGCCTGACGCTGGTTCACCGGCTGGCGCTGGAACAGGGCGCCATCGTCATCATCATCTCGGGCCGGGCCGAAGTGCAGGACCGTGTTACCGGGCTGGAACTGGGTGCGGACGATTACATCATCAAACCCTTCGATCCGGCCGAAGTGGTCGCGCGCATCCGCGCCCGCCTGCGCAGCACCCGGCCCAACCCCCAGGCCGGTGACACCGCCCGTTTCAACGGCTGGACCGCACATTTCGACCGCTACGTGCTGGAAAATGCCGAAGGCGCGGAAACCCCGTTTTCCCATGCCGAAGGCGAAGTCCTGCGCCTCTTCCTCGACAGCCCCAAACGCCTGATCAGCCGGGCGCAGATGCAGGAAAGCCTGGGCGGCGCCGCCTCCGAAAGTTTTGACCGGGCGATGGATGTGCGCATCTCGCGCCTGCGCACCAAGCTCAGCGAAGACCCCAAGAACCCGCAGCTGATCAAGACGATCTATGGCGCGGGCTATATCTTTCTGGGTGATGTCACATGGGGCTGACACCGCAGCGGCACGGGCCGGATGACCCGGCACTGGCCGCGATCCTCGATCTGATCCGGAGCTGCTTTGCCCCGATGGAAGGCCGCATCGACCCGCCCTCCTCGATGCTGCGGATGACCCTGGCCGGATTGAACGATGATGCCGCCACCAGCGAAATCTGGTCCCTCGGCACGCCGCCCCTGGCCTGTGTGATCCTGACCCCCAGGCCGCAGCTGCTCTATTTGGGGAAACTGGCGGTCCATCCCGATGCGCGCCGACAAGGGTACGCGCGCCGCCTGCTCGACCATGCAGAGCACCGTGCCCGCGACCTCGGCCTCGGGGCGGTCGAATTGCAAAGCCGTGTCGAACTGGTCGAGAATCACGCCCTCTTTGCCGCAGCCGGATATGCTGAAATCGCCCGAACCGCGCATCCGGGCTACAGGCGGCCCACCTCGATCACCTTCCGCAAATCCGTGGGCGGCTGACGGTGCACGGGCTGTGTACAGCTTGTGCAGCGCCTGTGTCAGCCCAGTTCCGCCACAGCCCGCGCCAGAACCGCAACCCCGGCCACCAGGTCATCCTCGGCGGTATCCTCCTCGAAGGCATGGCTTATCCCATTGATTGATGGGACAAAAAGCATCGCTACCGGCATCAGCCGCGACACATTCGTGGCGTCATGCAGGGCACCTGAGGGCATCACCCGCCACTGCCCCGGCGCCACCGCCTCCGCCCCGGCCTCCAGCGCCCCGCGCAGCCCCGCATCCATCCGCACCGGCTCCAGTCCCAACAGCGGACCATAGGACAATGCCATGCCCCGGGTCTCCGCGATTTCCTGCGCGGTGTCGCGGATGATCGCCTCCATCCGGGCCAGCCTTTCCCTGTCGCCGTCGCGCCACTGCATTGAAAAGACAGCCTTTCCCGGCACGATGGAGGAAGCATTGGGATGCAGAGACACATGCCCGATGGTCCAGACCGTCGCCGGGGTCACCACATTGCGAAACCGCTCTTCCAGCAGGGTATTGAATGCCGAGACCGCCTGGAAAGCATCCTTGCGCAGATGCATCGGGGTCGTGCCTGCATGGTTCTGCTGGCCTTCGAAGGTCACCTTCATGTCGCGAATGCCCACGATATCCGAGACCACGCCAATCTGCGCGCCGGAAGAATCCAGCGTCGGCCCCTGCTCGATGTGCATCTCGATGAACCCGGTAAAGCGCGCCGGGTCCACCGGCCCGGTGACCATCCCGGCCATCGCCGCCCGCGCATCGGCCAGCGTGACACCCGCATGATCCGTCAGCACATCCGCATCCGCCTGCGACAGATGCCCCGACCAGACCGCCGACCCGGTGGTGACGCCAAAGCGCCCTTCCTCATCCTGGAAAGAGACCACCGATATGGCCGGTCCCCCCGCTTCCCGGCTGGCCCGCGCCACTTCCAGCGCCGCCACAACACCCAGCGCACCATCCAGCCAGCCGCCCTCCGGCTGGCTGTCCGAATGCGACCCCATCAGCAGCGAAGGCCCCTCTGCCAGACCAAAGAGGTTTCCCATCCCGTCCATGGCCACCTGCAACCCGGCGTCCTCGAAACGCCCCGCCAGCCACTGCCGCGCGGCCAGATCGGCCGGCGTATAGGCGGGCCGGACCACCCCTTTGCCCACACCCGAGGCACCAAATTCCCGCAGCGCATGAAGGTCCGCCAGAAATCTCTCCGCATTGATCTTCATAGTATTTTCCTCTTTTTGGCTGCAAATATTCCCGGGGAGTTTGAGGGGCAGCGCCCCTCATCAGCAAGAATAAAATCGCATGCGCGCCCGCAAGGGCGCGCACCAGCCGATCAACACTGCGGCAGGTTCACTGCGCCGCGACAGCGCCCGTCACCGCCTCGACCTTCACGGCAGAGAACTTGAACTCCGGGATCTTGCCATAGGGGTCCACCGCCGGGTTGGTCAGGATGTTTGCTGCCGCCTCGACATAGGCAAAGGGCAGGAACACCATGTCGGGAGACACCGCCCGGTCCTCGCGGGCCATGATCTCGATGCTGCCACGCTTGGTGCTCAGGCGCACGTGCTCGCCCGGGGCGACCCCCAGCTTGCGCAGCGTGCTGGGGTGCAGCGAGCAATTCGCCTCCGGCTCCAGCCCATCCAGCACGGTGGCGCGGCGGGTCATCGACCCGGTGTGCCAATGCTCCAGCTGACGCCCCGTGGTCAGGATCATCGGATAATCCGCATCCGGCACATCGTCAGGCGCGATGATGCTGGCAGGCGTGAATCGCGCGCGGCCATCGGGGCGCGGGAACCCATCGGCAAAGACGATGGCCTGCCCCGGATCGGTCTCGCTCAGCGACGGATAGGTCACCGCATTCTCGCGGCTCAGCCGGTCCCAGGTGATGTTGTTCAGCGACCGCATGTTCAGCTTCATCTCGGCAAAGACATCCGCCGGGCTGTCATAGGACCAGCCCAGTCCCAGCCGTCTGGCCAGTTCCACCTCGATCCACCAATCCTCGCGCGCCTCGCCCGGAGGGGCCACCGCCGCCCGGCCCATCTGCACCTGCCGGTTGGTATTGGTCACGGTCCCCGATTTCTCCGCAAAGGCGCTGGCGGGCAGGATCACATCGGCATAATTCGCCGTCTCGGTGATGAAGATGTCCTGCACCACCAGATGTTCCAGCTTGGCCAGCGCATCGCGCGCATGTTCCACATCCGGGTCGGACATCGCCGGGTTTTCGCCCAGCACATACATGCCCCGGATATCGCCGTCATGCACCGCATCCATGATCTCGGTCACGGTCAGCCCCTTCTCGGCCGAGAAATCCCCGGATTTCCAGACCTCGGTAAAGGCGGAACGCACGCCGTCATCCATGACCGACTGGTAGTCCGGCAGGAACATCGGGATCAGCCCCGCATCCGACGCACCCTGCACGTTGTTCTGCCCCCGCAAGGGGTGCAGGCCCGCGCCGGGCCGCCCGACCTGCCCGGTCATCAGCGCCAGTGAAATCAGGCAGCGCGAGTTGTCGGTGCCGTGGATATGCTGGCTGACACCCATGCCCCAGAAAATCATCGCCGCCTTCGCCCCGGCAAAGGTCCGTGCCACATCGCGCAGGATCTCGGCGTCGATGCCACAGATCGGTGCCATCTTCTCCGGGGTGAAATCCTTCAGGTGCTCTTTCTCCGCCTCCCAGTTCTCGGTGTAGGCTTCGATATACTGCTGGTCGTAAAGCCCTTCCTCCACGATCACATGCATGATCGCATTCAGCATCGACACATCGGTGCCGGGCCGGAACTGCAGCATATGGCTGGAGAACCGTTTCAGCGCCTGGCCGCGCGGGTCCATCACGATCAGCTTGCCACCGCGCTTGGTGAACTGCTTGAAATAGGTCGCGGCAACGGGGTGGTTCTCGATCGGGTTGCAGCCGATGGCAATCGCCACATCCGCATTCTCGATCTCGTTGAAGGTTGCGGTCACCGCGCCGGAACCGACGTTCTCCATCAGGGCCGCCACGCTGGAGGCATGGCAAAGCCGGGTGCAGTGATCGACATTGTTGTGGCCAAAGCCCTGACGGATCAGCTTCTGGAACAGATAGGCCTCTTCATTGGTGCATTTGGCCGAGCCAAAGCCGGCCACACCCCGGCCGCCGATGTCCTTCAGACCCTTGGCGGCAAAATCCAGCGCCTCGTCCCAGCTGGCTTCGCGAAAGAATTGTGACCAGTTGCCGGGATCGACGTTCAGCCCCTTGGGCGGCGCGTCCTCGCGGCGGATCAGCGGCTTGGTCAGGCGGTGACCGTGGTGGATATAGTCAAATCCGAACCGGCCCTTGACGCAGAGCCGCCCTTCGTTCGCGGGGCCGTTGATGCCCTCGACGTATTTGACCTTGCCATCCTTGACCTTGAGCGAGATCTGGCAGCCCACGCCGCAGAAGGGGCAGATGCTGTCCACCTCGGAATCGAAGTCCGCGGAATCACCCACCTGATCGGCATCCACCACCGTGGCGGGCATCAGCGCGCCGGTGGGGCAGGCCTGCACACATTCGCCGCAGGCCACGCAGGTGGAGGCGCCCATCGGATCGGCCATGTCGAAGGTCGGATAGGCATCATGGCCGCGGCCCGACATCCCGATCACGTCGTTCACCTGCACTTCGCGGCAGGCGCGCACGCAAAGCCCGCATTGAATGCAGGCATCCAGGTTCACGCTCATCGCCACATGGCTGTCGTCCAGCAGCGGGATGCGGCCTTCTTCCAGCTTGGGAAAGCGGCTGGCTTCGACCCCGTTCATCGCGGCCATGTCCCACAGGTGGCTGGACTTGTCGTGGCTGACGTCATGTCCGGGCTGATCGGCCATCAGCAGCTCCACCACCATCCTGCGCGCATTTTCCGCACGCGCGTTGTTGGTGGTCACGACCATGCCCTCTGCAGGTTCGCGGATGCAGCTTGCCGCCAGCACGCGCTCGCCCTCGATCTCGACCATGCAGGCGCGGCAGTTGCCATCGGGGCGGTAGCCGGGGGCGGGCTTGTGGCACAGATGCGGGATCTTCAGGCCGCGCCCGTTGGCGACTTCCCAGATCGTCAAGCCCGCCTCGGCCTCCACGGTTTTGCCGTCGAGTGTGAATGTGATCTTCTCAGCCATTGCCGTCTCCTCGCATGCGCCCCCAACCTATAACGAAATCCGGTGCAGGTCAGGAGTCCCAATCCCGACACACCCCCCCGGTTTTGCGCCACCCGGTGTTTCCGACAGGCGTCATGGTTTCCCCATCACGCGGCCAAATACCGATACCGCGCTTTCCAGTGGCGCGCTGCTCGCCTATCAAGGCAGAAACAGGCAGGTGTCCCATGTCCCACATCACCCTTATCCGTCACGGTCAGGCAAATTCCGGTGCCAAGGACGAGCTGAGCTATGACAAGCTCAGCCCGCTTGGTCATGAACAGGCCGCCTGGCTGGGCGATCACCTGCGCCAGACCGAAACCCATCACACGCGGCTCTACACCGGCACGCTTACCCGGCACATCGAGACCGCCGAAGGCATGGGCACCGGGCTGGAACCCATCCGCGACCCCCGCCTGAACGAGCTGGAGTATTTCACGCTTGCCTCGCTGCTTGAGGCGCAGCACGGCATCGCCTTTCCGACCGAACAGGGGGCCTTTACCTCGCATCTGCCCACCGTGTTCCAGCACTGGCAGGACGGCATGATCGAAGAGGCGCCGGAAACCTGGGACAGTTTCCACACCCGGATCGAAGATGCCCTGCAAGAGATCGCTTCCGGTCACGGGCCCGCGCTGGTGGTGACCTCGGGCGGGCTGATTTCCATGGTGATGGCCCAGGCCATGGGCCTTGGCATCCCGGCGATGGCGCGCATCGCGCTGGCGATCATGCATACCTCCATGCACCGGCTCTTTCCCATCGGCGGGCATTGGTCGCCGGTGCTGTTCAACGCGGTGCCGCATCTGGACAGGCCAGACCGCCGCAGTGCCCAAACCCATATCTGAAAGGACGCATTTCATGCTGAAACTCTTTTACGCTCCCGGCACGATTTCCATCGCAGTGGCCATCGGCTTGGAAGAAGCCGCGCTCGCCTATGAAGGCGTCAAGGTCGATTTCGCCAATGCGGAACAGACCAGGGAACCTTACCTGGCGATCAACCCCAAGGGCCGGGTGCCGGCGCTGATCGGCGATGACGGCACGGTGATGACCGAAACCGGCGCCTTGCTGGACTATATTGCCGCCCTTGCACCGCAGGCGGGGCTCCTGCCCGCGGATGCGCAATCAGCGGCCCATATGCGCGGTGTCATGTATTACCTTGCCTCAACCATGCATGTGGCCCATGCCCACAAGATGCGGGGCAGTCGCTGGGCCGATGCCCAATCCAGCTTTGACGACATGAAGGCAAAGGTGCCGCAGACCATGGCCGCCTGCGCCGCCTATGTCGAAGCAGAATGCCTGCGCGGCGATTATGTCTGCGGGGATGCGCTGACCATCGCCGACCCCTATCTTTTCATCGTTTGCAACTGGCTGGCGGGTGATGGCGTCACGGTCGCCGACTTCCCCCGGATCGAGGCCTTTCTGGCCCGGATGGAAAGCCGCGAAAGCGTCAGGACCATACGCGCCAAGGGGATGCTCTGACAGCAAGGCACACCTGAACTGCGCCGCGCTGCACTAGGAGAAAATGCGGAAATACAGCCAGTCGGGCAGGAACTGGCTGATGCGGAACAGGGTCGAGAAAAGCCATGGAAAGCTCTTCTTGAACCTGTCCGTGCCCATATGTTCGATCACCTGCTGCGCGGCCTCTTCAGGCGTCATGATGAAGGGCATCCGGAAATTGTTCTTTTCGGTCAGCTGGGTCCTGATGAAACCGGGGTTGACCACCTGCACCCGGACACCGGTCTTGCGCAGGTCGGCATACATGCATTCGGCCAGCGACATGGTGGCAGCCTTGGACGCGGTATAGCCGATGGAGCCGGGCAATCCGCGAAACCCCGTGAGACTGGAGGTGATGACGATATGTCCGGAATCGCGGTCCACCATCCCCGGCACCACCTGCCCCATGACACGCATCAGCCCGGTGAAATTCACATCTGCCATGGCGGTTGCCTGCTCCGCGTTCCAGTCCCGCGCACCAAAGGGCCAATAGACACCGGCCAGATAGACGATGCCGTCAATCTGCCCCACGGCCTCTGCCGCCGCCTTCACGCTCTCTGCGTCCGTGACATCGACAGTCTGGAAACTGGCCTTGCCGGGCAATTCAGCAACCAGCGCAGCGAGCTTGCCTTCGGACCGGGCGGAAACGATCACCTCGGCCCCTGCGCGGCTCAGCTTTTGCGCCAAAGCGGCACCCAGCCCGCCGCTCGCACCCACTAGCCAGTATCGTTTCGACTGAAACCCCGTCATCGTCTCTCCTTTGGCCGGATGGTGGCGATCAGCTCTGCCACCTTGATCCCGTATTTGCGGAACTGGCTGCGGTTCACGATGGTTCCGTCGGGTGTCAGATACATCCAGTCGACCGTGCGCAGCCGGTGTCCACCGCTTTCGGGGGGCAGGATGATGTCATAGCGGATCAACGCCGCAGACCCGGTCACGCTGCCCGCGCCATGCCCCGGCACATCCTCGGCCGTGGCGGTAAATGCACCGTTGTCCTGCAGGGCGATATACCATGTCCGGTCCTGAAAACTGCCATCGTTGTATCGGAATCGCTCTGTCATCACGGCAGTCTCGCCCTCCCACCGGATGTCGAAATCCGCCACGAAAGAACTGGTCACGCGTCCCAGCGGGCCAAAGATCACACCTTCGCAGATCATCTCGCCGTTCAGGTGGTGCTGCATGTCGAAGGCGGGGAACCCTTCGCTGTAGTCTTCGGGATGCTGACCGGGAAACTCGGCAAACCGCCTGCGCAGCAGCACCGCGATGCTCGTCAGGGCCACACCAATCAACAGGAAAATCATTGCTTCCATGAAATGTCCTCAATCGCATTCATTCGGCTCAACAGGCCGATCGCAATCAGTTTCAGCGCACAGGGCACGCCGGCGTAAAAAATGATCAGCAGCCGCGTGGCCTGCGGGGGGCTGGGCGCGTCACCCGTGCGCAACCCGGCCCCCTCAAGCAATGGAAGTAGGGCAATCGCGGCAAATGCCAATGTAAAATTTGAACCCGCATTCCCCATGTAGCCTGAAATTTTCAGAGCCCTTATCGAATAGTAGTGTGATATTTTTCAGCACGTTAATGCGGTGGGGCGCGTGACTTGATGGATCAGCTTGAGGGTGCAGACGATACGGGATCAGTTTGGTTCGGTGTTGACCGTCGGGTGAGCCTTGCGTTTCGTAGCTCGAAAATCCGTTCGGGCGGCGGTCTGTTGCTATTCCTGAACTTGGTGTGCTTCTCGGCCTGCACGACATTGCGAGCAGTGTTTTGCGCGACACGCGGACATGTCACAAGCGTCTGCATTTCCTGGTAGGCTTGCTGCCCCAGTCTGTTTTTGGTCGGTTGGCCAAACACAAGGATGTGAATGACGCGGACTATCTGGGAATTGTTCCTGTAGTGTAGCGAATCGATGGGGGGCGGGCTGTCGACGCCAAGGCTGCGTGCGAATCGCACTCAGCAAAGCAGAATCAAGCAACTGCTCAATCGTCCGGTGGGACGCCTGTCCAACCGCATGCGGTGCCTCCAAGTCGATTTCGAGTATCAGGCATTGTCGTGGCGCAGGCCTCGGCGCGTTATTGCCAAGGTCGAGAGGCACCCCGGCGAGTTGCCCCCGCGCCTCGACTTCGTCGTGGCCAACCTGCCGATGGACCCTGACCGGATTATCCGCTTCTACAATCAGCGTTCTACTTGGGGAATGTCGGTTAATTCGGTTGCAGCTTGCATCAATCTGGTCACAACCTTATGCTGCAAGCGCGAAGTAAGGACAACAAGTATGACACCAACTCAGGCGGTGCCGCACAGCGAACCGAAATATGTCATAGTTGGCAATAGCCATACGGGAGCGATCAACAGCTGGCTCAACCACAATCCGGACCCTCAGTTCATCGTATGGAATGAAAAGACGACTCCGTTTCACGAACCCGAATTCGAGTGGCCGGTTGTGAACCCAGACATGCTGTGTTTATCAATTCGAGGTAACGAGCATAATGTCTTTTCTCTCTTCGAGCATCCTAGCCCCTACGATGTGGGCGGGAATGTGCAGGATGACAAAATGCGGGTCGCCATTCCGAGCGCAGTGTTCGAGGATGTTCTTCTCAAAAAGCTGTCTGGCATCACTCCGATGACCGAGGGCATCGTGAAGCGATTTCCAGACACCCGCATGGCGATAATATGCCCACCACCACCGATCGAAGACTTTGAAAAAGTCGTGTACTTTCCAGAAGTTCTCAAAGAGAAGTTGCATCTAGGACGATCACCGTTGTCTCTCAGGCTAGCTGCTTACAAGGTTCAGGCGCGATATTACGAGGACCTGGCTAAGAAATTTGGAATGGAATTTCTGCCACCACCGACCGAAGCCATCGCTGAAAGCGGGCTTTTGGCATCACGATACTCGGGCGGCGACCCCACTCATGCAAATCGCTATTACGGCGGGTTGGTTGTTGATCAAATTCGCGCATTAGGGAGCAATTAGAATGGCAGCGAAACACCCGTATGTCGGCCTCCCGGAAAGGCAGTTCTGGAAACGCGCTCCTTCAGGAACCCACGGTGAAGCCGTTGATCCAGTAAATGACGTCCCCTTCAGCATTGCCCGCAGTGATAAAATCGTGACTGCGGGAAGTTGCTTTGCTCAACACGTCGCCCGCTATCTCAGCGATCGCGGATTCAACCATTATATTGCTGAACCGGCCCACCCTATTGTGCCCGACAATATCGCCAAAAAGCATAACTACGGCCTTTTCTCCGCACGCTACGGTAATCTTTACACCGCGCGGCAGCTTTTGCAGCTCTTGCTTCGAGCCTATGGCGCATTCAACCCAAAGGCAGTTGCTTGGCCAGCGCCTCGCGGAGAGGGTGTTGTCGATCCCTTTCGGCCGCAGATTCAACCTGGCAATTTCCCTAATGAAGCGGAATTGATTGTGGATCGCGATCAGCATCTCGCCGCAGTACGGGACGCAATTGAGAATCTGGATGTATTTGTCTTTACCCTCGGTTTGACTGAAAGCTGGATAGATACCCGGGATGGTGCCGTCTTTCCACTGGCACCTGGCGTCGCCGGTGGCCGGTATTCGCCAGAAGACGTGGCTTTCTATAACTTCGATGAAAGCGAAACGGCCGACGATTTATCAGCCGCTTTGACTTTCATTCGTGAAAAGAATCCCAGGGCACGCTTTATTATCACTGTTTCGCCAGTGCCTCTCAATGCAACTTACGAAGACCGCCATGTTTGGTCGTCAACCACTTGGTCAAAGGCCGTGCTGCGCATAGCAGCCGAACGTGTGACCCGCAGCATGAACAACTGTTGCTACTTCCCTTCTTATGAGGTGATTACTGCTCCGCATGTTCGCGGACGATATTATGCCGAAGACGCGCGCGAGGTACTTGAAGTCGGCGTGAACCACGTAATGGGATTGTTCGCACAGCACTTCTTTCACGAAGAACTGGCTGATGCTGTTCCTCCAATCGACACCGACTCGTCCGAAGAATCTCGTGAAAAGAGGCACATGCGCGAAATGGAAGAACTCGTTGAAGTTCTTTGCGACGAGGCCGCAATCGACAATCAATAGATTTTAGACGTCTTGGAACTGGTCACGCGCCCCAGCGGGCCAAAGATCACACCTTCGCAGATCATCTCGCCGTTCAGGTGGTGCTGCATGTCGAAGGCGGGGAACCCTTCGCTGTAGTCTTCGGGATGCTGACCGGGAAACTCGGCAAACCGCCTGCGCAGCAGCACCGCGATGCTCGTCAGGGCCACACCAATCAACAGGAAAATCATTGCTTCCATGAAATGTCCTCAATCGCATTCATTCGGCTCAACAGGCCGATCGCAATCAGTTTCAGCGCACAGGGCACGCCGGCGTAAAAAATGATCAGCAGCCGCGTGGCCTGCGGGGGGCTGGGCGCGTCACCCGTGCGCAACCCGGCCCCCTCAAGCAATGGAAGTAGGGCAATCGCGGCAAATGCCAATGTGAACTTTGAAACAAAGGACCACAGCCCGAACCCCTCGGCAGCAGAAGGCGAGACCCTGGCCATGCGTGTTGCGAACATCGCGGGCAGCAGGGTCAGGTCCGCGCCCAACACCGCGCCCGAGGCGATACAGATCACCGCAAAGACGGCCACATCGCCGGGCCCGAGAAACAGCGCGCCGCCGAAGGCCACGATCCCCAGCGCCATTGCCGCCAGCAAAACCCGCCTGCCGCCGAACCTTTCGGCGAGCAGCCCCCAGCACGGCGCCGCGCCGGCAGCGGACAGGAAGAACAACAGCAACAGCGGCCCTTCCCAGCCCGCCGCCTCCAGCGCGATTTCCACATAGAACAGGAACAGGGTCGAGGTTACCGCCACCGGCGCTGCGTTGAACAGCGCGATCAGCAGCAGCTGCCGCGCCACCGGGTCGCGCAGGATGGTGGCAAACCCGGTCGAAGGTGGCAGACCGGCATCGCGCCACTCGCCGCTCATGGCGAGCACGCTGGCCAGTGCCAGCACTGCAAAACCTGTCGCGTAACCCGCAAAGGGCGTCCCCATGACCACGCCCAGCCCCACCGGCGCGACAGAGGCGACACAGACGCCCAGCAGCGCCCCGGTCTCGCGCCAGCGCGCAAGGGCCAGATGACCGCGCCCCGGCAGGCTGTCCGCCTTGGACACACCCTGGGCGTAAAAGCAGATTGTCAGAAAGCTGAAACCGGAAAACACCAGCGTCAGCATGATCCCGAACCAGGTGATGGGCAGGACCGGTGGCGGCACGGCAAACAGCCCCAGCATGGCGGCGGCCATCACGAAGGCCCCGATGGCCACTGCCGTGCCGCGATGCCTGCGCATCCTTTCCGACAGACGTCCCAGCAGCGGGTCCTGCACCACGTCCAGCAGGCGTAACCCGAACAGCACGGCCCCCAGCGCCGCAAGCGAGACACCATATTCGTCAACGTAGAATTTCGGCGCATGGATATAGACGGGTAGCCCGGCCGCCGACAGCAGCGCCGCAAAAAGCGCATAAGACGGAAGCCGCCGCGCCCGGACCGGCATCAGCGGCTGACTTCCTTCTCGGGCGGCAGGGGGCGTGCACGAAATGTCGCGCCTTTCCACCACAGCTTGACCGCCTGCCAGTGGATCAGCGCCAAAACCCGCCGCGCCCCGAACGGACGCCGCAGGATCGCGCGCAGGATACCCGCATTGGTCAGCGGTTTGCGCCTGCCTGTCAGCGTCGCGATCAGCCCGCCGTTTCCGGCTGTGTAATCGATCCAGATGCCGATCCGGTCCGCCCGGATGTCAAAGCGGAAGGTATAGGTGCCTTCCACCGGCTGGAACGGCGAGACATGGAAAATCTTGGTCGATGTCAGATGGTCCTCCGCCGTGATCGGGCGAAGGTCCTCGTTCCGGCACAGATAGCAATGCCGGTCGCCATAGGTATTCGTCACCTCTGCAATCACCGTGATCAGCGCGCCCGCATCATCCCGGCACAGCCAGAAACTGACCGGGTTGAAGACAAAGCCGAGGACCCGGGGCTGGGCCAGAATCTCGATGGTCCGCACGCCGCCGATCCGATGCGCCGCCAGCACGTCGCGCACCCACTCAGCGCCACGGCCCCGATGCGGCGCGCCGCCATGGTCACGGTCGAGAAGCGAGGTCAGCCCCGCCCCGTTTCGGCAAAACAGCCCCGGTGTCTCCGGTGCGGTTTCCGCGTCGCACAAGACGTAGTCGATGGCGTAGCGAAAGGCGTTCCTTGTCGCCCCCTTGCGCCCGTGAAAGGTCTGCCCGACGATATGATCGACCGATCCCCTCATTCAGCGGCGATGGGCAGGGCGGCGCCCCTTTCGATCCGGTCAGCCACCTCCAATGCGCTTGCCAGCCCGTCCTCGTGGAAACCATTGCGCATCCAGGCACCGCAGAACCATGTGTTGCGGTTGCCGTTGGTGGTGGCGATCCTTTTCTGCGCCGCAAGCGCTGCCAGATCATAGACCGGATGGCGCAGGGTCACCTGATCATAGATCAGTTCATCACGGATCCTGCGCCTGGTGTTCAGGGTGACAAAATGCGGATCCTCCATCGGGATCGGCTGCAGCGAATTCATCCAATAGGTCAGGTCAATCCGCTCCGATGTGGTATTGCTGTCTTCGGTATAGACCCAGGAGGCCCAGGTGGCCCGCCGGCTGGGCATCATCCGGGCATCGGCATGCAGGGTGATGTCGTTGGGCTGATACCGGATCGCGCCAAGGCTGGCCTGCTCCGCTTGGTCGGGATCTGCCAGCATCGCCAGCGTATCGTCCGAATGGGTGGCAAATATCACCTCATCGAAAGTCTCCCAGTCGCCGCCCCAGGTCTTGATCTGCACCCCTGGCTCCAACCGGCGCACGGCCTGCACCGCCGCGTTCAGCCGGATGTCCACACGCCTGGCGCGCATCGCGGCCTCCAGCCGGCGGACATAGCTCAAAGAGCCGCCCTGGACCGTGTACCACTGGTGCTGGCCGGAATAGCCCAGCAGCGCATGGTTGCGAAAGAAATCGACCATCGCATAGGCCGGGAAATCCATGATCTTTTCCGTCGGCGTCGACCAGATCGCGCCAGACAGCGGCGACAGGTAGTAGTCCTTGAAATAGCGCCCCGTGCCCAGCACCGACAGGAATTCGCTGATGGTCAGCGACTGGTCGCTGGCCACGCGGGTAGCATGTTTGTTGAACCTGAAAATGTCCCGCAGCATGGCGATGAAACGCGGGTTCAGGGCATTGCGCCGCTGCGCAAAGACAGCGTTCAGGCTGGTCAGCGCATATTCGATCCGCCCGCCGTCGATGGAGGCGCCAAAGCTCATGTTCGATTTCACGACCGGCACGTCCAGTTCATCGAAAAGCGCCGCGAGATTGGGGTAATTGGCATAGTTGAACACGATAAACCCGGTATCGACCGGCTGATCCCCGTTCTTGCCGGCGATCACCGTGCGGGCATGCCCGCCCAGCCGCGCCGCGCTTTCGAACAGGGTCACGTGGTGGCTGTCAGCCAGCCTATGTGCCGCCCCCATGCCCGAGATACCAGCGCCGATGACGGCAATCCTGCGCCGGGGCGATCCGCCGCGCGCCGGCTCCATTGCTACAGCTTCAAATGGCATAAGGTGATGATTTCCTGTCAGTTGTTACGGTAGTGTAGGATTCGTGCAGTAAGTACGAGGCTGGATGCCCAAGAGTTGCAAAAAAGTTCGGCGCGCGCGCCAAGCCCGCCCGGAGGTCACGGCGATTTTTTGAAATGACTTTGAAAACGCCACGATAAGAGAACTAGGCTGTGGACCCACTAATTCTACATGCTCAGCGGCGACTTCACGAAATTTCAATGGTTTGGGGCGTGCAGCCAATAGTGGTTCTATTTGCAAGCGACCCAAGACGTTGAAATGAAGTGAAATCACCGCCCTTCGGGTTTGACGGATTTTCCCGCAGCCTGCGTCACATCTGCTTGAAATAGAACCACTATTCTTGCGCAGATTTTCCTAGTCTACGAAAAAATCTGTCAAACTGAGCATATAGAATTAATGGGTCCAGAGCCTAGGCCGGTTGGCGCGGCTTCAAGTTTCTGACGGGTTTGTGATCGGGCCGGTTCAGCTCTTGTCGAGCGGAACCACAACGCCGGGGGCGTCGTCCTTGGCCAGTTCCTCAAAGTCGAAATTATGCAGGCGGCCTGCACGTTTGGACGCCTTTTCCGAGCTGATCATGATCTCGTCCACATCCTTGCGCGCCTGTCCGAAATGACGGTCAAGGTTGCCGACCCGTGTCACCAGCCGCTCGACATCGCCATGCAGCGCACCCAGCTCCTTGCGGATGGCGCCGGCCTGTTCGCGCATCCGCGCATCCTTGAGAATGGCGCGCATGGTGTTCAGCGTGGCCATGCAGGTGGTCGGCGACACGATCCAGACCCGCGCGGCAAAACCTTCGCGGATCAGTTCGGGGAAATTGGCATGCAACTCGGCATAGACCGCCTCGGACGGCAGGAACATCAGCGCGCCGTCCGCCGTTTCGCCTTCGACGATGTATTTCTCGGAAATATCGCGGATGTGTTTCTTCACCGCGACCTTCATCGCCGCCACGGCATTCTTCAGATCCCAG
Source organism: Sulfitobacter sp. IGS-18 (assembly GCF_059628195.1). Lineage (NCBI taxonomy): Bacteria > Pseudomonadati > Pseudomonadota > Alphaproteobacteria > Rhodobacterales > Roseobacteraceae > Sulfitobacter > Sulfitobacter sp. IGS-18. The sequence continues at coordinate 408,300 of NZ_CM184556.1, read as the reverse complement.
TCGGTTTTCGCGTTGCGCAGCGCCTCATAGGCCTCCAGCGGGAACTTGCTGTCGATCACGATGGGACCGGGCGGGTTGGGCAGATGGATCAGGCAATCCGCCCGCTTGCCGTTGGGCAGCGTGTGCTGAAGGCTGTAGCTGTCCGAGGGCAGCTGCTTGGACACGATGTCGCGCAGCTGGATTTCCCCAAAAGCACCGCGTGTCTGCTTGTTGCTCAGGATGTCCTGCAGGGACAGCACATCGCCCGACAGCTTGGTGATATTGTCCTGCGCCTTGTCGATGGCGGCCAGCCGTTCCTGCAATTGCGTCAGGCTGGTGGTGGTCTGCTTGGCCGATCCATGCAGGGTCTGGTTCATCCGCTCCTGCATTTCGGTCAGCGACCGCTGCGACCGCGCGGCGTTCTCTGCCAGCCGCTCCTGCATCTGCAACTGCACGGTGTTCAGCCGCGCCTCCACCGATTGAATCAGCTGGCTCTGCGCATTGGCCTGGGTGTCCGAGACCATCTGCAAACCGCCGCGCAGCTGCTCCTGCCCCGCGCCAAGTTGTTGCACATGACCGCCCAGCACCTGCATCTGCTGCGACAGGGGTGCTGCCAGGCGCGCCGTCCGGCCCGCCGCGCGCACCGCCGCGATCAGCAGGATCAGGATCAGCAGGACCAGCGCCGCCGCCCCAAGAACAGCCAGCACAAGCGGGTCATTCCACTGGTAGATTGTGCCGCCAATCTCGATCATGTGCGTCCGAACAGCCGTTCGATATCGGCCAGCTTGAGTTCCACATAGGTCGGCCGCCCGTGGTTGCACTGGCCGGAATGGGGCGTCGCCTCCATCTCGCGCAGCAGGGCGTTCATCTCTTCCGCCCGCATCCAGCGGCCCGAACGGATCGACCCGTGACAGGCGATGCGGCTTAGTATCGCCTCGATCCGGGCCTGCAGGATGTTGCTGTCGCTCTGGTCGGCCAGTTCATCCAGAATATCCAGCAGCATCGCGCGGGCGTTGACCGTGCCCAGGATCGCGGGCGTCTCGCGCACCGCGACGGCATTGCCGCCGAATGCCTCGATCCCCAGACCAAACCGCGCGAGGTCGTCCGACACCTCCAGCAAGCGTGCGCAATCGCCTGCCGACAGCTCGACAATCTCCGGGATCAGCAGCGCCTGCGCCGCCACACCGTTTTCTGCCATCTGGCGTTTGAGCTTTTCATAGACCAGCCGCTCATGCGCGGCATGCTGGTCCACGATCACCATGCCGGTGGCGGTTTGCGCGATGATGTAGTTCTCATGCACCTGCCCACGCGCTGTGCCGAGCGGGTAGTCGGGCACCGGCGCGGCGGTTTCGGTCACGGGCTCGGCTGGTGTCTCCACCCGTCCCCACATGCCTGCGGTTTCGGCAAAGCCGGCAGGGGCCTGGGCCTGATGGGCCGCCCCCCTTGCGCCAAGGCTGGGCCGGTCCATCTGATAGACCCGCGCGCCGGTGGGTTCGGGCCGCATCGCGCCAAGGGTCGCCCCCGCAACGGTGGTGGAGGCGCGGTGCCCCGCCTCGGCCAGCGCATGGCGCAGGGCCGAGACGATCAGACCGCGCGCCAGCCCCGGATCGCGAAACCGCACCTCGGATTTCGCGGGATGCACATTGACGTCCACCAATGTCGGTTCGCAGTCGATGAACAGCGCCGCCGCCGGATGCCGGTCACGGCTGAGAAAGTCGAAATAGGCCCCGCGCAGCGCCCCGACCAACAGCTTGTCCCGCACCGGGCGGCCATTGACGAACAGATATTGCGCCACGGCAGAGCCCCGCGAATAGGTCGGCAGCGCGGCAAATCCGGTCAGGTGCAACCCCTCGCGCTGCGCGTCGATGGGCAGGGAGTTGTCGGCAAATTCCCGGCCCAGCACCTGCGCCAGACGGCCATGCAGGGCCTCGAACATCTCGCCCTGTTCGGCATCGGCGCGGAACACCTCGCGGCCCGGCCCGTCACCCGAAACATCGCGCAGGGTGAAACGGACAAAGGGTTCGGCCATGGCCAGCCGCTTGATCACGTCGCCGATCGCCTGCGCCTCCGCCCGGTCGGTGCGCAGGAACTTCAGCCGCGCCGGGGTGGCATGGAACAGGTCGCGCAGGGTGACAACCGTCCCGCCGTTCAGCGCCGCTGGCCTTATATCGCCCTGCCTGCCACCGGCCACCGTGATCTCGGCCCCGTCATGACCCGCCGCGCGGCTGGTGATGCACAGCCTGCCCACCGCACCCAGCGACGGCAGCGCCTCGCCCCTGAAGCCGAAGGTGTGGATGTTCAGCAGATCCGAGCCGTCGATCTTGGAGGTCGCATGGCGCGACAGCGCCAGTGCCAGATCACCCGGCGCGATGCCGCAGCCGTCGTCCGTCACCCGGATCAGGGTCTTGCCGCCATCGGCATATTCCACCGTGATCCGCCGCGCGCCCGCGTCGATGGCGTTTTCCACCAGTTCCTTGACCGCCGAAGCGGGCCGCTCGACGACCTCACCGGCGGCGATCCGGTTGATCGCGGCATCGTCAAGCTGACGGATGACCGGGGGATTATCGGCTATATTGGGGTGAGCCAGGGACATATCGCTAGACCTAGCATGCGATCACGCGATTCTGCCAGTGGGAAACCGGCTGTCAGCGGGTCGTTGCGGCCTTGTACCAGGCCACGATCTCTGCCCGCTCCGCCGCCTGCATATAGCTCAGGTTCGCAGGCGGCATCGCATGGGTCAGCCCGGCCTGCAAATAGATCTGTTTCGCCGCCATGGCGATCTGATGTTCCGTCTCCAGCCGCACCCCCTTGGGCGGCCAGTGCAGCCCCTCCCACGACGGTTCCGCCGCATGGCACATGGAACAGCGGCCCGTGACGATGTCCTGCACCCGGTCGAAGCCTTCGGCCCGGGCAAAGCGCAGGGCGGCAGGGCCTGTCGCCTCTGCCGGTTCTTCGGTGCGGAACATCGGTTCGGTGGACAGCCACATGATCAGGATGAAAAACAGCGCGGTGGCCAGCCAGGTCCAGGTCGGGTCGCCTTTGCGGGCATGTACGCTGTTGAAGTAATGGCGGATCGTCACCCCCATGAGAAACACAAGCGACGCGATCAGCCAGTTCATATCCGACGCGAAGGCCAGCGGATAATGGTTCGACAGCATCAGGAAGATGACCGGCAGGGTCAGGTAATTGTTGTGGGTGCTGCGCTGCTTGGCAATCTTGCCGTATTTGGCGTCCGGCGTGCGCCCCGCCTGCAGATCGGCCACCACGATGCGCTGGTTGGGCATGATGATGAAGAACACATTGGCCGACATGATCGTGGCGGTGAACGCGCCCAGATGCAGCAGTGCCGCACGGCCCGAAAAGACGGAAGTATAGAAATAGGCCATCCCGACCAGGATCACGTAGAGCAGGATCATCAGCCGCGTGTTGTCATCGCCAAAGCGGCTTTTGCAGATCCGGTCATAGACGAGCCAGCCAAAGGCCAGCGAGGCCAGCGATATGGCAATGGCCTGAAAGGTGGACAGCGCCATCACCGCCGGATCAATGAGATAGAACTCGGCACCCAGATAATAGACCAGCACCAGCAGGGCAAAACCGCTGAGCCATGTGGAATAGCTTTCCCATTTGAACCACACCAGGTCGCCCGGCATCCTGTCCGGCGCGACCAGGTATTTCTGGATGTGGTAGAACCCGCCGCCATGCACCTGCCATTCCTCGCCATCGGCACCGGAGGCAAGGTCGCGGTCGCGGTGCAGCCCGAGGTCCAGCGCGATGAAGTAGAACGAGGACCCGATCCAGGCAATCCCGACAATCACATGGGTCCAGCGAACCGCGAATTCGATCCAGGAGGACATGGTGGCAAGGTCGTACATGGGTGCTCTTTCGGAAACCTGGGTTATTGCGGTGCGGTTGCGCCTGGATATTTAGAGCCAAAAAGAGGAGGGGCCGCTCAGCGCCTTGCCCCTCCCCCTTTGCTAATGCGGCAGGCTGCCCTTTGAATGGCCCTGAAGGCCGCCTGACACTTCTTCGGTCGATTCCCCGGCCAGTTCCTCCGGCAGGGCCAGGTTGAGGATGATCGCGATCAGCGCCGCAGGCAGCAGCCCGCTGGTCATCAGGATGCGCATGGTGTCGGGCAGGTGCTGCACCGCACCCGGCTCCAGCTGCAGGCCCAGCCCGACAGAGATCGAGATGGCAAAGATCACCATGTTGCGGCGGTTCCAGTCCACATCGGACAGCATCGACATGCCCGCCGCGACCACCATGCCGAACATCACGATCACACCGCCGCCCAGCACTTCGATCGGCACGGTGCGGATCAATCCGCCCACCTTGGGCACCAGCCCGCAGATGATCAGGAAGACCGCACCGCAGGTGACCACATGGCGGCTCATCACACCGGTCATGGCGATCAGGCCGACGTTCTGGCTGAACGAGGTATTGGGCAACCCGCCAAAGACGCCTGCAATGGCCGTGCCCAGACCATCGGCATAGGTCGCACCCGCGATCTCGGTATCCGTGGCCTCGCGGCCCGCGCCGCCCTTGGTGATCCCGGACACGTCGCCCACGGTTTCGATGGCCGAGATGAAGGCCATCATGCAGAAGCCGATGATCGCCGCCGCCGACAGCTCAAAGCCATAGCGGAACGGGTCCGGCAGGGCGATCCAGGCGGCGTTGTTCCAGCTTGCGATCACGCCCCGGTCGCCGCCAAACGACAGCATGCCGACCGCCACGGCATAGAAATACCCCACGATCAGCCCGATCAGCACGGCAGAGATCGACAGCATCCCCCGGGTAAAGAACTTCAGCCCCAGGGTGACCAGGATCACCACCAGCGCCGCCGACCAGTTCAGCAGACTGCCATATTCCGGCGTGCCGATGGCAGGCACCCCGCCGGCGGCATACTGGATGCCGACCTGCACCAGCGCGAGGCCGATCATGGTGACCACCAGCCCCGTCACCAGCGGCGGCAGGGCAAAGCGTATCTTGCCGATGAACAACCCCAGACAGGCATGAAACAACCCGCCCACGACAATGCCGCCGAACAGGGCGGCCAGCCCGTCGACCCCCTTGCCCGCAACCAGCGGGATCATGATCGGGATAAAGGCAAAGGACGTGCCCTGCACGATCGGCAGCGCCGCACCGACCGGGCCGATGGTGATGGTCTGCAGCAGCGTCGCCACCCCGGCAAACAGCATCGACATCTGGATCAGGTACAGCAGTTCCGGAAAATCGGGCGAGTTGGAGCCAAAGCCGAAACCCGCCGCACCGGCGATGATGATGGCGGGCGTTACATTGCTGACGAACATCGCCAGCACATGCTGGATGCCCAGCGGAATCGCCCGCGTCAAAGCAGGGGTATAATTAGGATCGCGCAGTTGCTCCGGCGTCCCGATGGAAGTGGATGTCATGCTGTTGTCCCTTGTTGGAGAGGTCGCCCTCTGACGGGACGATCCGTTACGCGGGCTGTGCCCTGATCATATAGGGCCGGTCCAAAGTGTATTCGTCAAGGTTCGGCGTACCCCCGATCCGGTCGACAACGGCAAATATGCCCGGCCCCGCCAAAGGCGTAAGCACACCGTGCCATGTTCCCCGGTGCAGGTTGATCCCCTGATGCGGCGCGGTGAGAAAGGCTTGCGGCACGCCCGGACGGTCGCCCAGATCCGGTGCTACGATCACAAGGAAAGGGTTCGAGGTCATCGGCAGAAAGGCCTGCGACCCCTCCGGATGCCGCTCCAGAAGGTCCAGCAGATAGGGCAGTTCACGCGGCACCGCGTTGAAAATGCTCAGCCCCGCGCGCCCCTCCGGCCCGAAATCCAGCCTGGCACGGTCGTGGTAGCGCCCGCAGAGCCCCGCGTTGATCAACCGGTCCGGCGCGTCCGCGCAATCCAGCAGATCTCCGAAAGGCGCGAAGGCGGCAGCTGTCAGCGCCTGCGCGACAATCTCGCGCGGGGCGCTCATAGCGGCATGTGCCGGTTCACATCCTTGTAGAGCAGATAGCGGAACGGCCCTTCGCCGGTGGCGATACAGGCCTGCGGGCAAAAGGCGCGCAGCCACATGAAATCGCCCGGTCCGACACTGACCCAATCGCGGTTCAGCAGGTATTCCGCCGTGCCTTCCAGCACATACAAGCCATGTTCCATCACGTGGGTTTCGGCAAAGGGGATGCGCCCCCCGGGCTGGAAGGTGACGATGTTGACGTGCATGTCATGACGCAGGTCCGCCGGATCGGCAAAACGCGTTGTGGCCCAGACCCCCTCGCAATCGGGCATGACGACCGGCGCCACCTCCTTGTCCGAGGTGACAAAGGCCTGCGGCATCTCGATGCCCTCGGCCTGCTGATAGCGCTTCCTGATCCAGTGAAACTGGGCCACCGCATCGGTATCGTTCCAGATCGTCCAGACCGTATCGGGGGGGATATAGGCATAGCCGCCTTCGCCCATCTCATGCCGCTGGCCGTCGATGTTCAGCGTCAGCCCGCCGCGCGCGACAAAGATCACCGATTGCGCCTCCGCCTCCTCCTCCGGCGTGTCAGAACCGCCGCCGGGCAGCAGTTCCACGGCATATTGCGAAAACGTCTCGGCAAAGCCCGACAGGGGCCGCGCCAGCACCCACATCCGCATGTCGCGCCAGCCCGGCAGATAGCTGGTGACGATATCGCGCTGGGTGATCGCGGGCAGCACCGCATAGGCAGGCGTGAAAACGGCGGCACCTTCGGGGTTGACCGATTGGTCCGGCAGCCCGCCGGGAGGGAAAGCGTAACTCAAAACATGTCCTCCAGACGCAGCCGTGCGATGCGCTCGACCTGTGCGCAGGCGGTTGCGAACTCGGTCTGCGTGTCATTGGCGATCCGCGCCTCGAAAGCGCGCAGGATACCTGCCTTGTCATGATCCTTGACCGCTATGATGAAGGGAAAGCCGTGTTTGCTCACGTAATCCGCATTCAACGCTTCGAACCGCGCGCGTTCCGCATCGGTCAGGGCATCCAGCCCGGCGCTGGCCTGTTCTGCCGTGCTTTCCGCTGTCAGCCGCCTGGCCGCGGCCAGTTTCCCCGCGAGATCGGGGTGCGCCGTCAGCACCCCCAGACGCTCCTTCGCGCTGGCCGACCGGAACATGCGCGCCAGCGCATTGTGCAGGCCCGCCGCCGTGTCATGGGCCAGACCCAGCTCCAGCTGAAAGGCGCGCTCCGCGATCCAGGGCGAATGTTCGAAAACCCCGCCATAGGCCGCGACAAAGCTGTCACGGTCCATCTGGCTGGGCCGGGGCCCGCGCGGCTCTGGCGGATGCACCGCGTGCCAATGCGCCGCGATGTCGATGCGGCGCGGGGTCCAGACGCCCTCGAACCCCTTGATATAATCGACAAAGCGTTTCAGCGCCTGGATGCGTCCGGGCCGCCCGACCAGCCGGCAATGCAGACCCACGCTCATCATCTTGGCGGCACCTTCCGCCCCTTCGGCATAAAGCGCGTCAAACGTGTCGCGCAGATAGGCATAGAACTGGTCACCCGAATTGAACCCCTGCGGCGTGGCAAAGCGCATGTCGTTGCAATCCAGCGTATAGGGAATGATCAACTGATCGCGGTCGCCGACCTGCATCCAATAGGGCAGGTCATCGTCATAGGTGTCCGAGATGTAGTCGAAAGCGCCGCTGCGCGCCGCCAGTGCCACGGTATTGATCGACGTGCGTCCGCAGTACCAGCCGCGCGGTGCGCTGCCCACAACCTCGGTATGCAGGCGGATCGCCTCGTCCATATCGGCCTGTTCCGCGGTGACGGTATGATCCTTGTAGTCGATCCATTTCAGCCCGTGGCTGGCGATTTCCCAGCCCGCCTCCTTCATCGCCTCGACCTGTCCCGGCGCCCGGGCCAGCGCGCTGGCAACCCCATAGACCGTGACCGGTATGCCCGCGCCGGTGAACAGCCGGTGCAGCCGCCAGAACCCGGCCCTGGCGCCGTAGTCATAGATGCTTTCCATGTTCCAGTGGCGCTGTCCGGTCCAGGGCTGCGCGCCCACGATCTCGGACAGGAAGGCCTCTGACGAGGCATCGCCATGCAACAGGCAATTCTCGCCGCCCTCTTCGTAATTCACGACGAATTGCACGGCGATGCGTGCGCCCTGGGGCCACCTGGCATCGGCCGGTCTGGGGCCATGGCCCTGAAAGTCGCGCGGATAGCGGTTCATGGTAACGTCCTGAAGCTGTGTTCCCCACCCTGCACAAATACCGACAGGCGCGCAATTTCTGTTGTACCGGGGAAAAGCAATCGGGCTACATCCGCTTTGGATGCAGCCCGATGCCAGATTGACTGCTGCAGCCTGTGTTTATGCGTTAGTCTGGGATTATTAGGCGCGGGCCAACCTGAATGACTGCCGGGGTACATTTGCTTTTGCGGGTCGAATCCGACAGCGCAGAATTCCCAAAAAACAATGTGGCGTCCCCCAGACGGCGTTCCGAAAGCTTCAAGAATACACGCTTTGCGTGCAGTTTTTGCCTCTCACGCCCTATATAGGCAAAGGATGATTCGCAGGTCAAAGAAAAACGAATCACTTTGCCCAGAAAACCCGAATCACCCGGGATTCGCCGCAGATCCGGGCCGGAACGGGCGGCTCGGCCGCGCATTGACGCGGCGTACCGCCGCTCTATCCTGCCGTGAAAAGCCCATTCCAGCCAAGGAGGCCCCGATGCCCGGCGGATATCTGACTACTCATGTCCTGGACACGGCCCTGGGCGCGCCCGCCCGCGCGATGGAGGTCACGCTCTATAGGCTGGAGGGTGAGGCGCGGATCAAACTGGCCGCGATGCAGACCAACGCGGACGGGCGCACCGATACGCCGATCCTGCCAACCGAAGGCTTCGCCCCCGGCACCTATGAACTGGTCTTTGCCGCAGGGGCCTATCTCGACCGGATCGGCACAGCCGCCGAAAGCCCGCGTTTCCTTGACGAGATCCCGATCCGTTTCGGCATCTCGGACCCGGCGGCGCATTACCACGTGCCGCTGCTGCTTTCGCCTTTCGGCTATTCAACCTACCGGGGCAGCTGAGCCGCGCAGCCGGTGCGGGCCGACCAGCGCGGTCACCGCCAGGATCACCCCCGACACCGTCGCGATCATCCCGGCAGCCGAGACGCTGTCCTGCATCCCGATCCACAGCGGCCCATAGCCCGCCAGCACATATCCCAGCACCGCGGCAAGCGTGGCGAAACCCACCGACCAGGCCACCTGATGCTCCAGCCGGTTGGTCATCAGCCGCGCCGCTGCGGGCGGGCAGATGAACATGGCGATCACGATGATACTGCCCACTGCGTCAAAGGCCGCCACCGCCGCAATCGCCGCCATGATCACCAGCGCCAGACCCAGCGGGCTGGTCCGCAGCCCGATGGTGCGGGCAAAACCCTCGTCAAAGGTACTGATCTTGAGCGGCCGCCAGAACAGCGCGATGAAGGCCGCCACCAGCAGCAGCGTCGCCGCCATGCGCGGCAGCTCCACCGGCAGGCTGGCCAGCGCCTGCGGGTCCAGCAGAGAGGACCATCCGGTCGCATCCAGCCAGATCAGGCTTTCCAGATTGCCATAAAGCGCATGTTCCACGTCCAGGTGCACCGACGAGGTGTCCGATTGCTCCAGCAACAGCACCCCACCCGCGAACATGGTGGTAAAGACCACGCCCATCGCGGCACCGGTTTCGATCCGGCCCAGCCGCCGCACCGCCTCGATCGCGCCGACGGCGATCACCGCCGCCCCGGCAGCGCCCAGCAACATCGGCAGGGTGCTGACCGTGCCGCCGATCAGAAAGGCGACGACGATCCCTGGCAGCACCACATGGCTGATTGCATCCCCGATCAGCGCCTGCCGCCGCAGCACCAGAAAATTACCGGGCAGCGCACAGGCGACGGCCACGCAGATGCCGGTCAGCAGCGGCACAAGGCTGAGCGGGACAAATTCAGCGCCATTCATGCGACCACCTCCGCACTGGGAATGCGTGCATCCACCTCGGCCAGCTGGTCGGCGGTCAGCACGGTTTCAATATCGGTCAGCCCGTCATCCTGGGCGGTCGCCGCCTCGAACGCGGGATCGCTGCGGATCACCCGCCAGCGGCTCTCGTCGCGCAAGGCCCGCGCGGCGCGGCCCCGGCCCAGTTCGGTGGGCACGCCATCGGGCCGCGCCCAGCCCTGCCGGTGCAACAGCCGCAGCGTCATGTTCTCATAGATCGGTTGCCCCTGCGCCATCGCCAGCAGCCCCTGCCGCAGATGCACCCGCCGCTGATGGGTCCGGTGCCGGGCCAGCGCCGAGACCACGCCGCGCCCCGGGGCCACCAGCAGCGACAGGGCAAACAGCGCAAAGCCCACCAGCACGATGATCGGCCCGGTCGGCACAGCCGGGATCGCCGCCGACAGCGCCGCGCCGACATAGGCCGACAGCCCTCCGACAGCGCCCGAGATCATCACGACATGATCGGTCCGCTCGGTCCAGAACCGCGCGGTCACCGGTGGAATGATCAGCAGGGCCACGATCAGGATCAGCCCGACGATCTTCAGCCCCACAACCGTCACCGCCAGCACCAGCCCCATCATGGCAAGATCCGTGCGGCGCACGTCCTGCCCGATGGATACCGCATATTCGGGATCGAAGGAGGCCAGCGTCAGCGGCCGTCGCATCAGCATCACCAGCGCCAGGGTCAGCGCCGCCGAAACCGCGATCACCATCGCATCGCTGCGCAGCATCCCGGCGGTCGAGCCCAGAAGGAAGCCTTCAAGGCCCGCCTGCTGACCAGCCGACATGGTCTGGATCACCGTCAGCAGCACAATCCCGAAGCCAAAGAAAACCGACAGGACGGAGCCGATCGCCGCATCCTCGGCCAGCCGGGTCCGCGTGCCCAGCCAGGATACCAGCAACAGCCCCACCGCCGCCGAGAGCGCCGCCCCGGTCAGCAGCCCGACAAGGTTCCGGCCGGTGCCGCCCAGTGTCACCATCACCATAAAGGCCAGCGCGACCCCCGGCAGCGTGGCATGGCTGATCGCATCGCTGACCAGCGCGCGCTTGCGCAGAAACAGGAACGTCCCGCCAACCCCTGCGGCCATCCCCAGCAGGGTTGCGCCAAGGGTCACCAGGGTCGCATTATAGCCAAGTTGCAGCAGCAGCGCGTCGCGGATCATGACAGCGCCAGCGCTTCCATCTGCGCACCCGCCAGCCGGCCGCCATAGGCGTCCTGCAGGTTCGCGGTGACAAAGGTGGTCTTCACCGGCCCTTCCGCAATGCGGCGGGTGTTGATCAGAAAGACATTGTCGAAATAGTCGGTGACGGTCGACAGGTCGTGATGCACCGCCACAACCGTCTTGCCCGCATCCCGCAGGGATTTCAGCACGCTGATGATCGCCTTTTCGGTGGCCGCATCGACCCCGGCAAAAGGTTCATCCAGCAGGTAAAGGTCCGCATCCTGCGCCAATGCACGGGCCAGAAAGACCCGCTGCTGCTGTCCGCCGGACAATTGACCGATCTGGCGGCTGGCGAAATCCTCCATGCCGACACGGGTCAGGCAATCCTCTGCCCGCGCGCGATGCGCGGGCCGGACCCGGCCCAGCAGGCCCAGCTGCGGATACAACCCCATCAGCACCACGTCGATCACGCGGGTGGGAAAATCCCAGTCCACGCTGGCCCGCTGCGGCACATAGGCGATTCGGTGCCGCTGCGCGCCCACGGGCTTGCCGAATACCGTCGTGGTGCCCGCCAGGGGCTTGTGAATGCCCAGCGCCGCCTTGAGCAGGGTGGATTTCCCCGCGCCGTTGGGGCCGATGATGGCGGTCATCTTGCCCGGCTCCACCGTCATGTCGACGGAAAAGACCGCAGGTTTCTGGCCATAGGACACGGTCATGCCCCGCACCGCCAGCGGACTGTCCTCGCGGCTGGTCTGTCCGGTCTCCGGGTGACGTTCAGTGGCGAGTTTGATGCTCATGGCTCAGCTGCCGCTGCTCAGCCTGCCGGTCATGCCGCCAGGTGACACATCCGCCCCCAGGGCACGGGCGATGGTGGTCACGTTATGATCGATCATGCCGATATAGGTCCCCTCATAGGTGCCCTCCTGCCCCATAGCGTCGGAATAAAGCGATCCGCCGATGACAACCTCATGGCCCCGTGCCGCCGCCCCTTCGATCAGCGCGCGCATGTTGCGGTCCGAAACCGAGGTCTCGACAAAGACAGCGCCGATCTTGCGGTCAACCAGCACATCGACAAGCTCGGAGATGCGGTTCAGCCCGGCTTCCGAATTGGTGGAAATGCCCTGAATGCCGATCACCTCGAACCCATAGGCCCGTCCGAAATAGCTGAAGGCGTCATGCGCCGTGACCAGCACCCGGGTCTCTTCCGGCACCATGGCCACGGCCTCACCGGCATAGGTCGACAGCGCCGCAAGCTCTTCGCGGTAGGCGGCGACATTTGCGGCGAATTCTTCCGCCATGTCGGGGCGTGCCTCGGTCAGGGCGCGGGCGATTTCGGACACCACGTCGGTCCAGATATCGGGTGCCATCCAGACGTGCGGGTCATAGCGCCCCGCGTAATCCGCATGTTCCAGCAACCTGCTCTTGTCCAGGGCCTCGGCCACTGCAACGACACGGCGCTGGCCGCCCAGTTCCTCAAAGAACCGCTCCATCTGCGCCTCAAGGAACAGACCGTGCCACAGGGTCAGATCGGCGCGTGTCATCGCGACAATGTCACTGCGGGTCTGGCGGTATCCATGCGGGTCGACGCCGGGCCCCATCAGGGCCCGGACGGTGACGGCATCGCCGCCGACACGGCGAACGCCATCGGCGATCATGCCGGTCGTGGCAACAACGTCCAGCACGCCCGCTGCGCGCAGGGCAGGTGCTGTGGCGAAAAGGGCGAGCCCCCCCAACAGGGTGGCGCGGCGGGTCGGGGTGAATCTGGTCATCATGTTTTTCATGATTTCTATATGAGATTGATTCGCAACTAAGTCAATACAGTTGCAAGTAATTCGCAATCTCAACTTTTCGCTTCTATGCCGGATGCCCGCGAAAGTGACTCGAACCCAAGGGTGCGCTGACCCTCGGCGCAAGCCCCCCCTCAAAAGGATATCTCGAAGACCGCGCCTTTCTGCGTTGGCACATGGGCGATGGTGCCGCCATGCGCCCCGATCAGCGCCCGCACGATGGCAAGGCCCATGCCGGTCCCACCCTGTGCGCGGGTGGTGGTGAAAAAGGGATCGAACATCCGGTCCCGGTCGCCCGGCGCCACGCCAGAGCCATTGTCCGCGACCGACAGTTTGCCGCCATCCCAGTCAAGGCTGACCTGATCCGCCCCATGGCTGACCGCGTTCTGTATCAACTGCTCCAGCACCGCGGCCAGATCGTCCTGCGGCATCGGCACCATGCCGTCCCGGCGCAGCTCTGCCACAGCGCCCCGCACCTGCCCTGCCGCCACCGACAGCAGCACCTCACCGCCCTCCCGCGCAAGGCCCGCCGCCGCATGGCGGCGCAGGTCGCGCAGCAGGCGGTCCATGCGTGCGGCGGAATCCGCAATCGTGGCAACCAGCGCCCTGCGCTCTTCCCCGGTGGCGTCCTCCAGCAGTTCGGCGGCACCGGCGATGGCGGTCAGCGGCGATTTCATTTCATGGGTGACATGATCCGCATAGGCCCGCATCGTGGCCGCGCGGCTGTGCAATGTGGCGCCCATGTCGATCACGCTCTGCCCCAGTTCCGAAAACTCCGGGGTGCCGAAATGCGCAGGCGGCTTTCCGGCGCGGCCAGCCTTCATGTCGCGGGCATGCGCTGTCAGCGCTGTCACCGGGCGCAACACCAGACGCCACAGCAGAAACCCCAGTATCCCCGCCGAAGCCAGCGCCACCCATAAGATCAGCCAGGCGGTTTCCGCCCAGCCCAGCACGTTCCCCGCAACCCGGAAATAGGTCAGCCCAAGGACCGGCACCGCGACGATCCCCGCCATTGCCCCGATCACGATCAGCGCCAGGGGCGGCCGCCATTTGCGCCTCACCTGCCTTGGCATGGCCCCATCCTGATCCCGACGCCATGCACCGTCTCGATGGCATCCGCACAACCCGCCTCTGCCAGTTTGGCGCGCAGGTTGCGCAGGTGGCTGTCCAGCGTGCGGTCCGATACATGGACATGCGCGCCATAGACCGCATCGGTCAGCGCCGGGCGCGGCAGAACCTGATCGGGGCGGGCCATCAGATGGCCCAGAATGCCCATCTCCCGCGCGGTCAGGGCGACAACCTGACCTGCGACGGCACAGGTGTGACGGCCGGGATCCAGTGTCAGCACGCCGCGCGAATGGCCTGGCGGCGTCTGCGCCGGCCTGCCGCCGCTGCGTTTGAGAATGGCGGCGATCCGCGCGGTCAGTTCGCGCGGCGAAAACGGCTTGCTGACGTAATCGTCACCGCCCAGCTCGAACCCCAGCACCCTGTCGATCTCGTCATCCCGCGCGGTCAGGAACAGCACCGGGGTCTGGTCGGTCCGGCGCAATGTCCGGCACAGGGCCAGCCCGTCCATCTGCGGCAATCCGATGTCGAGCACGATCAGGTCATAACGCCCGGACCTTGCCTTGGTCAGCCCCTCGTCCCCGTCGCCCGCCGCGTCGCTGGTCATCCCGGCCTTGTCCAGGGCCATGCGCAGCACGGTGCGGATCTGGGGGTCGTCGTCGACGATCAGGATATGGGGTACAGTCATCGCGGGGCCTTTGCTTGGATGGTGGCAAGGCTATTGCGGGCGCGCGCGTTGCGAAAGCCCCATTCGCGCCAGTCGCGCGGGCTGGTGATGCGATGCGTGCCGGGGCAGATGCTGCGCCGCTGTGCCAGCTCGAAACCGGCAATCACCGGACGCGCAGCCTCGCCCAGCGCGCAAAGATAGGCGCGGTCCTGGCGCACCGGATGGCTCAGGTTATAGCGCGCGACCATGGCGTCAAAGCTGACAAAGGCACAAAGATACAGGACCGCCGCCGCCATGCCGCCGCCGCGCAGCACCAGCCAGCCATTGTTCCGCCCGGCGCAGACCTGCCAGAAGATCAGCGCCAGCCCGGCCGCGGTCAGCCCCATCCAGATGCCCGCCGCCAGCCGCAGGTGGGTCAGCCCGTAGACACCAATATAAAGGTCCAGCCGCACCAGCGACGACACCACAAGCGCCACGTTCTGCGCCACCCAGAGCAGCAGAAGCACGCGCAGGACCCGGTCACCCAGAACCCAGCGCCGGGTCATCAGGGCAAAGCCCCCGGCCAGCAGCCCGGTGACCACCAGCGGATAGGCCCCCCGGTGGGCATATTGGGCATAGGTTATCCCATCCGGCAGGCCGACACCGCCGTAGAGATAGACCACATCCAGCAGCGTCTGCACCGCAAAGACCGCGTTGAAAAGGATCAGCGCGCGCGCCGTCGAGCCGGAGTTGATCAGCCCCTCACGCCGCGGGCCCATGCGGGCGGGCGCCGGTGCCGCGCCCAGCCGCTCGCGCATCGCGGGCAGGCGCAGGACGGTCCAGACCAGCGGCAGCAGGCACAGCCAGAAACCGACCCGGTCGGCATCCGGAAGCGCAGGCTCATGCCGCGTCAGATCGGCCAGCCAGCGGTCGGCAACCGGGTTTGCCATCAGCAGCAGAAGGACAAAGACGCCACCCAGGAAGGCCGGCACGAACCAGCGTTTCAGAACCCCCTGTAGCCAGCCGGGCACCTGGCTGGCGTCAGGACGGCCAAGGGCATCGGCCCCGTCCTGCACCGTCTGCCGCATCCCCAGGGGCCAGAGCCGCAGCGCGGCGCGGGCAACCTGCCCCGGTCGCAGCCCGGCGATCACTGCGAAAAGCACCGATCCGCCAGCGACCGCAATGGCAAAGGAAAGCGGCTGCACCAGCTCGACCAGCGGCAGGAAGGCCAGCAGGCTGCCCGCCCCCACCACCATGCCGCGCCGCGCCGTCATCCGGCCCGCTGCGGCCGCAGCGGCGATGACCATTGCCACGGCGAAAACCGCCAGCGACAGCCCCGGCGTGACCTGCCAGACCAGCAGATCACCAAGCGCCAGCAGCATCACCAGCAAGCCTGCCCGCCAGGGCGTTCCCGGTGCTCTGCGGGCCTTTCCCTGCGGCGGTTCCGCCGGTGGCGCGTTCAGCCACCATCCGTCCTGCTGCATTGCCATCGGCACCCCCCGGATCAGGAAAGTCTTCATGTCTCTTGCCCTCGTTCTGTTTGTTCCGGGACTTGATGCCTGCGTGATGTGCAGATCAAACGGTCGGTTCGTGCAGTTTTCCCGCAGAAGACGTGGCGGCAGCACCGCTTGCCAAAGGGGGCGCAGGCGTGGCACCTTCGCACTCTGACACGAACCGGAGAGCCCCGATGGCACAGCCACTCGCCCCGTCCCAGACACCCCTCGTGAGCACCGGCCAGACGCATCTGCCGCAGGTGACCCTGCCGCGCAATCCGGGGATGCCGCTGGACCTGAACTGGGTGCTGGCCGCGCGTGCCAATACCTCTGCGATCGAACGCCGCGCTGCCAGCCTGCCCGCGCGCCGGTCGGTCAAGAAGGCGCATCAGGCGGCCTGGCTGCTGCGCGCCATCACCTGTATCGACCTGACCACCCTGTCGGGCGACGACACCGCACGCCGGGTCGAGCGGCTGTGCGCCAAGGCGCGCCAGCCCGTCGCCCCCGCCCTGCTGAAGGCGCTGGGCATGGGCCCGATCACCACCGGGGCCGTCTGCGTCTATCACGAGATGATCGCCCCCGCCGTCGCGGCGCTGGCGGGCACGGGCATTCCGGTTGCCGCCGTCTCCACCGGTTTTCCCGCCGGGCTGTCGCCCTTCGAGCTGCGCCTGAAAGAGATCGAGATGAGCGTCGCTGCCGGGGCCAGCGAGATCGACATCGTGATCTCGCGCCGCCATGTGCTGTCCGGCAACTGGCAGGCGCTTTATGACGAGATGCGCGCCATGCGGGAGGCCTGCGGCGACGCGCATGTGAAGGCGATCCTGGCCACTGGCGAGCTGGGCACCCTGCGCAACGTGGCGCGGGCCAGCCTTGTCTGCATGATGGCGGGGGCCGATTTCATCAAGACCTCCACCGGGAAGGAAAGTGTGAATGCCACCCTGCCGGTCAGCCTGGTGATGATCCGCGCGATCCGCGATTACCACGAGCGCACCGGCGTACGCATCGGCTACAAACCGGCGGGCGGGATCTCCAAGGCCAAGGATGCGATCACCTACCTCGCGCTGATGAAGGAGGAACTGGGCGACCGCTGGCTTCAGCCCGATCTGTTCCGTTTTGGCGCGTCATCGCTGCTGAACGACATTGAACGGCAGCTGGAGCATCACGTCACCGGCAATTATTCGGCGGGCTACCGCCACGCGACCAGCTAGGGGTCCCCTCGGGGAACTTCCGGAAATCATCTAAGAAATATTAACGGGAAAGGGCGGCGGATGACGAAAGAGAGCCTGCAAGGATTGATCCTGACGGTGTTTTTCATCGCATACCTTGCCCGCTGCTGCGCGCTTGTCGGGAAGGTCGCTGAGCCGGGCCGATGGGAATTTTCCGTCATCGGAATGTCACCGGCACAGCGCGTGGTGGCACGAAAGCTCTATACCGGGTTCGCAACCATCTTCTGCCTTTTCCTGACCGCGCAATACTTCGAACTTCTCTGAGGTGACGACATGACCATTCCCGAAATCTTCGAAAGCATGGACTACGGCCCCGCCCCGGAATCCGCAGCCGACGCGCTGGCTTGGCTGGTGGATCAGGGCAGCCGCTTTGGCCATTTCATCGACGGGGCCTTTACCGACCCCGGCAAGGGGTTCGACAGCACCAACCCCGCGACGGGCGAGGTTCTGGCGACCCTGACACAGGGCACGCAGGCAGATGTGGACGCCGCCGTGAAGGCGGCGCGCCGGGCGCAGCCGAAGTGGGAGAAGCTGGGCGGGCATGGCCGGGCGCGGTATCTCTATGCGCTGGCGCGATTGCTGCAGAAACACAGCCGTCTCTTTGCGGTCCTCGAAGTGCTCGACAACGGCAAGCCGATCCGCGAGGCGCGGGACATCGACGTGCCGCTGG
Source organism: Sulfitobacter sp. IGS-18 (assembly GCF_059628195.1). Lineage (NCBI taxonomy): Bacteria > Pseudomonadati > Pseudomonadota > Alphaproteobacteria > Rhodobacterales > Roseobacteraceae > Sulfitobacter > Sulfitobacter sp. IGS-18. The sequence continues at coordinate 390,292 of NZ_CM184556.1, read as the reverse complement.
CGCAGCGGCATTTCTATTACCATGCGGGCATGGCGCAGCTGATGGAAAGCGAGCTGCCCGAGGCGCAGGCGCTGGGGGTCTGCGGCCAGATCATTCCCTGGAACTTCCCCCTGCTGATGCTGGCCTGGAAGGTCGCGCCCGCTCTGGCGATGGGCAATACCGTGGTGCTGAAGCCTGCGGAATACACCTCGCTGACCGCGCTGTTGTTCGCGGATATCTGCCGTCAGGCAGGACTGCCCAAGGGTGTGGTGAACATCGTCACCGGCGATGGTGCCGTGGGCGAGATGATCGTGGCGCATGACGATATCGACAAGATTGCCTTTACCGGTTCCACCGCTGTGGGGCGACGCATCCGCGAGGCGACGGCGGGCAGCGGCAAGGCCCTGACGCTGGAGCTGGGCGGCAAGTCGCCCTACATCGTCTTTGACGATGCCGACCTCGACAGCGCGGTCGAGGGGCTGGTGGATGCCATCTGGTTCAATCAGGGGCAGGTCTGCTGTGCGGGCTCGCGCCTGCTGGTGCATGAACCGGTGGCCGATGCCTTCTATGCCAAGCTGCGCGCGCGGATGGCCAGGTTGCGCGTGGGCGACCCGCTGGACAAGAGCATCGACGTGGGCACGCTGGTTGATCCCGTGCAGCTGAAATCGGTAAGCGAGATGGTGGCGGCAAATACCGCCGGGGAACGATTTGTCGCCGATACCGCACTGCCGGAGAATGGCTGCTATTACCCGCCGACGCTGATCACCGGGCTGAACCCGGCGGATACACTGATGCAGGAGGAAATCTTTGGCCCGGTGCTGGTCTCGACCACCTTCCGCACGCCTGCGGAGGCGGTGAGCCTGGCCAACAACACGCGTTACGGGCTGGCGGCGACCCTGTGGTCGGAGAACATCAACCTGGCGCTGGATGTGGCACCGCAACTGGCGGCCGGGATTGTCTGGATCAACGGCACCAACCTGATGGATGCCGCAGCCGGTTTCGGCGGAGTGCGCGAAAGCGGCTTTGGCCGCGAAGGCGGCTGGGAAGGACTGGCAGCCTATACGCGGCCCAAAACAGCGCCCAAACCGCTGAAGGAGATCGAGCCCTACACCGGCGAAGGGGGGCCGCAGGACCTGATCGACCGGACCGCGAAGCTCTATATCGGGTGCAAGCAGGCGCGACCCGACGGGGGCTATTCCACCCCGGTCTGGGGCCGGAACGGCGCGCTTCTGGGGCATGCCGGCATCGCCAACCGCAAGGATCTGCGCAACGCGGTGGAGGCGGCACAGGCCGCCAGGGGCTGGGGAAAGACCAGCGGCCATCTGCGGGCGCAGATCATCTATTACATGGCCGAGAATCTGGCGGCACGGACAGATGAATTCGCGGCCCGTCTGGATGCGATGCAGGGGGGCAAGACCGGCGCGAAAGAGGTGGAGGCCTGCATCAGACGGCTGTTCACCTATGCCGCCTGGGCCGACAAATACGACGGCCAGGCGCATGGCGTGCCGATCCGGGGCGTGGCGCTGGCGATGAAGGAACCTGTGGGGGTGATCGCGGCGCTTTGCCCGGCAGAGGCACCGCTGCTGGGCCTGATCTCTGTCATGGCCCCGGCCATGGCGATGGGCAACCGGGTGATCCTTGCCGCGTCAGAACCCTATCCGCTGGCGGCTACGGATTTCGTGCAGGTGCTGGAGACCTCGGATGTGCCTGCGGGCGTGGTGAACATCCTGACCGGGCCACATGCGGATGTCGCCGACACGATGGCGCGGCATATGGATGTGGATGCGGTCTGGTCCTTCGGGGCGGCAGAATTCAGCAAGGTGGTGGAGAAAGGGGCCGCCTCGAACATCAAGCGGACCTGGGTGAACAACGGCTTCGCCCGCGACTGGATGGGGCGCGACGGCGAAGGCAAACCCTTCCTTCAGGCCGCGACAGAGGTCAAGAACATCTGGATCCCCTACGGCGAGTGAGGCCCGGTGCCGGAGTTTTCAAAAACTCCGGGTCAAACTTTTCAAAAAGTTTGGCTGCGCAAGGGCGGACAGCGCAGTGAAGGTGATGAGGCAGGGTTGGCCGGGGAATCCCTAACCGGACAGGGCGCCGCGCGGGGCGATGTTATACGGAGTTTTCAAAAACTCCGGATCAAACTTTTCAAAAAGTTTGCCGGCGCCGTCCGCTCAGTTGCTGGTGGTGGATTGCAGCCCTTCGGGCTGGCCGACCACCACGAACTGCAGGCCTTCCGGGTCCAGCAATTCGCCCGCCACGCGTTTCACATCGGCCAGTGTCACTGCTTCGACCTTGTCGTTGCGGGTGGCGATATAGTCGATGGGCAGGCCCAGCAGCTGCATCCCCACCAGGATGTTCGCAATCGGCGCATTGCCGTCAAACCGCAGCGGATAGGCCCCGGTGATATAGGTCTTGGCAGCGTCCAGCTCTTCCTGGGTGATGCCGTTCTCGGCCGCCTTGGCCCATTCGGCGCGGATCACCTCGATGGCCTCGGCGATGCGGTCGTTCGAGGAACTGACCGACCCCATGTAGACCTCCGCCAGGTCGCGCGCCACCAGATAGGAATAGACCCCATAGGTCAGGCCGCGCTTTTCGCGCACCTCGTTCATCAGGCGGCTTTCAAAAGACCCGCCGCCCAGCACGTGGTTGAGCAGGAGTGCTGCAAAGAAATCCGGGTCGTCCTGCGCGATGCCCTTCTGACCGAAGACGGCAACGGATTGCGGGGTTGGAAAATCAACCACGGTCACGCCGCCGGGAATCGTCACATCCGCCCGTGGCGGCATCGGCGCTCCGGTCTCGGGCAGATCGCCCAGCAGCTCATCAATCAGCGCGCCCAGTTCTTCGGGCGTGATGTCGCCGACCGCGCCGATGTACACCCGGTCCCGCGCCATGACGTCCTTGCGCGCCGCAACCAGGTCGTCGCGGGTCAGGGCCGCGACGCTGTCCAGCGTCCCGTTGAGTGAACTGGCATAAGGATGATCACCATAGGCGATCCTGTCAAAGGTCTCTGACGCGATGTCATCGGGATCCTTTGCGTCCGACTGGATGATCGACAGCACCTGCCCCCGGACCCGTTCGATCGAGGCTTCGTCGAACAGCGGCTCGGTGAGCGCGGCGCGCAGCAGCGCGACGGAGGGTGCGCGGTTCTCGGTCAGGAAACGGGCCGACACCGAGACATCATCGCGCGAGGCGTCAAACCCAAAGGAGGTGGCCAGCGCTTCGGAAGCCTTGGAGAATGCGCGCGAATCCATGTCGCCCGCCCCTTCTTCCAGCAGCGCGGTCATCAGGTTGACGGACCCGCGCTTGCCGGGCCGGTCCAGTGAGGCACCGCCGCGAAAGCGCAGTTCAAGCGCCACGAAGGGGATCGAATGATCCTCGACCAGCCAGGCGGTCAGGCCGCCGGGGCTTTCGACCGATTGGATGTTCACCTCTGCCCGGGCGGGCAGCGCCATCAGGACCGCGAGGATCAGGCCATAAATCAGTTTCATTGCGTGACCTCCGGTTTCATCAGCCAGCCGGTGACCGATTGTCTTTTGTCGAAAACACTGCGCGCGGCGGCCATGATGTCATCGGCGGTGACCGCCTCCAGCACATCGGGCCAGTTCTGCACGTCTTCCACGCTCAGCCCGATGGCAAGCGCCTGACCATAGCGGTTGGCGACGGAATCGGCGTCGTCGCGCGCATAGATCTGATTGGCGCGGATCTGCAGCTTGATCCGGTCAAGCTGCTCGGCGTCCACGCCGGTCTCCATGAAATCGGCAAGGGCCTTGTCCATCGCGTCTTCGGCCTCCTGCAGGCTGACACCCGCCGCAGGCACGACCACGAGGTCAAAGGTCGTGTCATCCAGCGAGGCCCCCCGGTAGAAGGCGCCGGAATAGGTCACGATCTGCTGGTCGAATTGCAGTTTCTCGGCCAGGAAGGAGGTCGTCCCGCCGCCCAGGATCTCGGCCAGCAGGGTCAGGGCCGCGGCCTCTTCCTGTGCGCCCGGGTCGCGTTCGGGCGCAAGGTAGGAGCGGCTGACATAGGGCTGTGCCACCCGTGCATCGCGGAAGATCAGCCGCCGTTCGGCAGTCTGCGGCGGCTCCTGGGTGCGGAGGCGTTCGGGCAGGTCCGGATTGGCGGGGATCACGCCGTAGTATTTCTCGGCCAGGGCCCGCACCGCATCGGGCTGCACATCGCCCGAGACCACGAGGATCGCGTTGTTGGGCGAATAATAGGTTTTGTAGAAGGCCAGCGCATCATCGAGGTCCAGCGCCTCCATCTCGTGCATCCAGCCGATCACGGGGCTGCCGTAGCGGTGATTGAGGTATTGCGCCGCGTTCATCTGTTCGCTCATCAGCGCGCCGGGATTGCTTTCGGTGCGCTGGTTGCGTTCCTCGATGATCACGTCCCGTTCGGTCGCGATGTTTTCCGGCGTCAGGCGGATGTTGCGCATCCGGTCGCTTTCCATCTCCATCATCAGTTCCAGACGGTCCGCCGCGACACGCTGGTGGTAGGCGGTGTAATCGTAGCTGGTAAAGGCGTTGTCACGCCCGCCGTTCGCCGCGACAGTGGCCGAGAATTCGCCCGATTCAAGCTTGTCGGTCGCCTTGAACAACAGATGTTCCAGGAAATGCGCCACGCCGGACGACCCTTTGGGTTCATCCGCCGATCCGGCCCGATACCAGACCATCTGCTGCACAACCGGTGCGCGGTGGTCTTCGACCACCACCACATCCATCCCGTTATCGAGTGTAAAGGTGGTTACCGCCTCGTTGTCCCTGGCCTGCGCCAGACCCGGCAGGAGAAGCGCCGCAACAGCGCCAAGAAGTTGCAATCGTTTCATGATCGCTCCTTTGAAAACAACATGGGAGAGATACGCGGGCGGCCACCGTATTCAAGGCAACTCACGGATAAATGAGTTCTGGTCTGTGCTTAGCTGGGGTTGAACCGCCGTTCTTCCGGTGGAGCGGAAGGCGTGCGCGCACCGGCGCGGCGCCAGCGGGCCGCCTCGGCAGCGGCGTCCAGCGCCTGCCGCTTGTAGGCTTGCTGGTAGCGGTCCACCGGCACGATCCTGATCTGGGTGAACCGTGCCTTGCGCTTGCGGAACTGGGCATCTGTTTCAGCCAGGATGCCCCGGATACCCGGTGTCACGCCCAGACGGCTGGCGTGGTTGACCAGGGCGCCATCGCGCCCGTCCACGCCCCCCTGCAGCGCCTGGGGGTTGCCGCCGAACGCGGCCACGCCTTCGTTTCTGGCGGAACGGTCCGTCAGGTTCGCCTGCCCCGGCGTCGGCGGCGGCAGGTCCCTGTAGTTGGCCGGTTCCTGCAACGGCGCAGAGGGTGACAGCATGAATTCGTCCGGGCCCTTGGATTCTGTCCGAAGGTCACGCAATCCCTTGTTGGCACAGGCCGAGAGTGCCAGCGGGATCAGGATCATCAGAGCGATACGGCGCATGGGCGTCTCCTTTGGGTCTGCCCTTCAATATCGCAGGCAGGCAGGCAATGTCACTTAGGTTTTTTGCGCGGGCGGCGCGGGGCGGTCTTGCCGTCGCCGCTGAACAGGATCAGGCCCAGGGCACCGGCAAAGATGAAAATATCCGCGACGTTGAAAACAAAGGGGTTTTTGATCGTGCAGCAGGACATGTTAAGGAAATCCAGCACATAGCCATAGATCAGCCGGTCCAGCACGTTCGCCATGGCGCCACCGACCAGCAAACCACCGCTGATCTGCGCAAGCCGGGGCTGGGCGGAGCGGATCAGCCAGATCGTCACTGCCGTGCAGATCAGCAGCGCCAGGGCGATCAGGATCCAGCGGCTGGCCTCTGACCCGCCGCCGAACAGCCCGAAATTGATACCCCGGTTTTCGCCATAGCGGAAATTCAGCAGCGGCGGCAGCACGTCGATGGACCGGATGCGCGCCAGTTCCATGGTGTGAATGACCAGGTATTTGCTGATCTGGTCGATCAGAAAGGCCACCACAGTGAATAGGATGAAACTGCGCATCGGTGCCTCCGTCTCAGTGCCTGAAGTGGCGCATGCCGGTAAAGACCATGGCGAGCCCGGCTTCGTCTGCCGCGGCAATCACTTCGTCGTCGCGCATCGACCCGCCGGGCTGGATCAGGGCGGTTGCCCCGGCCTCGGCCGCCGTGATCAGACCGTCGGCGAAAGGAAAGAACGCATCCGAGGCCACGACCGAACCCTGTGTCAGCGGTGCGGAGAGGCCCATCGCCTCGGCCATGTCCTGCGCCTTGCGCGCGGCGATGCGGGTACTGTCCACCCGGCTCATCTGGCCCGCGCCGACGCCCACGGTCGCGCCGTCCTTCACGTAGATGATGGCGTTGGACTTGACGTGTTTGGCCACGGTCCAGGCAAAGAGCAGGTCGTTCAGTTCCTGCTCGGAAGGCTGGCGCTTGGTCACCACCTTCAGATCGTCGCGGGTGATCCGGCCCACGTCCTTGTCCTGCACCAGATAGCCGCCCGACACCTGCCGCACCGCCAGCGCCGCCGCGTCGCGCGGGGCAAGGCCCGAGGTGGTGAGCAGGCGCAGGTTCTTCTTCTTGCCGAAAATGCGCATGGCATCGGCATCGGCCCCGGGGGCGATGACCACTTCCGTGAAAATGCCGCTGATGGCTTCCGCGGTTTCACCGTCCAGCGGCTGGTTCAGCGCGATGATGCCGCCAAAGGCCGAGGTGCGGTCGCAGTCGAAGGCACGGGTATAGGCATCGACCATGGTCTTGCCCGTCGCCACGCCGCAGGGGTTGGCATGTTTGATGATGGCGCAGGCCGGGCCCTGTGCTGGGTCGAATTCGCTGACCAGTTCAAAGGCCGCGTCGGTGTCGTTGATGTTGTTGTAGCTCAGTTCCTTGCCCTGATGCTGCTGTGCCGTCGCCACGCCCGGACGGTCGGAGCCATCGGTATAGAAGGCGGCGTTCTGATGCGGGTTTTCGCCGTAGCGCAGGGTCTGGGCCAGGGTGCCGCCGAATGTCCGGCGGCGCGGCGTTTCGCCGATCTGCGCGGCCATCCATGTGCTGACGGCGGTGTCATAGGCTGCCGTGCGGGCATAGGCGGTCTGCGCCAGGCGCTGCCGCAGGGCATAGGTGGTCTGGCCGTCATTGGCCTCAAGCTCTGCGATGAGGGCGGCGTAGTCTTCGGTATCCACGACGACATTGACGAAACCGTGGTTCTTGGCCGCAGAGCGGATCATGGCGGGACCGCCGATGTCGATGTTCTCGATCACCTCGTCATAGGCCGCGCCCTTGGCCACGGTTGCCTCGAAGGGGTAGAGGTTGACCACCACCAGGTCGATGCCGGCGATGTTGTGTTCGTTCATCGCCGCAACATGCGTGTCATTGTCGCGCAGCGCCAGCAGGCCGCCGTGCACAACCGGGTGCAGCGTCTTGACGCGGCCATCCATCATTTCGGGAAAGCCTGTCACCTCTGCCACGTCCCTGACCGTGAGCCCCGCGTCGCGCAGCGCCGATGCGGTGCCCCCCGTGGACAACAGCTCGACCCCCTGCGCGGCCAATGCCTGGCCAAGTTCGACCAGGCCGGTCTTGTCGGATACGGAAAGGAGGGCGCGTTTCACGGGGTAGAGATCAGGCATTTGGCAGGGTCCTATTGTTCGTCCGGTTCGGTGTTGTCAGCCAATGGGTCGTCCATCGAAAGATCACGGACGCCAATCGCAGTTTCCTGCGCCTTGGACAAGGACCACCTGACCCGGGTGGCATATGTAAATGCCATGCCGGACAGCACGATCTGCTGTGCGGCGCGGGGTTTGAGACGTGTGGTCTCAAGATAGGCACCCGGTTCCAGCGAGAGGTTATGTGTGCCGTCATGGCGGAAGACCCAGATTTCACCGCTTTTCAGGGCCATCGACACCGCCGCGCCGCCGAGATCAAGCGTCGCGTCCACATCCGGGTGCAGATGGAAGCGGATGTCAAAGCGCAGGCCCTTGAGCCCGGCAAGGTCCAGCGCCTTGTCAAAGCGCCGCTTCTCGATGTCCTCCAGCGCCAGCAGCATGTCCTCGCCCGCGAGGCCCCGGCCATCCAGCGTCAGTTCCAGGGTGCGGGCAAGGGTCAGCCCATGCGAGCGCACATAGCCGTTGTGCCCGCCCTGAAAGCGGATGCCGTCTCCTGCGGAACTCATTTCAACCGGCACATGGGTCGGCCCGTCGATCAGGGCCTCGCGCCCGGTGTGGCGGTCCGGCTCGGACAGGCGGGCGCTGGAATATCCGCCGAGACAGAGCGCCGAATGCGACGGGGTCGCCCGCCCGGCACGGCGCCATTCCAGCCCGAAGGAAGCCCCCGATCCGCAGTTGACCACCAGCGGGCGGCGGCCGGAGGTCAGTTCGAAGGCGAGGGTCGATGCATGGGCATTGCCGGAGGCGGCACCGCTGGGCGGGACAGCGGCGTCAATCACCACAGAGGTGCGCCCGCCCGACAGCCTTGCATAGCCCATCGACAGGCCCTCTGACGGAGAGGTCCGAACCCTGGCCGCAGCAAGGGCGTGGTCCAGCCAGCCCTCCAGCCCGCGCCCGCCGCCGTGGAACCGGGCCAGACCGCCATCGGCGTGGCGCAGGGACCGCAGGGTGGGTGCAATTCGGGAAATCGCGGCCAGATGATCTTTGGGAGTACTGCGGCCCGCGTCGCTGAGCGCGGCGGCGGCCCATGTCAGCAGGGTGAAAACGGCAAGCAGCTCTTCCGGATTGCGGGTGGGCAACCCGCCTTCGGCGTCGATCTGGGTGCGGCATTCGCGCGCCAGGGCCTTGATCGCGGGGTCGGCCAGCGCTTCCTGACCTTCAAGTGCCAGGCCCGCATAGATCAGGCCGGTCAGCGCCTCGAACCTCGGCAGGCCGGGGGCGGCACCGTGCCAGCGGCGGGACAGGAACCGGGTCTGCTGCTCAAGCGAGCGGTAGAAGGCCCTGCTCTGATCGGATTCCTGCCCACGCAGGCAGAACAGCGCGTGGTTGATCCAGCGGATCAGCCGCCTGCCGGTCAGGTCCGGCGTCCAGCCGGGACCGCGCCCCTTGCCGTAAAGTCCGATCCAGTCCCACAGCCAGCGCTGCGCGACCTGCCGCGCGGCACCGTCGCCCACGGCCGCCAGATCGTCGAGCCAGGCAAAGCCCTGCAGGTCGGCGGCATAGGCCGCATCCGGCACCTCAAGCTGCCACAGGGTGCGGTCCGGCGCGTTGATCAGGGTGCCCGCGAAAAGGTAATTGCCGGCGATCAGCTGCCGCCCGCGGGCATAGGAGCCGATGGTGCGTGGTTCGGGCGAAGAGACAAACCCCTTGACCTGCGCAGGCGTGCGGGTTGCGGCACGGGCGTGCCACCGGTTGAGAAACCGCTCTTTCCGTGCGGTCAGGCCGGGGATGTTGAACATGATTTGCTGCCCTTGACGCTCTGCTGGCGTTTGCGGGGAGCATAGCGGCTGACCCGGCGGGTGTCACCGCTTTTTGGCAGGGCGTCGCGGGATCGGCGCGATAAAGCATTTCGGGGAATGGTTGGAGCACAAGGATCGCAAATGTCCTGGGAACGCGAAACGTGGCAAGGTATTTGCGATTCAACATTTTCCCGAAACGCTCTTGGTCACAATTGGGCTGTTGCGGGGGCGGCGACGGGGTTAACCTGCCAACATGATCGCCAGCCTGATGATGTATGCCAGACCTGAAACCGATGCCGCGCTGGAGCGGTACTGGGCGCATATCCGCGCCGCACTGGCCTGGCGCGGGATTGACGCACCGGTCGCGCTGTCCAACAGCGCCGATGCCTTTGCGGTCTGGACCGACCCTGAACTGGTGCTGAGCCAGACCTGCGGCATGCCCTACCGGACGCAGCTGCATGACAAGGTGACCCTGGTCGGCACGCCGGATTTCGGCGTCACGGGGTGCCCGCCGGGGTATTACCGCAGTGCCATCGTGGTGCGCGCCGGGGATGACCGCGCTGCGCTGGCCGACTTTGCCAGTGCGAGGTTCATCTACAACCAGACCCTGTCGCAATCCGGCTTTGCCGCGATACATGCCGCTGCGCGCGCGGCAGGTTTCTGGTTTCAGGACCGCAGCCAGAGCCATGGGCATGTGAATTCCGCCAGGGCCGTGGCTGAAGGCCGTGCCGATATTGCGGCGCTTGACGCGGTGACCTGGCGGCTGATCCGGCAATTTGAGCCCTGTGCAACGCAGTTGCGGGTGTTGGCGTGGACAGAGCCGACGCCCGGCCTGCCCTATATCACCGCGCGCGGCAGGGACGGTTCTGCCATATTCGATGCAGTGGCCGAGGCGATGGCGGCGCTGTCAGAGCCGGACCGCGCGGCGCTGGGGCTGAAAGGGATGGTTGCGATCCCTTCACGGGATTACCTGGCTGTTCCCAACCCGCCGCCTGCCGACGTTTGACGCCTGCTGCGGCGCGGTCGCCGCAATGGGTGTTTCCGGCTCGGGGGCTCGCCTTAACTTTCCGTAAAAGATGACATGTCATTTTTGACATGTCATCATTTGCAGGGCGGTGTAGGGCAGAGCGTGTCGTCGCTCACAGGGCGGCACAGACGGCCGATCCGGCGCGATCAGGCTGGCGCGGCCAGTCCGGATGTAGTCTGCGCATTTTGGGACGGGTTCGTCAGGACCGCAGCAGTTTTCCTTGATCCGCCATCAGCCGCCCTTGCGCAGGCAGACGATATAAAAACCATCCATCCCGCCCCGGTCCGCCCAGAAATCCGGGCGCAGCCGCAGGCCGCCCTCCGAGGTGACCCAATCCGCTTCAACCCCCGGCACCATCAGCGCCTCGCGATCAACCACCATGTCGCCATGCCGTTCCAGCGCCTCGTCGACCTGGACCTCCCCCTCGTCGGGCAAGAGGCTGCAGGTGCAGAACACCAGCCGCCCGCCGGGTTTCAGCAGGGACCAGGCGTGGTCCAGCAGCTCCGCCTGCAATTCGATCAGATCGCCAAATTCCGATCCGTCCTTGGCATAGGGCAGATCCGGGTGCCGCCGCAGCGTGCCGGTGGCGGAACAGGGCGCATCCAGCAGAATCGCATCAAAGGAGCCAGTGACGGCGCGGGCGTCCCCGGTCTGCAGTTCGGCCTGCAATCCCGTGCGGGTCAGGTTCTCGCGCAGCCGCGCCATGCGGGTGGCAGAGGAATCGACGGCCGTCACCGCCGCGCCTGCGGCAGCCAGTTGCATGGTCTTGCCCCCCGGTGCCGCGCAGAGATCCAGCACCTGTTCGCCCGTTTTGGGCGCAAGGATGCGGACGGGCAGTGCCGCTGCGGCATCCTGCACCCACCAGTCGCCAGCCGCGAATCCCGACATGGCAGAGACCTGGCCCGCTTCCGCCACCCGCACGGAACCTGTGGGCAACAGCACCCCACCGGTCGCCTCTGCCAGCAGCTGCGGATCGCCCTTGGCCGTCAGGTCGAGGGGGGCACCGGCGAAATGCGCCACTTCCATCGCGGCAATCGCCTCCGGGCCCCAGGCTTCGGTCAGCGGGCCACGCAGCCATTTCGGCAGCCGCGGCGCCCGCAGCGCGCCCCAGGCGTCAGGCCCTTCGGCGGCGATCTTGCGCAGGACGGCGTTGGTCAGCCCCTTGAGGTGGCTCAATGTCCGGTGTTGCGAGACGAGGGTCACCATGGCGTTCACCACCCCATGTGCCGCGCCGCCCTGGCAGAGTTCGACAGTGCCGACCCGCAGCACATTGCGCACCGTGAGGGGCGGAGATTTCTTGACATGCTTTTGCAGCAACCGGTCGGCGCGCTCCATGCCCCGCAGGGTTTCCTGGGCCAGCCGCTGGGCGCGGGCGCGGTCGTCGGGCGGCAGTTTGTCCAGCGCCCCCCCTGCGAGCAGTTCCGACATCAGGCGCGGTTCTTCCCCCAGGATCTGGTCCAGAAGATATACAGCGCTTCTGCGCGCCTGTACGCCTGTGTCTGCCATGCCGTCGCCTTTTCTGGTCGGGGGCCGGGGTTGCCCTGCCCATGAGGCGGCGTATATCAAAGGCGGCAGCCGCTCAAGAGGATCACATGACAGAGCCCGCCGACATGCGGAACCCCACACCGGCCCCAAAGCCGATCCCGGACACGCCGAACGATCCGGTCCCGACACCGGGCCCCGATCTGCCGCCGCAACCGGATCCGGCCCCCAAACCCATTCCCCCCGCCGCCCAGCGCGCCCTGGACGAGGCCGCCGCACGCCGGAAGGCCGCCGAAGCACTGGATCTGCCGCCCGAGCTGGGTGGCAGGGAGGGCCCAGAGCCGGTCCGGTACGGCGATTGGGAAAAAAAGGGCATCGCGGTGGATTTTTGAGGGTCGGGCTTTTCAAGGGCCAGACCATTCAAGGATCTGGCCCTGCCGCCTAGCGGAGGCTGAAGTCTGCTGATTCCCCGGTGCCACGGTCAGAGGTGATGCGGACATTCGCCCCGTCCACCTTCACTTCCTGACAATTGTAGCCAAGATCGTCGCCGCCCCATTCAAGGCTGCGGCACAGATATTCACCTTTCCACTGCCATTGACCGGTCACCGCCCAGGCCGCGCCCCTGCCGGCGATCTGGCCGTCCGGCAGCACCTGGATCTTGACCAGCGGCCGGGTCAGGGTCTTGCCGCCGACAAGCGCGATGAAATCGCTGCGGGTGGTGACTTTCTGGAAGTCGGCAAATGCGGGAGCGGCCATTGTGACAAGGACCGCGGACAATGCAGGTGCAAAGGGTCTCATTTGTACTCTCCTCTTGGCATGAATTGGTACAACCACGCCGAAAGGCCAGGTGAAGTTTCACCCCTGATGAGAAGTCGCGCAGAAAGCCGCCGGTTCAGCGGGCGTCGTTCAGGCCCAGAACATCCAGCATGTCATATGCCCCCGGCGCTTTGCCAAGACCCCAAAGCGCTGCCTTGAGCGCACCGCGGGCAAAGACGGAACGGTCGGATGCCACATGGCGCAGGATGATGCGTTCGCCTTCGGCGGCAAACATAACGTCATGTTCGCCCACGATGTCACCGCCCCGGATCGCGGCAAAGCCGATGTCGCCGCGCCGGCGCGCCCCGGTGATGCCGTCGCGCGCCCGGTCGGAGACCTCTGCCAGCGTCACGCCGCGCCCCTCTGCGGCGGCCTCGCCCAGCATAAGGGCCGTGCCGGAGGGCGCATCGACCTTCTTGTTGTGATGCGCCTCGATGATCTCGATGTCGTAATCGGCGTCCAGCGCCGCCGCGACGCGTTTGGTCAGCTGCGTCAACAGGTTGACCCCAAGGCTCATGTTGCCGGCCCGGACGATGACCGTCTTTTCGGCAGCGGGCGCAAGCTGCGCGATTTCGGCCTCGGTCATGCCGGTGGTGCCGATCACATGCACCGTGCCCGCCGCAGCGGCGATGGCCGAAAAGGCCAGTGTGGCGGCAGGCGCGGTAAAGTCGATTACCACTTCGGCAGCCGAAATCGCCGCCTGTGCGTCATCGTTGACCGTCACGCCGATGGCAGCACCGCCCATGGCCAGGCCGATGTCCTGTCCGACCCAGGCATGCCCGGGCCGTTCGACCGCGCCCACCAGCGCCAGCTTTTCTGACGCCTGCACCTGAGCGATCAACATCTGCCCCATGCGCCCGGAGGCGCCGGTGATTGTGACCCCGGGAAGTTTTGCCATGATCTGCGCTCCTTTGCTCAGGCCGGTTTAGCCTGCATTCGCCGCCTTGGCAAAAGCCTTCCAACGTCTTAGATGGAGGGCATGTCCAGAAACAAGAGTCACGAGGGCGCAGGCCCGTCACAACGCCAATTGCGGGTCGGTGAAACCATTCGCCGGGCGCTGTCCGAGGTATTGGCGCGCGGCGATGTGCACGATACCGACCTCAACCGCATGTCGGTCACGGTGGGCGAGGTCAGAACCTCTCCCGATCTGAAGATTGCCACGGCCTATGTGCTGCCGCTGGGCGGCGAAGGTCAGGACGAGCTGATCAAGCTGCTGGCCCGCAACAAGGGCGAGCTGCGCAGGCAGGTGGCCAAGAAACTGACGCTGAAGTTCGCCCCCGAACTGCGGTTTCGCCTGGACGAGACCTTTGACCAGATGGACGAGACCCGCCGCATGCTGAATCAGGAAGCGGTGCGCCGTGACGCCGATGCACCCGGCGATGCGCCCGGCCCGGACAGTGACGGATGAGATTGCTCCTGTGGCTTGGCCTGATGCTTGTGGCAGGCACTGCCCAGGCAACGGACTGCCGCAAGGAAAGCTATGGCGGGAATAAATATTCCATCTGCGAAGTGGACCTGACCAAAGAGCGGCTGGAGCTGTTCCTGACGGATGAGACCGGCAGCACCTACGGACATTTCGGAAACGTGGAAAAGGCCCTTGCTGCCAGGGGGCTTCACCTTGGCTTTGCAATGAATGCGGGCATGTACCACGAAAACCGCGCGCCGGTTGGCTATTACCTTGAGAATGGCCGCCAGCTGCAGGAGGTGATCAGCACCGATGGCCCCGGCAATTTCGGCCTGCTGCCGAACGGGATCTTCTGCATCCGCGACACCCGTGCCGACGTCATGGAAACAACCGCCTTTCTCAAGGCCAGACCCGCCTGCCGGTCCGCGACCCAATCGGGTCCGATGCTGGTCATCGACGGCAAGCTGCATCCGCGTTTCCTGAAGAACAGCACGTCGCGCTATATCCGCAATGGCGTCGGCACCACGGCCGATGGCACGCGGGCGATCTTTGTGATTTCGGACAATACCGTCACCTTTCACGAATTCGGCACGTTTTTCCGGGACCGTCTGGGCCTGCCGAATGCGCTTTATTTCGATGGCAATGTATCGCGCCTGCGTGCGCCCGGTCTGGGCCGCGATGATGCGGGCTTTACCACGATCGGGCCCATCGTCGGCGTGGTCGAATCAGACTGAGCATCTGTACTGACGGGCGCCGCGGTGCCGGGGGGCAGATATCTGCTGGGCAGCGGTGGCGGCTGTCTGTATAGGCTCGCACGCGAAACAGAAGGGTGAGACATGGCGCGCAAACGCAAGGGCAGAGATATTTCCGGCTGGTTGGTCGTGGACAAACCGGCAGGTCCCACGTCGACCGCCGTTGTGAACAAGGTCCGCTGGGCGCTGGACGCAAGGAAGGCCGGGCACGCCGGTACGCTGGACCCGGAAGCCACGGGCGTGCTGGCGATTGCGCTGGGGGAAGCGACCAAGACGGTTCCCTATATTACCGACGCGCTCAAGGCCTATGAGTTCACCGTCCGGCTGGGCATCGCCACGAACACAGATGACGCCGAGGGCGAAGAGCTGGGCAGATCCGATCTGCGCCCCGATGACGAGGCGATCAAGGCGGCGCTGGCGGATTTTGTCGGTGACATCCAACAGGTGCCGCCGCAGTTTTCCGCCGTCAAGATCGACGGGCAACGCGCCTACAAGCGCGCGCGGGACGGGGAAGAGATGGAACTGGCAGCGCGGCCCCTGTTTGTGGAAAGCCTGTTGCTGACCGACCGGCCCGATGCCGATCATGTCACGCTAGAGATGGTCTGCGGCAAGGGCGGATACGTGCGGTCGATTGCCCGTGACCTGGGGCATAAACTGGGCTGTCTCGGCCATGTCCGCGATCTGCGCCGGATCTGGTCCGGGCCCTTTGATGTGGCGGACGGTCTGACCCTGGACCAGGTTACCGAAATGGCGCGCACGCCGGAGCTGGACCAGCACCTGCAACCGCTTGAGATCGGGCTGGACGACCTGCCCGAGGTCAAGGCCACCGCCGAGGGGGCCACCCGGCTGCGCAATGGCAATCCCGGCATGGTGATCGCGTCAGGCGTCGAATACGGCGATGAATGTTGGGCCTCTTTCGAGGGTCAGGCGGTTGCCGTGGGCCGGTTCAAGGCGGGCGAGCTGCACCCCTCGCGGGTGTTCAACCTGTCGCAGGACGGCGATGCATAAGGCAGGCTGACCCAGCAGGCATGATCACCCGCAGCCATACCAAGGGCGACGCCCCCTCCACCGCGGTCTATTCCGACTGCGAGGCCTATCGCTACAGCCTGACGCGGGTCTGGGATGCGGCGGCCCTGAAGGTGATGTTCGTGATGCTGAACCCCTCCACGGCGACAGAAGTGCAGAACGATCCGACGGTGGAGCGCTGCGAGCGGCGCGCGCGGCACCTGGGCTATGGCGGGTTTCGGGTGACCAACATCTTTGCCTGGCGCGCCACCGACCCGCGGGACATGCGTGCGGCGAATGATCCGGTGGGGCCGGAAAACGATTCGATGCTGGCCGAGGGCATGGTCTGGGCCGATCATGTCATCGCGGCATGGGGTGTCCACGGGGCACATCTGGACCGGGGGCCGCAGGTGGCACGGATGCTTGGCGCCGGTGCCGTGCCCCTGTTCCACCTGGGCCTGTCCAAGGCCGGGCACCCGCGCCATCCGCTCTACCTGCCCTATGCCCGGCAACCCGAGGAATGGCGTTGGAGTGCCGGGGCGATAGCGTCGCATTAACCAACTTTCCGGTTTGCTTTTGACCCGCTGGCCGTTCTCCCGGATGATCTCAGGGGGGTGGTGCGCGTTGCACCATCCCCTGATTTGATGGTGTGTGCCGATGATGTTTCTTGCGGGTTTGATGGGTTTGATGGCGGTCAGCGCGGTTGTTTACGTGGACATCGGCGCCCGGGATACCGATACCGACGAGGATATCCTGTCGGAGACAGGTGGGAACGATATCCTTTCGGAGACGGGTGGAGACGATATCCTGTCCGGAACGGAGGGTGACGATACGCTGATCGGCGGCGATGGCGGCGACCAGATCGGCGGATACGGCGGCGACGATATCCTCGACGGGGGCGCAGGCAATGACGATCTGCACGGCGCGGGCGGTAACGACACGCTGGAGGGGGGCATCGGCGATGACACCCTGCATGGCGAAGACGGCGATGACGACCTTTTCGGCGGCGCTGCGGATGACCAGCTTGCCGGACACAACGATGATGACGTGATCCATGGCAACGCAGGCAATGACAGCCTGCAAGGCTCTGCCGGCGATGACCGGCTGTTCGGCGGGGCGGGTGACGATGCGCTGATGGGGGGCCTGGATGACGATGCCCTGCATGGCGGTGCGGGCAGTGATACCCTGTTTGGCGGCTGGGGCGACGACACGCTCTCGGGCATTGCGGATGGCACCCCGGCGCCGGGAACCGGCGACAGCGATGACGGCGACTATCTGAACGGTGGCGGCGGCGACGATCTGATTGTCGCCGGTCAGGGCGATATCGTCACTGCCGGAGAGGGGGCGGACCAGATCGTTCTGGGCGACTGGATCGGAAGCGGCGGGCCGGCGGAGGTGCTGGATTTCGAACCAAGGGAAGATTCGCTTCTGTTTGTCTGGGACGACAGCGGTGAAGGGGCAGAGGAACCGCAGATTTCCGTGGTCCGGAACCCGGAGGATGAAGGCCAGCTTCAGATCGTCATGGGCAGCCAGGTGATGGCGACATTGCAGGGCAACAGCCTGCTGGAGGCCGCCGATATCTCGCTGATCCCGCTGAGCACCGCGCAGGGTCTGGGGTTCCTTGGTTAGGGACGGACAGCCCCAACAGAGCAGCCAGCGAATAACCCTTTGCCAAAGCCCGGGGATTTTCATATACGCCCCCATCGGCCCCGAATCTGATTCAGGGTCGAATTCTCCATGGGCCTGTGCTGGACGACATCCCGGCCTGCGCCATTCCGATTAACCCTTTCTCAAGAAGGAGCCCCCGATGTCGATTACTGCAGAAGAAAAGACACGCCTGATCAAGGAATTCGGTACTTCGGAAGGCGACACAGGTTCGCCCGAAGTACAGGTTGCCGTGCTCAGCTCGCGTATTGCAACGCTGACAGAGCACTTCAAGACCCACAAGAAAGACAACCACGGCCGCCGTGGTCTGCTCAAGATGGTGGCAACACGCCGCAAACTTCTGGACTATGTCAAAAGCAAGGATGAGGCCCGTTATCAGGACCTGATCCAACGTCTGGGCCTGCGCCGCTAAGCCTGACCGCTTTACAAAAAGACAAGGCCGCGCTCTGGAAGCAGGGGGCGGCTTTTTCATGTCTGGCAGGCATTCTCAATCGCGGCATTGATCAGACCGATTGAATATGATTAGCACCCCGGATGCGATCCGCACCAGACCACATGCAGGCCCAAAAATGACATCCAGACCAGCGATCCGCCACATCGTTTTCTTCAGCGCAAAAGAAAAATCGGATATTCCCGCCATCGTGACCGGGCTGAAAATGCTTGGCGATATTCCCCATAGCCAGTTTTTTGAGGTCCGGGAGAACATCCAGAACGACGCATTGTCCGGCGAGGTTGACGTCATTGTCTATGCCGAGTTCGAAAGCGTCGAAAAGCTGACGGCCTATAAAGCGGACCCGATCTACCAGGAATCAATCAGGGTTGTCAGACCGCTTCGTGATATGCGCATTGCCGCTGACTTTTGACCCAATTGCGGTTCAGCACCTGCATCAAAGATAACAAATGAAAAACGCACGCGTTGTCTTTGACCACGGCCCACTTCCGGACGGCACCCTGTTTGACGCGCCCCGTCACATCATCATCGCAGACCAGCCGTCAGATGTGCCCGCGGCACTGGCCGCGCTTGAGGATGCGCAGGCCGGAGGCCATTGGCTCGCGGGCTACGCCAGTTATGAACTGGGCTATCTTTTGTCGCCAAAACTGCGGGACTTCCTGCCAACCCGCCGCAAAACGCCGCTTTTGCAATTCGGGGTTTTCGATGCGCCACAGCCAAGCCGGTTAGCAGCGGCAAAGGCCCCTGCGACGCTGAACATCCCGGCACCGGACTGGCAGCGCGACGATTATGTCGCGGCCTTCGACAAGGTGCATGATTTCATCTGCCGGGGTGACATTTATCAGGCCAATCTGACGTTTCCGATGTCCGCGCAGCGGACCGGCACGATTGACGGGCTCTACGCGGCTTTGCGCGCGAAACAAGCGGCGCCATTTGGCGCATTGGTTGATCTGGGCGGTCCTGTCCTGCTGTCGCGTTCTCCGGAGCTTTTCTTTCATCTTGATCCACACGGGAAAATGACCGCCCGCCCGATGAAAGGCACGGCACCGCGCGGCGCATCGCCGGGCGCGGACGAAAAGCAGAAGGACTGGCTTCGGTCCTCAGAGAAAAACCAGGCCGAAAACCTGATGATCGTCGACCTTCTGCGCAATGACATGAGCCGTATTTCGCAAATTGGCACTGTAGAAGTGCCCAGGCTTTTTGCTATCGAAACCTATCAGACGCTGCATCAGATGACTTCTACCATCACCGCGCAGATCAGATCGGGCACAACCATATCCGAAATTTTCGAAGCGCTGTTTCCCTGTGGTTCCATCACGGGCGCACCAAAAATCCGTGCGATGCAGATACTTGCCACGCTCGAACCGAAGGCGCGGGATGCCTATTGCGGTGCCATCGGGTGGATCGCCCCGGATGGTGCGATGTCTTTTGGCGTCGCAATCCGCACGTTGATCTGTGGCCCCGACAATCGCGTCACGCTGAATGTTGGCGGCGGGGTTGTCTATGACAGCACCGCAGATGACGAATACGCCGAAGCCTTGCTGAAGGCACGCTTTGCCGTGCTCGGATAGGCTCCGTAGACGGAGTCCAGCGCATTGATCCGAAGCGCGGAGCGAACTTCAGATTCTGTCCGGGTGGCCAGAACTCATTGATCCAATGCCTTCCCATCCCCTTTGAAACACTGTATGCCCGCGCAATCTGAAAGCCGGCGCCCGGACTCCAGCGCCTGATAAAGAAGATACCGGAGTCAGAGGGAATGCGCCCTCTATGCAAAGGCCCGCGGGCCAACACAGGAAACGTAGATGTTTAACGTAACGACGAAATCAATGCAGTGGGGCGAAGAAACGCTCACACTCGAAACAGGAAAAGTGGCCCGTCAGGCGGATGGGTCGGTGATTGCCACACTGGGCGAAACCAGCGTGATGGCCAACGTGACATATGCACGTCAGCAAAAACCCGGTCAGGATTTCTTTCCTTTGACCGTCCACTACCAGGAAAAATACTATGCCGCCGGCAAGGTGCCGGGTGGCTTCTTCAAGCGCGAAGCGCGCCCGACCGAAAAAGAAACGCTGACAGCGCGCCTGATCGACCGTCCGATCCGCCCGCTTTTCGTCCCCGGCTTCAAGAACGAAGTGCTGGTGATGTGCACCGTGCTGAGCCACGATCTGGTCAATGATCCCGATATGGTCGCAATGATCGCGGCCTCTGCCGCGCTGACCATTTCCGGCGCGCCCTTCATGGGACCGATCGCCGGTTGCCGCGTCGGTTTCGAGGATGGCGAATACATCCTGAACCCCACCGTGGACGATATGCAGGACCTGCGCCTGAACCCCGAACAGCGCCTCGACCTGGTGGTTGCCGGGACCAAGGATGCGGTCATGATGGTCGAATCCGAAGCCTATGAGCTGTCCGAAGAGGAAATGCTGGGTGCGGTGAAATTTGCCCATGACAGCATTCAGCCGGTGATCGACCTGATCATCGACCTGGCAGAAGAATCGGCGAAAGAGCCCTTTGACTTCCAGCCGGTCGATTATTCCGAGCTGTCGGCAGCCGTGAAGAAAGCGGGCGAGAAAGACATGCGCGCCGCCTTTGCCATCGCCGACAAGCAGGAGCGGACAGCCGCTGTTGCCGCGGCCCGCGACAAGATCAAGGAAAGCCTGAGCGAAGAGCAGCTTGAGGATCCCAACCTGGGTTCCGCACTGAAAAAGCTCGAAGCCTCCATCCTGCGCGGCGACGTGGTCAAGACCGGCAAACGTATCGACGGCCGCAAGACCGACGAGATCCGCGACATCGTGGCCGAGACAGGCATCCTGCCCCGGACCCATGGTTCGGCGCTGTTCACCCGGGGTGAAACGCAGGGTCTGGTCGTGACCACGCTGGGCACCGGCGATGACGAACAATTCATCGACGCGCTGCACGGCAACTTCAAATCCAACTTCCTGCTGCACTACAACTTCCCCCCCTATTCGGTTGGTGAAGTTGGTCGCGTCGCAGGCCCGGGCCGTCGCGAGATTGGCCATGGCAAGCTGGCATGGCGTGCGTTGCAGGCGGTTCTGCCCGCGGCAACGGATTTCCCCTACACCATCCGCGTTGTCTCGGAGATCACTGAATCCAACGGTTCATCCTCCATGGCTTCCGTCTGCGGAGGCTCCCTGTCCATGATGGATGCAGGCGTGCCGCTGAAATCGGCGGTGGCCGGCGTGGCCATGGGCCTGATCCTGGAAGAAGACGGATCCTATGCGATCCTCTCCGACATCCTGGGTGACGAAGACCACCTTGGCGACATGGACTTCAAGGTGGCCGGGACCGAAGCGGGCATCACCTCGCTTCAGATGGACATCAAGATTGCGGGCATCACGCCCGAGATCATGGAGAAAGCCCTCGCGCAGGCGAAAGAAGGCCGTATCCACATCCTGGGCGAAATGAACAAGGCACTGTCAGGTGCGGCGGACTTCTCCGTTCACGCACCGCGCATCGAAACCATGCAGATCCCGACGGACAAAATCCGTGAGGTCATCGGTTCCGGCGGCAAGGTCATCCGCGAGATCGTGGAAGTGTCGGGTGCCAAGGTCGACATCAACGACGAAGGCATAATCAAGATCGCAAGCCCCAACGGCGACGCGATCAAGAAAGCCTACGACATGATCCACTCCATCGTCGCAGAGCCGGAAGAAGGCGCGGTCTACACCGGTACGGTCGTCAAGATCGTGGACTTCGGTGCTTTCGTGAACTTCTTTGGCAAGCGCGATGGCCTGGTGCATGTGTCCCAGATCGAGAACCGCCGCCTGAACCATCCGTCGGATGTGCTGAAGGAAGGCCAGGAAGTGAAAGTGAAACTTCTGGGCTTTGACGACCGCGGCAAGGTGCGCCTGTCGATGAAGGTTGTCGATCAGGAAACCGGTGAAGAAGTGAAGAAAGAGGAAAAAGTCGAGGATTGATCCTCGGCTCCTTTCCGGACCCATCTGGGCCCCCGCGCGCTGCGCGGGGGCCTTTTGCTTTGGGCCGGGGCGCGGCACCAGGTCGGGATTTCCGCAATTGCCCTCCGGCGCGGGCGGGTTATGTTGAGCCCAAACAGCTGTCGTGCCTGAGGAGACCCGGATGCCATTGATGAACCGCCGCAACCTTTTGATCACCGGTGCTGCCGCGCTGGTCGCCACGCCCGCAGTCTCCGCAACCGGGGAATATCAGATACCGGACCACCAGAAGGCCAGGATCGTGCGTATCCGGGACGGCTTTGCACCCGGTGAAATTCATGTCGATCCGGGGCAATTCGCGCTCTACTGGACATTGGAGGGGGGCAAGGCCGTCCGCTATCCGGTGGGGATCGGCAAGGAGGGGCGCTATTATTCCGGCACCTTCCGGGTGGGGCGCAAGGCAGAATGGCCGCGCTGGACGCCAACCAAGAACATGATCCGCCGGGAGCCGCATATCTATGCCAAACACGCCGCCGGGATGCCGGGTGGCGGGCCCAACCCGCTGGGGGCGCGTGCGCTTTATCTCTACAAGGGCAACCGGGATTCCCTGCTGCGCATTCATGGCACGCCGCAGCCGGAAAACGTCGGCCGCGCCGTGTCGAACGGCTGCGTGCGCATGATCAACGCCCATGTCATCGACCTGGCCAACCGCGTGCCGAATGGTGCCCGCGTTGTCCTGCACTAGTATTGCGGAAACGAAATATGCATCATTTCCTCCTGCGCCCGGATCGCTTGCGATCCGGTTCGCACCCGACCCCGCCCCCCAGGGCGGGTGCGAACCTGCCGTAGAGAGTGGCATTCAATGAGCCGAACTTTGATTCCGGGTGACTAGGTCGTGTTGACATTCATTTTCACCCACCCGCGCGAGACGGGGCCTGACAGATGCGATCCCTGATCATCCATATGCCCGGACCGGGCGCCCGGGCAGAGAATGTCGCGCGGCTCATGGGCGTCCTGCCGGGGGCCGAGGTCATGCCCGCGGTTAACGGCCAGGAGGCGCTACAAAGCGGCGCGGCGGATGTGCTGGACGGCAACTGCCACACCCCGCCCTATCCTTTTGCCATGGGCCAGGGCGAGGTGGGCTGTTTCCTGAGCCACCGCAAATGCTGGCAGGAGATCGCAGCGGGGCCGGACCCCTTTGTCCTGATCGCCGAGGATGATCTGGTGATTGACCCGGCACCCTGGGACAGGGCCATGGCCCTGGTGGCGGCACATGCGGGTGAGGAGAGTTTTATCCGCCTGCCCGCAAAGGACCGCGAACACAGGCAGGTCGTGCTGGCCGAGGATGGCGGTGCCGCGCTGTTTCTCCCCCGTGTGATCGGGTTGCAGACCGTCTGTCAGGTTGTCGGCAGGGGAGCGGCGCGGCGGTTGCTGGCGGCGACGGAACGGCTGGACCGTCCCGTGGATACAACGCTGCAGATGCATTGGGTCACCGGCCAGCCGATACATACGATCTGGCCAAGCGGTGTGGGCGAAATGCCGGGCGCTTCGACCATCCAGAAGAAGACCCGCGCCAGCGGCAAGCTGATGCGGGAAATCAGACGCGCGATCTATCGGACACGGATCAGGGCGAGACCGCAGCAGGGCTGACAGCAACGCCGCAAGGCCGCGTCACGACAGCGCATCCTTGAATTTGAGAAACGCAGGATCCTGCATCACACGGGCGTTCATCGCGTCGCGCAGTGCACCGATGGATTTATGCGGTCGCATGACCACTTCGAAATGGGCAATCAACCCGTCATCGCCCAGCGTGATCAGATCGACACCCACGGCGTCAAACTCGCCGATCCTGCACTGAAACTCCAAAGCCCAGTCGTTGCCCGCGCCCATCACCCGGCGATAGCGGAAATCGCTGAACACCTGCCCGACATGGCCCAGCACCGCCGCAACAGCGTCGCGGCCCGTCCAGGTCTTCCAATAGGTTGGCGGCAGGAAAGTCACATCAGCCGCCAGAATCGGCGCGATCGCAGTATGGTCGCCCGAGGCGACGACAGATTGCATTTTTTCGATGGTGGGGTGCATGGGGTCCTCATTTGCGCTGGTGGCTTGAAAACCCACCCTACATCTGAGACGGGAAGGGATGGAAACGGAATATGACCCGCCGCAGGATCCGCTGGTGATCCTGCATGAAGATGCCGAAGTGCTGCTGGTGGACAAACCCAGCGGCCTGCTCAGCGTGCCGGGCAAGGGCCCGCATCTGGCCGACTGCCTGCTGACCCGCGTTCAGCAGGTCTTCCCCGGGGCGTTGCTGGTGCACCGGCTGGACCGGGATACATCCGGTGTGATGATCTTTGCCATGACACCCTATGCGCAGCGGCACCTTGGCCTGCAATTCGAAAAACGGATGACGCGCAAGACCTATGTTGCGCGGGTCTGGGGCGTGCCGACGGAACCTGCCGGCACCATCGACCTGCCGCTGATCGTCGATTGGCCGAACCGCCCGCTGCAAAAGGTATGCCATGACACCGGCAAACCCGCGCAGACTGACTGGAAACGGATCAAGGATGAGGGCGACACCGCCCGTGTGCGGATGTTCCCCAGAACCGGGCGCAGCCACCAGTTGCGGGTCCATATGCTGAGCATCGGGCATCCGATCCTGGGTGACCCGTTTTATGCCACGGGTCCGGCACGGGATTATCCCCGGCTGATGCTGCATTCGGAAGAACTGCGGTTCAATCATCCGCAGGGCGGGCGGTCGACGAAAATAAGGTCGAAAGCGCCTTTCTAGGTCGTGTTGACATTCATTGTCGCCCACCCGCACCAGCGGCAAAATCCGTCTCGCGCGGGTGGGCGACAATGAATGTCAACACGACCTAGGGGCGGCGGGGAGCCGAATTTTTCGAAAAATTCGGTCCGGAGTTTTTGAAAACTCCGGGGCGTCAGCCGATGGCAATCCAATCCTCGGGCAGGATGTCAGGGTTGCGCTGGTGGTCATTGGCAAACCAGCGGGCCGGGGCGGCCACGCGGCGGCCCTCATGGGCATTCAGCCATGCGGACCACCAGCTGAAGGTGGAATTGGCGATCACATTGTGCTGGCACAGAGACATCAGCCGCATATCCTCATAAGCGGTCTCGCGCCCGTTCAGGTCCACCACCACCTTGTCGAAGGGCACTGCCAGGTTGTCGCGCGCCCAGCCCGGATCATCGGAAAAGACAAAGACTGTCGGTGCCTCCGGCAACCCCTGTGTCACCGCAGCCAGCGCCGCGTCGTAATAGGCCTGATCACAGACCGCCGTTGCCCCCAGCGCCACGTAATCGCCGCGCCGCACATGCAGCGCCACCGAGGGCCCCGCCGCGATCTGCCTGGCCATGTCGGCGTTCTCGGGCGACATGGGCGGCACCATCGTGAAGACATTGCGCAGGTGGTCCCTGATCCCGGCAAAGTACTTTTCGCTCTGCCAATACCCGTGCAGATAGCTTTCATCGCCCCAGTCTTCGAAAGCCGGATCATAGCCCAGCCCCTTTTCCCGGCGCAGGCGGGGTGACCGGCCCAGAAGCCGCCAGATGGCATAGGCCAGCCGCCTGCGGTCCTGATCGGGGGGCAGCTGCGCGGGGGCGACCACCGGCAGGTCGAAAATCTCGGTCAGGTTGCCCTGCCCCTTGGCCGCCGCCCGGCGCGGGTCGAGCGCCACCGGCACCCCCAGACGCGCCGCCAGCTGCGCGGCAGCCGCATATTGAAACATCTGGTTGCCGAGGAATCCGTGCAGGCGGGTATAGATCATGGTTACCTTTCACCATTGCTTCCCAGCTTTCTATGATAAAGATTGCGCCCTGCGCCAGATGCAAAGGAACCGCCGCATGTCGATCTCAAGCGAGTTGCACAAGATGTGGAAACTGGCCACCAACCCCGAGTTTCGCGCCTACAAGCGCATGGTCCGGGAATTCTACGCCGCGCATGGGCGCGGCACGCCTGAACGTTACGACGGGCTGAAACCCGGCGATACCGTGCTGGACGTCGGCGGATACAAGGGCGACTGGGCAGAGCGGATGACCGCGCTTTACGGTGTGAAGGTCCATTGTTTCGAACCCCACCCGAGGTTCATCCGCCACCTGCAGGATCGTTTTGCAGGATGCAAGGATGTCACCGTCGAAGGCTATGCCATGGGGGCTTCCGCCGGGGTGCTGGACCTCTCCGACGATGAAAACGCATCCTCCGCACTGGTCGCCTCCGGCAACCCGGTGCAGGGCGAGGTGCGCCCGGTGGCAGAGGTCTTTGACGCGCTGGGGCTGGACCGCGTGGCCTGCATCAAGATGAACATCGAGGGCGGGGAATACGATCTGCTGCCCGCCCTGATCGACACCGGCCTGATGGCACGGGTGGACAGGCTGACCGTCCAGTTCCACCGCTATTCACCCGCGCAGGACGGTGAAAGAGACGCCATCCGCGAGGGTCTGGCACAGACCCACGAATGCGTCTGGGCATATCCCTTCCTCTGGGAAGAATGGAAGCGCAAGGCAGGCTGAACCGGCGTCCCCCGGCGGCGCTGTGCCTTCGGCAGTCATGGGCGTGAAAGGAAAAGGGCCACCCGAAGGCGGCCCTGTCCGATCGTCCGTCGTGGCACTGCCTATTCAGCAGCCCAGCCCGAGACGGCCTTGATCTCGGTGAAATCCTCGATCCCGTAGATGCCGCCTTCGCGGCCGTTGCCGGAGCGTTTCATCCCGCCGAAGGGGGAACCCGCCGCGCGGCCCTGGCCGTTCATCTCGACCATGCCGGACCGCAACCGGCGTGCCAGCCTGTTGCGGCGCGTGCCATCGGAGCTCTGGACATAGTTGGTCAGCCCATAGACCGTGTCATTGGCGATCTCGACGGCCTGTTCCTCGGTGTCGAATTTCATGATCGACAGGACCGGGCCAAAGATTTCCTCACGCGCGATGGTCATGTCGGGGGTCACGTCTGCAAAGACCGTCGGTTTGACAAAGAAGCCGCGGTTCAGCCCGTCCGGCCGGCCTGTGCCACCGGCGACCAGACGCGCGCCCTCGTCGATGCCCTTCTGGATCAGGTCCTGGATCTTGTTGAACTGCACCTCGTTCACCACCGGGCCGATGTGCCGCCCTTCTTCGGATGCCGGGCCAACGGTGATCTTGCTGGCAACTTCACCGGCTTCTTCCACGGTCTTGTCATAGATGCTCGCCTCGACCAGCATCCGGCTGGGCGCGTTGCAGGACTGGCCGGTGTTCTGCATCATGTGCATCACACCGCGTTTGACGGCCTTTTCATCCGCATCCGCAAAGATGATATTGGCACCCTTGCCACCCAGTTCCAGGTGCACTTTCTTGAGCGTGTCTGCCGCGGCCTTGGAAATCGCGGTGCCCGCGCGGGTCGAGCCGGTGAAGCTCACCATGTCCACATCCTCGTGCGCCGAAAGCTGGCTGCCGACGCCGACGCCGTCACCGTTGACCAGGTTGAAGACGCCTTTGGGGAAACCGGCCTCATGCATCAGCTCGGCAAAGATCATCGCGTCAATCGGGCTTTCCTCGGAGGGTTTCAGCACCATGGTGCAGCCCGCGACCACGGCGGCGCCGACTTTCAGGGTGATCTGGTTCATCGGCCAGTTCCAGGGCGTGATCAGCGCGGCCACGCCGACCGCCTCGCGGATGATGCGGTCATTCGGGGCGTGATCGCCCAGCGGCGCCTCGAAGTGGAACTCCTTTGCGGCCTTGATGAAGTTGCTCAGGTGCCAGGTGCCTGCGCCGACCTGACTGGCCCGCGACATCTCGATGGGCGCGCCCATTTCGGTGCTCATGGCCTTTGCAAGGTCTTCGGCGCGGGTCTTGTAGACCTCCAGCAGCTTTTCCAGCAGCGCGATGCGTTCGGCCGGCGATGTGGCCATCCAGCCCGGCAGGGCAGCCTTGGCGGCGGCGACGGCCTTGTCGGTGTCTTCCTGACCACCCAGCGAGATCACCGCGCAGGGTTCTTCGGTGGACGGATCGATAACGGCATAATCATTGGCCTTGGCGGGGGCGACCCATTGACCGTTGATATAGAACTCACGTTTCTCCAGCATTGGAAAACTCCTCGTTGTTATGACGGGGCAAAGCACTGGCCCTGTCCGGTTTGGCGCCACTTTGTCAGGGCGCGCGGGGTGCTGCAAGAGAGGGGATGGAATGTCGCGGATTAATCCTTACGTTATGGAAAAGTAGAAGACAGACCCGGAGGACAACATGGGCTTGCGCATTAACGACACGATTCCCGATCTGACCGTCGAAACCGATCAGGGCAGCATCTCTCTGCACGATTTTGTCGGTGACAACTGGATGATCCTGTTTTCCCACCCCAAGGATTTCACCCCCGTCTGCACCACCGAATTCGGTGCCGTGGCCCAATTGGCCGACGAATGGGAGAAACGCGGCACCAAGGTGCTGGGGGTCAGCGTCGACGGGGTCGAGGACCACAAGAAATGGAAGGGCGACATCGAGAAGGTCGCCGGGGCAAAGGCGGGTTTCCCGATCATTGCGGATGACGGGCTTGCGGTGTCCAAGGCTTTCGACATGCTGCCTGCCGAAGCCTATCTGCCCGATGGCCGCACCCCGGCGGACAGCGCCACGGTGCGCTCTGTCTTTATCATCGGGCCGGACAAGAAGCTGAAACTCTCGATGACCTATCCGATGACCGTGGGGCGCAACTTTGCCGAAGTGCTGCGCGCGCTGGACGGGCTGCAGACCTCCACCGGGCAGGGTGTTGCCACACCGGCGAACTGGAATGTGGGCGATGACGTGATCATCCCTGCCACCGTGTCGGACGCCGACGCCAAGGCCCGGTTCGGTGAATTCACAACTGTTCTGCCTTACCTGAGGACCGCCAAGCTGCCCAACGCCTGACCGGGTTCTTGATCAACGGAACGACCAACTTCTTTGGCAGGATGCAGCGGGTTCGCTGCATCCTGTCAGAGGGTCGCACCACGCGACATTGACACTGTCTTCTCGCATTTCTGACCCAGACCGGACTTTGACGCGAGGTGTGGGTCAAGGCCGGCGATGTGGACGAAGCTTCCGTGCCATTGGTGCGGTGCATACCACCAAGCGCCTCCGCCCGGCGCAAGCCGGGCATCGCCCGACCTCCCCCAGGAGGGCGATTTTGCACGCTCTACCAAGCCATGACCGGCCCGCGGGTTGCGACGCTACGCACCTCACATATGTTTGAAACGCCCTCCAGATCGGGCGATACCCGGCTTGCGCTTCACGACAGGTTGGCCTCCCTCCCGCCCTTCGCCGCGATCTGCGCGAAGGTCCGAGTATGCAGCAAAAAACCTGAACCGGCCCTGACGCCTGCCACCGGTCAGCCCGCTTTCGCCGCCCGCATCTGCCGCAGCATGGCGGTGGAATAGATCACCAGCGCGAGCCAGATCATCGGAAAGGCAATCGCGCGGGCGCGGCCAAAGGGTTCTTCGAACACCAGCACGGCACAGAGGAAGATCATCGTCGGCGCGATATATTGCAGGATGCCGATGGTGGACAGCCGCAACAGCTTGGCCCCGTTGGCATAGATCATCAGCGGCACCGCCGTGATGACTCCGCAGCCAAGCAGCAGCCAGAAATCGCGCCCCCCGTCGAAATGGAAATGCGCTTCGCCCGTGGTGGCGAGGTAGCCCAGGTATCCCACTGCCGGGACGATCAGGATCAGCACCTCCAGCAGGAAACCCTGATTGGGGCCGATGGGCAGGCTTTTCTTGCACAGGGCATAAAAACCCCAGGAGATTGTCAGCCCCAATGCGGCCCAGGGCATCCGCCCTGCATCGACCGCCAGCACCAGCACCGCGCAGGCAGCAAGGGCAATGGCCACCATCTGCGCGGCGTTCAGACGTTCGCCCAAGAGCACCGCCGCCAGGAAGATGCTGAACAGCGGGTTGATGTAATACCCCAGCGCCGCATCCAGCGCATGGCCCGAGTTGATGGCCCAGACATAGATCCCCCAGTTGATCGAGATCAGGGCCGCCGTCACGCAGCCCATGCCCAGCATCCGGGGCGACCTCAGCGCCTCGCGCAGCGCGTCGGTGCGGCGCAGGACGATCAGCACGGCGGCGGCAATCGGCAGCGACCACAAGACCCGATGCGCCACGATTTCTGCCGCCGGGATATGTGACAGCAGTTTCATGTAAAGCGGCAGAAACCCCCACAGACCATAGGCTGTAATGGCAAAGACAAGGCCCAGGGGCGTGTCTTCGTTTGTGGCGGGGGGCGGCAGGCTGTCGGGGTTGCGCATCGGTAACGGTCCTTTGCTCCAAGGGGTAGGCAACCTGCAGGGCAGAGGGAAGGCTAATTTTGTACCCGTTACATTTTCGCCCGCGCAGCCGCCGGGTCATACATCGGCTTCAGCGATGCCTCCGCCCTGACCCGCGTGCCCGCCACGTCGATCTCATAGGTAGAGGCCAGAAGATCAGCCGGTGTTTCGCCGGCACAGGGGACATAGCCCATGCCCATCGCGCCGCCCAGCGCGTGGCCATAGGCGCCGGAACTCAGGAAACCGACGATCTTGCCATCCCGCAGCACCGGTTCGTTGTGGTAAAGCAGCGGTTCGGGGTCGGTCAGGCGGAATTGCATCATCCGCCGGTCCAGCCCGGCCTCGCGCTTGCGCAGCACGGCGTCGCGCCCGATGAAACCTGGCTTGTCAGTCTTCACGGCAAAGCCCAGCCCCGCCTCCAGCACATGATCCTCGGATGTGATGTCATGTCCAAAGTGGCGGAACCCCTTTTCGATCCGGCAACTGTCCATCATATGCATGCCGCAGAGGCGCAGGCCCATCGGTTGTCCCGCCGCGTGCAACGTCTCGAAAACATGGGCGGCCATGTCGGCGCTGACATAGATTTCCCAGCCCAGCTCGCCCACATAGCTCACCCGGTGCACCCGGGCGCGCCCCATGCCAATTTCAATCTCCTGGGCGGTGCCAAAGGGGTTCACCACGTTGGAAAAGTCGTTCGGTGATACCGCCTGCATCAGGTCACGCGCACGCGGGCCCATCACGGCAAGCACCCCCTCGCCCGCCGTCACATCGGTGATCACCACGTTGAAATCGCCCTGATGGCGGCGCATCCATGTTTCGTCCGCCAGCCGTGTCGCGGCGGGGGTCACCACCAGATAGGCGCATTCCGACAGGCGGGTGACGGTCACATCCGCCTCGATCCCGCCCCTTGGGTTCAGAAACTGGGTGTAGACGATCCGGCCCGCCGACACGTCAAATTGCCCGCCGCCGATGTGGTTGAGGAAGGACATGGCATCGCGCCCCTCCACCCGGATCTTGCCAAAGGAGGACATGTCGTACATGCCGAGATTCCCGCGCACCGCCATATGTTCGGCAGCCACGTTGTCAAAGAAGTTTTGCCGCTTCCAGCTGTAGCGATAGGCGCGGTCCTGCCCCGGTTCGGCAAACCAGTTGGCGCGCTCCCAGCCGGCCAGTTCGCCCATGACCGCGCCGCACTCCAGCAGATGGGCATGAAACGGGGTCCGCCGCACGCCGCGCGCGGTGGCCTTTTGCCGGTAGGGGTAGTGATCGGCATATAGCAGGCCCAGCGTTTCGGTGGACCGTTCGGCCAGGTAGCGGCGGTTGCCCTGAAACGGCTCCATCCGGCTGATATCCACATCGCCAAGGTCAAAAGGCTTTTCGCCCTGATCCATCCATTGCGCCAGGGCCATCCCCGCGCCGCCCGCCGACTGGATCCCGATGGAGTTGAACCCCGCAGCGACCCAGACATTGTCCATCTCCGGCGCAAGGCCAAGGTGATAGGCGTCGTCGGGGGTAAAACTTTCCGGCCCGTTGAAAAACGTATGTATCCCCGCCTCCGCCAGCATCGGCATGCGGTTCACCGCCGCTTCGAGGATCGGCTCGAAATGGTCGAAATCCTCGGGCAGCTGGTCAAACTCGAAATCCGCCGGGATGCCGTCCAGCGCCCAGGGTCTGGCTGTGGGTTCAAAGGCACCCAGCAGGATCTTGCCCGCGTCTTCCTTGTAATAGGCGCATTCGTCCGGCACCCGCAGCACAGGCAGCTGGGTGAGGCCCGCAATCGCCTCCGTCACGATGTAGAAATGTTCGCAGGCCTGCAGCGGGACGTTCACGCCCAGCATCTGCCCCACCTCGCGGCCCCACATGCCGGCGCAGTTCACGACCATCTCGCAGGCGATATGCCCGCTGTCGCCGTCCTGTGCCCAATCGACGCCGGTGATGCGGCGGCCCTGCCGGGTCACGCCGATGGCGCGGGTCCGCTCGAAGATCTGCCCGCCGCGCTGCCGCGCCCCCTTTGCCAGGGCCAGCGCGATATTGGCCGGGTCGCCCTGGCCGTCCTTGTCGAGGTATACTGCCCCCGTGACGTCCCCGATGTTGAGGTGCGGATATTTCTGCTTCACCTCCGCCGCGCTGATTTCTTCCACGTCCACGCCAAAGGCGCGGGCCATGGCCGCCTGACGGTAGATTTCCTCGCGGCGCTCGCCGGTCAGGGCGACGGTGATGGAACCGCAGCGCTTGAACCCCGTGGCAACACCGGTTTCCTCCTGCAGGCTGCCGTAAAGCTCCTGCGAATATTTCGCGAGCTTTGTCATATTGGCACTGGCGCGCAGCTGGGCGATCAGCCCCGCCGCGTGCCAGGTGGTGCCCGAGGTGAGCTGCTTGCGCTCCAGCAGCACCACGTCCTGCCACCCCAGCTTGGTCAGGTGGTAGGCGACAGAGCAACCGATAACGCCGCCCCCGATGATGACGACGCGGGCGTGGCTGGGGATGGCGTTCATATCAGGCGACCTCAGACGATGGCATGACCCGCCGCGCGCAGGCGGCGGGCGATTTCGGCGATATGGGCGGGGCTGACTTCGCAACAGCCGCCGACAATGGTGGCCCCGGCATCGACCCAGCGCATGACATGATCCGCATAGCGTTCCGGCGTGAGATCGCGGCGCATGGTCAGGCTGTCCACGGTCGGCTTGTCCGACAGGAACCCCTCCGTGATCCGCTCGAAACCATTGGCGTAACCCCCGAAGGGCAGGCCGGATTGCGCCAATACCGGTATCGCAGCCGCAATCGCCTCGGGCACCGAGCAATTGACAAGCACCGCCTGCGCCTGCGCCCGTGCAAGCGGCAGCACCTCTGACAGCGCTTCGCCGGAGCGGAGCCTGCTGCCGTCCTGATCATCGACCGTCAGGGCCAGCCACAGGGGCCTGCCCGCTGTGGCCGCCCCTTTCAGGACACTCTCTGCATGGGTCACCGAGGCGACGGTTTCACAGATCAGCAGATCGCAGTCCTGCGCCAGCAGCCCGGCAATCTCGGCATAATGCACTGCACCCGCCGCTGCCTCAGGATGCAGGTCAGGCCGGTAGGAGGCCATCAGCGGCCCGATGCTGCCCGCGATCCGGGGCGCGCCACTGGCCCGCGCTTCTGCCAGCGCCAGCCTGTGCAACTCCTCGAACCGGTCTTCCAGCGGGGTGCCCGCCAGCCTGTCTCGGTGGATGGCATAGGTATTGGCGGTGGCCAGCGTCGCCCCGGCCCGGGTGAAATCGCGGTGGACACCGGCCACCATGCCGGGATTGTCGATCATCACCTGGGTGGACCACAAGGGCGTCGGGTTGTCGCCCGCACGGTGGATCAGCTCCTGGCCCATGCCACCATCGAGAAGGGTGATATCGCTCATTGCCGTACCTCGGCGCTCAGGTCGCGGCTGGCCAGCAGGGCCGCGGCGACAATCATCAGCGCGCCGGAAATCCGGTTCACCCAGACCCCGCTGAGCGCGCGCAGGCGCGCCAGTGTCCGTGTCGCGGTCCAGCCCCACAGCAGCAGCACCGCACCATCGACCAGCAGATAGGTGATCCCGAGGATCAGCAGCTGCGGCAGGACGGCCTGTGCCGGGTCGATGAACTGCGGGAAAAGCGCGCCAAAGAAGACCACCGCATAGGGGTTGGCGGAAGAGGTGAGGAACCCCTGCCGGAACAGGATGCCGGTGCGGGCGTCACGGGCCGCACCCGGCGCCGCCGCACCGCCCCGTGTCATCATCAGGCGCAGGCCGATCCAGGCGAGATAGGCCACGCCGCCCCATTTGATGATCCAGATCGCATCGGCAGAGGCCGCGATGATGGCTGTCAGCCCAAAGGCCGCCGCCGTCATCTGCAGCGCATTGGCCGACAGGTCGCCCGCAATCGTGGCCGCGCTGCGGCGCAGCCCGTGGCGCAGGGAATTGGAGATGATCAGCAGCTGGCTCGTGTCCGGCGGCGTCAGGAAAAACGCGGCCAGCACCCCCAGATAGATCAGATATGTCTCGATGCTCATGCGCGCAGCCTTTCGTTTTCAGGGTCCCAAAGCGGTTGATCCGGCTGCACCACCGCCTGGCAGAGTTTGCCAAAGATGTTGATCTGCACCTGCGTGCCGGGTTCGGCAAGATCCGCGCGGATGGTGCCCAGCGCGATGGATTTGCCCAGCCGGTAGCCCCAGTCGCCACTGGTGGTCTCACCCACAACCTCGCCCTTGTGGATCACCGTGGACATATAGGGCGCGTCCTGATCGCCCGCCTCGACGATCATGGTGACAAAACGTTTCTTCACACCTGCCTGTTTCTCGGCCAGCAAAGCCGCCTTGCCGGGAAAGCCCCTCGGCTTGTCAAAGCGGATGAACCGGTCAAGGCCCGCCTCAAGCAGGGTGTAATCCGTCGACAGGTCGCCCTTCCACGCGCGATAGCCCTTTTCGATCCGCATGGCGTTCAGCGCCCACATGCCAAAGGGTTTCACCCCCACGCTCAGCAGCGCATCCCAGATCGGCGGCATCGCCCCGGGTGCTGCATGCAGCTCCCAGCCCAACTCGCCCGCGAAGGACACCCGCAGCAGCGCGGCCTGCTGCCCCGCGACCGTGCCCGCCATGCTGACCGACAGCCAGGGGGCGGTCAGGTCATGGCCCTGGGTCAAAGGGGCAAGGATGTCCCGTGCCTTCGGGCCGGTGACCAGCAGGCAATCCACCTCGTCAGAATGGTCCGTCACCGCAATGCCTGCGGGTGCCTGCCGCTGAAAGTACTCGGCGTCGTGCCACTGCGCCACGGCAGCGGTGATCAGACCCACGTCGTCCGGCCCGTGCACCATCACGCTGGTCTCGGTCACGATGCGGCCCCGGTCGTCGGGGAAATAGGCCAGGCCGACGCGCCCCGGCCCCGGCAGGGCCGAGGCGGTCAGCCCGTCGATGAAATCCCGCGCACCCGGGCCCTTGACCCTGAGCCGGGTGAAACCGCTGATCGGCAGCATCCCGCAGTGATCGCGCACCGCTTCCACCTCCTCGCGGATGCGGGGCGCCCAGGGGCCGTTGCGGTCCCAGGTCTGGGTCGCGTCCTCGGATGTGTCATCGCCCGGCTGGGCAAACCAATTGGCCCGTTCCCAGCCGTTGTAGGCGCCAAATTGCGCGCCCGCGTCCCGCAGGCGGGAATGCAGCGACGACAGTTTCTTGTCGCGCCCCGCAGGCCAGGCATGGCGCGGGAAATGCATCGCGTATTCATGGCCATAGGTCTCCAGCGCCTTGGCCAGCGTATAGTCGTGATCGGCATAATGGGTGTAGCGGCGCGGATCGACCGCCCACATGTCCTGCTCTGTCTGGCCGTGCATGATCCATTCAGACAAGACCTTGCCCGCGCCCCCGCCCTGGGCAATGCCGAAGGTGAAAGAATGCCCTTCGAACGCGTTCCGCACCCCCGGCATCGGCCCCACCATGGGCAGCCCGTCAGGGGCATAGGGGATCGGACCATTGATGTTGCGGCCAACCCCGGCACTGCCCAGGATCGGCACCCGCGCCATCGCGTCCTCGATGTAATATTCCAGCCGCTCCAGATCGTCGGGGTAAAGCTGAAAGCTGAAATCCTCCGGCATCGGATCATCAGGCGTGACCCAATGCGCCTTGCAGTTCCGCTCGTAGGGACCAAGGTTCAGGCCGTTCTTGTCCTGCCGCAGATAATAGGACGTATCGACGTCGCGCAGCAGCGGGACCTTGTGTCCCTTCTCTTTGGTCCATGCCTCAAGCTCGGCAATCGGCTCGGTCAGGAAATACTGGTGCGACATGACCACCATCGGCACGGTGCGCCCGCCGAAGGGCTTGAACATCTCGCCCACACGTTGCGCGTAGTACCCCGCGCAATTGGCCACATATTCGCAGCGGATATCACCCTTGGGGGTCTTCACGATCCATTCGTCGCCCGCGCGGTCAATGCCGATGGCCGGGCAAAAGCGTTCGATCCGCCCGCCCGCATCCCGCGCCCCCTTGGCCAGCGCCTGGGTCAGCTGCGCCGGGTCGATATCGCCGTCCAGCGGGTCCCACAGCCCCCCCATCAGATCATGGGTTTCCATGAAGGGATGCTTTTCCTTCAACTCGTCCGGCGTGCAGACGGTCATCTCCAGCCCCTGGTATTGCCCCATGGAGGCGACACGTTCGAATTCCTGCATCCGCTCCTTCGAATGGGCCAGCCTGACAGAGCCGGTGACGTGGTAGTTCATCGGATAGCCCACGTCATCGCCCAGGGTGCGGTACATCGCGGCGGCATAGCGCTGCATGTTCATCACCGCCCAGGAACCGGCAAAGTTCGGCACATTGCCCGCCGCATGCCAGGTGGACCCCGCCGTCAGCTCGTTCTTTTCCAGCAGGACACAATCGGTCCAGCCCGCCCTGGCCAGATGATAAAGGGTCGAAGCCCCGACGACGCCACCGCCGATGATGACGACACGCGCGGTTGTGGGGAACTCACTCATCTGCCCCTGCCTCCCGTGGGCCGGTGGCCGGAATGTCGTAATAATCGCCCTTGTCGGCGGTGAAGATGTGCCGTTCCAGATGCAGGCCGGTCTCCCCGTCGAGCGCACCCAGCGCCACGCCGATTTCGTCCTCGTCCTCGCTTTTCCAGAACAGGAAGGAGCCGCAGGTCGGGCAAAAGCCGCGTTTGGCGCTGTCAGATGCCGCGTACCAGCGTACCGGGCCGGACACCCTGAACCCCTCCATCCAGACATTCACGGAGGCCCAGTAATGGCCCGATTGCTTGCGGCACTGGCTGCAATGGCAGGCCGCCGGATCGCGGGCCGTGCGCGCTGCCGTGAAAGTGATCTTGCCGCACAGGCAGCTGCCTTTGAGCATGGTTCAACTCCTTGTCGGGGTGGTGGCGGTGCCCGGCAGGACACCGTTCAGAATGAAACAAAGCGCCATGACCCGGCGCACCGGGCAGTCAAAGACTGCCCCCGGTCTGGCGCCAAGCACCAGCCGGAAAAGAGCAGTTAGGGTCCGGGTTTCAAAGCTCATGCCATCGACCTAATACACCGGCGGCGCGATGACCCAGATCGCCACAGCGGGGGCATCGAAAGGGTTGGCCCAGCGGAACGCCTCGCCGCGGATGCGAAAGCTGTCGCCGGGGTTCAGCAGATGGGTTGTGCCCTCGATCTCGATCTCCAGCCTGCCTGACACAAGGTATCCGACTTCCTGGGTGGGTCGGCTGACCGGCGCCTTGATGCGGCTGTGGGGCTGAAAGGTGGAATGGACGACTTCAAAATCATCCGTAAGGTCGGGAGAGAGCAGCTCCTCCACCAGCCCGGCCACATCAGAGCCGATGGGCCGCCGCGCGCCGCGGCGCACCACATAGCCCGCCTCATGCGCCGGGGCTGCGGCATGGCGGAACAACATGGAGACGGAAACCCCCAGGCAGGCCGCGATATGGCGCAGATCGGTGATCGAAGGTTCAGAGATGCCCCGTTCGACCTGGCTGAGCCAGCCGACGGAACGGCCAAGGGCATTGGACAGATCCGTCAAGGTCAGATCCCGGCTCTTGCGCAGGGCGCGCAGGTCCGCTCCAAGCGAAAAGGGTGAATCTGGCGCGCTGTGCTGCATGATGCCCTGGGTGAAAATTACGTCTCCATTTTCACGCTAGACCCCGGAAATGAAATTTTCCAGTATTATTTCACTTGTTGGAAAACCGACTGCAAGATGTCGCCAAGGGCGGTGGCATCCTTGTGCGAAAAGGCATCGGGCTGATCGCTGTCGATGTCGAACACCGCAATCAATGTGCCGGTGCCATCGCGGACGGGCAGCACCAGCTCCGACCGCGTGGTCGAGGCGCAGGCGATGTGACCCGGGAAAGCATCCACATCCGGCACCAGCTGCACCCTGCCTTCCCGCGCGGCCGCCCCGCAGACCCCGCGCGAGAACGGAATCACCAGGCAACCATGGCCGCCCTGATAGGGCCCGATCTTGAGCAGTTCCGGCGCGGTGACGCGGTAGAAGCCAGTCCAGTCGAAGCGGTCGTCGGCATGATGGACCTCGCAGGCGACGGTGGCCATCAGGGCAACGGCATCGTCCTCGCCTTCGGTCAGCGCCGCGATGGTCTT
Organism: Sulfitobacter sp. IGS-18; assembly: GCF_059628195.1. Lineage (NCBI taxonomy): Bacteria > Pseudomonadati > Pseudomonadota > Alphaproteobacteria > Rhodobacterales > Roseobacteraceae > Sulfitobacter > Sulfitobacter sp. IGS-18. Next base: position 352,072 of record NZ_CM184556.1, on the reverse strand, counting down.
GGCCAGGGTGTCATAGTCTGCTTGCACGGGGTGTTTCCTTGAACGGGAGCGCCGGGGGCTGTCCGCCGCCCGGCCCACCGAGATTATGCATGGTAATAAGAAATCATACGCGCTCGATGGCGATGGCAGTGCCTTCGCCGCCACCGATACAGATCGCGGCAATGCCACGGCGCAGGTTGCGCTTTTCCAATGCGTTCAGCAGCGTGACCATGATCCGCGCGCCGGAGGCACCGATGGGATGGCCCAGCGCGCAGGCGCCGCCGTTGACGTTCACGATGTCATGGTCCAGCCCCATCTCGTGCATGAAGGCCATGGGGACAACGGCAAAGGCCTCGTTGACCTCCCACAGGTCCACGTCCTCTTTCTTCCAGCCGATCCGTTCGAGCAGCTTTTTCGCGGCGGGCACCGGGGCGGTGGTGAAAAGACCCGGTTCCTGCGCATGGCTGGCATGGCCGAGGATGCGCGCGCGGATGTTGAGGCCCTGCGCCTCGGCCGCTTCTTCCGAAGCGAGGATCAGCGCGGCGGCCCCGTCAGAGATCGACGAGGAATTGGCCGCCGTCACCGTGCCGCCCTGACGGAAGGCAGGTTTCAGCTGCGGGATCTTGTCCGGCCGGGCCTGCGCGGGCTGTTCATCGGCGGCAATGCTTGTGCTGCCGCTGCGCGAGGTCACCTCGACCGCGGCGATTTCATCGCTGAACGCACCGCTGTCCTGTGCCGCGATGGCGCGCGACAGCGAGGCCAGAGCGTATTCATCCTGACGTTCGCGGGTGAACTGATAGGTCTCGGCACAATCCTCGGCAAAGGTGCCCATGAGGCGGCCCTTGTCATAGGCGTCTTCGAGACCGTCAAGGAACATGTGGTCGATCACCGCCCCATGGCCAAGCCGCGCGCCGCCGCGCATCTTTGGCAGCACATAGGGCGCGTTGGTCATGCTTTCCATGCCGCCCGCTGCGATGACATCGGTATGGCCCAGCGCGATCTGGTCAAAGGCGATCATCGCGGCCTTCATGCCCGAGCCGCACATCTTGTTCAGGGTGGTGGCGGGCACGTCCTGACCCAGACCGGCGGCGAAACCGGCCTGGCGGGCGGGGGCCTGGCCCTGTCCGGCGGGCAGGACGCAGCCCATCAGCACCTCCTGGACCGCAGCGGGCCCGGCATTTTCCAGCGCGGCCCTGATGGCATGGCCCCCCAGCTCTGACGCCGTAAGGCCCGCGAAAGCCCCCTGAAAACCGCCCATCGGGGTGCGAGACGCACCAGAAATCACGACATTCCGCATCACATTCTCCTGTTTGTCCCGGCCGTTGGTTACCGAATGATAATCTTTGGTCACTATCTAACGGCTTCACCAGTTGGGTCTAGAGGTCTGTCTATGCAAGTTTCCGTCAAAACAGAAGCTGACTTCTGCGTGGTCGGTTTGCGCGAACAGCGGATCGACGCCGCGGTCGCGCTGGATTTCAAGGAGACGATGCGCCAGGCCGCCCAGGGAGCGGGCGAAAACATCATTCTGGACCTGAGCGACGTCACCTTCATCGATTCCAGCGGTCTGGGCGCGATCGTGGCAACGATGAAATTCCTTGCTCCGGACCGGTCGCTGATCCTGGCGGGCATGACAGCCCCGGTTGACCGGGTGTTCAAACTGACACGGATGGATTCAGTCTTTGCCATCTTCCCCACACTTGCCGCCGCGCTGAGCGGTCAACATGCCTGAGCAGGCGGCCATGACCAGTTCCACGGCGCTGTCGCCGGAAACCCTGCCCTTTCCTTTCGATATCCGCTTCAAAAGCAGCAAGCCCGCTGTCCGCGAGGCTTTGGCAGGGGTGCGTCAGGCGCTGGCCCCTCTGGAACTGGATATGGAGGAGCTGCAAACGGTAGAACTTGTGCTGGCCGAGGTGCTGAACAACATCGTCGAACACGCATATGCGGAGCAGGAGCCGGCGCCGGATGACCTGATCACCCTGCGCGGCGACCACAGGGGGGACGGTCTGCATTTCCGGATCATCGACCGGGGCGAGGCCATGCCCGACGGCAAACCGCCGCTGGGGAATGCGCAGCCGATCAGCCCCGTGATCGAGGACCTGCCCGAAGGCGGCTTTGGCTGGTTCCTGATTCGCGACCTTGCCAAGGATGTGTGTTACCGCCGCATCGGCGCGGAAAACCTTCTGGACCTGCGACTGGCGATTGCCCTGAACCTGCAGGGATAACCGGTTTCGCCCGCCTGCACAGGCATTTCCGCAACCGGCGGGTGGCAGCGGCGGCTCTGACAACCCAGGGGAGAACGACCCGGACCGCCAAAAGGCCTTATTGTGATCATATTCGCGCCACCGTTGTAGGGCATTTTCCGCCTTGTAGCTGCATATGGCTTCCCTCGGCGCTGCGTTTAATTGCCCCCACCCAGTGCGTGGCGTCGAGGTACTTTCCCGATCATTCCCACCCGACATTGGCAGTCCCGAAGCGACGCGCTAGGTTGCCGCGAAACATTGATGTTGGGAAACCATATGCGCGACTTTCACCTGCCCGGACGTTCTCCTGTCATTGCGGCCAACGGCCTGTGCGCCACCTCACACCCCCTGGCCGCCAAAACGGCGGTCGAGATGCTGGAGCGTGGCGGCAACGCGATGGATGCGGCGATTGCCGCCGGGGTCCTGCTGGGCATCTGCGAACCGCAGATGACCGGGATCGGCGGGGATTGCTTTGTTCTTTACACCCTGCCCGGCAGCAACGAAGTGCATGCGCTGAACGGATCGGGGCGCGCACCTGCAAAGGCCGATGCGGCGCTGCTGCGGCAACGCGGGGAGAGCACCGTGCCGCTGTACGGGGCGGATGCGGTGACCATACCCGGCGCGATCGACGCCTTTTGCCACCTGTCGGAAACTGTCGGCACTGCGGGTCTGGACGCGATTCTTGCCCCTGCCATCCGCTATGCCGATGCCGGGGTGCCGGTCGCGCCGCGCGTCGCCTTTGACTGGGCGCGCGAGACGGAAAAGCTGAAAGGTGCGGCGCGGGATTACTATCTGATCGACGGCAAGGTGCCGCAGGTGGGCCAGAATTTCCGCGCGCCCGGTCAGGCCGAAGTGCTGCGGCGCATCGCCATAGACGGCAGAGATGCCTTCTACACCGGGGAAATCGCCGAGGACATGCTGCGCGCGCTGAACGATCAGGGCGGCTTGCACAGCCCCGAGGATTTTGCCGCTGTTGCCGCGACGCCGGCCACTCCCGTTGCAGGCCCCTACAAGGGCATCGAAGTGGTCGAGCATCCGCCAAACGGCCAGGGTGCAACGGCGCTGTTGCTGCTCAACATTCTGGACCAGTTCGACATCGCAGGCATGGACCCCTTTGGCGCCGAGCGTATCCACATAGAGGCCGAAGCGACCAAGCTGGCCTATGATGCCCGGAACCGTTTCCTGGCGGACCCGGATCACACCACCCGGCTGGATCATATGCTGTCGGGTGAAACCGCGCAGAGGCTGGCGGCGCTGATCGACCCCAGGCGCGCGATGGCTTCGCCCGCTGCCCTCTCCGAACAGGTTCACAAGGATACCGTCTATGTCACGGTGGTGGACAGGGACGGCATGGCGGTCTCGCTGATCTATTCCATTTTCCACGGTTTCGGATCGGGTATCGCATCGGAAAAATTCGGCATCCTGCTGCAGAACCGGGGGGCCGGGTTCACCCTGGAGGAAGGCCATGCGAACGAGTTGAAGGGCGGCAAGCGCCCGATGCACACCATCATTCCGGGCATGATCCGCGAGAATGGCAAGGTGATCATGCCCTTTGGCGTCATGGGCGGGGCCTATCAGCCCTGTGGCCATGCGCGCTTTGCCTCGAATCTGCAGGATTTCGGCATGGATGTGCAAAGCGCCATCGACGCGCCGCGCGCCTTTACCGATCAGGGGGTGCTGAAGGTGGAACGGGGATACCCCGATGCGATCCGTGCGCAGCTGAGCGACATGGGTCACACGGTCGAAATTCCGGATGTCGCCCTTGGCGGTGCGCAGGCCATCCTGATGCGCCCGGATGGCATGTTGGAAGGGGCCAGCGACCCGCGCAAGGATGGATGCGCGCTGGGGTACTGACCGGCCCGCCGCAGGCGGCCAGTGGCGCGCCTGCGGTGCCCATCGTTGAGCAAAACAGGCATCGAGGTTCCCCGCGGAGAACCCAACACTTTGCTAATGTGGAATAGTTATTGGTTAACGCCGGAGGTTTCCGGCCCGTCAGTTCAGCTGGAAATGCAGCGGATAGGATCCATCGGTGAAGGGGCCGAACAGGTCGGGGATATCGGGATGGTCCACCGGCTCCCCTGAATAATCCGCGACAAGGTTCTGTTCCGACACATAGGCCACGTAGTAGCTTTGATCGTTTTCCGCCAGCAGGTGATAGAAAGGCTGATCCTTGACCGGGCGGTTTTCCTTGGGAATCGATTCATACCATTCATCGGTATTTGCGAACTCCGGATCGACATCAAAAATCACCCCGCGAAACGGGTGCTTCTTGTGCCGGACAATCTGCCCGAGATGATATTTCGCGCGCGTGCGTAGCATAACATTGCAGCCCCTACCCTTCGTTAGTAATCGGTTCAAGGGGCATTTGTCCAATCACGCATGAAACGGCAAAGGAAACAAACTGTTGCACCTCGCATCTATCGGGTTTCCGGTTCATGTTGTATCGCCATTCCCCTGCCCCGGTTCGTCACCCAGCGTGCCATCACGCGGTTGGTGCCGATTCGCAGGCGGTGGCCGGTCCGGACGTGGTTTTTGCACTGACATCGGTGGGCGCATTACCGCTTTTGCTGGCGGTTCTGCTGTAAAATTTATGATGTGATCCGGCATCAAAATAGCGTATGCTGTGACAAAATAAAAAAACGACCAAGCGAGAGGCAAATGAGCAAAACTCTTCGCGCTATGATAATTGTACTGATGGTCGCCTCCTGCGGGGGCGGGCAATCGTCTGCGCCAAATGATCTGGACAACGCCTGTACAATTCTCAGAGAGCGCCCCGAATACTACAAGGCGTTCCGCAAGGTGGAACGCAAATGGGGTGTGCCGGTGCATGTGCAGATGGCCACCATCCACCAGGAAAGCAAGTTCGTGTCGGACGCGCGCACGCCGTTCAAATACGTGCTGGGCGTGATCCCGATGGGGCGGCAGTCAAGCGCCTTCGGGTATTCTCAGGCGCTTGATGCCACCTGGGAGGAATACCGCAAGGCGCAGAACCGGCGGTCGGCCAAGCGGGACAGGATCAATGACGCCAGCGATTTCATGGGCTGGTACATGAACCAGACCCGCGACCGCAACGGCATTGCCCTGCATGACGCGCGCAATCAGTACCTGGCCTATCACGAAGGCCACACGGGATTTGCGCGGGCCACCTACAACAACAAATCCTGGCTGGTCGCCGTGGCGGGCAAGGTCGAGGCCCGCTCGCTGATGTATGAGCAGCAGATCGCGGGTTGCCGCTTGCGGTGAGGTGATTGGCCCCGGTTGATGCCGGGGCCGCTGCCTTCTATCTTTTGGGTGTGCTGCCGGGACGGCCGGTGTCGAACAGGCTGTTGGGCAGCAATACGCCCGTTTGCATATCCCCCAGCACCACGGTGGTGAGAGAGCCGCTGCCATCATTGATGATCCATTGGCGCAGTTCCACCGGGTTGCCGGTGAACTTCAGCTGGATGTTGCCGTATTGCGGGTTTTCGGGATCCTGTGCCGTTACCACGGTGGCGGTGCCGTCATAGCTGTGGCCGGTGACCATATTGGCGCGGGCCAGATCCACCTTTTTGGCCAGAATGATCGACAGCGGTGTGCGCGACAGCGGATAGCTTTCTGCGGGCTGGTTCGACTTCTTGTCGTAGATCACCACGGTGTTTGCCCCGGCCACCACCATTGCGGAGTCGGGCGGGTTGTATTCGAACCGCACCTTGCCGGGCCGCTTGATATAGATGGTGCCGGTGCTGATCGAGCCGTCGTCATTGATCTGGGTGAAATCGCCCTTGGCCGTCTGCAGCTGGTTCAGATAGGCCGATATGTCGTTCAGCGGCAGTTTTTGCGCCGCAGCCGCAACGGGGCTCAGTAGGGCAAGTGCAAGTACGATGGGTTTCATCAGTCGCATTGTGATCTTCCTGTATGTTCAGTTGGAACAGAGATAGGGCGGAACCCGGTGATATGCGATATCAGGTCGCGGTTTTCTGCTTACATCCCGACGGAAGCGCCGGGGCGGCTCTGGTGCGCTGCTGCTTCGTCGATAGGTGATACAGATTTGGGTAGGGTGTTCCACAAAGGAAGACCAGCCTGACGCGAAGCGCAAGCCGGGCCGTCGCCTGCCCGGGGTAGGCGATGCTGGCTTATGTTCATGGCACTTTATCTCTCAACCGTGATGAGCCCCATCGGGGACACTCCCAGCCTCACCAAATCGCCTACCCGAGGGGCGGGCAGGCGATGGCCCGGCGCCTTCGGCTTGTTCCGGGCTTTGGGTTCCACATCGGTCAGCCCCGGCCATCAAAGCGGGTATCGTTATAGCGTCTGACGCTATAAAAAAAGCCGCCGGAGCGTTTCCGGCGGCTGTTGGCGCATGTAGCAAACAGGGCATAGAGGAGGTAAGCCTTATCCCTGTTCCGGCACCAGTATTTCGCGTTTGCCCACGTGGTTCGCAGGAGAGACAAGACCTTCCTCCTCCATCTGCTCCACCAGGCGGGCGGCCTTGTTGTATCCGATGGCCAGCTTGCGCTGGATGTAGGATGTCGAACATTTGCGGTCCTTGATCACCACCTGCACGGCCGTGTCGTAAAGCGCGTCCTCGCCATCGGTGTTGCCGCCGGTGTTCAGCCCCAGCACCGCGTCGATGTCGCTTTCCTTGTCATCGGGCGGGCCTTGTACCACGCCGGAGACATAATCGGGTTCACCGAACTGCTTGAGGTGGTTGACGATTTCCTCGACCTCCTCGTCCGAGACAAAGGGGCCGTGGCAACGGGTGATCTTGGCCCCGCCGGCCATATAAAGCATGTCGCCCATGCCCAGAAGCTGTTCGGCCCCCATTTCGCCCAGGATCGTCCGGCTGTCGATCTTGGAAGTCACCTGAAAGGAGATCCGGGTGGGGAAGTTCGCCTTGATGGTGCCGGTGATGACATCGACGGAAGGCCGCTGTGTCGCCATGATCAGGTGAATGCCGGAGGCCCGCGCCATCTGTGCAAGACGCTGGATGCAGGCCTCGATCTCCTTGCCGGCAACCATCATCAGGTCGGCCATCTCGTCGACGATGACAACGATATAGGGCAGCGCGACCGGTGTGGTTTCCTCGGTCTCGAAGATCGGCTCTCCGGTGTCCTCGTCAAATCCGGTCTGAACGGTCCGGCTGAACAACTCGCCCTTGGCCAGCGCGTCGCGCACGCGGCCATTGTAGCCCTCGATGTTGCGCACGCCCATCTTGGACATCTTGCGATAGCGTTCTTCCATTTCGCCCACGGTCCATTTCAGCGCAACGACGGCCTTCTTGGGGTCGGTGACGACGGGGGACAGCAGATGCGGGATACCGTCATAGACGGAAAGTTCCAGCATCTTGGGGTCGATCATGATCAGGCGGCATTCCTGCGGGGTCAGCTTGTAGAGCAGCGACAGGATCATCGTGTTGATGGCCACGGATTTACCGGAACCGGTGGTCCCCGCGATCAGCAGGTGAGGCATCTTGGCGAGGTTGGCCACGATGGGATCACCACCGATGTCCTTGCCCAGCGCCAGCGGCAGGCGTTGATTGCCATCCCCGAAATCGCGGCTGGAGAGGATCTCCCGCAGGACCACTTTTTCGCGGCTCTCGTTGGGCAGTTCGATGCCGATCACGCTGCGCCCCGGCACGGTGGAAACCCGGGCGGAGAGCGCGGCCATTGACCGTGCAATGTCGTCTGCCAGACCGATCACGCGGCTGGCCTTGAGGCCCGGCGCGGGTTCCAGCTCGTACATGGTCACCACCGGGCCGGGGCGGACCGCGACGATCTCTCCCTTGACGCCATAGTCGTCGAGCACGGTTTCCAGCATCCGGGCGTTTTCTTCAAGTGCCTCATCGCTGAGGTGCAGGCGCTGAACGGTGTCGGGGCTTTCCAGCAGGCTCAGCGGCGGCAGTTCGAAACCGGGATGGGTGTCTTCAAAGGTCAGGGTCGGTTGCGCTTCGGCCTGGGCCTGTTTCGAGGGTTGCACCGGTTTGCGGACCGGTTGCTGCACCACCGCGCGGCGCGGCTCGGCTACGGGGATGGCGGGGGCGCCCGGTGCGGCCTGTTGCAACGGCAGGGCCTCGGCAGTCCCGATGTCAGCTTCGTCATATGTATCGCCATAAGTATCGTAGCTGTCGTCCATCGGCGCATATGAATGCGCGTCCTCTGCCACCGGTGCCGGGGCTGCCATGGGGGCGGCGCTGACGCCAGGGACCGACAGGCGCGGCGCGGTCAGCGGCGGTTCTGCCCGGCCGAGCTGTGCTGCCTGCGATGTCAGGGGCGGTTCGGGCGGCAATTGTGTGGCGGGTGCGGTTTTCAACACCAGCGGATCAGGCCCCCTGCCGCGCCCGCGGGTCAGCGGTGCGGTTGTCGGCGTGTGTACCGCAGTGGTGCTGCGCACGCGGTTCTTGATCACATCGGCGATCTTGGAGCGGATCCGGTCGCTGCCCGGTTCTTCCTCTTCCACCACGGCGTCGGAATAGGTTTCCACCAGCTCGGGTTCCGGCATCGGGTCGGGGCGTTTGATCAGGCCGGGCATGCGGCCCAGCAGGCTGGTCTTGGCCGGTTCGGCCTGCGCATATTCCTCCAGCACGGGTTCGGCGCGGGGCATGTTGCGCTGGACGGCAATAGCCGAGGCTTCCTGCTGTGCTGCGAAGGCCGCGTTCTCTTCTGCCTCGATGCGCAGACGTTCGCGCCGCTCGGATTGGCGGGCCTGCAGTGTCTGGGCCGCCTGAACGGCACCGGATGCGCCACGCCCCATGATGTTCATCATCGTGGCGTAGGCCATGATTGTCCCCACCAGCAGGAAGCGGCCAATGCGGTTCAGTTCGGATCTGGTGAAGCCGAGCACGAAAGCGCCCAGCGCCAGGATACCCAGCCCCATGACGACCGACATGAATTTCACGGTGAAGGCCGACCCGATCGGCAGGACCGTCAGGATCGCGCCCATCACGGTATCGCCGAACAGGCCACCCAGGCCAAAGCTGTGCGTCTGGAGCCATTCCGGCCCCGGTGCCAGGGTCGCCGCGTAGATCGAGCCAAGGGCCACGGCAATCGGTGCAAAGATCAACCGGCCCAATGCCCGGTCCTGCCCCCAATGCAATGCAAAGCGGCCGCCCCAGAACAGCAGGATAGCGGCCAGACCCCATGCGCCCCAGCCAACGATCATGAACAGCGGTGCCGCGATGGAGGCCCCCATGCGGCCCATCCAGTTCTGCACCGGCGCATCGGTGGAGACCATCCAGTTGGGATCGTCCGGCGTGTAGCTGCCAATCATCATTGCGGCCATCACGCCCAGCATGATCAGAGCCAGACCCAACAGTTCCTTGCCACGCTTTTCAAGCGCCTCGGTCATGTTGCTGTCCAGCAGGGGGTCACGCCCACGGGTCTGATATGCCATTGCTCGGTTCCTCGTTCTCAAGTCGGATAAAGGCAGTCGCGGATCAGTTCCAATCCGCGCGCCATTTCATCTTTGGGGGCCACCAGGGCGACCCGGATGTACTTTTTACCGGGGTTTTCCACCCCTTCCACGTCCTGCGCCAGGTAACCGCCCGGCAGAACTTTCACGCCTGTCTCTTTCCACAGTTTCAGGGTCGCGGCCTCGTCATCCTCGACCGGAAGCCAGAGGAAGAAACCCGCCTCGGGGCTGGCATAGCCGGGCACATTGCCCAGGATGCGGTCCGCGATATGGTATTTCTCAAGGTAGAGCGCCCGGTTCTCGACCACATGGGTCTCGTCGTCCCAGACCGCGGCGGCGGCGGCCTGCAGGGGCAGCGGCAGCGGTGCGCCCGCATAGTTGCGCAGCTGCTTGACCTCGCGAATTGTCTCGGGACCGGATGCGACAAAGCCGGAACGCAGGCCGGGCAGGTTCGACCGTTTCGACAACGAGTGAAAGATCACCACGCGGTTGCGGTCGGCGCCCAGTTCCTCGACCACCTGCATTGCGCCGACGGGTGGCGTGTCGCGATAGATCTCCGAGTAGCATTCATCGGCGAAAATCTTGAAATCGTACTTCTCGGCCAGCTCGATCAGATTGGCCCAGTAATCCCGCGATGCGACTGCGCCCTGCGGGTTGGCGGGCGAACAAATGTAACAGGCCGTGGTCCGCTCCAGGATCGCGGGACCGACGCCGTGGAAATCGGGCAGTTGCCCGGTCTTTTCGGTGGCATTGACCATGATCGGGTCGGAATTGCCGGAAATCGCCCCGATCATATAGACTTGGTAGAAGGGGTTCGGCATCAGGATCGCGGGTTTCTGACCCCCTTTGGTTTCGGGGCAGAGTGCGATCACCGCGTTATACAGTCCCTCGCGGGTGCCGTTCAGCGCCATCACCTCGGTATCGGGGTCCATGTCCACGCCATAGCGGCGCTTGATCCAGCCGGCGATGGAGGCGCGCAACTGCGGCGAGCCATCGTTCGGGGGATAGCTGTTAAACCCTTCCGCCGCTTCGACAATCTTGTCCGTGACCCATGCCGGGAAAGCATGTTTCGGCTCACCGATTGTCATCTGGATCAAGGGCCCGCCGCCTTCGTGCACGTCCAAAAGGGCGCGCAGGCGCGGCCACGCATGGGCCGGAAGGTTCGAAAACCGCTCAGGATAAAACATTACAACTGCCTCGGATCGGGATCGTTATCGCCCCGTTTGTTTCAAAGTACCCAAGGTGCTGCCTGCCGTCCAGAAAAACCGGCGCAAGCACAGCATGTTGTGGTATTTAGGCCAATCTCAGACCAGCGCTTCGCTGACCGCCGCGCCAAGCCTCAGAAGCTGTTCTTCCATATATGGGGGGCACATCAGCATCAGACCACAAGAGGGAGTATGCGTTGGCAATGTGAGGGCACATAACCCCATCAGGTTGCCAACGCGGGTGTTGCGCAGGGTCAAGAGATTTTCGGAAACATAATAGTCGTGATCTTCCTGCAGCTTCGCAAGCGAGGGCGGCAGCAGGGCGGCTGTGGGCAGCAGCACCGCGTCGAAACCCGCAACGGCGGCGTCATAGCCTGCGCGCAACGCGTCCAGCTTTGCCCATGCGGCCACATAATCCGGGCCGGAAAAGCCTTTTCCAAGGCGGAACCGTTCCAGGATTTCGCTGAACATCGCGTCGGGGTTCGCTTCGATCACGTCGCGCCAGAGCCCGTAAGCCTCTGTCGTATATAGACAACCGCTAAGCGGCATGGCCTCTGCCACCTCGGGAATGTCGATTTCGGTGATCTCTGCGCCGGCTTTTTTCAGCCGGGCAATCGCCGCTTCAAAGGCCGCCTTCGGTGCCTCGCGGAGATCCTCCATGGCGGCGGTGCGCAGGACCGCGAAACGACGCCCTTCCAGCTCGCTGTGGCGCAGATCGGCGGGTTTTTCCCCTTCCAGCGCAGCAAGCAGCAGGCAGGCATCCTCGACCGAGCGGCACAACGGGCCGACCGTGTCGAATTTCAGGGCCAGCGGAACCACACCTTCGAGGCTGAGCCGGCCCGAGGTTGTCTTGAGGCCCACCAGATCGTTCCAGGCCGCGGGAACCCGGACCGAACCACCGGTGTCGGAGCCGATGGCGGCGGCGGCCAGCCCGAAGGCCACCGAAGCCGCAGCGCCCGAAGAGGATCCGCCGGAGACGGCATCTTCGTCGTTGACGCAGGGCGGTGTGGCGGTGCTGGGGTTATGGCCCAGGCCCGAAAAGGCCAGTTCGCTCATATGGGTCTTGCCGAGGCAGACCAGCCCCGCCGCAGTCGCATTGGCGAGAACGACCGCATCGCGGTCGGGCACCCGCCCCTGCAGCAACTTCGAGCCCGCCTCGGTCTCGGTGCCTGCGGTGTCGAAGAGGTCTTTCCAGGAGATCGGCACCCCGTCGAGGGGGGACAACCGCTGTCCCGCTTTGGCGCGGACGGCGGCGGCGCGGGCCTCGGCCAGCGCACGGTCGGCGGTGACCCGGGCATAGATGCGGTCCCGCAGGGGATGCGCTGCGATGGCGTCCAGATAGGTCTGGCACAGGGCCACCGGATCAATCTCATTTGCCCCGATGCCGCGCCCCAGATCCGCGGCGGTCATGGTCAGCCAGTCTTGCATGTTTGGTCCCCTGTTTTTCGCCGACGGTAGCGACCATAGCGCACATGGACAATCCCCGAGCAGCCGCCATATCAAGGGGCATGGAATTCGATACCGACATTGCCATCATCGGTGGCGGCCTGAACGGCCCGGTCCTGGCGCTGGCGCTTGCCAGTTCGGGGCTGCAGGTGACATTGATCGACACGCTTGAGGTCAAGATCCGCAGGAATGCGGGATTTGACGGGCGGTCTTATGCGCTGGCGCTGTCCTCTGCCCGGATGCTGGAGGCGCTTGGCCTCTGGCAGGGGATTGCGGATCGGGCCCAGCCCATGCTGGAGATCAAGGTGACGGATGGGCGCGCGGGTGAAGCGCCGTCACCGATGTTCATGCATTTCGACCATGCCGAGATCGAGGAAGGCCCGATGGGCTATATGGTGGAGGACCGGCATCTGCGGCGGCATCTGCTGGATGCCGTCAAGGGTGACAAACGCATCCGCCAGATGAATGGCGAAACCGTAATTGGCCAGAGCGCGGAGGCCACCGAGATCACGTTGACGCTGGCCAGCGGCGGCACGCTGCGGGCGCGCCTGGCGGTGGGGGCCGATGGCCGGGGCACCGGCACCGGGCGGCGTGCCGGGATCGGGCGGGTTGAATGGGCCTATGGCCAGACCGCGCTGGTCTGCGCGCTTGACCATACCGCACCGCATAACGGCATCGCGCATCAGCTGTTCATGCCCTCCGGGCCGCTGGCCATCCTGCCGCTGAGCGGCAACAGATCCTCCATCGTCTGGAGCGAGACGGCAGAGACCGCCAAGGCGATCAACGCGCTGTCCGATGCGGGGTATCTGGAGGTGTTGCGGCCCCGGATCGGCGATTTTCTGGGAGAGATCGGCCTGGCCGGGGCGCGCTATACCTATCCGCTGAGCCTGTCGCTGGCGCAGAACATGGTGGCACCGCGCGTCGCGCTGGTGGGCGATGCGGCCCATGGGGTGCATCCGATTGCCGGACAGGGGCTGAACGCCGGTCTGCGGGATGTCGCGGCATTGGCAGAGGTGATTGCCGACGCCCGGCGGCGCGGCGAGGACCCGGGTTCGGACGCGGCGCTGGCGCGCTATCAGGAATGGCGCCGTTTTGACAATACGACGCTTGCGCTGGCGACCGACAGTTTCAACCGGCTGTTTTCAAACGACAACCCGGTGATCCGCATGGCGCGCGACATAGGGATGGCCGCCGTGAATGCAATGCCCGGCCTGCGGCGCGGTTTCATCCGCGAGGCTGCCGGCCTGACCGGAGAATTGCCACGGATGATGCAGGGCAAGGCCTTGTAATCTGGGCGCTGTAAATCGGGTGCTTTGATCTGAAGGCGGGTCAGCTCAGCTTGCGGGCTTCGTCGATCAGCATGATCGGGATGCCGTTGCGGATCGGATAGGCCAGACCGGCGGCTCTTGAGATCAGTTCCTGATTTTCCGCATCATATTCCAGCGTTGTCTGGTTGCGCGGACAGATCAGGGCATCCAGCATGCGGCGGTCAAAGGTCGGGGTGTCGGTCATTGCATCAATCCTTCGTCATGGCCGCCGCGCATGGCGTATTCGATCAGGGTCACAAGGGTCTCGCGCCGGGTCTGGAGCGACGGCGCCTCAAGCAGGGCCTGTTTATCCTCTGCGTCGAAGTCGAGCATCATCGAAAGTGAATTGATCAGCAATTCATCCTCCGCCTCTTTCAGCGTGTTCCAGTCGGCTGAGAGGCCGCGGGTTTCAAAGTAGCGGCCCAGCAGTTCCATGAGGGGTTTGCGGCTGAAGTTTGTATCCTGCTCTTCCCCGCCCAGGTCGCGTTCAAAGCCATCCCATTTCACGTCGCATCTGCGGTAGGGGCAGAAACCCTCGACCTCGCGCAGGATGCGGAAGCGGGAGACGCCGCTGAGTGTGATCATATAGCGGCCATCCTCGGTTTCGGAGAACTGGGTGATCCGCCCGGCGCAGCCGATGCTGTGCAGACCGGGCCCATCGCGACCCGGCACCAGATTGGGCTGGATCATCCCGATCAGCCGGCCATCGGTTTTCAACGCGTCCGCAACCATCTGCAGATAGCGCGGCTCGAAGATGTGCAGGGGCAGCCGCGAACGGGGGAGAAGCAAGGCCCCGGCCAGTGGAAAGACCGCAATGGTATCTGGCAGCTCTGTTTGCTTTTTCATGGCCTAGCACTTAGCGCGCGGGCAAGATCAGGCAAATATCATCGAGCTCAGTTTGCGGCGTCCGTTCAGGACCACCGGATCATTGGGTTTCAGCGCGTCGAAGATGGTGAAAAGCTGGGTCTTTGCGGCACCGTCGTTCCATTCGCGGTCGCGGCGGAACAGATCGAGAAGCTGGCTGACCGCCTGTTCGGCGTCGCCCTTGGCATAGAGCGCCTGGGCCAGGTCGAACCTTGCCTGATGGTTGTCGGGTTCCGCTTCCACTGTTGCGGTCAGTTCGGCAACCGGCCCTGCGTTTTGCGCCTGTCGCGCCAGTTCGAGCTGGGCAAAGGCGGCCTCCAGTTCCGGGGCCTTGGAAATCTCGATCGGGGCACCGTTCAGCAGCGCCTCTGCCTGGTCCAGTTCCCCCATGGCGATATGGGCACGGACCATGCCGCCATAGGCACCGGCATGTTGCGGATCTTCGCCCAGGATGGCGGCAAAGGTCTGTGCCGCATCTGTTGCCGCGCCTTCGGCCAGCATCTCTTCTGCCGCTTCCACCGCTTCGGCCAGGGCATCACCCGGCGCTGCGCCACCGGCGGCCTTGATCACCTTGCCGACAAAGGCCTTTACCTCGGATTCCGGCAGGGCGCCCTGGAAACCGTCGATCGGCTGGCCCTTGAAAAAGGCATAGACGGTCGGGATCGACTGGATTTGCAGCTGCCCCGCGATCATCTGCGCCTCGTCCACGTTGACCTTGGCCATCTTCACCGCGCCTTTCGCGGCGGTCACCGCGGCCTCAAGCTGGGGGCCCAACGTCTTGCAGGGGCCGCACCAGGGGGCCCAGAAATCCACGATCACCGGGGTTGTCTGCGAGGCCTCGACCACGTCGGTCATGAAGGTCGCTTCGCTGACATCCTTGATCAGGTCGGCACCGGGGGCATTGGCGGTCAGGTTCAGTTCCATGGTCTTGTCCTCGCGTGGCAATATTTGACCTTATATGAGCGCTTGGGCGCGCGAATCAAAGGTCAAAGGTGGCAAAAACCGGGGCATGGTCGCTGGGCTGCTCCCATCCCCGCACGGCGCGCTGGATGTGGCTGGAATGGGCGGCGCTGGAAATATCCGGTGTGGCCCAGACATGATCGAGGCGGCGGCCCTTGTCTGCTGCATCCCAATCGGGGGAGCGGTAGGACCACCAGCTGTAGAGATTGCCCTGCGGTATGTCCTGGCGGGTGATGTCCACCCAGCCGCCCGCATCCTGGGTGGCGCCCAGGGCCTCGACCTCGACCGGGGTGTGGCTGACCACCTTCAGGAGTTTCTTGTGATCCCATACGTCATCCTCGCGCGGGGCGATGTTCAGGTCGCCCACGAGAATGGCCTTTTGCGGCTTTTCGCCATGAAACCAGTCCCGCATTTCCGCGAGGTAATCCAGTTTCTGGCCGAATTTCTCGTTGATGGTCCGGTCGGGTTTGTCACCGCCGGCGGGCACGTAGAAGTTGTGAATGGTCGTGCCGTTCTCCAGCCGCGCGGCAACGTGGCGGGCATGGCCCAGGGCGGCGAAATCCCGGTCCCCGGCATCTTGCAGCGGCAATTTGGACAGGATGGCAACGCCGTTGTAGCCCTTTTGCCCGCGCGCGACCATGTGGGTATAGCCTGCCTGTATGAAGGCCTCTGTCGGTATCTGGTCGACCGGGCTTTTGCATTCCTGCAGACACAGGACGTCCGGCCCGTGCTCGGCCAGCATCTTCAGGACAAGGCCCTCTCTCAGACGAACCGAATTGATGTTCCAGGTGGCAAGGGTGAATGGCATGGGGTTCTCCGTCAGTGACCAGGGGCAGGTTAACCGCTTGGCCGGGGGAGCGCCACCGGATCAAGGCCCCCGGGCGGACATATTCGCCTGCGGTGTTTGATCGCAAAAAATGGCCGGGCACGGAGCCCGGCCAAGTCCAACAGGGAGGTATGTGCCAATACCCGGGCACAAACTTCGGGGTTCAAACCGAGGGGCGGGTCATGAAAACCCCGCCTCTCGCAAGGGGTAACCGCAAAATCCCGATTTGGTTCCGGCGGTCAGCTCATTAATCTGTATCCGCCGGATTCGGTAACAAGAAGGCGCGCATTTGACGGATCTGGTTCAATTTTCTGGCGCAGGCGGTAAATATGGGTTTCCAGCGTGTGGGTGGTCACACCTGCGTTGTAGCCCCAGACCTCGTGCAGCAGGACATCCCGCGGGACAACGCCATCGTTCGAGCGGTAGAGAAACTTCAGGATGTTGGTTTCCTTTTCCGTCAGGCGGACCTTTTTGTCGTCTTCGGTCACCAGCATCTTCATCGCCGGTCGGAAGGTATAGGGGCCAAGCTGGAACACCGCATCTTCGGATTGTTCGTGCTGGCGCAGCTGCGCGCGGATGCGGGCCAGCAGGACCGGAAACTTGAAGGGTTTCGCGACATAATCGTTGGCACCGGCATCCAGACCCAGGATGGTATCTGCATCGCCATCGTGCCCGGTCAGCATCATGATCGGGCTTTTCACACCCTGTTTGCGCATCAGCCGGCAGAGTTCGCGGCCATCCGTATCGGGCAGGCCGACATCGAGGATGACCAGATCGTAGATCGCCTCCCTCGCGCGGGCCATTGCATCGGCGCCGTTGCCTGCTTCGAAGACGTCAAAGTCTTCGGTCATGATCAACTGTTCACTCAGCGCCTCGCGCAGGTCCTCGTCATCGTCGACGAGAAGGATTTTCTTGAGCTGGGCCATTTCTAACCTCCACACTATTTTGTTACAGGTGTGCCTTGCACACGAGTTCGACAAGGTTTGGGATGCAGGCTTCACGGCCTCGTGTGGCAGAGCGCCGCAATGTTTCAATTCCGGGCCATGTGGCATAGTTAAGTTTCAATCGCCTTACGGAGTTGTAACACAATATGGCCCTGGCCCCTGACATTATCGAGCAACTGGCCCGCGCGCGGGCGGATTTACGCATGGGTATCCCGATTGTTCTGCAAGGTGCAGAGCCTGTTCTGGTACTGGCGGCAGAAACCCTGACCGCGCAGCGGCTGGCCGATGTGCTGGCACTGGGGGGAGAGCCGGTTCTTGCGATTACCGCGCGCCGGGCCCAGACCCTCAAGGCGCGGGCCTATGACGGGGACCTGGCGCGTGTGCTTCTGCCGGAAGACGCCACACCGGTCTGGGTGCAAAATCTGGCTGATCCCGCTGACGATCTGCGCGCACCGATGAAGGGCCCGCTGCAATGCGCGCGGGGCGGTGATGTGGCCGCCCATCGCGCCGCACTGCAATTGTGCAAGACGGCGCGCCTTCTGCCCGCTGCCCTGGTCCTGCCGCTGCCCGATGCCAGGGCGTTTGCCGCACGGCATTCCCTGACGGCGCTTGAGCTTGCCGCGGTGACGCCCGCGCTGGCCGAACGCAGCCCCTTGCATCCTGTCGTCAATGCGCGCCTGCCGATGGAAGTGTCAGAGGCGGGCCGGTTGCATATCTTTCGCCCCGAGGATGGCGGCGAGGAGCATTATGCCATCGAGATCGGCCGCCCCGACCGGACCAAACCGGTTCTCGCGCGGTTGCATTCCGCCTGTTTCACCGGTGACCTGATGGGCAGTCTGAAATGCGACTGCGGCCCGCAACTGCGTGCTGCGCTGGCGCAGATGGGGGCCGAGGGGACGGGGATATTGCTCTATCTCAATCAGGAAGGACGCGGCATCGGGCTGGCCAACAAGATGCGGGCCTATTCCCTGCAGGATCAGGGGTTTGACACTGTCGAGGCGAATCACCGGCTGGGGTTCGAGGACGACGAGCGCGATTTTCGGCTGGGGGCGGATATTCTGAGGTCCATGGGCTTTTCCGCGGTGCGATTGCTGACCAACAACCCCCGCAAGGTCGAAATGATGGAAGCCTCGGGCATCGACGTGGCCGAACGGGTGCCGCTGAAGGTTGGCGAAAACCGCCATAACGCTGGTTATCTGGCGACCAAGGCTGCAAAGTCCGGGCATCTTCTTTAGGGAAAGGACAGCCATGAAAGGCCGATGCTATTGCGGGGCGCTGCACTACGAGGTGACAGCCGTTCCGGTGTGGAAGCTGCAATGCCACTGCAGGGAATGTCAGTATATCTCGGGCGGGGGGCCGAATTTCGCGATGGCAGTGCCGCTGGAGGGTTTTGCCTTTACCAGCGGGACACCCGCCGAATTCACCCGCGACGACCTTGAAGGCGCGCGCACACGGCAGTTCTGCGGCACCTGCGGGACACATGTCGTGACGCGGATTCCGGGGCGGGATTATCTGGTGCTCAAGGCGGGAACATTGGACAATCCGGCGGCAGACTTTGGTGATGCGGAATTTGCGATCTTCATGAAAGACGCGCAGCCCTTCCATGTGGTGGCCGAAGGCAAGCCCTGTTTCGACGATCTGCCTCCGCGCTGATGACCCGCGATGATATGGTCCTGACCCCTGTTGGCCTGCGGTTTCAGGGGCGGCTTTACCCCTGCAGCATCGGCAGGGGTGGTGTGACCGAACACAAGCGCGAGGGCGATGGCGCCACCCCGAAAGGGGCCCACCGGATTGTCGGGATGCTGTATCGGCCCGACAGGTTGTCCTGCCCGGTGAACTGGGCGGTGCCGATCGGGCCGCGGGACTTGTGGTCAGACGATCCGGCGGCCAAGGATTACAACAGGATGGTGCGTGCGCCCTATCCGCACAGCCACGAGGTGCTGCGCCGCGCGGATCCGCTCTATGATCTGGTGATCCTGACCAGCTGGAACTGGCCCGATGCGGTTGCGGGGCGCGGTTCTGCCATCTTTATCCACCAGTGGCGCAGGCCCGGTTATCCAACGGAGGGCTGTATCGGCCTGCGGCGGGCCGATCTGCATGCCATTGCCCCGATGATCCGGCAGCATGCACGGTTGATCGTGACCTAGATCGTCATGCGAAAAACCTGAATCCCGTAACGCTGCCTGAAATCAGAGATTTCAACGCGTTACGTGATGCATGATGCTTCAAGTATTTCGTCAGACGCTATAGAGCCAGGTTTCGGGCCTTATCCCGGCACTCTTTCTCCGAAGATGGCCGAGCCGACGCGGACATGGGTGGCACCCAGGGCCACGGCGCGTTCGAAATCGCTGCTCATGCCCATGGAAAGCCCCTGCAAGCCGTTGCGCGCCGCGATCTTTGCCAGCAGCGCGAAATGCAGCGATGGTTCTTCATCCACCGGGGGGATGCACATCAGACCCCGCACCGGCAGATCGAGATCCCGGCATTCCCTGACAAAGGCATCTGCATCGCCGGGCAGGACGCCTGCCTTTTGCGGCTCTTCGCCGGTGTTCACCTGGATGAACAGATCGGGGCATTTCCCCTCTTCCTGGGCCAGCCGTGCCAGGGTCTTGGCCAGTTTCGGCCGGTCCAGGGAATGGATGGCGTCAAACAGGTTGATTGCCTGCCGTGCCTTGTTGGATTGCAGGGGCCCGATCAGGTGCAGGTCGACGCCGGGAAAATCAGCGCGGAAACCGGGCCATTTGCCCGCCGCCTCCTGCACCTTGTTTTCACCGAAACAGCGGTGGCCCTGTTCAAGCACATGGCGCACCCGCGCGTCCGGCTGCACCTTGCTGACGGCGATCAGGGTGACGGAACCGGCTTTGCGCCCGGCATCCGCTTCTGCCCTGGTCAATCTGGTGGTGATATCTGTCAGACCCATGATGTTCCCCTTGCTGCCTTGAGGCGCACAGAACAACACGGGGGCAGAAATGAAAAGGGGCAGACCCGAAGGTCTGCCCCAAACTCACGTGTATGAGCTCAACTTAGAAGTTGAAGCGCACACCGAAGTCAACGATGGTCACGTCGGCGTTGTTGTTGGAGATACCGCCGCGCAGCGATGTGCCGCCACCCATGTCGTGGTTGAAGTCAACACCGTAGGATGTTTGGGCGAAGTAGTCAGCATCTGCAACGTAGGCTTCGATGTTTGTGGCTGCGCCAACATCAAAGCGACCTGCCAGAACCCAGTGGTCGCCAGCAACGCCGTTGTCGGCGAAGGCCAGTGTCACGTCGGCCGGGCCGAAGGAACCGCCAACAGTGGCTGTCCACTCAGTGTCACCAACGAAGTCGGAGTCCTGAGCACCCAGAGCGAATGTCCAGCCGTTCCATGTGTATGCGATGTGACCCGCGATACGCTCGTTGTTTGCACCGGCAGGGTTGGTTGCGGACACGTGGACCGCCAGATCACCAGCAGAGTACAGAACTTCGATACCGTTGGAGCCCGAGCTACCCAGGCCTTGGCCGTTCTGGTAAGCATCGCCACGGAAGTTGTAGGCAACGTAGTCATAGGAGTGACCGGTCAAACCCAGGTCGATGGGGTACTGACCAGGCATGAACTCCAGCGCGCCGTAGATGTTACCAACACCAACTTCGAAGCCGCCGGAACGGGCGAAGAAGCGTGCGCCGTTGAAGCCCGGCAGAGTGCCGACAGCCGCATCACGCTCTTCGGATTCGAAGTGAATTGTACCACCGAAGACGACGCCAGCGTCGGATTCAGCAGTTGCATTCACGATCAAACGCAAACGGCTTGTGATGTTTGTTGTGTCTGTAACGCCGTTGTCG
The DNA here is from genome assembly GCF_059628195.1 of Sulfitobacter sp. IGS-18. Lineage (NCBI taxonomy): Bacteria > Pseudomonadati > Pseudomonadota > Alphaproteobacteria > Rhodobacterales > Roseobacteraceae > Sulfitobacter > Sulfitobacter sp. IGS-18. The sequence goes on along the minus strand of NZ_CM184556.1, from coordinate 331,096 downwards.
GTGTACAGAAGACCAAAGCGGCCGTAACCACCAAATGTAACGTCTGCTGCTGCAACGCCGGCGGTCGCGACCAGGGCTGTTGTAGCGAAGAGAACTTTTTTCATGAGTTTTCCCTCGGTTTGAATTCATATGCCCAGACCGGGGAATCCGGAAAGGGTATGAAGGGTGTTTGCACCCAACCCCCCCCTCCTTGCAAGAAGCCTGAAACGCTCCGGGGCAATGTCGCTGCCAATGGTGCAGCTTTGCCACAGTTTTATCTCTGCCCCTCCCTTTTCAGGGGTGTCCAAGAGCACAAAGCCCATATTCAACAGGGGAATCGCTGCAGACATATGCCTTGCCGATGGTGCAGCACTTGGATAGACCATTGTCCAAACAGGCAAAGGAAAGCTGAAATGGCGTACAGGACCGTTTGCAAAGGCGCAGTGGCACTTCTTATTGTTGCGAGTCTCGGCGCTTGTGGCCTGGGGCGGGAAGCGACACCGCGTGCCGCGACCTATAGCAACACCAACAACCCCAACGTGATCGAGACCGATCCGGACAATACGATCTGGTCGATCTTCAACCGCAAGAACACCGGCACGAATGTTTCGGTGAACAAATACCTCTGGTCAGCTTCGCTTGAGGTTCTCAATTTCCTGCCCGTTCAATCCATCGACCCATTCACAGGCGTGATCGTGACAGGCTATGGCACACCGCCGGGCGGCGGCTCTGCCTATCGCGCAACGGTTCTGATCGACGATCCGGCGCTTGATGCGCGGTCGCTGAACCTGGCGCTGCAAACCCAGGGCGGACGCACCGTGAACACTGCCACCACCCGCGCGGTCGAGGACGCCATTCTGTCCCGCGCCCGTGAGATGCGACTCGCCGACAACAAATTCTGATCCCGAACACAATCCACGACTTCTTATGCGCCGGGCCCAGTGACATGAACGGCCCGGCGCAGTCCGTTTGAACGAAGGCACAGGCCATGACCCGTTATACTCCCGCCGAAATCGAAGCCCGCTGGCAATCCGCCTGGGAAAAGGATGGCATTTTCCGCGCCGTCCGCGATGTCTCCAGGCCCAAGTATTATGTGCTGGAGATGTTCCCCTACCCCTCGGGCCGCATCCACATGGGACATGTGCGCAACTACACGATGGGCGACGTGATCGCGCGCTACAAGATCGCCACCGGGCATAACGTGCTGCACCCGATGGGCTGGGACGCCTTCGGGATGCCTGCGGAAAACGCCGCCATGGCCATCGGCGGCCACCCAAAGGACTGGACCTATGGCAACATCGACGACATGCGCGGCCAGATGAAGCCGCTGGGCCTGTCGATCGACTGGTCCCGTGAATTCGCCACCTGCGACCCGGAATACTATGGTCAGCAGCAGGCGCTGTTCCTCGATTTCCTCGATGCGGGCCTTGTCTATCGCAAGAACGCCGTGGTGAACTGGGACCCGGTCGACATGACCGTGCTGGCCAACGAACAGGTCGAGGCAGGGCGCGGCTGGCGATCTGGTGCTTTGGTGGAACGGCGCGAGCTGACGCAATGGTTCTTCAAGATCTCGGATCATTCGGAAGAACTGCTGGAGGCGCTCGACGGGTTGGATAACTGGCCCGCCAAGGTCAAGCTGATGCAGGCCAACTGGATCGGCAAATCGCGTGGGCTGCAATTCGCCTTCTCCACCATTGACGCGCCGGACGGCTATGACCGGATCGAGGTCTATACCACGCGCCCCGATACGCTGATGGGTGCCTCCTTTGTCGGCATCTCGCCCGATCACCCGCTTGCCAAGGCGCTGGAGCGGGACAATGCCGATGTCGCGGCCTTCTGCGCAGAGTGCCGAAAGGGCGGCACAACCGAGGAAGCCATCGAAACCGCCGAGAAGCTGGGCCTGGATACCGGTATCCGGGTGCGCCACCCGTTTGACACGGCGCATGACCTGCCGGTCTATATCGCGAACTTCATCCTTATGGATTACGGCACCGGGGCCATTTTCGGCTGCCCGGCCCATGACCAGCGCGATTTTGAATTTGCGACCAAATACGATCTGCCGATCATTTCGACCTTTCTGCCGTCAGCGGAAGCGCCCGAAGACCTCGAAGAGGCCTTTGTGCCCGCCAAGGACGAAAAGGTCTTTTACAACCGCGGATTCGCGGGGGAGCAGTGGCAAACCGGCAACGAAGCCATCGACGCCGCGATTCGCTTTTGCGAGGACAATGGCGTGGGCCACGGCGTGACCAAGTTCCGCCTGCGCGACTGGGGCCTCAGCCGCCAGCGGTATTGGGGCTGCCCGATCCCGGTGGTGCATTGCGACAGCTGCGGCGTGGTCCCGGAAAAGAAAGAGAACCTGCCGATCGAACTGCCCTATGATGTGGATTTTGACACGCCCGGCAACCCGCTGGACCGGCACCCGACCTGGCGCGACTGTGCCTGCCCGTCCTGTGGCGCGGCGGCGAGGCGCGAAACCGACACGATGGACACATTTGTCGATTCCTCCTGGTATTTCGCCCGTTTCACCGCGCCCCGCGCCGAAACGCCGACAAACATGGAAGATGCCAAATACTGGATGAACGTGGACCAGTATATCGGCGGCATCGAACATGCGATCCTGCACCTGCTCTATTCACGTTTCTTTGCCCGCGCGATGCACATCACCGGACACCTGCCGGAAAGCGCCATCGAACCCTTTGACGCGCTGTTCACCCAAGGCATGGTGACGCACGCGATCTATAAATCTCGTGTAAAGATGAAGGACGACAACAACATTCTTCGCGACAGGTTCTACTATCCTGAAGAGGTTGTGACGTTCCTAGTTGATGGCACTGAGCAGGCTTTCCTTCGGGACGAAGTAGGAGACCTTTCACAAGACAACAATGCAATGGCAGATATTTACAGATCAGGCGGTCACGATTTCACATCTATTGACCTTATCCCTTCGTCTAAGATGTCCAAGTCTAAGAACAACGTCGTGGACCCGCTGCACATCATCTCGAACTATGGCGCGGATACGGCCCGCTGGTTCGTGCTGAGCGATTCCCCCCCCGAGCGGGACGTGGAATGGACAGCCTCAGGTGCCGAAGCGGCGTTCAAGCACCTGTCGCGGGTCTGGAACATCAGCGACCGGATCGCGGCGATGGATGCCGATGCCGGGGGAGAGGGTGACGAGGATCTGTTGCGCGCCATGCACAAGACCATCCATGACGTGACCATGGGTGTCGAAAGTTTCGGCTTCAATGCGGCGATTGCGAAACTCTACGCCTTCACGGCAACCTTGCAGAAATCCAAGGCGGGCCAGAGCGCCCAGCGCGCAGCGATCATGACGCTGGCGCAGCTGATGGCCCCGATGACCCCGCATCTGGCCGAGGACATCTGGGCCAGGCAGAACGGCGAAGGCCTGATTGCCACCGCCCCCTGGCCGAAGGCTGACGCGGCAATGCTGGTTGACGATACCGTCACCCTGCCGATCCAGATCAATGGAAAACGGCGTGCGGAAATACAGGTGCCCGCCGATATGCCGAAAGAAGAGGTTGAAAAGATCGCGCTGGCCCATGAAGCTGTGATCAGAACCCTGGATGGGGCCACCCCGAAGAAGGTCATCGTTGTGCCCGGACGGATCGTGAATGTCGTTGCTTGACCGCCGTACCGTTTTGCTTGCCCCGCTGGCGCTGGCCGCCTGCGGGTTCGAGCCGGTCTATGGACCCGGCGGCAGCGGCAGCGCCTTGCGCAACCGCGTGCTGGTGGATGAGCCGGATGACCGCAACGGCTATCTGCTGACCCGAGAGATCGAGGAACGGCTGGGCCGTACCAGCGCCGCAAGCTTTGGCCTGGCGGTCAAGATTGCCACGACCGAAGAGGGGCTGGCCATCGATTCGGCGGGCAACATCACCCGGTTCAACCTGCTGGGTGCGGTGGATTTCGCCCTGCGGGATCTGACCACAGGCCAGATCGTGACCTCCGGCACCGTCGAGAATTTCACCGGCTATTCCGCCACCGGCACAACCGTTGCAACGCTGGCCAGCGCGCAGGATGCACAGGAACGCCTGATGCGCATCCTGGCCGAGCAGATCATCGCAAGGCTTTACGCCGCGCAGATCCCCGCATGAAACTGTCCCCGCGCGAGGCCAACAGCTATTTCGCCAAGCCGGACGCGGGCAAGACCGGCCTGCTGATCTTTGGCAGCGACGCGATGCGCGTCGCGCTGAAACGGCAGGAATTCCTGAAATCCCTGCTGGGTCCCGATGCGGAAGAGGAAATGCGCCTGACGCGAATCCCGGCGGCCGAGCTGCGCCGCGATCCCGCGATGTTGCTGGATGCGATCAAGGCGGTGGGGTTCTTTCCCGGACCGCGTGCGGCCTTTGTCGAGGACGCGAACGACAATATCGCCAAGCCGCTGCTGGATGCGCTGGGAGACTGGCAGCCCGGCGATGCGCAGATTGTCGTGTCCGGGGGCGACCTGAAGAAGACCTCGAAGGTGCGCAAAGCCTTTGAGAGCCACCCGAATGCCTATGCGGTGGCGATCTATGACACCCCGCCAGACCGGGCGGAGATCGAGCGGCTGCTGGCAGAGGCCGGGCTGTGCCCCGAACCCGATGCCATGGGCGCGCTGAGCGAACTGGCCCGCACGCTTGATCCCGGCGATTTCCGTCAGACCCTGGAAAAGCTGTCGCTTTACAAGCTGAATGACCCAAGCGCCCTGACCGGGCAGGATGTTGCAGCCTGCGCGCCGACATCGACCGAGGCGGATGTGGATGACATCCTGCATGTGGTGGCCGAGGCCCGCGCGGGCGACATCGGGCCGGTGATGAGCAAGTTGCAGGGACAGGGCGTGAACCCGGTGACGCTGACCATCATGGCGATCCGCCATTTCCGCACCCTTTACCGCATTGCGGCATCCCCCGGTGCGCCCGTCTATGGGGTGCGCGACCGGGACCGCGCCATGCGGCAGGCCAAGGCCTGGGGTGCGGCAAAGCTGGAAACCGCGCTGACGGTTCTGACCGATACCGACCTGACCCTGCGGTCGGCAGCGCAGACCGCGCCGGCGCTGGCACTGGTCGAACGCGCCTTTATCCGCCTCGCGATGCTGGGCGCTCAACGCTGAAAGGAACAACGATGTACAAGGTGATTGGTGCGACCAGATCCCGCGCTTTCCGGGTGATGTGGATGCTGGAAGAACTGGGCGAAGACTACCAACAGGTGGATGCCGGGCCGCGGTCCGAAGAAGCGTTGAAATACAATCCGCTGGGCAAGATCCCGGCCTTTGTCGACGGCGATGAGATCCTGACCGATTCCGTGGCGATCATGACCTACCTCGGCGACAAACATGGCAAGCTGACGGCCACGGCAGGCACCCCTGCCCGGGCCCGGCAGGATGCAATGACCTTCTGGCTGGTCGATGAATTCGACGCGATTCTCTGGGCGGCCGCCAAACACAGTTTCGTTTTTCCCGAAGACCGCCGGGTGCCCGAGATCAAGGACAGCCTGAAGGCGGAGCTGTTGCGCTCGGCCGATGTGCTGGCGGAGCGGCTGGAAGGGCCGTTCCTGATGGGGGACCAGATGACCCATGCGGATATCCTGGCCTGTCACTGCGTGAACTGGTCGATCGGTGCGAAGTTTCCGCGTCTGAATGACAAGCTCGGCGCCTGGGCCGCCCGGATGCGGGACCGGCCCGCGTTCAAGGCCGCGCAGGAAAAGGGTGCGGGGTAAGTTCTGGCGTTTCGGATGCGGAAGGCTTCGGCCCCTCAAGGTGCATTCACGCTTTCGGCATTCACACAGACGGCATTCACAGCTGCAAATAAAGACATGTCAAAAATGACATGTCTTCATTTACGGAACGTTAGTGCTTTTCCATCGCGTTGCGGAAAAACGGTTCAGCAACCGGGAGTGCCCATTATTGGATGGCGTTGCGGAACCGCGGCTCGATAGCCGGACGTGCGACTGCCGATTAGCGCGAGCCCCCGGATCAGACCCCGGCCCAGGTTGCGGCCTGCTGCCCGGCCCACCGCCCGGTCGCAAGGCAGGCATTGATCAGATAGCCCCCTGTCGGCGCCTCCCAATCCAGCATTTCCCCTGCCACAAAGACACCCGGCACCGCGCGCAGCATCAGATTGTCATCCAGCGCGCCAAAGCGGACGCCCCCGGCGGTCGAGATGGCCTCCGCCATCGGGCGCAGCCCGGCGTGGCTTATCGGTAGCGCCTTCAACACCCGCGCCGTGGCCCGCAGGCCATCGGGCAGGGGCCGCGCCATTTCCTGTATCAGCGCGATCTGCGCCGGTGTCAGCTTCAACACCTTCCGCAGATGATTGGCCAGGCTGGCCTTGCCGCGCGGCTTTGCCAGGCGTGTCGTGATCTCCGGCACGGAGAGATCCGGCAACAGGTCAAGCAAGAGATCATGCCCTTCACGGACACCGCGGGAGACCGAATAGATCCCGCCGCCCTCCAGCCCGCGCGCCGACAGGCTCGCCTCGCCCCGCGATTGATAGGGGCCGGCGGACCATGCCCCGCCTTTGAGCGGCGCGCCGAAGTGCTTGGCCATGTGGTCAGACCAATCCACCGCCACGCCGGCATTCGCAGGCGCAAAACCCGCCAGATCGACACCACGGGCGCGCAATATGTCGGCCCATGCGCCGGTCGCGCCCAGTCGGGGCCAGCTTGCGCCCCCAAGGGCCAGCACGGTCACATCTGCCTGCAGCGTCTCGACACCCCCGGGGGTGTCGAATGCCAGTGCCTCACCCTGCCAGCCCTGCCAGTGCCACCGGGTGCGGGTCTGCACGCCAAGCCCGGCAAGGCGTTCCAGCCAGGCTCTGAGCAATGGCGAGGCCTTCATCGCCGTCGGAAAGACCCGGCCTGTCGATCCGGAGAACACCTCCTGGCCCAGCCCGCGCGCCCATGCCTGCACGGCGCTGGCGTCGAATGCCGCGATGATCGGGGACAATGGGGCTCGTGCCTCGGCATAGGCTTCCATGAAGGGTGTGAACGGCTCGTCCTTTGTCAGGTTCAGGCCGGATTTGCCGGCCATCAGGAACTTGCGGCCCACCGATGGCTTGGCATCGCAGAGCGTGACCGCAAGACCGGCACGTCCCAGCATCTCTGCCGCCATCAGACCAGCCGGGCCTGCCCCGATCACCACAGCGCGGCTCATGCCTCTGCCTTGGGCAAACCGCCTTTGATCTCGACCACGCGCTGGGGAAAGGGAATCTCGATCTTCGCGTCCTTGAGCGCGTTCCAGATCAGGAACAGGACGTCGGAGGTGTATTTGTTCGGCCCGTCGTCCAGCCCGTTGACCCAGAACTCCACCGCGAAATCCACACCGCTGTCACCGAAGCCGCGCAGCTCGCAATCGGGCGGATAGGGTTCATCAAGCACCTCCGGATGCGTGGCCACTGCGGCCTCCACAAGGGCCGGCACCTTGTTGATATCGGTGTCATAGCTGACAGAGAATGCCGCCTCGTATCGGTTGGCCGACCCGGAATCAGAGTAATTCGCCACACGGGTGGTGATGAAATCTTCGTTCGGCACCACGATCCAGCGGCCATCGAAGGTTTCCAGAATCGTGGCCCGGGCCATCATCTTGACGATTGTGCCCGCTTCGCCGCCGTCGAGTTCCACGAAATCACCGACCGTCGCCTGCCCCTCGACCAGCAGGATCACGCCAGAAATGAAATTCGACGCGATCTTTTGCAGGCCGAACCCCAGCCCCACACCGATGGCGCCGCCCAGAACGGCAAGGGCCCCCAGATTGATGCCCATGATGTTCATCAGCAGCAGGAAGGCCACGGCAAAGATGGTGAATTCGACCGTCTTGATCAGCAACTGCCGGATCGACGGGCGCATCTCCTCCTTCTGGGCGATGATCTGCGTGGTCTGGGTGTTCGACCATTGCCCCAGCCAGAACAGGAAGGTCCCGGCGATGACCCCGCGCACGACTGTGATCAGCGAAAAGCGGATGTTGCCGACGCCCACGATGGTTTCGGTCAGCGCCGTGTTCACGACATCCATCAGCCCCACGGCATAAATCGCCATGATCGGCAGCAGGATAAAGCGGCCCATGGTCTTGAGCAGCGGATCGGTGATCATGTCGCGGACCAGCGCCCGCGCGGCCAGGAAGAGGAACACCCGCTTGCCAAAGGCGATGACGGCGCCGGAATCGAACAGGGATCTGACGATGCTTTCCCCGATGCCCGTCAGGGCATAGGCCAGCAGCGGAGAGAGCAACGGCAGAAAGCGCAGGACAAACCGGCGCGGCGTGGCGAAGACACCGGCACTGTCGCCGGGTTCTATCAGCCGCTGCAATGCTGGTTTCATCCGCGTCGAAATCAGCACCGCAAGCAGCCATGCGACCACAAGCAATGCGAATTGGGACCAGGCCGCCGGGCTCAACAACCAGCTGAGCGCCAGTTCCCACCCCTGCACGGCATAGCCATAGGTCTGCTGCACGATTTCAGGTTGCGCAGAAAGGTCGAACTCCATCACCGGACCCTTGTAACAAAAAGCAAATACGCCATCCTCATGCCCGGACGGCGGCAAAGGATCAAGGATATTGCAAAGGGTCAGAACCCGCCGCATCCGGATTGGTCCGTCCGAATGCAGCGGCGTGCAGCAAAGGGGTCCTTAGCCTGAGCGGCACATCTGCTTGATCCCGGCTGCGATCTCGGGCTTGGCGGCAACCGTGTCGGCCGTCAGGGCGCGGGCATGTTCCAGCAGTTCCTCAGGCGCGACGATCCGGTCGATCAGGCCAAAGGACAGTGCTTCTTCGGCCGTGATCTTTTGCCCGCCCATCAGGATCAGCTTGGTGCGCGCAGGGCCGATGAGGGCCGCCATGCGCAGCGGGTCGGACGGCTGCGGCAGGAACCCCAGCTTCATCACCGGATAGAAAAACCTGGCCTCCGGCACGGCGATGCGGATGTCGCAGGCCAGCGCCATGCCCATGGCACCGCCCGCCAGGGTGCCGTTCAGCGCCGCGATGGTCAGCCCCGGCAGGGAGGCAACCGCCCCGGACAGCCGTTCCCAGACATCGGAGGTGGCCAGCCCCGCGCGGGCAGCCTCCAGATCGGCACCGGCGCTGAAAACACGGCCCGTGCCGGTCAGGATCACCGCCCTTGCCTCTGTTGCCGCCTCCATCACCTCTGCCAGGTCGCTGAGCATGGCATGGGTCAGCGAATTGGCCTTGTCCGGGCGGTTGATGGTGACGGTCCAGATACCGTCTGCGCGGTCGCAGAGGATCATATCAGGCCGACGGCGCGGCGGATGTCCTCGTCGCGCAGGGAAATTTCGTCTCCCTTGAACCGGTCCGCCTCCGCGCTGCACATCCACAACAGGCAGCGTGCGGGCCAGTCGGCGGGAATGTGATCTTCCCAGGCCAGCTTGCTGACCGGGTTGATGCCGGAGGCCTTGATCTCGCGCTGCATCTGGGTGGCGACAGTGCCGGGCGACAGGCCAATGGCGCGGATACCATGTTCGGCCTCTTCCTTGTCCAGGCAGCGGTTCAGCATGTTGACCGCCGCCTTGGAGGCGCAATAGTGGCTCCAGCCTTCGATCGCGCCATGGGCGGCACCGGAAGAAATTGTCAGGATCGACCCGCCGCCCGCTTCGCGCATCGCAGGCAGCACCGCATGGATGCCGTTGAACACGCCCTTGAGGTTGATGTCGATCACCTGACCCCAACCGGCAGGATCGGCGTCGGCGAGGCGGGAAATCGGCTCGATCACGCCGGCATTGTTGATCAGCACGTCCAGACTGCCGAATGCGCTTTGGGCGGTGGCGACCGCCGAAGACATTTCACCATAGCGCGCCACGTTGCAGGGAATCGCAATCGCCTTGTCGCCGATTTCCCCCACCAGATCGCTCAGCGCGTCCTGAGAACGCGCCAGCAAGACGACATTTGCCCCTGCCTGGGCGAAAACCCGCGCAGTTTCGGCGCCGATGCCACGGCTTGCACCTGTGATCATAACTGTCTTGCCGGTCATATCCATTGGATCGCTCCTTTGATCGGGGGATGTTTTGCATAGGGTCGTTGCCCTGTGGTAAAGCTGTGAAATGCGATGGTCCACCCCTGCACGGTACTTGACCCTTCGCGCCCTTTGTCAGAGGCTCTGGCCACATTTGCGATAAGGATTTTCCCATGTTTCGTCTGAACTCCGCTTCCATTGGCCTCGCATTGCCCGCGATGCTGTTGTCTTCTGCCGCCTGGGCCGATCTGACCCCGTCACAGGTCTGGGGTGACTGGCGCCAGTATATGGAGGGGATGGGCTACGGCATCAGCGCCTCTGAAACTGAGGCAGGTGGCAACCTGACTGTCAGCGATCTGACCCTGGACATGCCGATGCCGGATGAGGGCGGCGCGGTCACCATGACCATGGGCACCTTCGAATTCATCGCGAATGGCGATGGATCGGTGGCAATCGTGATGCCGGACAGATTGCCCATGACAATTTCCGCCACCGGCACCGATACCGACCCCGGCTTTACCATGAACCTGGACTACACCCAGTCCGACCACAGCATGACGGTCAGCGGGACGCCCGAGAACATGACCTATGCCTATGATGCGGGCACCATCGGCCTGAAGCTGACCGAGCTGATGGTGGATGACAAAAGCTATGGCGAAGAAAACGCCAAGATCGACGTCGTTGCGACCGACTTCACCAGCCGGACAACAATGGCCATCGGCGACATGCGCAGCTATGAGCAGACCGGCCAGATCGGCAGCGTCAGCTATGACCTGTTTGTGCACAACCCCGAACAGACCGGCCAGCTTGCCATGGTCGGCAGCATGTCCGAACTGACCCTTGAGGGGGGTGGGCTGATCCCGCTCGACAACCTGAATGCGGCAGATATGGCGGCAATGATCGCGGCGGGCTTTGATATGTCGGGCTCCATCACCTATGGCGCCGGCAACACCGACATCAATTTCCAGGATGAAACCGAAGGCGATTTCGCCGCCACCACATCCTCGCAGGGCGGCGATCTGAGCGTTGAGATGGGCCCGGGCGGCATTGCCTATGCCGGGTCCCAGAAAGACACCAAGATGAACATCAAGGTGGCCGATCTGCCGTTCCCGATCGACCTGAGCATGGCGCGTTCCGGTTTCAAGCTGCAAGCGCCCGTGGTCAAATCCGACGACCCGCAGGATTTTGCCTTTGGGATCACGCTGGGCGATTTCGTCATGTCCGACATGATCTGGGGCATCTTCGACCCCACCGGCCAATTGCCGCGTGACCCGGCAACCATCGAGCTGGATCTGAGCGGTCAGGCCAAGCTGCTGGTCAACTACATGGACCCGGAAGCCGCGGCAAACCTTGCGGGCCCTCCGGGCGAGGTCAACGCGCTGACGGTGAACACGCTGGTGGTGGATGCCGCCGGTGCGCGTCTCGAAGGTCAGGGCGACGTGACCTTCGACAACACGGATCAGACCACATTCCCCGGCATGCCGAAGCCTGTGGGCGCCGTTGACCTGTCGCTTGTCGGCGGCAACGGCCTGTTGGACAAGCTGGTCGGGATGGGCATGCTGCCGGAAGAACAGGCGATGGGCGCACGGATGATGATGGGCCTCTTCGCAGTGCCCGGCACCGAACCGGATACCCTGAGCTCGAAGATCGAATTCACCGAAGATGGCCAGGTCTTGGCCAATGGGCAGCGTATCAAGTAAGCTGCGCGCTTCGAATGGACGAAGAGGCGCGGCGCTGTCCGCGCCTCTTTTCATTTGCTATGTGCCCCGGGGCGGCGCATGCCGCGCAATTCTGGCTCTTGCTGGCGAATTTTCTGAATCCTGACAGGAGGCCGTGCCAGGCAATCCTGGCCCAACTGTCAGGCGTTTGCGATCCAGAGAGGACCTTCGACGCAGGGCGCGCAAGTTCCTGCTGGCAGACGAAGTTGCCGTTCGGAAAGTTCAGGCACATATGCTATTGTCCTGCATGCTTGACCTCAATGACACCACTATGATCGAGGTGAACGGAACCAGCCTCGCCACATTCCAACAAGGTCGCGGCGACCCTGTCACGCTTGTCCACGGTGGTGTATCGGACCTCCGAAGCTGGACCGGTCAGATGTCCGCATTGTCGAGGGATTTCCGGGTTCTCTGCTATAGTCGCCGGTTTCACGCACCGAACGCCCCCATTCCGCCAGACCAGCCGGATACGTTCCAAACCCATGTGGACGATCTGGCCGCGCTGATCGACCACCTTGGGACGGCCCCAACCCATATTGTGGCGCATTCGTGGGGCGGGCTGATTGCACTCGTCCTGGCGACGCAACGCCCCGAGATGTGTCGAAGCCTGGTTCTGATCGAAGCACCGAGCGTAACCGTTCATCTGGAAATCCCGCCAAAGCCGCTGCAATTGCTCAAGCTGTTCCTTTCGAACCCGAAACTTGCCTTTGCGATCGCGAAACTGGGTGCAGGGACATTTGGGCCAGCGGAAAAGGCATTTCGAAAGGGGGACGACAAAGCCGCCATTGCACATTTTGGCCGGGGCGTTTTGGGGGATCGGGCCTTTGACGGCCTCTCAGAAGAGCGCTACCAGCAGGTCTGGGACAATCGGGGACCGGACAGAGCGCAGGCTTTGTATCATGGCTTTCCCGATTTGCGTAACGTACCACTCTCGCGTGTCACGATGCCCGTCCTGTTGCTTAGCGGAAACTCAAGCCCGGTTGTTTTTCGGCGGTTGAATGATGCTTTGGCTGACAGGCTGCCCAATGCGATCCATCGCATAATACCCAATGCGTCGCATATCGTTCAGGAGGATGCCCCTGATGAAGTAAATGCCCAGATAGCAGGATTCCTGAAAGCATAAGTTGAACCCGATCCCGCCATTCTCTGCATTCTCACGACTGACCGCTTGTCTCCTGCCGCGTCCTTCGGACGTCGCGCCACACGCCGGGGCTGCGATGTGACGCAAAGTCGGCTTTGCCTGGCATCTGACGCCCCGGGGGCAAAGCGCAGCTTTGTTCAATTCATGGACAACAAGGGCCGCCAACCCGGCCGTTCCCGCGCCCGGAGCGCCCAATCGGGGCGCTGCTCTTGCCCTTATGGCCATAGGCGATTACCTCTGCGCCAACCCCGATTGGAGCCTGCCTCATGTCACAGCCCCTCGATTCGCTGACCAAATCCCTGTTGCTTGCCGCCGGCAAGGCAGGCGCGGATGCGGCAGATGCAAAGGCCGTCCGCGCGACCTCGGTCTCTGTCGACGTGCGCGGCGGCATGCTGGAACAGGCCGAGCGGGCAGAAGGCACCGACATCGGGCTGCGTGTTTTTGTGGGGAAACGATCCGCGACGGTTTCGGCCTCGGACACCTCCGAACGTACGATGGAGGAAATGGCGGTCCGCGCGGTTGCCATGGCCCGCGAGGCCCCCGAAGACCCCTATGCCGGGCTGGCCGAGCCAGAGCAGCTTGCGCAGCATTGGGACGCCGAAGCCCTGCAACTGGTCGATCCGGCGGAGGAACCCTCGCCCGAGGCCCTGCAGGAGGATGCCGCCGCGACCGAAGCCGCGGCACTGGCCGTCAAGGGCGTCAGCCAGGTGCAATCCGCCAGCGCCGGGTACAGCAGGCAGCAGATCTTTCTGGCCACGACAAACGGTTTCGAAGGCGGCTTTGGCCGCACCAACCGCGGGCTGTCCTGTGTTGCCATCGCGGGCAGCGGCAGCGGTATGGAACGAGACTACGATGGCGACAACCGCATTTTCCAATCGGATCTGCGGGATGCCGCCGACATTGGCCAGACCGCCGCACAGCGCGCCCTTGCCCGGCTTGATGCGCGCAAGCCGCCCACCGGGACCTATCCTGTCCTGTTCGACGAACGCGTCGCATCCTCCCTGATCGGCCATCTTCTGGGTGCTGTGAACGGCAATGCCATTGCGCGCGGTGCGTCCTATCTGCGGCATGCGCTGGGCGAGGCCATCCTGCCCGACCACCTGTCGCTGATCGAAGACCCGCACCGCCCCCGCGTCGGCGGATCGCGCCCCTTCGATGGTGAAGGATTGCCGACACAGCGCCGCATGATCGTCGAGAACGGCGTGCTCATGGGCTGGACCCTCGATCTGGCCACGGCGCGCAAACTGGGCATGGCGCCGACCGGCAACGCGGCGCGCGGCACTTCTTCGGGTCCCTCCCCCACCACCTGGAATATCGCCCTGACCCAGGGCGCGGTCAGCCGGGACGACCTGATCCGCGAGATGGGGACCGGTCTGCTTGTCACCTCGATGATCGGATCGACGATCAACCCCAACACCGGGGATTATTCGCGCGGGGCCAGCGGCCTGTGGGTCGAGAACGGTGAGATCACCCATGCGATCAACGAATGCACCATCGCGGGCAACCTGCGGGACATGCTGCGTGCGATGATCCCTGCCAACGACGGGCGTCCGCACCTGAGCCGGGTCGTGCCGTCATTGCTGGTGCCGGGGATGACCCTTGCCGGCGCGTGATCTGCCCCTTCTGATCGACGCGGCGCGCATTGCCGGCCGGGTCGCCACCAGCTTTGTCGGCAAGACGGCGCGGCGGTGGGACAAACCCGGCGATGCGGGCCCCGTGACCGAGGCCGACCTGGCGGTGAACGATGTGCTGCAGACCACATTGCGGCTTGCCCGGCCCGATTACGGCTGGCTGTCGGAGGAAACCGAAGACACCACCGAAAGACTGGGCAAGGACAGGGTGTTCATCATCGACCCGATCGACGGCACCCGCAGCTTTGTCGAAGGGTCGAACACCTGGGCGCATTCGCTGGCGGTGGCAGAGGCGGGGGTGATCACCGCGGCAGTTGTGTTCCTGCCGATGCGGGACAAGCTCTATGCCGCGGCAAAGGGCGAGGGGGCGACCCTGAACGGCAAGGACCTGCGGGCCGCGCATCAGCCCGACCTGTCGCAGACCACCGTACTGGCCGCGAAACCCGCCTTGATGGACCACTACTGGAAATCCCGCAGCGCCCCGACCTTCAAACGCAGCTACCGGCCTTCGCTGGCCTACCGCCTTGCGCTGGTGGGACAGGGCCGTTTCGATGCGATGATCACCCTGCGCCGCAGCTGGGAATGGGACATCGCAGCCGGCGCCCTGATCGTGACAGAGGCAGGCGGCACCTGTTCCGATCAGACGGGCCGGCCGCTGGTCTTCAACAATGCCGATCCCCGGCTCAACGGGGTGGTGGCCGGGGGCGCACCCGCCCAGGCCGCGCTGATCGCTGCACTTGCCTGAAACGTTTCTTCTGGTACGACAGGGATACTCCCAAGTGACAAAGGAAATTCCATGACACAACGCTTGCACCTCGTTTTCGGCGGTGAACTGGTCAATCCCACGGAAACCGCGTTCAAGAACGTCGATGACATCCATATCGTTGGCATTTTCCCCAATTATGCCACTGCATTCGACGCCTGGAAGAACGAGGCACAACGCACGGTGGACAATGCCCATATGCGCTATTTCATCGCGCATCTGCACCGCCTGCGGGACGAGGAAGCCCCCGCCTCACCCACCGAAGAGCTGGGCTGAACCGGCCATGGCGCGGTCGCTGGGGCTCGCGGCATATCGCGCCATGATCCGGCACGGGACGGCGGATGTGGTCCCGCCCTCCGGGCCGCGGCCCCCCGGTGAACTGGTTTGGATTCACGCCGCTGAATCCGGGAACCTGCTGGCGGTGCAGGACCTTGCCCTGCGGCTTTGCGCGGTGCGGACCGGGTTGAACGTGCTGATCACCCTGTCGGAGGGGGCGGATGTCACCGCGCTGGCCAAAACAGACAACAACGTGATCGTCCAGCCTGTGCCCGGCGAACACCAGTCGACGGTCAAGGCATTTCACGATCACTGGAAACCCGATTGCTGCATCTGGGTCTGGGGCGCGCTGCGGCCCAACCTTGTGCTGGAAACCGGCGCCCGGCAGTGCGCCATGTTCCTGATTGACGCCGACACCCGGGGCTTTGACGGCCGCCGCGACCGCTGGCTTTCCGATCTGACCTACCGGATGTTGTCTCAGTTCGACTACGTCCTGACCCGGTCGGAACCGGGGCTGCAACGGCTGCTGCAACTCGGGCTGACGCGCCAGCAGATTGAAATCACCTCACCGCTGCTGGCAGGCGGACAGGCCCTGCCCTGCGTGGATTCGGATCTGACGGAACTCTCTGCGGTCATCGGCGGCAGGCCGGTCTGGTTTGCCACCCAGTTGCAGGCCAGGGAATTTCCCACGATCCTTTCGGCGCACCGGCAGGCCATGCGCCTGTCGCACCGGTTGTTGCTGATCCTGCAGGCGGCAGAGCCTGGAACAACCGCCGAGGCGATCGAGCTTTCCCAGGCACGCGGCTTTGTGACCGTGAACTGGAGCGACGGCACATTTCCCGATGAGGCAACACAGGTCCTCGTGACCGATGACCCCGGTGACCGGGGCCTGTTCTTCCGGCTCGCACCGGTTTCCTTTCTGGGCTCCTCCCTGGTGCAGGGCGAAAGCGGCTGTGACCCCTTTGACGCGGCGGCGCTGGGGTCTTCGGTGCTTTACGGTCCCAAGGTGCGGCATTTCATGGGTTCCTACACAAGGCTGGCGGCCGCAGGCGCGGCGCGCATCGTCAATGATGCCGATGCGCTCGGCACTGCCGTTTCCCGCCTGATCGCCCCGGATCAGGCCGCAACCATGGCCCATGCGGGATGGGATGTGATCAGCCAGGGTGCGGCGCTGATGGATCGGGTGACCGATCTTGTGCAGGATGCGCTTGATGATGTGGTAAGGGCGCATTGATGCGGGCACCGGCTTTCTGGCATCTTCCCCGGCCCGACTGGCGCGCACGGCTGTTGCAGCCGCTGGGCGCACTTTACGCATTGGCCACCGCGCGCCGGTTGGCACGAGGCGCGCGCGAACGGCTGGAAGTGCCCGTGGTCTGCGTCGGCAACATCAACGCGGGCGGCACCGGCAAGACCCCAACGGTCATGGCGGTGGTGGATCACCTGCGCAACCTGTTTCACACACCGCATATCGTGTCGCGCGGCTATGGCGGAACCCTGGAAGGGCCCGTGCAGGTCGATCCTGCGCGCCACAGCGCGGCCGAAGTCGGGGACGAACCCCTGCTGCTGTCCGCCTTTGCCGAGGTCTGGGTGGCGCGGGACCGCGCTGCCGGAGCCAGGGCCGCGCAAAAGGCCGGGGCAACGGTGATCGTGCTGGATGACGGCTTCCAGAACCCGGCGCTGCATCATGACCTGGCCATCGTGGTGGTGGATGCGGAAAAAGGATTTGGCAACGGCCTGTGCCTGCCCGCGGGCCCGCTGCGCGAACCGGCGACGGCCGGTCTGGGCCGGGCTGACATCTTGCTGTCCATCGGAACAGCGGCCGCGCAGGATCGCTTTGCGGCACCGGACCTGCCACCTGCCGTGCCGCATGTGCAGGCTGTCCTTGCCCCCTTGCAGACCGGTATGAACTGGGCGGATACCACTGCCTTTGCCTTTGCCGGGATCGGCCACCCGGAGAAGTTCTTTGCCACGCTGCGGGCACTGGGCGCGACATTGGTCCATACCGAAGCCCTGGACGATCACCAGCCGCTGACCGCGGCGCTGATGACCCGGCTGGAAAGTGATGCCCGCGCGCGGGGCGCGCAGCTGGTCACGACGGAAAAGGATGCCGTCAGGCTGCCGGACAGCTTCCGCAGCAAGGTGATCACCCTGCCCGTCCGCCTGCAATTCGCCGAAGACAACGCACTGTTCAAAGCGCTGGATGCGCTGCCCCGCCCCGCATGACACGGCGGAATTTTCGAAAATTCCGGTCCGATCTTTTTGAAAAGATCGGCGGGCCTCAGTTGTCCTCGCCCAGTTTCGGGGCCGGACGGTGCAGCGCCAGTTCGGCATCCGAGAAGGTGAAGGGCGAGCGCAGGCCCGGCACCCCGTCCAGTTCGATCTGCATGCCGCGCGCAACCACCTGCGGGTCGGCCATGACATCGGACAGATCGTTGATCGGCCCGGCCGGCACATTGTTCGCTTCGCAGGCGGCAAGCAGGTCGTCCCGCGCGCGCAGGCGCGTTGCGCCGTTCAGGCGGCGGATCATCTCGGGCCGGTTGGCCACACGGTCGGCGTTCCTGGCATAGTCCGGCGCTTCCGCCATGTCTTCCAGCCCCAACAGACGGCACAGCCGCTGGTACTGGCCATCGTTGCCGGTGGCGATGATCAGGTGACCGTCTGAGGATTCGAAGACTTCGTAGGGGGTCAGGTTCGGGTGGGCGTTGCCCATACGCCCCGGCGCTTTGCCGGTGGTCAGGTAATTCATCGCCTGATTGCCCATGATCGCCACCGCGCAATCCAGCAGCGCCATGTCGATATGCTGCCCCCGACCGGTCTGGCAGCGCTGATGCACGGCAGCCAGTATCGCGGTGGTTGCATAGATACCGGTAAAGATATCGGTGATCGCCATGCCCGATTTCTGCGGCTGCCGGTCAGCTTCCCCGGTGACCGACATCAGGCCGGACATGCCCTGGATGATGAAATCGTAGCCCGCCCGGTGCGCATAGGGGCCGGTATGGCCGAAACCCGTGATCGAACAATAGATCAGCTGCGGGAATTCTTCCTTGAGACTGGCATAGTCCAGCCCGTATTTGGCCAGCCCGCCGGTCTTGAAATTCTCGATCAGGATATCGGCATCTTTCAGCAACGCCTTGACCTGCGCCACGCCCGCGTCGGTCCGGAAATCGACGGTAACGGATGCCTTGCCCCGGTTGGTGGAGTGGAAATAGCTTGCCGACTGGTCGTCATCGCGGGTGACAAAGGGCGGACCCCACTGGCGCGTGTCGTCGCCGGCAGGGCTTTCCACCTTGATCACTTCGCATCCCAGATCCGACAACGTCTGACCCGCCCAGGGCCCGGCAAGGACCCTTGCAAGTTCGATGACCTTCAGGCCGGCAAGCGGTGCGCGCATCAGCTGCCGAGCTCAGCGTCGATCAATGTCTTGAAATCGGCATAGGACATGTTCGACTGCTTGGTGCCGTTGATGATGAAGCTGGGGGTCGAGGTGATGTCATCGCCTTCGCGGTTCTCTGTTTCCCAGGCCACCAGCGTCTGCGCCTTGTCGGCATCCTGCAGGCAGGCGTTCAGCGTGTCGTTGTCCATGCCCGCCAGGCGGCCGATCTTGCGCAGCCCTTCAACAATGGTCGCAGGATCGCCGCCGCGGACCCAGTCGGACTGGCCCTTGTAGATCAGATCGGCAATGCCAAAGAACTTTGCTTCGCCGCCGCAACGCGCCATCATGGAGGCCCAGAGGCCGGGACGGTCGAAATAGACTTCGCGGTAGATGAACCTGACCTTGCCGGTGTCGATATAGTCGGCCTTGAGCTGCTTGAATGGCCCCTGATGGAAGGCCGCGCAATGCGGGCAGGTGAAAGAGGCATATTCGATGATCGTGACCGGCGCATCCGCATCGCCCATCACCATCTCGGTGATTGTGGAGGTATCGACATCCGCATCGCTCGACTGGGCATTCGCCGCGCCAACGATGGCGGTCGAACCGGGGGTTGCCGAGGTGCGGGTCAGTGCCCAGCCGCCCAGGCCCGCGACGGCGACAGCGCCCAGAATCAGATTTCTACGTTGCATGTGATATTCCTTTGTCAGCTCTTCAGCGGTTGTTCTTGTTCAATATGTTCTCACCCAGACGCGCAAGTGCCTCGCGCAATCCGTTGTCCGAAACCTGGCCCGCCGCCGCTGTCGCCTTTGCGCGCAGCGCCGGGTCTGGTGCCGCCTTCGGTCCGGGGCTTTGGTGGGCGAATGCAACCTGCCCTTCGGCAAAACCGGTTGCGGCGGTCTGGGTGACGCGCACCCGTGCGATGGCGTTGTATCCGTAGACCGCGTTCACCCTGGCGCGCAGTTTCTCTTTCTGCATCTCCAGCACGGGGGCATGGGAGCCGGTTGTCAGCAGGGTCAGCGTCGCCCCCAATCCGCCCCGGCCATAGCTGATCTCGACGGGCTGGCAGATTTCCGCAATGTCCTTGCCGGCAATTTCAACCCATTGGGTCAGCAGCCGCGACTGCGCGAAGCCACGCGATTCGGAGGCCTTCCGGATCTGGCCGGACAAAAGGCTGTCGGTGCGTTTGAAACCATAGGTTCCGGTGCGGCGCGGTGGCATGGGCTTGTATCTCCGAACGTGCAGCATACCATAGCGGTCTGATGCCGTTGCGCCACCCCATCACCGCCGAGGACCTATAAACATTGCGTGAAACACCGTCCCCCGGCAACCTGCCGCACATCTTGCTGAAATGGTATGACCTCCATGCGCGGGAGATGCCTTGGCGCACCGGCCCGGCAGAGCGCAGGGCGGGCATCCGGCCTGACCCCTACCGCATCTGGCTGAGCGAAATCATGCTGCAACAAACCACCGTTGCCACGGTGCGGGACTATTTCGCGCGCTTCGTCGCGCGCTGGCCGACGGTGGCGGAGCTGGCCGCAGCACCGGATGCCGATGTGATGGGCGAATGGGCCGGACTGGGTTATTACGCCCGGGCGCGCAACCTGCTGAAGTGCGCACGGGCCGTGGTTGCGCAACACGATGGGGTCTTTCCTGCCGATCATGCGGCCTTGCTGGCCCTGCCAGGCATCGGCCCCTATACGGCGGCGGCCGTGTCGTCGATCGCCTTTGATCTGCCCCAGACCGTGCTGGACGGCAACGTGGAGCGGGTGATGGCGCGGCTTTACGACATTCACACGCCCCTGCCCGGGGCCAAACCGGTGCTGATGAAGAAAGCGGCGGCACTGACACCGCGTGACAGGCCGGGCGATTACGCGCAGGCGGTGATGGATCTGGGGGCCACGATCTGCACCCCGAAATCGCCCGCATGCGGGATCTGTCCCTGGCGCGATCCCTGCAAGGCGCGGCGCGAGGGCACCGCCCCGCTGCTGCCGATGAAAACACCGAAGAAGCCCAAGCCGGTGCGCCACGGCACGCTATACCTCGCGCAACGGACCGATGGGGCGTGGTTGCTGGAAACACGCCCAGACAAGGGGCTGCTGGGCGGCATGCTGGGCTGGCCGGGTTCGGACTGGCTGGACATTGCGACCGAGCGGCCAGCCGGCACGCCGCCGGTCACCGCCTGCTGGCACGACCTGGCCGGTGAAGTGCGCCACACCTTTACCCATTTCCACCTGATCCTTTCCGTCCGGACGGCCCGCGTCGGGCCAAAGGTGCAGCCCGAACGCGGCGACTTTGTCCCAAGGCAGGACTTCCGCCCTTCCGATCTGCCGACGGTGATGCGCAAGGCGTTCGATTTGTCGCAGTCAGAGGATGTCACGGGCCTTTGACGGGCAGGCAAGCTGCGCTAGAATGGCGGAAACGAAATGCGCATCATTTCCTCCTGCGCCCGGATCGCTTGCGATCCGGTTCGCACCCGACCCCGCCCCCGTCAAACCGCAGGTTTGCCTTCGGCAAAACGGCGGGTGCGAAACTCCGACCTAGCAAGATGCTGCCCAGTATGGAAAAATGGAAGTGCTGCGCCAAATGGAGGGCCGCCCTCGGGGTCGGGCGCGAACCTGCTGTTGAGAACTGTATTCAATGAACCGAACTTTGAGTCCGGGTGACTAGGATCGGATTGCGAAAAGAGAGCCGATACCATGACCATACAAGGTAAAACCTTAGCGCCAAGGGAGCTTGCCCGCGTGACGCGGGCGCTGCCGTTCTGGCTGTCGCTGGGGCTGATCCCGCTGGCATGGATCACGGCGATCTGCGGGGGGTGGACGGTTGTCCTGCTGCCGCTGATCACATGGTATCTGTTCACGCTGCTGGATGCTGTCGTGGGGCTGAACCTGGACAACGCAGACCTCTCTGCCTCGGAAAGCGACCTGTTCTGGTATCGGCTTGTCACCCTGATCTGGGTTCCTGCACAATTCCTGACGCTGTTCGGACTGATCTGGTACGTCCCGCAGGCCGAGCACCTTGGCACCTTCGAACGCTTCATGGTCTTTTTCGGGGTCGGTGTGATTACCGGCACCATAGGGATCAACTATGCCCATGAGCTGATGCACCAGCGGAACCGGCTGGAGCGGTTTCTGGCGGATGCGCTTCTGGCGATGGTGCTTTATTCGCATTTCCGGTCCGAACACCTGCTGGTGCACCACCGCTATGTGGCAACACCGCGCGATACGGTGACGGCGCGATACAACGAAGGGTTCCACCGTTTCTATCCCCGTGTGCTGCGTGAATCGCTGATCTCGGCCTTTGCGGCAGAAAAGGCGATGCTGGCGCGCAAGTCCCGGCCCTGGACCGACCTTTCCAACCCGTTCTTCAAATACTGGGGGTTTCAGGCCGCGCTGCTGGCGCTGGCCCTATTGCTGGGCGGCTGGTCCGGGCTGGTGCTGTTTCTGGTGCAGGCGGGTGTGGCGATCTGGCAGTTGGAACTGGTCAACTACATTGAGCACTACGGGCTGACCCGCAAGCACCTGGGCGACGGCAGATATGAACATGTCCAGCCGCGCCACTCCTGGAACGCGGCGCATAGGGCATCGAACTGGCTGCTGATCAATCTGCAGCGTCATTCCGACCACCATTACAAACCCGACAGGCGGTTCCCCGTCCTGCAGAACTATGGCCCTGATGAAGCACCGCAACTGCCCCATGGCTATCCGGTGATGACGCTGGCGGCGATGATCCCGCCACTTTGGCGGCGCATCATGAACCCGAGGGTCCGCAAATGGCGGGCAATGTATTATCCCGAGATCACCGACTGGGCGCCCTACAACAGGCACAGCACACCCGAACCGCGCTGAGCCCGGATGAAATGACCGTGATGTCAGGCAAGGGGCAATTTACACAGGCAGGGTGACTTCCTAACGTTTCGGGATAAATCTGAATCACTTGTTCGCTGCCTCTCCCTTCGGTCGAACGCGAAAAGTGATGTGGGATGTTTCAAGTTTATCCCGAAACGATTTAACGTTTCGGAATGCTCTGTCGCCTTCGCCTGATTCCCGGCCTGCTGGCCCTGGTTCTTGCCTGCATGTCGGGCGGCTTTCGCACCGCAGTTGCCCAGACGCAGGTGGTTGAAGTGGACCTTGAACTGGTCCTGCTGGTCGATGTCTCCCGCTCCATGTCCCAGGCGGAACTTGAGCTGCAACGCCGGGGCTATGCCGCGGCGCTCGGGTCTTCCGAAGTCTTTGCGGCGGTGCAGTCCGGCCTGCTTCAGAACGTCGCCCTGACCTATGTGGAATGGGCCGGAACGCAGCAGGTCGTGGTGGATTGGCGTGTTGTCACCTCGCGCGCCGATCTGGCCGATTTCGCGCGGCGGCTGACGGCCAAACTTGATCCCGGCCTGCGCCGCACCTCGATCTCGGGCGCGCTGCAATTCGGCGCGGAGCTGATCGAGACCAACGCCTATGCCGGTCTGCGCCGGGTGATCGACATTTCCGGGGATGGCCCCAATAACCTTGGCGGCCCGGTAGCCCTTGCCCGAGATACGGTTCTTGCGCGGGGCATCACCATCAACGGGCTGCCGCTGATGACCAGCGACGGCGCCTATTCGCAGTTCGACCTGCCGCAGCTCGACATCTATTACCAGACCTGCGTCATCGGGGGGCCGGGTGCCTTTGTCATCCCGGTCACCGACTGGCCCGATTTTGCGGATGCGGTGAAACGCAAACTGGTGTTGGAAATCGCGGGGCTGACCCCGGCGGCGCGGGTGATCCCGGCACAGGCCCGGGATCCGCGCGATTGCCAGGTCGGTGAAAAGATCTGGCGCGATTTTTCCGATGGGCAGGGTGGTTTTCTGCCATGATGCGGGCGTGCGCCGTCAAACAAAAAAGGCCCCGCCACAAGGGCGGGGCTTAGGTGAGTGCCTTTATAGGCGGACCTTCATCTGGAAGGCCGCAGGCACCGGCGGTGTTCGGATAAAGTCAGGCTGTTTCAGTTGGCCATTTCGGACCGGATCTGCTGGCGCAGAACGTCGATGGGCACCGTCTTGCCCTCGCGCTTGAAGCACCAGTAGGTCCAGCCGTTACAGCTTGGCGCGCCCTCAAGATGCGCTCCGACCTGGTGGATAGAGCCTTTGATGTCATCGCCGATCAGCGTGCCGTCGGCGCGCACCTTGGCCTTGTGACGGTTGTTCATGGAATAGAGGTTCTCGCCCGGGCGCAGCATCCCCCGCTCG
Organism: Sulfitobacter sp. IGS-18; assembly: GCF_059628195.1. NCBI lineage: Bacteria > Pseudomonadati > Pseudomonadota > Alphaproteobacteria > Rhodobacterales > Roseobacteraceae > Sulfitobacter > Sulfitobacter sp. IGS-18. Next base: position 307,041 of record NZ_CM184556.1, on the reverse strand, counting down.
ACCAACTGGCCAAAGGGCACACGGGGCTCGGCGCGTTTGGAGGTTGTGGTCTGCAGCGCGTCGCGGTCGAAGCGGCGCACATTCGCGATGCGTTTGCCGGCCACCTTGCGATAGGATTCCTCGCGCTCGATACCGATGAAATCGCGGCCCAGCATCTTGGCAACCGCACCCGTGGTCCCGGTGCCAAAGAAGGGGTCAAGCACCACGTCGCCCGGATTGGTCGATCCGACCAGAATGCGGTGCAGCAGGCTTTCGGGCTTTTGCGTCGGATGCGCCTTGTCGCCCGCTTCGTCCTTGAGCCGCTCATGCCCGGTGCAGATCGGCAGCACCCAGTCACTGCGCATCTGGATGCCTTCGTTCAGCGCCTTCAGCGCCTCGTAGTTGAAGGTATATTTCGCATTCTCGTCCTTGCCGGCCCAGATCATCGTCTCATGGGCGTTGGTGAACCGCTTGCCCCGGAAGTTCGGCATCGGATTGGACTTGCGCCAGACCACGTCATTGAGGATCCAGAAACCCTCATCCTGCAGCGCAGCACCAACACGGAAAATATTGTGATAGCTGCCGATCACCCAGATCGCCCCGTTGGGTTTCAGCAGGCGGCGGGCGGCCTTCAGCCAGGCCCGGGTGAATTTGTCGTAGACGGCAAAACTGGCAAATTGATCCCATTCGTCATCGACCGCATCCACCTTGGAATTGTCGGGACGCACCAGATCGCCGCGCAATTGCAGGTTATAGGGCGGGTCCGCAAAGATCAGATCAACACTGTTCTCCGGCAGGGCGTTCATCACGTCGATGCAATCACCCGCAAGGATTTCGTTCAAGGGAAGTGCCACCGCACCCTTTGTCATGGTCTTCATCAATTCTGCCTCTGTGCCCGGTGCATTTTGCACTCGTTGGTTGAGCATCAGGATGAGTCAAAGGCGAATCGTGGTCAATTTCTTTTTTGAATCAAATGCTTAAGAAATTACCTTGCTACAACATATTGTGTACGGGTTTGAACGAACGTCTATGGTGTGGGGTCACACCAAGATTTTGAAGCGCCATCATGTGGCTTTTTGATCCATATCCCATGTTGGTCTCCCAACCATATCCGGGATGCTGTTGCGCCAGGGACAACATGACACAATCTCGACATGTTTTAGCCATGATTGAGGCGGCCGAAATGCTCTGGGAACGGGCGTCGCCCTTGATGATCGCCTCCGCCGGGAGGGTCAGATCGCGGGGCAGCATGTTGCCGTCGATCAGGGCGTAATCTGCAGGCGTTTTCAGACCTGCCAGGGCGCGCATCATCGCCAGGTGGCTGGCCCGCAGGATGTTGAGCCTGTCGATCTCCTCCACACTGGCATGGGCGATGCTGACATCGGCCACCTGCATGAGCTCTTCATAGAGGCGCGCGCGGGCCCGCTTGGTCAGTTTCTTGGAATCGTTCAGCCCCTCGGGGATGCGCGCGGGGTCAAGCACCACTGCGGCTGCGGTGACGGGACCGGCCAGGGGGCCACGACCGACCTCGTCCACCCCGGCGATCCGCAGGAACCCCCGGCCCCGGGCTGCCTGTTCAAATGAGTAATCCGGAATCATGTTCCTTCCAAAACCCAAGACGGCCCGCACCGCAAGGCCCGGACCGTCTGAAATCATCTGCTGGCTGTTTGAAAAAGGTGGGGGAAGTGCCCGAACACCTCCCCCAGTTTCCCGCAGGTCAGGGACCTGGCCTGCGGGGTATGGCCTGCGGTTTTACCCGCGGGCCAATCTGTATCCCGCATCCCGCAGGCAGCGCGCTTCAAAGCCGCTGCGCAGGCCGTTCGGGGTCCCGAACTTGTAGTGGCAGTTCTGGGGCAGGGATTTCACGTGGCGAAAGTTGCGCTGCAGGCAGCGTTCGCCGAACATCCGGATCGTGCCGCGACGCGTGTCGAAACTTTGGAAGCACTGCTTGGGCAGCAGCTTGTTGTTCACATGACGCGGCAGCGGGCGCGGCTGCGGATGATAGCGGGGCGGATTGTGGTGCGGCTGGACGCCACGCGGCGGATGATAGCGCGGCGGCGCGCTGCGCGGGTGGTCATAGACCGGCGCGGGCTGGTGATTGGCGCGTTTCTTCTTGTTGTTGTCGTGAATGATCTTGCCCACGACGGCAACGCCAAGAATGGCGGCAAGGGCCCGCACGGTGTCGCGATCTCCGGCATGGGCGGGAATGGCGCCAATGGCGGTGATCGCGATGGATGCGGCAGCGATGGTAGCGATAATGCGGCGATACATGTGTCTGATCCTTTTTGAGGGCGCAGACGGGAGTCGCCTGCTGATGGGATCAACCTGGGGTCAGGGGGCTCAGACAGGCAATATCAGGGGGATGTTATTGGATAACAGCTGCGCTAACCCCCTTTGGATATTGAATATCAGCGCACAAAGGCGCAGAGATATTGCATGAAACACCTCATCCTTTCCTTTCTGTCTGCGGCCCTGATCGCTGCCGCCCTGCCCGCCTCGGCGGCCGGGTGTTATGCCGATTACAAGGCCAAGCAAGACAACCCGCTGCGCCTGCATTACGGCGTTGCGCAGATCAACGGGGCCTGCAATGCAGGCGCCGCCAAGGCCGAGCTTTCCGCCCGGCTTTCGGCGCAGGGCTGGACCCTGCTCAATATCCTGTCGGTCTTTGGTGAGGACGGGTTGGCACAGAGGAGAGACAGTGCAGGATCAAACTACCTCCGCTTCTGACATGCGCCGCTTTGGCGGCCGCATCGTGGGTGCCGGGATTACAGCAATTGTCGCGGCCTTGCTGATCGCGGCAGGGCTGCTGTTCTGGTCCCTGCCCGATGCCAATGCCTTCAACGCCGAAGTCACACGCATCTTTGTCGAGAACGACGATCTGACCTCCGGGACGGAGATCAAGCTGCTGGAGATTCTGGCACAATCCGGCACGGCCTTTTCCGAAACGCTCAACAGCTACCGCATGGTGATCTTTGTGCTGTTGGTCTTTGCCACCGCGATGCTGGTGGCTGCGCTGGTCTTTCTGATCATGCTGGTCGGCTTCAACCGCCGCATGGCCCAGATCGAGCGGGCAGGGATCCAGGTGAATTCGCTGCTGATCAGCCGCGAAGAAAATACCGTCTACCTCAACAACCTCGGCTTCAAGCTGACCGATGCGGCGATGGAAACCATGAGCGTGCTGGCCGAGGCCCGGATGGACGACGACGTGTTGTCCGGCTCCGAGATCGAAGGGGTCATTTCCGGCCGCAACGCCGCCGATTGCGACGAGGCCGCGGGGGCCACCCGGATCAAGCGGCTGCGCGACACGCTGGGCAACCAGATCGTCAGCGAACTGCTGGTCAAGAACATCGCGCGGCGCGGCTACATGCTGGCCATCGACAAGGACGTGATCAAGGTCATCTGACCCCGCCACCCGGATGAGAGCCGCGCCCGCATGCGCAGCCTCTGGTCAAGACCACGCGACACGGCGTAGGGTCCGGCAGAAACTGCAAGGATCCTCATCATGCCCGTACCCGTGAACCCGTTCAAACAGGCCCTCAGCGCGGGCGAAACCGTCTTTGGCTGCTGGCTTGGCCTTGCCGACACCTTCAGCACGGAACTGATGGGCACCGCCGGGTTCGACTGGCTTTTGATTGATGGCGAACATGCGCCCAACGACCTGCGGTCGATCCTGGCCCAGCTTCAGGTCCTTGCCGCCTCGCCCAGTCACCCGATTGTCCGGGTCCCGGTGGGTGAAACCTATCTGATGAAACAGATGCTGGACGCAGGCGCGCAGACCATTCTGGTTCCGATGGTCGAAAGCGCCGAGCAGGCGCGGCAGCTGGTACGCGATGTGACCTATCCGCCCCACGGCGACAGGGGTGTCGGATATTCCCTGACCCGTGCAGCACGCTTTTCCCGGATCACCGACTACGGCACCACTGCCGATGCGCAGATCTGCCTTTTGCTCCAGGTCGAGAACCGCAAGGGGATGGCCGCGCTTGATGACATCCTCGCGGTCGAAGGAGTGGACGGGATCTTTATCGGACCGGCCGATCTGGCGGCGGACATGGGGCATATGGGCAATGCCCAGCATCCGGATGTCCAGGCCGCAATCATGGACGCCCTGCGCCGGATCAAGGCGGCAGGCAAGGCCCCTGGGATCCTCTCCACCCGGGACGAAATGACAAATGACGCCCTGGCGGCAGGCGCGCAGTTCGTTGCAGTTGGTGCCGATGTCCTGCTGCTCAGCCAAAACGCGCAGGCTCTGGCGCGGAAATGGATACCCCGCGACTGATGCATATTGGTTTGATCCTGCTGGCGCTCGCCTATGTGCTGAGCCAGTTCTTTCGCGCCTTCCTGGCGGTTCTTGCCAAGCTTCTTGAGCAGGACATCGGTGCCACGCCCGATGACCTGGCGCTGGCCTCCGGCATGTGGTTCGCGGCCTTTGCGGCGGCCCAGATCCCGATCGGCGCGGCCCTGGACAGCATCGGACCCCGCCGGACTGCGGCCGGGCTGCTTCTGCTCGGGGGCGGCGGCGGGGCAGCCGTGTTTGCACTGGCCACCAGCCCGCTGCATATCACCATCGCCATGACGCTGATCGGCTTCGGCTGCGCGCCGGTGCTGATGGCCTCCTACTATATCTTCGCCCGCGAATACCCGCCGATGCGGTTTGCCCTTCTGGCGTCTGTCATGGTCGGGGTCGGCAGCCTGGGCAACCTCGTGGCCTCCTATCCGATGGCGCTCTCGGCGGAACTGCTGGGCTGGCGCAACTCGCTCTGGGGGCTGGGCGGCCTTTGCGCGCTGGTGGCCTTGTCGATCTATCTGTGGGTCAGGGACCCTGCCAAGGTCGAAGGTGAAAGCAAAGGATCGCTGGCAGAGCTTTTCAGGCTGCGGGCGCTCTGGTTCATCTTTCCGCTGATGGGCGTCAACTATGCGCTGCCGGGCGCGGTGCGGGGCCTCTGGATCGGTCCCTACCTGACGGATGTGTTCGGGGCGGGCACCAGCGCGGTGGGCGTTGCCAGCCTGCTGATGGGCACCGCGATGATCGCCGGCACTCTGTTCTACGGCTTTGCCGACCGGCTCTTTCCCTCGCGCAAATGGATGCTGGCGGGCGGTGCAATGGTCACCAGCCTCACAACCTTTGCCGTAATCTTGCTGCCCGCGCATTCGCTGGCCCTGTCGGTGGGGCTGATCTGTGTCATCGGCTTCTTTGGCAGCGGTTATGCCGTGATCATGGCACATGGGCGCAGTTTTCTGCCACCGCATCTGATCGGGCGGGGAGTGACCATGCTCAACCTTTTCAGCATCGGCGGGGTCGGCATCCTGCAATTCGCCTCTGCCCGCGTCTATCACAACTACGCGGGCACGGGTGATGTGGTGCTGCCTTATGCGATGGTCTTTGTCCTGCTGGGCAGCTGCCTGGTCGCGGGGCTGCTGGTGTACCTTTTCAGCAGCGACCGCACCGCCTGAGGGCTTGCATATCGCGCAGCCCTTTCCCTTTGCCGACAGGCGGGATAAAGGGCAGCCACCATCACATATAACATTGGAGAATTCAGATGGGTTATCGCGTCGCCGTCGTGGGCGCCACAGGCAATGTGGGCCGCGAAATGCTGAACATTCTGGCCGAGCGCCAGTTCCCCGTGGATGAGATCGTGGCCCTGGCCAGCCGCAAGTCCATGGGTACGGAAGTCAGCTATGGGGACAAGACGCTCAAATGCAAGGATCTGGACACGTTCGACTTCACGGGCTGGGACATGGCGCTTTTCGCCGTGGGGTCCGACGCGACCAAGAAATACGCGCCCAGCGCCGCCAAGGCCGGCTGCGTGGTGATCGACAACTCGTCGCTCTACCGCTACGATTCGGATGTGCCGCTGATCGTGCCCGAGGTGAACCCGCAGGCGATCCATGATTACGCAAAGCGCAATATCATCGCCAACCCGAACTGTTCGACCGCGCAGATGGTTGTGGCGCTCAAGCCGCTGCATGACCGCGCGACGATCAAGCGGGTGGTGGTCAGCACCTATCAATCCGTGTCCGGTGCGGGCAAGGAAGGCATCGACGAACTCTGGGATCAGACCAAATCGATCTACAACCCGGTCGATGACAAGCCCGCGCGCAAGTTCACCAAGCAGATCGCCTTCAACGTGATTCCGCATATCGACGTCTTCATGGAAGACGGATCGACCAAGGAAGAATGGAAGATGGTCGCCGAGACCAAGAAGATCGTGGACCCAAAGATCAAGGTCACGGCAACCTGCGTGCGCGTGCCGGTCTTCGTGGGCCATTCCGAAGCGATCAACATCGAATTCGAGGACCATCTGGACGAGGATGAAGCCCGCGACATCCTGCGCGAGGCACCCGGAATCATGGTGATCGACAAGCGCGAGGACGGTGGATACGTCACACCGATCGAATGCGTGGGCGATTTCGCGACGTTCATCAGCCGCATCCGTCAGGACAGCACCATCGACAACGGTCTGAACCTGTGGTGCGTCAGCGACAACCTGCGCAAGGGTGCCGCCCTGAACGCGGTGCAGATCGCTGAACTGCTGGGCCGTGAGGTTCTGAAAAAAGGTTAGAGCGTTTCGCGTTCATTTACATGCACGCGACGCGCTCCAACCTATTGATTTCGCATATCCGGGGAGCCCAAAACCGGTTCCCACTTTTGAGCGATATGCGCTAGGCGGGCTTTCGCTTTGACCGGGATGAGGGGCCTTGTGGCCCCTTTTCTTTTGCCTGGCAGACTTGCACAATATGATCAGTTTTTGATCACAGGGATTACCCGATGCGTATTGTTGCTGCATGCCTCCTGGGCCTGCCCGTCATGGCCCAGGCCGACACTTTCACCCTTGCCAGTGCCCCCACTGCCGCGGTCGTCTATGGCTACGGCGCGCAGGTCACGCGCGAGGTCGCCTTTAGCGTTCCTGCGGGCACGCATGAGGTTATCCTGCCCGACCTGCCTGCCTGGCTGCAGGGCGACATGCTGCGGGTCAGCCTGGATGGCGCGCGCCTTGGGGCGACGCAATTCCGTTCCTCTGCCATTCCCCCGCGTCCCGATACCGACAGCGCGGCAATCACCGCAGCAAAGGACCGGATCAAGGCCGCCGAACGCGCGATCACCGATCTTGAGGACCGGGTTGCGGAGGCCCGTCTTGCCGCTGCAGCAGCAGAGGCAAAGGTCGGCTTTCTGGGGGCTTTGGGCACAAACGAGGGGCTGCCAAGCGATGTGACAACCCTGAGCGATATCGCCCGGATGGTCGAAACCGAGACACTGGCCGCCCGGCAGGCCGCCCTTGTGGCGCAGCAGCGCGCCCGGGACATCGAGAGAGACCGCGAGGATCTGGACAAGGAACTGAACGACGCGAAGGCCGCCCTTGCCGCGCTCACGCCGCCGGCCAAGGAAGTGTCGCAGCTGACCCTGTCCGTCACAGCCGAAGCCGAGGCCGAGTTGACCCTGTCCCTGAGCTATCCCGTCGATGCAGGCTGGCGGCCGGTCTATGACCTATACCTGCGGGGCCAGGACCCTTCGACGTTGGAAATCACCCGGGGGGCCATGATCGCGCAGTACAGCGGCGAGAACTGGGAGGATGTGGCGGTCACCCTTTCGACGCTGGCACCCGCATCACAGATCAGCCCCAGCATCGTGGCACCGGTACTGCGCCGGATCGAAGAGCCTGAGCCGCCGCGCCCCTTGGCCTCCCTGCGCAAGGAAGGCGGCAGCATGGATGCAGCGGCACCTGTCATGGAATCGGCGGTCCGGTTCAACGACAGTGTCGCGACCTCCTTTGACGGGCCGGGTGTGACCTACACCGTGGCGCGCCCGCTTGATCTGGCCAGTGGCGTCGACGCGACACGAGTCAATCTGGACCAGCTCAGCTTTGACGCGCGCCGCTATGCCCATGCAGCCCCGGCATTCGACACCACGGCCTATCTGATGGCCGAATTCACCAATACCACGCAGGAACCCCTGCTGGCGGCGGATGAGGCGGCGCTTTACATCGACAACACGCTGGTCGGGCGCGCGCCCTTCCCGCAGGTTCCGGCAGGCGGCGAGGGCGATGTCCCCTTTGGCCCCATCGAGGACCTGCAACTGACCTATACGATCCTGAACCAGTCCGAAGGCGATCGCGGCATCATCAGCCGGTCCAATGCCCAGCGTCAGCGGGTCCGCGTGGACATCGAGAATCTGGGCACAACCGATTGGGACGTCGAGGTTCAGGCCGCGGTTCCCTATACCATTCAGGATGACCTGGTCATCCAGTGGAGCGCGACCCCGGAACCGGATGAGACCAATGTCGAGGACCAGCGCGGGGTGCTGCAATGGAACATCGGCGTGGCGGCCGGTGAAACCAGCGAAATCGAGATCCAGCAAGAGCTGAACTGGCCCGATGGCATGGTCCTGAGATAAGAGACAGGGCGGGCGCCAGTGGCGCCTGCCCGATACGCCGCCCCGGTTATACCGGCTGGAAGCGCCTGCTTTCCGCGCTGTAGTATTCCAGCCCGCCTTCGCCGATGTCGGTCCAGAGGCCGTGCATCGTCAACTGGCCGCTCTGGACCAGCTCCGCGACAAAGGGAAATGTCATCAGGTTCTCCAGCGATGTCATCACCGCCAGTTTTTCCAGCTGACGTTCCTGTTCCACCCCATCGGGCAGTTTGGAGACCTCTTCATACTTGGGGCGCAGAATGTCCATCCAGCGGCCAACGAAGCTGTCTTTCGCCTCCATCTCGGGCGCGTTGCCCTGACACATGTCGATACAGCCCTTGACGCCACCGCAGTTGGAATGGCCCAGCACGATCAGATGGGCAACTTTCAGCACCCGCACCGCATATTCTACCGCCGCCGAGGTGCCGTGATGATCGCCATCGGGTTCATAGGGTGGGACAAGGTTGGCGATATTGCGATGGATGAAGAATTCGCCCTGATCGGCCCCGAAGATCGAGGTCACATGCACCCGGCTGTCACAACATGAGATCACCATCGCCCTTGGTCGCTGGCCCTCGTCGGCCAGCCTGCGATACCAAGATGCGTTGTCCGCATAGCTCGTTGCTTTCCAGCCGTGATACCGCTGTATCAGGTAGCCCGGCAGTGGTTTTGCCCTGTTCATCGCGCTGATCCCTTTGTTTTCGGTCCCGCAGAGTTAGACCAAATCAATGGCGAATTCGAGCGAAAAGGTAGGGCGCGGCAACCCTTTTCAAACACTTGCACGGCATAGTCACGCCACAGCCGTGGGGGCTGATCAAGGGGTGAGACTATGCTGGTTCTGCAAATGAAACCTATGGAAAACGTATGTGTTGATCAAACACGGCTGAACGCGCTCTATCGCCAGTTGGGCGAAGCCGATGCCGAAGACATTCTGTGCCGGGCGCTGGAGGACATCGCGCTGCGGCTGTCGCATTGTTCGGACCTGTATCATGACAAGAAACTGGTGGCATTGCGCAAGAACACCAGGACGTTGATCGCGGTGGGTGACCAGATCGGGATGCTGGCCATGACCCGCGTTGCCACAGATGTCGTGACCTGCATCGACCGGGGGGATTCCATTGCCACCGCCGCCACGCTTTCGCGCTTGCTGCGGGTTGGCGAGCGGTCGCTTTGCGCAGTCTGGCACAGCGACGAAAACCCGAGCTGATGGCTTGCGGGCATCGCTGGAAAGGATAGGCTGCGCCGCAGGTTGTTCCGAAATCGAAAGCGTACCATGCCCTGCACATTTGTCCCGAAAACCGCCGATACCCTGCCGCTGCACGTTCTTTCCGAAGATGCGCTGACGGGCTGGTCCGCCGATCAGCCGGCAGCGGTTCAGAACTGGATCGGCGCGAATGGATTTACCGGGGCGCTTGGCCAATCGCTGGTGATCGCCGATGCCGAGGGCAAACCGGCGATGGCCCTTGTCGGATACGGCACACAGAAGGCGCGCCTGCGGGGTCGGTTCCACCTGGCCGGTGCGGCGACGACCCTGCCCGAAGGCAGCTATGAAATCGTCAGCGGCCTGCCCGAGGACGCGGCAGAGACCGAGGCACTGGGCTGGCTCCTGGCCGGATATGCCTTTGACCGCTACCGCGAACAATCGCCCCTGCGGGCAAGGCTTGTCGCACCGGCGGATCTGGATGTGGCCCGGATCGAGGCCATAGCGGCAGGCGAGGTGCTGACGCGCAACCTGATCAACACACCTGCATCGGACATGGGCCCCCCCGACCTTGCCGATGCTGCGCTGGCACTGGCAAAACAGCATGGTGCCGAGATCGAAATCATCGTCGGGGATGACCTGCTGACGCAGAATTTTCCGATGATCCACGCCGTCGGCCGCGCCGCCGACCGCGCCCCGCGGCTGATCGACATGCGCTGGGGCAAGACCGGACCGAAGCTGACCCTTGTCGGCAAGGGGGTCTGTTTCGACACCGGTGGTCTGAACCTGAAACCCGGTGCCTCCATGGGTCTGATGAAAAAGGACATGGGCGGAGCTGCTGCCGTGCTTGGGCTGGCGCATATGATCATGGCCACGGATCTGGACCTGCAATTGCGGGTGCTGGTTCCAGCGGTTGAGAATTCTGTTTCCGGCAACGCCTTCCGCCCGCAGGACATTCTGACATCGCGCAAGGGGCTGACGGTCGAGATCAACAATACCGATGCCGAAGGCCGCCTGGTGCTGGCCGATGCGCTGGCTTACGCCGATGAGGACGCGCCGGACCAGATCATCTCCATGGCGACCCTGACCGGGGCCGCACGGGTGGCGGTCGGGCCCGATCTCGCCCCCTATTTCAGCGATGACCCGGCTTTTGTCTCGGCGCTTGAGGCGGCGGCAGCCGCCACCGCCGATCCGGTCTGGCGGATGCCTTTTCACGATCCCTATGAGGCGATGATCGAACCGGGCATCGCGGATCTGGACAATGCGCCCAAGGGCGGCTTTGCCGGATGCATCACCGCCGCCCTGTTCCTGCGCCGTTTCGTCACCGAAAGCCCCTATGCACATTTCGACATCTATGGATGGCAACCTGCCGCTGCCCCTGCCCGCCCCAAGGGCGGCACCGGTCAGGCCACACGGGCGCTTCACGCAGCTCTGTTGCCGTTTCTCAACCGATGAGCGACCCGCGTCTGACACCCGTTGCTTCGCTGGTGACACGGTCGGAACCGGGTCAGGTCACCGCCGCCGTCACCGACCTGTGCCGCAGCCCCGGTGGGGCGCGAGACCGCCAGCTGCTGTTTGGTGACACCCTGACCCTGCTGGGGGAGGATTTTGCCGGATATACCTATGTTCAGGCGGACAAGGACGGCTATTGCGGCCATGTCAGCACCGGCGCGCTGGGCAGCGCGGCCAAGGCGACCCACAGGGTCTGCGCGCCTGCCACCCATGCCTATACCTCGGCGGATTTCAAATCGCTGGAACGCCAGAGTCTCAGCTTTGGCAGCGCGGTGGCCGTGACCGGCACAAAGGGCAATTTTGCCGTCACCTCCATCGGATACATTCCCCTGGTGCACCTGCGCGAGGCCGACCAGATGTTTGACGATCCCGCCGCCATCGCCAAGCTGTTCCTTGGCACCCCGTACCTCTGGGGCGGCAACAGCCGCTGGGGCATTGATTGTTCCGGGCTGGTGCAGGCCGCCCTGCTGGCCTGTGGAATCCCCTGCCCCGGCGACAGCGACCAGCAGCATATCCTGGGGGAACCGGCATCCCGCCCCTACCGCCGCAACGACCTGTTGTTCTGGAAGGGGCATGTGGCGCTGGTTGCTGACCCCGAAACACTGATCCACGCCAATGTCCACGCCATGCAGACCGTTTACGAACCGATTGCCGAGGCGATCACCCGCATCCGCGAACAGGGCGACGGCAACGTGACAGCGCACCGGCGCCTTTCGCATCCCTCAAGCTGAGCTTGCGACGGGGAGGTTATTCCACCGCGCGGATCAGCTTTCGCTCCAACACACGCAGGACCGCTTTCAGCTCATGGCCCCGGCGCAGCACCTGACCGTTTGTCCCGATCACCGCATACATCCCCTGCTTGCTGCGCAGTTTCGGGCGTTTCTCGATCCGGTACAGCGGGATCTCGGCCGTGCGCCGGAAAACAGAAAACACCGCCACGTCGCGCAGACATGATATGCCGTAATCGCGCCATTCACCCGCCGCAACCATCCGTCCGTAAAGCGACAGGATCAATGACAGTTCGGTGCGGTGAAACGCGACCTGTTCGGCAGGACGCTCAAAGGGGGTGACTTGCGGAGGAAATTGCACTGTCATGTTTCTACAGTTGCGCCCTTCGCCGCCCAATTCAAGAGCCTGCGTAGATGATAATGATTGAAAGAGTTACAGCACTGTGGAATTCTCAGGATTTATGAAACATAAAGAGCCAGCCAAATGACCCCCCAGGAACGTGCGGAAAAATCGACAGAGATCATGTTTGCCGCCGATCAGGCCTCTGCCGGGCTGGGCATGACCATCACGGCGGTCGCACCCGGACAGGCCACGCTGACCATGAAGGTCCGGCCCGAAATGCTGAACGGGCACCGGATTTGCCACGGCGGCTATATCTTCACCCTTGCCGACAGCGCCTTTGCCTTTGCCTGCAACAGCTACAACCAGCTTGTCGTCGCCCAGCAGAACCAGATCACCTTTCTCAGCCCCGGCCGGGCTGACGAGGTGTTGACTGCCCGCGCGGTGGAGACATCCAGAACCGGGCGGTCGGGCATCTACGACGTCACCGTGACGGGCGAGGACGGGCGCACGGTCGCGCTGTTCCGTGGCTTGTCGCGCAGTGTCAAAGGCCAGCATTTTCCTGAGGAGGGGACCCAAGAATGAAAGACCTGACGCCAGAAAGATCCACCCTTGATCCGATCGAGATTGCCAGCCGGGACGAGATCGAGGCGCTGCAACTGGAGCGCATGAAATGGTCCCTGCGCCATGCCTATGACAATGTGCCGTTCTACAAATCCAGCTTTGACGCGGCTGGCGTACATCCCGATGACCTGACATCGCTTGCCGATCTGGCAAAGTTCCCCTTCACCGTCAAAACCGACCTGCGCGACCATTACCCCTTTGGCATGTTCGCCGTCCCGCGCGAGAAAGTGGCCCGCATCCATGCCTCCTCGGGCACCACGGGTCAGCCGACGGTCGTGGGATACACGCAGGCCGACCTGAACAACTGGGCCAGCGTGGTGGCGCGGTCCCTGCGTGCGGCAGGAATGTGTCCCGGCGACATGTTGCACAACGCCTATGGCTACGGGTTGTTTACCGGGGGGCTGGGCATCCATCTGGGTGCCGATGCGCTGGGGCTGTCGACCTACCCGATCTCGGGCGGGATGACACCGCGCCAGGTCCGCCTGATCGAGGATTTCAAGCCCAAGGGGATCACCGTCACCCCGTCCTATGCCCTGTCCATTCTGGATGAATTCGCCGCGCAGGGCATCGACCCGCGCGCCAGCTCGCTCGAAGTCGGCATTTTCGGCGCCGAGCCCTGGACCAATGCGATGCGCCTTGAAATCGAACAGGCCTTCGACATGCATGCGGTCGACATCTACGGCCTGTCCGAAGTCATGGGGCCGGGCGTGTCGATGGAATGCGTGGAATCAAAGGACGGGCTGCACATCTGGGAGGATCATTTCTATCCCGAGATCATCAACCCCGAAACCGGGCAGCCGGTTGCCGAGGGTGAACAGGGCGAGCTGGTCTTTACCTCGCTCACGAAAGAGGCCTTTCCGATCATCCGCTACCGCACCCGCGACCTGACCCGCCTGCTGCCCGGCACGGCACGGTCCATGCGGCGGATGGAAAAGGTGACGGGCCGGTCGGATGACATGATCATCCTGCGCGGCGTGAACGTCTTTCCGACCCAGATCGAAGAGGCGCTGATGTCAACCAGCGGCCTTGCCCCGCATTTCCAGATCGAACTGTCCCGTCCCGACCGCATGGATCAGATGCGGATCTTGTGTGAATGCGCGGATGCCTCCGTCTCGGACGCGCTGCGCGCCGATGCGGCAAGGGCATTGTCTGCCCAGATCAAGCAGACCGTGGGGATCAGCGTCAAAGTGGATGTGGCCGATGTCGGCGGTGTCCCCCGATCCGAAGGCAAAGCCGTGCGGATCGTGGACAACCGCCCCAAGTGCTAGTCACCCGGACTCAAAGTTCGGTTCATTGAATGCAGCTCTCAACGGCAGGTTCGCACCCGAAACCGAGGGCGGCCCTCCATTTGGCGGGGCATCTCCATTTTTCCATACTTCGCAGCATCTTGCGAGGTCGGAGTTTCGCACCCGCCCTGGGGGGCGGGGTCGGGTGCGAACCGGATCGCAAGCGATCCGGGGGCGGTGGGAAATGATGCGTATTTCGTTTCCCCCATACTAGGTCGTGTTGACATCAGCAACGAGACGCCGCAGCGTTCCCCGCAGGGAACCCAATACATTGTCAATAAAAGTTTTTATTTGGTTAACGCCGCGGGGGGGCGAGAAAGGCGCTTGCCGAAGTGTAACAGGATATAGGGGCCTGTGCGCGGCCCGGCGCCTTCGGCTTGTTCCGGGCCTGGTTGCCAGTGATCAACTGTAGATAAGTCCGCACAGCGGACCCATACGTGCCCCCCGTCTATGGTCCGGTCCGGGTCGGATTTTCCTGTCACCGCCCACTGACGAGATTCAAACGCTTGCCTGATCTGCCTCAGGTCAAAGACGCCATGCCGCAGGTCAGACAGCCGGACCGCTCAGCCACATGTGATGTCGATGATCACATCCGTATCGTTGAGCACGATGTTCACGCGGGACGCGTTGAAATCCATCGTGACCGGATCGCCCAGGCGGTATTGACGCTTGGGGTCCGGTATGGACAGCGCCACGACCGCGTCCTGACCGATCATTCCGGCATAGGCCGCCGCGTTACAGGTGTCAGCACCGCCCGCGCCAGCATCAGACGAGGCGCCGCCGTTTTGTTGCGGGCCGCAGGCCGCCAGCGCGGCGGCGGTGACAAGTGCGATCTGTGTTTTCATGTCCTGTTCCTTGATCTCGTTCTCATGCTTCGTACCGGGCCAGAAAGGTCTCGACCGCGCTGTCCACCACCCGGTCGATTTCGGCGTCAGAGACGGTCTTTGTCACGCCAAAGATCAGCCGCGTCCAGATGTCGGCCTTGCATAGCTCGCCAAACTGGTCGGCGGCCAGCGCGTGATCCTCGATCCGCAGTTCGCCCCGGGCCTCGGCCCCCTGGAAATAGGCAACCATCTCGGCCCGCACAACCGCAGGACCGGTGCTGTAGAATTTCTGGCCCAGCTCGGGAAACCGATCCGATTCGGCAACGCAGATCCGAAACACCTGCTGCCCGAAGGTCGAGGTCAGAAACCGCAGGAAGTGCCGCCCGGCCTGGCCCAGCACCGCGCGGGGCGGGGCGCACATGTCGATGGTCTTGACCGCTTCCTGGCTCTGACGGGCGCATTCGGAGCTGGCAACCTCCATGAACAACAACCGCTTGTCAGGAAAATAGCTGTAAAGCGTCGCCTTGGACACCGCGGCAACGCGGGCAATCTCATCGACGCTGGCCCCTTCGAAACCGTCAGCCATGAACACGGAACGCGCGCCTTCCAGCACCTGATCGAATTTCCGGCCCTTGCGAACCTTTGGGGGGGCAACGTTCATTTCTGCTCCGAAACATTGAGGTACAACAATATAAACCGAATCGTTCAGTTCCAAGCGGTATTTCCGTGCAGCAGGACGCTTGCACCGGACCGCATTGCTGGATACCCCTTGGGACATGCTGGCGATCTTCATGAAAACTCTGCCCTTCTTTGCCCTGATCGGGCTGGGCTTCTGGGCAGGACGCTCCAGGTTCTTCAGTGCCGAAGCCACCGCATATCTGACCAAATTTGTCTTCTACTTTGCCCTGTCGGCAATGCTGTTCCGATTTTCCGCCAATCTGTCACTGGCCGAGGTCTGGGATACCCGCCTTGTGGTCGCCTATCTCTGGGGGACGAGCTTTGTCTACGGGATCGCCACGCTTGTCGGTTTCCTGCGCGGCCAGGACGTGCCGACAACCGCGATCGAGGCGCAATGCGCGGTGATCGGGAACACCGGGTTCCTCGGTGTTCCGATGCTCGCCCTGCTGCTGGGCCCGGAGGCGGTCGGCCCGGTGCTGCTGGCGCTGGCGATAGACCTGGTTGTCTTCTCCAGCCTGATCGTCATCCTGATTACCGGTTCGCGTGGCGGTCTGGCACCGATGCAGATGCTGCGGCCCATCGGGCTGGGCCTGATCCGCAACCCGATGATCGTCGCCATCGTTCTGGGCTTCGTCTGGTCGGGTCTGCAGATCCCCATCCCGGACCCGATGAACGACTTTCTCAGCATCCTCGGCGGCGCCGCGACACCGGGTGCCCTGTTTGCCATCGGCGCCTCACTGGCGCTGACCCAGCCCGAGCGGATTCACATCGCGGGCTGGCTGAGCTTTTGCAAACTGGTGCTGCACCCGCTGTTTGTCGCCTTTGCGGCGCTGTTCCTGTTCGGCGTGGACCCGTTCAAGGCAGGCGTCATCATCGCCGTTTCCGCGCTGCCCGTGGCCGGAAACGTCTATATGCTTGCCCAGCATTACGGCGTCGCCCCGGTCCGGGTCTCGACCGCGATCTTGTTGTCCACCGCCGTCAGCATCCTGACCGTCAGCCTTGTCGTGGGCTGGATCACCCAGGTTTGACACCGGGGTTCGCGCCGCTTTCCATCATTCCATGAGACCCGAAACCTCGAAAGGACACACCATGAAAACGATCTCTGAAAACGCCTGTTTCGGCGGCACGCAGGGGGTCTATTCGCACGGCTCCGCGACCTGCGGCTGCGACATGACGTTCGGCCTCTTCCTGCCCGCCGAAGCCCGCGACGGGCCCGTGCCTGTGCTGTGGTATCTGTCTGGCCTGACCTGCACCCATGAAAACGCGATGACAAAGGCCGGCGCACAGTGCTGGGCAGCGGATCACGGAATTGCGCTGGTCTTTCCCGACACCTCGCCGCGCGGCGAGGATGTGGCGGACGACGAGGCTTATGACCTTGGCAAAGGTGCCGGTTTCTACGTGAACGCGACCGAAGACCCCTGGAAACCTCATTTCCGCATGTGGGACTATATCGCCGAGGAACTGCCCGCGCTGATCGGCGAAAATTTCGCCATCGACCTGGACCGGCAGGGCATCACCGGTCACTCGATGGGCGGGCATGGCGCATTGACCCTTGCGATGAACCTCGACGGGCGGTTCAAATCGGTCTCCGCCTTTGCCCCCATTGCGCACCCCACCGCAAGCGACTGGGGCCGGAAACAGCTTGCTGCCTACCTGGGCAGCGACGAGGCAACCTGGGCGCGCCATGACGCGACCCTGTTGATGGCAGACAAGGGATTTGACGGGCCGATCCTGATCGACCAGGGCGCTTCTGACCAGTTCCTTGACCTGCTCAAACCCGAAGCGCTGGCAGCCGCCATCGCCGCCAAACGCCAGCAGGCGACCTTCCGGATGCAGCCGGGCTATGACCACAGCTATTTCTTTGTCTCCAGCTTCATGGAAGATCACATCGCCTTCCATGCAGAAGCACTGTGGGGCGCATGACCGCGCTCTACATCGACGCCGATGCCTGCCCCGTCAAGGCGGAGGCAGAGCGCGTGGCAACCCGCCACAAGGTGCGGATGTTCGTCGTCTCCAACGGTGGCCTGCGGCCTTCACAGAACCCGCTGGTCGAGACGGTGATCGTGCCGGATGGGCCCGATGTCGCGGACATGTGGATCGCGGAACGCGCGGGCACGGGCGATGTCGTGGTGACGGGTGATATCCCGCTTGCCGCCAAATGCGTGGCGGCGGGGGCAAAGGTGCTCAAACACAACGGTGAGGCCCTGACCGGGGCCAACATCGGCAACGTGCTGGCCACCCGCGACCTGATGGCCGACCTGCGTGCCGCCGATCCGTTTCGGCAGGGCGGCGGCAAGAGCTTTACAAAGGCCGACCGCTCCCGTTTTCTGGACGCGCTGGAGCGCGCCCTGCGCGCGGCACAGCAGCAATAGCCTTTCTCGTTGAAAAGAACGCCCGGGATTTCCAGGCAGGGGAGATAAAGACAGATGAAACCGCAGGCCGTCGTTTTCGACATTGGCAACGTGCTGATCCACTGGGATCCGCTCCCGGTCTATGACCGCCTGATCGGGGCTGAACGCCGGCAGGCGCTGTTCGCTTCCGTAGACCTTTTCGACATGAATCGCCGGGTCGATATGGGCGAACCCTTTGGCGATCTGGTGCAGGCCACCGCCAGGGCCAATCCGGACTGGTACGACGAAATCCTGCTGTGGCAAAAGCACTGGATGGACATGGCAACACCTGCCATCGACCGTTCGGTGCGGCTGATGCAGGCCTTGCAGAAGAACGGCGTGCCGGTCTTTTCGCTGACCAATTTCGGGATCGAAACCTATGATCTGGCCGCAACCCATTATCCGTTTTTCCGGTCATTCGACCGCGATTTCATTTCCGGTCATCTGAAGATGATGAAGCCGGACCCGGCCATCTTTGCCCATCTGGAAAGGGAAAGCGGCGTTGACCCGGCCGCCCTGCTGTTCACCGATGACAGCGCGGCCAATATCGCCGCCGCTGCCGCGCGGGGATGGCAGACCCATCTGTTCGAGGGTCCCGAAGGATGGGCCGGCCGCCTTGTCGCGGCAGACCTGCTGAGCGAGGAGGAAGCGCAATGACCGATGTCCCGAACATCCCCTTCGATGCGGGCGAGGCGCGGCTTGACTGGATCGGACTGACCGATGCGCTGGCCGCAGGCCATGATCTTCCCAAGGCAGAGATCGGGGATACATTCCTTTACCGGGGCAAGGATACCCTGCTCAACCGCGCCGCCTGGATCGACGGCCTGGGCATCGCGGTCAAATCAGCCACTGTCTTTCCCGGCAACCCGGCCCAGGGCCGTTCCATGGTGAACGGCGGTGTCTGCCTTTATGCGGACGACACAGGCCAGATGGCCGCGATTGTCGATTTCCATCTGGTGACCAAATGGAAGACCGCCGGAGACAGCCTGCTGGCTGCCCGCAGGCTGGCCCGCCCGGACAGCCGCAACATCCTGATCGTCGGGGCCGGGACCCAAGGCAGGGCGCTGCATGCAGCCTATTCCGCCGCCTTTCCGGATGCCGCCTTTACCGTCTGGAACAGAACCCCGGAGAACGCTCAGGCCATGGCCAGCGAATTGCCGGGACTGGCGGTTGCCGAGGATCTGGAAACCGCCGTGCGCGGCGCGGACATTGTCACCTCGGCCACCATGTCGACCCAACCCCTGATCAGGGGCGACTGGCTGCAACCGGGGCAACATATCGACCTGATCGGCGCCTACCGACCCGACATGCGCGAAACCGATGATGCGGCACTCAAGCGGGCGCGCATCTTTGTCGACAGTTTTGACACCACTATCGGCCATATCGGCGAAATCAATATCCCGCTGGAATCCGGTGCAATCACCCGCGATGATCTGATTGCGGATTATTACGACCTTGCCCGGTTTACCCGAGAGTCCCGCGATGAGATCACGCTGTTCAAGAACGGCGGCGGCGCGCATCTGGATCTGATGACCAGCCGCTATATTCTGGACCGCTGGAACGCAGGGCAGTGATCGGGGTCCTGCTGATCCTGGCGGCGATCATCGCCTTGCCGCCGTTGATCGAATGGAACCGCCACCGCATGGACGACAGCGCGCGCGGCACGGCACCGGGGCAATTCGTGCGGCTCAGCAAGGGGGTCACGCATTTCAACTGGCATGGCCCGGCGGACGGGCCGATCTGCGTCTGCGTGCACGGTCTGACCACGCCCAGTTTCGTCTGGGGCGGCCTGACCCCCGGCCTTGTCGAGCGGGGTTACAGGGTGCTGACCTATGACCTCTACGGCCGCGGTTATTCCGACCGGCCCAGGGCGCCGCAGGACCGAGCGTTCTTTCTCGACCAGCTACACGAATTGCTCGCCCATCTGGGGGTCGAGGGTGACATCACGCTAATCGGGTATTCGATGGGCGGGGCGATCAGCACGGCCTTCGCGGCGGAACATCCCGACCGGGTCAACCGGCTGGTTCTGCTGGCACCGGCGGGTATGGGGCTGGCGCGTGGCAAGCTGATGCGGTTCATCATCGACACCCCCTTGATCGGCGACTGGCTGATGCTGGCCCTGTTTCCCCGGATGCATCGCAAAGGCGTCCGGGCCGAGCGCGATCTGCCCACTGCGGTGCCGGACGTCACCCTGCTTCAGGCCAAAGAAACGGAGTATCAGGGGTTTACCCCTGCGGTGCTGGCCAGCCTGCGCGGGCTGCTGTCCAAAACACAGGAATCCGAACACGTGAAGCTGCAGTCGGCAGGCCTGCCGGTGCTGGCGATCTGGGGCGGTGCCGACAGGGTGATCCCGGCCGCCGCCATCGGGACTTTGGCGGAATGGAACAGCAAGGCGGCGCATGAGGTGCTTGAAGGGGCCGGGCACGGGCTGACCTACACCCATTCAGGCGAGATACTGGAAATCCTGCGGCGCTATGGCGTCTGACGCAAGACCTGGGTCACGTAACGCGGCCCTCCGCCCGGATCAGGCCGTCACCAGCCCTGCCAGCCGCTTCTCCCGGATCGGCAGATGTACAATGGCGCTGAAAGCCCCCACGGCCACGCCGATCCACCACACGGCTTCGTAATTGCCATAGGCGTCATACATGCGCCCGCCCAGCCAGACGCCCATGAAGCTGCCCAACTGGTGGCTGAAGAAAACAATGCCATAGAGCGTGCCCATGTAGCGCAGCCCGTAGATATGCGCGACAAGGCCCGAGGTCAGCGGCACCGTCGCCAGCCAGAGCGCGCCCATTCCGACAGAGAACAGGATCACCGTAACCGGCGTGATCGGAAACATGATGAACATCGCCGCGATCACCGTGCGGCCCACGTAGATGCCCGCCAGCAGGTACTTCTTGGAATAGCGCTTGCCCGCCCAGCCCGCGGCCAGTGTCCCCGCGATATTCGCCAGGCCGATCAGCGAAATCGCCACGGCGCCCAGTGCCGATGTGGTCGTGATCCCGATGTTATGCAGCACCCCGCCCGCCAGAATCGGCCCGCACATCTCGGTCACGAAGGCCGGAAAATGCGCGGTGATGAAGGCCAGCTGATATCCGCAGGAAAAGAACCCCAGGAAGATCAGCGTATAGGATGGATCACGGAAGGCCTTGACCAGGATCTGGCCCATGCTTTCCTCAAGCTCCGCCTTGCTGGCCATCGCGGGCGCGCGCATCAGTGGCAGCGTCAGGATCATCGCCAGAATGACCGCCGCGAAGACGAGGAAGGTGCTCTGCCAGCTCAGAAACGTCAGCAGCCATTCGGCTGTCGGCGCGCCGAACACCTGACCCGCCGATCCCGCCGCAGTGACAATCGCCAGCGACATGGAGCGGTTTTCATCGGAAGCCGACCGGCCCACAACCGCCAGGATCACGCCGAACCCGGTTCCCGCGATGCCGAAACCCACCAACCAGGCATAGGCCTGATGCTCCAGCGGGGTCCCGGAATTGGCCGACAGGATCAGCCCCAGGGCATAGACAACCGCCCCGATGATGATGGCCCGCCGGTCGCCGATCTTTTCGGCGACAGCGCCGAATATCGGCTGCCCGACACCCCAGGCAAGGTTCTGGATCGCGATGGCGAGCGAGAACTCCGTGCGCAGCCAGCCGAATTCTTCTGCAATCGGGATCTGGAAAACACCGAAAGACGCGCGCACCGCAAAGCTGACCATGATGATGAAGCACCCGACCAAGAGAACGGGTGTGAAAATGGATGTCCGTTCTTGCATGTCAGATCCGCCATTTGAATTTGTCTCAAAAGTACCGAAACCAATTGTCGCGTCAAATGATCAAATGTGTTGATACACCCACATTTCCTGACCTATCGCGTCCCGCCTTTGACCTGAGACAGATTACATCGGCAATGTCCCGAGAGCGCGTAGTGCAGCAGGGTATTGGCGATGCAGGTCTAAGGCGGGGCGCTTTATGCGCCCGGCGCAGGCGCCGCTGCTTTCCATCGCCGGCGCGGGCCTGTAAGAAATCCCCATGCCGACACTGCAAGAAACCTATGATGACCTGATTGCCCAGGGAAAGCTGACAGCGGACCCGGCGCAACAGGCCGTTTTGCCGGAATTCGACCGCATCCGCAGCGCCCTGTTGCACCCGGTCAAGAAGGGTCTGTTCCGCAAGGCACCCGAACCCCCCAGGGGGCTTTACCTCTGGGGCGGGGTGGGGCGTGGCAAATCCATGCTGATGGACATGTTTGTTGATCATATGGGCGACATTCCGTCGCGACGGGTCCATTTCCATGCCTTCATGCAGGAAATCCACAGCGCCATGCACGAAGCCCGCAAGACCGGCGTGGACGATGCCATTGCCCCGGTCGCGGCCGAAGTGGCCGAATCCGTCCGCTTGCTGGCCTTTGACGAAATGCAGATCACCGACATCACCGATGCGATGATCGTGGGCCGCCTGTTCCAGGCGCTTTTTGCCGCCGGTGTCGTGGTGGTGACCACGTCGAACCGGGTGCCGGACGACCTGTACAAGGATGGGCTGAACCGGAATCTGTTCATGCCCTTCATCGATCTGATCAAGGATCGCATGGTGGTGCATGAACTGGCCAGCCCCAGGGATTACCGGCAGGACCGGCTGGCGGGCAGTCAGGTATATTTCACACCGGTGAACGCCGAAAGCCGCGCGACCATGGATGCGGTCTGGAACGATCTGGCAGGCGGACCGGGCGCGCCCCTGATCCTCAAGGTCAAGGGCCGCGAGGTCGAGATACCGGCCTTTCGCAACGGTATGGCGCGGGCCGGGTTTCACGGGCTATGCGGCAAACCGCTGGGTGCGGCTGATTACCTCGCGCTGGCCGATGCCGTGCGGGTTCTTCTGCTGGACGACATCCCGCAACTGGGCCGCAGCAACTTCAACGAGGCGAAACGTTTCGTCACCCTGATCGACGCCCTGTACGAGGCGCGCGTCAGGCTGATCTGCTCTGCCGCTGCCGTGCCGGAAATGCTCTACCTCGAAGGCGAAGGTACCTTTGAATTCGAACGCACCGCATCACGGTTGCGCGAAATGCAGGCCGAAGGCTGGGGCAGTTAGGCGCTGGACCGGGATCCTGGGCTCTGGACCCATTAATTCTATATGCTCAGCGGCGATTTCGCGAAATTTCAAAGGTTTGGGGCGTGCAGCCAATAGTGGTTCTATTTGCAAGCGACCCAAGACGTTGAAATGAAGCGAAATTGCCGCCCTCCGGGTTTGACGGATTTTCCCGCAGCCTGCGGCGCATCTGCTTGAAATAGAACCACTATTCTTGCGCAGATGCTTCTGGTCTGCGAAAAAATCTGTCAAACTGAGCAAATAGAATTAATGGGTCCAGAGCCTAGCTGTCGGTGGACAGATAGATCTCTTCCTGTCCGCCGGTGACGTCCGGATGATAAGGCGCGGTGCTTTGATACAGAAACCAAAGACCGCCCAGGATGATGCCGATGCCAACCATGATAAAGATCGCCTGAGACAGGCCACGGTCGTCGCTCTGCTTTTCGGAGATGGTGTTCGATTGATGTGCCATGGTGCTGCTCCGGTGTCGTCCTCAATATGTTCTTGTGGTCAAACCACGTGTGAATTGAGGTACATCATACCACATCTGGCCCCCAGAGGAGCATCTGCAACGAAATATCGCCCGTTAGCTGTTTTCGCGCAACACCACACCGGCAAGGTAAAGCGACCCGCAGATCAGCACCCGTGCATGGGGGTCCTGCGCCACGATATCAGCAAGCGCATGTGCCACATCGGGTGATTCCACGGCCTCCAGCCCTGCCGCCCGCGCGGCCTTCGCGGTTTCCGAAGCGGGCAGTGTCGCGGCTTCACCGGGGATGGAAACCGCATGCAGCGACCGCGCATGTGCTGCCAGCGGGCGCAGGTAACCGCCGATATCCTTGGTGTTCAGCATGCCGCAGATCAGGTGGGTGGGGCGGTCGGGCGCCTCGGCAAGCAATGCCGCGATAGCCTCGCCCGCCGCCGGGTTGTGGCCCCCGTCCAGCCACAGATCGGCCGCGCCCGCAAGATCGACCAGCGGCCCGGTTCTGAGCCGCTGCATCCGTGCGGGCCAGTAGGCACCGGTCACCGCAGCCTCGCAGGCCTCGTTGCTCACGCCCAGATGCCGCAGAGCGGCCAGCGCCGCCCCGGCGTTCATCACCTGATGCGCACCGGGCAGATTGGGCAGGGGCAGGTCCAGCAGACCGCGCTCATCCTGATAGACCATGCGCCCGGCTTCCTGGCCTATATGCCATTGCTGTCCATATGCCAGCACCGGCGCGCCCAGCCGCGCCGCCCGTGCCTCGATCACCTCAAGGCCCGCTTCCTCCTGCGGTCCCACGATGCAAGGCACGCCCCGCTTGATGATCCCCGCCTTTTCGCCCGCGATTTCGGCCAGTGTTTCACCAAGGTATTGCTGATGGTCCACCGACACCGGGGTGATGATGCTCAGCGCGGGTTTTTCCACCACATTGGTCGCGTCCAGTCGTCCGCCCAGACCGACTTCCAACAGCGTGTAGTCCGCAGGCGTGCGGGCAAATGCCAGCAGCGCCGCCGCGGTCGTGATCTCGAAATAGGTGATGTTGCCGCCGCCGTTGGCGGCGTAGCATTCATCCAGCACCTCGGTCAGCGCATCCTCGGCGATCAACTCGCCAGACAGCCGGATGCGTTCGTGAAACCGCGCCAGATGGGGAGATGTATAGGCATGCACATCTTTGCCCGCCGCCTCAAGGCCTGCGCGAATCATGGCCTGGGTCGACCCCTTGCCATTGGTGCCGGCAATATGGATCACCGGTGGCAGATCGTTTTGCGGATTGCCCAGTGCTTCCAGCAGCCGCCACATCCGGTCGAGCGTCAGGTCGATGATCTTGGGGTGCAGCGCCATCATCCGCGCAAGGATGGCGTCCGATGTCGGGGCTGTCATTTCTTCTCGGCTTTTGGGGCGTCCTTCTTGGACGTGTCCGCGGGCTTGGCTTCCGCGCCTGTCAGCGCATGCGCCAGTTCCCCGCCCTCCTCTTCGGGCGCGGGCAGATCGCCGCGCACGGCAGGTGGCAGGCCCAGCAGCATCCGGGTGATGCCGATCAGCTCCTCGCGCAGCTCGGTCCTGGGTGTCACCCGGTCCAGCATGCCGTGATCCAGCAGGTATTCCGCACGCTGGAAGCCGTCAGGCAGCTTTTCACGGATGGTCTGTTCGATCACCCGTGGCCCGGCAAAGCAGATCAATGCGTTGGGTTCCGCAATCTGAACGTCGCCCAGCATGGCATAGCTGGCCGTCACCCCACCGGTGGTCGGATGGGTCAGCACGACGATATAGGGCAGACCGGCCTCTTTCAGCATCTGCACCGCCACCGTGGTGCGCGGCATCTGCATCAGGCTCAGGATGCCTTCCTGCATCCGCGCACCGCCCGCAGCGGAAAACAGGATCAGCGGGCGCTTCAGCTTCACCGCTTCCTGCGCGGCAGCAATGATCGCATTGCCCACATACATGCCCATCGACCCGGCCATGAAGGAAAAATCCTGACAGGCCGCGACAATAGGCGTGCGGCCGATTTCACCGGTGCCCACCAGCATCGCCTCGGCTTCGCCGGTCTCGCGCTGTGCCGCCTTCAGACGGTCGGGATAGCGTTTCTGATCCCGGAACTGCAGCGGGTCGGCAGGCGGCACGGGCACCTTGATGTCGGTATAAATGCCACCGTCGAACAACGCGCGAAAGCGGTCACGCGGGGAAATCGGCATATGGTGGCCGCAGTTGGTACAGACGTTCAGGTTATCCGATACCTCGCGGTGAAACAGCATGGTGCCGCAGTCATCGCATTTCGTCCACAGATTGTCCGGCGTTTCACGACGCGAAAAGATCGAATTGATCCGCGGACGGACATAGTTCGTGATCCAGTTCATATCAGGCCCCTGACGACTTGTTTGCCCCCAGATAAGCCCCGAGTGCGACAAATGCAATCAACGGCGGATCGCGACCCGGGCTGCCAGCCAGAACACGAGCATCATCGCGAAATCCACGGGCAGCCAGTCTGCAAGCATCTCGGTGTCCTGCATGCCGAAGGGCGTGAGGTAGAGCGCAAGGCCCGACAGACTGTCGGGCAGGGAGACGATCAGGATCGCCGACACGTTGTTGCAAAAGTGCAGCGCGATTGCAGGCCCGAGTGACCCCGACCGCGCGGTCAGATCCGCCATGAGCACCCCGAAAACACCTGCCCAAAGCGCGATGGCAAAGGCGTTTTCACCAGCTGAATCAGGCAGATAATGGCCCAGTGCAAACAACGCCGAAGGCGCGATCATCCAGACAAGCGGAGAGCGGAACCGCGCCGCCAGTTGCTGCTGGACATAGCCGCGAAAGAAGATCTCTTCCGCGCTGACCTGCACGAAAACACCCAACAGAGACAAGGGCAGCAACACCAGCCATTGCCCGAAAGGCATGTTGGACACGAAAGGGCCGCCCATGTCCCAGGGCGGCAGCAGGGCGATCGCCAGGCTGAGACCCGCCAGCATCAGCGTGACCGCGCGAAAATCCTTCCATGCCAGGGGCATAGGTCCGATCAGGCTGCGAACCGGACGCCGATGCAGCACACGCACAACAAGGGCCACACTCAACACCATACAGGCAAAGCTGGACAGCAGCAGGAACATCGCCAGGGGCGTCTCCCCGGTAACCAGATTGTTGTAGAGCGCGTTGCTCCGGTTTCCGGCAATCTGGTAAACCGCGCCGAAAAAGAGCCGGTTCAAGGCGAAATAGGCCGCAATCGCGATGACCACACCCACCGCGAAACGCCACAGTTCCGACTTTTCCCGCGCCGGGGCGACAAAGGACCCCAGACCGGAATAATTTCCGGTCAAGGTTCTTGCCCCTGTTCGGGTTCCTCCGGAATGGCGGGCGGGAGCGGCGGCCCGAAATCCCGTGGCACTTCCAGCCCGGCCGCGCGCATCCGTTCGGCCGCGCCGGTCAGATGGCCGGCAACCGTGCGCAACTGGGTCAGCAGCAAGGTCTTGTCGCTTTCCAGAACAGAGCGGAACTGCTCTGCCCCGATGCGCAGGAACAGGCAGGGCTCGGTCGCAATCAGGTTCATCTGCCGGGGTTCGTCCAGAATGATCGAAAGATCGCCCATCAACCGACCCGGCCCCACGTCGGCGACATGGTGCGTGTCCCCGTTCTTTCCGGCCCAGACGATTTCCGCATTGCCTGACAGGCACAGATAAGCGGCATCAGCCCGCTCGCCGGTGGAAAAGATGACCTGCCCCGCCTCCGCGCTGTACCATTGCGCGGCAAAGGCCAGCAAACGCTGCTGGCGCGGTTCAAGCGTGCTGAACAGGCTGTTGCTTGCGATGATGCGCAGTTTCCGGCGCAGGTCGTCCGATGCGCCTTCGTCCATGTCGCTGTCTTCGGCCTCGGAGGCTCCGTCCAGACGACCATTGCGGATTTCGATATGCACGTCATAGGCCTCCACATCCGCGAACTTGTCATTCAGGAAAATCTGCGTGGTATGGGGCAGCAGGTCGCTCAGGCGGTTGCTGATCTGCTTCTGGGTCTGGGCATCGGCTCCGGCAAGGACCTGATTGAACACCAGCACATCCGGCTGTTTGATCACCGCCCGGCCAAAGGCCGCCCGCTCCTGAAACAGCACCGGCAGATTGGCCCCGCCGATATCGGTCGGAACGTCAAAGAGGTTGGCCGAGACCATCTGCATGAGGTTATGTGCCGCCATTACCTCGACCACCGCGTCACGGACCAGATCGGCCTGCAACCCTGCCATGGCTGAAAAACGACCGTAGATCAGGTTCTCCAGTATGGTCAGCCGCGGCAGGTAATTTTCGGGCGCAATCTCGACAAACAGATCTTTCGCCTTTTCGCGCAGCTTGGGCCCGCGCGATTTGCGGATCGACAGGATTTCCCGTTTAAAGCTTTCGGGAAAACCGGGGCCGATCTGTTCGGCGGTAAAGGCGAAAGGCACCGTCAGCAGCAGCGCGAATTCCTGCTCGGTGAGTGCTGCATCGCCCTTGTCCCGGCGGCGCTGCGCGATGTCGACCAGTTGCTCATACAAGGTATCCTCAATCCCCAGCGCGGTGAACAGCGGATGATGATGATCCGTGCCGTCGCGGCCAAAGGTATCGTGCAGCGTCTCAATCAGGGTCTGGGAAATGGCGATGCCCTGCTCCGCCAGGCCCTGTTCGATGATCATGCCAAGGAAACCGCCCTCTTCGACCAGCCCTTTCTGGGTGATCGCCCGGCGCGGCGCGGCAAACATCAGGTTGCCGCCCAGGGGCACCGCCGGGTTGAAAGCCTCGGGATCGAAACGATACACGGCCTTGTCCAGCTTGTCGGCCTTCAGCCGCTGGTGCACCTCATCGCGCAGCGCCACGATCCGGCGTGCCAGTTCCGGATGTTTGTCCGGGTCCATGCGGGAATCCAGCATGTTGTGGAAAATCAGATCGGCGGTGCCCACCGCCGATGTGATCTTGTACCAGAAATCGAAGATCTGCTCCCTGGTTTCCAGATCCGCGATCGACGGGTCGAGCCATTCTGCCTTGGTGCTGTCCGGGCTGTTGCCGGATCGGCGCGCCTCGATCGTGGTCCGGTCGCTCATCTTGGGGTCCCACAGAACGGTCGACGGATGCGTCATCAGGGGCATCAGCAGGTTGTCCCCCACGGTTCCCTGGAAAATATAGGGCTGCGAACCCGCATAGCCGATTCGCGCCGCGATCACCGCCTGGTGCAGACCTGCCAGATCGTATCCGGCGATATGGACATGCCCCCGTGACGGGATCACCTCTCGGGTCAGCACATCTGCCAGCGCAGTCCGCTCCGACTGGCTCGGGACTTCGATGGCAACACAACTGCCCGCGGGGATGGTAAAGCTCAGGTCCTGCAGGATGTTTGTGCCGTCCTCGTCCCGCACCGTCACCCTGTCAAACGCGATATCGCCGCGCAGATGCGGAATCTCTTCCGGGCTGCCCTCAAAAAGCGCTTCGTCGATCATCCTTGGCGGGTTGAAGCGTTCTATTACCACGTCCCAGCGCACCGACATGTCCTGGGTCTGGTTGTAGTAGGTCAACAGCTCCTTCCAGGGGCTCGAAAGGTCCTTGTAGGCGGCCAGCGCCGCAACCAGCGCACCCACGGTAATCTGCCCCTGAATCGCCAGATAGCCCCCCACCGCGTAAAAGAAGAACGGCGTCAGCTGGGTGATGAAGTTGTTCAGGAACTTCATGAAGAATTTCTTCTGGTAGATGCGGAACCGCACGTCGAACAGCAGACCCAGCCGGTCGGTAAAGGCCGCCAGCCGGTAGCGCCAGCCACCGTTGCTGCGCAGATCCGCGATGCCCGCAGCGGTTTCTCCGATCTCGGCCGAGAACTGGCGCACTTCCTTGATCCGGACCTTGTTCAGCTCGTTGATCTGCCGCTGCAGCATCGGGATGATCCAGGCCT
Organism: Sulfitobacter sp. IGS-18; assembly: GCF_059628195.1. Lineage (NCBI taxonomy): Bacteria > Pseudomonadati > Pseudomonadota > Alphaproteobacteria > Rhodobacterales > Roseobacteraceae > Sulfitobacter > Sulfitobacter sp. IGS-18. The sequence goes on along the minus strand of NZ_CM184556.1, from coordinate 277,627 downwards.
GGAGCGGGATCAGGGCAACCCCGGCGAGACCGAACCAGAAGCTTTGCAGGAACAGGAAAATCACGATGATCAGCATCTGACCCGCCTGGAACATCGGCTGGGCGATAAAATCGCCCATCAGGCCCCCCATCGGCTCCGCCTCCGAGGTGACCATGCTGACCAGCTCCCCCTGCGAGGTCTTGCGGAAATAACTGCGCGGAAACCGCATCATCCGGCTGATCAACTGATAGCGAAACCGCCGCAACAGGCGTTCCGACAGGACCCCTTTCAGAGTGTTCAGCCGCATTTTCAGCAAGCCGTGCACGATGACGGCGATCAGATAGGTAAAGCACAGGGCCAGCAGGAACTGCACTTGGGTAATCTCGAAACCAAATACCGAAACCCTGTCACTCTCTGCGCCGATGGCATCGTTGATGATCCGCTTGGGCAGTTCCAGCGTGGCGTAGAGAAACGGAAAGGTGAACAGCGTGAAGGCCAGCAGGTAAAGCTGGTCACGCCGCGAGTATTTCCAGATAAAGGAAAAAATGCTGGGTTCCATGCACCGGACTTTCGCTGGGGACCCATCGTACTGACGGGGTCGCTGCAACTTATGCGCGGGGCCGGCCCATTACAACATCACCGGCAGCACTTGCCGTGTTCCGTGGCACAAGATTGTCCCGATGCCGGCGCTTTGCGCGCCAGGCCGGTCATTTGTTCAACCCGCGCGAAATGCTCTCATCAGCAGGACAATCCGCCGTGCGGCACCCCCATCCGGGGCAATGCCCTCAGAGCTTGCCTTCGAAATCGCTGTGGATGAACTTGCAGTCGCAATAGCCGCATTCGACCCAACCGCTGTCACGCGGGATCTGCAGCCAGACACGCGGATGGCCCAGCCCCCCTTCGCCGCCATCACAGGCAATGCGATAGGTATTCACGATCCGGGTTTCGGGCGCAGGCTGGCTCATGGAGGAGGTCCTTGGCTAAAGGTCGGTTGCAGGTCCCGTTATGCCCAAACTGCGGGTCATGGACAAGACCCGCAACCCGCCTCCTGTCAGTCAGCCTGGCCCTCCGCGCTGACAGATGCGCAAGTTGCCCCGCTCCGAATGTCGCGCATCAGCCAATCGTGACAGGAAAGTGGTTCACGGCGGGCGCGACAGCAGCTAAAAGGCCATCAAAACAAAAGATGGAGCAGCCCCAGATGAGCATCCCGAAACCCGTGGTTCTGTGTATCCTTGACGGTTGGGGTGTACGCGAAGACCGGACCGGTAACGCCCCTGCACTGGCCAGAACCCCGACCTTCGACCGCATCATGGCAACCTGCCCGCAAGCCACGCTGGTCACCCACGGGCCGGACGTCGGCCTGCCCAGCGGCCAGATGGGCAATTCCGAGGTGGGCCATACCAACATCGGCGCGGGCCGGGTGGTGGCGATGGACCTGGGGCAGATCGACCTGGCCATCGAACAGGGCGATTTTGCGAAGAACCCGCCGCTGCTGGATTTCATCAGCGCCATGCAGGACAGCAAGGGCACGGCCCATGTGATGGGCGTCGTCTCGGACGGGGGGGTGCATGGGCATCTCAACCATATGATCGCGGCAATCGGGGCGCTTACTGCGGCCGGGGTGCCTGTGGTGGTCCATGCGCTGACGGACGGGCGCGATGTCGCCCCACGATCCGCGCTGGAATATTTCGAGACCCTGACAGCCGCCCTGCCCGCGGGCGCGCGGATCGCTACGGTCACCGGGCGGTATTACGCGATGGACCGTGACAACCGCTGGGACCGTGTGAAAACCGCCTTCGACGCGATCACCCGGGGCAAAGGCCAGCAGGCGGACAGCCCGCGCGCGGCGGTGCAGACGGCCTATGACAACGGAACCGATGACGAATTCATCCCCGCCACGATCATCGGCGACTATGCCGGTGCCGCGGATGGCGACGGATTCTTTTGCCTGAATTTCCGCGCCGACCGCGCGCGCGAGATCATGGCGGCGCTGGCCGACCCGGCTTTTGACGCCTTTGACACAGCCGGACGGCCTGGCTGGGCGGCCTGCATGGGCATGGCGAAATACTCAGACGCACATGCGGGTTACATGACCACCATGTACCACAAGCCCGACCTGCCCAACACGCTGGGCGCCTGGGTGGCACAGCACGGCAAGCGTCAGTTCCGGCTGGCTGAGACAGAGAAATATCCCCATGTGACCTTTTTCCTGAACGGTGGCGAGGAAGTGCCATCGGAGGGCGAGGACCGCCACATGCCGAAATCCCCCAATGTCGCGACCTATGACCTGCAGCCGGAGATGTCGGCGGGCGAGGTGACGGATACCTTCGTGAAGGCCATCAAGGATGGCTATGACCTGATCGTGGTGAATTATGCCAACCCTGATATGGTCGGCCATACCGGCGATCTGGACGCGGCGATTGCCGCCTGCGAGGCGGTGGATTCCGGTCTGGCCCGGGTGATGCAGGCGCTGGAGGCGGCTGGCGGCGCGATGATCCTGACAGCGGATCACGGCAATTGCGAAACCATGATCGACCCCGACACCGGCGGCGCGCATACGGCACATACGCTGAACCCGGTGCCAGTGGCCGTGGTTGGTGCAGCGCCGGATGCGCATCTGGCCAGCGGACGCCTGGCCGATCTCGCGCCCACGGTGCTCCATCTGATGGGCCTGCCCCAGCCCGCCGAGATGACGGGGAAAAACCTGCTGTCATGATCCGCCTCCTCGCCCTTGTTCTGCTGGTCTGGCCGATCTGTGCTGCCGCTGAAACCGCGGCGACCACCCAGGCGCGCGCGGCAGCGGCAGAGCTGGAGACGGCAGCAGAAATGCTGGACAAGGCCGAAGGGGCGCGGGACCGGGTGATGGCGCTGACCGAAACCATTCAGGCCTTTGAAAAAGGTCTCGGCGCCATGCGCGACGGGCTGCGGCAGGCCGCCATCAACGAGGCGCAACTGTCGAAAAAGCTGCAATCGCGCGACGGCGAGGTGGCGCAATTGTTCGGTGTCCTGCAAAGCATTGGCGGCAACCCCTCGCCCACCGCGTTTCTGCACCCCGATGGCCCGGTGGGCACCGCGCGCGCGGGCATGTTGCTGGCGGAACTGACACCGGCCCTGAACCGGCAGGCAGACGCCCTGCGCCGCGATCTGGAAGATGTGCAGACCCTGCGCCTGCTGCAGGTCGATGCCGCCGAGCGGTTGCAGGCCGGTCTGACCCAGGTGCAGGCGGCGCGCACCGCGCTGAACCAGGCGATGGCAAACCGGACCGAACTGCCGACCCGTTTCACCGCCGACCCGGTGCGCACCGCGATCCTGATCGCATCCACCGAAACGCTGGATGGTTTCGCCTCCGGCCTGGCAGAGATCATCACGGACGAGGTGGAACCGGCCCCGGTCACCTTGCAGGGCCGGATCGGCGAATTGCCCCTGCCGGTCCAGGGTCTGGTCCTGCGCCGTGCCGGTCAGGCCGATGCGGCAGGCGTCAAGCGCCCCGGCATCATCATGGCGACCCGCGCGCGGGCCATCGTGACCAGCCCTGCTGCCGCCACCATCAGATACACCGGGCCGTTGCTGGACTTTGGCAATGTGGTGATTCTGGAACCCGAAGCGCGCACATTGTTTGTTCTGGCGGGGCTGGACGTGGTCTATGGCGAGGCGGGTCAGGTAATCGCAGGCGGCACACCGATTGGGCTGATGGGTGAAAAAGACGCAAGGCAGGCGGCAGAAAGCGGCACGTCATTGTCACCTGATCGTGAAGGCACTGGCACTGACCGCACAGAAACGCTCTATATAGAAGTAAGAAGAGACAACATTCCACAGGACCCAGAAGCCTGGTTCCGGACCGAGAAGGATGAATAGGCAATGAAGAGATTTTTGATGGCCGCTTTGGGCGGTACGGCCGCAGGCGTGATCGCCACCACCCAGATCGCGGCCCCGCTTCTCGCGCAAGAGGCCGCCAAGACCGAAAATGTCTATGAGCAACTGGATCTGTTCGGCGATATCTTCGAACGTATCCGCGCCCAATATGTCGAGGAAGTGGACAGCAGCGACCTGATCGAAGCCGCGATCAACGGGATGCTGACCTCGCTTGACCCGCATTCCAGCTATCTGTCCCCCAAGGACGCGCTGAAGATGCGCGAACAGACACGCGGCGAATTCGGCGGTCTGGGCATCGAAGTCACCCAGGAAGACGGTTTTGTCAAAGTGGTCTCTCCCATCGACGGGACACCGGCGGACGAGGCGGGCGTGGAGGCCGGTGATTTCATCACCCATGTGAACGGCGAAAGCCTGCTGGGCCTTGCGCTGGACGATGCGGTCGAACTGATGCGCGGGCCGGTCGGATCCGAAATCGTGATCACCGTGGTACGCGAAGGCGAACAGGAGCCCTTCGACGTGTCGATCATCCGCGACACCATCGAGCTGACCGTTGTCCGCTCGCGGATCGAGGGGGATACCGTTGTCCTGCGCCTGTCCACCTTCAACGAACAGACCTACCCCAAGATGAAGGAAGCCATCGACGAGCAGGTTGAAAAGGCCGGCGGCATCGAAAAGGTAAACGGCTTTGTCATCGACCTGCGGAACAATCCGGGCGGGCTGCTGAACCAGGCGATTGCCGTGTCGGATGCTTTCCTTGAGGAAGGCGAGATTGTCAGCACAAGGGGCCGCGATCCGGCAGATGGTGACCGTGTCAACGCGACACCAGGCGACCTGAGCATGGGCAAGCCGCTGGTTGTGCTGATCAACGGCGGCTCTGCCTCGGCCTCGGAAATCGTTGCGGGCGCCTTGCAGGATCACCGCCGGGCGGTTGTCATCGGCACCAAGAGCTTTGGCAAAGGGTCCGTGCAGACGGTCATGCCGCTGCGCGGGGACGGCGCGATGCGCCTGACGACAGCGCGGTATTACACACCGTCGGGCCGGTCCATCCAGGCGCTGGGCGTATCGCCCGACATCATCGTCGCCCAGCCCCCGGCGCGCCCCGAAACCGAGGAAGAGGAAACACCGCGCCGCCTGTTGCGGTCCGAAGCGGACCTGCGCGGCAGCCTGAACAACGACAGCCTGACCGAGGACCAGATCAAACAGATCGAGGAAGACCGGGCCAAGGCCGAAAAGGCCGCCGAACTGCGCGAGGAAGATTACCAGCTCGCCTATGCCATCGACATCCTCAAGGGCCTCTCGGCGCTGGGTCCCAACGACTGAGCCCCTTCTGATCCCGAAAATGCGAAAGGCCCGCCAGAGATGGCGGGCCTTTTCATGTCCGGTGCCGGGTCTCGCCCGGAGTCAGGCGGTTTCAACGCAGTGACGCCGGAACGCCCGTTTCAGCATGTCCAGCTCTGCCCGCAGCAGATCCATTTCAGCCCGAATGTCGTCGCCCAGGATTTCACCGGCCATCACCGTGATATGACCCAGCTCCGTTTGGGTTGCGGCGTCCTGGATCAACAGGGTCTGCACCCCGTCCGCTATCGCCTCTGGCGGGATGGTGACGGACAGCAGCCAATGGTCCGCCTTCTCGTTGTGCACCAGTTCCACCCCTTCGACAGGTTGATTCTGATGGGTGACCTTGATCTTCGGCATGTCATCGCCCGCACCGGTGATCACCCCCTGCCAGACCCCTTGCTTCATCTTCGTCTTGGTCAGTTCCAACGTGGACATCGCTATCCTCCTTACAAATGGGCGCGGGGGCGGCGCGAGAAGGTGAGGTCACGCAGGATCACCTGGTTCATCTGCGGCCCTTCAAAGATGACGTCGATCCAGGCCCGGTCCACCCGCTTTTCATTCAGGTTGGAATAGGCCAGGTCGAATTCGACGCGGTGGTTTTCCTCGTCCAGCGGCAATTCGCGGACGATCTGTTCCGTGTTCGGCCCGTGGCGGATGTTGAGCCGCGCAAAGATCTCCAGCGGTTTCTCAAGCTCCACGATGGCATCCATGCGCAGCAGGTGGGTTCGCTTCAGGCCAGTCACCCCCGCCTCCGGCAGGTCGATGACCAGCGACAGGAAGGAACCATCGAATTTGAAAACATCCAGCCGCAACCCATAGGGAGCCAGGTCCTCTTCGCGCAGGTTGCGCAGCTGGCGCAGGGTCAGTTCGGAATATTCGCAATCGTGAAACAGCGTCACCTCGTTGCCCAGCAGGCTCTTGGTCTGTACGGAACTGATCCCGGGGGTGGGCAACGGCCCGCGCCAGAGTTCGGGCCGCCACGCCCAGTCCGCGTTATGCGGTTTGGGAAAGCTGGTAGAACCGATCATGGGCAGGGCCAGCCGCTCATCAGCGGTGTGGATCAGCTTGTCGAGGTGGGATTTGAGCATCCTTGCCCGGTTCCGCTGACGGCGCAGCAGTGGCAGTTCGGCCGTATCGGCCAGGCGCGCAGCGCGCGCCCAGCGCCGGATATTGCGCGAGAACACTTTCCCATCCAGAAAACTGAAGCCGAGTTTGGACATCTGCAAGAAGCCTTTTGTTTTCCGTATCCTATCCAGACCGGAGGTTTCATTCAAATGAATAGGCCAGGGTCGGGGATGGATAAAGTCGACTGTTGCCGATTGGGAAACAATCCCGCTCAGTTCACGCTGCGTGTCCGGTTGAGCATCGCTTCGATGATGCTGCGGCCCTCTTCTTGCACTTCCGCATCGCCCCTGGGCCCGTAAAGCGCCACGCCCATGAACTGTCCGTTCACCAGGGCGGTCGCGCGCCAGTGCCTGCCGTCCAGCTCGTCGGTGGGGGCCGGCCCGTTGGCCCGAAAGATCTGGGTATTTTCGTCACCCGTGGGGGCGGAAACCTCGGTCAGGCCCAATGCCGCACCGGTGACATTCGGATCGGGCAGGGTCGTGCCGGGGGCCACCTTGGACAGGCTGACCGTCATCACGCCCAGCGGAGCCGCCGCAGCGGCGGCAGGTGCGCCCAGCCGGTCGCACCGCGCCATCAGGGCAAAACGCTGCTTCAGGCTCGCGCTGTCGATGCAGAACCCGGAAGGCGCCACAAGCGTGACAGCCCCGCCGGCCATATCCGCCCGCGACAGGGGTTTGGGTTCCGATCCCAGGGCACCTGCGAAAAAACTGACCCCCTGTCCGCCTTCGCAGGCAGTCAGGGCAATCAGTGAAATCGCGGCCAGTGGTGCCTTAAAGATCCATGTAATCATGGGTTTCCGCCTTGGCACCCGGATGGGTGACGGCGCCCAGATAGGTCGGCCCGACCAGTTGCGCATATTTCCACAGCGCGCCAGAGGCATAGTTCGTGGGCCGCGCGCCTTTCCATTCGGATTTGCGCTTGGCCAGCTCCTCGTCGGTCAGATCGACGGTGATCGACCCCTCGATGGCATTGAGCGTGATCATATCGCCGTTCTTCAGCAATGCGATCGGCCCGCCGTGCGCCGCCTCCGGTCCGACGTGGCCCACGCAGAACCCGCGTGTCGCGCCGGAAAAACGGCCATCGGTGATCAAGGCAACCTTCTTGCCCATGCCCTGACCGGAAAGCGCCGCCGTGGTCGCCAGCATTTCACGCATGCCCGGACCGCCCGCAGGGCCCTCGTTGCGGATCACAAAGACGTCGCCTTCGGAATAGGAACGGTTCTGCACCGCCTCGAATGCATCCTGTTCGCATTCGAACACCAGTGCGGGGCCGGTAAAGACGATATCGTCTTCGCTCATCCCGGCGATCTTCACGATGGCACCCTCGGGCGCGAGGTTGCCCTTCAGGCCCACGACGCCGCCGGTCTTGCTGATCGGGTTGGCAACGGAATGGATCACCTTGCCGTCCGCCTCACGCGTGACCTGGTCCAGCACTTCGCCCATGGAATAGCCGGTGGCGGTCATGCAATCGAGGTGGATCAACCCGGCCTTGCGCAGCTCGTTCATCACGACCGGCACGCCGCCCGCCTCGTAAAGATCCTTGGCGACATATGCCCCGCCCGGCTTCATGTCGACGAAATAGGGGGTGTCGCGGAAAATATCGCAGACATCTTCAAGGAAAAAGTCGATGCCCGCCTCATGGGCCATCGCCGGCAGGTGCAGACCCGCGTTGGTGGACCCGCCGGTGCAGGCGACGATCCGCGCCGCGTTCTCGAACGCCTCACGGGTACAGATGTCACGGGCGCGGATGTTCTTTTCGATCAGGTGCATCACCGCAGCGCCCGATGCCTTGCCATATTCATCGCGGGATTCGTAAGGCGCGGGCATGCCGGAAGAATTGGGCAGCGCAAGGCCGATCGCCTCCGACACGCAGGCCATGGTGTTGGCGGTGAACTGCCCGCCGCAGGCCCCGGCAGAGGGGCAGGCAACCCGTTCAAGGATCTCAAGCTCGGCCTCGGTCATGGTGCCGTTCTGGAAATTGCCAACCGCCTCGAACATGTCCTGCACGGTCAGGTCCCGGTCCGCAAAGCTCTGCGGGACATCAGCGCCGCGCGGGGCCTTGCCCGGCAGGATCGACCCGCCATAAAGGAACACCGAAGGCACGTTCAGCCGGATCATCGCCATCATCATCCCGGGCAGGGATTTGTCGCAGCCCGCCAGACCCACGATGGCGTCATAGCAATGGCCGCGCATGGTCAGTTCCACGGTGTCGGCAATGGCCTCGCGGCTGGCCAGAGAGGACCGCATCCCCTCGTGCCCCATCGCGATACCGTCGGTCACGGTGATGGTGGTGAATTCGCGTGGCGTGCCCTGCTCGGCCTTGACGCCCAGCTTGACCGCCTGCGCCTGCCGGTTCAGCGCGATGTTGCAGGGTGCGGCTTCGTTCCAGCAGGTGGCAACGCCGACCAGCGGCTGGTGAATCTCTTCGTCTGTCATGCCCATCGCATAGTAGTAGGACCGGTGCGGCGCGCGCGCGGGCCCTTCGGTCACATGGCGGCTGGGCAGTTTGGATTTGTCAAAGCGCTGGTTGCTGGACATCTGATGGCTCCCTCAAAGACATTGTGAACCGGAATAGTCGGGCAAGGACAGCGCTGCAAGTATCGAACGTCAGGCAGATTGCACGCAGATGCCCGGCACCTGCCCCGAAATCAACGGCCAGCCCCCTTGCGCACAGGGCGCAGCAGGCCGCCGGGAAGCACCGCTTCGGCCCGTTCATGTCAGCGGCCAGGAAAAACCGGCTTTTGCGTCACATCCCTGACCCGGCGCGCGGCGCTACGTCCGAAGGATGGGCAGGGGCGAAGCGGGCGTTCGTGAAAAATGCAGTGAAGGACGGGAAGAGACCAAAGTAACATGAGGCGTCAGTCGGGTATCGCCCGACCTGGAGGGCGTTCCAGACCTATATGCGATGGGAAACGTTTCAGCCCGCAGACCAGATCATGGCTTGGCTGACGGGGCAAAATCGCCCTCCGGGGGGAGGTCGGGCGATGCCCGGCTGACGCCGGGCGGAGGCGCTTGGGGGGTATGCACCGCGCCAATGGCACGGCAGCAAAGTCCCGCAAAAGCAGCCCCTCGCGCAGCCCGCGTCGAAGGGCCGGTTTGGGCCAGAATTGCCTGGCATCCGGGTCAGTTTTGCTTGCCACGGATCGCTGACTGAATTCAGAAAATCCGTAGCCCCGAACAGCTTTGGCACTGCTGCGCCCCTTTCAGCGCCCTCCACATTTTTCCGCCGTGACCCGGCAAGGGACATGCCGCCGCACTTGCTCTCTCCACCCCTGCGTCAGATACCCACTGGCCGCAGCCCGCCGCGCGCGGTAGTAACGCCATGCGCAAGAAGGGGAGCACATCCATGTCCGGCACATTTGGCAAAGGCCACCACCTCCATCTGATCGACGGCTCGGCCTTCATCTTTCGCGCCTATCACGCGCTGCCACCGCTGACGCGCAAATCCGACGGGCTGCCCATCGGCGCGGTCTCGGGTTTTTGCAACATGATCTTCAAGATGGTCGAGGACAACACGGGCCCCGACGCACCGACCCATGTCGCCGTCATCTTTGACAAGGGCAGCCACACCTTCCGCAACGACATGTATGACCTCTACAAGGCGAACCGCGAGGCGATGCCCGAAGACCTGCGCCCCCAGATCCCCCTGACCCGCAGGGCGACAGAGGCCTTCAACATCGCCTGCAAGGAGCTGGAAGGATACGAGGCCGACGACATCATCGCGACCCTTGCCGTGCAGGCCCGCAAGGCCGGCGGGCGTTGCACCATCATCAGTTCCGACAAGGATCTGATGCAGCTTGTCGGGGAAGGCGTCGAAATGCTGGACGCGATGAAGAACAACCGCATCGACCGTGAGGGCGTGTTCGAGAAATTCGGCGTCTACCCCGACCGCGTGGTGGATGTGCAGGCGCTGGCAGGTGACAGCGTCGACAACGTGCCCGGCGCCCCCGGCATCGGGATCAAGACGGCAGCCCTGCTGATCAATGAATACGGCGATCTGGATGCCCTGCTGGAACGCGCGGAAGAGATCAAGCAACCCAAGCGCCGCCAGACCCTGATCGACCACGCCGACCAGATCCGGCTCAGCCGCAAGCTGGTCCAGCTGGACGAGAACACACCGCTGGATTTCACCCTCGACGACCTCGAAGTCCGCGAACCGGACGCGGAAACCCTGATCGGCTTTCTGGCCGAAATGGAATTCCGCACCCTGACCAAACGCGTGGCCGAGAAAATGGGCGCGGAAATGCCCGCCATCGAAGACACCCCCACCCTGCCCGACACACCGCAGATGGATGACATCCCCTTTGACGCCGACAAATACGAACAGGTCGGCGATGCGGAAGCGCTGCAAAGGTGGATCGACGCGATCTACGAGGCCGGCCATGTGGCCATCGACACCGAAACCACCGGGCTGAACGAAATGACCGCCGAGCTTGTCGGCATCTCTCTGGCGGTCGAGCCCGGCAAGGCCTGCTACATCCCGCTGATCCACAAGGCGAACCGGGGCAATGACCTCTTCGGCTCCGACGACCTGGCAGAGGGGCAGATGGCCCTGGACACTTGCCTCGACATGCTCAAACCCGTGCTGGAGGACCCGAGCATCCTCAAGATCGGGCAGAACATGAAATACGACACCAAGATCTTTGCCCAGATCGGCATCACCGTGGCCCCGATAGACGACACCATGCTGATGTCCTACGCCCAGCACGCGGGCCTGCACGGACATGGCATGGACACCCTGTCGGAACGCTACCTGAACCACACGCCGATCCCGATCAAACCGCTGCTCGGCTCCGGCAAATCCGCCGTGACCTTCGACAAGGTTCCGCTGGAGGACGCGGTAAAATACGCCGCCGAAGACGCCGACATCACCCTGCGCCTGTGGCAACTGTTGAAACCACAACTGCACGCCGCGCAGGTGACTAAGGTCTATGAAACCCTCGAACGCCCCCTGGTCCCGGTCCTTGCTTCCATGGAACGCTCCGGCATCAAGGTCGACCGCGACACGCTCTCGCGCATGTCCAACGCCTTTGCCCAGAAAATGGCCGGGCTGGAGGATGAAATCTACGAACTCGCCGGCCGCAAGTTCAACGTCGGCTCCCCCGCGCAGGTGGGCGAAGTGCTGTTCGAGGACATGGGCCTGGAGGGCGGCAAGAAAGGCGCTAACGGCAAATATTCCACCGGCGCCGACATCCTCGAAGACCTGGCCACCGAACACGACTTCCCCCGCCGCATCCTCGACTGGCGGCAATTGTCGAAACTGAAATCCACCTATACCGACGCCCTGCAGGACCACATCAATCCCGACACCGGCCGCGTCCATACCTCCTATTCCATTGCCGGGGCCTCCACCGGGCGGCTGGCCTCCACCGATCCGAACCTGCAGAACATCCCGATCCGCTCCGAAGAGGGCCGCCGCATCCGCGAGGCCTTTGTCGCCGAAGAGGGCAAGACGCTGGTCGCCCTCGACTATTCACAGATCGAACTGCGCATCCTGGCCCATTTCGCCGATATTCCCGAACTCAAACAGGCCTTTGCCGAGGGCATCGACATCCACGCGCTCACCGCGTCGGAAATGTTCAACGTGCCGCTGGAGGAGATGACCCCCGACATCCGCCGCCAGGCCAAGGCGATCAACTTCGGGGTGATCTACGGCATCTCCGGCTTCGGCCTCGCCCGCAACCTGCGCATCCCGCGGGCCGAGGCGCAGGGCTTCATCGACCGCTATTTCGAGCGCTTCCCCGGCATCCGCACCTATATGGACGACACCAAGGCCTTTGCCAAAGAGCACGGCTATGTCCAGACCCTGTTCGGCCGCAAGATCCACACGCCGGAGATCGCCAGCAAAGGCCCCCGCGCGGGCTTTGCCGCCCGCGCCGCGATCAACGCGCCGATCCAGGGCACCGCCGCCGACGTCATCCGCCGCGCCATGATCCGCATGCCCGGGGCCATCGCCGATCTGCCCGCAACGATGCTGCTGCAGGTCCATGACGAATTGCTGTTCGAGGTGGACAAGGGGGCCGAAGACACCCTGATCACCACCGCCCGGGAGGTCATGGAAAACGCCAACGACCCGGTGGTGAAACTGGACGTGAAACTGACAGTGGACGCCGGGCAGGGCAGCAACTGGGCGGAGGCGCATTAGGGGGTGTCGGCCTCGTGAGGATGGTGAGTTAGGCATTTGAGCAGGCGTCCCTGCTTGGCGCAACGCATGACAGGTCGCAGGGCTTGTCAGATGTTTGTACTTACCGGAGCATCTGACAGCGCGCTGACACGAAGGGCGGGATGCGGAAGTTTGCTGTGATTTGCATTGAAGTCTGATATGGGGACTTTGTTGCCGTCGGCGCGGTGCCTACCCGCAAATGCCTCGCCCGGCGCGAGCCGGGCATCGCCCGACCTCCCCCAGGAGGGCGATTTTGCACGCTCTGCCAAGCCATAACCCTGTCTGCGGGTTGCGACGCTACACACCTCACATTTGTTTGGAACGCCCTCCAGGTCGGGCGATACCCGGCTTGCGCCTCACGACACGTTGGCCGTGTTCCGGCCATTTGCTACGCAAGGGACATATGCCCGCTCCGGGCCGAAAACATCGGGCCACGCATGATCAGACACCGCCACGTCCCGCTTCTTGCGGATAACGGTCATCCGTGCAAACCCAAAAAAACACCCCTTCCCCACCCTTTTCACTCCCCCCATTAACCGCCGCTTAACGCAACACCCCCGTCCGCTGCGTTTACAGGTCTCCGCAACACCCGTCCGTGCATCCTCTGGTACACAGCATGTCTACTGCCAGCACACAGGTTGTGCGCCGTTTCCTCCTTCAAAACAAAGCTGTTAACCTTGCCCAGCCCCATCACGCGCAGGGTGGCGATACCGCCGCTGTTCCGGCGGGGTCACGCGCCCTGCGGCAACGCGTCCGAGGGGATCATGCCGAAGAAGCTGCCGCCCGACCACAGGCCGAACCAGCCCTCGTGATGCTCCCCGATCTCGACCATGCGGTAAAAGCTCTTGCGGTCGATCAGCGCCTCCAGGTTGCGGCGGATCAGGATATAGGGGGCGGGCTCCCCTGTGTCATCATCCCGCGCCACCCGGATCGGGTGATCCGCGCCCGCGACGGCGCTGTCCTCCACATTGGTGACAAAGCGCAGGCTCTGGTCGCGCCCCTGCCCCTCCACCTCGAAATCCACCGCGATGAAGGGCGCATCCTCGACCGTGATGCCCACTTTCTCCACCGGCGTGACCAGGAAGTAATCCTCCCCCTCCCGCCACAGAATCGATGCAAAAAGTTTGACCAGTCCGGGCCGCGCAATCGGCGTTCCTTCGTAAAACCAGGTCCCGTCCCGCCGGATCTGCATGTCGATGTCCCCGCTGAACGGCGGGTTCCATTTTTCCAGCGGCGGCAATCCGCGTGATTTTGCGGCGTTTACAGAGGCTGCGAGGCTTTCCGCCGAGGGGGTAACGCTTTTTTGTCCACTCATTGCTTTTGCCATTCCCGGTTTGAGAGATACAGTACAACCAACGGATATAACCCAAGGGACGCGTTTGTCATGAGTGATGCAGAAGACATGGTCGCCGAGATCGAGACGCTGGGCGTCAAGCTGGCCGAAGCGAAGCAGTCGATCACCCGTCGTTTCATCGGGCAGGAGCGGGTTGTCGAACTGACGCTCACCGCGCTTTTGTGCGGCGGCCACGGGCTGTTGATCGGCCTGCCGGGTCTGGGCAAGACACGTCTGGTGGAAACCCTCAGCACGGTGATGGGCCTTGATGGCAACCGGGTTCAGTTCACCCCCGACCTGATGCCCGCCGACATCCTTGGTTCCGAGGTGCTGGACACCGCCGAGGACGGCTCGCGCCGGTTCCGCTTCATCGAGGGGCCGGTGTTCTGCCAGTTGCTGATGGCGGACGAGATCAACCGCGCCAGCCCGCGTACCCAGTCTGCCCTGCTGCAGGCGATGCAGGAAAAGACCGTGACAGTCGCGGGGCAAAGCCGTGCGCTGGGTGTGCCGTTCCACGTTCTGGCCACCCAGAACCCGATCGAGCAGGAAGGCACCTATCCCCTGCCAGAGGCGCAGCTGGACCGTTTTCTTGTCCAGATCGACGTGGCCTATCCGGACCGCGATACGGAACGCGATATCCTGCTGGCTACCACCGGCGAGACGGAAGAGCAGTCCAACCAGGTCTTTACCACGGGCGAGCTTCTGGCGGCGCAACGTCTGCTGCGGCGCATGCCTGTCGGGGAATCGGTGGTCGAGATGATCCTCGATCTGGTCCGCGCCTTCCGCCCGGAAGAGGAAGGTGCCAGCGCCCGTGTGCGCGAATCCGTTGCCTGGGGCCCCGGCCCGCGCGCGGCGCAATCGCTGATGCTGGCGGTGCGGGCGCGCGCCTTGTTGCAAGGGCGTCTGGCTCCCTCCGCCGAAGATGTGATCGACATGGCGCGCCCGGTGCTGAGCCACCGGATGGCGTTGAACTTTGCCGCGCGGGCGCGGGGGGACAGCCTTCAGGGCCTGATCGAGGAAACAGCCGCCAGCCTTTCCGGGACCAAGGCGGCGGCGTGACCGACCCCATTGCCCCTGGCGGTTACACCCCCGCGACCCTTCGCACCGAGGGGGAGGAGGAGTCAGCCCGCCTGCCCGCCCTGCTGGCGCGTGCCGAACATCTGGCGGGAGCCGTTCTGCTGGGTGCACATGGCCGCAGGCGCGCGGGCGTCGGCGATGATTTCTGGCAGTACCGTCCGGCCCAGATTGGCGACAGCCGCCGCATGATCGACCACCGCCGCAGCGCCATGGGCGATCATGAATTCGTGCGCGAACGGGAATGGCAAATTGCCCAGTCGGTGATGCTCTGGCTCGACCAGGGTGCCTCGATGCGGTTTTCCAGCGATTCCAGGTTGCCGCAGAAATCCGACCGCGTCCGCCTGCTGGGCCTGGCGCTGACGATCCTGCTGCTGCGGGGCGGCGAACGGGTCGGCCTGACCGGCACCCGCCTGCCGCCGCGTCGTGGCAACCCGCAGTTGCTGCGGCTGGCCGAGGTGTTCTGCCAGGATGACAATGCCGATTACAGCCCGCCGGAGCACCGGGCGATGATCCCTCATGCGCGGGCGGTCTTTATCTCGGATTTCATGGGCGACATGAGCGGCGTGAAACTGGCCCTGACCAAGGCGGCGGACCGGGGCGTGCGCGGCGTGTTGTACCATGTGCTTGATCCCTCCGAAGAGGCATTTCCCTTCCGGGGACGTACGATTTTCGAAAGCGTGGGCGGAACCCTCAGGCATGAGACGCTCAAGGCGAATGACCTGCGCGACCGCTATCTGGAGCGGCTCGCCACCCGCAAGGCAGAGCTGCAATCGCTCTGTGCGGTGACCGGCTGGCGCTATGGGTTGCATCACACGGATGCCTCCGCGCAAGCGGCGCTGCTGTGGCTTTATGCGGCGCTGGATGCGCGTGCGGGGGTGGCGGCATGACGGTATTGGGTGGCATCGGTTTCACGGCACCCTGGTTGCTGATTGCTCTGGCGGCCCTGCCGATCCTCTGGCTGATCCTGCGCGCGGTGCCGCCTGCGCCGATCCGGCGGCGCTTTCCGGGTGTGGCGCTGCTGCTGGGTCTCAAGGACGACGAAAGCGTCTCTGACCGCACACCCTGGTGGCTGCTGCTGCTGCGGATGCTGGCGGTTGCGGCGATCATTCTGGGCCTTGCCGGTCCGGTGCTGAACCCGCAGGAGGATCAGGCGCAGGGCACCGGTCCGCTGCTGATCGTGCTGGATGGCACATGGGCGGGGGCAACCCGCTGGGCCGAACAGATGCAGGCTGTCGAAGCGCAGCTTGCCCGTGCCGCGCGGGCCAATCGCACGGTGGCTGTGCTGGCGCTGACCCGCCCGGAGGAACCGCTGTTCCAGGCGGCCGATGTATGGCGCAGCCGGCTGGCGGGGTTCACCCCCGCGCCATGGCAACCCTCCCCCGCCGATGTTGCGCGGGCCACGGCAATCGTCGATCAGATGGCGGGTTTCGATACGCTCTGGTTCAGCGACGCGCTGGATTATGAAGGCCGGGATGAGATGCTGGAGGCGCTTCAGGCGCAGGGCGACGTGGAGGTCTACCAGACCGCGGCAAATGTGCTTGCCATCAGCCCGGCCACCTATGCCGACAGTGTGATCAATCTTCAGGTTGCCCGTGCCGCGCCCGGTCCCGCCCGCGAGGTCACCATCCAGGCAGAGGGGCGCGACCCCGCCGGGAACGCGCGCATCCTTGCAACGGCAAACGGGTCATTTGCCGAGGGCGAGACCCTGGGCGAGGCCGAGCTTTCCCTGCCAGCCGAGATGCGGGGACGTATCACCGGGTTT
The DNA here is from genome assembly GCF_059628195.1 of Sulfitobacter sp. IGS-18. Taxonomy (NCBI): domain Bacteria; kingdom Pseudomonadati; phylum Pseudomonadota; class Alphaproteobacteria; order Rhodobacterales; family Roseobacteraceae; genus Sulfitobacter; species Sulfitobacter sp. IGS-18. The sequence continues at coordinate 260,978 of NZ_CM184556.1, read as the reverse complement.
GTGATCGCGGGACAACGCTCCGCCGGTGCGGTGACGCTGGTGGACGATGCCCTGCGGCGGCGCGAGGTGGCGCTGATCGGCGGGCGTGGCGACCGCGAGGCGCTGCAGCTTCTGTCACCCCTGCATTACATCGAACAGGCGCTTGCCCCCACCGCCGACCTGATCGACGGGTCGATCGCCGATGTGCTGCCCGCCAACCCCGATGTGATCGTGCTGGCCGATATCGCCACCCTGTCGGAGGCCGAGGCGGCGCCCCTGACCGAATGGATCGAGAACGGCGGCATGCTTGTCCGTTTTGCCGGCCCCCGCATCGCGGCAAGCGACGTCAGCCGCATCGACGAAGACCCGCTGATGCCGGTGCGCCTGCGGGCAGGCGGGCGCAGCGTGGGTGGCGCGATGAGCTGGGGCGAGCCCAAATCGCTGGCCCCGTTCCGCGATACATCGCCCTTCTTTGGCCTGCCGGTGCCGGACGACGTGACAGTTACCGCCCAGGTCGTCGCGCAACCCGATCCGACCCTCGCCGACCGGGTCATCGCCTCGCTCAGCGACGGCACGCCGCTGGTCACCCGCAAGACCGTGGGCCAGGGGCAGATCGTGCTGTTCCATGTCACTGCCACGGCGGAATGGTCCACCCTGCCGCTGTCGGGTCTCTTCGTCCAGATGATGGAACGGCTCGCGGTGTCCTCTGCTGCGGCGCAGCCCGATGCGGGCGATCTCAGCGGGACCACCTGGACGCCGCTGCGGATCATGGACGGCTATGGCACCCTGTCCGACGCGGGCACGCTGCCGGGTGTGGACGGGGCCGATCTGGTCAGCGCCCCTGCCGGGCCGGCCCTGCGCCCGGGCATCTACGCCAATGCAGACCGCAGGCTGGCCCGTAACGTGTTCACCGCCGACAGCAGGCTGATCCCGGCCAGCTGGCCCGCCGACGTGCCCCTGCGCGGCCTTGCCGTCCCGCCGGAACAGCCGGTGGCAGGCTGGTTGCTGAGCCTCTCCATCCTGTTGCTGCTGGCGGATGTGGTGGCATCCCTGGCGCTGTCCGGGCGCCTGCTGGGCCGCCGTGGCACAACGGTGATCGGCGCATTGGTGCTTGCGATCTGCCTGCCTCACGGCCCGGCGGATGCGCAATCAGCCGAGGCGGATGCATTTGCCCTTGCCGCCACGGTCGAGGTGTCGCTGGCCCATGTGATCACCGGCGACGCGGAGGTGGATGAAATCGCTGCCGCCGGTCTGCAGGGGCTTTCCGACGTCTTGTTCTTTCGCACGTCGGTCGAACCGGCACCGCCCACGGCGGTCAACCTGGAAACCGACGAACTGGCGTTCTTTCCGATCCTGTACTGGCCGATCACGCCCAATCAGCCGCGCCCCTCCGCCGAAGCCTATTCCAGGCTGAACACCTATCTGCGGTCCGGCGGCATGATCCTGTTCGACACGCGGGACGCGGATATCGCGGGGCTGAGCGGCACCAGCCAGAATGGCCGCAAGCTGCAGGACCTTGCCGCGCTGCTGGACATTCCGCCGCTGGAACCGCTGCCCGCCGATCACGTGCTGACACGCACATTCTACCTGCTGCAGGACTTTCCGGGCCGCTACAACAGCCGCGATGTCTGGGTAGAGGCTTCACCGCCCGATGCAGAGCAGATCGAGGGGATGCCGTTCCGCAATCTCAACGACGGTGTCACGCCGGTGGTGATCGGCGGCAACGACTGGGCCGCGGCCTGGGCGGTGCGCAGCGACGGTGCGCCGCTGCTGCCGATCGGGCGGGGATATGCCGGTGAACGGCAAAGGGAGCTTGCCAACCGGTTTGGCGTGAACCTGATCATGCATGTACTGACCGGGAATTATAAGTCGGACCAGGTCCATGTGCCTGCCCTGCTGGATCGGCTTGGCCAATGACCGCAACTGTCGTCTTTGATCCCCTTGTGCCCATGGCGCTGCTGCTGGTGGTGGCCATCATCGCCGCGCTTTCGATCATCCTTGCGATCCTGCGGGGGCTCAATGGCTGGGGCCTGCGGGCCGGCGCGGCGCTGGTGGTGCTCGGGGGGCTGGCAAACCCGTCCTACCAGCAGGAAGACCGCGCGCCGCTGACCGACATCGTCTTTCTGGTGGAGGATGAGAGCGCCAGCCAGACGCTGGGCACGCGCACCGCGCAATCCGATGCGGCGGCAGAGGCCCTCGCGGCGCAGATCACCGCCCGCCCGAACACGGAACTGCGCCGCATTGCCATTCCCGATGGGGAGGGTGACGCAGGCACCGAACTGATGACCACCCTGTCAAACGCCATGGCGGAAGAACCGCGCGCGCGCATCGCGGGCATTCTTGCGATATCCGATGGGCGCATCCATGATGCCGATCTGCCCGTTGACCTGCCCGCGCCCCTGCACCTGCTGATGAGCGGTGAAGAGGCCGACTGGGACCGCCGCCTGACCGTCCGCAACGCCCCCGCCTTTGCCATCATCGGCGAACCGGTCACCCTGACGCTGCGCATCGACGACCTTGGCGCCGCCCCTGCAGATGAACCTTTGGTGCAACTCGACATCTCCATCGACGGGGACCCGCCGCAAAGCTTCCGCGTCCCGGTGGGCGAGGATCTGAAGCTGCCGGTGACCCTGCCCCACGGCGGGCGCAACGTGATCCAGTTCACCCTGCCGGAAGCAGATGGCGAACTGACCGACCGCAACAACACCGCGCTGATCCAGATGAACGGTGTCCGCGACCGTTTGCGTGTGCTGCTGGTGTCGGGCGAGCCCCATCCCGGCGGGCGCACCTGGCGCAACCTGCTGAAATCGGACAGTTCCGTCGACCTGGTGCATTTCACCATTCTCAGACCCCCCGAAAAGCAGGACGGCGTGCCGGTCAACGAACTGTCGCTGATCGCCTTTCCGACCCGCGAATTGTTCATGGAAAAGATCGAGGACTTCGACCTGATCATCTTCGACCGCTACAAGCGCCGGGGCATCCTGCCTTCGCTCTACCTGGAGAATGTCGCGAACTATATCCGCAAGGGCGGTGCCGTGCTGGTCGCCGCCGGCCCGGACTTTGCCACCGCCGACAGCCTGTACCGCTCGCCGCTCGGGACGGTGCTGCCAGCCACGCCGACCACGGCGCGGGTGATCGAGGAACCCTATTTGCCCAAGGTCACCGAGATCGGCAAACGGCATCCGGTGACGGCCGATCTGCCATCTTCCGGCGACTGGGGACGCTGGCTGCGCCAGATCGACCTGACCCAGCCAAAGGGCAATGTGGTGATGCAGGGCGTCGACGACCGCCCGCTGCTGGTGCTGAACCGGGTGGAGGAGGGCCGCGTGGCCCTGCTGGCCTCGGATCACGCCTGGCTGTGGAGCCGGGGCTACGAGGGCGGTGGGCCGCAATTGGAGCTGCTGCGGCGGCTGGCGCACTGGATGATGAAGGAACCCGAACTGGAGGAAGAGGCGCTGACCGCCACCGCCGAAGGCCAGACCATGCGCATCCGCCGCCGCACGCTGGAGGAAACAGTGCCCCCGGTCACGGTCACCGCACCGGACGGCAGCACCGTCGAGCTCACCCTGGAGGAGGTCTCCCCCGGCATTTTCGAAACCGTCTTTCAGGGGCCGGAGATCGGGCTCTACCGGCTGGCGAACGGCGATCAGAACGCTGTCATCGGCCTTGGCCCCGCCGCGCCTCGCGAATTTGTCGAAACCATTGCCAGCGATGAAGTCATGCGCCCGCTGGTGGACAGCATGCGTGGCGGTGTGGCACGGCTGGAGGACGGGTTGCCCAAACTGCGCGACGTAAGGCCCGGACGGCCCGCCGCAGGACGGGGTTGGCTGGGCCTGACCCCGCGCGATGCCTTCGAGACCCGCGATGTCACGCAAACGCCGCTGCTGCCGGGCTGGCTGGTTCTGGTGCTGTCGGTGCTGCTGATCACCGGGGCTTGGCTGCGCGAGGGGCGGCGCTGAGCTGACCGGCCCGTGTCGAAGCGGCTGCCGCTACAACGCGCGGACCAACAGCCCCCCGGCCAGGACAATCACGGTCAGCCCTGCCATCACCTCAAGCGCCGCAGCGGTCTTAGCGAGGCGGGCAGAGCCGCTGATGCCTGCCAGCAGACCGCCACGCAAACCGCCCGCCGTCAGCCCGACGGCAATGGTAACAACCGCCGTCCCCAGCGCCATCGCAAAGGCCCCGCCGATGCCCAGGCCGCCGATGCCCATCTGCCAGGTGATCACCAGCACAAACAGGGCCCCTGTGCAGGGCCTGATCGCGATCCCGGCAATCAGACCAATTGCCGCGCGCAGCGAATGCACCTGCTGAACCTGTTCCAGGGTCGGACCATGGGCATGGCCACATTCCTGACAGACACCGTGATCATGGCCTGCGCCGTGATCGTGGTGGTGAGAGGTGCCCGATGGCCGGGCAAATGCCTTGCGTGAACCGCGCAGGAACAGCCAGAGACCGATGGCGGTAATGGCCGCATAGCTGGCGGGGGCCATGATGTCTTCGGTCACGCCAACCAGGGCCTCGCGCCCGAGATCAAGGGCCAGAACACCGGTATAGACCAGCACGACAGCCGCCACGGCCTGCCCCAGTGACGCAAGCCCCGCGATCACCGAGAGGCGCAGCATCGGTACGTTGCTGCCCATCCCATAGCCGCCGATCAGCACCTTGCCGTGGCCCGGCCCCGCCGCATGGGCAAGCCCATAGGCGAAACAGGCCCCCAGCAAGGTCAGCACCGCGCCCTCATCCCCTGCCCGCGCCGCGCGCAGGGCACCGGCGATGGTGTTTTGAAAGGAGCGTTGCAATCCCGCAGCCCAAAGTGCGATCTGGTCAAAGCCGCCAATCGCCCAGAACGCCGCAAGCAGCACCAGAACCGCGACCGCGGCAAGGGTCAGGATGCGCCGCATGTGACAATCACCGTCGACGCCAGATCGGCCCCGATGTTGGGAAGTCCGGCCTCATCCGGGTCGGTTTCCGCATCCAGCGCGGCCAGCTCGTCGCGGACCGCCATAAGCCCCTTGTTCAGATCCGGCATCTTGACCCGGCTGCGGCAATTTTCGGTCCCCTCGATGGTGACGGGCAAAGTCACGTCATAGGCGGTGTAATAGGTCCGGTCATAGGGTTTCACCTCAAAGGCCGCGCCTTCTGCCGAAGCGCCTTCGATACTGCGGAAATGGGTCGTGACCACGCGGCCATGCGTCAGTCTGGCCGTATAATTCCGGGGCCCGGACAGGTGCAGCGGTTTCGTACCCTGCATGATCTCCAGATCTCCGTTGAAACCTTCGATCCATTGCATGTCGAATCCGGTCAGTGCGGCCTGTTCCGCCTCTGTCAGCTTGCCGTCGAAATCCGCATCCAGCTCCATATCCTCGGTGACCAGAAGGGAATAGAATTCATCGTAGGCCCAGGTCACTTCGACCTCGGTCAGACGTCCCTCCGGGTCAAAATGAAAAGCAAGGCCGGTATCCACAAAGATATGTGGATGTGCCGTCAGCCCGGAGGCCGATACGCAGAAAAACAAGGTGGCCAGCAGTCGTTTCATCACCGCCAGTCCTAGCGCAAGCACCTGCGGCCAGCAATGGCGGGCAAATGGCTGTGGCACGATTTGGCCAAGCGGCGCAGGTCAGTCCAGCCTGATCTCGACCGCCGCTCCCCGGCCGGTCGCGTCAATCACCTGAATGCGCGAAAACCCCGGCCCCAGCGTCGACAGCATCGCATCGCGGCGGCGCACACCGGTCAGCACCGGCGCGCCGTTCACCAGCACCGTCATCGGCAGGACACCGGCCCGCCATTTCAGCGGAATGCCGTCGCCGCTTTGCCGCAGGACTGCGCCGTCGGGCGGGAATGTGACCATGGGCGCGCGGGCATCGCCGGTAAATGCCGCGTCACGGGGCCGGAACCGCTGCAAGGGCTTGGGCAGGGAAGCCGTGCTGAGGATCAGGGTTTCGGGCGGTGGCACCGGCAGCGGGCTGCGCGTTGCGGCCAGACGGCCAAAGGTCTCGAACAGGAGGGGCGCGGCAAGGTCGCCGCCGAATGCACCGGGCACCGGGGTGCCATCCGGCCTGCCAAGCCAGACGCCGACCACATGGGCGCCGTCAAACCCGATGGCCCAGGCATCGCGGTGCCCATAAGACGTCCCGGTCTTGTAGGCGATCTGCCCCGGGCGCGCCGCCGTGCCGGGCGGCGGGGTGATACCGGCAAGGATATGACCCACCTGCCAGGCCGCCGCCCGCGACATCATGCGCCGCTCGGGCTGCTTTTCGGTGCCTTTGCGCCAGACCAGCGGCTGCGCCCTCCCGCCGGAGGCAAGGCCCGCATAAAGCTGCACCATGTCATTCAGCGTCAGCCCCACGCCGCCCAGCGCCACCGCCAGACCCGGCTTGCCCGACAGCTGCGGCCGGGCGCCGCCTTGTCTCAGGCTGGCCATCAGCCGGGCCGGGCCCAGTTCCTGCGTCAGCAGGACGGGCGGGATGTTCAGGGACAGTTGCAGCGCCTCGCGCACCGTCAGCTCGCCGCGGTACTGGCCATCGAAGTTCTGCGGCGCATAGCTGCCGAAAGCCACCGGTGAATCGTCGATCAGCGTGTCGGGATGCGCCAGCCCCTGATCAAAGGCCAGCCCGTAGATGAAGGGTTTCAGGGTGGACCCGGGCGAGCGGATGGCCCGCGTCATATCGACAAAGCCCAGCGCCCCATCCTCGGCCGCATAGGCCGGTGACCCGACAGAAGCGAGGATGTCACCGCTACGATGATCGGCAACGACGATGGCTGCCGAAACGCCACGCGGCTGGCCCTTGACCGCTCGCCGCGCCAGCGCCTCTACCTGCCGCTGCATCCCGGCATCCAGTGTCAGGTCATGGCGCGGGGCCAGCGGGTCTTCCCGCCGGGCCGCATCCGCCAGATGCGGGGCCAGCCGGACCATGGGTTTCATCGCCGTGGGGATTGCCGCCTTCAAATCCTGCTCCGGTGCATCGAGGCGCGTCAGCACACGATCCCTTGCGGCGCGGGCCTCCGCCGGGTGGCGGTCGGGGCGGCGGGTTTCGGGGGATTGCGGCAGCGCCACCATCAGCGCCGCTTCGGCCTGGGTCAGTCGCGCGGGCGTCTTGCCGAACCAGGCGAGGGTTCCGGCCCGCAGCCCTTCCAGCGGGCCGCCATAGGGCGCGTGGTTCAGGTAAAGCTCCAGTATCTGCGCCTTGGTCAGCCGCCGCTCAAGCGCCAGCGCCACGCGGATCTGGCGCATCTTGCCCGGCCAGCGCCCGGTCCCCGAGTTCTCCAGCAACCGCGCAACCTGCATCGTCAGGGTGGAGCCGCCGGACCGGATTTCCCGCTGCCAAAGGGCCTGCGCCGCCGCACGCAGCAGCGCAACGGGGTCAACACCGGCGTGTCGGTAAAACTGCTTGTCCTCATAGGTGACCAGCATGTCCAGGTAACCGGCATCGACCTGATCAAGGCGCAATGCCAGGCGGACACGACCGTTTTCCACCGGGAACACCCGCATCAGCGCGCCGTAACGGTCATGCACCTCGACCGAGGTTTCAACCAGCACCGGCGGCAGCACCGTCGCCGCCACCCATCGGTCGAAACCATCACGCAGACCGGCGGCCAGCCCTAGCGCAACCACCAGGGCGAAAAGACCATAGCGCCGGATCATGGCGTAACCGTCACCTCGCCGGTATCGGTGTTGGCGCGGTATTCGGGGCGGTACATGTCCTCGACCGTGGCGGCAGGATGGTGATAGGCCCCCGGCGTCACCGCGCGCACCATATAGGCAAGGCGGAACGGCTCCGCGCTGCTGTGATTCACCGCTGCGATAAAGCGGTCACTGCGGAATTCGGCATTCTCCGCCTCCGCCGTCTGCAACCAGTCAAGGCTGCTGACCTCGCCCCCGCGCAACAGGTTCGGATTGTCGATCTCGTAGCCTGCGGGCAGCGGATCGTCCACGATCAGACGCGCCCCCACGTTCTCGAAAGGTGTCACCGTGATCACCACCACCAGCCGGTCACCCGAGGCAACCGGCCCGCTGACCGGCGCACCTTCGGGGGTGAAATAGCTTCGATCAATCGCATAGCCGTAGCCATCCGCCGCCGGCGGCACCTGCGGCACGCCATAGGCCGTCATGGTGATGTCGATGGGCGTGGCGCTGATGTTTTCGATCACCGACAGGCCCGATTGCCGGTCGCTCAGCCGTTTGATCACCGGTCCGCGCGCCTCCTCGCCGTCCACGCGCAGTGATGGCACCGCATCGGGTGAAGCAAGCGCATGGGCCGCCATCACCACCTGCGCGGCCTCCTGCGTCGACAGGCGCTTGTCCTCATTGCGCACCCAGGAGATCAGCGTGGCAGGCTCAACCGCATTGCTGCCCGCCTCCGCGCTCAGCTTGAGCACGGCGGCGGTGTCCCGCAGGCTGGTGCCAAAGTCGGCACGATAGATGCGCCGCTGGTCCCTGTCGCGCAGTAGCAGAACCCCCGCACGCCGGAACATCGCATCGGCGCGCACCGGATCGCCATAGGCGGCCAGCGCCGCGCCAATCTGGGCGGCAGCCAGCGGTGTGCCGAAATCATCGGCCTTTGTGTCAGCATAGTACCGCAGATCACCCATGTTCGCCGCCCCCTCGCGGGCAAGCACCAGCAAGGCATAGGCGACGTCTTCGCCCCCGTTGTCGAAATCCGGGGCATAGGCGATGCGGTTGCGCAGGTTGTCCATGGCGATACCAAAGGCGGTATCGGGCACCTCGTATCCTTCACCCCGGGCCCGGGACAGAAAATCCGTCACATAGGCGTCCAGCCAGAATTCCCCCGAGGAGGCATTCCAGAGGCCAAACGCCCCGTTGCTGGACTGCCGGGTCAGCACGCGCGCAATTGCAGCGTCGATCTTGGCGCGAATGCGCTCCGGCTCGCCCAGTCCGGCGGCTTCGGCCATGGACGACAGGTACAGCAGCGGCATCGCCGCCGATGTCACCTGTTCGGTACAGCCGTAGGGATAGCGATCCAGCTGCCGCAGCAGCCCCGGCACGTCGAAACGCGCCAGTGGTCCGGCCGTCAGGGTCGCCTCGCCCGTGCCGGGGCGCATGCCGGCAAAGACGTTGTTGTCGAAGGTAAAGGTCTCGCCCACGCCCAGCGCGAATTTGCGGGTGATGGCAGTTTCGGGATCGTTGTCACGCACCGGCATGGTCAGCACCTTGCGCAGGGTGGTGCCATCGGGGGTCTGCAGACTGACGGTAATCAACGGGTCGCCAATCTCGCGCCCGGTCACCGGTATCTCCAGGCGCAGGGTGCCGTCCCGGTCCAGACTGACCCGCTGCGGCACATCTCCCAGGGCCACGGCGGCATCGGCCACCACGCTTAGCGGCATGTCACCTGCGGGGCCTTCGGCATGGACGAATTCCAGCAGCAGGCGGCTGTCGTCACCCGGGGCCAGGAACCGCGGCAGGGAGGCGGTGACCACAACCGGATCGCGCGCGATCACATCCGTGTCGGCATCCCCCACGGCGCTGCCGGACCAGGCAACCGCCATCAGCTTGATCGTGCCGTTGAAGGAGGGCTTGATGATCTCGACTTCGGCCCGGCCATCAGGGCCCACGGCCACCGGACCGGCGAAGAAAGCCATCAGTTCCTCGGTCGGCGGCGGCGATTGCACCTGCGACCCGCCGGATGCATCCCCACCAGAGCGGACCGCGCCCAGCGCGCCGTTCATCCCGTCGATGAGACGGCCATAGACATCGCGCATCTCGACGCCCAGCCGCCGTTGGCCAAAATAATGGCCGTTCACGTCCGGCGCTTCGAACCGGGTGAGGTTCAGAATGCCCTGATCCACAGCCGCAAGGGTGACATATGCCGTCTCTCCCGGTTGCACGCCTTCGACCAAAACGGCGGCACGCATGGTGCCTGCCTGACCGTCCACTACCGCGGGGGCATCAAAGCTGACCTGCAGCTGCTTTTGCCCCGGCTCCACCGCGGCATGAACCAGCCCAAGACTGCGCGCCGGGTTCAGGCCCGCACCCACATCCATGCCCCGCAGCACCGAAGCGGTCACATAGGCCCCGCTGCCCCAATCCTCCGTCACGGTCAGGGGCAGCACGTTCTCGCCCCTGGTCACGGCGACAACCTTGCGCTCGATCACCCGGTTGGACAGCACCGTCAGGATCGCAACACCATCGCCATCGGCCATCAGCCGCACCTGCACCGGATCGCCCACCGCAAAGACATCGGCATTGAGCGACATTTCCAGCCGGTCCGGCGTGTCGGTCTCGCCATCGCCCCCGTACCAGCCCGAATAGAACTGCACCGAGGACACCGCATAGGGCGTGCCAATGCGTTCCACGATCAGCTCATATTCGCCCCATTGCGTCGGCGTGCTGATCCGCGCGGGTTCGGCCCCCAGCGTTGCCTCGCCGGTCGCGGCTCGGATGCGGCGCACGGTCGGCTCCCATTCCCAGCTGCCGTATTGCTGATACCATTGATAGCGCGTCTCGACCTTGTTCAGGGTCCAGCGGACCTGCATCGGGGCCATGTCCCCCTGGGGTGTCACCGCGATCAGGTCAAATCCGGCATCGCCACCCTCTGGCAGGGTCCCCTCGAAGGCCGGTTTGATTCCGATCATCGTGGCCTGCGGCGTGACCGGTTGGGTCAGGCGGCGTTCGACCGGGCGGCCGGACCCTTCGGAGACCTGCAGGATGATCTCGGCCTCCAGCGGCAGCCCGGGATCCTCATCAAGGGTGGGGAATTTCAACGCCAGCGTTGCGGTCCCTGCCGCATCGGTCACCGTGTCGTCCAGCGCCGAGGTGCGGGTGCCAAAGGCCGCATCATGCGGACCAAAGCTGTAACGCTCCCATCCCGGCAGGGACCGCGTTGCCCGCAGGCGCAGGTCGCCACGCACCGGCAGGTCGGCCCCCGGTGCACCGAACAGATAGCGCACATCCACCCGCAGGGGCGGGCGGCTGGCCAGCGTCAGGGGGGCGTCGGGCAGGGTCATCTCGAAATCGAGGCGCTCTGGCAGGAAATCCTCCACCAGCACGGTCTGGCTGGCCAGTGGCGGGGCATCTACATCCGACAGCACGTCGATGCGCCAGGCACCGCGCGGCACATCCCCGCCCAGCGGCAGGGCAAAGACATGGCCGCCGGCCTTGGCATTCTGGCTGAGGTGGCGGGAATATTCGACGCCGTCGGGCCGCCTGAGGATCGCTGTCACCGGCAGGTCCGTCAGCGCAGCGACCTGCCCGTCACGGGTCAGGGCGGTGGCATAGATCGTCTCGCCCACGCGATACGCGCCCCGGTCCGTTGTCAGGAACGTGTCGATGGGCGGCGCGGGCGGATTGCCCTCCACCCCACGGTCGGACAGATCAAAGGCCGGATCGGTCAGCGGCAGGAAGGCGATATCCGCCGTGCCATCCTCTGCCACCAGCAGCGCCGGTGCTTCGGCACCGGACCCGCGCGTCAGACCGGCGGCAAAACTGGCAAAACCCTCCGCATCGGTGGTCACCTTCCCCAGCACCGCGTTGGCGCGGGAAATCAGGCTTACCCGGATGCCCGCGCGCGGCGTGGCATCGGCCAGACGCCGCACAGCCACATGCAGCCCGTCGACCCCGGACCAGGTCGACAGCCCCAGATCGGACAGCACGAACCACTGGGTTGCCGCCGGATGGTCATAGGGGTCCTGCCCGGGCACCGCGGCGCTGAGCGCATAGATACCCGCAGGCTGGTCAGCCAGCACATCGCCCATCGGCAGCCGCGTTGTCATGTCCATATTCAGCTCGTTCCGGGTCTCGCCCTTGCCATGCCAGACTTCCTGGGCGAGATCGCTGGAAAACTGCTCCGCCTCATAATAGCTGAGCGGGCGGCCAAAATAGCTTTCCCGGATCGTGCGGACCAGATTGCGGTCGCTGACACGCAGCAACACGAGATCCAGATCGGTGACATTGACCGTCTCGACCGGCAAGGCGGCATCCGCCGCACGTGGCAGCACATAGGCACGGCCCGGAAACCGCACCTGCGGATCGCGGTCACGTATGTAAAGCCGGAGGCGCACATCCTTGTGCAATGTCTCACCGCTTTGCGCCGGCAGACCCTTGCGAAAGGTCACGTCATAGCGCGTTCCGTGTTCCACACCGTCGATGCACAGCTGGCTTTCGTCAGCCTGCACAACCAGACCGCGCTGCTCGACCTGGACGAAGGGTTCATAATCCTGCCCCACCTGCACCAGCTTTTCCGAGAATTCGGCACAGATGCGCGGGGCGGCGGCATTGTTGTCCACCCGGTGCTCCGTGATGCGAAAGCCGTATTTTCCGATCGCATCGTCCAGCGCGGTTTCCAGCTCCTCCCGTGGCGACAGCGACAGCGCCAGCCGCAGCGCCGGGATCATGTCACGCCCGCGCCGGTTCTCCTCAAGCGCCAGTGCCATCGCCGACAGGGCATCGACCTGAACCGCCGCATTATCCGCGCGCAGATAGGCGTTGGTCGCCGCCCGCAACGCAACCCGGTTGCGCTCTGCCCGCTCGCTGTTGCGCAGCTGCTGCGCCCGCACCAGCGACAGCCGCGCCATGCGCGCCCAAAGGTCGGCCCGGTCGGTCGCCGCAACCGCCTTGCCCGCCCATGCCAGCGCATTTTCCGTATTGCCTGCCTGTTGCGCGCTGGTCATTGCGGCAATCAGGTCATCTGCCGTTTCCGGCCCAAAGGAATACCGCCGCGCATTGCTTGCGACCAGCGCCCGTGCATTTACCAGGTCTCTGCTGTCCAGGAACGACAGATCTGCCGCGCGCGCCGCTGCGATGGCCAGAACCGCCGGATCGGTCGCCACCTTGCGCGCCGACATGGCCCCCTCGTAGGGCTGCCGGTCGGATATGCCGGATTTCGGGAAACAGGCATTCGACCGCGCGTTGAAGGTAAAGGCGACGCAGGCATCCTGCGCGGAACAGGCACGCTGGCAGGCGTCCTGCGTGGTATCAAAAAGGTTGGTCAGGTCCGCGCCGTAAAAATCCACGTCACGTGAAAACAGGAAACGATGCTCGGGCACCGCAGTTTGCGCCCAGAGCGGCCCGGTCAGCAGGAAAAGCAGCAAAAGAGGCAGACGCAGGATGCGGAAAATCGACATGACAAACTCCGGTTCTAAATGCGGCCATGGTCGCATGGCATCCGATTCCCGGCAAGGCTTCGCCATCCATTAGCAAGATGTTCACCATGTCCGGCGAAAGTGCGGGAAACCCGGGCAGAAGCCTTTCGGAGCGTGGATGGACTTTGCCAGCAAACTGACGGAGGAACGGCGAAACCGCCTTGCGGCGGAACGGATGCTGGAACTCAAACAGGCGGAGCTTTTTGCCGCCAACCGCAAACTTGGCCTGCACGCCCAGCAATTGTCAGAAGAAATCGTCGAGACGCGGGCCGAGGTCGAGACCATTCGCGGGGAGAACCTGCGCGTCAAATCGGACCTTTCCGCCGCCAACCGGAAAATCGCGCTGACGGAGCGACGGCTCTGGCAGTCCATCGAAACGATCAGCGACGGCTTCGCGCTGTTCGATGCCGACAATCAGATGATCATGGCGAACCAGGCCTATCTGTCGATCTTCGACGGGCTGGAGGTCGTGGCGCCGGGGATCAACTACGTCACCATCCTGCAATTGCTCACGGACGAAGGGATTGTGAACACCGAAGGGCTCTCGCCAAAGGAATGGCGTCAGATGATGACCCTGCGGCTGCAGGATCCGGCACCGGCGCCCAAGGTCATCCGGCTGTGGAACGATCAATACATCAAGCTGGTCGATCAACGCGGCTCCGGCGGTGACATGGTGACCCTTGGTCTCAACATCACAGCGACCGTGAATTACGAACAACAACTGGAAGAAGCCCGCGCCAGGGCCGAAAGCGCGACCCGGACCAAGTCTTCTTTCCTCGCCAACATGAGCCATGAGATCAGGACACCGATGAACGGCGTTGTCGGCATGGCCGATGTCCTGACAGAGACCGACCTGACAGAGGAACAGCGGCTATACGTCCAGACCATCAAGAATTCGGGTGAGGCGCTGCTGGTGATCATCAACGACGTGCTGGATTATTCCAAGATCGAGGCGATGAAGCTTGATATCCATCCCGAACCCTTCGACCTGGAACGTGCCATTCACGAGGTCATGATGCTGTTGCAGCCCCTGGCCCGTGAAAAGGGTCTGAACCTGATGCTGGATTACGACATCTTCATGCCGACCCAGATGGTCGGTGACCCCGGGCGCATCAGGCAGGTGATGACTAACCTGATCGGGAATGCGGTGAAATTCACCGCCCGGGGGCATGTGATGATCCGTGTCACGGGCGTCCCCGATTCGGAAGGCCTGCAAAACCGGGTCCATATCACCGTCGAGGATACCGGCATCGGGATACCGGGGGATCAGCTCGCGCATATCTTCGGGGAGTTCAATCAGGTCGAAAACGAACGCAACCGGCAATTCGACGGCACCGGCCTGGGTCTTGCCATCTGCCAGCGTCTGGTCGAGCTGATGGGCGGCAGCATATGGGTCAACTCCGAAGAGGGACATGGTGCCTGTTTCGGCTTTGAACTGCCCATGGCGACCGGTGCGGTCGCTCTGCCCGACCTTGCGGCCCTGCCTGCCGGGATCGGCCATGTGATGATCGTGGACGACATCGGCACCAATCGCACCATTCTGGAACGGCAACTCAGGCAGTTGGGCGCCACGGTCACCGCCTGTTCAGACGGCGCTCAGGCGCTGGCGGCGATATCGCCGCAGATTGACGTGATCCTGACCGATCACAACATGCCCGGCATGGACGGTATGGAACTGGCCCGCGCCCTGCGTGACGGCGGCCATGATGCGCCGATCCTCCTGCTCAGCTCCAATCCCGACCTTGCGGAGCAGGATCCGGCAAACACGTTGATTCAGGGCGTGCTGCAAAAACCGGTGCCACGCGCGACCCTCTTTGCCCGGCTGGCCGCGCTTGGCAGCGGGGCGGAGGGCCCTGGTCCTGCAGAACTGCGGCCGATGCGCATTCTCGCGGCAGAGGACAACAGGACCAATCAGCTTGTTTTCAGCAAGATGATCAAGACGCTGGAGATTGAACTGACATTTGCCAACAACGGCGAAGAAGCGGTGAAACTGTTCCAGGAGACCGCGCCAGACCTGATTTTCATGGACATTTCCATGCCCGGTATGGACGGGAAAGAAGCCACCCGTGCGATCCGCCGGTTGGAAAAGGAGACGGGCGGGCATGTGCCGATTGTGGCCCTGACCGCACATGCAATGGACGGCGACGACCACGGTATTCTGGCCGCCGGGCTGGATCACTATCTGACCAAACCCCTGCGCAAGCCCGACATCCTGGGCCGGATCAGGGCGGCGCATGGGCCGGGCATGATCCCGCCCCTGCCCGCAGAAAGCGATCAGGCCGCCGGGTAGGGCCGCAGGAATACCGGCTTTTCAGGCGTCGATGCACCGCGCTGCCAGACATAGCCGCCGGTGTCGAATTCGCGGATCGCCTCGGGGTCGGTCAAACGGTTCTGAACAATGAAACGGGCCATCGCACCGCGCGCCTTCTTGGCGAAGAAGCTCACGATCTTCGGCCCTTTGCCGTCGCCCTTGTCTTCCATGAATTGCGGTGTGATCACCCGCAGTTTCAGGGCGCTGGGCGCAACCGCGCCAAAATATTCCTGGCTGGCGCAATTGATCAGCACCTCACTGCCGATGGCCTGCGCCTGGGCGTTCAACGCCTTTGACAGCGTATCGCGCCAATAATCATAAAGGTTGGCCCCACGCCGCGTCTTCAGCCTGCTGCCCATTTCCAGACGGTAGGGCTGGATGGCATCCAGCGGGCGCAGCACACCGTATAGCCCGGACAGAATGCGCAAATGGTCCTGCGCCCAGATCATTTCCTCCGCATCAAGGCTGCCTGCCTCAAGCCCCTGATAGGTATCGCCGGCAAAGGCCAGCGCCGCAGGGCGCGTGACATCCGCTGCCGGGGCCTCTTCGAAGGCCTGGAACCGGTCCCGGTTCAGCCGCGCGAGCTCGTCCGACAGGTCCATCAGGCCCTTCAGCTTGCCCAGTGTCAGGTTGCGCGCGGTCCTGGCCAGCCGCACGGCATCCTCCTGAAAATCGGGCTGTGTCGTCGCCACTTCGCGCGCGTCCCAGTCCAGTCTCTTGGCAGGCGAAATCACCACCAGCATCGGTCCACTCCCCTTGATGTGCCACCGACCTACCGCGCAGGCCCGGAAAGGTCCAGAATGCCGGATGCACTTTTGACCGCACCCCGCTCAGGCCCGTGCCTGCTGACAGAAATTGTCGCTACCCTCGGCTAGGATGTTCACATCCTGCAATGTGAAAGGACAAATCCATGCTGACCCTCTACCACGGCCCCAATACCCGCTCTTCCCGCATCATCCGCCTGCTGATGGAAATGGAAGTGCTCGATCAGGTCGAGGTTCGTGTCGTCGGGCTGATCCGCCAGGGCAACATCGGCGCGCCGGACCCGGCCAATCCGCACCCCGAGGGCAAGGTTCCGCTTCTGGTTCACGACGGCACGGCGATCCGTGAAAGCAATGCAATCATGCTCTATCTCACCGATCTTTTCGACAGCCCGATGGGCATTCCCATCGGCGACCCCCGGCGCGGCGAATACCTCAGCTGGCTGGCCTATTACGGCAATGTCGTCGAACCGGTTCTGGTGGGCAAATTCGCCGAAATCGATCATCCCGCCTACTTCGCAACGTTCCGTGGCCTGACCGAGACGGGTCAACGGCTGGCAGAAGCGCTGGCGGACCGACCTTTCCTGTTGGGCGACCGCTTTACCGCAGCCGATCTTATCATGGTCTCGGCCTTCACCTTTGCACCGCAGATGGCCCCGGATATCCCTGCCGTGCGGCAATGGATCGAGCGGTGTCAGGCACGACCATCAGCTGCGGCCCTGCAAAAACACGAAGAGGCGCTGGCAGCCGAAACCTCGGCCGCCTGAAACCGCTCTACCGTTCCGAAAGAATATCCAGGAACGCCGCGCCGAACCGTTCGGCGCGGCGTTCGCCCAGCAAACGCTCCAGCGCCGCGTCATCGGCGTTGTGCATCTGCGCCACCTTGGCCAGCAGGGACGCGGAGCAGCTTAATGGTTTCTCCGTGCCCCCTTCGCCGCGCGCCAGATCCGCCTGCACTTCCAGCAACCGGTCATAGACCGATCCCGCCGAGCGGCCCGCCAGCTTGCGCCGGGTGGGGTGCATCGCTTCGGCCTCGCCGTTGATGACGCGCAGGAAATCCGCGCCGTAGTTCTCCAGCTTCTTGGCCCCGACCCCGCCGATGCGCGCCATCCCGTCCAGGTCGCGGGGGCGCGTCTCGGCCATTTCGATCAGGGTACGGTCGGTAAAGATGATATAGGCAGGCACCTTGGCCGCTTCCGCCAGCGCGCGCCGCTTGGCCTTGAGCGCAGAGAGCAGCGGTGCATCCTCTTCGCTGACCATCGCCTTGACCGCCGGGCGGCGTGACCCGCCTGCAGCCTTGATCGTGTCACGGCGCAGGCTGATCTCCGCTTCGCCGCGCAGGATCGGCAGGGCGGCATCGGTCATGCGCAATGCGCCATGGCGTTCCGGGTCGGGTCGGATCAGGTCGTGGCCCATCATCTGCCGGAACACGGCCTGCCATTGGCGGCGGTCATATTCCCCGCCCACGCCGAATGTCGGCAGGCCGTCATGGCCGCGCGCCTTTACCTTGTCGGTCTCGACCCCGAGCAGAATGTCGATCAGATGGCCCGCGCCGAACCATTCTTCGGTGCGCAGGATCGCGGACAGGGCCTTGCGCACCGCCGTGGTGCCGTCAAAGACCTCCGCCGGCGTGTCGCAAAGGTCGCAGCGCCCGCAGGTCACGTCATGTTCATCAAAATAGGCCAGCAACTGTTTGCGCCGGCAGGTCAGCGCCTCGGCCAGGCCCAGAAGAGCGTTCAGCCGCGCATGGTCCGCCGCACGGCGCTCAGGCGGGGCCAGCCCCTCGTCGATCTGGGAGCGGCGCAGGCGGATGTCATCGGGGCCGAACAGGGTCAGCGTTTCCGCCGGGGCGCCGTCGCGGCCCGCACGACCGATTTCCTGGTAATAGGCCTCGATCGACTTGGGCAGGTCGGCATGGGCCACCCAGCGGATATCCGGCTTGTCCACGCCCATGCCAAAGGCCACCGTGGCGCAGACGATCAACCCATCTTCCTGCTGGAACTGTCGCTCCGCGATGCGCCGGTCCTCGGCCTCCATCCCGCCGTGATAATGGATCGCTTTCTGCCCCGCCTCACGCAGCGCCCTTGCGATGCCTTCGGTCTTGGCCCGCGTGCCACAATAGACGATGCCGGATTGACCGGGCCGGGCCGCGGCAAAGTTCAGGATCTGGTCACGCGGCTTGTTCTTGGCGGCAAAGGCCAGGTGGATGTTGGGGCGGTCGAACCCCCGCAGGAAGGCGCGCGGCGCCTGCCCGTCAAACAGCTTTTGCACGATCTCTGTCTGGGTCTCGGCATCTGCCGTGGCGGTGAAGGCCGCCAGCGGCACATCCAGCGCGCGGCGCAGCTCTCCGATGCGCAGGTAGTCGGGGCGAAAGTCATGGCCCCATTGGCTGACGCAATGCGCTTCATCCACCGCAATCAGGTTAACACCGACCCGGCGCAACATGCCGGTCACCGATCCGGCCGCCAACCGCTCGGGCGCCATGTAAAGCAGCCGCAGCGTTCCGGCCTCCAGCCCCTCCCAGACTGCATCGGTCTCGTCAGGGGTATTGCCGCTGGTCAGGGCGCCTGCGCCCACACCCGCCTCCTGCAACGCGCGGACCTGATCGCGCATCAGCGCGATCAGCGGCGAGATGACCACCGTCACCCCGTTGCGCAGCAGGGCAGGCATCTGGAAACACAGGGATTTCCCGCCACCCGTGGGCATGATCGCCAGCACGTTCTCACCCGCAGTCACCGCCTCGACGATCTCCTGCTGGCCGGGGCGAAAGGCATCAAAGCCGAATACGTCACGTAGCAGCGCGGTCGCGCCCGATGCGGTGGCGGTCATGAAAAACCCTGTCGGATAAACTGTTATGCCACGCAGAATCCCACAGCGGCCCGGGGGGAACAACCCCGTTTAAAGCGCCCGACCTTTTATCTGAATCATCGTGACACGAATGTCCCGAGAGCGCCGCAGGCGTGGCAGGGTATTCGTGTCACAGGTTTAAGGTCGGGCGCTACAGGCCTGGCAGTCAGCTAAAATGCGGTTCAGTAGAACATCGGCGCATTGTTCACCAGGACGATGCGAAGCACCGCAACCGCGATCAGCACGACCAGCGGGGCAAGGTCGAGCCCGCCCATTGGGGGAATGATCTGCCGCACACGGGAATAGACCGGTTCCAGCAGCCGGTTGAGGCCATCCCAAATCTGCGCCACCAGCGGCTGCCGCAGGTTCAGTACCTGGAAATTGATCAGCCACGACATGATCACATGCGCGATGACGATGAAATAGACGATGTTCAGCAGCAACATCAGGATCTGGAACAACGACGTCATGGGCGGCCCTTTCTTGCGATTGCCGCAGAGGTAAGCACAGAAGCACAAATACACAAGAGTGCCGCAAGGTTCATGGTTGACCCTTGCCTGCATAGTTGCACCTGTCGGGCAAAGGAGTCTGCCCATGTTCCCGTTTGTCCGCGTCATCTGGCATGTGTTGAAAGCGCGGCGCCAGCCGCCCCTCGCAACCCTGACCGAGGCCCACATCAGCCGGCATATGTGCTGGCCGCACGATCTGGATTTCTGGCTGGAGCTGAACAACGGCCGCGCCCTGTCGCTTTATGACATCGGACGCATTGCCATGGCGCAGCGGGGCGGGCTGATCGACGTTTTGCGGCGCGAGCGCTGGGGCCTGACAATGGCCGGATCGTCGACCCGTTTCCGGCGGCGCATCCACGGCTTCGAAAAGTTCGAAATGCGCAGCCGCGCCGTATGCTGGGACGACAAGTTCATTTACCTTGAACAGAGCATGTGGAAAACCAACGGCGAATGTGCAAGCCATGTTCTCTACCGGGCTGCCGTGACGGACAGTAACGGCATCATCCCCCCGCAACGGGTGCTGGAGGCGATGGGGCAGGAAGCCGTTTCCCCCGAAATGCCCCACTGGATCAGCGAATGGTGCAAGACCGAGGCACTGCGCCCCTGGCCCCCGATGCCCGATGTGGTGCCAGCCCATCCATAGCCGGTTTTCCGGGCGCGGCTGATCAGCCGCGCACCGGATCCGCAACTCCGCAAAGCCGACCCGGCCAAAAGCAATTCTTGCGAAAGATGCGCCTTCCTGCTCTACCCTTCCGCAACGGAAACGGGGGGCTACATGGCGACGATCACAGCGCGTAAACGCATTTGGGGCTGGTATTTCTTCGACTGGGCCAGCCAACCCTACAATACGCTGATGCTGACCTTCATCTTCGGCCCCTATTTCGCGCAGACCGCGACAGCCGCCCTTGTTGCGGACGGCATGGCGCTGGATGTGGCAAAGGCGCAGGCCCAGGCCTATTGGGGTTACGGTCTGACCGCGACAGGCATCCTGATCGCCCTGCTGGCCCCGGTCCTGGGTGCGGTTGCGGATAGTTCGGGCAAGCGCATGCCATGGATCTGGCTCTTTTCGGCACTTTACGTGATCGGCTCGGCCGGCCTGTGGTGGACGGCACCGCAGGATTTCTCGATCCTCTGGGCCCTGTTCTTTTTCGGCATCGGCCTGATCGGGATGGAGTTTGCCACGATCTTCACCAATTCCTACCTGCCAGAGCTTGACCAGGACCCCGGTGAACGCGGGCGTATTTCCGGCTCCGGCTGGGCATTCGGCTATGTCGGCGGGGTGGTGGCGCTGATGCTGATGATCGCCCTGTTCCAGGCAGGCGACAGCGGCAAGACGATGGCGGGCATGGCACCGCTCTTTGGCCTCGACACCGCGACAAAGGCCGACACCCGTATCGTCGGACCGCTGACAGCCATCTGGTACGTGCTCTTCATGATCCCCTTCTTCCTCTATACGCGCGACATCCCGAAACTGAACCCGGTGCGTTATGAACTGGGCAAGGGGCTGTCGGACCTCGCGCGCACCCTGCGCAACCTGCCGCGCCATCCGTCGCTGATGGCCTACCTCGGTTCCTCCATGTTCTACCGCGATGCGCTGAACGGCATGTACACCTTCGGCGGTATCTACGCGTTGGGGGTCTTGAACTGGAGCATTATCGACATCGGCATTTTCGGCATTCTCGCCGCCATCTCGGGCGCGATATTCTGCTGGATCGGCGGACGCGTGGACCGGCGCGTGGGGCCGATGCCGGTCATCATCTTCTGCTGTGTGACGCTGATCCTGACTGCCATCCTGATCATCTCGCTCACCCCGACATCCGTGATGGGCATCGACGTGGGTGCCGGATCCGCCCTGCCCGACATCACCTTCTATCTCGCCGGTGCGCTGATCGGCGCGGCGGGCGGTGCGTTGCAGGCGTCATCACGCAACATGCTGACCCGTCAGGGCAACCCGGACCGCATGACCGAGAGCTTCGGCCTCTATGCGCTGTCGGGCAAGGCCACCTCCTTTCTTGCGCCAATGCTGATTGCGGTGATGAGCGATGTGACCGACAGCCAGCGGCTGGGCATTACCCCCGTGGTGGGGCTGTTCATCATCGGGCTGATCCTGTTAGCATGGGTCAAGCCAAACGGAGATTTCTCGAAATGATCCTGACCCGCATCCTCGGAACTGCCGCCATTGCCTTTGCCCTCGCCTCATGCGGCGGCGGATCGCGCGACATCAGCGGCAACCGCGAAGCGCTGCCGACCATCGGCTCCTCCGGCGGCGCCCTGTCCAACGTCGAGGCGAAACGGCTTTTCGGCGCAAAGAGCTTTGCCTCCACGCAATCGCCCGCTGCTTACGGCAGCTATGCCAAGGGATGCCTGGCCGGCGGCGTGGAACTGCCCGAAACCGGGCCGACCTGGCAGGCCATGCGCCTGTCGCGCAACCGCAACTGGGCGCACCCCGAAACCATCGACATGGTCAAGAAACTCTCCGCCTATGCCGCGACGCAGCCGGGCTGGGCCGGGCTCTATATCGGTGACATGAGCCAGCCGCGCGGCGGCCCGATGCTGACCGGTCATCGCAGCCACCAGATCGGCCTGGATGCCGACATCTGGATGCTGCCGCCCAAATCGCTGGGCCTCAGCCGCCAACAGCGCGAAAGCATCTCTTCCGTCTCCCTGCGACGTGCGGAAGGGGCCTATGTGAACAGTTCCTGGACACAGGCCCACCACAATATCATCAAGGCCGCCGCCAAGGATCCCCGCGTCGAACGGATCTTTGTCTTCCCCGGTGCCAAGGTGCAGATGTGCGCCGATGAAAAGGGTGACCGGGGCTATCTGCGCAAGATCCGCCCCTGGTACGGCCACCACTATCATTTTCACGTCCGCCTCGCCTGTCCCAAGGGTGCGCGCGGCTGTGTCAACCAGACGCCACCGCCAGCCGGTGACGGCTGTGCCGATGCGGTGCAGTGGCAGCAGAACATCCTGAACCCGCCACCGCCCAAGAAGGCCGACCCGGACGCACCGCCCCCGAAAAAGCGGCGCGAGCTGGTGCTGGCCGACCTGCCGGCACAATGCAAATCCGTCCTCGAAAACTGATCCTGTCCATCGCGACGGCCCTGGCCTGTGCATCCTTCGCACAGGCCGAGGGGCTGCGCCTGACGTCCAATGTCCTTTGGTCCCTGCCGGACCCCTGGTTCGGCGGCTTTTCCGGGATGGAGATCGGCGCGGATGGCAACACTGCCTATCTGGTGACGGACCGGTCCAGCCTGGTCCGTGTCAGGCTGATCCGCCGCGCGGGACAGATTACCGCCATCCAGACCCTCAGCCGAAAGCCGCTGGCGTACCTCAGCGGTAAGCCGCTGCGCAACAACGCCGCCGATTCCGAAGGTCTGGCGATTTCGGCGGATGGCGCCGCCTATGTCTCCTTTGAACATGATCACCGGGTCGGACGCGTGAACCTTCAGACCGGGGCCGCGGGCCGCCTGCCCGATCACCCGGATTTCGCAGGCTTTCCCCGCAACAACGGGCTCGAAGCGCTGGCAGTCCACCCCGATGGCAGCCTCTTCGCCATTCCGGAAAACAGAGGTCCAGAACGCGAAGGCTTCCCCTTCTACCGCTTTGACGGCAAGCGCTGGCGCGTGACCGGGCATATCCCCCGGCGCGGCCCCTTCCTGCCGGTCGGCGCGGATTTCGACGCGGATGGTCTGCTCTATCTGGCCGAACGCACCGTGACGCCGCTGGGCTTCCGCACCCGTATCCGCCGCTTCAACCTTGCAGCCCCCGGCCTGGGTGAAACCACGCTGCTCACCACCCTGCCCGGACGGTTCGACAACCTGGAATCCCTGAGCCTCTGGCGCGATCCGGCGGGAAACACACGGATCACGATGATCTCCGACGACAACTTCCTGCGCATCCAGCGGACCCAGATCGTCGAATTCGTTCTGACCAAATAACTTGCAAGCACGCCGCTATGCCACTAAAGCCGCCCTGTCCGGGGATGCTCCACGGGCCAAGTCGCCGCACCCTTGCAAAAAACGGTTCAAACATGACACGCACATATCTCCCCGGCATCCTTGCCATGGCCGCCATCGTCGTGGCCTCCAATATCCTGGTCCAGTTCCTGTTCGGCCAATGGCTGACTTGGGGCGCCTTCACCTATCCGCTGGCCTTCCTGGTCACCGACATCATGAACCGCGTCTATGGTGCCTCCGCCGCCCGCCGCGTCGTCATGGTGGGTTTCGTGGTGGGCCTTGTCTGCTCGCTGATCGGCACGCAGATCATGGGTGAATTCGGCCCGCTGGTCACGCTGCGTATCGCCGCCGGTTCCGGCGTCGCATTCCTTGTGGCACAGCTGATCGACGTCTCGGTCTTCGCCGCCCTGCGTGGCGGCAAATGGTGGCGCGCGCCGCTGGTCAGCACGCTGGTCGGCAGCAGCATCGACACCGCGCTGTTCTTTTCCATCGCCTTCGCGGGCAGCCTCAGCTTTATCCACCCGGCCACCGATGTCTCCTGGGCGGCGGAAACGCTGCCGCTTCTTGGCGTTGGCCCCATGGCCCCGCTCTGGGTTTCGCTCGCCATCGCGGATTGGTCCGTAAAGCTCTCCATCGCGCTGATCGCGCTGATCCCGTTCCGGATCATCACCGCCCGGCTGACCCGGGCGGCCTGACCAGGCTTCTTCATGCCGGAAATACTCAGCGGGCATGGGGGATAACCTCCCCCATGCCTAAAAATGAATCACGCACAGTGCAGCCGCATCGCAGGATCACGCCTGCTGCAAAAAATCTCTTTGCGTTTTGAAAAACCTGTGCAAACCTGAGGTTGAGTTCAACAAATGTAAAGGAGGTGATCCAGTGTCAAGAAAGGTATTGGAGCGAGGTGTCGGAACAGCTTGGAGGACCTCCTGCTAGGGCAGCCCCTGGCAGCTGAAACCCCGAGTGGACAGACGGTCTAACCGACCCACCTCCTGAAACCATTCGCCAAACCGACAATTGGGCCGCTCCGACCGGGGCGGCCCTTTTCATGTTCAATTCGCCCGCGCCAGATGCAAAGATACGAAAATGCTGAGGATCACGGATACCATCGCCATTCAGGACTGGGAGCTCACGGAGAATTTCGTGCGCGCCTCTGGTCCGGGCGGCCAGAACGTCAACAAGGTCGCAACCGCCGTCGAACTGCGTTTCGAGGCGGCAACTTCGCCCTCCCTGACCGGCCCCGTGAAAGCGCGCCTGCGCCGTCTTGCCGGGCGCCGCTGGACGAACGAGGGCGCGCTGATCCTGCAATGCGATGAAACCCGCAGTCAGGCCCGGAACAGGGATATTGCCCGCGACCGTCTGGCCGAGCTGATCAAAAAGGCCCTGACCCCGCCCAAGCGCCGCATCCCCACACGCCCGACGCTGGGATCAAAGAAGCGCCGCCTGAAATCGAAAAAGGTCCGGGGAGAGGTCAAGGCCATGCGGGGCAAGGTCGATCCATCGGATTAAAGGTGATGCGAAAAACCTGAAGCACGTAACGCTGCCTGAAATCAGAGATTTCAACGCGTTACGTGATGCATGATGCTTCAGATATTTCGTCAGGCGCCATGATCCTTGCGCAGGATGTAGATATCCATGATCCATCCATGCCGCGCCCGCGCCTCGGCCCGCATCTGAACGATCCGCTCCGCGACCTCGGCCAGCGGGCCTTCGCAAATGATCTGCTCCGGCATGCCGACGTATCCGCCCCACCAGATATGCACCCCTCCGGCGTCGATATCGGCAAAGGCGCAGGTGCCGTCCAGCATCACCACCAGCGTGTCGATCCCTTCAGGCCAGCCCGCATCCCGCAAGCGCCGTCCCGTCGTCACGACAAAGGGCGCCCCGATCTCGTTGACCGGAATGGCATGGGCCGCTGTCAGCGCCTGCAGTGACGTGATGCCGGGGATCACCTCGACCTGCGGTGGCGGGTCCAGCCGCGCGGCAATCCGCAGGGTGCTGTCGTAAAGCGACGGATCGCCCCAGACCAGCAGCGCCACCCGCTCCGCCTCCGGTTGCTCTGCCATCGCCCCGCGCCAGGCCTCGGCAATCGCGTCATGCCAGTCATCCACCCGACGCCGGTAATCCGCTGTTGCCGCGTTGCGGACCGGCAGGTCGAATTCCACGATACGCGTGGCCTCGTTTTCCAAAACCTCGTCGCAGATGGCGCGGCGCAGCTCTGCAAGGTCATCCTTCCCCGGTCCCTTGCGCGGGATCAGGATCAGGTCCTGCGCGTTGATCGCCCGGATGGCCTGCAACGTCAGATGCTCGGGGTTGCCCGTGCCGATACCGATCAGGGTCAGTTGCACCGCGCTCATCCCGGAATCCGTGCGATGGCTTTCATCCGCAACCCGCCCAGCACCCGCGCATCGGCAAAGGTGCCATCGGATGATGCCGCATATAGTGCCGCAAACCGTTGCAGATCCCCCAGATCATCCGACGTGATGTCGCCAAACAGATAGGCCACCTTGCCCGTCACCCGAAAGGCAACGGTCTGCGGCCGGGTGCAGCCGGACATGCAGTCGATCTGCTTCACCTCCTCTTCCGGCAGACCACGGCGCAACATCTCGACAAAACCCGTGCCTTCCGGACAGGAACTGCAGACAAACACCGTCACAACCCCGGCTCCGCCAGCGCGCCGTAATAGATCAGCGCCGGTGTGGTGCTGGTGGTTGTCTCCAGATAGGCCGCAAGTGTTGCGATGGTGAACCACTGCAGCTTTTCCGCCGGCGTCGACACCGCCTCGGCCAGCAGGGCGGGGGTATCGGGGGACAGCCCATGGTCCAGCAGGCGCGCCGCCAGACCCGGAAAGGTCCGCTTGCCCATGTAGATCACCGTCGTGGCCAGCGGATCGGCCAGGGCCGCCATGTTCACATCGGGCGGCAGGTCGCCGGTCACATCCGCACCGGTGATGAACTGCACCCGCCGCGCCGTCAGCCGCCGGGTCAGCGGGATGCCCGCAACCGCAGCCCCGGCAGAAGCCGAGGTGACACCGGGTATGATCTCGAACGGGATGTCGGCAGCACGCAGGGCGGTGATTTCCTCCTCCAGCCGGCCAAACATGCCACTGTCGCCGGATTTGAGCCGCACGACTCGCATGCCCGCGGCGGCGTGGTCCACCAGAACCCGGCTGACATGGTCCTGCTTGGGCGAGGCCCGTCCGGCGCGTTTGCCCACGCCGATCAGATCGGCATCTGCATGGGCATGTTCCAGAATCGGCCCCGAACTGAGGTCGTCGAACAATACCACCTCGGCCTTTTGCAGCCGGTCCACCGCCTTGACGGTCAGCAGCTCCGGATCACCGGGGCCGGAAGAGACAAAAGAAACAAAACCGCTCATCAGCCGTCACCGATCATGTGAAAGAACGTACCTGTCGCAACGCCGCCCCCCTCGAACCGGCGCACCGATCCGGTTTCCGGCACCTCCAGATCGTTGCTGTCGGTGATCCGGGCCAATGGCGCGTCGGGCTCTTCGAGGATGGTGGCATAGTGAAACTCATGCCCGCGCAGACGCCCCCGTATGGTCTGGCCGGGAATGGCCGCGTTCAGCTCGGCCTTTCGGTAGCCGAGGTGCATCTTCCGCTTGGCAAAGGATGTTTCCAGCCCCAGCAACCCAACCATACGGTGGCGAATGCCGTCCTTGTCCACCAGCCCGGCCCCCATGGCCATATAGCCACCGCATTCGCCATGGACCGGCCTGGTCTGCGCAAACTCGATCAGGCCCGCGCGAAATCTCTCTGCCGCGGCCAGCTTGCCCGCGTGCAATTCGGGATATCCGCCCGGCAACCAGCAGACATCGGCACCGCTGTCCGGTGCTTCATCCGCCAGCGGCGAAAAGGGCACCACTTCTGCTCCGGCGGCGTGCCATCCGGCCAGCAAATGCGGATAGACAAAGGCGAATGCATTGTCCTGCGCCAGTGCAATTCTCTGTCCCGGCGGGACGATCTTTGCCGGTGGTGGCGCCTTCGACAATGTGCCTGCCGCCGCTGCGCGCAGCGCCGTCAGATCAACATGTTCAGAGATGAATGCAGCGGCATCGGCCAGGATCTGCGGCAGGTTTTCCTGCTCGCCTGCCTGTACCAGCCCCAGGTGCCTTTCGGGCAGTTCGACGCCGTTCTGCCGGGGCAGGGAGCCCAGCACCCGAATGCCCACCTGCTCCATGCCTGCGCGCACCAGCGTATCATGCCGGGGCGAGGCGACGCGGTTCAGCACCACGCCTGCCAGGGTCACATCGGGCCGCATGTCGCGAAACCCGCGTGCAGTGGCCGCAACGGATTGCGCCGCGCCGGAGACATCCAGCACCAGCACCACGGGCCAGCCCATATGCGCCGCAATGTCGGCGCTGGCCCCGTTGCCGCAGGCCCCGGGAATGGCCACGCCATCGAACAGCCCCATCGACCCTTCCGCCAGGATCAGGTCCGCCCCGGTGGCGTTGCCCACCAGCCCGTCAATCACGGCGCGGTCCATCGACCAGCTGTCAAGGTTATAGGAGGCCAGACCAGACGCTGCCGTATGGAATGCGGGATCAATGTAGTCCGGCCCGCTCTTGAACGGTTGCACCTTCAGCCCCTGCGCCCGGAATGCCGCCAGCAGCCCCAGCATCAGCGTGGTCTTGCCCGTCCCCGAGGAGGGGGCAGAGATCATCAGCCCGGGCGGGATCATTCCGCCGTCTCCGGAAAACGCGGATCGGTGCCGACCGGCCTGAACCGGCGGTCGTAATCGCCGGCGTAAAGCCTGCTCTCGCCGAATTCCTCTGCCCCGATTGCATGGCCCACGAGGATCAGCGCCGTGCGCTCCATCTCTTCGCCGATGGCGGTCTGCAGGGTGGCAAGGGTGGCCTTGACCACCCGCTGATCCGGCCAGCTTGCGCGCCAGACCACGGCCACCGGACATTCCGCGCCATAATGCGGTGTCAGGTCAGCCACCACCTTTTCCAGCACATGAACCGACAGGTGGATCGCAAGCGTCGCGCCGGTGCGCGCAAAGTTCTCCAGTGCTTCGCCCTCCGGCATCGCGGTCGCACGGCCCGAAGTGCGCGTCAGCACCACCGACTGCACGACACCCGGCAGGGTCAGTTCCGCGTTCAGCGCCGCAGCGGCGGCGGCAAAGGAGGGTACGCCCGGTGTCACGTCATAGGGAATATCCAGCGCGCGCAACCGGCGCAGCTGCTCGCCCATTGCGGACCAGACCGACAGGTCGCCGGAATGCAGCCGCGCAACGTCATGGCCCGCCGCATGGGCAGCTGCAATTTCCGCAACGATCTCGTCCAGCGACATCCGCGCGGTGTTCACGATCCGCGCGCCATCCGGGCAGTGCGCCAACAAGGCCTCGGGCACCAGCGACCCGGCATAGAGGCACACGGGACAGGCCGCGATCAGGTCACGTCCCCGCAATGTGATCAGGTCAGGCGCGCCGGGGCCTGCGCCAATGAAATGAACTGTCATGTTTTCCTTCTCAACTTTCAGCAAGGGCCGCCGTGGCCATACCATCGCCCGACACGACCCGTTGCGCAACCAGCCGCGCCGCTGGCCCTGCTGCGGCCAGCGCCGCGGCCTCTGCCAGCGATCCGGTGCCGAACCGGTCCTGGATCCGTTCCGATTGTGTCGGGGTGATCATCTGTCCCAGGTCCTGCGCCGTAATGCCCAAACCGGGCAGGCCCAGCACCTGCGCGAACTCGCGAAACACTTTCTCCCGTGCCTTGGCGGCTTCGGTCACCACCGCGTCAATGCCGCCGCCCCCTGCCGCGTCCAGAACCTGCTGCAACGCATCCTGAAGGCTGGCCAGATCGGCTGCCGCGCGAAACCCGATGCCGACAACCCTCACAGGACCACGCTCCATTGCACCACCGGGCGCGCGGCCTGCCAGCCGCGCAGACGGCCTAGCGGAGCCGCCTCCGCCAGTTCGATCCTCAGCAGGCTGCCGCCCCTTTCGCCATGCAGACGGGCGAGCCGCGCCTCGGTCTCCAGCGTGACGCCATTTGCGACCAGCCGCGTGCCCCTGGGCAAAATGTCGAACAGCGCCCCGAACAATGCGTCACTGCCGCCGCCCCCTACGAACACCGCATCCGGCGCCGGCCGGTCCGCGATCAGCGCGCGCGCATCCCCGTGATGCACCGTCAGGCGGTGGGAAAGGCCGAACTGCCCGGCGTTGCGGATAATATTATCAGCCCGCGCCGCATGCTGTTCGAAGGCAACCGCCAGCCCCCCCGCCAGGCACCATTCGACCGAGATGGAGCCGGACCCGGCACCGATATCCCACAGAACCTCTCCCGGACGCGGGGCCAGTGCGGAAAGGGTCAGGGCCCGAACGGGCCGCTTGGTGATCTGGCCGTCATGGGCAAAAAGATCATCGGGCAGGCCGGAACTGCGCGGCAGGCCCACCCCGGCGGGCAGCGCCACCGCGACAGCCACGGGGGCCGCAACATCGGTCAGGTCATAGGCCTGCGCCGTGGTTTCCCGCACCCGCTGCTCCGCGCCGCCCATACGTTCGCAGACATAGATCCGGGCCTGCCCCGCGCCTTCTTGGGTCAGCCATTGCGCCAGTTCGGCAGGGGCCGCACCGTCACGCAACAGGCAGATGAACTGCGCCTCAGGTGCCAGCACCGCGCGCAATTGCGCAAGCGGCGCGGCATGCAGGCCGTGGCAGGTCACATCCTCCAACCGCCAGCCCAGCGCGCCTGCCACCCATGAAAACGTCGAGGGCGCGGGCAGCACGCACCATTCGCCGGGTTCCAGATGCGCCGACAGGCTGCCGCCAGCCCCGAACCAGAACGGATCGCCAGAGGCCAGCACGACAACCCGCCGCCCCTTTGCCGCCAGCACCGGCCCGACCGAAAACGGCACCGGCCAGGGCGCTCCCCTGCCTCCTGCGTTTACCAGATCAAGGTGCCGGGGCCCGCCAAAAATCACCTCGGCGGCATCGATCGCAGCCCGACTTGCGGGGGGCAGCTGCGCTGCGCTATCGTGCGGCATTCCAACGATGCTGAGCCACGGGTCACCCATCATGCACATCCTTTTGCTGGGCGGCACAACCGAGGCCAGCCAGATGGCCAGACAACTGGCCGAGGCCGGGATGAACGCCACGTTCTCCTATGCCGGACGCACGCAATCCCCGGCCGCGCAACCGCTGCCGCAGCGCACGGGCGGTTTCGGCGGTGTGCCGGGGCTGACGCGATACCTGCGCGACGCGGGCATCACCCATGTGATCGACGCCACGCATCCTTTTGCCGCGGGAATGAGCCGCAATGCCCATGCCGCCTGCACCGCGACGCAGACACCGCTGATCCGGCTGGAACGTCCGCCATGGCAGGCCGGGCCGGGCGATGACTGGCAGCAGGTCGCGACAGTCGAAGACCTGCCCGCCGCGCTGCCGCACCGACCGTCCCGCGTGTTTCTGGCGATTGGCAAGCAGCAGATCGGCCTTTTTGCGGCCCGGCCGCAGCACCATTACCTGCTGCGCCTTGTCGACGCGCCCGAGGCACCGCTGCCGCTGCCGGATACCGCCGTGATCCTGGCGCGCGGCCCCTTCGCGCTGGCGACAGACACCGCGCTGCTGCGCGATCATGCGATCACCCATGTGGTCTGCAAGAATGCCGGCGGCAGCGGCGCGCGCGCCAAGCTTGACGCGGCCCGCGCCCTGGGCCTGCCCGTGATCATGGCCCAGAGGCCCGCCCTGCCCGGCAACACCATCGCGCATGACGTGGCGCAGGTGATGTCCTGGCTGGCTCATGTGGCCGAACGCGGCGTATAGACATAGCGCCCGACAACCCGCGTCTGCGAATTGCCCAGCAGCACCACGGTCTGCATATCCGCCATCTCTGCCGTCGCCTCGGCCAGTGTCACGGTGTTCAGCGCCTCGTCCGGGCGGCTGATCGCGCGGGCAAAGGTCACCAGCCGTTGCGGTGCGCATTCCTCGCGCAGGATCGCCAGGGCATCGCCAAACTGGTGCGGTCGCGACCTGGAACGCGGATTGTAGAAGGCCATGGCAAAATCGGCCTGCGCAGCCAACCGAAGGCGGCGTTCGATCACCGACCAGGGCTTGAGGTTGTCGCTGAGATTGATGGCACAGAAATCATGCCCCAGGGGCGCACCCGCGCGGGCAGCGGCGGCAAGCATCGCGGTGATGCCTGGCAGCACCCGAATGTCGGCATCCGCGAACTGCGGCTTGCCTTCCAGTGCCTCGAAGACGGCAGAGGCCATGGCAAAGACCCCCGGATCACCGCCCGACACCACCGCCACGCGACGGCCTTCGGTGGCAAGCGTCAGGGCATGGGTGGCGCGGTCGATCTCGACCCGGTTGTCGGTTGGATGCAGGGTCAACCCGTCACGGGGCGCCACGCGCTTCACGTAAGGTATATAGCCGATCACGTCGGTAGCCTCGGCCAGCATTGCCGTCACTTCGGGTGTGACCAGATCGTCCCGGCCCGGCCCAAGGCCCGCGATGGCAACCCAGCCTGTCATGTCGGCACCCCGGCTTCCGGCCTGCGGCCCTGCCCATGCACCAGCACAATCGCGAAATAGGGACAATCATCGTCATCCACATCAGCCAGCCGGACAACGCGCTGACCCGCCATGGTCCCTTTTTCCACCAGCCAGGCATCTTCAAGCCGTCCGGTGGCGACAAGGGCCGCGCGCACCCGCGGCATGTTGCGCCCGGTTTTCATGATCACCAGCGCATCGGCGCGCTCCATATGCGCCACAAGGTCCGCATCCGGCAAGGTGCCCATCAGGACGGACATCACGTCGTCCCCCCAGGTAAAGGGCATGTCCAGCGCGTTCCAGCAGCCCACCATGCCGGGGATCGCCGGCAGAACCTCGACCTCTGCCCGGCCCTGAAGCCGCGTGTGCAGATGCATGAAGGAGCCGTAGAAGAATGGGTCGCCCTCACAGAGCACGACCACCTCGTGATCGCGCGCCAGTTCGGCCAGCCGGTCGGCCCATTCGGCGTAGAAATCGACCATGAGGTCGCGATATTCCGCACTGTCAAAGCGCAGCTCGGTGGTGACGGGATATTCCATCGGATATTCGACCACATCATCGCGCAGCATGTCGCGGACGATGGTCCGGGCCTGTCCGGCGCGACCCTTCTTGCGGAAATAGGCGACATGGCGGGCGCCCCGGATCACCCGATCCGACTTCACGCTCATCAATTCGGGGTCGCCGGGGCCGAGGCCCGCGCAGATGATCCTGCCCATGCCTATTCCACCCTGCTGGCGAGCGCATTCACCGCCGCGACAGTGATCGCCGAGCCGCCCAGCCGCCCCTGCACGATCATCGACGGCACCGGCAGGTCGGCCATCAGGGCATCCTTGCTTTCCGCCGCACCGATAAAGCCGACAGGGCACCCGATGATCGCAGCCGGGCGCGGGCAAGCGGGGTCTTCAAGCATGTTCAGCAGGTGAAACAGCGCCGTGGGCGCATTGCCGATGGCCACCAGCGCCCCGGCCAGATGCGGCCGCCAGAGTTCGAGCGCGGCGGCAGAGCGGGTGTTGGCCATCGCGGCAGCCATTTCCGGCACACGCGGGTCGCGCAGAGTGCAGATCACCTCGTTTTCGCGCGGCAGACGTTTGCGGGTAATCCCCTCGCTGACCATATAGGCATCACAGAGGATCGGCGCGCCATCCTCCAGCGCCGCGCGGGCGGCAATTGCCATACCGGGGGAAAAGCGCAGATGTTCTTCCAGCCCGACCATCCCGGCGGCATGGATCATGCGCACCGCGACGATCTCTTCCTCGGGCGTGAAACGCGCCAGCGCCGCCTCCGACCGGATCGTGGCAAAGGACTGGCGGTAAATCTCCGCGCCATCGGTGATGTAGCTGTGGGGCATTCAGATCGCCTTGATAATGTCTTCGGGAGTGAGGGAGGTCGCCTCCGGCGCATCGCCGGCGCGTCCCTGACGGATCAGGTCGAAACCACCGCGGGTGGCCGTCACCGTCAGCGGCGCGGGCCGGGCGTGGGCACAGCCCTTGGCACAGCCCGACATATGCAGCAGGCTGCCGGGGGGAACATGGGGTGCTAGGCTGCGCGCAACGGAGCGGGTCTTTGCCAACCCCTGCGCACAACGCGGCGCGCCGGTGCAGGCGACCACACGCAGCAGCGGATCATCTGGGTCGGTGATCACACCGCGCACCTTGGGCAGCTTGCGCGCGCTTTCCACCAGCAACATCCGCCAGGGGGTCATCCGCAGCCCCCCCTGCTTGGCAAGACTTGCCAATGTCTTGACCTCCAGCTGGCCAAAGGCAAGGCCGACCATCGCCCCCAGCGGGGTATAGCCAGGTCGCGGCAGGTAATCCTGACGCTGACGCGGTACGATGAACCCGCCGGGCAGCGCGACACCCCCGGCCAGCAGCGCGGCCATGCGGCTGTGCTCGCCCCGCATCTCGACGAACCACCGCGCCAGCGCCATGGCCTCTGCCACGACTGTCCCGGAGGCGACGGGCTTGCCCTTGTCGAACCCATCCGCAACAAGGATAAGACCACCACCCGCGTCCCGTTCCAGCCGGATATCTGCCGAAGCGGTCTGCAACACCGGCGCGCGGCCCGTATCCACGGCAAAGCCGAACTTGCCCGGAATCCGCGGCGCATCCGGCTGCGCCAGCGCCTCGGTCAACGCGGCGGCAAAGCCCTCTGTTTCCTCGCCCGTCTGCCAGAAAGGGGTGACCAGCACATTGCGCCGGCCTTCGATCTCGGCATCCGCATCCACCAGCGACATCGCCCCCAGACCGGTGATCAGCGCCGCAAGCCTGTCCTCCCGCACGCCCCTGATCTGCAGGTTGCCCCGGCTCGACAGGTCGATCAGCCCGTTGCCATGGGCGGCGGCCAGCGTCGCGATGCCATCGGCCTGTGCCCGGCGCAGACGTCCGTTGAAAGGGCGCACCCGCACCACCAGACCGTCGCCCGACATCATCGGGCGCAGCGCGCCGGGGCAATATCCCTTGACCACAGGCGCGGTCATTCGGCTGCGTCCATCTGGGCAGAGATCGAATTGCGCCGTGTGACCCAAAGGCCCGCATCGCGCAGCGCCACAAAACGGGCGCGCATTTCTGCCAATGCCTTGGGGTTTTCGCGTTCCATAAACTCCATCAAATCCTCCCGGCCCATCGTCGCATCGAAATATAGGTCGAAAAGATGCGCAGGCACGGCCCGCGTGAGATGCGCGAAGGCGGCCAGATTGTCCAGCGTTGCGGCGACCTCTGCCGCACCCCTGAAACCATGGCGCATCATGCCGCTGGCCCAGTCCGGATTCGCCGCACGGGCACGCACCACGCGGGCAATCTCCTCGGCCATGGTGCGGGCGCGGGGCGCGCCGATGACGGTGCTGTCAACATGGTA
Source organism: Sulfitobacter sp. IGS-18 (assembly GCF_059628195.1). Lineage (NCBI taxonomy): Bacteria > Pseudomonadati > Pseudomonadota > Alphaproteobacteria > Rhodobacterales > Roseobacteraceae > Sulfitobacter > Sulfitobacter sp. IGS-18. Next base: position 226,149 of record NZ_CM184556.1, on the reverse strand, counting down.
CATCGCAGGCTGCACCGCCCCCAGATGTGCCATGGCGGCGGCAAATCCACCCTCGTGGCTGGCATAATCCGACGCCAGCAGCAGATCGCTTTCGGTGAGGTCCTGCACATGGGCGAAACCGTCGGCGCCCTGCAACCGCGCCTCAAGCGCGGCCCGGTCCTGATGCGACACGCCCTTTGCGTCGATGGACCATTCGGAGGCTTTCAGCCAGGCTTCCCCCGCTGCCGCGCGCCCCTCGTCGGAATAATCCAGCATCGCGGCTTCCATGTTCATGCCATACAACCCCGGCTTGGGGCCAAAGACACGCGGCGTGCGGGTCAGATAGGGGTTCATGTCGGGCGCTTCTTCGCGCTCGGCCAGGGCGGCGGCGCCGGCCTCGAACAGCTGCGACAGGCCCGGAAACACATCCCGGAACAGGCCAGAGACACGGAGGGTCACGTCAATGCGGGGCCGGTTCAGCAGGGTCAGCGGCAGCACCTCGAAACCTGACACCCGCTCTGACCCTTCGTCCCACTTCGGGGCCAGCCCGGCCAGATGCATCGCCATGGCAAGCTCTTCTCCGGCGGTGCGCATGGTGGCGGAGCCCCAGAGGTCGACAACCAGCCCGCGCGGATAATCGCCCTGGTCCTGCAGATGGCGGCGGATCAGTTCTTCGGCCAGTTTGACGCCTTGCGCATAGGCCGCGCGGGTCGGCACGCTGCGCGGGTCCACGGCATAGAGGTTGCGCCCCGTGGGCAATACGTCGGACCGCCCCCGATAGGGCGACCCGGAGGGGCCGGCCGCAACACGCCGCCCGTCAAGCGCGGCCAGAAGGCCTGCGTTTTCGCCGTCACCGGCACCAAAGATGTGCAGCCCGTCCCCATATTGGCTTTCCTTGATGTCACAGACGAAGCGGTCGATCCGGGTGATGGCCTCCGCCGCGCTGGTGGCATCGTCCATGCCCAGGTCATCCTCCACCCCTGCGGCCCGCGCCTCTGACCGGATGGTGTCGATCAACCGGTCGCGGCGCGCCGGGTCCAGCCCGTCAGCGGTGGAATACTCGTCCAGCAGACGCTCAAGCTGCAACAACGCCTGCGGCGTTTCGCTCTCCTTCATCGGCGGCGGCAGGTGGCCGAGGGTCACCGCCCCGATGCGCCGCTTGGCCTGCGCAGCCTCGCCGGGATCGTTGACGATGAACGGATAGATCACCGGCATCGGCCCGGTCAGGACTTCGGGCCAGCAATCGCCCGACAGCGCCACCGCCTTGCCCGGCAGCCATTCCAGCGTGCCATGGGCGCCGATATGCACCAGCGCATCGATGCCCTGGGCGCGCAGCCAGAGGTAGAAGGCCACGTAGGAGTGGCGCGGGATGCGGGCGAGATCGTGATAATCCGTATCGCGGGCCGCAATGCTGCCCCGCTCGGGCTGCAGCGCGACCAGCGCGTTTCCGCAGCGCTGCGCGGGAAAATGAAACGCTCCGTCCCGGTAGAGCGGGTCATCTTCCACCGGCCCCCATGCGGTGTTCAGATCCTTCAAGAGCGTGTCGGGAAGACATGTCAAATATGACATGTCACCATCGACAGGCCAGGAAATTGTTTTCTGGTTCAATGACTTGCCAAATCCGATGGCAGGTTCCACGCCATAGCCCGCATCGGCCAGGGTCAGCAGCATATCCTCGGTCGAGGCCAGGGCATCGAGCCCGACCGCATGGGCGATCTGATCTTCACGGCCCGGATAGGTGGACAAGACCAGCGCCAGCTTGCGGTCCCCTGCCGGTGTCCGCGCCAGCCGGTGCCAGCCCGCCACCCGGTCCACCACCGCATGGATCCGTTCGGCATTTGCCCGGTGGGCAAAGCGCGAGAATTGCAGGTGCGGGTCCTTCTTTTCCGGCGCCTTGAAGCTGACAACCCCGGCAAAGATGCGCCCGTCCACCTCTGGCAGCACCACATGCATGGCAAGGTCCGCAGGCGACAACCCCCGCTCGGCCTCGGCCCATTCCTTCTGACGGGCCGTCGACAGCGCAACCTGAAACACCGGGCAGCCGGGGCCATCCAGTGGTGTTGTGCCGTCCTCCCCCCGGCCGGAGAATGCCGTGGCGTTGACGATGGCACATGGGCCCAGCCGCGCCAGCGTCTGATCCAGAAAGGCGCGCCCGGTCTCGGCCTTCAGCGAGGGCACGAAAAGACCCACAGCCGTAAACCCCCGGTCGCGCAACGCCATGATCAGCGCATCCACCGGCGCGGTGTCGGCGGCAGTCAGGTAGCTGCGGTAGAAGGTGACAGCGACCACATCGCCGGTGACATCGGCAAAGGGGATGACGCCCTGTTCCGGATCATAGATCCCGCAGTCCGGCACCGTCTTGCTGCCCGGCACCGGGCCCGCATAGAAGCCGGCGGCCAGCGCAAGCTGCGCCAGCGCCGCCTGCGCCGCCACGGCACCCCCCGCGTCGCAGAGATGCGACAACCGCCGCAGGGTCGACACCGGCAGCGTCGAATAGCTGTCCAGCGCCGGGTCCTCGCGCCCGTCTGCGGGCAGCACCGCCAGCGCGATGTCGTTGCGCCGGGCGAAATCCTGCACCTGCATGATGCCATAGGGCCAGTAGTTCTCGCCCCCGATCAGCCGGATCAGGATGCCCCTGGCCCCGGTCAGCGTCTGTTCGACATAATTGTCCACCGACGCCGGGTGCCGCAGCGCCACAAGATTGCACAGTCGCAGCGTGGGCAGCTTGCCTTCCGGCCCGCCACCCCGGTGCCAGCCCGCCGCGAAGGCGCCGAGGTCACTGTCGGAGAACGAAAGCACCACCAGATCCGCAGGCGTCTGGCCCGGATCAAACGGGGTTTCGCTGTCCTCCAGCCCGTGGCTTTCGCGAAAGACGACGTGCATGGTGTCAGGCCCCCAGAACACCCCGGATGGCAGCGGCGTCGATGTGGTCGTGCTCCGCGATCACCACCAGGTGGCCCTGCCGCGCATCCGCGCCCCAGGGGCGGTCGAACTGCTGCCGCACCCGTGCGCCCACCGCCTGCACCAGCAGGCGCATCGGTTTGCCCGCCACCGCAACATAGCCCTTGACCCGCAGGATGTGCTGTTCGGTTGCCAGCCTTTCGATGGCCGCGACCAGCGCGTTCACATCCTCGACCTCGGGCATGGGCACCACAATGGTCTCGAAATCATCATGCTCGTGGTCATCCGCCCCGTCATGATGCGACGGGCGGGCCGCCAGATCGTCCTCGGCTGCGGCATTCAGGCCCAGCACCACCTTGGGGTCGATCACCCCTTCGGTCATCGGCAGGATGCGGATCGGGCGGGGGCTTTCCGCCTCGATGATCCGGCGCGCCGTGGCGAGCCCTTCCTCACCGGCCAGATCGGCCTTGGACATCAGGATGATATCCGCACAGGCAATCTGATCCTCGAATACCTCGGACAGCGGGGTCTCGTGATCCAGGCTGTCATCGGCCAGCCTCTGCGCATCCACCGCCGCCTCGTCAGGGGCGAAACGACCTGCCGCCACAGCTTCGGCATCGGCCAGGGCAATCACCCCGTCCACCGTGATCTTCGAACGGATCGCGGGCCAGTCGAAAGCCTTGAGCAGCGGTTTTGGCAGCGCCAGACCGGAGGTTTCGATCAGGATGTGATCGGGCCGCGTGGGCAGCGCCATCAGCGCCTCGATGGTGGGGATGAAATCATCCGCCACCGTGCAGCAGATACAGCCATTGGCCAATTCCACGATGTTCTCTGCCGGGCAATCGGGGATTGCACAGGATTTCAGGATGTCGCCATCCACCCCCACGGTCCCGAATTCGTTCACCAGAACAGCCAGCCGCCGCCCGCCCGAATTGGCCATCAGATGGCGGATCAGCGTGGTTTTGCCAGCGCCCAGAAACCCGGTGATCACGGTCACGGGAATTTTGCTCAGGTCATTCATTCGGCAGCCTCCAAAGGCAGGGTAAAGGGGGGAACACGCGCAAGGCTCTGCTTGCGGAAAATCACGGGGCGCTCGCGCCAGGGCACCAGCCCGTCGGCACTTGCGGCATAGGCGGCGGCACCGGCCAGGATATCGGGGGCATCCGCCGGGGTCAGACGGCCATAGACATAGGTCCATTTGCCCGGCTCCGACAGCGCCACCGCTGCCCCTTGCGAACAGGCGGACAGACAGGCCACCCCGACGATCTCGACCGCGTCAGGTGCCCCCGCTTCGGTCAATGCGCTGTGCAGCAGCGCGCCGGGCCGGGGTGCATCCTCTTCCAGCACCTCACCCGCGCGGCAGGTGGTGCAGACATAAAGCGTTGCGGTCATTCCACCTCCACCACGGCCCGGGACGTTACCGGCGTGCCCTCCACCTCCAGCGGATGATGATCGTTGCTGTTCAGCGTCACCTCGATCTCTACCTGGCCTTTGGGCAGGCCATCCAGATGCATCCAGGGGCCATAGATCCGGGCCAGCTTGACGCCGTTTGCATAGACATGCGCATGGCCCTGCCCTGGTTGATGGGGCAGGCTGGCGTTCTGCGGCGAAAACTCGAAATTCTCGACCATGACATGCAGGTTATAGCCCGCCATCGGGTCCGGGCTGACCATGATCTGAACCTCGGGCGCGGCATCCGCCGCGACCGCAATCGGCGTCTCGTGCATCCTGGCATGATCCATCCCGCCGGCAGTCATGCCCCCGTGATCCATCCCGCCATGCTGGGCCGCATCCCCATGATCATGCCCGTCAAAAGTGATCCCGTTGCCCGCCGCAAAGGCAAAGCCGAGACCGCCTCCAAAGACAAGGCCGATGACGAAAAGCGCAAGCGTTCTGCCCATCACACCCTCACGCCGCCTGGGCGGCATGCTCCCCTTCGCGCTGCCAGAAATAGCCCGCAAAGCACCCGAGCAACACCCAGGCCGCCAGACCGACGCCGAGCGCACGCGCCGCGAACAGCGCGCCGATCTCGGTCGGGACAGGACCGGTAAAGGTCTCGGGCTCCGGCGCGCCGATCAGATGCGGTGCGGCCAGCAACAGCGCCGCCGCACTCCAGGCCGCCCAGTTCTGGCCAAAGGCCAGCAGCCAGAGCGCCACACAGGCCGCAATCGCCGTCGCAAACCACCAGACCTGCCGCAGGGCCACATCGGCCGCAGCCACACCGGGCACTTCCGGGGCAAGGGTAAATCCGGGGGCCAGATGAAAGGCCACGAAACCGGCCACGCCCCACAGGATACCCCAGCGCCCGTCGATCCGCGCACCGCGGTCCTCGCCAAAGCTCATGGCCGCAACCAGGATCAGCGCATAACCGGTATAGGTCAGCATGGTGAAAATCACGCTCAACCCGTCACGCATCAGGTCGAAACCGGGCAAGGCGGGATGGGCGCTGACCGCCTCTGCGCCGAAATGGACCAGCTCCCCGCTTTCATAAAGCTCCGCATGCAGCAGCACAGGCTGCACAAATACCAGTTGCAGCAGGCCGATGATCGCACCCGCCAAGGCCCCTGCAAAAAGGGCGGAAACCAAAAACCGTGAAGTCATAACGAGATCCTCTTGCTTTCATGGCAACGCGCCGGCACCGACACCAATCAACGCAAACACGCCGCCGAAAATCGGCAGCGCCTCAAGCTGATAAAGGTCTTTGACCGGAACGCGCTGCGTTGTTCACCAGGGGAACCGGGTCACCGCCTGCTTTGACGCGGCTCAGACCTGGTCCCGATGGCCCAATGGGGTCAGTGGCAGGGGAAACCTGTGGCATGGCGCACATCATGCGCGGCATCATGCAACGCGGCGGCCTGAACGTGCCCGGTCAGCGTGATCAGGGCAAGGCCCAGAACGGCGGCAAAGATCGCGGGAACAAAGCGGCTGGCGGTCTGCGACTTGGCAGTCATTGTAGTCATGGTCTTCTCCTTGCCGTCACACCCGACGACCTGTTTCAAGTTTCTCACGCCTGGCAGGTCTCCTGGCTCACGGGTCGATGCCTTTGCCCGCCTTCCCCGACCGAATGGTCAAGTGGCACGTTGGGCACAGACTCTCCGCTTACAGTCGCGGGGGCGGCTTCCGTTTCAGGCTGTGCGGCCCTTACGGAATTCCCTGTTCGGTTCCACACCCAAAGGGGCGCTTGCGGGAACACCAAGCAAGCCCAATGTTGCACTTCGGCCCAGCCAAGGCAAGGCTCATTCACGACAACTCATGCGCCGAATGCGCTTGCCCGCAGCAACGCCTTGCGCTGTCTGGAAACGCCGGCCCCGGTGCACAATCCCCGGTACTCCGGCCCCGGATCGGGTGGTGGCCTGGCCGCACCCGACCATGACGTTTCAATTTCCTCTGGCCCTGCTCTGCCCTGCGGCCCATAACAGGCGGACAACCCTCCCCCTCTGACAGGAGCCTTCGCCGCGTGAGCCGAACCACCCTCGCGATTCTCTATTCGCTGTTTGCGATCCTGTTGTTCGATGGCATGGGGCTGATCATCAAACACCTCTCCGGCAGCTACGGGGCCGCCGAACTTTCGGCCTACCGCAACCTGGTGGGGCTGATCCCGGCACTTCTGGTCCTCTGGACCTCCCGGGACTGGCACGCCAAAGGGCGCAGCCTGCACATGCGGCAATGGAAACTGGCCCTGCTGCGCGGGCTGATCCTGACCTTCGCGCAATATTTCTTTTACCTGTCGCTGGGCATCCTGACCTTTGCCACCGCCTCCACCATCTCCTATTCCAACGCAGTCTTTGTCACCGCACTTGCCGTGCCCCTGCTGGGCGAAAAGGTCGGGCTGGTGCGCTGGGCCGCGGTGCTGGTCGGCTTTGCCGGGGTGGTGATGATCGTGGGACCGGGCCGGGACAGCTTTTCACTGGCGGCCCTGCTGCCGCTGGGCGCGGCGCTCTGTTATGCGCTGACCGCCGTCACCGCCCGGATGATGGACGACGGCCCGCCAACAGCCCTGATCAACCTGTATTCCACCGGCGTCGCGACCCTGGGTGCGCTGGTGCTGACGCTGGCCACGGGCGGTTTCACGCCAATGCAGGACAGCACGGACCTGCTGTGGATTGTGGCGATGGGCGGGCTCGGCGGATTTGCCGTGCTGGTGCTGGTGACGGCCTACCGTATGACTGAACAGAGCAACCTTGCCCCGTTCGGCTATTTCGGCATCCCGCTGGCCTTTGTCCTGGGCTGGCTGTTCTACGGCGAAGCGCCCTGGTCCGAGTTGTTCCCCGGCGCGCTGCTGCTGGCAGGTGGCGGATTGCTGATCATCTGGCGGGAACGGCAGATGAACGCGGCTGGTCGCGAGGTGACCACGCCAAAGTAGACACCCGTGCTCTGCCCCCATCGGCCGGGGCCGTTGCGCGCGTTCTAGACCACAACCTCCTGACGGTCCTGCGCGCCAACCCCGAACACCCGCTTGTAGCGCTCGATCTCTTCGGCCGGGCCCATTGCCTTGTTGGGATTGTCCGACAGCTTCACCGTCGGCCTGCCATTGGCCGCCACGGCCTTGCACACCAGCGAGAAAGGGGCCAGCGCATCATCTTTCACCAGGCCCCTGAAATCATTGGTCAGCAATGTGCCCCAACCGAAGGAGACATTCACCTTTCCGGCGAATTTTCCATGCAGTTCCCGTATCTTGTCCACATCCAGACCATCGCTGAAGATCACCCGCTTCTGGGTCGGATCCTCACCCCGCGACTTCCACCAGTCGATGGCAATCTGCGCGGCCTTGACCGGGTCGCCGCTGTCCACGCGAATGCCTGTCCAGCCGGCAAGCCAGTCCGGCGCATTGTCGAGGAAACCCTTGGTGCCATAGGTGTCCGGCAGGATGATCCGCAGGTTCCCGTCATGCTCTTCGTGCCAGTCCGACAGCACCTCGTAGGGGGCCTGTGCCAGCGCGGCATCATCCTCGGCCAATGCGGCGTAAACCATTGGCAACTCATGCGCATTTGTCCCGATCGCCTCCAGCTCGCGGCTCATCGCGATCTTGCAGTTCGAGGTCCCGGTAAAGGCCTTGCCCAGGCCTTCCTGCATCGCCTGTACGCACCAGTCCTGCCAGAGGTAGCTGTGCCGCCTGCGGGTGCCGAAATCGGCCACGGAGAGGTCGGGGATCTCGCGCAGGACAGCGATCTTTTCCCAGACACGGGTCATCGCGCGGGCATAGAGCACCTGCAGTTCGAAGCGGCCCATCGTGTCCAGCACGGCCCGGCCCCGCAGTTCCATCAGCACCGCCAGCGCGGGAATTTCCCACAGCATGACCTCGTGCCATTTGCCTTCGAAGGTCAGCTCATATTGGTCGCCGCGCCGCTCCAGGTGGTAGGGCGGCAGGCGCAGCCCCTCGAACCATTCCATGAAATCGGGCCGGAACATCTGACGCTTGCCGTAAAAGGTATTGCCCCGCAGCCAGGTGCTTTCGCCCCGGCTGAGGCTGAGCGAGCGGATATGGTCCAGCTGCTCGCGCAGCTCGCCCTCGTCGATCAGCTTGGCCAGGGGCACGTGGTCAGACCGGTTGATCAGCGAGAACGTGACCTCGGTATCCGGTTTGTTGCGGAAAATGGATTGACACATCAACAGCTTGTAGAAATCCATGTCGATCAGGGACCGGACGATCGGGTCGATCTTCCACTTGTGATTCCAGACGCGGGTTGCGATATCGACCATCAGTTATTCCTCAGAACTTCCGCACCCTTGTGGCAAAGACTGCAGGACAGGGGCAAGGCTAAAGGTTAGGATTGAACCATGGATGTGCTTGCAAGCCTCACACCATTGCAGATCCTGACCCCCGTTGTCCTGGCGCTGGCCGCCTTTGGCTATGTCCGCTGCCTGGCCACAGCGCTTTGGCAGACCTTGCTGGGCACAGCCGCGCTGGCGGCGCTTTTGTCGCTGTCCTATCCGTTCATTGCGGCAAATGCATGGGGCTGGGGCGGTGCCGCCGTGCTGGTGCTGGGTGCCGTTGCCCTGTCTCGGCTGGGCCGCCCGCCCGCACCTGCCGCCCCGCCCGGCGAAACTGTCGCCGCCAGTGACCGCAAGGACATCGTGATCGACGGCACCAATGTCCTCTACTGGGATGGCGAGGTGGCGGAACTGGCCAGCCTGCGGCTGGTCGTCAGCGCCCTGCTGAAACGCAAATATGCACCGGTTGTCTTTCTTGATGCCTCATCACGGCACCACCTGAAGGACAAGAGCCTGACGGAAAAGGATTTTGCCAAGGCACTGGGCCTGCCGCAAAACCGGGTGATGGTCTGCCCCGCCGGGACGGAAGCGGATGCTTTCCTGCTGAAATACGCCAGGGAAAACAACATGCCCGTGGTGTCCAACGACCAGTTCAGGGACCGGGCGCAGATTGCAGGCAAACTGCGCCTTGTCCGGGGCATCTTTGCCAAGGGAAAGCCAATCTTCGAAGGCCTTTAGCCTTAACGGATCGCTTTGGCGTTTCACCCGCCGTTCAATCCAGATAATGTAGGGCAACGCCCAGCATTCAGCCCCGAAAGATAGCCGCCCCGATGGACTGGCAGAACCTGATCCGTGAATTCATTACGCTGGTGGTGGTCATCGACCCCATCGGAAGCATTCCGATATTCCTCTATGCGACTGCCCATGTTCCCAAGCAGTTGCACCGCAGTTTCGCCTTGCGGGCGGTGCTTGTGGCCGGGGCCGTGTTGCTGGCCTTTCTCATTGGCGGCCAGTTCCTGCTGGAATCCCTGGGGTTACGGCTGGGATCATTCCAGGTCGCGGGCGGGATGGTCCTGTTCCTCTTTGCCATGACCATGATCTTTGGCGACAGCAAACCCGAAAAGGAGGTCGCAAGCGCCGAACGCGATCACCTGGCAGGTGCGGTTTTTCCTCTGGCGATGCCCTCGATCGCCTCCCCCGGTGCCATGCTGGCGATCGTGATCCTGACCGACAATCATACCAACCCCGTGGTCGATCAGGCGATCACCGGCGGGTTGCTGGTGCTCGTGCTGCTGCTGACACTGGTGCTTTTGCTGCTGGCCTCTCGGATTGGCCGTCTGATCGGCACCACCGGGTCAAGCGTGATCAGCCGGGTCATGGGCATTGTCCTGGCCACCGTGGCAGTCGATTCGACACTGGGCGGGCTGGAAGCGCTGGGCCTGCTTGACCTGGCACAGACAGAAAGCCCGCTGAATTAGGTTCAGGCCAATTGCACGCCGCTGGCGGTCATTCCGGCCCGTGCGGCCTCCAGCGAACCGTTCAGATCAATCGCGCGGCACAGATCCTGCCGCACCGTCACAGCAAAGCCCAGTTTCGCCGCATCAACAGCCGAAAAGTTGACGCAGAAATCCAGCGCCAACCCCACCATGGTCAGCCTGTCGATGCCGCGGGTGCGCAGATAGCCTTCCAACCCGGTGGGGGTGCTGTGGTCATTCTCGAAAAACGCGGAATAGCTGTCGATTGCCGGGTTATAGCCCTTGCGGATGATCAGGTCTGCACGGTCCTGGGCAAGGCCCTCGTGGAACTGCGCCCCCAGGCTGCCCTGAATGCAGTGGTCGGGCCAGAGGACCTGCGGACCATAGGGCATTTCCATCATGTCGTAGGGCGCACGCCCCTCGTGCGCGCTGGCAAAGGAGGAATGCCCCGCCGGGTGCCAATCCTGGGTCAGAACAACCGCGTCGAATTCTGCCATCAGATCGGTAATGCCCGGCACGATCAGATCACCCTCGGGCACCGCAAGCGCGCCGCCCGGGCAAAAATCCTTCTGTACGTCGATTACGATCAGGGCATGCATCGCGGTCACTCCGTTTCTGATTGGATACCGGGTTTTACCCCAGCACCCCCTTGCACAACAGCCCCCCAAGGGCCTATTTCCGCCCCATGCACACGATCGCCGCCCTGTACCACTTTACCCGGTTCGAAGACCCCGCCGCGCTGAAACCCGCGCTGCTGGAGCTTTGTGTCGCGCAGGGTGTCAAGGGGACGCTGCTGCTGGCGCATGAGGGTGTGAATGGCACCATTGCGGGGCCGCGTGAAGGCATCGATGCGGTAATTGCCCATCTTCGCGCCCTGCCGGGTTGCAGCGATCTGGAGTGGAAGGAAGCGCATTCCGAAACACCGCCCTTCCCCCGCATGAAAGTGCGGATCAAACGCGAGATCGTGACCATGGGTCAGCCTGACGTGGACCCGCAGGCGCGGGTCGGACACTATGTCGAGCCCCAGGACTGGAACGACCTGATCCGCGATCCGGAAGTGGCCGTGATCGACACAAGGAACGATTACGAGGTCGCCATCGGCACATTCGACGGGGCAATTGACCCCAAGACCGCCAGCTTTGGCGAGTTTCCCGCCTGGTGGGAAGCCAACAAGGATCGGTTCCACAACAAGAAGATCGCGATGTTCTGTACCGGCGGCATCCGGTGCGAGAAATCGACAAACTACCTGCTGGGGCAAGGCGTCGAAGAGGTCTTTCACCTCAAGGGCGGCATTCTGAAATACCTTGAAGACGTCCCCGCGCAGGAGAGTACCTGGCAGGGTGACTGCTTTGTCTTCGATGCGCGGGTCAGCGTCGGTCACGGGCTGCGCAAAGGGCCGCACATGCTCTGCCACGGCTGCCGTCAACCGATCCTGCCGGAGGACCGCGACCGCCCCGAATACGAAGAAGGCGTGAGCTGCCATCATTGTTTCGACCGGACGACCGAGGACGACAAGGCGCGTTTCCGCGAGCGGCAGAAACAGCTGCGGCTCGCGGCACGGCGGCGTCTGCCCTGATCCGCCGATCCTTTGCAGCCCTGAATTTCCCGACAAATTGACCTGTTAAGCGTGCAGTAAACCTCATCCCTTATCCCTGATCCCGGGTGAAAAAGAGGTGGTGGAGATGAGTGCGCAGGCAAATGCGCAGCCAATCATCATCAAACGCAAGAAGGTCGTCGGCGGCGGCGGGCACCATGGTGGGGCCTGGAAAGTCGCCTATGCGGATTTTGTTACCGCGATGATGGCCTTCTTCATGTTGATGTGGCTGCTGAATGCAACAACGGAACAACAACGCAAGGGAATCCCGGATTACTTTTCGCCGACGATCCCGGTCAACCGCGTGTCCGGCGGCGGCAACGGGGCCTTTGGCGGCGAAAGCATCTTTTCCGAGATGACGCTGCCCAAGGAAGGCACCGGATCAACCGCAAAACATGCCGCCCGCGATGACAAGGCAAGCGGGGCCAGCGACAAGGCCGATAACGGCGAAGCCGCCGAGAGCGAAGAGCAGCGCTTTCGCGATCTCGACGCGCAATTGCAGGGCATGGGGGGCGAAAGCCTGGTGATGGAAAATGCCAGGCGGCACATCGTGACCCGGATCACCGATGAAGGACTGGTCATCGAGTTGTTTGATCTTGAGGATGTCCCGCTGTTTGACGAAAAGACGGCCGCCCCGACACAGATCCTGAAAGACCTCTCGGCAATGATCGCCGGAACCGTCACGGCGGTCACGAACAAGATCGCGGTCGGCGCGCATGTCCGCGCCAACCCCATCGTCCTGGCAGAAAGCCCGGTCTGGGACCTGTCAGCGCGGCGCGCCACTGAAATGCGGAAACTGCTGGAGCACAGCGGCGTGCCCGCCGAACGCATCCGCCGGGTCACGGGACATGCCGACCGGGCACCTGCCGTGACCGACCCGATGGCACGGCGGAACAACCGGCTGGAGATCATCCTGTTGCGAAACGTGCCACGCAACTGAGGACAGGCGGAATAGGACAGATTTTATCTGTTAGCGCAGCGTTAAGGTGACCCTGCATAGAAGTGAGCCTGACTCTGACGGAATGATACAGCAGAAAGGCGTGTCTATGACAATTTCATCTTCGCTCAACGCAGGGGTGGCGGGGCTGCAGGCGAATGCGACCCGTCTTGCTTCCATCTCGGACAATATCGCGAACTCTTCGACCTATGGATACAAACGGGTCAGCACCGAGTTCGAATCCCTGGTGATCTCGTCGCGCGGCGGGGCCTATTCCGCCGGCGGTGTCCGCGCGAACACCCAGCGGCTGATCGATCAGCGCGGCCCGCTGGTGTCAACCTCGAACGCCACGGATCTTGCTGTTCGCGGGCGGGGATTTCTGCCCGTGACCCAGGCGACAGAGGTTGAGGTGGGCAACGGCGCCAGCAACATGATGCTGACCACCACCGGATCCTTCAGAACCGATTCAGAAGGATACCTGCGGTCCAATTCGGGCCTCGTGCTGCTGGGCTGGCCGGCGCTGCCCGACGGCACGATCCCCAGCTTTCCGCGCGACACGGCGGACGGCCTGGAGCCTGTGCAGATCAACGTCAACCAGTTCTCGGGCGAACCGACGACAAGCATGACGCTGGGCGTCAACCTGCCCGCCACCGACACCGATGCAGGGGCATCCGGTGACGTGCACAACCTGTCGGTGGAATATTACGACAACCTCGGCACATCGGAAAACATCAATGTCACGTTCACGCCGACCGTGCCCGCCACTGGGTCGTCGAACGAATGGACCATAACCATGACGGATTCCGCGACCGATCCGGCAGGAACGGTGATCGGCGAGTACATCCTGACCTTCGCCGATGACAGGACCGCAGGCGGTACGCTTGCTTCGGTCACGACGGTAAGCGGCGGCCCTTATGACCCTGCAACCGGGCAGTTGATCGTCGATGTCGCTGGCGGCCCGATCGAAATCGACATTGGCCAGATCGGGGAAAGCGATGGCATAACGCAGCTGTCGGATGCTTTTGCGCCCGTATCCATTTCCAAGGACGGATCGCCCGTCGGGAACATGACCAGCGTCGAGGTTGACGCCAATGGCTATGTCCATGCCTATTTCGATACCGGCATAACACGGACCATCTACCAGGTGCCGCTGGTCGATCTGCCAAATCCCAATGGCATGGTCGCCCTGGACAGCCAGACCTATCAGCCGTCGGTCGACAGCGGCTCTTTCTTCCTGTGGGATGCCAGCGACGGGCCGACCGGCGACATTCTTGCCTTCGCGCTTGAGGAATCCTCCACCGATGTGGCGGGTGAACTGACCGCGATGATCCAGACGCAACGGGCCTATTCCTCCAATGCCAAGGTGATCCAGACCGTGGAATTGTCCTTGGCGGATCCGATGTCCTTGCCGGTTGAGATCGCGTTCTGCGTCTGGGTAAGGTCCTTGTTGATGGACTTCAGTGTTTGCAGCGCAACCATTGCACCGTTGTTGGTAAGAATGCTCGACATAAGCTAGTTCCTTCAATCATGGACGCTTTGCGCCCGTGGAGTGTCACCCCCCATGGGGATACGTTGGCGGCGTTCTGACCTGTGCATGCGTTCTGTGGAAAACGATGCGCCACCCGATTTCGGATGCATGGCCTACATGCCCATTCGAGGCTTAAGGTTTGCTGAATGCCTGAGGCCGGACTATCGCGGTTTTTAGCTGATTTTGCCGGAGCTGCCGTGGATCGGCATGGACTTCACGCACGCCGTTCCAATGTGGTGTTGTCCCGCAGGTCGATGCTGCGCTTTTTGCCATCCGCGCTGTAGGTGTCCAGACTGCTTCTGACCTGGCGAAGCTGGGCCATTCGGTCCGCGACTGCGCGGATACCGTCAAGCGCGCCACCAAGAAGCAGCTGGTTTCGCTTTACCTTGTTGTCGAGTTCCCGAAGCCCCTGCAGATCATCCTGCGGCACGCTGTTGATCGCGCCGATCAGTGTTTCTTTCGGTGCAAGCATCTCTGCGAGCCGCTCCAGGTCCCCTTTCAGCAAGGCCTCACGCTCGGAATCCAGCAGGTCGTTGAGGGCGTCGATCTGATGTTTCACGGTTTCATCGGTCATCTTCTTTCTCCTTGAGTGCTTCATAGAGAGATTCGCTCAGCCCGATGCCACCGGCACGGACCATTGCCGCAGCTTGCTCTTGCACCAGGAATGAGGAAAATTGATCCTCCCCCGCGCCACCGCCGTACTGATCCCGGGATTGTCCAAGCCCCGCAGATTTCAGCATTTCTGCAAGAAATGTCGCTTCTAGCTGCTCCGCCGCCTGCCGCAGCCGCAGGTCCGCGCCATCGGGGGAGGAAATGTGCCGCGTGGGAGGCGTAATTTGCATCGACCTGGTCCTTAAATTGCGTTCTATTTTTGGAAGGATGCGCCTGAACCGGTAAACAACCGGTAAGGATTTTGCCGCATACACCCCCCGTCGGAGAAGAACTCCCGGAGGCGCTGTTGAACATTTCACTTCCCAATATCACCGCCCCATCGGCGGGCGAGGCCCGAAAGACGGGTAGCTTGGTTCTGCCCGCCACAGCGCGTGATGGCCCGGCGATTGCCACCGGCGTGCCTGACTTTGGTCTCGCCTATGATAAATCGGTTGAACCATTCCCTGGAAGCGCCCCGGCGCAGGAGCCCGAGCCCGAGCCCGAGACTGGCATGACAGGCACAGGGCAGCGACCCGCCAAGCATGCAGGGGGCGCAGAACCGGAAGATCTTGATGCCTCTTTCATGGACGGCCCGCATGACGACGCGGAGGAGAGATCCAGCCCACACCTAACTGAAGGCGCGTCACGCCCGGCGGTTACCGGTGTGGCAATGCCGAAGCCGCAAGCGGAGCGCATTCCGGAAATTACCCGCGATCAAATCGCGGTTGATGATTCGACAGGTGACGAGGTTTCCGCGTTTCACAACCGCACCTCACCCGAAGCGAACCCGCAATTACAGCGCATCCTTGCGCCGCGACAGGACCATTCTGTGCTCCGGCAGCAACCGGAAGAAAGCCTTCCTGACATTGGGCATGAAGGTCCAGACGCTCGGGCGCCCGCAACTGCGCTGGTTGGCGAAACGGCCCGGCAACATGCGATGGGGACAAACCCGCCGAAATCCGCAGCCCTCGCCACGGGCGAAGGCTCGGTCATCACCCCAGCCGAACGGCCTCGTGCAACGTGGAACGGCAGGGCGCAAGCCGATGCGCGCGGACCGTCGTCCAAGTCCGGAAAGGAAGGCTTCGACCGTCATGCGATTCCAGACGCACGGCCTCAGCTAACGCGAAGCGACAGGCAGCAAGTTGAAGCGAACGGATTTCTGTCTCAGTCCGGGAAGGAGAAGCTCAACCGTCACGCGATAACAACAGAACTGCAGAATCCTGCGGTTGGCGCAGGCCGCGAGACCTCTCTGGAACGTGCGGTGACCGGCCAAATGGTTTGGCGAGACGCAGAAACAGGCGGATCTGCAACGCTGTCCTCTGTGTCCTTCCAGGACCCGCCAGCAAGACCTCAACCCGCCCCCGGAGACCGTCAGATGGTCACTGCGAAACAACAGTTGGATCGACCGGTTATCCCGGTGGTTCGCAATGCCGCGCGCACCATGACGGACGAGAGCGGGAGCCCCATGAAACCGCAGGGCGACCTGCCTGCGGCGACTGACATGAGGCTGCCACAACAGCGGCCATCTGCAGGTGATGTGGTTTCAGGGGCCGTACAAGAACGCGAAACGCCGCGACAACCCGTGCCTGTGCGCAACATTGAAACGGGGTTGCATCAGGCAACAAACGGCACAGAGCCTGTGGCGACTCGCCAGATCATTGACCGGCCGCTCACCCATGTGAGCCGCCCAACCGATGTTTCCGCACCTGTTGCACGTCCTGCCTCTGGTCCTGCCGCCAGCAGCAAGTTGCCAGATGGATTGCCTGCCACCGCCGGGGAGATTGGCCTGCGGCGCAGTGATCGGGCGTTCGACGACAAGCGGGAAACGAACCCGTCCAGATTGCTTCCGCAGACAGTGGATCGTTCCTCCCTCAATGCGCGGGTTGCTGTGCCTGTTTCTGGCTCTGCACGCGATGCTGCGGTGCCAGGCAGCGATCCGGAATTTCTCATTTCCGTGACGCACCGCGCCGCGCCCCGTGCCTCAACCCCTGACCGCCCAACGGAACAGTTTCACACAGGGCGCGATGTCGCCCTCCCGCAAATGCCCAGGGCCGCAAGCCCCACAAGGGCTGCGATGGCCGCACCTTTGGCTGCATCCGGTCCGGAGGCCACAAAGACCGACACAACCCAGCCTGCGTCGGAGCCAAACCGTCCGCTGGTTCCCGAAGGGCACGGCGGCCCGCGCATGGATGTGATGCAGACAACCTCTGCCCCTCAAACCGCGGCGCCGCATCGCGCCGATTTACCGGTTCAGGTGGCGCGGCAACTGGCCGACGCATTGCAAAATGCCGGGCAACGTCCGGTTGATATCGCGCTCAATCCGGAAGAGCTGGGCCGCCTGCGCCTGGCCCTTTCCACAACGGAGGCCGGGATGGCGGTCCAGATCACGGCAGAGCGTCCGGATACGATCGAACTGATGCGACGGCATATCACGGAACTGGCACAGGAGTTCCGGCAGCTCGGCTATGCGGATATCAGCTTCACCTTTGCGGGTGGTGATACCCGACAAGAGGACGGGGCGATGGCACGCCCGTCACGCACACCCGAAACGCAGGCCGAAGCAGGCACGGAAAGCCCTGCTGAAATCGTCCTTTCCGCCACGCCCGAAACCGGCATCGACATCAGATTGTGACAGGAGAAGAACAATGATCTTACCCACATCAAATGTTGCAGGTCACACCGTCGGCGCTGGCACTGGTGGCCCGACCGGGTCCAACGCCGTCCTGTCCTCCGATTTCGAGACGTTTCTGAAGATGCTGACCGCCCAGGCCCGGTTTCAGGACCCTCTGGAACCGATAGATTCGTCCGAATATGCCGCCCAGCTTGCGCAATTCTCGATGGTAGAGCAGCAGGTGCTGTCCAACGATCTTCTGACTGCGCTGACCGCTCAACTCGGCTCCGGCGGCATGGCGCAAATGGCAGGGTGGATCGGAATGGAAGCGCTCAGCACCGCGCCCGCCTATTTCGACGGCAGCCCGATCACAATCAATCCCAACCCCGCCGCCATCTCTGACGAGGTGTTTCTTGTCGTTTATGATGAAACCGGGACAGAGGTGCAGCGCATGTCAATTCCGGTTTCGGCGGAACCGGTCGAATGGGCCGGTGTCGCGGAGGATGGCGCGCCATTCGCCCAGGGCCTTTACAGTTTCGAAATCGAAAGCCGCGCAGATGGTGAAGTGGTCCTGACCGATCCGGTCGCGACATATGGCCGGATCACGGAGGCGCGTGTGCAGGACGGCCAGACCGTCCTGATCCTGGAAGGGGGCGCCGCCGTTCTGGCCAGCGCTGTCAGCGGTCTGCGGGAACCGGCCGGCAGCAGCCCTTCGGCGGGTTCAAGCGCAGGCGGGTCATCGGCCGGAACTACAAGTCGGAGAGGCTGAAACCGAGGTAGGCGAAGGGCATGATGGCGCGGCGGAACCTGCCCAGTTCGAACTTTGCCAGCGGGCGCTGCATGGCTTCGGGATAGGGGTGTTGCGGTACCTTGTCCTGAACCACGTCGGCCAGCACCGCCCCCGAATAGCTTGCCATCGCCACGCCATTTCCGTGATAGCAAAGGCTCGCAAACAATCCCGGCTCATCGGGCACCTGGCCAACAAAGGGCATCCTGTCCCGGGCGATACATACCATGCCCGACCAGTTGAAAGGTGTTTCCACGTCACGCCACGCCGGGAACATGCGGTCGAAATCCGCCCGCGCCCGTTGCAGCGCCCGCTTTTCCGATCCGGCGTTGGCCAACAGGCCGCCGCGCACGCCAAACAGCATTCGGTTGTCCGGCATCAGGCGGAAATAATGCAGCAGGTGGCGGGTGTCATAAGAAGCCTGCCCGCTGGTCCAGCCCTGGGCGTCCAGCTCGCTCTGCGTGAGGGGGCGGGTGACGATGACGCTGGATTGGGTCGGCATGTAGCGTGCCGCCAACCAGTCCGGCAAATCTTCGGAAGAATACCCGTTTGTGCCGATGATCACACGATTGGCAAGCACCCGGCCCGCCGGTGTTTGCAGGGCAAAACCCGACCCTTGCCGCGTAATTGTGGTGACCGGCGTGTCGTGATGGATATGCGCACCCGCTGCTTCGGCGGCGGCGGCCAGGCCCGTGATGTATTTGCGCGGGTTCATGCCGAAACCGATGGGCACGGTGATGGCCCCGTGGAAACCCGCATTCATGCCTTCGGCCGCAAGATCCTCTGGCCGGGTCAGGCGCGCCTCCACGCCATAACTCTCTGCGTAATACGCGACGTCATCCTGCATCGCGTCAAAGTCTTTGGGCCGATGCGCCAATTGCGTTTCACCATTGGAATGGCGGTCCACATCTATCGCGTGCCGCTCCAACAGCCCCTCGACCAGATGGATTGCGGCCATTTCCGTTTCGCGCCAGGCCACGCGGCCCTCCCGGCCAAAGCGTTTGTCCAGTGCCGCGTTGTCCAGCATGCCCCCGCCAAGACAGCAGAAGCCGCCGTTCCGCCCCGAGGCCCCCCAGCCGACATAGCGGCCTTCCAGTACCGTGGCGCTGACACCGGATTCGGCCAGATGCAAAGCTGCGGAGATGCCGGTGAAGCCGCCGCCGACAATCGCAACGTCGCAGCGATGTTCGCCGGACAGCGCCGGTCGGTCAGGGATGTCGCAGGTTTGATCCCACCAACATCCCTGCCTTGGCGCATCGGAATAGGCGAAGTCGCCGTAGATGCGTTTCATGCCTGGGCGCGTTCCGCCGCACGGGTATCAGCCTCGGCCCGGGTGGCATTGCGTTTGGTGACAAGCGACGCCGTGATCACGCCGACCGTAACGATCGCGATCATGATCGTGGACAGGGCATTGATCTCGGGCGAAACGCCAAGCCGCACGGCCGAGAAGATCTTGATCGGCAGCGTCGTGGCAGAGGGCCCGGAGGTGAAGGATGCAATAACCAGGTCATCAAGCGACAGGGTAAAGGCCAGCAACCATCCAGAGATCACGGCAGGTGCGATGATCGGCAGGGTGACCAGACGAAAGGCATCCCAGCCGGAGCAACCCAGATCAAGCGCCGCTTCCTCCAGCGACCTGTCGAAGGTGACCAGCCGTGAGGAGACCACAACAGAGACATAGCACATCGAAAACGTCGTATGCGCCAGCACGATGGTCAGAACCCCGCGGTCAAGCCCGATGCCGATGAACAACAGCAACAGCGACAGGCCGGTGATGACCTCGGGCATGACCAGCGGTGCATAGATCATACCGGAGAACAGGGTGCGCCCCAGAAAGCGCCCGCCACGTACCAGCACATAGGCGGCCATGGTGCCAAGCACGGTGGCAAGGGTCGAGGACATTACGGCAACCTTGATGGTGACCCAAGCCGCATCCAGAAATGCCTCGTTCTGGACAAGCTCGCCATACCACCGGGTTGAAAACCCCGCCCAGACCGTCACCAGCTTGGAGGCATTGAAGCTGTAGATCACGAGGATGATCATCGGCAGGTACAGAAACGCGAACCCCAGGGTCAGCGAGGTGACATTGAACCACGACATCCGCTTCATTGCTCTGCCTCCGCCTGTTTCTGCTGGTTGCGCTGAAACAGCACGATGGGGATGACAAGGATCAACAGCAGGACAACCGCCACAGCAGAGGCGACCGGCCAGTCCCGGTTGTTGAAGAACTCTTCCCACAAGATCTTGCCGATCATCAGCGTGCCGGATCCGCCCAGCAGCGACGGGATCACGAATTCACCCAGCGCCGGGATGAACACCAGAAACGATCCCGCGATGATCCCGTTTTTCGACAATGGAATCGTCACCAGCCAGAATGCCTGCATCCGCGAGCACCCCAGATCCTCTGCCGCCTCGTTCAGGGACTCGTCCAACCGGTCGAGCGCCGCATAGATCGGCAGGATCATGAAGGGCAGATAGGTGTAGATGATACCGATATAGACGGCCATATTCGTGTTCAGGATCACCAGCGGTTCATTGATCAACCCAAGCCAGAGCAGGAACTGGTTCAGCAGACCTTCGTTGCTGAGGATACCCATCCAGGCGTAGACCCGGATCAGGAAAGAGGTCCAGAACGGCAGGATCACCAGCATCATCAGTGTCGCCCGCCATTCGTCGGGTGCCTTCGCCATGCCATAGGCAATGGGATAGCCCACCAGCAAGGTCATGAAGGTTGAGATGAGCGCGATACGCAGGGAGCTGAGGTAGGCTTTCCAGTACAGATCATCTTCCGTCAGAAAGACGAAATTCTCGAAATCGAAAGCGGCGAACATATCGCCGATCCCGTCCCGCATGGTGGGGGTATAGGGCGGGATCGAAAGCGCGAGGTCCGACAGCGAAATCTTGAAGACGATGATGAACGGAACGAGGAAGAGCGCCAGCAACCAAACGTAGGGAACAGCGATCAGGGCAAAGCGGCGCATGTTCAATGCTCCAACAGAACGCCGGCGGTGGCGCTCCATGAAATCCAAACCGGATCTTCCCAGGTGATGTCACGACGCGCGATGCGGCGGGTGTTTGCTGTCTGCGCCTTGATCAACTGACCACCGGGCAGTTGCACGTGATAGGTGCTGAGGTTGCCCAGATAGGCGATATCCAGCACCTTTCCCTGCAGCGCATTGGCTGCATCATCGGGCCTTTCCGTCGAAATGCGGATCTTCTCCGGCCGGATTGCCAGATGCGCCTGCTGGCCCGCGCTGAAGGAGGTCTTGGTTTCGGCGGTGATCGGCGGCTGACCGTCGATCCAGTTCAGGGCATAGGTATTTTCACCCGTCGGCGTCGCTGTCGCGTCGATGATGTTCACGTCACCGATGAAATCCGCCACATAGACCGAATTGGGGTATTCGTAGATGTTGGCAGGGGTCGCGACCTGAATGATCCGCCCCTCGTCCATGACCGCGACGCGGGATGCGACGGTCATCGCTTCTTCCTGATCGTGGGTCACGATCACAAAGGTGGTCCCGGTGCTCTCCTGAATATCCATCAGTTCGAACTGGGTATCCTGTCGCAGCTTCTTGTCCAGCGCGCCCAACGGCTCATCCAGCAACAACAGCTTCGGCGCCTTGGCCAGGGACCGCGCCAGCGCCACGCGCTGCCGCTGGCCGCCGGAAATCTGATGCGGTTTGCGGCGGCCGAACTTTTCCAGACGCGTCAGCTTCAGCATTTCATCGACCCGCGCATCGATCTCTGACTTGCTCTTGCGATCACGGCGCAGGCCAAAGGCGATATTGTCCCAAACCGACAGATGCGGAAAAAGCGCGTAGGACTGGAACATCATGTTCACGGCGCGTTTGTTGGGCGGCACATGGCCGATGTCCTTGCCGGACAATTCGATGCGGCCTTCGCTGACGGTTTCGAACCCCGCAAGCATGCGCATCATCGTCGTCTTGCCGCATCCGGAAGGTCCAAGAAGGGCAAAGAACTCTTTCTCGAAGATATCCAGCGTCAGGTCGTCAATCGCGACGAATTCGCCAAATCGCTTGGTCACGTTCTGGAACCGGATCAACGGCTTTTGATTGGGATCATCCCAGGGGGCAAATACAGTTTGGGTCAATTTAGTTCATCCTTGGGGTGCCACAGGCGATGAAAAAAGGGCGAGGCCATCAGGCCTCGCCGCAGGATCGGGTCAGGTCCCTGACTTGATCTTGGTCCACATACGGGTCACCGTCCGCTGCACCTTCGGCCCATAGGGCGACGTGGTGTAGAGTTTTTCCAGCGTCGTCTCATTGGGATAGATCGCCGGATCGCCAATCACGTCTTCCTCCAGGAACTCCTGAGACGCCTTGTTGCCGTTGGCGTAGTATACATAGTTCGATGCCGCGGCCATGTTTTGCGCATCAAGGATGAAATTGATGAACTTATGTGCGGCATCCGGGTTTGGCGCGTCGACCGGGATTGCCATGTTGTCGAACCACATCAGCGCCCCTTCGGAGGGTGCGTTATAGGCGATTTCGACGCCATTGTCGGCCTCTGCTGCACGGTCGCGCGCCTGCAGGATGTCACCGGACCAGCCGAAAGCGACACAGATGTCGCCGTTGGCCAGCGCGTTGATGTATTCCGAACTGTGGAATTTCTGCACGTAAGGCGCGATTGCCGTCAGCACAGGCTCTGCCTTTTCGATGGTCTCGACGTCCTGCGCGTCAGGGTCTTCGCCCAGATAGGCCAGCGCCGCCGGGATCATCTCTGCCGGGGCATCAAGGAAATGCACGCCACAGGCGGCCAGCTTTTCCATATTCGCCGGATCGAAGACCAGGGCGAGGGAATCCACCGGCGCATCATCGCCCAGCACTTCCTTGACCTTGTTCACGTTCACGCCGATGCCGGTGGTGCCCCACATGTAGTTGATGGCATATTCGTTCTCGGGGTCGTATTTTTTCAGCCGGTCTTCGATTACATCCCAAAGGTTGCCGTTGTTGGGCAGCTTGGCCATGTCCAGTTTCTGGAACGCGCCCGCAGTGATCTGCCGCTGCAGGAAAGTACCCGACGGCACAACCACATCATACCCGGAACCGCCGGCCAGCATTTTTGTCTCCAGCACTTCGTTGCTGTCGAACACGTCGTAGATCAGGTCGATCCCGGTCTCGGTTCTGAATTTCTCCAGCAGGCTCTCGTCAATATAGTCGGACCAGTTATAAACCCGGACCTCCTCGGCAAAGGCACTTGTTGCCATGACGGCGGCGGCAGCAATGCCGCCAATGATAGATTTCTTCATTTGGCTCTCCCATCTGATACCGGGTTGGTCCCGGCTTCTATTGAATTTGATCAAGTTTTGCCTCATCGGGCAATATAAGATATGCTTTCATGCACTGCATCTTGGTGCAAGGTGCTGACGCTGGACAAAAAAAAGGCGCTGAGAATGAAAACTGAGATGTTCGCGCACGGAAATCCGTTTCGAGCCGACGATGCGGCAAAAATCCCTGCACATCAGCAGGTTTACGAGCAGTTGCGTGTGATGATTCTGTTCGGCGACCTCGTTCCCGGGCAGGCCGTGACAATCCAGGGTTTGATTGAAACGCTCGGTGCCGGCATGACACCGGTGCGCGAAGCACTGCGTCGCCTGATCGCGGAAGGGGCGCTGATCCATCAAGGAAACCGCCGCGTTACGGTCCCCGGCCTGACGGCGGATTGCCTGGATCAACTGCATTTCATGCGCAGAACGCTGGAACCGGAACTGACACGGCGGGCGGCGCAGCGCATGACCCCTGAGTGCCTGGACCGGCTGAGATCCTGCGATTCGGATTTGAATGCCGCGATAGACGTGGGCGATGTGGGCGGTTACCTCACGCATAACTACCGGTTTCATTCGCAAGTCTACTCTGCGGCGGCAGCCCCTATCATGACGGCCACCGTGGATCGTCTGTGGCTCCGATTCGGCCCCTCCCTTCGTGTCGTCTGCGGGCGATTCGGCACCTCCAGCCTGCCAGACAAGCATTCGGACCTGATCATGGCGCTGGCCGATGGCAACACCGAAGCCGCTGCGAAAGCCATGGCGGAAGACGTCAATCAGGGGATGCACCAGATCAGGGTCGTGCTGGCCGAAGCCTGAACTTACCCCTGATTCGATTGACACCGCAGAATTTGATCATATTCTGCGTCCCATTCCGAAACGCCTGTCCGAAAGGGTCATGCCATGTCAACCATCACCAATCATCTGCCAACTGCCGAGCTTCAGGCGTTGGATGCAGCGCATCACATGCACCCTTTCACAACCAATGACGAACTGGCTGCAAAAGGCGCGCGGATCATTACGCGGGCCAGCGGCGTCTACCTGACGGACAGCGACGGCAATGAGATCCTGGATGCCATGGCCGGCCTGTGGTGTGTGAACCTCGGCTATGGCCGGCCGGAAATGGGCCAGGTTGCCGCGCGCCAGATGAACGAACTGCCCTACTACAACACCTTCTTCCAGACCTCGCATGTGCCCGCGATTGCCCTGGCCAGCAAACTTGCCGAACTCGCACCGGGCGACCTGAACCACGTCTTCTTCGCCGGATCAGGATCAGAGGCGAACGACACAAACCTGCGGATGGTGCGGACCTACTGGGCGCAGAAGGGCCAGCCGGAAAAAAGCCACATCATCAGCCGCAAGAATGCCTACCACGGCTCTTCGGTCGGGTCCGGCAGCCTGGGTGGCATGACCTATATTCACGAACAGGGCGGCATGCCGATTCCCGGCATCCACCACATCGGACAGCCCGACTGGTGGTCTGAAGGCGGCGACCAGACGCCGGAGGCATTCGGCCTTGCCCGCGCGCAGGAGCTTGAGGAAAAAATCCTCGAACTCGGGGCGGAGAAGGTCGCGGCCTTCATCGGTGAACCGATCCAGGGCGCTGGCGGCGTTGTTATCCCGCCCAGCACCTATTGGCCGGAAATCGAGCGCATCTGCAGAAAATACGATGTCCTGCTCATCGCGGACGAGGTGATCTGCGGGTTCGGCAGGACCGGGAACTGGTTTGGCTCGCAAACCGTCGGGATCAGCCCCGACATCATGACCATCGCCAAGGGGCTCAGCTCTGGCTACGCCCCCATCGGCGGCTCTATCGTTTCGGACGAGATCGCAGCCGTGATGAACGCATGTGAATTCAACCATGGCTATACGTATTCCGGGCACCCGGTCTGCGCCGCCGTCGCGTTGGAAAACCTGCGAATCATGGAAGAGGAAGACCTGCTTGGCCACATCCGCAACACCGCGATGCCGGCCTTGCACGCTGCGCTTGAAAAGCTGGGCGAGCATCCGCTGGTCGGCACCGTGAACGTTTCAGGCATGATGGCATCCCTGCCGCTGACGCCGCACAAGGAAAGCCGCGCGAAATTCGCAAGCGATGGCGGCACCGTGGGCTACATGTGCCGCGAGCACTGCTTTGCCAACAATCTGGTGATGCGCCATGTGGGCGACCGGATGATCATCTCGCCGCCGCTGGTGATCACACCGGAAGAGATCGACGTCTTTGCCGCGCGCGCCAAGCTGGCACTGGATGCGACCTACAAGGACCTCAAGGACAAGGACATGCTCAAGATTCAGTCCTGAGATCACGCGGGATGACAGTTGGCGCGCGCTCCATGGGGCGCGAACCAACTGCCATCCTTACAATGCCCGCAAGCGGTCCAGAACGCTCAATGATGGATAGCCATCGGGCACGATTCCCCGATCCACCTGAAACCGGCGGATGGCATCCACGGTAAGGGGCCCCATCTTGGCATCTATCTTTTCCGTGTCGTAGCCCGCGCTGGTCAGTCTTTTCTGCAACTCGATTCTCTCGTCAAAGGTCAGAACCCGCAGGTGCCGGGGCCAGCCGTGTTCAAAAGCCGGACCACCTTTGATCCGGTCGGCGAGGTGACCAACCGCGACGACATAGGCGTCCGCGGTATTGTAATTTTCCAGTGCGGCAAAATTGCCAAAGATCAGGAAAGCCGCGCCTTCCGCCCCGCCGGGCAGCAGGACAGACGCCAGACCATAATCCTTTACCGCCGTCCCGCTGGGCAGGGTCACACCCAGTGTTGCCCATTCGCTTGGCATCTTGCGCAGGGATCGGCGCGCCAGCTCATAATCGAATCCTTCGGGAATCTTGACCTCGACGCCCCAGGGCTGACCCCGGGTCCATCCGTGATGCTTGAGGTAGGCCGCCGTCGAGGCCAGCGCGTCCACCGGATCATCGCCCCAGATGTCCCGCTTGCCATCGGCATCGTGGTCGACCGCATGGTCCTGAAACGAGGTCGGCATGAACTGCGTATGCCCCATCGCACCGGCCCATGACCCGCTGAGTTTCGCTTTTGTGGTATCGCCGCTTTGCAGGATCTTGAGGGCGGCCAGCAGTTGATCTTCAAAAAATTCGGCCCGCCGTGCATCATAGGCAAGCGTGGCCATGGAATTCAGCACGGAATCGCCGCCCCGGAACGTGCCATAGGCGCTCTCCAACCCCCAGATTGCGACGATGATCTCCTTGTCCACATCATAGGTTTCTTCGATCTGGGTCAGTGCCTTGTCCCATTTCGCCAGGGCGGCCCTGCCGTTGGCGACGCGCAGGTCGGACACTGCGGTGTCCAGATAATCCCATATCGTCTTGGTGAATTCCGCCTGGTTGCGGTCGCGGCGCACAACCTCCGGGTCATAGGTCACATCCTTGAGCGCCCGGTCATAAACCTCGCCATCAATGCCCTGCTCCAGCGCGCGCGGCCGAAACGCCGCAACCCACGCCCGCAACCCGGCCGTGGAGCCGCCCTCCGGCGCCGACTGAATCTCGACAACACGCTCCGGCGGGCGGGCGGATGCATCCGGTGCCTGTGCCCCGCTGGCCGTGCCGAAAACCATCAATAGGCAGAAAACGAAAACTCGCCTGTGCATTTGCATGTCTCTTTGAAAAGGACTTTGGCCAAACCTACCCGTCTTTGGCCCCGCGAAAAAGGGCTTGTGGCCAGGTGTTCAATCCTGACCTTCGGGCTGTGCGCGGTTCGCTTCACGCAGGCGCGCGGTATAGTCGCGCAACATCGGAACGCGGCGGGGTCGAAAGCTCTTGCCGGTGCGGACCAGGTCATCCATCCGGTCCAGCCGGAATGCCCGGAAATCCCGCCGCAGATGGCACCAGGCCAGCAGCATGTTTGTTTGCTGCATGTATACGATGCCCAAGGGATCGACCTGACGAACAGATGCCGCCCCTTTGGCATCCACGTATGAAAAGGCGATGGTTTCCTCATCCCATGTGGCAGCGCGCAACACGGCCACGTCGATACGCGGCGGGGCCGGTGGATCAAACCGGCGCGCATCCAGAATCGCATGTTGCAACCGGCGCGCCTGTCGAGGCGGGACTCGTGCGGTCAATTTGGCCAGCGCGGTTCTGGCAGCGCCAGCAAGAGCCGGATCACCAATTACGGACACATTGCGCAGACCCAGCACAAGAGCCTCCAATTCGTCGTCTTCGAAGGCCAGCGGCGGCATGGCGGCATCTTCGATCAGGGTGTAGCCAAATCCGGCCTCCCCGTCGATCACCGCGCCCAGCCCACGAAGCGCATCAATATCGCGATAGACGGTCCGCAGCGACACATCCATTTCATCCGCAAGCTGCTGCGCCCGGACCGGCGCGGGCAGCCGTCGCAGCGTTGTCATCATCTGGAAAAGGCGATGGGTTCGGGTCATGCGCAGGGCATACCCCATCCTGACAGGAATTGACAGCAATACCCGTTATCACGAGGCAGGAAAACAGGAGCACGACATGATCACTCTCATCACCTTTGCCCCGTCATTCGGGCAGATTGCCGCCAGCCCCTTTTGCGTCAAGGCTATCTGGCTGCTGAACATGTCCGGCGAGGACTGGCAACGGGAAGACAGCACCGATCCGCGCAACATGCCCAAACAGAAACTCCCTGCCATTCGGGTCGATGGGCAGGTAATCGCGGACAGTGACAATATCCGCGCCTTTCTGGAATCGCGTGGGGCGGATTTTGACGGCGGGTTATCCGAAATGGAAAAGGCCGCCTCGCGCGCCTTCATCCGCATGGCCGAGGAGCATATCTATTTTCACAACGTGTTGGCCCGCTGGGGCGACGATGACGTCTGGCCGGTGATCCGGGACACTTATTTTGCCCAGATCCCCAAACCCCTGCGCGGCTTCATCACCGGTAAGTTGCGCAAGAACCTGTTGACGGGGATGAAAACCCAGGGGCTTGGCCGCCTCTCCGCGCAGGAGCGGCTCGAAAGGCTGGAACCGGACCTGCAGGCGATCACGACGCGGCTCTGGCAGGGGCCTTTCCTGTTCGGCGACAGGCCCACTGCCGCCGATGCTTCGGTGGCACCGATGCTGGCCGGATTGCGGGCCACGCCGGGCAACGGGCCGGCAAAGATGCGCATTGCCGGGGACCGGATGCTTTGCCGCTACATCGACCTTTGCCAGAACATGCTGGACATGCCGAAGGTGTACGATGTCACTTCGACCGCCGTGTCCGAGCCACTTTGCGCTTGATCTTGTCCTTCTTGCGCTTGGCCTTGGTCGCGCTCCGGCGGGGATGGCGCCCTGCCGGGGATTGCCGCCCCTGCGGGACTTTCTGATCGTCGATTTCAAGCAGTTCCAACGCGATGCCGCCAGTGACCGGCACAGCCTCTGCCAGGCGGACGGTGACGCGTTGACCGATGCTGATCAACCTGCCGGTGTCCGACCCCATCAGGGTCTGCGCCTCACGGTCATAGTGGAAATACTCGCGGCCCAGCGCACGCATGGGCAGCAATCCATCCGCCCCGGTCTCATCCAGCTTCACAAAGGCCCCGAACCGGGCGATGCCGCTGATCCGGCCGGTAAATTCGCTGCCCACACGTTCAGACAGATAGGACGCCAGATAGCGGTCTGTCGTGTCCCGCTCCGCCGTCATGGATCTGCGTTCCGTGTCGGAAATATGCGCGCCGGTCTGATCCAGCGTTTCCATGTCCTCGGGCGTCAGCCCGTCCTTGCCCCAGCCATGCGCGGTGACCAGCGCGCGGTGCACGATCAGATCGGCATAGCGCCGGATCGGCGAGGTGAAATGCGCATAGGATCGCAGCGCCAGGCCAAAATGCCCGATGTGTTCCGGCCCGTAATAGGCCTGGGTCATCGAACGCAGGGTGCTGAGATTGATCAGTTCCGCATCATCGGAGCCCGCCGCATCGTTCAGCAACCGGTTCAGATGTGCGGTCTGCAGCACCTGCCCCTTGGCCAGCGTGTACCCGGCAGCAGCTGCGGTCTCGCGCAAGGCGTCCAGTTTCTCCTGCGAGGGTTCCTCGTGGATACGGTAAAGCAGCGGTATCTTCTTTGCCGCCAGCGTTTCGGCGGCAGCGACATTCGCCAGCACCATGAATTCCTCGATCAACCGGTGAGCATCCAGCCGGTCCTTGAAGTTCACTGACTTGACCTTGCCGTCCTCCGCCAGCTCGATCCGCCGCTCTGGCAAATCCAGGTCAAGCGGCTGGCGCTCGGCCCTTGCCAGCTTCAGCGCGCCATAGGCCGCGTAAAGTGGTTTCAGCACCGGATCCAGCAGCGGCCCGGTCCTGTCATTCGGATTGCCGTCAATGGCGTCCTGCACTTCTTCGTAATGCAATGAGGCCGGCGAGCGCATGAGCCCGCGATGAAACGAATGCTTCAGCTTGTTACCCCTGGCATCCAGCACCATGCGCACTGCGATACAGGCGCGCGGCACGCCTTCGTGCAGCGAACACAGATTGCCTGACAGGCGGTCAGGCAACATCGGCACGACGCGATCCGGGAAATAGGTGGAATTCCCCCGCTTGCGCGCCTCGCGATCCAGGGCAGAGCCGGGGGTGACGTAATGGGCAACATCGGCAATCGCGACCCAAAGCACATGACCGCCTTCGTTCTTCGGGTCCTCGTCGGCATGGGCATAGCAGGCGTCGTCATGGTCGCGCGCGTCTGAGGGGTCGATGGTGATCAGCGGCAGATCGCGCAGGTCCTCGCGGCCTTTCAGCCCGGCAGGTTTCTTTGCATCCGCTTCGGCAATCACATCGTCGGGAAAGTGATCCGGAATGCCGTGCTGATGGATGGCAATCAGCGACACCGCCCTGGGTGCCGAAGGGTCGCCCAGCCGTTCAACAATGCGCGCCCTGGGCAGGCCCATACGGCCCTTTGGCCCGGCCTGTTCCGCCTCGACCAGCTCGCCATCCCTGGCACCATGGGTCGCCCCCTCGGCCACCACCCATTCGCGGTCGGCCCCCTTGTCGATCGGCACGATCCGCCCGCCTTCGCTGCGCTTGCGGAAAATGCCCATGACCCGTTTGGGATTGGTGCCGATCCGCCGGATCAGGCGGGCTTCGTAATTGTGACCTTCTTCCTTCACGACGGTCAGCCGTGCCAGGATGCGATCGCCTTCGCCCAGCGCGGGGTCGGATGCGCGTGGGATCACCAGAACAACGGGTTCCACCCCCTCGCCCTGCCATTCCATCGGCTTGGCAATCAGATCGCCATCCTTGTCCGCGTGGCTGATGACCAGAACGGATACCGGCGGCAGGCGGTCAGGATCCTGATAGCTGCGCTTGCGCTTTTCCAGATGCCCTTCTGCCTCCAGCTCCTTGAGCTGACGCTTGAGGTCGATGCGCGCGGCCCCCTTGATCCCGAACGCCTTGGCGATGTCACGCTTGGCGGTCAGGGTGGGGTTCTGTTCGATCCAGTCAAGGATCTCGGCTTTGGTCGGAATGTTGCTCATCCCCCTCAGCTAGCACGCGGCCCTGCCAACGTCATGTTCAAATCGTCAGCGTTGTCCACGTCGCTCAGGGTATCGCATGTCGCGATCCGGTGGTCCGGCAGCGTTGCCCGGCTGTCGGCCAGCGCCGTGGACGTGGACCAGCGCAGGTTGCGAAAAAATCCGGGGGGCTGACGGCGCGGGTGTTTCAGACCGATCAGCCAGAAACCCCCGTCCGGGGCCGGGCCAAAGACCGCATCATGATCACCCAGCCGCCTGAATGCCCTGGCAATATGCGCCCGGTTCACAGCTGGAATATCCGCGCCAATCAGGCAGGCGGGCCCGTGCTGCACCTGGCGCAGCATCCGCGCCATCCGCTCCCCCAAATCACCGCGTCCCTGCGCCAGACGGGGCAGACCGGCGGGCCAGACGCGGCTGCGCAGCCCTTCGGCATCCGGTGAAACGGCCAGCACGATCTGCCAGCGCGGATCGTCCAGCCTTTGCAGCAGGCGCCCTGCCTGATGCCGGAACCACCATGCCGCTGCCGTCATGCCGATGTCGCGGCCAAGGCGGGTTTTGACCCGTCCGGGATGCGGCTCTTTCAGCATGATGATCAGTGTTCGGTTCAAAGATCCCGCACCATGTCGCGATGGGGAATGCCCGCATCGTCAAAGACCGGCCCGACCGCCGTGAACCCAAGCGCCTCGTAGAATCCCAGGGCATGTACCTGCGCGCCCAGCCTGGCCTTGCGCGCGCGCCCTTCTGCAGCCGCAAGCGCCGCACGGATCAGACCCGCGCCCAGCCCGGTGCCCCGATGGGATTTCAGCACGCAAACCCTGCCAATCTTGGCGACCTCGCCGTCGAACAGAACCCGGGCGGTCCCCACCGGTGTGGCCCCGTCCCGCGCCAGAAGATGCAGGCAGGAATTGTCCAGCCCGTCGACTTCATCCGCCTCGCTGACGCCTTGTTCCTCGATAAAGACAACCCACCGCAGACGCAGGCAGCTTGCCAGGTCATCGGTCGTTTCAATCGTCACGCTCATGCAAAATAGTCGCGCAGAATGCGCCCATAGATCGCCTTGAGCTGATGTATCTGCTCAACCACGACATGTTCGTCCACCTGGTGCATGGACTGGCCCACCAGCCCGAATTCCACAACCGGGCAATGCGCCTTGACGAAACGGGCATCGGATGTGCCACCGGTGGTGGAGAGTTCAGGCGTCACCCCCGTTTCAGCAGCAACCGCGGTTGCCACCAGCGCCGAAAGCGCGCCCGGCGGCGTGATGAAACTTTCGCCCGAGATCTTGATGCTCATCTCGATCTCGACACCAAAGGCATCTCGGACCTGTGCCACTTCCTGCTCCAGCCATGCGGTCAGGCTGGCGCCGGAATGTGTGTCATTAAACCGGATGTTCACGGCGGCCGAGCAGCTGCGCGGGATCACGTTGCTGGCGGGGTTGCCGGTGTCCACGGTCACCACGGCCAGCGTGGAGGGGTCGAAGTGATCCGTCCCCCGGTCCAGCTCATGACTGGCAAGCCGGTCCATCAGCCGCACCATGGCAGGCAGCGGGTTGTTGGCGCGATGTGGATAGGCCGAATGCCCCTGCGTCCCGATCACCTTGAACCAAGCGGACATCGACCCGCGGCGGCCGATCTTGATCATATCGCCCATCTTCTCGGGGCAGGTCGGCTCTCCCACCAGGCAGGCATCCATACGTTCGCCATTTTCCGCCATGTAGTCCAGCAGCGCCGCCGTGCCGTCCACGCCATCGCCCTCCTCGTCCCCCGTGATGGTCAGGACAACAGACCCATCCGGCGGTGTGTCACGCACGAAATCGACGGCAGCGGCGACAAATGCCGCAACGCCGGATTTCATATCCGTGGTGCCACGGCCATACATCACCCCATCCTTGATCTCGGCGCCGAAGGGCGGCATCGACCAGTCATCGGGATTGCCCACGGGCACCACATCCGTATGCCCGTTAAAGCCGAAAGCCTTGCCGTTGCCCCTGGCCCCCCAGCGGGCAAAGAGGTTGCAGATGCCCCCCCGGTCCACCCGGACACAATTGAAACCGGCCAGCGACAGAACCTCCTCGACAATCTCCAGCGCCCCTTCGTTTGCAGGGGTGACAGAGGCGCAGCGCACCAGCCTTGCCGTAAGCTCTACAGGGTCAGTCGCGGGCATATCGGGCTCCTTGGTTAAGGTGTTTTGGTCGGCATTGACCTTTTGTGACCAAAAAAGCGCGGTGCCAAGGGGGGGATTTCACGAAATGCTTAACAGTTTTGTCCGGATGGTGTTAAGGTTGTGGCAATAATATGACCCGAGGCAGGGCATCAGCAGTAAACGCAAGACCGGACACCTGAAAACAGGGCCATGCTTGCACTTCGGCAAATGAAAAGCACGGGGCTGATCCGTGCGCCGCTGACCAATGTCGCCTCGAACCAAGGGTAAGAGGCAGAGACGTGGTAGCAGCATCAGAACTTCCCATCGAAACGGTCCGAGAAGGCACCAGCGCCACGGATATGGCCGAAACGATATTTGGCGACGGCGTGACCGTCGTCGGCGCGACCTATTACGGTGACAACGACAGCGCCGGCATCTATTCGGGTGGCGACACAACTGCCCCCGGTGTGACGCCGGGCGATACCGGCGTGATCCTGTCGACGGGCAATGCGCAGGATTTCACCAATTCCAACGGCCAGTCGAACCAGAACACCAATACCTCCAC
The DNA here is from genome assembly GCF_059628195.1 of Sulfitobacter sp. IGS-18. Classification (NCBI taxonomy): domain Bacteria; kingdom Pseudomonadati; phylum Pseudomonadota; class Alphaproteobacteria; order Rhodobacterales; family Roseobacteraceae; genus Sulfitobacter; species Sulfitobacter sp. IGS-18. Next base: position 192,535 of record NZ_CM184556.1, on the reverse strand, counting down.
CAACACATCGGGAACGAACAACTACCGACCCTACAACGATGTGGCAGGGGCGCGGACCTATGACGCGGCAACGCTGGATGTGGATTTCATTCCCGACAGCAGCGTGATGACCATGCAGTTCGTCTTTTCCTCGGAGGAATATCCAGAGTTCGAGAATTCGATCTATCAGGATTTTGTCGGCGTCTGGGTCAACGGCACACTTGTGCCGATGGACGTGGGCAATGGCGACGTGGACCCGGGCAACGTCAATACCGCCAATAACATCAACATGTACGTGAACAACCAGAACGACCAGTTCAACACGGAAATGGACGGGTTCACGATCACATTGACCCTGACCATGTTCGTGAACCCCGGTGTCGTGAATTCGCTGCGCATCGCCATCGCGGACGTCTCGGACAGCAATTACGATTCCAATCTGCTGATCGCCGGCAACTCGGTTCAGACCGACCTGATCGCGATGTCCGACAACGTGGATCTGTTTCCGGACGGCGAACGTGAAATCGACGTCCTTGGCAATGATATCAACGAGGGTGGCGGCACTCTGACCATCACGCATATCAACGGCGTGGCGGTCAATGCGGGCGACACGATTACGCTGCCGACCGGCCAGACGGTGCGCCTGAATGCAAACGGGACATTTACGGTCACGGGTGACGGTGACGTCGAGAACTTCAACTTCACCTATACGATCGACAACGGCATCAACACCGACGTCGGCTTCGTCAACGCGACGGGCGTGCCCTGTTTCGTCGCCGGCACCCTGATCGCGACCCCCGATGGGGAACGGCCGGCCGAGCACCTGCAACCCGGCGACATGGTGCTGACCCAGGATGACGGCCCGCAGCCACTGCGCTGGAGCGGCACCCGCACCGTTCCCGCCACAGGAGAGTTCGCCCCGATCCACATCCGCGCGAACACCTTTGGCAAGCACCGTGATCTGCTGGTGTCGCCGCTGCACCGGGTGCTGATCCGGGACAATCTGGCAGAGCTGCTGTTCGGCGAGGCCGAAGTGCTGATCGCGGCGCGTGACCTTGTGAATGACAGGTCTGTCACCCGACGCACGGGTGGCGATGTCACCTATGTTCATCTGCTCTTCGACCGCCATCAGGTCGTCTTTTCCGAAGGGCTGGAAACCGAAAGCTTCCTCCCCGGCCCCCAGACCAAACAAAGTTTTGAGCAGGAGATCGTGAATGAGATCTGCGCCCTGTTCCCGGAAATCGACCCGGAGACCGGTGCAGGCTATTCACCCGCGGCACGACGTACCCTGAAACGGTTTGAAGCGGGCCTGCTGCGCGCCGCAAAGGCAGCGTGACGTGACCTGGCTGGCGCTTTGCGATCACGATGGGCGGCGGCTCTCTGTCCGGGGCCTGGGCAGCGACAAGAATGACCAGCCACAGGTCGAGGACGATCCGCGCACGCTGTTGACACGTGGTTCGATCATGTTTGAAACCCGGCTTTCCGCGGATGGGCGTCCGCAACTGCTGTTCGGGTACAAGACGATCTTTCCCTGGCAGCGCAGCCTGACGTTTCAGGCGATACCGGGCGGCGGCATCGCCATGGTGCAGGTACAGGGCAAATCCATCAACCACGCCGCGATCCAGCGCAAGGATGCGGGCCGGACGGATGTGGTCCGGATCACCTATTCCTGGGACAGCTGCGCCAAATGGGGCCGGATGACGCTGGAACAGCCTGAGGTCACGACGCTGACCAGCGTCTATGTCGAAAATCCTCACCCCCTGTCCCTGGAAGACGTGCGTCAGCTGATGCTGGGCAGCGGCGACCACACATTTGCACCGGACATGATTTTTGCCGCCCTGTCCGATCAGATCGAACCGATCGGACCGATGCCCAGTCTTCTGCCGGGGACACCGCTGGCCACGCCATGGGGCTACAGACCCGCCGAGACCTTGCAGCGGGGCGACACGGTGATGACCCGCAATGCCGGGGTGGTCCCTGTCCTGCAAACCATCAGCCGGACCGTTCCCGCGCGGGGCAGCTATCATCCCGTGCGCCTGCGCGCGCCCTATTTCGGATTGCAGCAGGATATCGTCGTGTCACCGGACCAGCGGCTGATCATCGACGGCCCGGAAGTGGAATACCTGTTCGGCCAAGAGGCCGTCCTCGTGCCCGCGCGGCATCTGGTCAACGGCTTTGCCGCGATGGCAGAGCCCTGCGGCCCGACCATCAGCTATACCCAATTGCTCTTGCCCAGCCACGAAACGCTTCTTGCTGCCGGCACAGCGCTCGAAAGTCTCTATATCGGACGTATTCGCCGGAACGGGCAGCATCTGCACGGCAGCCTGCTGCACGGGCTTGATCGCAACAGCCTGCCGGAACACGGCAAGCCCGCGCACCACGTCTTGCAATGGTACGATGCGATTCACCTGGCCCGCCAGCGCGCGGCCTGAAGTCAGAAAGCTGACATCCCGCAGGCCCGATGGCCGCTCGCAAGATCAATCAAAGAAGGGCGTCATCTGCGCGACGATGACCGCGTTTTCTTCCAGCGCGCGGGCCATCAGCGCGCGCTCCTCCTCGTCGATCTCGTGGCCTTCGGCCTCACGCTCGGCCAATGTGCCGTAGCCCGTGACATCAAGCGGATTGGTATCCGCCTGCTTGAGAATCGCCACAGTTTCGCGCACGGCCTCAGCCTCGTCGATGCCGGAAGCAAAGCACATCAGCGCGGCGCCAGTCGCCTTTTCGGGCAGGCCGTCGCCTTCCTTGCGGCCAATCTCGACCAAAAGGGTGTACACTTGCTGTCTGCTTGGACCTTTTTTCGCCATGCGCGCAATTGGCGGCGCAGCAGGGGGTTTGTCAAGCCGCTGCGGCCTCCCCCGGCGCCAGGCTCCAGATCAGCCGCGACCCCGCATTGCGCGGATGGCCGCGATCAACAGGCACGCACCAATAAAGCCGACAACAAGCTGGCCGATCCATCCGCCAAGGGTGAAACCGAATATGAACAACAGAATCGCGTTGAGCAGCATCGCCCCAACGATTCCCATGAAGATGTTGAGCAACAGCCCGTGATCACCCTTCATGAATTTTTCCGCCAGCCATCCGGCGATGCCGCCAACGATAATTGCCGCGATCCAGCCCAAACCTGTCATGGTATCCGTCCTTCCCTGAGATATCGGACAGAAACCCGCAGGTCGGGAAATGGTTCCCGGTCAGGAACGAAGAAGCTCGTTGATCGAGGTTTTCGACCGCGTCCGTTCGTCCACGCGTTTCACGATGACAGCGCAATACAGGCTGACGTTGTTCTTGGACGGCATCGTGCCCGCCACAACGACCGACCCCGCGGGCACTTCACCATACATGATCTCGCCGGTTTCGCGGTCCACTATCTTGGTCGACTGGCCGATGAAAACGCCCATGCCCAGAACGGAACCTTCCCGCACGATGCAGCCTTCGACCACTTCCGAACGCGCCCCGATAAAGCAATTGTCCTCGATGATGGTCGGGCCCGCCTGCATCGGCTCCAACACGCCGCCGATGCCAACGCCGCCGGACAGGTGCACGTTCTTGCCGATCTGCGCGCAGGAACCGACAGTGACCCATGTGTCCACCATTGCGCCGCTGTCCACATAGGCACCGATGTTCACGAAAGACGGCATCAGCACCGCGCCCGGCGCGATATAGGCAGAGCGGCGCACCACGCAGTTGGGCACGGCACGGAAACCGGCCTCTTTCCATTCCGCGTCGCCCCAGCCCTTGAACTTGCTGTCGACCTTGTCCCACCACCCGGCACCCTGCGGGCCACCATCGTGATATTCCATATCCTTGATCCGGAAGCCCAGCAGCACGGCCTTCTTGGCCCATTGGTTCACATGCCAATTGCCGTCTTCCTGCTTTTCCGCAACCCGCAGCTTGCCTGAATCCAATGCACTCAGCGTCTCCTCGATCGCGTCACGGGTTTCGCCAGTGGTCGATGAATTGATTTGATCACGGGTGTCCCACGCTTTTTCGATCGCGGTTTCAAGTTGGGAATTGGACATTGGGCGCACTCCTGCTGAAGAAAGTCTTTGACGCGCTATACCTGCGGACCGGATGTCACGCAACTTCCGTAAAGACGTCGGCCGCAGGGCGGTTCCTGCATGACCGATACCCCATTGCAAGTTCGGCCCAACCACGCCACCCTGACCTGCCATCTAATCCGGAGAGACTGATGAAAGACGATGACCGCCGCCACCCCCTGCGCCATGCATCCAGCGATCGCAGGGCGGCGGAATCCGCACCCGACACGGCACAGACGCGGGCCCCGGCGTATCGTCTGGCGTTTTCCGACGATGATTTCATGTGTCGCGACGAACTTCGCCCCGTGCGGCTGCAACTGGAACTGCTGAAACCCCAGTTGATGCTGGATGCCGAAGGGGTGGAAAGCACCATCGTCCTTTTTGGCGGCGCACGCATTCCGGAACCGGCAGAAAAACACACCGCCCGGACCGAGACCCTGGCGGATCTGTCCCGCTTTTACGATGAAACCCGCGAATTTGCCCGCCTGATGACCCTGAAATCCATGCAGAGCAACGGACGCGAGGGTGTGATCGTCACCGGCGGCGGGCCGGGCGTGATGGAGGCTGGCAACCGCGGCGCGATGGACGCCGGCGGGCGCTCTGTCGGGTTGAACATCGTGTTGCCGTTCGAGCAGGCACCCAATGCCTATGTCACACCGGAATTATGTTTTAATTTTCACTACTTCGCCATCCGCAAGATGCACTTCCTGATGCGGGCCAAGGCGATCTGCGTCTTTCCCGGTGGCTTTGGCACCATGGACGAAATGTTCGAGGCGCTGACCCTGATCCAGACGGGCCGGATGGAGCCGGTTCCGTTTCTGCTGTTTGGGCGGGCATTCTGGGAAAAGATCATCAACTGGGACGCGCTGGCAGATGCCGGCACCATCTCGGTCGAGGACCTGGACCTGTTCCGATTTGTCGAAACAGCAGCCGAAGCGATGGACCTGATCGAAAACTGGAAAGTGTCACCTGCGCGCAAGGAAATTCCCGGCCGGTAAGCACCTGCTGTTGATCGTTCTGCGCCTGGTTGATCGTCCGGGCGTCAACAGCCGTGCGCCTCGCCCGCCGGCGCAATCGGTCCGGTCAGGCGCGCGCCTGGTCGGGCAGCACACCAACTTCCACATGATGTGGCAGCGTTTCCACGATTTCACCGTGATCCGTCGACTTGATCGCATAGCCATATCCGGCCAGCCGGTGTTTCCATTCGCGACTGGAAAGCGCCACGGCGCGTTCCCGCAGCACGAGGTCCATGACCTGAGCGGTGATAAAAGGGTCCTTGTTGATCATGACAGACATTTTCTGTCTCCTGATTGGGTTTCTACAGGAAACAATCTTGACGCCGCCCATGGCAACATTTGCTCGGGAATGCGTCGGAACAAAGGTCATTTCAGGACGCACCGAACGACCCGTGATGTCATAAATCTGTAGTTTATTGCTTTAATTCAGATAGATAAACCCCGGAGGCCGCCTGACCCCCGGACCAAAATTGATCTCAAACCGCCTGATTCCATTGCCTCGGGAGCAGCATCAGCATCTCTTTGCCGGATGGCAGATCAACTGATCCCCGCGTCCGCCTGGATCTGCTTGCGCGACTTGCGCGCGCGTTCCGTGGCCGATTTCAGCTGCCCGCAGGCCGCCATGATATCCTCGCCCCGCGGGGTCCGGATCGGAGAGGCATAGCCGGCCTTGTAGATGATATCGGCAAAGGCGCGGATGCGGTTGTTGCTGGACCGCTTGTATGGCGCACCGGGCCATTCGTTGAATGGGATCAGGTTGATCTTGGCCGGAATGCCGTCAATCAGCTTGACCAGCCGCCGCGCGTCTTCGTCACTGTCATTGACGCCGTGCAGCATGACATATTCGAAGGTGATCCGCTCTGAATTGCTGACCTTGGGATAGCTGCGCAGGGCGTCCAGCAATTCCTCGATGTTCCAGCGCTTGTTGATCGGCACCAGTTTGTCACGCACCTCATCCGTGGTGGCATGGAAGGATACCGCAAGCTGGCAGCCAATCTCCTGCGCGGTGCGCCAGATCTCCGGCACCACGCCCGATGTGGACAGCGTGATCCGACGGCGCGACAGCTGGATGCCTTCGGCGTCCATCGCGATTTTCATCGCGTCGCGCACGTTCTCGAAATTATACAGCGGTTCACCCATGCCCATCAGCACGATGTTCGACAAAAGCCGCGTCTCATCCTTGACCGCGCCCGGGACCGGCCATTCGCCCAGATCGTCCCGCGCCACCATGACCTGGCCGATGATCTCTGCCGCCGTCAGGTTGCGCACCAGCTTTTGCGTGCCCGTGTGGCAGAACGAACAGGTCAGCGTGCACCCTACCTGTGACGATACGCAAAGCGTGCCGCGCCCCTCTTCCGGGATATAAACCACCTCGACCTCATGACCGCCGGCAATGCGGACAAGATACTTGCGCGTGCCGTCGCTGCTGACCTGCCTGGTCACGACCTCCGGCACCTCGATCACGAATTTCTCAGCCAGCTCGGCCCGATAGGCCTTGGCCAGATTGGTCATCGCATCGAAATCACGCACGCCCCACTGGTAGATCCACTGCCAGATCTGGCCGACCCGCATCTTAGCCTGCTTTTCCGGCGTGCCGTTGGCGATCAGAACCTCCCGCATCTTGTCGCGGGTCATCCCGACAAGGTTCACAGGACCCTCCGGCATCTTGCGCGGAATGGTATGGACTTCCTGGGTGATTGGCGCGGTGGCGGTCATGGGGCGACTCTCCTTGGGTGGATGCGTCTCTATATAGAATGTGCCGCGAATTGCAAAAGGGTCTTGAACCGCACGCTCCGGGGTATGGTTATCCCCACTTGCGCGGTCTTTGCATCCGGCCCAACTTCAATCCATTCAGACTTTCGCACCCCTGGCTTCATTTCAAGCCACCCTGCAGGGGCATGAACCATTTTCTCTGAAGGATAGATGTATGTCGATATTCTACGGCCTCGCCCTGACATCCGGTACGGCCCTGATTGTCATCTTCGGCGACTACCTGATCAAAACCGCCGTTGTCGAGGGCCAGTCAGCCGGATCGCCACTGGTCATCATCGGCTGCGCGCTTTACGCGGGCTCGGCCCTGCTTTGGTACTTTGCCCTGCAGCACATCACACTTTCGCAAGCCGGAGTCGGGTTTTCCATGATCACGCTGATCGCGCTCTGCGCCCTGGGCGTGCTGCGGTTCGGCGAAACCCTGGAATTCAGGGAATTCGCCGGAATCGGCTGCGCTCTGGCGGCGATGGTATTAATGGTGCGCATCGTCTGAACGCACCACCCACCAATGTTCAGCCACCGCAGCGCTTGGCCGCGTCTTCCACCGCTGCCGTGAATCCCAGCAAGGAGAACGTGTCCTTGGTGTTCGTCCCCCGACCTGACTGACCGCTGAGTACCGCATCGGCACCGCGTTTCATCGCTGTGATGATCTTGGCATCATCTTCGGTGGTTGCCGGCCACGCCCATTCACCCTCGGTGAACAGCTCAAACGTATTGCCGGAAATATCCATGTTTACGGTCGATCCCGACTTGAAGGGGTAGCCACCGGTAAAGGCAACCTGCCCCTTGGCGCCGGCAGAGGGCCGGTAGAACACCATCAACAAGGTCTGACCGCGGTTCACCGCGACAACCCGGCCATCGCGCGAATTCACGGTTTCCTTTGGTGTGGACACACCCCAGCATTCGGTCGGGTTGTCCTCGACGAAGACACTCCAGTCCGTCTTGGCAGCGACGCGGTTCGTGCTCTGATCCTGTGCGGCAGCGCCTGACGCCGCAAAAGCGGCCAACCCTGCCACAACCCCTAAATTCTTAATAATTCGCATCTGTCCAGCCTCCAGCTGTCCTTGACCTCAACTCAATCGCAAGCCTTGATGGCGGCGTTGTTTGGCCGCTCTCCTGCAAGTGCCTGTTATCTTTTCGACAACAAGCATAATAACGCGAAACAGGCGACAGACGAAACCCTGATTGGCAGGATTTCGCGCACGAATCGGAGGAATTCATGACCCAGCCAAGCCCCTTTGCCGAAATCTGGCGTGGTCCCATTCTGGAAAGCGTCCATTCAGGCCATGCGGTGGTCTGCGACGACACCGGCCAGATCGCGCAATCATGGGGTGATCCGAGTGCCGTGATCCTCCCCCGTTCGTCGTCCAAGATGATCCAGGCCCTGCCGCTGGTCACCTCCGGTGCCGCCGACAGGATGAGGCTTTCCACCGAACAGCTTGCGCTGGCCTGCGCCTCGCACAACGGCGCCGCGATCCATACCGACAGGGTCAACTCATGGCTCGATACCCTTGGCCTGGACGATGCCGCATTGCGATGCGGTCCGCAGGAACCCGATGACCGTGATGCCCGCAACCACCTGATCCGGGCAGATGAAGCCCCCTGCCAGGTTCACAACAACTGCTCGGGCAAACACGCGGGTTTCCTGACACTGAACAGGCATCTTGGCGGCAATTCGGAATATGTCGATCCGGCACATCCGGTACAAAAGGCCTGCCTGGACGCCTTCGAAGACGTCACAGAAGAGACTTCACCCGGCTACGGCATTGATGGCTGCTCGGCCCCGAACCACGCCTGCACGCTGCACGGCATGGCACGCGCCATGGCCCGTTTCGCCGCCGCGCCCGATGGCGCCGCCGAAACCCGCCTGCATCAGGCGATGCGCCTGCACCCGGAGCTTGTCGCGGGCGAGGGTCGGGCCTGCACCGAGCTGATGCGCGCGATGGACGGCAAGGTCGCCCTGAAAACCGGCGCCGAAGGCTTCTTCATCGCCATCCTGCCCGAGCAGAAGCTGGGCATCGCCCTCAAGGCGGCCTGCGGCACCACGCGTGCCGCGGAATGCGCCATCGCCGCGATTCTGGTCAAACTCGGCGCCCTTGATCCGAACCACCCCGCCACGCTGAAACGCATGAACGCCCCGATCACCAACAGACGAGAGATCGTGACAGGTGTGCTGAAACCTGCTGCCGAACTCCTCTGATTCTTTTTGGCAAAAAATATTCCCGGGGGAGTCCGAAGGACGGGGGCAGCGCCCCCACCGGATCGCCGCCGTCAGGCGGCGAAATCCGATTGCGCATAGCCCTGCACATAAAGCAAGGCGGTCAAATCACCGAAATTCACCCGCACATTACATTGCGCGGCTACGGCAGGCTTTGCGTGCAGCGCCACACCAAGGCCCGCACGCTTCAACATGCCCAGATCGTTCGCCCCGTCCCCGACAGCGATCACATCCGCCTCGGCAATGCCCAGCCGCGCCGTGATCTGCTCCAGCGCATCGACCTTTGCCTGTTTACCCAGGATCGGCATCCCCACCTCACCGCTCAACACACCCTTGTCGACCAGCAGGGTGTTGGCCCGATGCTCGTCAAATCCCAGCAGAGCGGCGACCTTTGCCGTAAAGGCCGTAAAGCCGCCGGAGACCAGAGCCGCATGGCCGCCCTGGGCCTTCATCGTCGCCAGCAGCACCGGACCGCCCGGCATCAGGGTAATCCGTTCCGCCAGCACCTTGCCGATCACCGATTCCGGCAATCCTTTCAACAGACCGACCCGCTCGCGCAATGCGCCGTCAAAATCCAACTCGCCATTCATCGCACGCGCCGTGATGTCCTTGACCCTTGCCCCCACACCGGCCTCATTGGCCAGTTCGTCGATACATTCCTGCTGAATCATCGTGCTGTCCATATCGGCCAGCAGCATCCGTTTGCGGCGATTCGCGGTCGGCAAGACAACCAGATCGACGCCCATTTTCTGACACTCCTCCCAGACGGCCTCGAAATTGTCGGGCTGCTGCGCGATCCCGAATTCCGCCGCCTCGTCCGGCGCCAGCCAGACTGCTTCGCCGCCGCCCCAGGCATTGCGCAGGTTTTCGACCAATGAGGGCTCAAGAGTCCGCGCTTGGGGTGAGGTCAGCAAGACAACTGTGTACATCCGAAGTTTCCGATCCGCGTCATTCAGGTCGCAAATGTGCGACAAGGCGGCGTTCTAGACACGTTTTTCAGATTGCGCCAGCCTGACCAACCGCTTAAACGCAGCCTTGGGACACCCTTCCCCAACGAAGGGCGCTTATCTGAGAGGGTAGCATCAATGGCTATTACTGCACCGGCAACGCGGCCGGCTAATCCGCGTTTTTCTTCCGGCCCCTGTGCCAAAATCCCCACATTCGATCTGACCAAGCTGGCATCCGCTCCCCTGGGGCGCAGCCACCGTGCCGCTCCTGGCAAGGCCAAACTGCTTGCGGCAATCGAGACGACCCGCGAGGTCCTCGGTGTGCCGGCGGATTACCGCATCGGCATCGTACCTGCCTCTGACACCGGGGCTTTCGAGATGGCCATGTGGTCCCTGCTGGGCGAACGCCCTGCCGAAATGGTCGCCTGGGAATCCTTCGGCGCGGGCTGGGTCACCGATGTGGTCAAACAGCTCAAGATCGAAGCGACGGTACACGAGGCCGACTATGGCCAGATCGTCGACATGGCGGCGCTCAACTACGACAACGATGTCTGCTTTACCTGGAACGGCACCACCTCCGGTGTGCGGATGCCGAACGGCGATGCGATCCCGGCGGATCGTGCGGGCCTGACCCTCTGCGACGCGACCTCGGCCGCCTTTGCGCAGGACCTGCCCTGGGACAAGCTGGATGTGACCACCTTCTCCTGGCAGAAGGTGCTGGGCGGTGAAGCGGCCCACGGCATGCTGATCCTCAGCCCCCGCGCGGTGGAACGGCTGGAAAGCTACACACCCGCCTGGCCCCTGCCAAAGATTTTCCGCCTGACAAAAGGCGGCAAGCTGAACGAAGGCATCTTCAAGGGCGAGACGATCAACACGCCCTCCATGCTCTGCGTCGAGGATTACCTGCTGGCGCTGGACTGGGCCAAATCCGTGGGCGGGCTGAAGGGCCTGATCGCGCGGGCCGACGCCAACGCGCAGGCGATCTTTGATTTCTGCGAGGCGAACGACTGGATCGCGAACCTGGCCGAAGACCCGGCCACGCGTTCCAACACATCGGTCTGCCTGAAGTTCACCGATGACCGCATCACCGACGGTGCCGCCTTTGCCAAGGCTGTCGCCAAGAGGCTGGCAGACGAGGGCGTGGCGCTGGACATCGGCGCCTACCGCGATGCCCCCGCCGGTCTGCGCATCTGGTGTGGCGGTACCGTCGAAACCGCCGACATCGAGGCGATGCTGCCCTGGCTCACCTGGGCCTTCGAGGCCGAAATCAACGCATGATCGGTGCGCCATAAAGGCACCCCCAACGCATGACCCGTAGGGTGCGCATTCACTGCGCACCTTCCCCCATCCCTCAAAGGACCACAGCAATGGCCCCCAAAGTACTCATCTCCGACAAGCTCAGCGACGCCGCCGTTCAAATCTTCAAGGACCGCGGCATCGACGTGGATTTTCAGCCCGACCTGGGCAAGGACAAGGACAAACTGGCCGAGATCATCGGCAATTATGACGGCCTTGCCATCCGCTCCGCGACCAAGGTCACCGAAAAGATCCTCGCCAATGCGCCGAACCTCAAGGTCATCGGCCGCGCTGGGATTGGCACCGACAACATCGACAAGGAAGAAGCCTCCAAGAAAGGCGTGATCGTCATGAACACGCCCTTCGGCAACATGATCACCACCGCCGAACACGCCATTGCGATGATGTTCGCCGTGGCCCGCCAGATCCCAGAAGCCTCGGCCTCCACCCATGCCGGCAAATGGGAGAAGTCGAAGTTCATGGGTGTCGAACTGACCGGCAAGACGCTGGGCGTGATCGGCGCGGGCAATATCGGCGGCATCGTCTGCGACCGTGCGCGCGGCCTCAAGATGAAAGTCGTCGCCTACGATCCCTTCCTCGGCGACGAGAAGGCCAAGAAGATGGGCGTTGAAAAGGTCGAACTCGACGAACTGCTGAAACGTGCCGATTTCATCACCCTGCACGTCCCTTACACCGATCAGACCGCCAATATCCTCAGCCGCGAGAACCTAGAGAAAACCAAGAAAGGCGTGCGCATCATCAACTGCGCCCGTGGCGGTCTGGTGGACGAAGAGGCGCTGGCCGAAATGCTGAAATCCGGCCATGTGGCGGGTGCGGCATTTGACGTCTTCAAGGTCGAACCGGCCACCGAGAACCCGCTGTTCAACCTGCCCAACGTGGTCTGCACCCCGCACCTCGGTGCCGCCACGACAGAGGCACAGGAAAACGTCGCGCTGCAGGTGGCCGAGCAGATGGCGGATTACCTGCTCACAGGTGCCGTCAGCAACGCGCTGAACATGCCATCGGTCACCGCCGAGGAAGCCAAGGTCATGGGCCCATGGGTCAAGCTGGCCGGACATCTGGGGGCCTTCATCGGTCAGATGACAGATGAACCGATCAAGGCGATCAACATTCTTTACGACGGCTCGGTCGGCAAAATGAACCTCGACGCGCTGAACTGCGGTGTGGTTGCCGGCATCATGAAACGCGCCAACCCGGACGTGAACATGGTTTCCGCCCCGGTCGTCGCACGCGAAAAGGGCATCCAGATCAGCACTACCAATCAGGACAAATCGGGGGTCTTTGACGGGTATATCAAGGTCACCGTGGTCACTGAAAAACGCGAGCGATCCATCGCGGGCACTGTCTTTTCCGACGGCAAGCCGCGCTTTATCCAGATCAAGGGCATCAACATCGACGCCGAGATCGGCGAGCATATGCTTTATACCACGAACGAGGACGTGCCTGGCATCATCGGGACGCTGGGCCAGACCATGGGCGAAAACAATGTGAACATCGCCAACTTCACATTGGGACGTTCTGCCGCAAAGGGCGAAGCCATTGCGCTGCTCTATGTGGATGAAGTCGTGCCCGAGCCGGTCATTCAGAAACTGCGCGCGACGGGCATGTTCAAACAGATCAAGCCCCTGCAGTTCGACGTGGCCTGACAAGCGGTTCAGGGGCGCTCCGGCAGGAGCGCCCTTTTTCGTTCAGGCCGCGCGGTTGCGCAGCACCACTGCAAGAAACAGGAGCATGGCCACAACCGTGATCATTGAACCGATCTTGGCCAGCGATTCCGTACCACCCGACAGGACGATGGCAATGCCCGGCACCAGTACGATCAGCCCGACCACGGAGACGGCAAAGTGGATCATCGCCAGGCGGCTTTGCGCGGCACCGGGCACCACGTGATAATAAAGGGCAAACAGCGTCATGCTGACCCAGCCGATCAGGTTGAGATGCCCATGCGCGGGGGAGAGGCCATGATCGTGCGTGGCTGACATCTGAATGCCCCAAACCATCCCGACCAGCACCGAAAGCACACCCACCAACAAAAAATAAAACGCCAGACCTTTCATTTGCCCTTCCAATTCATCCAGTTTCCAATCCACACGAACACAGCACCGTCCGCAAAAGAGGGCTGCCACGCAGAAGCGAGGAGCAGCCCCCATAAAGAATGACTTTTTTGCAAAAATCGTGCTGATACTATGCCATAAATTTCGCCATATAAAAAATTAATTAAATGTATTATCATTATAGATGATATGAATTTTGGCAGCTTTGATCTGAATTTGCTCCGCGTTCTTGACGCGTTGCTGGAAACCCGGTCAGCGACCCACGCGGGCCAGCGGATCGGGCTTTCGCAACCGGCGGTATCCGCTGCGCTGGCGCGGTTGCGTGCCGCGCTGAACGACCCTCTGCTGATACGGATCGGTCCCCGGCTTGAACCAACCGACTATGCCCTGTCACTTGCCGAACCACTGCGGACATTGCTGGATCAAACCGAATCCATACTTTCCGGCCCGCCGCGTTTCGATCCCAGCATCGCGGACGACCGGTTTCGCCTGTCGGGCAGCGATTTCTTTGCCGAGATGCTGATGCCGCAGCTGGCGGAGAAAATCGCGCAGGAGGCACCCGGCGTTCGCATTCAGCTGGTCGATCTGGTGCCGGACAACTTCGCCGGCGCATTGGAACGGCAGGATGTCGACCTGGCCATGGTGCCCCAGATGGAAGGCCCGTCCTGGATGGAATGGCAGCCGATGTTCCGTGCACGTTTTTCCATGATCGCGCGGCGCGGGCATCCGCGGCTGGCAGCCTTGCCGACGCCCGGTGAAATCGACATCGACACCTTTTGCGATCTCAGCCATGTCCTGTTTTCGCCGGAAGGGAACCTTGCGGCGATGGCTGACGCCGCATTGGCCAAGGTTGGCCGAAACCGACGTGTCGTCATGACACTTCCGGTCATGTACGGCGTGTGCAGCGCCGTGGCTGAAACCGATTATGTTGCGGTTGTCCCCGATCAACTGGCAAGAAAGATCAGCACAAAACTGAACCTGCAGGTTCTGCCGCCCCCTGTCGTCATGCCGGAGCCGGTGATTGGCATGATCTGGCACCGGCGCCGCACCAATGCAGCTGCACATATCTGGATCCGTGGTGTCATCGCAGATATCCTGGCACCGCTTGACGCATATCGTCAGGCTGACGGCTAGGCTCTGGACCCATTAACTCTATATGCTCAGTTTGACAGATTTTTTCGCAGACCAGGAACATCTGCGCAAGAATAGTGGTTCTATTTCAAGCAGATGTGACGCAGGCTTCGGGAAAATCCGTCAAACCCGAAGGGCGGCGATTTCGCTTCATTTCAACGTCTTGGGCCGTTTGCAAATAGAACCACTATTGGCTGCACGCCCCAAACCATTGAAATTTTGTGAAATTGCCGCTGAGCATGTAGAATTAATGGGTCCAGAGCCTAGGGGCTTTTCTTGCGGGTCGGCCTGCGCTACCTGCTGCGCATGACTGATCCCATTTACGCCATCGGCGACATTCACGGCCAGCTGCAGGAATTGCAGCGTGTGCTATCCCTGATCGAAGCCGATGGTGGCTGCGACGCCCGGATCGTTTTTCTCGGCGACTACACCGACCGTGGCCCAGACAGCCGCGGTGTGCTCGACCTGCTGATCGAGGGGCAACGCAGCAACCGACCCTGGACTTTCATCAAGGGGAATCATGACCGCATGTTCGAATGGTTCATGCGCGACTACCCCCAGCACGAGGCCTATCTGCCGGTCGAGCTATACTGGCTGCACAGGCGGCTGGGCGGTGACACCACACTGGAATCCTACGGGGTCGACTTTGGATCACGGAACCGGATGCTGGCCGTCCACGAAGCGGCGCGCAAGGCGGTTCCACAGGCGCATCTGGAGTTCCTGAAAGGGCTGGACCTGTGCCACGAGACCGATGCGCTGTTCTTCTGTCATGCGGGCATTCGCCCCGGCATCCCGCTGTCCCGGCAGGACGAGGAAGACCTGTTGTGGATTCGCAATGAGTTTCACGAATATGCGGAACCGCACCCAAAGATCATCGTACACGGTCATACGCCGGTCGATCAGGCAACGCATTACGGCAACCGGATCAATCTCGACAGCGGGGCGGGATACGGGCAACCGCTGACGGCGGCGGTCTTTGAGGGCAGCAATTGCTGGACACTCACCGACAAGGGCCGCAACCCACTCACGCCGGAAAGCTAAACGCCGGCGTGACCTGCCTCAGGTCCAGTCCAGCACAACCTTTCCTGACTGGCCGGACTTCATCGCGGCGAACCCGGCTTCGAAATCATCAACGCCAAACCGGTGGGTGATGATGGCCGAGACATCCAGCCCGTTTTCCAGCATCGCGATCATCTTGTACCAGGTCTCGAATATCTCGCGGCCATAGACGCCCTTGATCGTGATCGCCTTGAACACGATGCGGCTCCAGTCCACCGGCGATTTTCCCGGCGGTATGCCCAGCATGGCGATCCGCCCGCCCATGGTCATGGCCTCGACCATCTGGTCCAGCGCAGCCTGTGACCCCGACATCTCCATGCCGACGTCGAAACCCTGTTTCATCTTCAGGCGGGCAATGACGTCGCGCAGGTCTTCCTGGGCCACGTTGACCGGCACCACATCCGCGACCCTGGCCGCCAGTTCCAGCCGCGCCGGGTTGATGTCGGTGATTGCGACGTGCCGCGCACCCACGTGCCGCGCCACCGCCGCCGCCATGATGCCGATCGGCCCGGCACCGGTGATCAGCACATCCTCGCCCACAAGGTCAAAGCTCAGCGCAGTGTGTACGGCATTGCCCAGAGGGTCCAGGATCGCGCCGATGTCATCGCTGATCGTATCGGGCAAGGGCACCACGTTGAAAGCGGGCAGTTTGAGGTATTGCGCAAAGGCCCCCTGTTCGTTGACGCCAATGCCCCGCGTCGCCGGGTCGAGGTGGAACTTGCCCGCGCGCGATTGCCGCGATTGCTTGCCGATCAGATGCCCCTCGCCCGAACAGCGCTGCCCGATCTCCAGCCCTTCGACATTGCGCCCGATCTCGACAATCTCGCCCGCGAATTCGTGACCGGTGATCATCGGCACGGGCACGGTCTTTGCCGCCCAGTCGTCCCAGTTCCAGATATGAATATCGGTGCCGCAGATGCCGGTCTTGTTGATCCTGATCAGCACGTCGTCGGCGCCGATCTCGGGCACCGGGGCATGGGTCATCCACAGGCCTTCTCGCGCATGCAGCTTGCTCAGCGCCTTCATCTCGTTGGTCATGACAGCACCCCGCTGGCCTTGCCCGCCACCTCGAACGCCGTCAGCGCGCGGTCCAGCTCATCGCGCGTCAACGCCGCATTCATCTGGGTGCGGATCCGGGCCTGTCCGCGCGGCACAACCGGGAAGAAAAAGCCCGAGACATAGACGCCCTCCTCGAACAGGCGCGCGGCCATGTCCTGCGCCAGCTGCGCTTCACCCAGCATGACCGGAACGATGGGATGTTCACCCGGCAGCAGGTCAAACCCCAGCCGCTCAAGACCGGCGCGCCAATAGGCGGTATTCGCGAACAGCTTCTCACGCCGGTCGTCGCCCGCCTCGACCAGGTCCAGCGCCTTGAGCCCGGCCATGACGATGGCAGGCGGCAGGGAATTGGAGAAAAGGTAGGGCCGCGCACGTTGGCGCAGCAGGTCGATCACCGGCTGCGGCCCTGCGATATAGCCGCCGATGGCCCCGCCCAGCGCCTTGCCCAGGGTGCCGGTCAGCAGGTCCACATCCACCCCGAAATGGGCGGGCGTTCCCGCGCCCTTTGGCCCCATGAACCCGGTGGCATGGCAATCGTCCACCATCACCAGCGCCTCGTATTTCTTTGCCAGCGCGGTGATCTCTGGCAGTTTCGCCAGATAGCCGTCCATGCTGAACACGCCATCCGTCGCGATCAGAATGAACCGTGCGCCGTCTTCCCGGGCAAGTTTCAACTGCCCTTCCAGATCGTCCATGTCGCTGTTGGCGTAACGATACCGTCTGGCCTTGCAAAGCCGGATGCCGTCGATGATGGAGGCATGGTTCAGCGCATCCGAGACAATGGCGTCTTCCGGTCCGAACAGCGGTTCGAACAGGCCGCCATTTGCGTCGAAACAGGCGGCAAAGAGGATGGAATCATCCTTGCCCAGGAAGGCCGCCAGCTTCTGTTCAAGCTCACGGTGAATATCCTGCGTCCCGCAGATGAAGCGGACAGAGGCCATGCCGAACCCCTTGGGGCCCATCGCATCCTGCGCCGCCGCGATCAGCTCGGGGTGATCGGCCAGCCCCAGGTAGTTGTTCGCGCAGAGGTTGATGACGGAGTGCCCGCCCACATTGATTGTCGCGGCCTGGGCGGAGGTGATCATCCGCTCTTTCTTCATCATGCCGTCCGCATCAATCTGCGTCAGGATGTTTTCGATATGGTTCAGATAGGCCTGGGTCATGCGCATGTCCTTTTCCTTGCTCTAACATGGCGCATCACGGCACAAAACCAAAATATCCAATATTCCGGAAATTTTCTTTTATAGCAGAAACACGCGCGCGCTTCAGGCGTAATGTACCACCAGAAAGGCCCGTGCCGGACCTTCATGCGCAGCGATGCAATGGTTCACATCCGCAGGATAGCGGGCGGTGTCAGATGTATTCAGCACCTGCGCGCTTTCCCCGCTGCGCAGGCTGATGCGGCCTTCGATCACGGTCAGATGCTCGCGCGCACCCCGCGCATGCGGCTGGCTGTCCAGTGCACCACCGGCGGCTATGTAAAGATCGTAAACCTCATGCCTGCCCGCCTCCTCTGGCGGGGACAGGATGCGAATCCGGCACCCGGAACCAAGATTGTTGATGGCCGGCACATCCTGTGCCCTAAGCAATTCAATCCGCGACACCTGCGGCGCGCCGTCCAGCAGACCGGCGAAATCGACCTGCAAGGCACGGGTCAGGTTCCACAACGTCGCGATGGTGGGCGATGATTCTCCCCGCTCGATCTGGCTGACCATGGACCGGGACACACCCGACAATTTCGCAATCGCCTCAAGCGACAGGCCCTGCCCCAGCCGCGCCTGTTTCAGGCGCGCAGGCAGCTGGGTCAACATTGTGTCAGAGCTTTCCGTCATGACGGAGGAATTGACCGCGCCCGGGTGAAAGTCAACAACCGACCAACGCGCAACACATGGAATTGACGTGAGGTCCCGGCAGGCTTTTCCTGACATCCGGCAAGAGCTGCGGCATATTCGAACAAACATCAAAGGAACCGTCATGACACAAGACATCGTTATCCTGGGTGGCGCACGGACCGCCATTGGCACTTTTGGCGGGTCACTGGCCGGTACACCCCCCATCGACCTGGGGACTGCTGCGGCGAAAGCCGCGATGGAACGCGCGGGGGTGACCCCTGATCGCATCGGGCATGTTGCCTTTGGCAATGTCATCAACACCGAACCGCGCGACATGTACCTGTCGCGTGTCGCCGCCATGCAGGCGGGTGTGCCCGACGTGGTTCCGGCGATGAACGTGAACCGCCTGTGCGGGTCCGGTGTGCAGGCCATCGTGTCGGTTGCACAATCCCTGATGCTGGGTGACGCGGAATTCGGCCTTGCCGGCGGGGCAGAGAACATGTCGCGCTCGCCCTACCTCCTTCAGAACGCCCGCTGGGGTCAGAAGATGGGCGATGTCAAATCGCTGGACATGATGCTGGGGACATTGAACTGCCCCTTTGGCAGCGGTCACATGGGCGTCACTGCGGAAAACGTGGCGGCGGAACACGGGATCAGCCGCGAGGACATGGACGCCTTCGCACTGGAGAGCCAGCAAAGGGCGGCGGCGGCCATCGCGGCAGGATATTTCACGGAACAGATCACCCCTGTCGAGATCCGGGTAAAGCGCGATACGGTCAATTTCGAGGTTGATGAACATCCCAAGGCCACCACGGCAGAGGCGCTGGCCAGCCTGCGCCCGGTGTTCAAGAAGGACGGCAGTGTGACGGCGGGCAATGCCAGCGGGATCAACGATGGCGCGGCGGCGGTCGTTCTGGCCACCGCTGAAGCAGCTGAGAAATCCGGCCTGACCCCCCGTGCGCGGATCATCGGCTATGCCCACGCCGGGGTAAGGCCCGAGGTGATGGGGATCGGCCCCGTGCCCGCGGTTGAAAACCTGCTGGCGCGGACCGGGCTGACAGTCGGCGATTTCGATGTCATCGAAAGCAACGAGGCCTTTGCATCGCAGGCCGTGGCGGTTTCCCGGAAACTGGGCTTTGACCCCGCAATCGTGAACCCGAATGGTGGCGCGATTGCATTGGGCCATCCCGTCGGGGCGACAGGCGCGATCATCACGGTCAAGGCAATGTATGAGCTTGAGCGGATCGGCGGCAGGCGCGCCCTGATCACCATGTGTATCGGCGGCGGTCAGGGGATCGCGCTGGCCATTGAACGGATGGGCTGACCCCAGGGCCTGCGGCGTTCATCTTCCACCACCCGTTTCAGTCGAAAATGAATGTCCACTGAGCCTAGATCACCGGACGCTTGTTCAGATGGTCAACGCGCTGCGCAACCTCGTCACGCAGGATGCCCGGGCGCGGCTTGTCCTGCAGCGTGGTGAACCAGTTCTCCGGCGGGTTCCTGCCCCGCCGGTTCCCGTCGAACCGTAACGCGCGCAGCACGGCTTCGGCAGGGGCCGGCAAGAGACCGGGCAGCGCATGATCATTCAGTATGCCCCAGATGCCCGCCCACATCCGGCCCACCGACCACGGATTGTACCCACCCCCACCCAGAACCAGCAGCCTTGGGGCAAGCCCCCGGATGGCGCGCAGAACGTCCCAATGGGCATTGTTGCTGAGCTGCATGTGCGACAGCGGGTCCTCTTCCAGACCGTCGGCACCGCATAGAAACACGATGGCTTCGGGCCGAAACGACAGCAGGCGCGGGATCAGGAATTCCTCTCTGACAAAGGCCATTTCGGTATCGTTGAATCCGCGCGGCACCGGCAGGTTGAAGGCATTTCCGCCACCGTCGTTTTCCAGCGGGCCGGTGCGGGGCCACAGACGTTCTTCGTGGACCGACATCATCAGGCAATCCGGATCACCGGCAAAGCCGACCTCCACCCCATCCGGGTGATGTGCGTCTATGTCCACAAAAGCGATCCGCCGGACCCCGTGATGCCGCAGGGACAGCATCGCCAGAACCGGATCGTTAAGATAGCAGAAACCATTGGCGCGGTCCGGCATCCCGTGATGCGTGCCACCCGCCGGGCTGTAGACCGTCCCGCCATCCTTCAACAGTTCACCGGCAAGGATCGAACCGCCCGCCGCCGTCGCCGGTCTGCGGAAAATCTCCGGAAAGACCGGGTTCGTCACGCTGCCGATATCATGGTTCTCGAAATCTGCCGGGGTCGCGGCCTGTTCCTTCTCGATCCGCTGAAGCGCCGCGATATAGCGCGGGGTATGCCAATGGGTCAGCGCTTCGGGCTTGGCGCGGGGTGATCTGATGAATTGACCCTCCTCCAGCCAGCCCAGCGCCCGCGCCAGATCCATGACCGTGGACACGCGCGGCACCCGCAAAGGGTGCCAGCGGCCGTAGGTCGAATGGCGGTAAATGTCGTGACCGATGAACAGGGGCTGCCTCATCGGCCAAATCTAACCTGCCACCACACAAATGCCATCTCTCTGTCGGGCAGAAACGAAAAAGGGCACCCGAAGGCGCCCTGATCCGGTCATTCAGAAACAGGTCTTATCTGGTGCCGTCAAGACCGGCTGCAGCTTCTGACACCATGGCGTCCAGATTCTGGTCGCAGATTGTCATGAAAGCTTCCATCGCAGCTTCATCCATCGGCACTGCCGTCATGTTGGATGCCGCGGTATTGCCGCCGGTCGGCTCGACCGCCTGGGCTTCACCGTCGATGACACTGCCGGTTTCGGAAGTACCGTCAGTCGCTTCCTCGGCGGAGGTGGTTCCCATGGTGCCCTGGTCTGCCTTGGCATTGCCATCGGTCACCATTCCGTCGGTTTCGCCGTCAATTTCGGCAATTGCCATCGAGGCAACGGTCATCTGTTCTTCGGGGGTCAATGCCTTGTATTCGGCACATGTCATGGAAGTGCTCATGTGCGCATCGGCAAGGGCGGGTGCGGCAACGCTGCCCATCAGGCTTGCGGCGGCGATTGTTTTTACGACAAAATTCATAATCATACTCCTTGATTTACTGTTGAAGAACCAACACTCACGGCGGCGGGCAGTTCCGAGACGGCCCGGTGCAGCCCGGCGACACCTGCGTGATGCGCCGCTCAATACATTGTTTTAATTTATAAAAATTTTCTGATCTTTCTTTTCGTTTGAAGCGAATAACTTTCTGCCCCTATGTCTTAAGACATTCAAAAGCCACATCCGGACCATCCGACCGCCAGGCGCACCGCCCTGATCTTATCCACTGGACGGTTCCGACCACTGCGCATAACCTTCGGAAAAATGGTCAGATATACATTCAAAAGATTGCTCTCCCTCCTGCTGAGCCTCGCTGTCGCTTCGCTGGTGATCTTTGCCGTGATCGAAGTGGCACCCGGCGATCCGGCGTCCTTCATGCTGGGCATGAACGCGCAGCCTGAAACCCTTGCCGCGCTGCGTACCGAACTTGGCCTGGATACTTCGAAGGTGGCGCGATACCTGGCCTGGGTCGGCGGCATGCTGACCGGCGATTTCGGCACCTCCTATACCTATCGCACACCGGTGATCGGGATGGTGGCAGACAGGTTGTGGGTCTCCCTGCCGCTTGCACTTTATGCGCTCGCGCTCAGCACCGCCGTGGCCTTTCCCGCCGGGATTTTTGCCGCGTCGCGCCGGGGACAGGCGGGCGACATCGGCGTCATGGGGGCCACCCAGCTTGGCGTTGCCATCCCGAACTTCTGGTTCGCAATGATGCTGGTCCTGATCTTTGCCATCAACCTGCGCTGGTTCGCGGCCGGCGGCTTTGTCGGCTGGGACAAGGGTTTCTGGGCCGGGATGCATGCGCTGACCCTGCCTGCCATAGCCCTTGCCCTGCCACAGG
This sequence comes from Sulfitobacter sp. IGS-18, assembly GCF_059628195.1. Lineage (NCBI taxonomy): Bacteria > Pseudomonadati > Pseudomonadota > Alphaproteobacteria > Rhodobacterales > Roseobacteraceae > Sulfitobacter > Sulfitobacter sp. IGS-18. The sequence continues at coordinate 170,203 of NZ_CM184556.1, read as the reverse complement.
CGGCCATTCTTGCACGCGTCATGCGGTCTTCGCTGCTGGATGTGCTGGGCGAGGATTTCATGCGCACCGCCCGCGCAAAGGGGCTGACAGAGCGGCAGGCGCTGTGGCGGCACGGCTTGCGCAATGCGTTGATTCCGGTGCTGACCATCATCGGGCTACAGTTTTCCTTCCTGCTGGCCGGGTCGATCATCATCGAACAGGTGTTCTACCTGCCCGGTCTGGGGCGGCTGGTGTTCCAGTCGATTTCGGCCCGCGACCTGATCGTGGTGGAATCGGTGGTGATGCTGCTGGTCTTTTCGGTCATCGTGGTCAATTTCCTGGTCGATCTTGCCTATGCCGCCGTGGACCCCCGGCTGAGGTCGCGGTCATGAGGCGAAATCTGATCCTTGGCGGGATGCTCTCGGCGCTCTTCGTGCTTGCGGCGCTGATCAGCTTTGTCTGGACACCCTATGATCATGTGGCGCTGAACATACCGAACAAGCTGCAAACGCCCAACGCGGTGCATCTGCTGGGCACCGATCATTTCGGGCGCGACATCCTGAGCATGATCATGGTCGGCGCACGCACCTCCATCGCGGTGGCGCTGGTGGCGGTGGGCATCGGCATGGGGCTGGGCATTCCCCTGGGGCTATGGGCCGCCGCACGGCAGGGCAGCTGGCTGGACGAGCTGATCATGCGCGGCAACGACCTGGTCTTTGCCTTTCCCAGCATCGTCATCGCAATCCTGATCACCGCGATCTTCGGCGCGGGCGCGATCAACGCGATCATCGCCATCGGTATCTTCAACATACCCGTTTTTGCCCGGATCACGCGGGGTGCGGCCCTGTCGCTGTGGCAGCGCGAGTTCATCCTTGCCGCGCGGGTTGCAGGCAAATCCGCGGCACGCATATCGGTCGAACATATCCTGCCCAATGTCACCAACCTGCTGATCGTGCAGGGCACCATCCAGTTCTCCCTGGGTATCCTTGCCGAAGCGGCGCTCAGCTATGTTGGCCTGGGCGCGCAGCCGCCGACACCCTCCTGGGGCCGGATGTTGGCCGATGCGCAGACGCTGGTCAGCATTGCGCCGCATATGGCGCTGGTGCCCGGCTTTGCGATCATCCTGACAGTGCTTGGCCTGAACCTGATGGGCGACGGGTTGCGCGACTATCTCGACCCCCGGTTGCGGGTCGTCCGCGCATGAGCCTGCTGTCGATCCAGAACCTGTCACTGTCGATCTACGGTCTCGACATCCTGCGGGACGTGACCCTGTCCATCGCCGCGGGAGAGATTGTCGCCATCACCGGCGAAAGCGGATCGGGAAAATCGCTGACGGCATTGGCAGCGATGCAGCTCCTGCCGAAGGGAACGCAGACAAAGGGCCGGATCATGTTGGGCGAGACGGACCTGACGCAGCAGGACGAAAAGACGCTCTGCGGCATCCGGGGCAACGACATCGGCATGGTCTTTCAGGAGCCGATGACCGCGCTCAATCCGGTGCAGACCATCGGCGCACAGGTCGCCGAGACGATCCGCATCCACGACCGCAGCATATCGCGCGCCGCCGCTGAGATCCGCGCGGCAGAGACGCTGACCCGCGTGGGCCTGCCGCAGGACCGGTTCCCGCTTGGCCGCTATCCGCATGAATTGTCGGGTGGCCAGCGCCAGCGTGTGGTGATCGCCATGGCCATCGCGCTGCGGCCCCGCCTGCTGATCGCCGACGAACCCACCACCGCGCTGGACGTCACGACCCAGGCGCAGATCCTCGACCTGCTCAAGCATCTGGCCCGCGCCGACGGGATGGGCCTGATGATGATCACCCATGACCTCGCCGTGGTGGCCGACATGGCAGACCGCATTACCGTGATGCGCGAGGGCGAAGTGGTGGAAGAGGGTGAAACCGGGCATCTGCTGCGGCATATGAATCATCCCTATACCAGGATGCTCTTCGCCGCCTCCGGCCACCAGGTCTCCCTGCCCGAGGTCGCCGCACAGCCACCATTGCTTGAGGTCACGAATGTCAGCCGCGACTACCGTCTGCCGCGCACGACCCTGTTCAGCCCAGCAGGGCATTTCCGTGCCGTGGATGACGTGTCCTTTACCATCCACCGGGGCGAGCGGCTTGGCCTTGTCGGGGAGTCGGGGTGTGGAAAATCCACCCTGACCCGCGCGGTGCTGGGGCTTGAGCAGGTTCAGTCCGGCACGATCACACTGGATGGCGCGCCGGTATTCTCCGGCAATGCGCCCAACCTTGCGGTGCGGCGCAAGATGCAGGTGGTGTTCCAGGACCCTTTTGGCAGTTTCAACCCCCGGCACCGGGTGGACCGTCTGGTGACGGAACCGTTTCACCTGCTGCCCGACCCGCCAGTCGGCGCGGACCGGACACGGGCGATTGACGAGGCGCTGACAGCCGTGGGGCTGACCCCGGCGGACGCCCGCAAGTACATCCACGAATTCTCCGGCGGGCAGCGGCAGCGCATCGCCATCGCCCGCGCGCTGATCATCCGGCCCGAGCTGATCCTGTTCGACGAGGCCGTCAGCGCGCTGGATGTCTCGGTGCGCGCGCAGATCCTCGATCTGCTGGCGGAGCTTTGCGGCACCTATGATCTGACCTATCTGTTCATCTCGCATGATCTGTCGGTGGTACGCACCGTGACCGACCGGGTGCTGGTCATGCAATCGGGCAAGATCGTCGAAGAAGGGCCGACAGCGGAAACCTTTGACAACCCGCAGCATCCCTATACCCGCAGCCTGATCGACGCAGCCCCGGTCCTGCCGCAAATTCACGCGGCAGAATGACGGCCAGGATTTCCATAGCCCCGGTGCCGGAGTCGCGCCGCGCCGTCCTTGACGGGATGGCCCGCAGCTATTTCCGGGAGGTGCTGCCAAATGGCCCTGCCTTCTTTCCCAATGCGCTGGACCGCTACTGGATCGAACCCGGCCGCCATCCCTATCTGATCGAACAGGACGGCGAGCCCATCGGCTTTGCCCTGGTCTGGAACCACCCCGACGGGACCCACGAATTGACCGAATTCACCATCCTGCCCGCCCACCGGCATCAGGGCATCGGAACCCAGGCCGCCGAGATGATATTTCTCGCGCTTGGCGGGGATTGGGTGCTTGGCGTGGCAAGGAACCCGGCGGGGGCGATGGTTTTCTGGCAGCACTGCCTTGAGGCCTGCGAAGGTGTCTGCGAAATCGCGCGCCGCCCGCCGCGAACTGCCAATCAGGCGGGAAGTTTCTCTTTTCGCGTCGAACGCTGAGCGGGCTTGGCAAGCCATCCGACAGGCGGCACAGTAGAGTCCTCACCCAATTGGAAGGAGCCCATGCCATGAGACTGACCGGAAAAACAGCCATCATCACCGGCGGTGCCTCCGGGTTCGGGGCCGGCATCGTGCGTCGTTTCCTGCAAGACGGTGCGCGCGTCATGATCGCCGATCTGAACGGTTCCGCTGCAAGCGATCTGGCGCAGGAAATGGGCGATCACGCCATCGCACATACCGTCGACGTCAGCGACGGCCTTTCCGTCAACGACATGTGCCGCACGGCGATCGAGGAATGGGGCCATGTGGACATCCTGATCAACAATGCGGGTGTGACACACCTGCCGACCCCGCTTGATGAAGTGTCGGAAGAGGATTTTGACCGCGTGTTCAATGTGAACATGAAGTCGGTCTACCTGACCGCCCGCGCATTGGTGCCGCATATGAAGGAACGCGCGGCAGGTGCGATCCTCAACATTGCCTCAACCGCCGGTGTCTCGCCCCGTCCGAACCTGAACTGGTACAATGCCTCCAAGGGCTGGATGATCACCGCGACCAAGACAATGGCGGTCGAACTCGCCCCCAAGGGCATCCGGGTGAACGCGCTGAACCCGGTCGCGGGGGAAACCCCCCTTCTGAAAAGTTTCATGGGCGAGGACACGCCGGAAATGCGGGCGAAGTTTCTGTCCACCATCCCGCTTGGCCGGTTCTCGACCCCGCAGGACATGGGGAATGCGGCGCTGTTCCTCTGCTCGGACGAAGCCAGCATGATCACCGGTGTCGCCATGGAAGTCGACGGCGGCCGCTGCATATGAAGACCATCAATCTCGCCGGGAAGCTGGCCCGGATCAGCAGCCACTGGGATCCGCATGTGATCGCGGATTACAACGACAATGACGTCATGGTTGTCAAATTTCAGGGCGCCTTCCCGTTTCATCTGCACGAGGACACTGATGATTTCTTTCTGGTGCTCAAGGGGGAAATGGTGATGGAGCTTGAAGACGAGGCGCATCCAGTGAAGGCGGGGGAAATCTTTGTCGTGCCGAAAGGCGTGACCCACCGGCCGCGCGCCGATCAGGAATGCGAGGTTCTGCTGATCGAGCCAAAGGGTGTGCCGAACACCGGCGACCCGGCAACCGCCGCCGCGAAACCCCGCATCTGACCAGATGCCTTTTCAGATGCTGTTCCCGAACCAAAGCAGGCGTGCCCCATGAACACCGGCCCCAGAAACCTGATCACGGATGTCCCCGGCCTTTGGGTCGGCAACGCGCAGGACGAGGTGCTGAAATCCGGCACGACCGTTGTTGTCGGGGATGCGCCCTTTACCGCATCGGTGCACGTGATGGGCGGTGCCCCCGGCACGCGCGAGACCGATCTGCTTGCCCCGGACAAATCCGTCGAAGCCGTGGATGCGCTGGTGCTCTCGGGCGGCTCGGCATTCGGGCTCGACGCCTGTTCCGGCGTGGTTGACGGGCTGCGCGCGGCGGGGCGGGGTTTTCATGTGGGCGGTGCCGTCATCCCGCTTGTGCCGGGGGCGATCCTGTTCGACCTGCTCAATGGCGGGGACAAGACCTGGTCCGACAACCCATATCGCGCGCTGGGGCGGCGGGCCTTCGACGCGGCGACGCTTGAATTCGAACTGGGGACAGCCGGTGCAGGCACCGGCGCGCTGAGCGCGATGATGAAGGGCGGACTTGGCTCTGCCTCCCTCGTGCTGCCGGATGGCACCACGGTGGGGGCGCTTGTCGCCGCCAATCCGGTCGGGGCCGTGACCACACCGGGGGACCGGCATTTCTACGCTGCACCTTTCGAGGTGGGGGCTGAATTCGGCGGTCTGGGGCCGGATCCTGCCAGCGGCCTTGGCATGTCACTGGACAGCCGGAAGCTGCGCGCGCAAACGCCACGGGAAAACACCACCATCGCGATTGTCGCCACCAATGCCGCACTGACCAAGGCGCAGTGTCACCGCGTCGCCGTCGCGGCACATGACGGCATCGGTCGCGCAACGGTCCCGGCGCATACGCCACATGACGGCGATCTGGTCTTTGCGCTCAGCACCGGGGGCGGCACCCCCGGTGATGTGATGATGATCGGCCATGCCGCCGCCCTGTGCCTGTCCCGCGCCATCGCCCGCGCGATCTTTCACGCGTCGCCACGCCCCGGTGACCTCTTGCCCTGCTGGAGCGATCTGAATGCCTGACCTCGCGTTGAACGACCTGTCCCTGCATTATGAAGTCGAAGGGAACGGACCGCCGCTGGTCCTGCTCGCAGGCATGCTCAGCGACAGTGCCGCCTGGACACCCCTTGTGCCCCTGCTGCGCAACAGTTTCACGCTGATCCGCCCTGACAACCGCAGCACTGGACGCACAACGCCAAAGGACGCGCCGGCGACAATGGACCTGATGGTCCGCGACGTGATCGCGCTGATGGACCATCTGGGTCATGCGCGGTTTCACGTGGCGGGGCATTCGATGGGCGGGCTGATGACGCTTGAGATTGCCGGTCTGTTCGCAGACCGGGTTGCATCCGCAACCGTCATGGCCTCGGGCCGGGTGCGCAGCCCGCGCACAACGGCGGTGTTCGACGCGTTGCTGGCCATCCGCCGGATGCCAATGGGCGAGGAGACATGGCTGCGCGCGCTCTACCCCTGGATCTTCGGGCCCGCGTTCTTCACCGATCCCGGCAATGCCGAAGCGGCGCTCAAGGCCGCATTGGCCTATCCCTATGCGCAATCCCCGGACGCGATGGCCCATCAGATTGACGCCTTCAAGCTCTTCCGGCCAGAGACAAGCCTTTCAGACATCACCTGCCCGGCGCTGATCCTCTATGCCGCGCAGGATATCCTTGTGCCGCCCGCCCTGGCGAAACCGGGTTTCGACGGGATCGTGAAGAAGACCGAATTCACCGTGGAAAACGCCGGGCACTCGATCATCTGGGATGCGCCGGGCGATGTCGCATCCCGCCTGCTCGAATTCCTTTCAGAACATCCGATCAGATAGGACGCCCCGCCTTGATATTGCACCGCCAATACCCTGCCGCGCTACGCGCTCCCGGGACATTGGCGATGTGATCTGCCTTTGGTCAAAGGCGGGGCGTTGAAGCATCCGGCTGGTTCGGCGGCGTGGCCTGTTCCAGCGCGGGGATCGCCATGCAATTGTCGTGAATTCTCAGGATGGTCGGACAGTTGCTCATATCGACCTCAAAGCGCGCGTTGTTCAGGACCTGGGCGTAAAGGCACAGATCGGCCAGCCCAACGGTATCGCCGTGACAGAACTCTCCGGTCTCAGGCTCGGCGGCCAGCCGCGCCTCAAGCGCCTGCATGCCCGCCCCGGCCCACTTGCGGAACCAGGCCGCCTTGCCCGCCGCGTCCACGCCGAATTCAGCCTCCAGATGCTGGAGGATGCGCAGGTTGTTGACCGGGTGGATGTCCAGCGCGACGATCTGCGACAGGCTGCGCACCCGCGCCCTGCCCCATGGGTCAGCCGGCAACAGCGGCGGCTCCGGATGCACTTCGTCCAGCCATTCGAGGATCGCCAGAGATTGCGGCAGCGCACCCTGCGGCGTGACCAGCGTCGGGACCAATCCCGAAGGGTTCAGTGCCAGGTGTTCGGCGCTGGCCTGCTCCCCCTTCAGCAGGGACAGTGGGACGTAGTCATAGCTGAGCCCCTTGAGGTTCAGCGCGGCCCGGACCCGGACGGAGGTGGAGGACCGAAAATAATTATGCAGGACAAGATCGCTCATGCGCGCGGCCCGATGGTGACTTCCAGCTCGCCGACGCCTTCGACACCGCCGGTGATCACGTCACCGGTAACAACGGCCCCCACGCCAGCGGGTGTGCCGGTCATGATCACGTCGCCGGGTGCCAGGGCCATGGAATGGCTCAGGATCGAGACATGTTCACGCACTGACCAGATCAGGTCGGAAAGGTCCGCGTCCTGCCGGATTCTTCCGTTCACCGCCAGCCAGATGCGCCCCTGTTCGACACTGGGGACCTCCGCCAATGGTTTGATCGGGGCAATCGGCGCAGATTTGTCGAATGCCTTGCCCCAGTCCCAGGGGCGGCCCATCTCCTTGGCCTCGCCCTGCAGATCACGGCGCGTCATGTCCAGACCCACGGATGCGCCCCAGACATGTTCCATCACATCAGCTTCGGCGATCCGCACGCCGCCCTTGCCGATGGCGATGATCAATTCGATTTCGTAATGCAGGTTCTCGGTCAGCAGCGGATAGGGGATCGTGCAGGGCGTATCCAATGCGGCATCCGCCGGCTTTGTGAAAAAGAACGGCGCCTCGCGCGTCGGGTCCTTGCCCATCTCGCGGGCATGCGCTTCGTAATTCCGGCCGACGCAGAATATCCGCCGGATCGGAAACCGGTTTTCGCTTCCCTGCACGGCAAGGCTGGCCTGCTTGGGCGGGTCGATTACATACATGAGACGGCTCCTCTGCTTGGACACACCGAACACCGGCTGTCAGGCATCGTCAATGCCGAGCGTATTGGCCTATGCCATCTGATGACATAGAAGGACAGAAAGTTACGGCAGGAAAGTCACATGAAAAAAGCACTCATCACCGGCGTCACAGGGCAGGACGGCTCTTACCTGGCCGAACTCCTGCTGGAAAAAGGCTATGAAGTGCACGGGATCAAGCGCCGCGCATCCCTGTTCAATACCCAGCGGATCGACCACATCTTTCAGGACCCGCACGAGCGGAACCGCAATTTTCACCTGCATTACGGCGATCTGACCGATACCTCCAACCTGACCCGCATCCTGGCCGAGGTGCAGCCCGATGAGGTCTACAATCTTGGCGCACAAAGCCATGTTGCAGTCAGCTTTGAAGCTCCGGAATATACCGCTGATGTAGATGCCACCGGAGCGCTGCGCCTGCTGGAGGCGATCCGGTTCCTCAAGATGGATCAGAAGACGCGGTTCTATCAGGCGTCGACGTCGGAGCTTTATGGCCTCGTCCAGGAGACCCCGCAGACCGAAACAACACCGTTTCACCCCCGCAGCCCCTATGCCGTGGCCAAGATGTACGCCTATTGGATCACGGTGAATTACCGCGAGGCCTATGGGATGTATGCCTGCAACGGCATCCTGTTCAATCACGAAAGCCCGCGCCGGGGCGAGACCTTTGTCACCCGCAAGATCACACGCGGCCTGTCGAACATCGCACAGGGGCTGGAACCCTGCCTCTACATGGGCAACATCGACGCACTGCGCGACTGGGGGCATGCCAGGGACTATGTGCGCATGCAGTGGATGATGTTGCAGCAGGACACGCCAGAGGACTATGTGATCGCCACCGGCGTCCAGTATTCCGTGCGCCAGTTCATCGAATGGTCAGCGGCCGAACTGGGCCTGACCCTGCGGTTCGAAGGCAGCGGCGTGGAGGAGATCGGCATTGTCGACAAAATCACCGGCGACAAGGCCCCGGCACTGCGCGAGGGGGATGTGATTTTCCGCATCGATCCGCGCTATTTCCGCCCGGCAGAGGTGGAAACGCTGCTGGGTGATCCCTCCAAGGCCAAGGCCAAGCTGGGCTGGGTGCCCCAGATCACCGCGCAGGAGATGTGTGCCGAAATGGTCGCAAACGACCTGCGCAACGCCCAGCGCGAACGGGTGCTGAAGGATCACGGCTATGATCCGCAGATGTCGCGCGAGGACTGAGCGGTGGCGGGCAAGCTCTTTCTCACCGGTGGCGGTGGCATGGTGGGCCGCAACATCCGCGAACATGCGGCCGCGTCCGGTTGGCAGGTGCTGGCCCCCGGCTCTGCCGAGGTGGATCTGACGGATGCCCGCCAGACCGCCGATTACATCGCCGCACAGCAGCCCGACGTGATCGTCCATGCCGCCGGGCGCGTCGGCGGCATCCAGGCGAATATGGCGCATCCGGTGGCATTCCTGGAACAGAACATCGCCATCGGGCGCAATGTCATCATGGGCGCGCGTGCCGCCGGGGTGTCACGGCTGATCAACCTCGCCTCGACCTGCATGTATCCCGCAGAGGGGCAGAACCCCCTGCGGGAGGAAAGCATCCTCACCGGTCCGCTGGAACCCACGAACGAAGGCTATGCCATTGCCAAGATCATGGCGATGAAACTCTGCGACTATATCCGCGCTGAAGACCCCGAAGCGCAGTATAAGACGCTGATCCCCTGCAACCTCTATGGGCCATATGACAAGTTCGACCCCAAAGCCTCGCACCTGCTGCCGGCGATCATCCACAAGGTTCACGCGGCAAAACATTCCGGGGCCGATACGGTGGAAATCTGGGGCGACGGCACCGCGCGGCGCGAATTCATGTATGCGGGAGATCTGGCCGATGCCGTCTGGAAAGCGGTGCAGGATGCGGCCAGCCTTCCCGGTGCCATGAACATCGGGCTGGGTCATGATCATTCGATCAACGATTATTACGCAACCGTCGCCGGGGTGATCGGCTGGCAGGGGACATTCACCCACGACCTGTCCCGCCCTGTCGGCATGAAACAGAAACTCTGCGCCACCGACCGGCAGACCGCCTGGGGCTGGCAGGCCCCGACCACATTGCGCGACGGGATCGCCAAGACCTACCGCCATTACCTGGAGCACCATGCGTCATGAGCTTTACCTACCCCCTTGCCACGTCCTCCTGGGACGACGCGGAATATGCCGCCATCGACCGGGTGATCAAATCCGACATGTTCTCCATGGGGCCGGAAGTCCGCGCCTATGAGGAAGAATTCGCCGATCTCTTCGGCTCGAAATTCGCGGTCATGGTCAATTCAGGGTCTTCCGCGAACCTGCTGATGACAGCGGCGCTGTTCTACACCAGGAACGCCGCGCTGAAACTGAGCCGGGGGGACGAGGTGATCGTGCCTGCGGTCAGCTGGTCCACCACCTATTATCCCCTGTCGCAATACGGCCTGCGGCTGAAGTTCGTGGACATCGACCGCGAAACGCTGAACTACGACCTTGATGCGCTGGAGGCCGCGATCACCGACAAGACGCGCGCGCTGATGGTGGTGAACCTGCTGGGCAACCCCAATGACTTTGCCCGGCTCAAAGCCCTGACAGAACCGCGCGGCATCGTGATGATCGAGGACAATTGCGAATCCATGGGTGCTACCTTTGACGGCAAGCAGGCAGGCACCTTCGGCGTGATGGGCAGCTATTCGTCCTTCTTCTCGCACCACATCTCGACCATGGAAGGCGGCATGGTCGTGACCGATGACGAGGAGTTGTATCACGTCATGCTGTCCCTGCGGGCCCATGGCTGGACCCGGAACCTGCCCAAGTTCAACCACGTCACGGGTGAAAAATCAGACGATCCTTTTGAAGAGAGCTTTCGCTTTGTCCTGCCGGGGTACAACCTGCGACCGCTGGAGATGTCCGGCGCGCTGGGGCGGGAGCAGATCAGGAAGCTGCCGGGGCTGGTCGAAGGCCGGCAGGCCAATGGCGCGCTGCTGCAGGAAGCGCTTGAAGGGCATCCGCGCTTCATGATCCAGCGCGAGATCGGCAAATCAAGCTGGTTCGGCTTTTCGCTGGTCCTGCGGGAAGAACACGCCGGAACACGAGCGCAACTGGTCCGCGAATTGGGGGAAAAGGGCTTTGAGTGCCGTCCCATCGTGGCCGGAAACTTTGCCAAGAACGAGGTCATGCAACACATCGACCACGAAATTCACGGGGTACTGGCGAATGCCGATTACATCGACGCCAATGGGCTCTTCGTCGGCAACCACCACTACCCCCTGCCCGAGGCGATCAGGGAATTGGCCAGGCTCTAGGATCAAGTCCCCGGGGCACTGAAAACGCGGGCCTGCTGATTGTTGATCGTCAACCGCATCCCCCGATTGTTTCTGATGCGTAAACAGTCCAGAGTCTGAAAACCGCAGTTGGCAACAAATTCCACAGGCCGCTCCCCGCGCCATATTCCCGCCGCTTTGGGAGGGTTAAGGTCGCCCGGAACAACGACGAGGACAATGTGATGACAGCACAGGAGATCACCCCGGTTATCCTTTGCGGAGGCTCGGGAACGCGGCTTTGGCCCGTGTCCCGCAAGAGTTTCCCCAAGCAGTTCATCGCCCTGATCGGTGAGGGCAGCCTGTACCAGCAGTCGACCAAGCGGTTGTCGGGGCCGGGCTATGCCGCGCCGATGATCGTGACCAATTCGGATTTCCGTTTTATCGCGACACAGCAGCTGGCCGATGCGGGCCTTGATCCCGGCGCTGTGCTGATCGAACCGCAGGCACGCAACACGGCGCCCGCGCTGCTGGCGGCTGCCCTCGTGCAGACGCAGTCGGACCCCGAGGCCCTGATGCTCGCCGCCCCTTCTGACCATTATATCACGCAGGCGGAAAAGTTTCGCGAAAGCGTGCAATCCGGCGTGGCGGCGGCCCTGGCGGGGCAGATCGTGACCTTCGGGATCACACCGGACCGCCCGGAGACAGGCTATGGCTACCTCGAACTGGGTGAAGGGGACAGGGCGACCGCGGTGCCGCTGAAACGCTTTGTCGAGAAACCCAAGCTGGCAGAGGCCGAGCGGATGCTGGAGGCCGACGGGTATCTGTGGAACGCGGGCATTTTCATGTACACCGCCAGAACCCTGGTGGATGCCTATGCGGCCCATGCGCCCGAGATGCTGAAACATGTGCAAGCCGCTGTCGACGCCGCCAGACCCGACCTGGGATTCCTGCGCCTGGATCCAGAGGCCTGGGCACAATGCGAAGACATTTCCGTCGATTTCGCGATCATGGAAAAGGTGAACAACCTGAGCGTGATCGAACATCACGGCGACTGGTCCGATCTTGGTGGTTGGACGGCGGTGCATCAACATGCACAAACGGATGCAAATGGTGTCGCTTTGCAGGGCACTGCATTGGCGATTGATTGCAAGGACAGCCTTTTGCGGTCTGAAAACGAAGGGCAACAGATCGTCGGGCTCGGGCTGGACGGGATCGTTGCGGTGGCCATGCCGGATGCTGTGCTGATCGCCCACCGGGACCGTGTGGCCGAGGTTGGCAATGTGGTCAAGGAAATGCGCAGGCGCGACATTCCCCAGGCCGATACCTTTCCCAGGGATCACCGCCCCTGGGGCTTTTTCGAAACCCTGATCCTGGGCGGGCGGTTCCAGGTCAAGCGTATCGTGGTGACCCCCGGCGCCGCGCTGAGCCTGCAAAGCCATGTGCACCGGTCGGAACATTGGATCGTGGTCGCCGGAACGGCAAAGGTGACCATCGACGACAAGGTGCAATTGGTCTGTGAAAACGAATCCGTCTACATCCCGCTTGGCGCCGTTCACAGGATGGAAAACCCCGGCAAGGTGCCGATGGAGCTGATCGAGGTGCAAACCGGAAGCTATCTGGGTGAAGACGACATCGTGCGCTATGAAGACGTCTATGCGCGCGGCCAGGGCGCAAAGGGGTAGCTCTCCCCCGGACTTGCGGCTTACCGCTCAGCGGCCGTTTATCTGAAACCCAGAGTTCAAATGAAGACATGTCTAAAATGACGTGTCTTCATGTGCAGGCCGACAACCAGGGCGGTACCGCAGGCCTGCGTTATTTCAGCATGGAGGCCAGATAGGCACCATAGCCGTTCTTGCGGAAAAGCTCAGCCCGTTCCGTCAACTGTGCATCGTCGATCCAGCCCAGATCATGCGCGATTTCTTCCAGGCAACCGGTCTGCAGACCCTGCCGGGTGGTCAGCGTCCGCACGAAATTACCCGCATCCAGCAGGCTCGCGTGGGTGCCGGTATCAAGCCAGGCATAACCGCGCCCCATGCGGTTCACCCGCAGCGCGCCCTTGGCCAGATACATCTCAAGCAGGGTGGTGATTTCCAGCTCGCCACGCTCTGACGGCTTGACCTGCCGGGCCAGCTTTGGCGCGTCGGCGTCCAGGAAATAAAGCCCCGTCACCGCGTAATTGGAGGCGGGCTTCTCCGGCTTTTCGATAATGGATTGCGCCACGCCATCCTTGTTGAATCCCACCACCCCATAGCGTTCGGGATCGGACACATGGTAGCCGAATACCGTCCCGCCGCTTTCCTGCGCATCCGCGTCTGCCAGCAGTTCGGGCAACCCGTGACCGAAAAAGATGTTGTCCCCCAGAACCATCGCCGAAGGCGCGCCGTCCAGGAAATCTTCGGCGAGGATATAGGCCTGCGCCAGCCCGTCCGGGCTGGGCTGGGTGATATAGGTCAGCGAAATGCCCCACTGGCTGCCGTCGCCGAGCGTCCGCTTGAACTGATCCTGATCCTGCGGCGTCGTGATCATCGCGATCTCGCGAATACCGGCCAGCATCAGGACAGAAATAGGATAATAGATCATCGGCTTGTCATAGATCGGCAGCAGTTGCTTGCTGACGCCCATCGTGATCGGGTACAGGCGCGTGCCCGAACCGCCGGCCAGAATAATACCTTTGCGCTGTGTCATCCGGATGCTCCAATGTCTTTTAAAATAAGCGTGAGTGTGGCCTGCCAGTCGGGCCGTGAAATGCCAAAACGGCGCTCCGTCTCGGAACAATCCATGCGCGAATTCAACGGCCGAACCGCCGGGGTCGGATAATCTGATGATGGGATATCCCTGACCTCGCAGGACACCCCGGCCTTGTCAAAGATCGCCCGCGCGAAATCTGCCCAACTGCAGTCGGGGGCCCCTGAAAAATGATAGGTCCCGGTCTTTTCGGGATCGGCTGCCAGTTGTCCGGCGATGGAATGGCAGGCAGCGGCGATTTCCCGCGCGCCAGTTGGTCCGCCAATCTGGTCCGCCACGATGGTCAGGACATCACGTTCGGCACCAAGCCGCAACATGGTCTTAACAAAGTTGTTTCCATGCGCCGAAACAACCCAGGAGGTGCGCAGAATTGCATGGGTGCCGCCTGCCGCCCGCACCGCTTCCTCGCCGGCACATTTCGACCGGCCATAGGCGCTCAGCGGGCCGGTCTGATCGTCAGCTGTCCAGGGCCGGGTCCCGCCCCCCTCGAACACATAATCGGTCGAGATATGGACAAGGGGAATCCCCAGGTCGGCACAGGCCCGCGCCATGGCACCGGGGCTGTCGGCGTTGATAACAGTTGCCAGTGCCTCGTCACTCTCGGCCTTGTCCACGGCGGTAAAGGCCGCCGCATTGATCACGGCACCGGGGCGTTCCGCCTTGATAAGCGCCGCGCAGGCCTCCGGAGAAGCAAGATCGGCACCTGCCCGCCCCACGCATTTCATCCCGTCCAGCAGGGCCAGCTCCCGCGCGACCTGACCGGTTTCACCAAAAACAAGAATGGTCATATGGCTTCCTTCCGATGGTTGCTTCAGGCTTTGACGCCCAGCCGTTCACCGACACCCGCGCGTGCCTGCAACGCGCGCCACCAGTCCTCGTTATCGAGATACCATTGCACTGTCCGCTCCAGCCCCTCGTCCAGCGTGACGGAAGGCCGCCAGCCCAGTTCGGTCCTGATGCGTGTCGGGTCAATTGCATAGCGCAGATCATGCCCCGCACGATCCTCGACAAAGGCAATCTGCTCTTCGTACCTGGTGTCCTTTGGCCGTTTCTCATCCAGGATACCGCAGATTTTCCTGACGATATCAATGTTGCGGGCCTCGTTCTCGCCCCCGATGTTATAGCTTCGACCCAGAACGCCTTTTTCCAGCACAAGCAAGAGAGCGTCAGCATGATCTTCGACAAAAAGCCAGTCGCGCACGTTGATCCCCTGCCCGTAGACCGGCAGCGGCTTGCCCGCCAAAGCGTTCAGAATGATCACCGGGATCAGTTTTTCAGGAAAATGAAACGGCCCGTAGTTGTTCGAGCAGTTCGTCAGGACAACCGGCAACCCATAGGTTTCGTGCCACGCCCGCACCAGGTGGTCACTCGACGCTTTGGAGGCCGAATAGGGCGACCGCGGATCATATGGCGTATCCTCGGTGAACATGCCTGTTTCACCCAGCGACCCGAAGACCTCGTCGGTGGAGATGTGGTGGAACCGGAACCCCTCAGGCTTTCCCGCCGTCACCCAATAGGCACGGGCAGCCTCAAGCATGTTGTAGGTGCCGGTGATGTTGGTCTCGACAAAATCGCCGGGTCCGTCGATGGACCGGTCCACATGGCTTTCTGCAGCCAGATGCATCACCGCATCGGGCGCATGTTTTGAAAAGGCCGCGTCCAGTGCCGCACGGTCGCGGATATCGACCTGCTCAAACGCGTAAAGCGGGCTGTCCTTGACGCTGTCGAGGTTTTCGAGACATCCCGCATAGGTCAATGCATCCAGATTGACGACGTCATGACCACGCGCCACGGCAAGACGCACGACAGCGGAGCCGATGAAGCCGGCACCACCCGTTACCATGATCTTCATGCTGCACCTTCAAATTGGAACGGGGTTTCAAAATCGGCGAGCAGCGGGGCCTTGCCATCCTTCTCGGACAGGACGGCATCACCACTCAACCCCCAGTCGATCCCGATGTCAGGATCATCAAAACGCACGGCGCCGTCACATTCAGGCGCGTAATAATCGCTGCACTTGTAGATGATTTCCGTATCCGGTGCCCTGGTCGCAAAGCCATGCAGGAACCCCGCCGGGATCAAAAGCTGCAACCCGTTCTCGGCCGTCAGTTCGTATCCGACCCACTGGCCGAATGTCGGGCTCCCCTTGCGGATATCGACGGCCACGTCAAAGAGTGCCCCACGACCGCATCGCACCAGCTTGTCCTGCGCATGCGGCGGGGACTGAAAATGCAGCCCGCGCACCGTATTGACAGCAGCAGAAACCGAATGGTTGTCCTGGACGAAATCAAGGTCAATGCCCTGATCAGCAAGCTTTTTGCGATTCCAGCTTTCGGAAAAGAAGCCACGATTGTCACCAAATCGCGGTGGATTCAGCAAGACCACGCCGGGGAGTTTGGTCCGAGTAATAAAGTCCACGAAATTGCTCCGTCATTCTCAATCGCTCTGCCTTTAGCAAGCAGGCCTGAGAATGTCACGGCGCGAGTGGCGGCACTGCCGAAGTTTCGGACAATGCCGGGGATTACCGCCTATGAAACGACAGTTCGGTCCGTGACCCGCCGCCAGTCGGTGCCATCCGAGAAGGCCGGAACAGCGCCGCCCGTCTCGTCGGTGACAAAAACCTGGGCACCTGCACCCGCCGCTGCGGCACTGGGCAGGGTCGCAACGGAATAGCTGCACAATTGCACAGGGCCGAAATGGCTGGTTACCATCGTCGCTTTGTCGATCTTCAGAACATCCTCTGAATTTGCTTCGTCGCGCAGCTTGAAATCGCCGGCGCCGGTGATCTTGAACTTCCAGTTCCCGCCCGACGGCTCATCCAACATGATGAATGATGCGCCTCCGATTCCGCCCGTGTTATGCACCCGCACGCTGGGTGCATCCTCGGCCATGACCGAAAGTGTCTGGGTGCCCACCCCTTCGCCAATGATCACAGAGCCGGTGGTTCGGTCGACCTGGATGGCCCGCAGGAATGTCGTGCCGTCCGCGCTTACCTTGATGGCAAAATCATCATCCCCCGAGGTCCCGATTTCGGCGCGCCCGGAAAATCCGGTCTGGAACAGCAGGCTGGCGGTGTCGCTGGAGGCCGACTTGTTGATCTTGACCTGGTGATCCCCACCCGCGTGAGAGAGCAAGGTTGCGTCAGCTGCAACGCTCAGACGGTTTGTCGTGTCTGCCGTGGCATTCACCCCGACAAGGGGCAGGTTCTGCATATCGATCTCGGGTGCGGCAGGTGCCACCCATGTCGTACCGTCGAAACGCAACGTCTCGCCCGAGCCTGCGATATCGGCACGCCAGCCTGTGCCGGGCTCAAAGAACTGCCAGCTTTCGTCCACCCACAATGCGATGTTGTGGTCCTGACCCGCCCAGGCATCAGCGCCGGGAGCAGCGACGATATAGCGATCCCCATCAGCCGGAAGCGCCGGGGGCGTGCCCAGTTCTGCGTTCAGCACCGAGAGTTGCGTCACCGCATCCAGGATGCGCAGCGCTTCATTGTGGGTGACATGCTTTTGCGCCTGCGCAGGTTGCAGATAGGGCAGGGCGAGGGCCGGGGAAGTCTCTGGCATCCAAATATCCTTTACGGGGTCTTTCCATTGCGGTCGCCGTGAGGATTGGCAAATGAAGGTAAACAAGCCGCCATGCAGCGAACGTTTGACCCAAATTTTACGCAACAGATAACCTTTAAAATGCGCCTTATCGGCCCCGGTATGGCCACATTCGCTCCCAGCCCCGCCCACGTTCAACTGCCAGGAATGGCACCGGGTAATTGGGAGCTGGTGGCATGGTACGTGCAGTCTTTTCTGTGGAAAATCCTCTGATCGCATCACAACAAGGGGCATTGGTCGGGATCAACGATCTGCAGTTGGTTCAAACTGCAGGGGGTACGATGCTTTATGCCGTCACCCGGGGTGGCGGCTGGGTAACAGCCTTTGATATCGGCGGGGCAGCAGGAGCCACACGGCAGGACGGGGCCTATGCGCTGGCCGAACGCTATCTCACGCTCGAATCAACCGATCTTGTCCTGCGGGAAACCGCCAACGGCCCCCAATTGTTCATGGCCGGGCTGAACAGCGCCACGCTCAACGGTCTGCGCCTGGATTCCGACGGTCACGGGGCAGCATTCGACGGTGCGGTCAATGTCTCGGCAAATGGCCAGAACCTTGGCCATTTCTCGGAGATGGAGCTGACAGGCGACGGCAACAGCGGGCTGGCCGCCCTGCGCGGCGGCGGATTGGTCAATCTTTCATTCGGCGCGGGCAGCACGCTGAACGTGTCAGATATCAACCAGGGCAATGCCATGGACAATGCCCGTGCCACGGACATCGTCACGACAGTTCACAACGGGCAGACCTACGGCTTTGTCAGCTACGGGGCCGAGGATACAATCAGCATGTTCCGGCAAGACGCAAGCGGCGTCATGCGGCATGTCACGGATGTGGACGCCAGTGACGGGCTTTGGGTCGATCGGCCCGGCGCGATGGCTGTGTCGCATACGCTCGATGGCGGTGTATTCGTCGTTGTCGCCAGCTCGGGCAGCAATTCGCTGACGGTGCTTGAAGTCACCTCGAACGGGCTGCACCCCGTGGATCACATCCTGGACGGGCTGGACACCAGGTTCGCCGGTGCCAGCCATGTGACCAGTGTCACCATCAGCGGGCAGGATTACATCCTCGCAGCAGGGACCGACGCCGGGCTCAGCCTTTTTGCGATGCTGCCCGGTGGCCGCCTGCAGCATGTCCAGACCATGGAGGGAACAGCACAGGCCCCGCTGAACGGGATCACAGCGGTTGAAGCCATGGCCACACCGCATGGTTTGCGGATCTGGGTCTCAACCCAAGCCGCACCCTATCTGTCAGAGTTCAGCGTGGACTTGCCGAACCTCGGTTCCAGCCTGTCGGCGCAGGCCTCGGGTGGTGCGCTCTCTGGCACAGCGCGCGACGACATTCTTGCCGGGCAAGGCGGCGCGGACAACATCGCCGCCGGTGCAGGTAACGACATCATCATGGACGGTGCCGGGCAGGATACCCTGACCGGCGGTGCAGGCGCGGATCTGTTCATCCTGTCGCAGGACGGCGCGCGCGATATCATCCGAGACTTTCAGATCGAATACGATCAGATCGACCTGTCGGCCTTCGGACAACTGGCGGGCATCGGCGGCTTGCGGATACAGCAGCGCAACTGGGGCGCGGAATTCATCCTTGGCAATGAGGTGATCGAGGTGCGCTCCGCCAATGGCGGGTCATTGAACGCAAGGGATTTCAACCATCTCAACCTGATCACCGGCGGCAGGATCGAGACCGATCCAGATGCCTACGACGATGGCCCGGCACCCAATCCGACACCGACACCGACACCGACACCGACACCGACACCGACACCGACACCGACACCGACACCGACACCGACACCGACACCGACACCGACACCGACACCGACGGATCCTGAACCAAACCCGCCGACAAGCCCTTCCGTGACACAAATGCCCGGCGAAGCGCCGACACACCCCGCCTGGGTCAATGCACCAAACCTGACCCTGACGCGCCGCCCGGGAGACCTGAATGCCTCAAATACGCCGGACATGATCCGGACGACGGGAAATGCGGATGGCGTCTTTGGAAACGCAGGCAACGACACCATCGAATCCGGCGCCGGCGATGACCGGGTCAGCGGTGGTGGCGGCAACGACCTGATCCATGGCGGCGGCGACGATGACCTGCTGCTGGGTGGAAACGGGTTCGACACCCTTACCGGCGGCGACGGCGCGGATTCACTGTCCGGCGGCGATGGCGCGGATTCGATCTATGGCGGGAATGGAAATGATCTCATCCTCGGCGGTTCCGGATACGACCGGATTTACGGCGGGGCCGGCAATGACACCATCTGGTCCGGCGCCACGCCTGACCGGGTCTATGGCGGGGATGGCGACGACTGGATCAGCGCCGGGATCAACTATGGTCTGAGCGTCGACGGCATCTTTGGCGAGGCAGGCAACGACACCCTTTTCGGAAACGCGGGTTTCGACCTGCTGAACGGCGGTGACGGCGACGATGTTCTGGACGGCGGCCATCAGGCTGACAACCTCTACGGAGAAGCCGGGAACGACACACTTCTGGGTGGTCCGGGATTCGACCGCCTGTTCGGTGGCACCGGCAACGATATGATTTCAGGCGGTGACAGCGGTGATGGCCACTTCGGCCAGGCGGGAAACGACACCCTTTGGGGCGGTGAAGGCGGCGACCGTTTTTTTGGCGGAACCGGCAATGACATCATCGATGGCGGCACCGGGAACGACACGATTTATGGAGACGCGGGTTTTGACACTTTGATCGGCGGGGCAGGCAACGACATGCTGGTGGGCAGTTTCAATGCCGATACCTTTGTCTTTGCCGCGAACCATGGCCATGACACCATCGCCGATTTCGATGCGACAAACCCGTTGGAACTGATCGACTTTTCGCAGCTGTCCCGGTTCGCAGCCTTCGCAGATGTGCTGGGAAACGCCCGTCAGGCCGGTTGGGACGTGATCATCGAAACCGGAAGCAGCAGCTCCATCCGTCTGATGCAGACCGACCTCGGGGACCTGGATGCAAGCGACTTCATCTTTTGACGTTGGCCAGAACATCCCTGATGATGGCGTCGAATTCCCGCGCCTGATCGTCAAAACTGGCGACTGAATGCACTGTCTGCGCACGCGGATGTCCATCGATCGCCTCTTTCACCTGCGTTTTCAACTGGCTTGCCGGTGCGCCGATCGGGATCAGCTTGTCTGGGGAAATCGCACCATGTTCCGTTGTTCCGCCACTGTCCGTCTGGATCACGGCAATGCCACGGGCCAGCGCTTCGCGAATGGCCAGGCCAAAGGTCTCTTTCCACTGTGACATGAACAGCAGCACGTCGATCTCAGCATAGAAATCGTCCATCTTCTCTTGCGAGAATCTCGAGTGCACTTCCCAGTCGCCGGGCAGGTCGTCGAAGGTATGGTCCTTCCACCAGGTGCCATCCAGCGACCCGTCCACAAGAACCACGCGGAAATCCTCGGTATCGACTTCGGAAAACGCCCGTTTGATCAATGGCCAACCCTTGATCTGCGATGGCCCGCCGACAAACCCGAAACTCAACCGGCTGTCCTTTTCCCGCCGCTTAGCCTGACGCTGGAAAAAGTCCTGTTTGGCGTGATGCACCCCGTTTTCCCAAACCACCCCGCTGCCAGGTGCCAGACCGGAAGCCTCGCACAGATCCAGAGCGAAGTTGCTGGGATAGGTGATGCGCGCCGCTTTCTGAGCGATCTGCCGGACGTGGTCAAACCGCATCTTTGCCGCCCAGAAGTTGTCGACACAGCCTTTGCATTGTTCAATCCGGACAGGGCTTTGCCCGCAGTATTGCTGATCCACCTTGATCATGAACTGACGGTCACAGATCCACCAGAAGTCGTGGATGCTCAGAATAACCGGCACATCATGCGTTGCCGCAGCGGTCAGGATGCCGGTGCCCATATCCTGAATGCAATGCGCATGCACCAGATCCGGCTGCAATGTCGCGATCAGCTCAGCCAGTCGGGACGTGACATTCGGGTTATCGTAAAGTTCACCATAACTGCGGCTGGCCGGCACGTTGATCAGGTAGTTGGTGATGCCGTTCTGCTCTGACTTGACCACAACGTAGGGTGCCAGGTCATAGCGGCAGCACATGGAAACGGCGGTCACCCGGTAACCATGGTTGTCGACCAGAGCATGGGCGACCTGTTCTGCCACCACGGTCGCGCCCCCATAGGAGAACGGCGCAAAAAAGACATTCGCGACCAGAATATGGGGTGCGCTCATGCCTCGACCCACTTCAGGATTTCAGGCGAAATGATATGCGCACCGTCTGACCCGTGCCAGCGTGTTTCCAGCTCTTCCCGCGCCGCCTGTCCCAACTTGCGCTGCAACGCGGGATCGGCCGCCAGCGCCTCCAATGCGTCGATCCAGTCAGCGGGTTGGGCACAAACAAAACCCGTTTGGTCATGTTTCACCACAGCGGCCAAATCTCCAACCGTTCCAACCAGCGAAGGCACGGCCACCGCAGAGGCATCCAGCACCCGGACAGCAGACTTGCACCGGTTGAAGATATCGTCGCACAGCGGCATCACCGCGCAATTCGCCCGCGCAAGCGCTTCGAGATAAAGCGCATAGGTCCCGAATTTCGTCGTCTCTACCTGTTTGATCAGCCCCTCTGGCAGGTGTTCAGGCTTGAAATGACCGATCAGCATCAGGCGGCGGTTGGGGTCATCCAGGATGAACGCTGCCAGCGGTTCCAGGATTTCCGCCAGATCAATCTCGTGACCCTGTGAACCGCTCGCAAAGGCCACGCGGAAAATGCCGTCGTCTTCGGGGCGGGTCGCCATTGCCAGACGCCCGGCATCCAGTGTTTCCTGATCGGCGAAGTTCCGGCGCAGGTAGACAGGTCTGGATGTGTAAAGCCCGGTATGTTCCACCATGCCAGGCGTCGACACCTGCAGGATATCCGCACCATTCATCATGCCAAGGTACTTTGGCGCTTCCGAAAGGAAATGCGCCTTCAGTTTGTCGCCGACGGATTCCATGTTGCGGTAGGTTTCATAAGCAGAGACAGAGAAAAGCGGATCATCCAGATCATACAGCACCGGCAGCCGCAACCGCCGTGCCTCATACCGGAACATTTCAGTCACCGGCATGGTCTGCAGGCGATATTCCATCAGATGTGTTGCATTCTGCATGATGCGCGCCGAGCGCGGAACATCCTGGTAATGCGAATACTCGAAATCAACCCCACGCCCCTGCCAGAAGGCTGCCAACTGCTCCACCCGGTACTTTCGGCACTGCGGCAGGTTCAGGTCACCGATCATCGCAATCTGGCGACGTTTCTGCAAAACGGCGGGGGCCGTCATGATATGAAAAGCCTCTTTGCGGGCAAGGTCCTGCCAAATGCCATGCAGGTATTGGTCGTCAGATCGCGCAACCCCCTGCGCCGTCTGGCCAATGGTGCCCGCGCCCAGTTTGCGCAGCTTCATCCCGGTATAGGTACGGGCCTTGCGAAATGCTTCTCCTGGTCCTTCTTCGCGATAGCTGGAAATAAAACGTCGAATCAAATTCAGTCTGAAAAGTCTTGCCACAAAAGTGTTCCCTTGAGCTTTCCGCCGCGGCACGGATAGTCTAGTTCAGCCCGAATATCTACACCATTCGTGGCCCTGGAATGGACGGACATACCACATGACGCCCCCCGATAACCTCCTGCCTTCCAAGGATGTGACCCTGTTGATGGGTGTCCACAACGGTGCCGCCTTCCTGCCTGAACAACTCGGCAGCATCTCCGAACAGAGCTACCCCCATTGGCACGTGATCTTCAGCGACGATGGCTCGACCGACGATACGCCATCGGTTCTGAAGACCTTTGCCGCCAAACACCCTGGACAGGTGGTTGTCAAAGCAGGCCCTGAACTGGGGTTTTCCGCCAATTTCATGCAGTTGATACGCGATCTTCCCGACGATGCGAACCATGTCGGATTTGCCGATCAGGATGACATCTGGATGCCGGACAAATTGGCGCGCGGGATGGCAGCATTGCAGGACAGCGGCGAGATTCCGACGCTTTATGCCGCGCGCAGATGGTATTGGCGGCCCGAAACGGATCAGCGGCATCCCTCGCCCCTGATTGAAAGGTCATGTTGTTTTCGCAATGCCCTGATCGAAAACGTTGCTTCGGGAAATGCGATCCTGCTCAATCCCGCTGCAGCGCGCCTTGCCCGCGAGGCTGCGCAGCTGACGGACCGCGTTTTTGCCCATGACTGGTGGCTCTACCTTCTGATCACCGGCGCCGGGGGCCAGGTCATCTTTGACAACGGGCCTCCCTGCCTGCTGTACCGGCAGCATGAAGCCAACGTGATCGGTGCAGGCCACAGCCTGGCACAACAGGCCAAACGCAAACTCGCCGTTTTGCGCGGTGCCTTCTCTGACCGGCTGCAAAGCAATATCCTCGCGCTGGATCAGGCGCGCAGCTTGCTGACAGAGGAGAACCGGAAAATCCTCGATGAATTCTCTACTGCGCGCGGCGCGCCGTTCATGCCCCGGCTGACGGGTTTGCGCCGCATCGGGCCCTTCCGGCAAACTGTTCTAGGCAACATCGGATTTTGGGGGGCCGCAACACTTGGCCGGATCTGACCCATTGCCAAAGGTGCTTCTCGTCGGAGGAGAAGGCATTCCATCCGGCGTGCCGCGCCATATCTGCCACCTCGCCAAGGCGTTTGACGGCATTGCGGACGTGACGGTGATCAGCGACATCAACCATGGCGGTTACGATGCGCTGGCAGAGCTGGGCAGCCGCCACATCACATTGAGCGGTCTCAGCAGCAGGTTGTCGCTGGGGCATATGTGGCGCGGCTGGCGGGGCCTTCTGGCATTTCTGCGCGGATCACAGGCCGACCTGACCTGGATTCACCCCCGGTTTCCCTCTCTGATGGGGCGGATGGCCCTGGCGCTGCGGCTTTGGCGGCCAAAGGGTGCGACCGCATTCACCATTCACGGATTGCCCTATGGAAAGGGGCACAAACCCTACGCCAGCTTTCTGTCCCTGACGCTGGAAAAGGCCCTGATGCGGACATGCCCGCCAACCAATATCATATTCCTGTCCCAGGACATGGCGGATCGCGCACGGGAAATGATCGGGGCAAGTCGCCTGACGCGCCATGGCATTCACGTTCTGCCCAATTGTTCCGACCTGGGTGAATTGCCCCCCTTCACCCGCCCGAAGGACCCCACTCTCGTGATGACCGGACGTGCTGGCCGGCAAAAGAACTACGCATGTGCTGTGCGGCTCATGAACCATCTGCCAGAGAACACCCATCTGATGCTGTGCGGTACGGGAACGGATACGGAAAAGTTCCAGGCCGAAATCGCCGGGCTTGTCCCCGCAGCCACATGCGCCCGGATTTATTGCATCGGTCCGGTGCAGGATGTTCGCCCTTTGCTACGGGCCGCAGACGCATATTTGCTGACATCGCGCTACGAAGGAACACCCATCGGCACCCTTGAGGCATTTGAGGCCGGGCTGCCCATCATCCTGGCCGACTTCGAAGGTGCCGATGCGCTGGTCGACAGGCATCCGATGGGCATCAAGATTGACCCTTCCGATCTGGAAACATCTGGCAAACAGGTAACCGAGTTTCTTCGCAATGCGCGTGTTGCCGACCGCGCGCTGCGGCAGCAGATCAGAACGGTCTGGCACCGCGAATGGTCACCAGACGTCTTTGATGAACGGGCCCGGGCTCTGCTGCACAGGCTCTTGGCAAACTGATTACCGGTTTGGCGGCTGCTTCATCTGCATTTCATGCAGCTCCAGCGCCTCTTCGATATCGTCGAAAAACTGGATATCCCCGTTTTCGAGAACTACAGCCTTGTTGCACATGCGGCGGACCATCGGGGGCGAGTGGGTTACCACGATGGCACCGGATCTTTCCATCCGATCATCAAAAACTGCTGCCGATTTCGCCCGAAAGGCACCATCGCCAACCGCTGTAATTTCGTCGACCAGATAGGTATCGAAGGGAATCCCCATGGAGACCCCGAAAGAAAGGCGCGCGCGCATACCAGAGGAATAGGTCCGCAAGGGCATGTGCATATGGCCGCCCAACTCCGCAAACTCGGTCACGAACTCAAGCAGGCTGTCCGTATCGTACCCGTACAATCGCGCCACGAAACGTGTGTTCTGCGCACCAGTCAGATCAGGGTGAAATGACCCGGCAAAGCCAACAGGATACGAGATGCTTCCCGTCGAGAGTACCCGGCCCGATGTCGGCCGGATCGTCCCGGCAATGAGCTTCAGCAATGTGCTCTTGCCCGCACCGTTGCGGCCCAACAAAGCCACGGACGCCCCTGTCGGAAACGTTGCCGTCAGGTTCTCGACAATCGTTTGATATCCGTTTCGCGTCCGAAAATACTTGGTCAGGTTATCGAGCTGGATCATCGGACGCTCCTACTTGCGGTCCCGCAAGCTGTAGAAGACCAGGCACAGGATCGACCATACGAAGAAGCTGAACAGCAGCAGGAACAACATGATCTTGACCCGTTTGGGGTGTTCGGACTTTTCTGCCAAGGTCGGTTTCACATGCGCCGCAAGGTATCTGCTTTGCTTGCGCACCTCTGCCAATGCCCCGTCATGCGCGGCCAGCGCGGCTGTATAGGCCTGTTCGGCAAATTCGCGGTCCACAATCAGACCCTCATATTCGCCGACAAGGTTGGCAAAGGCTTCGCCGCTGCCGCCATTTTCACCGAGCCCCAGCTTGCGCCGCTCTGATGCGATGCGGGCATTGATCACTTCAATCCGGCGTTCGGCCTGTGTGACGCGAGGGTCGTTTTCCCGCGTGGTGTCTTGCAGCAGATCGTATTCGATCAGCGAATCAGCCAGTTGTTGCTGCAGGGTAACGAGCAGACCCATCTGGTTCTGCGTGTCGATGCTGGGGTCCACAATCTGGGTTCTGTTGCGAAATTCCGTCAGCGTCCGGCGCGCATTCTTCAGCCTTTCGACCGCGTTTTCCAGTTCTTCAAGCGTGTACTTGATGGAATCCTGCCGCGCGATGCTGGAAAGCGCGTTGATCATGGAATCACATTCTTCAAGAATGGCCTGCGCGATTTTCTGCGCATCTACGGGATCAAAGGCCAGAACCTCCAGGTCGATCAGACCTGTTCCGCTGTCATACACGATCGAAATCATCCGATCCCAATGATCCTGAAGATCCTCAATCGTTCCCGACGGATCAAAGGCAAAGAACGGGTCCTGTTCTATATCGACGCGGGACCAGATCGCACGCAGATCCACTTTGGCATTGACCTTGCGGACCAGTTCCTGACTGGACAGGAACGCGTATAGAATATCCGTGTCTGATGAACTGGAGCCGGACAATTCCGTTATGCCGCCCAGAAGCTCGATGGCCGAACTCTTTTCCTCTGTCCGGACAGAGAACCCCACGTCGGACGCATATTGATCTGCTGCCCGGGTCCACAGATAGAAAGCCGTGAAAAACGCGGGCACAAGAACGACAAACACGAAGGAAGACAGCAAGAAAACGTGGCGCCCCTTGGTTTTCGCGGGAATTGCAGTCCTGCCAACAGGGATCTTGGCCTCTCCGGGCTGCTGGCGCGGCGGCGCGGGCTCCGCCAGATCAGAATCAACCTTGGCCCCGGCTGCCAGTTTTGGGGCTGCCGGTTTGGCCGCGGGTGCCGGATTTTGCGGTTTCGGCTGAGCGTTTCCGGCCGGTTTGGCCGCAGGTGCTGGAGTCGCCGGTTTCGGGTCTGTTCCGGCTGCTGCCGGTTTCGCGGCGGCCGGTGCGGGCTTGGCTGCGGGCTGGCCCGCTTGATTGTCAGCCTTTGCCGATGTTTCGTTCGGCGTTTTCGGCTGAGCATTTCCGGCCGGCTTGGGAGTTTGCGCTTTGGGTTCAGCCATTGAGATGTCTTTTCTGTCTAAAGAACTTGCCTTATCTCGCGTACCGTTACATCAGAACGCAGGTGGTATCCAGACAGGAGGGATGGCCCGATGTCGACAGAACAAACAGCCACTCTGCGCGAGCAGCGCACGTCATTCGCTTCCGTCAGGGCTATCATGGCGCTGATCCTTCGTGAAATTACGACCACTTACGGACGTTCACCCGGCGGGTATGTCTGGGCCGTTCTTGAACCGGCGGCAGGTATCGCATTGCTGAGTGTCATTTTTTCAGTCGGCTTCAGATCGCCGCCGCTGGGAACTGTATTTTCCCTTTTCTACGCCACGGGCATCCTGCCGCTGTTGATGTATATGGATTTGTCGGGAAAGCTGGCTCAATCAATGATTTTCAGCCGCGCACTACTTTCCTATCCACGGGTGACATTCGTCGATGCGCTCATAGCGAGGCTGCTTCTCGGCCTGATCACGTTACTGTCAGTGCACAGCATCGTCCTGATCTTTATCCTGTCGATCTCCAACGTATCGACGACCTTTGATTTTACAAAGATCGTGACCGCCTACGTCATGATCGTCTTCCTCGCGACCGGGATCGGCACATTGAATGCCTTTCTGATTCTCGCATACCCGATCTGGCAGACGGCCTGGGCGATCCTGAACCGCCCGCTATTCATCGTCTCATGCGTTTTCTTCTTGTTTGAGAGTATTCCGGAGCCTTACTCAAACTACCTTTGGTACAACCCGATCATCCATATCATTGGCATGATGCGGGATGGATTTTACCCATTCTATCATCCGAACTATGTTTCGGTCGGCTATCCGATACTGGTCGGCTTGATTACGCTGATGGCAGGGCTTTTCCTTCTCCGCCGCTACCATCGCGAGATGTTGGACAAATAGCCCTGCAAGCTGTGGGACTGTCAGCCCCATTTTACGGGCAGGGTAAATCCTTCGGCTTCAATTTCCGAGCGTATGCGTTTGATGTCGTCTGCAAACAGCTCGGGGAAGAATGCCGGCATTTCGTGTTTGACGCTTTCTGTAAACCGACGGTCGAGGATTGCTTGTGAGTAATTGAAGGCCGGAAGGCCCAGAAACTCTTCAATTTGACGCAACATGCCACGCTGGTCCGCGTGGATGTCCTCGTAAAAGATGACTTTTCGCTGTTTCGGGTCCAGCCCCTCGCGCATCGTGCGCAGGACCTGTCCGTATTCGGCGTTGCGCCAGATGTGCGGACGGCGCACGAATTCGTTGAACTGATCTGGGCCCCAGGTCTTCAGGTTGTCCACAGCACCGGTGATCTGAAGGTGAAACTTGGCATGGCTCCACAATCTTTTGATCGGGTCGCGCATGGTATAGAGCACCCTGAGATTGTTGCACTTGGCCGAAATTTGCGGCCATGCTTCAACCGGAAGCTGGGCATTGAGGTTCGAGAAGTCGCAGGCGTAGATCTCGCGGTCGCGCATCTGGAACAGATTGCGATACCAGAAATCATCCACCGGACGGTTCAGATAGGCGCTGACCCAATGCAGGTTTTTCTGGATCGCATCAATGTTCGCCTTTTCAGGGTCATACCGCATCAGATACCGGTTCTTTGCTTCTGCCAGCCGGTACTTTTCACTCAGCATGTTCTTGTCGACATACTTGTGGTAGAAATAGTGAATCTCTTTCTCCAGCGCAAAGTGGAGCGCAGGGTGCTGTGCCAGAACGGCATAAAGCCAGGTTGTCCCGGCTTTCATGGCACCGATGCTCAGAAAGAGATTGTTGAAGGTCTTGGGCATTAGTCGATTTCCGATCTGAAGTCTTCTTGGCCGCTCAGGCAGCTTTGGCGTTTGTGAACCGGTCCAATATGGCGCGGTACATACGATGATAGACATCGCGTTTGAAGTGGTTGAGGTCGATCATATCCTCAGCACCCTCAATCAGCGCCGCCGGGTCCAGCAACATGACGTTTGTCCGGCCCTGTGCCACATTTCTAAGCGCCGCGTTCAGGCGCTGATGAAATGGATGCGACGGCTTGTTCGGGTCCTTGAAATGCAGGGGACCACGCTCAGCCGCAAGGATCATCACCACCTCGGCCATTGCGGGAAGTTGGTCAAGTACCGCTGCATACCGCTGCTCCATCTCTGACTGAGACATGATTCCCTCATACTCATAGTCCCGGCACAGAACCTCCAGACGTTCCTTATGAAGATCGGTCTTCGCAATGGTGGCGCGCAAGTCGGCGCGGTCGATAAGGTTGTGGTTCTGGGCCCCTATCAGCCAATAGGGCACACGCAAATCAGTTGCACGATGCCGGTAGATGGGGAGATCCGCATCGGCCCAGAAGCTCAGGAAGTAAAGCCCATGGCCCGTTCCAAGATCCGGCAAGTCACTGTGAAAGTCCTCTGGCATGTAACCAAGCCCGGCGGCCGCATCGATCTGGGCAGGGGTCAGCCCCCCCTCCAGCGCAGGCATCAGGAACGCCGAATGATCGCGGCGGAACATTTGTCCATTCCTGGGTTCGTTGAATTCTTCCACGATCTTGTCGGCATGCAGCGTGAAGTAATGCATCAGACTTGCCAGATCACAGCCGCCCCGCGCAAAGATGTGATCGAACCTCAGATCAGCGCCTGCACTGGGCGCATCCATGTCTTCGATGTTGGCGGGGGTGATCCAGTCCACGTCGATATCGGGATTATGGACATCTGACAGTACCTCGCCTTCCACGGTCAGGCGCGGACGGCCGAGGAATGCATAAACCCAGTGCTCAATGTACATGTTCAGGGTGCGGCAGGAAAAACAGAAATGTTCCAGCGTCCGTGAATTGTTCACCCGCCTGGTCATGTAGAATCCCACAAAACCGTAATCGCCGAAATCGTCACGCACACGGATCAACGCCGCATCGGTTGTGTTATGCGCCAGCCTCTTGCTCAGCTCTTGCCTGGCCACCTCAGGATCGTCAGGCAGCCGGTTCTTGGTGAAA
Organism: Sulfitobacter sp. IGS-18; assembly: GCF_059628195.1. Taxonomy (NCBI): domain Bacteria; kingdom Pseudomonadati; phylum Pseudomonadota; class Alphaproteobacteria; order Rhodobacterales; family Roseobacteraceae; genus Sulfitobacter; species Sulfitobacter sp. IGS-18. The sequence continues at coordinate 140,085 of NZ_CM184556.1, read as the reverse complement.
TTCAGTTGGTTCGTGCGGTTGACCAGTTCCACGGCCCGGTCAAGATGCGCTTCAACGTCGTATTCTATAAAGACCTTTACATTGGACTGCCGCAGAAAGGCCGCGGTGTCGCCGCCGGTGACTTTTGCCGCTTCGGCCTTTTTCTCGGTGACCTTGTACTGCGCCAGGCGGGTCAGGCCGCTGTCATCCTTGCCGCGCAACTGCGGCGCGTCCCGCAGATGCTGAATGATATCCGGCAAGGCACAGTTCAGACCCGGATTAACATGTTCGGCCTGGGCAAGGTTCATCGCATTGTCGTCCAGAAACAGGGTCGATGCGGCCCGCAACCCGATGGTCTCAAGCATCGCCTTGATCCGGGGGCCTTTCGGCGTCCAGTCGATGCTAGGGAAGATAAAATAGTCCCACAGCCCCTTTTCCTTCAGCAACGCCTCGATCGGTTCATGTTCGTTCTTCGAACAGATCGCGCTCATGATGCCGCGCTTGGCCAGATCAATAACCAGCTGATGATGATCGTCGCGATAGGAGATGCCGCCCTCGGTCAACGTCCCGTCCCAAAAGGTTTCGTCCAGGTCCCAGATGATCAACCTGATGTTTTCGGAGAATTCCGGTGTCGTCATGGCAGTTTTTCCAAGTCTCGCTTACAGCTTGCGCAGATAGCCGTTCGGGTTTGTCGTGGCGTTGATCCCGAACATGTCACAATAGCTGGTGTCGATCTCGTAAACGCCGGGATTGTTGTCCAGGAATTCCTCCAGCGCGCGACTGGGGCCTCCGTCAAACTTGTCGCCCAGGTCAAGCTCCGCCAGAATGCCATCTTCCATGACCAGGTATTCGCCTTTGTGCAGATGCTCTTGAAAGAACCTGAGCACGCCCATGCAGGCATCATAGGTATGCGCGCTGTCCTCGCAGATCAGCCAGGGCCGCGGCAGATCGAACAGGTTGTTCCGTGCCCACGTCCCTTCCATGTCCATAACATTGCCCTGCACGAACTGGATGCCATCAAACCGGCTGTCCACCTCGGGCGGGCTTCGGTCAATGGTGACGATCTTCATGTCCATGTCGTACATCTTGGCAATGTCGCGCATCAGCAGGGCCGATCCGCCGAATTTGGTGCCAATCTCGATATAAGTTGCCGGTTTGGCCGCATGAATCAGGTGCAGGAACAATGCGATGTCCAAGGGTGACTTGTTACACATCACATCGCGATAATGGTACTGCATCACGCCTTTGAAATAAGCTCCCAGCTGCGGGCGGGTATAGGGCGTCTTGAACGAACGAACCATCGATAAACCTCAATGCTCAGTGCAAAAAATAATTCCCCCCTGTCATAGGGGGGAATTTCAAAAAGGTGAAGCCGCAGACAAATTCCTGTCGGCAATGTTACGCATTCCTCAGAAGATGAAGTCGCTCGCGTCGAGGTCGGCAAGCTGCACGCCATTCAACTGGATGGAGTTGCCGCCACCGGTGTTGATGACCACGTTGTTGCCAACCTGTGTCGAGGCGTTCATCACCTGGGTCAGGTTGTTCATCGTGCCAAGACCGCTGAAATCGATCCGTTCGCCCGCGTTGAACTCGTCGAAATCACCGATGGTGTCATTGCCGTGACCCGCCTCGAAGACAAAGGTATCCGCGTTGAAGAACCCGAACAAAAGGTCATTGCCCGCGCCGCCGTTCAGCGTATCAAAGCCACTGTCGGCATAGATCGTGTCATTGCCGTTGCCCGACAGGATCAGGTCGTTACCGGTGCCGCCGAAGAACCGGTCGTTGCCGTCGCCGCCATAGATGGTGTCGTTGCCCTGCTGGCCAAAGTGGCCATCAGGCCCATCGCCGCCGTTCAGCACATCGTCCCCGGTGCCGCCAAACAGACGGTCAAACCCGGCACCGCCAAACAGCGTGTCGTTCCCGGCATCACCGTACAGGTTGTCCGCCTGATTGCCGCCGTCCAGCACGTCATCGCCATCGCCACCGCGCAGCAGGTCAAACCCGCCCTCGCCCCGCAGCGTGTCGTTGCCCGCACCGCCGTCCAGCAGTTCGGTGGATGTGCCGATGTTCAGACCGCCAAGCAGCAGGTCATTCCCGTCACCGCCAAAGAGGTAATCATTGGTATTGCCGCCCTGCAGCGTGTCGTTGCCCGCTTCACCGAACAGCTGGTCAAAGCCGTCGGAGCCGATGATCAGGTCGTTGCCCGCGCCACCATAGAGTGAATCGGCGCCGTTACCGCCATCAATCGTGTCATTGCCCGCGCCGCCGTGCATGGTGTCAAAGCCACCGAAGCCGGAAAGCTGGTTGTTGGCCTGGTTGCCGAAAATCAGATCGCCGGCATTTCCGCCAACCGCGTTCTCGATGACCGTACCCGCCGCAATGGTGAACCCGCCACGGGTGCCGTCGACGGCGGAAACAAAACCACCACCTCCCATTTCGACCGCCAGGGTCGCAGCCCGCAGATCAATCACGGCCGCCCCGGCACCATTGTGGCGAATGGTGTCGTTGCCACCGGAATCCCAGATCGTCGACCAGAACACACCCGCGCCCGTGCCGGTCGGCAGGACATAGGTGGTATTGCCGCTGTTATGTGAATTATTGGCCCCATAGAGACCCTGAAGCACGGCAATATCAAGCGCCATCGGTCCGGCGGCGTAGCCATAGGGAACACCGGTGCCGTCACCGGTCCCATCGGCGGGGGCCGACCCCGGCGTGCCGGTGTGATACCCCGGGTTATAGGACATCATGGTGAACACACCCTGGTTGATGTTGAAGTCCCCGAAATCATCCCGCGAAGATCCCACACCCGGCATGACGGACGAATCGCCGCCCGTATCATGGGGGTGCGCCAGCCCGAGGCCGTGCAGCAACTCGTGCATGATGGTGAAATACCCGAACCCGCCTTCGGTAAGGTCGCCACCGGCAAAGCGATCCCAGAGGTTGCCGGCAAACTGGCCGACACCATCGTTCCCGTCACCGCCATAGCCCGGCGGGTTGAAACGGCCATAGACGCCATCCAGTTCATTGGTATCCAGGATCAGTTCCCAATCGGCCCCGTCACCGGAGTTCACGATGTTGAAGGTCAGGTTCGTGACGGCTTCGATTGCGTCGAAAGCGCGCATGAATTGCTGCCGCTCATAGGCATTGAAACCCTCGGAGGTAACGCCATCTGCAGTATAGCCAGCCTCGCCGAAATAGACTGTGATCACGTTGTGATCGAACCGTGTATCCCAGGAAATCGAGTCGAGCAGCGGGCTGGCGAAGTCTGGCGAGTCCTCCCAGGAATCATTGGGGTTGAACGTTACTTCCTGAACCGAAAGCGTATATGTGCCCGTATTGGACCCGTAAGCTTCAGCAGAAATATAAAAAACGCCGCCGTTTTCGGAATAGAAGTTCAACAGGGAGTTCAGACCCGGACCACCATCGTCATCGCTGTCAATAATACTGCCGGATGCATCGTATAGCCGCACCAAAGGATCGGACAGGGTGCCGCCGCCAACGGACGACCCGTTCAACGTGATCTGAATGCTTTGCCCGGCGGTCAACGTGATGCGGAACCAGTCATTGTCATTCGCTACGTCAATCGTGTTGACGATGGTCTGCCCAACGTTGATCGTACCGGCGGTTCCTGGCGTTTCACCGATGTCGGGACCAATCTCTGGCGCTGCATCATCAGGCAGGGCCCCGCTTTCTTCTTTTTCAGCCATGCAGGAATCGCATCCGCAGAAGAACGCAGTCGGATCGTGATCCGGGCTCATCCCGGAACTGGTGACGGTGATAGACATTGAATTTCCCCCGAAACAGTAAATTAATTCATATAATCAGGCGCATTAAGTCCTATCCGATTTGTCTCTGTCTGGCAATTGATCATCAACATGGTTGCGGCATTGACCCGGTGTCATATCGAACCTTTCGCGAAAGGCCCGTGTCATCGCGCTGGCGTTTCGGTAGCCCGATCTCAGTGCGACCTCGGCCAGCGGCAGTGACGTCGTTTCCGCCAGCCGCCGTGCCATGTTCAGACGCAGCACCTTGTACAGCTGCTGCGGGGTCATATCGAAATCCTTGCGGATCGCCAGTTCCAGCGCACGCTGCGAACATCGGCTGGCTTCGGCCACCTGCGGCAAGGGCAAGGGGGTTTCGATGTGGTCCTGCATCACCGCCACCGCGCGGCGGGACAGCCGCGTTCTGGCTGTCACCGAAGGAACAGACGGCGCCGCGCCCGGCGCCATGAAAAGCTGTTCGACCTCCAGTGCCAGCGCGGGTCCCTGCGCCTGCACGATCAGATTCAGCACCAGGTCAAAGCTCGCCATCGCCCCGGAACAGGTGATCCGGTTTCCGTCCAGGATGAAGCGTTCCCGCGCCACGGTCAGATCGGGAAAGGCTTCGGCAAAGGCGGTCAGTTCCTCCCAATGGATCGTCGCAATCCGCCCGTTCAGCAACCCCGCCGCCGCCAGCAGCCAACTGCCCATGTCGAGACCCGCCAGGTTCGCGAAACGCGCCGATGCGGACCGCAGCCCGCGCAACACCGGGTCAGTCAGATACGATCTGACCCCATAAGACGGCATCACCATCAGAAGATCACCCGCAGCATCCTTCAGCGGCCCGTCAGGCACGATCTGCAATCCGCTTGAGCTGATTGCCGCGGCGCCCGACAGCGTCAGATATTCCCACCGGTAATGCACCCGTCGGCCCAGATGATTTGCAGCCCGCAACGGCTCCACCGTGTTGGCCAGGCAGTGGTTCGAAAACCCGTCAAACAGAAGGATTCCGATGCGTGTGACGGCTTTGCCTGAATTATTCCAACTCTGCATAGTCGGACCATAAGTCTGCACATCCCGACTGCGCAAGAGCGATAGCCTGACCCCGGAATGGATCGTGTAAGGGAACGGGAATGAATTTTGGACTGACCGAAGAACAGGAAATGATCGTCTCCACCGTGCGGAGCTTTGTGGAGAAAGAGATCTACCCCCACGAGGCAGAGGTCGAAAGGACCGGACAGGTCCCGCGCGAACTTGGCGAACAGATCAAGCAAAAGGTGATCGACCTCGGTTTCTATGCCTGCAATTTCCCCGAAGAGGTCGGCGGCGCCGGGCTCAGCCATACCGACTTTACCCTTGTCGAGCGCGAACTTGGACGCGGCTCTATGGCGCTGACCCATTTCTTTGGCCGCCCCCAGAACATCCTGATGGCCTGCAACGATGATCAGCGCGAACGCTACCTGCTTCCCGCCGTGCGTGGCGAGCGGATGGACGCGCTGGCAATGACAGAGCCCGACGCCGGTTCCGATGTGCGGGGCATGAAATGCAGTGCGGTGCGGGATGGCGGCGGCTGGGTTGTGAATGGCTCCAAACACTTCATCTCCGGCGCAGAACATGCCGACTTCTTCATCGTCTTTGTCGCGACCGGCGTGGATGAAACGCCAAAAGGACCCAAGAAGCGGATAACGACCTTCCTCGTGGACCGGGGCACCAAGGGGTTCGAGGTGCGCGACGGATACAACTCCGTCAGCCACAAGGGCTACAAGAACTGCATCCTCTATTTCGACAACTGCCGATTGTCCGACGCCCAGGTGCTGGGCAAGGTCGATGGCGGGTTCGAGGTGATGAATGAATGGCTTTATGCCACGCGACTGACGGTTGCGGCATTCTCCGTCGGGCGCGCGCGCAGGTGTTTCGACTACGCCCTGCACTATGCGGCCGAGCGCAGGCAATTCGGCCAGCAGATCGGCAAGTTTCAGGGCGTCAGCTTTCAGATCGCCGATATGATCACTGAAATCGACGCTGCCGACTGGCTGACGCTCGCTGCGGCATGGCGGCTGGACCAGGGCCTGCCGGCAAACCGCGAAATCGCCTCTGCCAAACTCTACGCATCAGAGGCGCTCGCGCGGGTGACCGACACCACCCTCCAGATCTTCGGGGGCATGGGCCTGATGGACGACTTCCCGATTGAGCGGTTCTGGCGCGACGCGCGGGTGGAGCGGATCTGGGACGGGACATCGGAAATCCAGCGCCACATCATTTCACGCGACCTGTTGCGGCCATTGGGCGCATGACACGGGAACTGTCCAGGCTGCTGAAACCCCGGTCCATCGCAGTCATCGGCGGTGGCGCATGGTGCCGTGCGGTTGTCGCGCAATGCCAGAAGATGGGGTTCGAAGGCAAGATATGGCCGGTGCACCCCAGCGCCGGCACCATTTCCGGTCTGGAGGTTTTTCCCGACGTCGATGCGCTGCCCGCCCCGCCGGATGCCGCCTTCATCGGTGTCAACCGGGCCGCGACCATCGACATTGCCGGACAACTGGCCAGGGGCGGTGCGGGCGGCGCGGTCTGCTTTGCCTCAGGCTTTCTTGAGGCTCAGGCAGAAGACGCGCAAGGCGTGGATCATCAGGCCGCCCTTTTGCAGGCGGCAGGCGACATGCCAATTCTCGGGCCGAATTGCTACGGGTTCATCAACTTTCTGGATGGCGCGCTGCTCTGGCCGGATCAGCATGGCGGCAAGCGGGTGGAACGGGGCGTCGCGATTGTCACGCAAAGCTCAAACATCGCGATCAACCTGACGATGCAGGCGCGCGCCCTACCCCTTGCCTATGTGATTACCGCCGGAAATCAGGCGCAATGCGGACTTTCCGACATCGGCATGGCGGTACTGCAGGACCCCAGGGTGACGGCCCTGGGCCTGCATATCGAAGGCATCGGGGATCTGCGCAAGTTCGAAGCGCTGGCCGGTTATGCGCAAAGCCTTGGCAAACGCATCGTCGCGATCAAGGTGGGGCAATCGGCACAGGCACAGCAGGCGACAATCTCGCATACTGCGTCTCTGGCCGGGCGGGATGCAGGTGCAGCAGCTCTGCTGCGCAGGCTCGGCATTGCGCGGGTGACCGATTTGCCAACCTTTCTGGAAACCCTGAAACTGCTGCATGTGGCGGGCCCTCTGGAAAGCAATAGGATTGCCACGATCAGCTGCTCCGGCGGAGAGGCCAGCCTGGCGGCCGATACCGGCACCGCTGCGGGGCTCGACTTCCCGCCGCTCGGGGCAAGGCAAAAGACCACCCTGCGGGATGTGCTTGGCCCGCGTGTCGCGCTGGCCAATCCGCTGGATTATCACACCTACATCTGGCGGGACGTGCCCGCGATGACCGCCGCCTTTGCGGGGATGGCCGACCCCGGCATCGCGATCACGCTGCTGATCGTCGATTTCCCCCGAAGCGACCGATGTGACCCCTCCGATTGGGATTGCGTGATCGAGGCCGTCATTGCGGCTTCGCAACAGACAGGTGCGAGATACGGCATGGTGGCCACCCTGCCCGAACTGATGCCCGAGCACGTCGCAGAGATGCTGATGGCGCAGGGGATTACCCCTTTCTGCGGCCTGAACGAGGCGCTGATGGCCTGCGCCCATGCCGCCCTCCAGGTCGAAAGCGACGTCGATCCGGTTCATCTGGCGGCCACGGCCATGGCCCCCGTTCTGCTGGCCGAGGGAGACGCCAAAGATCTGCTCGCCGAACACGGGCTGCGCTGTCCCGTATCCCGGCGTTGCGAGCGAAGCGCGCAAGCGGCAAGCGCAGCCGAGGAGATCGGATTTCCGGTGGCGCTGAAAGGAGCGGGCATCGCCCACAAGACCGAGGCAGGTGCGGTGCGCCTGAACCTGACCTGTGGTGATGATGTTGCCGCTGCCGCCGCGGCAATGCCGGTTGACAGCTACCTGGTCGAGGAAATGATCACCAACAGCATCGCCGAGCTGCTGATCGGGGTTGTGCATGACCCGGCCCATGGGTTCATCCTGACTGTGGGGGCCGGTGGCACATCGGCGGAACTGCTGGATGATACTGTTTCGCTGCTGGTGCCGACCCGCAGGGAAGCTATCCTGACAGCAATCGGCAGGCTGCGCATGGCACCCATACTGATGGGATACAGGGGCAGGCCGCCCGCGCAGATGGACCGCATTCTGGATGCCATCATGGCGGTGCAGGACTTTGTCCTGGCGCATGTCCAGGGCTTGCAGGAAGTCGAGATAAACCCTCTGCTCTGTACGAGGGACGATGCAATCGCCGCAGACGCCCTGTTGCGGCGCGACGTTGAAAAGGACTGAACATGACCGAGACCCCGATCAAGACCCACCGCGACGGTGCCATCCTCAAGGTCACGCTCGACCGGCCAAAGGCCAATGCCATCGACCTGAAAACCTCCTGCCAGATGGGCGAGGTCTTTGCCGCATTCCGCGATGATCCGGCGCTGCGGGTGGCCATCATCACCGGGGGCGGAGACAAGTTCTTTTGCCCCGGCTGGGATTTGAAAGCAGCCTCCGAGGGTGACGCGGTTGATGGCGATTACGGGGTCGGCGGATTCGGCGGGCTGCAGGAACTGCGGGATCTGAACAAACCGGTCATCGCGGCCGTGAACGGGATTGCCTGCGGCGGCGGGCTGGAGCTTGCGCTGAGCGCGGACATGATCCTTGCCGCGGATCATGCCACCTTTGCCCTGCCCGAGATACGGTCAGGTACGGTTGCAGATGCGGCATCGGTGAAACTGCCGAAACGCATCCCTTATCACATCGCCATGGAACTGCTGCTGACCGGCCGCTGGTTCGATGCGCAGGAGGCGAAGGGCTGGGGGCTGGTCAATGAAATCCTGCCTGCCGATCAACTGATGGACCGGGCCTGGGAGCTTGCCCGCCTGCTCGCGTCCGGCCCGCCTCTGGTCTATGCGGCGATCAAGGAAATCGTTCGCGACGCGGAGGATTCGAAGTTTCAGGATGCGATGAACCGGATCACCCGGCGCCAGCTCAGGACCGTCGATGCGCTCTATGCCTCCGAAGATCAGATGGAAGGCGCCCGCGCCTTTGCGGAAAAGCGCGATCCGGTCTGGAAAGGTAGATAAAGCGCCGGGAGCACCCCTGGGGCGCTCCCGGCTGACTGCTTCCTCAGAAGATGAAGTCGCTCGCGTCGAGGTCGGCAAGCTGCACGCCATTCAACTGGATGGAGTTGCCGCCACCGGTGTTGATGACCACGTTGTTGCCAACCTGTGTCGAGGCGTTCATCACCTGGGTCAGGTTGTTCATCGTGCCAAGACCGCTGAAATCGATCCGTTCGCCCGCGTTGAACTCGTCGAAATCACCGATGGTGTCATTGCCGTGACCCGCCTCGAAGACAAAGGTATCCGCGTTGAAGAACCCGAACAAAAGGTCATTGCCCGCGCCGCCGTTCAGCGTATCAAAAGTTCCTAGTCTGCGAAAAAATCTGTCAAACTGAGCACATAAGATTAATGGGTCCAGAGCCTAACGCTGCCGCCGGAGATAGACATAATAGGCACCGCTGCCCCCGTGGCTGATGTGCGCCTGGGCGACTTGCAGCACGACGGATGACAGCGGCGGGGACGACAGCCATTGCGGGACCTGGTGGCGCAGCACGCCGTAGCGGACCGGGATTGGCCCGCCATCGTCCCGTTGCTTGCCCTTTCCCGTGATCACAAGGACCAGACGTTTGCCATTGCGATGTGACGTCTGGATGAAATGCTTGAGCGCCGGATGCGCCCGGTCCAGTGTCATGCCGTGCAGGTCGATCCGCCCTTCCGGCCGCAGCTTGCCGCGTTTCAGCTTGCCAAAGGATTTGTTGTCCATCTGCACCGGGGCCGACCGGACCTGATCGGGCAGGGAAGGCATCAGATCATACGTCCTGCGGCGCGGCTTTGGCTTGGGTTTTCCCAAAAGCGCGGACCGGCCCGTTTTCAGTGCAGCGGGTGACGGCGGCGGGGCGTCGATTTCCGGCGTGAAAAGCGATTTCAGGTCCAGCTTCTCGGTGCGTTCTGTCACCCGACGCCACAATTCCAGGTCGTCGTCGTTCAAACGCGGTTTCCGGGAGCTGCGCTTCATATCGCGCTTTCGGGCAGCAGGGCATAGGCGCGCTGGATCGGCATCAGCACCATCATCCGGCCGGGATCACGCAGCTTGCCAGCCGCCAGACCGGCCTGATCCCCGGTGCCAAAAAAGATATCCGCCCGCTGCGCGCCCTTGATCGCCGATCCGGTATCCTGCGCGATCATCAGGCGATGCAGAGGTTTCTCGCCCTCTTTCTCGATCCAGACCGGCGCACCAAGTCTGACGTAGGCCGGATCAACAGCGATGGAACGCAGGGTGGTCACGCTTCGGTTCATGGCGCCCAGCGGCCCCTGGTCCGCCGGGACCTTGCTGACCTCGCGGAAAAAGACATAGGACGGGTTGTGATACAGCAGTTCGCGTCCGTCTTCCGGATTTCGCCGTACCCAGTTCTTGATCACCTGCGCGCTGACCTGATGTGGTTGGTAGACGCCACGGCGGACCAGTTCCACCCCGATGGATTTGTAAGGATGGCCATTCGCCCCGCGATACCCGACCCGGATATACTTGCCATTCGGCAGCCTGATGCGGCCCGAACCCTGGATCTGCAGAAAAAACAATTCAACAGGGTCATCGACCCAGGCGATTTCCAGACCCCGGCCCGCCATCACATCGCCGTCCAAAATCTCGCGGCGGGTCAGCCAGGGGCTCTGGGCCAGGGCCTCGTTCGGCATCTTGTAAATCGGATAGCGAAAGCGCTCGGACCGGTAGAGATCACCGTCAAGCTCGGGCTCGAAATACCCGGTGAACAGGGCATCCTGCCCGTCGTCGATCAGCACGGGTCTAAAGAACAGCTCGAAGAACTGACGCGGTTCAGGGTTGGTCTGCGCAAATCTGCAAACGGCGGTCCAATCCAGATCGTCCAGATCCCGGCAGGTGTTCAGAAAGGTCTTGAGCGCTGCGGCATGGTCATCATCAGCCCAGCCAACCAGCTGATCGAACTCCATCACCTTATAGGAGACATCACTCGCAGAAGCGGGGGTCACTGTTGCAACCCCCGTCCATACCAATGCAAGAACCGCATGGATCAGCCGTCTGTAGAAACCAGCATCCAATTCGGATCATCCGAGCCCATGATGCGCGCAAAAACCCAAGTGTCTTTCTGGCGCTTAATTTCTTTCGTGCTGCCTTCGATAATATCACCGCCCGCGTCGCGGACAGCCGAGGTAAGTTCGGCAACAAAGCGAATTTTAAGTTCCGCTTCATTTGTAGCGTCGTCAAGCCTTGCGTCTACCAATTCTGTCTCACGGACACCGATGAAATTCGCCTCGATGGTCAGGCCCTGATCCTCGCGCGCGGCCACACCGTCGACAAAGCTTTCATAGATTTCTTCACTCAGGAAGGGTTGGATCTGCGCCAGTTCGCCCTTTTCGTATCCCATGACGATCATTTCATAGGCACCGCGCGCGCCGCTCAGAAAATCGCTGACACCAAAGGAGGGTTCAATCCGCTTCATCCGTGCCAGCGCCTTGCCCGCATCGCTGTCTTCGGGAACATGGTCCGCAATATCGAGATCCGGACCGCCTTCGATCACCTCCAGCGCGGGGCCGCCGCGCCGCTGCGAGGTCTGGTCAGCAACAGGCGGCTTTTCAAACCCTTCACGGGTGCCCAGCACATTCTTGAGGCGCAGGATGAGAAATACCGCGATGCCGGCCAAGACCAGTAGCTGTATCATGGGTGAATTCATTGGAACCTCTTGGGGTGAAAACATGGAAACACGATGGCTGAAGACTTATGTAGGTGCTTGACCGGGGCGAGTCCACTCTGCCCCCCATATAAGGAACCTTTCACATGTGGCTATTGATCGCATTCCTCGCCGTCCCCTTGATCGAGATCACCTTGTTCATCCAGATCGGTGGTGCCATCGGCTTGGGCTGGACCCTGGCCATCGTTGTGATCACGGCCATTCTGGGTGCGTCGCTGGCCCGGTCACAGGGTGCCATCGCAATGAGCCAGCTGCGCAGTTCCTTCTCTGACATGCGCGATCCGACCGAACCTCTGGCGCATGGTGCAATGATCCTTTTCGCCGGCGCTTTGTTGCTGACACCGGGGTTTTTCACCGATGCGGTCGGCTTTTCCCTGTTGATCCCCGGCGTGCGCAAGGCCGCGTTCGAGTTTCTGCGCGCCCGCGTCCATGTCCAGAACTTTTCCACACATGGAGCCCCGCGCCCAGATCCACACCGGACAAGGGGCGGCGATGTGATCGACGGCGACTACCACGAGATCCCGCAGTCTGATCAGGGGTCACAAAAGCCATCGGGATGGACGAAGCAATAGCGAAGGCATTGAGGGCACTCGCGCAACCTGATAAGTGCGGGTCCAACCAATATTACCGAGGGAATTTCCATGGCCGAAGAAGCAGCTGCACAACCAACCGCACCAACAATGCGCGTGTTGGGCCAATTTATCCGTGACATGTCATTCGAGAACATCATGGCACAGAAAGGGGCGCCCACAGATGTGCAGCCCGATGTGCAGGTACAAGTCAATCTGGATGCGAAAAAGCGCCCGGCAGATCATCAGTTCGAATCCGCGATCAAGCTGAATATCACCTCCAAGAACAAGGGCGGCGATCAGACGCTTTTCGTGCTTGAGCTGGATTATGTCGGCGTCTTTCACATCGAGAACGTGCCGGACGACCAGATTCACCCGTTCCTGCTGATCGAATGCCCGCGGATGATCTTTCCCTTCCTGCGCCGCGTCGTCAGCGACATCACGCGCGATGGCGGCTTCCCGCCGCTGAACCTGGAAAACATCGACTTCATGTCGATGTACCGCAACGAGGTTGCGCGCCGTCAGGCCGAAACGCCGCCCAAGGCAGACGCCTAACCCTTACCCCACATGGCGTCGCCGCCCAGCTTGCCGATGAACTCGGCATGGGCGGCGGCCTCTTTTTCCGACAATCGGGAGGGCAGGGGATTTGCCCTTGGCTTCGGAGTCCATTCGGCCTGCGTTTCCCCTGACGCCGCTTCCGGTTTTGCCGATAGCGCAAAATCCGGCTGCCGCCCGCCGATCAGTTCAAGATAGACTTCCGCCAGAATTTCACTGTCCAGAAGCGCCCCGTGAAGGGTCCGCGATGAATTGTCTATGTTGAAACGCCGGCACAGCGCATCAAGGGACGCGGGCGAACCGGGGAACCTTTTCCGGGCGATGGCAAGCGTGTCTATGGCCTGCTCCCAGGGTATCTGCGGCAGGTTCATCCATTTCAACTCTGCATTCAGAAACTTGATGTCAAAAGCGGCGTTATGGATCACCAGCTTGGCATCGCCGATGAAATCCAGGAACGCCTGACCGATCTCCGCAAATTTGGGTTTGTCCCGCAGGAAATCATCGCCCAGCCCATGTACCTGAAAGGCTTCGTCCGGCATCGCGCGCTCGGGATTGATGTATTGGTGATAGGTCCGGCCAGTGGCCATATGGCCCATCAGTTCAACCGCGCCGATTTCGACGATCCTGTCGCCTGTCTCGGGATCGAAACCGGTGGTTTCCGTATCAAGGACAACTTCACGCATTTTTCAACCTCTCCCGAATGTCCTTCACGACATCCTGCACCTGCGCGCTTGCATGTTCGATCGTATCCGTTTCGATCACATAATCCGCTAGGGCGCGTTTTTCTGTGGCCGGCATCTGTTTCGCCTTGATGGCTTCGAACTGGGCTGGGGTCATCGTACCGCGTTCCAGCACCCGTTGCCGCTGTGTCTCATCATCGACGAAAACGCAGACCGTGGCATCGACCCGCGCCTGTCCTCCGGTTTCGAATAGCAGGGGGATGTCCAGGACCACAATATCCGCCGTTGCCTGCTCCAGGAACACGGCACGATCCTGCGCGACAAGCGGATGCACGATGCTTTCGATCTTTTTCAGGGCGTCCGGCGTCTGGCTGATGATCTCTTTCAGGATCAGCCGCGAAACCGCGCCATCCTGAACAGCATCCGGAAAAACCTTCTGTATCGGGGCCACCGCCGCGCCATTCACATCATAAAGCCTGTGTACGGCTGCATCCGCATCCCAGAGGGAACAGCCCTCATCAGCGAACATGCGGGCGGTCGTGGATTTGCCCATGCCAATGGACCCGGTCAGACCAAGTACGAACATCAGCGCAGAACGGCCGCACGGGTTGCGCGGTCCACCTCCGGGCGTTTGCCAAACCAGCGTTCAAACCCCGGCACGGCCTGATGCAGCAACATCCCCAGACCGTCAACGGTGACACATCCCATCTGTTCGGCGGTTTCAAGCAGCCGGGTCTTCAGCGGGGCATAGACAAGATCGGTTACCACCGCACCGGGCTGCAGCCCGTCCAACGGCACCCGCATCTCGCCCTTGCCGATCATGCCGAGCGACGTCGTGTTCACGACAAGATGCGCATGATCCAGCATGTTGCCTGCCTGAACCCAGTCATAGACACGGATTCTGCTGCCGAAATCCGATTTCAGCTTCTCCGCCCTGACGCGGGTACGGTTTGAAAGGAGTATCTCGGGCACGCCGGCATTCAGCAGCGATGCAATCACCGCCCGTGCCGCGCCCCCGGCACCCAGGATCGCCGCCGGGCCGGACTTGGGGTTCCAGTTGGGCGCACCTGCTTTCAGGTTCTCGATAAACCCGTAACCATCTGTGTTATCTGCATGAATCTTGCCATCCTTGCGAAAGATCAGCGTGTTCGCCGCACCAATCAGGATTGCGCGATCTGTCACGAGATCAGCTATCTCCATCACCGCTTCTTTATGGGGAATGGTGACATTCACACCGACAAAACCCATCTTTGGCAGTGACCGGACAACGGTCTCAAGATCCTGAACAGAGACATCCATGGGGATGTAATACCCTGGAATTCCATATGTTTTCAGCCAATGCCCCTGCAATTGTGGCGATTTGGAATGTGCAATCGGTGATCCAATCACGCCTGCAAGCGGTATTTTCGGCAATGTCATGTCGCAAGGTCTCCGCGCAAGGCCAGATAGTTCAGGAGTTCCAAAAATGGCATACCCAGAACGTGAAAGTAATCCCCTTCGATGGAGGTGAACAATCGCGATCCTTCCTCTTCCAGTTTATAACATCCGACGGCATGTCGGATGCTCTCCCAGTTGCGGGTGACATAGTCGTTCAGATAGCTGTCTGAAATGTCGCGCATCCGCAGTCTGACCTGCCCGACATGCCGCCATATCGGTTTTCCGCCCTCGCAGATGACAGCCGCGGACAACAACATGTGCCGGTCCCCACGCAGCTGGGTAAGCTGGCGGATCGCATCCTCCTGACTGTCAGGCTTGGACAGCAGCTTTCCCCGGTGATCCAGGACCTGATCACATCCGATGACAAGCGCATCAGGATGTTTGTCGCTGATCTTGCGCGCCTTCATTTCGGCCAGCGTATCAGCGATGTCGCGCGGCGGCGCCTCTTCAGCGATAAGCGCGGACTTTATCATCTCTTCGTCAATCCGGGCAGTTTCGACCGAATGAGGGACGGCGGCCTGTTGCAACAGTTTCGCGCGGATGGACGATCCGGATGCCAGTATGATCGGCTGAGACATGGGGATAACCCTGTGTAAGACGTTAAGGAGTAATTAAGGACTTTTTACCGAGAGCGACAGCCCACCCGGAAACAGCGGGTTCTCCGACGATCTCGCCGCCTTATGCCGTAAAAGTTCCCGCGTGGAAAAGGACAAGTCCGGATCCGGGAGGAATCGGTTTTCGTTAAAATTATCCTTATGGATATCCACAGGGCCAAACCCGGTGAGACAGGTCACATAGCAGATTCTGGGGCGATTTTTGGCTCTTGACGAGATGTTATGCACACAGCGCCTGAACCGTTATCCGACTGGGGACATCTGCGGGTGAAAGAGAGTAATCCACAGTTTCCTGGCTCCCTACATACTACATCATCTTTCTTCTTTTCTTTATTATTATTAGAAGGGCACAGAAACCGGAGTGGGATATGTCTGACCTTCTAGCCCTCGCCTACCCTTGGACCAAATCGCTGCACATCATCTCCGTGATTTCATGGATGGCTGCGCTGTTCTATCTGCCGCGTCTGTTTGTCCATCATACCGAGAAAGCGGGATTGAGCGGCAGCACCCACGACATTTTCACCCAGATGGAATTCAAGCTGGCAACGGTGATCATGAGACCGGCGATGATCGCAACCTGGGTTTTCGGCCTTGCCCTTGTCTTCACACCGGGGATCGTGGATTGGTCGGCGATCTGGCCCTATACGAAAGCGGCCTGCGTCATCGCGATGACCGGTTTCCATGAATGGCTGATGGCGCGGATGCGGGAGTTTGGCGAGGGGCGGAACCAGTTCACGGGACGGCAATACCGCCTGATGAACGAAGTTCCGACCGTTCTGATGATCGTGATTGTCCTTTCGGTGGTCGTGAAGTTCTGAGCTGATTGACTCCGCGCCTGCCGGGCCCTATATCCCATCGCAACGCCCCGTCCGGGGTGATTGCCTAGCTTCAACATTGCAATGATGACCAGCCAACGCCCTGCGTGTTGCCGCTGAACGGGATTTTCCATGACAACAGATACACTGAACCTTGCCGATCTGAAGGCGCAGACGCCCAAGAACCTTCTCGCCATGGCCGAAGAGCTTGAGATCGAAAACGCCTCCACCATGCGCAAGGGCGAGATGATGTTCCAGATCCTGCGCGAACGCGCGGATGAAGGCTGGGAAATCTCGGGTGATGGTGTGCTTGAGGTGCTTCAGGACGGTTTCGGTTTCCTGCGGTCGCCAGAGGCGAACTATCTGCCTGGCCCCGATGACATCTACGTGTCGCCCGACATGATCCGCCAATGGTCGCTGCGGACCGGTGACACCATCGAAGGGCTGATCAAGGCACCTGACGACAACGAGCGTTACTTTGCCCTGACCGAAGTGACCAAGATCAACTTTGAAGAACCGGAGAAGGCGCGCCACAAGGTCGCTTTCGAGAACCTGACACCGCTTTATCCGGATGAGCGCCTGACGATGGAAGTGGACGACCCCACGGTCAAGGACCGGTCGGCCCGGATCATCGACCTGGTATCGCCCATCGGCAAAGGCCAGCGCTGCCTGATCGTTGCGCCGCCGCGGACGGGTAAGACGGTTTTGCTGCAGAATATCGCCAACTCGATCGAGAAGAACCATCCGGAATGCTACCTGATTGTTCTGCTGATCGACGAACGGCCCGAGGAAGTCACCGACATGCAGCGGTCGGTCAAGGGTGAGGTCGTCTCCTCCACCTTCGACGAGCCGGCAACACGCCACGTGGCCGTGTCCGAGATGGTGATCGAAAAGGCAAAGCGGCTGGTCGAGCACAAGCGCGACGTGGTGATCCTGCTCGATTCCATCACCCGCCTTGGCCGTGCGTTCAACACCGTGGTGCCGTCCTCCGGCAAGGTTCTGACCGGTGGTGTGGACGCGAACGCGCTGCAGCGCCCCAAGCGTTTCTTCGGGGCGGCCCGGAACATCGAAGAGGGCGGATCGCTGACCATCATCGCAACCGCGCTGATCGACACCGGCAGCCGGATGGACGAGGTGATCTTTGAAGAATTCAAAGGCACGGGTAACTCTGAAATCGTTCTGGATCGCAAGATTGCGGACAAACGCGTGTTCCCGGCCATCGACATTCTCAAATCGGGCACCCGTAAGGAAGACCTGCTGGTCGAGAAGATTGATCTGCAGAAAACCTTTGTCCTGCGCCGGATTCTGAACCCGATGGGCACCACAGATGCCATCGAGTTCCTGATCGGCAAACTGAAGCAAACCAAGTCTAACTCGGATTTCTTTGATTCAATGAACACCTGAGTTATTATTTAATAACAATAGGTTAAGTGAAATGGACACGATTTTCGCCCAGGCAACTGTCATGGGCCGGGCAGGGGTTGCGGTTGTCCGGGTTTCTGGCCCGGACGCCTTCGCCATAGGTGAATCCCTGGCCGGTTCCCTGCCGGAGCCGCGGCGGTCTGCTGTTCGGAACCTGCATGGGCCGGACGGCTCTCTTCTGGATCAGGCACTTGTCCTGCGCTTTGCCGGACCGCATAGTTTCACCGGCGAGGATGTTGTTGAATTTCACCTGCATGGCAGCATTGCGGTCATCCGCGCGGTGCTGCGGTGTTTGGGCGCCTTCCCCAATACCCGTCTTGCCGAACCTGGCGAATTCTCACGACGCGCGCTTGAGAACGGCCGTCTGGATCTGGTGCAGATCGAGGGTCTGGGCGATTTGATCGACGCGGAGACCGAAGCGCAGCGCAAGCAGGCCATGCTTGGATTTTCAGGAAAACTTGGTGAACGGGTAGAGCAATGGCGCCTGGATCTGATCAGGTCCGCCTCGCTTTTGACCGTCACCATTGATTTTGCCGATGAAGACGTGCCGATTGATGTCACGCCGGAAGTTACAGCATTGCTGCAAGGTGTCATGCAAGGCATCGACGCCGAAATCGCCGGGGTTGGCGCGGCAGAGCGGATCCGAATGGGGTTCGAAGTGGCAATCATCGGTCCCGCCAACGCCGGGAAGTCGACCTTGCTGAATGCCCTCGCCGGCCGGGATGCTGCGATCACCTCTGAGGTTGCCGGCACGACCCGGGATGTGATCGAGGTGCGGATGGATATTGGCGGTCTGCCGGTGACTTTCCTCGACACCGCCGGTCTGAGGGAGACGGAGGACAGCGTTGAAAAGATCGGTGTTCAAAGGGCCGTGGCGCGGAGCGAGGCGGCAGACCTGCGGGTGTTCCTCTGTGAGGAAGATGAAAAGCTTATGGTGCAACCTTTGCCGGATGACATTCAGGTGCTGCCAAAAGCGGACATGAGGCAGGACAAGACCGGCGCGATTTCAGGCCGAACCGGCGAGGGCCTGTCCGCCTTGATCCAGAAGATTCAGTCCATCCTGGAAGGCCGCGTGCAGAATGCTGGCCTTGCCACCCAGGAACGGCATCGCGTCGCCTTGCTGCATGCGCGGGAATCCCTCCAATCTGCAATTGTGATGGCTTCGGGCGGCGCGGACCAGTATGATTTCGCAGCAGAGGAATTGCGATTGGCGATTCAGGCGTTGGAAAGCCTGATTGGCCGGGTAGATGTTGAAAACTTCCTCGACGAGATTTTTGCGAATTTCTGCATTGGGAAATGATGGAGTGTTTCACGTGAAACATTTTGATGTGATTGTCATTGGCGGTGGCCACGCTGGCGCGGAGGCGGCACATGCTGCTGCGCGTATGGGTGCGGAGACGGCACTTGTCACCATGCGGCGTGAGGATATCGGCGTCATGTCCTGCAACCCGGCCATTGGCGGTCTTGGAAAAGGGCATCTTGTTCGCGAAATTGACGCGATGGACGGCGTGATGGGCCGTGTCGCGGATGAGGCAGGCATTCAGTTCCGCCTGCTGAATCGGCGGAAAGGCCCGGCGGTTCAGGGGCCCAGAACCCAGGCGGATCGCAAGCTGTATCGGCAAGCGATGCTGCGGGAGACTGAAAATCAACCGCATCTGACCATTGTGGAAGGTGAAGTTGTCGATCTGATCATGGAAGGGAAAAGAGCTACCGGTGTTGAACTGGCGACGGGCGCCAAGCTGCAATCTGGTGCAGTTATCCTCACCTCCGGGACTTTCCTGCGCGGGCTTATTCATATCGGCGACGTATCGCATTCCGGCGGCAGAATGGGCGATCGCCCCTCGGTTCGGCTGGCGGAGCGGCTTGACCAGTTTGATCTGCGCATGGGTCGCTTGAAAACAGGGACACCCCCGCGTCTGGATGGGCGCACGATTGACTGGACGGATTTGCAGCTGCAGCCGGGTGACGATGACCCTGTGCTGTTCTCCTTTCTGTCCAATCAGGTAACTGCGCGGCAGATCTCCTGTGGGATCACCCATACAAACGAAGGCACCCACGACATCATCCGCAAAAACCTTGATCGTTCAGCGATGTACGGTGGGATGATCGAAGGAACAGGTCCACGGTATTGCCCCTCCATCGAGGACAAGGTTGTGCGCTTTGCGGAAAAGACCTCGCATCAGATCTTTCTTGAGCCGGAAGGCGTCGATGATCATACGATCTATCCCAACGGGATCTCCACATCGCTGCCCCAGGATGTGCAGGAGGCTTATGTCCGCTCGATCAAAGGGTTGGAGGAGGCGGTTATCCTTCAGCCGGGCTATGCGATCGAATATGATTTCGTCGATCCGCGATCGCTCAAGCCAAGTCTTGAGCTTAAAGATGTGCAGGGGCTCTTCCTTGCCGGCCAGATTAACGGAACCACCGGTTACGAAGAGGCGGCGGCGCAGGGGCTGGTTGCGGGTCTGAATGCGGCGCGATCTGTTCGGCAGCAGCCTGAAATCCTGTTCAGCCGGACGGAAAGCTACATCGGTGTGATGATCGACGATCTGACGACCCGCGGTGTGACTGAACCCTACAGAATGTTTACCTCCCGGGCCGAGTTCCGGCTTTCGTTGCGCGCTGACAACGCGGATCAGCGGCTGACACCGCTGGCCATCGAGATCGGTTGCGTATCTGATCGGAGAAAAGAGGCTTTTGAACAAAAACTCGGCGACCTGACCAGGACTAAATCCATCCTTGAAGGCCGAAGCTTCACTCCCAAGGAGCTCACGGATATTGACGTCGTGATCAGCCGGGATGGGGGCCGTAGGACCGGCATGCAATTGCTGTCCTTTCCAGATGTTGCGTTCTCCGATCTTGAACCCCTGTTCCCGGAGCTTGAATCGCTCGACGGGTCGATCAAGCAACAAGTCGAATATGACGCGCTTTATGCCAATTACCTCGCCAGACAGCAGAAGGACATTGATGTTCTTCGCAAGGATGAAGGGTTCAAGATTCCCGTTGATTTTGATTACAATGCCCTTGAAGGGCTGTCGAACGAGTTGAAAGGCAAGCTGATTCAGGCGAAACCGGCCAATCTTGCCCAGGCCGCGCGGATCGAGGGGATGACACCTGCCGCCTTGACCCTGTTGCTGTCACGACTGCGGCGTCTGGATAACCGGTTGCGGGCATGACATCTTTGGACCGCTTGAATGTTTCACGTGAAACAACGGATCTTCTGACGCAGTTTTCCGAACTGGTTGAACGCTGGACGGTCAGGATCAACCTGATTTCAAAGGCCAGTGTCGATGGCATCTGGGAACGGCACGTTGCTGACTCGGCTCAATTGTTTGAATTGGCGCCTGAATTTGAACATTGGGTGGATTTGGGCAGCGGCGGCGGATTTCCCGGGATTGTCATTGCGATCATCGCGAAAGAGGCGCGGCCGGAGGCCAGGATCACCTTGGTCGAGAGCGATTTGCGCAAGGCAACTTTTCTGAGAACCGCGATCCGGGAACTTGGATTGAACGCAAAGGTGATTGCGGAGCGGATCGAAGAGTTGCCGCCTTTGGGAGCAGATGTTCTCTCAGCGCGGGCATTGGCCGATTTGCCGGCCCTCCTGGAATTCACGGATTTGCACCTGGCAAAGAGCGGAACAGCTATCTTTCCAAAAGGTCAGAACTGGCGGAAAGAGGATGAAGCCGCACGACAATTGTGGTCATATTCCCTGGACCCCGTTAAGAGTAAGACCAGCGCTGAAGCCGCTATTTTGCTGATCAAGGATGTATCGCGTGTCTGACCTGTCCCGTCCCCAAGGGCCGAAAATCATTGCGGTTGCAAACCAGAAAGGCGGGGTCGGAAAGACAACGACCTCCATCAATCTGGCGGCTGCATTGGTCGAAGCCGGCAAACGCGTGCTTGTGGTTGATCTGGATCCGCAGGGGAATGCCTCCACCGGCCTGGGGGTGGAAAGCGATGCGCGTGATTTTACGACCTATGAACTGCTGCTTGAAGACATTTCGCTGAACGAGGTCATTCAGGAGACGGATTTCGAAGGTCTGTACATCGTCCCGGCGACAATTGATCTGAGCTCGGCTGATATCGAACTGATATCAAATGAAAAACGCAGCTTTCTTTTGCATGATGCGCTCAGGCAGACGGCTATGGACGCCTTTGCTCTGGATTATATCCTGATCGACTGCCCGCCATCACTTAACCTGCTGACAGTCAACGCGATGATCGCGGCGCATTCCATCCTTGTTCCCCTGCAGAGCGAATTTTTCGCCCTGGAAGGGCTTTCGCAGCTGATGCTGACAATCCGCGAGGTCCGGCAAAGCGGAAACAAGGATTTGCGCATCGAAGGTGTGGTTCTGACGATGTACGACAGGCGGAACAACCTGTCGCAACAGGTGGAAAGCGACGCGCGGAGCAATCTGGGCGATCTTGTTTTCAAGACTGTCATCCCAAGGAACGTGCGGGTCAGCGAGGCGCCCAGCTTTGCGATGCCGGTCCTTACCTATGACAGCACGTCAAAAGGCGCATCGGCATATCGTGCGCTTGCAAAAGAACTGATCCATAATAATTCAATCTGAGGAAACGACATGGCAGATAAACAGGAACGGAAACGCGGCTTGGGTCGAGGCCTGTCTGCCCTGATGTCGGATGTCACGGAATCGGAGCGGGTCGCGGCTCAGGGCATTGCAGCGGCAGATCAATTCGTCCCGATTGAGCGGATTTCACCGAACCCGGACCAGCCAAGGAAGCGGTTCGAACAGTCGGATTTGAACGATCTTGCATCCTCAATCCGCGAAAAGGGCGTGATTCAGCCGCTTATTGTGCGCGTCCGGTCTGACAACAGTTTTGAAATTGTCGCTGGCGAACGCCGCTGGCGGGCGGCGCAGCTGGCGCAGCTGCATGAACTTCCGGTTATCGTCCGCGATTTTTCAGATGCTGAAGTGCTTGAAGTCGCCATCATCGAGAACATTCAGCGGGCTGACCTGAATGCGATTGAAGAGGCGGCTGGCTACCGGCAATTGATGGACAAGTTTGGCCATACGCAGGAAAAGATGGCAGAGGCCCTGGGCAAGAGCCGCAGCCATATCGCGAATCTTTTGCGGCTGTTGACGCTGCCTGAACCGGTGATCGACATGGTGCGCAGCGGCGACCTCAGCGCTGGTCACGCAAGGGCGCTTATTCCGGCATCGGACCCTTTGAAGTTGGCACAGGCCATTGTCAAAGGTGGTCTGTCTGTACGCGCTGCCGAGGCATTGGTGAGGAATGAGCTTAAGGGAGATGCAGCCCCCACAAAGACGTCGTCAAATGCCGCGTCGCGGGAAGAAAAGGATGCGGACACCCGGGCGCTTGAAGGGGATTTGTCCGCTTCACTTGGCATGAAGGTGACGCTGGATCACAAGCCGGGGCAGGAATCCGGCCAGTTGGCGATCAAATATGACTCACTTGAACAACTGGATGAGCTTTGCCGCATATTGGGCGGGTCCTAACCGGGCAAAAGAGTCTCAATGACCGAGTTCAGGACCATAAACCCTTGATCTGTAACGGTTATTCTGTCACGCGCCTGATCGAGCATGCCGATCTCTGTTAAGTGGTCCAGGGCGGAGGGGCTCAGAATCTCTCCGGCTAGGGCGGCGTAACGATTTGGGTCGATCCCTTCCTTCAGCCTCAGACCCATCAGAAGATATTCCGCCGCCTGATCCTTTCCGGACAACAGGCTGCGGGGCTTTTCGGTAGTGAAGTCTTGCACACCATTCAGCCAGCGGTCGGGCTGGCCATAGCATTCCGTCGCCCATTTTTGCCCGCCGATGGTCAGGCGCCCATGCGCGCCGGGGCCGATGCCAATGTAATCGCCATAGCGCCAATAGATAAGGTTGTGCCGGGATTGCGCGCCATCGCGGGCGTGGTTTGACACCTCATAGGCGGGCATGCCCATGGTGCCGCAGATCTCCTGCGTCAGATTATACAGATCTGCGCCCAGGTCTTCGTCGGGCAAGCCGCGCAGCTTGCCTCTGCTGTATCTGTCGCCAAAGGCCGTGCCGTTTTCGATCGTCAGTTGATAGAGAGAAAGATGATCTATCGCGAGGGACAGTGCCTGTTTCAGCTCTGCTTCCCAATCCGCCAGCGACTGGTCCTGCCGGGCATAGATCAGGTCAAAGCTGACGCGGTCAAATTCATTTCGGGCAATGTCAAAAGCGGTCAGCGCCTCTGCCACGTTGTGCAACCGCCCCAGACGTCGCAGGTCCGGATCGTTCAGGGCCTGGATGCCCATGGAAACCCGGTTGATGCCCGCCTGTTTGAAGGCCGCAAACCTGCCCGCCTCGACGGAACCCGGGTTGGCCTCAAGCGTGATTTCCAGATCATTTGCGGTGGGCCAATGCGCCCGGATCGCCGTGATGATCTCTGCGACCGTTTCCGGTTCCATCAGGCTGGGCGTGCCGCCGCCAAAGAAAACGGCATTCAGCACCCGGCCCCTTGTTTCGGCGGCCGCGCGCTTCAGTTCGACAAGATAGGCATCGCGCCAAGCGGCATGGTCAATCCGGCGGCTGACGTGACTGTTGAAGTCACAATAAGGGCATTTCGCCTCGCAAAAGGGCCAATGGATATATAGGCCGAAGCCCCCGTTTTGCCAGTCTTCAGTCAAAGCAGCCCGTGATCAGCTTGGCGAAGACATCCGCGCGGTGGCTGATGGCGTTCTTCTGATCGGCGGTCATTTCCGCAAAGGTCTGTTCATGCCCGTCGGGCTGAAACATCGGGTCGTAGCCGTGCCCCAGTTCGCCCCGGATCGGCCACACCAGAGTGCCGTTCACGGTTCCCTCAAAAACCTCGTCGTGGCCATCCGGCCAGGCCAGGACCATCGTGGCGCAAAACCTTGCCCGGCGCGGGTGCGGGGCGTTTGCCTTCTCCAGCAGATCATGGGTCTTGGTCATCGCCATCAGAAAATCACGGCCGTTCGGCGTTTCGGCCCAGTCGGCGGTATAGACGCCGGGCGCATTGTCCAGCGCCTCGACCTCGATTCCGGAATCGTCCGACAGGGCAGGGATGCCGGTGGCCTTCGTGGCTGCGTGGGCCTTGATCCGCGCATTGCCGACAAAGGTACTTTCCGTCTCTTCCGGCTCCGGCAGGTTCATTTCGGCAGCACCGACAACCGAGACGCCGTAAGGCGCGAACAGCTGCTGCACCTCTTCCAGCTTGCCAGCGTTGTGGGTGGCAAAGAGGATCCGGGTCTCGGTGAACTTGCGGGTCATGCGGTGACGGATTTCTGGATGGCGACCAGTTCGGAAACGCCTTTTTCGGCAAGATCCATCAACTGGTTCATTTGATCGCGGGAATAGGTCGATCCCTCCGCGCTCATCTGAATTTCGATCAGCTTGCCGCTGCCGGTCATGATGAAATTGCCGTCCACGCCTGCTTCGGAATCTTCCGGGTAGTCCAGATCAAGAACCGGCTGGCCCGCATAGATGCCGCAGCTGACCGCGGCAACGGGATCAACCAGCGGGTCGGAAATAACGTCCCCGGCCTTCATCAGCTTGTTCACCGCAAGACGCAGCGCGATCCAGCCGCCGGTGATGGAGGCGCAACGGGTGCCGCCATCGGCTTGCAGCACGTCGCAGTCGATTGTGATCTGGCGTTCGCCCAGGGCCACGCGGTCGACACCGGCGCGCAGGGCACGGCCAATCAGGCGCTGGATCTCGACGGTCCGGCCACCTTGTTTGCCCATGGCGGATTCGCGGCGCATCCGCGTGTTGGTCGCGCGGGGCAACATGCCGTATTCCGCTGTCACCCAGCCCAGCCCGGAGCCCTTGATGAAGGGCGGCACCCGATCCTCGATCGTGGCGGTGCACAGAACATGGGTATCGCCCACCTTGATCAACGCGGATCCTTCCGCATGTTTGGTAAAGCCGACCTCAACAGAGACAGCGCGCATTTCATCGAGTTTCCGGCCTGAAGGTCGCATGTATGATCCTTTTTGAACTGCCTTTGGCATAGCGCCCAGCACTGCAATGATGCAACCCCGATTGACGTTTCCACCAATGGCACCTTTATTGGGGGCATGAGTGATACCTCGGATCTTTTGAAAGAAATGAACGAAAGGTCCCGCGAAGTGTTTCGCCGGGTTGTCGAAAGCTATCTTTCCAGCGGTGATCCCGTCGGCTCGCGCACATTGACGCGGGATTTCAGCGAAAAGGTCAGCGCGGCGACGATTCGCAATGTCATGCAGGACCTCGAATACATGGGGGTTCTGGGCTCTCCCCATGTCAGCGCTGGCCGCATTCCGACGCAACTGGGGTTGCGGATGTTCGTGGATGGCATGATCGAGCTGGGCGAACCCACAGACACGGATCGCGAAAAGATCGACGCAACCCTTGGCGATAACGTCTCCGATGTCAGTGGCCTACTGGACCGGGTCGGTTCGGCATTGTCGGGCGTCACGCAGGGCGCGTCGCTGGTGCTGACGCCGAAACACGAGGCGCCGATCAAGCACATCGAGTTTGTTTCACTGTCTCATGACCGCGCGCTGGTTGTTCTGGTGTTTTCGGATGGTCATGTGGAAAACCGCCTGTTCACGCCGCCGCCGGGACAGACCCCCAGTTCGATGCGCGAGGCGGCGAATTTCCTGAATTCCCTGGTTGAAGGCAAGACCCTGAGCGAGCTGCAGCGCAGCATCGCGCAGACAATCGCGGAACGCCGCCAGGAGATCGACCTTCTGGCGCAGCAACTAGTTGAAAGCGGTCTGGCGCTTTGGACCGGGGACGACGAAAATTCCGAGCGGCTGATCGTCAGAGGGCGGTCGCATCTGCTGGGAATCGACGCGGCAGAGGAAGACCTGGCGCGCATCAGATCCCTGTTCGACGACCTTGAGAGGAAGCGTGATATCGCCGAATTTCTCGAACTTGCCGAAGGTGGCGACGGTGTTCGCATTTTTATCGGCTCAGAGAACAAACTTTTCTCACTTTCGGGTTCCTCTCTGGTGGTTTCCCCTTATATGAACGCTGATCGAAAGGTGATCGGGGCCGTCGGTGTGATTGGTCCCACGCGGCTGAACTACGGTCGCATTGTGCCGATTGTAAATTATACTGCGCAACTGGTCGGAAAACTGGTTTCCGACCGGAGCTAGAGGGGAAAAATGGCTGAGCCGAAGAACGATGATTTTCTCGACGATATTGATGCGGCGGAAGACGAAGAATTTGCTGACAGCATGGCGGAAATCGACGATGAAGCACTGGAACTGGACCAGCTGCGGGCAGAGCGCGATCAGCTGAAGGACCGTTTCATGCGGGCTCTGGCGGATGCCGAAAACGCGCGCAAGCGGTCGGACAAGGACCGGCGCGAGGCCGAGAACTATGGCGGGTCGAAACTCGCCCGTGACATGCTGCCGGTCTATGACAACATGAAGCGTGCCCTGGAAGCGGCAACCGAAGAACAGCGCGCCGTATCGGGCCCGGTGCTTGAGGGTGTCGAGCTGACAATGCGCGAGCTTTTGAACGTGTTCAAGAAACACGGGATCGAAGTCATTGCGCCCGAAGTTGGTGATCGTTTCGATCCCAAGCACCATCAGGCGATGTTCGAGGCCCCGGTTCCCGATACCAAGGCGGGCGATATCATCCAGGTCGCCGCAGAGGGTTTCATGCTGCATGACCGTCTGCTGCGCCCGGCACAGGTTGGCGTGTCTTCAACCCCTGCTGGTTAACGCGGCAACCGTCGATTTTGTGTATTTGAAAGAACAATGAAGGGGCGGTCAGGTTTTGGCCGCCTCTTTCAGTTTGTAGAGCAGATCAAGCGCTTCCCTTGGTGTCAGCTCATCGGGGATGATCGCGGCAAGTTGTTCGTCAACTTCGGATTTCTCGCGTTTCACCGGTGCCGGGGCAGGGTTGACCGAGAACAGCGGCAGGTCGTCGATCAGGGTTTTCTGGGTGGCACCACCCTCGCGCTCGCCTTTTTCCAGGGCTTCCAGCACAACGCGGGCGCGGGCGATCACGGTTTCCGGCAGTCCTGCAAGCTGCGCCACCTGAACCCCGTAGGACCGGTCGGCGGCACCTTTGCGGACCTCGTGCAGGAAGACCACCGTGCCTTCCCATTCCTTGACCGCAACCGTGGCATTGTCGACGCCGTCCAGCTTGTTCGAAAGCGCCGTCATCTCGTGATAATGGGTGGCGAAGAGGGCGCGGCATTTGTTGGCGTCATGGAGGTATTCCAGCGTGGCCCAGGCGATGGACAGGCCGTCATAGGTGGCGGTGCCGCGGCCGATTTCGTCAAGGATGACAAGGGCGCGATCATCTGCCTGATTCAGGATCGCCGCGGTTTCGACCATTTCGACCATGAAGGTGGACCGCCCCCGCGCCAGATCGTCGGAGGCGCCGACGCGGCTGAACAGCTGGCTGATCAGGCCGATATGTGCGCTGTCCGCGGGTACAAAGCTGCCCATTTGCGCCATCAGTGCGATCAGCGCATTCTGGCGCAGGAAGGTGGATTTACCCGCCATGTTCGGCCCGGTCAGCAGCCAGATATGCGCGCCATCGCCGTCGATCCCCAGATCGCAGTCATTTGCGACAAAGGGATCGCCGGATTGTTGCCGCAGGGCGCGTTCGACGACCGGGTGCCTGCCCCCGGAAATGTCAAAGGCGCGTGAATCGTCGACAATGGGCCTGACCCAGTTTTCCGCCTGCGCCAGATCGGCCAGACCGAAAGCCAGATCAATTTCCGCGAGGCCGGAGGCCGCCACGCCGATTCCGGCGGCATGGTTCAGAACCGCCTGTTTCAAGTCTTCGAACAGATGCTTTTCGATTTCCAGCGCGTGGTTGCCCGCGTTGAGGATCCTGGTCTCCATTTCGGACAGTTCGACGGTTGTGAACCGGACCTGATTGGCCGTGGTCTGGCGGTGGATGAACCTTTCTGACAGGGGTGTGGACAACATCTTTTCCGCATGGGTTGCCGTCGTCTCGATAAAGTAGCCCAGGACGTTGTTATGTTTGATCTTGAGCGAGGAAATCCCCGTGTCAGAGACATAATTCTGTTGCATGGAGGCGATGACACTGCGCCCTTCGTCGCGCAGCTGCCGCGCTTCATCCAGTTCGGCGTGATATCCCGGCGCGATGAATCCACCGTCCCTTGCCAGCAGGGGCGGCTCTGCAATCAGGGCCTGATCCAACAGGTCGGTCAGGCTGTCATGGCCGTTCAGCCCGTCAACTGCCGTTGCCAGCAAGGGGGGCAGATCCTGTTCACGCAGGGTTTCGGCCAGCAGGGCGGCTTCGGCCAACCCGTTCCGGATGGTTGCAAGGTCCCTTGGTCCGCCGCGGTCGAGCGACAGGCGCGACAGTGCCCGGTCCAGATCCGGCACCTTGCGCAGGCTGTCCCTGATTTGCCGGGTGATACGGGTGTTGTCATAGCCGTATGACACTGCCTCAAGCCGTTGCGAAATCGTCTCTAACACGCGGGAAGGGCTGGAAATGCGACGTTCCAGCAATCTTGCGCCGCCGGCGGTGCAGCTGCGGTCCATGATCGCCAGCAGCGATCCCGCGCGCCCGCCGCCGAGCCCGTGGGTCAGTTCGAGATTCCGCCGTGTGGCCGCGTCGATCTGGACATTGCGGGCCTCGCTTTCCTTTTGTGGATGGCGCAGGAGCGGCAGCTTGCCCTTTTGCGTGATCTCCAGATAGTCGATCAGCGCGCCCATCGCCGAGACCTCGGCACGGGTGAAGCTGCCGAAGGCGTCCAGCGTGCCCACTTCATAGAGCGCACAAATCCGCATTTCGGCATTTGTGCTGTCAAAGGCGGAGCGCGCGATGCCGGTCAGGGCGGTGCCGAATTCCGTTTCCAGATGGCGATAGTCCGCTTCCCTCGACTCGGAGACAATCAGTTCGGCGGGGGCAAGGCGGGCGAGCTCCGGGCCAAGCCGGACGGCGGGCAGGGCCATCACCTGAAAGAAACCGGTGGAGATATCAACCCAGGCCAGCGCGGCTTCGTCCCTGACTTCGGCAAAGGCGGCAAGATAATTGTGGCGCCGCGCTTCGAGCAGCGTTTCCTCTGTCAGCGTGCCGGGAGTGACCAGCCGCACGACATCGCGTTTCACGACGGATTTGTGGCCGCGTTTCTTGGCCTCTGCCGGGCTTTCCATCTGTTCGCAGACGGCAACGCGAAACCCCTTGCGGATCAGGGTCAGCAGATATCCTTCGGCCGCATGGACGGGGACACCGCACATCGGGATGTCATCGCCCGCGTGTTTACCGCGTTTTGTCAGGGCAATATCCAGCGCCTCCGCCGCCGCGACGGCATCGTCAAAGAACATTTCGTAGAAATCGCCCATGCGATAGAACAGCAGCGCATCGGCGTAGCCCGCCTTCAGCTCCAGGTACTGCGCCATCATCGGCGTTACTTTTTCGCTGCTCACCAGGTTTTCTCCCTTTATTGTGTGTCTGTACAAAAACAGGTCGCACAACGAAAGGGGCGGCGTGATCCTTCGCGGTGGACGGGTTGAACAGGCGTGCTAGAAACATTGGCAACATCCACGCCGCAGAAAGACGCCGATCCTTGCGCAACAAGATCGAATTGAAATTTCCGCCCGAGACCCTGTTCCTGAATCCATGGGTGGACGAGGGGATCAGCCTGCTGCGTGAGCCGGAATTTATCTGGCGGCCGATGCCCCGTGCGGTCATCGAGGGTTTCGCAGCCAGCGCGCATGAAGAGATCAACAAAAAGATTTCTTCATTCCTTGCCGTGACGAAAAAGCAGAAGGTCTTTCGCAAGGCGATTGAGTTCAACGCGGTGCCGGTCGTGCTGGAACAGGCCAGTTTTCGCAAATCCTATATCATGGCGCATGATCGCCTGTTGCTGAGCGGGGCCTCCGGGACGCGGCTGATCAACCGCTATCGTTGGGAAAACGAAGACGCGGAATCTGACGTGGACATGATGCTGGACGCCTATCTGGCAGAATGCCGCAGCGCCAATGCGTCGCGGGAGATACCGCTGTATTCCGCTGTGTTAGAGCCTGATGTTCCCTTTGCGGTCGAATGCCGGAACACGTTCAATTTCTATCATTTCCTGACGGAAGCACTGCCTCAGCTGACCCTGCTGGATGGTCTGGATTTTCAGGGAAACATTTACTTCCACTTCCCCAACGCCGAGGAAAAACACCGCCCCTTTACCGAAGCCTTCGTCGAGGCGCTGTTCCCCGAATATACCGGGCGGGTCTTTTTCGAACGTGCGCCAAAGGAGTATGACAGGGTCCTGACCGCATATGATTTCCTTGGTGGCCATGCGCAGATGCCAAAGGAGATGCTGGCGGGGATCGCGGCGCTTGCGCCTGCCGCCGTTGATCAGGACGAAGATCTGCTGAACACCAGGTCCAATGCGAACCTGGCGATGAATTCGGTCAGCAGCATGTTGCTTGCCCTGCGCGACCGGGCTTTGGCGGCGATCGAGGGTGAGGAGTTTCCGCATCTGCCCAGGCGGTTTTTCGTCGGACGGGACTCGCGGCAGAGCCGTGACAGGCATATGGCAGGCGAGGACCTGCTGTTGGAGCATCTTGGGCTTTTCGACTTTGAGTATGTCGTTTTCGAAAACCTGCACCCCCTCGAACAGGTTGCGCTGATGGCGCGGGCCGAGGTGATGATTTCCTATCATGGTGCGGGGTTTGCGAACATGCTTTTTGCCAGTCCCGATGCCCATATCATCGAGATCGGAACCCTGCAGACGGCGCAATTCAGATGGGGCGATTTCTGGCCGCTCGCCAATGCATCGCAATGCAGGTACATCAGCTTCTTTGCGGATTTCAACGCCGAAGACCCCTTGGTAGAGCCACATTTCAGCAAGGATTCCATTGTCCCTGTTGCCGTTTCCGAGGTGGCGGTTGCGCAGATCATGGCGTTTGTCGTGAGCATACTAGGCCATGTACCTGACCTGAAGTCCGTCGATGCCGTGGGGCGTCTGGCGCGGCGGCTGTTTCAGGCCGGGTCTGCCGCCCGCGCTGTCGCGGTGCTGGAGCAACATGCAAACATGGTCACCGAAGATGTCGAGCTTTGCATCTTGAAGGCCGATTGCCACAAGGAGCTGGACGAGCCGAAATCAGAGCTTGTCGCTCTGGACAAATCCTTCAAGGCCGACCCGACCCGCTGGCAAACCCTGATCAGGATCATCTGGTGCGCAAACCGCTGCGAACGCCCGCAGGTGATCCGTTGGGCGCTGTCCCGGCTGAAGTCCGATTTCCCGGAACGGCACAGCGCCTTTGTCAAAAACCATGAATGGGTGCGCTACATCGCCTGAGCGAGCGTTCGGGCTGAGATTGTGCATGGGTCAATTCACGGTTATTAGTCCCAGAAAATCCAAAGGGCCCTGTCTGTGTCAAACAATCGTATCACCTCCGAAGAAGCACTTGCGTTCCACCTTGAGCCGAGTCCGGGCAAGTTCGAGATCACCGCGACCGTCCCGATGACGACACAGCGCGATCTGAGCCTTGCCTATTCGCCCGGTGTTGCAGTGCCCTGCGAGGCGATCGCGCAGAACCCGGAAACGGCCTATGATTACACCAACAAGGGCAACCTTGTGGCGGTGATTTCAAACGGCACCGCCGTGCTGGGGCTGGGCAATCTGGGCGCGCTGGCGTCCAAACCGGTGATGGAGGGCAAGTCCGTCCTGTTCAAACGGTTTGCGGATGTGAACTCCATCGACATCGAGCTGGATACGGAAGACACCGAAGCATTCATCAACGCGGTGCGCCTGATGGGGCCGACTTTTGGCGGGATCAACCTTGAGGATATCAAGGCACCTGAGTGTTTCATCATCGAACAGCGTCTCAAGGAAGAGATGGACATCCCCGTGTTCCACGATGACCAGCATGGCACCGCCGTGATCTGTGCTGCAGGTCTGATCAACGCGCTGCATCTGTCGGGGAAAAAGATCGAGGATGTGCGCATCGTGCTGAACGGTGCCGGGGCGGCCGGTATCGCCTGTCTTGAACTGCTCAAGTCGATGGGTGCCAAACATGACAATTGCATCATGTGCGACACCAAGGGCGTCATCTATCAGGGCCGCACCGAGGGCATGAACCAGTGGAAGTCGGCCCATGCCGCGAATACCAAGCTGCGCACGCTCGACGAGGCGATGAAGGGGGCCGATGTGTTCCTGGGCGTCAGCGTCAAGGGCGCGGTGACGCCCGCGATGGTCGAAAGCATGGCGGACAACCCGGTGATTTTCGCAATGGCGAACCCCGATCCTGAAATCACACCGGAAGAGGCCCATGCCGTTCGCATGGATGCCATCGTGGCCACGGGGCGCAGCGATTATCCGAACCAGGTGAACAACGTCCTTGGATTTCCCTATCTCTTTCGCGGGGCGCTCGACATTCATGCCCGCGCGATCAACGACGAGATGAAGATTGCCTGTGCCCATGCGCTGGCCAACCTCGCCCGAGAGGATGTGCCGGACGAGGTGGCGGTGGCCTATGGCAAGACGCTGACCTTCGGACGCGATTATATCATCCCGACCCCGTTCGACCCCCGATTGATCCACCGTATTCCACCCGCCGTCGCGCGGGCCGGCATGAACACCGGGGCAGCCCGCCGTCCGATCATCGACATGGATGCCTATGAGCTGAACCTGAAGTCCCGGATGGATCCGACGGCAAACATCCTGCGGGGCATCAACGCGCGGGCGCGGAACAACCAGGCCCGGATGATCTTTGCCGAAGGGGACGATCCGCGGGTGTTGCGGGCGGCGGTGATGTACCAGCGTGCCGGTCTGGGCAAGGCCCTGGTCGTCGGGCGCGATCAGGACGTGAAGGAGAAACTGGAAGCGGCCGGCATGGAAGACGCGGTGCGCGAGCTTGAGGTCATCAATGCGGCGAACACGCAGCATCTGGGCACCTACAAGGACTTTCTGTACCGGCGCCTTCAGCGGCGTGGCTTTGACAGCAAGGACATTCATCGTCTCGCGGCCCGCGACCGGCATGTGTTCGGCGCGTTGATGCTGGCGCATGGGCATGGCGACGGTCTGGTCACCGGTGTCACCCGGAAGTCCGCGCATGTGCTGGAACGGCTGAACCACGTGTTCGAGGCCAATGCGGAACACGGGGCCGCAGGTTTCACCGCCTTGCTGCACAAGGGGCGGATCGTGTTCATTGCCGATACGCTGGTTCACGAATGGCCGGACGAGAATGACCTGGCCAACATTGCCGAAAGCGGTGCCGCCGTGGCGCGGCACATGGGGCTGGAACCACGGGTGGCCTTTGTCAGCTTCTCGACCTTCGGATATCCGGTCTCTGAACGGGCGGAAAAGATGCATCTTGCGCCCGAGATACTGGACGCTCGGGGTGTCGATTTCGAATACGAAGGCGAAATGACCGTCGATGTGGCGCTGAACACGAATGCGCAAAAGCAATATCCGTTCTCGCGCCTGACCGGCCCCGCGAACATCCTGATCGTGCCAGCGCGCCATTCCGCCAGCATTTCGGTAAAGCTGATGCAGGAAATGGCGGGTGCCACGGTGATCGGCCCCATCCTGACAGGTTTGGACAAGAGCATTCAGATCTGCTCCACCACCTCCACCGCCAACGACATTCTGAACATGGCCATTCTTGCGGCCTGCAAGGTCGGCGAATGATCTGGAATCTCGGCTCGATAAATGCGGATAATTTCTACAACCTGCCGCATCTGCCCGGGCCGGGAGAAACGATAGCTGCAACCGGCTTTCACCAGGGGCTGGGTGGCAAGGGCGCGAACATGTCCGTTGCCGCCGCGCGTGCTGCGGCGCGGGTCATGCACATCGGCGCCGTGGGTCAGGATGGCACCTGGGCGCTGGCAAGGCTGCTGGAATACGGGGTCGAAACGGCGCATATCACCGTGATCGAAACGGCGACGGGCCATGCAAACATCAACGTCGATGCGGCGGGCGAAAACAATATCGTGCTGTTCCCCGGTGCCAATCACATGGTCACCGACCAGATGATCGGCGCGGCGCTGGCCGAGGCATCGCCCGGTGATTTCCTGCTGATGCAGAACGAGACACTGGGCCAGATCTTTGCCGCAGAGACCGCCAGGCTGCTGGGGATGCGGGTCGCCTATGCCGCCGCGCCCTTCAAGGACGACAGCGTGACCCGGATCATCGAGCATGTCGATCTGCTGGTCCTGAACGCGGTCGAGGCGGCGCAGCTGGAGCAGGCAACGGGCACCGCGCTGGGCGATTTGCCGATCGCAGACATCATCGTCACCCTGGGTGCGGATGGATGCCGCTGGATTTCCGGCACTGACGGGACACAACGCGATTTTCCGGCTTTCAAGACCGACGTCGTGGATACCACCGGCGCGGGGGACACCTTTACCGGTTATCTTGTTGCGGCGCTGGACCGGGGCAAGGACATGCCCGACGCGATTGAACTTGCGCAAAAGGCCGGCGCGTTGATGGTGGCCCGGCAGGGCACCGCCGATGTGATCCCGGACCTCAAGGATATCCAGGACCACGATTTCGGGAGCTGACCTTACAGCGTCCCGCCTTTAACCTGATACACTCCGTATCGCCGATGTCCCGAGAGCGCGAAGCGCGGCAGGGTATCGGCGATTCAAGTTTAAGGCGGGGCGCTTTAGCTAGCGAAGGGTGCCGCGCTGCCCCAAAGCTGTTTGACACGTTCATCCCGACCGCAGCCCGCGCGGTACCGCTTGTAAGCCACGGATTTTTTCACCCCGATGCCGACGCTGCTGAAGGCGAGCCTGTCACTGCTCTTGTAATAATCCTGATGATAGGCCTCGGCCGGGTAGAATGGCACAGCCCCCAGAATGGGCGTGACGACTTTCTGGCCCAGTTGCTTTTGCGCATCCGCCCTGGCCAATTCCGCCGCTGCCTTTTGCGCCGGACCCTGCGCGAAGATCGCAGTGCGGTAGCTGTCGCCACGGTCGCAGAACTGGCCGCCTGCATCTGTCGGGTCGACCGACCGGAAGAACATGGCAAGCAGGTTGTCGCGGCTGACAACATCCGGATCGAATGTGATCTGAACCGCCTCGTAATGGCCGGTGCCGCCTGCGGTAACCTGTTTGTATGTCGGGTTCAGCGTGGTGCCGCCCGCAAAACCGGACACGGCTGCCTTGACGCCGCGAACAGATTCGAAATCGGCTTCGACGCACCAGAAACAACCACCCGCAACTGTCAGCGTTTCGGTGCCCGCAGCCCTTGCGCTGCCCGATTGCACCACCAGCCCGACGGCAATCAATGCGCCCAGGACCAATGCCTTGACCTGCGTCAGCTTCTTCATTTTCACCTCCATGAGTCCGCTCTGTCCGCACAAGGCTGAACGCGCATGGGGGTTAGCGCAAGCGGTGAACGGTCAATGTCACGCTGTGGTGAAAAGGCGTGATTGCGACCTTCAGATATTGTCGCTGCGCTTTGATGTTTCCTGCAGGGCCTGGCGGAACAGCCGGATGGCCGGTGTCGGTTCCTCCTCCGCCCGGGCCATGATGCCGACGGGCCCTGACATGCTGTCGGTGTCGATGGGCAGGGCCAGCATCCGGCCTGCTGCAATGTCGTCCGCCACGACTCCCTGGCTGA
This sequence comes from Sulfitobacter sp. IGS-18, assembly GCF_059628195.1. NCBI lineage: Bacteria > Pseudomonadati > Pseudomonadota > Alphaproteobacteria > Rhodobacterales > Roseobacteraceae > Sulfitobacter > Sulfitobacter sp. IGS-18. Next base: position 103,920 of record NZ_CM184556.1, on the reverse strand, counting down.
TGATCCAGATTGCCTGAGCCGCGCCAAGTGTCATGGCGCGCCCGAAAGCGCCGGAAACAGTCTCTATCTGGTGTGAATAGCCTGCGATGCCGCGTTCGATCATGAACCGGTCAACCAGGGGCCGGATTGCCGCGCCGGGAGGCGGATAGAGGATGCGCTGATCGGCCAATGCGGCCGCGTCCGTGGTTTCCGACCTTGGGTGACCCCTGGCCACGGCAAAGACGACCTTTTCTGAATAGAGCTGGGTAAAGGTCAGGCCGGTCATGCGGTCCGGTGGTCCCATGCGTCCGATCAGCAGGTCAAAATCGCCCGCGCGCAACCCGTTGATCAGATCCGTGATTGGCCCTTCAACGACAGTTACCGGCGTTGCGGGTGACAGGGCGGCGAATCGCAGGATCACATCCGGCAGCAGGTCGGCAGAGACCGACGGCAGGGTCCCGATGCGCAGGGGCGCGGCACGGCCGGCACTCAGCGCATCCAGGCTGGCCAACCCGTGACTGACGGCGGCAAGCCCCTGTTCCGCGAATTGCCGAAACACCGCGCCCTCGCGCGTCAGGCTTACCCCGCCCCGGCCCCGGTTCAGCAAGGTGACCCCAAGGATGGTTTCGAGATCGCTCAGGGTCTTGGATACCGTGGGCTGGGTCAGGAACATCCGTTCCGCCGCCGCCTTTAGGCTGCCGCCGCGCAGTGTTTCGACAAAGGCCGAAAGGTGACGCATTTTGATCTGCTTGGTGCGCTTAAATTCCATATTGGAACTTATAGCGCATATTTTCTCATTTTGAATGCACCTTTCGATTGGTTAAGCTGCGCCAACGGATCAGGGAGAGTGCCATGTCAGAAAGCTATGAAACCGGGATGCGGGTTCGCCGCGAGGTGCTGGGTGATGCCCATGTGGACCGGGCGGAGGCGGCCAAGGTTGATTTCGACGCGCCGTTCCAGAATTTGATCACCGAAGGGGCCTGGGGCACGCTCTGGGCCGATGACACGATCTCGCGGCGGGAAAGATCCATGCTGACGCTCGCCCTGCTGGCGGCGACAGGGAATTTCGAGGAAATCCCGATGCATATCCGCGCCAGCCGCAACACCGGGGCCGAGCCGCGCGATGTTTTGCAGGCCTTTATGCATGTGGCTGTCTATGCGGGCGTGCCAAAGGCGAACCATGCGATTAAGCTTGCCAAACAGACCTACGCCGAACTGGGAGTTGAGATATGAGCACTGGACCCAAGACCGGAGGTTTTATTCCCCGCGACCGTGGCTGGCAGCCCGACGCGCTGACGCCGCCCTACAAGACCAGCGTCAAACGCAGCCCGCAAGCGGCATTGCTGTCCTTTCCCACCACGCTCAGTGAAGAAACCTCGCCGGTGTTCGGGCATGGCCTCCTCGGGGATCTCGACAACGACCTGATCCTCAATTTCGCCCAACCGGGGCAAAGCGCGATTGGCCCCCGGATCATTGTCCATGGTCGGGTGCTGGATGAAATGGGCCGCCCCGTGCCGGGTGCGCTGCTGGAATTCTGGCAGGCCAATGCCGGGGGGCGCTATCGCCACAAGAAGGAAAAATACCAGGCAGCACTTGATCCGAACTTTGGCGGCTGCGGACGCACGATCACGGGCGAGGATGGATCTTATGAGTTCCGCACCGTGATGCCGGGGCCCTATCCCTGGCCCAACGGGATGAACGACTGGCGCCCGGCGCATATCCACTTTTCGGTCTTTGGCCACGGGTTTGCCCAGCGCCTGATCACCCAGATGTATTTCGAGGGCGATCCCATGATCCCGCTTTGCCCGATTGTCGGTGTGTTGAAATCGCAGGAAGCGATTGATCAGTTGACCGCGCCGCTGGACATGCACCGTACCGTTCCCATGGATGCGCGGGCCTACAAGTTCGACATCGTTCTGCGGGGCCGTCGGCAGACCTATTTCGAAAACCGGGTGGAGGGACTTTGACCATGGTACAGAAACTCGACTACCTCAGGGAAAGCCCCAGCCAGACGGCGGGCCCCTATGTGCATATCGGCTGCACACCGAACTTTACCGGGATCGGGATTTACGGTGGCGATCTGGGTACCGCCATGAAGACCGGCCCGGTCCAGGGTCAGGAGATCGTGATCAAGGGGACCGTTTTCGATGGCACCGGCACACCGCTGCGCGATGCGATGATCGAAATCTGGCAGCCCGATGCGGCGGGGCTTTTTGCTTCTGCCAATGAAACGCGCGGCACGCCTGATCCGAATTTTACCGGCTGGGGGCGGTCCCCGGGTGACATGGAAACCGGGGAGTTCATCTTTGACACGGTCAAGCCGGGCGCGGTGCCGATGCCGGATGGCCGGATGCAGGCGCCGCATATCACGGCCTGGATTGTGGCACGCGGCATCAATATCGGCCTGCACACGCGGATCTACTTTGAAGACGAGGCAGAGGCGAATGCCAAGGATCCGCTGCTGAGCGGGATCGAACATCAGAACCGCGTGCCGACCCTGCTCGCCAGGAAAGAAGGTGAGGGTCAGTATCGTTTTGACATCCACCTGCAAGGCCCGGACGAGACCATATTTCTTGATATTTGAGGCAATGACATGACCAAACCCTGCATCATCTGCGTGGCCATCACCGGATCGGTCCCGACCAAGGCGGACAACCCGGCGGTGCCGGTGACAATTTCCGAACAGGTGGAAAGCACCCAGGCAGCATTCGAGGCGGGGGCGACCATCGCCCATTGCCATGTGCGCAATGACGATGAAACGCCCACCAGTGATCCCGACAAATTTGCAGCGTTGAAGGAAGGGCTGGAAAAGCATTGCCCCGGCATGATTGTCCAGCTTTCGACCGGAGGCCGCTCCGGTGCCGGGCAGGCGCGGGGCGGTATGCTTCCCTTGCGTCCGGACATGGCTTCGCTCTCGGTTGGGTCAAACAACTTTCCCAGCCGCGTCTATGAGAACCCGCCAGATCTGGTGGATTGGCTTGCGGCGGAAATGATCACCCATGACGTCAAGCCCGAGATCGAGGCCTTTGACCTCAGCCACATTCTGAAGGCCGCCGAGATGCACAAGAAGGGCCAGATCAAGGATACGCCCTATATCCAGTTCGTGATGGGGGTGAAAAATGCGATGCCCGCCGACCGCGAGGTATTCGATTTCTATCTCAAGACCGTGAAGCGGCTGTTTGGCGAAGATGTAGCCTGGTGTGCTGCCGGAATCGGGGCGAACCAGAGCGTTCTGAACGACTGGGCCATCTCAAACGGCGGTCATGCGCGTACCGGTCTGGAAGACAACGTGCGTCTTGACCGCAATACCCTCGCGCCATCGAATGCCGCACTGGTCAAACGCACGGCTGAAATCTGCGAAAAGTATGGACGCCCCGTTGCCACCTGGCAGGAAGCGCGAAAATTGCTGGGGCTGCGCAGCGCCGCCTGACCGCCAGGGTGCATTCAGGCGGATATGATTGAGAAGATCGCCGCGGTGCCAGGTGTATTTTTGGTACCGCGGCCCGGCGATTCACGTCCGTTGTTCGGACATTTTTTGGACAACCGGAAAATTTGCGCTCAGTTGATTGGACAATGCGCGATGAACTGCTAAAAACTTGAGCTTTAGCCAGCCGCCGGAGCTTTTTTGACCGCGCGGCATAGACCTCTCTTTTCGAGTGAACTAAAGAGTGAGCGTAACCAGTTCTTCTTGTAAACATAACTTTTTACCTACGATATTAAATACTTGTAAGGAAACAGAAATGGCTTCTGTATACACCGACAAGGCGATTCTTGAAAAATCCGATCTATTTGATCCGGAATGGTATCGGCAACAGTACCCGGATGTAGAAATATTGGGCATGGACCCGCTGGACCATTTTCTGTGGCTAGGCGGCCGTTTGCTGCGGAATCCGGGGCCACGTTTCAATTCTGAGTATTATGTAAAAACTCACAGCGATGTTGCGCGCAAGAACTACAATCCCGTGCTTCATTATATCCGCTACGGGCGCGCCGAAGGGCGCCGCACCGCCGAGGTTGCGTCACCACGCATAAACCAGGCCGAAGAAATCGTGCGTGATGGCGTGAAACGCGTCGCCGGGGGCGTCGCTGCACGTCCGGGCCGGCCCACGATCATGCTGTGCAGCCATGTTGCGGGGAAAAACCTTTTCGGCGGGGAGCGCAGTTTCATTGACATGATCGATGGGCTGAATGCACTGGACTACAATGTCATCGTGACCGTGCCGGGGCATGGCAACCCGGACTATTTCCGGACCCTGCGCAGAAAATCCTTTGCCACTTATGTTTTCCGGTATGGCTGGTGGCGCAAGGGACAGGCTGTCAGCGACCACGCCGTAACCGATTTTGCCTGCATCATTCAGGATGAAGGCGTGGATGTCGTGCACACCAACACCATCGTCCTGCGCGAACCGCTGCTGGCGGCGCAGCGGATGGGCGTGCGCAGCATGATCCACGTGCGGGAACTGATCCATCACGACGAGGCTTTGCTGAACATGATCGGCGAAAGCGCCGAACATATCGTCGACTGGATATGGGATCATTGCGACCATGTGATCGCCAACTCCAAGGCCACGTTGAAGGGATTTGCCAAGGACGGGAAGACGCCGTCGCTGGTTTACAATACTGCGGATCTTTCCGATCTGACAAAACTTGATCCGCCCCGGGTCGACGGGCCGATGCGGGTGGGACTGATCAGCTCGAACCTGCCGAAAAAGGGCATCCAGGACCTTGCGGAAATCGCCCGCCTGCTTTCGAAAACCCACCCGGATGTTGAGTTCAAACTGATTGGCCCGGAAACCGAACATACCAATGCCCTGATGGAACAGGTCGCGGCCGGAACGCTGCCAAAGACGCTGAGCGTGACCGGTTACCGGGACACGCCGACCAAGGCCGTGGCCGAAGCGGATGTGATCCTGAATCTGTCCAACTTTCAGGAAAGCTTTGGACGGACCGTGCTGGAAGGCATGGCCGCCGGGCGTCCGACAATCGTGTATCGCTATGGTGCGCCGCCCGAATTCGTGGATGAGGGAAAGACCGGATTCATCGTTCCATTGGGCGATACGAAAGCCGTGGCCGAGCACCTGCGCAGATTTGCCGATGACCGGGCCATGATGCGGCGCATCGGTGAACAGGCAAAGGCCGAAGTGACACGCCGGTTCGCGCATAAGGTCTATGTCGAACAGATGCAGGGAGCCTATGACGCCCTGACAACCACGCAGAGCACGCCCCGGAAGGTCACGCTGAAGCCGCGTGCAAATATTGTCCCGACGCCGCGAGCGGCGCTCAAGGTCGCCTATTTCTGCTGGCACTTCCCGGTGCCGTCGGAAACCTTCGTTCTGAACGAGCTGCGTATCCTGCGTGAACAGGGCGTCGATGTTCGCGTTTTCTGCAGGCAGTCACCCTATCCGGATTTCAAACCGGACTTTGATATCGAATGGGAACGGGTGACCGATCATCACCATCTGGCCACGCGCCTGAAAGAGACAGATCGCACGATCGTCCATGCGCATTTCGTCTTTCCCACTGTCACCAACATGGTCTGGCCCGCCTGCGAAGAGGCGAAAATTCCGTTTACCTGCATCGCCCATGCGCAGGATATTTTCAGATACGGGAATGCGGCCGAGAACCGGATCGACGAATTCTCGCGTTCTCCGATGTGTCGCAAGGTCATAACCCTGTCGCAGTTTCACATGCGCTATCTCGTGGATCAGGGGGTGCCGGAAGACAAGATCCTGATCAACTCCAATTGTGTCGACCCGGATCTGTTTGCGGCCGGTAAGGTGAAGGATCGTGCCAAACGAACCAAACGCAGTATCTGCGCGGTCACCCGCTTTGCCGAAAAGAAGGGGCTGGAGCATCTGATCCGCGCCGGCAAGCTGCTGGAAGGCGAAGGCATCACCATCAACATTTACGGCTATGGTGAACTGGAAGACAGTTACCGCAAGCTGATCGCCGAACAGAAAATCGAGAACGTCCATTTGCATGGTCCGGTAAAGGGACGGGATGCGCTGATGGCAGTGTTCCGGGAGCATGATCTGTTTGCCTGTCCCAGCGTGCGCGCTGCCGATGGCGACATGGACGGTATTCCGACCACATTGATGGAATCGATTGCCGCCGGATTGCCCGTACTGACCACGGATATTGCAGGGATTCCCGACCTTGTGACAGACAAGATCACCGGGTTGGTATGTGATGCGCGCCCGGCAGAAATCGCGGCGCGGATACGGTCATTCTACAAGTGGCCTGACGGCATGGTCCAAAGCATGATCGAAACCGCCGAGGAGCGGCTGCGTCGCAACCACAATGGACCGTCGCTGGTGGAAAACCTGGTCCGGCTCTGGGCGAATGAGCGGGTGGACCTGCTGATCGTGAGCTGGAACAACCTTGCCGAAATCACCGAAGTCACGCGGCGCCTGTTCCAGAACACCTCGATGCCGTTCCACCTGATTATCTGTGACAACGGCAGCAAGCCCGATGTGCTGACCTATCTGATGCGCCTGCATGCCGAGCATGACAATGTCACCCTGGTCCTGAACCGTGATAACGCGATGGTCGGACCCGGCACCAATATTTGCCTGGAGAACGGGCAATCCGACTATGCGATCTATGTCTGCGGCAAGGAAGGCATGACAACCCGGCACGGCTGGGAAAAACCGTTCATCACCTATATGAATGCAAACCCCGAGGTCGGCCTGGCCGGGACGCTGTGCCATGCGCCCACCTATCTTTACGGCCGTGACTATCCGGTTGCGCAATCGCTGTTCGACAAGTTCCGCAACAAGCAGTTTGCCCACGACAACCCTGACAGGATGTTCTTCCATGTTCAGGGCGGTTTCTTTGTGATGCGGCGGTCGATGATCGACGAGATTGGCGGCTTTTCAGACGACGTGCCGCATAATTCCACCGATGTCGAGTTTTCCTATTATGTCGAAAGCTGCGGCTGGAAACTGGGTGAGGTGCCGGGGCTGATGGCGCTTTACAACAAGACACGTCCGGGACTTTTTCACCGCATTGACGAAAACATGGGTGCCCTGCATCCCCCGATGCTGGAAGATCTGCGCGCGCTGGATGCGATCGCCAGGGGCGAAGTGCATCATTGCAACGCCTGCGGCAAACAGAGCACGAAATTCGATGATCTGGATGGGGCCGCCCGCTGCCCGAATTGTGGTGCGTCACGGCGGGGCCGCACCTTGCACAGGGTATTGGCTGAATCCACCTTGCTGTATCAGCGGCTGCCCGCGCTTGGTGTGAATGTGCCACAGGCGATATCGGAGTTCTGGACCTTTCAGTTCCAGGGACGACGGATCGAGGCGGATGCTTTTCTGGAGCTGCTGAAATCAAAGGGCCGCACGGATTCCCCGGATGGCAGGCTGAGCTTTGTCATGATGAACGACGCGCTGGGCAAGGATCCGAAATCCGATGATCTGCTGCTCAAGGAAGCGTCGCGCCTGCTCAAGACCGGCGGTTCGTTTTTCCTTGCGGGCTGTCCGGAAAGTGACGCGCTGACAAAGAAATTTGCTGCGATGAAGCTCCAGAAGACCGGGGTGCGCAGATATGCCAGCAAGGTAAGTCATCTGGACTGGTTGCCGATCCAGCTTTTCACCAAAACCTAAGTCGCCGGATGCAGCACCGCACAGAGGATCGGGTGCAATGCGTCGGTTACTTTCAACGGAACACATGGGTCCTGCGGTTGGCCGTTGTTAACAGGCCTATCATTGACATTGGGTCGCAGGCACTGAACATCGGGCTTTAGGGCAGACTTTGCAATTCGGGAACTGGTAGACAGAACATGGCGGCAAGAGTAACGACCAAGAACAGCAAGACCACGGCGCGCAAGAAGACCGCGCGGAAAGCGGCATCCCCTGCTGCGGCCCGCAAGAAACCCGCAGCCAAACGCGATGCAGTTGTGGTCCTTGGTATGCATCGGTCCGGCACATCTGCATTGGCGGGGGTATTGAACCTGCTGGGGTGCGATGCACCTGCCAACCAGATGAAGCCGACCGTCGACAATGAAAAAGGGTATTTCGAGTCGACCAGTGTACTTACGCTGCACAACGATCTGCTGAGCTCTGCCGGGTCAAGCTGGGATGACTGGCTGCCGATCAACCCTGGATGGTTCAAGAGCAACCGGGTGGAAGAATTTCACGACCGCGCGCTTGAGCTTGTGAAAGGCGAGTTCGGCGATTCCCGTCTGTTTGTGCTGAAAGATCCCCGGATCTGCCGGCTCGTACCCTTCTGGGAAGACGTACTGAAAGAAAGCGGCGCTGCACCACGATATGTCCTGACGCACCGCAACCCGTTGGAGGTTGCCGCTTCCCTCGCCAAGCGTGACGGGATGAATACCGGGACGGGCATGTTGACCTGGTTGCGCCACGTTCTGGACGCCGAAGCGGCAACACGGGGGAAGGCCCGCTGCTTTGTCAATTACGCCAGCCTGCTTGGAAACTGGGCCGGAATGATAACCAAGGTGCAGAGCACTCTGGATCTGACCTTGCCGCGTTTTTCGATCGGCGTTTCATCCGAGGTCGACGCCTTCCTGGACAGCAATCTGCGTCACCACGAGGAGGCGCCTGCAGCAGCGCTGGAAAACCCGATGTTGTCGGAATGGGTGCGCGATACCTATGCGATCCTCGAAAAATGGGTGGCATCCGGTGAGGCGCGGACCGACCATAAATCGTTGGACATGATCCGCGCCGCGCTGACAAGCGCGGGTACAACCTTTGCCCCGGTGATTCAGGAAAGTCGCAAGACCGCCGCCGCCCTTGTTGACCGCGAATCCAGGCTGGAACACCTGCAGGAAGAGCGGGAAAGCCTGGACAAGCGCCTGAACGATACCATCACGGCACGGGACAACCTCAGCCAGAACCGCGATGCGATCAGAGCGGAACGCGATACGCTGAAAGCCGATCTGTCGCAGGCGCAGAATGAGCGTGACACCATCCGGCAGAAGCTGACAAAGGTCAGTTTGGAAAAAGAAAGCCTGGACGGATCGCTGACTGCGATCCAGGCCGAGCGCGACACGCTCAAGACAAACCTGTCGAAACAGCAATTGGAACTTTCGGCGGAACGCGACGCGCTGGTCTTGAAGCGCGATTCCCTGCTGTCCGAAAATGCATCCCTGCGGGAGTCCCGTAACGGCGTGGCCGAAGACCGTGATGCTTTGCGCGCGCAGCTCGCCGAGGTCCAAACGAAGTTCAAAAATGCGGAAAGCGCCAAGGAGAACCTCGAACGCGAAAAGAACAGTCTGGCCGAGGAACGGCTCGCCCTTCAGGCTGAGCTCGAAACCACCCGGTCAGAACAGCAATTGATCCAACAGGAAAAGGCGAACCTCCAGCAAAAGGTCGCTGGATTGCAGTCTTCGTTTGACCGGTCCGTGCAGGAACAGGACCGGTTGGCAACGCAGCTGACGAACCTTGCCAGCGCAAATGAACAGATGACGCAGACGCAAGACGCGCTTTCTGCGGAACGTGATGCGTTGAAAAATTCTACTGACAATCTGAAAAAGAAGCTGGCAGCACTTCAGTCCCTTCAGGAACGAACCGAAAAAGACCTGATCGCACGGACATCCGAACGCGATTCACTCAAGGATCTCAGGAAACAGGCCGAAGCGGCACGTGAGGAACTGGCCCAAACCCTTGTTGAAGCGCAAACCCGGCTGGAGACCCTTGCATCTGAACGCGATTCACTCAAGGACCTCAGGAAACAGGCCGAAGCGGCACGTGAGGAACTGGCCCAAACCCTTGTTGAGGCGCAAACCCGGCTGGAGACCCTTGCATCTGAACGCGAGGCGGATCGATCGGCATTGAACACCCTTCGGGCCGAGCTTTCCCAGGCCCAAAGCGCCCTTGCCCAGCGCAGTCACGAAGCGGATCAGACCCACCGTGAATTGCAGGCCCTGAAAGCTGAGCAATCCGACAGGGACAGACGCTTTGTGGATATGAAAACCAGCCTTTCCCGCAAGGAAACTGCGCTGGAACAGGAAATCAACCGTATTGGTCAGCTGAAGCGCAGCATGAGCGAAAAGAGCAACCGAATTGCCATTCTGGAGACCTCAGTCGAAACGCAGCAGCGCGAAATCACGGATCTGACCAGAATCCTGATCGAAAGCGAACAGGCGGCGAAGTCAGAAATCAGCGAGCTGAAAAGCCGGGGCGCATATGCGGAAGCCGCGTATGAATCGATGAAGGCCAGCACGTCCTGGCGGATCACCGCCCCGATGCGGTGGATTGTGCGGAAGATCCGGAACTAAAGCGTCATGCGACCAACCTGAATCGCATAACGCTGCCTGAAATCAGAAATTTCAACGCGTTACGTGATGTTTCATGGACTTCGTCAGGCGCCGCAGGTCAGCCGTTCCGGGCGACCCAGAACAACCTTCTGCTGTCGCTGCGCAACGCTCTTGAGACGCGCTGCGCAATGCCTGCGCGGAGGCCGGGCGTTGTGTTGACCAATGCAGCAGGCGCGGCGCCCGACCCCTCGGGCCAGACCATCAGGCCGCCGGGTTCAAGGCGCGCCAACAGTCGTTTTGCCATGTCGTGGCCGGGTTCGCTGCCCAGACAGATCAGCGTGAAACTCTCGGATTGAGGCAGGTCCTGCCAACTGGTTGCAGTCGGATCGAACATACTGGTGCCAAGCGCATCGACCAGGGAGGCAACGCAATCGACAAGCAGTGCCTTGTTGCCCCGGTGTGCGCGCCAGTCATGCGCCAGGAACTGGTAGAGTTTCCGATCCATGCCCGAGCTCTTGCAATGGCTGCAACGCCCGTCGTCCTGAATGCAATCCCATCCCTGGCAAAGGTTGCACCTTGTCGTTGTCGGGATCTGCATCCGATCCAACTGGTATGTGTCATGCGGCAAAACGGGATGGGCGACGGCAGTGGCCTCGTCCAGTACCGCATCCAGCCTTGGCAGTGTCTTGACCGTCAGGGATGACACCTGGGGAATATTGGTCAGCTTGTGACCACGGCTTTCAAGAAAATAGCTGAATTCAACATCGGTGCTGGCCTGGGGCAGGCTGGACGAAAAGCCGGTTTCACGATCAACAACATCCCGGCGCAGGATAAAGGCGCCACCCTGGACGTGCTGAAACGGGCGGTCGGGATGGCTTTTGGCAAATTCCGGGTTTCTGAAGCTGGGGAAAGCGGGATGTTGGACAATCTCCCTGCCCAGCGTATGCGGCGGCAGGTGGCACAGGTTGCCACCCAGGCTGACATCAGGATGCTGGCGCATATGGTCGATCAGCGGCCGTTCCCACCCGTGCCGGGCGACAAAACCTTCTTTCGAGCAAAGGTAAATCGTATAGACCGCATCGGACCCGGCGAGGGCGATGTTGGTCGCGGGACCGACAAACCGGTTCCGGTCCAGGAAATGCAACCGCATGTTGGGCATCTGCCGGGCCAGCTGTGTCAAAGCCGCGCGGAAGGCCCGGTCTGATCCGTTGTCGATCACCACCAGACGGTAGGGCGTGGTGGTATATGAGCGGATGCGCCGGATGATCTCGATGGTCTGCTCGAAATCGTCGTGCTCAGGCGTGTTGTAGGTGACCAGCACGATATCCAGCGTCGCGCGATACCAGGTATCGCAATAGGTCTGCATGGTCCTGTCGGTTCCGACATGGTCGCGCAGGAAATCAGCGCCATTCTGCAGCATTGCGCGGCGATTCACCGCGGGCTGGTGCAACATGCGTCGCACCGCATTGGCAAGCGCCTGCGGATCACGGGGCGCGGCAATATGGGCGTGAATCCCGTCAGTCAGATAATCCTGCATGGCAGAAACCGCAGTGGTGACAACCGGCCTGCGCGCGGCCATCGCTTCCATGACGACAGTGGGGAAACCTTCGGTATCGCCGGTGTCCGCCACGATGGAGGGCACAATACAGAAGTCACAATCCCGAAGGATGTCACGTACCGCATAGCGACCGTCCAGGGGGCCGTGAAAGGTGATGTTGTCGACACCCAGCGATTTCGCCTGTTCATGGATGATGCCCCAAAGCGGCCCATAGCCATAAACGTCGAATGCGACCGCTTCATCGCGCAGCAGTGCCGCCGCTTCAATCAGGGTTTCGATGCCCTTTTTCTCGGTAAAGCGGCCGATGAAAACGCCGCGCGCCACTGCACCCCTGACCGGCGCCGGCTTGTCCGGAATGCCCCGGAACAGATCCAGATTGGCACTTTGAAATGCATAGGCGAGCTTTTCGACCGGGATGTCCTGCGTCTCAAGATGCTTTCGGTGATAGTCGCCATGCACAAACAGTTTCAGGCACAGCGGATCGTTCATGATCTCCGCGATCCGGTTCACGGCGATGTTGTTGTGCAGGAAAATATCTACCGCATGACCGAAAAACGTGAAGGGGATCCCAGCCAACTGGCAGGCTGGCCAGGTCAGCAGGGTCATCGCGGGATAGGCGAAATGGCAATGCACCAGCGTCCGGTCGCGCAGGATCAAAAGCTTGGCAAGTTCTTCGGGCGTCTCTACCTGATGCTGCTTGATGTCAAAGGGCACCTCTGCCGCGCGATCCGGCGCGATCTTGAAGAAAACCTCAACGTCAAAGCCACGCGAAACAAGCCATTCGAGCTCGGCCATGACAAAGCTCTGGCTCAATGCGGGCCAGTCCCAAAGCACATAGGCAATCCGGGGCGCTTCCAGCCCATGACGCCAGCGATCCTGACGGTGCCGGGCCTGTGTATCATGCCGCGCATGCTCTGAACCGGTTTCGGTCAGGTCCCGGACCACGTCAGCGCCGACAAAACCAAGGTAGCCAGGGGCATAAACTGCGGTCTGCCGCAGGATCAGGTCCCAGGCGGCGCAGCACCCCAGATCCTCGTCAAATCCGCCCAATTGGTCTGACACGGACCGGCGATGCATATAGGTGCTCAGGTCGATCGTCTGTTCCTGCAGCAACGCGGCCCGGTCATAGGGTGTGCCCCAGGCCTGAGGCTTGCCCGGCCGGATCATTCCCCTGCGCCATCCGGCATAGCCGGTGGCCAGATCGTCATTCTGGGCAAACCAGGCTGTCATCAGCTTGAGGTAATCCTGCCGCCAGTGGCAGTCACCGTCGAGGTAGGCAATCAACTCGCCACGCGCGGCTTCCAGCGCCGTGTTGCACGCCAGCGCATATCCGGTGCCGATGCTCGGGAGTATCCGCAGCAACCCAGAACTGATGGCCTCGGTATAGGTGCGTCTGACCTGGGTCAGGGTTTCGTCCTGTCCGGCGCTGTAGACCAGAATGATCTCCGCTGGCGCAACGCTTTGCCCCAATGCTGAATCCAATGCGCGGAAGAACCCGCGACCGTGGATCGGCAGGACCACGGAGACCGTCGGGATCTGGGTGCAGCCCGACAGAACGGCACCGGCAACTGCGCGTGCTTCGGGTGATGGCAACTCTGCCGGGCCATCGCCTTGCAAAGTGGTCTGCAAGGGTGAATTCCGCAGCGCATCGCCCCAGGGCGCGGGACCCAGGACATCGTGACCGGGCCGGTTCTGCGGGATCGGCAGCGCCACATCATCCGGATGCGCGCGCCGGCCTTCCGCATGCCCATGGCGAAGATAATGCACCAGGGGGTTCATTTTTGCCGCGGCCACCTCGGGGTTCTGTTCAAGATAGAACTGACCGCTGAAGTATGGCGACGGGTCCCGGCCCATGACCGCACCGACCCAAAGGTAATGTTCTGCGGGGGCCAGGCCACAGTCTACCGCGTCGGGAAACTGGTCGAGATACCAGAATTCATCGAAATAGGGCGAGCTTTGCAGCAGCGCCACGTCACCCATCAGCGGACGGGTTGCGGGCAGTCTGATCATGCCGCCCGACCTCGCCTGTAGCTGGTCATCTGCCAAGCAACTGCCCCAGCTTCCGGACCGGAGCCATCAGGCGCCAGGATGTACTGGATCGGATCGACTGAAGTTCCGCGAGGTTGTAATCCACGATCCCCTGGGCACGGCCCAGCGCCTGCCGGGCCTCGGCAAGTTCAGCTTCAAGGCTCTGAATACGCAATGCCTGCGCTTCGACCTCGGCCTCCTTGTCGATCAGGGCGGCGGTGATATGCGCCAGTTCGCGGTGCCGGGTCATCAGCGAGGTTTCCGCATCGGCGAGGCGAAGCGCATGCGCCTTTGTTCCGGGGCGGGGAGAAGTCATGGCTGGCGTTACTCGCTATTCACACAGTGTAGCCGTACCGTTACCAATCCTTGTTCGGATGGTCCAGTGGTCAGGCCTTGGCCAGGGAGCAATCCTGGCGGTCGACACCTGTGTGATCATGCAGTGCAGCGAAGGTCCCGCGCCTTTGGTCTGTTCCGGGTCTGGCTGGCACTGATTGACGGCAGTTTACCCGCAAAGCCGACACCCGACCTGCCTGCCTGAGCGTCGATTGCCATCACCAATCCTATGCGATCCGGTGGTTATTGCCCGGTCAAACCGGCAGGAACGCGCTGTTCCGGCAGGGTGTCAGACAAAGCTGCGCACGGTCTGAATGGCCCCTTCAAGCGCCTTTCCATCCGGGTCCTGAAGCGCCGCTTCGCGGAGCCGTCCCATCCATTCCGCCGCATCCTTCCGCCCGCGCAACAGATCCGCCGCGTTCATCACCGTGGCAAACTTTGTCAGACCGCGGGCATGGGTATCGGAATAGCCTTTGACAAGCCGTCTGTTCCTGAGCAACTCGACACTCAACGCATAGTCGTCATCAAGTGGTGCCAGGCTGGCCTCAAGCCATTGCTGTAAATGGGCGACCTCCACCTGATAGCGGCGGGTCTTCAGGCGATATCCTTTCAGGCCCCCCAGAAAATGCAGCAACAGAAAAGACCGTAACGAATGTGTGCGCAGGCGGCGGCCCTTGTTGAACAGCCGGTCCATCAGGGCCATGCGCTTCGGACTGGCCTCCCATCGCGCGCCCATGGTGGCCGGTAGCAGGCTGACAATTTCTTCGGCGCGGGGGTGGAAGAATTCCGTCACCTCGACAAGTTGCCCGTCTTTCACACCCATCTCTGCCTGAATACGGGCCATGCGCGGTGCGCGGGTCTTGAGGTCGGCCACCCGGATGATGTCGTCATATGCCATTGCGTTGGCGATGTATTTCGCCGCTGTCACGCTGAGCAGCCAATCGTGACCGGCACTGTCCCTGGCAACGATACGGTCAAGATGATCCAGGTAGGTTTCGCCATAGGCGCAGTCCTGAAAATCAACGACCTTCATCAACCCGTTTCCTGCCATCGGCCGCACCGGCCCGGGCAGCGCGTTTGCACGGTCCGACAGCGCCTTCCAGCGGGCGATTTCGCTGTCCGGCCCGGTCAGTTCGGGCGCGGGGGGCTTTGCAGGTGCAACCGGTTCTTCGGTGCTGTTCTGCGCGGCGTCATAACCGGCGGCAAAGGCCCTGAGCGATGCATCCACGCCCTTGCCGCTGGCGCGAATGGCCTCCTCAAAGGCTTCTCGCGGGAAGGGCAGCGCCCCGGACCCCGCAAGCGCGCCGAACAGGCTGGAGGAAATCACGGAACCCTCGGCAACGGCCAGACCGTCCATGTCGGCAAGGATCAGCTTTTGCGCCGCGATTTCGGCTGCGGCGCGCACTTCCTCCGCGTCCGCGATCCCGTCGCCGGGTGCCATCTTTTCCGACACTGCAAGGGCGCGGTGGGTGGAGCCGATCAGCGTCGTCCGGTCCGGGGTGACAAAACCGCGCATCACTGCGCGACCGACCTCCATCATTTCCGCAGCGATCAGCACATCAACGTCACCACCCGCCGGTGCAAGTGCAAAAACAGGCTCTAATTCGGACTTTTTTGCCATTTCGACGTAGTAGATCGTGGCACCCGTGCGTTGTGCAACACCCGCGACAGAGGTGGCCTGACAGGCATATCCCCGGGATCTGGCCAGAGCCTCGATCCAGCCGGTCAAAACACCGCCGCCCTGACCGCCCACCGCCATCACGGCAAGTTTGATGATGTCGCCAACGCGGGGATCGGGCGATTTCTGTGGCAGGACCAGGTTCATGTGGGTGCTCCGGTCAGGCGCAGCCGTTTGGCATCACGCCGGGCCTGAAGCCATGAAATGACCCGGTTGCGCAACCCGGCCCGCCAGGTCTCGAACCCACCGGGGTTGTGCACAACATCCGCGCGGTAAAAGGAGGGGCACAGCACGGCGGCATCTGCCACCTCTCCGCAATTGCCGCAGCCGACACAGGTCTGGTCGATATGGGCGATCGGATCGTCACGCAGCGGATCGTCGAGCCGTTTCAATGACAGCGAAGGACATCCCGACAGGCGGATGCAGGCGTGATCGCCGGTGCAGACATCGCTGTCGACCCCAAAGCGGGGCACATCGACGCGCCGTCCATCCTTGATCGCCTTGTTCCGGATCGGCTTTTCCCGGCGCTGTTTGTTCAACATGCATTCGGAGGAGGCGACGATCACCTTCGGACCTTTGAAGTCGGTTGTCAGCGCCTCGCGCAGGGTATCACGCACCTTGCCCACGTCATATGTATGATCAATCTGCCTGATCCATTCCACACCGACGCCCTTGAGCGCGGCGGAGATCGGGTTATTGGTGGCTTTCGTGTCGTTGTGCGCGCGGGATGACAGCACATCCTGGCCGCCGGTGGCGGCGGAATAGTAATTGTCCACGATCACGACCACATTGTCGGACTTGTTGAACACCATGTTCCCGATCGAGGATGACAGCCCGTTGTGCCAGAACCCTCCGTCCCCCAGCATGGAGATTGCCCTGCGTTCGCCACCGCCGTCAAAAGCCGCGTTTGAGGCCGGACCAAGCCCGTAACCCATCGTCGCGCCGCCGATCTCGAACGGCGGCAGCGACCCGAACAGGTGGCAGCCGATATCGCCGGTGATCTGGTGCTTGCCCAATTCCTGTTCGACCAGCTTCATTCCCGCAAAGATCGGGCGTTCGGGACAGCCGGTGCAAAAGCCGGGTGGCCGGATCGGCACAGTCTTGCTCAGGTCAGGGATCCTGGGTTCTTCGGCATTCGGCGCGCGCACCTTGCCCGGCAACATCTCGGGCGCCGCGGCTTTCAGGAAGCCGGTAACGCCGTCCAGCATCACCTGTCCGGTGTATTCGCCTGCCATCGGCAATACGTCCTTGCCATAAAGCTTTAGCCGCCGGCCAGCCTTGTAAAGAAACGAACCAAGGTGTTGTTCGATATGTTCGGGCTGCCCTTCCTCGACAACCAGAATATGATCCTTGCCTTCGCAAAAATCGTCAAATTCGTCTCTGACAAGGGGGTATGTGACATTCAGGCAGTAGATCGGCACCTCGGTCCGGCCAAAGAGATCGGCCAGCCCAAGGCGTTGCAACGCCCGGATCAGGCCATTGTACATGCCGCCCTGCACGACGATGCCGATCTTGGCGTCCCTGGGGCCGAAGTGTTCGTTCAGCTGATTTTCCACAATGAACTTTTCCGCGGCCGGCCAGCGGTTCTTGATCTTGTCCTGTTCGTGCATGTAGCTCATCGGCGGCAGGACGACGCGGTTGAAATCCGATTGCGGGTTCGCGATGGCCTGTTTCACCGTCAGCGGAGGCGGGACATTGTCCTTTGTCGCAAAGCTGCCGGTGACGTGGCAGGACCGGATCCGCACCATCAGCATCACGGGGGTGTTCGATGCCTCGCTCAGCTCGAAGCCGTCTTTGACCGCTTTGGTGATGCTGGGAAGGTTGGGGCGCGGGTCCAGCATCCAGAACTGCGATTTCATCGCAAAGGCATGCGACCGTTCCTGCATGATCGAGGAGCCTTCGCCATAGTCTTCGCCAACGATCACCAGCGCGCCGCCGTTCACGCCGGATGAACACAGGTTGGCCAGCGCATCTGACGCGACATTGACGCCGACCGGACCCTTGAAGGTCACGGCGCCACGGATCGGATAATGGACGGAGGCGGCGAGCATCGCGGCGGCGGCCGCTTCGGAGGCGTTGGCCTCGAACCGCACACCCAACTCCGCCATCAGCTCTTCGGCATCGGCGAGAACGTCCATCAGGTGAGAGATCGGTGCGCCCTGATAGCCGCCCACGTATCCAACACCGTTCTCCAGCAGTGCCTTGGTGATTGCCAGAATTCCTTCGCCGGTGAACACGTCACCGTTGCCTTTGCGCAGGTGTTCCACTTCCGCCTTGAAGGATCGTTCAGCCATCGAAGTATCCTCTTAAAAGTCGTGTTTCCGTATGTTGCGCAGCATGGTTTGCAGCGTGGCGACAAAGTTGCGTTGTTCAGTTGCGCTGATGCCCTTGAACATCGCCTCGTAGGAGGCAGACATATGGGGCCACAGCCGGTCATAGGCCTCGCGCCCCGCTTCCGTCAGGAACACCCGTGTTGCGCGGCTGTCTTTCTCGTCGGTCTCGCGGCGGATCAGACCGGACACGGCCAGCGCGTCCAGGGCGCGGCTGAGTGTCGATTGCTGGACCACGGCATAGACCGCAAGTTCGCGAATAAGGATCCCGTCGATGACGGACAACACCGCCAGTGACCGCATCTGCGGCGTCGTCAGCCCCAGCTCTGCCATTTCCGAGGACAGCGAGGCATTGTAGCGGCCAATAATGCGGTTCATCAGATAGGGGGCGAAATTTTCCAGGCCCATTTCGCCCAGTCGAAGAGATTCCTTTTCCGTATCCTGTGGCTTCATGCGCCCAGACCTTTCGCAATGTTGGAGCCCGAACCGCCACCCAGGCCCGGCCCGGGATGGGTCGATGCACCGATGTGGTAAAGCCCCTTGATCGGCGTGGCGTTGTTAGACTGCGTGGCGTAGGGGCGCCAGACAAAGAATTGGTCAATCGTGCAGGCACCGCCATAGGGGTCGCCGCCGACGAGGTTGATGTTCATGCCTTCCAGGTCCGCCGGGGAATAGGCCCTGCGTGCGAGGCGGATGTCATCCCAATTCCGGATGTGCCGTTTCAGGATGTTCTCGATCCGGTCGGCATAGGCTTCGCGCATGGTCTCGGTCCAGTCGGGGGTGGTGTCGATCTCTGCCGCCGCATCGCCCTTGATCACGCGGGGGGCATCGGGGATCTGCAGCCAGAGGATCGCCTTGCCCTCGGGGCAACGGGTCGGGTCCAGCCGGTGCGGTTGCCCGACACAGATCGTGGGCGTTTCGGGCAACATGCCCCGCTCCGCCTCGTTGCTGGATTTGGATACGGAATCTATTCCGTCGGCGAGGTGGATCAGCGCGACATCTTCAAGCCCCTCGGCCTCCCACTCAACCGGTCCGTCGAGCGCATAGTGGAGCTGGAAGTTGCCCCGCCCGTGGCGGAATTTCTTTGTCGGTTCAGGCAGCGGTTCTGCCTTGAGCAGATTGTCGTAAAGCTGGCCGGGTGCGGTGCTGGCGATCACGTTGCGGGCCCGCAGTTCTTCACCCTCACTGGTGCGCACGCCAATGGCTTTGCCGCCCTCTGTCAGGATGCTGGCGGCCTCCACCCCGGTGCGGATTTCCCCACCATTTGCCCTTATCAGAGACGCAAATGCGGCAGCGGCCTGTCCCGCGCCGCCCTTGACCACGGGCGCGCCCGCAGCCTCCAGCGCGAATGCAATCACGCGGGTCATCTGACCGCTGTAGCTGGCTTCCGGCGTCAGGCCGACGTGCAGCACCCAGGGCGCCCAAAGCGCCTGCACATCGGCGCTTTGATAGCGCGTCTCAAGCCAGCCGCGCGTCGGTTCCAGAGCCTCCCCGAACCATGTCTTCAGCGGGCCGACACCGCGCTTCCATGCCTGTTTTGCCAGTAACAGTGCCGTTTTCCCGGACCAGAGCGGCTGACCCAGAAGGGCAAAAAGGAAGGCTGCGTCCTGTTCGACCCCGCGCACATCCGCGCCATGTTGATCACCGTCACCGGCGCAACGGCTGTTGAAGGTTCTGATGTTGCTGTCGCGGTCCATTGTCAGGGTCAGCGCGCTGCCATCCGGCCTGAGCACGGCCGTGGGGTGCGCGGTATGACAAAACTCAAGCCCGTGCCTTGCCAGGTCGCTGCCCAAAGCCTCATGCGCGGGGCCGGTCAGGAACAGAACGAAGGTCGCGGCCATTACATCATGGTGGAACCCCGGCAGCGTGACCTGATCGGAGGTGAACATGCAGCCCCCGATCCTGTCCTCGCGTTCGATCATCAGCACGGAGTCACCCTTGCGCGACAGCATGGCCGCCGCGACCAGGGCATTGATGCCTGATCCGATGATCAGATGATCGACCGCCGCCACCCCTTAACCCTTGGGTACAAGTGCCAGCGCGCGAATGGGGCTGCCTGTGCCGTTCTCGATCTTGAGCGGGGCAGCGATCAGCACGGCACCCTTGGCCGGCAGCTTGGACAGATTGGCCAGGGATGCGAGGCCAAAGCAATTGTCACGGTGCAACAGGTTGTGGGCAGGGAAGGGCGGTTCCATCCCGCCGGCCTGACCGGCGTCGGTGCCGATGCATTGCGTGCCCCATCCGACGATCTTCTTGCCAAGCAGGTATTCGATGGCTTCGGGTGTTGGTCCGGGGCTGTGCGGCCCGGTGTCGTCCGCGTTCAAGAAGCGGGCTTCGTCATCGGCGCGCGAATCCCAATCGGTGCGCATCACCACCCATTCGCCTGCCTTGATCTCTCCGTGTTCCTTTTCCCAGGCCTTGATGTGGTCGGCGGTCAGGAGGAAGTCTTCGTTCTCTGCCGCTTCCCTGGAGCAGTCGATCACGTTGACCGGTGCGATCAGGCGCTGCACATCCAGCTTGTCGGTATATCCGTCGGCGTGGTCCTTGCCGGTGATCCAGTGGTGCGGCGCGTCGAAATGGGTGCCCGTATGCTCGCCCAGAACCATCCAGTTCCATGCAAAGAACGGGCCGTCGCTGTCATATTCGGAAATCTTGTGAATTTCGACTTTCGGCGTGTTCTTGGCAAAATCCGGCGGCAATTGCAGGATCGGGGTATTCGGCCCGAGAACACCCGTGCAATCAACCACCTCAACACCGCCGGAGGCCAGCATTGCCCCCAGATTGCTTACAACATCCGTCGCGTTCATTTGATCGTCTCCCTGGATCTGCGTGCTTGGCTTCACGCTATAGTAGATGAATCAATGCTAGACAAAATTACATGCGTTTGCAATTATCTTATGCAAGGAGCCTTGAGCGCATGACGCAGAATCCCGACGCTATTATCATCGGCGCAGGACACAATAGTCTTGCCTGTGCGTGTCATCTTGTGTCGCGCGGCTGGAAGGTTGCCATCTACGAACAGAACGCCAAACCGGGGGGTGCGGTGAAAACCGGCGAATATACCTTGCCGGGCTTCCGTCACGATTGGGCGGCGATGAACCTGTCGCTATTCGCCGGCTCGGCCTTTCACCAGCAACACGGCGCGGAACTGGCGCAGCACGGGCTGGCCTTTGCACCCACAGCCAATCCGTTTGCCAGTCTGTTTCCCGATGGAAGGTGGCTTGGCGTATCGAGCGACGCGGCACTCACGACCGCAAGGATACGCGGGTTTTCCGATGCGGATGCGGCGGCTTGGACGACGCTGACCGAAAGTTTTCCCGCCGACGCAGAGGCGATCCTTGGCGTGTTGGGCAGCCCGATGAACCTGCGGGCGCTGGGCACCCTTGTGGGCAAGACATGGTGGCGTCGCGGCACGGCAGGATCGCTTGATCTGGCGCGGTTCCTCACGATGTCGTCTCGGGCCTGGCTGGATCAGACGTTTGAGAGCGATCACGTCAAGGCGACTTTGGCCGCCTGGGGCATGCATCTGGACTTTGCACCCGACATCGCGGGCGGTGCTGTCTTTCCCTATCTGGAGGGGATGGCAGGCCAGGCCTTTGGCATGGTGCTGGGGCAGGGTGGCGCCGATACGATCACCAGCGCCATGGTCGCGATGATCGAGGCGCGCGGCGGGTCGGTGCAGTGCGGAACTTCGGTCAGCAGCATCGAACAGGTCGCCGGGCGGGCGATCGGGATTACACTGTCCGATGGCACGGTGGTCCGGGCGGAAAAGGCAGTGATCGCCAATCTGTCGCCGCGCGGCCTGATGAAATTGACCGGTGGCACGGGCGACCCCCGCCACGAACGCGCGATGAAGACGTTCCAGCATGCGCCGGGCACGATGATGATCCACCTGGCCATGGACAGTATGCCGAACTGGCCCGCCGCCGAATTGAAACGATTTGCCTATGTTCATCTGGCACCCTCAATGGACCAGATGGCGCGAACCTATGCGCAGGCCATGGCTGGGCAATTGCCGGAGGAGCCGGTGATCGTCTGCGGGCAGCCGACAGTTGTGGACCCATCGCGCGCACCGTCGGGCAAGCATGTTCTCTGGCTTCAGGTGCGGATGGCCCCCGGCCAGATAAAGGGGGATGCAGCGGGCACCATTGATGCCAGAAACTGGCAGGATGCCGCAGAACCCTTTGCGGAACGCGCACTGGATATCCTGGAGCGTTACGCACCCGGCACCCGTGAAAACATCATCGGAAAACACGTGGTTACCCCGGATATGTTCGAGGCGGACAATCCCAACCTCGTGGGGGGCGATCAGGTCTGTGGCAGCCATCATCTGCACCAGCATTTCATGAACCGTCCCGCACGCGGTTATGCCGACGGGACAACGCCGATCAGAAATCTTTATCACACCGGCGCTGCAGTCTGGCCCGGTGGCGGCACAGGAGCGGGACCCGGCACCCTTCTGGCCAGAAAACTTGTCGGAAACTAAAAAATTGAAAAACAGGGGAAGAACAATGTCACTTTCAAGAAGAAGTCTGCTCAAGACATCAGCGGCGGCCGCCGCTTTTGCAACCGTCGGTCTGCCCAGCTTTGCGCAGGAGATCGACGAGTTGGTGATCGCCTATAACGTAAACCTGCCCAGCTGGGACCCGACCGTCGGGCCATCTGCGGTCAACCCGACCATCCAGGGTTTCTATCAATCGGTTTTCGATGTTTTCATCCATCAGAACCCCGACCTGTCCTTCGGGTCCGGTCTGATCACCGACTGGGGCTGGAACGAGGACAACACAAAACTGTGGATGGATGTGCGCGAGGGTGTGACATGGCACAACGGTGATCCTTTCACAGCCGAAGATGTCGCATGGTCGCTGCAACGGGCTGCAAATCCGGAAACCGGCAACCCCATCCAGTTCATCTGGGGCAAGGTTGATAACATCACCGCCGAAGGCAATCGCGTGACGGCGGACGTCAAGGAATTTGAGCCGACCTTCTTCAAGTGGATGAGCTTTCTCACCGGCTATGTCCTGCCCAAGAAATATTACGAGGAAGTGGGCGCAGAAGGGTTCGAGGCAGCACCCATCGGCACCGGCCCCTACATGGTGGAAAAATTCGAACGCAACGCCTTTGTCCGGCTGAAGGCCAATGAAAACTACTGGGGCGGTGCGCCGGAGTTCAAGTCTGTGACGATCAAGTTCGTGACCGATGCGGCCAGCCGCGTCGCCGAGATTGAATCCGGCAATTCCCATGTGACGCTTGAAGTGCCCTATGAAGAGTTCGACCGGCTTAAGGCCAAGGACGGTATCAATGGCGTGGCAGAGCCGATTTCGGACATCGGCATGATCTTCCTGAATGACATTGAGGTGATGACCGATCCGAACGTGCGCAAGGCGGCTGCACATGCCATCGACAAGAAGCTGATCATTGACCGTTTGCTGTCGGGCTATGGCATTCCGATCGACACGCTGCAGACGCCGGATTACACCGCCTATGACGAAACCACCAAGGTTCCCTTTGACCCGGAACTGTCAAAGAAGCTGCTGGCTGACAGCGGTTACGGCCCCGACAACCCGGTAAAGTTCAAGATCCAGACAACCAAGGGGTTCAAGCCCAAGGATTACGAGATGATCCAGGCGATTGTCGGGCTCTGGCGTCGTGTCGGGATCGAGGCGGAGATCGAGGTCTATGAGATCGCCAAACACTACGAGTTGCGTGCCGCCGACACGCTTGCGCCCGCGGCTTTCTACAACTGGGGCAATTCGATTGGCGACCCGTCAACCTCCACCGGCCATGCCATGTTCGGGCCCTCGCCGCACTCGGTCTGGGACGGCCAGGAAACTTTCGACGCGATCCTCCCGCTCTGGGCTGAAGCGGACGAGGAGAAGCGTATCGAAGGCTGGAAGGCAGTCGACCGCATGATTGCCGAAAACGCCGAGGTGATCCCGCTGTTGCAATATGTTCAGCCGATCCTTTTCGTGTCGGGCGTCAAGGTGACGCCGCATCGGTCGGGCGCGCTGTTGCCGCATCTGATGACCCGGGCCTGAGGCTTCTTCCTGACTGGTGGGGTCGCCTGCGCGGCCCCACCCCTTTTTCCGGGTTTCTATGACACTCCTGCGCACGATCTTTCTGCGGCTGCTGACCACCGCCATCACGCTGTTTGGCGTGGCGGTGATTGTCTTTGTCGTGATCCGGGTGGTGCCGGGCAATCCCATCGCGATGATGCTGCCACCCGGGGCCACCGAAGCCGACATTGCGCGATTGCAGGCGCAATACGGGTTCGACAAATCCATCTTTGACCAGTTCCTGATCTGGCTGAGCGGTGTTTTGCAGGGTGATTTCGGCACCTCCATCTCCCTGCGCCAGCCGGTTTCACAGCTTGTCCTCAACCGGCTTCCGGCCACGCTTGAACTGTCCATCATGGCGCTGCTGATGGCGGTGCTCATGGGCGTGACGCTGGCATTGATCGGCACCCGGTTCCGCGACGGCAAGACCGAAGGCGTGGTCGACGTGACTGCCGGAATGGCGCTTTCGATCCCTGATTTCCTCTGGGGGCTCGTGTTGATCCTGCTGTTTGGGGTGTTCTGGCCGGTGTTCCACATATCGGGGCGCATTTCGCCCGCGCTCAATGTCGATTTCACCACCAACTTCTACCTGTTCGAGGCCATTGCGCGGCTGCGCTTCGACGTGATGGCCGACCTTGCCGCGCATATGTTCATGCCGGCCCTGGCCCTGGCGATCCCGTTGGCTGCAATCGTCTCGCAATTGCTCAAGCAATCGCTGAAGGAAACCATGCATCTGGACTACGTGACCCTGGCCAGAACCAAAGGGTATGGCGAAAACCATGTCATCACCCGCGAAGCATTGCCGAATGCGATCCTGCCGACGCTGACGCTGGTCGGGGTGCAGTTCACCTTTCTGATCGGCGGTACCGTGATCATCGAGCGCCTGTTCAGCTATGAGGGGTTGGGCAACATGGCGATTGATGCCGTGATCAATCGCGATCTGCCTTTGATACAGGGCATCGTGATCCTGTTTGCCATGCTGTTCACCCTCGTGAACCTTGCCGTCGATATGCTTTATGTCGTGCTGAACCCGAGGCTGCGCCATGCGTGACGCCCGCGGAGATCTGCGCCGACCTGTGGGTCTGCGGCTTTGGTTATCCGGAGGATGGCTGACCCTGCTGGTGCTGGGGGCGGTATTCGCACCCTGGATCGCGCCCAAGGATCCGCTGATGCAGGATCTGTTCCTGGGCCGGTTGCCGCCATTCTGGGAAAGCGGGACAGAGCCGGGTTTCTGGCTGGGGACGGACTCACTTGGCCGGGACGTGCTGTCGCGCATGCTTTACGGTGCGCGTCTGGCGCTGGAGGTGGCAATGATCGCAGGCACGCTGACCTGCATCATCGGCGCGGCGCTGGGCCTGATCGCGGGATATTACCGCGGCTGGCCGGACCGGATCATCAGCCGTTTCGTGGACATCTGGATGGCCTTTCCGCCGGTGCTTTTTGCCATTCTGCTGATTGCGGTCCTGGGGCCGGGGCTGTGGTCGATCATCATTGCCATCGTCGTGATCGACTGGACCCGCTTTGCCCGGGTGATCCGCGCCGAAGCAATGAGCCAGGGCGCGATGGACTATGTCGCCTCCGCCCAGGTGGCCGGGCGCAAAAGGTTTGGCATCATGCTGACGGAAATCCTGCCGAATGTCCTGCCCACCATCGTCGTGCTGCTGACCCTGGAAATGGGGATCGCCGTGATCGTCGAGGCGATCCTGTCCTTCGTGAACCTGTCGATCTCTACCGACAGCCCGACATGGGGCGGCATGATCGCAGAGGGGCGCACATCGGTCCATCAGGCGTGGTGGGTGCTGGTCTTCCCCCTGATCGCCCTGTTCCTGACGGTGCTCAGCTTCTCGCAATTGGGCGAAGGGTTGAAAGACCGCTTTGATCCGGTGCTGAGATGAAAAGTTTCCTGTCGATCCGCAACCTGTCGGTCCGGCTGAAGAACGGCAGCCCGATCCTGCGGTCGGTCTCGCTGGATGTCGCTGCCGGGCAGGTGCATGGGCTGGTCGGTGAATCCGGGGCGGGCAAATCCATGATCGGCAAGGCCGTGCTGGGCACCCTGCCGCGCGCGCTGAGCGTTTCGGGTGGTGAGATATGGCTGGATGGTACCGACCTGATGTCGCTGCCTCCGGCAGAACGGCGCAGGCGCATCGGGGCCACGGCGGCGCTGATCCCGCAGGATCCGCTGACCGCATTGAACCCGTCGAAACGGATCGGGCCGCAGATCACACGCCGTCTGGTCGATATCCTGGGCTGGTCGAAGCAGGATGCGCAGGACCGCGCGCTGGAGCTGTTGGGAGAGGTCCACATCCCCGACCCCGCGCGCGTGATGCGGAATTACCCGCATGAGCTGTCAGGCGGCATGCGGCAGCGCATTCTGATTGCGTCGGCCTTTGCCGCGGAACCGCGTCTGATCATTGCCGATGAACCGACAACCGCACTTGATGTGACGGTGCAGAAACAGATCCTGCGCCTGATCGCGGATATGCAGACGCGCCACGGGACTGCGCTGCTTTTTGTGACCCATGACCTCGGCGTGGTGTCGAAAGTCTGTGATACGCTCAGCGTTCTATATGCCGGAAAAGTGGTGGAGGAAGCGCGGATGCATCGGTTCTTCATGCGTCCGATCCATCCCTATTCGGCGGCGCTGCTGGCGGCAACGCCGACCTATACCGATCCGACCGGCAGCCTGACGCCCGTGTCGCAGGAGGTTATTGACGGGGTGGAGGCCGAAGTGGCCCAGCATGACGCGAGGCGCGCGCGATGATGTATCAGATCAAGGATCTGCATCTGTCCCTGCCGGACATGACCCGAAAGCCGTTGTTAGGGCCTGCGCGGCGCATCGAGATCCTGAAAGGGCTGACGTTTGATGTGCCCAAGGGGGCCGTCCTGGGTATTGTTGGCGGGTCGGGATCCGGCAAGTCGACCCTGGGCCGTGCCATGCTGCGGTTGCTGGAGCCGACTGCGGGCGAAGTTGTTTTTGACGGGCAGACCATCACGCATCTGAGCGAAAATGCCCTGCGGCCCCTGCGGCGGCGTTTCCAGATGATATTCCAGGACCCGATGTCATCGCTGAACCCGCGCCGCCGGGTGGGCGGGATCATCGCGGGGCCGCTGCTCCTGCATGGGTTCGACGGGGTTCCCGGCCGCGTGGCCGAAGCATTGGATATGGTGGGGCTGCCGCGCCATTTTTCCCGCCGCTATCCGCATGAATTGTCCGGTGGTCAGCGCCAGAGGGTCGGCATCGCCCGGGCCATTGCACTGCAACCCGATTTCATCCTCGCCGATGAAATTGTTTCCGGCCTTGATGTATCGTCTCAGGCGCAGGTCCTGAATCTGCTTGGGGAGTTGGTGCGTGATCTGGGTCTGACGCTGGCTTTCATCAGCCATGATCTCTCCGTGATCCGGCGTCTGTGCAACCGGGTGGTTGTCCTGCATCAGGGTGTCATCGTCGAAGAAGCAGAAACGGCACAGCTTTTCGCTGCGCCCAAGGCGCGTTATACGCAGGAGTTGTTGCAGGCGATCCCCTTGCCAGACCCGTTCCAGAAGTGGCTGTAATCACGCCGAACCTGCCTATTATACTTATTAGAGACTGAACATGACCGCTGATCCCGCCTATTTCCTGTATCATTCGATCGGACAATATCCGGGCAAGGCCAAGGATATGGCCGCTGCACTGACGGGTTTTTCCCAGGATTGGGGCCGTCATGACGATGCACAATGGCCAAATGTGCTGACCGCACGCGCCGAATTTCTGGACCTCTGGCGCGACCTGATCGATGCGCCGGAGGGAACGCTGACTTCGGCAGAGAATGTGACAACCGGGCTGTTCTCAGTCCTTGGTGGTTTGCCCGATGAAGTCTTGCGCGGCAGACGGGTGTTGGTCGGGGCGGATTGCTTTCCTTCGCTGCATTTCCTGCTGAACGGCATGGCGGACCGGCTGGGATACACGCTTGAGACCGTACCGCTGAGGCAAGGCGAATTCTGGGTCCGGGACGAAGACATGATGGCATCCTGGGGGCCCGACGTCGGGCTGGCGCTGCTGACATTCGTCACCTCTATGGCATCGCATCGTTGCGATCTTGCAGCGCTTAGCGCCCATGGCGCGCGCATGGGGTCCATTGTCGGGGTCGATCTGACGCAAGGCATTGGCATCTTGCCCTTTTCGCTGGCCGAAACTCCTGTGGATTTTGTGGTTTCGACCTCCCTCAAATGGCTCTGCGGCACCCCGGGTGCCGGCATCATCCAGATGCGCAGCGATCTGATCGAGCGGTGTCAGCCCGAATTGCGGGGCTGGTTCTCGCAGGACAACCCGTTCTCCTGGGATCTGGACGGGTTCGAATATGCACCCGATGCGCGGCGGTTCGAACATGGCACGCCCTCTGTCATGGCCTGTGTCGGCTCGGTTCCCGCGCTGAAATGGCAGTCAGGGCAAACCGGTTTGCTGGATCATAACCGCAGCCTGACGCGGCAGGTGATCGCATGCGCCGAAGAAGCGGGTCTGCCCCTTGCCTGCCCGGAAAACGAGGACCGCCGGGGCGGATCGGTGATGTTGCAATTGCCCGGTGAAAGTGATCCTGTCGCCATTGTAGACGGGTTGCGCGCCAGGTCTGTCCATGTTGACGCAAGGGGGCGGATTTTGCGCATTTCACCCGGTACAGTGACTGATGAAACGCATGTCCAGCGGCTGTTCGAAGGGCTTGCAGCGTTGATCTGAGACAGGGATTTGCCATGCGCATCGCGATGTGGTCCGGGCCGCGCAATCTGAGCACGGCGATGATGTACAGTTTTGGCGCAAGAGCCGATTTCACCGTCATGGACGAGCCCTTTTACGCGGCCTATCTGGTGCAGTCCGAATTGGACCATCCGATGCGGGACGACATCATCACCCACCACGAAACCGACCCTGAAAAGGTTTCGGCGGCCTGTTCCCGGGGCGGTTCACCGCATCTTTACATGAAGCATATGCCGCATCACATGTTGCCGGGCATGCCGATGGACTGGGCCGAGGGATGTGTGCATGTCCACCTGCTGCGCCATCCCGCGCGGGTGATTGCCAGCTATGCGGCCAAACGCGAGGCGCCGACGCTGGAAGACATCGGATTTGTCCAGCAGGCGCGCCTGTATGACAGGATCGGCGGGCTTGTGATCGACAGCACCGATGTTCGTGCCGATCCCGAGAAGGCGCTGCGCGGTCTTTGTACCGCTATTGATCTGCCGTTTGATCCCGCAATGTTGGAATGGCCGGCAGGGCCAAGGGCGGAAGATGGAATCTGGGCCAGCCATTGGTACGGCGCGGTGCATCAGAGCACGGGGTTTGCCGGGGCAGAAGGGCCGTTGCCCAGGCTCGACGCCGAACAGGCCGCCCTGGCTGAAAGGGCAATGCCACATTACGAAAAACTGTGGAATCAGCGGCTCGGAAAATAGAATCCGGTTTTCGTGAAACTTCTGCGTCTCCCGTTCCGTGGCTGCGGCATACATCAAGAGGGAGACAGAGATGAAATATGTAACGAGTTCGATTGCCGCACTGACCCTGACAGCAGGTGTGGCTTTTGCCGCAGCGCATGCCACGCCGATGGTCGAGGCATCTGATCAGGATGTGTCGAATGGCGTTGTCAGCGCGGACAAGGTCGTCGCGGGCGAAAACGGCTGGCTGGTGGTGCACCGCACCGATGCCGATATGAAGCCGGGCCCAGTGGTAGGTTACGCCCCCCTGCGCGGTGGCGAGAACATGGATGTCGCCGCGATCCTTCAGGAAGACGTCGCATCGGGCGACATGCTGATGCTGATGGTTCACTCCGAAGCGGGTGGCATGAAAACCGGCGTATTCGAATATACGCTCGGCGCCAAGGAAGACGGCCCGATCAAGCCGGATGGCAACCTCGTGATGACGGTCGTCAAGGCCAAGTGATACCAGCCGCCTAACGAGTTTCCGGTTTTGGTAACTTGAAGCTTAAATTCACCAAAAGGGCCCGGATCTTGCGATCCGGGCCCTTTTTTGTGTTGGCGTCGGGGCCTTAGCCCTTCATGCGCTTGTCGCGGGCAGCCAGCAGTTTCAGGCGCAGCGCATTGAGCTGGATGAAACCTGCCGCATCTTTCTGGTCATAGGCGCCGGCATCATCCTCGAAAGTCACATGCGCCTCTGAATAGAGCGAGTGATCGGACCAGCGTCCCACGGTCCGGACGTGACCCTTGTAGAGTTTCAGACGCACGGTGCCGGTGACATGGGTCTGGCTGGCGTCAATGGCGGCCTGCAGCATGGTGCGTTCGGGGCTGAACCAGAAACCGTTGTAGATCAGTTCGGCATAGCGCGGCATCAACTCGTCCTTGAGGTGCATGGCACCGCGGTCGAGCGTGATGGATTCGATGCCGCGATGAGCCTCAAGCAGCAGGGTGCCGCCGGGGGTTTCATAGATCCCACGGGATTTCATCCCGACAAAACGCCCCTCGACCAGGTCGAGCCGCCCGCAACCGTGTTTGCCGCCCAGTTCATTGAGCCTGGTCAGGATGGTGGCAGGCGACATCGCCTCGCCATTGATGCTGACCGCATCGCCGCGTTCAAATCCGATTTCGACATATTCGGGCTGATCCGGTGCCTTTTCCGGATCGACAGTGCGCTGATAGACATAGTCGGGCGCGTCAATGGCCGGGTCTTCCAGCACCTTGCCCTCGGAGGAGGTGTGCAGCAGGTTGGCATCCACGCTGAAGGGGGCCTCTCCGCGTTTGTCCTTGGCGACGGGGATCTGGTGCTTTTCGGCAAACTCCAGCAGTTTTGTACGGCTGGAAAGATCCCATTCGCGCCAGGGGGCGATCACCTTGATGTCCGGGTTCAGCGCATAGGCGGCCAGCTCGAACCGTACCTGGTCATTGCCCTTGCCGGTTGCACCATGTGCAACGGCATCGGCCCCTGTCTCGGCGGCAATTTCCACCAGACGCTTGGAGATCAGCGGGCGGGCGATGGAGGTGCCGAGCAGGTAGAGCCCCTCGTATACGGCATTGGCGCGGAACATCGGGAAGACGAAATCGCGCACGAATTCCTCGCGCACGTCTTCGACGTAGATCTCGGAAGCGCCCATCATCTCGGCTTTCTTCCGGGCCGGTTCCAGTTCCTCTCCCTGACCGAGGTCAGCGGTAAAGGTCACGACCTCGCAGCCGTATTCGGTTTGCAGCCACTTCAGGATGATCGAGGTATCTAGGCCGCCGGAGTAGGCGAGCACGACTTTCTTGGGCGCGGACATGGATGGTTCCTTTCTGACTTGGATCGCGGGGTATCCGGTTTTGCGGTCACGGGCAAGATCAGCTTGCCACGTTGACCTGTGCCGCCCGCGCGCCTATCGAGTTTGAACGCAAGCCGGAGACAGGTGGCATGACAGAGAATTTTCAGGCGATGGCCACATTGGCGACGGCCAGGATGCGGCAGGTATTTCCCGCCACGCCGCTTTTGCGCAATGAGCTGTTGTCGGAGCGGTTCGGGGCGGACATCTGGCTCAAACGTGAAGACCTGAGCCCGGTCCGGTCCTACAAACTGCGCGGGGCCTTCAACGCCATGCGAAAGGTCATTCCCGATCAGCAGCTTTTTGTCTGCGCCTCGGCGGGCAATCATGCCCAGGGCGTCGCGTTCATGTGCCGTCATTTCAATGTGCGCGGCGTCATCTTCATGCCGGTGACCACGCCCGAGCAAAAGATCCTGAAGACGCGGATGTTCGGCGGCAGCGCAGTGGAGGTAAAGCTCGTCGGAGATTATTTCGACAAGACGCTGACGGCCGCACAGGAGTTCTGTGCGCGGGAGGGGGCACATTTCCTGTCTCCCTTTGACGATGAGGACGTGATCGAGGGGCAGGCATCGGTCGCGGTCGAGATCGAACAGGAACTGGGCCGCGTGCCGGATCACATCATCCTGCCGGTTGGTGGCGGCGGGTTGTCTGCCGGTACGCGCAGCTATTTCGGGACAGATTGTGCCTATACCTTTGTCGAACCTTCCGGCGCGAAAAGCCTTGCCACCGCCCTGGCGGAGGGCAAGCCGGTGGATGTGTCGCCGATCAATTCCTTCGTGGACGGTGCTGCGGTTGCGCGGATTGGCGCGCGCACCTTTGCGCGTCTGGCGGATGTGTCGCCGGAAGACGTGATCGACCTGCCGGAGGACCGCATCTGCCAGACCATCATTGAAATGCTGAATGTTGAGGGGATCGTGCTGGAACCTGCAGGCGCCATGGCGATCGAGGCGCTGGGCGATGTGGCAGAGGCGATCAAGGGAAAGACGGTTGTCTGTATCGCATCCGGCGGCAATTTCGATTTTGAGCGTCTGCCGGAGGTCAAGGAGCGCGCGCAGCGTTATGCGGGGCTGAAGAAGTACTTTATCCTGCGCCTGCCGCAGCGTCCCGGCGCGCTGCGCGATTTTCTGGACCGGCTTGGTCCTGCCGACAACATCACCCGGTTTGAGTACATGAAGAAATCGGCGCGCAACTTCGGCTCTGTTCTGATCGGGATAGAGACGGATGCGCCGGAGAATTTCCCGGCCATGTTCCGGCGGATCGACGAGGCCGGTTTCACCTATACCGACATCACCAATGATGAAACACTGGCGCAATTCGTGATCTGAGGGGAGAGCAGATGCAGTTCAAGGGAAGTTCGGTTGTCATCACCGGCGCAGGTGGCGGCATTGGTGCCGCGATTGCACGTGCGGCAGCGGCCAGGGGCGCGCGGGTCTGCGTTTCCGACATTGATGGTGACAAGGCGCGGCAGGTCGCAGAGGTGATCGGCGGCATTGCGGTTGCCTGCGATGTCACGGATGAGGCGGCGATACAAAACCTGATCGAAACCGCCGGGGCGGCGCATGGCGCGGTGGACATCTATGTCTCTAACGCGGGGCTTGGGCGGGGTGACCCCTCTCATGCGGCCTCACAGCCGAATGCGGACTGGATGTTGAACTGGAACGTGCATGTGATGGCGCATGTCTATGCCGCCCGCGCGCTGCTGCCCGAGATGATTGCGCGGGGCAGCGGCCACCTTGTCAACGTGGCCTCGGCGGCGGGGCTGCTGAACCAGATTGGCGATGCTGCATATTCCGCGACCAAACACGCCGCGGTCAGCTTTGCGGAATCCCTTGCGATTACCCATGGGGCGGATGGCATCGGGGCGTCGGTGGTCTGCCCGCAATATGTCGCGACACCCCTGTTGGGGATGAGCGATGCTGACGCGGATCCGGATGCATCGCTGCTGACCGCCGATGACGTGGCGCAGGCAGTGGTTGCGGGCGTGGAGGAGAACCGGTTTCTGATCCTGTCGCATCCGGCCGTACAGGGCTTTGCGGTGCATCGGGCAAAGGATCATGATCGCTGGATTGCCGGGATGCAGGCGCTGCGGGCAAAGGCGCTGGACACCTTTGGTGAAATCAGGGTCCAAGAATTTTACAAACTGGTCTGACTGTCAAAGGCCGTGGGCAAGGCCTGCAGGAAAGCCGCCTTGGACATTGCGTAGGCTGACAGGATCGGATGAAGATCGACCTGGCTGGTGCCACCCTGCGCGGCCAGAGTCTCACCAGTCTGACAGAGGTCGGAGAACCTGGTGAAGCCCAGGTTCAGCGCGCTGCCCTTGAGGAGATGAAGGTCTTCCTCCACGGACAGGGGCGACTGCCCCTTGGCCAGCCGCGCCGTCACTTCTTCAACCTCCTCGATGAAAAGAGCGACGATGTCGTCAAAATCTTCTGCCCCGACTTCATCGCGCAGCCTCGCGACCTGAACCCAGTCAATCATTTTCCCAGTCAATCATGCACCTGTTCCTCCGGCCCGGGCAGCATGAGGTTCATAGATTAACAGTGTCTTTGCAGACCGGGGCCCTTTGACACGGATTTTACCTTTTAAGAGCTCTTAACCTGTTTGGTCCAATGGTGGGCATTCCGGACCAGTGAACGTAACAGAAGCAGAGAACCGATCAGAAAATGCGGAATTTCAGCGCGGCCAGACATCCCGAAACGCTGGCCGACAACCCTGTTGCAAAGACCCGGATCCTTGTTGTCGATGACAGCCGTCTTCAGCGGCGTCTTCTGACCGGTTCATTGGTGAAATGGGGGTACGAGGTGATCGAGGCCGCCTCGGGCAAGGAAGCGTTGCAGCTTTGCGCCGACAACCTTCCCGATCTGATCCTGAGCGACTGGATGATGCCGGGCATGACCGGGCTGGAGTTTTGCCGCGCCCTGCGGGATCTGCCCGGCGAACAGTTTGCCTATTTCATTCTGCTGACCTCCAAAAAGGAGAAGGAGGAAGTGGCGGTGGGCTTGCACTCTGGCGCGGATGATTTCTTGTCCAAACCTGTGGACAATGCCGAGCTGCGGGCGCGCATCACGGCGGGCGAACGCATTATCAACACGCAGCGGCAGCTGTGTCGCAGCAACCAGATGATCCGCGACACCCTGGCCGAGCTTCAGGGCCTCTATGATTCGCTCGACAAGGACCTGCTGGAAGCCAAGAAGCTGCAGCAATCGCTTTTGCCCGAACGGCACAGGGTCTTTCGGGGTGGCACCCTGTCCTTGTTGCTGCGGTCCAGCGGACACGTTGGCGGCGATCTGGTCGGCTTTTTCGAAGCCGGGCCGCGAAAACTGGGCCTGTTCGGGATTGATGTGTCCGGTCACGGCATCAGCTCTGCCCTGATGACCGCGCGCCTTGCCGGTTACCTTTCTGCGTCGTCTCCGGGTCAGAACGTGGCCTTGATCCCGGATGGTGAGGACAGCTTTGTTGCCCGGCCACCGGCACAGGCGATTCAGGCAATCAACGAACTGGTGCTGAACGAGATGGAGACGGAGCATTACTTTACGCTGATGCTGGCCATCGTCGATCTGGACAGCGGGTTGGTCCAGATTGCACAGGCCGGGCACCCACACCCCGTCATTCGCCGCCGGAACGGGGATATCGAACAATTCGGCACCGGTGGTTTCCCGGTCGGGCTGATCAGCGGCGTATCATTTCAGCAATTCGAGGTTCAGATGCACCCGGGGGACCGGCTGCTGATCCTGTCGGACGGGTTTACGGAATGCCCGGACCAGACCGGCCAGATGCTGGGAGAAGCCGGGCTGGAGGAGATCGTAACCAGCCTTGGCGACATGCATGATGAGGCGTTTTTGTCGGGGCTTTTATGGAAATTGTCCGAATTTGCAGGCGCGATTGATTTCTCTGACGACCTGTCCGGCATCATGTTCCAGTTCAATGGCGATGCACCGCCATAGGCTCAGGTCAGCAGCGCCAGATACCGCTGGAACATCAGCCGGTCGCCGTCATTCCCCAGGTTTTCGATACATTCCGAGGCAGAGAGGACCAGGGTGACATGATCCGGTTCTGTCGGCGGTGTGATCTCTCTCACCGGACGGGCGACATAGACGGTGCACAACTTTTCGGCCCAGAGGTCGTATTCCGGCATGAAGACGAACCGCCGGAAGGCACCCAGCCTGCGGGGGGCCGCGATGCGCCATCCGATTTCCTCCATTACTTCGCGGTGCAGCGCCTGCATTGGCGATTCGCCCGGATCTATGCCGCCGCCCGGCAGTTGCACGTCGATTTCCGGGGTCACCTGCGCAGTCATCAGGAAACGGGTCTTGAGGGGCAGAATGGCATATGCTCCCGGCCGCAGACGGTAGGACCGGTTCTTTTGCGGTGGCATGCCCATACGCCTGATCATGACCGTCCCCTTTATCCCCGGGTTGCTGCTCCTATATAGACGCGGTATGCCAAGCGACCTGCGATAAGGAAACCCCCATGACTTCTCCAACCCTGCCAGGAAACAAGATCGCCTGGGATGACAGCGTATTGCCGTTTCAACTGGACCATTCGAACATTCGTGGTCGGGTGGCCCGTCTGGATGGCGTGTTGGAAGGGGTGCTGCGCCAGCACAACTATCCGCCGCAGGTCGAGGCGCTTGTGGCCGAGATGGCATTGCTGACCGCCCTGATCGGCCAGACGATCAAACTGCGCTGGAAACTGTCCCTGCAGGTGCAGTCGAAAGGCGCGGTGCGGATGATTGCCACCGATTACTATGCGCCGGAGGCTGACGGTAAATCGGCCCGTATCAGAGCCTATGCCAGCTATGATGCGGATCGGCTGACAGATGCGGCACCCTTCGAACAGGTGGGCGAAGGGTATTTTGCAATCATGATTGACCAGGGCAAGGGGATGACCCCCTATCAGGGCATCACACCCTTGAACGGCGGGTCCCTTGCGGCCTGTGCAGAGGCGTATTTCGCCCAGTCAGAGCAGCTGCCGACACGGTTCTCACTCAGCTTTGGCCGGTCCTCCGGCCCTGACGTGGCAGAACACTGGCGCGCGGGCGGTGTGATGTTGCAACATATGCCCAAGGCGTCGCCTTTTGCCGCCAAGGGCGAAGGGTCGGGCGAGGTGCTGCAGGCCCATGACCTTGTCGATGGTGAGGACGAGGAAAACTGGAACCGGGTGAATGTCCTGCTCGATACGGTTGAAGACCTGGAGCTGATCGGGCCCAGTGTCCCGCCCACGGACCTTTTGCTGCGGCTGTTTCACGAGGAACAGCCCAGGGTGTTTGACGCGCAGGCCGTTCGTTTTGGCTGCAGCTGCTCAGAGGAAAAGGTGCGCCAGAGCCTTTCGATCTATTCGGCCCGGGACATCGAAAAGATGACCACGGATCAGGGGCGCGTCACGGCGGATTGCCAGTTTTGCGGCGCCCATTACGATCTCGACCCGGCCACAGTCGGTTTCGAGGCGGAAGGGCAGAATGGCAAATGATCAGATTGACCGCATCCGGGCAGCCTTGCTGCATCCGGGCGCGGCGACATCAGATTTCGACCTGAATCCCGACGTGGTCCTGCCCGAGGGGCGTGTGTCTCGGCCCGCCGGGGTTCTGGCACCAATCCAGCTGGTCGATGGCCGGCTGGAACTGTTGCTGACAAAAAGATCCTCCGCGTTGAAACATCATCCGGGGCAGATCGCCTTTCCGGGAGGCAAGCAGGACCCGGGTGATGCCGATAGCATCGCTGCGGCGCTGCGCGAGGCGCATGAGGAAATCGGCTTGCCGCCTGAAAATGTCGAGGTGCTGGGCACGCTGCCGGTGCATGATACGGTCACCAGCTTTGCCGTGACGCCGGTGATCGGACTGATCCGGGACAGATTTGATATCAGGCCCGAGCCCGGCGAAGTGGCAGAGGTGTTTTCTGTTCCACTGTCGCATGTACTGGATCCTGCCAACTACCTGGTGCAGTCCCGGCGGTGGCGCGGCAGTTTGCGGCACTATTTCACCGTGCCTTACGGTCCCTATTACATTTGGGGCGCAACCGCGCGTATGTTGCGGGAATGGACAGAGCGGATGAAAACCTGATTCCAGCCGATACCGATTGGCTGCGCGATCCCGCCGCTCAGGCGGTGTGCAGCGCCGTGACGGAGGCGGGTTTCGATATCTATTTTGTGGGTGGCTGCGTGCGAAATGCCTTGCTGCATGCGCCCGCCAGCGACGTGGATCTGGC
Source organism: Sulfitobacter sp. IGS-18 (assembly GCF_059628195.1). NCBI lineage: Bacteria > Pseudomonadati > Pseudomonadota > Alphaproteobacteria > Rhodobacterales > Roseobacteraceae > Sulfitobacter > Sulfitobacter sp. IGS-18. The sequence goes on along the minus strand of NZ_CM184556.1, from coordinate 66,262 downwards.
AACGGATGCACGCCCGGAAGAGGTTATGGCCTTGGCCGAAAAGGCCGGGATGCGGGCAGTTCCCACGGGGATCGACCACGGCACGGTGACAGTCGTGCAGGATGGAACCGCTTTCGAGGTGACGACCTTCAGGCGGGATGTGGAAACAGACGGGCGTCGTGCGGTTGTCGCCTTTTCCACGGATATTGCAGATGATGCGCGGCGGCGAGATTTCACCATGAACGCGCTTTATGCCACGCCGCAGGGGGTGGTGGTGGATCCGCTGGGCGGTCTGCCGGACCTTTGGGCGCGCCGCGTCCGGTTCATCGAAGACCCCGCCGCCCGCATCCGGGAAGATTACCTGCGCATCCTGCGGTACTTTCGTTTCTGCGCCTATTACGCGGACCTGGACGGTGGTTTCGAGCCGGACACGCTGGCAAGCATTTCAGAGAATCTGCACGGTTTAGAGACGCTTTCGGCAGAGCGGGTCGGACAGGAGATCATCAAGCTGTTGGGTGCGCCCGACCCGTCGCAGGCGGTTGCCGTCATGCGGGCCATCGGTGTTTTGCACGCCATCCTGCCGGGGAGTGATGACAGGTTCCTGGCACCCTTTGTGCATCTGGAATCGATCTGCAACATTACCCCCGACTGGTCTGGCCGACTTGCCGTTCTGGGCGGCGATGACATCGCGGCACGGTTGCGCCTCAGCAAGTCGGATGCGCGGAATCTCGCCTTGCTGCATCAGATCGGATGGATGGGACCGCCCCTGGCGGAGGTCGCCTATCGTCATGGCCTCCGCATCGCCGAACAGGTGCTGCTGATGCGCTGTGCCCTGAACGGTGAACTGCCGGAAAAAGGTTGTTTAGAGACGATTCAGAGCGCCGCCCGGGCGGTGTTTCCGGTCTCCGCCCGTGACCTCATGCCGGCATATCAGGGGCCCGCGCTGGGCGCGCGCCTGGCGGAACTGGAAAGCAAATGGATCGCCTCGGGCTTTGCCCTGAGCCGCGAGGCATTGATTGGTACATTTTGAGGTCTCGACAGAACAGAGCGCATCCAATAAATGTAAATGCATAAACTTGGAGGGTTGCAAAATGTACCGCGGGATCTGGTTCAGATAAGTCTGACATAACCCACGTCCCGACTGGCTCGCTCGGCGCGCCGGTGCATTTTTGCTGTTTCTGCCCAAGGCCCCTGCCATGTTTCGTTTTTTCGAGAATCTCGTCGACCCTTATATTGCCTATTCAGAGTCTGATACGCCGCCACGCAAGCTCTGGCCGTTTCTGCGTGAGTATTCCATCCCTTTCAAAAAGGTCTTCCTGCTCACCGGGGTGATGTCCATCATTGTTGCCGCGATTGAAATCGGGCTGATCTATTACATGGGCCGTCTTGTTGATCTGCTGGATAGCGATCCCGCACAGATCTGGGCCGATCACGGCATCGAATTTATCTGCGTTGCGGCCTTCGTGCTGATCCTGCGCCCGCTTCTGCAGGGGTTCGACGTGGCCTTGCTGAACAATGCCATTCTGCCGAACTTTGGCACGCTGATCCGTTGGCGCGCCCACCGGCATGTGCTGCGGCAGTCCGTCGGCTGGTTCGAGAACGATTTTGCCGGCCGGATCGCCAACCGCATCATGCAGACGCCGCCCGCGGCGGGTGAAGTGGTGTTCCAGGTGTTCGATGCGATGTCTTATGCGCTGGCCTATATGATCGGCGCGGCGGTTCTGCTGTCTACCTCTGATTGGCGTTTGTTAGTGCCGCTTTTGATCTGGTTTGCCCTTTATGCGGCGCTTGTGAAATGGACTGTCACCCGTGTCGGGCCGGCGTCCAAGGCCGCATCTGATGCGCGGTCCATGGTGACCGGGCGCGTGGTGGATGCCTATACCAACATCCATTCGGTCAAGATGTTCGCGCATCACGACTTGGAAGTCAGCTTTGCCAAGGAAGCCATCGAGAAGACCCGCGTCACCATTCAGAACGAGATGCGGATCTTTACGGTCATGGATGTCGTTCTGGTGGCCCTGAATGGCGTCTTGATCGTGGGTGTTGTCGGCTGGGCGCTGGCGCTCTGGATCGCGGGCGAGGCCAGTGTCGGTGTTGTTGCGGCGGCCTCTGCGCTGACATTGCGGCTTAACGCCATGACCGGCTGGATCATGTGGGCGCTGTCGTCATTCTTCCGCGAGCTTGGCGTGGTCGCGGAGGGGATGGAGACGATTGCGCAACCCGTCACGCTGACCGACCAGAAAGGTGCGGCACCCCTGAAGCTGGAACACGGCCGTATCGAGATCAAGGGCCTGTCGCATCACTACGGGCGCTATTCGGGCGGGCTGAACGACATTTCCCTGACCATCAAACCGGGGGAGCGGATTGGCCTTGTTGGCCGTTCCGGTGCGGGAAAGTCGACCTTGGTAAAGCTGTTGCTGCGGTTCTATGACCCGGAGGCAGGCCAGATCCTGATCGACGGGCAGGACATCACGACCGTGCGCCAGGACAGCCTGCGGCGGCAGATCGGCATGGTTCAGCAGGACAGTTCCCTGCTGCACCGGTCGGTGCGCGACAATATCATCTACGGCAATCCCGAAGCATCCGAGGCCCAGATGATTGCCGCGTCGAAACAGGCGCAGGCGCATGATTTCATCCAGGATCTTGTCGATCCCGAAGGGCGGAAGGGTTACGATTCGCGTGTGGGCGAGCGTGGCGTAAAGCTGTCCGGCGGGCAGCGCCAGCGGATCACGCTGGCCCGGGTGATCCTGAAAGACGCGCCAATTCTGTTGCTGGACGAAGCGACAAGCGCGCTCGACAGCGAGGTGGAGGCGGCCATTCAGGAGACGCTTTATGGCATGATGGCGGGCAAGACGGTGATCGCGATTGCACACCGGCTTTCCACAATTGCGGAAATGGATCGGATTATCGTTCTGGATCAAGGTGCTATTGTCGAAGACGGCACTCATGACGCGCTTTTGGCCCAGGGCGGACTATATGCAGATTTCTGGAACCGCCAGTCCGGCGGCTTCCTGACGATGGATATGGAAGAGACACCCGCGTGAGACTTGCCAACTGGATCGACCCGTTTTCCAAAAGCGACAGCCCGCCGCCGCGGCACCTGATGGGATTCTTCCGCTGGACCCTCAAGGGGTCCGGGCCGGCGCTGGCCACGGCATCGGTGCTGTCGATCCTGGCTGGCGTGGTCGAGGTGATGGCAGCGTTGATCCTTGGCATGGTCGTGGATGCGGCGCTGTCTTCTGACGCGGGGTCGGTCTTTCGGGATCAATCGGGTATCTTGCTGTTGTCTCTGGCCTTCTTTGTGATCCTGCGCCCGGCGCTCTTTGGTGCCAGTTCCTTCATGCAATCCATCGTCATCGGACCGAACGTGTTCAACCTCGTCCTGTCGCGGTTGCATCGCTATACGCTGGGGCAGGCGGTCACCTTCTTTGACAACGATTTTGCCGGCCGAATCTCGCAAAAGGAAATGCAGACCGGGCGCGCCCTGACCGATGTGGTGATCGAGATGATCCACACGGTTCTTTTTGCGCTGGCGTCCTTCATCGGGGCGGTAATGTTGCTGGGCACAGTGGATTGGCGCATCGCGCTGGGGCTGGTGGTGTGGATGGGGGGTTATGTCCTTTTGATCCGCCGCTACATGCCGCTTGTGCGGAGCCGGTCAAAGGCGCGCGCATCTGCCCGCGCCATGGTGACGGGGCAGGTGGTCGACACGATCACCAATATCAAAACGGTCAAGCTGTTTGCCCATGCCGAGCATGAGGACCGCGCCGCGCTGGGCGCGATGAGCAGGTTTCGCGATACCTCACTGGCCTTTGGCAAGGTCAGCGTTTCGTTCCGGTTCTGGCTGATGACAATTGCAGGCCTGCTGCCCGTGTTGCTGGTGGGTGGTGCGCTTTGGTATTGGTCGCTGGGGCTGGTGACTGCCGGCGACATCGCTGCCACCGGCGCCGTGTCACTGCGCCTTGCGCAGATGACCGGCTGGGTCAGTTTCACGTTGATGGCGCTTTATGCCAACCTGGGCGAGGTCGAGGACGGGATGCGCACCCTGACCCCGGCGCAGACCCTTCTTGATGCCAAGGACGCGACCGACCTTGAGGCGGCGCAGGGCGATATCGTCTTTGACGATGTGCGTTACACCTATGGGCGCGGCGGCGGCGGTGTTGAGCATTTGTCGCTGACGATTGCACCGGGGGAGAAACTGGGTGTGGTCGGGGCGTCGGGTGCGGGCAAGTCCAGCCTGGTTTCGCTTCTTTTGCGGCTCTATCCGCTGGAGAAGGGCCGTATTCTGATTGACGGTCAGGACATTGCCCATGTGACGCAGGAAAGCCTGCGGCGGCAGATCGGCATGGTCACGCAGGAAACCGCGATGTTCAACCGCTCAGCCTTTGACAACATCAGATACGGCAAGCCTGACGCGACCCGCGACGAGGTTATCGCGGCTGCGCGCAAGGCCGAGGCGCATGAGTTCATCGAGAACATGCAGGACCACAAGGGCCGCAAGGGATACGATGCGCATCTGGGGGAGCGGGGTGTGAAGCTTTCGGGCGGTCAGCGCCAGCGGATCGCTTTGGCCCGCGCCATTCTCAAGGATGCACCGATCCTTGTGCTGGATGAAGCGACCAGCGCGCTCGACAGTGAGGTCGAAGCGTCGATCCAGGCTGCATTGACCCGTGTGATGGAGGGCAAGACGGTGCTGGCCGTGGCGCACCGCCTGTCCACGCTCACGGATATGGACCGGATCATCGTGATGGACGCGGGCCGGATCGTTGAAGAGGGGACGCATGAGAGCCTGTTGGCCGAAGATGGGCTTTATGCCCGCTACTGGCACCGGCAGTCTGGCGGGTTCCTTGATCTGGCGGCGGCGGAATAGGCCCTTTTTCTATGCCCGTGCACAGGATATGGCGCTGGTATGACAGAACATCAGATCATTCGTTTGGGTCACCACGGTGACGGTATCGCAAGTGGCCCGATTTACGCGCCCATGACCCTGCCGGGCGAGATCGTTTCCGGCGAGGTCGAGGGCGAGACGCTTACCAATGTCCGGATCGTGACGCCGTCGGATCAACGGGTGTCGCCACCCTGCCGCCACTACAAGTCCTGCGGCGGGTGTCAGTTGCAACATGCCTCGGATGATTTCGTTGCGGGCTGGAAACAGGAATTCGTTCGGATTTCGTTGAATGCCCATGGGTTAGAGACTGAATTCCGTCCCATCGTCACCTCCCCGCCGCAGTCGCGCCGCAGGGCCGCTTTTGCCGCGCGCCGAACCAAGAAGGGCGCCATGGCCGGGTTCCACGGCCGTGCATCCGACGTGATCGTCGAGATTCCCGATTGCAAGCTGCTGCATCCCGATCTCATGGCTGGTCTGGCCATTGCGGAACGGTTGGCCATGATCGGCACCAGCCGCAAGGCGGCGCTGGCCGTGACGGTCACGCAAAGCGATGCGGGGCTGGATGTTGCCGCTGCGCAGGGCAAACCGCTGGATGGGCCCCTGCGCCAGGCCCTGGCACAGGTGACCGAAGAGCTTGGGCTTGCGCGGTTGAGCTGGGATAATGAGACCGTCGCGATGCGCGTGCCCCCGGTGCAGCATTTCGGCAGGTCCAGGGTGACGCCACCGCCGGGCGCATTCCTGCAGGCCACCAAAGAGGGTGAAGCGGCGCTTTGCGCTGCGGTCAGGGAGGCAGTAGGCCCGGCGGCCCGGATTGCCGACCTGTTCGCCGGATGCGGGACATTCACATTGCCCCTGGCGGAAAACGCCAGTGTCCTGGCGGTGGAAAGCGCAGCGGAAATGCTGGAAGCGCTCGATCACGGCTGGCGCATGGCCGAGGGGCTGAAACCGGTCACAACCCAGGCGCGCGACCTCTACCGGCGTCCGATGCTGCCGGATGAACTGGCCAGGATGGATGCCATCGTGCTGGACCCGCCGCGCGCCGGAGCCGAGCGGCAGGTGGTGGAAATCGTTCCGGCCAAAGTGCCGCGTATTGCCTATGTTTCGTGCAATCCGGTGACCTTTGCGCGCGATGCCGCAATGTTGGTGGGCGGTGGATATACGCTGGATTGGGTGCAGGTCGTGGACCAGTTTCGCTGGTCGTCACATGTTGAACTTGCCGCGTGTTTCTCCAGATAGCGTCTGCGTCCGGTTCTGATGCCGCAGTGTGAAAATTCTTGTGTCTCACCACTTTTTGAACAGCCCGTTTTAGGGTATGTGATAGCGGGGAACAAAGATACATTTGACCCGTCAGGCAGGATCGAAAACAAATGAAACGCAGAACACTTATTCTGGGCGGCACCGCGCTGGTGGCACTGGGTGCATGCAGCAACAGCAAGTTCAAGCGCTATAACGGCCCCGAAGTCACCTATGTCGTCGTGAACAAGCAGGATCGCAAGATGTGGCTGCTGCATCATGACAGGGTGCTGGAGGAATATCCGATTCATCTTGGATTTGCTCCGGTCGGGCACAAGACGGTCGAAGGCGACGGCAAGACGCCGGAAGGCACCTACATCATCGACCGCCGCAATCCGAACAGCCGTTTCCACCTGTCGATTGGGATTTCATATCCCAACGAAGAGGATCGCAGGCGCGCGGAAGAGCTGGGTCAGAAGCCCGGCGGCGACATCTTCATCCACGGCCAGAAACACCCGTCGCGCAAGGACAAGGGCGACTGGACCTGGGGCTGCATCGCTGTCCGGAACAAGGATATCGAAAACATCTATGCGATGGTGCGGGACGGTACACCGATCCTGCTGAACCCGTGAAGCGCAGGGGAACTGCCGATCAGTTCCCCATCACCAGCGTCCACCAGATCTTGCCACCCGGTTCCTGAAACCAGGAAAAGCCCATGTTGCGCGCATCCGGCGACATGATGACGCGACGGGTATCCGGTTGCTCCATCCAGGCGGCCAGGGTCTCCAGCTCAGATTCGTAGGTCTCGGAAATCGTTTCGCCGATCAGGTGACCGGTATAGCCGACGCGGGCGATCCGGTCGATCGGGGAGGACCCGTCAGAGCCGAAGTGCCAGGGCCGATTCTGTACCGACATGTCACGGGAATGCGTGGCGGCAGCAGCGTTCAGCTGCGGGTTCAGTTCCACGGTCGCCTGTCCGGCGGCGCTGCGCAGGGCATTGACGGAATCAAGCATTCTGAACTGAATCTTGCCAGTTTCGCCGGCGCGGATGCGATAGGCCTTGGGCAGCGGTTTGCCATCAGAGCCAATTTGGGGGGTGACTGGCGCACAGGCAGACAAGGCGAGGCAGATTGCCATCAGGACGGACAGGATACGGATCACGGCATAGCTCCACGAGTTTGTTTTGCCCCTCCTACAGCGGACAGCGTTGCAGTTCAAACGCACATCGGCGTTACCTTGCCTGATGACGGGTCTTTGATTTGATACTGAGGCTTTGGGGTCATATATCGGGAAGAATCTCAAAATTCCTTTTTGATGGAGACATGATAATGTCCGACAAGCACCAAAAATTAAGCAGCCGTCGGGCCTTCCTTGCAGGATCCGCCGCCCTGATCGCTTCGCCCGCTTTGGCACAGACCTCGTCAAGCGTGAACTCCGAGGCGACAACCCAGACCGAACGTGATCTTACCGAGACGGTCCGCCGCAACATCTCCAGCTTCCGGACGCTGGATTGGCGCCCCTATTTCGACAACACCCGCAACGGTGCGGTTCTGGTCGATATCGACAGCCGCGCAGTGCATTTCTGGTCGGAAGATCAGAGCGTCTACAAGCTTTACCCCTCCTCGGTCCCTCTGACGGAGGACTTGACGCGGCGGGGCCGGACAAGTGTTGTGCAAAAGGTCGTGGGGCCAAGCTGGCGGCCGACGCCGTCCATGCTGCAGCGCAATCCGGAGTGGCCCGAATTCATCGGACCGGGCCCGGATAACCCCCTTGGCACCCACGCGCTGTACCTGAGCTGGACCTACTACCGGATCCACGGCACCCACGACACCCGCAAGATCGGACGGCGGTCGTCGAACGGCTGTATTGGTCTTTATAATGAACACATTGCGGAATTGTTCAGCATGACCAAGGTCGGCACGCAAGTGTTGCTTATTTGACGACATTTCAGGACTTGTAAGGCGCAAAAACGGAATCCGGGTTTGCAATCCCCCGGTTATGCTGTTTAGAAAGTTTTACGAGGTAAGTCTTGGGTGCGTGCGTGCACAATTGTGCAACACGCCTTTTCTGGAGGTTATACTATGAAAAAACTCGTTCTCGCCGCTGCTCTGACAGCCGCTGCATCGACTGCTTACGCTGGTTCGCTGGCAGAGCCGATCGTGGAAGCACCCGTCATCGTTGAAGAAGCATCTTCTTCTTCTTCCGGTGTTCTGGTTCCTCTGCTGCTGCTGGCCGTTGTTGCCGCTGCTGTTGCTTCTGACTAATTCAGAGCGACATCTAAATCGAAAAAGGCGGTGTTCTGCACCGCCTTTTTTGCGTTCCGGGGCGTGTTTCCCGGCAAGGGCAACTTGCGTCGCAGGTTCAGCCAGTCAGTCCAGCCAGCCCTTCAGATTCTCCTGAACCGCGTTCGACAGCGCCGTGATATGCGCGTCTTCATCGTTGAGGCAGGGGATATAGGTAAAGCTTTCGCCCCCCGCCTCTTCAAAGCTTTCCCTGATCTCTTCGTTGATCTCTTCCAGCGTTTCGATGCAATCCGCTGAAAAGGCGGGTGCGCAGACCGCGATGGTCTTCTTGCCTGCTTTGGCCTGCCGGGCAACTTCTTCGACGGTGTAGGGCTGCAGCCATTCCTCGGGGCCGAATTTCGATTGGAAAGTCGTCATGATCTGGGTGTCGTCCCAGCCCAGCCGCTCTTTCAGCAGGCGCGTCGTTTTCTGGCATTGGCAATGGTAGGGGTCGCCCTCCATCAGATAGCGGATGGGGACACCATGATAAGAACAGATCAGGATATCCGGCCGCTTCTCTGCTGCGGCATAGGCGCGCTCGACAGATTGGGCGAGTGCCTCGATATAGTCGGGGCGGTCAAAGTAGGGTTCGACAACCCGCGCGATCGGTTGCCATTTTTCCTTGCCCAAAGCGGCAAAGAACGCGTCGCAGGCCGTGGCTGATGTTGCCCCTGCGTATTGCGGATAAAGCGGAAAGAACAGGATCTTCGTGCAGCCTGCCGCGGTCATCGCGGCAACCTTGGACTGCGTTGACGGGTTTCCGTAACGCATGCAGAAATCAACCATCATGTCATCGCCGTAACGTTCTTTCAGCGCTGCCGCCATCTTGGCGGTCTGCGCCTTGGTAATGGTCATCAACGGGCTTTCGCCGGCGGCATGGTTCCAGATGCTCTTGTAGGCGGCGCCGCTGGTGAAGGGACGTTTGCTGAGGATGACCAGTTGCAGCAGCGGTTGCCAGAGCCATGGGGAATAGTCGATGACCCGGCGATCCGACAGGAATTCGCCGAGGTAACGGCGCATCGACCAGTAGTCATAATTGTCAGGCGTGCCGAGGTTCGCCAGCAGAACGCCGACACGTTCCCTGGGGACAGCGGGATGGTCGGCGTTGGCATGTTGCGGGCGCGCGGCTTGCATAATTCTGTCCTTGGTCACCAGTGTCGTGCTGAAATAGCCGGTTTCGACGCAGGGTCAATTGCGCAACTTTGTCTCATCCGTGTTCAGGGCATCCGCCAGGCGCTGTTGTGCGGAACCGGGCCGCAGCGGTTTCTGCTGGCTTTCGTCCGGGGCCCAGCCGGTCAGGAAAATCAGCTCGAAGGTGGCAATCACACGGCCTTCGCCATCATTGAAATGGTTTTGATAAAGCTCTGCCGCGGTTTCAATCACGGCGCGGGCGGTGGGCCGTCGCAGCCGTGCTGACAGGGCGTTGGATTCGCCCATCGCGCGCAGGTCGCGCATCAGGGCCCAGGCGTCCTGGTAGGAAACGGTCAGAGGCACGGCATCCGCCACAGGCAGCGCAAAACCGGCCCGCTGCAGCAGCCCGCCCATGTCGCGGAGTTCGGCCATGGGCGCGACGCGAGGGGACATGCCACCGGTGACCGAGGCTTCGGCCTGGCCCAGACAGGCACGCAATTCCTGCAGGGTCTGCCCACCAAAAGCGGCAGAGACAAACAGACCGTCCGCGCGCAGCGCCCGGCGGCACTGGATCAGCTGCCCGACAGGGTCATTGGCCCAATGCAGCGACATGCCGTGGATCACAAGGTCATGCGCCCCCACCTCCAGCGACAGGACATCCGAGGCGGGAACAACCGTCGCTTCTGGCAGCAGGTCACCCCAGACAGTGGGAAAATCCGTGACCACGGCCGGCGCGGTAAAGGACTTGTTAACCATCCCGAGCCGATCCTGAATCTCGTCGATGGCCTGTTGATGCAGGAACAGCGCCTCGGGCGTTGCGCGCGCGCGTCGTAGGGCCAGTGCAGTCAGGTCGGTCAGGGGCGATGGCGTGGTCATGGGAGGTCAATATGCCGTTGTTGGAAAGACTGCAAACCGCGTTGAACGCCATCTATCCTGCGCGATGTCTGACCTGCGGTGAAATCGTGGACAGCGACTTTGGCCTCTGCGGACCATGTTGGCGCGACACGTCTTTCATCGGCGGCACGATCTGTGACCAATGTGGCGCACCATTGCCCGGCCTGTCGGGGGGCGATGTATTATTCTGCGATTCCTGCCTGCAAAGCCCGCGCCCCTGGGTGCAGGGGCGCGCGGCACTGTTGTACGCCAATACCGGGCGCAAGCTGGTGCTGGCGCTGAAACACGGGGACCGTCAGGAGATTGCGCGGCCCGCAGGCCGCTGGATGACAACAGCTGCGCGACCTGTACTGCAGCCCGACACCCTGATCGCCCCCGTTCCGCTTCATTGGCGGCGCAGGATCAGGCGCAGGTACAACCAGTCGGCTTTGCTGGCCCGCGCGATGGCACGGGAATCGGGGCATCTGTGCTGTGTCGATCTGCTGCAACGGTATCGTGCGACCCCCACGCTGGACGGTCTGGGCCGGGAGGAACGGCGCAAGACTCTTGAAAATGCCATCCGCCTCAACCCGGCCCGGCGCGACGTGGTCCGTGACCGGCCGGTGTTGCTGGTGGACGACGTGATGACCTCCGGCGCGACATTGGCCGCCGCGACGGAGGCCTGTCATTCGGCAGGTTCGGGACCTGTTTGTGTGGTAACACTGGCGCGCGTGGCCAAAGACACCTAAATCCCCTTTAAGCGTTTCTTGTTGAAAGGGATATCGAATGAAACCCGTCGAAATCTACACATCGCCGCTTTGCGGTTTCTGTCATGCCGCCAAACGGTTGCTGAACCAGAAGGGTGTCAGCTTTTCCGAGGTGGACGTATTGGCCAACCCCGACCGCAAACCCGAAATGATCCAGCGGGCAAACGGAGGGCGCACCGTTCCGCAGATCTTTATCGGGGAGACCCATGTGGGCGGATGTGACGATCTTTTCGCGCTTGAACGCGAGGGCAAGCTGGATGGCTTGCTGGCTGCATGATGCAAGGCGCGATCCTGCAACTGAATGTCACGGATGACCCCGGGGAAAACCTTGGCAAGACGCTGGCCATGCTGGATGAGGCGGTGCGCGCCGGGGCAGAGTTTGTTCTGACGCCGGAAGTGACCAATTGCGTGTCGACCAGCCGCAGCCACCAGCAGGACGTGCTGTTGCATGAAGACGAGGACATCACCCTGGCCGCTCTGCGCAAGGCGGCGGCGGATGCGGGGATCTGGCTGTTGATCGGGTCGCTTGGGCTCAAGACCGGGGACGCGGACGGGCGTTTTGCCAACCGGTCCTTTCTGATCGGCCCGCAAGGCGGGATCGTGGCGCGATACGACAAGATCCACATGTTCGACGTGCAGATAAACGAGAGCGAGACCTATCGCGAATCGGCGGGCTACCGTCCGGGCACGCAGGCCGTGGTGGCCGACACACCCTTTGGCAAGATCGGGTTGAGCATCTGTTACGATGTCCGGTTTCCGCTGCTTTACAACGCATTGGCCCGTGCCGGGGCGCAGATCATCACCGTGCCGGCGGCGTTTTCGCCGGTGACCGGTGCGGCCCACTGGCATGCGCTGCTCAGGGCGCGGGCGATTGAAACGGGTTGTTTCGTGATTGCTCCCGCGCAGACGGGCACCCATGCCAGCGCCGAACACAAGACGCGGGATTGCTATGGTCATTCGCTGGTGGTGTCGCCCTGGGGCGAGGTGCTGCTGGATGCAGGCGACACAGCCGGCGTTTACAACTTTGCCCTGGATATGGATGATGTCGCGAAAGCGCGGGGCAAGGTCCCCAGCATGGCAAACGCGCGCATGTTTGATGCGCCTGAAGTGGCTTCTTGATCAGGTCGGTAGATGAGTGATGACAGTCAGACAGTTGCGATCATGCTGTTCAGCGAGTTGCTGGCGGCCGATCACGCTGTGCGCAGTCGTCTGACACGGGTGTTGCCGAAGGGAATGGAGATTTCGCATTTCTCGGTGCTGAACCATCTTTCCTGGCAGGGCGATGAAAGCAGCCCGGCGCGGCTGGCCGAACGGTTCGGTGTCACCCGCGGGGCGATGACCAACACCCTGACCAAGCTGGAATGGTCCGGCTATGTCCACATCCGCCCGGACTGGGACGATGCGCGGCGCAAGATGGTCGCGATCAGCCCGGCGGGGCGGCAGGCACGCGACGATGCGGTGGCTGCCATCGCGCCGATGATCAACGAGGTGGTGGAAAGCCTGGGCGAGGAACAGACCCGCGCGGCCCTGCCGATCCTGCGCGAAATCCGGATCAAGCTTTCCTGAGGCTTGCCGTCACGTAGTTCACGCTCAGGTCCTTGTCGGACAGCCGCCAGGTCCATGCGATGGGGTTGAATACGAACCCCTTGCGGTCCACCGGCTCAAGCCCTGCCTGCCGCAGCAGGTCGAACAATTCGTCGGGGGTGATGAACTTGGACCATTCATGTGTCCCTTTCGGCAGCCATCGCATGATGTGTTCCGCCCCCACGATCGCCATGGCAAAGGATTTCGGATTTCGGTTGATTGTCGAACAGATGTGCAGCCCGCCCGGTTTCAGCAGGTCATGGCAGGCGGTCAGGTAATCAATCGGGGAGGCGACGTGTTCGACCACTTCCATGTTGAGGACAACATCGAACCGTTCGCCCGCCTCTGCCATCGCTTCGGCAGTGGTGTGGCGGTAGTCGATATCGAGGCCGGATTGTTCCGCGTGGACCCGTGCCACGGGAATATTCCCTTCCGCCGCATCGGCGCCGACCACATCCGCACCCAGCCGCGCCATCGGTTCTGCCAGCAGCCCGCCGCCGCAGCCGATATCGAGGATTCGCAGGCCCTTGAAAGGGTCGGCAGCTTTCAGGTCGCGGTCGAATTCCCCGGCAATCTGGCTGGTGATATAATCCAGCCGACAGGGATTGAGCATGTGCAGCGGCTTGAACTTTCCGTTCAGATCCCACCATTCGGCGGCCATGGCTTCGAATTTGGAAATTTCTGACGGATCAACTGTTGTTCGAGACATTTGCATTTTCCGCTTCCTATGTTCTTGTAGACTTGGACACTATATAGGTCCCCCATGGACAAGTATCCCGACCAAATGCGCGCGGCGCAGTATCTTTATCCGCCCATTGACCCCTTCGATCAGGGGATGATGTCGGTCGGGCAGGGGCATAGGGTTTATTACGAGCAATGCGGCAACCCGGATGGGCTTCCGGTTGTGGTCCTGCATGGCGGCCCCGGTGGCGGCTGCAGCCCGTCGATGCGCCGATATTTCGATCCTTCCGTCTACCGGGTGATTCTGTTTGATCAGCGCGGCTGTGGACGGTCGCGCCCCCACGCAAGCGTGACGGACAACACCACCTGGCACCTGGTCGCGGACATCGAGATGATTCGCAAAGAATTGAAGATCGACCGCTGGATCGTCTTTGGCGGGTCCTGGGGGGCGACGTTGGCGCTGGTCTATGCCCAGACGCACCCGGATGCCGTGCGCCACCTGGTCTTGCGCGGCGTTTTCCTGATGACGCAGTCGGAGCTGGATTGGTTCTATGGCGGCGGCGCCGGGAAATTCTGGCCCGAGGTCTGGGACCGCTTCGTGTCCTTGATTCCCAAAGAAGAACAGGACGACCTGATCAAGGCCTACCACAGGCGTCTGTTTTCGGGCGATCTGCCGATTGAGCAGCGCTTTGGCAGGGCCTGGGCCGCATGGGAAAACGCGCTGGCGTCGATCCAGTCGTCCGGGGCATCGCATGAGGGGCCGTCCGACTATGCCCGCGCCTTTTCCCGGTTGGAGAATCACTATTTCACCAACGCGGGCTTTCTGGAGTTCGACGGCCAGATCGTGGAACACATGCCGCGTATCGCGCATATCCCCGGCACCATCGTGCAGGGGCGGTATGACATGATCTGTCCACCGGTCAGCGCCCACAGGATCGCGGAACGCTGGCCCGGTGTGGAGCTGTTGATGGTGCGCAATGCGGGCCATGCCCTGTCGGAACCGGGGATCAGTGCGGAGCTGGTGCGCGCCATGGACAGGATCGCAAAGCTATGAGCCGCAGGACCACCCTTCTTGACCGCCGCGCGGTTTTTTCCAGCGCTGCGGCGGCGGCCTTGCTGGCCGCCACGGGCGTTGGCGCGGCGGGCGTGCCCGCACGTGGCGGGCGTTTGCGGATGGCGCTGTCGGGCGGATCCCGCAGCGATTCGTGGTCGCAGGGCGATGGGTTGTTCATGCAGGTGGCGCGGCAGGGGCTGATCTATGACACCCTGACCGAAGTGGCCGCAGATGGCACCCTGCGCGCCGAACTCGCGCTGGGCTGGCAGGCCTCGGACGACGCGCGGGTCTGGGATTTTGACCTGCGTCGCGGGGTACGGTTCCATGACGGTGCCGCCTTTACGGCGGCGGATGCGGTGGCCAGCCTGCGCGGGCTGGTGGCGGGAGAGGTGCGTGCAATGCGCCCCGACCAGCTGAGAATCACCCTGGAAGTACCGAACGTCGGGCTGCCGCTGATGCTGTCGGGGCCTGAGTACGTGATCCGGCCCGCCCACGCACCGGAGGCGGGCATCGGCACCGGGCTTTACCAGCTGCGCCGGTTCCGGCCCGGCCAGCAGGTTCTGGCGGTGCGAACAGCCAGCCACTACCGCGACGGCACGGCGGGCTGGTTTGACGAGGTTGAGCTGACCTCGATCCCTTCCGAACCGGTGCGTGGCCAGGCGCTGGGCGAATATCTGGTCGACGCGGTGGATATCCGCGACGCAGGCGCGCTTGCCGGTTTGCCGGATATTCACCTGATGCCCGACGCGCGCCACCCGGTGCAGGCCGTCAGCGCCGCCGTGGCCCAGCCCGCACAGGTCAGCCCCCTGCGCCCGCTGGACAACCTGCGCGCGGCGGAACGCTGGTGGTTCGGATGAGCCTTGCGCGGGGGGCCTTGCGATTGGCGGCAACCCGGCGTATATGGTTGCCAACAGCGGCGCGTTCGGGTCCACACCAAACGCTCCACCGATCTTGAACACGGGCCGCGCGCCCGTTTTTTTGTGTCTGAAAGAACCATGTCCAACGATCTGATAGCAAAAGCCGCCATTGACCGCCGCCTGGCCGAGATCATCACTCCGGTGATCGAGGACATGGGATTTGAACTGGTGCGCGTGCGACTGATGTCAGGCAAGAACACGACCCTGCAGATCATGGCCGACAGGCCCGAGGGCGGGATCGAGGTTGATGACCTTGCGCTGATCAATCAGGCCATCGGCACCGTGCTGGATGTCGAAGACCCGATCCTCGATGAATACACGCTGGAGGTCTCAAGCCCCGGCATCGACCGTCCGCTGACCCGGCTCAAGGATTTCGACATGTTCGAAGGCTACGAGGCCAAGATCGAGACGGACGAGCTGATCGACGGCCGCCGCCGTTTCAAGGGCGAGCTGGCCGGGATTGACGGGAACGAAGTGCTGATCAACGTCGAAGAGGGGACCATCGGGCTCAACTTTGACTGGCTGTCGGACGCCAAGCTGGTGCTGACGGACGAGCTGATCAAGGAAATGTTGCGCCAACGCAAGGCGGCCGGCGCGCTGAATGAAGAAGATTTCGATGAAGTTCAGACCGATGACGGGTCTGCTGAGGGAGAAGACTAATGGCCATTACATCTGCCAACCAGCTTGAGCTGCTGCAAACCGCCGAAGCGGTGGCGCGTGAAAAGATGATCGACCCCGGTCTGGTGGTCGAAGCGATGGAAGAATCGCTCGCCCGGGCGGCCAAGTCCCGCTATGGCGCGGAAATGGACATCCGTGTGTCCATCGACCGCAAGACCGGGCGCGCCACCTTTACCCGCGTCCGCACGGTGGTCGAGGATGAGGAACTGGAAAACTACCAGGCCGAGTTCACGGTTGAGCAAGCCCGGCAGTACATGGACGATCCCAAGGTCGGCGATACGCTGGTTGAGGAAGTGCCCCCCGTTGAAATGGGCCGCATCGCCGCACAATCGGCCAAGCAGGTGATCCTGCAGAAGGTCCGCGAAGCCGAGCGTGACCGCCAGTACGAAGAATTCAAGGACCGCGCAGGCACCATCATCAACGGCCTGGTCAAGCGCGAGGAATACGGCAACGTCATCGTCGACGTGGGCGCTGGCGAAGCGATCCTGCGCCGGAACGAAAAGATCGGCCGCGAAAGCTACCGGCCCAACGA
Source organism: Sulfitobacter sp. IGS-18 (assembly GCF_059628195.1). Lineage (NCBI taxonomy): Bacteria > Pseudomonadati > Pseudomonadota > Alphaproteobacteria > Rhodobacterales > Roseobacteraceae > Sulfitobacter > Sulfitobacter sp. IGS-18. The sequence goes on along the minus strand of NZ_CM184556.1, from coordinate 49,663 downwards.
CCGTATCCGCGTCTATATCAAGGACGTGCGCCGCGAGCAGCGCGGGCCGCAGATTTTCCTGTCGCGCACAGCGCCCGAATTCATGGCCGAATTGTTCAAGATGGAAGTGCCCGAAATCTATGACGGCATCATCGAGATCAAGGCCGTGGCCCGCGACCCCGGTTCGCGCGCCAAGATCGCCGTCATCTCCTATGACAGCTCGATCGACCCGGTTGGCGCCTGCGTCGGTATGCGCGGCAGCCGCGTGCAGGCCGTGGTGAACGAGCTTCAGGGCGAAAAGATCGACATCATCCCCTGGAACGAGGATCAGCCGACCTTCCTGGTGAACGCGCTGCAGCCTGCGGAAGTGTCCAAGGTTGTTCTGGATGAAGAAGCCGGCAAGATCGAAGTCGTCGTCCCCGAAGAGCAGCTTTCGCTTGCCATCGGTCGTCGCGGTCAGAACGTGCGTCTGGCCAGCCAGCTGACCGGTCTTGATATCGACATCATGACCGAAGAGCAGGAAAGCCAGCGCCGTCAGGCCGAGTTCGAGCTGCGCACCAAGCTGTTCATGGACAATCTGGACCTGGACGAATTCTTTGCCCAGCTTCTGGTCTCCGAAGGGTTCACCAACCTTGAGGAAGTGGCTTATGTCGAGGTTGACGAGCTTCTGGTGATCGACGGTGTGGACGAAGATACCGCCGCCGAGCTTCAGGCCCGTGCCCGTGACGTGCTGGAAGCGCAGAACAAGGCGGCCCTGGAAGCCGCCCGCGCATTGGGTGTCGAAGACAGCCTGGTTGAATTCGAGGGTCTGACACCCCAGATGATTGAAGCGCTGGCAAAGGATGACGTGAAGACACTGGAAGACTTTGCAACCTGCGCCGACTGGGAACTGGCCGGCGGTTGGACAACCGTGAATGGCGAGCGTGTAAAGGACGATGGCACGCTTGAACCCTTCGACATCTCGCTGGAGGAAGCGCAGGACATGATCATGACGGCCCGCGTCATGCTGGGCTGGGTCGATCCTGCGGATCTTGAAGCGGCTGAAGAAACCGACGAAGACGGCGAAGCAGCCGAGGAGGCCGGGGCCTGATCGCAGGCCCCGGAAGCACCTGATGGGTCGCGGTGGCGCAACCAAGGATCGGTCTGACGGTCCCGAACGCAAATGTATCTCGACGGGAGAGGTGCAACCCAAGTTCGGGCTTGTGCGTTTTGTGGTTGGCCCTGATCAGCAGGTTGTGCCCGATATTCTGGGCAAACTGCCAGGGCGCGGCATCTATGTCGCGGCGGATCGCGATGCGATTGAACTGGCGGTGAAGAAAAAGCTGTTTACCCGTGCAGCCAAGCAGCAGGTGAATGTACCTGAAGGGTTGGCTGATGAAGTGGAAAAGCAGCTTGCCCGGCGCGTGGTCGACCTTATTTCGTTGCAGCGCAAGGGCGGGCGTGCCGTTGCGGGCTACGAAAAGGTAAAGAGCTGGCTGCAGTCCGAAGAGGCAGAAGTGCTGATCCAGGCGTCAGACGGATCGGGTCGCGGCAAGAGCAAGTTAAGCACGCCGCACTACGGCCATTACATCGGATGGCTGACGGCAGATGAATTGGGTTTGGCTTTCGGACGTCAAACTGTGATACATGGGGCGCTCGCCTCTGGTGGACTCACGCTACGTGTTGTAGAGGAAGCCCAACGACTTAAAGGCGTGCGCAAAAACGAGACTGGCAAGGGCCAGTCGAAAGGATAGACGAGCTAGATGAGCGATAGTGACGGCAAGAAAACATTGGGTCTGCGCGGAGGCGCGCGTCCGGGGAATGTAAAGCAAAGCTTTAGCCATGGGCGGACCAAGAACGTCGTAGTCGAAACCAAGCGCAAGCGCGTTGTGGTGCCCAAGCCGGGTGCCGGTAAGGCAGGTGCTGGCGGATCTCCGGTTGGGGACCCTTCCAAGCGTCCTGCGGGGATCACCGATGCGGAAATGGATCGCCGCCTGAGGGCTGTTCAGGCCGCCAAGGCCCGCGAGTCTGAAGAGGCCGCAGCCCGCGAAGCCGAAGAAAGGGCCCGCGCGGAAGACCGCGAGCGCCGCAGGGCTGAGCAGGAAGAGAAAGAACGCGAGGAAAAAGAGCGCGAAGAGGCGCTCAAGGCGAAGGCCGAGGAAGAAGCCGCAAAGGTCCGCGAGGCCGCTGCGGCTGCCGAAGCTGCGGCAGCAGCGCCTTCCGAACCTGCCGTTGCCCGCACGCCGAACAACAAGGCGGCACCGGCGCAGGCCCCCCGCAAGACCGAGCGTGACCGCGAGGAAACCAACAAGAAGAACCGCGGCAATGACAACCGCCGCTCCGGCAAGCTGACGGTCAATCAGGCGCTGACCGGCGGCGAAGGCGGACGGCAGCGGTCGATGGCTGCGATGAAGCGCAAGCAGGAACGCGCACGGCAGAAGGCCATGGGTGGCTCTGTCGAGCGTGAAAAGGTCGTGCGCGATGTGCAACTGCCCGAGGCGATTGTCGTTTCCGAACTGGCCAACCGTATGGCCGAACGTGTGGGCGAAGTCGTCAAGGCGCTGATGAACAACGGCATGATGGTGACGCAGAACGAAACCATTGATGCCGATACCGCCGAACTGATCATCGAGGAATTCGGCCACAAGGTTGTCCGCGTTTCCGATTCCGACGTCGAGGATGTCATCAAGGAAGTCATCGACGATCCCAAGGATCTGGTTGGCCGTCCGCCGGTCATCACCATCATGGGTCACGTCGACCACGGCAAGACATCGCTGCTGGATGCGATCCGCAATGCCAAGGTCGTCGCGGGCGAAGCTGGCGGGATCACCCAGCACATCGGGGCCTATCAGGTTACCACCGAAAACGGTGCCGTGCTGTCTTTCCTCGATACACCGGGCCACGCGGCGTTTACGTCGATGCGGTCGCGCGGTGCTCAGGTGACGGACATCGTGGTGCTGGTTGTGGCTGCGGATGATGCGGTGATGCCGCAGACCATCGAAGCGATCAACCACGCGAAAGCGGCGAAGGTGCCGATGATCGTGGCGATCAACAAGATCGACAAGCCTGCCGCGAACCCGGACAAGGTCCGTACCGATCTGCTGCAACACGAGGTCATCGTGGAGAAGCTTTCGGGCGACGTTCAGGACGTGGAGGTTTCCGCGACCACCGGTCAGGGCCTGGATCAACTGCTTGAGGCCATCGCGCTGCAGGCCGAGATCCTGGAGCTCAAGGCGAACCCGGACCGTGCCGCTGTTGGTGCCGTGATCGAAGCGCAGCTTGATGTGGGCCGCGGCCCCGTGGCGACGGTTCTGATCCAGAACGGCACGCTGCGCCAGGGCGACATCTTTGTCGTGGGCGAACAATACGGCAAGGTGCGTGCGCTGATCAACGATCAGGGCGAGCGTGTGAAGGAAGCCGGGCCATCTGTTCCCGTCGAGGTTCTGGGCCTGAACGGGACACCCGAAGCAGGCGACGTGCTGAACGTGACCAGCACCGAAGCTCAGGCGCGCGAGATCGCCAGCTACCGCGAGAAAGCGGCCAAGGACAAACGCGCTGCGGCGGGTGCGGCGACCACTCTCGAACAGCTGATGGCCAACGCCAAGGCGGACGAGGATGTTTCCGAACTGCCGATCCTGGTCAAGGCCGACGTGCAGGGTTCTGCCGAAGCCATCGTTCAGGCGATGGAAAAGATCGGCAACGACGAGGTGCGCGTGCGGGTTCTTCACTCCGGTGTCGGTGCGATCACCGAGACGGACGTGGGTCTTGCCGAAGCATCCGGTGCGCCGATCATGGGCTTCAACGTCCGTGCCAACGCATCCGCGCGCAACACAGCCAACCAGAAGGGTGTCGAGATCCGGTATTATTCGGTGATCTACGATCTTGTGGACGATGTGAAGGCCGCGGCCTCCGGCCTGCTCAGCAACGAGATCAAGGAGAACTTCATTGGTTATGCAACCATCAAGGAAGTCTTCAAGGTCACCGGTGTGGGCAAGGTTGCCGGCTGTCTGGTCACCGAAGGTGTCGCAAGGCGCTCTGCCGGTGTGCGTCTGCTGCGCGACAACGTCGTGATCCACGAAGGGACGCTGAAAACGCTCAAGCGGTTCAAGGATGAAGTGCCCGAAGTGCAGTCCGGTCAGGAATGCGGCATGGCCTTCGAGAATTACGATGATATCCGTCCCGATGACGTGATCGAAATCTTCGAACGTGAAGAAGTCACCCGGACGTTGAGCTGATCGCGCTCAGCTTTGAAAATTGTCAGGGACCCGGCTGAATTGCCGGGTCTCTTTCGTTTCAAACCGGCCCGTTTCCTCGTCAAAGCTTTGCCGGGCGACGTGAATTGCATCTGGCGAGATGTCGATCAGATTGAAATCATTGGGTTCGCCGCGCATCCGTGACGACAGGCTGGTGCCCGCATGCAGCTGGATCGCATTGCGGTGCAATTCTTCCCCGGCGCGGTGGGCGAATTCTCCGGCGTGCCACAGGTGCAGATGCCCCGACAGGATCAGATCGGCACCGCAGCCGATCAGGCGCTCCAGCGCAGCGGCAGCGCCGGGGATGGGTTTCTTGCTGACGCCTCTGGGGTGCTCAAGCGGGTGGTGGGCGACCAGCACACGCAGCTTGTGGGCAGGCGCGCCCCGCATGGCATTGCAGGCCCTGAGCAACCGGGACGCGGACAGGCGACCTGCCTGCCATTGAAAGCGGTCGACGGTGTTCAGGCCGACCATCACCATCTGCTCGGTCTCGACACGCGGTGTCAGATCGCGGGATATGTAGCTGCGATAATGCCCGAAAGGCCGGAAAAAGCGCGTCAGGGGCCGGTGGATGGGGATGTCGTGATTGCCGGGGATGCACAGCACCGGCGCGTTGATCCGGTCGATAAACGCGCGGGCGCTCACATATTCCCGCCGCCGCGCGCGCTGGGTCAAATCACCCGAGATCGCAACCTGATCAGGTCCGAGTTCCGACAGCGCCCTGAGCAGTGGCTCGATCAGATTGGCACGGTCCTTGCCGAAATGCAGATCGGACAGGTGGATCAGCCGGGTCATCGCACGGAAGGCGGCGCATCGCGCGGCACCATGACCCGCAAGGGGTCTGCCGCGTGGCGCAGGGTAAAGGGCCCGCCCATGCGGGTGATCTCCCCATCCCGCGCAACCGGACGGCGTTTCCGTTTCATCACGATTTCGATATTTTTCCCGCTGATCATTTCGTAATCAGTTTCAGATTTTGCAATGCCAAGGGCAAGGGCCGCTGCATGGCGAAACAGACCCAGGCGCCCGGTATTGGGGGCGATCAGCACCACCAGTTCACCTGCCGCCACGGCCTCCGCGCCATCCAGCCCCATCTGCTGCAGCTGGTAGGCGTTGTTGATGACAAAGATGATCGGGGTGCGGCGGGTCAGGGTCTGATCGTCGACCCTGACGTTCAGACGCAGTGGCGCACGGAAGGTCACAAGAGTTTTCACCACGGACCAATAGGCTGCCAACCTGCTGCGGCCCCAGCGGCGGTAGGTCCCCTCGCGGGTCTGGAGGATTGCCGCATAGGCCCCGATGCTGGCGTTGTTGAGGAACATCCGGTCATTGACGGTTGCAACATTGACCGCGCGGGGCTGTCCCGTGATCAGGGTTTCCACCGCCGCATCCATTTCCTGTGGCAGGCCCAGAGAGCGGGCAAAGTAATTGAATGTGCCCGCCGGGATGATGCCGATGGCACGGCCACTGCCCGCCAGCACAGAGGCCGCGCCGCAGATCGTGCCGTCACCGCCCGCTATCGCCAGGGCAGCGTCCGGGTCGGCCAGCGCCGCATTTGCCGCGGCCTCCACACTGTCATGATCCTGGACATTGATAAAATCGACGCCGCGTCCACGCTTGGTGAACGCGGCGGTAATTGCCGATCTCTTGTCATCGCCATCCTGACTGCCGGAGGCAGCATTAAGGATCACGATTGTTCGTTGGTCTGACATCTTCTGCCCCTATCACAAAAGGGCAGATGCCCCAGAGGCCAACGCCCAAGGTCGGGCGAAGTTCGTCAGACGCCAAAATATTCCGTCAGTTGCTCCGATTCACAGGCTTTCCGCTATAAATCTTGTCGTCCACCTGCACGGTCATCTGTCCGTTTGGTGTGTTGCCGACAAAGATACCCTGCACGGAAATACAGGAACCGATCGTAATCGTGCGCAACATACTGCTTCCTCCCCAGAAAGTTGAAATCAGTTTACCAAACAATAAGAGCATTACCACAAAATTGTTTTACAAAAGCTTAACTTTGGTGCGCAAATTTAGGGCGGTTGCGCAATTTTGTTTCACAACCAGTCTCGGAGAACGGGGATAAGCGGGATATCGGCCGCTGGCATCGGGTAGTTGCGCAAATCGTTCGGGCGCACCCATTTCAGTGACTGACCTTCGTTCGACCGCGGCGTGCCTTCCCATTTGCGGCAGGCAAACAAGGGCATCAGCAGGTGAAACCTGTCATAGCTGTGGCTGGCAAAGGTCAGCGGCGCCAGGCAGGAAGACCAGGTATTGATCCCCAATTCCTCCTGTAACTCGCGGATCAGCGCCATTTCAGGTGTTTCGCCCGGTTCGACCTTGCCGCCCGGAAACTCCCACAGGCCCGCCATTTCCTTGCCCTCGGGCCGTTGCGCCAACAGGACCCGCCCGTCGACGTCGATCAGCGCAACGGCAGAGACAAGAACAACCTTCACTTCAGGCGTCTCTGCGGGGTCATGAGCGGTAGTCGGCATTGATCGCGATATAGCCGTGCGTCAGATCACAGGTCCAGACCGTGGCGGTGCCGGCCCCGAGGCCCAGATCCACGGCGATCACGATGTTCTCGCCCTTCATATGCGCGGCAGCGGCTTCCTCGGAGTAATTCGGGCTGCGCCAGCCATCCTTGGCGACTTCCACCTCTCCGAAACGGATCGACAGGCGGTCGCGATCTGCATCTGCACCGGATTTGCCGATGGCCATGACAACCCGGCCCCAGTTCGGATCTTCGCCCGCGATGGCGGTCTTGATCAGGGGTGAATTGGCGATTGCCATGGCATGTGTCCTGGCGTCTGCATCCGATGCGGCACCGGTGACGGCGACCTCGACGAATTTCGTCGCGCCCTCGCCATCGCGCACGACCTGATGGGCGAGATCCAGCATCACACCATGCATGGCGGCGGCAAATTCCGCATTTCCCGTCACGTCCTGGCCCGATGCGCCGGTGGCGGCGACGATCAGGCTGTCCGATGTCGATGTATCGCTGTCCACGGTGATACAGTTGAATGTCTTGTCCGCGCTTGTGCTGATCATCGCCTGCAGCGCCGCCTGATCAATCGCGGCATCGGTAAAGATATAGACCAGCATCGTGGCCATGTCGGGGGCGATCATGCCGGAACCCTTGGCGATCCCGGCAATCTTAACCGTTGTGCCACCAACCTCTATTTCCGCTGACGCACCCTTGGGAAAGGTGTCGGTCGTCATGATGGCCTTGGCCGCAGCGGCAATGCCGCCGGCATCCAGCCCGGACTGCAAATCGGCGAGGCTGGCGGTGACCCGCTCATGCGGCAAGGGTTCGCCGATCACACCGGTGGAGGAGGTGAAGACACGCGATTGCGGGACATCGCAGGCGGCTGCCACAGCCGATGTGATGGCCTGCACCGAGGCGACACCGTTCTTGCCGGTAAAGGCATTGGCGTTGCCCGAATTCACCAGTATCGCGGCCCCCGCATCGCAGGCACCGCCGATCTTGTCCTGGCAATCCAGCACCGGCGCGGCGCGGGTCCTCGACCGGGTAAAGACCCCGGCCACCGCCGTTCCCGGCGCCAGTTCCGCCAGCATCACATCAGTGCGGCCCTGGTATTTGACCCCGGCAGAGGCGGTGGCGAAACGCACACCGCCAATGACCGGCAATTGCGGGAAGGCCGCAGGGGCCAGCGGGGAGACTTGTGTGATCTTGCCCAATTCTTACTCCAGCCATTCGACGTTTTTGAGAACCGCAGGGTCAATCCCTTCGGCGGCGGATTGATCCACGTCAGCCTTCTCGGTGATTTCCTCGATGGCGGTCTGAACCCGGGTCTGACGCAATTGCAGTTCGATCTCTTCGCGGACTGCATCCAGCGCAGGCGCTTCGGTGTCGCGCACCTCGTTCAGCTTGATCACATGCCAGCCGAACTGTGTCTCGACCGGGTCGGAAACCGCGCCCGGTTCCATCTCCATCACGGTGTTCTCGAAGGCAGGCACCATCATGCCCTTGCCAAACCAGCCCAGTGCACCACCACCGGGACCGGAGGGGCCGGTCGACTTCTCGCGTGCGAGTTCGGCAAAATCGGCACCTTCATCCAGTTGCTTCTTGATCGCCTGTGCCTCTTCCTGCGTCTCAACCAGGATATGCGCGGCGTTGAATTCCTTTTCCGGCTCGGCGCTGGCGTATTGTTCGTCATAGGCGGCCTGAACCTCCGCTTCGTCCAGCGGTTCCGCCATGATCTTTTCGATCACCTCACCGGCCTTGAGCGAGCGGCTCTCGTTTTCCAGCGACAGGGTGACACGGGCGGGCAAGTCGCCCTCAAAATTGTCGCTGAGGGCGGTCTGCTGAACGAGTTGTTCGAGGATGCCCTTGAACAGCACGTCGTCGGGAAGTTGCTGATATTGTTCGGGCAGGCGCGCGCGGGCGATGATCATGTGGCCCAGCGTAATATCGGTGCCGTTGACTGTTGCCACCACGGTATCAAGCTGCGGCGTGTCCTGCGCGGTCGCAGGCAGGCCGAGGCAGGCGGAAACGGCCAGAGCGGCCACGAAAGTGAGTCGTTTATGCATGGATTGTCCTATCGTTACGCCCCGGGAGGGGCTGCTACATTGACAGTGTTATGTGCGGCCCTTACATCGCCTATCAGGCGCGGCTCAGGCGTTTCCCCATACATCTATGGTCTGACTGAGCGCTGGGCAAGCAGATCGCTGCCACACATAAAAATCGGCTGGAGAGCACATGCTGGGTATCGGAACAATCGCCAAAAAGGTCTTTGGCACGCCAAACGATCGCAAAATCAAGGCGACCCGCCCGCTGGTGGATCAGATCAATGCACTGGAACCAGACTTTGAAAAGCTGACCGACGCCGGCATCAAGGACAAGACAGAGGAGCTGGCCAAACGCGCCCTGTCAGGTGAAAGCCTTGACAACCTCCTACCCGAGGCCTTTGCCAACTGCCGCGAGGCTGCCCGCCGCACGCTGGGCCTGCGCGCCTTTGACACGCAGCTGATGGCGGCGATTTTCCTGCATCAGGGCAATATCTCGGAACAGAAGACGGGCGAAGGCAAGACACTGACCGCGGCCCTGGCAGCCTATCTGAATGCACTGTCCGGCAAGGGCGTGCATGTGGTGACCGTCAACGAATATCTGGTGAAACGCGACGCCGACTGGATGGGCAAGGTGTTCAATGCGCTGGGCCTGACCTGTGGTGCCGCCGTGTCGCAGATGCCCGAAGACGCCAAGCGCGCGGCATATGAATGTGACATTACCTATGCCACCAACAACGAGCTCGGATTCGACTATCTGCGCGACAACATGAAGTCGAACCTCGACGAAATTCTGCAAAAGAATCACAACTATGCCATCGTGGACGAGGTCGACAGCATCCTGATCGACGAGGCTCGGACACCGCTGATCATCTCCGGTCCTGCGCAGGACCGTTCCGAGATGTATGTCACCATCGACAAGGTGATCCCGCTGCTGCAGCCCGAACATTATGAGCTGGACGAAAAGACCCGCAACGTCACCTTCACCGACGAGGGCAACGAGTTCCTGGAAGAACAGCTGCGCGCCCGGTCGCTGCTGGAGGACGGTCAGACCCTTTATGACCCTGAAAGCACCACCATCGTGCACCACGTCAACCAGGGCCTGCGCGCACACAAGCTGTTCCTGAAAGACCGCGATTACATCGTGCGCGACGGCGAGGTGATGCTGATCGACGAATTCACCGGCCGGATGATGCAGGGCCGCCGCCTGTCGGACGGGCTGCACCAGGCGATCGAAGCCAAGGAAGGCACCACGATCCAGCCAGAGAACGTTACCCTGGCCTCTGTGACCTTCCAGAACTATTTCCGGCTTTATGACAAGCTGGCCGGGATGACCGGCACCGCGCTGACCGAAGCCGAGGAATTTCAGGAAATCTACGGTCTGGGTGTGGTCGAAGTGCCGACAAATCTGCCCATCGCCCGTGTCGACGAAGATGATGCCGTTTATCGCAGCGTTCAGGAAAAATACGATGCGATGATCGAAAAGGTGAAAGAGGCAAATGCCAAGGGGCAGCCTTGCCTTGTTGGCACCACCTCCATCGAGAAATCCGAACAGCTGAGCCAGCTGCTGACGGCTGCGGGCATTGAACACAACGTCCTGAACGCGCGCCAGCACGAACAGGAAGCGCAGATCATCGCCGATGCGGGCAAATTCGGGGCCGTGACCATCGCCACCAACATGGCCGGGCGCGGCACCGACATCCAGTTGGGCGGCAATGTGGAACTGAAGGTGCTCGAAGCACTGGACAATGACCCCGAAGCGGACCCCGAAAAGATCCGGGCAGAGATCGAAGCCCAGCATGCGGACGAAAAGCAAAAGGTGCTTGAGGCCGGGGGGCTTTACGTTCTGGCCTCTGAACGGCACGAAAGCCGCCGGATCGACAACCAGTTGCGCGGCCGCTCGGGCCGTCAGGGTGATCCGGGCCGCACCTCGTTTTTCCTGTCATTGGAAGACGACCTGATGCGCATCTTTGGCTCTGAACGTCTGGAAAAGGTTCTGACCACACTTGGCCTGAAAGAAGGCGAAGCGATTATTCACCCCTGGGTCAACAAGTCGCTGGAACGCGCACAGGCCAAGGTCGAGGGGCGCAATTTTGACATCCGCAAACAACTGCTCAAATTCGACGATGTGATGAACGAACAACGCAAGGTCATCTTTGGCCAGCGCCGCGACATCATGGAAGCGGAGGACCTGAACGAGATCGTCACCGATATGCGCCATCAGGTGATCGACGATCTGATCGACACCTATATGCCGCCGCGCACCTATGCGGATCAATGGGACACACAAGGGTTCTATGCGGCCGTGATCGAACATCTGAACATCGACCTGCCGATCATCGCCTGGTGCGAGGAAGAGGGCGCGGACGACGAGGTGATCCGCGAGCGCCTGATCGAGGCGACGGACAAGATGATTGCACAAAAAACCGAAGCCTTTGGCCCGGAAAACATGCGCACCATCGAAAAACAGCTTTTGTTGCAATCGATTGACGGCAAATGGCGCGACCATCTGATGACCCTTGAGCATCTGCGGTCCGTTGTCGGGTTCCGGGGGTATGCGCAGCGTGACCCGCTGAACGAATACAAGAACGAAAGCTTTCAGCTGTTCGAAAGCATGCTGGACAGCCTGCGCCAGGACGTGACTCAGAAACTGTGTCAGGCGCAGCCGGTGTCCGCGGAAGAGCGCAACGCCTTCATGCAGGAGATCGCGCAGCGGCAGGCGGCAATGCAAAAGGCCGCAGATGCGGGCGCGCAGGAACCGAATGTGCCGGCACCCTCCCCGGTTGCCGCTGCAGAGGGCTTTGTCGAGGATGATCCGACCACATGGGGCAACCCGTCACGCAATGACGCCTGCCCTTGCGGATCGGGCAAGAAATTCAAGCATTGCCACGGCCGCCTGTCCTGAGGTGACATCGGGCCTTGTCCCGATTTCGCCCAATTCCCAGCACGTCACCGTCATACGCTAGCCCAGATTCCAAGGCACTCATTCCCTGAACGATTCCTTTTCTGGAGGACAGGTAATGGCGCGTATGAAGGAAATTCTGACGGTTGCAGGCACGCTGGCCTGTGCCATCGGTATCGGCTTTGTCATGCAGAATTCCGATACGGCCAAAGCGCGATACGGCAACCAGGACAGGCCCGCGCCCAGAGAGCTGGAGGATACCGCCACCAGCGCCCTGCTGGATGTGCAGCAGATCAGGCTGACCTCGGGCGAGTTCAAGGGTGCCGATGATCTGCCTGCGACCTCCGCCTTTGCCGCATCAGAGCCCGATGCGAATGTGATCAAGGTGCGCGCACCGCAAAGCGTTCTCGAAGGCCCGCCCGCGCCAGGCTCTGCGGACCCGGTCCCGGCCTGTGACATCACCGCCGAAGCCCAGGCCATTGCGGCGGCCATGGTCAACCTGCGGCTGGATGCGCCCTGTTTCCCGAATGAGCGGGTCACCGTGCACCACAACGGCATGATCTTTACCGAAACCACCGATGCAAAGGGCGCGCTGAACACCACTGTTCCCGCTCTGGCACGTGACGCCATGTTCATCCTGGCCTTCGGCAACGGGGAAGGAGCGGTTGCACAGACCGAGGTTGAGGAGCTGATCGACTATGATCGCGCTGTGGTGCAATGGAAAGGCAATGCCGGTTTTGAAATTCACGCCCGCGAATTCGGCGCAAACTACGGCGATGCCGGTCACCACTGGAAAGAAGCCCCCGGCGAGGTGGCCGATGCCGTGATCGGACGCGGTGGTGTGCTGACGCGGCACGGGGATATCGCGGCGGCTGATCCCTTGCTGGCCGAGGTCTATACCTTTCCCAAGGCCGGATCGGAACGGGCTGGCACCATTGCACTGAGCGTCGAAACCGAGGTCACCAAAGCCAATTGCGGCATCGAGGCCGAGGCGCAATCGCTTCAACTGACCGGTGACGGCCAGATCAGAACACAGGACCTGATGCTCTCCGTCCCGGAATGCGATGCGGTTGGCAGCTTTCTGGTGTTGAATAATCTGCTCCAAGACCTGAAAGTCGCGGGAAACTAAAACCGCACTCAGAGGTCCCATGATCTTGCTCAGATGTGCGGCGTTCATCGCCGCACTTTTTCTTTTCTGGCACCATCCGGCCGCCGCGCAGGATGTTTCCCTGACCTCGCGCGATGGCAAGGTCGAAATCAGCGGCATGTTGCTGGGATTTGACGGGGAATTCTACCGCGTCCAGACGGAGTATGGCGAGCTGACGATAGACGGGTCGGGCGTGCTCTGTGCCGGGCCCGGCTGCCCCAACCTCGAAGATTTCGTGGCCGAGGTGCAATTGTCCGGTTCCGCGACAATGGGTGCGGTTCTGATGCCGGCGCTGATTGACGCCTATGGCCAGCGCGCGGATTACCTTGTCACCCGCGAAGACGGCGAGGACCCGACCCGCTTCACCTATCTGTTGTCGCGGCGGGACACGGGCAAACCTGCGGCCCGGTTTTATTTCCGCGCGACCAACACGGATGAGGGGTTTGCCGACCTTCTGGCGGATGAGGCCGATATCGTCATGGCGCTGCGTGAGATCGGGCGCGAGGAACGCATCAATGCCCGCGACGCCGGGATGGGGGATCTGACGGGTGCAAACCGCAGCCGGGTTCTGGCCCTGGATGCGGTGGTGCCGGTTGTGGCCCCGACCAATCCCTTGCGGGCGATTTCACCGCTCATGCTGGCGCGCGCCTTTGCGGGGGAGGTGACCAACTGGCAGGAGCTTGGCGGACCCGATGCGCCGATCGAACTGCATCTGCCCAGCCCGTCCAGCGGTTTGAGCCAGGCAATCGTGGATCAGGTCATGAAGCCGGCGGGGCTGACCCTGACCGATACGATTGTGCGCCATGCCCTGCCTGAAGACCTGGCAAAGGCCGTGGCCAAAGACAGCTTGTCGCTGGGCATCACCAGCTATGCCGAACAACGTGACACGATGGTGCTGACCCTGGGCGGCACCTGCGGCTTTGCGCTGAACGCCGCGCGGCGGACGATCAAGACGGAAGATTATCCGCTGACGGCCCCCATGTTCCTGTATTTTCCGGCGCGTCGCCTGCCCCTGATCGCGCGGGAGTTTCTGGCCTTTACGCGGGGGCCGGCGGCGCAGAATGTCATCCGGCGCGCGGGGTTTGTGGATCAGGCGCCCGAGGAGATCCCGGTTGAGCAGCAGGGCAACCGTTTCACCAATGCCATTACCGTGGCGGGCGAGGAAATTTCGCTTCAGGAACTGCAGCGGATGACCGCGACGCTTCAGCCGATGGCCCGGCTGACCACGTCTTTCCGCTTCGAGGCAGGGTCGATCCGGCTGGATGCGCAGAGCCGGTCAAACGTGCAGCAGCTGGCGCGGGCGCTGGAACAGGGGCAATATGATGCGCGACGCATGTTGTTTGTCGGCTTCAGCGACGGGCAGGGGGCCGCGGCGCCGAACCGGGATATCGCCCTGCGTCGGGCCGAGGCGGTGTTGCGTGCAGTCTCTGCCGCTGCGGTCACGGCGAACCTGGAGCGCGTTGATCTGGGCGTCGATGCCTTTGGCGAGGCGATGCCGATGGCCTGCGACGATACCGCCTGGGGGCGGCAGGCGAACCGGCGGGTGGAAGTCTGGGTGCGGTGACCTACCCGGCACCCAAGTGGCTGTTTTCCCTTACAGGTATCCTTCCGACCGAAAGCTGAGTTCGGTGGATTTCCCGATGATCAGGTGATCGTGCAGGGTGAGCCCAAGCGCCCCGCATGCCGTCGAGATCTGGTTGGTCATATCAATGTCCAGGCTGGATGGCGTGGGATCGCCCGAGGGATGGTTATGTACAAGGATCAATGCGGAGGCGTTGAGTTCCAGCGCCCGTTTCGCAACCTCTCGGGGATAGACGGGCACGTGATCCACTGTTCCTTTCGCCTGTTCCTCATCCGCGATCAGGACATTCTTGCGATCCAGGTAGAGCACGCGAAACTGCTCTGTTTCGCGGTGGGCCATGGTGGTGTGGCAATAGTCCAAGAGCGCATCCCAACTGGAAACCACCTGTTGTTTCAACACCTTGGCACGGGCAAGGCGTTGCGCTGCCGCCTCGATTATCTTGAGCTCTATGATGACGGCATCCCCGACACCGGGCAGGTCGCGCAGCCGCGATTCAGAGGCGGAGACGACGCGGTTGAAGTCGCCGAAACGATCCATCAGGGCATGTGCCAGGGGTTTGACATCGCGGCGGGGGATGGCGCGGAACAGGACCAGTTCCAGCAGTTCGTAATCCGGCATGGCGGCGGGGCCGCCGGCCATGAATCGCGCCCGCAGGCGCTGGCGGTGATCCTTGATATAGGAGGGCTGCCTGCCCGTTACCGGCGCGGTTTCTGCCGCTTCATCCAGCAGATAAGGGAGGGGCTGTTCATTGAATTGAGCCATGCCCGAGGGTCACCCGAGTCTGGTTACCAACGGGTTAATGGCGCCCGGAATTCAGGTTGGCACACGAAGCAGGCCTGTGCCATGCATCTGTCGGACCGGAGCGCACGCCGGAGAATGTCCGGCGTGCTGGTTACCCCTTCATCGAATCCCAGAAACTTTTCACGCTGGAAAAGAAGCTGCTGCTTTCGGGGTTGTTCTCGGACGACAGGTCCTCGAATTCCCGCAGCAGTTCCTTTTGCCGCGATGTCAGGTTCACCGGAGTCTCGACCGCCAGTTCGATGATCATGTCGCCGGTGCCGCCGCCGCGCAGGGGGGGCATGCCCTTGCCGCGCAGGCGCATCTGGCGGCCCGACTGGCTGCCGCTGGGGATCTGCACCCGGCCACGGCCGCCGTCGATGGTAGGCACCTCGATGTTGCCACCGAGGGCCGCGGTGCTCATCGACACGGGCACCCGGCAGAACAGGTTCGGGCCGTCGCGGTCGAAGAGCTCGTGCTCCTTTACCTCGATGAAGATATAGAGGTCGCCCGAGGGGCCGCCCCGCATCCCGGCCTCGCCCTCGCCTGCCAGGCGGATGCGGGTGCCGGTTTCAACACCGGCGGGGATGTTGACACTGAGCGAGCGGTCTTTCTCCACCCGGCCGGCGCCACGGCAGGTCTTGCAAGGGTTCTTGACGATCTGGCCCATGCCGGAACAGGTGGGGCAGGTGCGTTCAACGGTGAAGAAGCCCTGCTGCGCGCGGACCTTGCCCATGCCCGAACAGGTCGGACAGGTTGTCGGCTCTGCGCCGCCTTCCGCGCCGGAGCCGTTACAGGATCCGCATTGCACGGAGGTTGGCACATTGATCGACTTTTGCAGGCCCGAATAGGCGTCTTCCAGCGAGATGCCGAGGTTGTAGCGCAGGTCGGCCCCGCGCGCCGCGCGACGGCCACCGCCGCCCGCGCCACCGCGACCGCCCATGAAGTCGCCAAAGAGGTCGTCGAAAACATCCGAGAAAGCGGAAGAGAAATCGCCCTGACCGCCGCCAAAGCCGCCGCCGGGGCGTCTGCCGCCACCGCCGCCACCCATGCCACCTTCAAAGGCGGCATGTCCGAAACGGTCATAGGCTGCTTTCTTGTCCGCGTCTTTCAGTACTTCGTAGGCTTCGTTGGCTTCCTTGAACTTCGCTTCGGAATCGGCGCTGTCCTTGTTCCGGTCCGGGTGAAATTCCTTGGCCTTCTGACGATAGCCCTTCTTGATCTCGTCGGCGGATGCGCCTTTGGAGACACCAAGCACCTCGTAGTAATCACGTTTTGCCATGGATCATGTCCTTTTGCTGGAACGTGAAGGGCCGGCCCGTCTGGATCGGACCGGCCCTGTCAGTGGTTCCCTCGCGCGGGATTACGCGCGCTTGTCGTCGTCGAGGTCTTCGAACTCGGCATCGACGATGTCGTCGTCGCCACCGCTTCGGGAGGCCTGCTCATCGGCAGCTTCCGCCATGTCGTCGCCGTCTTCCTGCGCGGCCTTATAGATCGCCTCGCCCAGTTTCATGGCAGCTTCGGTCACGTTCTGGATGCCGGACTTGATCTTGTCGGCACTGTCGGATTCCAAATCGTCCTTGAGCGCGGCAATGGCCAGTTCGATGGCTTCGACGGTGGTCGGATCGACCTTGTCGGAATGCTCTTCCACGGACTTTTCGGTCGAGTGGATGAGGCTTTCCGCCTGGTTCTTCGCCTCGATCAGCGCGCGGCGCTCCTTGTCGGATTCCGCGTTCTCTTCGGCGTCCTTGACCATCTTTTCGATGTCTTCATCGCTGAGACCACCCGAGGCCTGGATCGTGATCTTCTGCTCCTTGCCGGTGCCCTTGTCGAGCGCACCAACCGACACGATGCCGTTTGCGTCGATGTCGAAGGTCACTTCGATCTGGGGCATGCCGCGCGGGGCAGGCGGGATGTTTTCCAGGTTGAAGGCACCGAGGATCTTGTTGTCGGCGGCCATCTCACGCTCACCCTGGAAGACCCGGATGGTGACCGCGTTCTGGTTGTCTTCAGCGGTCGAGAAGACCTGCGACTTTTTCGTCGGGATCGTGGTGTTGCGGTCGATCAGGCGGGTGAACACGCCACCCAGCGTTTCGATGCCCAAGCTCAGCGGAGTCACGTCGAGCAGGACCACATCCTTGACGTCGCCTTGCAGCACACCGGCCTGAATGGCGGCGCCCAGTGCCACGACCTCATCGGGGTTCACGCCCTTGTGGGGTTCTTTCCCGAAGAACTTGGTCACTTCTTCCACGACTTTCGGCATGCGGGTCATACCACCGACAAGCACGACTTCGTCGATGTCGGAGGCCGAAAGGCCCGCGTCCTTGAGCGCGTCCTTGCAGGGCTTCAGCGAGGCCTTGATCAGGTCGCCCACCAGGCTTTCCAGCTTGGCGCGGGTCAGTTTCATGACCATGTGCAGCGGCTGACCGTTGGCACCCATGGAGATGAACGGCTGGTTGATCTCTGTCTGGCTGGAGCTGGACAGTTCGATCTTGGCTTTTTCAGCGGCCTCTTTCAGACGCTGCAGCGCCATCTTGTCCTGGGTCAGGTCGACGTTGTGCTCTTTCTTGAACTCACCGGCGAGGTAGTTGACGATGCGCATGTCAAAGTCTTCACCACCCAGGAAAGTGTCCCCGTTGGTGGATTTGACTTCGAACAGGCCGTCGTCGATTTCCAGGATGGTCACGTCGAATGTACCGCCGCCAAGGTCATAGACCGCGATGGTTTGCGTGTTTTCCTTGTCCAGGCCATAGGCCAGCGCGGCGGCTGTCGGTTCGTTGATGATCCGCAGCACTTCAAGGCCTGCAATCTTGCCCGCGTCCTTGGTTGCCTGGCGCTGGGCGTCGTTGAAATAGGCCGGAACGGTGATGACCGCCTGGGTCACTTCTTCGCCAAGATAGCTCTCGGCGGTTTCTTTCATCTTGCCGAGGATGAAAGCGGAGATCTGGGAGGGGGAGTATTTCTCGCCCTTGGCCTGAACCCATGCGTCGCCATTGCCGCCGTCGATGACGGAGAAGGGCAGGTTCTTTTTGTCCTTGGCGAGATCCGTGTCGTCGTTGCGACGGCCGATCAGGCGCTTGACGCCAAAAATGGTGTTGTCGGGGTTGGTGACAGCCTGGCGTTTTGCAGGCTGGCCGACGAGACGTTCGTCGTCGGTGAAGGCCACGATGGAAGGTGTTGTGCGCGCGCCTTCCGCGTTTTCGATCACGCGGGGCTGGCTGCCGTCCATGATGGCGATACAGGAGTTGGTAGTTCCAAGGTCAATGCCGATTACTTTGGCCATGTTTTCGATCCCTCATGCTATTCAAGGCGATGACACGAGGCGCAGGCCCGTTACGGCACCCTTGCCCCGATCTGGTTGAGACTGAATGCGGCTGCATCCAGCGGTTCGGAGGGTATATAGGGAGCGGCCAAGGACCTCGCAACCGTTTCAATGGGGCGGTGTGGAGGATTTTGGGCGGATTTTGCGCAATTTTTCCGGATCATGGGGATCAGGTGACACGTTCAGGCGTCCGGCGCGCCGGAAAGTTCGGGAGGCCGGTCCTGGCAGCTGTCCGGCTGCCCGCCTTACCGCCGCGCGTTCCAGCTGAGCGATGCGTGTCTGCGGGTGTAGAATTCGCCCATCAGGCCGATGACCAGAAAGGCCAGACCAACCCACATGGCGTATTCCCAGTTCGTGTAGCGGGGATTGTAGTTGATGAAGGCATAGCCGCGCGCCTGGTCGATGACGTGGAACAAAGGGTTCCAGTCGAACATTGCCAGCATGAAGCCGGGCAGCGTGTTGGCCACGAACATCTTGCCCGAGGCGATCATGTTGGCGCGCTGGTAGACCATGCTGAACATGCTGACCACCGTGGGGAACCATGGTTTCATCGCCAGCAGGACAAGGCCCAGCGCGCAGCCGGTGAACCAGGCGATCAGCAGCATGCCGAAGGCGGCAATCGGCTGATCAATTTCAAGGGGGGTCCAGGCCACGTGGTAGGCAAACAGGATCACGAACAGCGACAGGACCTGGATGTAGAGCGCGCCCACGGCAGCGGAGGCGATCGCGATGATGGTGTTCATCGGCGCGTGCTGCATCATCGGGCTGGCGGGCCCTTCGGAACCTGCGACGGCGCCCAGCGCCTTGGTATGGGTCAGGTAGAGAAAGATGCCCGACATGATGTAGACCAGAAAGTCACCGCGCAGCGCGGCACTGCGCATGCCCAGGATGGAGAACATCACATAAAAGGCGGCGACGAACATGATCGCCTGAAGCATATTGGTGAAGATGGCGACAAAGGCGTTGTTGTGTTGCTTGCGCACGGATCGGACAACAGAATGATAGATCAGTTCGGCCATCGCCATGGCGGAACTGAAGCCGCCTTTGGGTTTGCGGGTGGACTGGAACATTTGGTCTGCCTTTTGATCTGCGCGAAGCTGACACGGATTTCTTGCCGTTCCGTTAGTGCCGCAGCATAAGGGGGGCTGACCGACTAATCAACGAAAGCGATAGAGGCAGCTTGTTATGGACTATAATAAATTGGTGACTGTGATGCGGAAACTCTCGCTGGAGGCGGGGGACAAGATCATGGAGATTTACGGCCAGGACGATTTCGACGTGAAGGCCAAATCCGATGACAGCCCGGTCACAGCCGCCGATGAAGCTGCTGATGCCATCATCTCGGCGGGGTTGCGGGCGGCATTTCCCGATGTGGCGCTGGTCACCGAGGAACAGGCGGCGACACATGCGGCACAGGGCGATACCTTTCTGATCGTGGATCCGTTGGACGGCACCAAGGAATTCATCCACCGGCGGGGCGATTTCACCGTGAACATCGCGCTGGTCGAGGGCGGTGTGCCCACGCGCGGTGTGGTCTATGCCCCGGCGAAATCGCGCATGTTCTTTACCCGGGCCGATGGGCAGTCGGTCGAGGAGACGGGTGATTTCAACAAGGACACGGTGGGTCAGGTCGCGCCCATATCCGTCTCTGACTCGGACAATTCGGCCCTGATGGTGGTGGCGTCCAAGTCGCACCGTGATCAGGCGACGGATGATTACATCGCGAAATATGCGGTCAAGGACATGAAGAGCGCCGGGTCCTCGCTGAAGTTCTGTCTGGTGGCGACCGGCGAGGCGGACCTTTACCCCCGGGTCGGGCGCACGATGGAATGGGATACGGCTGCGGGCCATGCGGTATTGCTGGGTGCCGGCGGTGCGGTGGTGCGTTTCGACGATCTGACGCCCCTGACCTATGGCAAGGAGGGCTTTGCCAATCCATTCTTCATCGCCCATGCGCCGGGCGTCGATCTGAAGCCGGCCTGATGTCTGTTCTGGTTGTCATTCCGGCGCGCTATGCCTCTACGCGGTATCCGGGCAAGCCGCTTGCGGCGCTGAAGGGGGCAAGTGGCGTGTCGCGGAGCCTGATCGAGCGGTCCTGGCATGCTGCCAGCGCGGTGCAGGGAGTGGACCGTGTGGTGGTGGCGACGGATGATGACCGGATCCGGCAGGCCGCCGAAGGATTCGGGGCGGAGGTTGTCATGACCTCGGCCGATTGCGCCAATGGCACCGAGCGATGTGCGGAGGCGCATCAGGCGCTGGGCGGCGACTTTGATATTGTCGTCAACCTGCAGGGCGATGCGCCGCTTACACCGCATTGGTTTGTCGAAGGTCTGGTCGCGGGGCTGCGCAACGCGCCCGAAGCGGGCATCGCCACGCCGGTGTTGCGCTGTGACGGGGCCGCGCTGAACAGTCTGCTGGCCGACCGCAAGGCAGGCCGCGTCGGCGGTACAACTGCCGTTTTCGCTGCGGATCACCGGGCGCTCTACTTTTCCAAGGAGGTCGTGCCCTTCACGTCAAAGCCCTATGCAGAGACTGAACAGACCCCGGTTTTTCACCATGTCGGTGTCTATGCCTATCGACCCGACGCGCTGGCGGCCTATCCGACCTGGCCCTCGGGCCCGCTGGAGCAGCTGGAGGGGTTGGAGCAGCTGCGGTTCATGGAGCATGGCGAATCCGTTCTTTGCGTTGAGGTAGAGGCGCGGGGGCGTACCTTCTGGGAACTGAACAACCCCGAGGATGTGCCGAAGATCGAGGGCATGATGGCGCAAATGGGCCTTGAATGAGCGATCCGACGGTCAGCGTGGTGATCGTCAGCCGGGGCCGTCCCGATGCCCTGCGACGCTGCCTGACCGGCGTTTCACAGCTTCAGTATCCCGCTTTCGAGGTCGTGGTTGTCGCTGATCCTGCCGGGGTCGATGCGGTTCAGGCCAGCGGATTTGCCGATGATCTGAAGGTTGTGCCCTTTGATGAGGCCAATATCTCGGCCGCGCGCAATCTGGGCATCGGTCAGGCCGCAGGTGAGATCGTTGCCTTTATTGACGACGATGCCGTGCCGGA
Organism: Sulfitobacter sp. IGS-18; assembly: GCF_059628195.1. NCBI lineage: Bacteria > Pseudomonadati > Pseudomonadota > Alphaproteobacteria > Rhodobacterales > Roseobacteraceae > Sulfitobacter > Sulfitobacter sp. IGS-18. The sequence continues at coordinate 28,144 of NZ_CM184556.1, read as the reverse complement.
GCCGCAGTGGCTGCGCCATCTGGTTCAGCCCGCCGGCAGACCCGAGGTTGCCGCGATGGGCGGCTATGTAAGGGGGCGCAACGGCATATCCTTTCAATGGCGCGCCCGCAGCCTTGATTCGCTGGGTGAGGCGCAGGAGCTGGACCTGCACCCGCGCCAACCGACAGTGCTGCACCCGCCCAGGGGGCGCGCGATCAAGACCGAAGGCACGAACATGGCGTTCCGGCGTGATGTGCTGGTGGCGCTGGGGGGATTCGACCCGGCATTTCATTACTTTCTGGATGAGACCGACCTGAACATGCGTCTGGGTCGGGCCGGACATGCCACGGCGATTGTACCGCTGGCAGAGGTGCATCATGGATTCGCTGCCAATGCGCTGCGCGGACCGGACAGGGTGCCCCGGGATCTGTTTGATATCGGGGCCAGCTGGGCGGTATTCCAGCGCAAGCATATCGACCCGTCCGGACATGCCGAACAATGGGCGCGTCTGCGCCGGTCAGAGCGGCAGCGGCTGTTGCGCTATCTTGTTTCCGGGCCGCTGGAACCTGCGCAATTGCGGCGGCTGATGAAGCGGCTTGATCAGGGCTATGCCGAAGGCAAGGTGCGTGAACTGACAGCCGCCCGGGTCGCCACGCATCCGCAGACCCCCTTTGCGCCCTTCCCCGTCGTGCCCCGCCGCTGTGCCGTTGTCGCGACGCGCCCCTTCCGGCTGCGCCGGGACCGGCAAATTGCCGCACAGCGCGTGCGAAACGGCGAGATCATCACCCTGATTTGCCTTTCCCTGACAGCGCGCTACCACAGGGTCAGTTTCGAACCGGAAGGCTTTTGGATGCAAAGAGGCGGGATATTTGGTAAATCTGATCGTGAAATGCCGGTTTTCAGCGCTTTTTCGCGCATGTCACGGCTGAAAAAGGAACAAAACCGCGTTGCCAGTCAGCGCGGATTGCGCGAAGAGTAGCATGCGGTCCAGAACGTAAGGCTGGAAATGATTTTGCTCTGGCTGATCTGAATCAGATATTAATGAGATGAAAAATGTAAAAGAGAATGGCGAAAGCTGTTTCGAAGGGACTTAGGATCAAGATGCGTAAAAAGGTCACAAAAGCAATTTTCCCCGTCGCGGGCCTCGGAACCCGGTTCTTGCCGGCAACCAAATCGGTACCAAAGGAAATCATGACCCTCGTGGACCGGCCGCTGGTGCAATATGCCATCGACGAGGCGCGGGCCGCCGGGATCAAGGAATTCATCTTTGTCACATCCCGCGGCAAGGGTGCGCTGGAGGATTACTTTGACCACGCGCCGCAGCTGGAACAGGAGCTGCGCAAGAAGGGCAAGGAAGAGCTGTTGCAGGCCCTTCAGGACACCAACATGGAAAGCGGCGCGATTGCATATATCCGCCAGCACAAGGCGTTGGGGCTGGGGCATGCGGTGTGGTGCGCGCGGCGGCTGATCGGGAACGAACCCTTTGCGGTGATGTTGCCCGATGACGTGATCGCGGCGGAAAAGCCCTGCCTGCAGCAGATGGTCGAAGCCTATGCGGAAACCGGCGGCAACATGGTCGCCGCGATGGAGGTGGAGCCGGAGCGCGCGTCGTCCTACGGGATGCTCGATGTATCCGAAGACATGGGCCACATGGTCAAGGTCAAGGGCATGGTGGAGAAACCCAAGGCGGAGGATTCGCCCTCCAACCTCGCGGTGATCGGGCGCTATATCCTTGAGCCATCGGTGCTGCGCAATCTGAACCAGTTGAAATCCGGGTCCGGTGGCGAAATTCAACTGACAGATGCGATTGCCCGCGACATCGAGCAGGGCAATGCGGTTTACGGCTATCGTTTCCGGGGTCAGCGGTTCGATTGCGGCTCCAAATCAGGGTTCCTGCAGGCGACCGTCGCCTTTGGCCTTGCCCGTGAAGAGCTGCGCGACGATCTGCATTCCTACCTCAGCAGCATCATGCAGGTGGACAAGGCCGCGCAATAGCCGCACCGGAAAGGAAAGACATGAGCAATGTTCTGGTGACAGGCGGTGCGGGCTATATCGGGTCGCATGCCTGCAAGGCGCTGCGGGATGCGGGATATACGCCCGTTACCTATGACAACCTCGAAACCGGCTGGCAGGATGCGGTCAAGTTCGGCCCGTTCGAACGGGGCGATCTGCTGGACCGGGCGCGTCTGGACGCGGTGTTTGCGACATATGCGCCGGTTGCGGTGATGCATTTCGCGGCGCTGAGCCAGGTGGGCGAGGCGATGGCCCAGCCCGGCAGATACTGGCGCAACAATGTCTCGGGATCGCTGACCCTGATCGAGGCGGCAGTGGCGGCGGGCTGCAAGGATTTTGTATTCTCCTCGACCTGCGCCACCTATGGCGACCAGGACAATGTGGTGCTGGATGAAAATTCGGCCCAATACCCGCTGAACGCCTATGGCGCGTCGAAACGTGCGATCGAGGATATTCTGCGCGATTTCGAAGCTTCCGATGGTCTGCGCCATGTGATCTTTCGCTATTTCAACGTGGCCGGGGCGGACCCGGATGGCGAAGTCGGGGAATTCCACCGGCCGGAGACGCATCTGGTGCCGCTGATGCTGGATGCGATTGCGGGCAAGCGCGATGCGTTGACGATCCATGGCACCGATTACGATACGCCCGATGGCACCTGCATCCGTGACTATGTGCATGTCTGCGATCTGGTCGATGCGCATGTACTGGGTCTGAAATGGCTCGAAGACGGCAAAGGCAGCCGGGTGTTCAACCTTGGCACCGGGTCGGGGTTTTCGGTGCGTGAGGTGCTGACCCACAGCCACGAGGTGACCAACCACGAGGTGCCCCATGTCGAAGGGCCGCGCCGTGCGGGGGATTGCACCAAGCTGGTGTCAGGTTCCCAGCGGGCAGAGACGGAACTGGGCTGGAAACCGCATCGGTCCACGCTCAGGCAAATGATCACCGACGCGTGGAGATGGCACCAAACTGGCCATTACGATACATAATTCTGCGCCTGTGCGGCTGCTGGACCTGACCCGCTCATTGCGGCGGGCAGGCCGGGTCGCGACGGGTGTGGACCGTGTCGAACAGGCGTATCTGCGCCGGTTCCTGCAAGAAGACTCTCCCTGTTTCGGTCTGGCGCGCACCGCGCTGGGCTATGTACTGCTGGACCGGGAGGGGCTGGAAGGTTTCCTCGCCCGGCTGGAAGGGCGCAGGCCCTGGGGCCGCAGCGGTATCCTGTCCCGGCTGGGGCGGTCGCGACCGGATGCGGTCCGGCGGGCGGAAAGCGATCTGCGGCGGCTTGCCCTGGCGCGGTCCTGGCGGTCGGCCCTGCCGGGTATGTTGCGGCGGCATTTTCCTGGGGGTTTTGACTATTTCAACACCGGACACAGCAATCTGACGGAACGCGTCCTGGAGGCCGTCAAAGCCGCGGGCGGTACTGTCCATGTGCTTATTCATGACGTGATTCCGCTGGAGTATCCGGCATTCCAGCGCGCGGGCAGTGTGAAAACCTTTGAGGCCAAGCTGCGCCGGGTCAGCGCGCGGGCCGACAGGATCATCTATAATTCAAACGACACCCGGGACCGTACGGAAAGGTATCTTGACGCGATGGGGCGGGTGCCGCCGGGGGTTGTGGCCTACCTTGGCACGGATCTGCCGCGCCCGGATGTAACGGCGCTGCCGACGGGATTGCCGCCCGAGGGACCCTATTTCGTGACTGTCGGCACGTTGGAGCCGCGCAAGAACCATGCATTCCTGCTCGATCTGTGGGAGGAATTGGGCCCCGCCGCGCCGCCGCTGCTGCTGTGTGGCAGCAGGGGTTGGAACAACGAGGCCTTGTTCGCGCGCCTTGATGCCCTGCCCATGGGCCACCCGGTTCGGGAGCTGCCCGGCCTGGAAGACAAGGCGCTTGCGGCCCTTGTTCAGAGGTCTGCGGGTGCGCTGTTTCCAAGTCTTGCGGAAGGTTTTGGTCTGCCGCCACTGGAGGCGGTACAGCTTGGATCGCGGGTTTTATGCAACGATCTGGAGGTATTACGCGAATTTTTGGGGGAGAATGCCGTTTACGCGTCGGTTTCGGATCGGTATTTGTGGCTGGATATGCTTAACCAGTGGGCAGAGATGCCGGTAGGCGCGGGAAGGAAGATTTCGTTTGTTGGCCCTGATTGGGACAAACACTTCAAGACCGTGTTAAGTTAGAGATGGTAGCGCCTAGAAACGCGGCCATATCGGCAAGGTAGAGGGCGGTTATTGGGTGTTTTGCAGTCATATTGGCTGAGGGTGCAGCGGAAGCGATGGCGTGTCCGTGCCCTGCGCAAACGTCGCGAACTCAAGCGGGTCGCAAATCGGACCGGACAAATCCGGCCCGACGATCTGCTGTTGTTCTGCACCCAGCGGAACGAAGGTATCCGGCTGCCCTATTTTCTGGATTACTACCGGGAAATGGGCATCGGCCATTTCTTCTTTGTCGACAATGACAGCACCGATGGATCCCTCGACTATCTTGCGGATCAGCCGGATGTTTCGGTGTGGAGCACGACGGCAAGCTACAAGCGCGCCCGTTTCGGTGTGGATTGGCTGAACTGGCTGGCCCGCAAATACGCCCATGGGCATTGGGCGCTGACCGTCGATCCCGATGAATTCCTGGTCTATCCGTTCTGCGATACCCGCCCGCTGCGAGCCCTGACGGACTGGCTGGATGCCTCTTCGATCAAGTCGTTTTCTGCGATGTTGCTGGATATGTACCCCAAGGGGCGGCTGGACGAGCAGCCCTATCAGGCGGGTCAGAACCCGATCGAGATTGCCACCTGGTTCGACAGCGGCAATTACACCATTTCGCGCAATCACCTGTTCACCAACCTGTGGATTCAGGGGGGGCCGCGTGCGCGTGTCTTCTTCCCCGACGCGCCGGCAAAGGCACCGGCCCTGAACAAGGTACCATTGGTGAAATGGGACAAACGCTATACCTATGTCAGCTCCACCCACATGCTGCTGCCGCGCGGGCTGAACCAGGTCTATGACGAATGGGGTGGTGAAAAGGCATCGGGTGTGTTGCTGCATGCCAAGTTCATTGACACCTTCGGCGCCAAGGCCGCCGAGGAGTTGGAGCGGTCGCAGCACTATGCCGGTTCCGTCGAATACAAGGCCTATGCCGACCGGCTGAAGCACGACCCGCAGCTTTGGTGCAAATGGTCAGAACGTTACATCAACTGGCGACAGCTTGAGATTCTCGGCCTGATGTCGAAGGGAAACTGGGCATGACGGTCGGGATTGTAATGTTGGTGCATACCGCACTGGGCCGGGCCGAGCAGGTGGCGCGCCACTGGTCGGCGGCAGGCTGCCCCGTTGTGATCCATGTCGACAAGGGCGTTCCGCGGCGGACCTATGATGCCTTTGTCAATGCGATGGCTGACCGGAAGGATGTCTCCTTCAGCACCCGCTACCGGTGCGAATGGGGCACCTGGGGCATTGTCGCCGCATCGCAAAGCGCGTCGGAACAGCTGCTGGCCAGCTATCCGGAGATCAAACATGTCTATCTGGCGTCCGGGTCCTGTCTGCCGCTGCGTCCGGTGCAGGAGCTGATTGATTATCTGGACGAACGCCCCAACACCGATTTCATCGAAAGCGCGACAACAGCCGATGTGCCCTGGACCGTGGGCGGGCTGGACGAAGAACGGTTTACCATGCATTTTCCGTTCTCCTGGAAAAAGCGGCGCTATTTCTTTGACAAGGCGGTGGCGGTACAGCGCTTTCTCGGGCTCAAACGCAAGATGCCGCATGGGATCGTGCCGCATATGGGGTCGCAATGGTGGTGCCTGTCACGCCGCACGCTGTCCGCGATCCTGCAGGACCCGGAAAGACCCGCATACGACCGGTTCTTCAGACATGTCTGGATCCCGGATGAATCCTATTTCCAAACGCTTTCGCGGCTGTATTCCGAGAAGATCGAAAGCCGTTCCCTGACGCTGTCCAAGTTCGATTTTCAGGGTAAGCCGCATATTTTCTACGACGACCACCTGCAATTGCTGCGGCGGTCAGACTGCTTTGTCGCGCGCAAGATCTGGCCCTATGCCGACCGCCTGTACGAGGCATTTCTGACCGATGTTGCGGGTGCCATGAAAAAGACGGAGCCGAACCCCGGCAAGATCGACAGGATCTTCTCCAAAGCGGTGGAGCGTCGGACGCGCGGGCGGTCGGGCCTGTATATGCAAAGCCGCTTTCCCAACGAAGATTGGGAAAACGGTGTCACGGCGGCACCTTATTCGATGTTCCAGGGCTTTGCCGAATTGTTCGAGAATTTCGAACCCTGGCTGGCCAAGGCAACCGGCGCGCGGGTGCACGGCCATCTGTTTGCCGCGGATGGTGTGCATTACGCGGACGGGCAGACAGCCATCAACGGGGCCTTGTCGCAATCCGCGACGCTGCGCGATTACAACAGCAAGGCGTTCCTGACCAATCTGATCTGGAACACCCGGGGTGAGCGGCAGTGTTTCCAATTCGGCCCGGCAGACAACCAGGATATCAACTGGCGGGTGGCAAAGGACCCGAACGCGCAGGTTTCCGTCATTACCGGGGCCTGGGCGGTGCCGTTGTTCCGGTCCAACCTGGATTTTGCAAAGATCCGCACAATTGCCGCGCATCTGCAAAAGGTCGAAAGCGAACATATGGATATCCTGCGGTCGCCCTATTCCAAGGCCCGCGTGCGCATCTGGACCATGGCGGAATTCATCGAGGCACCGATGGAGCCTTTGCAGGGGATACTGGATGAGATCGGGCGCACCAAATTGCGCCGCCTGTCCGAAGCCCCCAAGATGGTTGATCTGAGTGGTTTCGGCCAGTTCCTGCAAAACCTGAAGAACCAGGGGATGCACCCCTATCTGATGGGCGATTTTCCGGCCGAGCGCGGTGTCGCGTCAAATCAGAAAACCCAGCGCAAACCCTATCTGGTACAGTAAGACATGGCCGAGAAATTCCACAGCTTTGTCGTGTTTGCAGAGATGCGCACGGGGTCGAATTTTCTGGAAACAAACCTGAATGCCTTTGGCGGTATCTCCTGTCATGGGGAGGCGTTCAACCCGCATTTTCTGGGCTACCCGCACAATGAACCGATCCTGGGAATTGATCAGAAGACCCGCGACCGGGATCCGCATCTGCTGTTGAAAGCCATGCGCGGAAACACGGCGCGGCTCAGCGGTTTCCGGTATTTCCACGATCATGATCCACGCGTTTTCGATGCGATCATGGACGATCCGAAATGCGCCAAGATCATCCTGACCCGCAACCCGGTGGACAGCTATGTCAGCTGGAAGATTGCGCAGGAGACAGGGCAGTGGAAGCTGACCGACGTCAAGGCGCAGAAGACGGCGCAGGCGGTCTTTGACGCGCGCGAATTCGAGGCGCATCTTGAGGCGTTGCAGGCGTTTCAGGTGACTTTGCTGAACAGGCTGCAGGTCAGCGGGCAGACGGCCTTTTATGTCGCCTATGACGATCTGCAAAGCGTCGGGGTGATGAACGGGCTGGCGCGCTACCTGGGGGTGGATGAGACGCTGGACGCGCTGGACAGCAATCTGAAAAAGCAAAACCCGAGCCCGATCTCGGCGAAGGTCAGCAACTACGACGAGATGACGGCGGCGCTGTCCCGGCTCGACCGTTTCGATCTGACCCGTACTCCGAATTTCGAACCGCGGCGGGGGCCCAATGTGCCGTCCTATTTTGCTGCGGCGCAGTCGCCCCTGCTCTATCTGCCGCTGCGCTCTGCACCACGGGTGGAGATCTTGCAGTGGCTGGCGGCATTGGACGGTGCCGGGCGGGGCGCGCTTCGCTCGAAGATGACGCAGAAAGAGCTGCGTGAATGGAAGCGCGATCATCCCGGGCACCGCAGCTTTACCGTGATACGGCACCCGCTGGCACGGGCGCATGATGCCTTCTGTCGTCACATTCTGACGACGGAGAAGGGCAGTTTTGTGCAGCTGCGCAAGACCATGATGCGCCGCTATAACATGCCGCTGCCCGCCGAGGGGCCGGATGCAGGCTATGGTCTTGCGGAACACCGCGCGGCCTTTGCGGCCTTTCTGGTCTGGCTCAAGGGGAACCTCGCGGGTCAGACGGCCATTCGGGTGGATGCGGCGTGGTGCTCGCAGGCACAGGCGATCCAGGGATTCGGGGAGCTGTGCCTGCCTGACCGGATCATCCGCGAAGAGGACATGGTGCAGGACCTGGCTGCGCTGGCGGCTTCGGTCGGGATTGCAGACGCGCCGCCGCCACCCTTGCCAGATGCCGATCAGCCCTTCACGCTGGATGCGATCTATGACGATGAAATTGAAAAACTTGGCGCGCAAGCCTATCAGCGCGACTATATAACCTTCGGCTTTTCCGCCTGGAGATAGCGGGTGGTCAGGCGGCCTGAACCGAGGGTTCTTCGATCAGGATGGTGTACAGCGTTGCGGGGTCCGGGTTCGCGCGCAGTTTGCTGCATATCGTCTGGTTGCGAAGGGTGCGCGACACCAGAGCAAGCGCCTTGAGGTGCTCGACGCCCGCTTCTTCGGGGGCAAAGAGTGCAAAGGCGATGTCCACCGGCTGCCGGTCAACGGATGAGAAATCGACAGGCCGATCCAGAAGGATGAATGCGCCCACCACCGATTCCAATCCGTCAAGCCGGGCATGGGGCAGGGCCACACCGTGGCCCACACCCGTTGGTCCCAGAGCTTCTCTTGCCATCAGGGCATCAACGACAATGCCTGATTTGAAGCCATAGACAGATTCAACCAGGTCGCCGAGATCCTGCATCAGCCGCTTCTTGCTGGAGGCAGCGTTAACGACTTTAACCGCTTCCGGCTTGAGTAGTTTTGCAAGTTCCATTCGGTTTGTCCTGCTCTCTTGAACGGGTTACCCCGAGCACCTTTTTCAGGGATCAATCCAGCCGATGTTGCCATCTTCGCGGCGATACACGACGTTCAGGCCCTCTTTGCCCTCTTTGCGAAACACCAACACTGGCGCCCCCGCGAGTTCCATCTGCATGACAGCTTCGCCGACAGACAAGGTTGCGATCTTGGTCTGCATTTCCGCGATGATCATGGGTTGGAGGGTATCGGGTTCCTGCGCGTCAGAATCGCTTGTAGAGGCAAGGATATACGAGGAGGCACCGAAGAGTTCAACCGGTACGGCGCGGTCTTGATGGTGATCTTTCAGGCGGCGTTTGTAGCGGCGCAGCTGCTTTTCCATCTTTTCGCTGCAGGCATCGAAGGCGCCATAGATTTCGGTGCTGTGCGCCTTGGCCGATGCGGTCAGCCCGGTGGAAAGGTGGACGGTCGCCTCACAGACAAACTCGTGTCCCGACTTTGAAAAGATGACCTGTGCGTCCGTCGGACGTTGTGCATATTTCCCGACCGCCGCGCCCAATTCCTCCTGAACGTGGGTTTGTAATGCTTCGCCGATGTCGATCTGCTTGCCGCTGATTTGGTACCGCATAGGTTCTCCTTGTTATCTCTTGTTTGAACAACGCCAAGCGGACCACCAGAGTGGGGCAAGATGATGTTCAAATGCGGAAAAATGGCCGTGCGTCCAGGTAGTTCTTGACCGTGCCTTGGCGTGAAGGCCGGTGCAGTCTCAAACAGGAACGCAGTGTTGCCATGTCTTCATGAGGCCAAGAATACGCTGCAAAGTCAATGGTGATCCCATCTGCGCCAGCCGAATATCGCTGCCTGAAGTTTGCGAAATTTTAGGAAATCCGAAAATTCTCGCCAAGGTAAACACGGCGCACGTTTTCGTTCTGCACCACCTCGTCGGGGCTGCCGGACATCAGCACCTTGCCTTCGTGCAGAATATAGGCGCGGTCCACGATTTCGAGCGTTTCCCGGACGTTATGGTCGGTGATCAGAACGCCGATGCCCCGTGTTTTCAGATCCGCGACCAGCAACCGGATGTCGCCGACGGAAATCGGATCAACCCCGGCAAAAGGTTCGTCAAGCAGGAGGTACTTGGGGTTTGCGGCCAGGCAGCGGGCAATCTCGACCCGGCGGCGTTCCCCGCCCGACAGGGCCAAAGCCGGCGCGCGGCGCAGGTGCTCGATGGAGAACTCCGACAGCAGTTCCTCAAGACGTTCGCGCCGCTTGTGACGGTGCGGCACGGCGATGTCGAGAATCGCGGCGATGTTGTCCTGCACGCTGAGGCCGCGAAAGATGCTCATCTCCTGCGGCAGGTAACCGATGCCAAGCTGCGCACGACGGTACATGGGCAGCAGGGTCACATCCTTGCCATCCACCGTGACACTGCCGCCTTCGGGTGTGACCAGACCGGCAACGGCATAGAATGTCGTGGTCTTGCCCGAGCCATTCGGCCCCAGCAGGGCAACAACTTCGCCCCGGTTCAGGTGCATCGAGAAATCCCGGATCACCGTCTTTTTCCGGTAGGATTTGCGCAGGTGATCTATCTTCAGGCCGGAACTGCCTTCCGCGACCTTCAGGTCAGGGGATGCCATCAGTTGTCGCCACCTGTCTGCAGGATGGTGCGCACCCGGCCGGACATCTGTGCGGTGCCGTCCGAAAGCCGAACGCTCATCTTGTCGGCGGAAAGCGCGCTGGGGCCCTGTGCCAGCAGCACGTTGCCCGTCATCACGATGGTGCCGGTGTCGATGTTGTAATCCGCCCGTTCCGATTCAGCGGCGTCCGGGCCGGATACCAGCGTGACGCCGCCAGTCGCTTCCAGCCGCGCAATGCCCTTGTTCTGATTGCGGTAGACCACCAGGACGCGGGCGGCGGACAGGCGCAGATCGCCCTGACCGATCATCACGTTCCCGGTAAAGATCGCGGTCCCGGTCTCCTGATCCACGGAGAGGTTGTCGGCGGTCACTTCCACCGGTTGTTTGGTGTCCTGTCGGATGGTGCCAAAGGCGACGCTGGCCCCCTGTGCCAGAAGCGGCCCGGCAAACACGATCAGAAAGACGGGCAGCAACAGGGATCTTAGATGGTTCACGTGGGTCACTCTTCTACCAGTTTGGGGTCGTATATCAGTTTCACGCCGTTTTTGAAAATCAATTGGGTGGCTTCTCCCTCGTTTGAGGTACTGATGACCATGCTTCCCGCATTGAGGGTGCCAATCGGGGTTTGTGCCTGGACCGGCCCGGGGGACCTGACATCCAGATTGGTCATTTGGGTGGTCAGCCGGTCACTTTCAATCATGTAGTTGTTGGAGGTTTCGATCACCACATTGCCCTCAAGATCGGCACGGTCTTTGGGCATTTCGAAATGGGCGACATTGGCCTGAAGTGTCAGGGTGGTGCCGCCGTGAAGATCCATGACCACCCGCACATCCTCGGCACGGTTCGCGCCGACCTCGTTCTGCGGGGTGGTCAGCTTTTCCGCGGAAAAGGAAATCAGATCGCCGTTGGCGCTGGCACCGGAAAAGAAGGGGCCGGTCACCTGCTGGTCGCGCAGGCGATCCTGAATTTCCTTGTCGGCAAAGGGTATCGCCGTTTCCGGGTCGATGACACGGGACAGCAGGAAGAGGGTCGACAACAGCGCCAGTGCCAGAAGCGGAAACAGCACCTTGAGCAAGGATACCATGCGCGAATGGCGGTCGGCTTGCATGGTGTTCAACCCAGCCCGACGCGCAGGCAGTCGTGGATGTGCAGCAGGCCGATGAGGATGTCCGGCGCGGTCGGGTCCACCACCAGCAGGCAGGTGATTTTGCGGGCGTTCATGATGCCGACGGCGCGTTCGGCCAGGTCGTCCGGACCGACGGTGATGGGATTGCGTGTCATGACGTCGCGGGCTTTCAGCGCCATCATCCCTTCCATGTGGCGGCCCAGGTCCCCTGTTGTGATGATGCCGATGAGCCGCCCCTCGTCGTCGGAAACGCCGGTGACGCCAAAGGCCTTGCTGCCGATCTCTGCCAATGCGCGGGACATATCCACGTCTTCATGTACCAGCGGCAGGGCGTCACCGCTGTGCATGAGGTCCCGCACCCGGCTGAACTGTGCGCCCAGTTTGCCGCCGGGATGAAAGTTGCGGAAATGTTCGGCGGTGAAGGCGCGGTTTTCCATCAGGGCAACGGCCAGCGCATCGCCCAGTGCCAGTGTCATGGTTGTGGAAATCGTCGGCACCGCCCCGGTGCCACAGGCTTCGCCCAGTTGCGGCAGTGCCAGTATCACGTCCGACTGGCTGCCCAATGCGCTCTCGGGGCGGCTGGTCATGCCGATCAGCGGAATGTCGAAGCGCCGCGAATAGGCAATGAGGTTGCCAAGCTCCGGCGCTTCGCCGGAGTTCGAGATCGCGAGCACGACGTCAGCGGCAGTGATCATGCCCAGGTCGCCATGGCTGGCCTCGGCCGGGTGGACGAATTGGGCTGGCGTGCCGGTGCTGGCCAGGGTCGCCGCGATCTTCTTGGCGATATGGCCGGATTTTCCGATGCCGGTGACAATCACGCGGCCCTTGCAGGCGCGCATCATGTCGATGGCGACGCGAAAACGGTCATCGAGGCTGTCGGCGAGGGTTTCAAGCGCGGCGGATTCGGCGCGGATCACCCGGCGTGCGGTATCCAGAAAGGGTGTTGTCATATGTGTGCAAAGATGTCCGTGTCTGGCCAGCCCTGCAGATCGAGCTTTGCGCGCGAGGGCAGAAAATCAAAGCAGGCCTGCGCAATATCCATCCGGCCCTCACGTTCCAGCATCTCATCCAGCCGGTCACGCAGCTGATGCAGGTACAGGACGTCGGATGCGGCATAGTCAAGCTGCGCGTTGGTCAGTTTGGCAGCGCCCCAGTCGCTGGATTGCTGTTGCTTGGAAATGTCGATGCCCAGCAGCTCCTGAAGCAGTTTTGCCAGCCCGTGCCGGTCGGTGTAGGTGCGCACAAGACGGCTGGCGATCTTGGTGCAATAGACCGGCGCCGTCAGGACGCCAAAGGCATTCATCATGGCGGCAATGTCGAAACGGCCAAAATGAAACAGCTTCAGCACCTCAGGGTCTTGCAGGAGTTTGCAGAGGTTCGGTGCCTCGGTCTGCCCTTTGGTAATCTGGACCAGGTGGGCGTTGCCGTCCCCTGCAGAAAGCTGCACCACGCAGAGCCTGTCGCGGTGCGGGTTCAGGCCCATTGTCTCGCAGTCGATGGCGACTACCGGTCCAAGGTCCAGGTCATCAGGCAGATCGTTCTGATGGAGTGTGTTTGTCATGCAGACGCTATATCCTGCCTGCGCTTCTGGGGAAAGCGCGTTGCGTTCCGGCCTGCTGGTGGCGGATCAGGTGGTCAGATCGCGCAGGGACGGGCGGGGGAAACGGGCCAGAAGATCGGCGACCATCAGATGAGATTGTCGTGCCGGTCCGTCGGGGTCCGTCAGAATCAGGGGCAGTGGCGGGTTTTTCAGAACCAGCCGCCGCCAGTTGTGCACGATCAATCCCCTGAGCACGGCAATCTGCAACGGGGTCATCGTGTCGCTTTCCGGCAGGTCTGCGGCCAGCTTTTTCAGGGTTTGGGCCAGATTGGCATAGGCGGTGACCAGCGGCTCCGTGTGAAGCTGCGCGCGCAGCCAGTCCGGTGCGGTGGTGCCAGGAAGGCTCAGCGCGCCGGGGGGCGAGACTGCATCGGCAGGCCCCACGAAAAGGCGCGGCGCGAGCGGGGTAAAGCCCAGGTGGCCCATGCGCGCAACGGTCTGATCCTCGGCCGTTTCCAGCAGGACCAGTTGCCAGCCGCCGGATCCGTCGTCGGGAGTGGAATAGATGCGCGGGGTGGCCGCCGCGCTTTCCGCACGTCCTTTTTCGGTCAGGCTGTGGCGGCTGATGCGCCCGACCTTGTCGGAACTCACCCAACCATCGTTGCGCAACCGATGCAGGGCAACGCGGGCGGCTTCGGGCTTGACCTCAAGCAGGGTCATCATCGCGGACAGCACCGGACCGTCGATGGCGGTTCCCTGCTCCTGCGCCAGATCACCGAAGAGACTGATCATCAGGGACCACACCCGCCCGCCGCCAACGGCGCGCAGGGGGGCCGTCAGCGTGATGAAATTCTCAGTACGCATTCATGGTCAGCAGTTCATATTCGGCAACGGGTTTGTCGTTTTGATTGGTGAGGGTAACATGCCAGCGCACCTCTCCATAGTCGTCGTTGCGCGGTGTCTTGTGCTTGACGCTCAGGCGCACCTTGATGCTGTCGCCTGCCGCCACCGGTTCCATGAAACGCAGGTTGTCCAACCCGGTGTTGGCCAGAACCGGCCCCGGATCGGGCTGAACGAACAGCCCCGCGGCAAAGCTGAGCAGCAGGTAGCCATGCGCCACGCGGCCCGGAAAGAAAGGGTTCGCCCTGGCGGCTTCGTCGTCCATATGGGCATAGAAGGTATCGCCGGTGAAATGGGCAAATGTCTCGATATCGTCCAGTGTCACGGTGCGGGCAGGCGAATTGAAGGTCTCGCCCAGATCAAGCTGATCAAATGTCCGGGTAAAGGGATGGGCCCGGTCCGAAATCTCTGTCGCGCCAGGCACCCATTGCTGACCGATGGCGGTCAGGATGTCGGGGCTGCCCTGCACGGCGGTGCGCTGCATGTAATGCATGACGCCACGGATGCCGCCCAGCTCTTCGCCACCGCCTGCGCGGCCGGGGCCGCCGTGAACCATGTGGGGCAGGGGTGCGCCGTGACCGGTCGCCTCTTTCATCGAAGCGCGGTTGTTGAAGTAGAGCCGCCCGTGGAAGGCAGCGGCCCCCAGCGTGATCTCGCGCGCGACATTGCCGTCATTGGTGATGACGGATGCAACAAGCGATCCCTTGCCCTTGTTCAGAAGCTGGACCGCATGGGGCAGATCGCGGTAGGGCATGATTGTCGAAACCGGGCCGAAGGCTTCGGTGTCATGCACCCTGACCGCGCTGTCGGGATCGGCGCAGTGGAACAACATGGGCGGCAGGAATGCGCCCTTGTCCCGGTCTGCGCCTTCGACCGCGAAGTCGTCGGGGTTGCCAAACACGCGCTCGGCCTCTGCGCCGATGGTGGCGGCTTTTTCCAGCACATCGCGTTTCTGGCTGGCGGAAACCAGCGCGCCCATACCGGTGGAGTCAAGCCGGGGATCCCCGATGGCGATCTTGCCCAGTCTTTCGCTGATGGCCGCGATAACAGGCTCTATCAAGGTATTCGGGACCATGATGCGCCGGATCGCCGTGCATTTCTGACCCGCCTTCGCGGTCATCTCGCGCTGCACTTCCTTGACGAAGAGATCGAATTCCGGCGTGCCGGGTGTGGCATCGGGGCCCAGGACGCTGGCGTTCAGGCTGTCCTGTTCCGAGGCGAAGCGCACGGAATTCTGCATCAGCCGGGGATTGCCGCGCAGCTTGAGCGCGGTGTCGGCGGAACCGGTAAAGGCGACCGCATCCTGGCAGTCGAGATGATCCAGCATGTCACCAAGGCCACCAGAGACCAGTTGCAAGGCCCCCTTTGGCAGCAGGCCGCTGTCCAGCATCATGCGCACGCAGGCCTCCGTCACATAGCAGGTGGCGGTGGCGGGCTTCACGATGGCGGGCACCCCGGCCAGCAGGGTCGGCGCCAGCTTCTCCAGCATCCCCCAGACCGGGAAGTTGAAGGCGTTGATATGCACCGCGACACCCTGCAACGGTGTGCAGATATGGCGGCCAAAGAACTGCCCGCCGCGCCCCAGTTGTTCGGGCGGACCGTCCAGATAGACCTGCGCATCCGGCATCTCGCGCCGCCCCTTGGCGGCAAAGACCATCATCGTGCCAATCCCGCCGTCCACGTCGATCCTGTGATCCGACAGCGTGGCACCGGTGTCGTAGCTGAGGTCGTAGAGCGCCTGCTTGCCGTCGTTCAGATAGCCCGCCAGCGCCTTCAGCATCCGCGCGCGGTCATGGAACGTCATCTTGCGCAGCGCGGGCCCGCCGGTGTCGCGGGCGTAGGACAGCATGGCCTGCACATCCAGCGCGTCGTTTCCGGCATGGGCGATCACATCGCCGGTGATGGCGCTGGCGATGGTGCGGGCGCCGGCCCCCGGTGCGATCCATTGTCCGGCGGCGTAACTGGAAACGTTGAGCATATCGGTTCCTTAATGTGTGTCGTAGTCGATGACGAGCTTGTCGCTCAGCGGGTAGGACTGGCAGGTCAGCACATAACCGCGCTCCACCTCATAATCCTCAAGCGCGTGGTTGCTGATCATCTCGACCTCGCCTTCAAGGACCTTGCCCATGCAGGTGGAACAGACACCGGCCTTGCAGGAAAACGGCGCATCCTGCCCGTTCTCCAGCGCGGCTTCCAGCACGGATTGACCCTTCTGCATGGTAAAGCTGCGCTCGGCCCCTTCGATGATCACGGTGATCTCGGTGCCCTTCTGACCCTCGCTGCGCTTGGCCATCTCCTTTTTGGCAAGCTGGCCCTGCTGGCTTTCGCTGAACAGTTCGAACTTGATCTGATCATGCTCTAACCCGTGGCCTTTCAGGCTGTCGGCGATGGCCAGCATCATCGGTTCGGGGCCGCAGATGAAGGCGGTGTCGATGCTGTCAACGTCGATCCATTGCTTGAATAGGCGTGTGCATTTTTCCTGATCCACGCGGCCGGTGAACAGGTCGATGTCCTGCCCGGATTCCAGCATGTGGATGATGGTCAACCGCCCCATGTAGCGGTTCTTGAGGTCTTCCAGATCTTCGCGGAACATGATCGTGTTCACCGCGCGGTTGGCATAGACCAGCGTGAAGGTGGATTTCGGTTCACGTTTCAGCACGGTCTTGAGGATCGACAAGACCGGCGTGATGCCGGACCCCCCGGCAAAGCCGAGGTAATTCTTGGCGCGATCAGGCTCTAACGCGGTAAAAAACTTGCCCTGCGGCGGCATGACATGCAGCGTATCGCCGACCTTGAGAGTCTCATTGGCAAAGGTGGAAAAGGCACCGCCATCCACCTTCTTGATCCCCACCTGCAATTTGCCGTCGTCCAGACCGGCGCAGATCGAATAGTTGCGGCGCAGTTCGGTGCCGTCGAAATCCTGCTTGAAGGTCAGGTACTGGCCCTGGGTAAAGGCAAAGGCGTCGGGGTTTTCCGGCTCCAGTGTCAGCACCACGGCATCACGGATCGTGTGGTGGATATCAGTCACTGTTACGGGGTGAAACTGGCTCATGTCAGTGCCTCAGATACATTTGAAATAGTCGAAGGGTTCAAGACAGGACTGGCAGCGCCATTGCGCCTTGCAGGGGGTGGACCCGAACTGGCTGATCTTTTCCACCTGGGTCGATTTGCAGCGCGGGCAGTGTTGCGGGCCACCGGCGGGCCGGGGCGGGGCGATGCCGTATTCCTCCAGCCTGGCCTTGCCTGTGTCGGTCAGCCAGTCGGTGGTCCAGGCCGGAGAAAGCTGCCGCTTCAGCGTCAGTTTCTCGATTCCCTTCGCGCGCAGGGCGGTTTCGATGTCCAGATTGATGATGCTGGTGGCCGGGCAGCCGGAATAGGTCGGTGTCACCGTGACCTCAAGCGTGTCGTCCCGCCATTGCACATCTCGGATGATGCCCAGATCGGTCAGGGAAATCACCGGGATTTCCGGGTCCGGCACGGCAGAAAGCCAGGACCAAACAGTCTCTAACGAGGGTTTTTCGGTTACCATGTGGCATCCGGGTAGGCCCGCTGCAGCCATTGCATCTGGGTCAGCATATGGCCCAGATGCTCGGTATGCCGCGCGCCCGATTTCCCGCCCTTGTGGGCAAAATCGTCTGCCGGTTTCTGCAATGTCGCCTCGGCCAGGACGGCATCAAGCATCGCGTCGTAACCGGGGCGCAGTGATGCCGGATCGGGTGCGATGCCCGCGCTGACCATCTCCTCGTCCACCGCGTCCGCGATGAACATTTCGCCCACAAAAGGATAGAGCCGGTCCAGCGCGGCCTGCATCCGCTTGTGGCTTTCTTCGGTCCCGTCGCCCAGGCCGATCACCGTATCGGTGGCCCGCTCAAGGTGATAGGTGACTTCCTTCACGGATTTCTCTGCAATCGCCGCAACCTGGTCGTTGCTGGAACCCATCAGCCCCCTGAGTTGCGCCAGATGCCAGCCGTCAAACAGGAACTGGCGCATCATGGTGTGACCAAAGTCGCCGTTGGGCTGTTCGACCAGCAGCAGATTGCGGAAATCCCAGACATCCCGGTGAAAGGCGAGACGGTCGGCATCGCGGCCCTTGTCCTCGACCTCGCCCGCCAGCCCGAGCCAAAGCTGCGTCTGCCCGATCAGATCCAGCGCGGTGTTGGCCAGCGCGATATCTTCCTCAAGCACGGGTGCAACGCCGCACCATTCAGAGATGCGATGCCCCAGGACCAGGGTGTTGTCGCCCATCCGGCAGAGATATTCAAAGAGGGCGTTGCTCACATCGCCCCCACTTCGTCTGGAATGTCAAAGAACGTCGGGTGACGATAGACCTTGTCGTTCGCCGGTTCATAAAGCGCGCCTTTCTCTTCCGGGGAAGAGGCGGCAATGGCGCTGGCCGGGACGGCCCAGATGCTGACACCCTCGTTGCGGCGTGTGTAAACGTCGCGCGCGTTCTTAATTGCGCCCTCCGCATCGGCGGCGTGAAGGCTGCCCACATGCCGGTGGCTCAACCCGTGCTGGCCGCGGATGAAGATTTCCCAAAGCGGCCATTCGGTTGCCCGTACCTTGCCGTGGGGCGCGGCATCGGTGTCGGAATAGGGACTGGATTCGGGGCTGCTCATCTGGGCGTCCTCCTGTCAGGGGTGGCGTCAAAAGTTTTCGAAAACTTTTGACCAATTCCTTTCAAGGAATTGGTCACTCCGCCGCGATGGCGGTTTTGCGTTTCTTTTCAGCGTGGGCGAGCAGGCCTTCGCGCACCCAGCGGCCTTCGTCCCAGGCGCGGTTGCGGGCTTCCAGCCGTTCGGTGTTGCAGGGGCCATTGCCCTTGAGCACGTCAAAGAATTCGTCCCAGTCGGGTTCGGAGAATTCGTAATGCCCGGTTTCCTCGTTGAACTTCAGGTTCTCGTCGGGAATCGTGAGGCCCAGGTATTCGGCCTGCGGCGCTGTCTGATCGACGAATTTCTGGCGCAGCTCGTCGTTGGAGTTCATCTTGATCTTCCAGGCCATGGATTGCGCGGAATGCACCGATTCCGCATCCGAGGGGCCGAACATCATCAGCGATGGGTACCAGAACCGGTTCAGCGCATCCTGTGCCATCTTGCGCTGTGCCTCGGTGCCCCTGGCCATGTTCATCATGATGTCGAAGCCCTGACGCTGGTGAAAGGATTCCTCCTTGCAGATCCGCACCATGGCGCGGGCGTAGGGCCCGTATGATGTGCGCTGCAGCGGCACCTGGTTCATGATCGCGGCACCATCGACCAGCCAGCCGACGGCCCCCATGTCGGCCCATGTCAGGGTCGGATAGTTGAAGATCGACGAATACTTCATCTTGCCCGACAACAGGTCGCGGGTCAGCTGGTCGCGGGTCACGCCCAGCGTTTCCGCCGCGCAATAGAGGTAGAGGCCGTGACCGGCCTCATCCTGAACCTTGGCCAGCAGGATCGCCTTGCGCTCCAGCGTCGGGGCGCGGGTGATCCAGTTGCCCTCGGGCAACTGGCCGACGATTTCGGAATGGGCGTGCTGGCCGATTTGGCGGATCAGGTTCTTGCGATAGCCTTCCGGCATCCAGTCCTTCGGCTCGATCTTGCCGCCCGCGTTGATGCGTTCCTGAAAGGCGCGTTCATCCGGTTCCATATCGTCAAGGGATTTGACGCCTTCACCGGTAGACTTGATCATCTGTGCATACATAGAATCCGTCCTTTCAGGTTAACATTCAGCTTGTGCGTTCGAGGATCAGGGCGACACCCTGACCAACGCCCACACACATGGTACACAGGGCATAACGTCCGCCCGTGCGTTTCAGTTGCAAGGCAGCGGTCATCACAAGGCGCGCACCGGACATGCCCAGGGGATGTCCGATGGCGATGGCCCCGCCATTGGCGTTTACATGCGGCGCGTCGTCTGCCACGCCGAGGGCGCGCAGGGTGGCGAGCCCCTGGGAGGCAAAAGCCTCGTTCAGCTCGATCACATCCATCTGGTCGATGGTCAGCCCGGCGCGGGCCAGCACCTTTTTGCAGGCGGGGATCGGGCCAATGCCCATGACGCGCGGTTCCACACCGGCGGCGGACATGGCGACGACACGGGCGATCGGCGTCAGGTTGTGATCCCTGGTGGCCTGTTCGGATGCAATCAGCAACGCCGCGGCACCGTCATTGACGCCAGAGGCGTTGCCGGCGGTCACGGTCAGATCCGGCCCGTTGATCGCGCGCAGCTTGCCCAGGGCTTCTGCGGTGGTCTGGGGGCGCGGATGTTCGTCGCGGTCCACGACAATCGGGTCACCCTTACGCTGGGGGATCGTGACCGGCGTGATTTCATCAGCAAAGACGCCAGCGGCATCTGCGGCAGCCCAGCGTTCCTGGCTGCGCAGGGCAAATGCATCCTGGTCGGCACGGCTGACGTCATGGTCGGCAGCGACATTGTCGGCGGTTTCGGGCATCGAGTCGACACCATATTGCGACTTCATCTTCGGGTTGACGAAGCGCCAGCCGATGGTCGTGTCATAGACAGCGTTGCTGCGTGAAAAGGCGGTTTCTGCCTTGGGCATCACGAAGGGTGCGCGCGTCATGCTTTCGACGCCACCGGCGATGGCAAGGTCGATGTCGCCCGCGCGGATTGCACGCGCGGCAGAGCCAACGGCGTCCATGCCGGAGGCGCAGAGCCGGTTGATGGTTGCGCCCGGAACGTCGACGGGCAGCCCCGCCAGCAAGGCGGCCATACGCGCCACGTTCCGGTTGTCTTCGCCAGCCTGGTTGGCGCAGCCCATGATCACGTCATCGACGCGCGACCAATCCACATCCGGATTGCGCGCCATCAGTGCCGCGATGGGGGCCGCAGCCAGATCGTCAGCGCGGACGGATGCCAGTGCGCCACCGAAGCGGCCAATTGCCGTGCGTTGCGCGTCGCAGATGAAAGCCTGCATGTAGTTCTCCTCTTTGGTTGATTTTAACTCTGGTTGCGATTCGGAACAAGGTAAATGTTACTTGTTTGGTCATATCATGAGAATTAAGTAACATATTGGGTCTGGACGTCCTGACACGGGCCCTGAAGGCCTGCGAGGACCGACATCAGCGCAACGATGGTCACCGCTGTCACAGGGTCCGGGACGATTGGGGGGAAAGTCAGCTGAAAAAGTGCGTTTCCGGTGCCGGACAGGCCATTGATAAGGCCGCCGCAAGCGGCACCAGTCACAAGACAGAGCAGGGGTGTCAGGGTCACGACGGAACCGTTTCCCTGACAACAGTTCAGAAGTCGAGGTTTTCGACGCTCAATGCATTTTGCTGGATGAACTCGCGGCGCGGTTCGACGACGTCGCCCATCAGTTTGGTAAACAGATCGTCGGCCTCTGCCATGTCCTCGACCTTGACGCGCAGAAGGGTGCGCGCCTCCGGATCCAGGGTGGTTTCCCAAAGCTGGTCCGGGTTCATTTCACCCAGCCCTTTGTAGCGCTGCAGGGACAGGCCCTTTTCACCTTCGGCCAGGATCGCTTCCAGCAGGTCCATCGGGCCATGGATCAGTTGCGAGCGGTCCTTGCGCACCAGTGTGGCCGGCAGGTCATAGACATCCTGCAGGTGTTCGGTGAAGGTGCCGGATTTCCTGGCCTCGCCAGAGCGGAGCATCTTGCCGTCCAGTGTCCGCACTTCTTCGACGCCGCGCAGGATACGGGCCAGTTTGATGCCGTGGTCCTGGGTGATGCGGCCTTGCCAGCCGCGTTCGTATTCCAGCGCGATCAGGTCCAGACGTTTGGCGACCTTGTCCGCCACCCCTTGCAGGTCGCGGTCCACCGCGCCGGGAACGAAGGCACCGGCGATGGCAGCCTGTTCCACGATATGGCGTGGATAATGTGTCGGGAAGGCTTCGAGAACGCGGCGCATCTGGCGTGCCAGATCGACCACCCGGGCGAGGTCCTGACCGATGATTTCCTCACCGTTGCCCTGACGCAGCATGGCCCCCTCGATGCCCTGTTCGATCAGGTATTCCTCCATCGCTGCCTGGTCCTTTAGGTAGACCTCGGACTTGCCGCGCGACACTTTGTAAAGCGGCGGCTGGGCGATGTAGAGATGACCATGTTCGATCAGTTCGGGCATCTGCCGGTAGAAGAATGTCAGCAGCAGGGTGCGGATATGCGCGCCGTCCACGTCGGCGTCGGTCATGATGACGATCTTGTGGTAGCGCAGCTTGCTCAGGTTGAATTCATCGCGTCCGATCCCGGTGCCGAGCGCCATGACCAGGTTGCCAATCTCCTGGCTGCCCAGCATCCGGTCGAAACGGGCACGTTCCACGTTGAGGATCTTGCCCTTGAGCGGCAGGATTGCCTGGGTCTGCCGGTCGCGGCCGGTCTGGGCCGATCCACCGGCGCTGTCACCCTCGACAAGGAAGACTTCGGTCTTGGAAGGATCTTTCTCGGAACAGTCCTTGAGCTTGCCGGCCAGGAAATTCACGTCCATCGCGGTCTTGCGGCGGGTGAGGTCGCGCGCCTTGCGCGCCGCCTCGCGGGCATGGGCGGCCTCGATGATCTTGCCGACGACGATCTTGGCCTCGTTCGGGTTCTCCTCGAACCATTCGGCCAGCTTTTCGTTCACCAGCCCTTCGACGGCGGGGCGCACCTCGGAAGAGACCAGCTTGTCCTTGGTCTGGCTGCTGAACTTGGGGTCCGGCACCTTGACGGACAAGACACAGGTCAGCCCCTCGCGGGCGTCATCACCGGTGAAGTTGATCTTTTCCTTCTTCGCGATGCCGCTGGACTGGGCATAGTTGTTGATGGTCCGGGTCAGGGCACCGCGAAAGCCTGCCATATGGGTGCCGCCATCGCGCTGCGGGATGTTGTTGGTAAAGGGCAGGACGTTCTCGTGATAACTGTCGTTCCACCACATCGCGACCTCGACGCCGATGTCGTCCTTTTCGCCGGTGATGAAGATCGGTTCGGGCATGACGGACGACTTGTGCCGGTCCAGGTACTTCACGAACTCTTTCACGCCACCTTCGTAGAACAGCTCCGTCTGCAGGGTTTCCACAGGCCGTTCGTCGCGCAGGATGATCCGCACGCCGGAGTTCAGGAAGGCCAGTTCGCGCAGGCGTTTTTCCAGCGTTTCAAAGCTGTATTCGAGGTTGGAGAAGGTGCTGGTCGACGCCATGAAGCGGACTTCGGTGCCGGTGCGGTCGGTGGGGCCAACCACGCTGAGATGTTCCTTGGTGAAGCCGCCCTCAAAGCGGGCCACATGTTCCTTGCCCTCGCGCCAGATCCGCAATTCCAGCCAGTCGGAAAGCGCGTTGACCACCGACACACCCACGCCGTGCAGGCCGCCCGACACCTTGTAGCTGTTGCTGTCGAATTTGCCGCCTGCGTGCAGCTGGGTCATGATGACCTCGGCCGCCGACACGCCTTCGCCCTCGTGGATGCCGACGGGAATCCCGCGGCCATTGTCGCTGACGGAAACGGAGGAATCGTCGTGGATCGTGACGGTCACGGCGTCCGCGTGACCGGCCAGCGCCTCGTCAATGCCGTTGTCCACGACCTCGTAGACCATGTGGTGCAGACCAGAGCCGTCATCGGTATCCCCGATGTACATGCCGGGACGCTTTCGAACCGCCTCCAAGCCTTTGAGAACCTTGATGGAATTCGCGCCGTATTCTTCCGGCATCTGCTCAGTTTCGGACATTCAGGAAAACCTTTTTCTTTTGCCCGATTTATAGTGTTTTCAGCGAAGAATGTCACGCGCCTGACACAAGATTTTGTGTCAGATCAACGGGATCAAAAGGCCCACGCAGATCAGCAGCGAACCGGATACCACATTGATCCGGCGCAGGGTGCGGGGATTGGTCAGAAGGCTTCGGATATGACCGACAAAAGCAGCCAGGGTCAGGTTGCCTATCAGGGGCACGACAACCGAAATCGCGACGATTGCAGCCAGGTCCTGCCAGGTGACATTGCGCAGGTCGAAGAAGCCCGGCAGGACGCCGACATAGAAAAGCACCGCCTTGGGATTGCCCAGGATCGCGATGACCCCAGCGATGAACCCGGCCCACATGCCAGGCCGTGTCAGGCGGCTGTCGCGGTCCGGTGCGGCATCCCGGTGGCGGATCAGCAGGAAGCCCATCACCAGAAAGACAAGGCAGGCCACAGCGCGCAGGACGACCATGAAGACATCGAATACCGCGAGAATCCAGGTAATCCCCAGCGCAGCCACCAGCGGCCAGAGCAGATCACCGATCGACACCCCCAGGGCCAGCGGCCAGGCCGCGCGAAAGCCGCCCGACATCGCCCGTGCCATCATCGCCACCATGACCGGGCCGGGAGTGACAAACAGCGCCACCATCGCACCGGCATAAAGCAGGAGGTCGTAATAAGGGATGGTCATCATGGTCTCCTGACCGCTGACACGCCGTCGACCTCTGTCACTTCCAGAATCTGGGCACGGTCGCCGAGTTCCGAGAACAGTTCCACCCCGGTTCCCGTCATCCAGGCCTGCGACCCAAGCGCGGTGATCTCGTCATACAGGGCTGCCTGACGAGTTGTATCGAGGTGGGCTGCGACTTCGTCCAGCAGCAGCAGGGGCGGCGCGCCAAAGTCGGCTGCGAGGGCGCGGGCATTGGCGAGGATGAGCGAGACGAGCAGTGCCTTCTGCTCTCCGGTGGAGCAATCCCTGGCCGGGACATCCTTGGCTGCATAGACGCCATTCAGGTCCGCGCGGTGGGGGCCGATCAGGGTGCGTCCGGCGGTGAGGTCGCGCATCCGGTTGTCGGCCAATGCCTGGCGCAGGCC
Source organism: Sulfitobacter sp. IGS-18 (assembly GCF_059628195.1). Taxonomy (NCBI): domain Bacteria; kingdom Pseudomonadati; phylum Pseudomonadota; class Alphaproteobacteria; order Rhodobacterales; family Roseobacteraceae; genus Sulfitobacter; species Sulfitobacter sp. IGS-18. The sequence continues at coordinate 3,375 of NZ_CM184556.1, read as the reverse complement.
CTCTGCGGTGTCGGGCATGTCGCAGAGCAGTTCCAGTGTGGCGGTGGGAAATGCGGTTTCGGCCTGTTCCTGGGCCTGGGCGATGGCCTGCAGCGCGTTCAGCCTGTTGGCGTGGATTGCGGCGCCCGCTTCGGCCATGGCGTTTTCCAGGGCCAGATACCAGGAGGGTTCGCGCACCATATCCTTGAGCAGCCGGTTGCGTTCACGCATCGCCTTTTCATAGCGCAGGGTCTGGTCCCCGTGATCGGGCAGGAAACTGAGCGTCATGCGGTCCAGGAACCGTCTGCGGCCATCTGCGCCTTCGATCCAGAGCCTGTCCATCGCCGGCACCAGCCAGAGCACCCGCGCAATCCGGCCCAGCGTGTTCTGGGCAGTGGCCTTGGCATCTATCCGGGTCTGGCGCGCGGCCCCGTTTTCTGACCAGATTTCGACCTCATGCACCTGACGCTGTGCGTGCAGAATGCCGGTGACCTTCCAACCCAGCGCCTCGGGCCTGCGGGTCAAGTCCTGCGCGCTGGAGCGGCGCAAGCCGCGTCCGGGAGAGAACAATGAGACCGCTTCGAGAATGTTGGTCTTGCCCGCCCCGTTGGGCCCGTGCAGCGCCACCGGGCGCGCGTCGCAGTCGATCACGCTGCGCCGGTGCGACCGGAAGTGGGACAATGTGAGTTGGGACAGGAACAATCCGGTCATGGGTCAGCGCCGATATTTTCAAAAATATCGGGCCGGAGTTTTCGAAAACTCCGGCGCGTCACACACGCATTGGCATGACGACATAGACGGCCGACATGTCATTGCCTTCACGCATCAGTGTCGGGTCACCCGATGAGTTGAACAGGAACACGGCGTTCTCCCGGTCCACCTGGCTTGCAATCTCCAACAGGTATTTCGCGTTGAACCCGATCTCCAGACGCTCGTCGCCGTAGGCCACGGCAAGCTCCTCCTCGGCGGCGCCGCTGTCAGGGGCATTCACCGAGAGGATCAGGCGATCTTCGTCCAGCTGCAGCTTGACCGCGCGGGAGCGTTCGGAGCTGACAGTGGCGACCCGATCCACGGCCTGGGCGAATTCGGCGGCGTCCACTTCCATCTTGCGGGTGTTCCCCTGCGGGATCACGCGGGTGTAGTCGGGGAAGGTGCCGTCGATGACCTTGGAGGTCAGGGTGATCTCCGGTGTGGCAAAGCGGACCTTGGTCTCTGACACGGATACGGCGATTTTCATGTCGTCGTCTTCCAGCAGCTTGCGCAGTTCACCAACCGTCTTGCGGGGCACGATGACGCCGGGCATCTCTGCCGCCCCTTCAGGCATGTCGGCGTCGATCCGGGCGAGCCGGTGTCCGTCCGTGGCCACGCAGCGCAGCATCTTGCCGCCATCGCCGTCGGCGATATGCATATAGACGCCGTTCAGGTAATACCGGGTTTCTTCGGTGGAGATGGCGAATTTCGACTTGTCGAAAAGGCGGCGCAGCACGGGTGCCGGCGCGCTGAAGTTCGAAGCGTACTCAGACGATGCCATCACCGGAAAATCCTCGCGGGGCAGGGTGGCGAGGCTGAAATTGGAGCGGCCCGCTTCCACCGTCAGGCGGCCTGCCGCGGTGTCTGCGGTCAGGTTGATCAATGCGCCATCGGGCAGTTTGCGGACGATTTCATGCAGCAGGGTTGCCGATACCGTTGTGGCACCGGCGCGTTCCACCTGGGCGCCAACCTTGTCCACCACCTCGATATCCAGGTCGGTGGCGCGAAAGGACACATCGCTGCCTTCGGCCTCGATCAGCACGTTGGCCAGGATCGGAATGGTGTTGCGCCGTTCGACAACGGATTGGGCCTGGCTGACCGCCTTGAGCAATGCGGCGCGTTCGATGCTGAATTTCATGATGGCTTCTCCGTCAGACCCGTCGGGAGGGGCAAACTACCCGGTTCCCTCGTTTTAACAAGACTTTTCATGCTTTGGCGGGCCAAATGCAAGAGGGGCCGCAAGGGCCCCTCAATCACCTGACAGCCGTGACATTGATACCGCGTTCAGGACTCCAGCGCGCGGCGCAGCAGTTGCAGATCTTCGGCGATCTGGTCATCCGTCGTTTTCAGCTCTTCGATCCGGCGGACGCCATGCATGACCGTGGTATGGTCACGCCCGCCAAACCGGCGCCCGATCTCCGGCAGGGAGCGGCTGGTCATCAGTTTGCACAGGTACATGGCCACCTGGCGCGGGCGGGCATAGCTGCGCAGCCGCTTCGGCCCGATCATGTCGCTCAGCCGGATATTGTAGTGCTCGGAGACCTTGCGCTGGATCTCCTCGACGGAAATCTTGCGTTCGGAATCGCGCAATACGTCCACCAGGCAGTCCTGGGTCAGCTCCATGTTGATCTCGCGACCGACAAGGGAGCCGAAGGCGAACAGACGTGTCAGGGCGCCTTCAAGGACCCGGACGTTGGAGGTGATCCGGTGGGCGAGGAATTCAAGCACGCCATCCTCGACCTCAAGGTCGGGATAGTTTTCGCGCTGCCCTTCGACTTTGCTTTGCAGGATGCCCAGGCGCAGTTCGTAGTCTGTGGGGTGCAGGTCCACGACCAGACCGCATTGCAGCCGGGATTTCACACGGTCTTCCAGATCCTTGATCTCGCCGGGCGCGCGATCGGCAGAGATGATGATCTGCTTTCGCTGGTCCACAAGGGCGTTGAAGGTGTGAAAGAATTCTTCCTGGGTGCTGTCCTTGCCGGCAATGAACTGGACGTCATCAACCATCAGCACATCAACGGAGCGGAAAATTTCCTTGAAGTCCATCATCTTGCGGTCACGCAAGGCCTGAACGAAACGATACATGAACTGTTCGGCCGACAGATAAAGGACGTTCATCTGGGGTTTCTGTTCGGCCAGTTCGCGGGCGATGGCGTGCATCAGGTGGGTCTTGCCCAGGCCGACGCCACCATAGAGAAACAACGGGTTGAAGGTCACGGGGCCGCCCTCGGCCACCCGTTTGGCGGCTGCATGGGCCAGTTCGTTGGGTTTGCCGACGACAAAATTGTCAAAGCTGAACCTGGGGTCGAGGGGGGCTGTTGCCATGACGCTGGTGGCGCTGGCCGTGGCGGAAACGGCGGGTTTGCGGGGCGGGTCCGAAGGTTTGGCGGCGTCATTTGCAACGCGGGGCTGCAGCGCGAAATTCAGGCGGGAAACCTCGATGCCCTCGGCGTTGATCTCATGCAGGATGAGATCCGAAAAATTCTGGCTGACGTAGTTGCCGAAAAAGTTTGTCGGGACATGCAATGTCGCGATTCCGCTTGCCACCTTGCCCGCAACCATCGGTTCAATCCAGGTTGTGAAGTTGTTCTGTCCAACTGTTTTCAGCAGCCTTTGTCTGATCTCGCCCCATTGATCCTGCGTCAT